>OZ220467.1:0-2386527 GCA_965116075.1 Thermodesulfobacteriota bacterium
AGCGACTCTAGTTAATCCTCCCGGCAAAACGTATATGTCTTTTCCGTAAAGAATAAAAGGCCTTAGGTCAACATGTCTTCCTTCGAAATGATCCCCAACTATTACCGGGGCGCGGGAAAGCGACATGGTTTTTTGCGCTATGTAATTTCTAGGGTTAGCCTTTATATTCATCTTAGTTTGTTCAAGTTCCTTTTTCGTGGCCTTGGGACCAAACACTATTCCGTATCCCCCAGATTCGTTTGCTGGTTTGATCACAAGTTTTTCTATATTTTCAAGTACATATTTTCTCGCCTCTTCTTCCTCACATACGTAGGTGGGTACATTGGAAATTACGGGATCTTCTCCCAAATAGTACTTTATTATTTTCTCTACATAGGCGTATATTATTTTGTCATCCGCCACTCCCCCTCCAGGAGCATTCAATATCGCTACATGACCCGCCTTGTATACGTTGAAAAGCCCGCGCACACCGAGCGTAGAATCAGGACGAAACACTTTGGGATCAAGAAAATTGTCGTCTACCCTTCTATATATAACATCAACTTTTTCAAGCCCATGGGTAGTTCTTACGTAGACGAAATTATCAACAACCACCAAGTCTCTACCTTCAACAAGATCTATTCCCATTTCCTTGGCCAAAAACGAATGTTCAAAATAGGCCGAGTTATATATTCCAGGAGTTAGCAAAACTACTTTGGGGTTTGACGTGATATCCGAGACTAGGTGCTGCATGACATTAAGCAGGTGAATGCCGTAATCACTTACTGGCATTATCTCTACAGAATCAAATACCTTGGGGAATGTACGCTTCAGAAGTTCTCTGTTTTCGAGAACGTAGGAAACTCCAGATGGAGATCTGAGATTGTCCTCAAGAACGTAAAAATTACCGTCCGTGTGTCTTATTATGTCTGTTCCGGTAATATGGCACCAGATTTTTTTCGGCGGGGAAAAACCAACGCACTCAAGACGAAACTCTCTACTTGAAAGAATAAGAGATTTGGGAACTACTCCGTCCCTGAGTATCTTGCGATCGGTGTAGATGTCGTCTATAAATAGGTTGAGCGCATGGATTCTCTGCCTAAGTCCCTTCTCTATGGTTTCCCAGTCTTCAGAAGAAACTACCCTCGGAATTATGTCAAAGGGAAAGATATTCTCTTCTGAATTTCTTTTATCTGAGTAGAGGGTGAAGGTGACCCCCATTTCAAAAAGATTGGCTTCAGCGGCTTGTTGCCTTTCGACAAGTCCTCCATCAGAAAGACTTTCTATTCTGTCAACAAGAAAACGGGTCCATTCATAGCATGTGCCATCATCTCTGAAGACCTCATCATAATAACCTTCGGTATCATAGTTATTAAAATTCATATGTACTATAAATGACTCCAGAAGACTGAATCGGAAAATTAACTGAAAATCGTGGCTTGGCAAACAATGCGACCTTGCTGAGCCGAACACATCCTCTGAGAAAACAGAGTCCGTAGCGATAGACAGAACCCACTTTGAGATCCACAGTTTAATGGGCGTAACCACGTGGTGATCATCTGTTTCACCTAACTAGTGTTGCTTCAAGAGCCATATTTCCTGTACGATGTGTTCCAAGGTGAGGACTCCGTGGTTTGAGCCATTTTTGCACAACATAAAGATCGGTCGCCGATGCCCGTTGCAGACTCAAGTCCATCTACTCAAAAATCATTACTCGACGCAACACTAGTGTTGCGTCAAGGGCTATATTTTTTGTAAAATGTGTCCAAGGTGATAACTCCGTGGTCCGAGCCGTTTTTGCAGAACAAAGGATCGGTCGCCGATGTCCTTTGCAGACTCAAGTCCGCCTACCTAAAAATCATTGCTTGACGCAACACTAGTTAGTTTTTGGATATCGTAAACTCAGGTCAGGATAAAAATCCGATGAAATTGATCAGCCTCCCAGCACCTAGTCCTTCTCTCCTATAAGAAGGAAGATTGTTGCAATATGTACAGACTCCAAGCATCTCAATTTTCAAAACTCCTAATGCGGCAAGTTCCATTCTGTTGAGTTCACAAAGGTCTAGAAGATATTTGCCACCACTTTTTTGAAAAAGCCACTTGTCTTTTTTACCATATCCACAAAGAAAACGGGAAGCCACATCCTCTCCCACTTCATAGCAACATTTTCCTATCGCGGGTCCTATTGCGGCTATTGCGTCCCGTGGATTCAATTGATATTCCTTGCAAACAGCGTTAAGACAATTTTTTACCACCCGATGGGAAGTTCCTCGCCACCCAGCATGAATCGCACAGACGCATCCAGAGTTTGGAAAACATACAAGAATAGGAACGCAGTCAGCCGTAACCACGGCTACCGCCGTGCCAGCTTTGTGGGAAACAAGGGAATCAGCCCGTGCGGTTTTTTGGTCTATACGTCTATCTGCGAAAAAGACGGCATTTCCATGAACCTGTGTTATCGTGACAACAGTTTGAAGTTTGTGGAGAGATGCGATTTTCTTAGTGTTTGGGCCCACGGTGTCATAAACAAAACCATGAACTAGGTCGCTACACTCACTGAGAAGTTCAGATTGAAGAATTTTTATTTATCTCTCCTTTTCAGAAAAGAAATCACAGATTTCATATCATCTGGAATATCCACCGAAAATTCAAGCCACTGATCTGTATGCGGATGAGTAAAGCCCAAGGTTTTAGCATGGAGTGCGTGGCGTTTTATAAGCGAACCAACAATCTTGAAGTTTCGCATACGGGTTTTTCTACCCCCGTAAACTCTATCGGCAAGAACAGGAAACCCGTTTTCTGAAAAATGAACTCTTATCTGGTGAGTTCTTCCGGTCTTGGGTAAAACCTTGACAAGAGTCGCGTCACAGAGTCTACTGACTACCTCCCATTGAGTCTCTGCATCTCTTCCAGACCCACAAAGAGAAGTCATCTTCACCCTATTTGAAAGATTTCTCCCTATAGGAGATGTATATAATCCAAAATTTTTCTTTATCTCTCCACATACAACTGCCAAATATTCTTTTTTTGTCTCTCTAGTTTTAAACTGCGATGAAAGAATTCTGTGAGCCGAATCGTTTTTCGCAACTACCATCACCCCCGAGGTTTCTTTGTCAAGACGATGCACTATCCCCGGACGCATTTGGCCCCCTATTCCAGAAAGGTCCTCACACATGTAGACAAGCGCATTTACAAGCGTACCTCCGCTCACCCCGGCCCCGGGGTGAACCACCATTCCAGCAGGTTTATTAACAACCACAACATCCCGGTCCTCATAGACCACTTCAATACTGATTTTCTCCCCCTCAATATCACAAGGAGTCGGGGGTGGAATATTCACGCTCAGACTTTCACCACCGTTTATCACCCTAGAAGGTTTAAATGCTCTTTGGTCAATAAGTATGTCCCCATTTTTTATATGCTTCTTTATTGCGGAGCGGGAAAGTCCTGCCAAAAACCTAGACAAAAACACATCCGCTCTTTTACCCGCAGATTCATCCGATATTATTACAGTCCTTTTTCGCGTCATTTCCATTGACTCTTTTGCCGTGCAGGACCGGTAATAATGATTTCTGGAGATTGATCTCCGAAAACATCTCGCGCGCTTCCTTGGTTAACGGATATCTCTACATATCCGCCGCTTCCCTCTACCGCTATCAACTCTCCTATCTTTGCTGAACCGTACGATTGTGAAATTCCCTTTACCAACTTTCCTCCTACCCTCACGACAGCGCAAGACGGATTTATAACAGCAAGAACAGGGATGTTGGTTATAAGGTTACCGAAGTTGTCTGTGTACACTACAGTTCCACATATATTGTTTCCATTGACTGAAAAATCGGCGCGAGGGAGAATTTTTGGGTCATTGATCTCCGGTCCAACCCAGGATAACGGAACTTCTCGGGAGAGGTGCGCGGCAACTGGTGAAAAGATATCTCTTCCGTGAAAAGTGGAACTTCTGTTTGGAAGCATAAGGGAATAGTTTTTTATTTCTCGCACGCAAGGATTCTCACCAGAAAGTAGAACAGAACTGAAAACACCGTTATCCGGTCCGACGAAAAAATGTCCGTCAGCGGATACGGCGATTGGCCTTCTGCTGGTGCCAACGCCAGGATCAACAACCACCACATGTACGGTTTGCTCAGGAAACTCCCGATACGCGTTGCCAATCACAAAGGAGGCAGCAGAGATATCATGAGAATCTATATGATGGGTGATATCAACAGGAAAAGCGTTTTCGTTTAGAGAAAGAACAACTCCCTTCATTGCTCCTGCGTAATGATCCTTTAATCCGAAATCAGTCGTAAATGTTATAATTTTCCACATACTGAAATGCTCCTTAAGTAAAGATTATGAAACGGGGCAGGCATTATATCAAGTCAGATGATAAAACTCACTGTTCTTGGCTCGGGCACATGCGTACCGCATAGCAAAAGAGGCTCTTCGGGATACCTGCTACAGACAGACGCGTGCGTTGCGGTTCTTGACTGCGGAAACGGTACTCTTTGGAAACTTGAGCAGGTGGGCGCAGACTATTTAGAAACTGACTGCGTTTTTATAACTCATTTTCACCCTGATCACACATCAGATCTTGTACCTCTCCTTTTCGCTACCAAACATCCCTACGGAAAAAAAAGAGGGAAACCTCTTACCATCTGGGGGCCAGATGGATTCTGCGACTTTATGAGCAACCTTCAAAAACCCTACGGAGACTGGGTAAGGGCTGAACTTGTTGAATTTCGTGAAGCAGGAAAGAAAAAATGGGAAACCTGCGGAATTACGATAAAAACATTTAAGACCTTTCACACACAAAACAGTATCGGCTACTCAATATGCGTTGGTGGAAAGAAAATCGTTTACACAGGGGATACTGGTTATTTCCCCGGACTCTGTAGAGAAGCGGAAGAAGCAGATCTATTTATTACCGAATGCGCAGTTACAGATCAAGAGAGAATAAAAGTTCATATGACTCCCCGTAATATAGCGGAGATTCTTCGTAGAAGCAGTCCCACAAAAATCTTACTTTCCCATCTATACCCATCTATGGATGAAATAAACCTGCCTGAAGAGATAAAAGCGCTCTGCGGAAACACTAAAACGGAAATAATAACAGCGCAAGATCTAATGGAAATCCTTATCTAGGCGTTAGGTACTCTTGCGCTGTAGGAATTTTCAGAACTAGGTTTTTATCCACCGTCCAAGTAATTTCTCCCTCTGGACTAGTGCGGTTTTCTGGGAAGGTTTTACAGAGGTCTCCTCAGTTGATTCTAGTTTAGGATGAAATGCGCACTATCCCAAAATCCCAACTGCCTCAAGGGCTTGATCAGTTCCGCCTGTCCGCAAATGCCAAGTTCACTTCACTTATTATAGCCTCGGTAACCTCAACGATGTTTTCTGACTGCGTAATCGGGCGACCCACTACCAGATAATCCGCTCCGTAACTGATCGCAAGAGTGGGAGTGAGTGCTCTTTTATGGTCGTTTTTGTCTTTGCCCTGGGGACGTATTCCAGGGGCGACTATCACCAAATCGTCTCCAAACCGCTGTCTTATCTCCCTGATGGAATCACCAGAAGCTATCACTCCATCACAACCCGCTTCAATTGACCTTCGAGTAAAAGCCTTTATGTATTGATCAAGGTCAAGTTCTTGGTTCATCATAAGTTCGCGTAAATCATTTTGATCAAGGCTTGAAAGAAAAGTAAGAGAAAGAATAAGCGGCCGCGTTTTCTTACCACGCCCTTGCTTTGCAGCTGCCACCGTTGTAGCGCCACCATTTATAGTGACCATCTCCACCCCTTGTGGAACAGCCTTCAGAGCAGCGGATATCGTACGGTCGATATCTCCCATTTTGAGATCAAGAAAAACCTTTTTCCCCATATCCACAAGTTCGGTTACAAACCGCATTCCCGCGCACATAAACAACTGATACCCAATCTTATATATACCGACTCTCTGTCCAAGAACCATGACCAAATCCAACGCTTGCTCCCTTGAATCGAAGTCAAGCGCTACTATCAATCTTTGGCTTGCCCTCATATCTACACCTTTTTTTTCTTTCTGCACAGTTACGTTCCTTACTTTGAAATCTTGCCTTCTTATACTAAATCAATTGGAATTAAAATATACATGGAAAAAAGGAACCTCGTTCTTTGGTCTCTAGACTCTGCTACGCTTGACCTCTTTTACCGCAGCGTTATTCTCTAAGGTGGGTAGTTAAATGCGAGTCATAGTGGCAAAACCTAGAGGATTTTGCGCCGGGGTAGATAGGGCAATAGAAATAGTGGAGAGGGCGCTTGAGATGTACGGTTCCCCCGTATATGTCCGTCACGCGATAGTACATAACAAAAGAGTCGTTGACACTCTCCGAAAAAAGGGGGCAATTTTTGTTGAAAAGCTTGAAGAGATTACTGATCCGCGTGCTCACGTCATTTTCAGCGCACATGGAGTAAGTCCCGAGGTACTCTGTGAGGCTGAGCAGAGAGGGTTCCATGTAGTGGATGCGGTGTGTCCACTCGTAACCAAGGTTCACAACGAAGTAAAGCAATACGCTGAAGCGGAATATACAATAATACTCGTTGGACATAGGGGACATGTTGAGGTCATAGGAACTAAGGGAGAGGCTCCACAAAGCGTAGTAGTGGTGGAATCAGTGAGTGAAGCGCTTTCTGTGCAGGTAGAGAATCATGAAAAAGTGGCTTACGTGACCCAGACTACTCTAAGCGTGGATGACACGAAAGAAATAGTAGTTACTCTTGAAAAACGTTTCCCTAAGATCGTAAGACCTTCAAGACTTGACATCTGTTATGCGACCCAGAACCGTCAAGACGCAGTGAAAAAACTTGCCGAGGTATCGGACATAATACTGATTATGGGATCTCCTGAAAGTTCAAACTCTAACAGACTAGTTGAAGTGGCAAGAGCCTACGGAGTAAGTAACTCTCACCTCATAGAAGGACCTGAGGCCCTTGTAAGCGCAGAGATGTTTGAAAAGAACGCTACGGTAGGACTCAGTTCAGGGGCATCAACCCCAGAAGTGATAGTAAAAGAAGTCGTGGCAAGGCTCAGGGAGTTAGGCGCTACCTCTTTTGAAGAACTAACCCTAAAAGAAGAATCAACCAAATTCCCTTTTCCCAGTTCACTTGAGTTTCAGACCTCTCACACCCGTATCGAATGAAACAGCTTATATCAAGATATACAGCAGACATAGAAATTCCCGACGGAATCATATCCGTAGACTGCGAGGCAAGAAACGGAGAGAAGACAGAGGTACTATTTCTTCTCAATAGATCCAGTCTGCGGAGTTCAGATCCAACCTCGGGAAGTTTCCGCAACTTACTTGAAAACCATGGGGAAATAATCTTAAAAACTGCAGACAACAACCCCGAACGCTTCATAAAAGACACGCTAGTGACAGCCTATGGTGCGCAGGCGGACATATCTGTTACGGCTACCGAATTTGACTGAAGTCTCAGTTAGCTACCCAACCACCGTCCACGGAAAGCATTGAACCGGTCATATAGGCGACGTTGTCACTATCGCAGAGAAATAACACCGCATGGGCAATTTCTTCTGGAGTGGCATAACGGCCCAAATGACCTGTTATTGGCTGAAGTCCTTTAAGGTAATCATCAACTTCTTGCGGAGAATTTCCGAGAAATTCCTCAACCATCGGCGTTACGGTGGTGCCGGGGCATATGGCGTTTACCCTTATACCGTTTGGTCCATACTCAAGAGCCATGCTTCTTGTAAGTTGGGTTACGGCTCCTTTTGTTGAGTTGTATGCGGCGACTCCCGGAATGGCCTTTAGTCCAAGTATGGAAGAATTGTTCACTATAGTTCCTCCACCTTGCTCTATCATGTGCGGAATACAGAACTTAGACATAAGAAAAGTACCTTTGACGTTTATATCAAACACCCTATCCCATTCCTCCACTGACGTCTCATGAGTAACAGCTAAGGGCAACACTCCAGCATTATTAAACAATATGTCTATTTTACCGAAAAGACTTTTTGCGTGATCAACCGCCGCCCTACAGTCCTGTTCTTTTGATACATCGCTCACGAGATATTCTATTTTCCCAACTGATCCCTTGCCGGCCTCAGCAACTTCGGCGAGGGTGCTCTCGGTTCTTCCAGTTATAAGTACATCCGCGCCTTCGTTAGCAAAAAGTATCGCAGTGGATTTTCCTATTCCTAAACTGCCACCTGTTATTATTGCGGCCTTGCCTTTAATCTTCATTAGGCTCCTCCTGAAGTGAATATTTATTCAGGTATCACAACGACTACCTGTATCCACCTAGGTATTTTATAACATCCCTTGAATTTACGTCAATTCAGACGGAGTTGAATTTTTATGATTTAAGTCGAAATTGCTGTTACTCCCTTATAGAATCGGACTGCGTGAGTGCGACCATCAAATGGCTTTAACAAACAAATCCAAAGTTACTGCCACGAAAACTGAATGGTCCTACTGGAAGCGCCTCCTCCGAAACCACCCTTTGTAACTCCCCACCCACCACCGTGCTTGGGCCAATGTGTGTTTTAACTCCTGACGACACACTCTCATTTCCTTCGCATAAACCCGTTTCCTTCGTACGGAGACTTCCACAATCCACCTAAGCGCATGCTAACAGATCCGACAAGCAATTAATACCCCAACGTTCTCCTCGTCGTAAACAATCATACAATAACGATAACTAATCAATAAAAAGGTTGTCAGTTCCTACATGATGGGATAAGAACAACGAGCCAAGTCAACTACACCTTGACCAAACACCCACAACTCGCACAAATGACCTGACAGTGGTAGAGTTATTTTAACTAATTCTTATTCAGGACAACGCAAGAACTATCTGGAAGTGTTGTACTTCGGAGTTCAAATCATTAAACAGAAACAATTTCTAGTTTTAAGTAAAGGTTGAATATATGTCTTCTCTTATCCTCGGTATTGAAACATCCTGTGATGAAACTTCGGTAGCTGTTGTAAGAGACGGGAAAAAGTTGCTTTCAAATATTGTTTCTTCGCAGATAGATATTCATAATGCTTTCGGGGGAGTAGTCCCCGAGATAGCATCGCGGATGCATACGGAAATAATACTGCAGGTAATAAACCAAGCAATTCTAGAGGCGGAAATCTCAGTGAACGAAGTGGATGCGATAGCAGTAACCCAAGGACCAGGACTTATAGGTTCTCTTATGGTGGGAATTTCAACGGCAAAAGCGCTTGCGTTTTCCTTTGATAAACCCCTTGTAGGAGTAAATCACTTAGAGGCACATATAGCTGCCGCTCACATTGAAAATAAAATTGACTTCCCCTTCATCGCCCTAATAGTTTCTGGAGGACATACGAATCTGTACATGGTACGAAGTTTTCTTGACTTCGAATTGCTTGGTAGCACAAGAGACGATGCGGCGGGAGAGGCGTTTGACAAAGGGGCTAAAGCTCTCGGACTTGGGTACCCTGGTGGAATTGAAATAGACAAACTTTCAAGAATTGGTGATCCAGATGCAATCAACTTCCCTAGGCCGTTTAATAATGAGTCATATGATTTTAGTTTCAGTGGACTAAAAACCGCTCTTTTGAATCATATAAAGAAAAAACCGATGGAAACTGAATCCAACCTCCACAATATATGCGCAGGATTCCAAGAAGCCATAGTAGAAACTTTGATTGACAAAACGCTTAATGCAGCAAGGAAAAACGTTGTGAACCGCGTAGTACTAGCAGGCGGGGTGGCCTGCAACTCAAGGCTGAGACAACTAAGCAAGGAAAACATCCAAACAGAGGGAATCAGTGTCTTTATCCCTTCACCATTTCTCTGCACAGACAACGCAGCAATGATAGCTTCACTGGGCTATTACATGTATAAAGACAATAGGACCTGCTCTCTAAATATCTCTCCCTACTCAACGGTAAGACGCAGACACTAAATTATTATTAATTCCTGTTATAATTACCTAGTGTTGCGTCAATGGCAACATTTCTTGTATAATGTGTTTCAAGGCGAGGGATTCGTGTCCCAAGCCGTCTTTCTGTAACAAAGGAGGAGGAACCATGAAGAGGTACATTGTGCGCCTGTCGGAGGCGGAACGCAAAACATGTCAGGAGGTCATCAAGAAACTCAAGGGTAGCAGTCAGAAAGCGCGCAGGGCGCGTATTCTGCTACAAGTTGATGCAGACGGGCCGGAACTGGTGCGACCACCAGGTCGCGGAGGCCTACGGTTGTCAGGAGCGCACCGTCGCGAACGTGCGTAAATGTTGCGTGCTGGAAGGTTTTGAGTTGGCCCTCAACGGGCGGCAACGGGATCCGTCCACCTGGCCACCGAAGCTCTTGGACGGGCGGCAGGAAGCCGTGCTGATCGCACTACAGTTGGGGCCGCCACCGGCCGGATACGGTCAATGGTCACTACGTCTGCTGGCAAGTGAGGCAGTTGAGACTGGCATCTGTGAATCGATCAGTCACGAAACCGTCAAGAAGACGTTAAAAAAAATGGTATAGCGGGGCGCTATCTACAGTACTGGGTGATTCCGCCGAAGGCGGACGGGGAGTATGTGGCGGCCATGGAAGATGTTCTGTCGACCTACGAGGAGCCTTACGATGAGCGACGACCAGTGGTCTGTATGGACAAGCCGGTACAGATGGTGGGGGAAACCCGCCAGCCGCCATTGCCTGTAACCACGGAGCATCCGTGCCGTGTGGACTATTAGTATCAACGGATCCTCTCTTCGTTTTTTTATCCTGCGCTCATAGTTTGCTGCCTGTGCCTTGTGCCAGTTTATTAGATCTTGCATCCTGTCGGCTTCTCTGCTCATAGTATTTCCTCCTTGGAATTGTTATTGCCAGTATATCAAAAAAAGGCCCCACAGGCGGTTGACCTGCAGGGCCTTATAAAACTCCGCATCAAGATTCTTTAGTCATCTGTAAAAGTGAGGGATCTTGGTGATGCTGTTGTCGTTTGCGTTGCAAACTTATATCTTGTTTTGTCGTTTTTGATCTTCGTTGCTTTTGCGTTGTCTAAGTTGTCGGCATCATCACGTATTTCCACATATTCCGTACTACCTACCGAAATCTTACCGGTTGCAACAGATAGACCTCTATTATTTCCAGATTCCGCTGGGAAACCTGTGAAATAGATCTTGTCTTCTGTCAAGTCAAAGTCCTTAATGAGGCATTTGCGCTGTAGCGATTCTTGATGCTGATTTCTTTCGATGATGATAGAACCACTACGGGTTTATTTCTTTTGTAGATGATAAATTTGTTATTAACTTGAGGTAGTTACACTACGACGATTTTTGAGGCTTTTTCTTTGAGGATGAGCAGAAACAACATTGACTTGCTCTTATAGCAGAGGAGAAGATTCTGCTAGCAAATTATAATTTCAACCTATGAAGACACCTTTATAGTGACATTAAAAATAAATAATATCATCAAGTTATTTGTTTTTGGGAGAATTTTTACAGAGGTTATATCAACCGATTTTAGTGTGGGGTGAAATTTCTGGGTTTTGACTTACATTAGCCGATTTCAGGGCTTTTTTGGGGCTTTTTGGGGGGATTTCTGGGGTGAAAAGTTTTTTACCCCTTCTAAAAACCCTTGATATGCATACATTTTTTGGACAGCGCAAATGCCTCCTTAATAACCGAAATTGCTGGGGTGGCATGATAAATGATAACAAAAGTGTCGGCTCCAGTTCCTCCAGTAAGAGTGTCTTTTTGACCGCTTATACCATTATATCCGTAAAGAACATCATCGCCAGCACCACCGATAAGGGTGTCGGCCCCCGCCCCGCCGGCGAGAGTATCATTTCCAGCCCCTCCGTTTATCGTATCGTTTCCGCTAGATCCAAAGATGTAGTTGACTTGATCGTTTCCGGTAATAGTATCTCCTCCCCGCGCCCCCTGAACATCTTCAATACCTTCAAATGTAAACGTACCCTCGGCCGAGTATGATGAAGCAAGGTCCAAGGTTCCCGAAGAAAGATCAATGGTTACGGCCACGGTTGCCCGGTCTCCTGTATCTTTTTATATCCCCTGTTTGTTGCACCGAAGGCAAACCTATCGAACCCACATATACTATGTCAAACCCATCCCCTCCGACCATCTTATTGTCACCTGGGTCCTTAAGAATGTAGAAATGATCATCTCCAGCGCCGCCGTTGAGAGTATCATCACCATCACCGCCAGATAACCTATCAATACCATCTCCACCGTTGATGACATCATCGCCCGCTTCACCTTGGAGATAATCATTGCCACCAGCACCGTAAACAGTATCATCACCGCCACCGGCTTTAATTACATTAGCAACACGAGTCCCACAAATAACATCGTCTTCAGCGGTCCCGGTGATATCATCTTCCTCAATGCCTAAAATCCCCTGTATCCCATTGCTAACATCGCACCTAGAATCGCCATAACCAGGGCCTTGAGCACCCACGCGCCCATCTGCGCCCGCCGGTCCGGGCATTCCGTCTTTCCCTGGGTCGCCTTTCTCACCTTTCTCACCGGTGTCTCCCTTGTCCCCTTTTTCGCCCGCCGGTCCTCTCTCTCCCTCACATGCCACAAAGAAAACTGCTCCAGTGAGCAGGAACAACAATACTAAAAAACTACGTAAATTCATATATACAACCTCCCCTATAAGGTGTCCCATTTATAAATGGGCATTTATCTGGCAAAACCTTGTTATAAAATCCTAATTCTTAAAGGTCTTTTGAGTTTACCCCCCCCCCCCCCACATAAGTCAAGGACCAAAGAGAAAGAGGCATTTGCGATGTTCAAGATGTGTATATAGTGTTCGCCAGAAAACCCCTTTTTTCTGGCGAATATTGATTTGAATTCATCAAAAATCAATTAATAGGAGAACACGCCACTATGGGCAAAGAGTATAAAGTTCTTGACCACGGATGACATCATCGGAGACTTGGATGAATGCTTGGTTTGGGCATTCGGTACATTTGATTCTGGGCTTTTCGCAGACCCCGCGCACCCATTCATTCGAACATGCTGGGCTATATCCGGAACGATCCGTTTTTCTGTTGTCCCAGCGTTTAGGGAAAACATCTTCTCGGCCTCGAAAAAGCTGTCGGAATATATGGATTTTCTCTTGTGATGAAAATTGCTGTAATGCTTCTCGTTGTTTTTGCCGATGTTTGCTTTCAAGAGTACTCAACCTAACAAGCAACTCCCTGCGCTCAGCATCCAGTGAATCTATGCGCTGTCTGATCTCCTCAATCTCATTAATGTAATCATTCATCTAAAATCCTAACAAAGCGGATAAACGCAGGTGCTACGTTTCCTCTCTATCCGGCAATCTATAACTTGTGCTACGCCCACCGCCGGGGTTTTGAATGAAGATGCCTCGCTCTTTCAATTCTTGGATATCCCGCAACGCCGTATCATTTGAACACTTGGACAGCTTTGCGTATTTCGAGGTGTTTATAAAGCCCTCAAAATCATCCTTAAGCATGCGGTTAATGATCAGTCGCTGCCGATCATTAACAGGCTTTTGATTAATCATATCCCAGATCTGCGCCTTGAACAGAACATTTCCAAGCGTCGTTTCGGCATTGCTAATGGCCCGGCCAAGACAGCCCAAGAACCATGACAGCCAGTTCGTGATATCGGGAGTGGCTCGTTGTTGTCTCTCAAGCTGATCGTAATAATGCTTCCGCTCTGCCTCAATTTGGGAGGAAAGACTGTAAAAGCGATCTTGCGTGCCATCTGCACGCGCTAAAGCCATATCACCAATCGCTCTGGCAATCCTGCCATTGCCATCTTCAAACGGGTGAATTGCGATAAACCACAGATGTGCAATGCCTGCTTTGATCACAGGGTCAATGTCATCTCCACCCTCAAACCACGCAAGAAACGTCTCCATTTCTTTTTCAAGATGCTCAGCGCTTGGAGCTTCAAAGTGAACCTTTTCTTTTCCGATAGGGCCAGAAACAACCTGCATGGGGCCAGCATCCATAGTACGCCAACCGCCAACGGTGATTTTATGCATGCCGCTTCGTCCTGTTGGGAACAATGCCGCGTGCCAGTCGAACAAGCGACCCTTTATCAGTGGCTTGAAAAATTGTTGCGTAGCATCCAGCATCATCTCAACGATACCTTCAACCTCCCGGCTTGCAGGAATAAGTCCGGCAATATCAATCCCAAGCCTACGAGCAATGGATGAGCGCACTTCTTCCGGATTGAGGTTCTCGCCCTCAATAGCAGAGGATTTAACCACATCATTGGTCAACGTGCTTAAAGAAGCTTCTCGCTTGAGTTCAAAGCCAAGGCTCTCCATACGACCGAGCAAGCGACCTTGACGATGGCGTACATCAACCAGCTTGGAGGCAAGTGCTTTCGCATCCCATGAGAAGTTTGGCCAGTTTTGATGTTGATGAATCCACATATTAATCACCGCATTATTTAAGGTGATTATAGGGGCTATTCACCGCAATGTCAAGATTATTCCCAGCATAAAATACGGTGAATGTAGCCACTAATCACCGCAAAGAAAAACTAAAAGGTAAGACCATCAATAGGATCAAGAAAGATATTGAGCATGCCAAGCGATAAATAGACCAAGTTAACCGTCGTGTTTTGTGGGGTGAAAAGATTTCCGCACAGTGAGAAAGTGTTTTCAATATTCGAGCCACACACGCGCTGGATTTCCAAGGGGAAAGCTGGGTGTCTTGTGGAACTAGTGTGGGGTGAAATTTCTGGGTTTTGGCTTACATTTAAGCCGATCTTAGGGTTTTTTTGGGGGATTTTGAGACACCTTCTAAAAGCCCTTGATATGCATACACCTTTTGGACGTTTTTGGGAAATAAGAGATTTTTAGTTGTGGATTTATCCACCACGTATAATACGGGCAAGGGGCTCCAGATAGTCAGGCCCGAACGGTGGGAACTTCTTAATTACGCTTATTTGCTCTTTATCTATTTCAATAAAGGAATGATACTCATCAATCCCGCCTCTGTTCTTGTTTATCTCCTTTTCCATTCTTTCAATTCTGCTCTCATACTGCTTTATCTGATTTTCATGCGATTCTATTAACTGTTGAAGTCTGTCAGCTAGGCTCATTGTTTCCTCCTGGATAATTGGTGTTGCTAGTATATCACACAAAAAAGCCCAACAAGCAGATAACTTGCTGGGCCTTTCAAATCTCCGCACCGAGATTCTTTAGTTGTCTGTATAAGTATAGGTTCTTGTTTTTATATTATGTTCTGCGTCTCCTATAAACCTAGTGAGTGTTGCTTTGTTAGTTACAATCTCTGCCGCTTTTGTCTGGTTTGCCGACCCGTCGACTTCTATTTTAGCATAAGTCACACCCTTGATCTTAAGATGGCCTGACGTGCTAGCGAGTGATCTATTCGCCGCCCCTGTTGGGAATTCTCTGAAGTAAATTTTATCTTCTGCTGTATTGAAGTCCTTGAAGACATCAATTTGAGGGGAATCGTTAGATTCATAGTTGAGTATAAAAGTATCCGCTCCGGCTCCGCCGGTATAAGTATCCGCACCATCATCTCCGTAAAGCGTATCATCTCCATCCCCGCCGATTAAGGTATCTGCCCCAGATGACCCGTTAAGAATATCATCTCCCTTCCCTCCGTTCATGTTGTCATCCCCATCGGAACCTTGGAGATAGTTGTCTTGGTCATCTCCTGTAATTTTATCATCTCCTCCCCCGCCAATGACAACTTCAATCCCTTCAAAGGTAAAAGTTCCCGTTTCGGTGTCAATGGAAGTGCCATCAAAACTCCCAGAAGAAAGATCAAAAGTTACAGCACCGGAAATCCGATCCTCATCATCAAAAACATAAAAACCTTGGTCATTAAAATAATCGGTTGAATCATCTTTGCGGAAATAGATAAGGTCTTTACCCTCACCACCAATCAATTTATTAGCGCCGGCTTGTCCCCAAATGTAAAAGTGGTCACCGCCTCCTTCACCGTAAAGCGTATCATCGCCAGCTCCTCCTATCACTTTATCGGCTCCACCACCAGCGTAAACAATATCATCTCCGGCTTTAGCTCTAATCTCATTCTCCCCATTTGAGTCTACGCAAATAACATCGTCATCATCTGTCCCCCAAATGATGGGAACACCTCCAGATGCCTTTATACCGTTACTAACATCGCATCTAGCGTCATAAGAAGCATCAGCTCCGGCTCTGCCATCCGCCCCGGGGTCGCCTTTGTCTCCCTTGTCGCCTTTGTCGCCTTTGGCGCCGTCCTTCCCCGCGGGCCCTTGTGCGCCGTCCTTCCCCGCGGGCCCTCGTTCCCCTTCACAAGCCACAAACAAAACTGCTCCAGTGAGCAGAAACAACATCACTAATAAATTGCGTAACTTCATAATACAATCTCCTTATATAAGTTGTTCCATTTATAAATGGACATTTATCTGGCAAAACCTTGTTATAAAACCCTCATTCTTAAGCCAGTCTTTTGAGTTTACCCCCCCCCCCCTTACAAAGTCAAGAATTAGCGAGAAAGAAGCATTTGCGCTGTAGTGATTCTTAATGCTGATTTCTTTTGATGATTGTGGAACCGCTACGGGTTTATTTCTTTTGTAGATGATAACTTTGTTATTAATTTGAGGTAGTTACACTACAACGATTTTTAAGGCTTTTTCCCTGAGGATGACCAGAAACGACATTGACTTGCTCTTATAGGAGAGAAGAATGTTTTGCTGGCAAATTATAATTTCAACCTATGAAGACACCTTTATTGTGCGGTGACATTAAAAACGATCAATATTATGAAGTTATTTCTATTCTTGGGGAATTTTTACAGAACTTATATCAACCGATTTTAATATGGGGTGAACTTTGTGGGTTTTGACTTACATTAGCCGATCTTAGGACCTTTTTGAGGCGGTCTTGAGGTGTCTTCTAAAAGCCCTTGATGTGCATACACCTTTTGGACAGCGCAAATGCCTCATGTTTTGGTGTAAATCCTAGAATGTTCAATGTGCCGAGAAACAATTTTAATCACGGAGGTTTGACATTTTTTTTCTTGGCGAGAATGCTAACACGTATATATAGATTAAGTCATCTGCAAAGGCAAATTTCAAATTTATGGAAAAAAAGGGAGCAGGATATTTGGTAGCCCCAACGGGATTCGAACCCGTGTTTCAGCCTTGAGAGGGCTGCGTCCTAAACCCCTAGACGATGGGGCCTCTAATATTAGAAGGTATTAGGGTATCACAAAGAACTACAATTTCAAAAATCTTGAAAACAAAAGAGTAGAATTGATTCTGTATAGTTTTATGCCAAAGAAATATTGTATAATAAACGGCACTGTAGGTAGTTTCGGTCAAAATCTGTGATCAGATCAATCTCATGAAAACACTCAGTACCAACGAGAAAACCTTGACCGAAGAAAACATCTTTTCAACAGAATCATATAACTCTGTTCTTTTCGACTTAGACGGAGTAATAACTAGAACTGCTAGAATTCACTCAGCGTGTTGGAAAAAAACATTTGATCAATTCCTAAGCGCAAGAGTCAGTGAGGGAGAAAAACCTTTTGCTCCGTTCAGTGAGACTGAAGATTATCTTATACATGTTGATGGAAAACCACGTTATGAAGGCGTGAGGAGTTTTCTTTTCTCGCGAGGAATAGAACTTCCACAAGGAAGAGAGGATTCACCCGCAGGAGAGCATTCAGTTTTCGGTCTGGGAAAAAGGAAAAACGACTTGTTTCTACAGACTCTTAAAAAAGAGCGTCCAGATATCTACAAAACATCTGTTGAACTCGCTCGTTCCTTAAAAAAAACGGGAATTGGTCTAGCAGTCGTATCTTCAAGCAGAAACTGTAGAGCGGTAATGAAATCAGCGGGTATAGACAATCTTTTTGAGGTCGTAATAGACGGAGTTTTTGCAAGTGAAATGGGACTTTTGGGGAAACCTGAGCCTGATACCTTTCTTGCCGCCATGGAGGCGCTTGGAAGTAGCCCTCAACTAAGCGTCGTAATAGAAGACTCAGCGGCGGGTGTGGAGGCTGGAAAACATGGTGGATTCGGGCTTGTAATCGGAGTTGCGAGGAACAACAATTCACAAGAGTTACTTCAAAGTGGAGCCCACATAGTCGTAAGAGACCTTTCGGAACTCAGATTTGAATAAAGCAGCAGGTAAAAAGAGCGAATGATAAAAAGACAAAAAGACGGAATATATTCAGCGCCGCACATATATCCACCAGATCCTTGGAAAATAACGGAAAAGCAGTTCCATCCAAAATTTATTGGACTTACAGAAACTATATTCTGCACATCAAATGGATATATAGGAATTCGTGGCGCTTTTGAGGAGAGCAAACCCTGCTGCCAGAACATCTCCATTGTAAATGGCTTTTATGAAACATGGCCCATAATTTATGGAGAGGAAGCGTTTGGGTTCACAAAAATGGGTCAAACCATAGTGAACGTCCCAGACTTAAAAATAATAAAACTTTACGTAGACGACGAACCTTTCTACATTCCAACCGCAACCCTACTTCACTTTGAACGCTCGCTTGACATGAGAAATGGAGTGGTAGAGCGCAATCTCGTGTGGGAGATGTTCTCGGGCAAGCGCATATCCATAAAATCAAAAAGATTGGTCTCTCTTGAGCACCGGCACTTAGCCGCCATATCGTATGAGGTTACCGTCCTCAACGCCAAGGCGCCGGTAATCATATCTTCAGAGGTTGTAAATCACGAAAACCACCCAGAACAGAACTTCTCAAAAGAAGGCAACGGTGGAGACCCTCGCAGGGCGAGTACGCTTGAGCATCAAATTCTCAAACCCTGTACGAACGAAGTACGGGATACTAGGGTTATTCTTTGCCACTCAACGCGTAATAGCAAAATGACGATCACCTCTGGAATTGAGCATACGCTTGAAACGGATTGCAACTTTTCCTTTACAAGCGAAGCGTCTGCAGAACGCGGAAAAGTGATCTTTATGATTGATGCGCAACAAGAAAAACCCATATATCTGACCAAATATATGACCTATCATACGACTATAACCGCTCCGCACACGAGTGAGGAACTTTGCGAGAGAGCAAAAAGAAGCCTTAAAAGGGCGAAAAAATTTGGTTTCTCGAATCTGCTTAAAGGACAACGCAACTATCTTGACCTGTTCTGGGACAGAAGCGACGTACGGGTAAAAACAGACGATGACGAGGAAACCACATCCTTTCAGCAGGCCCTAAGGTTTAGCCTTTTTCAAATGTATCAGTCGTCAGCGAGAGCGGAAGGGACTGGAGTGCCATCCAAAGGTCTTACCGGATCAGGTTACGACGGACACTACTTCTGGGACATGGAAATATACCTCATGCCTTTTCTAACCTATACATCTCCTGTTATCGCTGGAAATTTGCTCAAATTCCGCTATAACATGCTCAACAAAGCGAGAGATTACGCAAAAAGGCTCAACCAAAAAGGAGCGATGTTCCCATGGAGAACTATAAATGGCGAAGAGGCATCTGCTCATTACGCCGCAGGAACCGCTCAGTACCATATAAACGCAGATATAGTGTATGCGCTAAAAAAGTACGTGAACACAACAGGAGATCAAGATTTTCTCCACAAATACGGAGCGGAAATCTTGATTGAAACGGCAAGGCTCTGGAATGATCTAGGGTTTTATTCTTGCCACGGAGATGAAAAATTTGAGATACACGGCGTAACGGGTCCAGATGAATACAACACAGTGGTGAACAACAATACCTACACGAATACAATGGCTCGTAAAAATCTCAAATTCGCAGTAGAAACCCTAGAAAATCTCATGAAAACAGAACCTGAGTTCTTCAAATCTCTTTCCCATAAAACAGGGCTTTGCGTATCAGAAATAGAAGACTGGAAAAAAGCCGCCCACCAAATGTACGTACCATATGACGAACAACTCGGCATACATCCCCAAGACAACTACTTTTTGCAAAAAGAAGAGTGGAATATTGAAAACATGCCAGAGGGGAACTTTCCTTTGTTGCTTCACTACCATCCTTTGGTTATCTACCGACACAAGATAATCAAGCAGTCAGACATAGTGCTTGCGATGTTCCTTCTGGAAAAGGATTTTTCTCAGGGGGAGAAAAAACGGAATTTTGATTATTACGACCCGCTGACCACTGGAGATTCATCTCTTTCCGCATGCATACAGGGAATAATGGCAGCTAAGGTAGGCCATATGGACAAAGCCATAGAATATACAAAAACCGCAGTTTTTATGGATCTTGCAGACATAGGAAAGAATACTGTAGATGGCTGCCACATAGCGGCTATGGGGGGAGTTTGGATGCTGTTTGTGTTCGGTTTTGCTGGGTTGGCAAACATGCGAGAAAAAACCAACTTCACTCCAAACTTGCCGGAAAAATTCCGTAGACTGACTTTCTCAATTTCGATTCGCAAAAGCCTCATGGAAGTGGATATAAACCACAACGAAACAAAATACACTCTTAAAAAAGGCGATAAAATAAGCCTTTCCCATGCAGAAAAAGAGTTTGAACTCTCATCGGAAAATCCGGTGTTTATAACTCAAACCTAAAATCTCTGTATAGAAGCAAAAACGATGGGTTTTGAAACAGAAAGAAAAGTAGCTCTAGGCGCTGTGATAAAAGCCACAAAAGCATGCATGGAAATACGCGCGCAAACCGGCTTCCCTGAACCTCTGCTCAAACAGGACAACTCCCCCGTAACTCTTGCCGATTTTTTCATTCAAACCCTTATAACCACGGATCTTGCATCCGCCTTACCCGATATTCCCGTGGTTGCCGAGGAAAGTTCATCCATACTTTCTAGCAGTGGAGGCAAAGAATTCGCAAAAAAACTTCAGCAACTTGTTCCAGGAAAAACCGTCTCCCAGATACTGAGCTTGATTGACAGGGGAACGCATAAGCCTAAAAAAGAGGAAAAATTCTGGACCCTTGATCCGATTGACGGAACAAGAGGTTTTCTCGCAAACCGTCAGTACGCAATCGCCCTTGCGCTGATTGTCAATGGAGAAGTTGTTTTAGGTATTTTGGTTGTCCCGAACTCACACCTGGGGGATCCATCACCGCTTCAGATTACAAAGGCAAGGGTTGCGTGTTCTCTGCGGAAAAGGGATGCGGAGCATACGAGTCAGAAATTTCTGATAACAGATGGACACGGATTTCGGTATCACAGGTTCGCAACGCATCTGATGCTTTGATCTGTGAATCGGCGGAGGCACAACATAAAACCTATGAACTCTCGGGCAAAATCGCAACCGCTCTTGGCATAACATCAGAATCTGTAAAAATGGACAGTCAGTCCAAATACGCGATTCTTGCTAGGGGAGATGTCTCAATATACCTTCGGTTCCCGCCAAAAGAAGGTTATAAGGAGAACATATGGGATCATGCGGCAGGAAGCATAATAGTAACTGAAGCCGGTGGAACCGTAACGGATTGCCTAGGTAGACCTCTGGATTTTTCCCGCGGGAAAAATCTTGCGCAAAACAGCGGAATTCTAGCGACAAACGGAACGATCCACAAAGAAGCGTTACGAGCCATGAGAACTAGTATCCCAGAACCCGTATTTTCGCCCAGCGACAACTTGGACCTACGCCTATAGAGCCGATTTCGCGCCAACAAAAAACCCTTGTCGCCTAACAATTTTCATCCTCAGAAGCCAAGTCTTGACGCTATGACCCAAACCCAAACGAGTATAGAACTATTATCACTGTAGCAAGAGCAACCCTATAGATGACAAAAACTGTAAATGATCTCTTTTTTACGTAGCCGAGTAAGAATCTTATCGCTAGGAGCGATGATAGAAAAGAAGTTAGAATCCCAAAAACAAAAGACCAGCGAAACAGGTCCACATACCCCACGTGATTTACTTGGTAAACCACGGCCGCCAATATCACTGGTATCGCAAGTAGAAAGGAAAAGCGCGTAGCCTCATCTCTTTTATAGTTTCTGAAAAGTCCTCCCGTAATAGTAACTCCCGATCTAGATGCGCCAGGAAGAATCGCAAAGGCTTGCGCGATGCCGAAAAAAGTAGCATCTAGAAGATTAATATCTTCAAGGTTTTTTTTTGAATCCGTTTTGCAGTCAGCCTTGTACAAAAGCAGTCCAAATCCTGCAAGAAAAAAGGCGGCAAAAATCGGGTGACGCAACACTCCTGAGACATAGCGTTCAAATAGCGTCCCAGCAATGACCGCGGGAACAGTGGCGATTATTATGTAAAGGATCATTTTTCCGTCACGGCGTCCTTGAAAAGAACGGTTTGCAATAATCTGGAAAAATCCCCAAACCATAGACGCAATCTCTTGTCTAAAGCAATAAACAATAGCAATAAGACTTCCTAGGTGAAGCGCAACTGTGAAAGGAAGTCCTTGGTCTTGCCATGAAAAAAACCAAGGAACTATAAGAATATGGGCAGTGCTACTTACAGGAAGAAATTCCGTTATGCCTTGTATAATCCCCAGAATTACTGACTGTAGCGTTTCCAATCTCTAGAAATCTCCATCCGCGAGAACATCTCTTAGATAAACAGCCGTATGAGAACCTTGAACATCGGATACCTGCTCGGGGGTTCCTCTAGCGACAAGATCACCTCCCGCATCTCCTCCCCCGGGGCCAAGATCTATTACGTAATCCGCGCATTTTATGATGTCCAAATTGTGCTCTATTACAACCACAGTGTTTCCTAGATCAACAAGCCTTTGTATAGCTGAAATGAGTTTTTTTATATCGTCAAAATGAAGCCCCACAGACGGTTCATCAAGCACATACAGAGTTTTTCCAGTAGCTTTTTTCCCAAGTTCCCTAGCAAGTTTTATTCTTTGCGCCTCCCCTCCAGAAAGAGTCGTCACCCTCTGACCTAGTCTTATATAACCAAGTCCTACTTCATTTAATACAGAGAGTTTTCCACGGATTTTTGGGATGTTCGCAAAGAAAACCTCAGCTTCGCTTATAGTCATTTCCAAAACGTCTGACATATTTTTACCTTTGTATCTAACCGCAAGCGTTTCGTTATTGTACCTCTTCCCTCCACAAACCTCGCAGGTGACGTAAACATCCGCAAGAAAATGCATTTCAACCCTTACCGTTCCACTTCCCCCGCATCCCGCGCATCCCCCTTGGGAAAGATTAAAACTGAACCTTCCCGGTCCGTACCCTTTAACCTTTGATTCGGGAAGCATCGCAAAAAGGTTCCTTATCTCGGTGAGCACTCCCGTGTAGGTCGCTGGGTTAGATCTTGGAGTTCTACCTATGGGGTTCTGATCCACCTTGGTCACCTTATCAAGCCTGTCAACGCCAGTTATCGCATCGTGGGGAGCTGGACGGACTTTGCTTCGGTTTAGTTTTCTTGAGAGACCGTTGTACAGGGTGTCAAGAACTAAAGTGCTTTTACCGGAACCCGAAACCCCGGTCACGCATACAAAGGTCCCAAGAGGAAAATCAATGTCAATGCCGCGCAGATTGTTTCCACACGCCTTACGCACCCGCACCTTTGACTTTGAACTTCTTCTTTTTTGGGGAACGAGTATTTGTTCTTTTCCTGACAGATATTTTCCAGTAAGAGACTCTCCGCAACGGGCAATCTTCCCCACATTTCCCACGCAGACGACATCTCCTCCCTGTTCTCCCGCGCCTGGACCAAAATCAACGATAAAATCAGCGCTTCTTATAGTCTCCTCATCGTGTTCCACTACAACAACAGTGTTTCCCATATCACGTATATTTCTTAGGGTTTTAATCAGTTTTGAGTTGTCTTTGGGATGAAGACCTATTGACGGCTCATCAAGCACATAGGTTATTCCAGTGAGTTTTGAACCCACTTGAGTCGCAAGACGCACTCTCTGGGCCTCTCCCCCCGAAAGAGTTGGAGCGGAGCGGTCAAGACTCAAATAACCAAGTCCTATCTGGAGGAGAAAACTGAGTCGGGACGATACCTCCCGGAGAAGTTCACCAACGATTTTCTTTTCTCTCTCTTTGAGCTTAAGAGAACTAAAAAAATCCGTGAGTTCTTCAACTGGCATTTTCACCATATCCATTATATTTTTTTTCCTAAACGTAACGGAAAGAGCGATTCTGTTAAGTCTCTGTCCGGAACAGTCTCTGCACGGAACAGTTCTCATATACTTTGAGAGTTTTTCTCTGAGTTCATCAGAGCGGGTCTCTGTATACCACTCCGTGAGAATCCCAACAATCCCTGAAAACGGCTCAGCGTATTCTTTTTGTCTTCCTGCTCTTTTCCTTCTGAATTGTATCTTTTCATCCCCCGAACCGTACAGTATTTTTTCTCTGTGTCTTGGGGAAAGTTTAGAAAACGGCACATCAAGTCTAAAGCCATAATGCTCTGAAAGCGCTTGGAGCATACGGTTCACATATCTTGAATCTTCAAAAGGTTTTATAGCTCCATCGGAAAGAGTCCTAGATGGGTCCGCAACTATAAGTTCAGGGTCAAAAAATGTCTCTGACCCAAGCCCCTGACAGTTTTTGCAAGCGCCGTAGGGACTGTTAAAGGAAAAAAGCCGCGGGGAAATTTCAGGATAACTTATCTCGCACTGAGGACAGGCAAAATGTTCACTGAAAACAAGGTGTTTTCCACCGACCTCGCATTTTACAGTTCCTCCCGACCTTTTAAGCGCAAGCGCAAGCGCGTCTGAAAGTCTTTTTTCGGACTTTTCGCCACGCAGAACCACATTATCCACAAGAAGTTCGATAGTATGTTTTTTGTTACGAGAAAGTTCTATATCGTCTTCAAGGTCGTACGTCTCTCCATCCACTCTCACCCGTAAAAAACCTTCTCTTCTCATATCCTCAAATTCTTTTCTGTATATTCCTTTTCTCCCTCGAACCACCGGGGAATACACCGCAACTGGGGTCTTCCCCGCTATTGCGCATACCCTCTCCACCATGCTTTGCTGAGTCTGTGAAGATATTTCCTCACCGCACTGGTAGCAATACGGCTCTCCAGCAACTGAGAATAGAACGCGAAGATAGTCGTATATTTCTGTTATTGTTCCTACAGTTGAGCGAGGATTTCTGTGAAACGTTTTTTGGTCAACTGATACCGAAGGGGAAAGACCCTCTATGAAATCAACATCGGGTTTGTCTAGTTTTTCGACGAACTGGCGAGCATAGGAGGAAAGCGATTCCATAAACCTTCTCTGCGCCTCAGCAAAAAGTATGTCGAAAACCAAAGAAGATTTTCCTGAACCGCTGACACCCGTGACTACGGTGAGGCTTCGCCGAGGTATCCGAACATCTATGTTTTTTAGATTATGCTCCCTTGCGCCTGTTATGGTTATGAACTTCAAACTAGAGGATTCCCACCGGAGTTAGTTAATATTCGGACAATAAAACTACCCGATAGCATGAGAACCGTTTGACGCGTGGGAGGCTTCGGAAATAAATCTTGTGAAAATTCGCTTAGAAATTGTGGTCTCCTCAAGCTCGGGATGCCACTGAAACGCCATGACTCCGCCGTCTTCAGACTCAAGAGCCTCCACTACTCCATCTGGAGCGAAAGCGCTTGCCCGCAGTCCATCGCCAATTTTATTTATCGCTTGGTGATGATAGCTTTTCACAACAAAATTCTCTTGTTCTACAATACCACTGAAAACGGTACCCGAAACAACCTTTACAGAATGAGCAGTTCCTCCTTCATGGTTAATCGCTTCGGGTAAAAGCGCTTTTATATCTTGGTGGATTGAGCCACCATAAAAAACGTTTATCAACTGTGAGCCTCCACATATGCCCAAAACGGGAATTTTATGTTCAAGAGCCAATGCGAGAATTTCAAATTCCGTCTCCGTACGATCAGAACTCATTGGGTCTATAGCATGATGAGGCTTCTCTCCGTAAAACTTTGGATCCATGTCCCTTGAACCAGGTATTAAAAGCCCATCAATCGTAGAGATTATAGTTGTAAAAAAACTGGAATGAGAACCACAGATACCAGCAACTGTAGGAATCAAAACAGGAGCCCCACCGTAAAACTCAACAACTTTTGAGTAAGCGGCCTCTATCAGGTTGGACTTGTCATCAAGGTCGGTAGTAACGCCTATTACGGGACGTGACTTCATCTTTTTCCCCTATCAGAACAGATTCTCTTTTCAGGAAATTTCTCTGGCGGTAACTAAGTTTTCTGCCTATGAATCAAGCGTAAACTCAGTAAGAGGGCCCACCGGCCATGGCCTCAAGACGCGCGACCCTCTCTTCTGTCGGTGGATGAGTACTGAAAAGTTTCGCAAAACCTCCACCAATCATTGGATTCACTATCATCATATGCGCTGTGCTCTCAGCAGTCTGCTCACTTACATTAAATTTGGTCATCTCAGCTCCACGCTCTAACTTGCGAAGCGCAGAAGATAAGTAAAGCGGATTCCTGCATATCTCGGCGCCTGTTTGGTCCGCTCCGAACTCACGCGTTCTTGATATAGCTAGTTTCACTATAGTAGCGGCAAGAGGAGCTACTATTATCATTACTATGAGCCCTACAATCCCTCCGCCTCTATCACGACCTCCGCCCCCGAAAATTGCCGCCCACTGCGCCATCCAAGCTAAATAACTTATAGCGCCAGCAATCGTTGCCGCTATAGAACCAATCAGTATGTCCCTGTTTTTTATGTGGGCAAGTTCATGGGCGATTACTCCTTTTAATTCGTTGCGGTCAAGAATACGCATGATCCCCTCTGTAAAGGCTACAGCCGAATTCTGGGGATTGCGACCTGTGGCAAAAGCGTTTGGAGCAAGTTCTGGGATTATATAAACTCGAGGCATCGGAAGTCCCGCTGTTTGCGCAAGTTGCTCAACGTCAGAATAAAGTTGAGGCATACTTTGCCTGTCGACTTCATTCGCTTTGTACATCCTAAGAACCATCTTATCGCTCCACCAATAACTTACAAAGTTCATTACGCCTACAAAGATAAGAGCTATCACGGCACCGTTCTGACCTCCAAGCATACCTCCCACCCAAATAAAAATGGCTGATAAAGCGGCAAGAAGAAAAATACTTTTCATAGTATTCATTTTCGCAAATACCTCCCAAATACTCTTCACAAAAAATATAATACTACCTACGAGGAAATTCAATAAAGAGAGTATAGCGGGAGAAGCAAATTAGATTATAAAATTCGCTTTATCTCTCTGATTAGAAGTTGACTTTAAGCCCCGAGGATTTGCCGAAAGGGATTCCTGCGACTTCGCAGGCTTTTTTCAGTATAACCTTTTTACTATATGTGGATGAATGAGTGCTTACCCACCAGCCATTTGGAAGTTTTTTTCTAGATTTGGGACTGAGAGGGGTGAGGTCTTTTTGATTTTGGGAAAGCAATGGATATTTCTTCCCTACTGTTTTTTCCGCCAACTGCGTAAGAAAACATTGGTCTCTTTTAGCGAGAACTTCTAAAATTTTTGCAAAAGCAGAAGCAACATTCAGATTGTCTGAATACTTATTGTCTAAAAGAAAGAAGGAGATATCTTCCTCCTTTCTAGTCTCTCTAGGTTTGGGAGTTTTTGGTTCTGCTTTAAGAGAAGTTTTGGGGTATACCTCAAAGTTGTCCGGATCTTTCAGGAAGTTAACAACATCCATTCTGGCTGGGACATATTTAGGATGAATCTGCGATGCTTCTTCAATAAGAAGTGTAATCAGTTTTTCAGAAGAACCGTCTAGAAGTTTTTTCCATGCTACACGGATATTCTTTTTGGCTTCCTTTCTCTTGATCTTTTCCTTATAGTCACGCTCCGCATTTCTTACTGCTCTTCCCGAGCACGTGTTCTTAAAAGACAAATACTGATTAAGACTTTCAATTATTCCCTCACTTTTATGATTCTCGAAATCCAGAGTGCGAAAGAGCCTTTTCTCAATTTTCCCGGGCTTCATAGGAAGATAAAACATCCATAACTTCCCGTTAGTCAGAACAGCTAGGGGGACACCAGCTATAAACGCATACTTAAAAAGTTGCTCTTCATCACAACCTATTTTTAGCTTTTTCTCTGACTTAACTTCAATTATGCACTGAAGGTCTTCGTTTTCCTTCTTGGAAATTTTGAGGCCGAAATCAACCCTAACCCTACTCTTAGCATTACCAAGCGAATATTCAGGGTAAACATATCCAAGGCCTTCCGTCTCCCATCCCAAATACCGGAGAACAGGAAGAACAATTTTTTGGCTAACGTCCTGTTCAGTCGGATAATTACCCAAATTCCCCTTTACACGCGATATGAATTCCAAGAAAGACATTATCTCCTAATGATACCAATCTATTCAACTACTTTCAATTTTATCCTCACTCCTTTTCTACAGACACTATTGAAAATTCTTTTTCATCTAGTTTTTGTGAGAGAGTTTTATAGTTATACTAGCCATTGAAAATCGCTCAGATGATTCGAAAAAAATGGCTTTTTCCGGTTCAAAGAAATATGAAGTGATTGTGATAGGCGGAGGTCATGCGGGTTGTGAGGCTGCGCTTGCCACAGCTAGGATGGGTTGTTCTACATTGGTTCTTACCGCCAATATAGACACCATAGGACTTATGTCATGCAACCCTTCGATAGGGGGAGTTGGAAAAGGTCACTTAGTAAAAGAAATAGACGCTCTTGGTGGAGAGATGGGCAAGGCCGCTGATTCCTCAGCTATACAATTTAGAAGACTTAACACACGCAAAGGCGCTGCGGTTCAAGCAACCAGAATACAAGCCGACCGACAAAGTTACAGAACCTATATGAAAAAAGCGCTTGAAAACGAACCAGAAATAGACTTGAAGCAAGCCATGGTTGAAAGTTTCTTTCTTGAAGGAGAGAAAATTGCAGGGGTGAAAACAGCGCTCGGCGAGAGGTTTTTTTCCGATACGGTGATAGTCACTCCCGGTACGTTTCCCGGCGGACTCATACATATAGGTCTTACTCGTATCTCTTCCGGACGCGCGGGGGAAGCTGCAGCAGGAGCCATTTCGAATTCATTTGCCGATTTAGGGTTCACAACCGCAAGACTTAAAACTGGCACGCCTCCACGGTTTGACGGGAGGACAATTAACTGGGACAAACTTGAGAGACAAGACGGAGATGAAAAACCCGTTCCTTTCTCCTTTTCCACGGAAAAGATAACAAGACATCAGATGCCGTGCTACATAACCTACTCAAACGAAAAAACTCATCAGGTTATAAACGAAAACATAGACAAATCGCCTCTGTATTCAGGACTTATAAAGGGAATAGGACCTAGGTACTGTCCCTCAATAGAAGACAAGGTAGTCAAGTTTCCAGATAGAAACCGCCACCAGATATTCCTTGAGCCTGAGGGAACCAAGACCTATGAAATCTACCCAAACGGAATCTCAACCAGTCTTCCTATAGATGTGCAGTACAAGTTTTCAAGAACCATGGAAGGACTTGAAAATGTTGAGATAATGAGACCAGGCTATGCGGTTGAGTACGATTTTCTTGATCCCACGCAACTTTCTTCCACGCTTGAGTCAAAGTTTGTGTCGAATTTGTTCTTTGCAGGTCAAGTAAACGGGACCACAGGTTATGAAGAAGCGGCAAGCCAAGGGCTCATCGTTGGAATAAACGCGGCACTGCGCATCAAGGGGAAGGATCCGTTTGTACTTGATCGTTCAAAAGCTTATATAGGAATCCTTATAGATGACTTAGTAACCAAAGGGGTTGATGAACCCTATAGGATGTTTACGTCAAGGGCTGAGTATAGGCTCATATTAAGAGAGGACAACGCTGATCTAAGGCTAAGTGAACTTGGGCACAAAATAGGACTTTTGGATAACGAGCGTATTGAGCAATTCCGTAGGCGCAAAACAGAGATTGAATCCGAACTTCTTCGACTTGAGTCTGAGAGGATATTTCCAAACGAAGAGACCAACAAAATTCTTGAGAACCTAGGGTCGCAGAAGATAAAAAAGCCTCAAACCCTCAAGGAAATACTCAGAAGGCCAAACTTTACCTACGAGATGCTCAGATTTATTGATCCAAGCCGAAACCTAGGTGTCTCCTCAGAACTTGGGTCCCAGATAGAGATGGAAATCAAATACGAGGGTTATATAAATAGGCAACGGGAAGAAATTGCGAGATTCCACAGATTTGAGAACATGAAAATTCCCAAAGCCTTTGAGTACGCGAATATCCCCGGCCTTTCAAACGAGATAGTTCAAAAACTCTCAAAAGTAAAACCCGAATCGGTTGGGCAGGCAAGTCGCATCTCAGGCGTAACGCCTGCCGCGATATCGGTACTACTAGTGCATATAAGGAAAAACTTAGGAGAAGCGGATAAAAAACTCAGTTGAAATCAAGTTCCGCATCGTAGAAATCATCTCCACCCATCTCCTCAAGTTCCTGCTCGTAAAGTTCCATAGTGTCGCAGTCACTTCCAATGTAACCTGAGTAACTAGAACTGTCAGGGTCCTGCATCATTTCAACGAGGTCTCTTACCTTTTTCTCGTTCCTTCTTCTGTTCATTTTATTTCCCCCTTGGAAAAAAAGTACATAGATTATAGGAACAGTTTTTTCAAATGCAACAGTTTAATTAAAATTTTTTTAATTTTCTTGGAGCCATGATTTCGTAACCGCTTCAGGCGTTGTGCGGACCACGTAGAAGTTCAAGCATACGAACAGGATCAGAAGTCGGGAGACTACACTTATAGTTTGAGCACACATAGGCAACGGGTTTTCCATCAATTGGTTCGTGGTCCTTTGTGTAATGAGCAATTCTTGAGATTTCCGTTTCGTTTGCCTCATCTTTTAAAAGAACTATCTTGTTGGGCAAATACTCGCCAGCAAGCACCCTTATAAACTCATGGGTTTTCTCAGAATTTCTATCTCCCGCGATCACTATTTCAAAAGAAGGACCCAGCATGAAATCAATAGCATTCATATGCATTGAAAACGAAGCGGGTTGATTTGAAATCTGTTTTGAAAAAACAGAAGCCATAAGAGTTGCGCGTTCCTCAAGTACTGAGTCTGCTGTTATTCTCGCGATTTTCATTATATTCAACATTGAAACAGCGTTTCCCGAGGGAACCGCCCCGTCGTAAATTTCTTTCTGCCTCACTATAAGGTTCTCGCTATCGTCAGCGGTAAAAAAGAAACCACCGAATTCCCTGTCCCAGTAATGCTCAAACTGCTCCTCAAGAAAAGAGATGGCAAGAGATAAATACCGTTCATCAAAAGTACTCTCGTAGTATTCAAGAAGCCCCCATATAAAAAACGCATAATCATCCACAGTAGCAGGCATCGCCGCCTCACCGTCGCGATAACGGTGAACTAGTCTTCCGTTATGAATCATGTTATGGAGCAGAAACTCTATTGCTTTCTGTGCGGCCATTGAATACTCGTCATCTCCGAGAACCTTAGCCGCTCGCGAAAACGCCACAATCATAAGTCCGTTCCAGTCAGCAAGTATTTTATCATCTTTATATGGATGAATTCTCTTTTCCCTATGATCAAAAAGTTTTTGTAAAAGAACCCTGAGTTTTTTATCAAGTTCCACTTGAGCGATGCCAAGACGTTTGGCCGTCTCTTCAAGTGGAACGCTCATATGGAATATGTTGCGGTCAGTTTGCTCCCCGGTAGCCTCGTCTCTAAAATTTCCTTCGGGCGCAAGATTGTAAACACCTGATAGGAGATCTGCTTGCTCTTTCCCCACAATTTTTTTTATTTCCTCAATAGTCCAGAAATAGAATTTCCCTTCCTCTCCCTCGCTATCTGCGTCCTCTGCAGATAAAAAACCTCCATCTGGAGATGTCATATCACGAAGCACGTATTGCAGTGTTTCCCTTGCTCTTGTTTCGTAAAACGGGTTTTTTGTGATTTGCCATGCCTCAACGCAAGCGATCACAAAAAGCGCCTGATCATAAAGCATCTTTTCAAAATGAGGCAGAAGCCACTCGGCATCTGTCGAATATCTGTGCATTCCGAAACCTACATGGTCGTATATTCCTCCCCTACCTATGGCTGCAAGCGTCCGCTCGGCCATACGCAATGAAGATTCCTTGCCTGTACGCGCATAGTATCTCATAAGAAACATTAAGTTGTGGGGGGTAGGAAACTTGGGAGATCTTCCAAACCCGCCCTCGCGGGGGTCAAAAGCCGAGAGAAAATATCCATAAGCATCATCAAGAGTTTTGTGGCTAATACTGGAATCCCCTTTTATTCTAAGTGAATCAGCAAGACTTTTTACCGCTTCGGTTATCTGACGCGCAGAATTGAGCACTTCATCATTTCTGTTTTCCCACAGATCTTTTATTCCCGGCACGAGTTCAATCATTCCTACTCTGCTATGTCGGTTCTCTTTGGGTATGTAGGTAGCTGCATAGAATGGCTCTCCCTGTGGAGTCATGATTATGTTGAGTGGCCATCCGCAATTGCTTTTTGAAAGCACATGACAGACTGTCATATAAATATTGTCTATGTCAGGGCGCTCCTCCCTATCAACCTTTACAGAGATAAACGCCTCATTCATCAGTTTCGCCACGTCTTTGTCCTCAAATGATTCACGCTCCATTACATGGCACCAGTGGCATGTCGAATACCCTATTGAGAGAAATACAGGCTTGTTACATTCCCTAGCTTTTTGAAACGCTTCATCTCCCCATGGATACCAGTCAACGGGGTTTTCCGCATGCTGAAGAAGATAGGGGCTTTTTTCGCTACTTAGTCTATTTGGCATTTATGTTCTCCTTTGTCTAAGACGACGCATCCGGTGTGTAGCAAGCGCATCGCATTAGAAGAGTATATATTCCATGTCGTAAAAAGACAGATAAAGACAAGACCTGACCCTCAATGTTGCAGTTTTCTTCCCCCAAATAGAGAAAAACAATTATTCTATCTGTTAATATCAATTTTTTAGGCTAACATTGTAGCGAATGATTAAGCCCGTACAAAAAGCCGGTGTAGTGGCTTACAAGACAAATGACCAAGGGAAAACGAAGGTTATCCTTGTGAGTTCCAGAAAACTCAACAATTCTTGGGTGTTTCCCGCTGGTGGAGTTGACGAGGGAGAAACCCCGGCTGAAGCAGCACAAAGAGAGTGCCTTGAGGAAAGCGGATATCGGGTCGCAATAGAAAAACCTCTTGATATAATGATTATAAAGAGTGAAAGAAAAACCATTCTTTACACTTTCTTTATCGCAAGAGCTCTAGAGGATACCGGTGATTACGAAAAAGATAGGAAAAGAACATGGTGCGTAATTGACGATCTCCCAGATAAAGTTGCCTATATGTTTCGAGAGATCGCAGAGAGTTTTAGAAATAGTTTTGCAGGTTCCAATTCCCGAAACTAAAAAGTCCATATCAGTCAGTAACTAAGAACCAATACTTCACTGGAGAAAGTTAATCAATGAGAACCCGGCAGTTTATACAGAAAACCCAGCAACATTATGCGAGGATAGCGGAAAGTTATAGGTCTCTAAGAACCACGGACATAGAGCCAGTAGTCTATATAAAAGGGATAATTGGAGAAAGAGGCAAAATAAAAGCGGCCGATGTTGGAGCGGGTGCGGGACGTTACGCGAGGCTTCTCTTTGAATACTTGGGAAAAGAGAATCTGTTTCTTTACTGCTACGACTCAAACGAGTTTATGCTTGAGAGTCTTGAACAGTATCTTACCGATAACGGAATAAGTAATTATGCGACTAAAATCGCCATTGCGCAGGAACTCCCCATAGGGGACAAATCTCTTGACGCCATATTTTGTTTTAATGCTATACATTTTTTTAATACTCCAAAATTCCTGAAAGAAAGTTCAAGGGTGTTACGAAATGGTTCGCCTCTCTTCATATACACGAGAACAAAAGTTCAGAGCATGAAAAATATATGGGGGAAACATTTTCCAGACTTCAATACTAAGGAATCAGGTCTTTACAAAACAGAAACGCTTGCAAACGATATTGAAAGAACCCCTGGACTTGAACTTCTAGAGACAAAAACCTTTCATCTTAAGAGGAAAAACTCACTCACAGAACTCATAGAAAGGGCTCAAAGCAAGCATTATTCGACTTTTTATCTGTACGAAACTGAGGAGTTTGACAAATGCCTTGAGAGGTTCCGGGAAAACATTCTTAAAACTTATGATGATCCTGAAAATATCAGTTGGTCTGACGAAAAAACGATGTACACGGTGATCAAAAAATAGAAAAACCGCCTGTTCTGACGGGACTATACGCATGCCTCTCTTTGTAAATTGACAACGGAAACTATGAGACACGTAGCCGCTTCCTATCTCTGCTCTCTAAAACATCTAGATGGTACACAGCATTTCCCCAATGGTGATTCACCACCAATTCGCGAATATGCCAAAAACACTAGACAGAGTCGTTTTCTCTGACCGAAAGCATTCCCTATGAATGAAACCCCAATTGCAGACCGCTACATAATTGACAATCGGAGTAACAGAGTTGCTGAACACCTAAAACGCGCCCTAGTTAATGCAGATGCATTTAGTTTCGTATCCGCCTACTTCACCATCTATGGATACGACCTGCTAGCGGAGACTTTAGACCGAGTAGTCAATGTCCGCTTCCTGTTCGGAGACCCCGTCTCGGTGGAAGAACTAGACCCAGGTACAGATGAACCCAAGTCCTTTGAACTCACCGAACAGGGATTAGAACCCAACCAAATTCTAAAGCAAAAGGCTATCGCCAGACGGTGCGCCCAATGGTTTCGTAGGAATACCGTGACTGTCCGCTCAACCAGTCGGTCCAATTTTCTGCACGGTAAGATGTACATCGCAGGAAGCAAGACTCACTCGGCGCTAGTAGGTAGTTCCAACTTCACTAAACGCGGGTTAGGAGGTAGCGATCAATCCAACTTGGAAATCAACCTAGCAACTAAGGACGCAAACACCGTGGGGGAACTCTTAAAATGGTTCAACCAGTTGTGGAATGACAAAAAGCTAACCCAAGACGTAAAACAACAGGTTCTTAACGCCTTAGAACGGATAGGTAAAGACTATGCTCCACAGGATGTTTATTACAAAACGCTGTTTGAGTTGTTCCGTCGGAACATTGAGGCTCGACTAGCCGGTGATGATGATGCCGCTACTACCGGATTCCAAGACAGCCAAGTATGGAATACTCTTTATGAGTTTCAAAAAGACGGTGCGAAAAGCGTAATAGCCAAGTTGCGGGAGCACAACGGTTGTATCCTGGCTGACAGCGTAGGTCTGGGGAAAACTTACACCGCATTGGCAGTCATCCACTACTTTGAGTTGCGCAACGAACGAGTGCTAGTTCTTTGTCCTCGCAAACTGATTAAAAATTGGCGACTTTATCCAATTACTTACGCCCACAAACAGAATCCGTTTCCGAAAGACCGCTTTGTGTACACTGCATTGGCTCATACCGACCTGTCTCGGGACTCTGGATGCTCTGGAGGTGTAGACCTAGCCGAATTCAATTGGAGCAACTACGGCTTAGTAGTGATTGACGAGTCTCATAACTTTCGTAACGACGGCGGGAAACGCTACAAACGACTGCTAGATGAAGTGATCAAGGCTGGCTGTAAAACCAAGGTACTTATGCTGTCGGCAACGCCAGTAAATACGTCGTTGATTGATCTGAGAAATCAGATTTATCTGATGACTGAAGGAAGAGAGTCCGCCTTCCGTAAAAGTCTAAAAGTAGGTGATATACGCAATATGATGGCAGCTGCCCAACGACAGTTCAAAGACTGGGAGCAAACCCATCATAGCAACGGCTACCGAGATAATAATACCTTAGAGGAGAAGATTGGTGCGGATTTTTTTCGGCTATTAGGTGGCGTGTCCATTTCTCGCTCCCGTCGTCAAGTCAAGCAGTTCTACGCAGAGGAAATGAAACGTATTGGTCAGTTTCCAAAACGATTGCAACCTAAAAATATGTATCCAAAAACAGATGAAATGGACAATCTCTCCTACAAGAAACTTGCTGACCGCATTGGCGAATTCAGATTGGCGGTGTACCAGCCTAGTGAATATGTCACCGACCCCACAAGGCTGGCAGACCTAGAATTCCGTCGCAAAGAGCAAAACTTTAACCAGCAGGACAGCGAACGGTTTTTGGTTGGGATGATACGAGTCAATTTCCTCAAACGTTTAGAGAGCTCCGCGCACGCCTTACAACTGACATTAGGACGCACCGTCAAGAAAATTGATAACTTGCTAAAAAAAATTGATTCATACGAGCAGGATAACCAGATTCAAGATGAGACTTTACGAATCTTGGACCTCTTGCCCAACGACGAAGAAGAAGAGGATGAGGAATTCTTTGTCAATCGGGGCAATAAACCCTACCATCTAAGGGAATTAGATCTGCTTCGGTGGCGGATTGACCTAGATCAAGACAAAGACACGCTGTCAGAAGTACTGAACCAAGTAAACGCAATCACTCCAGAACGTGATGGAAAACTTCAGCAGATTAAGAAGGACATACTCAATAAGATGACGAATCCCTCTCATAATCAAGACGGCCAACCCAACAGGAAATTGTTGGTGTTTACCACCTTCAAAGACACGGCGACCTATCTGTACGAAAATCTTTTGAACCTTGTTGCGGAACTGGGGATTAACATGGCTATGGTTTCGGGCGACGAGAACCGCATTACTGACGGAGTCAACGAATTCAACTCCATCCTGACTAACTTTGCGCCTGTAGCTCGCCAACGTAGTGGCGACGTTGTTGGCAGCGCCGACATTGATCTGTTAATTGCCACAGACTGTATCTCCGAGGGTCAAAACCTGCAAGACTGTGACACTGTACTAAATTATGACATCCACTGGAATCCGGTGCGCTTAATACAGAGGTTCGGTCGCATAGACCGCATCGGTAGCAGGAACAACTCCGTGCAAATGGTTAACTACTGGCCTACAAAAGACATGGAAACATATCTGCGCTTGCAGAACAGGGTCCAAGCCCGGATGGCCCTAGCTGATTTGGCTGCCACTGGCGACGAAGACCCCTTCACCAAAGCGGAAGCTCAAGGGGAACTGAAGTTTCGAGACGCGCAACTGATGAAACTCAGAGATGAAGTTCCGGATCTAGAAGACCTAGAAAAAGGTCCATCCATGGGTGACTTTACCTTGGACCATTTTTTTACCCAGTTACTACGCCACTTAGAATCTAAAAAAGAGATGTTAGAGTCAATGCCGTCCGGAGTATATGCGATAACAGCCACATCCATGGACACCCCGCCCGGTACAATTTTCTTCCTACGACAACGTAATGTTAGTAGCGATGCTAGTGAATATTGCCGTTTGGCAAGCCCTGTACATCCATTCCACTTCGTATACATTCAAGACAACGGAAACATCCGTCATGGCTGTCTTAACGTTCGGCAGATACTGGAAGTGTTCCAAGCCACCGCAATTGGGAAAACCAAGCCCATTGCCGAACTCTGCAACCACTTCGACCAGAAGACAAACTACGGGCAGAACATGGTACTCTACGATAAAATGCTGAACGATGCCATAGCCCACATTCGCCAGACGTACAATCAGGAACAAACTAAAGGCCTGGGACTAGACGGTAATGCTGGCTTTAAGTTATCTCCGATTCTAGAATCTCCTCGCGCCACTAGCGATTTTGAGTTAATAACTTGGCTCGTCATTAAGGAAAAGTAATGACTCAGCAGAAGATATCCCAATCTATCCGAGTTGCTCTGAAACAAATGTCTACCGGGAATTTATCCGATTCAGCTGCTCAGTTATTAGCCACCCTAGATTACCGTAGCAACCGCCGGTTGGATGGACAGACCGGAAAAATTACGGACTTCATCACCGAATTTAGGGCGGAAAAGTCCAACACGCGCTCAGAGCAAGATTTTTGCAACAGCGTAAGAGAAATTCGCATCCTATTCCAGTTAACCAACACTGAAATCGCCACAACACAAGGGGGGGGGGCAGGATACTACTCAACTTCAAGGCTTTAATACTAGAAATACCAGTAGTTTTCTATTTATCACTGTAGAACTAAAAGAGAAATCGTACACACGGAGCCGATACGCTTGTTTTACTCGTGAGGTCAACAAACGTCTCAAATATATCCCCGCCGTCCTTATCTTCCGAACCAGCAATGGTCAAATCACTCTAGCATTTGTCGGACGTCGCTCCAGCAAGAAACAAACCCATCCTCAAGCGCTGGGAAAAGTGTCATTAATACGAGAGATTGATGCGACCAATCCGCACAGAGCCCATTTGGATATTTTAGAAGAACTATCCTTGCCAAAACTACTGAGTTGGATAGAAAAGAATAATAAACCTTATAACTTTGACGGTCTACTAAATGCTTGGCTAGACACCCTAGATACAGAGGAATTGAACCGTCGTTTCTACCGAGACCTGCTTGAGTGGTTTGATGATGCCGTTAAAACCGCCAAGTTTCCTAAAGAAAAAACTAAAACCTTAGGTGCCGAAGAACACGTTATCCGTCTCATCACCCGGATGATGTTCGTTTGGTTCATAAAAGAAAAGGGATTAGTATCCGAAGATCTATTCATTGAAAATAAGATCCAGAAACTCTTAAGGAACTACGACCGGCCAAACGATGATTCCTACTACCGTGTCGTGTTGCAAAACCTTTTTTTCGCTACACTTAACACTGAAATTGACCATCGAGGATTTAACACCCATAACAACAAGTCTACTAATAGCAAGTTCTCCTGCTACCACTATCGCAAGGAAATGTATGACCCAAAAACGTTGTTGATGTTGTTTAATAAAACACCGTTTATCAATGGAGGCATATTTGACTGCTTGGATAATTTGGATACTACCAGTGGTGGCTATCACATTGACTGCTTCTCCGATACCCACTATAGCAAGTTAAGCATTCCCAACTATCTATTCTTTAGCCAAGGGGGGGGGGCACAGGCTTAATTGATCTGTTTAACCGCTACAAGTTTACCGTTGAGGAAAATACGCCCGTTGATCAAGAAGTTGCACTTGACCCCGAACTATTAGGCAGAGTTTTTGAGAACCTGCTAGCTGCACTCAACCGAGAAACTAGGGAAAACGTACGCAAAAAAACTGGTTCTTACTATACACCCCGAGTGGTGGTGGATTATATGGTGGACGAAGCGCTAGTAGGCACGTTGGCAGAAAAAGTGTCTCCAAAAGATGATAACATAGACAGTTGGCAGAGACGCTTGCGCATTCTCCTAGACTACAACTACGCCTTTGATGACAATGCAGAAGGTCTATTCAGTTCTGCTAAAAAGGAAAGCATAGTCCGCGCCATCGCAAACCTCAAGGTACTAGACCCGGCTGTCGGCTCTGGGGCTTTTCCAATGGGCATCCTGCACAAACTTACTCTAGTTCTTCGTCGCTTAGACCCTAAAAATAGTGTTTGGGAGCGGTTACAACGAGAGAATGCCTCTCAACGGGCGACCACCGCATTTGATACTGACAACCAACAAGAACGTGATGCAGAACTAGACGAGATCAGTGGTACCTTTGAACACTACCGCGACTCCGACTTCGGGCGTAAGTTGTACCTTATACAGAACAGCATTTACAGCGTGGATATTCAACCCATCGCAACGCAGATCGCTAAGTTGCGGTTTTTTATATCTCTAGCCATTGAGCAGGAACCCTCCCCAGACGTTACTGACAACTACGGTATCAAGCCATTACCTAACTTAGAAACCCGTTTTGTGACGGCAAATACACTACGGCACCTAGACAAGCCAAGACAAATGATTCTCCAATCTGAAGAAATAAATGATCTAGAACAAAACTTGGCCGCCAACCGAGAGCGGCATTTCCACGCCAACACACATAGAACTAAACAGGAGTGTCGCAAGCATGATGTTGAGTTACGCTACCAGCTGACTAAAAAGTTGCAATCCATTGGGCTCCCTACCGTATCCGCAGGACAAATCTCTAGTTGGGAACCTTTTGAACAAAACATAGCCGCAAACTGGTTTGATGCCGAGTACATGTTCGGGGTTAAAGACGGCTTCGATGTGGTAATCGGTAATCCACCCTACATCAACGTGGTAAACTTGCCCAAAGAGACACGCAACTACCTACTGAGAAATTACCAAACCTGCGAGAAACGCACGGACTCTTACATCGCTTTCCTTGAAAAGGGTCTTTCCCTTTTAAATAGTACTGGAATCCTTTGTTATATTATTCCATCAGCTTTCACCAATCAAACGTACGCTACCAAAATGCGCCAAAAACTCATCAACAGTTATCACATCCGTGAATTGGTAGATGCTAGCAAATACAGAATTTTCGAAAATGCTACGGTGAACAACGTAGTCCTGTCGGTTAGCAGCAATCGCAAAAGCGATACTCTCACTAAGGTGCGGCGATACCATAGCAATGACGATTTTGAACATCATACGGATGATGAATTCACAATTGACCAAAAATTCTTTGCTTCGCTAAAAGATGCCAGATTTGATACTAATCCACCGAACATCCTTTCCTTACAAATCAAGGAAAAAGTATGGACAAAATCAATGCGGCTTGATCAAATCTGTCTAGTTGCTTACGGAGCCCGACTTAATCACCGCACTAAAGGGAAGGAGTTCCGCAAGGTATATTATCTCAACCCGACGTATACTGTAGGAGCAAAACAATTTTGCGAAGGCAAAAACATCAAACGCTATTCATTCTCCCAAGGTGGCTGGCTGAACTACTCTCCTGACGAACACTATAACCCAATGTTCCCAGAGTTGTTTGAAAACGATAAATTGATCTGCGTTAATGTAGTTAAAGACAGATTGCGGTTCGCTTATGATAGAAAAGGCTTTTACAATAGCAATACCGTCATTAACTGCGTACGAATGGACTTACTAGTCAATGCAAAGCATAAAACCGCAGTCAAAGCAGTTAAACGAACCAATATCTCTCAGTCCAAACAGTTTGACTACCGATTTCTACTAGCCGTGCTCAATTCACAGTTCATCAACTGGTACTTCCTCAACTTTCTGAGCGAGGATTTGCATTTCTATCCCAAAGACGCTATGCAGTTGCCTATCCCAAGCGTCAGTGCCACAAAACAGCGTCCAGTCGTGCAACTGGTCGACCGAATTTTACAAATTAAAAATACCAATTCATCAGTAGATACAAGTGAGGACGAGTCGAAAATTGATCAATATGTATATGAGATGTACGGTCTTAGCAACATAGAAATTGCAGCGGTGAAAAATAGTTAATACTTACCCTGAAAACCCACTTTTTCGGGCGGGGGATAATAGGCTACTATTTTGTCTGACCATAGTGCTGACTAGTAGCAGTTGCCTTGGTCTTATTTAGCGGTTTTCAACCTCAAATCCAAATATTGCTTTTCGATTTTAGAAAACGTATAGTAGTTTTTGTGAAAATACAGGTGTACCATGAAAGTTGTTAAACGCCATTTACAGTCACTTGTTTTGACGGCTCTTAAATCTTTTCCTGCCGTTCATATCAATGGGCCAAGACAGGCCGGCAAAACTACTCTAGTACGTGAATTGTTGGCGGAGGATTTTAAAGCAAAGTTCATCACATTTGATGACACTTTGGAACGGGCAGCAGCACAACGCAACCCGCTAGGGTATGTGCGTGAGTCGGGCACGCCTTTGATTATTGACGAAGTGCAAATGGCTCCAGAGATCTTCCGTCCTTTGAAAATGCTGATTGATGAAAAAAGGTATGAGGCGCTGGGAAGCGAACATTCGGCAAACGGATATTACCTAATAACCGGGTCGGCTAGTTTGAATGTCTTTCCTGAACTGGCAAATGCTATGGTCGGTCGTATGGCAACTCTTACATTATTGCCACTAAGCGCAAGTGAGGCGCAAAATACGACATCACACTTTCTCGAACGGTGCTTTTCAAAAGATTTTTCAGAGATAAAAACTGATAAAACAAAACTGACGGACATCATACGTAAAGCCACGTATCCTGAGTTGCAACAGATGTCAGAGTCAATGACGGATAGTTGGTTCAAGAACTACGTACAAAAAATTACGATGGAAGACCCTCGCTATATTTACAATTTAGAAAAGGCAGAGTTCATGCCTGTGTTGTTGCAATCTTTAGCAGTACGTGCAGGCAATCTTATTAATGATGCTAGTATTGGCCGTGAAGTTGGTTTAAATGCGGTGACCACGCGTAATTATCGCGGTATTTTGAACGGTACATTTGTAACCAATATTTTGAGCCCATGGTATCGAAACATCACCAAACGACTGGTGAAATCAAAAAAAATATTTTTCCACGATACGATGCTTCTTTGTCATTTACTTGGAGAAACACCAGAAGATCTGGTAAAGAACAACCCAACACGCTTTGGGCATGTGTTGGAAAATTTTGTGCTTTCCGAACTACACAAGAACAATTTTGCTACGGGTGGAAAAATTGCAATTAGTTTCTACCGTACCAATGATGGGCGTGAGGTTGATTTTGTATTGGAGAAACAAAGCAAACTAGTGGCGATTGAAGTCAAACATGCAGAGAGAATTACTGACAAAGATTTGGCTGGCATAAAAGAGTTACAGATCAACACAGGAAGCGATTTCCATTGCGGTATTGTATTGTGCAACACGCCACGCACTATCGCCTACGATAAGGATATATATCTCTTACCTTTCTGCGCACTATGGCAATAAATGTGAAAAACTCTTGGAAGAAGTATGAAACTTATCAGTTGTAGCGAGGTTATCTTTTCCCCGGTTCATTCTTTTTGGGAGCTGTTTACGCAAGTGCTTAAAGCGTTATGAGAAGCACAGTTTTGTTATACTTCACTTTGATTAGGTATCCAAAATCAAACTTAATCTTTAACTTTGTGAGATATACGGTCGGGAGAACAGTAGTTCCAATAAGAAGACAAAAAACAAGGGCAACCCTATCATAAGAATAAGAAGGCTACCCTTGCAAAATCAATGAACTTTTAGATCAACACCACACAAATTCAAATTAAGCGCGTCTTCTCAAGAAAACCACAGAGAGCAGAACAGAGGCCATTAGTAATAAGTTAACCAATGCACTTTGAGATAAATGGTTCTCTGTTCCAGCGATTGCGCATCCGTCGTCATCATCATTCGTGGTCGTTGCTGGAGTTGCTGGAGCCGCCGTTGGATGAATCCCAGAGCCGAAGATATACGAAATTCTTATGAGAGATTGATTCGTTTTTCTAGCTTCTTCCAATATATCACCAACTTCAATATAACTCGTTTTAATCGAAGTGCCTGGAACACTTTTTTTCTCTTGCCAACCAGCAATTTCATCACCTTCAATATCCGGATTGTCCCAGCGGTAGTTGACTGTAGCAGAGTCTCCAACTACAGGATCATCCTCACTACCTTTTATCAATGCATTTCGAAACAGAGTCACTATAGTTTTATCATCTCCTGATAATTGTTCGTCTTCTAACTCCAACGTAACACCATTCAAGTCCGGATTGTTTCCGTTGAGAACTACAGTACCTTCTTCGGTTGGTGTCATAATAAAAAGGTATATGCCCTCATGCTTAAAATCTCCTCGTCCTAGACAAACTATAGAACTATTCGATATCTCATTTACTTTCTCAAAAAATTGACCAAGACCTTGTGGAGTACTTATATCTATATCAATATCAGAGATCTTGTCAGATACAACTTTTTGGAGCGACTTAATAGACCCTTTTACAAAAGCTTTAAGATTAGACTCTGTCGGGTCATTGTGTAAATCTTCTGCAGTAACTTCCGGAGTTGGAACAGAAGAGCAGTCAGGTTCAGAAAACGGGTTTTCATCTTTTCCTTGCCCGTGATGAAGACCTACTATGAGCGTTATAACGTCTCTTACTCCGTTCGTTAAAGCACGGGATGCGCAAGCCCATCTTTCACCATTATTATAGGTATAATCTTGACATGCAACTCCACCTGCAGATGTCTCATTAAGTAAGGCTTTTAACGCATCTGTAGGTGACTCCGCCCCCCCCCCGCCATATTATCCACTTGCGGCGATTTCCACCCAAACAGATTGGGATATGCCGAGTGATTTAAAACAGTTCCACCAGAGTCTATCATAATCACATACATTTCGTCGGTTTTGTAAACCCCTGGTTTTCTAAACTCTCTTGAGATAGTTGAAAGTCCTCGGAATGGTTGTGCTCTGAATTTAGCTAGAGTAGATGCATAATGCTCAGATACATGTGTGAGAAATTCTCGAACATCGTTTTCATCCTTAACATCCACATCTTTAGCCTCTTTATCTTCCACAGTTCCAACATTATCGACAACATGAGCGGAGGCTTGAGTAGGAGTGAGTAAAAAGGCCAGCCCCAGTAGGAAAATCAAACTTAAAACCCCTGTGGACCAAAGGTTCTGTACGCAACTGCTATTTTTCATATTAAATCCCCCTTACAAGGTTTTCTTTAGTAAATGACTTAGACTATTTTTTCCTTCCATAAAAGTCAAGGTGAGACATTTCATCTGTAGCGTTTTTTGAACGTGGGTTTGACGTAATAAGGACATATAAACTCTTACGTGCTAACGTATTGAAATAATCCAACGGTTAGATTCAGACAAAATCTCCTTAGGGACTTTCTTCCGTAAGCCTTCTAGTTTACATCAATATCATAAAAGACAGTCTCCAGTTGTCGTTTGAATAGGACATCCTGTAAAAAATTAAAGGTGGGCACCAAGAAGTATACAAAAATACGCATCAATGGCGGGCGATGGGGGATTCGAACCCCCGACCCCAGGCTCCGGAGGCCTGTGCTCTAATCCACTGAGCTAATCACCCTTTAACTGATATCCCGAGTTCTTTCATTACAAGTTGCATGTCCTCCCAAACGGGTTTTTTGAATGAGGAATTCCGCAGAAGCGCAGCTGGATGATAAGTTATCATCAGTTTTGCATCTCCATATTCACGAAAAGTTCCCCTTATATTCCCCATTCTAAACTTATCAATTTTAAGCATAAGTCCAGCAGCTACGCTCCCGAGACATACTATTACCTCGGGATTTACACTTTTTATCTGCTTCATGAGAAAGGGCTCACAACTTGCAACTTCGTCGGGTTCAGGGTTTCTGTTTTGTGGAGGACGACATTTGACTACGTTGCATATGTAAACATCGTTTCTCTTAAGTTTCATCGCTTCTATTATTTTTGTAAGCAGTTGTCCAGCTCTTCCAACGAAAGGTCTTCCCTGTCTGTCTTCATCCCTCCCAGGTCCTTCTCCAATAAACATCAGTTTTGCGTTCGGGTTGCCTTCGCCAAACACTATGCTATTTCTAGTTTCAAACAGTTTACACCTAGTACAGTCTCCAAGTTCTTTTCTTATCTGGGACAAAGTCTGAGCACTAGAAGTCTCAGAACTAATTTGGCTGGGTAAAACGGCGCTTTGTTTCTTGTCTGTTTTTTCTTTCCGCACTCTTTGGACGGGAATCTCTTTTATTCCTATCTCTCTACAGAACCTTAGATAGTTTGCAACCGCTTGCACAGTTTGCTGAAATTCACCCGAGTTCATACGCGTAAGGATAAAGTCTAGCACAAATCCCATATAGTAGCGAAAAGTGGCGAAACGGTTAGAAAGAAGTGGCTTAGACAAATAAGGATTTCTCTCGGGTCTCACAACCATTTTTACCGCATTTGTTCTACAAATTCTATTTGATAGCAAAGCGTGATTTTGAAGCTGTTTAAATAATAGCATCTCATTATTGTACAGGCGCACGGAACACCAAACCTATCACCACTATATCGCGTTTTAGGTACCACCTGTGCGCTATAACGGTCAAGAGACAACTCTTGACAGTGATGAGAGCATTACCATGGTAATACTGTCAAACGTTGGAAGAAGGGGTAAAGAAGGACCAACTTTGTTGGGTTTTCCTCTCAGGGGTTTTCTATTCACCTTTACGATATCAGAGCAGTTTGATTTGGCTTCAATCAGGAACAACTCTTGGGGAAAGGAACTTCGAAAAAGTTTCTTTCTTAACCAAATAACCACCTTGATGTTTCTTAGCAAGATCTTTTTCTACCAAGAATTCGATATCCCTTTGAATCGTTCTGGTGGATTTGAGTGAGTACTGTTCTCCCACTCTTGGGCTCACTCTTCTTATTTCTTCAATTTTTAAGGGTTTTGTAACCATCCAGAAATCCAGAGCTAACCTTCTTCTGCGTTTAGCAAACTTGCCCGGGTTTTCTCCAAAAGTGTCAAATACGTAATCCTTCCAGAAGATCTCCGCTTGTTGCATCTCAATAAATTCAATCTGTTCCCTTAGCTGATCTACAAAACCTCTGACCGCATAACGTATGAATTGATAGACGTCCCCACCCGATTTACTTGCATAGTCAAGCTGACGATAATATTCACTTCTGGTTTTATTGTAGTGGTTGCTCAGCAAATGACATGCGGGAGAAGGTGCGCCGGAGGTTAACATTATCTTTAACTCAACCATCCTAGCGGTTCTTCCATTACCGTCGCCAAACGGATGGATCCAAGCTATGTATAAGTGTGCCAACACAGCTTTTATAACCGCAAAAACAACTTTGTTTTCGTCTGGATTAAAATGCGGTTTGTTAAGCCATCTGCACATTTCATCTAGAAGATATTCACAATCTTCTCTGGGAGCTCCTCTGTATCTGAAAACGCCTACATTATGCTGACTGACTTTACCGGGCACCACGTCTTCCCCTAATGGAAGATCTTCTAGGACTATTTCATTATAATTTTTTATCTCTTTTGAACTTATTTCATGCGGTTCACCATCTATCAGATCACTGGCGATTATGTTATAAGCCTCAAGCACATTATCAACCTCTTTGCCTTGATATTCCATCGAATCGGACAGTATAAGGTTCCCTTCAATTCTGTTTCTCACCTCTTCTTCGGATAAGGTATTTCCTTCAATTGCTGTTGTACCCTGAATCCCCTTTGCTAGGTAAGTTTTATGCAGGGTCTCCGAAAGTTTGGGTTTGAGTGGAGCATTAGAAATGCGTTCGCATTTCGATTCCGCTTCACCTAACAGTAGCCATGTCTTATAGTCTATTTTCCCTAGGTCCACATGAAAAGTTATCCATGGGTGCGTTTTTTTGTATTTTTTGGCAGACATTTTGTCAGATAAAAATAGCTTTTTTTGCTTGTAATTATTTAGTAAATATATAGAATACACCAAAAATGACAATTATTTTGTCGTAAAAACTGCAGAATGAAGAAACCTCAAGTAAATAGACAAAATATATGAATAAAGAAATAATGTATGATGATCTGGTAAACTCAAAAGAAGCAACTTGATCTTAAAAAGAGCAGAGAATATAAATGTCTCTTGAAGTAATAAACAAACGTATTGATGACCTATACAAAGAGTGGGATTCTCTGCAGCCACTCAGTGCGGATGATGACTACCGACTTTGGAGAAAGATCCGACTTGATTGGAATTATAATTCCAATCGTATAGAAGGAAACACTCTGAGTTATAGCGAGACAGAACTTTTACTTATTCACGGACGCGCCTGTGGTGATCATCCATTTCGGGACTATGAGGAAATAAAAGCTCATAACTTGGGAATAGAAAAAGTCAGAGAATTTGCAAAAGACAAAGAACGCCCTTTGACAGAAGAAGACATCCGTAATCTTAACCTGATTATTCTCAAAGAGCCCTTTTGGAAAGAAGCGATAACCTCAGATGGGCAAACGACTAGGAAAAAAATCATACCGGGAAAATACAAGACTCAACCTAACCACGTAAGAACCAAAACTGGGGAGATATTCATGTTTGCTTTGCCACAAGAGGTTCCAAAAAAAATGGAAGATCTTATGAAATGGTTTAACGAAAACATTGAATCTCCTCCGGCTTCTGTATCTTACTTTCTTGCGGAACTGCATCACCGGTTTATCTGTATTCATCCGTTTGATGATGGCAACGGTCGTGTAGCGCGCTTGTGGATAAACTATGCCCTGATGCGGTCTGGGTACCCGCCTATTGTCATTAAAGCCGAAGACAAAGATGGCTATATCTCCTCCCTGCAAAAAGCAGATACCGGAAATATAGACGCGCTTGCGGTATATCTCGGTGACAGCCTGATATCGTGGCTGGAGATTGGGATCAAATTTGCGGGGGAAAGTGTATAGGCAAACCAGAAAATGCGTTTAGCCAGAAACATTCAAGTACGAAGTCATATTTCTATAATAACAATCAGTTTGGTATATTATTGGAGCAAAGTCACATCCTAAAAACTTTGTAGGAAGACATATCTAGATCTCCTTCCCTACTCACAATGGAAAAAGATTATTCTCCTCAGCGTATTGAAAAAAAGTGGCAAGACCGCTGGCAAAAAACAGACACTTACAAGGTGAGTGAAACTATAGCTGGCAAAAAATACTACATCCTTGAGATGTTTCCATACCCATCTGGAAGAATTCACATGGGGCATGTAAGGAACTACTCAATCGGAGACATAGTCGCAAGATTTAAAAGAGCCTAGGGATTTAACGTTCTTCATCCAATTGGGTGGGATGCCTTTGGATTACCTGCAGAAAATGCAGCTATCCAGAATGCCATACATCCTTCTACTTGGACACGGGCAAACATCGCCCAGATGAAATCGCAACTTATGCGCCTTGGATTCAGTTATGACTGGAGCAGAGAATTGGCCACATGCGATGTGGAGTATTACCACTGGGAGCAGTGGTTTTTCACTAAACTCTACCGCGCTGGACTTGCGTACAGAAAGACCTCTCAGTGCTGATAATAACGACCGACTTTGGAGAAAAATCGAACTTGAGTGGAATTAGTGTTTATTAGAACTGGAGGACTTCAATGGCTGAGGCCGTGGCAGACCCTCGTCGTCTGGTAGGGCTGACTACTTTCGAAGACCTCATCGGCTGTCGCGAAAATCACCCAATGATTGTTGTTTTCGCTGTTGTTCTCGATCATTCTCGAATGGGCTGGCATGGTGCTTTGGTGGCCGGATGAGGGGTGGGTCACAGCCGTACCATGCTTGGTCACGGAGATCAGCTATCTTGGTAACAATTTTCGTCGCAGTATTGTGATCTCCGACCCGGCGCGACCCGCTAAACGGTTCGCCGATAATTCCTACCACTACCTTTTCTAGGTGACGCGGTTTGTGGATTTCGTCCAATGGGTGCACTGCCTCCACGGAAGTATGAGAGGGCGTCAGAGCGACGCTGCATGACGCTGCATAAGGTCTATAAACCCATGGTAGAGTATGTACGGGCCATAATACAGATGACCGTTGTCAGTGCGCCTTGCCATTTTGACCCTAGAAATGCCGATATTTTTATTGTTTAGCCTAGTGTTGCGTCAAGCAATGATTTTTTGGGGTAGATGGACTTGAGTCTGCAACGGGCATCGGCAAACGACATACGCCAATTCACACCACGCTGGCTTGCGTTGACATGTTGCGACCACGCCGCCGCCTCGGCCCGCAACTCGTCCAGGTTCCCGATCCGTCGACCCTTCAGACACTGCCGCGTCAGACAACTCAACTCGCACTCAGCCACGTTCAGCCAACTCGCGTGCTTTGGGGTGTACTGGAACTTGATGCGCTGCCTCAACCGCCGCGCCCGCTTCGGCTCAAAAGCCTCGTACAACGCTCCCGGTGTATGCGTGTTAAGGTTGTCCAGCACCAGTGTAATTCTCTCGCAGTTTGCATAGCGACTCTCCAGCAGAGCCGCCACCTCCTCCGCCCAGTCCAATTTAGTGCGCCGCTCTCGCACCGTCACCGTGCGCCAACCTGCCAGCGGTTCACAGAACAGGAACACCGAGGCCATGCCAGCCCGTTGATACTCATAGTCCACACGGCGCGGATGCTTCGTGGTTGCAGGCAATGGCTGGCGGGTTTCCCCCACCATCTGTACCGGCTGTTCGTCCATACAGACCACTGGTCGTCGCTCATCGTAAGGCTCTTCGTAGGTCGACAGAACATCTTCCATGGCCGCCACATACTCCCCGTCCGCCTTCGGCGGAATCACCCAGTACTGCAGATAGCGCCCCGCAATGCCGTTTTTTTTAACGTCTTGTTGACGGTTTCGTGGCTGATTGATTCACAGATGCCAACCTCAACCGCCTCGCTTGCCAGCAGCCGTAGCGACCATTGGCCGTAGCCGGCCGGTGGCGGCCTCAGCCGTAGCGCGATCAGCGCGGCTTCCTGCCGCCCGTCCAAGAGCTTCGGTGGCCAAGTGGACGGGTCCCGTTGCCGCCCGTTGAGAGCCAACTCAAAACCTTCCAGCACGCAACATTTACGCACGTTCGCAACAGTGCGCTCCTGACAACCATATGCCTCCGCAACCTGGTGGTCGCACCAGTTTGACCCGTCCGCATCAACTTGTAGCAGAATACGCGCCCGGCGCGCTTTCTGACTGCTACCCTTGAGCTTCTTGATGACCTCCTGACATGTCTTGCGTTCGGCCTCCGACAGCCGCACAATGTACTTCTTCATGGTGTTCCTCCTCCTTTGTTGTAGAAAGACCGCTTGGGACATGAATCCCTCGCCTTGAAACACATTATACAAGAAATGTTGCCATTGACGCAACAATAGTCGTACTCGTCGATGGGTTGGTGCAACGCAATCTGCGTTGATGGGGTGGAGGTCAAGAGAGTTCTTTTGTTTACCATTATGCGAAGAAGGTGGCACTACCTTTGGTTGTCCTGACCTAGGTGATCTATCTCGCCTTGCCGTTCAGTCTGCATCCGACCTTCGTAATTTTGGCGTTTGCAACGTTGTTCGCACAGACGGTGGCGGTTACAGCGAGTACTTTTAAGAAGTACCTTTGAAAAACTCGGGCGAGGTGGTGCAATCTGACTAAATCAGGTCCTGTATGGCTCATAATAAACTGAAAATGTTCATAATTCTGGGTGTTAAAGCATAGAACAATTGATATAGCGTCTATAATAATATATGATATAATGAATAGTGACTATAAAGATGGACGCAAAGATAGGTAAAACTCAGCTGAATTTGATGATGCCGATTCCAGTCAGGCGAGTTCTTCGCAAGCTTGGTCAGGATATCCGTGATGCCAGACTCAGACGACGCATCCCCACGGCTGTTATGGCAGAACGGGCATCTATTAGCCGAACCACGTTGAACAAGATAGAAAAGGGTGATCCCGGCGTTTCGTTCGGTAATTACGCCAATGTGCTCTTTGTTTTGGGGATGGCAGAACGATTGGGCGACCTAGCGGATGTCAGGACGGATGTGGTGGGTCTGGAACTGGAAGAGGGGCGCTTGCCGCAACGTATCCGCAAGCCACACCAGTCTGGGACAGAAGAGTAAACCCTGATGGGAACAGAAGTGCTTGTTTATGTGGATATTGGCGGCACGCCGCATCTAGCGGGACGCTTGTGGGCGCGCGTACGCAAGGGCAGAGAAAGCGCCACCTTCGAATATGATGCGAACTGGCTCGCGTACGTAAACCGTTTCAATCTGGAGCCAGCCCTCACACTTGGTCCGGGCCCCTTTCATACCACTTCAGGTAAACACCTGTTTGGCAGCATTGGCGACTCCGCCCCAGACCGCTGGGGGCGGGTTCTAATGCGACGGGCTGAACGGCGACGGGCTGAACGTGTGGGTAAGACACCACGCACTTTGATGGAAATCGACTATTTACTCGGGGTTGATGATGAAGCCCGTCAGGGCGCCTTGCGCTTTGCCAGTCAGGAGGAAGGACCATTTCTTTCCGAACATGAAGTAGCACGCATACCACCCCTAATTGAATTGCCACAACTGATATCGGCAGCGGAACATGTAGTTGGTGATACGGATAGCGACGAGGATTTACGCCTGCTGTTGGCCCCTGGTTCGTCATTGGGTGGTGCACGACCCAAGGCTTCTGTTAGGGATCGGGACGGGCATCTCACCATTGCTAAGTTTCCACACAAAGATGATGAAATCAATGCAGTTCTCTGGGAAGGAGTTGCCCTCTGCCTTGCGGCAAAGTCCGGTATTCCCGTGCCCGACTGGCGAATTGAACATGTGTTGAACAAGCCAGTACTGCTTTTGCGTCGTTTCGACCGAGTGCAAGGCGAGCGTATCCCATTTCTTTCAGCCATGAGTATGCTCGGGGCCAGCGATAACGAATCACGTAGTTATCTTGAGTTTGTTGATGCGCTACGCCGTTATGGTGCCAGTCCGAACCAAGATATGCATGAGTTGTGGCGATGCATCGTTTTCAATATTCTGATCTCCAACACCGATGATCATTTACGTAATCACGCTTTCCTCTATACCGGTCCAGATGGCTGGCGATTGGCTCCGGCCTATGATCTCAATCCGGTGCCCACGGATATCAAACCACGTGTTCTGACAACGGCCATTGATCTTGATGACAGCACAGCCTCGCTGGATCTGGCGATGAGCGTAGTAGGATATTTTGAGCTGGATGAAAACAAGGCGCATGCGATTGCTGCCGAAGTCGGGATGGCCGTGAGAACCTGGCGCGAAGAGGCCGCGCGACTAGGTTTGACGCCAGCCGAGATTGATCGCATGGCCTCGGCCTTTGAACATGAAGATTTGAAGGTGGCGCTTTCCCTTTCTTAATGTTGGCGAAGGAGTGGCGAGTACAAATTCGTATTTCTATCTAACTAACAACTCGGTATATTACTGCAGAAACTATTATTGAAATAAATCGCAATCCTAAAAACTTTGTAGGAAGACATATCTAGGTCTCCTTGCCTATTCACAATGGAAAAAAATTATTCTCCTCAGCACATTGAAAAAAAGTGGCAAGACCGCTGGCAGAAAACAGACACTTACAAGGTGAGCGAAACTAGGACTGGCAAAAAATACTACGTACTTGAGATGTTCCCATACCCATCTGGGAGAATTCACATGGGGCATGTAAGGAACTACTCAATCGGAGACGTAGTCGCAAGATTTAAAAGAGCCCAGGGATTTAACGTTCTTCATCCAATTGGGTGGGACGCCTTTGGATTGCCCGCAGAAAACGCAGCTATCCATAATGCCATACATCCTTCTACTTGGACTCGGGCAAACATCGCCCAGATGAAATCGCAACTTATGCGCCTTGGATTCAGTTATGACTGGAGCAGAGAAGTGGCCACATGCGATGTGGAGTATTACCACTGGGAGCAGTGGTTTTTCACTAAACTCTACCGCGCTGGGCTTGCGTACAGAAAAACCTCAGTAGTGAACTGGGACCCAGTGGATCTAACGGTGCTCGCAAATGAGCAAGTTGTTGATGGAAGAGGTTGGCGTTCGGGTGCTATTGTTGAAAAAAAGGAAATACCGCAGTGGTTTTTAAAGGTAAGCGACTACGCGGATGAACTTCTATCCGAACTTGAAACAATGGATGGGTGGCCTGATGCGGTAAAGACTATGCAAAGCAACTGGATAGGTAAATCACAAGGAGTAGAGGCTGATTTCCGTATTGAGGAAGAAAATAGGGTTCTAAAAATATTTACCACGCGACCGGATACGATAATGGGAGTTACGTGTCTTGTTCTCGCCCCCGAGCATCCAGTGGTTGCGGAAATCGCACAGATAAAAAACGATGTGGCCGATTTCGTCGCGTCCTGTCGCGCAACTCCAGTCTCAGAAGTTGAACTTGAGACTGTGGAGAAAAAAGGCGTACCTCTAGGAATAAACGCTATACATCCAATAAGTGGAGAAAAAATACCTGTCTGGACCGCAAACTTCGTTCTGATGAGTTATGGCACGGGCGCGGTGATGAGCGTTCCCGCGCATGATCAAAGAGATTGGGAATTTGCCAAAAAATACGGTCTCGGCATCAAGCAGGTGATATTCCCAGTGGATGAGAATAGCAGGTGCGATATAGAAAAAGAGGCGTTTACCCGCAAGGGAACGCTTGAAAACTCAGGTTGGCTCTCTGGAACTTCATCGCAACAAGCATTTGAGAAAATAGCCAGTTATCTTGAAGAGAATAAAAGTGGATCAAAAAAAACCAACTACCGACTCAGGGATTGGGGAATTTCAAGACAGCGCTATTGGGGAGCGCCAATACCTATAATCTATTGCGATAGATGCGGTGAGGTGGCGGTCCCAGATAAAGACCTTCCTGTAGAACTTCCACTTGAAATAGAGATTGATGGAGAACGCATCCCTTCTCTTTCCGGCATTGAGGAATTTGTAAAAACAAAGTGTCCTGAGTGTGGAAACCTCGCTCGGCGCGAGACAGATACCATGGACACGTTTGTCGAGTCTTCATGGTACTTTCTCCGCTACACTTCAGCTGATTGCAAAAATGGGATGTTCTGTAAGCCAAGCGCCGAGTACTGGCTTCCGGTAGATCAGTACATAGGCGGCATAGAACATGCGATTCTTCATCTTCTTTACTCTCGGTTTTTCACAAAAGCATTGCGAGACACGAGAGTTTTCAGTCTCTCAGAACCTTTTGCCAATCTTCTAACTCAAGGAATGGTGGTGAAGGACGGAGCGAAGATGTCAAAGTCTCTTGGAAACACGGTTGACCCAGACGATATGATAGAGCGCTACGGAGCCGACACCGTAAGAATGTTTATGCTTTTTGCGGCCCCCGTGGAAAAAGACCTTGATTGGAACGAACAAGGGGTAAACGGAATGTTCCGGTTCCTGGGAAGGGTCTGGCGTTTCGCATGCGAATTCAGTGAAAGAGAACAAAATGAGACCACAGGGAAAAACAACGAGTCCTCCGCTCTTTTGGCTACGACGAACCGCGTGATAAAGAAAGTCACGGAAGACATAAAAAGTTTTAAGTTCAACACGGCGATTTCCGCCGTGATGGAGCTTTTTAACGAACTTTGCGCTCACGACAGAAAAAAAACCGCAGACAGAGAATCCACAAATAAAGCGCTACTTGCCGTAGTAAGACTTCTATATCCTATGGCTCCTCATTTTTCCGAGGAACTCTGGGAGGTGTTAGGTGGGGGAAAAAGTCTGGTGGATACCGAATGGATAAAATGGGATGAAAAGGCGGTTCAGAGTAAAGAACTCACTATTCCGGTGCGAGTTAACTCAAGGGTGCGCAATCAGATTTCAATTGACAATGAAGCTGATGAACAGTCCGTGCGGGAAATCGCCCTTGCTGACGCAAAGGTAAGTGAGTACATAGCGGGACGAGAAATAAGGAACTTTGTTTACGTTCCCAAAAGGCTTGTGGACATCAGGGTTTGACAAGCGAGACGGAAATAACGATGAAAGACAATAGTTCGGATTATATGACAAAAAAGGTAAAAGCGATAGAGGTTGAGTCCGGCAAATCTATCTCCGGTCTTCTCTCTGAAATGGAGAAGACAGGGTTTCAGGGCAAGAGCTTAGCGAGAGTTGTGGACATATTCGTTGATATGGCGCAAGAAGAAGATGTTACGATTCTTTTCGGTTATGCGGGGTCTCTATCGACAACGGGACAGTGGAAAATAATCAATTGGTTCATTGAAAACAGATATTTTGATGTTCTTGTTCCAACCGGCGCCAATATTTCAGAGGACATAGTGGACGCCATGGGCTTTTCTTACTGGCAGGGAAATCACAACGAAGATGATAAAAAACTTTTTCGTGAGGGGATAAACCGCTACTATGACGTGTATGGGTCAGAGTCTGACTACCTTGAGATGACAGAACTTCTGGCTGATTTTATAATGACCCTTGATGAGTCACGTAGATATTCGTCAAGAGAGTTTCTCAAAGAATGCGGGCAGTGGCTTGATAAAAAGAACATAAAAAGCATAGTGGCCGTGGCAGCGAGAAACGAAGTTCCCATATTCTGCCCGGCGATAGCGGACAGTCCTTACGGAGATGCGGCCCTTATCGCTGAATCTAGGGGCTTTCACCTAACAATTGACGCTATTCAAGATTATGTAGAATTTATGCGTATGGGAGAAGGCGTAACAAACACCGGGGTTGTTTACATAGGAGGCGGAGTGCCAAAAGACTTTATTCAACTCTTTGCGGTTACAGCAGACCTTCTCTATAAAGACAGAATAATTCCAGGAAGAACGCAAGGGTTTACCCGCAAGGGAACTTCAGAGGCTGAAACTTATTATCCTCACAAGTACGCAATTCAGATCACAACCGATTCCCCACAGTGGGGTGGGCTTTCAGGATGCACTTTCGAAGAGGCTGTCTCTTGGGGTAAGGAAAACCCCAAAGGGGGATTGGCGCAATGCTACTGCGACGCCACTATAGCCCTTCCCCTAATATCTCATGCCCTTTGTGAAAGAATTGAGGGAAAAAGAAAAGGAAGAGTTTTTAGTTTTAAAGAGTAGAATAGATCTAAGGGAAACTATTTGAAAATAGTCGAACAAAAACAAGAATCCTAGAAAGGCAATTAGCGAGATCCTGTGGGCGTAAAAATAATACATACTTCTGATTGGCAGATTGGCAAGGTTTTTCGGTACGTGGATGAAGCAACTATGGGACTTCTCCAAGATGCCCGCCTTAAAGTGATCACCCATCTTGGAGAATTGGCGGAGAAACACGGCGCAAGGCACATATTGGTCGCAGGAGATGTCTACGACACTGAAACACCGTCTCTACGTTCTCTAAACCAACCACTTGAGCGAATGCGGAATTTCCCCAATATCAAGTGGCATCTGCTTCCGGGAAACCACGACCCACACAGACCAAACGGCCTATGGGACAGACTCCTTTCCAAAGAACTGCCAAAGAATATTCATATCCACGCAACTCATAAGCCTAGGATATTCGAAGAAGAATCACTTGTTCTACTCCCTGCGCCGCTTCTGCACCGCCAGACGCTTGACAATGCGACGGCATATATGGAAGAGCTTGACCTTCCCAAGGGATTTATTCGCGTAGGCATAGCCCATGGCACCATTACGGGGTTTGGCTCTGACGATAGCCTTACCTCGAATTACATCTCTCCCGACCTACCAGAACGGGCAGGTTTATCTTACCTCGCCTTGGGAGACTGGCATGGAAAAAGGAAAATAAACGATCGTTGTTGGTACAGCGGGACGCCTGAAACCGACTCGTTCAAAGTGATTGACGGAGGCTACGCTCTGCTTGTGGAAATTAATGATCGAAACTCCACTCCCAAGGTAACTACTCTTGAGACCGGACACTATAAATGGCTTAGTTTTTCAGAGCGAATTAACAGTAGAAAAGACATTGATTTTCTAGAGGAAAAATTCCGAGCAATATCCAACAACCTTGACAATATTCTCGTCCATCTAGAAGCAGAAGGCGCTTTATCGCTTGAGGACCGAAACTATTTTGAAGAACGAATAACAGACGGGGTTTCCGCCGCGCTTTGTTTTCTTCGCACAAATACAGAACGTCTATTCCCCCGTCCTACTGAGCAGGACCTTGATCAGATAGATCAGCAAGGCTTTGTGCGAGTCGCTGCCGATGTTTTAAAAAGTAAAGCCGAGCAAGGCGATCAACTCGCCGCAGAAGCTCTTCAAAGACTCTACCTAGAACATAGAAAATTTATGGCGGCGGAAAAACAATGAAAATCAGATCGCTTGCGGTAAATCAGTTCAAGAAATTTACAAGCCCTAAAAAACTTGAAGACATAAAAGATGGGCTAAACGTTGTGGTAGGCTCAAACGAAATGGGAAAATCCACCTTGCTAGACGCCCTGCGCGCAGTCCTCTTTGAAAAGTACGATTCAAATGTTAAAGCCATCAAGGACCTTCAAAACGAACGTAATAAGGCCGGTCCCGTAGTGGAATTAAAATTCGAGCTTGAAGATGGTCTGTACAGTATCTCCAAGCGGTTTGTGAAAAAACCCTACGCGCGCCTTAATTCTCCCGACGGCTCTACGCTTGAGGGAAAAGTCGCAGAAGAGAAGTTGCGAGATCTCCTAGATTTCTCCAAATCTGGAAGGTCAGGCGCTGATTCCGAAACATTAGGCATGTGGAACATACTCTGGGTAAAGCAAGGGGAGTCCTTCGGCTCTTTTAACCTTTCCTCTAGCGCAAGAGCGAATCTTCATAACGCTCTTGAATCTGAAGTCGGAACGGTACTTGGGGGTCGCCGCGGACGAGAAATTCCTCAGTCTATAGAGGATCAACTCCGTAAATTGCTTACTCAAGGGGGTAAAAGTCGAGGAGATTATCAAGTTGCTATCAATCAAGTAACATCACTTGAAAAAGAGTTAGAAGAACTAAAAAAGCAAAAAACAAATCTCTTGGAAATGCTAAAAAATCTTGAAGAGGAACAGGGAAAACGAGAACGTCTTTCAGACCCCAAGCGCGATGAAGAAGACAAAGCGGAACTGGAAAGAGCGCGCAACCAGTTAGATGAACTAGAAAAACTTGAAAATCAGATAGAAGCAGAGAACCGAGAACTCAAAGTCTGCGAATTCAAACTCAAGCAGGCAGAACAAAACGAAAAACTACGTCATGACCTGAAAGATAATATATCTTTGGAGCGACAAAGGCTCGAAGAATTAAACGAAAAGAACACAGAAGCTATTGAGCAGGAAAAACAGGCCCTAGCGAGCCTTGAAAAACTTAGCGAGGAAATGGCTCTAACTGAAGAGGAAACAAAGGAGACCGAAAACATTGCTTCTAGAAAAAAACGCATATTTAGTTGTGTGGAACTTAAAAGACACATAAACAGTCTCACAGACCAGCTTGAGAAAGCTGAGAATGCGGAAAAACGCAGAGTTGATGCACAAAAGCGCGCTGAAGTTATTGACGTAACACAAGAAGTATTCCAGCAGATAGAAGATGCGGAAAAAGAAAGAGACAAAGCCGAAAATCGCTTGGGTGTCGTTTCAACTCTTGTGACTTTTGATATGGAAAATACATCTGGAATTGAAGTTGATGGCGCATCGCTTGACTCTGGCAAAAGTTCTCTAAAAGCAGTTTCTCCAATGAAAATATCAATTCCCGAAAGAGGTGACATCACAATTGAACCTGCCGTAAGGAACCACGATGAGCTGATTGACCAGCAGCGCAAGGCAGAGAAACAATTAAAGGACGCTCTCAACAAAGCTAGTGTTTTATCCGCAGAGCAAGCCAGAACTTTGTACAACGAACGACAAAAAGCCTTAGAGCAAGCAGAACTAGCCCGCAAAGAGGCTGAGATGTACGCTCCAGGTTCGGAGCAATATCAACCTGGGGTGCAAGCTCTAAATGAATACGTAGAAAAAGAAAAGCAGGAACTAGAAAATAAAATGGTTGAACTTGCAGTACAAGAATTACCTGAATACCAAGACGCCAAAACAGATCTAGAAAATGCTCAAAACAAATCGGAAACCGCTCGAGAGTCGCTAGATAAGATACGAGCGACTATAAAAGGCCCAGAGAGTATCTTGACAAAAGTTAAAGAACATTCGGCCTCTACCAAAACCCGTTACGAGGAATGCGAAAAACGTCTGGAAAACCTCCTTGATCAACTCACAAAAGCTGAAGACGAATATAGCGAAGACAGATTGCGAGAGGAAACCAAAAAAGCCCAAAAAGCCTTTTTATATCAAGAAGACAAGGTTGAACAATTGAGCGCAAAACGAATTGAGGACGTTACTGTTGAACAGACAAAAGCGCGCGTACATCGTCTTGAAAAAGCATATGAAAATAAAAAAAGGGACTGCCATAAACTTGAGATCAGTATTCAAGACAAACTGTCGCGGGTTGATATTCTAGGAGGAGAAGGACTTGATGAAAGTATTGAGCGAAAAAAACGTGATTTGGAGCACTGGAAAGAAAAACTCAATCGTTTTGAGCGCGAGGCGCAGGTTCTCACTCTTTTGCTTGAGACCCTCCGAAATGCGGAACAAAAAGCCAAGGAACTTTTTCTGTCACCTGTGACGGACCGAATGCAACCTTACCTGCAATCTCTTTTTCCCGGCTCTGAGATAACGATTGACGAAGACCTGCGTATAAAAGGCGTAATACGAGAAGCGGGATACGAAGAACCTTTCCCACTTCTAAGCATGGGAACACAAGAACAAGTAGCGGTTTTGGTGCGCCTTGCATTCGCTGAGATGCTAGTTGAACAGGGAAAGCCGGCCACAGTAGTGCTTGACGATGCTCTGGTGTTTTCTGATGATACGAGAATGGATCGCATGTTTGACATACTCAATCATGCAGCCGATAAAGTGCAAATCCTGATTTTTACCTGTCGTGAGCAACTTTTTGAAAATGTCGGAGGTCACATGCTTTCACTGGGCTCAGCAAGCCTTGAGGAACTTATTTCGGCTTAAACTCGCACAGATGATCGCCTATTTAACTATAGCCACACCATACATACGACCAGACGGAAGCCCTTGGAGATTGGTTTCACTAGGATTAGAATGATTAATTGGAAATTGAACAAAATCCTTTAGCTTTGGTAGGAGGAGGCAATGACAAGTGACTGAAAAAACCATAGGAGTGGACTACTCTGAACTTCATCAACTCGACAGTACGGCGAACAGGCTTATAAGGGAATCAATATGGGGAAATACGGACGACATAGGACAACAATCATTTATCACACCCCGTTATCTTGATCAACTGATTTCAAGATTCGGTATAGGAAGAACAACGCATCTGCTTGACGTGGGAAGCGGAGCAGGTGGTCCGGCGGTGTATATAGCAGACAAAACAGGATGTAGGATTTCCGGTATAGAGATAAACGAAGTTGGGGTTAATGTATCAAAAAAACTTGTGGAGAACTCGGGACTTGGAGAAAAAGTTGAGTTTCACCTTGGCAACGCGATGGAAATGCCATTTTCAGAAAATACGTTTGATCTTGCTATAAGCCTAAACGTAATGAATGTGTTTGCAGACAAAACAGAACTTTTCAGACAGGTTCTTAGAGTTCTCAAACCTTCTGGTATCTGGGCGTTTTTGAGCGGTACCTTTGAGATAGAGGGTGATGATAAAACAAGAAGCAAAATGGCTAAAGGTTATCTTATTCCGCAGTATTACGATTCACTTCAAAATTATAGAAATAAACTTGAATCAGCTGGGTTTGTGATAGAAGAAATAACTGAATACGTGGCGGATTTTCGAGTTCAGGTAAAAAAATGGGGAGACGCTTACAAAAAACACGCAAAAGCAATCGCCAAGGAACAAGGAGAAAAAAACACTCAGTATCACATTGAGTATTTTGATACTTATCTAAGCCTTGTCGATCAGAAAAGAGCTTCAAACCACCTTATCATATCTTCAAAACCCGGATAAAGGCTCTTTTGACTTTGACGGCGTTTTACCGTGAACTTAATTTGATAGCTTTTTGGGCGTGATATGTTCGCAACGCGTGGCGAATTATTAGAAAAGATTCAATTTGGAGAAGGTAGTTTTCTAGAACTAAAAGAAGTCCGTTTTGCCGGCGGAAAGATCCGTGGACCGAAGGAAAATGAACTTGCCGATGAAATTGCAGCTTTTTCCAACACTCGTGGTGGCACGCTTCTTTTAGGAGTATATGATAAGACACGTGAAGTTCTAGGGATTCCTGTCGAACAACTTGATGCCGTAGAAGGGCTAGTGCGACAAGCATGTGGAGATTCCATGAATCCGCCCTGCAGTCCCGTGATTGAACGTATCAATTTGCCAGATAGTGCCGGAGTTGAGTGGCCAGTGATACGTGTGGAAGTTCCCCGGAGTCTATTCGTTCATCAGAGCCCGGGAGGTTTCTTTCGCCGTGTTGGCTCCTCAAAACTACCGATTCCTACTGACCAATTGGCCCGACTGTTCCAGCACCGTAGCCAAGCACGACTTATCCGATTTGACGAAACGCCCGTTCCTACTACAACGCTTGACGATTTGGACGAGACTCTATGGGAACGCTTCGCAACACCACGGACCACGGATACACCGGAACAACTTCTATCCAAACTAGTTATTTTATCGCAAGACCATTCCAAAAGGTGGCAACCCACAGTGTCCGGCGTGTTACTAGCATCTCAAGTACCTCAGAAATTTCTTCCCAGCGCATTCATTCAGGCTGTCGCGTACCAAGGAATAGATATCTCGCCACAAGCGCAGACAGCATACCAACGTGACGCTCAAGACATCACAGGTCCGCTGGATCAACAGATCTTTGATGCTTGTGACTTTGTTCGAAAGAATATGAAGATATCAGCAAGAAAAAGCCTAGAGGGTGGACGCGAGGATACCCCACAATTTGACATGCTTGCCGTGTTTGAAGCAGTGACCAATGCTGTAGCTCATCGGGACTATTCAATGTCGGGTAGCAAGGTAAGACTTCGATTATTTGATGATCGGTTGGAGTTGTACACGCCAAGGTCTTTTGGTAAACACCCTGACCCCAGAGAGTTTACCCTATAGACAGGCCGCTAGAAACGAGACAATTACAAGTTTGCTAGCGCGTTGCCCAGTCAAACAAGACGAATTCAAAACTCATCGCACGCATATCATGGACAAACGTGGAGAAGGCGTGCCGATTATTCTTTCTCAAAGTGAAAAGCTATCTGGAAAAACCCCAAAATATCGCTTGATTGATGAATCAGAGTTAATACTCACGATTTATGCGGCAACTGTTTATTGACACGACACAACTTCCGACTGGTTGTGAATACCGAAGGCTTACACTAATTCAATAGGCGAAGGAATTTCCTCATTCACGAAACTCTCGGCTTCGAAAAGCGGCGCAGAGTTCTCTAGAAGCCTTTTCTGGATCGGATGAACCAAAAACACCGGTTATAACCGCAACTCCGTCTACTCCTGCCTCAAGCACCTCGGAAACATTGTGAGGGAATATGCCCCCTATAGCGAATATGGGAATGCCTGTTATGGCGGTTTTCGCCTCAACTAGGGTTTGAAAGGGAGTGGGAACTCTTCCGGGCTTGGTAGGAGTATTCCACGGCGTTCCAAAAACTACGTAGTCCGCCCCCATTCTCTCAGAGTGTATTCCTCTTGGAAGAGAATTGTAGCAGGAAACTCCTATTATAGCTCCGTTGCCAATTTTTTTTCTCGTGGGAATTATATTGGGATCGTCTTCGCCTAGATGTACTCCATCAGCCCCTATTTCTATCATAAGTTCTGGAGAGTCATTTATTATAAGCGGTACTCCGTATTTTTTTGTGAGTTTAAGAAGTTTTTTTCCGATAGACACTATTTCTGGGGGTGAAGAACTTTTGTCGCGTAATTGAACAATGCTCACCCCTCCGGCAAGCGATTTCTCCACAGATTCAAAAAAAGCGTTTTGAGGAATTAACTTCTCACTAGTAATTACGTAAAGTCCTTTAAGCGCAAAGTCCATGATCAATAAGCAAGATGTATATAAACAGTTCTGCGTTTACTTCTTGAGCTTTTTGAGAAATTTTCTAACTTTTGAGATCTCTTTTTTGACGTTTTTTGTAGCTGTGCCACCAAAAGAATTTTTGCTTTCAATCGAACCGGAAACCGTTATTACCTTAAATATATCTTTTTCAATCTGTTGTGAGAAACTGTGAAACTCGGAAAGGTCAAGGTCGCAAAGTTCCTTTCCCTCCCGTTCCGCGTAGGCAACTATTTTGCCCACTATTTCATGGGCGGAACGAAACGGCATTCCCTTGCGAACAAGATAGTCTGCCACATCGGTTGCGGTGACAAACCCTCCTTTGAGAGCTTTTGCCATATTCTCCTCTTTGAATTCAAGGGTTTGTAGCATCTTGATGTTTACCTCAAGACAAAGCTTTGTGGTATCTACGGTATCAAAAACAGGCTCTTTGTCCTCCTGCATATCCCTGTTGTAGGAAAGCGGAAGTCCTTTCATTAGAACCAAAAGAGCGGTTAGATTGCCATAAACCCTAGCGGTTTTTCCACGGGTAAGTTCTGACATGTCGGGGTTTTTCTTCTGGGGCATTATGCTTGATCCTGTAGTAAAGCCATCTCCGAGATTCACAAAATCAAACTCTTTGCTACTCCAGAGAATAAACTCCTCGGAAAGTCTGCTCAGATGCATCATCACAACCGAGCAACAAAACAAAAACTCGGCACAGAAATCCCGATCGCTCACCGCATCAATGCTGTTTATCGAAAGAGCGCTGAAACCTAGCGCTTCGGCAGTCATCTCTCTGTCTATTGGAAAGGAAGTACCCGCTCCAGCGCAACTCCCAAGAGGACTCACATCCACCCTACGCATACAATCAACAAGTCTTTGGTGATCACGCATGAACATTTCGTAGTAAGCAAGAAGGTGGTGAGAGAGAAGCACTGGTTGCGCGCGTTGCATGTGGGTATAGAGAGGCATCACAACCCCGAGATTCTTTTGCGCAAGCGTCACGAATTGCTCTGCTAGAGAACACACTAGAAAAAGAATCTCGGATATCTCTCTACGGAGATAAAGCCTAATATCGGTAAGAACCTGATCGTTTCTGCTCCTCGCAGTATGTAACCTCGCACCTGAGTCTTTGGTTTTTTCAACCAACCTTTTCTCTATATTAAGATGTATATCCTCGTACTGCTCGCGGAAAGGAAACTCTCCTCTATCTATTTCTTTTTCAATATCTTTGAGACCTTTCTCTATAAGCGCCGCATCTTTGCGAGAAATAATCTCTGTTTGCGCAAGCATATTCGCGTGAGCGATGCTCCCCTTTATGTCTTCTTTGTAGAGACGTTTGTCAAAACTCACTGACTGCGAAAACTTCTCAGCTACTTTGTCCGTAGGGGAAGAGAACCTACCTCCCCAAGCTTTTTTCTCCAAATTAAATCTCCTATTTCCCCCTCTTGGAACTGCCCCCTATCCGGTCAAGAAAAACCTTGCTGGTGGGATAAGCGAATTCTATTCTCTCTTCAGAGAACTTTTTGAATATCTTCAGATTTACATTCTGCTGTATGTCCATGTAGTCACGAAAGTCTGGGGTAAGAACATGGTAAACCACATCATAGTTAAGGGCAAAATCGTCGAACCTATTGAAATGAGCGCGAGTGAATCTGGCGTTTGGCTCCCCATCTATTATCTCCTTCACAATAGAAGGAATGTTGATGAGTTTTTCATAAGGGGTTTCGTAAACAACGCCAACCGAAAAAAGAACCCTACGCGTATCCATCCTCTTGTAGTTCTTTATACGGCTCTGAAGCAGGTCGTTATTTGAAAAAACAAGTTGCTCTCCTGAGAGACTACGAATACGAGTGGTCTTAAGTCCTATGTGCTCAACATCCCCACTCATATCATCTACCACTACAAAGTCTCCCACCTGAAAAGGTTTATCAAAAATTATTGAAAGAGACGCTATTAGGTCTCCTAGGACATTCTGCATAGCAAGCGCAACGGCAATTCCCCCCACGCCTAGCCCTGCAATAATGGCAGTCGGGTTAAAACCTAGTCTGTCAATCCCAATAATTAAAAGAATCGTCCAAAGAATCGCTTTTGATACAAAACCCAAACTTCTTATATGGGTTATCACCGCGCCTGAGCGGGAATCTATTTTTGAGAGCTTCTTTGTGACGTAATAACTTATAAAACCGCTTCCCCAAAAACCTATCTGAAGCAGAATGCAGATAGATACTACAGTTTGACGCAACTGCTCTACTTGTTCAGTAACTTCAAGGAAAAAAGTGCCTGTGTATATGGAGAAAATTATTATTAGCACAAAACTCGTTTTCTCCGCAAGCGCTACAACTAAGTCGTCAAAATCGGTTTCTGTTTTCTCTGCGAACTTAGCAAACAACCGCATAGACCTTTTAAAAATGAAGTTGAGAAGGAGTGCAAAAACAATTACTATTCCTAGAAACCAGAACCAAGTTTCGAGTGAATTTCCCAGATAGACTTCACTAAGCATTTGCTGAATGTTCAATCAATTTCTCCCAAATATTTAAACTTGCGCATGGTGAAAACGCACCGATATAGATACCCGTTAGCAAGAAACCGGACAATATTAGACTTCTCGGAAGACGACCTCGTGCTACTGAAGTATTAAGTCGTATAAGAAAGTGGTAAAAGGGTATGAAACTCAAAAATGGAATTTTAAGGATATAAACAAGGAGAATGAGGAAGTGGATTCAAATAATCAAAACACCACTTAAATTTGCAAAATGCCAGATTTGGCTATAATCTCAAAAGTAGCCCCTCTTCATCCTTTTAATTTCTTCACATAACTTATCGTAATTACCCCTCTTCCAAGTTTTAATATCTTTTATTCTTTCTCCATTATTAGGTTCTCTGCCTGCTATGTAACACGCGTATTCAAAATTAGTGTCTAACATACGTTGTTTAAGAGTTATATATGCGGACAGTAAGGTTTCCTCTTCTCCGAACCATTCCAAAGGAGGATGTCTTTGCGAACAACTTTTAACATAACCTACCAACCATGTTTGTTTATTCATTCGCCAATTATCCCGCCCAATTGTCTTATCTACTATGTATTGTATTGCATAGTAATATTACTTGTAAAATAATCAGTGTTTCTGTCAATGAGTTCGTTGCAAAAGTGAGATATATCAGAAAGAACTTCCGGGTTCCTTCAAAAAATCTATCTCCTCCGGCGTGGATTCTCTTCCTAGCGCAAAATTTCTATGAGGATACCTGCCAAACTTTTTTATTATTTTTAAGTGGCGCCGCGCAAAATCCGTTGAGTCAGAAAGCATCTGTTTTATTTCAGCAAATCCTGAGTACTGATCTTCAAGGGCCAAGTATTTCTGCAAACTTAGACGTTGCATTTCAGGATTTTCCGAATGCATAAGAGGAAGATAGAAAAAAATCCTGTACGCAGGGTGTAGCCCCTTATCAAACTCTTTTTCAATGCCGTCAAGGCACGCGCGAAGAGCTATTGAGTCCATTGAAAACGCGTTGGACGTTCCCCTATATATGTTTCTTGGAAACTGATCTGCGACTATGATAAACGCTATCGTTCCAAGTGGATCAGAAAGCCAGTGGGAAATTCTCCCTTTTTTTGCAGACAGAACATATCCTTCGAATTTTTCTCTTATGAGGCTGTCATGCTCCTCTGATTTTGCCCACCATAACATTCGTTTCTGTTTGTCTGGCAACTCGTTCTCGCGCAATTCCCCAAACCAAAAGGCAATTATATCCGTCACTTGTTCAAGTTCCATAGAAACAGAATTCTCATTTTCCATGTCACCGATTATATCACACTTAGGAGTTCTATCAGGGATCTAAAGAACTTTTTAGCTTATTCCATCTTAAGACAAAATTTATTTTAGGTGTTTTTATTTCCTTGATTCAATTAAGATTTTTTTCTGATAAAACCTTTTTCTTTGAATATTTCCTTGACATAGCACAAGATATTGTGCTTTAATAGTCTTCGTGTACAAAATAAAGAACTCTTTATTTTGTACACAGAATAAGTGAGGAGGATAGGACGTCAAAAATGCCCCGAGATAAGGATGCGGAGGAGAACTCCAATAATGGGATCTCCGAACATAAAGTTGTTGCGGTAAAAGACTCAGAGAAAAATACACCAAAAACTTCCAAAGAACGTGTAAAGCCCACTAGCGACGTTATGGAAATCCCCCAGAAAACAGTTGACGCTTTTTCTGGAGACAAACTTCGAGCCCGGGTTTTTTATGAAAAATACGCTCTGCGGGATGAATCGGGAGAGATAATAGAGAAAACTCCAGAGCAGATGTGGCGCAGAGTTGCAAGGGAAATATCATCCCCCGAAGAAAAAAAAGACCTCAGAAAACAATGGGAAGAAAACTTCTACTGGCTTCTTTCGGACTTCCGGCTCATCCCTGGAGGTAGAATCCTATTTGGGGCAGGCCAGAAAAGAAGAGCAACCCTTCTTAACTGCTATTTCATGCCAGTAAAAGAAGACTCCATAGAAGGGATATTTGAGTGGTGCAAGGAGGCTGCGAGAACTTATTCTTTCGGAGGTGGCGTAGGGACTGATATATCAGTTTTAAGGCCAAAAGGCGCTCCTGTGAACAACTCAGCTATATATTCAACAGGCGCAGTGTCGTTTATGGATCTTCTTTCAACTACAACGGGAACCATAGGCCAAGCGGGAAGAAGGGGGGCGCTTATGATAACCCTCGGAGTAAATCACCCCGACATAATGGAATTTCTTGATATAAAAAACGATGAAACAAGAACCAAGATTCAGTTCGCCAACATATCTGTCAAAGTGAACGATGAATTCATGAAGGCCGTGGAAAAAGACGCTGACTATGATCTCACCTTCTTAAACGAAAAGTTTGAAATGAAAAAGACAGTAAGGGCTCGCGATATCTGGGAGAAGTTAGTCAAGTCAGCATGGTCTTCTGCCGAGCCAGGACTTATTTTCTGGGATACGGTCAAGAGGTATTCCCCAACCGAGTACGCGGGAATGGAAGTAAACGGAGTTAATCCCTGTAGCGAGCAGGCGCTTGAAGATTACGGAAACTGTTGCCTTGCGAACGTGAATCTCTCTGTGTTTGTGAAAAACGCATTTGAAAACGAAGCCGCGATAAACTGGGAAGATCTTGAAAAGGCTTTTCAGTATACGGTTAGGTTCCTTGACAATGTGCTTGATTACAACTTCAAGAAGCATCCTCTTGAGTTGCAAACTAAGGCGTCACTTCGATCAAGAAGAATAGGGGTGGGTTTTACGGGTCTTGGGGACATGCTCGCAAAACTCAACATAAAATATGATTCTCCTGAGGGAGTTAAGTTCACCGACGAGTTGTTTGAGCACGTAAAAAACATTGTGTACGAGGCCAGTTCAGATATCGCCAAGGAAAAAGGAACTTTCCCCGTGTTTGATCTTGACACCCATATCGCAAACCCGTTTGTTCAAACTATGCGCGACAGCGTGATGAGCAAGATAAAGAAACAGGGACTGAGAAATGCTTGCATACTCACCGTACCTCCTGTGGGTAGCGGATCTGTTCTCGCCGGAACCACAAGCGGAGTTGAACCGATGTTCGCCCTTTCTTATCTACGCCGGTCAGAGTCGTTGTCTGAAGGTGAATTCAAGGTCTACCACCCCCTAGTTTCCGAATATATGGAGAAATTCGGGCTTGAGGATGATTCGGAACTCCCCGACACCTTTGTCACCTCTCACCAGATAGAACCAGAGTTCCGAGTACGCATGCAAGCCGCAATCCAAAAACACATAGACTCGTGCATATCAAGTACGGTGAACCTCCCTAGAGATATAAGTCTAGAAGAAGTAGAAAACATTTACTTTCTTTCTTGGAAGCTCGGTTGCAAAGGAATAACCGTCTACAGAGAAGGCTCTAGGGAAGGAATATTAATAACCGAAGAAGAAACTAAGAATAAAAAAACCCCTCCACATCGAGATGAAGGGATGTCAACCACCCACTCCAACCTCACACCATCCCTTCATTTCACTCAAAAGGATGAAGTAAAACCTGTCACTAGACCACAGGTTCTCAAAGGGTTTACCGAAGTGATAAAAACCGGCTACGGGAACCTCTACGTAACCGTAAATAGTAGTGAAGAAGGTCATCCGTTTGAAGTTTTCGTTCAGATTGGCAAATCTGGGTTTACTACGATGGCGGATGCTGAGGCAATCGGAAGGCTTATATCCCTGTCGTTGAGATCTGGACTTCACGTCAGGGATGTAGTGGAACAGCTAGAAGCCATAGGGGGTTCCTCTCCGGTTTTTTCTGGGGGTCAGGTGGTTATGTCAGTTCCTGACGCGATAGCGAAAGTGCTAAGAAGCCATTTCCTCTCAGAAAACAAAGAAGTGGAAAGTAGTTCTGGTGGAAAAGTTTCTGCAGATTTGATGCTTGAACAATGCCCAGACTGCGGAAGCAAGTCTCTTGCGTTTGAGTCAGGGTGCGTTACTTGTAGAAGTTGCGGATTCTCAAAGTGTAGTTGACGTTGAAGCAAAAAGCATCTTTCTTTCAAAACGAGGCATTTGCGCTGTAGTGATTCTTGATGCTGATTTCTTTTGATGATTGTGGAACCGTTACGAGTTCATTTCTTTTGTAAATGATAAATTTGTTATTAACTTGAGGTAGTTACACTACAACGATTTTTGGGACTTTTTCCTTGAGGATGACCAGAAACAACATTGACTTGCTCTTATAGTAGAGGAGAAGATTCTGCTAGCAAATTATAATTTCAACCTATGAAGACACCTTTATAGTGGCATTAAAAATAAATGAGATCATCAGGTTATTTGTTTTTTGGAGAATTTTTACAGAGGTTATATCAACCGATTTTAGTGTGGGGTGAAATTTCTGGTTTTTGGCTTACATTAGCCGATTTTAGGACTTTTTTGGGGTATTTTGGGGGGATTTCTGGGGTAAAAAGTTTTTTACCCTTTCTAAAAACCCTTGATATGCATACATTTTTTGGACAGCGCAAATGCCTCAAAACCGATTAAAAACTTCTGTTCTGAATTCATATGCCGCTACTGCGGTCTAGCCAGATTGCAGTACTCAATATTTTGGGGTAGTTTCTAAGGGTTGAGGTTTTTTGAAAAAACCAAAAACCATGGTCATTAACACAGAATTTCTCAGACGTTGCCTTGGCACTTTGGAATACTGTCTAAAAGAGTTAGAACGTAGTGAGCCAGATGAAATCACTTATGACGTTTATCGTGCGGCTTGCGTAAAAGAGTTCGAAATTATTTTAGAGCAAAGTGGTAAATTGCTCAGGAAAGTTTTAAGCGCTTACTTCGCCGACAATAGCCAAGCAGACCGCTTAGTTTTCAAAGATATATTTCGCTACGCAGCAAAGCACGGTTTGATTGACCCTGAAGCCTGTGAACGCTGGCTTCTTTACCGAAACAATCGCAACGATACGGTACATGACTATGGAAAAGATTTCGCCGAGAGCACTATTAAACTTCTGCCGATTTTTATCGCCGACACCAGAGCGCTTGTGGAGCTATTGGAAAAAAGATGACAGAAAGACTGCATTTATCATCAAAACATCGCAAGATGATTGAAGCATTGCTCAAGAACCATCTACCTGAAGTTGATGTTTGGGCTTACGGCAGTCGCATACATGGCCGAAGTCACGGTGGTAGTGATCTGGATTTAGTGTTACGCTCCCCTAGGTTGCAAAGGATTGACACTAGGCGATTAAATGCGCTTTTAGAAGCGTTTCAAGAATCTAACATCCCCTTTTTTGTGGAAGCGCGAGACTGGGCACGTCTACCTGAAAACTTTCACAAAGAAATAGAAAAAGACCATGTGGTACTTGTATTAGGACAATAGTGATGTAGAGAAAATTCGCAGTCATAATATTGATTTTCTCTCAAAGTAATGTTATGAAATTTGTGAGTTGATCACTGCATATAGGAGGTTTGAGATGAATATTAGTACTTATTTAAAGAAGTTTTTTCCGTTGGGGGTTCTAAGTCTATTTTTTACATTGGCGCTCATTTTTTCGCCTGTTGAAGGCAAAGCTCAGAACGATGCTACAGAATGTAAAAAAGCTGCAGATGTAGATTCTACAAGTGAAACCGAAGTGAAGGCTTTTCTTGAGTGCACAGTAAAATACTACAATAGCACGATTGGGACTGACCCAAAACAGGTGAGACTAAATTTAGCAGAAATAACCAGAGAATTAAGAGTAAACGATGCTTACCAGAGTAAAAGTGATAATATGTATACAATCTTAATAGAAAACTATAACAATGTTGTTTTTAACCACTTAGCGTATCCTGAGTTGTATGGTACCACGCTTAATGAAGATGCTGATACAGACGTTGCGATGAAGTTGAAAAAGTTAATTGTAGATTCCAAGTCGGCACCTGCTGATGATAAAATTGCGTGCATAGAATATTATAATGAGACGAAGTATGCCTGTGCGACCCAAGTAATGGCCTTAGCGCCAATGACCATGATAGCAGGTTTTCATCATGATAAAAATGATGGCGCCTTTAAAAAACCTAATTGCTCGAATTTTGCCAAGCCGGACTTTACTGCTGAGCAGTTATACAAAGACCAGACCGATGCGAATCTTCGAAAATATGTAAAAAGTTTTATCTCATCAGCTCAAAAAGCGGTGCTTACTAGGATTGAGACGGAAGTTAAAGAAAATCCGAAAATGAAAGGGTTGCTTACGTCTACAAGCCCAGGGCTTTCTAATTTTTTAGAGGCGTAAGTCGTTGATATTACCGAGTATATCTTTTCAAAGAGAGTTTTGCATCTTAGAGGTTGCCACTACGTCATGGAGAGAAATTAGAGACTCATTTGTCTTCCCTTTCTAGCGGACATGTAGAAGAATTAGGCTCGGTTTCAGTTCTTCGTAAGTTTTTTCTTATAACAAACTCTTCTGAATTATAATCTGCGGAGTTGGATATGTAGGGAGAATATATCCAAGGTAGTACATTGTCATTTGGGGATTTGAGAAAACAGTGAAGTAATATTAGTACGTTATAATCCGGATATTCCAACAGAGATATTAAGTCACAATTCGGTTTCTTCGTTGTTAGATTTCGATCTGGACGTTACAAATTTAGTTCTGGCTATTTAATGTTTGTTATGGTATGGTGTAGATCATGAGTAGACAGATGTCTCAGGATAATAAGATTGATCTGCACGCGGTCACAGTACGTCCTACCTATGGGGAACAGGAGCGTCGTCACTGGGACCATTTAGTCAGACTACATCACTATCTTCCATTCCATCGCGTGTTCGGCAAGGGATTGCGTCATGTAGCGGAAGTTGGGTCGCGTTGGGTCGCGCTTATTGGTTGGCAGGCAGGCGCATTCAAGTTAGCGGCCCGAGACCGCTGGATTGGCTGGAGCGCCGAGCAGCAGTTTGGACGCTTGCATCTGATTGCCAACAATGTGCGTTTTGTCATTCTGACACGGCAGCGGGTGGCGAACTTGGCATCGCGAGTGCTGGGTCTGAGTCTGAGGCGGCTGTCTTCGGACATGCAGACAGCGCACGGTTATCCAGTGTTTCTGGCTGAGACGTTCGTAGATATTTCACGTTTTAATGGTACTTGCTACCGGGCGGCCAACTGGCAGTCTTTCGGGCTAACGCGCGGGTTTGCCCGTGAGTCTGGAGGGTCTGCGCGGTGGCGCTATCATGGTCAACCCAAGGAGGTCTTCATGTTTAATCTCGTTGATAATGCTAAAGAAGTATTAAGTCAAGAGGAATTACCACCAGAATGGACCGGTGGGGTTCGTAAGGAGCCTATGACGGCGCCACAGTTACGCAGTCTCAAAGATGTTCTAGGTAAGGTGCCTGAGTTCCGAAAGTCTCAAGGTAGACGCTATCCTCTTGTCACCGTGTTGGTTCTCGCTGTCGCCGCCCGTTTGGCTGGATACCGCGGGGTGTCCGCCATAGCGCAGTTCGCCCGACTACTTAGTCAGGAACAGCTTAAGGCCGTTGGAGCGTTCTACAGTCCCAGTAAGAAATGCTACACTGCGCCGGTAATTGGCACCTTCCATAACATCTTCGCAAAACTGCCACCCGACACGCTTGATAAAGCGCTGAACCTGTGGGAAGCCCGCAAGACCTCGCCCGCAGCGCCGGTGGCGATGGACGGCAAGATGATTCGTGGCGCAGCCAAGCAGACTGAGGGTGGAATTAGAATGATGGTAGCTGCCCTCGAACATAACACCGGCGTGGTTCTCGGTCAACTAGCAATCAAAGAAAAGAGCAGTGAGATGCTAGTGGTACGCGACCTAGCCAATAAACTCGACATTGCTGGTCGTACTGTCACTCTAGATGCGCTGCATGCCCAGCAGGATACGGCGCGCTGTCTGCTGGAAAATGGAGCCGACTATGTGATGACCGCCATCAAGGACAATCAAAGAACGATCAGCAAGGAAATAAAGGGATTGGACTTTGATGCTGTGCCAGGATGGACAACCGAAGATTATAAACATGGGAGGATTGAAGAACGGACCTGTTGGGTAGTAGACCTATCCGGTTCTGAGTGGGATGGACATGTAGGCATGCACGGACGGCGTCAAGCCATACGCATAGTCCGCAAGCGCACTGAGAAGAAGACAGGTAAAACCAGTTGCGAGACTGTCTATGCTCTGACCTCACTTGGCCCAGAGCAGGCTGGAGCCAAGGAGTTACTTGCTCTGGTTCGCAACCACTGGCACATTGAGAACCGTCTGCATTATGTGCGTGACTTCACCTACGATGAAGACCGTTGTCGGGTATCAAAAGGGTACTTACCGGAAAATCTTTCCTGTCTGAGCAACGTTGCCATCGCCATAGTGCGTTGTGAAGGTAGATTCAACTATCTGCCTGAAGCTAACCGACACTATGCCGCCCGGCCTCAGGAAGCTATTGAACTTATAATGAAGCCGTTGAACTGAACGGTCGCACTTTACTCACAACCCCGCCGGATAGCCTGTGCACTGCTCAGGTCTGATACCCTACGCCTACTGGACGGACAAAGGCTGCGTACACTGTAAGATGAAGCCAAGTGGTACCCTTGTTTCTTGCTAAAACTCTCCATCTGAAGTCCAAATCACAATCTAAACACTCCAAAACCTCTATCTACCCAACCCTATACAAAGTCCCCGCTACGAAAACTGAATGGTCCTGTCTACAAGCCCTGCAGATAGAGCTGAGTTACTTGGGCGAGTCCACTCTCTCATAAATAGTTTAGCTACCTGTGTTGCAGATAATAGTTTGAAACATAAAAACGTATACGCTTTCATCATGTCAACAAATCAAAAGGGCACCGTCTTAGCTAACGGAAACGACGCCAATCTAAATGGTCTTAATTTTGACCTAGAAGATAAAGAGTTGAAAGGAGAGGACAAAAAAGTAGTAAACCTGTTCCGAAGCAGTCTGGATAAAAATGGTGACGGTAATCCTGTAGCAGGAGAGTCCGCTCATGTCACCTACAGATGGGACGACCCCCAAAAGAATGGAGATGAATACGATGGTGACTACCTTAAAGATAAAGTTGTTCCCGGCAATTCAACTAAAAAAGGTTATATTGAAGTTGCTTGGATATCCAAAGCGTTTGAGGATGAATACGACAATGTCGAACTACAAAACGCTCCAGTTATTTTCGGTTCGGGATATTATCTCTCCGATCCCCCGGCGACTGGAATGACAAAGGATGATGACGACGGATGTGCGCTTGCGGGAACAGAACATACATCTCACAGCGTATTAGTTAATCTATTGCTGATAAGTTCTGTTCTTCTCTCTGTTGTTTTCCTGAGAAGGCGTGCTTAATTGAAATTATAGATTTAAAGTTTTATTGATCAAACAAGGGTAGCCCCTTAAAGGTTGCCCTTGTTTTCTGATAGTATTAGAACCTCTTTTTCCCTATCAATGTCTTGTTCGCGAGAATTCTCCAAGTTTTCGACACATTTGTTTTATCCTTTGACAATAAAGAGAGACAAGAGCACGATGAATCTCCCTGAATTTTATCGCCACCGATACTAGAGCGCGCTTGCCGACCTAAGTGAAAAAGATAGTTAGTGTCCAACAGAAAACCCCCTTTTTGGGGGATATTAGACCGCTATTTTGCCTGATCCGAGCGTCAAACGGAAGTTGACTTAGATTTCTTTGTGGATTTTGCGCGTATTAAGCAGTTATTTTCTACTTTTGAGACCAATTCTAGTGCTCCTAATCACCATTAGCGCATAGGTCGCCGTTCCCGCTTAGTGCGGGTTAAAAAATTAGTGTTTTTTGGGAGGTGAAGTCGTCAGGCCGCGTGTCGTCGTCGCTTACGCCGACGTAGTAGAAGACCTATACGGTGGATGTTAAAGGCGGCTATGGAGAGTGACACCGTGCGAGCAAAACCATCTGCTCCACGCGCTCGGACACGATCCAACCCTCGGTGCTCAAGGTTATTTATCGCTGATTCCACTGCAGAATGCTTGCGACGCATCGCTACGAATTCTTCGCCTTGCTCTCGCTCTAGATCAGCCTTATTGGAACGACCCTTCTTCGGTAACACGTTGTGTTCAAGCAACTCGTCAAGCTTAATACGGTTTTCCGGACTGTGAAAACCACGGTCAAAACTCACCGCCCGCAGACTCGAAAACAACTCCTGGCCTCGTTTCACCATCTTCACCGCATAGTCCACGTCACTACCCTCCCACATCACCTCATGGTGAAGTATAAAACCAAAATGGTCTTCTAAAATACACACTGGCACTCCCAGTTCTACAGGACATCCTGCTTTCCCCTTCGAAATCCAGCGCGTGTGTGGCTCAAATATTGAAAACACTTTCTCACTATGCGGAATCTTTTCTCCCTGCAAAACACGACGGTTAACCTGGTCTATTTGTCGCTTCGCATGCTCAATATCTTTCTTGATCCTGTTGATGATTTTAACTTTCTCTCTTTTTGCAACCAGATACGGAAGCGTCTTCTCAGCACGCTTAACAATCTCTTCACAGCGCCCAAGATACTCTTCTACTCTTTGTGGCCTAGCTCGGTTGGCTCTTCTCACATCTTGAAACAAATCCTTAATCCTCTGCGTCAAGTGCTTCCACTGACGCCAGCCCGACACTCCACGCCCCCTCGCTGCCTTGCTCGTCACTCGAATCAAACTCCGCATCGCATCCCACAAAAGATTCACATCCGTGGGATAGTGCACATTGGTCTCCGCCACAAACGAATCACACCGCCCGCGTAAAAGCTCACCAAATTTCTTCCCTGCTACCTCATGACCAACTTCCACAATCAGAGCATTGATCTCATCAAGAATCTCAGGACTTAAAAGATTTACATTATCTACCATCGTCTGATAATTGTATTGATACTTGTCCCAGACCTTCACATGCCCGAGAAACTCACGTAGCGCAGTGTGCTGGTTCACCATGTCGTGAAGATGGTCAAAATCGCAACCTGTCCCCTGCTTGACCATACCCATCATAAAAATCCGCCACACCTCCATACCCGGTCTTCCTACTTTCTTGTTGACCTTGGGAAGAATTTTCTCTTCAAGAATGGCAAACAGACCATTGCGAAATTTCTCGTTTTTGTACAGATGCTGAATCCCTTGTAAAATGACTGGAAGATCGTCTCTGCATTTGTGGTCCAATTCAATATCCTCAATACTAACTCCGCCGAATTTCATCTGTCTATCACGTATTTTTCTCATGCTTTCCTCCCGAAGAATTGCTGAAATTGGTATAATTTGGGCATAAATGGCTTAAAAACGGCTTTTTGCCTCAATATTCGGGGTAAAATATACTTAGTTAATTAAGTAAAGTCAATATATTATGCCTTTTTCTAGCAGACACTAGTTAGATGGAAAAACAGGCGTTTATTATCAATACAACGCAAAAGACTTGAATCGCTGCTATGTTTCCACTTACCTGAATGAGTTGAAGTTTGAGGTTATAGCAGTCAAACACAATCTAAATACCGTGCGGTGTAGAAGTTATCTGGATTAGGCGTGTTGCGCGTCTCATTCAGAATGCAAAAATTGTGTGACGCAGGCCAATCAAAAACTTTTAGAAGCATGGTTCAGGAATCAAATGCTCTGATTGAATAAAAAGAGAAACATGTGTTTATATTAGTGTCAGGACAATAGAGTGGCTGGAAAAAATCGTAAATAGAATAGTCTATTTAATTCAAATTTGCTTGCCCGCTCTGGCACGCGCTATCCTGAGTTTCTTATCAAGTTCGGTCCTTTGTAAAAGGTCTCCATCTAAAGAATTCTCATCCAGTTGTCTTTGAAGAATCTCAGCATCTTTTTCCGCCGCAAGAACATCAACATCTTTAGGTTTCTCGGAACAATCAGTCAGTATACTTACGGTATTATCTTTAACATCCGCAAGCCCACCATGAATTATAAAAACATCTTCTTTGTCTCCGTTTACGAATTTGAGCCTTCCAGGAAAAAGTACTGAGAGAAAAGGTACATGACCAGGGAGAATTCCGAATTCTCCCAGTTCCCCCGGAGCCACAAGTTCCTCCACCTCGCCATCATAAACAAGCCTCTGCGGGGTTATTATCTTAAGCCTCAGTTTTTCAGCCAATGCACTGATCTCCTCTAGTTAAGAAGCCATCGCCGCCGCTTTCTCACGTACCTCATCAAGGTTGCCAACCATGTAGAAAGCCTGCTCAGGAACATTATCCATGTTGCCGGAGATTATTTCGCCAAAAGCTTCTATGGTCTGTTTAATGGGTACGTATTTCCCTGGAGTTCCTGTGAACTGCTCCGCCACATGGAAAGGTTGTGAGAGATATCTCTGAACTTTCCTCGCCCTCGCCACCACAAGCTTATCCTCTTCAGAAAGTTCATCCATACCAAGAATCGCGATTATCTCCTGAAGCTGTTTATAGCGCTGTAGAACTTCCTGAACATTCCTTGCCACTTTATAGTGCTCATCACCAACAATTCTCGGGTCAAGAATGTTGGAAGTAGAATCAAGCGGGTCAACAGCAGGATATATTCCAAGTTCTGTAAGTTGCCTTGAGAGAACGATGGTTCCGTCAAGGTGCGCAAATGTGGTCGCGGGAGCAGGGTCAGTGAGGTCATCTGCCGGAACGTAAATCGCCTGTACAGAAGTGATTGAACCCTTAACCGTTGAGGTGATTCTCTCCTGTAACTCTCCAAGGTCGGTTGAGAGCGTGGGCTGGTAACCAACCGCTGAAGGCGTTCTTCCAAGAAGGGCTGAAACCTCTGAACCTGCTTGGGTAAAACGGAAAATGTTGTCAATAAAAAGCAAAACATCCTGTCCTTGGGTATCACGGAAATATTCGGCGAGAGTAAGAGCCGTAAGCGCGACACGCGCTCTGGCTCCTGGTGGTTCATTCATTTGTCCAAAGATAAGACCAGTGTTTCCCAAAACGCCAGACTCTTTCATCTCCCAGTAAAGGTCGTTTCCTTCTCTAGTTCTTTCTCCAACCCCACCAAAAACAGAGTAACCCCCATATTCCTTGGCTATGTTATGAATAAGTTCCATTAACAGAACCGTTTTCCCAACTCCAGCTCCACCGAAAAGACCAATTTTTCCACCTTTAAGGAAGGGAGCTAGAAGATCTATTACTTTTATGCCCGTCTCAAAAAGTTCCATCTTAGTGCTTTGCTCAACAAACTCAGGCGCAGGACGGTGAATGGGCCAACGCTCTTTGGTATTCACTGGACCGGCTTCGTCTATAGGTTCTCCTACTACGTTGAGAAGTCTTCCAAGAGCCTCTGGTCCTACTGGAATTGTTATTCCCTCTTCCGTGTTGAGAGCATCTTGTCCTCTTTTGAGACCTTCTGTGGAATCCATGGCAATACATCTAACGCGCCCGCCACCGAGCTGTTGCGCAACTTCAAGAATCAGATTCCATTCCGTATCGCCAAGGGCAGGGTTGGTTACTTTGATCGCAGTAAAAACCGTAGGAAGATTGCCTTCGGAAAACTCAACGTCCACAACAGGTCCCGTAACTTGGACTATTTTTCCGTACTCGCTCCCTTCATCGGATGCGTTATTATCTTTGACAGAACTAGACCCACCTGCCGTAAATTCCGTTTGCATACTCATTTTTACTCGTTGCCTCCTTTTTGAGCTTCCGTACCGTTAACAATATCCATAAGTTCCGTTGTAATGATTGCCTGCCTTGTCTTATTGAAAAGCAGGGTAAGTTTTGATATAACCTCATCAGCGTTTTTAGTTGCGCTCTCCATAGCCGTCATACGCGCCGCATGCTCGCTTGTAAATGACTCGTTCATCGCGCGTTCAATTCTCACTTGAACATACTTAGGCAAAATAGAATCTATTATCTGTTCTTTTTCTGGCTCAAAAATGTAATCAGACGAACTTTCGTTTGTTTTGTCGCTTACACTTTCCGCATCAAATGGTAAAAGTTTTTCAAACGACATTTTCTGCGATATGGCGGAAACAAAAGTGTTATAGGCAAGCACTACTTCATCGGTTCGTCCATCACGAAATTCCTCTGTAAGCGCTGTAGCAAGTTCCTCTGAAAACTTCCCGACATTTCTTTCAGCTACTCCTGTGTAATACTTGCCGGTGGCTACGCCGTTTTTTGAAAAATAATCACGACCCCGTCTTCCCACAAAACTCAGAGTAATATTTTCGAAAATCTCTTTTTGCTCCGTCGCATAGCGTTGCATATTCCTTATCAGAACGCTATTAAAACTTCCGCAGAGTCCTCTGTCAGAGGTAAAAAACAGAATGTGCAGTTTCTTTTTTTCTTCTGGAACCCTTAGCAAAGGGTGATCCTCAGAATCGCAGAGCGCCGCCACATTGGACACCACTTCCTTGTAGGCATCTGAGTATGGTCTGTAGGCCATAAGAGCCGCTTGAGCCTTTTGTAGTCGCACGGCGGCTATAAGTTTCATTGCGCCCATTATACGTCGCGTGCTTCTCACGCTCTTTATCTTGGTTGTTATCTGCTTTAGGCTTGCCATTTTATCTTATCTTTAATCGTTATAGCATCAGGTAAAATCGCCGAGTTGATTTTTAAGTTCCTCAAGAGCGGTCTTTACGTTTTCGCGAAGGTCGTCTGTAACAACTTTTTTCTCTCTGATCTCTGTAAGGTACTGAGGATATTTTGATTCAAAGAAGGAAAACATTTCCTTTTCATACTTTCTGACCGCAGAAACGGGATAATCATCAACATAGCCATTTGTGACGGCAAATATTATCAGCACCTGCTTTTCAACAGCCTGAGGTTCGTACTGATCTTGTTTGAGCGCCTCAACAAGCCTGCTTCCACGCGCAAGCTGGTTCTGTGTGACTTTGTCAAGATCAGACGCGAATTGAGCAAAGGCTTCAACTTCTCTGTACTGGGCAAGTTCCAACCTGAGCGTCCCAGCCACATTCTTCATAGCCTTTATCTGTGCGCTTCCACCTACCCTAGAAACTGAAAGCCCGACGTTAATCGCGGGGCGGACGCCTGAATAGAAAAGATCGCTTTCAAGGTATATTTGTCCATCGGTGATAGAGATAACGTTTGTGGGAATGTAAGCTGACACGTCGCCAGCCTGGGTTTCGATTATCGGAAGCGCGGTGAGTGAACCGCCGCCGTCTTCATCTCTCATCTTGGCTGCGCGTTCAAGCAGTCTTGAGTGTAGATAGAAAACATCTCCGGGATACGCTTCACGTCCTGGCGGTCTTTTCAAAAGAAGTGAAAGCTGGCGGTAAGACCAAGCATGTTTCGTTAGGTCATCGTATATAATTAGGGCGTGGCGACCGCTGTCTCTGAAATACTCTCCAAGGGCGCAACCAGAAAATGGGGCGAGAAACTGAAACGGCGCAGGAGTGCTTGCAGTTGCGGAAACGATAGTAGTGTAATCCATAGCATCGTGTTCTTTGAGTTTGTCCACGACTTGGGCAACGGTTGACTGCTTCTGGCCAATGGCGACATATATGCAGTGAACGTTTTCACTTTTTTGGCTTATTATGGTGTCAATCGCAATAGCCGTTTTTCCGACTTGCCGGTCGCCGAGAATAAGTTCTCTTTGTCCTCTACCTATAGGTATCATGGAATCAACGGCCTTGAGCCCTGTCTGAAGAGGTTCGCTCACCGACTGGCGGTAAATAACGCCTGGCGCTTTTACCTCAATCTGTCTGGTCTCGGTGGTGGATATCTCTCCAAGCCCGTCAATCGGCCTTCCAAGAGCGTCTACGACTCTTCCTCCCATTGACTCTCCCACGGGCACTTCGGCAATGCGCCCGGTGCGCTTAACCATTCCCCCCTCACTCAAATGGGAATCTTCTCCAAAAAGAGCAACGCCAACGTTGTCCTCCTCAAGATTAAGAACAAGCCCAGTGATTCCACCATCAAATTCAACAAGTTCACCGGCCACCGCTTGGTCAAGACCGTAAACGCGGGCAATCCCATCGCCAACAGATATAACAGTGCCAACCTCTTCGGTATTAATCTTGCGCTCATAGCCCTTTATTCTGCTTTTTAGAATCTCACCTATACTCTCCGCTTTTAATTCTTGCATTGCTGACTCCTTTGGAATTTTTACTGTCCAGATTAGGACGGGGAAAGAACTCCTCTTATTCTCTCAAGTTGAGTTCTTACGCTGTTATCGTAAACCTTGTCACCAACTTTCACTTTTATTCCACCTATCATGGAAGGATCAACATCCACAACCACCTCTACCGTTTTCCCCGTCGCCGCAGAAATCGCCTTTGAAAGTCTATGAATATCACCGCTCTCAAGTTGAGTTGCGGATACAACCTCCGCAATCACCTTGCCCGCCGCTTCGTCAAGTTTAGCGAGTACAGAATCCCTTGAGTTGAGAAGCGCTGGAATTTTATCCATCTCAAGCGCAAGCAGAATGAATCTTGCGGTAACATCACGAAAAGAAGCGGCTGAAAGGAAATCGGTTGCAACCGACTTTTTCTCCTCCTGGGAAAACACCGTACTCACAAGAACGTCACGAAACTCTCTGGATTCAGAAAGATGACTAAAGAAACTCTCCATATCAGCTTTCACCATGACAAGTTCCTGACTGTCCGTGGTAGACTCCACAAGGGCGGAGACAATGTCTCTTAATGTTGCAACTGTTGCCATTTTCCTTGCTCAATCATTTTGATTAAATCGTCAACCGAACTGGTCGCAAAATCCCTGTCAACTCGCTCTTTTATCATCTTCTCTGCAAGAGCAAGCGCAGAGTTAACCACCTCCTCTTGTATTTCCGTAACAGCCTTTGTGGTCTCAAGGCGAATCGTGTCTTGAACTTCACGCTTTATCATCTCACAACTTTTGTGAGCCTGAGAAACTATCTCGTCTCTTTCCGTTGTGCCCTGTTTCTTTATGTTTTCCTCAAGAGTCTTTATCTCTTCAGATACCGCTTTGAGTCTAGCTGAGTAATCCTCAAGAGTCTGTCTCGCGTTCTTTGCCTCCCGCGCCGCTCTGTCGACTTCAGAGCGAAGTCTTTCTTTCCTGTTTTTGAGAAATGACATAAGGGGATTTTTCAGAAGATAGGTCAAAAGCCCCAGAAGAAGCGCAAGATTAACCGTATACTTTGCTACAAACACCCAGTCAAAATTACTATCCAATTTCATCCCCCTGCGGTAAAGAAGCACCTAGTCCTTTGATCATCGCTGTCCCTCACTACGCAGAACTTGATCGGTTATCTCTGCGGCAAGAGACTCTATCTCTACCTCAAGATCTGTCCTAATTCCAGCAACCATGGTCCCAAGCGTCCTTCTTGCAGATTCAAGTTCTGTCTGAGCGGATTCTTTTGCTTCGGCAAGCATTGTTGATGACTGGCTCTGTCCCTGCTGTCTCAGTTCATTTCTCGCCTCATTCGCTTGCGATCTCGCTTGGGCAAGTTTTTCGTTATATTCGCCGATAGCGTCTTCTGCCCTACGGGTCATCTCCTCAGCGTTGCGCAAAGTGCCAGCCGTAAGCTCATCCCTTCTATCTTGAATACGAAGCAGTGGTCGAAAAATCAAAGTGTTGAGCAGGTACAACCCCAGAAGAAAAATTACGAACTGTATGACCAAATTAAGAGGGTCGACGCTTAGAGAAACTCCTCCTGCATTGGCCGAGGGCGTTGCCATCAATAGCGTGAAAATAAAAAAGTACAGAAATACGGTTTTATTATAAAATCTCATAATCAAATTGGGGATTGCTTTTTATCGCTTTTCGACTAACTCACGCTTTCTCCCGCTCTGAACAGATAACTCAGAAGTGGAGGCACTATAAGGGTTGTCAGTATAACCGTTAACGTCACTGCCGAGAAGAGTTCTGTGTTAAAAACTCCGTAAACAAGGCCAAGTTGAGCGAAGATAAGCCCAACCTCCCCTCTAGGTATCATACCAACGCCAACTATACTTTTTTTCACCCCTTTTTCATAAACCGCCCAGCCGCTCACATATTTGCTTACAACCGCCACAACGAAAAGAATTAAGGCGATAGCTTGCAGTGGGAGGTTTTCAGGTACCAAGGGGTTAAACACCGAAATATCCACTGCGCCGCCCACCATTACGAAAAAAATGGGCGTAAAAAAATTAGAAATTGGCTTGACGCCTTTGTCCACAATATTATGTTGGGCGGTTTCGCGAAGCACCAAACCCGCGGCAAACGCCCCTATTATTGGAGCAAGAGAGAATAAATTAGAAAAAGAGGCGTATATCAGACAGAAAATTATTCCCATCATGCACACGCTTTTGTCTCCGAATCTGCTGAAAAAACTGAAAATTCTCGGAGCGATTATCTTTCCGATCAGTATGCAGACTGTTAAAAATCCAAAAGCTTTTATCGTCACGATGCCAACGGAACTGAAGGTAATCGCTCCTACGCCGCCTCCAGAATCCGAACCAATAGACTTAACTATGCCGCTTACCACTCCTAGAATTATAAGCCCTACCACATCATCTATAACGGCTGAAGTAAGAATGATTTTGGCCTCTTTTGTATGTAGTTTATCAATTTCGGCAAGAACCCTAGCCGTAATTCCTACGCTTGTGGCTGTAAGCGTCGCGCCAACAACTATTGCGACGATACTAATCATATTCGCCTCAAGGCTTAGCAGTGAAAGCTCTTGAAAATATATTATAGAGAAGTAACCAAGCAGAAAGGGTGCCACCACTCCAATTATCGCTACAAGCGCCGATACAGGGCCTACTTTTATCAAATCACCCAGTCTTGTCTCAAGACCTATGTCGAAAAGAAGAAGAATGACCCCTATCTCCGCAAGGAGATGAAACTCCTGATACCCTTCCATACCTTTAAAAAAAGGGTTGAAATCTGGAAGAGTTAAACTCAGAATTGCGCTCAGAACAACCCCTGCTAATAGTTCACCTAAAACGGCAGGTTGGTTAAATCTTTCCGCAAATTTCCCAAATGCCTTAGCGAAAATAAAAATTACCGTGAGAAAAAAAAGGAATTTTTCTATAGATATTTGTTTCGCTATATGCTCTATTTCTTGCGTCACTTCTGTCATGGAAAACTAAGTTACTCCTGTGAGATAAAAAGCCGTATTATTAACATAGAATAGAAAATCTGTCAAAAACTGATACGTACCGCAATGATTCTAAAGTGTAGTATTTATTGTTAGGGAAAAGCACGGGTATTTTACTTGAGAAGAACTAATTTTAACCCGCGCAGGTATTAACACTAGCGCTTATCATTGATGGAAGAATACAACAAGCCCCACAAATGATCTGACAGTGATGAAATTACACGACTCATCTTATTTATCAGGACGGAGCAACATCATCTCAAACGTTTCGCTTTGGAGTTTAAGTCTCGTATGAAAACATTTAGAAAAACCAAAATAATTTGTACTGTAGGACCTTCGACAAGTTCATATAAAATGCTTATGAAAATGTACCAAGCAGGTATGAACGCCGTGCGTCTTAACATGTCGCATGGAACTCATGAAAGTCACCTTGAAGTAATCAAAACCATAAGAAAAATCAACAACGAAGTCGGGGATGCGATCGCTGTAATACTTGATACCCAAGGACCTGAGATCAGAACTGGGGTTCTACAGAGTGATCTGCATATAAATGAGGGTGACATAATCACAGTATCAGCAAGACCTGAAGGTGTCGAACAATCCTCAATTCACATCAACTATGAGGGTATTATGAACGAGGTTCAGGTGGGCGAGAAAATCACTGTGGATAATGGTCTTATAAATCTCAAAGTTCTTGAAAAAGACCAAGGAACCATGAAATGCAAGGTGATTGATGGCGGGACAATGAAAAGTAACCGCCACGTAAACCTACCCGGAATAAGAGTTAATCTTCCTTCCATAACTGACAAGGATAAAATGGATATACGGTTTGGAATTAAAAACCAAGTTGACTACATAGCGATTTCCTTTGTAAGAGAGGCAAGAGATGTTCAAAAGCTCAGAGAGTTTATCGGCCCGTTCTCGGAAACTGTGAAGATCGTTTCCAAGATAGAAGATCAGGAAGGGGTGCGCAATGTGGAGGAGATAGTAAAGGAATCAGATGGAGTCATGGTCGCGAGAGGAGACTTGGGAATTGAGATAAATTTAGAGGAACTTCCTGACGTACAGAGGGTAATAGTAGGCAAGTGTCATCAAAAGGGTAAAAGAGTAATAGTAGCCACCCACCTTTTGGAATCAATGATAGAAAACCCTGTTCCTACCCGCGCAGAAGTCACAGATGTTGCAAACGCAGTCTATGAAGAAGTGGACGCTGTTATGCTCTCTGGAGAAACAACTATCGGCAAATATCCTCTGAAATCAATAGAGTATATAAATAAAATAGCTCTTCGGGCGGAAAAACTGGAAAATCTTCAGTTTGGAAAACTTTTGATAAAAAAAGACCAAAAACAGCACATAGCGGCATCAGCTGTGGACCTCGCAGAATCAATCAAAGCGGCAGCGCTGGTCGTTATAACAAAAAGAGGACTTATGGCGCAGCTTGTAACGAACTGTAGGCCCGCAAAAGTTCCTATTTGCGCCATCACTTTTGACAGTAGCGTAAAAAGACAACTTGCGCTTAACAGAGCTGTGACAGCCCACACGATTGACAAAGTTGATGACCCTGAACAGGGAATTCAAGATGCTTTTGAACTTCTCAAGGAAAAGAGATTTCTTACGGTAGGTGACCATGTTGTGCTTGTGTCAGACGTCATAGTAACCACTGGAATTGATTCAATTCAACTGCGGCAAATAACGTAAAAACCTGTGCTCAACACTCCACATCTTTTAGCACTTTCTCTATTTCATAACCCGCAGCTAGGGTCGCTACTCTGGAAACAAGATCAAATGCAGCGGGAATTGAGCCTGAATCTTCCGAATCGTACGGAACAAATTCCATTCCTCTTGAGTTGAGATTCTCAAGTTCCCCTCGCGTAGAATTAACTCTATAGAACATCCCCGTGACACTCGCTTGGATCATGTAAACAACTGGCTCTGCGACAAGTTGCTGTCCGACTCGAAGAGATGTGGGCACCCCTTCTTGTACGATAATGTCCCGTACCGGCATCCCACCTTTGCAAACTCTCATTTTTTTTCTTTCGCGTGAGTTCATCTCCAGTATTTCCCTACAGCTACTCACGCTTGTTACCGCCATTCCGTAAGTTCCCGAATTGCTTTTTACAAAAACGTGGGGGCTGTGGTCCAATCCCCTATGTGAGTAATCATCCCTTACCTCGCGTAGAACTTGTTCTGCCTTTGTAGAAACTCTTTGCCTGTCTTCTGGAGAATCAAAATCCACCCCTTGTTCAAGAACCGTCCTTATTGACATCACCCAAGGGTCCACCTCAAGTATAGCGGCGAGTTCTCGGCAAAGACCGTTATAAAACTCAAAATGCACATCTTTTTTTCTTGCGTGCCAGCCTATCTGCACTGGAGGTAGCACGGGCTGGCGCAGGTTCGTAAGCGTTTTTGGACACTTTTCAGAAAAATCGTTGTTTATCATCACCAGATCAGGGACAAAACCCTCTATCATCGCCATCTGATTTTCTTGGAAAACGCAATAGGCTTCAATCGTCCGCCCGCTTGCCGTGAGAAACGACGCGCTTTCCTTTACAAATTCCTCATTGGCAATTCCTATACGAACTTCATAATCCACATCTTCCAAAATGGATTTTATTACCGAAACATTTTCCCAGTAATAGGAATTTCTTGTGTTGAGTTCTGGAATCAGAAGAATTTTTCGAGCGCTTGGATACCTAGAGTAAAAGTATTGATGGAAAAGTTTCGAAGCTTTCCTACAAAATCTTTCTGATAGGTTATTAAAACCTGCGGGGAAAACATTTGTATCTACAGGAGTTATTTTATGTTCGGAAAAACGCAGGTCAACAGAACTGTAGAGAGGGACCATGATGTTGCGGCAATGAGACTCTATCCACAATGAAATCTTATCTTGATTACGCGTGATTCTCTCTCCAAGATAATCAAAAAGCGGGGCGCGTAGATTCACGTTTTTATCACCAAAGTACCACTGAGCCTATCACTGAGAGTTCTTCGCTCCGCGTCGAACAACGCTGGAGCAAAACCTAAAAAACCACTACTCACTGAAAATATCCAGCCAAACCATCTGACCATATTTCCTGAGAGACCAACGCGCGAGCCATCTTGAGTGACTACTCTGATACCGACAACAGAGTTTCCAAGCGTTGTTCCACACCAATGAGGAACAATTACAAAATATGTGGTTGATAGAAAATAAACGCCAAGACATATCCGTCCCCAAATAGAGAAAGCTGTGCTGAATTCTGGAAAAGAAGTTTCGCCTATAAGCTTTGCAGCGCACACAAGCGCCACGACGGCAACACATATGGTAAAAAGAAAATCAACAAAAAACGCAAAACCCTTCAAAGTAAGAAGCGCAGGGTTCTCTGATTCCGAAGTTTCGCTTTTTTCTTCAGATAAAACGCTTTGAGCGCTGAAGAAACCGGGAAGATCTTCAATTTCACCATCAATCCCCTCGTATCTTCTACTTTTTTCTGCCCTATCGTCGGTTCTCCCATCACCCTCGTTACGAACCCTACTATCAGCCCCTCTGTTGAACTCGCCCTCATACAGATATCTGAACACAGGAACAGGAGAAAGAGCAGCGCCGCATTTCCTGCATTCCTCAAGATAATCAAAGCTATTGTAACCGCAGTTAGGGCATCTCATCGTCTGGGTCTGGAAGACCTCACTTAGTGGATTTTTCTGATAACCTAGAAAGGCGGCGGTCTATAATTTTTCGCAAAGCATCTATATCCACTCCACCCTTAGACGCAAAGCCATCAACAAAAAACGCAGGCGTCCCACTCACTCCGATTAATTTTCCTTCCTTAATATCCGCTTCTACCCTCATCGTAGTCTGCTCTGACTTGACGCATTTTGCATACTGTTCCATGTCAAGGTCCATACCTTTTGCGATCTCAGAAAGAGTTTGAGTTGCGTTCTCAACCGTTATGTCCTGTTGGGCTTGGAAAATCGAATCATGAAATTTCCAAAATTTCTCGTTTGACTGATCATAAACGCAAACAGACGCGACAGCCGCCTCTTTCGCCCAAGGATGTATGTTTTCTAGTGGGAAATGTTTGTAGAAAAATTTGATCTTACCCTCGTACTCTTCTAGGAGAGGAGAAATTGCGTCTGCGGCCATTGCGCAATATGAACATTGAAAATCAGAATATTCAACAACGTTTACTGAGGCGGTCTGCTCACCCTTTGAAGGAGTATTCTCAAGAGAGATGATAGATGCCGCTTCGGTCGCAGGGGTATTGTCAAGGTCTTCAAGCTTACCGACAATTATTCTCCGCAGATCCCCCGAAACAAGAATCGGAATCGGAGGGCCGCCTTCAAGCGCTAGAGAACCTTCCCTCATCCCATAGGCATCAGTTTCCTTCATGGTTTCTCCATTAAGCTTGAGTCCTTCATCGCCTCCCGGAATTAAGTACCTACCATCGCGACTCACAAGAAAAGGATATTCCTGGGTTTGCCCTCCTGAAAAGGTGATTTTGTAATTACCCTTATTAAAACCCCTGACTTTTGACTTGTTACCTATAACGGCTTTTACCTTTACGTCATCGGGAAGGTACATTCCGTAGTGGTCCATAAAGTGGTTTTCTATCTTCTCCGCACTGATATTTTCGCCCTTAAGGGGATTGCAGGAAATAACCGAAAACATTATAAGACATAGCACGGCTAGTTGCGTTGTAGCGAATCTTTTCGTCTTTAAAAACGATTGCATAAATAAAATCATAAGTGAAACCTCGACAAATTAGTGCTCGCCGAAAACGGCGGCGAATATATAGTCTATATTTTTAAAATCTTCTTTTAGATTAAAAAATGAACTGACTTCTTCTTTGGAAAGAACACCCATTATTTCCGGGTCGCTTATGAGGGTCTCCTGAAAATCTTTTTGCTCCTCCCAGCAACGTAGGGCGTTTCTCTGCACAAGCGAGTAGGCATTTTCCCTTGAAATTCCTTTTCTTACAAGACCGAGAAGTACTTTCTGGGAAAAAACAAGCCCTCGTGTGATCCAGATGTTTTTCTCAAGATTCTCTGGATAGACGCGTATCCCTTGGAGGAGAACGCATAACCTGTGAAGCATGAAATCAATTAAAATGGTCCCATCTGGACCTATGATTCTTTCCACAGAGGAATGGCTTATATCTCTTTCATGCCAGAGCGCTATGTTTTCAAGCGCGGCCACCGAATGGGACCTCACGATTCTTGAAAGTCCACAAAGGTTTTCAGAAAGTATAGGGTTTTTCTTATGAGGCATCGCAGAGGAGCCTTTCTGCCCACTTGAAAAAGGTTCCTCCATCTCCCTTACTTCCGTTCTCTGGTAGTGCCTTATCTCCGTTGCGATTTTTTCTATTGATGCCGCTATAAGCGAAAGACAAAGAAAATACTGCGCGTAAACATCTCGTTGTATCACTTGCGTTGATATACCCGCGGGGCGAAGTCCGAGGAGCGAACACGCATGGCTTTCAACCTCAGGTGGAATATTAGCGTAGGTGCCAACAGCGCCTGACATCATCCCGACGCTTGCGCCCTCACATGCAACGGCCATTCTATCTCTGTTTCTTTTCATCTCGTCATACCAAAGCGCAAATACAAGTCCTAGGGTCCTAGGCTCCGCATGTATGCCGTGGGAACGTCCGATCATCGGGGTGTTTTTATACTGAAACGCCTTTTGGCGCAAAATTCCAAGTAACTTTGAAATCCCTTCGAGTATGAGTTCGCCTGACTGGCGAAGTTGTATGGAAAAAGCCGTGTCAAGAACATCAGACGACGTCATCCCGAGGTGAATAAACCTCGACATCTCACCAACGTTTTCCGCAACGCAGGTCAAAAATGCTAAAACGTCGTGCTTAAGCTCTTTTTCAAGTTCCTCTATTCTCTGGATGTTGAACGTCGCCTTTTTCTTTATTTCCAAAAGCGCGTCCTGTGGAATTTCTCCTTTCTGCGCCCAAGCCTCGCAAACCGCAATTTCTACATCAAGCCAGACGCCATAGCGGTTCTCATCCGACCATATACGCGACATCTGTTCCCTTGAGTATCTTGGAATCAAATCTCTATCACCTCACTAGGTTCGTTTCTGGGAGCTACCATCAGCGATACGTATCCACAGGCGCCGTTTCTGCGTAGAACGTCAAGAGAAACTTGGAGAGCCATTTCGGCAGTGTTATTTTTCGCGCTCAGATGAGCGAGCAAAACATGTTTTAATCCTTTGTGCATCACCTCTTCTAGAAGGGATGCGGATTGTTCATTCGACAGATGTCCATGACCGCCGCTTATTCTCTGCTTGAGATACGCGGGATAAGGACCGGAAAACAGCGCGTCTCTATTGTAATTCGACTCAATCACAAGAACATCGCAGTTCTTAAGACTCTCAATGACAAGAGCGGTAGGTTTACCTATATCAGTTACTACGCCCACTTTAACCTGCCCATCCGTAACAGTAAAACCCACGGGGTCAATAGCATCATGGGCTACTGCAAAAGGCGTTATCTGAAGATCTTTTATCTCAAACGCGCTCTGAGAGTCAAACTGCTTGATTACCTCCATTCCACTTTGGGTTTTCCTAGTCCCACCGTTGTATTCAGATTTTTTCGCTCGCTTTTTTCCTTCCCAAAAATCAACTGTTTCCTCAGACACGTAAACCGGCACCCTAGGCATCCTCCACACTCCTTTTGAGTGATCATCATGTTCATGGGAAAGGATCACGGCGTCAATATCATTGACCTCGCTACCGATGCTTTGAAGATTTCGAGAAATCCGGCGCAGGCTTATCCCAGCATCTATCAGTATTTTGGAATGTCGTGATTCAAGGTAAAATGAATTGCCTGAACTTCCACTTGCAAACGTACAAATTTTCATAAGTTCCATCCATGTAAAAAACCTTGGAAAAATGGGCAATTATACCTGACTAAATAAAACCTGCGGTATCTCCACATAAGGAGGCATTTGCACTGTCCAAAATGTATATGCATATCAAGAGGTTTTAGAAGGACATCCGAATAATACAGATAATTTGACCGAGGAATTTAGCGGTAGTGACTGTGAATGGATTGTTGCGTCTAAAGGTTGATAACTGGACGGAAATCAGCGGCAAATTCCGGGAAAATCAAGAAATTTGACCGTCAAATTACTCAAATACGAATCAGTACGAACTGAAACAGTGGTGAACATACGTTCATACGTCCTCATTACGTCAAAACCACTCCCCCAAAAAACCTACAGCGCAAATGCCCTTTCTCGCCAGTCCTTGACTTTGTAAGGGGGGGGGGGGGGTAAACTCAAAAGACTGACTTAAGAATGAGGGTTTTATAGCAAGGTTTTGCCAGATAAATATCCATTTATAAATGGAACAACTTATAAGGGAGGTTGTATTATGAAGTTACGCAGTTTATTAGTGATGTTGTTACTGCTCACTGGAGCAGTTTTCTTTGTAGCTTGTGAGGGCGAGCGAGGGCCGGCAGGTCCGAAAGGCGACAAAGGCGACCCAGGAAAGGACGGTGCGAGAGGGCCAGCAGGAAAGGATGGTGCGAGAGGGCCGGCAGGCACGAAAGGTGATGACCTAACAGGTGGTGATCCTAGATGCGACCGCAGTAATGGGATAGATGTAGCCGGTGGCGGTTTTCTGATCCAAGGAACCGATGATGACGATGTTATTTGCGGTAATAATGCTCAAAACGAAATTAGAGCTCAAGACGGTGATGATGTTGTTTACGCCGGCGCCGGAATGGACAAACTAGTAGGTGGTGCTGGTGATGACACGCTTTATGGTGAAGCTGGGAATGATTTTTTCTTCGTTCTGAATGAAACCGGCACTAATAAATTGGTTGGTGGGGACGGGTGGGATATGTTAGTGTTCGCTTCTGATGATCCAAATAGGCACGACATTACTCTTCCTGACGGCCACTATGCTGTTAGTCTTGACAACTTACAGACCGAAACCATAACCTTTGATCTTTCCTCGGGGAGTTTTGACGGTACTTCCTTTGAAACTGGAACATTTGCGTTTGAAGGTAAGCGTTCGTTCAAGGGGTGTTTATAGGGGGTTTGAGCGATTGAGGATTTGTCTCCAATTCCTGTGAAGCGGTCGTAGCCAAATGTCCTTTTTGGGTTTATCGCATCGGTTGTAACGATCGTAGCGGCCACGCCCCTGTGTAGTTCCAACGCGTATCCATCCAGAAGCCCGGTATACGGTGCCTGTATATGTCGGAATTTGTACAAACGTCTCAATAAGCACAGGTGTGAAGTTGTATCGTTGCTTCCAATCCTTGGGCAAGCGGCGACAGACTACCGAGAGAATGTGTGACCCAAGATTGGGTATCTGTATCCATGGAAGAATCAGGAATCTGGGGTTGTCGATAACCAACGGTAAATTCTTTTCACGTTGCTCGGATGTCCATCCTATGAAGGTGTCACGCGGCGCAAGTCTCCATGCGGCGGTGGAGAACCCTAGCATGGCCAGCGGCGAACCGTGGCGGTCGCGCACTGCGTAGCGCATCTGAGCCCCGACTAATGTCTTATAACCTAAGTAGTGATAACGAGCTACAAACTCGTTCCATAGTTTGCCTTGCCTAGTGCCACTGACAACAGTGTGAACCTGTAGTGGACGGACTTCGTCAAGGGTCTTGGGAACCGGTAGCATAGGCGGTTCGGTGTCCACTCCAAAGACAATAGGCTTGGCTCGGGGCGACACTCGGGTGGGTGTCGGTAACTTGATGATGCCATCCCTATGCATGGATAGCATGGTAACTCTGGCCGTCATATCCTTGAGTCCGCCATCGGGCTTGTACCACCCAATACGTCTGCAAAACTCTCTGGACAGAGCAGTCCGGTTGAGCCGCTCGGGCCCGGCTATCAAAGCGCGTAGCAGTTTCATCTCCGCAGTCGTGAACTCACGCCCGTAGTAGCGGCACTCAACCTCGTCGCTCATCTCTTGGCGCCAAAGTCACGCAAACGTTGCTCACTCATTGACCATGGCAACCAAGGCGATAGATCTTTTGGAGGACTCCTGCCATCTTCCGCGCAGGCTCTCAACCATCCCTTCAGCCAACTAAGAACGTCAATGCCATTCTTTGCGAGCGTACCCAGCACCGTGTATAGAATGGCTGATGTTCTTGCGCCCTCTTCACTGTCAGATCCAAAACTTACTTTACGGGCGATGGCCAGCCAGCGTAGCGCTCTCTCCGCAATATTGTTATCCATGGGAACTTGGGGATGTTCAACGAACACGCTCAGCCCTTCACGATGATTCATAAGCGACTTAAGTGGCTTTCGCTCACGCGCATCTTCCGCTAACTCGGATAATTCACTCTCAGCTTTGCTGAACAATGCGTCGCACGCTTTTTTCAACTCTATCTGTATTCGTTCAAACTCTACAGTATTACCTGAGACGTAGTGATCACACCGCTGTTTGTTTAACTTATACATCTCTGCAATGCGTTCTATCCATTGTTCATTCCATTGCTCAAGCTGCTCGTCTCCTGCAGCGCATTTTATAAAATCTCTTCGTACATGCGCCCAACAAAAACACAGCGTCACCTTCTTATTGAGTTCTTCGAGGAAATCCCGAACCATCTTCTTATAGGAACCGTGGCGGTCGCAGACCAAGAAAATACAATCAACGCTGTCAATGAATAGGACCTTTGCCGCCTCAGAACTACGCCAACGGTGTATATTGAATAAGACAGAGTCTTTGCTCACAGATGTCCATAGCCAAGCGCGTTGAGAACCCCCCACTTCCTTCAGTGACTGGATTCGCCAACTTGTCTCGTCTGCATGACGCAATCTATCTTCGTTTTGATGGGCGAGAATAGCGTCATAGAGAGTCTCGAACAGAGGCAGCAGGCGCTTTGCGCTGTCCGCTAGAGTCCCTGCCGAAATCTTAAACCCGTGGTCGCTAAAGCATTTCTCTATACTACGGTAGGGCCTCAGGTTCCAGTAGCGCTCGTATATCAATAGAGCCCAGACACTGGTCCCATATGGCGTATGTTCAAACAGCCGCGCCGGCGCTGGCGCAGTCACATAGAGCGGAGATGACTCACAGTCGCATGACCTACGATAACGGAAGCGGTTAATCCTGCGCGTGTGCGCCTTAACCTTAATCTCTGATATCTTCGAGGTCCGCTTCCCATTTGCAACGTACCGCTCCCCACAACAAGAACAGGTAATCTCATCATCTGACGGATGCCACGACTCTTCTACCACCTCAATATCTGGTCGGGCTGTACGACCATGACCAGGCGCCCCGGGCTGTTGTCCTCGTCTACGCCCCGAAGGTGAACTCTTCTGCTTCTCACTACGACGTCCGTACAACGAATTGGACAGAACCTTACGGTTAGAAAGCAGGTTCTTGACCTGCTTCTTCAGCTCTGCATTCTCATTCTTCAAGCTGCCAATCTCCATCCGCAACGATACAATCGTACTACGCTTGCGCCTATCTACTCCAACCTCGTCTAGCAATGCTCTAAGTCGTTGTACTTCTTTGTCCAACGATAAAGCACTTTTCGCCACACGACTGATACGCTTTACTTCCTCATTTTTCGCGTCCAACTGAGTACGCGCTTTCTGGCAATACCTTTTATACCTCCCCGCCCAAGACCGTTGCCGAGTTACTTCATGTTCTAATTCCTGATAATCATGTTCTAACTTCTGATGTTTATGTTTTAACTCCTGATAAGCCGCTAGCAACTCTTCGTACGAAAACTTACAGTCTAACGAAGCGCGTCCCGACGTAGCCGGCATGCAATTGATGCATCCAGCGTCATCTTTATCCAATAACCTGACAACCCCGATCTCTTTGTCGTGAACAATCATATGACCGATGATAACCGATCAATTAAGGAGTGACCAGTCTAAATGCAAAAAAATATTTAAGACGGGATTAACGAACGATTAATCAAGCAAACACCCCTTGAACGAACGCTTACGTTTGAAGGCATTGAGGACCTTTTCGTAGGTTACGGAGATGACACGATTACCGGAAACGACGAAGACAACTACATTAGGGCGGAGGGAGGAAACAACACTATCAACGGAAAAGCAGGCGACGATTTAATCCTCGGTGGTGAAGGAGACGATACCATTAACGCAGGGGCTGGCGACGATGTTTTTGACGGATGGGGAGGCAGTGATGTTCTCACTGGAGGCGCGGGAGCGGATATCTTTATTATTCAATATTCTGCCTCGCCCTCTGTTGGGATTATTAAAGAGGCATTTGCGCTGTCCAAAAGATGTATGTATATCAAGGGTTTTTAGAAGGGGTAAAAAACTTTTTACCCCAAAAATACCCCAAAAAAGCCCTAAAATCGGCTAATGTAAGCCAAAAACCACAAATTTCACCCCACATAAACCAGTTGCCGATTTCTCCCTGAAAAACTTGGGAAAGAGATAAATAACTTGCTGATATTACTTGCTTTACATTCTATATCAGTTATTATTATTTCTAACATTCACACATTCTCTCTATAAGGAGCAAACAGTTGCTACAAAAAAAGTATTTACCATTCTCTTGGGAACAAATTGATGAGATTTCAGACCTCAAACGTCTTGAGTTGGTTTTGGATGCTTTGCCTGATGAAGATATCATTAGGGCTTTGAAAGCTATGCGCAAGAACGGGCGTAATGAGTATCCGGTAGAACCAATGTGGAGGGCGACGATTGCTGGCGTAGTGTTTCAGCACGAATCCATAGAATCACTGATACGGGAACTGAACCGTAATTCTGAACTACTTAATAGATGTGGATTCTGTCCCATTCCCATACAACATATTGACAAGTACAGTCTTGAGCAGGATGAAAACGGCGGGAGACCTAAAGTTGTGGTTAAACAATTTCCTATCTACAGTACGGCGCCTAGCAGTCACAATTTCTCTCGGTTTCTATCAAACGTAGCGAAGTTGGAGCAACGCGACGGTCTGATTTCGAAAATGATGGATAGAATGGGAGGAGAGTTGAGAGAATCGCTTCCGGATTTTGGGAAGCATCTAGGATATGACGGTAAGTCTATAGAGAGTAATTCCACAGGGAGAAAGAGCAATAAGACAGGAGAGACATCCGATCCTGATGCGGACTGGGGAGTACATACTACGTCTGGGTTTAACTCTGCTACAGGCAAGGCATGGAAAAGCGTAAAGAGATGGTTTGGTTACAAGTTGCATGTAATTGCCGATACCAAGTATGAGATACCGGTTGCGATGAGTCTTACAAAGGCATCTGTATCAGAATATAAGGAGTTGAATCGGATGATAGACAAGTTGTTTGCGCAGAACCCTGAGTTGGTGGAGCGATGCGAATATTTCAGCGCAGACAAGGGTCTTGACAGTGGGTCATTGAAGAAGAAGTTTTGGAACGAATATGGAACTGACCCTATAATTGGTATCCGAGAGATGTGGAGGGTGGAGTTGGAGAATCAGAACTATATTGCTGGGCAAAAGATTATGCGGCCTTTGAGAGAAGATATTAACAACATATTCTACACAGAGAAGGGCGAGGTTTGGTGTCGTTGTCCTATAACCAAGGTAGAAAGTAAGCTGGTGGGTTGGGGATATGAAGAGGAGCGAGGTACTTTGAAGTTTCGTTGTCCTGCGGCAGCGCATAACCTGAATTGCGTAGGTAGGGAGAAGTGTCACAAAAATGCGGGTCGTAAGAACAGTGAATATGGCTTATCCATACGAGTTCCTTTGGACAAGGACCCTCGTATTTTTACCCCGACTCCGTATGGTTCAGTAACTTGGGAGCGGGAGTATAAGCTTAGGAATTCTATAGAACGTATAAACTCAAGGGTTGACAATAGTTTTAAGTTAGAGAGGCATTTTATCAGAGGCAAGGCTAAAATGACTGCTCGTACAGGCTTAGCGTTGAGTGTGATGATGGCGTTAGCCATTGGACACATAAAGGCTGGAAGGGCTGATAAGATGAGGTCCCTTGTTTCTGGGTGTGCTCCTCGGGCTGGATAGGGTTTTTCTCCGAATACTACAGATAATTTGACCAGAGGAATTTAGCGGTAGTGGCCGTGAATGTATAGTTGCGTCTAAAGGCTGATAATTGGGCGAAAATCAGCATCATATCCTGCGAAAATCAAGGAATCTGACCGTCAGATTGTTCAAATACGAATCAGTACGAACTGAGACAGTGCTGAACATGCCTTCATACGTCCTCATTACGTCTAAAATCACTCTCAAAAACCTTACAGCGCAAATGCCTCATTAAAGACTTTGACTTGACAGAAGACAAAATCTATTTCAGAGATTTTCCAACGAAAGCAGGGACTAATAGAGATCTATCCGTTACAAGCGGTCGGATTTCGGTTGGAACGACACCGTTTGTTGAAATACAGGTGAACAATACAGCAGACAACGACAAAGCGAATAGTATAAAAAATGACTCAACAAGATATAGGTTTGTAGAAGCAGATTTTGATACCGATACAAAAAAAAGAGTTTACACTTTTACAGACAACTAAACCGAACTTCTCTTGTTAAAAATACGGAATGGTCAATACAGTATTAGGATATAGGCGAATTCAACCTGTCATTGAACTGAAAACAAACCGGGCCGGATCAATATTAAGTAGGTTAAATGCCTTTTGTTGTAAATGTTGGCTCAAAGATACTAGCGAAGCAATCACGGGTATAGTTATTTCTGGATGACCGGACAAATAAAACTCAATGCGTAGAAACACGGTATTATTCTGCGCTGGAAACAATAAAAGTCAGATGAAGTTCGGACTAAAGAATCTCGGTGTGGAGTTTACAGCAGGTTTTATACCTGTGGTTTTTTTTAGTACATTGGCAAGAACGCTTCAGGAGGAAATACGATGAGCCTAGCAAAAGACTTCAGAGGCATTTGCGTTGTCCAAAATGTGTATACATATCAAGGGGTTTTAGAAGAGTAAAAAACTTTTTACGTAAGCGTTCGTTCAAAGGGGTGTTTATAGAGGGTTTGAGCGATTGAGGATTTGTCTCCAATTTCTGTGAAGCGGTCGTAGCCAAATGTCCTTTTTGGGTTTATCGCGTCAATTGTACCGGTTGGAGCGACCACGTTCCTGTGTAGTTCCAACGCGTATCCATCCAGAGGCACGGTATACGGTACCTGTATATGTCGGAATTTGTACAAATGTCTCAACCCAAGTTTACCCCCAAAAAGCCCTAAAATCGGTTGACATAGCCTCTGTAAAATTCCCCAAAAAAAATAATTTGACGATGTCATTTGTTTTAATGTTATCATAAAGGTGTCTTCATAGGTTGAAATTATAATTTGCTAACAGAATCTTCTCCTCTTCTATGAGAGTAAGTCAATGTTATTTTTGGTCATCCTCAAGGAAAAGCCCAAAAAATCATTGTAGCGTAACTACCTCAAGTTAATGACAAATTTATCATCTACAAAAAAACCATAACGGTTCCACAATCATCAAAAGAAATCAGCATCAAGCATCACTACAGCGCAAATGCTCCACATGCGGTAGTCTATTTGCTAGAAAGGGTTGCGCGATATATCTTTAACAAAGGGTTTTTGGATAAAGACCGGACTACTTATATGAAATTCTCAATAACGTTTTGCGCGGTTTTCGCAATTGTGGGCTTCCTCTTCGCCCTGTTATACCTTTCCCCCGTTCGCGCGTTAGTTGTGGGAGTCGCATGCGCCGCAGTTGTGTTTGCCACGCTTTATGGTTTAAGGATGCTTTTTCGGAAAATATCTCTTCGCGGCTCACTCGGGGTTGCAGTCGGTGGACTTACAGGCGGGTTTCTCTACTACGGACTTTTCATGGCATTGGGTGAATTTCCGGTTTCACCGGAGTTTTTTCCTGAGTTAAAAGTGGCGATGTTTGTTCTTCTTGTCTCCGCAGGCGCGATAATTGGTTACGATAAAACTCTTTTGGGAACGGTGTCTTCAGATTCGTTTTTCAGAAAACCCGAAGCGCTTGCTCCCAAAATACTTGACACAAGCGTAATCATCGATGGGCGCATCGCTGATATAGTTCAAGTGGGTTTTCTTGAAGGGGAAATAGTGGTGCCTAAATTCGTTATTCAAGAACTTCAGTACATAGCCGACTCTTCTGATTTAGCTAGAAAAACCCGTGGTAGAAGAGGGCTTGATATAATAACCAGAATGCAAAATGAGATACCTTCTGCAAAGGTGAGGATCACCGATCAAGATTTTGATCATATAAAAGACGTTGACATAAAACTTATAGAACTTTCAAAGAGGCTAAACGGCGCGCTTGTTACAAATGATTTTAACCTCAAGAAAATAGCCGATTTAGAGAAAGTCACTGTCTTGAACATAAATGAACTTAACCATGCGCTGTGGCCAGTCGTTGAACAAGGTGAAAAAATAAGAATAACTCTGGCGAAGCCTGGCAAGGAGCAAAACCAAGCGGTCGGCTACCTTGACGATGGAACCACCGTTATCGTGGATAACGCTACAAGGCATATAGGAAAGGAAGTAGAGGCTTCGGTAAAGAGCATGGTTCAGACGCCTACTGGAAGAACCGTCTTCGCTAGGTTAAAAAAAGAGGGCTAACACCGTGTGATGAGCTTGCGAGTTTCAGTCATAGTCACCGCAGCAGGTCTATCAAAAAGGTTCTCCCCAACTGAGGAAAAGCAATTTGTTGAGATTGCGGGAAAACCTATGCTCACCTACTGCCTAGAAACCTTTGAAAGTAGTGACGAGATAACCGGAGTAGTTGTGGTTGTTCCCGCAGGTAGCGTATCTCGCGCGCAGAAGATAGTTAACCGATCTGGGTTAAAAAAAGTCGTAGCGGTGGTGGCTGGCGGAGAAAAGAGGCAAATTTCTGTGAGAAATGGCTTTGACGCGACTCCGAAAAATACGGATATTGTTATTATTCATGATGCCGCAAGGCCCTTTGTCACCTGCGACATAATAGAAAGGATTATTCATAATTCCTCCTATGACGACGGGGTTGCTACATGCGTTCTGCCTGTTACAGACACTCTCAAGCGCGTAGACATAACTTCACAATCTGTATTAGAAACGGTTTCTAGGGAAGGACTTTTTCGCGCGCAGACCCCGCAGGCTTTCCGTTATTCGGTACTCGCTGAAATCTACTCTCACTACGACAGCGATATTAAAAAACCCGAGACAACTGACGAAGCCCAACTTGCAGAAGTCTACGGAACAAAAGTGACAATGGTTGTGGGAAGCGAGGTTAACTTCAAGGTTACAACAATTGAGGACCTTGCTTTGGCGAAACTTATCGCAAGCACAAGCTTATGGAGAAGTCAGTGTACAGAATAGGGACGGGATTTGATGTTCACGCGTTTTGTGAACAGAGTCCGCTTGTGCTCGGGGGAGTGAAAATCAGAACTCATCGCGGGCTCGCTGGACACTCAGATGCAGACGTGCTTTCCCACGCGGTTGCAGACGCCATACTTGGAGCCATAGGCCAAGGAGATATAGGTAGACACTTTTCGCCAGAGGACCCAAAGTGTAAGAACATCTCAAGCCTCATAATCCTTTCCCACGTAGCGCAGATGGCAAGGGAGAGTGGGTTTACTGTGGAGAACATTGACTGCACGGTTATCTGTGAAGAGCCAAAGATATCTCCTCACGCAAAACTTATGGAGCAAAGAATAGCAAAAGCTATGGGAATCTTAGCAAATGTTGTAAACGTAAAGGGAACTTCAACTGAAGAACTCGGGTTTATAGGAAGAAGGGAAGGGATAGCGGCCATGGCAAGCGCATGCCTCAGTCGTCGCTAAGAGAAAAACTGCGCTGTCTATATATCGTCAATGCTAAATTTTTGTATCAAGAAAATCCCTGAAGTGGCTTATAGTCGTTATCTCTGCTTCCGCTACGGTTCCCGTAAACATGATTTTGCCTTCATCAAGAAAGGCCACTCTATCTGAAACCTCAAATGCAGCGCCTATGTCATGAGTTATAACCACTCCGGTTATGCCTAGACGGTCTCTCATACTTTTTATTATCCCAACGATTCTTCTAACGTTGGGAGGGTCAAGCCCAGTGGTGGGTTCGTCATAGAGAAGAATCTGAGGACGCGTGGCTATAGCTCTTGCCAACGCCACTCTTTTTTTCATACCCCCGCTAAGTTCCCCCGGATATTTATCCTCTATCCCCGGAAGATCAACAAGTTCCAGATTGCAAGCTACTTCCTCTTCTATACGTTGCGGGGGAAAATCTGAATTTTCAATCAACGGATAGGCGATATTCTCAAAGACCGTGAGCGAATCAAAAAGCGCTGAGTGCTGAAACAACATCCCTATTTCTTTTCTTATTTTTACCAGTTCCCTTTCGGTCATCCCCAAAGTGTCTTCTCCTAGAATTACCACCTTCCCTCTGTCGGGTTTTACAAGACCGGTTATTTCCTTTAACAGAACGCTTTTACCAACCCCACTTTCCCCTAGAACAGTGAAGATCTCTCCCCGCTTCACCGAAAAGTTTATTCCACAGTGCACGGGCTTGCCGTCAAATGCCTTATACACATCTTCCATCACTATTACGTTTTCCGACATGGAAATTTTCTCCATAGAAAATCCTTAATTGTCATAGCGAAAAAGAAATTCCGGAAACATCAGGAGAGCAGGCAGTGATTGTTTGCTCTTCATGAATTTGACGGAAACTTTTCTCTAGGTCTTGAAAAATCGCGCTAAGATGATATACTTCTACACAGACCAATTTGCATAGGAGTATATTATCATGGTACACCAATTGCCTGACCTTCCCTACAGTTATGATGCCCTAGAACCCCATATAGACGCAAGAACTATGGAAATACATCACTCAAAACACCATCAGGGATATGTGAACAACCTGAACGCCGCACTGGAAAAATATCCAGAGTTTGCTGAGAAATCGCTTGAAGATCTATTGGAAAATATTAACTCAATCCCAGAAGACATAAAAACCGCTGTCAGAAACAATGGTGGTGGACACGCGAATCACAGCCTTTTTTGGACCTGTATGAGTTCCGGTAGCGAGGCTGGAGAGCCATCCGGGGAATTAGCTGAGGCTATAAATTCCATATTTGGAAGTTTTGAAGGTTTCCGTGACGCCTTTTCCAAGGCAGCCACCACCAGATTCGGAAGTGGTTGGGCGTGGCTCTGCGTTGACCACGACGGAAAACTAGTTGTAACATCTACTCAGAATCAAGATAATCCTATTTCCGAAGGACTTTGTCCCATTCTCGGTCTTGATGTGTGGGAACACGCATATTATCTCAATTATCAGAATAGAAGACCTGATTACGTAAAGGCTTGGTGGAATGTGATAAATTGGGAAAAGGTTTCTGAGAATTTCACTAAGGCTAAGTAAAACACGGTAATCAAGACCTAAAAAACGCTTACATTTCTGCGTGAAAAATTTTATAATCGCTTTATTAAAAACCTTACAGCCTAATTGCTTTGCCGGTGGCCGGCGCGAAAAATAAAAATGAACATAGAATACAAAGATTTTGAAAACGAAGAAGAAGATTTTTCTTACTCCGATGACGAAGATAGTAATTCCACCAGTACTACTAATCCTGACAACCTAGACGAAGAAGCTCTCAAGACTAGGGGGAAGGAAAAGGAAAAGTGGATTCCCGACGAGCAACTACGACTCCTTTACGTTTACTTCAAGGACATGGCGGTTGAGCCTCTTTTCGTTGCAAAGCAAGAAGTTGAGGTCTCCGCCAGAATCAAGATGTGCGAAATAAAGATGGAGAAAATTCCTAAAAATATTGAGAAAATTAGGAAAATTCGCGTCAGAAAAAATTCAGCCAGAGCGATTGCTTTAGAAAAAAAATTACAAACTCTTCGCACTATGGAGAATCTGTACGTTGACCGAGCGCTTAAGTTCAAGCAGAGATTCGTAAAAGCTAATCTCAGACTGGTAATAACGATCTCTAGAAGGTATATGAGTAGAGGGCTACCTCTTCCAGACCTTATCCAAGAGGGAAATCTTGGTCTTATGCGCGCTGTGGAGAGGTTTGACTATACCAAAGGCTACAAGTTTTCAACCTACGCGTCTTGGTGGATACATCAAGCCATATTGCGTGCGCTTCAAGGACAGACTAGAACCATCAAAGTCCCCGTTTACCTGCTTGAGCAGTCAAATAGGGTTTACAAAACTAGCGCGCGACTCAACAAGGATTTGGGAAGGAAACCTACACCGAAAGAGGTGTCCGAGGCATCGGGAATTTCAGCCGAAGTAATAAACAGAATTCTCAATTCCACGAATGACGCCATAAGTCTTGACACTCCGGTTCTTGATGGAGAAAAAGCAACTCTCCTAGATTCAGTAGCAGACAAAGAAACAAAGAACCCCGACTCCATAATAGCCCAGAGGGCGCTTGCGGAAAAGCTCCAAGATGCGCTTACTTTTCTGAATTCAAGAGAAGAGGAAATTATAAGGCTCCGATTCGGCATAGGACGCCGTAGCACCTACACGCTTGATCAAATCGGAAAAAAATTCGATCTGACAAGGGAAAGAATAAGGCAAATAGAAAAAGCGGCGTTGGGAAAACTCAAATGTTCGGAGTTAAGCGACGATCTAGCAAGTTTTCTAATGCGACAGTAACTCTACTTCTCTATCCAAAGCCATAGTAATCCGCGCCTAGATGGCTTATAAGTTCCTCGCCCATGAGATAGCGGAGCGTGTTCTCAAGTTTTGTCAGCTGGACGAAAAGATCATGCTCGGGGTAAAGCCTTTTATCTACCATCGGACTTTTGAAGTAAAAAGAAAGCCATTCTTGGACTCCACTGATGCCCGCGCGTTGGGCCAGATCAAGGAAAAGCACTAAGTCCAGAACTACGGGAGCCGCAAGTATGCTGTCACGGCAGAGAAAGTTGATCTTTATCTGCATGGGATAGTCAAGCCATCCAAACAAATCTATGTTGTCCCAAGCTTCTTTTTCATCTCCTCTCGGTGGATAGTAGTTTATTCTTACCTTGTGGTAGTAATTCGAGTAGAGTTCAGGGTTGATTTCGGGCTGGAATATGTATTCAAGCGCCCCTAGCTTGCTTTCCTCTTTGGTCCTAAAGGAACCTGGGTCATCTAGCACTTCTCCGTCTCTATTGCCGAGTATGTTTGTGGAAAACCAGCCGTTGAGTCCTAACAGCCTACTTTTGAGACCAGGAGCAAGAATGGTTTTCATAAGCGTCTGACCAGTTTTGAAATCCTTGCCAGCTACGGGGACTTGGTTTTTTATTGCCAGTTCTTGAAGCGCTGGAATGTCCACAGAGAGATTCGGCGCGCCATTTCCGTAGCCAGCGCCACATTTTATCGCGGCATAGGCGTAGATCATGCTAGGAGATATAGCCTTGTGGTTTTCCCGAAGACCCTTTTCAAAACTCTCTATGGTATGGTGAACATCTGATTGCTCAAGAAAAATCTCTGTGCTTGCGCACCAGAGCATTACAACCCTGTCTATGCCATTTTTCTCTTTAAACTTTTCTATGTCACAAATAAGTTGTTCGGCAAAATCCATTTTTGTTTTGCCAGACTTTACATAAGTACCTTGAAGGTTCTTTACGTAGTTGTTGTCAAAAACTGCAGGCATAGGGGATTCCCGAGTAAGGTCGGATTTTATTTTTTCCATAAGGTCAGGTTTGAGAACTCCTGCGCGAAGTGCCGAAGCATGGCAGTTTTCATCGTATATATCCCAACCGGCAAATACCAAGTCTTCTATTCCGGCAAGAGGAACAAATTCTTTTATAAGCGGAAAGTTTTTTTCTGTACGCAGACCGATTCTTATCTTGCCCATCTGCGTAAGCGATCCAACAGGCCTAGCTACGCCGTTTATCACCGCTTTTACGCCCGCTATAAAAGTCGTGCTGACCGCTCCACCCATCCCAGGAATTAGAACGCCCAATTTTCCCTGCGCAGGTTTTATATCAAATTTTCTCTGAAACTTCTGAGGTTTTTCGGACAAGTATTGATTACCTTTTTGAGAACTGCTGCCCTCTTCTCGCTTTGCGCTTTCCGTACTTCTTGCTCTCAACCATCCTAGGATCACGTTTGAGAAGACCAGAAACTTTGAGTTTCTTGCGAAGCGATTCGTTCGCCTTTATAAGCGCTCTTGCAAGTCCGTGGCTGACCGCTCCAGCCTGACCGGTAAGGCCGCCACCCTTTACGGTAACCATCACATCGTACTCTGTCGAAGTATCTGTCACCCTTAGGGGTTCGCTAGCTTTTAACTGCCATAATTCCCTAGGAAAATACTCTTTAACGGGTCTTTTATTCACGGTAATAGAGCCTGTTCCTCTTCTCAACCAAACTCTCGCAATTGATGTCTTTCTTCTTCCAGTACCGTTGTGTATTATGGATTCAGACATAATGAATCAGACCTCCAAAATCTCAGGATTTTGAGCTACATGCGGATGGCTATCCCCCGGATATATTTTCACCCGCTGTATGAGCTTTTTTTGCCACTTGTTTTTGGGAAGCATGCCCCATACAGCCTTACGGAGAACCTCACTGGGTTTTTCCTCAGCAAGTTTTTTTGCTTTTACAGACTTTAATCCCCCAGGATAGTGAGAGTGTCTGTAGTAGGTTTTCTGCTCCCATTTTTTTCCTGAAAAACCGGCTTTATCTGCGTTTACTATTATAACGAAATCTCCAATATCAGCATGGGGAGCAAACTGTGGTTTTCTTTTGCCTCGAAGAATGGAAACTACGCTAGTCGCAAGCCTTCCAATACGCTTACCCTCTGCGTCTATCAGATACCATTTTTTCTCAAAGTCGTTGTTCCTAGGCATATATGACTTCATTTCATTATCTCCTGAGCAAATTTAAGGCGGAAATTGTACTGACTATTAGATACAAAGTCAAAAAACTCGCGAACCATGCAAGGAGATTGATTACAAGGAATAAGAGGTCTTAACCACCAAACAAAGACGCAGGAGAAAATTGCTATAGTTCTTGTTGTCTTTTGTCTATTGATTTCTATACTTGTCAAAATGTTTTATGTTTTAAGTACTCTTTTATTTCCTTAGTAGTTACTGTCTTGATCATAATTGGGGACAAATAAATACTTTAGTCTGAACGTAAAAGTTCGTTCAATGGGTGTTTATAGAGGGTTTGAGCGGTTGATGATTTGTCTCGAATTCCTGTGAAGCGGTCGTAGCGACCGCGCCCTGCGTAGTTCCAACGCGTATCCATCCAGAAGCCCGGTATACGGTGCCTGTATATGTCGGAATTTGTACAAACGCCTCAATAAGCACGGGTGTGACGTTGTATCGTTGGGTTCACTCCTTGGGCAAGCGGCGACAGACTACCGAAAGAATGTGTGACCCAAGATTGGGTATTTGTATCAATGGAAGAATCAGGAACCGGGGGTTGTCAATAACCAACGGTAGATTCTTTTCACGTCGCTCGGACGTCCATCCTATGAAGGTATCGCGCGGCGCAAGTCTCCGTGCGGTGGTGGAGAAACCTTTGGACACTAAAGGCTGGAAGGGCTGACAAAATGAGGTCACTTGTTTCTGAGTGTCTTAATCGGGCTCCGAATAATACAGATAATTTGACCAGAGGAATTTAGCGGCAGTGACCGTGAATGGGTTGTTGCGTCCAAAGGCTGATAATTATGCGGAAATCAACGGCAAATTGCGGGAAAATCAAAAAATCTGCCCATCAGATTGCTCAAATACGAATCAGTACGAACTGAAACAGTGTTGAACATGCGTTCATACGTCCTCGTCTAAAACCACTCCCAAAAGCCCTACAGCGCAAATGCCTTCTTTCTCGCTAGTTCTTGACTTTGTGAGGGGGGGGGGGGGTAAACTCAAAAGACTAATTTAAGAATGAGGGTTCTATAACAAGGTTTTGCCAGATAAATGGTCATTTATAAATGGAACAACTTATAAGGGAGGTTGTAATATGAAGTTAGGTAGTTTATTAGTGATGTTGTTACTGCTTACTGGAACAGTTTTCTTTGTAGCTTGTGAAGGGGAAAGAGGTCCAGCGGGCGAAAAAGGTGACAAGGGAGACACAGGTGAGAAAGGTGAGAAAGGCGACCCAGGGAAAGACGGAATACCTGGGCCAGCGGGGTCAGATGGGAGAGATGGAGCAGATGGAGGAGATGGAGCAGATGGTACTCCATTTGGCGATCCGAGATGCGATGTTATCAATGGAATACAGGGGCTATTAGGAGTTGTTAATGGCGCAAGCATTGCTGAGGGTGCCATCTCTGGGACTGCTGATGACGATGTTATTTGTGGAACTCGGGTTTTTAACTATATACGAGGGCAAGGCGGTGATGATATTGTTTACGGTGGAGATGGTGGTGACATACTAGTAGGCGGTGCTGGTGATGATACGCTTTACGGTGAAGGTGGAGATGACCATTTTTTCCTTAGAGCTGAAAGTGGTGCTAATAAACTGGTAGGCGGTGAGGGTAAGGACGCTGTTTACCTCGGTGGCCCTCCAACTTTTGGGTTACTTAATCTTGTTACGAACAATATAGGCTTTTTTTGGGGAACAGGCTCAATAGTGGTTTCTGCTAATGTAACCTTAGATCTTTCTTCGGGGACTTTAGATGGTGCTGCTAATTCTATCAACGGAAATGGAACGTTTACATTTGAAGGCATTGAGGATATTCGGGGCGGTAGTGGTGCTGAAACGCTTATCGGAAACGAGTTAAATAATTTCATCATTGGAAATGGCGGAAACGATACTATTAACGGGAAAGCGGGAGATGATACTCTTCTCAGTGGTAACGAAAACGATACTATTGACGGCGGGGCGGGAGATGATGTTATTTACGGGAATCAGGGTGCCGACACTTTTACCGGTGGCGCTGGCTCTGACATTTTCCTAATTCGTAAAGGCTTTGGGACTAAGGTTATTGCAGATTTTGATTTGACGGAAGACATGATCTATTTCAGAAATTTTACAGCAGGCGGGGAAACAATAACCGTTGGGAGCGGTAAGTTGACTGTCGGCGGAACTGAGGTTGTGATACATGGTGCGAACGGTCAACCGGATAACACAAAGGCGGGAAAGATAAACAGCGAAAATAAATATAGGTTTGTAAATTCATCGTTTGGTCCAAAGACACGAACCTACACTTTTACAGACAACTAAAGAATCTTAATGCGGAGTTTTATAAAGCCCCAGCAGGTTATTCGCCTGCGGGGCTTTTTTTTTGATATAATGGCAACAACACTTAAGGAGGATATACGATGAGTTTAGCAGAAAGACTTCAGCAGTTAATAGATTCGCATGAGAGCAGGATAAGAGATTATGAGAGTAGAATTGAGAAAATGGAAAATGATATAAGCAAGAATAAAGGTGGTATTGATAAGTATCATTCGTTTATTGACTTAGAGAAAAAACAATCAGCGTGATCAAGAAGTTCCTATAACTCTGGACCTGACTATCTGGAGACCTTTGCCCGTATTGTACGTGGTGGATAGATCCACAACTAAAAAGTTTTCGTTCTCCCAAAAAAACACCCAAGAGACTACCTCATGAGAGCGGTTTTTTACTCCTTCTAAAACCCCTTGATATACATACACCCGCCCATTAAACAGCCGTAAAAGATGTACGAAAGTTAGAAATCATAAAAGAGAATCACAAATATCTTAGAGAGGATAAAGTCAAGAAGTATTATGAGAAAAAGAGATATAACCACCGTTTTGGTTGTGGCATTTCCAACCCCACGCGTACCGCCGGTTGCTTTCATTCCCACATAACAACCTGTAATCGCTACTACGATTCCAAAGAAAAAGGTCTTTGAGATACCTGTGACAAGGTCTTCTAATGACACCCAACCCCTTATGCTTTCAATAAACAACGTGGGGTTTACGTCAAGTTCCATCTGAGAGATTACGATCGCGCCTCCTATGCCAGAAAGATTAGAAATAACCGCAAGTAGCGGAAAGGATATGATGCATGCCATGAGCCTAGGAGAAACAAGTTTTCTTATCGGGTCCGCTCCTAGGGTCTTTATCGCGTCTATCTGTTCTGTGACCTTCATGGAACTTATCTCGGCAGTGATACCAGAGCCCACTCTTCCACCCACAAGAAGAGAAGTTATTATAGGTCCAAGTTCCCGTATAAACGCAAGCGTGACCATGGGACCGACAAGCGACTTCGCTCCAAACCACGCAAATCCCCACGCAAGTTGAACTACCATCACCATTCCGATGGCCATTGCGGAAACCACCACTATTGAAACCGAACGGAAACCCACTTCATGTATCTGAGTCATAAGAAGACCGTAGTCATAAGGGGGAGTAAAGGTGCATACAATAGCATTCCAGAAAAAAAAGCAGACATCTCCCACGCCGCAAAGAAAATCAGTACACCACCGCGCAATATCTAAGACAAGCCTTTTCATCTGTTTCGCAGTTCCTCAAAACCCGAAACAAAACCCCTAAAAAAAACCAAGTTCGCACTGAAAACAGAGGTAGGGGCAAAGTAACTGAAATCATAATCACATCTGCTAGATCGATACACCACGGTCGCAAGTCCTAAATCCTGTCTACCGGAATACACCTCGTATTCTGTGTAGAGCCCTGAACCACGTCCGACCTTTATAGTTTCGCGCAGTTTTATCTGCTTTTCACCCAATCCCGCTGTGAGTGAATCTGAGGTCTGCTCAACGCCTCTGCGCTGCTTTTCACAGTCTGAGTTCACAGTAATCATCAGTTCCGCTTCTTCATTGTAAAACGCCAAGTCGCCGTCTGAAAGTGGAACTCTTTCCCATTTCTTTCCAAGTTGAGTTATACGATAGTTTGTGCGTTCGGAGAAATATGTTCCATCCTTTAGCTCTCCGGCCTTTTTCTCGTCTGAAGATGCATAGACAAGAGCAAATCTCACTGCAGAGCAGGAATAGAAAAGTGGGATGAACAGAACGGAGATTAGAAAGAGAGCATTTTTACGCATAAGCCCAAACAAATATGAAAACAAGTCTTAGCCGGTTAAAATACTTGAATATACGGTAAAAACCAAGCACTCTTGAAACTTGAAAACCCGAGGTGAATTTTTTGAACTCCGTAACGATTTATACAAGCGCCTATTGCACATACTGCATGCGAGCAAAAAGGCTCCTTGAGGCAAAAGGCATAGACTACCAAGAAGTAAGACTTGACGAAGACCAGGAAAAAAGAAGAGAACTTGTAGAAAAATTCAACTGGAGAACTGTTCCTATGATCTTGGTTAAGGATCAGTTTATAGGTGGCTACACTGAACTCGCCAAACTTGAAAATTCGGGTGAGCTTTACCGAATGCTCAAAGGATAATTTTTCTGCGAAATGAGGCATTTGCACTGTCCAAGATTTATATGCATATCAAGAGGTTTTAGAAGGGGGTAAAAAACTTTTTACCCCACCCCAAAAATCAGTTGCTGATTTTTCCCTGAAAGACCCAAAAAGTACATCTGACTACGACCGCTTCACAGGAACTGAAGACAAATCCTTAACCGCTCAACCCTCTATAAACACCCCCTGAACAAAAATTTACGCAAGTTCAGATTAGAAAAGCACTTTATCAGATGTAAGGCTGAAATGAGTGTTCGTACACGCTTAGAGTTGTGTGTGATGATAGTGCTAGCGATTGGACACATAAAGGCCGGAAGGGCTGATAATATGAGGCCACTTGTTTCTGGGTGTCTTCCTAGGGCTGGATAGAGTTTTTCTCCGAATAATACAGATAATTTGACCAGAGAAATTTAGCGGCATTGACCATGAATGGATTGTTGCGTTCAAAGGCTGGTAATTGGGCAGAAATCAGCAGCAAATTGCGGGAAAATCAAAAAATCTGCTCGTCAGATTATCAAATACGAATAGTACGAACTGAAACAGTGGTGAACATACGTTCATTACGTTCTCATTAACGTCAAAACCACACCCAAAAACCATACCGCGCAGATGCCTCGTAATCTGGACTACTTGACACCTCCTTTTTTAGTGGTATCATTGGACGCTAGATTCAGGTTAAGGGAATCGGGTGAAAATCCCGGACTGTTCCCGCAGCCGTTATAAGGTTTTTCCTCACATTAACTCAGAGAAATTCCAATGCTCTGGGGGTCACTGGCCGACGAATATTGGCTGGGAAGGCTTACGGAGGAACCCGCTTTTATAGCACGCCTTTAAGTCGGAAGACCTGCCTGTATCAATCCTGGTAGATGCCTCGGGAGTTAGGCTGATGGGTTCTGAAAGGCTTCTTTATCAATCGGACCACACTTGAGAAAAAGAAACTTTTAGACATGCGTTCTCTGTACGCTGAACCGACGCTTCTTCCAGAAAACACTTAAGTTCAAGGAGGAACTTTACTATGAAAAATTTCATGTTTCTTTGCGTCTGCACAGTTTTTCTGTCAATTTTGCTTATTTCTTATGCGAGTCAAGCGGAGGAAAATCAGCTTGAAAAAGTACTGGTCACGGCAACTAAAATCCCAGTTCCCCAAGATCAACTTGGAGCTTCAACAAAGGTAATAACCCGGGAGGAAATAGATAGAAGCGGAAAAAAGGATTTGGGATCGGTACTGTCCGCGGTGACCGGTTTTCAGATTACGCGAACTGGGAGCAGAGGAAGTTTAACATCGCTCTTTGTCAGGGGAACTAACAGCAACTTTAATCTAGTCATGATAAACGGCGTCCAAGTCAATAGCTCAGGAGGTCTCTTTGATTTTGGTCAAATCTCAACCGAAAACATAGAAAGGATAGAGATAGTAAAAGGATCTCACTCATCTCTTTATGGTTCGGATGCGGTAGCCTCAGTAATAAATATAATAACGAAAAAAAGCCAAGACAAACTGACCCTTGACTCCTCAGCCGCTTTGGGAGGACGGACGGAAGGGGGCGTTATGCAGGAATATTTCGCTAGCCTTTCCGGTGGAGAGGGTGACTACGGATTCTTTTTATCCTATGGAAGAATAGATGACGGAGGAATACTGGACATCAATAACGATTATAGAAACAACAATTTCACCGCAAACTTCAATGCGGATTTTTCTGAAAATGCCTCATTCGGTCTCTTCTCCGTGTATAAAGATTCAGAATTTGAGTTCCCAACTGCTGGATCTGGAGATAAGTTTGATGCCTATCTAGACCCAGACAGCCAAACAGAAGCAAAGTTGTTTGTAATAGGGTCTGATCTGGATTTTTCGTTTATAAATGGATGGAAAAACTCTGTTAAATTCGGATACTCAAAAAATGACAACAAAAACTACGATGGACCTAAACCTGATGGCTTAGACGATGTGGAAACAGTAACAGAGTCCGATGATAAGCGAATCTCTGCCGAATACGTCTCCTCTTTTGAGTTTGATTTTGAGTCTATCTCAAGCATTACTTCCGCTGGGTTTGAATATGAAAAAGAGAGTTATGAATCATCTGAGGGTGTTGATAAGTCAAGAACTAACTACGCATTTTTCGCGCAAAAACATCTAGGGTTTTTTGACAGATTCTTTGTTACCACAGGAATACGTTTAGATGATAATCAACGGTTCGGCCAGCAATGGAGTCCAAGCGCGTTTGCGTTGTTTGAGTTGCTAGAAGGGACAAAGATTAGAGCTGGAGTTGGAAAAGGGATAAAAGAACCAAGCTTCTCGCAGAATTATAGTACCGCTTTTACAACCCCAAATCCTGACCTCGCTCCTGAGGAATCCTTGAATATTGAAGCTGGAATTGATCAATCTTTTTACCAAGGCATGGGAGAAATCAAAATCACTTTCTTTCAAAACAAATTTAAAAACCTGATAGCTTACAGTTTTGAAGAGTTTGCAAACGGTACGAGTTACGACAATGTAAACAAATCTGAAGCAAAAGGCGTTGAAGTAGAATTTCTTTTGAACCCAATAGAAATATTGACGCTTTCAGGAGGTTATACATACCTTGACTCTGAGGTTACAGATGACGGAGGACTAAGTTCTGAGTCTTTTGCGGAAGGTAAAAAACTACTGCGCCGACCCGATCACTCTTTTTACGCAGGAGCTAACTTTAGTGTAGATGGATTTAACGTAAACGCCTTAGGAAAATACGTAGGTAGCCGTGATGACATGAACTGGAGTGAATTTGCGAGAGTAGAGAATGACTCATATTTCACTATGGATCTAGCCGCCTCTTATGAACTCCCAACCAATCAACTGGCGCAAAGCATAAAGATTTTCGCAAGAGCGGAGAACTTGTTTAACAACGATTATGAGGATGTTTTCGGATTTTCATCCCCGGGGCTAAGCGTTATTGGTGGAATCTCCTTGCGTATGTAAACATATGTCTTGGTTATCTGTCATGACTTGAAATTTGGAATCACTTCTTTTCCAAAAAGCTCTATTGAGCGCGACACGGCTTCTGCGGGCGCCTGTGGGAAAACCATCCTGCACAATATATTTTCTACACCCGTTACGTCTGCGTATTTCTCAACCTCTGCCGTGCAGCGCTCTGGAGTTCCGATTATAAAACGGTCTTCCGCCATATGCTCAAACATTGGGTCGTCAGGACTTGTTATATTCTTTCCCCTTATGACGATCTTGACACCTAGAGACAGGTAAAACTTATACATCTTTATTATGTACTCCGTGCCACCTTCAACCGCTTGCTTTGTAGTTTCTCTCACGTAGGTTTCTCTGAGTAGAACATGCTTTACGCCGTGGGGGTCGTGACCCGCTTTTTCCGCCTCGTCGTTGTACCATTCTAGAGTATCCATTATCATAGGAAGCGTCCTTCCGGGTCCTATCAAAAGAGGATAGCCAAGTCTGCCTGCTCTTCTTACCGCAGGTTCTTCAAAAGCTCCTATATATATTGGTATAGGTCTCTGCACAGGCTTAGGGGTTACGTCTATTTCCGGAAAAGAAAATCTTTTTCCTTCGAAGGAAAAAGAACCATCTGACCAGCATTTTTGGATTATATCAATCGCCTCCTCTATTCTTGATGGCCTCTGGTTAATTGGAATTCTAAATCCATCAAATTCCTCCTTGCGGTATCCTATAGCCACTCCAAGATCAAACCTTCCATTGGAAATAAGATCAACCGTAGCCGCATCCTCGGCTACGCGCACAGGGTTGTGTAGAGTTAGTATCAGAGCCCCCGTCCCTATTCTCACCCTTTCGGTAACCGCGGCCATAGCCGCAGCCATAGTGAGAGGAGAACAACAATAACCGTCTTCAAGAAAATGGTGTTCGGAAAGCCACACAGAATCAAAGTTCACCCCCTCTGCGAGTTTTACCTGCGAGAGGGCATTATGGTATAGTTCCACGTGGTCGCTTTTATCTGTCTGCATACTAAAAAGCCCGACTCCGAATTTCATGTTCATGCCTCCAAATTTTTTCTAGTTCAATCACGGATTTGCGTTTAGTTTGCAAATCAAACATAATTTTAACCGTCATTTTTCTGTGTTTGCAAAATCTTTCGGGAGGTATTCTACGTGGGAAAAGAAATAAAATTCGGACTTTCGGCGCCGATGCCAGGAGCGGATGTTGACGGACTTATAGATTTTTCCGTAAAGGCAGACAAACTAGGCTTTGACGCTATATGGTATCCAGACCACTTGCTTTTCGTGGCTCCGGGAGCAATAGCCCCAGAGGCGTGGACTGTAGCTGCGGCCGCAGCTATGCAGACGCAGAACATAGAGCTAGGAACGGTATCTGACCCTCACAGAATGCATCCTGCGGTTTTCGCACAGAGACTTGCCACCGTAGACCAACTTTCAAAGGGACGGACGGTGTTATGTCTCGGAGTCGGCGAGTCAATGAACCTTGACGCATTTGGCATTGAATGGGGAAAGCCTCTTTCTAAACTTCGGGAATCAATAGATGTAATGCAACTTCTCTGGCAGACCGACGAACCCGCCAACTTTAACGGGCAGTTCTACGAGCTTGAAAACGCGTTTCTGCAGATAAAACCTTACAAAAGAAACAAGATTCCATTCTATATGGCGACCCATACTCCCAAGGGACTCAAACTCACCGGAGAAAAAGGAAATGGATGGCTCCCCATAGATCTTAATCCTGCTCTTTACTCAACTTACCTAACTGAAATTCAAACGGCTGCGGACAATGTAGGAAGATCTCTTGCCGAAGATTTTGATCCTGCCCTGTGGGTATTCACCTCTCTTGGCGAAAACGTTGATCAAGCGTTCAAAAGTCTTGAGCCGTTTAAATATGTGCTTGTAATGCAGGATCAGTTGCTCAAGGCGGGTTACGATGTGAAGATCCCCGATGAGTACCAAGGTCTAAACTACTTTAACATAGTGCCTACGGACGAAGAGGGCAGGCAGAAGTTCAGGGATCTCGGACAACTCTTTCCGAGAGAGGCTATTCTTGATTTCACTATCACCGGATCAAAAAAGGATTGCATAGAGAAAATTGAGAAATTCATAAACGCTGGAGTGCGGAACTTTGTCCTGTTTTACAGGTTCAGCCCTAATCCAGACCTTGCGCTTGAGACTTACTCAAAAGAGATAATTCCTTACTTCAAGTAGATACGCCGAAAGTACGAAAACTTATAACCAGTCGCCTTTATCTATTTACAAACCTCACTTTGTCAAAGTGGGGGATAGCCATCTTATCCGGTTCAAGCCCTTTTACGTAAGATTTGACCATGTTTTGCTGAACTGAATTTAGGTAGGGAACTATCACCGCGTCAGTTTCAATAAGAAGTTTTTGCGCCTTGTTGTAAAGAGTTGTTCTTTTGTCTCTATTTCGCGTCCGAGCGGCTGTTTTTACCAGAAGATCGTATTGCTCGTTACACCAGAGGGTGCGATTGTTTCCACTTCCGCACTCAAAAAGGTTCATAAAGTTGTGAGGGTCTGGAAAATCCGCTTGCCAGCCAGCCCTGTACAAAGGTGGAGGGTCTGTCCGAAGAGTACTCAGATAAACTGTCCACTCTTGGTTTGAAAGTTCCACATCCACTCCCAAGTGCTCTCTCCACATTCCTTGAAACGCCTCTGCGGCAATTCTATTGTTTCCAGTATCAGGATAGAGAAACTGTACTCGAGGAAACCCTTTTCCGTCGGGATACCCCGCGTCGCGAAGGTATTTTTTTGCACGTTTGGGACTAAAGGAAATTCCTATCTGCGCATTATGCGATAGCATTTCTATCGGTATCCACGAGGTAATCGGAATCCCAGTCCCTTGGAGAAGTTCCGCAAGACTTTTCCTATCTATAGCGCTTGCAAACGCTTTTCTTACTAATAGATTGTCAAAAGGCGGTTTTTTTGTGTTAAACCCTACATAGTTATTTCTGAAAACAACTGTGGAGACAAAATCTGGAAGTTTCATCAGTCTAGGAATTTCAAGAAGCGGCATCCCCCTGCCATCAAGAAGATCAAGCTCTCCACTTTCATAAAGCGCGAGAACAGAAACCGGGTTTTCGTTCATTATCATTTTCACTTTTTTTACGTCTTTTGGCTTTTCACCCCAATAGTTCTCATAGCGCTCAATTATTATTTTCTGGTGGTGATTCCACAAAGATAGAGTATAGGGACCCAAAGTGACTATGTTAGCAGGCTCTGTCCACTTAGTGCCGTGTTTTGTTATCACGTCCTCCCTCATTGGGAAGGTGGACATAAAGGTGAGCAGACTAAGGAAATATGCCCTTGGTTCTTCAAGAGTAACTACAAGGGTGCGGTCATTAGGCGTCTTTATCCCAACTTTTGAAAAATCGGTTATCTCTCCAGAGTTGAATTTTCTTGCGTTTTTTATGTCAAAAAGGAAATAAGCGTATCCGCCGCCGGTTTTAGGATTTAGTAGCCTTTTCCAAGAATAAAGGAAATCGGCTGAGGAAAGATGTTTTCCATCTGTCCAAAAAACGTTTTCTCTTATAGTGAAAACATAGGTTTTTTCGTCTTCACTTATCTTCCAACCACTTGAAAGAGCTGGTACGGGTTCATAGTTGTCGTCAAACTCCGCAAGCCCCTCCATTATGTTCGTTATTACCCCAAAGGAAGTACCGTCGGTTGCAAGCGACCAGTCAAGCGTGGGAGGCTCTGTACCAATGTTGATGTTAAGGGTGTCTTTTTTCAAAGAAAAATCAGGATCCCCAGATCCACTCTGACCACAGGAAACAAGAAAGAAAACGCATAAAAAGAAGGAAAATACTCTTAGTCTGTTCATTCGTAAAAACCTAGGAAACCACACCCATGCCGCAGAGCCATATCATGATTCAATTCACTTTAGGTCCTTAATGGATAATCTCAAATTTACCGTTTACTACTTTGGCCACCACGGGGTCGTAAACCGCATCACCATTTTCGTCAAATGAGAAGCTACCAAGAACGGTGTCTAAGTTTTTTATCTTGGCCATTGAGTCGCGAATTGACTCGGCATCGGTTCCAGAAGAATTTGCAATCGCTTCGGCCAATATGGTTACGGAGGCGTATGATCGCGCCATGTTGGAATCGGGGTCACTCGCGTATTTTGCTCTGTGCGCGCTTTTAAATTCTGCGTTCTGCGGCGTGTTAACTTCGGGAAGCCAGACCTGAAACGTTATTGCTCCCTCAGAGGCATTGGATAAAGTCGCATCCGCCTTTCTGACTTCATCTATGGTAAGTAGCGTGTATATCAGAGGAGCTTTTATACTGAGTTGTCTCGCCTGTACCATGACTCCAATGCGACCGGCTGGAAGAGCGGAGATAAAAAGAGCGTCAGGTTTTGAATCCTTTATGGCTGTGAGTTCAGTGGTTAGATCACCAAGCGCAGAGTCGGCCAGACGAGAAAAACTTTGCTTGCTTACAACATTTATATCATCATAGTTGTCAAATTCGGCAAAAAGAGTTTCGTTGTTGCTTGAAGAAAACGTGTCCGCTTCGTTCACTATGGTGGCGACATCGCTGTAACCAACCTCTTTTTTGCTAATCTTCACGCCTTCAGAAACAAGATCTTTTACAGTGAGCGAAGATCGGAAAATATAACTACCCTTGGCGCTTAGCCCTTCAGCGGCGGAAGTGGGACTAAAGGATATGACGCCACTTTGTTGCGCTACGGGAATAATTTCTGCTGTCGCTGTGGAAGAGAATGGACCTAGTATCGCCACCACGCCGTGGTTATCAATAAGACTTTGATAGGAAGATTTTGCGCCTGCTGGAGTGCTCATTGAGTCAGCGACTATAAACTTTATTCTTCTTCCTTGGGGAAGAGAATCGTTTACTTTCTCAAGGGCGATATCCATGCCAATTTTCATTGAAAGTCCGGTGGAAGCGTTAACTCCGGTAAGCGGAAGAACCACTCCAACTGGAATTTCTCCTGCTGACCCAGTATCATCGCTTCCGCATGAATAAATCCCCACAGAAATAACCGCGCAAAACAGAGCACAACAAAGAACTAACGCAAATTTTCGGAAATTATACATTTTGTCGCTGACAACTGACACCTACGGTACGGTTCCCTAGTTAAGTTCCACTATCCTTACATCCAACGTGATTGTAGTGTACATAAAATAGGACAAAAGTCAGCGTATGTTGAAAACACGCGCTTTTTCATTATAATTTCAGTGTGACGGTTGGGTTCAGCGGTAATTTCGTAGGTAGAACATAAAATAAACTACGTTTCTTTGAAAACAGGAGGCCACAAATGCTTTTCGTTATAGTTTTAGAAAAACCTAATAGCGAAGTAGCTAATCTTATAAAAGAAAGATACCCAGAATGCTATGAGTTTTCTGATACTGTATTTTTAATTTCCCAAGACAGCTTGACAGAAACCATTGCTCAAGAGGTCAAAATCAAAGGGGATGATCGTATTGAAGCAGCTACAGGCGCTGTTTTTAAACTAAATGGAGCTTACGCTGGATACGCTTCGCGTTCTTTATGGGAATGGCTTGAGAAAACAGAGGGGTCTGATAATGGGTAATATTAGTCAACTTCATTCAAATCCAGATCAAGCAACTGGGTCAGGTTCAGGCGATGGAGGTGGCGGAGGAAATACTGAAGGCCGGTTAGTTGCTCTAGAAACTCGTTTGGAATACTTGGCAACTAAAGAAGATGTTCAGGAAATAAAGACAAATATTCAGGAAATAAAGACGAATATTCAAGAACTAAAAACTTGGATTCTTGGCAGGTTCATTGGTGGAATAGTTGTCGTTGCTTCTTTGGTAGTCGCCATTGCCAAACTTTTTCTATGAGAGAAAAAGGTGACCTCATAAATATAAATTTCCAAAAAATTATTCGTCTACTCCTGATATTTTGAGAAATTGTCCTATTAATTCGATTGCCAAACATAAGTTTTGATATTCATTGAGGTTCACTCCTCATCAGGTGATATTCTGACTAGAACAGAATCTTTTTCGACCGACTCGCCCTCCTTTACTCTTACCTCCTTTACAGTTCCAGCAAAGGATGCTTTGAGTTCACTTTCCATCTTCATAGCCTCAACCACAACAACGCTTTCCCCCTCAACAACCTTTTCTCCTTGCTCCTTGAGAATCTTGACCACTCTGCTATGCATCGGGACTATGATATCAGGACCGCCCGCGCCATCGGTTTTTGTTGCGTCTCTACCAGACACGGACTCCATTTCGTATAGGTCGCCATCGTAAAAGACCTGTATTTTCTTTCCTTCTTTGTGTACGCCTACAGTGAAACTTTCGCTCCCGACAAGAATTGAGTAGACGCTCTTGTCTATAGGCACAACCTGAATTTCTTTCTGCTCTTGGTCAATGCTTACGACACTCAGCCCTTCACCCTCTTCAAAACCTACCTTGTAGGTTTTGTTTCCAAGCTTAAAAGTGTATGTCATAAAACCGCATTCCCCGATACGCCGATTCTTCTTGAAAAAAGCTTCCATCCTGAAGCATCACTGCCACTGCCCGAAGCCCCCGTCTGATGATTGTTCGTACCAGCGCTCATAGCTACTGCCGCCGCGGTAAGCACAATTGAGGGATCGGTTTCACCTGCCGAAAGTAGTTCCGCGTGTCTATCTATAAAACCCGTATCTATCTGAGCTTTCTTGAATTCTTCGTTTTGCATCATCCTAATCAAAAACCCGAGATTGGTTCTCACTCCTAAGACCACGTATTCCTTCAAAGCAGAGTACATCTTGTTGACCGCATCTTCACGCGTTTCACCCCATGTAACAAGTTTTGAAAGCATAGGATCATAAAAAGAAGTGATCTCGCAACCACTGTAAACAGAGGAATCGTCCCTTATCCCAGGACCGCTTGGCGCTCGCACGTAGTGAAGAGGTCCGGGAGAAGGTAGAAAGTTCATCGCCGGGTCTTCGGCGTACACTCTGCATTCAAGCGCATGTCCACGCATCTTTATCTCAGACTGCTTGAAGGGAAGTTTTTGACCGTATGCGATTCTGATCATCCATTTCACTATATCAAGGCCGGTGATCATTTCCGTAACTGGATGCTCCACCTGTACTCTCGTGTTCATTTCGAGGAAATAGAAGTTTTCCTCCTGATCCATTATGAACTCTACTGTGCCAGCCCCGTAGTAATCAACAGCTTTTGCTAGACGGATGGCCACATCACACATTTTTTTTCTGGTCTCCGAACTTATAAAACCCGAAGGAGCTTCCTCTATAACTTTTTGATGACGACGCTGTATAGAGCATTCCCTTTCAAACATATGCAGAACTTTTCCGTGCTTATCTCCAAGCACCTGTATTTCCACGTGTCTGGGCATCTGGATGAATTTCTCTATGAATACTGAATCATCCCCAAAAGAGGAAAACGCTTCGCTTCTCGCCATCCGAAGCGAGGAAGAAAACTCGTCTTTTGAATTCACAAGCCTCATCCCCTTTCCACCTCCGCCAGCAGACGCCTTTATCATGACCGGATATCCAATTCTTCTAGCCACCCGTGAGGCTTCCACATCGGATACTGCCCCTTCTGACCCGGGGACAAGAGGCACATCCGCATCACGCGCTATTTTCCTTGCGGTGACCTTGTCTCCCATAAGCCTTATGGCTTCCGGAGAAGGGCCTATAAAAACGACATCTTCTTTTTGGCAAAGATCTGCGAACGAATCGTTTTCGGAGAGAAACCCAAATCCAGGATGTATGGCCTGCGCGCCGGATTTCTTCGCCACATCTACTATTTTTTCCCCTACAAGATAGCTTTCTGCGGGTTTCGGCGGGCCTATGCGGTACGCCTCATCTGCGAGCATCACGTGAAGCGCGGAGCGGTCGGCATCGGAGTAGACAGCCACAGTAGCGATTCCCATCTCGCGACACGCCCTTATTATTCTTACCGCTATCTCTCCCCTATTAGCTACGAGTATCTTTTCAAACATTTTCACCTAGCCTCTCAAAGTGGAATATTTCCGTGCTTTTTCGGTGGAAGGGTCTGTCTTTTCCCAGAAAGCATATCCAAAGCTGCTATAACTCTAGGTCTTGTATCTTCTGGCCTTATGACTTCATCTATATAGCCAAGGCTTGCGGCGCGGTAGGGATTGGCGAAATTCTTCTTGTACTCATCTATAAGCCGAAGCCTCTCTGCGTCAGGGTCATCTGCTGCGGCTATTTCTCCACGGGATATTATGTTGACCGCGCCGTCAGGACCCATAACCGCGATTTCCGCAGTTGGGTAAGCGAGGTTAATATCTCCTCTTATATGTTTTGAGGACATAACGTCGTAAGCGCCTCCGTAGGCCTTTCTCGTTATCACTGTGACTCTAGGAACAGTGGCCTCGCAGTAAGCGTAAAGAAGTTTCGCTCCATGCCTTATTATTCCACCCCATTCCTGCACCGTTCCGGGAAGAAATCCTGGCACATCAACCAAGGTGAGAAGCGGGATGTTAAAAGCATCGCAGAAACGCACGAATCTTGCTGCCTTGACCGAGGAATCTATATCAAGACATCCAGCAAGCACCTGTGGTTGGTTGCCCACTATACCCACTGTCTGTCCGTTCATTCTGGCAAACCCCGTAACGATGTTCTTCGCGTGATGCTCCTGTACCTGCAGGAAATGACCATCGTCAACCACAAGCCCTATCACTTTGAGCATGTCATATGGTTTGTTGGGATTGTTGGGAATAAGTGACTGCAGAGCAATCTCTTTTCTGTCCACGGGGTCGTCGCATGGAACAGTTGGAGGATCATCCATGTTGTTCGATGGGAGAAAACTCAAAAGTTCCCTTATTATGGCTATCGAATCCATATCGTCCTCGGATGCGAAGTGAGCGACGCCGCTTTTGGAATTGTGAACCATCGCGCCACCGAGTTCCTCGGATGTGACTTCTTCATGGGTCACGGTTTTTATCACGTCAGGACCCGTAACAAACATATAACTTGTGTTTTTGGCCATCACGGTGAAATCATTCATCACTGGGGAATACACGGCGCCACCTGCGCAAGGACCCATAATCGCCGATATCTGTGGAATAACTCCAGAGGATATGACGTTGCGCAAAAATATCTCTCCATAGGCACCGAGGCTTTTTACTCCTTCTTGTATTCTCGCGCCACCTGAATCATTAAGCCCTATGATCGGCGCTCCGGTGCTGAGGGCAAGGTCCATCACCTTGCAAATCTTCTTTCCCTGCTCAAGCCCCAAAGACCCGCCGAAAACCGTAAAATCCTGCGCGTAGACAAACACTTGGCGACCCTCAACTTTTCCGTAACCTGTAACTACCCCGTCGCCCAGAATTCTCTTTTTCTCCATCCCAAAGTCTGTGCAACCGTGCAAAATAAACTTATCAAGTTCAACAAAACTGTTTGCGTCAAGAAGTTGAGCTATGCGTTCACGGGCAGTTAACTTCCCTGAGTCGTGCTGTTTTTTGATCCTAGCCTCTCCTCCACCTAAAAGAGCCTGCTTTTCCCTTTCTTCAAGAACTTTGAGTTTTTCTTTCATAAAATACGCTCCGGCCTCTATTCCCGTTACGGTATACTTGACGGTGAATCATAACACGCAAGAAAACCCTTTCAACCCTGATCCTCTACGATAACGTTCCAAAGTTTTAGAACTTGGGCGCGCAAACTTTCCAAATCTGATGAGTTTTGTATCAAAAAATCCGCCTGCGCAGCCTTTTTCTCTTCAGGTAATTGAGCGGCGATGCGCCGGCAAATATCTTCTGTAGAGACCCCAAGGCGGTTAACTGCTCTTTGTTTCCTGATTTCTGCTGGACAACTGACCACAACTAAACCATCTATAATGCCACTGAGTCCCGCGCCACCTTTGCGATCAATAAGCGATGCTTCAATAAAGACTACCGAGTCTCTTTTTAGCGTGGAAATTTTTTCCCTTATGCGACGTTCTATTTTTGGATGGGTTATACGGTTAAGCGTTTTTCGTTTCTGCTCATCTGAAAACGCAATGGAAGCAAGGATTTTTCGGTCAAGCGTTCCATCGTCTCTTAACACCTGCCGTCCAAAACTTAGCACGACTTCCTGCAAAGCGGGCTCCCCCGGACGCATGATCTCCCTTGCCACATCATCTGCGTCTATTACATGAGCCCCGAGTTGACGAAGAATCTCCGCTACAGTTGACTTCCCCGAACCTATGTTTCCGGTAAGTCCATAAATTTTCATCTTGAAGCATTGTGGGATTTTATAAAACAAATGGCTCTTTTAAGGCGGCGCAAAACCTCTTGTTTGCCCAGTATCTCAACCACATCGAAAATTCCAGGACTTTTAGTTGATCCGGTAAGAGCGACCCTTGTTGGCTGGGCTATTTTCCCTAACTTCAGACCTGTGCTTTCCATCACTTGAGAAAAACAGTCCTGCAGACCGTTGTGGGAAAAATCCTCTACTGATGCGAGTTTTTCCATAAGAACGCTCAGTATCTGTTCGCTTGCCTTTCCAAGGAACTTTTTTGATGCCTTCTCCTCATACTCAAAATCATCTGTAAAAAAATAACGCGACTGCTCCACTATATCCGCAAGCGTATCTGATCGTTCACGCATGTGAACAACTATGCTCTGAAGCTTCTGCGAAGATGGAACTGCAAGCGACTGCTTTTGCAAAAATGGGACAAGCATAGAGGATATTTGATTCAGCGAAGTGGATCTGAGGTATTTTCCGTTGAGCCAGAGAAATTTTGCAGAATCGTACATTGACGCGGACTTTCCCAAGCCCTCAAAACCGAATTTCTCCACCAATTCCTCCTTAGTGAAAATCTCTTGGTCCCCGCAAGACCACCCGAGCCTAACAAGGTAGTTTAGCACCGCTTCTGGAAGATATCCTCTATTGCGATAATCAGTTAAGGATTCCGCACCGTGACGTTTAGAAAGTTTTTTGCCGTCAGAGCCAAGTATCATAGAAACGTGCACAAGTGAGGGTGGAGAAAAACCTAGAGCGCGTGCTATGAGTATCTGCCTAGGTGCGTTTATTATGTGATCGTCTCCTCTTATTACATGAGAAATACCGGTCTGCGCATCATCCACCGTAGCTGCGAAATTGTAGGTCGGAAATCCATCTGCCTTAAGTAACACGAAATCCTCTATCTCAGAGGAATCAAAAACTATTGTCCCACGAACAGGATCCTCTATTGAGATATTTTCTCCGGGCGGCACCAAAAATCTGATAGCATATGGTTTTCCGTGTCCAGCACCTAAATGCGACCATTCCCTTTTGTATCTAAAGACTTGCCCTTTTTGGAAAGCATCTTGCCTTCTGCGCTCAAGTTCGTCTGCCGTAACGTAGCACCTGTAAGCATTCCTCTCGTCAATGAGCTGTTGCGCGTATTGAGCATAAACACCAAGTCTTCCTGACTGACGAGTAATCTCACCATCCCAGTTAATCCCTAACCATTTGAGAGAGTCAACAATGTTATCTTCAAATTTCTTTTCTGACCGCAAGCGGTCAGTATCCTCCATCCTGAGCAGAAACTTTCCACGCTGCCTCCGAGCGAAAAGCCAGTTAAAAACAGCAGTGCGCGCAGCACCAATGTGAAGGTTGCCGGTGGGGCTGGGAGCAAATCTAGTTATCGTGTTCATGGGAGGATATTTTACACCAAAAAAACAGATGCGAGGAAAAGGGGTATGAGATGCACTTGTTTTATTGGAGCTCTGGAAAAGTGCCTTCTCTGATTAGGTTCAGAAAAAACGCTCCGCTTGACCTTTCATACACACTTAGTCCTGCTCCCGGAAACTTAAAATTCTCTTTTCTAGCTTTTCTACATAGGCGCAGACGAAGATGGGAACTTCTCAGGGGAAATAGCCGGCACTTTTTCAGAACCCAAGTTCATAAAGTGGACGATAACGTAGTGGGTCCGGTAATCGCTCCTAACGCAAAAAAACCTTGCTGGCGATAATAAAAAGCCCCACCGGTCAAAACCTGCAGGGCCGTGGATTCCACACCGAGATTATTTTATTCGGAATTCTGATATAACTGACACGTAAGAAGTTTATGTTTTTCCCAAATAACTATCAGGGAGTGAACCATTAACGCTGTCTACTTTCCATTTTCTTTTTGCTACTATCTGGTCAGCCAACTGTTATTTATCTTTCCATCCTTTTTTATAATAAAGGCTTTGAGCGTTTTTCCTTTGTTATCAGTCGCCCATTAAACTGCGCCTATTTCAGTACTATGCAAAAAATTTTTACCTTTTTTCACAAACTGAACTGGTAGTTATGCGCATGGTGCTTTCTACTTCTCCGTTTTCATAAGCCACCAACACATCTCCAGCCGAAGCAACCAATTGACCTGCTTGGTTTATTCTGTAAGGGGAACACACTACGCTATAGGGAATAGCATCGAATCGGGCGCAGAGCATATTGTCAGATGCACGAACAACCCAGTGCCCGGCAATAGCAGGGGGTTTTGTGCCCACTCTGCATTCATCCCATTGTTCTGCAGCCCATGCAGGTTGCTCTATGTGGGGGACATAAAAAGTTCCATCAGAATTATAGGTTTCGACATTTGTGGATCCGTCAGAATCTTCGCAATCCCACGTTCCTACTAGTTCTGTAGGGTGCGTACCACTAGGCAAAGGTTCCACCACTGCAACTGCAGCGCAGTCATACTCTCCAATTGGTAGTTCTTCCAGTACATCACCATTATCATCGCCACCATTACCACCGCCAGCTGGTATTTCTACACCATCATCACCTCCGCCACCACAAGCAACAGAAACAAGTGCCAAGCCTATAATCAAAACAATCTTTTTCATTTCAAATCCTCCTAGTTTAATGGGCGTAGGAAAACCTTGCTAGACATCCTTCACCTCATATATCATTATATCATTACACCTCTGAGCTTACCCCCCCCCCCCCCCCCCCTACAAAGTCAATAGTGAGGTGTTTGCAATACTCAATAGGCGTTTTTTATAGCGCAGAGAAAATGAAGATGTGGGGATACTGTCGAATGGCTATGCGTATAAATTAAGCCGTGAGGGATTTAGAGAGGTAATCTTTATCCCGTAGCACTTTAAGATCTTTGGAAGTCAGATCATTTGGGGCTAAAAATCACAAATTCACCTCAAGTCAGAATCAGTCGAGAGATATTTGTAGCGTAACTATTCTAGATTAATCATGAATTTATTATCTACGCTACAAAGAAGTAAACCCATGGTAGTTCCGCCATCATAAAAAGAAACTAACATCAAGAATCCCTACAACGTAAATAGCTTTTCCAATGGTTCTTAGGAAAATCAAGCCTGAAATCGGGTAAAGTAGTTAAAGTGAATAAAGATTTAAGGAAAAAACAATGAAACTGACCTCACGCGCAAGAGACAAAAAATACATAGGGAAAGGCACTCTGCCTAATGGTCCACTCAACGATACAGATAAATGGCTACCAATGACCAAGTATCTTGAGACAGGCGCCCAATCCTATCCAGAGAAAACTATGTTCAAAATGGGAGACGTTAACGGAAACATTGTCCAAAGTTATACCTATGCGGAAACCAATGCTTGGACCAATAAGGTAGCAAACGGTCTTGTGGGAGAGTTTGGTATAAAAAAGGGAGATAAGGTCGGTATGTACATGCTTAACTGCTCAGAGTACGTAATATCAATTCTGGCCGCTCATAAGGCGGGGGCAGTACAAGTCCCCGTAAATAAGGATGAAAAAGGCGAAAGACTTGCCTACGTAATAAACTACTCGGAGATGCGTGTGTTGATAGTGGATCAGCAAAGCCTTCGTTATGTTAAAGAAATATCTGACAAACTTAAAAACCTAGAAGTGATTTTCCTTGTGTCTCAAGAGGGTTCCGGTGATTTGAATGGAATAAGAACTCTTCCCTTCTCGGTTTTCGATACTCAGTCCTCAGATAATTTAGGAGTTAACGTCTCTATCGCTGATAAAGAAAGGTGCATGTTCACTTCCGGTACCACGGGTATGCCCAAGGGGGTAATTCGTGACCATGGAGGAGTGATAATGACAGTGCGCTCTTTTATCCAACAGCAGGGACTTAGAAGCGAAGACATTCTGATGACGGTTCTTTCTCTCGGTCACGCAAACGCTCAAGTCATGTGCCTTTTCGTGTCAATCGCAGTTGGAAGCACTGCAGTTTTCTTTCCAAGATTTTCAGCTTCTAACTTCTGGAAATGGGCGGCAGGTTGTGGGGCTACTGGCGCTAACATGTTAGGTGCCGTGCCTGAGTACATATGGTCCTCACCTGTTTCGGATTGGGACAAAAAACACAGTATAAGGATGATGCTCTCGGGACCTGCTCCGAAAAAACTTCGCGAATTCGAGGAAAGGTTCAATACAAAAATAGTTGAGGGGTACGGTTCAACGGAGATGGGTATGGTGCTTTGGAAAGACCCTGAAGATCAAGAGCTCGGTTCTTGTGGCTTTCCCGTGCAAGGGTACCATCTGGAACTAAGAGACCCGATCAATACTGACATGATAATAGAAAAACGGTGGAATGTAACCGCCTCATCAGCCCCTGCTGAAGATGAAAAGGGGCTTCTTTTCATAAAACCTCTTATACCGCACACTACTCTTGATGAGTATTTCAAGGATGATCTCAGAACAAAAAACGCTTTTGACAATCAAGGTTTTTTTAACTCTGATGATCTGTTTTCGATGGGAACCGATGGACGTTACTATTTTATGGGTCGCTACAGCAGAATACGGGTTTCAGGTGAGAACGTAGACCCTGTGGCCGTGGCTGATGTCGCGGAGCAATACCCTGTTGTAAAAGAGGCGGTGGCCGTTGGCGTAAGGCTTGCTGATGTTTCAGATGATGAGATAAAGCTCAATCTCATCATCAAAGAAGGCGAGAGTTTTGATCCTGTATATTTTTGTCAGTGGATGGCTGAGAAGGTAATGGTGGCGATGGTGCCCAGATTTATTGAAGTGTACGATGAGTTCCCACTTACGGCTTCGCAAAAAATAGCAGTTTCAGAACTCAAGAAAATATCTGAATCCACATGGGATAGAAGCAAAAGCGGTTTGCGTCTCCAGTCAAGAAAATGATTTTGTAGCAAAGTAAAGAAAAACCGCATAGATAACAAGAAGAACTACTCCCTGCCATCTTCCTATTTTCCCCCCATTGCGCGCTTTTATTATCAGACCCGCAAGCGCAACCGTTAAAATGACCAAAAACCCAAATTCAAACTCCTCAGAAAAGGAAAACATTTTCTTTTGTACTTGAATCGGGTTAACAGCAGCTACAAGCCCCAAAAAACTGAGATTAAAAAAATTGCTTCCTATTATGCTACCCATTACTATGTCTTGCTCTCTTTTCCAGGCAGCAATAAGCGAAGCGGCAAGTTCGGGAAGCGAAGTGCCAAGAGCAACTACCGTAACGCCTATAAAAAGTTCACTTATTCCAAACCCCTCAGCTATCCTCACCGCTGCGTCCACAAGAAAATAAGCTCCTGAGGCAAGAAACGCAGAACCTAGAATTAAGTAAGAAACAAGTTTAAGAGTTCCTCGTCGCGGTCTTGGTCTGCTCTTTTCTACTTTTTCAGTCGGTTTTCTGAATTCAAAAATTAAAAATGCGACCAGAGCGGAAAAAATAACCATACCTTCCCTATTTTTAAGTAAAAACCCAGTATAGCAGAACACGCAGGCGGCAAGGGTTATTATCAGCAGGAATACAAGCGAAAGTTTCTGTTCACGCCAAGCGGATTTGCTAATAAATATTGGGCTTATAATCACCGTAGCGCCCAGTATGAGTCCTACGTTTGCTATATTACTCCCAACCATATTCCCGACCGCTATATCACTTGAACCCTTTACCGTAGCCATAAGACACACGAGAAACTCAGGGAAAGACGTCCCTATGGCGACTAAGGTAAACCCCACGAGAAAAGAACCCATCCCTGTGGATGAAGCCATCCCTGAAGCACCCTTTATGAGGAGGTGTCCTCCTTTCCACAGAAGCCCTAGCGACAGGGCGAAAATTACTATATCCGTGATCATCAATAGGAATACGGTCCGTATACGAGATACTTACCAAATACGTGTAGAACTAAGGAATAGGGTTTGCAAAGGATCTTTTATTATCCTATAATTAGCCTAATTGATTTCTAAGCAATACAGAAAGTTGAGGAGGCTACAGTAAATGCAACTATTATTCAAACCTAGGGATAACGCCTATCTGGGAAATGGCGACCTTCCCTTTGGTAATTTCACAGATACTTCCCAATGGGAACCTATAACAAAAAACCTTGAAAAAGGCGCTGACGCGTTTCCAGATAAAGCTATGTTCAAAGTCGGTGACAGGGACGGAAAAGTTGTTGAGAGTTATACATACCAAGAGACCAACGCTTGGTCTAACAGGGTGGCCAACGGTCTTATAGAAGGCTACGGAATAAAAAAGGGGGATAAAGTCGGCATGTACATGCTCAACTGCTCAGAGTACGTCGTGTCGATTGTCGCTGTGCATAAGTGCGGCGCCGTCCAAGTTCCGATAAATAAGGATGAAAGAGGAGAGAGACTCGCCTATGTAATCAATTACTCTGATATGAGGGCTCTTGTGATAGACGAGGGAAGCATACCGTTTATAGAGGAAATAGCTGACAGTCTAAAACAGTTAGAGGTAATTTTCGTAACTGTAGACAATCCTCCAGCAGAACTTGGTGGTATAAAAGCCCTTGCTTTTTCTGAGTTTAACAAATACTCCGATTCCAACACAGATGTTGATGTTTCCGTATCCGACATGGAAAGATGCATGTTCACCTCAGGCACCACGGGTATGCCTAAGGGAGTCGCAAGGGACCATGGAGGCGTGGTCATGACAGTTCGTTCCTACCTTCAACAACAAGGCGTAAGGAGAGACGATGTTCTTATGAGCGTACTATCGCTCGGCCACGCTAACGCCCAAGTCATGTGTTTATTCAGCGCCATGGCCGCGGGCGCCACAGCGGTATTTTTTCCAAGATTCTCAGCTTCTAATTTCTGGAAATGGGCGGCGGACTGCGAGGCCACCTGCGTTAACATGCTGGGAGCCGTTGCTGAGTACCTATGGGCAGCTCCCCCGGGCGATTATGACCTTAAGCATAATATAAGAATAATGCTGGGATCTCCTGCCCCGAGAAATCTTGCGGAGTTTCAGGAACGCTTCGGCGTAAGGGTTATAGACGGTTATGGTTCAACGGAGATGGGTATGGTGCTTTGGAAAGACCCAGAGGACCATAGGCCTGGTTCTTCAGGCTTTCCAATGGAAGGATATTACGTGGAACTACGCAACCCAGATGATACTGATACGGTGGTAAGGGCGTTCTGGGACCCAACGGATGACATAACCCCTCCAGATGATGCCAAGGGACTCCTTTTTATAAAACCTCTTGTACCTCACACAACGCTCAATGAGTACTTTAAGGATCCTCGCAGAACCAACGAGGCGTTTGATGATGACGGATTCTTCAATTCCGATGATATCTTCGCTAAAGGCATTGACGGCAGGTATTACTTTGTCGGCAGGTATAGCCGAATCAGGGTTTCGGGTGAGAACGTGGACCCAGTAGCGGTAGGAGATGAAGCTATGCTATACCCGGCAATTCAAGAGGCTATAGCAGTTGGCGTAAGGATTCCCAATATTTCTGACGACGAGATAAAGCTTTGTGTCACGATTAAGCAGAATGAGGAATTTGATCCAATTGAATTCTGCAAATGGATGGCTGACAGGGTGATGGTGGCCATGGTGCCGAGATTCATAGAGATTTATGAAGAAGGATTCCCGGTAACAGCGACTCAAAAGGTCAAAGTCGCCGAAATCAAGGAGCTTACCGACAAAACTTGGGATAGGAGCAAATCTGGACTTAAGCTCAGTTCAAGAAAATAAATTTGTCCTCTTCCTCTTGCTAAAGTGACGGAGCCGCCCGACGACCAAGTCATTATGTCTCTGGCAATAAAAGAGGCTAGCCGGGCCGCCTCGGCGGGGGAAGTTCCAGTTGGGGCCGTTATAACAGACAGTCGTGGTTCCATAATAGCTTCAGCTCATAACCTTAGGGAATCTATATCCGACCCCACCGCTCACGCGGAGATAATAGCGATAAGACGCGCCTGCGCAGTACTTGGAGACTGGAGGCTTTCTGACAGTTCCATTTACGTTACCCTTGAACCCTGCCCGATGTGCATGGGGGCTATAGTTAACTCAAGGATAAAAAGAGTTGTATTCGGCGCTGTGGACATCAAAGGCGGAGGGCTTGTAAGTAATTTCGGTATCGGGGTCGGAACAGAACTTAATCACAAGGTGAAATTCAAGGGTGGAGTCTGCGCCAAACAGTGCGCGCTGATGCTTGAAGATTTTTTCAGAACGGTTCGTCGTCGGGGTGGATAATCTGATCTGATTTTATTTTGATGCTTTTCGTTCCGCTCCTACAGAAGCAGGTCTTGATCTTAGATTACTTTTTCTAGTTCTATCCCCGCGAGAGCTTGATCCATTATTGGTATTGGTCGCGCCCGCAATTTTTATCGCAACTTTTTTCCCTCTCCCTTCCTTGCTCTGTTTTGACGATATTCTTCCAACTAGGTATTCAAGAGACTTTACCACTTCTCCACTTTTTCCTATAATAAGTCTTTTCCCTTTTGTCGCCCACACTTCAAACTCTATGTTCGTTTCGGTTTCTTGGGTTTTCACAGTCGGAGGATCATAAGATATAAAACCTAGTAAAACCTCCAGAGTTTTTTTCGCCCGAAACGCTTTCTCGCTGAGTCCGTCGGTTTTCACTTCCACTCTGACTATGGCATCCCTGCTACCTATTCCCCAGAGTCCTTTTGAATCTTCCCTTATGACTTCGATTTCCACTTCGTTTTTCGAGACTCCAAGCTCCTCGCAAGCATTCATTACCGCTTCAGAAATGGTTTTCCCTTTCTTTTCAATCACAATAGCCATTAGTTTGCTCCTTGAGGTTCTGGAACCTGTCTGTTGATGTACAACTGCTGCCCCACAGAGAGGATATTACTTACGGTCCAGTAAAGTATAAGACCGGAGGGCAGGCCCCAGAACATTACGGTAAAGATAATCGGCATAAATTGCATAAGTTTCATCTGCATTTCCATAACCTCGCTCCCAGGAGACGTCATCGGAGTAAGCTTCTGAGAAGCAAACCAGGAGATTCCCATAAGGAGAGGCAATACCCGGAATGGTATTCCGGCTATGTCAAATAAGTTTTCCGGTTGAGACAGATCATTTACCCAGAGAAACGAACTGTGCCTCAGATCTATTGAATAAAGAAGGGCGAAGTAAAGCGCTATGAAAACGGGAAACTGTATGAGTAGCGGCAGACATCCTCCGATACTACTTAAGGGGTTTATGTTATTACTCGTGTATAGTTTCATCATTTCCGCCTGCTGGGTCTGCTTGTCGTCCTTGTATTTTTCCTTTATAGCATCTACCTGAGGCTTGAGCACCTTCATCTTATTTTGCATTTTTTTCATTGATTTCATGCTTTTTACTGTAAGCGGAAGAAAAACTACTCGTAACAGAATCGTAAGCACTATTATTGAGACCCCAAAGTTGCTGAAAAATTTGTTCACGAATTTTAGTAACACCACTGCGATCTTGGTAAGTCCACCTACGTATCCGTAGTCAATTGATTTTTCAAGGTCGTATCCGGCCTTGGCAAGGTCCGCCTCGGTTTTGGGACCGAAATACGATCTCCAGCCGACTGTATAACTTTTTCCCGGGGATGTTCTCTGTCTTGGATAGGAAAAGGAGGCCCTAACAAGTCCATTGGTGTTAGTGGGTTTGAGGTAAAGCGCCTGATGCCCTCCTATCTCTGGAAGGAATGCTCCCAGAAAATATTTGTCAGAGAAACCAAACCAGTTTACTTCGCCACCAAAAGTCTTTGGTTCCTTAAGGGTTTTCTTCTTGCGCTCAACCTCTCCTGCGACCATGGAGACAAACTCATAAAGATTAGCGGAGCCGGTTTCATAAACAGGGTTCTCCCATTTTACATCCACTCTCTGCGTTATTTGTCTTTCAGTTTCGTTGAGTACCTCAAGGTTTTGCTTTACAAAATACTTGTCGGGGTAAAATGAAAAGGTTTTTTTAACCGTAAGTCCGTTGGGTTTTTCCCAAACCATGTCCACATCAAGCCCTTGGGAACCAACGACCAGTTGGGTATCTCCTTTATACTCAAACGGAATAAGTTCAGGCATTTCCTCGTTTCTTATCCGTAGTATGGTTTCAAACGATCTTTTTTCCTCACTTATAACCGCCACGGGAATAGAGTCTGTTTCAACAGAATTCCTATAACCAGAAAGGTTCCAACTTGAGATCTTTCCTCCTAGAGTGTCTATCTCTGCGGTGAACAGTTCTGATTTAACTTGTATTATCTTTGAGGTATAACCGGAGGGTAAAGATTCAGTTTCAACAGAAGTGGACTTTTCTACCGCGTCCTGCATAAATAAGTCCTCTGCGTTGTCAGTTGAGGTTATGTCTTCTCCCTTCTGGGTCGGAGAAGTTGTTTTCTTGAGGTCTTCTCCGAAAAAAGCCGTATAACCTACTATTACCACTACTGAAAGAACTAAAAATAAAATATAGTTTCTCTTGAGTTCGTTGTTCATCTATTGTTTTTTCGAGGAAATCTCGGAGTGTAGAAATCTACCGCGGCCGCAACAAATCCCTGTCGCCCCCGCCCCCTGCTCTTATTCCCCATACTAGGAAAGAAGTTAGAGTGTGAAAAACCATAAACGCAATAATACATGATAAATTGGGTTCTCGGTAGATTATACTTGTCTACTCACCCATGCTTTTCCCCTGTACAGACTTCTTTACGGGGTCGTATCCTCCTTCACATAGGGGATGGCATCTTAAAATTCTGCCTAGCGTCTTCCATATCCCTAAAAAAACGCCATGTTCTTTGAGCGCCTCTATACAATAAGCGGAACATGAAGGATAAAACCTGCAAGATGGGGGAAACATGGGGGATAGAAACCTCCGATACAGCCTTACCACAAAGGTAAAAAATCTAACCGCCAGATTTTCTTTCATCTCTTCCCCTTTCTCTTGTGAGTTTTTCTATCTCAGGAAGCAATTCTGAGAATCTTTTCTCCAATATGTCGTTTTTTACCAAAAACACCACGTCGTTAGAGGAGAAAAAAGATTTGTTCTTTCTGAAAATTTCCCTCAGCACTCTCTTCATTCTGTTTCTTCTAACCGAACTTGGCGAAACTCTTTTCCCCACGGCAATTCCCAACCGTGGAAAACCAAAAGAATTTGGTTTTGTGTAAAGAACGAAATTAGGGGAATACGATTTTTCGCCCAAGGAAAAAACTTTGCGAAAATCTGCAGATTTTTTGATTCTGAACTTTGCTGGGAAAGAATCGCTAGACTCAACCGCTACTTTTTCCATCTCCCGACCGCAAGGATATGTCTGCCCTTAGCCGTTCTTCTTCTGAGTACGCTTCTTCCTCCCCTAGTCGCAAGCCGCGCGCGGAACCCGTGCGTTCTCAATCTTTTTTTGACATGTGGCTGATAAGTCCTTTTCATAGCGAGGCTTGAGAATAACACGCAAAAATAACAAGGTCAAGAACAAAAACTAGGAATCATATGCCTAACCAAGTTTAATGGGAGTAGGTGGCCAGACTTCGCATCTATCCACCTGTTTGCTTGTTCAAACAATATATGCCTGCAATAATACCTTTAGAGTTGACCAGATTTTGGTTTCTTCCACAGGCAATTTAACTGCAAAAAGCCCGGACCTCAATCTCTTGAAACCCGGGTTGATCCAAAAAACAAGCACAATCTGATGAAGGCTGTCCCTTTTACAAAAACAACTCCATCAGAGCAGAGCCAAATGAATTTTCCTAAGATTTAGTCTACAAACTCATACAGGGCCGCCGTTGTTCTGATTGAATTCGCTAGGGTTTCGTTTGCTGTATCGCTTACCTGTATCTCAACAACATCAGTTCCTCCACAGAAATCTTACCAGCCGTGCCACCTAGTGTTCTAGACCTTCCGCAAAACCTTTAAACCTAATCTTATCATTCTGTGCCACTGTAAAGTCCTTAATGATATCCACTCCACTATCTTCTTTAGCGATAACAAAAATGTCACTTCCACCCCCGCCGGTAAGAGTATCGGCTCCGCCTTCACCCTTAAGAGTGTCCCCCGCGTTTCCACCTGTGAGAATATTCGCTTTGTCATCTCCTGTGAAAGTGACAGATGTTTTGCGAGCGACCCCAAAATTGAAATCTCTAGCAGTAAGATTCTCAAACCCGCTTATATGACTAGGAAGACTCTTAAGGCTTAAGGTATCAAGGCAGGACTTTTCAATTCTCCGCACCGAGATTCTTTACTGCTCTGTAAAAGTGAAGGTTCTTGTTTTGCCAATAAATGTCGCAGTTACAAATTTAATAAGGTCTGCTTTCTTGTTTAAGATTGCCGTTGCTTGCGACGGACTTGCGCCGTTGGCTCCATCATGTATTTCAACAGCAGCAACATTGCCGACCTTAAGCTTAGCTCCATCTCTAGTTATTGCTCTAGCACTATCCCCTGCTGGGAATCGAGTAAAATAAATTTTATCTTCTGCCACGTTGAAGTCCTTAATAACTGGAAGTGCGAGGGGATTGCGGTATTGAAGAAGGAAGATGTCTGCCCCAGCGCCTCCGGTGAGAATATCGTTACCTCGCCCTCTGTCCCAAAGGATATCATCACCCTCGCCCCCGTTAAGAGTATCAAGGCTATCATCTAAACCACCACCATAAAGGACATCATCACCCTTGCCCCCGTTAAGAGTGTCGGCTCCGTTTTCTCCGGCAATGTAATTTTTTTGGTCGTCTCCGGTAAGGGTATCACCACCACTCCCGCCAATAACATCCTCAATACCTTCAATTGTAAATGTTCCAGTTGCCCTTCCAAGGGAAGACCCATCAAAAGTCCCCGAAGAAAGGTCAAAGGTTATAGCTGCGGACAACGCATCACCCGAAGTAAGGGTATATGCGTGCGAGCCAAGAGTGTTAGTATTCCTCTCTTCGCGAAAATACATAATATCCCTACCCTCACCACCAATCCATTTATTAGCACCTAGTTGTCGCCCAATATAGAAATGATCTTGCCCCCCTTCACCGTACATCGTGTCATCACCATCTCCACCTAACATTTTGTCATTTCCCCCGCCCCCGTAAACGGTATCATCCCCGCCCCCGGCTCTAATCTCATTATTCCCATTTGAGTCTACGCAAATAACATCGTCATCATTAGTCCCATAAATTTTCCAGATGCCTCCAGATGCCTTTATACCATTACTAACATCGCATCTAGCGTCATAGGGAGCATCAGTTCCAGCTCTACCATCCGCGCCCGCTGGCCCTGGTGGTCCTGCCGGTCCGCGCTCACCGGTATCACCTTTCTCTCCTTTCGCTCCATCCTTCCCATCTACTCCGTCTTTCCCGTCCTTCCCCCCACAAGCCACAAAGAAAACTGCTCCAGTGAGCAGGAACAACATCACTAAAAAATTATGTAACTTCATAAAGACAACCTCCTTATATAACTTAGTTTATTGAGAAAGAAGGACCATTTATCTAGGAAAACTTTGTTATAAACCCTTCACCTCATATATCATCAAACCTTTGAGTTTACCCCCCCCCCCCCTCACATAAGTCAAGAACGAGGCGCAGGAAAATTCAGTTGTCGTGACGGAGGCTTTGCATTTGTCAGTTAGTAGTAGTTTGGTAGTATTCAGATCTTGGTTTGGGTTCGGAAAGGGTGCCTCGACAAAAGGGATCTGCTTGGCGCCACCTTACTGAGTAGAACAGTCTGCGCCCGTCTAGTAGACGCAGAGTATTCGACCTAGACGGCATAGCGTATTCGGAGTTTAGGCGGGCGGCGTCAGCAATGCACAGAAAGGCAAACTATAGAACGAGATCATCGCCTGTTATCACTACCTTGGCTACAAGACACTAGTTGGCACCTAGATGCGCTACACAGTTCACGACTATCACGGCCCATCACTTATCATGCTAGGCTTCTCCAACACCGCATGGAGACTTGCGCCGCGCGACACCTTCATTGGATAAACATCCTACCAGCGCGAACAAAATTCCCCGCTGTTCTTCGACAACCCGAGATTCTTAATCCTTGCATAGGTCTAGATCCCCAACCTCGGGTCGTAATCCTACCCACGGTCTGTCGACGCTTGTCTGACGAGTGCCAACCATACAACAACATTACACTCTCGCTTATCAAAATATTCATCCAAATTCCGACCTACACACTACCTGGATTGGAATGGACCCACATCGGAACCGCCAAGCAACGTGACCGCTACGACCCGCATAAATAATTCAGCTTGCTCAATAAAGAGCGCCCATTTAACTACAACCGGCTCTGGAAAAAGAAGGTAAACCCCAAGCCCCTAAAACCATTACACCAATGCTTTATCTCTTGCCCGAACGCTTGCGTTTCAACAATGTGCAGGGTTGTCCACCTTAGTTTTCTTGCCAAGTTATGTTAGCATGTTGTCGCTTGAAATTGACAACGAGCAGGTTCTGATAAATAATTTATACTTATCAATCAAAATTTAATTGATGTTTCCGGGGTTTATATCAGGTTATGATTGCTGAAGCTGCAAAACTATTAGTTATAGGAATGGTAATAGTGTACATATTCCTGCTAGTCCTGATGTTGAGCGTCATTGTTTCTGCAAAGCTTTTCAAGGGAAGCGCTGAGACTGTACCACTGGGCACAAAACCTCACCGTCCCTCCGAAAAAAAAACCATTCCCGTAATATTAGCAACCGCGGTAGCCGCCTATAAAGCGCGCCGTGGAGAATAACCCCGGAAAATAAAGGGCTATATATAATCATGAAGAAAATTCTGTTTCAGGACACGTCGTTTCGTGACGGTTTTCAGTCGGTTTTTGGCGCTAGGGTGCTTACTGAGGACTTCATCCCGGCAGTTGAGGCCGCTAGAGAAGCGGGGATAACCCACTTTGAGGCTGGCGGAGGCGCCAGATTCCAAAGTTTGTTTCTTTACTGCGGAGAATCAGCGTTTGATATGATGGACCGCTTCCGTGAGGCGGCAGGACCGGATGCCAACCTGCAGACGCTTGCAAGAGGCATAAACGTTGTCGCCTTGTCCCAACAGCCAAAGGACATGATAGATCTTCACGCGAGAATGTTTAAAAAACATGGAATAACCCATATAAGGAACTTTGACGCCCTAAACGATGTAAGGAATTTGGAATATTCTGGCCAGTGTATAAAAAATGCAGGGCTTCATCATCAAGCCGTTGTGACTCTAATGGAACTTCCACCAGGATGCGAAGGATCTCATGATGTTGATTTCTACATAGACAGGTTGAAAAAAATACTGGACTCAGGACTACCGTATAACTCTATATGCTTTAAGGATGCCTCGGGAACGTCAAACCCTAAAAAAGTGTACGAAACGGTCAAAGCCGCGCGGAAGTTGGTAGGAGACGACACTATTCTCTGGGTGCACACCCATGAAACAGCTGCCCAAGGAATAAACCAGTACATGGCTGGAATAAACGGCGGGTGCGACGGAATATGCGTTGCTAGGGCTCCAGTTTCAGGAGGAACTTCCCAGCCGGATCTTATCTCAATGTGGAATGCGCTCAAAGGAACCGAATACACTTTAGATATTGATGTGAACAAAATCCTTGAGGCAAATGGCGTTTTCAAGGACTGCATGTCAGGCTATTACTTTCCACCCGAGGCTCTGCGTATTTCCTCTGAAGTATTACTCTCACCCATGCCGGGAGGAGCTCTTACCGCAAACACTATGATGATGAGAGACACGGGCACGATGGACCTATATCCTAAAGTCATAGAAGCTATGAGCGAATGCGTAGCTAAGGGAGGTTTTGGAACATCGGTTACGCCTGTTTCACAGTTCTATTTCCAGCAGGCTTACGCAAACGTCACTCAAGGACCTTGGGAAAAAATCACTGACGGCTACGGGAATATGGTGCTCGGTTATTTCGGCCGCACGCCTGTTTCGCCGGACCCTGAGGTTGTGGCAATTGCGGAAGAGCAAATGGGGAAACCCCGGTTTGACGGAGATCCGCTTGAGATATTAGATCCGGGCATTCCCAAGGCCAAAGAAATACTTGAAAAGGAAGGCCTCCCGATTACCGATGAAAACATATTCATAGTCGGAGCGCTTCAGACCGCTGGAGGAAACAAAGGGCTTGATTTCCTCAAGGGCAACTTCACGGTCAACATAAGAAAGGAATCTGCGGAGACAAAAGTGGCGCCGTCGGGGCAAGTTGCGCTGAAGACGTCTAAAGCGTCCAAAGTGTCCAGTTCTGGAGAAAACTTCGTAATCACTGTTGATGGAAAAAGTTACAATGTGACAGTGAAAGAAGGAAGCGAGGACATCACCGCATCACCGGCAAAAGAGGCTTCCGCGGTAGCGCCATCATCTGCGCAGGAAGATTCTGCTGATATTGTTGCGGTTTCGGCGAGCGTTCCCGGCAACATATACAAGATTATGGTTGGAGTTGGGGATAAGATTAAGGAAAACGACACTCTAATCATGCTTGAGGCTATGAAAATGGAGACCCCGGTAGCTTCTCCCTGCAACGGCGAAATCGTATCAATTGAGGTAGAACAGGGGCAGGTCGTGGAAGCGGGACAGTTAATCCTTACCATCGTTCCTTCCTGAACTGATGAAGAAACTCATAATTTTCCTAGTTTTCCTCATAGCCTTACCCATTACGTTTGCATATGCTCCTCAATGCCTTGCGGAAACTATAACTGCGGGAGAGAAAACCGAGGAACTTGCGTCTTTTCCAGTCCTGTTGAAAAACATCGCCAAAAGTACGGGTATTTATGGGTTCATTGATGGTAACGTAGAGTCATGGACTCGCGGCTTTGGCATGCTTTTGATGATTCTAATAGGGTTTTTACTTCTTTATCTGGGTATTGCAAAGAAGTTTGAACCTTTACTGCTGGTCACAATAGGGTTCGGGTGCATATTTTCTAACATCCCGCTTGCGGGCATAAATGAACCCGGTGGCGTTCTTTACTATGTATACGATATCGGAATAAAAACTGGAATTTTCCCACTATTGATATTTATGGGTGTTGGAGCTCTTACTGATTTTGGTCCGCTTTTAGCAAATCCTAAGACGATTCTTCTGGGAGGCGCAGCGCAGTTTGGCATCTTTTTCACTTTAATAGGGGCCATGGCTCTTACGCAGTACGTTTCCGGAATTGATTTTTCACTCAAAGACGCTGCGGCTATAGGAATAATAGGCGGTGCGGATGGACCGACTGCGATCTATCTTTCCTCGCAACTATCGCCAAGGCTATTAGGCGCAATCTCAGTTGCCGCTTATTCCTACATGGCTCTTGTACCGATAATCCAGCCACCTATAATGAAGGCTCTTACCTCCCCTGAGGAAAGAAAAATAAGGATGAAACAGCTTCGTCCGGTGGTAAAACGAGAAAAAATAATGTTTCCACTCATCGCTCTCACTCTATGCTTTCTTCTCCTCCCCTCTGCGGCGCCACTCATAGGTTTTTTCATGTTCGGCAATCTGATGAGAGAATGTGGAGTGGTAGACCGTCTTGCAGATACCACAAGAAACGCGCTCATTAATATAGTAACAATCTTCTTGGGTCTTGGGGTAGGGTCACAACTCAACGCTACTGAATTTCTGTCATTAGAAACTCTGGGGATTTTACTTCTCGGAATAGTGGCTTTTTGCATAGGCACTGCTGCAGGAGTGCTGATGGCAAAACTCATGAACGTTTTTTCCAAAACCAAAATTAATCCCCTTATCGGTTCGGCCGGAGTTTCCGCAGTTCCAATGGCCGCTAGAGTTTCTCAAGATATTGGATCTAGAGAAGACCCACAGAACGTGCTGCTTATGCACGCTATGGGTCCAAATGTGGCGGGGGTTGTGGGTTCAGCCGTCGCAGCAGGGATCTTGCTGGCGGTTTTTTCTTAATTTTATTATGCTGTCTTAAAGAAGAGATTTTTAGGAATCACGCTATGAGGTTAATTTATTTTGTCTAACAATACATTGCTCCTCTACACCTGTCGGACAGCCGCGGCGCGATCGCGATGAAGGCGCTTCCGGAGGGTGCGACGCGATATGGCGGGACGCCGGAATTTTCCGAGCGTTCCATTCCCGCGAACCTTCCGCGCTCGCATCGGACGAAGGCCGGGACATGGGCGAGGATCGTCGTGCTGGAGGGGAGGTTGCTCTACCGCATCCTCGAACCCGAAATTGAGGAAATTGAGCTTTCGCCGGAGCGGTCCGGAATCGTGGAGCCGGAAGTGGCTCACGAGGTCGAGGCGGAGGACCGCGTCCGCTTCCGCGTGGAATTCTGGCGCTGACCGTAAGGCGAGCGCCTGTTCGAGGTTCGCGATTGGCTCGTCGGCGCGCTCCATGCCGACGGAGAGGCGGAGCAGGTTTGCCGGCGCGTCGCTCAGCGGCCCTTCGACCGTCGCCCGGCGCTTGATGTCGCCGAGCGACGTTGCCGGCACGAAGAGCCGGGCGCGGGTCGCGACCCGCAATAGAGACATCATCAAATCAAGAAAAGTTGTAACAAAGGCATTGAGAGGAGAATTAGAATTTTCGCCAATTCAACATACAACAGACAATTTTTAAGAAACCTCTTGAAATCGGTTTTTTTTTATAGATAATAACTACTCAATTTTTGGGAACTTGTTATGGGAAAGTCGTTAAACAGAATACTGGTCAAGATGAAGAGCACCGAAAGCCCTTACATCTACTATACAAAGAAGAATAAGATGAATTCACCTGATCGTCTTGAACTCAAAAAATATGATCCAGTCATAAGAAAACATGTGGTTTTCAAGGAGACTAAGTAGTCAAAGGAGATTCCTATGTCACGCAGATGCGCAATAACAGGAAAAAAGCCTCTTTTCGGAAATAATGTTTCTCATGCGAACAACCACATTAAGAGGCGTCAGAATCCGAACCTTCACTGGAAAAGGATATATGTTCCAGAACTTGACAGATACGTGAAAATAAGAATCTCGGCTCGCGCATTGCGGACAATAACCAGAAAAGGTCTGATGCCTTATCTAAGAGACCAAGGTCTTGCCTTAAGAGATATTACCTGATTTCTTCTCAAACTCAGTTTTACCCCAGCAGATAGGATATAAGAAACGGAAGCGTTATCAGGGAGACAACTGTTCCAGCCACTATAGTTGACGCTACGGCCTCTGAGTTTCTTCCATATTTCTCGGCAAGCACGAAGTTAAAAACCGCAGGAGGCATTGAACACTCAAGAATCACTACTTTGGCGGCGATTCCATCCATACCAAACGCATTTACAAACAGCATTCCCAAAGCGCCACCCATAAACACTTTTATAGAGCCGAAAAGAAAAGAAAGCCACAACTTGGAAATTCTCATTCCCGAGAGCCTATAACCAAGTCCAAACAGCATCGCGGGTATAGTGATCTGGCCAAGAAGCGATATCGGTCTCTCTATGATAATTGGCATTTCATAACCTGTGGCACTTATAATTATTCCACCAACTGAAGCGTAGATAAGGGGAAGCCTGAAAATCTCTCGAAAATCTTTATCTGGTCCCACTATAAAAATTCCCACCGTGTAGTGAAGTATAGTGGTGGTAACCACGCAGAGTATTGCGATGTTAAATCCGTACTGTCCAAATGCGAAAAGACACAGAGGGAGCCCTAAATTCCCTGTGTTAGCAAAAACCATCGTAGGCAGATATACCTTTGAGTCAAGACTCAGAGTTCTTAAAAGCACCGCGCCAAGCGCTACAGAGACGATAATCACCAACGATACGGAAAGAAACAGCTTGGCCGCCACTGGAATATCCATAGTAAAATCGGAAAGAGACGAAACCACTAGACAAGGAGTAGTTATATATATCACCAAATTGTTAATTGACGCGAGGTCTATTTTTTTCGCTTTTGCGAAAAAAAACCCTGTAGCTATGACAATAAATGCAGGAAGGACTATGTTTGCAAGTTGTGGTAGTGAGGAAAAAGTCATGTGTTCTCGGGATGCTCGATACGCGCTCGGCAGATGCGTTATCTGGAGCGGAAAGGCATTTAGAGTTTTACAACAGAAGCGCCCCAAGTAAACCCAGTTCCAAACGCTGCAAATAGAACCGTGTTTCCTTCCTTAACTCTTCCGGCGCGAATCGCCTCATCCAAAGCGAGTGGGACTGATGCTGCCGAGGTATTTCCGTACTTGTTAAGATTCACAAATACTTTCTCCTCGGGAAATTCGAGTCTTTTTCTTACAGCTTCAAGAATTCTGTAGTTGGCCTGATGAGGTACAAAGAGATCAATATCTTCGGGCTCAATACCTGCTTTTTGAATAGCATTTATAGTAGCCGACTCCATGCTTTTAACCGCGATTTTGAAAACATCGTTACCTTTCATTTTTATGTATTGCTTTTTGTCCTTGAGCATCTCCTCGCTCATCGGGGTACGAGAACCTCCGCCCGGGACATAGAGAAGATCCCAGTCATTTCCATCAGAACTGAGAAGAGATGAAAGTATTCCCGGCTCATCAGAAACTGAAAGCACTGCCGCTCCAGCGCCATCTCCAAAAAGTATACATGTAGAACGGTCCTCAAAATCGGTGAGTTTTGAGAGGACATCTACACCTATCACCAGAATTTTTTTCGCTCCTCCCGACTTGATTATCCCTTCAGCTACATGAAGCGTGTACAAAAACCCTGAGCAACCAGCCATTAAATCAAAAGCGTACGCTTTTTTCGCTCCCAGCCGGCTCTGAATCAGGCAGGCGGTTGAAGGAAAAATGAAATCTGGAGTGACCGTACCAACTATGATAGCGTCAATTTCAGATGGACTTGCGCTTGCGGCTTGTAATGCTTTTTCGGCGGCATTGTGGGCTAAATCAGAAGCGGCGGCGTCTTTATCTGAGATTCTGCGTTCCTTTATTCCGGTCCTTGAGGTGATCCATTCATCAGATGTTTCCACCATTTTCTCCAGATCGGAATTTGAAAGCACAGTTTCAGGCACAGAAGAACCTGTTCCTGTTATTTTCACGTATTTCAAATTGGAAACTATCTCCCCACTTTGGTGGCGCAATGATAGTTTACTTGCTGGGCTTTGTCAAACGGGTGGCCTCGCAAAGAGACTCTATCTCTTTTCTGCCAAGTTGAACGGACATGCAAAGCGCTTTGCCAGACTCTGTTGGAAAAACGAGTGAGAACTCTCCGTGTTTTTCAAGTTCTGTGAGAAAAAGCAGTTCTTCGCAAGACTCAGTGAGAAAAAAATAGTCGTACCTTAGTTTTAAATCTCTATCAGTAGTTATCCTGATCTCCATGCCGATTGATGGAAATTCATCTTTTTGCACGGCGAAAAACCGCACTGAGATCTCTCTTGCGTCACAAAGGGCGACAATTGTTTCTTTTTTTTCCTTAAAAACGAGATGGCACTTTTGTTCAACCACATTAGGTATGCATCCTTGGCTTATCTGCGAAAGGGCTATTTCCATCTCAAAGTCTTTGAGAAACTGTCCTGACGGCTTTACGGATGTTGAAAATACGCTTGACATCTTATTGATTAAATCAGTATTATTATACTCGGGTGGGTAGATTGTCGTAGTTGTGTCTCTCATCTATGGGAAGGTGGCACCTAAAAGATTGTCAGGAGGAGAACAAATCTTATGTTGGATTCTATTATGACGGATAGTGGTGTTCCAGTTATTATCGCTATAGTAGTTCTTGTGATCGGAGTGTATATGATGTTGCATGGAGACGGAGGAGTTGAACAAGCTTCCGAAACGCCAGAACCGCCGGCGCCTCCGGAGCCACAACAAGTTCAGGGCGACGTGGACCCTTTCCAGTCCGCTCAAGGTGCCCCTACATCTTCTGATTCCGGGGGTTCTAGTTCGGGTGGAGAGCAAGACCCTTTCCAAGCTCCATCCTAACCTAGGAAAGTCTGAAGATAAAAGTAGTTCTTAAGATTAACAAACGAGTTCTGTAGTGAGTGACGGGTGAATATTTCAGGATGAAGTATTCTCGCAAGAAGTTCTATACCGTCCACTATTCTGGGTGATGGGCTACTGAAGTGGGAATTCGCGTCCACCACGTAGCAGTGCCCCTTTTTTACGGCTGGTAGTTTATGCCATTGTTGCGGTCCACCGTCGGTCACTTCTCCCAGCCTTTCCAACGTTTGTTCGATATCAAATCCGCAGGGCATAAGAATCATGTAATCTGGACGCGACTCTAATATAGCATCCCAATCCGTGGGGAATGATGGTTTCCCACTAAGAGAGACTATAGGTTTTCCTCCCGCTATTTCAACCATTTCCGGCACCCAGTGGCCAGCCGCATAAGGAGGGTCAAGCCACTCAAGGCAGAATACTCCGGGATGATATCTTTCTTTTTTAAGTCTTTGGCGCACAGCATCTATTCTTTTTCGAAGAGCGCTTACAGTCTCTTTTGCCTTTTCATCTCTTCCGGTTGCTTTTCCTACAAGTAGTATTGAGTCCATTATCTCCTCAATCGTGCTAGGAGATAGCGAGACTATTTCAGGGTCGTTGTCAAGAACATCTCGAATTTCCTCAAGATGGCCTCCGGAGACTGCGCAGACATCACAGAGTCCTTGGGTGATGATAATGTCAGGCTTTATCTTTCCCAACTGCTCTGAGTCTATTATATAGACACTTTTTCCTTCTGCGCGCTTGGATCTGACAAATTCGTCTATTTGGGCACTTGAAAGCGAGTTTTTATCCGGAAGAATACTGTTTACCACAACACGCCAATTCTGTGCCTCGGGTGGGTAATCGCACTCGTGAGTTACGGCTTGAAGGTTTTCTTCAAGCCCCAGAGTGAAAATTATTTCAGTTGCGCTTGGTAAAAGAGAGCATATTCTCATACTTCCCATATTGTACCTTTTCATAGACACAATCCCATAGAAACATTTAAAGGATTTGCACTGTAGAGTTTTTGGAAACCTAGATTCCGTACAGAAAGTATGTGTTTGTCACCACATAAACTCGGACCACGTAAATCTGCTAGTCAATTTATTGATTATGATGAGGTATTTGCGTTGTAGTATTTTTTGAGTGTCATTTTTGATGTAATGAGCGTTTTAAATTCCCAAAATAGTGATTTAGCACCCTCAAGGATACTTCTTATTGATATGCCCAAATCATAAATTGTGACTCAAATATAATTTACTAGAAGAAAAAACTGGAAGAGAATCATATCAACCCGAATTTCACTTCTTAAAAATACTAAATGGTCAATACAGTATTAGGATATAGACGAATTTAACCTGTAATTGAACTGAAAACAAACCGGGTTGGCTCTGTGTTGAGCAGATCAAATGCCTTTTGTTGCAGAGGTGATGGTGAAGCAATTACAGTTACGGTTGTCTCTGGATGACCGGGCAAAGAAACTCCAATCACTGATAGCGTTGTATGGGTTGGTTTAGTTTCGCCCATTAAACTATGAAGCGTAACACCCAGGATTGCTTTTGCTCCGTTCTGATAAAATTTAGTTGGATAATTTACCACACCAGATCTTTGTTCGAAGTGATCTAGCACACCCTCGCGGAAACTGCCCTGCGAGAGCTACCACTAGACCTAAACTGAACTTCAGATCTGACAGCCAAGATTGCATCCCTGAACGACCGCTACCCTTATACACAGTTCTGAGTATTTCTCAAAGATTGATATTGATGTCCTTCGTTGGCTAGAGAAGACATAGTTGACCACCTACGCAGAAAATAGTTCAAACCTGCCAAGTACCTCTACCAAGGGCGTGATTTCTTCTCTGGGAAGATGAATCTATTACATAATCTGATTGCTACACTCCTATCTCGGGTCGCATATCCTCTCGGTCGTCTGTCGACACGCTTGCCCAACGAGTGGAACCAACGATACAACTTCACACCCGTGCTTATTGAGACGTTTGTAAAAATTCCGACATATACAGGCACCGTATACCGGGCTTCTGGATGGATACGCGTTGGAACCACACAGGGATGTGGTCGCTACGACCGGTACAACCGATGCGATAAACCCAAAAAGGACATTTGGCTACGACCTCTTCACAGGAATTGGAGGCAAATCCTCAACCGCTCAAGCCCTCTATAAACACTCCTTGAACGAACGCTTACTATCAAATTAAACGGACAGATAAAACATATATGAAAAAAAACAAGATATGTTTCTCGCTAGTCCTTGACTTTGTGAGGGGGGGGGGGGGTAAAATCAAAAGACTGACTTAAGAATGAGGTTTTTATAACAAGGGGTTGGCAGATAAATGTCCATTTATAAATGGAACAACTTATTAAGGGAGGTTGTATTATGAAGTTACGCAATTTATTAGTGATGTTGATTTTACTCTGTGGAGCAGTTTTCTTCATAGCTTGTGAAGGGGAAAGAGGTCCGGCAGGACCGGCAGGGAAGGACGGAAAGGACGGAGCCCAAGGGCCAGCAGGCCCAAAAGGGGACAAAGGGGATAAGGGGGATTCGGGCGCAGATGGGAGTGATGGAGATTCAGCAGGAGAGGGCGATCCTAGATGCGACCGCAGTAACGGGAGAGTAATAATAGGGAAAGGAATAGCGGGGAACATTCAAGGAACAGATGATGACGATGTTATTTGCGGAAACGATGGTAATAACGAGATTAGAGCCGAAGGCGGGGATGATGTTGTTTATGCAGGTGCTGGTAATGACAAGTTGATAGGCGGAGACGGTGATGACACGCTGTACGGTGAAGATGGGCAAGACCATTTTTACCTTGGGAGAGAACCCGGTGCTAATAAATTCATTGGTGGTGAAGGTAGAGATACAATCTATTGTGAAATTGAAGGCTCCAATTCATTTATCATCCGAGGTCAGTATTGGGATCTCTTTAATGGTCTTTATGATACTAGTAATTTCGGTAGTGGGGGTAATACCAACAAGTTTAAGAAGAATGCAACCATTGACCTTTCTTCTGGGAGTTTTGATGGGTCTGCTTTTGACACTGGAACGTTTACATTTGAAGGTATTGAGGATGTTCTATGTGGCGAGGGTCATGACACAATCACCGGGAACGACCAAGATAATTATTTTTACGGGGATAAGGGCAATGACACTATTAACGGCGGTGCTGGAAACGATGTCTTTCTTGGAGGTAGAGGAAATAACACCATAAACGGAGGTCCTGGAGACGATCTTCTATACGCAAGTGCAGGTGGTGCGGCAGACCACGCAACAGATACTCTTACCGGAGGAGCTGGAGCTGACACTTTTGTTATTGAACGTTACACACAGAATCGATCCCATGTTATTAAAGACTTCAACTTAGATGAAGATATAATCTATTTAGTTAATTTTGGCTCGGGTGCAATAACCGCCAGCGGCGCGAACTTAAAAGCTGGTAGCAGAGTTGCTGCGATTATTCATAAGGGCGGTTCGGCAAACGCTGCTCACGCAACAGCAATAGCCGGTAAGGCTGGCACCGTTGAGTTTAAAGGTTACCCTAAACTTGACCCAAAAACACGAACCTTCACTTTCCCAAACAATTAAGAATCTCGGTGCGGAGAATTAAAAGGTCCAGCAAGTTTTCTGCTTGTTGGGCCTTTTTTTTGATATAATGGGCGTGGCAAAAACACTTTTCAGGATGCGTGTATTCTCACTAAGAGTGACTTACCTTGGTAATAAAGATCGGCCTTTAACTCCGACAGAGTTTTTTGTTGGAGTTAATTTCTCTCAAGAATCTTATTTCAGATCCAAAACTCGAATTTATGCGTAACATTCGATGAAGTTCCTGAGAAGGTCTTTTCCACACTCAGTAAGAATTGACTCGGGGTGAAACTGGACTCCTTCGAGTGGAAGATGCTTGTGTCTTATACCCATTATTTCGCCCTCTTGGGTCCATGCGGAAACCTCGAATTGTTCAGGAAGTGAATCCCGTTGCACCAGAAGCGAATGATATCTTGTGGCATCGAAAGGGTTTGGAAGACCTGCGAAGGTTGTTTTTCCGTCGTGTAGTATTGGAGAAGTCTTTCCGTGAAGTAGTCTAGCCGCGCGGATAATGCTCGCTCCGTAAGCATATCCCAAAGCCTGATGACCAAGACAAACCCCAAGAATAGGTTTTTTTTCTGCGTATTTTTTTATGATAGGAACCGAAATTCCTGCCTCTTTGGGAGTACAAGGTCCTGGAGAAATCACTATCACGTCGGGATCAAGAATATCTGTAAAATCAAAATCAAGTTGGTCATTTCTCCTTATCTCTACTCTGTGACCAAACTCTCCTATGTAATGAACTAGGTTATAGGTAAAGGAATCATAATTATCAATCATCAAAACTATTTTGCTTTTCTCTTGATTCACTGAAAACCTCTCCCAGCGAGCTCTACAGACCTTACAAGAGCTTTTACTTTGTTAACAGTCTCTTGGTACTCAGTTTCGGGGTTCGAATCAGCCACTATTCCCGCACCCGCCTGTATATATATCTTTCCGTCTTTTATCACAAACGTCCTTATAGTTATACAACTGTCCATATTCCCGGAAAAACCGAAGTAGCAGACGCACCCTCCGTAAGCACCTCTAGACGCAGGCTCTGTTTCCTCAATTATCTCCATCGCCCTCACTTTAGGAGCCCCAGAAAGAGTGCCTGCGGGGAATGTGGCCTTTATGACGTCAAAGGCATCTTTACCGTCTGAAAGAATTCCCGTAACGTTTGATACTATGTGCATAACATGAGAATACCTTTCGATAATCATAAACTCATTGACGCTCACTGAACCTGCAACAGATACTCTTGCGAGGTCATTACGCGCAAGGTCAACAAGCATTATATGTTCCGCCCTTTCTTTAGGGTCCCCTATGAGTTCTTCTGCAAAACTCTCATCCTCGGAAACAGTTTTTCCTCGCGGGCGGGTTCCTGCTATGGGGCGACTTGCGATTCTTTTACCCTCCACCCTAACCATAACTTCGGGAGAAGAACCGGCAAGTACCTCATCCTCCATTTTGAGATAGAACATATAGGGAGAAGGATTGAGTATACGAAGAGCCCTGTATAGATTAAAGGGGTCCGTTCTCAGGTCAGTTTTCCATCTCTGTGAAATAACCGCCTGTATTATATCTCCTGACTTTATATATTCCTTTGTCTTAAGTACTGCATCCTTGAACTGTTTGGGGTTGAAGTTTGATTCAAGAGTAAAATCTCCACCAGAATCGGAAAAATCACTGTCCACTTCTACCGTGAGCGGCTCTCTTAGTTTTTGTTTTAGCGCCTTTATCTTGGCAACCGATTTTTCGTACTCATCATGCGCATTGTTTGGATCTGGAATATACGCGTTTGAAATGATCTTTATGTTGTTTGTGACGTTGTCGAAGGCGAGTACCGTATCCATCACCATGTAAATAGAATCCCATAGATATAACTCGTCAGGTGAACTTTCTGGAATATTTTCAATAAACCTCACGACATCATAGCCAAAATAGCCAACAGCTCCTCCATGAAACCTTGGAAGTTGCTCTTCTGGAACTAAGTTATAGAGAGAAAGCATATCCCGAAGCGACACAATTGGATCACCTTCGAAAGTCTCTTTTTTCCCACCCAGACGCATTATCTCTATGTTCTTGCCTTTGGACCGAAACACCACTGAAGGGTCCGTTCCTAAAAAACTATAACGCGCCCACTTATCACCACCTTCAACGCTTTCCAGTAAAAAGCAATAACTAGAAGCATCTATCTTACGGAAAATGGAAATCGGCGTATCACAATCAGCCAGAATTTCTTCCCATATGGGGATGAGGTTGCCTTGCTTAAGTTTTTCGAGGAACTCGTCGTAGGAGGGAGAAACCATTGAAGTGAAAGGATAAAAGTTGGGACTCTAAAGTCAAGCGCAAAAAAACCTGCTCACCAAACAAGGAACTCTAAGGTCACACTAGCAGTTTCATAAGGAATCGCCCATTAAACAACGTAGAAATCAATGAGGATGAGTACACGACAAATGAGCTTTTCCATTTTCATCAAAGTGAACCCTAGTTTCGCTTGCGGGCAGGTCCTCACCGTCTATCCCTATAATAGTAGTTCCGTCGGGAAGAGTTATAACTCTTGACTTAACAATATCCGGAGCAGAGTCTTTCTCCTCAGAGGAATCTGTGTCGGTTAGATGCTGCTCTGAATCTAAGCCCATATCCTGCCACTGTTCATATGTGAGAATCTCTCCAGTATCAGGGTCCACATAAGCTTCTAGAGCAGACACCGATATAGTGATTAAGAAAAACACGGTAATAACTGAAATTAGTGATCTCATATTTTTAATCATATCTAAAGATTTTGAAAAAACAAATTCCGTAAAGAAAAATGTCTCCGCAAATAGACTCTTTTATAAATGCTCACCAACATTATACTTAAATCCAAAAAACTGGAGGTTGGAAAACTGATTCCAGATAAATCAATATTCAGAGAGTACGACATAAGAGGCATTGTGGGGGAAAGTCTGACAGAAAAAGTGGTGGAGAAAGTCGGAAAGGCCTACGGAACCACGATAGCCGAACGGGGCGGCAGAGAGGTTGTCATCGGATATGACTGCAGGAAGTCGTCTACAGCGATGCGTGATGCTCTATGCGCAGGGATAGTATCAACTGGAGTCAACGTTTTTGATATCGGTATGGTGACAACCCCTATGGTCTACTTTTCAACTTTTACCACAGGAGTTGACGGAGGAGTGATGGTTACAGCTAGCCATAATCCCTCAGAGTACAACGGGCTCAAGATGAGCGTTGGAAACGACTCTATTTTTGGCCAAGGCATACAGAAAATAAGAAAATCAGTGGAAAGAGGGGTTTTCGCAAAGGGTAGGGGGAAGATACGTCGTGGAAAAATAACCGAACAATACCTTGATTTTCTCGCGCGTAATTTGAATATAGAACCCGGTCTTCGGATCGCGGTAGATGGCGGAAACGGAACCGCAGGGATTGCGTGTACAAAGGCATTGGAACACTTTGGCTGTGAGGTTCATGCGCTGTACATGGAGCCAGATGGAGATTTTCCTAATCACCATCCAGACCCCACGGTAGAAGAAAACCTCGCGGATATAAAGAACAAAGTCTCCGAAGCCGGTCTTGACGCGGGAATTGCGTTTGATGGAGACGCTGATAGGATAGGGATTATAGATGAGACTGGAAAATCAATCAGCGGAGATATGCTACTTCTGATCTATTCGCTTGATCTTCTCAGCACCAATCCAGGAGCCACTATCGTAGGAGACGTCAAATGCTCAGGCATTCTTTTTGAAAAAATACGCCAAGCCGGTGGAAATCCAATTATGTGGAAAACAGGTCACTCCGTAATCAAAGACAAGATGAAAAAGGAAAACGCGGCGCTCGGAGGAGAAATGAGCGGACATGTATTCTTCAAACATAGGTTCTTTGGATATGACGACGCTCTTTACGCGGGACTACGGTTTCTCGAAATTCTCTCAAAGACAGGTAAAAAACCTTCTGAACTGCTCTCAGGCATACCTCAAACCTATGCGACTCCAGAAATAAGAATTGATTGTCCTGATGAAGTTAAGTTTCGTGTGACAGAATACGTTAAGAACAAATTGGAGAAAACCAACACTGTGATTGACATAGACGGAGTCAGGATTGAGTATGCAGATGGCTGGGGACTACTTAGAGCATCAAATACTCAACCAGCTCTTGTGCTACGCTTTGAGGCACATACAGAATCAAGACTCGCAGAAATAAGAAAGACTGTGGAAGGAACTCTAAAAGAAACCATCAACAAAATCTCCTAGAACCGCTTTTCAGAGTGACCACATAGGCGTAACTAAGGTAGTTACAACATTCTCCCGAATCATATCCGTGCCCGTCATTATCCCCCGCCTCCATATGGCCAAGTTCTTTTCATCTTCCTCTTCAGGCTCTCTATAAGTTCTTTCTCCTACATCGTGTTCCAATTGGTTATGGAATAGTAAATAGTCCATGCGGTGTACACCATGGACACTATTCCGAACGGTACGATAAATGCCATGTTATAAAATCAATCATCCTTCTTCACCTCCCTTATTAACTTCTAACCGTAACCGTGTCTTACCCGAGAAACCGTAATTGTCGGCCTCTCGTAGTCTACTCTTCAAAACTTCAATGTTAATCTTTATGTCCCACATCGGCATCCTCCCCTATAGAGTTCGCCTATTAAACTGTGAGGTATAACGCCAGCAACTATAACGAAGAAAGTCCTTAAAGGGGAGCAGTTGAAAGGGTGGAGAAATGGTGATGCCTATAACGCTAAATTCGAAATATTTTTAGGCGCGGTGTCATGAATTAAAAACTTTGACTGTCAGGAGCATTCCCTTACAGGAATAAATTTGTAGGAACTGACATCCTCCCCATCTGGCGACTTCTTTATTACGCCGACCGTAACTGCCATTTCCTCACCGAACTCAAGTGAATCTGGGTCTGCCGTCTCAACTTGCGCCATTACTCTCACCCCTTCGGGAAAATCCACTAGAGCTAGAACATAAGGAACCTTGAACTCCGGCATGCTTCTTCTCACAACTGTAAAGGAGTGTAGAATGCCCGTGGGGCTCAAAAACTTTTCTTCCACATTATCAGAAAAACTTTCCGGGTCGGCAAGATATTTGGGGAAAGTCCAGTTGTCAGACTCCTCGCAGTAACCTGCGATCAGCCTTACTCTGCCCTGCTCATCTGTTGAAAACAAATCTTGTCTAAAAATATTTTCACTCATTACGATTTATCTCCTTAAACAATCGTTTAACGTGGGCAAAAATTATATACAACCGAAAACAGTTTTCAATTTGAGAGCGTCTTTAAAAATGCTGGTTTGTAAAACGGTCGCCTATTTGTAAAATCCTTATGTGTCAAAAAATGTACCTAAGTCTCTTACTATCGCCGGATCTGATTCAGGTGGAGGAGCTGGGATCCAAGCAGACCTGAAAACGTTTACAGTCCTCGGGGTGTATGGTCTTTCTGTGATCACTTCGGTTACCTCGCAGAATACCTTTGAGATAACCGCCGTGCACAATCTACCAAAGCAACTTGTTGAGTCTCAGATTGATGCTGTAATGAGCGACATAGGTTGTGATGCGGCAAAACTTGGAATGCTTTCCAACGAAAAAATCATTGAGGCAGTTGCCAAAGGAATTGAAAAATACAGAATTGAAAAACTGGTTGTAGACCCAGTGATGCGATCAAAAGCCGGAGACATCCTTCTCAGAAATTCCTGCACAGAACTTTTAAAGGAAACAATTATACCAAAAGCACTTTTGATAACTCCAAACATACCCGAGGCGGAAGTGTTGAGTTCTGTTGTAATAAAGAACACAAGAGACATGAAAACTGCAGCGGAAAAAATTTACTCATTTGGAGCAAAAACGGTTTTTGTAAAGGGAGGACATCTGGGGAAAGATCTTCCCGCAACCGATATTTTTTTTGATGGAAAGGAATTTACAGAACTTTCCTGCAAGAGAATCGAAACGAAAAACACCCATGGCACTGGTTGCACTTTTTCAGCGGCCGTATGCGCTTTCCTAGCAAAGGGAATACCTATTGCGATTTCCGTGGAAAAGGCTAAGTCTTTTATAACAGAAGCAATCGTAACTTCTCTTGACTTGGGGAAAGGACACGGTCCCCTTGGCCACTTCAACCTAACTAAAAACCCACAACCTTAAGAATAACACGTATATCAACTCAAGTTTACTCAATGGGCCAAGTGGCTACCCTATGGCCAAGTACTTGTCCTTGAATTGCTTTTTCGCGCAAGCGCAAGTAGAAAAAAACTAAGCAATACTACAAAATGAAATGCGTCTGACAGAAAACTTGCTTGAACTTGCCTTTCACCTGAAATTGAACAACCTCCTGCTGCTGAACTAACATCTTCATTTGTAGGGTTGGCTGGCGCAACAGGGTCTAGTGTTTTCTCATCTGTTGACCTAGTACCTCCACCCGTAGGATTAGTTGGCGTAGCAGCCGGGGTTCCACCCGTTGACCCAGTACCCCCACCCGCAGGACTAGTTGGCGTAGCAGCCGGGGTTCCACCCGTTGATCTAGTACCCCCACCCGCAGGACTAGTTGGCGTAGCAGCCGGGGTTCCACCCGTTGATCTAGTACCTCCACCCGCAGGACTAGTTGGCGTAGCAGCCGGGGTTCCACCCGTTGATCTAGTACTTTCATTTTCCTTAATTGTCACCGTTGTAGTTGAGTTCCCTAAGATAAAGCCATCGGGTAACGTTGCTGACGCTATAGTAACTGTGAATGTTTCGTCTCCCTCTGAAACACTATCATCAGTGATCGGAATCGTTATATCTCTTGTAGTATGCGATCCGTCAAAGGTAACCGAAGTTACCGCATCATTATCATAATCCCCATTGCTTGGATTACTCGCACCTTTCGCGTTACCTCCGTAACTAATATTAAACGTTACCGATCTACCAAACGCCTGCCCTGTCGTAATCCTCACCACCGCGTTTGTACTCGTACCTTCGGTTACCGAAACACTTCTTGGCACTGAGACTACCGTCGCTGCGCTCACCGTGATTACTACTTCCTCAGTATCGCTGTTACCTTTATTGTCACTTGCCGTCACTACCATCGTGTATGTACCAGTCGCCCCCGGCCTAAAGGTAAGCTGCGCTCGGTTCAATACAGTACCACCCGGTAGCGCTAGCGTGGACCCGCTAGCCTTACGACTCCACGCATAGGTAACCGTATCCGCATCTCCGTCCGTAGCCGAAGCTGTGATGTCCACTTCCTCTCCCACCTTAACTACTACATTACTAAGCGTTGTCAGATCTGGTGATGCGTCGTCATCCGCTATCGTCCCTGTCGCAGTTGATGTCCCCAGCGTAGCGTTCACTGGACTCGTTAACTTTATCACCACCGTCTCATCTACCTCATCTACCTCATCCCCTCTCACAACTACCGTTATATCCTTCCTGGTAGTCCCTGCAGCAAAGGTCAGCGTACCGGATGACAAAGCCGTATGGTCAGTTCCTGATGTCGCAGTCGATGTAGCGTCAACCGCATAACCTACCGTCACCTCTTCGCCACTTGCTACACTCAGAGTTACTGCAAATACCATGTTGGAATTAGCAGAATCTCCTTCCGTCACTGCACCCGCTGGCGCCGCAATAGATATGCTCGGCGGATTATCATTGTCCTTAATTGTCACCGTTGTAGTTGAGTTACCTAAGATAAAGCCATCGGGTAACGTTGCTGACGCTATAGTAACTGTGAATGTTTCGTCTCCCTCTGAAACACTATCATCAGTGATCGGAATCGTTATATCCCTTGTAGTATCCGATCCGTCAAAGGTAACCGAAGTTACCGCATCATTATCATAATCCCCATTGCTTGGATTACTCGCACCTTTCGCGCTACCTCCGTAACTAATATTAAACGTTACCGATCTACCAAACGCCTGCCCTGTCGTAATCCTCACCACCGCGTTTGTACTCGTACCTTCAGTTACCGAAACACTTCTTGGCACTGAGACTACCGTCGCTGCGCTCACCGTGATTACTACTTCCTCAGTATCGCTGTTACCTTTATTGTCACTTGCCGTCACTACCATCGTGTATGTACCAGTCGCCCCCGGCCTAAAGGTAAGCTGCGCTCGGTTCAATACAGTGCTGCCCGGTAGCGCTAGCGTGGACCCGCTAGCCTTACGACTCCACGCATAGGTAACCGTATCCGCATCTCCGTCCGTAGCCGAAGCTGTGATGTCCACTTCCTCTCCCACCTTAACTACTACATTACTAAGCGTTGTCAGATCTGGTGATGCGTCATCATCCGCTATCGTCCCTGTCGCAGTAGCTGTCCCCAGCGTAGCGTTCACTGGACTCGTTAACTTTATCACCACCGTCTCATCTACCTCATCTACCTCATCCCCTCTCACAACTACCGTTATATCCTTCCTGGTAGTCCCAGCGGTAAAGGTCAGCGTACCGGATGACAAAGCCGTATGGTCAGTTCCTGATGTCGCAGTCGATGTAGCGTCAACCGCATAACCTACCATCACCTCTTTGCCACTTGCCGCACTCAGAGTTACTGCAAATACCATATTGGAATTACCAGAATCTCCTTCCGTTACTGCACCCGCTGGCGCAACAATAGATATGCTCGGCGGATTATCGTCATCCGCTATCGTCCCTGTCGCAGTTGATGTCCCCAGCGTAGCGTTCGTTGGACTTGTTAACTTTATCACCACCGCCTCATCTACTTCATCTACCTCATCCCCTCTCACAACTACCGTTATATCCTTCCTGGTAGTCCCTGCAGCAAAGGTCAGCGTACCGGATGACAAAGCCGTATGGTCAGTTCCTGATGTCGCAGTCGATGTAGCGTCAACCGTATAACCTACCGTCACCTCTTTACCACTTATTGCACTCAGAGTTACTGCAAATACCATGTTGGAATTACCAGAATCTCCTTCCGTTACTGCACCCGCTGGCGCAACAATAGATATGCTCGGCGGATTATCGTCATCCGCTATCGTCCCTGTCGCAGTTGATGTCCCCAGCGTAGCGTTCGTTGGACTCGTTAACTTTATCACCACCGTCTCATCTACTTCATCTACCTCATCCCCCCTCACAACTACCGTTATATCCTTCCTGGTAGTCCCTGCAGCAAAGGTCAGCGTACCGGATGACAAAGCCGTATGGTCAGTTCCTGATGTCGCAGTCGATGTAGCGTCAACCGTATAACCTACCGTCACCTCTTTACCACTTATTGCACTCAGAGTTACTGCAAATACCATGTTGGAATTACCAGAATCTCCTTCCGTCACTGCACCCGCTGGCGCCGCAATAGATATGCTCGGCGGATTATCGTCATCCGCTATCGTCCCTGTCGCAGTAGCTGTCCCCAGCGTAGCGTTCGTTGGACTCGTTAACTTTATCACCACCGTCTCATCTACTTCATCTACCTCATCCCCCCTCACAACTACCGTTATATCCTTCCTGGTAGTCCCTGCAGCAAAGGTCAGCGTACCGGATGACAAAGCCGTATGGTCAGTTCCTGATGTCGCAGTCGATGTAGCGTCAACCGCATAAACTACCATCACCTCTTTGCCACTTGCCGCACTCAGAGTTACTGCAAATACCATGTTGGAATTACCAGAATCTCCTTCCGTTACTGCCCCTGCTGGCGGTGCAATAGATATGCTCGGCGGATTATCGTCATCCGCTATCGTCCCCGTCGCAGTTGATGTCCCTAGCGTAGCGTTCGTTGGACTCGTTAACTTTATCACCACCGTCTCATCTACCTCATCTATCTCATCCCCTCTCACAACTACCGCTATATCCTTCCTGGTAGTCCCTGCAACAAAAGTCAGCGTACCGGATGACAAAGCCGCATGGTCAGTTCCTGATGTCGCAGTTGATGTAGCGTCAACCGCATAACCTACCGTCACCTCTTTGCCACTTGCTACACTCAGAGTTACTGCAAATACCATGTTGGAATTACCAGAATCTCCTTCCGTCACTGCACCCGCTGGCGCCACAATAGATATGCTCGGCGGATTATCGTTGTCCTCTATCGTTCCTACAGCGGTACCATCAGAAATTGTCACGCCAGTAGACGGATCTGATAGCGTCACCGTGAATGTCTCATCAGTCTCATCTATACTGTCATCAACCACTGTCACTGTTATTGTTGTCGTAGTCTGATTCGCAGCTATACTCCCCGCAGTAGGCGTCGCAACCTCTGTGAAATCCGTACCGGCAGTCGCAGTGTTTCCCGTCTCCGCGGTTACCTTATACTTAAAAGTTAGTTCCGACGACGGCGCCGGGTCCGCTGTAACCGTAAATCCAAACGTCCCATCCTCCGCAGCGCTTACATCTCCTATGCTAAGCGTAATTGGCGTAACGGGGTCTGGCGCGCCACTCGCACCTACTCTTACGAAAACATCTTGGGGATCAAACTTCTTATAAAACTTATCGCTACTTACAATGCTACCAAACTCTATTGCATAAGTTTGCAGTCCTGTGCTTTGATTGGTATCTGATGCTGTTACAGTCACCTCTTGAGTGTTACTCCAGTCAGTAGGCGTAAACACAAGATTAGACGGCGAAATATCAATTTCGCTTGAATCGCTACTTGTCAGAGGTATTGAAACGTTACTCATCGGTTCTGAGTCAAGTTTTACCGTGAAGGTCACCTCACCTCCAGTCCCTGCGGCGGGAGTAGATGTGGTTATTCCGGTTGGAGCGCAGGATGGCGGAAACGCGCTGTCTTTGATTTCCCATCCCATATCTTGTAACATGGCGAGACCTAAATTCATGTTATTAGAAAATGGATAACTGTGTCGCATAACATCTCCACTACTTTTTGATAGATGTGTAACGGAGGAAGTGCCAACGAAAGTCGTTGGCGCATAAAGCAAAGGTCTACCACTTGGATCTATACCAGATGATTTCAGTTCAGACATCTTCTGCGCCCAACTGCATGGATTTGCGTTTTCAGACGTACCATCCCAAGAAAGTTCCGTTCCAGAAGTAATGGCTTCCGCTCTTTCATCATTAGTGAGTTGGAGAAAAAACTCATCATCACTCTCTGAATACATCTGCTTATCATAGATGGTTTTCACTGGTGTCTGGTCAGAACTTGTAAGACGAAAAGATCCGTCCGCTTTCACGCCAGAAGCAAATCCTAACCCATGAAACACCTCGTGTATTACAATTGGAACAAAATCAATTAAAATGATTGGCGGATTTCCGTCCAAACCATAGTAAAAATTGAGATTTCTACTGAATTTTATAACCATGTCCTTTGCGTTTAAGAACCTTTCACACGCCGATGATGTCGGCAATAGGTTGATTGCTTCGGCAAGCGCGCACGTATAAAAAACTGTACTTGCCGTTGTTCTGAGAAGAGTACGTGAGGTCTGCGCAACGGTTCGCTGGCCGCCAGACGAGTTAAATAAAAAGAAGCTGACCTCAACACTCACTGAGTCGTTTTGATCTGGGATCTTTTTTTCAATAATACTGAAGGCGTGTTCAAGAGCGTTTTTTCTAAGTTCCCCTAAAGTGGTTGCGTCGTTACCTCTAGCGGAAAGCCATTGTTTTTGGCGATCCGTAAGAGCCATTGTGTTTTTAAATCCCTCTCCTGGATTGTCAACGTAAACAGGCTTAATCGTGATAGAAAATCCGTAACGCGCGGGAAAAAACAGCAGAAAGACTAAAGTGAGTACTACACATACGCGCAGTAGTTTCATCTACCCCCCCCCCCCCCGAGGTATTGTCAAATATAGCATTGGGCGAATTTTGAAAAAAAACGACATATTCAAAACCGCCACTTCTCAAATTTGTTTAATGTACATGCATGCATTGAAATTGTAAATGCTTTTCGTAGCATAGCATAGGCGAGTTATAGGCATGTTCAAGCATCCCTTTTCCCAACAAACATCCTTTGTTCGTGTGGATTAACTAACCGCAGTTGATTATATTACTGTTTTCCCAGCGAAACAACTTCTAAAAAAGAGAGAACCAACCATGGCGACAATACTGGATGGCAGAAAGGTCTCTGAGGAAATCAAAAAAGAGATCATGAACAAAACAGCGGAACTAAAAAGACATACAGGAGTTGTCCCTGGACTTGCCTCGGTTCTTGTCGGCCATGACCCCGCATCTGAAATATACGTAAAAAGCAAAAGAAGAGAGTGTATGCGATGTGAAATGCACTCAGAGGAATACAATCTTTGCGAACAAACTTCTGAACAAGATCTTTTAGCTCTAATCAAAAGACTTAACCTAGACGAAAATATCCACGGTATACTCGTACAACTCCCACTGCCGCCACAAATAGATCCGACTAAGGTAATAAGGAAGGTTTCTCCAGATAAGGATGTAGACGGCTTTCATCCTGAAAATATGGGAAAACTTCTGCAGGGAGAACCCGGCCTCGTGTCCTGCACAGCACACGGGATAGAAAAACTCCTTGATTACTACGGAATAGAGATTCTGGGGAAACAGGTTGTCGTTTTAGGGAAAAGCAACATAGCTGGAAAACCAATAGCGGCTGTGATGATGAACCGAGATGCAACCGTCACAGTGGCGCACATAGAAACAAAAAATCTAGCTGAGATAACTATGACGGCCGATATCTTGGTAATAGCCATAGGAAGCCCAAAGTTTCTCAAAAAGGAAATGTTGAAACAAGGAACGGTCGTTGTTGACGTTGGGATTAATAGAAACGTGGAGGGGAAAATAGTTGGTGACGTTGATTTTGACGACGTAAAAGAAAAAACCTCCCATATAACTCCAGTTCCGGGCGGAGTAGGACCAATGACCATAACAATGTTGCTGTGGAACACACTTGAGTCAGCCCAGAAATCAACGTAGCAAAATCAAAAGCCAGCCCACTGCTCAGAACCCTCTGTCCTATAAACCGGATGCGTATTGCCAAGTTCTAAGTAAATATCTCGTAGTTTTCTGCTCTTTGAGGGATGTCGGGCATGGGGGTCTATTTCAAGTATAGGTTCAAGAACAAATCTTCTTTTGTGCGCTTGGGGGTGAGGAATCACGAGAAGTCGCGTGTCTATCACTAGATCCTCGTAAAATAGGATGTCAAGATCTATTTCCCTTGGTCCCCATCTCTTTGTTTTCTGTCTTCCTATCTGTTTTTCCAATTCTTTAAGGCGCGCGAGTAACTCAAAGGGAGAAAGTTCCGTACCTATCTTTACGACCGCGTTTGTAAAGTTAGGTTGGTTCTGAGGCCCTATGGGTGCAGATTCGTACAGGGATGACGCAACAATTAGGATTGCGAATTTTTTGATGCCTTTTACAGCGCGGATAAGATTTTCCCGAACAGGTCCAATATTCGCTCCCAACCCTATAAAAACCTCATTTAGAGAAGACCTAGATTCTTTCAACCCATACCTCATCCGGTTTTTGGTTATTATACTGGCTTAGGAGAGAAGTCACGTAATATCCTCTCCGGGGAGAAATGAAGATGCCACTTTTGACTGAGAATGAAATTTCCTCTGTTCTTGAGGAACTTAACACCTGGGAAAGAAATGAAAATCAGATAGAAAAAACGTTTGTCCGTAGAAACTTCGTTGATTCAATGGGCTTTGTGAACAAGGTTGCGCTTCTTGCGGAAAGAGCAGACCATCACCCCGATATTTTGATCCGTTGGAACAAAGTTTCCATCACTCTTTCCACTCATAGCGAGGGGGGAATCACGGAGAAGGACGCAGACCTCGCAAAACAGATAGAAAGCGTTTCATAAGATTCGCTCTCTGGAAGTTAATAACGCTAGTCAAGGTCTTTTATTTCATAGTCACTCTTGTCAAGAGTGATTGAGGATGATGGATTTGCGGTAGGATGTTTTTTATGGGAATTTCCTCTCTTTTCTCCGCCTTGAAAAAGCATTCTGAGAATAGAGACTCCAATGCCCAAAATCGCAATTCCAGCCAAGATAACAACTCCGAAAACCGCAAACAGAAAAAAAGCCAAAACCACAAAAAGAGCAAATATAGGAAAAGATAAAAACGAAATTCCGCCTTTGCGTATGTAGATTTTCCTAGACATTGGGACACATCCCTTTGAATATTATTACTGACCGCAACATTTTTTATACTTTTTGCCGCTCCCGCATGGACAAGGGCTGTTTCTTCCAACCTTTTTCTGCGTTCTCCTAACAGGAGTTTTCGGCTTCTGCCCAGAATCGTCTCCCCGACCAAGCACCATCTTTTTCTCCTCAAGTTTTCTCTTTTCCTCCATCCGTTGTATCTCTTGCTCGTCGTTTGAGGGACGCACTCTAAACAGGTTAACGCAGATATCCATCTTGAATCTGTCCATCATCGTGGTAAACATGTCAAAACCCTCTTTTGTGTATTCCCGAAGAGGGTCTTTCTGCGCGTACCCTCGAAGACCTACGCCTTCTCTAAGGTGGTCCATGTTAAGAAGATGGTCTTTCCACAGATAATCAATGCTTTGAAGCATCACATATCGCTCAAACTGCATTATGGAGGCAGGGTCAAACATATTAACTTTCTCTTGGTAGGAGTTGATAAGTTTTTGTACAAGTCGCTCTGTTATCGCGTCCTTATCAGGTTTAGGGGATGATGGAATCTCCACCGGGGTTGCGAAAATTCCCCCAACAGTCTCGGAAAGTTTTAAAAGATTTGTCTCTTTTTCCTCCCCTCTTTGATTGAAATAACTTTGCACTGTTTCCCTAACCGTGTCTTCTACGCAAGAAAACAGTATCTCTCTCAGATTCTCGCCGCCTTCTAGAATCTCGCGCCGCTGGCCATACACAACGTCTCTTTGGGTGTTGAGAACATCGTCATATCTAAGAAGATGTTTTCTTATGTCAAAGTTTCTTCCCTCAACCTTTTTCTGCGCATTTTCAATTGATTTGGTTATCATGGAATGCTCTATAGGTTCTCCTTCTTCCCATCCGAGTTTGTCCATAACTCCCGCTATTCGCTCAGAGGCGAAAATCCGCATAAGGTCATCTTCAAGAGAAACGTAAAACTTTGATGAGCCGGCATCCCCCTGCCTTCCCGCTCTCCCCCGAAACTGGTTGTCTATCCTTCTCGCCTCGTGTCTTTCAACCGACAGAATGTGAAGTCCACCGAGTTCCTTTACCTTTTCCTTTTCTTCGTCGCATATGGACTTAGCCTCAAAAACCGCATCCTCGTATTGAGTCACCGTCGCTTCGTCAGGGTTTATTTTGAATTTTTTACGTATCATTTCCTTAGCCAAAAACTCGGGGTTCCCACCGAGTAGAATATCAGTTCCTCTCCCCGCCATGTTGGTAGCTATGGTTATAGACCTTATTCTGCCTGCTTGGGCTACTATCTCGGCTTCCTTTCCATGCTGTTTGGCGTTGAGAGTATTGTGGCGGAGACCCATTTTGTTTAGATAACCGCTGAGTTTTTCTGACTGCTCAATAGATGAGGTGCCGACTAGCACAGGCCTTCCGGCTTTGTTCATTTCACTTATCTCATCGGCGGCGGCGTTGAACTTTTCCTTCTCGGTTTTGTAGATCACGTCATTGTAATCATCTCTTATAAGTGGTTTGTGGGTGGGTATAACAGTGACATCTAGTTTGTATATATGCTTGAACTCAAAGGCTTCTGTGTCTGCGGTGCCGGTCATGCCAGAAAGTTTCCTGTACATCCTGAAGTAGTTTTGGATAGTTATGGTGGCCATGGTCTGGTTTTCACTCTCTATGTTAACTCCTTCTTTAGCCTCTATCGCTTGATGAAGTCCATCGCTCCACCTACGTCCGGGCATCAGCCTCCCGGTGAACTCATCAACTATCAGCACCTTTCCGTCCTCTATCATGTAGTCAACGTCTCGACTGAAAATAACGTTGGCTCGAAGCGACTGGTTTACATGATGTAGGAGTTTAAGATTTGAGGGTTCGTAGAGGTTCGGAACCTCAAGCGCTTTTTCCACCTTGGAGGCCCCTTCCTCTGTCAAGTCAACTTGCTTTGTTTTTTCATCCACCGTGAAGTCCACATCTTTAGAAAGCGTTTTCACTATCCTGTCCACATCATAGTAAAGGTCGGTTGAGTCCTCCGATGGTCCTGAAATTATAAGCGGGGTTCTAGCCTCGTCTATGAGTATGCTGTCCACCTCGTCAACTATGGAAAAATTATGGTCTCTCTGCACATAGTCGCCGAGCGAAAACTTCATGTTGTCGCGCAGATAGTCAAAACCAAACTCGTTATTGGTGCCGTATGTTACATCAGCCCCGTACGCCTCCTGCCTTGAACATGGTTTGAGAACCGTTTTAAAAGCGTTTATAACCTCAAGGTTTTTCTCAGAAGGCACCTCCTGCGATGCGCAACTTTTAGGCCATGCGCTAAGATTTTTCTCAATAGATTCTTGAACTCGCGCCGGGTCTTCCCACTCAAGCACATAGGATGTTGAGTGATTTATAACTCCCACATTCATATCAAGCGCCATAAAAACGGGAGACATCCACGTGGCATCCCTTGCGGCAAGGTAATCATTAACAGTAACTAGGTGGGCGCCTAAACCGGTGAGGGCGTTTAGATACAAGGGAAGAACCGCGACAAGAGTTTTTCCTTCGCCAGTTCTCATCTCCGCGATTCTGCCTTTGTGAAGAACCATGCCACCTACCATCTGGACGTCAAAATGTCTCATCGCCAGAGTTCTTCGCGACATCTCCCTAACCAGGGCAAACGCCTCGGGCAGTATTTCTTGAAGAACTTTTTCTACTTCCTCAAAATATTTCTCATCACCACTGCCGTTTGGAGCAGGTCCTGTGCGAGAATGTATTTTCTCGCGGAATTCTGAGGTTTTCGCGCGAAGATCCGCTGTCGGAATGTCTACAAGCGATTGCTCAAGCGAGGTTATCTCGCCCGCTATCGAAATGAGTTTTTTTACTTCTCTTTCGTTCTTTGAGCCAACTACTTTTTTAAGAATATAGGAAATCATAAAATTTCTGTGTTCTCCCAATACTCAAAGAAGAACCTCTTAGTGCTATTCTAATAATCTTAGGGGAAAGAAACAAGGACCGATTTTATCAGGCTGCATCTAATCTTACGCTTACCACCTTTGAAGCGGTGGTTGGATTGGATGTTATTCCAACAAGCGTGGAGGCCTCTTCCATGGTCTTTTTATTATGGGTGATGACCGCCACTTGGGAAAGGGAGGCTATCTCCTTGAGTATTTTGTTGAACCGCGCCGTGTTTGTCTCATCCAGCGCCGCATCTATCTCATCAAGAAAAACGAACGGTACCGGTTTTACTAGACACGCAGAGATTATGACCGATATTGCCGAGAGCGCCTTTTCTCCTCCAGAAAGCAGATTTATGGGGAGGAATTTTTTTCCGCCAGGTCTAATCATAACTTGTACGCCGGTTTCAAGCAGATCATCTGGGTCAGAAAGTTCAAGTCTCGCTTCTCCGTTTTCAAAAAGCTCTGAAAAAATCTCTCTGAATTTGCTATCCACAGCATCAAAAGCCTCTCTGAACCTTGCGATTGACTCCGCATCCAGTTTCTTTATCGCAAGTTCAAGCGACTGTAGCGATTGCAGAAGATCTTGGGTCTGATTTTCAAGAAAACTGTTTCTCTCCTCAAGTTGTCTGTATTCCTCGGGCGCAAGCAGGTTTACCGGACCGAAATTTTCAAGATGACCACGCACCCGTTTAAGTTCTCTTTCAGCGTCTGGTATTGAAATCTCACAAGACGCTGTGGGCAACGGGTCTGCGGGGTTTTCCCCGAACACATCCCTATACCGCTCGCACAGGTACCCGAACTCATCTTGGGCGCGTTCAAGACGCGAACGCGCAGAAGAAAGATCCTCTTTGAGCAAAAGCACCTCGCCCGAGGCCCTTTCATGCTCCTGTTCACTTTTACTGACCTGCTCCCTAAAAAGAGAAGCGTCTTGCTCAAGTTTTTCCAAAAGTTCTCGCTTCGTTTGGAGATCCAATCCGGTTTCCGCAACCATGTTTTGAGCTTTGGCAAGAGATTCCTGCAGTCTCTGACATTCACTCTTTTTAAGCTCTATGTCTTTTTTTCGAAGAGAGAGTTTTTCGCTTGTAATCGCCTTTGTTTTTTCTGTTTCCTGCATCTCATACTCAAGAGCTCTTCCTCGTTCGGCAACAGATGCGTTTTTTATACGTAGACCTGTTATTTTTTCCTGTAGAGAAGCGACATCTTCGGCAAACCCAAGCGCGTGGCGCTCAATTTCCTCATACTTTGAGTCAAGCGCGTTTCTATTCTGGTCAAGTTGCGCAGATAGAGACTGCATTTCTTCCATCGTTTGACTTTTATTATTCAGTTTTTTTTCCACCACGGCGTATTCAGACTCAAGCGATGCTATTCTCCGACCAAGATCATTTATTCTGGTTTCCACGTTTGAGCGGTCCTTTGCGTTTTCAATAGAGTTTATCTCAAGACGGCGGAGAATTTCTGAGAGCTCTTCTCTGTTGCGCTGTAGAGTCTCCATTTCCGCAGAAAGTTTTTCGTACTCCTTTTGGGATCTTTTGATTCTGTGGGAAAGTTCTTCTATTTCCGTTTCAAGTTCTTCAATTCTTCTTTTCCTCTCAAACACTCCTTCTGTGGAATTTCCACCTGTTATAGCTCCCTGCGAATCAACGTAATCCCCATCAAGAGTCGCAAAGCATGCGCCGTTTCCATTTTGCTTTTTGAGTTTTATTGCCTCTCTGAGATCAGAAGCGACGTAGACCTCTTGAAGCATGGAGTGAACAAGATTTTTTCCTATAATCTTGACATCCAAAAGACTATTCAAGGACTGAGAAGAAATGTTAGTTTTCGCAACAAAATCACCGTGTGCGGAAAGTTTTTCTTGAACCGGTATAAAGGTGCCTCTTCCTGCTGAAAACTCTCTGAGAAGTTCAACTGCCGCCACCGCCTCACTACTTCCCTCAACCACTATCCAGTTAAGTTTTTCACCAAACGCAGCCTCAACCGCCTGTTCATAGTTTCTAGGAACGCTAACAAAATCGGAAACCACTCCAAGCACGCCACTTTGCTTTTTCTCAAGAACGAATTTTCTTGTGGCTTCGGGAAGCCACTCGTAATTATCCTGGATTCTAGCAAGCGCTTCTCTAGTCGAAACGCAGTCTTTTTTTCTACTCTCAAAGCCCTGAAGTTCACCGAGTTTTCTTTCACGCTCAATTCTCAGATCATAGAGACGGGATTCGGTTTTCTCTTTTTCCTTTCCTGCCTGCGTAAATTGATCTTTTATTTCCCCCGCGCAGGAAAGAAGCGTCTTGAGTTCTGTTTCACATTCCTTTTTTTCCGTAGTGAGCGCCTTGGTTTCGTTTTCAAGCGACTCTTTTTTTTCTAAAAGATCCTCAACCTCTCTGGAAAAAGCGCCCATTGTGCTACCCACAGAACTTTTTTTGGTCATCACTTCTGAGATCTGTTTCGCTATATCATCAAGTTCTCCCTTGCTTTTTCCCCATCTCTGGTTCAACGCAGAAAGAGCTTCCTCTTCTCGCAAAATATCTTCAGATGACGCAAGGCGAGCGTTTTCAATGTCCCGCAAGCGCGTTTCGGCGCTGTGTTTCCGAGTTTCCGTTTCCTCAATCTCGCGCTCAAGACTTTCTACCTGACTCTCCATATCTTTTATGTATTTTTCCGTTCCCACTATTTCTCTCTCAAGCGATTCAATACTGAACTCGTTTTCCCTCTTCTGCGAGCGAATCTCGTAGACTTCGTTTTGAATAGTAGAAACCCTATGCGCAGAATCGGTCTTTTTTTTCTCCGCTGTTTTCAAAAGATAATTTTTTTCTTCTTTTATTTTTTCAGCATCCGCCAAGCACTTCTCTATTTGCTCTTTTTTCTCAAGAAGTTTTTCTACCCGTCGCTTCGAACCCTCAAGTTTTGCCGACAGTATATCGAATTCGAGCGAACGACTCTGCGAAGAAAGCTCTTCATAGCGTTTCGCGCGCTCAGCTTGAAGGGCGAGGTCCTCTATACGTCCAGATACTTCCTGCTTGAGGTCCAAAACTCTAGACAGATTCTCTCTTGTTGATTCCATCCTGCTACGAGTCTCTTTCCTTCTGAGTTTGTACTTCTCAATTCCCGCTACTTCTTCTATAAACTTTCTTTTCTCTTGAGGCCGCGCAGTTATAAAAGATTCTATTTGCCCCTGTTCAACAATTGAGTACGCGCGCGCGCCCATCCCCGTGTCAAGTAACATCTCCGTTATGTCTTTGAGCCTGCACTTAACCCCGTTTATGCTGTATTCGCTTTCCCCGGAGCGGTAAAACTTTCTGCGTATGCTCACTTCTTCAAAGCCGAGAGTTTCGACTCCTTCAAGAATCAAAGATACATCGGCCATGCCCAATGCCTTGAGTTCTGAACTTCCACTGGAAATGACATCTTCCATACCATCCGCGCGAAGGCTTCTTGGGTTGTGTTCACCAGTAACCCATCTTATAGCGTCAAGTATGTTGGATTTTCCGCAACCGTTGGGGCCGACTATGGCTGTTATGCCTTCGGAAAAGGTTATCTTCGTGTTCCGGTAAAAAGACTTAAAACCAGATATTTCAATAGCTTTAATTTTCATGGGATAACGTAGACCCTATCTACGCTGACAATAATAATGACGGCGCAAACGGGAAAGTTAAATCCCGCGCTCACCATAAAAACCAGACAGAGAGTCTGAGCTAAATAACTCTATGGGGCGATGATATAAAACACTCCCTGCCCGTTCCATGGGCTTCCGGTGTCTGTTATTATGCCATAAATCACGCAGAATTTCCACCGTGACAAGAGAAAAAACGTGAAAATCAGGCGTCGGAGGGGAAAAGGGCTTTGTTGTGAACAATTTTCGAATTCTGTCTGAGTTCCTCAAGAACAGTGGAAAGCAACGCTTGAGTACGAGAATTTTCCTCGTTTTTGCGAAGGTCTTCGACGCTCTGCTCAAAATCCTTCATATCAGTGGACTCCGTTTCCGCGAGGGAAATCAGATAAAAAGTCGAAGCGGCCTGATAAACTTCATCTGATGTCGGCGATTTGGAGTCAAGCCCGAAAACATCTGTCACAAACTCTGGGGAATCCGGTAAATAAGCAGGTGGTTCGGTTCTTGTAAACAGACCTGTTTGTTCAACTGAGAGACCTAAGGATTTCGCTACCTTTGGAAAACTCCTTGAAGAATTTTTTATCTTTTCAAGACTAGTTGCGGCGGCCTCTTGCGCGGCCTGCGTCGCCTTTTTCTCCTTGATTGAGGATTCAACCATATCACGCGCCTGCTCAAACGCAAGACGTTCGCTAGGAACAACTTCTGTCACTTCAAAAAACCAAGTGGAATCACTGAGAACCAGTTCTGAAAAATTCCCTTGCTCCGTATCAAATGCTTGAGCCCTTAAAATCTCAGGAACGTCTTCTCCTTTGTCTTCAATTCCAAACTCAACAGTATCTTTCACATCAAGCGAAGGTTTTTCTGAAAGCAGGTCAGAAAAGGAACTCTCTTCCTCGCTTAAAAATGCTTCAAGAAATGACTCATAAACAACAGACGCTCTTTGCTCCGCCAACTGCTTTTCTATTTCTTCCTTTACTTCCTCAAGCGGCTTTACATCGCCAGAGGCGGAGAAAAATTCATCAGGGTAGGCGTTGTAGTAAGCTTCCACTTGCTCGGACGAAATATTGATTTCCGTAGTAAAATCCTCTGGGGAAAGTTTTGCGTATCGCACTTTTCTTTTCTCAATACTGTGGAACATATCTTGAGTTTCCTCGTAGTATTTTTTTACCTCATCCTCAGATATGGAAACATCTTTAATGTAGTTTTCAGGGGAAAAAGAAATGTAATCAAGACTGATTTTTTCACCGCGCAGCCTGTGGATAGCCAAAAGCTCTTGTTCAGTCACCACCACGGAATTTTCAAGAAGCGTAACGAGTTTCTGCGCTAAAAGACCATCCTTGTAAGATTCCTCGAATTCGCTTACGGGGCGTCTGAGCACTTGGGTAATAAACTCTCTGTATCTCTGCGCTCCTACAAAAGCTCCATCCACTTGAAAACCGGGGTCATTTCTTATCGCATCAGAAAGTTCTTGGGCATTTACGCTGATCCCTAGATCCTTGGCTCTCTGGGCGAGTAACTTACGGTTTATGATATTATCTAGCGCGTTGAAACTGATAATTTCCAGAAGCTCATCGGAAAGTTGTTGGTCAGCTTCGCGGTAGGGTTGAAGCATGGCATCCCTTGTATTGTAGAAATAGGCGAGAGATATTTTCTCCCCGTTAACCTCGGCCGCTATACCTCCTGTCGGGCTTCTACCTCCGATACTTATACCCCCGACGTAGCCGAATCCTATCACAAAGGTCAGGGCCAACAGGAGAAGTATGGCTCTAGTAAGAAAGTTGTTTTTGCCTTTTATGAGATCAAATGACAATGGCGTTTCCTTCTAAAAAACCTCTGAAGTCTATACAAACCGAAAACGGGTTTCAAGCCGACAATCAGAAACAGGTAATTTGATGATTCAGGCGCAATATACGTAACGCCTATTTGACATCATCACTTGACACCAAGTTACGGCAAAAACTTTGAATCTACTCTGCACGGAACCTAACCTCGCTCAGTAAACGAACGCGCTATTTCAATAATGTTAGGAATTATGTGAGAAGGCTCTGGCTGAAAACCCAAATTAACAAGCCTTTTGGAGAGAAAAGGCAACCAGAGATGGTACTACTAAACACAATGCGCAAAGCAAAGGTTAACCTTTGCTTTGCGCAAGTAATCTAGGTCTTAATACGTTTTGCTTTCCGTAAATCTTTTTCTAAGTAAGACAATTGAAAACACTCCAAACACTACTAGAAGCAGGTTAAACACGCCGTTTTTATCGCTTCCTTCACTAGCTAAAGCACAACCGTCGTCATCTTTTTTGCTGGTTGTAGCAGGAGTAGCGGGAGTAGCAGGCATAGCAGAGGCTTTAAGCGTGAACTGCAACTTTGCAACGGGAGCAGTCTTGGAAAAATTCTTATCATCTTCATCTTCCTTGAGACTAGTAATGACTTCGTCGGTTTCCATATTCATGTCGTCATCACTCCCTGTCGTCGAAAACATGTCTCCATCTTCAGTGCCAGCATCATAGGCGAATAAATCTACACTTTTATCAAGTTCCCAAGCGCCATCTTTCATCAGAGATAGGCCATTTACCCCCACAAACCAATCCGGACTAGGCGCTATCATAGTCAAAAGCGTAACCAAAGGATGCGTTTTGCTGACCGGAATCTCAAACACTACCGTGCCTTTGTCATCAATCCCACCTTTATTATCCGACTGCTTTTCCACGATGGGGTTGCCTTTTACTTTGTCGCCAGCATCTTTAATTTCTTTTAATAACTCTTCCGGTTTACCCTCTTCGGCCAACGCCTCTACTCCAGCTGACGCATCCTCACCTTTCTTCCATAAGGTCACATCGCTACTATGCGCAACAGCAACCAAACTCGAAAAATGCGGCCAAAATTCCTTATTTGCGGCTTTTTCATCTTCGGCTCCAGGCACGCTCTCCTTGTCCCAATTACCCACAAATTTCACTATGTAAGTAGCGGTATCCGAGGTGGTCTGCGCACGGACCGCCTCCGCTTGGACGCCGAGAAAAACTAAAGCAACGAGCAAGACGCCCATTGATCTTAACATATTCATATAACAACTCCTCCTTAAGAATAATATTGTTCTGTCTTAAATATTACCATGCAATCTCATAACTGTCAAATACGAGAGTTGTATTTCGCTATAGCGATTTTGATGTGGAACATGCCACATCGCCATCAGTCGTAACAGATATGAGACCTCCTAGATAAACCAGCCACAAACGCGCAACCTCGGACTAACTCGGGTTCAGTTCCAGATGTTTGCGTTCTTGTTCTTTGCGTACTATGTTATGAGTTGAATTTGTCATAGGAAAAAATTGATATGTTCAGACGGGGCGCAATAGATCTGAATTGATCAATTATCTGGCGCTTGTGCGTGCTGGAGCGAAATTCACTGCCAGGTCAGCGTTCAGAACTAAAGTAGTTGAGCGTGCTCGCAGGTATAAAGGTTCAAAAAATCAATCTTCACTGGGTTTTTACGCATGATTTAACGTATTCTCATTCTCAAGAACAAACCTCCCGTGCTTTTACACCAAAGCCTAAGGATGGGTTGTATCTGATTATTAAGTTAGTTGTTCACATCTCTCTACTATGGAACTGTTTAAATCGTGATGGGTAATATTGAACCAAACAAGACAGAGTAATTGCGCTTGGCCTTTTAACCGAGAGGAAAATCACAGTACAGCTTGCCCTTCTGGTCTCTCTCTGTACAAATTGCGTTAGGCGTATAGCGTTTGGAGTGACAGTTCGGAACTGTTTTTTATTTAACAGCCGTATTAAAATGATGATTAATGGAGGCAAAGCCTAAAAATGATAACAGCTCTTGGCGGTGGGAGCGGCGCTGCAAAATTCTTAGAGGGTCTTTCTAGAACTGTTTCTAAAAACCTACTTTCCGTAATAGTCAACACGGCAGACGATATGGACATCTACGGGATGAGAGTGTCTCCCGACATAGATACAATAATCTACAGACTCTCGGGGAACATAGACAAGAAAAAAGGGTGGGGTCTCAGCGGTGATACGTTTAATTTTCTCTCCGCCGCATCTAGTCTAGGTTTTCCCTCGTGGTTTGGAATGGGCGACAAGGATCTTGCCACGCATATGTTTAGAAAGAAACTGAGTGACTCGGGAGCGACTCTAAGTGAATCGACTAAAGAGATAGCCAAAAGGTTCTCTCTCGAAGAAATCCGCATACTTCCTATGAGCGATGACAGGGTGGAGAGTTGGATAAACACGGACAGGGGTGAGATGCACTTCCAAGAATATTATATAAAACACTCCATGGCGCCGAAGGTGCGGGGAGTAAATATAAGAGGCATAGAAAAAGCTTTACCCGCTCCATCTGTTCTTGAGTCTATAAAAGAAGCTGAAATTGTAATTATATGCCCAAGCAACCCTATCATAAGCATAGGCCCGATACTCGGTGTTCAGGGAATAAGAAAAACGCTTGTCGAGACCCCGGGAATCAAGGTCGCTATAAGCCCTCTTATTGGTGGAAAGGCGCTTAAAGGCCCAGCTGACAGGCTTATGAGAGGCTTGGGAATGGAGATTACATCAACCCAAGTCGCCAGCCTTTACGCGGATTTTCTAGACGTGATGGTAATTGACCGTTCAGATGCGAAAGAAGCACAAAGTATTGAGGCGCTCGGAGTAAAAGCCGTTGTAACAGACATTCTGATTCCAAATACCGGAAACGCCATTAAACTCGCAAATAAAGTGCTGGAGTTAGGAAATTTCCCACGCCTCACATAGAACGCAAGGATGCATAGCAAAATTCACTGCTCTTTAGGCTTTTGAGGCCGCTGGTACGGTATCAAGCTGTAAAAGTAGAACTGTGGAAATTCTGTTAATTTCTCATCACCGCAACTTGCGTAAAGTTTTATCGTCTGGTTAATCACCACGGTGTTTACGCTGTAAACCGTATCTTTTCCTTCTACTCCAAACTCCACAGCGGTCAATTGATCGCGGTCTTTTTCAAATTCCCACCTGATGTCGTATATACCTAGAATCCCTGTCTGCTCCCTGAGAAAATAGTCCGCCACCTGTGATGTCTGGGAAAAACACGACCTTCCTCTGTAGCAGTCAAGAAATATCTCACCTTTGAGATGGCTTTCCATCACTTGTCGAGCGTTTGACCTACTTACCCTCCCATAATATATCCCTTCTGGAAGCATCACTACGTTGGCTGCAAAGCGATGAGCGCCCACATGGGAGCTTCTCCAAACGCAGAGGTTTGGTTGATCAGCTATTTCCCGTAGCACAGCAACTCCGAACTGCGCGCAGCATATGTCACGACCCCCGTGGGTGCAAACAAGCGCAAGGCTTTGATCGCAGGAATATCTTTCTATCTCACCCGTCTGTACAAGTTCCATTAAGTTTATTTCTAGAAGATCTCTTGGGTTTGCGAATTCAAATTTGTAAAGTTTTGGGGAAAACTCGCTTGAATGCGCGTAGTAAAAGACAATATCCTTTTTATTCGGGCTAGGTTCCCCTATAAACTGAATCCTTGATTCTTCAAAAGACGACAGCATAGCTCTCAGGTGGTCCTTTACCTCCTGAGGCAAGCTACTTTCTGCAAAAGCGTCTTTTCTCCACACGCCTCTATATTCAAGTAAAAACCAGTTTTTTATCTGCGGCGCGGTTCCATAGAGATGTTCACCTTTGTCCAAAGACATTTGCGAACAACTGAGATTTTGTTTGTCCGTCATTCGTTTCTCCTCCAGAGACTCATTGCTCCAAATTTTCCCGAAGCGAAGCGAGAAACTCCGGTTTTGGGACAAGACAGAAAAAATTGCCCCAATTTTTTATCACCCCAGCGTGGCGAGAGGCATCCTTTCCCTCTCCCCAGAAAAGATCAATACGACTAGCCCCCTTTATCGCGCCACCAGCATCGTGATTGACAACAAAACGGGAAACCGGCTCCCAACTCGAAGGTTCAACCGATGACTGAGTCTCGAAAACGGGTTGTTCAAACTGCAAAAATCCTAGAGATCCTCTCGGGAAGAAAAATTGGTCCGTGGCAACCGTTCTACCGTCAACAACTTCCGTTCCAAAAGAAGTCTGAGGTTTTCCAGAAAGCTCGCGGAAAAACACGTAACTCGGGTTTTTGTAGAGAACATTCATCCTTTCCGCGTATGAAATGGACCTCAGATGTTTCTCTATAGCCCACAAGCTCATTTTTTCCCTCGGTATCCACTCGAAAAGAAATTTTCCAATAGCCACGTAATCATGTCCGTTGCTTGCGGCATAGCCTATAATTCTTTGCTCTCCATCAGCAAACTTTATCTTTCCCGAACCCTGTATCTGTAGAAAAAAGGCGTCAATGGGATCAACCCAAGCAATCTCTAGGTTTTTTCCCTTGAGTTTGCCTGCAGAATCAATTTCGCGTCGTGAATAGTAAGGTATAAGTTTTGGCGATGACCCATATCGCCCCGGTACGACTCTTCCGTAAAAAGACCGTATTTTTCGGAAAGTTTTCTGGTCATCTTCAAGAAACGAAAACCTATCGAACCGGTCCATAAATGTTTTCATGTTTACTTGCACAAGATCACTTGGCGTCCTGTAGAGGGGTTGCGTGTGGTAAGCGGTCCAAGTTCTTGAAGCGGAAAGTACGGGAGAAAAGTAGGATGTTATGAAAATGCGCCCGAAATTTTCTGCTGGAAAACCGTAAAAATCAAATTTTTCATTCAGTTCTCTTGTAAAATCATCCTTGCCCGCCCCATCCTTGAGTCTCTGCAAAATATAGTCAAGGGCAAGAGCGTAATCCGTTGCCGAAATATTTCGTTTTCCAAATACAAGATCTGGAGCGTTTTTACGGGAAAGTTTCTCTATGCTTGAGTCTAGAGACTCTGCAAGTCCCTCTGGGAAAATGTCGTCGTCTAATTCCAAGGCAGACTGAAAAGGACGCATAGCTTCGGGAGAAAGAGTTGGTGTGGGAACTTGAGAAGTTCGCTGGCAGGAAACGCAGAGAGAAAGTAACGCAAAGGCCGTGAGTGTAACGGCAATCAAGTCTCTTGCTGAAGAACTTTTTAGGATAGGAGGTTCCCGCATATATTGTAACCTCAATCTGGAAAACACGCTGAAACGCCCATTAAACGGTGAAGCGTAACACAACAATTATAAAGCAAATCAATTAAAACATCATTAAGCATGCCGGCATCAGAAATCTGGTCGGTTAAGCCTTTATCCGTGGTGAGTAGTTTTTAACCCAGGACTTTTTAATTTTCTAGAGGCATAACACGTTGATATTACTGAGTATATACTTCTAAAGAGAGTTTCACATTTTAGAGGTTATCACTACGTCATAGGTAAGAATTAGGGACTCATTTGTCTTACTTTTCTAGCTGATATGTAGAAGAATTAGGCTCGGTTTCAGTCCTTCGTAAGTTTTTTCTTATAACAAACTCTTCTGAATTATAATCTGCGGAGTTGGATATGTAGGGAGAACATATCCAAGGGTAGTACATTGTCATTTGGGGATTTGAGAAAACAGTGAAGTCATCCTAAAGGAAAAAGTCCCAAGAATCATTGTAGCGTAACTACATCAAGTTAATAACAAATTTATCATCTACAAAAGAAGCAAACCCGTAGCGGTTTCACAATCATCAAAAGAAATCAGCATCAAGCATCACCACAGTGCAAATGCCTCCAAAAGATATTAAGTCGACAATTCAGTTTCTTCGTTGTCAGGTTTCGATCTGGACGTTGCGAATTTAGAGCTGGCTATTCAGGTCCTGTTGTGGTATGGTGTAGATCATGAGCAAACAGGCATCTCAGGATAATAAGATTGATCTGCGCGCGGTCACAGTACGTCCTACCTATGGGGAACAGGAGCGTCGTCACTGGGACCACTTAGTCAGACTACATCACTATCTTCCATTCCATCGCGTGTTCGGCAAGGGATTGCGTCATGTGGCGGAAGTTGGGTCGCGCTGGGTGGCGCTTATTGGTTGGCAGGCGGGCGCATTCAAGTTAGCGGCCCGAGACGGCTGGATTGGCTGGAGCGCCGAGCAGCAGTTTGGACGTTTGCATCTGATTGCCAACAATGTGCGGTTTGTCATTCTGACACGGCAACGGGTGCCGAACTTGGCATCCCGAGTGCTGGGTCTGAGTCTGAGGCGGCTGTCTTCGGACATGCAGACAGCGCACGGTTATCCAGTGTTTCTGGCTGAGACGTTCGTAGATATTTCACGTTTTAATGGTACTTGCTACCGGGCGGCCAACTGGCAGTCTTTCGGGCTAACGCGCGGGTTTGCCCGTGAGTCTGGAGGGTCTGCGCGGTGGCGCTATCATGGTCAACCCAAGGAGGTCTTCATGTTTAATCTCGTTGATAATGCTAAAGAAGTATTAAGTCAAGAAGAGTTACCACCAGAATGGACCGGTGGGGTTCGCAAGGAGCCTATGACGGCGCCACAGTTACGCAGTCTCAAAGATGTTCTAGGTGAGGTGCCTGAGTTCCGACAGTCTCAAGGTAGACGCTATCCTCTTGACACCGTGTTGGTTCTCGCTGTCGCCGCCCGTTTGGCTGGATACCGCGGGGTGTCCGCCATAGCGCAGTTCGCCCGACTCCTTAGTCAGGAACAACTTGAGGCCGTAGGAGCATACTACAGTCCCAGTAAGAAATGCTACACTGCGCCGGTAATTGGCACCTTCCATAACATCTTCGTAAAACTGCCACCCGACACGCTTGATAAAGCGCTGAACCTGTGGAAGGCTCGCAAGACCTCGCCCGCAGCGCCGGTGGCGATGGACGGCAAGATGATTCGTAGTGTAGCCAAGCAGACTGAACTCCAGTTTATCCAAAACCCACTAAAATTCGACTAATCCAAAGTCTCTGCCACGAAAACTGAATGGTCCTGAGTTTCTAAGGAATCTCTGAATAAATCCCTTAAAATATGTTATGGTATCGAAAACTCATTTTATGAGGTGCCCCCATGAATCAGATAAGTTTCTCCGTAGCAGAAGATACCCACAAAAAGCTTGAAACACGTCGTGAGAAGTTTCTTGAGCGGATGGATAAATTGATCCCCTGGAAACAGTTGGAGAACAAAATTGCCAAATACTATCCGAAGCCCGGGAAAGGTCGTAGACCCTATCCTCTGCCAAAGATACTACGGGTTCACTACATGCAGTTGTTCTACAACCTGAGCGATCCGGCGATGGAAGATGCGCTGTACGAGATTGAGTCCATGCGCCGCTTTGCTGGGCTGAGCCTGACCGAGCCAATACCGGATGAAACCACTATTTTGAACTTCCGTCATCTTCTGGAGAAACATCAGCTGAGTCAAACGATCCTCAAAGAAGTGAAACATCACCTGCAACGTAATGGTCTGCTTTTGCGAGAAGGTACAATCGTAGATGCGACTATTATCTCAGCGCCGACCTCAACCAAGAACAAAGAGGGCAAGCGTGATCCGGAGATGCATCAGACCAAGAAAGGCAACTAATGGTATTTTGGGATGAAGATGCACATTGGTGTGGATGAGACCTCGGGTGGTGTTATTCACAGCATGGAAACCACTGCTGCCAACGTGCATAACATCACCCAGACGGAGCGCCCGTTATATGGTAAGGGAGTGACTTGCTACGGTGATGCGGATTATCTGGGTGTCAAGAAGCGTGAAGAACTCAAGGACAAGGAGATCAAATGGGAAGTATCTGAACGTCCTAGTAGGCGCAAGACGATGAATACCAAGGAGCAATTTCTTGAAAAGACCAAGGCCAGCATCCGTGCAAAAGTGGACTACTCATTCAGAACTATCAAACGTCAGTTTGGCTATGACTAAGGTGAGGTATCAAGGTCTGGAGAAAAACGCCAACCGATTGTTTGTACTCTCGGCATTCACGAACCTGTTAATTTGCCAGAAGATGCTGCCCGAGTAGGACAGATGTGTCTGGATTTTGTCGAATGGCAGAATTCGGACAAGAAACAGCGAATAGATGGGTGTAATTCACCCCAATTTTGGCGTCACAATGAGAAAATGGAGTTTTTGTTCAATTTTGAGACATTTGCGCTGTAGCGATTCTTGATGCTGATTTCTTTTGATGATTGTGGAACCGCTACGGGTTTATTTCTTTTGTAGATGATAAATTTGTTGTTAACTTGAGGTGGTTACGCTACAACGATTTTTGGGGCTTTTCCTTGAGGATGGGCAGAAACAACATTGATTTGCTCTTATAGCAGAGGATAAGATTCTGCTAGCAAATTATAACTTCAACCTATGAAGACACCTTTATAGTGGTAAGCGTTCGTTCAAGGGTGTTTGCTTGATTAATCGTCCGTTAATCCCGTCTTAAATATTTTTTTGTATTTAGACTGGCCACTCCTTAATTGATCGGTTATCATCGGTCATATGATTGTTCACGACAAAGATGTCGGGGTTGTCAGGTTATTGGATAAAGATGACGCTGGATGCATCAATTGCATGCCGACTACGTCGGGATGCGCTTCGTTAGACTGTAAGTTTTCGTACGAAGAGTTGCTAGCGGCTTATCAGGAGTTAGAACATGATTATCAGGAGTTAGAACATGAATTGACGCGGGAACGATCACGGTCGGGGAATTATAAATACTGTTGGAAAAAAGCGCGTACTCAGTTGGACGCGAAAAATGAAGAAGTAAAACGTATCAGTCGTGTGTCGAAAAGTGCTTTGTCGTTGGACAAAGAAGTACAACGACTTAGAGCATTGCTAGACGAGGTTGGAGTAGATAGGCGCAAGCGTAGCACGATTGTGTCGTTGCGGATGGAGAATGCAGAGTTGAAGAAGCAGGTCAAGAACCTGCTTTCTAACCGATTAAAAATCTTTGAGAGATAAGAATGGTGTATTTAGTAAAAATTGGTTTTTGCCTATTAGTATTTACTGTTTTTATTAGGTGGCTTGATTGGGTCGGGATTATTGTGGGGGTGATCATCTTGCTTGTTTTGGATTATGTTTAGCCCTTTTTTAGATGTTATTGAGCGGGGACTTAAGGGTTACTATCGGATGACTAGGGATTTTGAGAGAGAAAGAGAGAAAGAGAGAAAAAAAGACCTTATTAAAGAACTGGAAGAATCTTTTGAAAAAGAGTTTATGTTTCATTTGCAGGAGATTGTTCCCAATGTGGATTTAAATGATGAATATGCCTTTGAGTTGGCGTGGGACAAAGCAAGCAAAAAGTCTCTTTCATTGACGTGGGACAGAGCAATGATGTGGGACAGAGCAAACAAAGTCTCTACTTCAAAGGCCATTTCAGCCCCTAAACCCATCCCAAATTTTCTAGAGAATAATGCAAGCAATTATCTGATGGACCAAGTTATCCGTTATGCGATTAATGCTTGTTTGATTAGGCTACATAGTAGGGGATACACTGACCTAGAACAGTGTAAAAAATTGCTAGTGGAAGCCATCCCTGATCTTAAGGATTTTTTGAATTCTTCTCAGTTTACGATAATGGTTTTCGACGAAAAAAATAAAGTTCTACAGATAACTCTGTGAAAAATTGATTTCGGTTATGCAACAAATAAAGACTCCAGTTTTGACGCTACCACCATGAGTTAGGTTGTCGACTTTCTCGGAGAGATGATTCAAAGCGACAAGATACTAGTCGGCGCTGGATTTAGATTCCAACTTCGGGTCGCAGCACATCCACTTCACATCTGTTGACGCTTGCCAGCAGACGTAGTGACCATCGGCCCATCGGCCGTAGCCGGCCAGTGGCGGCCCCAGCCGTAGTGCGATCAGCGCGGCTTCCTGCCGCCCGTCCAAGAGCTTCGGTGGTCAGGTGGACGGGTCCCGTTGAGGGCCAACTCAAAACCTTCCAGCACGCAACATTTACGCACGTTCGCAACGGTGTGCTCCTGACAACCGTAGGCCTCCGCGACCTGGTAGTCGCACCAGTTCCGGCCCGTCCGCATCAACTTGTAGCAGAATACGCGCCCTGCGCGCTTTCTGACTGCTACCCTTGAGCTTCTTGATGACCTCCTGACATGTCTTGCGTTCGGCCTCCGACAGGCGCACAATTGTACTTCTTCATGGTTCCTCAGAAAGACGGCTTAGGACACGAAGCCCTCGCCTTGAAACACATTGCACAAGAAATGTTACCCTTGACTCAACACTACTCTAGTATTTTGATCACGGCTGAACTCAATTGGCTTTTGTTTTCTATAGAAATTCATAGTGATTTTCCCTAAATATCTTATGTACAGAAAAAGGTAGAATAAAATTACGGGCGAAGAAAATAATATGGAAAGAAATTTTCTAGGCATAGATGTAGGTGGAACAAATCTCAGAGGAAAATTAATATCCGAAAGCGGGAAAGTTACGGCAGAAGCGTCAATTCTCTCCGAAGCGCACCTAGGAATTTCCACCCTTATGGATAATCTCGCAAGCATTGTCGGAGAATTCGCAGAGCACCGGGTATCGGCAGTTGGCATAGGAATACCTGGAAGCGTGGACCGCAGAACCGGACTGCTTGTTCAGGCTCCCAATGTAGCTTATGTAAAAAATTTCCCTTTTACCAAAGAGTTGTTACGCAGAACTAAAAAGTTTACATCCGTCTTTATAGAAAATGACGCATCATGCGCAGCGTTAGGAGAGTATCGTAGAGGGGTTGCAAAGAACTGTTCTTCCATGGTCATGATGACATTGGGAACGGGGCTTGGAGGGGGGATAATCCTTGATGGAAAACTCTGGACCGGCGAAGACGGGTTCGCTGGAGAGATAGGTCATATGGCTGTTGACCCAACAGGCGAAATCTGCGCATGCGGGAGCAGAGGTTGCCTTGAAACCCTTGTTTCGCAACGCGCTGTAATAAGATCTGTACGCGCGCAACCAAAACTTGCTCGCAAGATGGAAGAAATAGAAGAGACCCAGATACCCAAACGTCTAGCTCGGCTCGCCGCTTGCGGAGACAAACACGCAGTCAATATATGGAAAAACTTAGGGAAAAATCTCGGAGTAGGAATATCAATTCTTGTAAACGTCCTCAACGTAAAAACCGTAGTGGTGGGTGGTGGACTCTCTGCTGCGTGGGATTTTTTTATTGATAATACCCTCGAAGAGGTCACAACGAGAACTCTTCGGGGACCAGCAACCGGACTTGAAATTAAAAAATCAGCGCTAGGTGGAGACGCAGGAGTCATTGGGGCCGCTTATCTAGCGCAGGACGGGCTTTACGGAAAACTTTAGGCGCATTCACTTGGTAAAACAAAGTAGTTCCCGCAATGAACCGCTGATAGTTATGCGAAGCCAAGGCGTTATAGAACTATCAGCTTTGAACCTTTCGTCTGTTCTTAACCCACCTACCCAAATTATTCCGTCACGCGTTTCAAAAACAGGCACTTTTTTTCTTATAAATCTAGGAACCTTCTCGTCAATAAAAAAATCTTTGAGTTTTTTCTGTCCCCTCATTCCCAGAGGAACAAACCTGTCTCCGTCAGAAAAACTCCTTACGCTTAAAGGGAACCTAATTTTTTGGGAAGAAAAGTATCCGAGATCCCACCGACCCCAGAGTGAGCGGTCAGATGTGAGTTCAACCGACACCTCAAGGTCCTCTGTAACCTTTGTGGAACCATAACCATTTATTTCAGTAAGAAACGGTGAAAAAGACTGCCTCCGAGCGAAGAAGAAAAAACCGTAGGCAGAAGAAAAAACAATTCCCCCGGGAAGATTTATCTCACCAGAGGATCTATCTGACCTTATAAGTTCGTCAATTGAGAAAAGATGCCCTGCGGAAATCGAATAAAGATCGCCTTTTACCGCAAAGATTGATTTCCTCATAATAGAAAACCTAATTGCGGGTGGTTCAAGCAAAAGAGCTTCGGTGCGTCCTAAGATGCCTCCAGCAACAAACTTCACTATAGTTTTCATTCTTTTTTCCGCTTCTTGGGAAATAAAATCCGCTTGAGCGGCGCTGACAGCCGCCGTTCGGCAAAGCACTCTCTCAATAGCGGGATTGTAGGTTCTGAGCGTGGGTAAAAGCTCATTTCTTATTCTGTTTCTCAAAAACTCATTTGATTCGTTGCTTGAATCTTCTCTCCAAGCAACGCCTTTTGAATCAAGCCACTGCCTAGCCTCTTCCTTCGTCACGTTTATAAGAGGACGTATCAGGTTTTTGTCTGAAGGCTTTATCCCCGAGAGTCCCTGCGCGCCACTTCCCCGCAAAAATCTCATCAATACGGTCTCCGCCTGATCGTCGAGGGTGTGCGCTGTGGCGATTTTCTGCACCGACGTTTCTTTCATCACTTCACTGAAAATTTCGTAACGAAGCTTTCTCGCCGCATCTTCAAGGGAAAGGCGGTTACGTTTTCTAAAACCTTGCGTATCAACTCGCCGGTATTCAAACGTAAAGCCGAGACGGGATGCTATGTCCCTAACGAATTGTTCATCTTGGTCTGACTCCCGTCCCCTAAGCCCGTGGTTTATGTGGCAGACAACCACGTCAGTCCCTGGGTAAAACGGCTTCAGTTCATTGAGAACGAAAAGTAAGGCTACAGAATCTGATCCTCCAGAAACTCCCGCAACGATTTTTTCTCCGGGACGTAGCATCCCAAAGGAATCAATCGTCGCTCTTACCTTGTTGAGAAACATCAGAATCGTCCTGTTCTTGAGATATTCCCGCAGAAATTATGAGTCGGAACGCATCCTCGGTGGATATATCAAGTTCTTGGACTTCATTTTCATCAACCATGATGTAAATTCCGCTGGTAGGATTTGGAGTGGTAGGTATAAACAGGTTAACAATACGACGGTCTGTGTTATTGTGGTTTTTGTTGGGCTCGGTAACTCCAGTCACAAATGCGATGGCGCGAGTTCCTTTTCTCGGATACTCAACCAACACTACTCTTTTTAGTTGTTTTTTAGAACCTGCGAAAAACATCTGCACAACCTGCTTGATGCTTACGTAGAATGTTCTCGCAAGAGGGATTCTTGAAATAACGTTTTCGCTAAAGAGAAGCATTTTTCTACCGATAAAATTCCTAGTTATAGCTCCCAAAAAAACGATCAGAATTAAGGAGGCTACAAACCCTATGGTAAAAGATATAACTTCAAAAACATACGGGGGAAGGTCAACAAAGTAGCGCAGAACCCCTGCGGGACCGGCGCTGAAGAAATAGAGCATCCATTTGATCAGCTTGTAAACAATAAAAGCCGTCACCCCAAAAGGCACAATTATCAAAAGGCCAGCGATAAAACTCTGCTTCAGGAACGAAGCTTGGGGCTTGGAGTCTGGCATTTTAATCTTTTTGGTCTTTGTTTATCTTTGCTCTCAGAAATTTGCTGGGTTTGAAGACAACAGTCAACCGGGAAGGAAGTCCGACGGCTTCTCCCGTAGTAGGATTTCTGGCGATATGAGGCATTCTTCTCTTCACCTTAAAACTTCCGAATTTAGGCAATTTCACCTCTTCTCCAGCGATGAGAGTTTCCTTCATGTGCTCGAAAAAGAATTCAACCATTCTGGCCGACTCTTTGATTGAAAAACCCACTTTTGAATGAACAGCAGCGGTAATATGTCTCTTTGTCATAAAAAACTCCTTTAAGATCGCAATTCGGCTTCTATATTTTTCTCAAGTTCCCTTAGAATACGTTGCTGTACCCTGTTAGCATCATCATCAGTAAGTGTTTTTCCTTTGTCTCTGAGAACTAGAGAAAGAGCAACGCTTTTTTTCCCTTTTCCAACAGAATCCTCTTGGTAAACGTCAAACACCCAATAGTCCTCTATTATACCAGAATCGTCAGATTTTATCAGTGAAAGAATTTCCCGCACTGTCACATCAACGTCGACAACAATCGCTATATCTCGCTTAAGAGACGGGTATTTGGGAAGTGGAACAAATGTTTTTTGAAAACCAGTGTAAATTGAGGAAAGAAGCGATAGGTCAAGTTCAAGCACGTAAACGTTTTCATTTATCTCAAGTTTTTCCAGAAGATATGGATGAAGTTCTCCTACGAAACCCAAACTTTTTTCGCCAATTGTTACAGAGCAAGATTTTCCCGGCCACAAAAAACCATTGTCGGGAGAGAAAGGCTCAAAATCCACCATAGATTCTATGGAAAGAACTTCAGCGCTTCTCTGGAAAACGTTTTTTATATCGAAGAAATCAAACTTTTCTCCTCCCCAGACTCCGGGCTCTCTTTTTCCCGTGGCCACGGCAGCAAACTTTTTTATCTCGTTAGGCAACTGGTCTGCGCTCCTAGGATAAAAAACCTTAGCGGATTCAAAAAGCCTGACGTCTTGGTTCTGCCTAGAAAGGTTAAGTCTGATATTCTTTACCAAACTGGGCAGGGGACTTCTTCTCATTTCCGAGAGTTCTTGTGATATCGGGTTCATAACGCGTATTGATTCTTCAAAACCGAAGGTTCTCAGAAGGTCGGGGGACTCAAAACTGTAGTTTATAGACTCAAGAAAACCGTAGGAAACAAAAATATCTCTAAGCCTTTTCTCCATAGCGGTTATAACGCTGGGCTTTTTGGTCACCATCGGCACTTCGGGAGAAACGGATGGTATGTTGTCATAACCCCAGAGACGAGCCACTTCCTCTATAATGTCCACTTCGCGTTCTATGTCCATCCTGAAAGTTGGAATCTTAAATTCAAGAGATTCCTCTGAAAAACTCACAAGGCTGAATTCAAGACTCAAAAGAAGGTCTACTATCTCTCGGGCATCTATTGATACGCCTACAAGGTTTCTGACCTTATTCACAGAAAGCGATATTTGTTTGCGAATTACCGGCTCTGGATATACGTCTATTGTGCCGGTGGCAACAGATCCACCAGCAATTCGGTTTACAAGGTCTGCTGCACGGTCAAGGGAAAACAAAACGTTGTTTATATCTACGCCTTTTTCAAACCTATTGGAGGATTCGCTCTTAATACCGGTCCTTTTGGATGTCTTCCTTATCCCCAAGGGAGAAAAACAGGCGGACTCAATCAGAATGTTTACAGTTTCGTCACTTATAGCTGTTTTCTCTCCACCCATTACTCCCGCAAGCGCCACGGGAGCATCACCACTACAGATAAGAAGGTCATCTACGCACAACTTTTTAGTTGCCCCATCAAGCGTTTCTATTTCTTCTCCATTTCGGGCTTTTCTTACGGAAATCAATCCATTATTGAGTTTGTCGTAATCAAACGCATGCAGAGGTTGTCCCTGTTCAAGCATAACGAAATTGGTAATATCCACTACGTTGTTAACTGAGCGGACCCCAGAGTCTTCAAGTCTCTGGCGCAACCAAGCGGGAGAAGGCCCTATGCGCACTCCTTCTACAAGTCTGCAACAGTATCTAGGGCATGCCTCCGAATCAAGAACTCTCACCTCGGCCTTGCTAAAAATATCATCTCCTTGCTCTTGCAGTGAAAAAACTGGTCTTTCAAGCCTCTGGCCCAATATGCCAGATACTTCCCTCGCAATTCCAAAAACACTCATACAGTCAGGTCGATTTGGAGTGATACCGATTTCAAAAATAATGCCGTCGTAACCAAGTTCCTCAGCCATGCTCCTCCCAAGTTCAGCATTTTGGGGAAGAATTAGGATTCCCTCTTCATGGCCCAAAAGACCCATTTCAGAAGCGGAGCAGAGCATGCCTTCTGAACTCTCACCCCGTATCTCAGTTTCCTTTATTTCAACGCCTTGAGGAAAAACAGTACTTGGAGGAAGACAGGTTTCCGCGCGCGCAAACGGCACCCTATCACCTTGGCTTATGTTGGGCGCCCCGCAGACAACTCTGTAATTCCGCTCTCCATCTGTAACTTCACAGATAGAGAGTCTGTCAGCATTAGGATGGTCATCAATGGAATTTATCCGCACCACAAGCACTTCAGCAAGATCTTTTGCCTTGTCTTCAAAGACTTCAAGCTCGAATCCAGCCATAGTGAGCATTTCCCCCAATTCTTCTGGAGAAGCGTCAATTTTTGTATAGTCGGAAAGCCAACCAAGAGAAAAAATCATGATATCACCATGGGTTAGACTACATGGTATTGAAAATCGGTCAACGGATAACTAGTTGAAAATAAAAGATTGTTGAATGGACAGGATGAAGACCGTAAGTCTGCGCCACAAAGAGCGATGGTTATCGTTCGGAAAATCGCTTTTGGAAGAGAAAACGATTTAGGCCTCGGCTCGCTGGTGACACCGGTTTCTTACAGCAACGCAACGTGATTCAGAAGATCTCAGGAGGATCGTTGAGATGGATGATGAAACCTACTATGATGGAAAGCCTCAAAGTTGACCGCAAACCCCGGTGGCGAGGAGAAGAAACGTGGCCTTTCGAGTGAAAGGCTGGTGTTGCTACCTGCGACCCTAAAGGAGTTGTATCAGGATAATGTAGTACTGATTTCTCTTTTAAATGTAAAACGTTTTTTCACAGAGACGGTAATTATTACCGTATGGTTATCAACCCTTGATAGAACGATTACGATCCGATAGAACACTTCATTGAATAAAATTAGACGTAGGTGCAACTAAGGTTTTTATCAAAGCACAGCCGAGATGGTTTTCTATAATCTTAAACGAAGGTGTATTCATAAGAGTGTGAATAAATGCGTGATGCACAGTTAAAACAAGTTCTTGTAGTTCTTGGTTAGATTCAAGTTCTAACACTTTCAATCCGAGAGATCTACACTCTTCGATATGAATATGCCTCGAATGCGACTTATTGCCCGAGTAATCGGTCAAGCCCTCAACAATTTTATTGACTATCTTCTTTTTATTAGAAACATCCTTAAACATAACTTCTTCCAGATAACTCTGAGCGATTTCCTTGCTGTGATCAATTGCGTTTTTACATTGGCTAAGAAATGCCGGATAGTATTTGGACAGAATTGGATTCCAGACATGAATTTTGCTAGGGTCCTTCTTGATTTCTTTTGCAACAGTACGAAATTCCTCAATTACCCCATATGCAGGAACTCCTCGTAGCTGCGGGTCAATCGGTCCTAGGTTTGAATGGGAACCCATTAGAATCTGCTTACATGCGCAGGCAATAAGGGTACCGCCAGACATAGCTACCTGTGGTACGATAACGCGGATGTCATCTTTAAACATTTGGCGGAGATAATTAATAATTGATTCAGTTGCGTGAAGTTCTCCGCCTGGCGTATGCAAAATTAAATCAAGCCCAAGAGAACGGTCAAGCCCATGAACAGACATCATGAATCCATTCTTATCTTCGTCGTTAATATGTACGTCTTCTATTTTGGGTTTTGACAACCAACCCGAGTAATAAGCAATAGTATTGCGACCAGTCTTCCTAAATAACTCTTTTAGGTACTTGCGACGAACTTGGTCACCTGCTGACTTAGATCTTAATTCAGCGTCAACACTTTGTATCTCATTGAGTACTTCAGACCAGTTAGGCATTATCTTTCGGAACAGTTGGAGAAACCTTCAATGGCTCACTATGACCAACAGCGCGACTATTAACCTGCTTAAGAAATGACGGTTGAGCGAGGGAGCGAGTTGCACTCCATTCTTCTTCACTTGGATGATCAAACAAACTACGATGCAGTCGCTCAAGCGACTTCTCATTGACATCTTTTGCCTTTTCTTTAGAGTTAAACTTCTTCTTAGTATCCATGACTCAAATACCTCCTAGTTGCATATTATATACATGATTGATGGCTAGATCAAGTTCTCTATATAAGGAATAGGAATTTTGAGAGGAGTTTTCTAGTAACCGCATTTATTTTTTTTGAGGAAAATTTGTAATGTCTTGAGTAAATCAGTCAACTTCCAAGAGTTTTTAGGAGTGTCCTAAGGTGAGCATTGAGGATCCCGCCCACTTCACCCCTTTTTTCGTGCTTGTTCTGAAATTGTTAGTTCCGTATCAAAAAGAAATTAAATGCGTCTTAATTGTTTGATAATAAACAATTTTTGATGTTAATAGATTGTGAATAAAAGTTTTCAACTTCTTAGACTTATCTCTAACCACCTGAAATCACTAAACTAATATTTAAACACTTCTTTCTCTTTTCGAAAACTACCAACACGCTTTGTGAAATGTTTCACGTGAAACATAAGCCCCCTATTTTCATTTACCTATACAGAATCTACTGAAAATTCTGCCCAAAATATCCTCTGTAGTAATCTCTCCGGTAATTTCACCAAGAGAGTTTATAGCGCTTTTTATTTCCACAGAAAGGATCTCTGGATACTGATCGCGTTGGAGAACTTGTAGAAAATCCCTCAGGTAGTCAACAGCTTTCCGAATGGATTCTTTGTGGCGTAGGTTGGTAATCACCATTTCTCCCGCATCTACTAAATTCTGTGACTCTACAAGATTTTTGAATATAGACTGTCTAAGGTCTTCTATTCCTTTCATCGTCACAGCGGAAGTTTTAACCACGCTCTTTCCACCAAAAAGGGGGCGCGGCGCGGTTTTTTCGAGTTTACTTTCAAGGTCAGCCTTGTTAAGAACAATCAAATGCTTTTTCTTTGTGGCAGTATTGAGAATTTTTTCATCTTGACTGTCAAATTCTTCGCTCTGATCAAGAACAACAAGAATAAACTCTGCCTCGGTAGCTTTTTTCATGGAAAGTTGCACCCCGAGTTTTTCCACCTGATCACTGGAATCTCTTATTCCAGCCGTATCGGTTACTACAACTGGAATACCAGATATGCTTATTTTTTCCTCAATAAAATCCCTAGTAGTTCCAGCCTCGGAGCTTACTATGGCTCTCTGCGTTTGGAGCAGGCAGTTGAGAATGCTTGATTTGCCGACATTAGGTTTACCGAGTATTACCATTGAGACTCCATCTCTAAACATCCTGCCAGTGTCGTAGCTTTTTAACAATGCTAGAAGTTTGTTCTCAACGGACTCGGCCGTGGTTCTCAGTCTGTCTTTAGTAACGGGGTCAATATCTTCTTCAGGAAAATCAAGAGTCGCCTCTATTTCGGCTAGAACATCAAGTAACTGGTCCTTGAGCTCATTTATACTATTAGATAAAGTGCCTCGAAGTTGGGCTTCTGCATATCTCAAACTCTGTTCTGTTTGAGCGTTTATTATATCGGAAACCGCTTCTGCCTGCGCAAGGTCCATCTTTCCGTTTAAATAAGCCCTTTTAGTAAATTCTCCAGGAGATGCTAACACAGCCCCCAGATCAATTAGAAGCCCCACTATTTTCTTAGGAACTAAATATCCTCCATGACAGTGTATTTCAGCTAAATTCTCCCCTGTATAGGTAGCAGGAGCGTTCATAACTACACAAAGAGTCTCATCAACTGTCTCTTTCGTGTCTGGATCTACTATCCTTCCAAAGGAAAATCTTCTCTCAGAAAAACCGCCCTTGCCTTTAGGAATAAAGATTTTCCGGAGAAAAAAGTGCGCATCGTTTCCACTTATGCGAATTACGGCTACCCCTCCCTCTCCCGGAGGGGTGGAAATGGCAACGATAGTGTTTTCATTTTGAGATGACATATGAGAGAATCTAACATATAAATCTATATCTGGTCATATTCAGACAGGAAGAACTTGTCCATTTCTCTCTGTGAATGTTTCACGTGAAACATAACAACTGTTTTTTTTTGAGACTATCTTAAAATCAAATATTTCACAGTTTAATGGACATTTGAAAAAGAAACGCGAGAAGTCAAAGCATGATTGATGATTGAATCAACAATCATACAGAGAATCTTTGACCGCAGAAATACTCAGTCTGAGCGCAAAAGATCTCTAACAAACGGAAACAGCGGGGATATATTAAAGACCAAAACTCTCCTGTAGATGTTTCACGTGAAACATCTACAGGAGGAAAAAGATCAAAATCCGACTTTTAGGAGTTCTTAAGCGTATCCATAGCTATGCTCGTGTGAGCATAGCAGGAACCTGCCGTCATTACCATGGCGACATTTATGGCTTCAGCAATCTGCTCTGCGGTCACTCCATCTGTATGCGCATCTTTGACGCATCCCCTAATACAATACGGACATTTACTCGCGTGCGCGCAGGCCAGCGCTATTATACCTCTTTTCATCTTCTTGCTCAGAGCACCGTCATCAAACACCTTTTTGTGGAGCTTCGTGAAGGATTCGGTAATCGGACCACTGTGTTTTCTGAAACTTCCAATTTCCTTAGCTATGTCTTTCTTAAAAAAATGCCCCTCGGTAAGCGGAACCCCAGCCTCTATAGTGTCCCAAGCCTCAAAAGCTAAACTAGAATACGCATAGGGAGCACCCATAGCGAGTCTCATCCCCACGTATATCGCTTCGACTATCTCTTGATCAGAGGCTCCTTGACTTTTGCAAGCGCGGACCCTTGACCTTATGCAGTAGGGACATGCGGTAATGTGAGCCACAGCTACAGCTATGAGCTGTTTCTCCTTCGTACTGAGGGATCCCTCAGCAAAAACTGAGTCATGGTAATCCATCCAAGCGCCATACAGATCTGGATTAAGCTCCTTAAGGTAAGCTATATCCGGCCCTATGTTGGACTTCATTATAGTATCAGACATTACAAAACCTCCTTATTACTTCAGTATCTGTTGAAAATAGTAACTTTTTCATTGATTCAAATCAAGAAGAAAGAAAAAATCAGTAATTACAGGGTGATACGAAACGGTCCATCTTTATAAAAACCTTCGATTTCCTCGGAGGAAAAACCCTTGGACTGGAGCAACACTTTGAATTTAGACCCCATGAATTCAGGCATAAAAAGAGTTTTGACCGCAAGGCGGTCGCCTTGGTCTTTAGGGCTATGATACCTACTGAATATATCAAGAATCCCCCAGTCAACCAGAAATTGACCTTGGGTCGTGTATTTTACAGTGGAAAGACCCGCGGCGGCGCCAGTTCGCATGAGTTCAGAAAAATTAACATCTGCGGTTATATCCTGCTCCCCCACTTTGGAGTAAAAATCAGAACTCACGTGATGCTCGAAAAAACACCTGCTAGTGCCAGTGATTTTTTCGGGAACATAAAGTTCTGATGCTAAGCCACCGTAGTCAACGTTGAGTATAAACCCTCTACGTAACGTCTCTGCGACATCCCCAATCCAATTGCCGGCAAGTAGGCATGCCTCAGCCTCTCTTCCTTTTTCACAGAAATTCAGATAACGGTCACAGAAACCCCGTAATTCCGGGGACTGCAGTCCACAGAGAGTTTCCTCTATCCCACCCTCGTCGTTAAGTAAAAGAAAAACTTCCTTTATCTCCGAGCCGTCTGACCTAAGTCTATGAAAAGGAAGAGAATCTAGAAACTCGTTTGCTATGATTACCCCGGAGAAACTCTCTGCAGGCAAATCTCGAACATCTTTTACCCACTTTGTCTTCTCTTTATATGGTTTAAGTCTCTGTTTTCCCGTATGGACCGCCGCGGGACTTATCTCAACCATAATATAACAAGTCTTTTCATACAACTCGGGGTAATTGCGTTGCAGGGATTGAAGAATATCAAAAGCCATCTGTCCGCCTGAGGCTCCGAACTCGACAATTTTAAAGGTTTTCTCACCCAATAGATTCGCAGCGCTAGCGGTAAAATGTGAAAGCGTCTCCCCAAAAGAACTGTGAACGGATGGGGCAGTGTAAAAATCCCCTTTTTTTCCGATCTCAGCTTTCCCCGAGGAGTAGTAGCCATACTGTGGATGAAAAAGGGAAAGTTCAACAAACCTGCAAAAAGAAATGGAACCACGATCACGTATTTCCCTTGTTATAGTTTCTGCAAGCATAGAGGTTTTACTTGCGCTACTTAATCTCTGAAGTACGCCGCTTAAGGAGTTAAAGTCACGTATTTTTTAACTGCTTCTACTTGATGTGAAATCACAGAACTTTGTTATTGTGAAAATCTCTAAAAGTCCCTGAAAATTAAAGAAAAATATCTTCATAACTCAATTTTTGTGTGAAAATGTTTCACAATTAGTTAAAAAATCTAGAATTTGCAGTTAAGCAAAAACAAAGTGATTTCAGGGGGTTAAAGCTTACTAAAAAAGATGTATTAAAAGCGTTTCACAATTTATGAACAGCAGAAAGTTAACTTTAACCTTAGGGAATCATGAATTTTTTACGCCAATCCGCGGCAGACGCTCTCCCCTTAAACGTTATCCGTTTTATCAGTGGGTCTTTTTGCTATGACCGCAAAAGCGTTGTGGCTATGGATACTTTCGTAGTTAAGCACCTTGAGTTCATAAAAATCAAATTTGCTGTTGCCTTGGAGTTCTGAAGCCATGTTTCTTACTACGTCTTCAACAAAGCAGGGTTTATTGTAAGCGCTCATAGTAACATGGCGTTCGTCTTCCCTTTTCAAAAGAGGATATAGGGGAGAAGACGCTCCCCGTTCCGCGATGCTTATGATCTCTTCTAAGCAGATATTTACTTGCTCATTTTCTTTCATCTTTTCACAAATAACGGTCACTGAAATCTTGGACCGTTGGTTGTGGGCGCCATAATCGCTTATTTCCTTACTGCACGGGCAAAGCGTTTTTACTGGAACTAGCACGTTTTGAGATATTCTGAGTCCGTCGGGACGGATTTCACCTAAATATATACAGGTGTAGGGCTGAGGGGACATTTTGCCGCTTACAGGTGCCTCTCGGTTAAAGAAATAATCAAATTGCATCTTAACGCAAGCGCTCTCCGCCATCTGTCTCTCGCAAAGGTCAAAAAGAAAACTGCCCATTGCATTCAGAGAAAAAGAGTCAGAGTATTGAAGAGCTGATTCAACCAACCGGCTCATGTGAATTCCTTTCTGTTCAGAACCGAGGTTAACGCTAAGACTGAGTAATGCCTGGACGCCCTGCTCCTTTTCAGGATTGATTTCACAACCCTTTATTGTAAGCGGAATCTTAAGGTCGCAGACACCCACCTTGTCTATAGAGATATTTCTATAGTCCTTGCGCGCCTGTATATCTTCAATAGCAGGCTTATCTTCAAGTTTCATTTTTAAAATATTCCCTATCCCCCACAAAACAATATGTCATGAACTAGTGGTAAAGCAGTTTTCTAGAACGGCTAAGGATACCACAAGCAAAAACCTTTGCAAAAACAACTTATCACGCAACTTTTCCGTAAACATCGGGATGATCTATCGAAGTTTTGGATTGTCAGAGTGTCTATGCCTGTCCCTGAGGGTCTTTTTTTGAAGGTTTTTTTCAAGCGCTTGAGTAAGATCAACGCCAGTTTGGTTCGCTATGCAGGTAAGGACGAAAAAGACATCTGCTAGTTCATCTGCAAGATCTCTGTGCTTTTCAGACTCCTTAAAGCTTTGTTCACCGTAGGTTCGGGCCATTATTCTCGCTAACTCTCCTACTTCCTCTACCAACTGGGCAAGGTTTGTAAGTTCGGAGAAATATCTGACTCCCACATCCTTTATCCACTGGTCAACTTCCTTTTGATATTCTCTTAATGTCGTATCATCTGACATAAAAACACCTGTTAAAAACCCTTATCTAGGTAAATCACCACCCAAGTTCTAAAAAAAGGGACTCCTTAAAAGTATTATAATCCTGCGAGACAGAAGGCATCTCCTTACCGCTCACTTCACGTACGTAAAAAATACCCGCAACCGCATTTGTGAGAAAGACAAAATCGCAACGCAAAAGTTCTTCAATAGGGAAACTTCCGCAAACAGGCTCGTACCCAAGCCTAGGGCAGAGATCAAGAACCACTCCCCTAGTAACTCCGGCAAGTATTGCGCAATCCACAGCAGGGGTAAAAAGTTTATTCCCCTTAACCCAGAAAATGTTGTGGCAAGAAGTTTCTGTCACGGCGTTTTCCGTATTGAGAAAAAGCACTTCCTCAAAACCTCTGTCAACTACTTTTCGCCTCGCCGTTATGTTGCTCAGATAATTAAGAGTTTTATGTGATAAAAGACTGTTTTCTATAGACCGACGCTCATCACAAACACCTAAGGAGATAGATTCGGGAGGGTCTTGACGATGCGACACGGAAACAAAAACGCTAGCCCCAGTGGGTGGCGAAGAAAAAACCGAGTTCCCTTCACTTAAAAGACATACCTTTACCCGTAGGTCTCCTCCTCCGGCTTGATCTACCGCGTTTTCTATACAAAGCAGAACTTCTTTTTCTTGCGGAAAAGGAATGCCTAAAAACTTAGCCCCTCTTCGCATCCTTTCGATATGGCGGGGAAGAAAAACCGGTGCCCTTTCCTTCCATCTGAACGTTTCAAAAACTCCCTCTCCGTAAAAAAGCGCGCGAATTGGGGAGAAACCCTCAAATCTTTTTCCGTTTAAAAAGAAAAGTTCTCTCATCCGCAGTGATTGTAACATCTAGAGACCGCTTTGGCCTTAAGTTCTGTTTCCTCATACTCCGCATCCGCAACGGAATCCCACACTATTCCCCCTCCGAACCAGAAATCCGCTCCTTTTGGGGTAATCACTCCTGTCCGGATCGCAACGCTCATCGTGAAATCCCCGTCCGGGCGAACAAGACATATAACTCCGCAATAAGGACCTCTAAAATGAGGCTCAAGGTGATCTATTATCTTTATCGCCTCCCTTTTCGGGGCGCCGGTTACAGACCCTGGAGGGAACGTACTAAAAATCGTTTCCCAAAGTCCAACCTTTGATCGTAGAGTTCCTTGAACTTCAGATTCCATCTGGAAAAGAGTGCTGTATCGCTTTACGGAAAAAAGTTCTTTAACTCTCACCGAACCATATCTACATATTCTTCCAAGATCGTTTCTCATTAAATCAACTATCATAAGGTTTTCGGCTCGTTCCTTTGGGTTTTTCCAAAGCGCCTCTGAGAGTTCTCTGTCTCGTTGCGGATCAGAGTCCCTAGGGGCTGTACCCTTTATCGGTCTTGAAACTATGGTTTGTCCTCGCTTTCTCAGAAAAAGTTCCATTGAGCCGCTTACCACGCAGAAATCTGGAAAACGAAGAAAGGCTGCGAACGGGACGGGTTGCGTCCGATAAAAATCCTCAAACCAGTAAAGCGGGTCATCTGGAATGGGAAACCGGAACTTACGGGATAGATTTATCTGATAAACATCCCCCGCAGATACATGTTGCTTTATCGCCAAGACTTTTTTTCTGTACTCATCCCTAGAAATATTAGAGGTAGGAAGAACTGGATTAGCAGAAGCCTTGACAGGTCCTCGCGTAGGTTTGTCTTTTGTAGATGTGTAAAAACTGTCTTTTTCGTAGAAATTAAAAAACAGAAGAGGCAACTTCTCTCCCTGCTTTATTTCCGAGGCGCTTATTCTAGGCGTCGTATAACGGAAATAGTCATAACTTATATACCCAAGGGCCGTGTATCCCTCTGAGGCAAGTTTTTCAACTAGACAAATAGGATTGTCCGTAGCTTCTTTTCCCTCAGAACCTGAAAATATTTTTGTTCCGTTTTCACAAAAGCAGAGAGAAAAAGCAGGTTTACCAAAAAACCCAATTGTTGCATCCCCATCTGAATTGAACCATCCTCGCCCTGAATCCATCAAAAGGGAACTTAACTCATCGGACTTCATTTGGTTTTTATGAAAAGCAAAAGACGTCGCGCCGTTACGCACAACAGATCAAGATTGCTGTTGAGAAGCGGAGTCTGATTTGACCGAGCGGTGGAGAATTTCAGCTATATCCTTGATCTCTATTTCTTCTTCTTTCCCTTTAAATCTCGCCGCATCGTCAAACATCGTATTACAGAAATAGCATGCGGTGGCAAGGGTATCAGGGTTGAGATCTGCGGCTTCCTCAAACCTATTCCAATTTACTCGAGGCGCCTCTTCCTCCATCCATATCTTACCGCCTCCAGCGCCACAACAGAAACTTTTAGTTCTCGTCCTTTTCATCTCAACGAGATCAATCCCTGGAATACTTTTTAGTATTTCTCTTGGAGAATCATAAACGTTGTTATAACGACCGATATAGCAGGAGTCATGGTAGGTTATCTTTTCGTCAATCTCAGATTCAGGATTGAGTTTTCCTTCCCGTACAAGATCAAGCAGAAAATCGCTGTGGTGGACGACCTCATACTGTCCCCCAAACTGTGGATATTCGTTTTTTATGGTGTTAAAGCAGTGAGGACAGTTGGCAAGTATCTTTTTCACTTTGATTTCGTTGAGCGTCTCTATGTTCTGCGCTGCCAACATCTGATAAAGAGCTTCTTCTCCTAGGCGCCTTGCGGGGTCTCCCGTACAAGTTTCTAACGGTCCCATAACGGCGAAGTTCACCCCTGCCATCTTGAGAAGCGTTACTATAGATTTTGAAACTTCCTGCCCTCTGGGGTCATAGCCACCGAAACAACCCGTCCAGTAAATCACATCAAACCCTTCTGCAGTCTCTGCAGTTTCTCCCAGAATCGGAACATCCATTTCACGGAGCCATTTTCCACGGTCAGCCTCTGGAAACCCCCAAGGGTTCCCGTTGTTCTGAAGTTTCTGAAGGGTTCTAGTCGCTACTCCACTGAGCCTTCCCTCAAGGGTAAGAAACCTTCTCATATCCATTATTTTGCCCATCTGGTCAATAAAAAGAGGGCACTGCTCAACGCACGCGTTGCATGTGGTGCAGGCCCAGAGCTCATCGGGAGTAATCCACTCCGTATCGGGAATGTCCGGTTGATCCTCTGCCGGCTTACCTGCGAGTATTTCCTTTCCTTCGCTTGACACGTAATGGCGAAGTTTTACCACAATGTCTCTCGGGGATAGGACTTTTTCCGTATTCCATGCGGGGCAGTTGTCCGTACATCTTCCACACTCCGTACAGGTGTAGGAGTCAAGAATATCTTTCCAGCTAAAATCAGCGATCTTTGAGGAACCAAAGTGATCAAGGTCCTCGGGAATATCCTCAAAATCCAGCTTTGAAAGTTGTCCTCTAGGTTTGAGGCTCTGAAAGAAAACGTTTAAGACCGCGGTGAGAACGTGGCTGTGTTTTGAGTAGGGCAAATAGTTAAGAAATGAAAGCACTATAAGAATATGGAACCACCAGAAAAACTCTTTCCAAAAAGAAGTTGACTGTGGACTCATATCACTGTAAAAGGATGAAAAAGCCCCTGAAACCGGCAACATCGCCGCATTGGTTTCGGCAAGCGCTATTCTAGCCCCAGTGGTGAGAAAGGCAGTGATCATAAGTCCGAAGATGAGACCCAGTATTACTACCGCGTCAGGACCGTTTACCTCTCTTTTACGTCCTATAGTAAGCCGGTTTATTATGCCCATCCCAATAGCGACAAGAACAAGAGCCTGCACCACGTCAAGAATCAACTCGTAAATCTCACCCGCCATTCCCGGAAAGAAATGAAACCCTTGGAAAATACCACTTATAAGCATTTCCACCGTCCCTATGGTTATTACAAGAAATCCCCAGAAAATCATGGCGTGCTCTATGCCGGCGAATCGGTACTTAAAAAGCCTTTTCTGACCAAACACATAGACAAAAACCTTTTTTATTCTCTGTGGGATGTCGTCGAACCTGTTGTCATCCTTTTTCCCTAAAGTAACAAGCTTAAAAAGAAGATAGATGTTATAGGCGAAAAAACTGAAAGCTCCTATCAAAACCAGAAGCATTATGGCGGATTTTGGGTTCATAAGTAGCCTCTCCGAAGCGTTGCCGTACAAAACGGCATTGCTTACAAATTATATTGAATTCTTGACGTTTAAGTCAAGCCACACTACGTTTAATTGGGTAACGAGGTCGCCGCATGGCCAAGCGGAAAGAATATGCAGAGGAAAACCTGATAGAGAGAAGAAATGGATTTTATTCGTCAATTTTATTCAGATCAGAACACAGTAATCGGACCAAGGTTAACGCGCGGAGCCCCTGTGTTCTTAGGCATTGCTTCCTACGGCTACATCGTTAGCTACTCAACCCTTTTGTCCTGCATTAATTTCAAAGGGCGATTGATACCTCAAAAATGTTGAGGGATGTTCGTATGACTTCTGGAAAATTCCCCGCCAATGACTGGATCAACAAACTTGCCGCGGCTTTGTCTGCCTTGGCGAAGGTGCAAGAGCCTTACCTTGAGGCGCATTGGGGCCACAATCCGCCCGAGCGCAAGATTGTGAATGGAATAGACGTGACTCCATTTCCGCTGGACGATTTGCGCATGATCTATGAGAGTGCACGCTACAGTCGGCGGTTCGACGAAGAGGAGCAATACTCCCCGCTGCTCAAGGCGCTGAATCCCGTGCGTTACGCGCTTTTGTCTCATCCCGTGCTTGAGCGGGTTGCGGTGGCCGGCCGCCTCATCGGCGAAAACGATTTCTGGATGCAGATCCTGAATTCCGGCTCGTCAATCTCTGCTGGACACCTGATTGCGGGCTTGATGACACACGCGGCTGAACTGTCGGGCGACCGTTTTCGGACGGTAGCGAGGAAACTGAACGCATTTCTCTCGCCGATTGGCGACGAGGAGGCGGGCAGCGTGCTCGGTCCACTCGACGAGGGTTGCAACGCGATGTTGTTCTACGGTCTCGTCGTGACCGAAAGAATCAATATCGGGGAGACTATGTTGATCCTCCCGCACGCAGAGGTTCGGCGGTTCGTGGATGACAAGTTTTTGGAAGAACTCGCCCCGTTTCGCGGCTTCCACGATTGGCAATCGGTCGGGGCGGTGGCGAAACCGTTCCGGTGGCGACCCATGTTCCGTCGCGAGGGTAGCATAAACGAGTCGACTTCGAGGGCTTGCAGCTCCTTCTTTACGGATGCAGAGGCATTTCTTGATTTGCTTGCTGTGACCCATGCTGCTCCGGTGGTGCCTCTCGCAGTGCAGCACGACTGCATCAACCTGAGTGCCGGTCGGCTTCTGGGCATGGAAGGGCAGAGTCCAAGGATCTATCAGGGCAGTCCAGCGCAGGGCTTTGATGGGTTTGCTAAATGTCCGGCACTGAGCGCGAGGTTGCTTGAGGACGTGCAGGAGGTGTTCGCGAACCGGAAGAGCGGCCAGTATCGGAATTTGGCATCCGTGGTTGCCCGACTTGCCCAAGCACTTACGAAAAACGGACGGTTTGCGATTCTCGACAAGATTTTGGATGTCTCAATAGCTCTTGAAAAAATGTATAACCTGCCGAAGCAGGGAGTCACGAACGCACTGGCGCAGCAAGTTTCCAGCTTTCTTGGGACCGACGCGGATAGCCGGGGTCAGATCAGCAAGAGCATGAGGACTTTCTACAATGCACGATCAGCGATCATTCACGGCAGACCGGCGGGGGCTACTTCCATCGCGAATGATACCGCCTTTGTCGCGGGCTTTGATCTAGCGCAACGGACTTTGTTCAAATTGTTGCGCGAGGGTGCGCGTGTGCCAAGTAACTAGTGTTTGTCAGCAAATATGATAACGCATTGATTTTACTTAATTAACTAGGTGTTTTTTGCCCGAAGATTGAGGCAAAAAAGCCGTTTTTAGGCCATTTGTGCCCAAATTGAGTCAATTTTAGCAATTCTTTGGGAGAAAAACATGAAAAATGCGTGATACACAGATGAAATTCAGTGGAGTTAATATTGATCCCGGCAATTCATGCTTGACAGTTCGGAGTTGGAAATAGCAAAAATCAGCCCTCGCCTGATCGCAGTACAATCCTGCTTGGAGCATGAAAAACTGTGTTCCGTCGGCGGAATTTCACTTGGTGGAGCCTACCTTACGAAAGAGCGTATGGAAGTCAAATGCGTTTTATCGTCTGGGATGATTATCGTAAGTCTTGATTAACTCTCCGCCCATAACGCTATACGAAAAATATGAAAATTGTTCTTTACTATGACTACATCTGTCCGTTCTGCTACTTGGCTACAGAAAGAATAGTCGCCCTAGCCAAGGAGTTCGCTCTGGAGATTGCTTGGCTTGGAATAGAAGTTCACCCTGAATATTCCCCCGAACGAACAAGGCGGAGAAAAACGGAAAAAGCCATCCGCGTAGCGCAGACCCTAAGAACGCTTGCTGACGAAGCAGGAGAAGATATAAAACTTCCGGGTTTTGTTACCAACTCTAGGCTCTGTCTTGAGGCCTCGGAGTTTGCAAAACAGAAAAACAAGTTCATGGAGTTTCACAAAGCATGTTATTATGCGTATTTCAAAGAAAAGAGAAACATTGGACTTGCAGAAACCGTAATTGAGGTTGGACGAGAGGCAGGATTGCGCGCAAAGGAACTTTCCGCGTGTCTTGAAAAAAGAACGTTTTCACAAACAATTGAGCGGAATATGGAAAAAGCAAGAGAAAATCTGGTTCTCGGCGTCCCGACCCTATACTTTGGTGAACTCAGAGTACATGGAATCCAGTCAATAGATTCGTACCGCAAACTAATAGAAAAGGAACTTAGGAGTAACACGCCCACGCACTGAAAAACCTCAGGCATGCTTTTCGGTCCGCAGACGGACCTCGCGTATCATCCTTGGGGTAGCTGACACCACGGTGAATACTTTTCTTTCAAAAACTATTTCTGTCCCCGGATCAGGAATAGAACCGTATACATAAAGCAAAAAACCTCCAAGCGTTTCATAATCCTCGCCTTCTGGGATACCCAGACCAATGCCATTGTTTATGCGCTCTATCTCAACAGAAGGATCTATAAGGTACTGGTCATTGGGAAGCTTTCTCCACGGGGTTTTACCAGTGTCGTATTCATCCTCTATCTCTCCCACAACTTCCTCTATTATGTCCTCAAGAGTTATAATTCCGACGGAACCCCCGTACTCATCAACCACAACCGCCATTCCCGCGCGCCCACCCTTCATCTCCTCCATAAGTTTGTTGACCGGCTTTGATCCCGGAACGTAAAGAGGCGCAAGGGCATAACTTTCAACGCTTTTATCAAGATCCTGCTCCCCCAAAACGCTAAATGAGTTGAGTATTCCCGTTATGTTATCCACCCTATCGCTAAAAATCGGTATTCTCGAATGACTCTTCTCTGTCAGAAGTTTTCTCACATCGCGAATCGTGGATTTTTTTTCAAGCGCGTCCATATTCACAAGAGGAATCATTATCTCTCCCACCGTGGTCTCTGAATATCCAAGTATTCTGCGAAGCATCCTTCTCTTATAATCCTCGCTGGGCTTTCCTTCATCCTCTTCCATCACATGTTCAAGTTCCTCTCTAGTTATAGATCGCATTTTGTCCGCGGACCGGGCAAGAATTCGGTTAGTAAGTATGTTCACAAAGAAAAGCACCGGATAAAACAACTTTGAGAAAAGCCATAGCGGGTAAATAATCCAGAGCACTATGGTGTTGCGTCTGCTCTCAAAAACGGCTTTGGGAACCACTTGGCCGAAGATCACTATAAGCGGTGAGAGTATCAAAACGGTGTATACGCCACCCCTATGACCAAACAACTCCTCAAAATGAAACGTGACCACCAAAGTGTTTATTATAAGAGAGAGGTTAACCCCGATAAGAGTAGTAGCTATGAAGTTCTCTATTCGCGAGTGGGCGGAGAGAACCACTCCAGCGGCCGCAGACCCTTGTTCATGCAAAGCCCTCATCTTTATCTTGTCACAGGAAATAAGCGCTATTTCCGCTCCCGCGAAAAACGCCTGCAGAACAAGAAGGGTAAAAACCCACAGCGCAACAAGTTCAGACCCCACGGCTTTCCTCCCCCGAGCGGTCAACTTCAACCCCTATACTTGAAATTCTGTTTCCATCCTTTTTTTTAACGGTAAAAACCAAACCGCAAAAACTCGTTTTCTCGTCCTCTTCCGGCAATCTTCCAAAAAGATCAAGAACAAAGCCCCCAATCGTTCCGTTTTCGGTTCCCTGGGCAACAACCGCATCACGCAGTCTCCGCGCCATGTTTTCAATTTCTTCACCTTGAGTTGCCGAAAGAAAAGAGTCCTCATTGAACTCTTCTATGCGCATTGCGCCGGGAATCGTGATCTCCTTACCCGAGAGTTCCGGGGCGGTTTTTTGAAGTGTCGTCTTTTCATCCTCTATTTCACCAAAAATCTCCTCCAGTATGTCTTCCATGGTGGTAAGACCGTCAAACCTTCCGTACTCATCCACGACTATAGCCATGTGTATTCTTCTACTTTGGAATTCGCGCAAAAGGGCGCCAGCTGGCTTAGAACGAGGAATGAAATACGGCTCCCGAAGAATCTCCGTTACTCGGGAATCATGACTCAACCCTCGGGCCTCCCCTCTTAGAATATCCTTTCCGTACAGAATTCCCGTGATATTATCCCTTTCCCCATCGTAAACAGGGATCCGAGAATGTCCACAGTTTCTGATCTTTGATACGGCGTCTTTTACAACTATTTGGTCGGCAAGCGTAAAGCAGTCGACCGCTGGAGTCATTATCGCCTGCGCTTGCAGAGTTTCGAGTCTGAAAAATCCATCGGCAAGAGATTTTTCCACTTCGTTGAGAACGCCTTCCTCGCTTCCCATGTCAACCAGTATCTCAAGCTCCTCTGAAGATATAGACGCTTCTTCTAGGCCGTTTTGCTCGTTTGCCCCCAACGCTCTGGTAAAAAAACCTGAAACGAGCATGATTCCCCACCTAATCGGAAACACCGAAAGATGGAAAAAATAAAGGGGAACGGCGACCGCTCTTGATATGGTCCTCGGGAATTTCACCCCTGCAGTTTTCGGAATTATTTCTCCGAAAACAAGAAGCGTAGGGGACGCTATTGCCAAAGAGATTAAAGCCACCGTCTGCTCTGGCGTATCTTGCAGGTGTTTTCTAGCCGTAAGTCCTATGACGCTTGAGTAGGCGATGTTAAACACCTCGTCAGCTAGAAGTATCGTGGTTATTAACTTGTGAGAATTGGACAACAACTTTTCAATAGTCGCAGAAACCCTTCCACCTTGTTTGGAGATGCTTTCTAATTGGGGGCGGCTAAGAGAAAAAAGAGCCCCTTCGCTGAAGCAGAAAAAAGCGGAACAGCAAAGAAGAAAAAGGATCAGTGCGAAGTTTTCACCCAAAAAAATCGTTCCTCCAAGGGATCGTCATCAGAAATGAGAAAAACCTCGAGCGCTGAAAAAAAGTTCTTGTCCTGACTCGTTAAAAAACCTCACAGGTCCCTGTTGCGTAACTCGGCCAATTTCCGAGATCGGCACGCCAGAGCCCCGTGAAATCATACGCAGGGCATCGCTGTTGCGCTCTGCAGAAGTGAAAAGAAGTTCGTAGTCTTCGCCACCAGAAACAGCAAACTTGTAAGGGTCTTTGTCAAGAGAGAGGCAAAGAGAACGAAGGTGCGAAGAAAGCGGAAGGTTATTAAGTTTTATTTCCGCTCCGAGACCAAAATCCGAGGTGAGTTTCTCAAGATCGGAAAAAAGACCGTCGCTTATATCTATCATTGAAGAGACAATCCCTTTTTGCGCGACCTCTTTGCCAAAACCGAGGCGTGGTTCCGGGTCAAGGTGTCTTGAGACCAAGAACCGAAAGTCCTCCGTGTCTTCCGCAATCCCTAGGGAAAGCGCTTCAAGTCCCATTGCCGAATCCCCAAGCGTTCCAGTAACGTATATTCTATCACCTAGAGCCGCGCCATGGCGACAAATCACGGTTTCCTTCGGCGCTTCCCCAATAGCAGTCATGTTAACAAAAACGGTTTTTGACTCTGAAAGATTACCACCTACAAGAAAAACTCCGAACCGCTCGCAACTTTCCGCCACTCCTTCGGAAAGTTCTCTGATGAACTTGTGGGACATGTCTCTACGACAGCCGAGCGAGGAGAGCATATATTTTGGTATGGCGCCCATTGCCCCTATGTCGCTTACTGAAATGGCTACTGCTTTTTTTCCTATTTGTCGCGCCGTGCTTCTCTGAAGACAGAAATGCACGTCCTCCACCATCGTGTCGGTTGAAGCGACAAGAGATGCGCCTTCGGAAATATCTGCGACCGCAGAATCGTCCCCTATGCCCTCGAAGATTTCTTTTTGAGTAACCCTGAATCTTTCCGCAAGAAATTTCAGGGTGGCTACTTCACCCATTTCCGATTGAAATTGTATTGTAACCGCAGTTAAGTGTCAATTTTACGACCATTGTCTCAAAACAGTCGCTTGACAGGTCACTCTGTTGTCAATAAAGTTTAACGTTGCTTTCCGTTGGGTGGATTCTTTACAATTTTTGCGTGGCTTTGTTACGGTTTTCTCGGGAGAAGTGTTGTTGGAAAAGACACAAAGAGCCACATCTGAAGATTTGGTTTCGGAGACTTACGGTGGAGAGGCCTCTGGATCAAGTTTTAGGTGGAGCGCTGTTCTTGATGCGTTAAAGAAGGAACTCTATTTTCCTCCTCCTTGGCTTTCCTCAATAACGGTTAAGAAAGCGGATGGCGGGAAAATCGCCTTAGTTGCCACAAGCCAGTTCCAAGCCGATTGGATAAAGACCCACTACCTGTCGTTAATAAATGAAATCTCTGAGAGAATCAATGGCGATAGACATCTTGAGATAATAATAGGAGACTCAGACAGCAAAAACTCAAAGGAACGACCTAGTAGTAGGGGTAGCAGGACAAGGCAATCTAAGTCAGCAAGATCCAACGCCAGGCGAGATGTAAAGACGACAAATTTTCCGAATTTTCTAAGTTCCGCTAACTCTTTTGAAAACTTCGTGGTTGGGTCAAGCAACCAGTTTGCTCACGCCGCTTGTTGCGCCATAGCGGAAAAACCAGGGCTTGCGTACAACCCGTTGTTTATCCACAGCGGAGTAGGACTAGGAAAAACCCATCTTCTCCACTCAATCGGAAACCATATATGCGAAAATCAGCGGAACAATATGAACATTTTCTGCATATCCGCGGAGCACTTCACAAACGGAGTGGTTCAAAGCATAAGAACCGGCTCAATGGAATCTTTCAGAAACCTTTACCGATTTAACTGCGATGTCCTGCTAATAGACGACATTCAGTTCATCGCAGGGAAAGAAAGCACGCAAGAAGAGTTTTTCCACACTTTTAATTCTCTTTACACCGCAAAAAAACAGATAGTCATAACGAGCGACAAGCCAACAAGCGCGATGAAAGATTTTGAGGAAAGACTCAAATCAAGATTTGACTGGGGTCTCGCCGCAGACATACAACCGCCGGAGACTGAAACAAAAATCGTTATCATAGAAAAAAAAGCTCAGGAAGAAAAAATTGAAATTCCAAGTGAAGTGGCCTCTTTCATTGCTCAAAACGTGCTGTCAAACATACGAGAACTCGAAGGATCGCTCAACAAGTTGTTCGCTTATTCAAAAATGTTCAGAGAACCAATAACTCTGGAAACAACCAAGCAACTTCTTAAAAATTTGGTAAAGAAAGAAAAACCCAAGATGATAACCATAGACCTGATTCAAAAAGAGGTATGCGGATTTTTCAACATATCCGCGAAAGAAATCAAATCCGGTCAGAAACAGAAAAAGATATCAGAACCTAGGCAGATCGCCATGTTCCTTGCAAGAAAGTATACATCTTCTTCCTTTGCTGAAATAGGAGAGAAATTCGGTGGAAAAAACCACGCAACGGCGGTTCACGCGGTTAAAAACGTGGAGAAAAAACTCAGTAACGATTCATCAGTTTCAAACAGCGTAGCTATCATTTCTAGAAACCTAGAAAACTTCATAATATCTTGAGCCTCAAAAACATCACATAAATACTCCTGAAAAAGCTGTTAAAAACCCTGCGGTTTCCATGTGTAAAGATGTTAAAAACACCAAAGCATGAAAACCACTTGTTTATCAATGTGGATAAACAGCAAATTGATTACAATTTACCAACTGAAAATAGTTCGAAATTTCAGGTGATTTAACCAATTTCACTTTTTTCACAGAGATTACTACTACGATTACGAGAAAATATATAATATTTAAAAACTAGTAACAATAATAGTTGCGAGTGCGACCAGATGGCATTGTGGAAAAAAACAAGGTATACTTATATGGTATGCCTGTACTAAATAAACCATCAATTTTTTATTAAGGAGGTTTTCTTTTGAGTTTTGTAATAAAGAGCGAAGAATTTTCCAAAAAGTTAGGGATGATTCTAGGTATCGTTGAGCGAAGAACCACGATGCCGATACTTTCCCACGTGCTTCTCAGTTCCTCGAACGGTAAATTGACTCTTCAGGGAACCGACCTAGCAAATACAGTGACGGTTTCTTGCGATGTTCAAACAGGGGAAGACATCCACGTGGCTGTGCCTGCTGACACTCTCTCTGAACTTATAAAAGAGTTTAATGATCAAGAAGATATTTCTGTGAAAGCCACGGAAAAAAGCTGGATAGAGGTCTCTGGTGGAGCCGGAGAGTTTAAAATGGCAGGGCTACCAGGGGAAGATTTTCCAGAGGGCCCTGAGATAGAGTTAGACAATATGTTTGCCATTTCTTCGAAAAAACTTGAAAAGTTGATCTCTAGAACGGTCTTTTGCATATCTGACGATGATATGAGAAAAAATCTTTTTGGACTTTTCTTTGAGAAGAGAGGAGATCAAAAATTGAGGCTTGTAGCTACAGACGGACACAGATTGAGTTTCGCTGAGGAAAAAGTAGAAGGACTGGTTCTTCAGGACAATGTGCTTGTTTCTAAAAAAGCGGTTGTAGAAATTATGAAATTGCTACGGTTTTCTGAAGAAGTCAGAATAGGCGTCAGCGGAAAACACTTTGTTTTTGAGTGTCCAAGTGAGAACCTGCGACTCGTTTCAAGGTTAAGAGACGAACCATTCCCTGATTACATGCAGGTTGTTCCCGCTTCAACGAAGAATACGGCGACATTGAATTCTTTGCGGCTTCTAAGCGCGCTTCGCCGAGTCTCCATTTTTTCGCCAGAGGCTGAGTCGGGAAAGTTCGTGGAAATGCGATTCTCAGAGGGAGAGCTTCATTTAGACGCTCACTTACAGACTGGAGATGGCGAGGAAACCATCCCTGTTGATTACAGCGAAGAAGAGGTTAGATTGGGCTTTAACGGCGGATATTTCCAGGATGTTCTGGAGGTCATAGGTTCGCCAGAGGTACAGATATGTTTTTCCGGCAATAAAAATCCCGTGTGCGTGCTCGCTTTGGATAAAGGGGAGAAAAGGGAAGGCTACATGAATGTCATAATGCCGATGGATCTCAGAGAGAAGCCTAAAGACGGAGGAAAGCGGTCCTCGCAATGACGCGCTTTTGAAGGGTATATGCTGGGTGGACACGTCGGCGTAGATTTTTCCGATGGAAAAGTCAGGACCGTAACAGTAAACAAGGGGATAAGAGGAAAAGGGATTTCTAAATCCTCTTTGCCGGCCGGGACAGAGATTTTTAAAGAAGAAGATCTTCTCGGCGTAAAAGTCGTAAGCGCTATAAATTCTAGCCCTATTGTTCTCAGGGTCTTACGATTTCCTTTCACAGATTCAAAGAAAATCAGAAATGTTTATCGCTTTGAGCTTGAAAACTCAACAGGTTTCCCAGTCGGAGAGGATGTGGTCTGCGACTATCATTTGGTCAAGCGACCGGATGGTGGCGTGGAAACAATAGTTCCCGCTTTTGCGAAACAAGCGATTCAATCTCATGTTGATTTTCTATCTCAAATGGGGATTGATCCAACCCATGTGACTTTTTCCCCTGTGGCGTTTTCCTCTCTTGACAAGGTTTTGCTAGAGGAGCGGCCACTTCTTCTTATTGATATGGACCAAGACCATCTTAATTTCTCTTTTTTCGATGATGCGGGACTGCGCCGGGTGAGAAGTTGCGATGATGGGATCGTTAGACTAAAAAGGGAATTAGGAGAGCAAAACCTTGATTTTGCGGGAATAGAAAAAGACAAGGAAAGAAAAAGTCGGTTTTTTGAGAAAATGAGCGTGATTGCTCGTGAGATTATGAGCACCGTCAGGTTTTTTGAGAACGAAACGGCAAACGGAGTGAAAACTTTTATTCTCTCGGGAGGGGTATGTGAGATAACTGGGGTTGAAAAAAGACTGGGGGAAGAACTTGGCTTTGAGATAAAAAGGATATTAATACCAGAGATTGGCGAACAAGATTCTCCATTTTTCGCAAAAGCGTATTCTCTTGCCTTGTATGGGGGAGCGGCAGGAGCAGAAGGTAAGATTAATTTCAGGCGTGGTGAGCAAAGAAACACAGGGATTGCAAGGCAACTCCTTCGAAACTTTAGGACACCCGCTATTCTTTTTGCTAGCCTGATGTTACTTTTGGTTTTCGGCAAGATAACCGAGGTAGTTTCAGCAAGGAGCAAAATAAGTTCAATCCGCTCGGAAATGCAGGAAAGTCTGCGCAAGGAGTTTCCCAACGCGGCGGCAAGGAACGAGGACCCTGTTGCTTTTTACAGAAAGGAACTTGAACTTACAAAAAGCAAACTAGAGGCGATTAAACAGATAAAAGGGTCTCACAGCCCCCTAGAAGTATTACTTGCCATTTCCTCTGCAGTGCCGACGGATTCGAGTTTTCGGATTGATGAGATAAAGATAGAAGATGGGGGAAAAGCTAAGATCTGGGGACGATGTAATTCCTATGAGGAAATAGCTTTGGTAGAGAAGGCGTTTTCCCAAAGCGAGAGACTTGCTCAAGTGAAAAGGGAACAGGTCAGCCAAGCCGTTGACAACTCTCTTAAGTTTGTTGTTTCAATGGCGATCAGATAAGGAAATGGGAAAAATAAAGAACTTGACTGCCGTTGCTTCAGAAAAAATCCAACGCCTGCTGGCAAGGGTAAAAGAGCTTTTCGAGTCAAAACAGATATCTACCCGAGATGCTCGAGCCTTGAAGATAGGAGTTGTGGCAGTCGGTATTTTTGCAGCTTTTTTAGTCTATAGGGCGGTTTTCCTAGGAGACTCTGAGTTGAGCGACGAGGTTAGTTTGCTAGGAGGCAAAGCCGTGCAAATAACTACGCTTAAAAAAGAGTACCAGCGCTCGAAGGAGCTACTACGTAGATCAGGCGGTTCTTTGAAAGAGGAAACCGAACCACTTCTTTCCGTAGCTGAAAAGTCTCTTATAAGAAACGGAATAGAGAGAAGTTCTTTTTCTATAAAAGGAACTAGGGAGATAGCCCAGTCAATCGGCGTGGAGAATGAAAGAGCTATCCAAGTCCAAATGAACAACGTGCATCTTTCTAAAGTTCTTAATGTTCTTTACTATTTCCGGGACAGTAAGACTATACTCAAGGTTTCTGATGTCAGGATAAAGACCAAGTTTGACGACCCAAGTTATGTGGATGTTTCCTTCCGCCTGTCCACTTTCTCTTTTAAGGAATCGGGATGATAGAAGCAATCAGAAGAAGAATCAGATTACCTCGAAAAATGCCAGAGACTGTTCCTGTTGTTTTTTATGTTGCGGTTTTCTTGGTGTTTCTTGGGGTGTTTCTGCTTTTAGGCTTTCCTCAGGATTCTCTTGAAAGAAGACTGGTTTTTGAATTGCAGAAAAACTCTCCTGTGCCCGTTTTTGTAGGGGATGCGCAACTGCAGGGTTTTTCCTCAATAGAACTCAAAAGCGTGAGAATATCGCCTGAAGGCGTAGAACCTATTAGGATTGACCGGGCGCGCGTTTCAGCGCCTCTTTTTTCGGTTCTCTTTTCCGATGTAGTAAATGTCACCCTTTCCGCAGACCTTTATGAAGGAAAAGTGGAAGGTAACTTTAAAGTTAGCAAAAACAGCAGACAACTGGTCAGTGGAGACGTAGAAATAGACTCGGTCGACGTGTCTTTTCTTTCTAACTTTTTTTCGGAAAACCAAAATGGTTTTTCCCTAGGTGGAAAGGCAAGCGGGAGCATAGAGCTTTTTGGAGATAAAGAGAAACAGGGACTCTCTAAATTGCAGTACCGGATCACTTCGGATAGCGCCACTATTTACCTTTCCAAAATCAAGGGGATACCCATAAAAAACAGTTTTAAAGATGTCGTCGCTAATATTTCCGGCATGGCTAACCGCTTTGAAACCCGGCTGGAAAACCTTTCTCTGGAAAACAAAGATATTTCTTTTTCAGCCTCTGGGAAAGCACCGTCTCTGATTAGGTTCAGAAAAAACGCTCCGCTTGACCTTTCATACACGCTTAGTCCTGCTCCCGGAAACTTAAAATTCTCTTTTCTAGCTTTTCTACTAGGCGCAGACGAAGATGGGAACTTTTCAGGGGAAATAACCGGCACTTTTTCAGAACCAAAGTTCATAAAGTGAACGATGACGCAGTGGGTTTGGCAATCGCTCCTAACGCAACAAAAATCTTGCCGGGCGTAAATTTCTATTTTTTCTCTGAGGACTGGCAGACAACCGCAATTTGACTTTAACCCTTTGCCTCGCTATGTTTCTCAAAAACTCTCCCCAGTGGTTTGTAATGACTTCCAAAAAAGAACTTGCTGCAGTAAGAAGTGAAATTGACAAGATTGATTCCAATATTCTTGAACTTATAAATCGCCGCGCGTCCCTTGCCATAAAGGCGAGAGGATTTAAGAAAAAAGCGTCCTTAAGAGTCTATGACCCCACAAGAGAGCAACAAATACAAGAAAAACTTGCGAAGAGCAACAAAGGTCCCCTTTCCACAGAAAGCGTGCTTTTTGTTTTTAGAGAGATTGTCTCGTGTTGCAGGTCTTTGCAACACGAAAACAAAGTCGCTTATCTAGGTCCTGAGGGGAGTTTTTCCAACCAAGCCGCGTTTCGCAGATTTGGCGAGGCTTCAGAGTTTCTCCCCGTTCACAGTTTTAGGGATGTGTTTGAGGAGGTGTCAGCGGGAAGGGCGGATTTCGGCATAGTTCCTGTGGAAAACTCCGAAGAGGGTTCTGTCGGGGACGTTCTTGACATGTTACTTGAATGGGACCTTGAGATATCATCTGAGTGTTTTGAGAGAATAAACCACTCTCTTCTTGCCAAGACCGGGGATATAGAAGAGATAGTCACAGTGGCGTCTCATCCACAAGCTCTTGGTCAGTGCAGGATGTGGTTAACAAGAAACCTCCACTGCGTTTCTCTCTTAGAGACTCCTAGCACGGCGGCGGCGGCGAAAATGGCCGCGGAAGAGCAATGCATGGCGGCTATCGCGAGTGATTTCGCTGGATCTATATATGGACTCAAAACCGTGAGAAATCACATAGAAGACAGCGTGCAGAACACCACTCGGTTTTTGGTCGTAGGGAAGAAAAAATCTCCACCCACGGGGTTGGATAAAACCTCAATAGCCTTTTCTGTTAAAGACCGACCAGGAGCTCTTAGTCACGCCATTTTTCTTCCGTTTTCCGAAGCGGGGATAAACCTTACTAAGATAGAGTCGAGGCCATCTCGGGATACTCCGTGGGAGTATGTTTTTTTTGTTGATTTTTCAGGACATCGTGAGGATGAAAAAATAAGAAAAGCTCTGAAAAAAGTAGAAGAAGTCAGCGTTTTTCTAAAAGTGCTGGGGTCCTACCCTGACGGCCGAAAAGCATGACCGTTTCTACCAAATGAGATCTTTATGGTAGAACCCAGAGAAAGCGTAAAAAAACTTATTCCCTACGTTCCTGGAAAACCTGTCGAAGAACTTCAAAGAGAACTTGGAATAACAGACGCTGTAAAGATGGCTTCTAATGAGAACCCTCTGGGGCCATCTCCACTTGCTCAAAAAGCGCTTTTAGAACATACAGCCGGAGTCAACCTATACCCTGACGGCAGTTGCTTTTTCCTGAGACGCAGACTTGCGGAAAAACTCGGCGTAAGTTCTGAGAGGATCATAATCGGAAATGGCTCAAACGAGGTAATAGAAATTGTCGCAAGGACTTTCCTTGAACCTGGAGACCAAGCGATATATGGACGTAACGCCTTTATCGTCTATCCGCTGGTTATCCAAGCTATGGGGTGTATCCCGGCTGTTTCTAAAATGCCCAGACTCACTCACGATCTAAAAGGCATGCTTTCTCTTATAACAGAGAAAACAAAAATAGTGTTTATCGCCAACCCCAACAATCCCACAGGGACGATAGTCAGAAGATCAGAATTTGAGTGGTTTCTAAAACGAATTCCAAAAAACGTTATAGTGCTTGTGGATGAGGCTTATTTCGAGTACGTAGATGACCCCGAATATCCTAATACGCTTGAGTATCATTCCATTTGCGATTCCCTTATCACGGTGAGGACGTTTTCAAAGGTTTATGGTCTTGCCGGTCTTCGCGTGGGATACGCGGTGGCGTCAGAACAAGCGGTTTCTTACATGAATCGGGTTCGTGAGCCTTTTAACGTGAACACGCTTGCGCAAGTCGCAGCCACCGCGGCGCTTGACGATACAGAGCATGTAAATCGCTCAAGGGAACTTAACCGCGTGGCGAAAGAATATTTCTGTGAAAAACTCGCGGAAATCAAAGTGAGTCACACCGAATCTTTTGCCAATTTCTTCCTTGCGGACCTCAAAACAGACCCAATTGCGGTTTACAACTCATTACTTCGAGAAGGAATCATAACTAGACCGGTCATGGAGTACGGGCTTGCGACGCATTTAAGGGTTAGCTACGGTTTTCCTGAGGAAAACCAAAGACTAATACAAGAGCTTCGGAGAGTTATTAAAAAATGATCTTTGAGAAAGTAACAGTGATTGGGCTCGGACTCATAGGAGGGTCGCTTGCTTCTGCTCTTGGTAAGCTAGGTGTGGCTAAAGAGGTTTTCGGTGTTGAAAAAAATCCCGCTTCTCTTCGTTACGCGATGGAAAAAGGAATCGTAGATGACGGTTCTCTTCAGGTTGACCATGGCGTGAGTGGTTCAGATGTTGTTGTGATAGCCACTTACGCAAACGCTGTTTTGCAGGTGGCAAAAGATGTTTCATCATTTGTTTCCAATGGAACAGTGATATGCGATACGGCGAGCGTCAAGGCCCCTGTAGTGCGGAATATGGAGGAAAATGGTCCTCAAAACATATCCTTTGTGGGTGCTCACCCGATAGCTGGTACGGAAAAATCAGGGGTGCGCGAAGCGAACTCCTCTCTTTTTTTTGAAAAAAAATGCGTTCTTACTCCGACAAAGAACACTTTTCCAGATGCGGTTTCCAAGACAAAAGAACTTTTTGAGTCAGTGGGAAGTTCAGTTGTTGAGATTGATCCCGAGGTTCACGATCAGATATTTTCTTTGGTAAGCCATGCGCCTCACGCTATTGCCTATTCACTTGTAAACTCAGTCGCTTCTGCGCAGAAAGAGATAGGTAGAGACTTGTTTGAATTCGCAGGAGGCTCGTTTACCGATTTCACTAGGGTATGTGAGAGTTCTGCAGAGATGTGGGCTTTAATTCTTGTTCAAAATCGTAAACAAGTTATCAAAGCGCTCAAGGGTTTTTCAGATGAATTAGAAGAACTTGAAAAAGCCATCGCTTTGAAAGACGTAGAATGTGTTTGCGAGATACTTAAGCGGAGTCAAAAGTTCAAGCTCGCCAGCAAGGGCGAAGGAGTATCCAATGTCTGAAAAGATAAGAAAAACAGACGGGGACTGGAAAGAAAAACTTAGCGAAGAGCAGTTTTACGTAACAAGAAAAAAAGGTACGGAAAGGGCTTTTACGGGAAAGTATCATACTCATCGCGAAAATGGAATGTACGCATGCGTCTGTTGTGGACAGGAGCTTTTCCACTTTTCTGCAAAATTTGATTCCGGTACCGGGTGGCCAAGTTTCTGGGAGCCTGTCGCTCCGGAGAATGTCTCAGAGAACGAAGACCACTCCTACGGGATGACAAGAACCGAAATTGTATGCTCAAAATGCGATGCGCATCTTGGGCATGTTTTTCCTGATGGCCCCCAACCTACCGGAATGAGATACTGCATAAACTCCGCTTCTCTTGATTTCAAAAAGGATGAGTAGAAAAAAGAAGTTGGTGGCGACGGGTGGGATCGAACCACCGACACAGGCCTTATGAGAGCCCCGCTCTACCCCTGAGCTACGCCGCCCCCGCGCAAACCTTAAAACGGAATTATACCACCGCTTTGAAAGGATTCAACGCACGTGGTTTCTGGAACAGTAGGTGTTTTTCCTATCTGAAGATAAGCTTGATCGGGTTTATAGTTCCTATTTTTTCGCCGTGCTTGTTCGGAAATCTTAGTCAAGATTTTATTTTTGATGAGAAGATGTTGCCAAACTAGGTCGCCGTTTGATTGCATGGAGCAAGAGAATTAGGTAAGTAACGTCGACTCAAATGAGAGTATGAAGTGGTTGACGGAACAACTGTGCATATTATATGATATAAACAGTCAGGGGTTATATAGATGACTAAGTGTGCTGTTGACCTAGTGGTTAGTTGGGATCAGGAAATACCATTGCGCTGGGGGTGTTGAAAAGCGAATGGGTTTAGTTGAGTTTCACCTTTTCTGGTTCTGGGGCGGCGGGACTGGCCGCGCTAATGACATTGACCAATTCGGCATGGTGGTTCCGCGGTCCAAAAAACAACAGACTCTTTACGAAGGTAATCCTCCCGGAAGTTTCTACTGTAGTGAGAGCGCTAGATACTATGATTGTTTTGGTGGTTTTAAGGCTGACTTCCCAAAATCTTATTTCCAAAGTGTGTTGCGTATCTGCGCGTGGCTTCGGAGCCCGGTGCTATGTCACCGGAGGACCAAAGTACGGGTACAAATCGCGCGTTTCTCCAAAATCTTGAAGTTGAGATTTGTGAATGATAAGGATTATTTCAAAACGAAGGTTGTCTGAACAAGACCACTAAAAATATGCGCTCCGCTTGTCTTGAGGATTAAAAAGACGTGACGAGATTAAGTCAAAGAAAAGGGAAAACCGTAAAAATGGACACTAGTGAATTCAAAAAGCGCGTTGATGATCTCTGGACTAATTTCTTACAGGATGAGATTTTCGACCCAACAGTAGTGGTTGAGCAAATCACTTTCTTGATATACGCGCGTCTGATTGACATCAAAGAGACGCATGACGAAAACCGCCAAAACCAGAAAGGAAGGTTGTTTAGGCGCCGATTCAATGAAGATGAACAACATCTACGTTGGTCTCGGTTTCGCTGCTTAGAAGCAGAAAAGATGCTACCTGTTGTACGGGATCAAGTATTTAGACATTTCAAATCACCGATTGCTAGTGGGCCTGCGGTTGCGGAATTTATGAAGGACTCGCAGTTAGTAATTCATAAACCTAGCGTTCTAACCAATGTGGTCGATATCATCAATGAACTGCCACTGACAAAGGGTGATGATATCAGAGGAGACCTATATGAGTACTTGCTGAGCAAGTTGACCCGCCGCATAGGCTTCAAAGGACAGTTTCTGACACCTAGACATGTCATTAGTTTAATGGTTCATATGATGGAGCCGAAGCCGACGGATGTAATTGGCGACCCAGTTTGTGGCACCGGTGGATTCTTAATCGGCGTTATGGATTATCTCCTCGAAACCTACGCCTCGTCAGAAGTTGCCATTAAAAAAACCGGTTTGACCAATTCGGAATCGGACACGACTAAGAAAATTTATACTGACGACCTTTTTAATGAGCACCGTGAACATATCCATAATCAGATGTTTCACGGTTTTGACACTGATGCCACGATGTTACGCATAGCCGCCGTGAACCTTATGCTTCACGGTGTAGATGATCCAGACATTCACTACCAAGATACGCTCAGCGCCGGTTTTCCGGACCGATTCCCTGTACAAGCGAGCGAGGGGTTCGACGTCATACTTGCCAATCCACCCTTTGATAATGTTTTGCATTTTGAAGACATACATCCCGGGCTACTACGCCAAGCGAAAACGAAAGATGCTCAAGTGTTGTTTCTCACGCTTATCCTAAAGATGCTCAAGACAGGGGGACGGTCTGCAACGGTAGTTTCAGATCGTGTGTTGTCCGCTCCTTTAAGAACATATCGACAGTTGCGTAAGTTGTTAGTTGATCAGAACCAGTTAGAGGGTGTGATCTCCCTAAACAGAGGAGTTTTTATTCCTTATTCGACGGTTTCTACAAGTATACTTGTCTTCACCAAAGGTGGCTGTACCGACAATGTCTTTTTCTACAATGTGCAGGCTGACGGCCGTTCGCTTGATTACAAGCGGGAGCCTATCAAGGAAAATGATCTACCCGATTGCCTTGCGCGGTGGCGCGGTCGCGACCCGACCCGAGACATTGATCGTACAAATAAAGCGTTTTTTGTCCCCGTGGCGGAAATTATAGAGACAGGCTACGATCTATCTCTTGGCCGTTATAAGGAAGTGGTCTACGAGGAGGAAAAATATGACTCACCGCAAGTTATCCTAGATCGTATGAAAGAGATGAACAGTAAGATTGACTCTGCCCTTGTTGAGTTGGAGGAAATGCTCAGATGATTGATACGGTGCAATTGGGGGAGGTTCTGAATCTTAGAAAAGGCAAAAAAGCAATAGATTTGCGAAAGCGCATGATTGATGGCTCAAAGCCATATATTCAGGTAAATGAAGTTATGGGGGCAAGCCCGCAAAAATTCACATGCGACCCAAATGGCGTAGAAGTCGTTCCTAACGACCTTTGTATTGTTTGGCACGGAGCAAATGCTGGCACTGTAGGATATGGGGTAGAGGGTCTCATTGACAGTTCTGTTATACGGATGCGCCTAAAATCTCCTAGCAGTTGGGATACGCGCTTCATTGGGCGATTACTTCAGAGCAAATTTCAGCAGATAAACGAGCAAGCGCAAGTTCATAACACAACAATTCCATATATTGATAAATCAAGGTTGGAAGCAATAGCGCTACCGAGTATTAGCAAAAAAGAGCAAATGCGAATTGTGGATATTCTTGACAGAGCTAATGACATCCGACGAAATCGCGAAAAGGTGCTAGCTATGGCTGATAATTTGCTAAAGGCGGCTTACGTTCATACAATCGGACGCTTTAATTCTAGCCACGGTGAGTGGGAGACATATACGATTGAACAACTGTCTGAAGACCGAAAAGGGGCAATTCGTTTCGGCTTTTTAGGTGATGTTCTACATCACGGAGAGTTTGTAGAAGAAGGAGTAGCGGTTATTGGTATCAATAATGTTGTGAAAAATAGGTTTGTTTGGGATGACCGACGTTTCATTGATCCAGAAAAATATGAAGAACTTCAAAGGTACGAGGCATATCCTCACGACGTGATTATCACCACTGGAGACAACATTGGTCAATCCGCTGTCATACCTGAAGATTTTCCCAAAGCGATCATGGCAAAGCACCTAGTCGCAATAACCTGCAATCGGGAAATTGTTCACCCTGAAGTGCTTTCCTTCGCCATTCACTCAGACTCCCTAATAATTCATCAGATCAGAAATCTCAATAAGGATGCAGCGGTAGGTCGCTTAAACCTTAGCGCTATAAGCAAACTAAAGATTAATTGTCCTCCCATGGAAGAACAGTTCCGATTCGTGTCCGTTTTACGGAAAACACGTGCGATTCAAGAGAAAATACTTCCCACTATAGATGATGGATCAAGTCTCCTACAAGCACTTGTCCAGCGAACTTTTCGCGGTGATTTATAATGAGGTTGCGATGCGCTTGAACCAAATTGAAATTGAGAACTTCAAGGGTATTAACGACAGCCGACAAATGGTTGATCTGAGACCTATTACACTACTGTTTGGTCCAAACAGCGCAGGTAAGAGTACAATATTCCAAGCCTTGCACTATCTGCGCGAAATTCTGGAAAGGGGCAATCTAGATCCTGATGTGACGGTCACAGGAGGTCTCACCGATCTAGGGGGTTTTGCTACGCTTGTGCACAACCATGATCTTGACCGGACGATTAAACTTAAACTGACACTTGATGTTTCCAGTGAGCAGAGAGCGGGATGGTTGCCGCTAAATGACGGAAAGTCAGTTGAAGAACCCAAGTTTTCTGAACTATCTATCCGATATCTGGTCTGTGGGAATGATGAGGATAAAGATCATTCTACCATAGTTCAAAGTGTTGGACTTGAAGTCGATATCCGCTGGAGCGATCTTGAACAGGCCCCCTACGTATCAAGGATTTCGATAGAAATGAATGGTGAACTTATTGCGGATATTGTTTCGCCTCCACAGAAAGAACGTGCTCAGTTGACCAATTTCAATTTTGCTCATACCTTGTTGCAGCACGCAATTCTGCCAAATGTCCCATCAGAGAACGAAACTAAGGATCCAATTTCCTGCTCCCCCCTTCGAGATGAAATCAGGGCTCTTACACGAGAGTCAGAGTCTGACCTTTCTGCGCAGGATATTCTAGGGGTACATTTGCGAATTGCTGTTCGAAACACTTTAGGAGCGCTACCTGTAGCGCTGGACGGTGAATTAATTCTTGATATTTACGAACCGGCACTGAAAGAATTTGAATTTGAACAAACCACACCGCGTGTTAATGGACTGCGCGCTTTGTTATCTGAGTTGATCCTTGGGCCCGTGCGTATTGTACGTGATTACCTTTCGCAAATGACCTATATTGGTCCGATCCGAGAAGTCCCACCCCGCAATTATAGACCGCAAAAGACGCCCGATAATGCTCGTTGGGCCCAAGGTCTCGCCGCTTGGGACCTTCTCTACAACGATCGTGGAGGCGATCTGATGAGAGAAGTTAACAAGTGGCTTTCCTCTGAAACTCGGCTGTGCACTACCTATAGACTCGAACGAGTTCAATTCAAAGAAGTACAAGTTTCCAGCGCTACGCATCAGATGTTAGAACGTGGACTGAGTGAAGATGGTATTAGTGAATTCCAAGAACTCTGTCCCAGTTTGTCGGTCCGCACTGAGATTGCTCTGAGAGATCTTCAGAAAAGTATACTTGTTGCTCCTATTGACGTGGGCGTGGGAATTTCCCAGATGATCCCTGTAGTTGTGGCAGCGCTACGTAAACAAAATGGTATCCTAGGGATTGAGCAACCAGAACTTCATGTGCACCCTGCGATACAGGTGGGCATGGGTGATTTGTTTATTCGTGCCGCTGTTACTGACCCGAACAATCTTTCTATGGGTAAAACGCTGATAATAGAGACACATAGCGAGCATATAATGCTACGCCTATTACGCCGAATCCGAGAAACAAGAAATGATGAATTGCCCGCTGATGTTGGTAGTCTTACCCCTAGGGAGTTATCAATCATCTACGTTGAGAGCGATGAAAATGGCGTTCGTTTTCAGCCGCTCCGCATTGATGCTGATGGAGAGTTTCTTGACCGCTGGCCGCATGGATTTTTCGAAGAGCGCGCTGACGAACTTTTCTGATGTTCCGCGAATACGCAGTAGATCCCAAGACGATAGGTTCGGATTGGCAAACCTTTCGTTACTTGATTGAGAAATTCGGTTTCGAAAAAGGGAGGCTGATTTCTCAATTTCCGAGCAAATGGTTTAAGGAAGTCTATGCCGTGACGAAGGGATTGCCGGATATAGAGCGCAAGCGCATAGAGGTCAAACTTAAGCAGATTAAAGAAGTTAAGATAACCAAGGTAGTGGGATCTCGCCGGCCTTATAATCCTGATCTTAGTTGGCTTAAAAATGCTTTGGACCAACATGCTGTCATACCTTTTCATGCAATTATTGCCGAAACAAAACCTACCGGGCAAGATGTGGTGCTGGTGGCTTCTGAGGTTGATGAAAGTCACCCGTTGATGGTTTCCCCACAAGATTGCTTAGTTCCCCGCGTTGGAACGGAACTAGCAAAGGCAATGAGCCTAATGCTTATATCTGCTCAGGATAGAGTACTTTTCATAGATCCCTACTTTGATATTATAGAGGCTAAATACCAAAAAACCCTGAAGGCGTGCCTTGATATCGTGAAATACAGAAGAACTCAAAAAACTTGCTACGAGATCCACTTCCGCCACCATCACGATAAATCTTTGGATAAATTAGAGCAATAAGCTTATGAACTTCGTGGAGTTATTCCAGATGAAATGTCAATAACTTTATATCCTTGGCGAGAGAAGCGTCAGGGAGAAGATTTTCATGCCCGTTACTTGCTCACAGATGTTGGTGGGATCAAAGTTGATGCAGGTTTTTCAGCCGAGGGTGGTCACCAAAACAACCAACTCTCGCTACTTTCATTGGATTTAGTTCAAACATTGTTAACAACCTTCAAACGTGATTCGACTGTTTACGATCTCGTGGAACCAATTCTGGAAATTACGTCGGACGGTATAGTCAAAAGAGTTTGATAATACTACATTATATGTGCGTGGGCTACTCAGTCTGCGATTTCGGACCACGGCATAAAATCAAGCTTTCGCCGTGTAACTTTGAGGGTTTTTCCGCAATTAGTCCGAGTTCCAAGAGTTTTTTATAGGTTTTTGTATGAGAGCCATAAAGAGAAAAGGTTCCTACATCCTCAGGCTCATCAATGTCGATGCTTATGTTGAGATTTTTGTAGACTTCATAAGGAACGTATCTGCGCTCAGCTTCTTCTTTGTGTTTTCTGAAACTGTCATCCCCGAACATTGATGGTATAGCGTCTGGGGGTTTTCTCAGAATTGCATTGGTTCCCATTTCGTTTTCTGATGGAACCAAAATAACGTATTTCCCTTTTTTTTCTTTCTCAAGAACGGAATCAAGGTCCTTTCCGGTTACTAGTGGAGCGTCGCCAGGGATTACAAGCACGGAACGCGCTCCCATTTTTCTGCAGACTTGTAACGCTAAGTCCACTGATGAACTTTCCCCCAACTGGGTTTCCTCACGTATGACATCAAAACCCTGCTGAAGAGCCATTTTCTCGGCTTTACGGTCAAGGGTTACCACGACTTTATTGTCGGCCAGTTTTGATTTTTCCACCGCAGAGAACACATCCTCTAGCATTACGTACGCAAGTTCGGTCCTCTGTTTTTCACTAAGCACAGAGGAGAGCCGCTCGTTTGCTTTTGAAAGGTCCTTTACGGGAACAAGTATGAATTTCAGAACCACGCACCTCGCTTTGATATTATTTTATCATAAGTTCTTTGGTTAAAACGCAATCTACCTTGAGAATCTTTTACAAAGGTTTTGGAAAAACCTTTATATCAGACCCCAGTATTTTAATTCTTCCTAAAATCGAATTTCCAGACGCGACACGATAAAAAACAAACTCACAAGCGTAAAACAGCGGTCAACCGTACGTTGGTCGGTTTTGTTGACAACAAACAGGCTCTTAATATAGTAATGATCATGGCAACCCTGCGGCAAGCAGGCGTCGCAACTATGCAAAAAGGAAGAACCTCCATATAGTGAGCCGCGAAGCAGTTTTGGAAAGAAAGACATCTGAAGTCAACGCCACGGTTGAAGTCAACCTTGATGGTGCCGGTAAGTTTGATATTGATACCTCAATACCGTTTTTTGACCATATGCTAAGCCAGTTCGCAAAACACGGATATTTTGACCTCAGAGTAAAAGCAGAGGGGGACATAGAAGTTGATTTTCACCATACGGTGGAAGATGTTGGGATAACGCTCGGAGAAGCTTTTTCCCAAGCGCTTGGGGAAAAAAGAGGAATAACTAGATACGGACATGCGATAATTCCGTTTGACGATGTTCTTATAACCGTTGCTGTGGATCTAAGCGACAGGCCCTGTTTTGTTCTCAAAGGCAACATTCCCACAGGCAAGGTTAGAGAGTTCGACTCAGAACTTGCCGAGGAGTTTTTCAAGTCTTTTGCCAATTCGCTTAGGTGCAATCTACATATTGAATTTCACCATGGAACAAATCTGCATCACATAATAGAAGCCATGTTTAAGGCGCTTGGAAGGTCAATAGATATAGCGTCATCTGTGGACGGACGCCGTAGCGACGACATTCCTTCAACCAAGGGCACTCTATGATGATCTCAATAGTTGATTATGGGATGGGAAACCTAAGAAGCGTTGAGAAGGGGTTTACTTCACAGGGAATTCCAGCGCAGGTTGTGTCAGACCCAAAAGGCATAGATGGCTCAAAAGGTCTTGTGCTCCCGGGTGTCGGAGGATTCGGCGACTGCGTAAGAAACTTGCGCGATCGTTCTATGATCAAACCAGTGAGGGACTTTATCGAAAGTGGAAAGCCTTTTTTGGGAATATGTCTTGGATTTCAAATTCTGTTTGAATCAAGCGAAGAAGCGCCTGAAGAATATGGGCTTGGAATTTTTGACGGGGAAGTCGTAAGGTTTCGTCCCGTTGAGAGATGCCTCAAAGTGCCCCACATGGGGTGGAACAGGGTTTCCGCGTCAGGAGTTGGTCCTATATTTGACGGAATTCCCGCCCACAACTGGTTTTATTTCGTTCACTCCTACCACGCTGTTTTGCGCCAACGAGGGATAAACGCGCTTGTAAGCGATCATGGAGGAGAGTTTGTCGCTGGGATTGTATGGAAAAATATTTTCGCTTTTCAGTTCCACCCAGAAAAAAGTTCTGACTACGGACTCATGATTTTGAGAAATTTCTCAAAACTCTGCTTTGAAAACTGATCCTTTTCCGCTCCGTATACCGCTTGGTACGTAGCGTAACTTCTGATCACTTTTTTTACGTAATTTCTTGACTGCTCGTAGGTGATTTCCTCTACGAATTCATCTGCGCGCAAAGTTCCATTTTCCTTATACCAATCCTCCGCCATCGTAGGGCCGCCGTTATAACCCCCGAGGCTTACTGCGAAATGATGCCCGTAGATCTCAACAAGCATACTTAGGTAGAGACACCCAAGTTCAATGTTTATCTCCGGCAAAAAAAGTTGCGCGACGCTGAAGTTCGTAAGGCCCGCCTTTTCCGCGGTCTCAACTGCGGTTGAGGGGAGAAGTTGCATGAGTCCCCTTGCGTCTGAAACCGATACCGCCTCTGTGTTGAACCGGCTCTCTTCCCTTATCAGTGAGTAGACAAGAAACTCATCCAACCCATATTTCTGCGAACACGCCTTCACATTGTTTTCAAAACCCATGGGGAAAGAAAGACGAAGCGCTTGAGATGATCTGCTGAAAGGTTCTGCTAGTCTAACAGAGTTTTTATAATCTCCTACCTGTGAATAAAGGTATGAAAGGTAGATTTTCTGGGTTTTTGTTTTCGCCTGTTTCTCAAGCGATGCGGCTTCAGCAATGGCGAGTTTCCGTATTCCCGCTTTTGAGAAGAAAAGAAATTTCGTCACTGCTGGATTTTTGGTAAAAGGATTTGTAAGAGGTTTCTCTACGGACGTAGCGGGTAAAGACAATTTTTCCTTTAATCGGATTTTTGCAAGAAAAGAGTAATACGTAATCTCAGGGGATTCCGCCAGTTTTCCAAGAGCGAAAAAAGCGCCGGGTTTATCACCCGCTTTTTCAGACGCCATGGCATACCAGTAGAGAAAGCGTCCCTGCTCTTTGCCGCCGTCCCACGCGTGAGTAGAAAAATTGTCTCTCGCTTTTTTATATTCCCCGTTTATATAATGTATCCAGCCGAGGTTCCAAGAGCTTTTTAATGCCTCTTCGCTTGTTGGATAGTTTTTCATCACCTTGCGGTAAAGATTCTCCGCTTGTTCAGAGTTTTTATCTAAGTGGTACAGCCTTGCCGCCCTGAAAAGAGACTTCCGCGCGTACCGGCTTTTTGGGTTAAGTCTGTGGAGAAGAACGAAAGTGTTTATGGCCTTTTTTTCCTCTCCCATGCTCTGCAGAGTGAGTCCTTTCCAGTAAAACGCTTTTGGAGAATCAATTTTGGAAAAAACTTCAAGGGACTCTAGGTATCTTTTGAGGCGATAAAGGGAGATCCCGGTTTTTATTTTGACCGTTTTGGTTTGAGCGGCTTGCGAAAACGTCTCAATAGCCTTTTCCCAGTTTCCCGAGTTAAAAAAGACCCCGCCCCGTTTTTCAAACTGCGCGGGAGTGGGAGAAAAACTCTTTTTATTTTGGCTGTAAAACTCAAACACATAATCTGAAAAGCTTACTTCAGGGTGTTCTGTCCAGATTTTTTTGAATATGCCTTCACTAGCGGAGATAAGACCTCTTTTTTCCTTTATTTCCCCCAATTTTTTCAGATAAAGCGCTTTTATCCACCTACTTTTGGTTTCAAGAATTAAGATGGAATATATTTTCTCAGCTTCAATATATTTTTCATTTTCTAAATAAATCTTAGCTAGTTTCTCACGCGCGTTGCTCCTCACGGGAGAATTCGGGTAAATGGAGAGAATTTTTCGGAAAATCTCCTCAGCTGCTTTTTTATCTCCACTTGAAAGTTTCTCAAGTCCTTTGTAGTAAAGAAAATAATCCTGTAGTTCTGGAACTTTTTCTTTGAGTTGCTCTGCGATTTTTCCAGCTTCTAAATACTGCTTTTTCTGCACGTGGCAGTAAAGTCTGCGAAACTGTTTTTCAGGGGAAGTTTCAGTTGTAGAAAAAGCGGTTTCGCAGTCAATAGGATCTGCAATCAAACTGCTTGTGGCGACAAGCGACGCAACTGCGAAAACAAAAATACTCAGAACATGTTTTTTCATCTTATGGTTTCCTGCGCAAGAAGGTCTCTTATCCCTTCCCCGAAAAGATTAAAGGAAAGAGCTGTTATGAAAATGGCAAGGCTTGGGAAAACTATAAGGTGAGGAAATGTCCTTATTCCTTGCCATCCGGTGCTTGCAAGCGTTCCCCAACTGGTTTCGGGAGGGGATATTCCAAGCCCTAGAAAACTCAGAGTGGATTCGGTAAGGATCGCGTATGGGACTGAAAAAGTCACAGTGACTATAAGAGGACTCAGCGTGTTGGGAAGGATATGGCGAGCAAGAATAGTCTTTGGTGAAGCCCCAAGCGCCCTTGCCGATTCTACATACTCAAAAGACTTTATCTGAAGAACGCTTCCCCTGACTATCCTTGCCACTCTCATCCACGATATAACCCCCAGTGATATGACGATGCCTCCAACCCCCGTTCCGATGACAAGCGTTAACAACACGATAAGCAACAGATCGGGAACAGCGTAAAAGATGTCGACTGTGCGCATTATAATCTCGTCTGTTTTTCCTCCAACGTATCCTGAGACAGCTCCAAGGAAGGTTCCTATAATTAGGGCCATCGCCGCGGTTCCCACAGCGACTGTTATCGAAATCCTAGAGCCGTAAATTATCCTACTCAGCAAATCACGCCCTTCTTGGTCTGTTCCCATCAAATGCGTTGAGTCAGGGGATCGAAGGGCGTTTGGAAAATCTGTCCTGTCATACTCGTAGGGGGAAATTATAGGAGCGAATAAAGCCACAAGCACTATGAGTAGAATTATCGTTCCTGTGACTGTTACTTGGGTTTTTGCGTACACTGTGTTTCAGCTTAGTGGTCGGACTTTAGCAGTTCTTTTTATAATCTTTTTGGTGTGTTGCTCTTACTACAGTTTTTATTCCGCCCCTAATGTTAAAATCACCCGTAACTTCAATTGTTTTTGGGTTACATGCGGTGATTAGGTCTTGGAGAATCGTGTTGGTCGCGTGCTCGTGAAACTCTCCCGTATTTCTGTAAGAAAAGAGGTATAGCTTGAGGGACTTGAGTTCGACACAGAGTTTGTCTGGTACGTATTTTATAATAATAGTGGCAAAGTCAGGTTGTCCTGTTTTTGGGCAAACGCACGTGAACTCTGGACAAGTTATCTCTATTTCGTAGTCCCTTTCCCGGTTTCTATTCTCAAACGTTTCAAGGATTTTGATTCTGCTTTCTATTTCCATAACTTGACTGACTGTGGTGAAATATTTGATGTGGAAGCGTTTTTGCGCGCCCTTTTAAATCTATCAAATTCCTGAAGGTAATCAATTGTCCGAAAGACTCACTTCGTTTGACACGCAGATTTTTTGCATAAATAATTTTTCTTGGGTTTTTTTGGGGCATCGTATAACGGCAGTACAGCGGACTCTGGATCCGCTAGTCTAGGTTCGAATCCTAGTGCCCCAGCCAATTTTTGGTGCAGAAGAAAGGGAGTTTTATCAAACATCTCTAGTTTTCCGACGTTACTTTATGCCTACGACCTCCAAACAACTTTAACTAGCCAAAGAACCTTTTTGGTGAAATATGTGCGCTAGATTTACAAGACCGGCCTCGTTTATCTCAATGTCCACGGCCGCGTCATGCCTATGCTCGGTTTTACTCGCCACTTCGCTCCGGATTATGATAGTCTTTGAACATGGATGATTCACAGAAAAATGCTGAGTACTTGAAGTTAGTGCAAGGTATAATTGCCCGCATGGCGGGCAATAGCGTACAGATGAAAACATGGGCCGTGACTCTGGTTACTGCAACCTTTGTCTTCTCGGGACTATCAAACGACCCTCACTGGCTGATTGGAGTGGGTGGTTCTATCCCAGTAATAGCCTTCTGGGCGATGGATGCTAAGTATCTCCATCTAGAAAAATGCTACAGAAAGTTGTACGAAGCCGTTATAGCCGGAAAGCCAATTACACCCTTTGATCTCAACTATCGTCCCTATGTGGGAGCAGTAGATTCTGTTTGGAGGACTGTATGGTCTTGGTCTATCCGCGGGTTTTATGGTCCCCTCCTAATTTTAGTTTTCATAATGGTGGTTATGCTCTCGTGAGAGGAGAAACATGACATGAAACGCAAAGTTTTCTATAGTTTTCATTACGAACCTGATAATTGGCGAGCTGGTCAAGTAAGAAAGATTGGAGTGATAGAAGGTAATCAACCAGCTACAGACAATGACTGGGAAATGATAAAGCAGGGTGGTTATGGAGCAATTGAGAAATGGATATCTAATCAAATGCGTGGACGGTCCTGTACAGTGGTTCTTGTTGGCGCGCAAACGGCAGGGCGGCAATGGATCAATTACGAAATCATTCAGTCTTGGAATGCTGGTATGGGAGTGGTGGGTATTCACATTCATGGACTTAAGGATATTAACAAGCGGGTTTCGTGGAAGGGACCTAATCCCTTCGATTTCATAGCCTGTCTTGGTACCGAGAATAGCTTGTCTTCGATAGTGAAGTGTTACGACCCGCCGGGGGATGACAGTAAAGAGATATACGGATGGATAGAAAAATATCTAGCTAATGTAGTTGAAGAGGCGATTTCGATCAAGGAAAAAAACAAGTGGGTATATATACGCGCCTATTAGACCATGAAGTGCAAATTAGTTGTTAATCAGTCTTCATGTGATTTAGTTGGTGTCTGCCCAGAAAAATCTTTTTCGGAGAGAACAAGATATTATTCTGTTCCCACAGGGGTATTACCAGGCACAAAGCATGCCTTCTCGCGTGAGAGCATTTCATAAAGATTGATACAGTCTACTCCTATTCCGGCACACGCATTGGGAATCTTAATCCTCTTCTTTGTCCTCCGATGCTACTTCTTGAGTAACAACAGTCATAGCGTGTGCCTTTGCATGTGCGACCAGAAAATAATCTGCTACGTTTGAAAAGGTTCTAAATAGTTTTGTTCTCATAATTCTGAGAGCTCGCCCACTTGCTGAGTTTTTTCAGCCAAGGGACCGTGGCGTCGTCGGTGGTAAGGAAAAATTTGTCCCCCTGCGCTTTGACCCATTTCGACAATTCATCTTCGCCTTTAAGGATCTCATCAGCCACTTTTTCGATGCTAAACACCTTGTCAAGTTGGGTTTGGCACTCAAGCCATGACCAAAAGGCGGGGCAAAAATCAAAACCATAATATCTGTTCTTGGCCTCAATCAATACATTTGTATCAATAAGATAGCGAGTCAAGACATCACTCCAACTTTCTGGCCTAGTTTGTTAAAGGTGGTTGTATTGAAAATACTAAGCATGCGGAACGCATCGCGGTAAAGGGTGTGACCTTCAAGCGTACTAGCTATAAGCGCGCGCGTAAAACGATTCCCGGCTCTTGAAATCGTCGAGAGGTAAAAATTGCCGCCACTTGTCTGCTCTGCCTTTTTTTGTGTTAGAGTGTGTTGTTGCCACGCCTGATCGAATTTTTCACGGTCAAGCCACCTAGCATCAAGTAGTCTGCGCAAGATGACGAGCCTGCTGACCTTGAAATGTTGGGAGAGCCTTTCCGTTGCTTGTTCAGGGTTTTCTTTGTCCCGCAATTGCGGATGCAATACGTCAAGCGGTACTAGTAGTTCTGCCGCCACGGCGTTGCACCAGACTTCTTCACTTGGGAAGTCTTGGAGTGGCGCCACGCTAGCGTTGGAAACACCAGATGAGTTTATCCACAAATGGGCAAGTTCATGGGCCAAAGTGAACATCTGGGCTGACTTGCTGTCCGACCCGTTGATAAAAACAAGCGGCGCAAACGGGTCTGCAAGTGCAAAACCTCTGAATTCTTTAGTATCAAGTTTACGGTTAGTGCTACTCGCCACTATGCCGCTTACCATAACAAGGATGCCCGCCTCTTCGGCTTTGTGGATAAACAACCGTAAAGCATCTTCCTGTTTCGGGCATTTGACGCGCTCGTCAAGACTGAATTTGATAGTGTCTCTGATGCTATTAGCTACGTCGCTGTGATCCATATCTAGGTTAGCGCTACCGATAAATTTTAGAGGTGATTGTTGTTCAGACTGCGCAAATTCCCGGTACCAGTCCTGACGTTCTTGGCAAAGATAGAGCGTATCCAACAAGTTTGGGCTGGGACTAAACACCTGCTGGCTACCAACTGTCCTGAAATCTTGGATGGGTAGTCGTTCCTCGGGTGGGCTGTCCAAAAAAAGAAAACCCATTGGCACATGCACAGTTTTTGCGAAATTTTCCAACTGTTTTAGTGTCGGATAGATCTCGCCTTTTTCCCATTCCATATATTTACTGAAGCGACCCAACAGTTCTTCCTGGGTAAGTCCTGCTCGCTTCCGTGCCCAACGCAACATATCTGGTGAAATTGCAACCCGTGGCATCTTGTTGCTCCTATCTGATATTTCTTTCTAAATCTATGATTATTCTACTTTGTTTCGACTAGACAACTCTAGCGCGAGGGGTAGAACGTCTTGCAATTGATGATTCTGTATGGTTTTCAGGCAGACTTTGAAAATTCTGAAGTCGTCGACTAACTTCTCTTACTCAATTATCTCAAACCTGAATATATCGGGTCTTGAAAAATGACCCACGCAATCTATTACGGTTTTTGCCCTTATTATCTGGTCAAGCTCAATCTCAGCGTAAAGTATCTCTTCTTTTCCATACACAGGCCCGGCGATATACATCCCCCTAGGATTTATTATTCCGCTTCCTCCCGGGTAATCCCAGATAGTCTGCTGTTTGAGCGGAAAAGAATCTGGAACCGCTTCCTTATCCATGAATATGGATGCGATTATCACAAACACCTGTCCCTCAAACGCGTACTGGCGGCTTGCAAAATCCATAGTCTCTTTGGCAAAGCCATGTCCTCCCCACAAACTTGCGTGTATCTGCTCCCCTTTGGTAAACATAGCGTATTTCTGGAGAGTCAGATGGTGTTCGTAACAGAAAAGTCCGCCTATTTTTCCGATAGAGGTGTCAAATACCCTGACATCTTCCGCCGTTCCATTCGCCCAAACGCATTTTTCACTATCAATTGACATGAGTTTTCTGTGTTTGCCGAGAAGCGCACCGTCTCTGCCAAAATACAAGATGGTGTTATAAAGGGTGCCGCCCTCTTTTTCATTTACGCCTATCACCACGCAGGTTTTTTGCTTACGCGCCGCATCCCCTATTCTTTTTGTGTCTTCTCCTGGCACCTCTACTGAATTTCTGTGAAGCTCAACGTGAGCATCCATAGTGAGCCTTCTCTCAGGGCCGAAGCCCAAGTCCTTGGGCCAAAACGGGTAGGTAGGTATAAAAGCCTCAGGAAAAACTACAAGTTCCGCTCCGTTATCCGACGCTTGTTTTATCAGTTCTATGACTTTGTCGACGGTTCTTTCCCTATCAAGAAAAACGGGAGATGCTTGCACCGTAGCCGCCGTAAAAGATTTTCTAACACTCACAGTAAAGAATATTATATAATAAAACCTGTATAGATAGGCTTTGAATTTTAACAAGGGGGTAAAAATAATGAAAAGACTAGATGGAAAAGTAGCGTTGATAACGGGAGGGGGAGAGGGAATTGGCAAGGCAACTGCGCTTCTGTTTTCAAGCGAAGGAGCAAGCGTCGGTATTATGGCGAGAACCAAAGAGAGGCTTGGTGAAGTGATTGCGGAGAACCCGGGACCCGGAGAGATAAAAGCTTATCAAGGAGATGTTTCAAAAGAAGAAGACGTAAAGAGAGTGGTAGAGAGTTTTTACAGCGATTTTGGAAGAATAGACATACTGTTTAACAATGCGGGTATTTTAGAGGGAGGCACTGTAGTTACCACTACAAATGACGTCTGGGACAGGACGATAAACATAAATGTAAAAGGGGTTTTCTATATGAGTAAATACGTAGTTCCGCTGATGGCAAAGCATGGCGGAGGTTCTATAATCAACAACTCAAGCGTGCTTGGCATTGTGGGGATGGAAGGGTGCGTCGCCTATAATGCGTCAAAAGGGGCTGTAAGGCAAATAACGAAAAGCATGGCAATTGACCATGCGAAAGAGAATATAAGGACGAATTCTGTTTGCCCCGGATACATAAAGACGAAGATGGATCCCGAATTTATGGGGAATCCTCCAGATGCGGAGCAGCAACTTGACAAGATAGCGGCGGAAATGATTCCCCTTGTAAGAAGGGCGGATGCTGAGGAAGTTGCTCACTCGGTCCTCTATCTGGCCTCGGATGAAGCGAGATATGTTACGGGATCAGATCTAGTAATAGATGGTGGATGGACAACTTTATAGGAAGAAACTTATTAGGATTTTTCGCTGAAGCTGGGGCGGAAAAGATCTAGAAACAAAAAACAGACTGGCTAGGAGGATTTTACAATGGAAGTTTTTGAAGCGATGGGAACACGCAGGAGTTTTCGGTTTTTTAAACCATGGAAAGAAGTTGAGGACTGGAAAATGCAGAAAATGCTTCAGGCTGCGCGCTACGCCTCGTGTCAGGGCAACTGTAATTCCACTGAGGCGATAGTTATAGACAAAAGAACCTACCCCGAAGACAAATTCGAACAAATTGTCGAGTGCGCGTCTGGATTTAACGAGATCCATGTTCGGCAGGCTCCGATTCTGGTGGCGTGGCTCATAAACCTTGACGCTTGGTACAAAGAACTTATACAGACTTTTGCCGTGTTATTTCCCTCAAGGGCGATAACTGCTGCCCATGGTTGGACATACGAACTTTTAACCGAACAGACTTACCCAAGACTGATGAGTTTTCCAAAGGATAGAACTGAAGACTTGCTTAGAATCGAAGCTGGTCAAGCGATCGCAAACGCAATGCTTGCCGCCACAAACGTCGGACTCGGGTGCTGTTTAATCGCTACGGGGAGAAAACCAGCCGAGTTCCCAAAGGTTCTTGGAACTCCTGAGAATATAGTTCCTATATGGCTTATGGCCGTTGGGTATCCTGCTGAGGACCCTGGGCAGAGACCAAGAAAGAGATTTGACAGGCTCTATCATTACAATGAGTACGGAACTCCACTTGAAGAAGACCAGGAAGTACGCCAAGAACTTGTACAGGACAAGTTGATTCAGCCAATGGATCCACTTCCAGGAAGGGAAGAGGAACTTCGCCACATATGTAGAATGTTTGGATTTCGGGAAGATATGCCTGATATGCCCAAAGAGCATATTGCGGAAATGTACGGTGAGAAATCTCCTTATTATGGAGAACTTCCACCCGGTCTTGAGGAAAAAGGGGTCTAAGGAAAAATTGTCGGCAAGATAGGACTGAACTTTTTGGCCTCATACATTGAAAAAGTATTCGTCGTAATCTTTTACTGGTAAGGAAAAACTATTATAGGTATCAAAAACAAAAGAAATCTGTTTTTAGTTTTTACGTTATGCATATTGGTGCCGTCATCAGTAACCGCTACGGATACCACGAAAAACTTTTCAGGAGCCTTAACGTAAGCGTTCGTTCAAGGGGTGTTTGCTTGATTAATCGTTCGTTAATCCCGTCTTAAATATTTTTTTTGCATTTAGGCTGGTCACATTTTAATTGATCGGTTATCATCGGTCATATGATTGTTCACGACAAAGAGATCGGGGTTGTCAGGTCATTGGATAAAGAGGACGCTGGATGCATCAATTGCATGCCGACTACGTCGGGATCTTCGTTAGACTGTAAGTTTTCGTACGAAGAGTTGCTAGCGGCTTATCGGGAGTTAAAACATAAGCATCAGGAGTTAGAACATGAATTGACGCGGGAACGATCACAGTCGGGGAATTATAAATCCTGTTGGGAAAAAGCGCGTACTCAGTTGGACGCGAAAAAAGAAGAAGTAAAGCGTATCAGTCGTGTGGCGAAAAGTGCTTTATCGTTGGACAAAGAAGTACAACGACTTAGAGCATTGCTAGACGAGGTTGGTGTAGATAGACGCAAGCGTAGTACGATTGTATCGTTGCGGATGGAGATTGGCAGCTTGAAGGATGAGAATGCAGAGCTGAAGAAGCAGGTCAAGAACCTGCTTTCTAACCGGAAGGTTTTGTCGAATTCGTTGTACGGAAGACGTAGTGAGAAGCAGAAGAGGCCACCTTCGGGGCGGCGACGAGGACAACAGCCTGGGGCGCCCGGTCATGGTCGTACAGCCCGACCAGATATTGAGGTGGTAGAAGAGTCGTGGCATCCGTCCGATGATGAACTTACCTGTTCCAGTTGTGGAAAGCGGTATGTTGCAAATGGGAAGCGGACCTCGAAGATATCAGAGATTAAGGTTAAGGCGCACACGCGCAGGATTAACCGCTTCCGTTATCGTAGGTCATGCGACTGTGAGTCATCTCCGCTCTATGTGACTGCGCCAGCGCCGGCGCGGCTGTTTGAACATACGCCATATGGGACCAGTGTCTGGGCTCTATTGATATACGAGCGCTACTGGAACCTGAGGCCCTACCGTAGTATAGAGAAATGCTTTAGCGACCACGGGTTTAAGATTTCGGCAGGGACTCTAGCGGACAGCGCAAAGCGCATAGTGCCTCTGTTCGAGACTCTCTATGACGCTATTCTCGCCCATCAAAACGAAGAGAAATTGCGTCATGCAGACGAGACAAGTTGGCGAATCCAGTCACTGAAGGAAGTGGGGGGTTCTCAACGCGCTTGGCTATGGACATCTGTGAGCAAAGACTCTGTCTTATTCAATATACACCGTTGGCGTAGTTCTGAGGCGGCAAAGGTCCTATTCATTGACAGCGTTGATTGTATTTTCTTGGTCTGCGACCGCCACGGTTCCTATAAGAAGATGGTTCGGGATTTCCTCGAAGAACTCAATAAGAAGGTGACGCTGTGTTTTTGTTGGGCGCATGTACGAAGAGATTTTATAAAATGCGCTGCAGGAGACGAGCAGCTTGAGCAATGGAATGAACAATGGATAGAACGCATTGCAGAGATGTATAAGTTAAATAAACAGCGGTGTGATCACTACGTCTCAGGTAATACTGTAGAGTTTGAACGAATACAGATAGAGTTGAAAAAAGCGTGCGACGCATTGTTCAGCAAAGCTGAGAGTGAATTATCCGAGTTAGCGGAAGATGCGCGTGAGCGAAAGCCACTTAAGTCGCTTATGAATCATCGTGAAGGGCTGAGCGTGTTCGTTGAACATCCCCAAGTTCCCATGGATAACAATATTGCGGAGAGAGCGCTACGCTGGCTGGCCATCGCCCGTAAAGTAAGTTTTGGATCTGACAGTGAAGAGGGCGCAAGAACATCAGCCATTCTATACACGGTGCTGGGTACGCTCGCAAAGAATGGCATTGACGTTCTTAGTTGGCTGAAGGGATGGTTGAGAGCCTGCGCGGAAGATGGCAGGAGTCCTCCAAAAGATCTATCGCCTTGGTTGCCATGGTCAATGAGTGAGCAACGTTTGCGCGACTTTGGCGCCAAGAGATGACCGACGAGGTTGAGTGCCGCTACTACGGGCGTGAGTTCACGGCTGCGGAGATGAAACTGCTACGCGCTTTGATAGCCGGGCCCGAGCGGCTCAACCGGGCTGCTCTGTCCAGAGAGTTTTGCAGACTTATTGGGTGGTACAAGCCCGATGGCGGACTCAAGGATATGACGGCCAGAGTTACCATGCTATCCATGCATAGGGATGGCATCATCAAGTTATCACCACCCACCCGAGTGTCGCCCCGAGCCAAGCCTATTGTCTTTGGAGTGGACACCGAACCGCCTATACTACCGGTTCCCGAGACCCTTGACGAAGTCCGTCCACTGCAGGTTCACACTGTTGTCAGTGGCACCAAGCAAGGCAAACTATGGAACGAGTTTGTAGCTCGTTATCACTACTTAGGTTATAAGACATTAGTCGGGGCTCAGATGCGCTACGCAGTGCGCGACCGCCACGGTTCGCCGCTGGCCATGCTAGGCTTCTCCACCGCCGCATGGAGACTTGCGCCGCGTGATACCTTCATAGGATGGACATCCGAGCAACGTGAAAAGAATTTACCGCTGGTTATCGACAACCCCAGATTCCTGATTCTTCCATGGATACAGATACCCAATCTTGGGTCACACATACTCTCGGTAGTCTGTCGCCGCTTGCCCAAGGAGTGGAAGCAACGATACTAACTTCACACCTGTGCTTATTGAGACGTTTGTACAAATTCCGACATATACAGGCACCGTATACCGGGCTTCTGGATGGATACGCGTTGGAACTACACAGGGGCGTGGCCGCTACGATCGTTACAAACGATGCGATAAACCCAAAAAGGACATTTGGCTACGACCGCTTCACAGGAATTGGAGACAAATCCTCAATCGCTCAAACCCCCTATAAACACCCCTTGAACGAACGCTTACGCCTTAACGGTATTGGGGACAGATATGGAAAAGTTTGTGTTTTTTACGAATTGTAGACGGGTGGAAATAGTTGTCGATTTGGATAACGAAGCAAAAGCTAGAGGGTTAAAAGAAGAGAAAGTAAAGGACTTAGTCAGGAATAAGTTTAGCGAAAATGACTTATATGCTATCGTTTCTTTTAAGGCACGTTTTTGGGTTTCCATGGGAATGGTTGATTTATTACCAGTGGTAGAAAAAACCGAGTTTCTTTCTAGATTTTATAGCCCTAAAAAATTGTGGGTTATCAGAAGTTCTTTTTGGAAAAAAATTGAGGATCCAATAACAGGCTTGATACAATGGGGTACTACCCCTATTGGGGAGAGAGTGGTTTATTATTTTATAGAATCAGAAGAGGGTTGGAGGAAAGAAACTTTTACCGATTTTGATAAAAATAGACTTATGAAAGAGTTTGAAGAACACACGGACATTTTTCTAAAGGATTATTTAAGGGTAAACGAGGAAGCCTGCAAGAAGCGCGGACTCAAGGGGGAGAAAAAGTGAAGGAGAAAACTACTCAGGAAAGTTAGACTCTAGCATTATTTTGGCGGGCTGAAAAAATCACGCAATAAAAAAAAGAACAGTGGTGCTCTTACTCAAGGTTATACCGCTTTACGCTTGCCCAAAGCGGTGTTGGAAATCACACGGTTTGACCTAGCACACGGCGAGTAAAGTGCCATCATTTAGTTGTCATTGTCTTTTATACTTCTGATCACAGATTTGGTTACGCCCATTTCTTGGAGGTATAATGGGCGAAACTAAACTTCGTTTCAACCGAACTTGCGGAACGATTTTGAGATAAGGCATTGGCATTATTGATAAAGTAAAAAAATAACATGCTCTTTACTGGACAGGTTTTAGTTTAACCCCTAATAATTTGAAGATCTTTCGTTGTAACTCTTTGGGTCGGGTTATAATTTCAAACGGCTCAGCGTCACTCAATGGCACCGCCACACGATTCTTGGAAATCGTTCCCAAGTGCTTAATCAAAGTGCGGAAACTATGCACGGGTTCTCCCGAAGCTGTGCGTCTGCGCCGAGATTTGTTTTTGGCCGAAGGTGAAGTTTCTGCTGGCTCTACCACTGATGATCGCACGCTCTGCGCTACTTCAGGCTCCTCGTCATCAAACAATAACGACTTGAGACTCTGACGCATATGCCACTCAACGTAATAAGCTAACATGCACAACAATACGTGCGCTCTCACTCGGTTGGATGTGTAGTGATAGATAGGACGCACCTTCAGATCTACTGTCTTGAAACTACGAAAGGCATTCTCCACTACACTCAGATCCTTGTAGGCTCGTACGGTTTGTTTAGCATCAAGTTCAGTGGCAGGCAAACTGGTGCGCACTATGTATATACCATCAAGCGCAGATTCAGTTGCTATGGAATCTCTTTTACGCCGATATTCAAATGTGTCCTCTGTGATGTCTAGTTCAAAGTGCTTGCCCATCTTGTGTTTGCCGATTACCTTGCCTACTCGAAGCGCAATCTTCTCCTTACCCTTGAGCCTGCGTTTGTCACGCTTGGTTGCCTCAACAATAGGATCAAGTAAATCTTCTGTAGCTTTTAATAATTCCTCTCGGCTCTCCTTGCGCTTAGATGCCAAACGTTTATTGTGGCACACGATCAAACGCTCACCAGGATAAGCATCATTGTGAATCTCAGCCAAATCCGTATCGTCAAATAGTGAGAGTTGCACAGCGCCAGATACCACCAAGTCACGGATAGCCGTTGTGCGTAACGCGCTAATCCAGTCTAACCCCGCAGGCTCAACCTCTTTGCGAATGCGCGCTTCGGTTAGCATCCCTCGGTCACCAACAAATACTACCCGGGAGAGTCCAAAGCGATTGCGTATCTTGTCAATCTGTATACTCAAAGTTCTAGGATCAGATGTGTTTCCTTCAAAGACATGGACAGCAATCGGACATCCCTCGTGATTACACAGCAAGCCAAAAACTATTTGCATTTTATCTCGCTTGCCATCGCGTGAGTATCCGTGTTTTGCCAAAGGACAACACTTGCCCTCAAAGTACGTGGATGTGAGATCATAGAGTACCAGTGATCCATTGCGTAAATGGCGTTTGGCTAAACGCTTTTCAATGATGTCTTGGCGTTTTAGCAACCAGTCCATAGCATCGTAGAGATCGTCTTTGGTTGTAGTCTCAATATTGAGTATTTCGGCAAGGGAACTGCTTGCAGTGTCATAATCTAATCCTCGTGCAGTGGCCAGTTTTGACTCTGGATCAATTATACGCGCAACGATGAGGGCAATAGCGCGTTGGCGTTGGACAGAGGGGGAAGAGTCAAGTATGCGGTCCAGACCTAGTTTGCGTAATGTTCCGAGTGCTGCAGCGACATGGCCGTGGGGTAAGGACTGAATAATATCAAGAACTTCAGATGAGTCAGAAACAGCACGGCCGCCTTTGAGCAAAACACGCAATCCTTGGATAACTTTGGGTGAAAACTTGGATAAGTTGGCGATGGTACGTTTATGGGCTTTTCCGTTTTTCCAATAGGACTCACGTAGCAGAATAGTGGGTGGAGAGTTTCTGTTTGGGATACGATCTATATACATGGACAGAATAATATATAAAGAAATAAAGAATATCAAGTAAAAAAAGCAAATAAATTATAAATATACATGGACAGAATATTGCACAGAAAATAAGAGGAAACAAAGTAATATGAGTAAGTTACACTCAAAAAGAGGTAGGTTTTTCCCGCAAGTTCAGTTTCAAGAGCGCATAATGCGCTATAAATAGCCGATTTGTTGATTTTTCTACTAACTCTCCTCTCCACCAAAATAGCGATTTCTCCTACAACAATCGGGGGAGGCGTGCTTTCAAGAATTGAGGATACTGCGCAGTTGACTGTTTTGCATCTTGGGTTTCCCATTCTGTTAGATACACATAATGTCCTTCCCCTATCTTCAATCTCTTATCTTGAATCACAATTGAGAGAAACGCATCAATAGGACAACCTTGCAAAGGCAGGATATTATGCAACTCGCTTACATAAATGGCGGATTGCTTCGCTTTGAGTTTCTCCACTAGCTTTTCTATAAGTTCTTGTTGTTCCTCATGCGACAATGGTAAGTCCCTATCCTTAATGCCCCATACGGCGCGTCGCATGCGAACGAGAGGAGCAACCGGCTGAATTTGGAAGAACTCATTGACCCCTCGCGTGATTGTAAGGCGTTCCTTAATTTCGTCGATGCTCAGTGGACGACCCGCATCTTTTAGAATTTTGATTATGGCCTTCCTGATATCAATACGAGTTTGATCATCAGTGCCATCAGCACTCACAACCCAAGTCATTCTTCCAAGGGGTTTTAATACTTTTGATTGCAAAAGAGCAACATTGAGCACATATTTGTCTAGACCATCAAAATCGCTGTCTAGCTTTTCTAATACCTCGCGAAAAATTTCTGAAGCATGCCATTGTTTGTTTGATGCCTGTGAACAAACGATATTTTCAGCTTTTGTACGAATTTGTGACATCCGTTCGTCATTGAGGGGTATATGTTGAGCGAGGCCGTATGTTCCTCTTGCGAGCAGGAAAGCGACGTTTGTAGCGGCATCTTGGGCTCTCCTTGGATTGATACCTTTTCCCCTCTTAAGTTTAGACCGCTCGGCAATTTCGGTATAGTGCAGAGGCGTGTCTGATTCGGCAAGAATCATTTTGACTAGTTGCTCTGCTCCCCGGCCGTAACTGATGAGAATGCGGGAGTTGTTTTGTCCTGTAATAAAGTGGCATAGTGGAGATAATTTATCCCACAGAGCTGATCTAAATTCTTTTGCGTTATCCGGTAGCAGACTTTGGACTTGAGAGCGGGTGTGGTTCTCACTCCATTTTTGTTCTGGTCCAGAGGACAGTAGTTTTACCGCATTGGAAACCGCGCGATTCCAAATCCTTTGATCTATTAAACTAAAATAGTAGATGCCGTCAATATCTATGATATGGATGCGGTTTTTGCAGATTGCTTGAACAAGGTTTTTGAGGAATTCTTGGTGCGAAGACATACCCTCAAACCAAGGGTCTATGGTTTCCGCTTCAGCCATCGGAAGGGGAACAATTCTCTCGGTCAGTAATTGTTTTATTTTTTCTTCAAGAATGTTGTTCAAGCTTGATTCGCAAGTCCATTTCCGAAGCGTGCGCGCCTCAATCTGTCTGATCCGTTCCCGAGTTAATTCGTGATCGTCTGCGATTTTTTGCAACGTCTCAGTTGGTCTCTCAAACCCCAGACGCCGAACCAGAATATCACGGTCGCGGTCCGAAAACGACAAAAACGACCGGCGTAAGTTCGTGAGTAGTGAATCTGTCGGCAATAGTTGAGTTGTCTGGTTGGTTTTGACCGCCGTTGTGGTTTTAAGTGGTCCCTTTTCAAGGCCGGTGGTAAGCGCCTGCAAAGTTTCTTGCAAAGACTTTCGGCCAAAGTTTTTCAGATTCAACAATTTTTCACAGGACCAACTAGAAAGGTCGCGTACTGTCTTGATGCCACTAGTCTGAAATACGTTGTTGACCCGCTCTGTTAAGTAAAGATTGTCTAGGTTTTGCTGGGCCAGCCACGGTGGAGAAAAGCGAGCGAGTTCACAAGGGTCTTCACAATCGTTGGCTACCAAATAGTTGGTTCGAAACATCCCTGAGCGGTGTCTAAGTCCCCATTCCAATTCCGATTCTCCTATAAGATAGGAAGTGTCGTCACATATCCTATGCTCCTCAAAAGTTTTTATGTCTGAGGGGTTTTTCTTTAGGAAGGAAGTTATCCAATCCTGTTGTTTCTGTGATGAGAGTTTCGTGATATCTACTACCTCGGAATCATCTTTTTGCGCGGTTGGATCTTCGATAGAATATCCCCATCCTTGCAAGCCTATAAATACCTTAGTGTATTCGGTAAGAGCGACTGGTTCTGCAGAAGCAACAAATAAGTCCGGCAAAGCGTACTTCGCTGCCGCTGTCAAAAGCATCCGACCCGGATACGCAGGCGTAATCGTATTAAAGATACTGTATGAGGGACAGTCAAATCCAACATGCAGGATAGCTACGTCCCTGTCTAAATCCTCCCGATCTTTCCATGCGCGTATAACAGTATAGAGATCTTGGCAAACCGTGGTCATCCAACTACCGTCGTCAGAACGTACCATGAGGAATGCGTGGAGGGGAGATTCCATCATGTTTCGACTCCTTTTTGTCTCTCTAATCTAAGTAAACTCACAAAGACAATACTACCAGATTCGTGGGTTTGACTTGAGAATAGATTGCGGCTCTCCCCAATACCAGACAGACAATCATAGAATTAAAATACTCGTTCTACATATCCGCTATGGACCGGTCCGAGTTGTAGCACCTATTATTTGGTGAGAGCTAACAAGACCGGCGGTGAAGAAAAACGACATCTTTATTTTTTGTACTCGCATTTGCAGAGATTTTGCCTTATATGCGCAATCACATTGTCTATGTCTTGCGCACTTACAACCCCACCCCAAGGTGGCATGGCCGCAGATTTTCCGACTGCGACTCCGCCTTCGCTTATCACTTTTCTAAGATATTCATCTGAATAGCCTTGAAGAATTTCTGCGCTTGAGAGGTCTCTGGGCTTGGGGTCAAGGGCGGCAGCCCCAACTCCATCGCCAAGACCGGTTGGCCCGTGACACAATGCGCAGTAAGTATTGTAGACTTCTTGTCCCTTAGCGCTGTCACTCGCAAGAGATTCATTTGTGAATAGAACTACAGTGCAGGCGAACAAAAACGTGAAAACTGTTACTGAAAGAATTCTGTTTTTCATTTTTTATACTCTCTTTTGTAAAAGGCCACTGTTTTTCCCCATCCATTAAAATAAAAACCCATTTGGCTATACCACATTATGATATTGTAATTTATCCATATTTATCTTGTAGAATCAAATTGCTTTTATCTTTCAGTACCTTATTAAGGAACTTTTGACTGAGAGAATCATGTCGAATCTCTATACAGTTATCTACTACTTTCTACATACCGTTATGACTCTAGTCGGACCTCTAAGGACGGTGATTCGTTCTCATTAGTACAATTTAGAGGCATTTGCGCTGTCCAAAAGATGTATGTATATCAAGGGTTTTTAGAAGGGGTAAAAAACTTTTTACCCCAAAAATACCCCAAAAAAGCCCTAAAATCGGCTAATGTAAGCCAAAAACCACAAATTTCACCCCACATAAACCAGTTGCCGATTTCTCCCTGAAAGTAAGCGTTCGTTCAAGGGGTGTTTATAGGGGGTTTGAGCGATTGAGGATTTGTCTCCAATTCCTGTGAAGCGGTCGTAGCCAAATGTCCTTTTTGGGTTTATCGCATCGGTTGTAACGATCGTAGCGGCCACGCCCCTGTGTAGTTCCAACGCGTATCCATCCAGAAGCCCGGTATACGGTGCCTGTATATGTCGGAATTTGTACAAACGTCTCAATAAGCACAGGTGTGAAGTTGTATCGTTGCTTCCAATCCTTGGGCAAGCGGCGACAGACTACCGAGAGAATGTGTGACCCAAGATTGGGTATCTGTATCCATGGAAGAATCAGGAATCTGGGGTTGTCGATAACCAACGGTAAATTCTTTTCACGTTGCTCGGATGTCCATCCTATGAAGGTGTCACGCGGCGCAAGTCTCCATGCGGCGGTGGAGAACCCTAGCATGGCCAGCGGCGAACCGTGGCGGTCGCGCACTGCGTAGCGCATCTGAGCCCCGACTAATGTCTTATAACCTAAGTAGTGATAACGAGCTACAAACTCGTTCCATAGTTTGCCTTGCCTAGTGCCACTGACAACAGTGTGAACCTGTAGTGGACGGACTTCGTCAAGGGTCTTGGGAACCGGTAGCATAGGCGGTTCGGTGTCCACTCCAAAGACAATAGGCTTGGCTCGGGGCGACACTCGGGTGGGTGTCGGTAACTTGATGATGCCATCCCTATGCATGGATAGCATGGTAACTCTGGCCGTCATATCCTTGAGTCCGCCATCGGGCTTGTACCACCCAATACGTCTGCAAAACTCTCTGGACAGAGCAGTCCGGTTGAGCCGCTCGGGCCCGGCTATCAAAGCGCGTAGCAGTTTCATCTCCGCAGTCGTGAACTCACGCCCGTAGTAGCGGCACTCAACCTCGTCGCTCATCTCTTGGCGCCAAAGTCACGCAAACGTTGCTCACTCATTGACCATGGCAACCAAGGCGATAGATCTTTTGGAGGACTCCTGCCATCTTCCGCGCAGGCTCTCAACCATCCCTTCAGCCAACTAAGAACGTCAATGCCATTCTTTGCGAGCGTACCCAGCACCGTGTATAGAATGGCTGATGTTCTTGCGCCCTCTTCACTGTCAGATCCAAAACTTACTTTACGGGCGATGGCCAGCCAGCGTAGCGCTCTCTCCGCAATATTGTTATCCATGGGAACTTGGGGATGTTCAACGAACACGCTCAGCCCTTCACGATGATTCATAAGCGACTTAAGTGGCTTTCGCTCACGCGCATCTTCCGCTAACTCGGATAATTCACTCTCAGCTTTGCTGAACAATGCGTCGCACGCTTTTTTCAACTCTATCTGTATTCGTTCAAACTCTACAGTATTACCTGAGACGTAGTGATCACACCGCTGTTTGTTTAACTTATACATCTCTGCAATGCGTTCTATCCATTGTTCATTCCATTGCTCAAGCTGCTCGTCTCCTGCAGCGCATTTTATAAAATCTCTTCGTACATGCGCCCAACAAAAACACAGCGTCACCTTCTTATTGAGTTCTTCGAGGAAATCCCGAACCATCTTCTTATAGGAACCGTGGCGGTCGCAGACCAAGAAAATACAATCAACGCTGTCAATGAATAGGACCTTTGCCGCCTCAGAACTACGCCAACGGTGTATATTGAATAAGACAGAGTCTTTGCTCACAGATGTCCATAGCCAAGCGCGTTGAGAACCCCCCACTTCCTTCAGTGACTGGATTCGCCAACTTGTCTCGTCTGCATGACGCAATCTATCTTCGTTTTGATGGGCGAGAATAGCGTCATAGAGAGTCTCGAACAGAGGCAGCAGGCGCTTTGCGCTGTCCGCTAGAGTCCCTGCCGAAATCTTAAACCCGTGGTCGCTAAAGCATTTCTCTATACTACGGTAGGGCCTCAGGTTCCAGTAGCGCTCGTATATCAATAGAGCCCAGACACTGGTCCCATATGGCGTATGTTCAAACAGCCGCGCCGGCGCTGGCGCAGTCACATAGAGCGGAGATGACTCACAGTCGCATGACCTACGATAACGGAAGCGGTTAATCCTGCGCGTGTGCGCCTTAACCTTAATCTCTGATATCTTCGAGGTCCGCTTCCCATTTGCAACGTACCGCTCCCCACAACAAGAACAGGTAATCTCATCATCTGACGGATGCCACGACTCTTCTACCACCTCAATATCTGGTCGGGCTGTACGACCATGACCAGGCGCCCCGGGCTGTTGTCCTCGTCTACGCCCCGAAGGTGAACTCTTCTGCTTCTCACTACGACGTCCGTACAACGAATTGGACAGAACCTTACGGTTAGAAAGCAGGTTCTTGACCTGCTTCTTCAGCTCTGCATTCTCATTCTTCAAGCTGCCAATCTCCATCCGCAACGATACAATCGTACTACGCTTGCGCCTATCTACTCCAACCTCGTCTAGCAATGCTCTAAGTCGTTGTACTTCTTTGTCCAACGATAAAGCACTTTTCGCCACACGACTGATACGCTTTACTTCCTCATTTTTCGCGTCCAACTGAGTACGCGCTTTCTGGCAATACCTTTTATACCTCCCCGCCCAAGACCGTTGCCGAGTTACTTCATGTTCTAATTCCTGATAATCATGTTCTAACTTCTGATGTTTATGTTTTAACTCCTGATAAGCCGCTAGCAACTCTTCGTACGAAAACTTACAGTCTAACGAAGCGCGTCCCGACGTAGCCGGCATGCAATTGATGCATCCAGCGTCATCTTTATCCAATAACCTGACAACCCCGATCTCTTTGTCGTGAACAATCATATGACCGATGATAACCGATCAATTAAGGAGTGACCAGTCTAAATGCAAAAAAATATTTAAGACGGGATTAACGAACGATTAATCAAGCAAACACCCCTTGAACGAACGCTTACCCCTGAAAAACTTGGGAAAGAGATAAATAACTTGCTGATATTACTTGCTTTACATTCTATATCAGTTATTATTATTTCTAACATTCACACATTCTCTCTATAAGGAGCAAACAGTTGCTACAAAAAAAGTATTTACCATTCTCTTGGGAACAAATTGATGAGATTTCAGACCTCAAACGTCTTGAGTTGGTTTTGGATGCTTTGCCTGATGAAGATATCATTAGGGCTTTGAAAGCTATGCGCAAGAACGGGCGTAATGAGTATCCGGTAGAACCAATGTGGAGGGCGACGATTGCTGGCGTAGTGTTTCAGCACGAATCCATAGAATCACTGATACGGGAACTGAACCGTAATTCTGAACTACTTAATAGATGTGGATTCTGTCCCATTCCCATACAACATATTGACAAGTACAGTCTTGAGCAGGATGAAAACGGCGGGAGACCTAAAGTTGTGGTTAAACAATTTCCTATCTACAGTACGGCGCCTAGCAGTCACAATTTCTCTCGGTTTCTATCAAACGTAGCGAAGTTGGAGCAACGCGACGGTCTGATTTCGAAAATGATGGATAGAATGGGAGGAGAGTTGAGAGAATCGCTTCCGGATTTTGGGAAGCATCTAGGATATGACGGTAAGTCTATAGAGAGTAATTCCACAGGGAGAAAGAGCAATAAGACAGGAGAGACATCCGATCCTGATGCGGACTGGGGAGTACATACTACGTCTGGGTTTAACTCTGCTACAGGCAAGGCATGGAAAAGCGTAAAGAGATGGTTTGGTTACAAGTTGCATGTAATTGCCGATACCAAGTATGAGATACCGGTTGCGATGAGTCTTACAAAGGCATCTGTATCAGAATATAAGGAGTTGAATCGGATGATAGACAAGTTGTTTGCGCAGAACCCTGAGTTGGTGGAGCGATGCGAATATTTCAGCGCAGACAAGGGTCTTGACAGTGGGTCATTGAAGAAGAAGTTTTGGAACGAATATGGAACTGACCCTATAATTGGTATCCGAGAGATGTGGAGGGTGGAGTTGGAGAATCAGAACTATATTGCTGGGCAAAAGATTATGCGGCCTTTGAGAGAAGATATTAACAACATATTCTACACAGAGAAGGGCGAGGTTTGGTGTCGTTGTCCTATAACCAAGGTAGAAAGTAAGCTGGTGGGTTGGGGATATGAAGAGGAGCGAGGTACTTTGAAGTTTCGTTGTCCTGCGGCAGCGCATAACCTGAATTGCGTAGGTAGGGAGAAGTGTCACAAAAATGCGGGTCGTAAGAACAGTGAATATGGCTTATCCATACGAGTTCCTTTGGACAAGGACCCTCGTATTTTTACCCCGACTCCGTATGGTTCAGTAACTTGGGAGCGGGAGTATAAGCTTAGGAATTCTATAGAACGTATAAACTCAAGGGTTGACAATAGTTTTAAGTTAGAGAGGCATTTTATCAGAGGCAAGGCTAAAATGACTGCTCGTACAGGCTTAGCGTTGAGTGTGATGATGGCGTTAGCCATTGGACACATAAAGGCTGGAAGGGCTGATAAGATGAGGTCCCTTGTTTCTGGGTGTGCTCCTCGGGCTGGATAGGGTTTTTCTCCGAATACTACAGATAATTTGACCAGAGGAATTTAGCGGTAGTGGCCGTGAATGTATAGTTGCGTCTAAAGGCTGATAATTGGGCGAAAATCAGCATCATATCCTGCGAAAATCAAGGAATCTGACCGTCAGATTGTTCAAATACGAATCAGTACGAACTGAGACAGTGCTGAACATGCCTTCATACGTCCTCATTACGTCTAAAATCACTCTCAAAAACCTTACAGCGCAAATGCCTCAATTTAAGTTTGATTTTCGCTCTTACTAGTATTAAGTTTAGATGTTTTATGTTCGTTTTTACAACATAAAACCGTTATTATCTATCACTCTAGCATCATCAAAAGGAGGTTGAATCATGGAATCAATTGAACTTGGGTGCAGATTGCGCGTTGCGCGCAAGGCTCAAGGTCTGAGCCAGCAAGCAGTAGCCAAAGAACTCGGCCTGACGCGAACCGCTATCACCCAATTGGAAGCAGGTAAGCGCTCAGTGTCAACGCTAGAACTTACGAAACTTTCCCGGCTATATGTACGACCTGTTATGGATTTTCTACAAGAAAATTCTTGGGAAGAGGATAAAGATGCGCTACTAGCTCTGTATCGTGTGGCACCGGGTTTGGAACAGGATGCTTCTACTCACTATCAAGTTGCCCGATGCGTCAATTTGTGCCGTGAGGGCGTCAGGCTGAAACGTATGCTTGGCGCTGTACTCAGATTTGCTCTGCCGAATTATGAGATACGTGTACCGATGTCCTCGGGAGAAGCCATAGAGCAAGGCGAACAGGTTGCTGTAGAGGAACGGCGACGTCTCGGAATCGGCAACGCGCCAATTGCGGATGCATCAGAACTCATTGCATCCCAAGGTATCTGGGCATCTGGTGTCAATCTTCCAGATGACATGTCAGGACTGTTTTTGCAGGACCCAAGCATTGGATTAGCGGTCCTCGTCAACGCATCTCATCCGAAGGGTCGAAAGCGGTTCTCGTATGCGCATGAATATGCTCATGCTTTGCTGGATCGGGATCAGAAAATCACTGTTTCTAGTGGAGATAACTCATCTAAAAAGACCGAGCAGCGCGCAAATGCTTTCGCTGCGGCCTTGCTCATGCCAAGAGAAGGGGTTTATGATGTCCTAAGGAATCTTGACAAAAGAACTCCTAGATGCCAAGAGCAAACCGTTTTCGATGTCGCAAGCGGGGGCTATATTGAAGCGACGTTTCGTTCAGCGTCGGGTTCACAATGTATTAATTGCAAGGATGTTGCGAGACTGGCGCACCATTTCGGTGTGAGTTATCAAGCTGCTCTTTATCGGATAAAGAGCCTCCAGCACATATCCAATCTGGAGTTCGAAGAACTATTAAAACAGGAAGAGTTAGGGCGAGAGTACCTGAAGGCATTTGATATGTTCGACGATGTTGGGGAGTTGGAAAAGCATAAGTACCGGGACCGCGAACTCCGCAGTGAAATCGCTCATCTAGCCATTGAAACTTATTGCCGTGGAGAGATTTCGCGTGGTCGCCTCTTAGATCTGAGCGAGATACTAGGTGTTGACAATGACATTCTGCTTCAAGTGGCTGAAGCGAGGCTTGGGGCGTGATCATCTGATGACATCACTTCACCAAGAAATTATCGTGGTTGATACGTCGGTATTGATAAATTTTCTCCGCATCAACCGGATGGACCTAATTGCTGATCACTCCCATAAGTTTGTCATTACCGATCATGTAACCGAAGAAATTTCTGATAAATTCCCCGCTCAGAAGCAACGATTGAAAGAGTCCCTTACACTAAATGCGATTTCTCAAAAATGCATAGACAGACCCGAGGAATTGTCTCTTTTTGGTTCGTTATCTGCGACAGGTCGTCTGGGTGACGGTGAGTGCTCCGCCATCGCCATGGCTGTGAATCGGCGATTTGACTTGGCCATTGATGACCGCCAAGCCAAAAGGCAGGCGAAGCTTACCGATCCAACACTCCGCATTCTCACAACGCGGGATCTGATGGTTTCAATGATCGGTGAGGGTATACTCAACGTTGAACAGGCTGACCAGATCAAAGATGAATGGGCTACACGGCACCGATTTCGCCTCAAAAAATTGAAGAGTTTCCATGACATTTGTTCATAGAATAACCTCTTATTTATGTTGAACTGAGCTTTCGAGAAAAGTCTGCCTAGTGTTGCGTCAAGGGCAACATTTCCGTATAATCTCTTTTGAGGTGAGGAACCCTGGTCCGAGCCGTCTTTCCACAACGAAAGAGAAGTAATTATGGAAAAGTACATTGTGAGTCTGTCGGAGGTGGGACGCAAGACGTGCTAGGAAGTGTTTCCTCTAATATCATCGTGTATCCTCCTTAAAAAATGGTGTATTTTGTCAGTATATTAAAAAAAAGCCCCACAGGTAAAACCTGCAGGGCTTGGGAATTGTATAAATCAGTTTTCTTTAGTCGGCGTCTGTAAAAGTGTTTCTTCTTGTCTCTGGATTAACTTCAGCAGGAGTCTTTACAAACCTATATAGTTTAGGATCTGAGGAATCAACAATCTTCATCGCTTTTCCTTGATCTAGTTGGTCATTTGCATCAAATATCTCAACCAAATCATTTCTACCTCCAACGGTAATTTTTCCTCCTGTGGCACTTACTGTTTTATTAGAAAAACCAAAGAAATAGAGTTTATCTTCATTCAAGTTAAAGTCCTTAATACGTGTTGAGCCTGCCGAATTCGAAACCGTAAAAGTATCGGCTCCCGCTCCACCGGTAAGATTGCTAGTGCCAGCTTGCGCGAAAATAATATCATCGCCATCTCCGCCGTTTATGGTGTCGTTGTTTAACCCCCCAAGAAGATCATCGTCTCCGCCTCCGCCGTTTATGGTGTCGTTCCCACTATCTCCAAAGATGTAGTTGTCTTGGTCGTCTCCGGTAATAGTATCACCGCCTCCACCGCCCATAACATCCTCAATACCTTCAAATGTAAACGTTCCAGTACCTGTGAGGCCAGCAGCAGAACCATCAAAACTCCCAGAAGAAAGATTAATGGTTACGCCCGCAGAAAACTTGGTTCCACCCGTATAATAGAAAGCAGCCAAAGCCGGTGCGGGCCTAGTAGCAGGAATAGACCATAAATAGATCGTATCTTTACCATCACCGCCAACAAACTTATTATCGCCTGCATCACCTCCAATGTAGAAATGGTCATTGCCAGTTCCGCCGTTGAGAGTATCATCACCATCACCGCCAGACAACATATCAATACCGTCTTCGCCGTTGATTTCGTCATCGCCTGCATCACCTTGGAGATAATCACCGCCACCGGCACCGTAAACAGTATCGTCACCACCACCGGCGGTAATTGTATTGGCAACCCGAGTCCCACAAATAACATCGGCTTCATCTGTGCCGGTGAGATCATCCTCCTCAATACCTACTATCCCCTGTATCCCATTGCTAACATCGCACCTAGGATCACCATAACCAGGCCCTTGATCACCAACTCGCCCATCTGTGCCCGCCGGCCCCGGCGCTCCGTCTTTTCCCGGGTCGCCTTTATCGCCTTTCGCTCCGTCCTTCCCTGCTGGCCCCGCTGGCCCCGCTGGTCCTCTCTCCCCCTCGCAAGCCACAAAGAAAACTACTCCAGTGAGCAGTAACAACATCACTAATAAATTGCGTAACTTCATATTACCAACCTCCCTTATAAGTTGTTCCATTTATAAATGGACATTTATCTGGCGAAACTTTGTTATAAAACCCTCATTCTTAAAGTCAGTCTTTTGAGTTTACCCCCCCCCCCCCTTACAAAGTCAAGGAATAGTGTTGCGTCAATGGCAACATTTTTTGTATAATGTGTTTCAAGGCGAGGGCTTCGTGTTCTAATCCGTCTTTCTACAACAAAGGAGGAGGAACCATGAAGAAGTACATTGTGAGCCTGTCGGAGGCTGAACGCAAGACATGTCAGGAGGTCATCAATAAACTCAAGGGTAGCAGTCAGAAAGCGCGCAGGGCGCGTATTCTGCTACAAGTTGATGCGGACGGGCCGAACTGGTGCGACCACCAGGTCCTCGGAGGCCTACGGTTGTTGGGAGCGCACCGTCGCGAACGTGCGCAAACGTTGCGTGCTGGAAGGTTTTGAGTTGGCTCTCAACGGGCGGCAACGGGACCCGTCCACTTGGCCACCGAAGCTCTTGGACGGGCGGCAGGAAGCCGCGCTGATCGCGCTACGGCTGGGGCCGCCACCGGCCGGTTGCGGTCAATGGTCGCTACGTCTGCTGGCAAGTGAGACGGTTGAGACCGGCATCTGTGACTCAATCAGCCACGAAACCGTCAACAAGACGTTAAAAAAAACGGTATAGCGGGGCGCTATCTGCAGTACTGGTTGATTCCGCCGAAGGCGGACGGGGAGTATGTGGCGGCCATGGAAGATATTCTGTCGACCTACGAGGAGCCCTACGATGAGCGGCGGCCGGTGGTCTGTATAGACGAACAGCCGGTACAGATGCTACGGGAAACCCGCCAGCCATTGCCCGCAACCACGGAGCAACCGCGTCGTGTGGACTATGAGTATCAACGGGCTGGCATGGCCTCGGTGTTCCTGTTCTGTGAACCCACTGGCAGGTTGGCGCACGGTGACGGTGCGAGAGCGGCTCACTAAATTGGACTGGGCGGAGGAGGAGGCGGCTTTGCTGGAGAGTCGCTATGCAAACTGCGAGAGGATAACGCTGGTGCTGGACAACCTCAACACGCACACGCAGGGAGCGTTATACGAGGCTTTTGAGCCGGAGCGGGCGCGGCGGTTGAGACAGCGCATCAAGTTCCACAGTACACCCCAAAGCACGCGAGTTGTCTGAACGTGGCGGAGTGCGAGTTGAGTTGTCTGACGCGGCAGTGTCTGAAGGGTCGACGGATCGGGAACCTGGACGAGTTGCGGGCTGAGGTGGCGGCATGGTCGCAATGTGTCAACGCAAGCTAGCATGGTGTGAATTGGCGTATGTCGGTTGCCGATGCCCGTTGCAGACTCAAATCCATCTACCCAAAAAATCATTGCTTGACGCAACACCAGATTGACCCATAATACTCTGACATAGACTCGTGAGTAATAACGCTTTTTTCTGTTCCTGAGGGAGAGAGTCCTCTCCTCGCTTTGAACATGGTGGTTCTTCATGAGTTAATGCACTCAATTGTTGTCCGGTGAAATCAACATAATGGTCTAAAACAGCATCAACGGATTCACGTTCGTCAGAACTTAGTGCTTCTGAATTAGCCCCTCGGATTCTTTGGATATGAAAATTTTCTTTGTGATACAGGTATAAATTGGGGCACACAGGTCCATTTGCCCAAGCATGTATCTCTTCATCAAATAAAGGCTTCTCTTCCCCAAACAAAATTCCAAGCCTGAGCATAGCAGACGAGCTTTTGCAACTTCCAAATTGTGATTTTACCAGTCCTGGTAAGAATATACTGCATTACATCACGTATATTGGCCATTGGGGACTCCTAATTTATGAGACTTAAAATTCTAATAACCCTGTCATATATGTTCGACACATGCAATCTCACAATATCTTGAAGTAACAGACTTAGGCAAACCGTGTGCGACGTCATCATATTCCGTAAACCATCTTCTTGTCTTTGCGACTTGAGATAATTAAACCTCCGCAAGTGTGGTCTTTTGACAAGAGAGCTTTGCGCGTGTAGATAGTTCTTTTTTTCAGATATGGAGAATGTGTAGCAGAACTAGGTAGGCAGATGCCAAGTAACGATTATATACATATATTCGACACCACGCTTCGCGATGGTGAACAGGCTCCAGGGTGTAGTATGACCTCGGAAGAGAAACTCCGTGTCGCATTTCAACTTGAAAGGTTGGGTGTGGACGTGATAGAAGCTGGTTTTCCCATCTCATCTGAAGAGGACTTTCTCTCCGTGAAAAAAATAGCGGAGCAAATAAAAAACTGTCAGATCGCGGGGCTCTGTAGGGCGAACTTCAAGGATATAGATAGAGGGTGGGAAGCCGTAAGATGTTCGGAAAGCCCAAGAATACACACGTTTATTGCCACCTCTGACATACATCTCAAGCACAAACTCAGAAAATCTAGGGAAGATGTGCTGGAGATGATAGTCGCTGCTGTGGACCACGCGAGAAAATACACGGAGAATGTTGAGTTTTCCTGTGAGGACGCAACGCGTACAGATATTGATTACCTCTGCAAGGCCGTTGACACCGCTGTTAAAGCGGGGGCCACCACGATTAATATTCCCGACACGGTTGGCTACACGGTTCCCGAGGAATTTGCGAGAATAATCGCCACTCTTGTGAAAAACGTTCCGAATATTGATAATGTCATTTTAAGCGTGCATTGCCACAACGATCTGGGTCTTGCGGTTGCAAACTCCCACGCCGCCATAAGAGAGGGAGCAAGACAGGTTGAGTGCACGATAAACGGTCTTGGTGAACGCGCGGGAAACGCGTCTCTTGAGGAAATAGTTATGGGTCTTAAAGTGAGAAATGATAGAAGACCGTACACTTTTGGAGTGGACACAAAACAGATATATCCCTCAAGCCGTCTTGTTTCTCAAGTTACTGGAGTGAATGTTCAACCCAACAAAGCTATTGTGGGGGCAAACGCTTTTGCCCACGAGGCTGGCATACATCAGGCGGGAGTTCTCCGCGAAACTCTCACCTATGAGATAATGACTCCACAAGAAGTTGGTATTCCATCGAACAGCATAGTGCTTGGTAAGCACTCAGGTCGGCACGCCTTCAGGGACCGCTTGGAAGAATACGGTTATGTGCTTGAAGCCGAGGCGTTTGAAAAAGCTTTTATACAATTCAAGGCTCTTGCCGACAAGAAGAAATATGTTTTCGACGAAGATATAGAGGCTCTTATAAACAGCGAGTGTCTTAACTCCTCTGACCATTACGTGTTTGTTTCCGCAAGTTACTCAGGCGGCACGGACCAAGACCCCCAAGCTACGGTCACAGTTGCCGCAGTGGGAGAAGAGGTCACGGCTTCACAGACAGGCTCAGGTCCTGTGGATGCGATTTTCAAGGCGGTAAAGGAAGCGACAGGTCTTTCTCCTAGGCTTGAAAGGTTTTCCGTTTCCTCAATAACTGGTGGTACGGACGCGCAGGGTGAAGTTACGGTGAGAATTTCTGACGAAGATGTGGTATCGCAGGGACAGGGAGTAGATACAGATATTTCCGTTGCGAGCGCAAAGGCGTTTGTAAACGCGCTCAACAGGCTCCGCTGGAGAAAAGAACATCCGCGTCGTGACGCAAAAAAATTCAAGGGTATCTAAAAGACTAGTTCTAACTATTGTCTGTTCTTAAATGAGGATAGCAGTATTTCCCCCGCCCCAAAAACTTCTTTGCCGATTTCTGCATGCTAGGTCACCCGTCACGTCGACTTTGAGTGCTACTTTTTTGGCACTTTGTCATAGTGCGGAATCCACTGATATCTTTCTACAGAGATCTGCTCTAGCGAATGACTTCGCGAGAAATCATTGAGCTAATAGGCCGATATGTATTAAACCGCCTGACTTTGAAAAAAAAGTCGTTCACTGAAGTTGCGAGCATCAGAATGCCACCTGATCACTCACACTTATCCTAGATTTGGAAATGGTTTTTCTTGTTGAAAAAGAACCTCAACAAAAGATTGTTGTAGATACCAAGTGGATGATTTTACAGAACGACAATTTTTTGGAACATCATTAATTTTTAGGACTAAATTCTAGGAGCTTGCGAAGCCGTTCTTTTACGAGTTCAGGCTTCTTTAATTCGCATTCCCAGATTGTTATAACATCCCAGCCTTGCTTTCGTATCTCAATTTGATTTTTTCTGTCTCTCTCAGCATTTCTCTTGAGTTTCGGTTCCCAGTAGTTTTTGTTAGTTCTAGGCGTATTTTTTCCAGCTTTGCAATCGTGTCCATGCCAGAAGCAGCCATGAGCGAATATAACTTTTTTGTATCTAGTGAATACTACGTCCGGTTTACCAGGCAAAGCACCATAATGGATTCTGTAACCCCGATATCCCATGCTTAAAAGCAATCGCCTTAACTTCAATTCTAGCGAGGTATTTTTCGCTTTAACCCGTTTCATGTGCGGATGGGAAGTCTCGGGGAAAGAAACTTTAGAACTCAACATTTTTTTCCTGTACAACCTATGTTACATTTATTAAGGATAATAGAGTAATGAACAGTATTAAAGTTGTTAAATTGTTTGCTAACAATGACGATGCTTGCACGGAGTATCTTTGCAATCTTCGTTGGGACAAGCAGCCGGAATGCCCCTATTGCAATAGTAAAAAGACGGGACTTAAATCTCTTGAAAAAGGAAGGCGTAGACGTTTGATTTGTCATTCCTGCAATAAGTCTTTTTCTCCTACCGTTAACACAATTATGCATGGAACTCATATACCGCTTTGGAAGTGGTTTTTAGCTATATCTTTGCTAGCCGAAGCGAAGAAATCGGTTTCAAGCCGTCGGTTGTCTAAACATTTGGGCATTAGCGTGAAATCAGCTTACAAGTTGTCTCAAAGAATAAGAAAAGGATTGCTAGGTATGCGTTCTCCGATACTTGAGAGCATTATAGAGATAGATGAAACCTATATCAAATGCAAACCCCGCCACAAGAAGGATGAGAACATAGATAACCGCGGTCGCGGAACGGATAAGGTTATGGTAGTAGATGTGGCTGAGCGAAAGGGCAAAATGGCTGTTATGCTGGCAAGAACAGGCGACTTCAAACAAAGCCACGCAAAAAACATGATCTTGAAATGTGTAGGTATAGGCAAAAACGAAATTCATATGGATGAATATGAAGTTTATAACAAGGTGAGTCATTTTGCGGAGCATAAAAGAGTCAATCATTCAGCTAAGCAATACGTAGTAAGGGGTAATACTCATACTAACAGCGTGGAAGGCTACTGGGATTTCGTAAAACGGGCTTGGTATGAAACACATCATAACTACACGACAAAATACCTTCCGCTTTATATCGCGGAAGCGATGTTTAGGTACGATATGAGAAAAGAAGAACCTTCCGCTGTTTTCAATTTCATGCTCGGAGCGGTATCTCGGGATGTATAAATTCATAGACCTTTTCGCGGGCATAGGCGGGTTTAGAGTAGCTCTTCAAAAAAGAGGTATGAAGTGCGTTTTCTCATCTGAAATTGATGATTATGCGAAGTCTGCTTATGAAAACAATTTCGATGAAGAAATGGGGGGGGGGGGGGGGTGATATTTGTGAGATTAAGGCAAGTGAGATACCTAAGCATGATATCCTTTGTGCCGGTTTTCCATGTCAATCTTTCAGCGTAAGCGGCAAACAAAAAGGTTTGAAGGATAATCGTGGAAGGCTTTTTTACGAAATTATCCGAATTGCCGAGTACCATAAACCTTATATCCTTCTGCTTGAGAATGTGAAAAATATCCTTGCGGTGGACGGTGGGCGGGTGATTAAAACGATTGAAACTAAGCTTGATGAAATAGGATATAAAGTTCACTATTCTTTACTAGACGCTTCCAATTATGGTATCCCACAGTCGCGTGAACGTGTATATTTCGCGTGTTTGAGGAAACGCTCAGGGCTTAGTTATAAGGGCGAACCTAAAACGGTAACTTCTGATATCTACCTAAAAGATGTCCTAGATGACTATGTTGATGAAAAGCTTGTCATCAATCGAGAGGATATTAGGATCGAAAGAACGGATGACCCGTCGCCTCAAAAAGCACCGATAAGAGTGGGCTATTTGAACAAAGGTGGTCAAGGGGAGAGAATTTACCATCCTAACGGGCATTCGATAACTCTCTCCGCCGAAGGTGGTGGCGTAGGGGCGAGAACGGGGCTTTATTTAGTCAAAGGGCAAGTTCGCCGTCTATCTCTGTCTGAATGTAAGCGCCTCATGGGTTTTGATGAAAAACATATAGTATCCCATGGTGTTCAAGGATACAAACAACTAGGCAATGCCGTTATTCCAGAGATGGTATTGAAAACTTACGACAATATCAAGATAAAGTGAGCAAGAAAAACAAAAATGCCATTGCGGGAAAGAATGTAGAAATACTGTTCAAAAACAGTGTGAACGACAATCCTTCCGTTATTGAAGCTATCAGGGAAGCCTATTCAATCCGAGGGAACTTTTCTCAATGTATTGAGATGGGAGTTCATGGCAATAAATGCGATGTTAAAATGGGTTTTACTTGTGGCCGGAATATAGATGTGAACGTTAAGTCGTATAAAAGAGGGTACAACCAAATAACAAGATTGTCTGTTGATAATTTTTCCCATAAGTTCAACTTGTCAGAAACGCAAAAAGAGGAGTTGAGAGACTTTGTACTATCTAAAAGTCGAAACGTAAACTCTACTTTAATTCCTGATAGCAAAAGGGAACAGTGGCGATTTATCTTTGAGGAACGGGTGAAAAAAATCATATCTTTCGCTTTCTCGGAACATCCCAGTCGAGAAATACTTGTTCTTTATGACAAAGATGAAAGCATTATGAGAATTTGGAAGATGAAAGATGTTTTAACGGCTATCGGTGGGGATGTTGAATTTACGCAAAAGGGGAACATCCTAATAGGTAAGTGTGTTGTGTTTCAACGGAAAGGGGGCAATGGACAACATGTTAGAATATCGAAAACAGATCCAAAACACCCAGGGAACGATATTCAACTAAAGTTAAGAGTCAGCAATTTTCTAGTGCTTCATGAAAATAAGAAAATCGCAAGTTATCGGATTTAGCCCTAAAAGTTAACATTCCACAATTTCTCGCAAAAACCTCCTAGTGTTACGTCAAGAGCAACATTTCTTGTACAATGTGCTTCAAGGCGAGAACTCCCTAGTCCAAGCCGTATTTGCACAACAAAGGACCGGTTGCCGATGCCCGTTGCAGACTCAAGTCCATCTACCCAAAATTATTACTTGACGCAACACTAGACCACTCAAAAAATCTAAAAAGTTTTGTAAGTCTTTTGTTATAGTATAACCTTACTGGATGGTAGGTTAGTATGGACAACACCAGTTCAAAATTTAAAATTGGATTTGTCAAGACCATGCATAATTCCTATATATTGAGAAATATTGAAAGACTCGGAGATTAAGATTTCAATCTAAATACAATTTCATAATTTTTCCCATGAGTTCTCAAACTTCCTTGATGAGTCAGTATTCGGCTATGAAAAAGGAGTATCCAGACTCCATACTCCTTTGCAGGCTCGGGGATTTCTACGAGATGTTCTATGATGACGCAAAGACTGCGTCTGAGATTCTGGGAATAGTCCTTACATCAAGGGACAGGTCCAAAAAAAACCCAATCCCTCTCTGCGGAGTGCCTTTTCACAGCGTAGAATCTCACATATCAAAACTTCTAGAGAGTGGAAACAAAGTCGCCATCTGTGAACAGGTGGGTAAGGCTGGGGAGACAAAAGGTCTTGTGGAAAGAAAAGTCGTAAGAGTCCTTACCCCAGGGGCGTTGCTTGATTCTGAAAATCTACAGTCAAAGAGCAATAATTTTCTCGCGTGCGTCTCCGAGCAGGATGGTGATTATGGACTTGCCTTTTGCGATATATCAACCGGCGAGTTTCAGACATGCTCTTTTTTAAACGCGGAGGATCTTGTTTCAGAACTTTTCCGTCTTGACCCGAGTGAAATACTCCTTCCCGAAGGCGTCCCCACTCCGTCTTGGCTTGAGTCTCTGCCAAACAGCGGGCGCCGTGCGCTTATCACTAAGGTGGATTCATGGAAATGGGAGCAACAGAGGTGTCGTGAAACTCTTACAGATGGCTTTGGGGTTTTAACGCTTGAGTCGGCGGAACTTGAACAACGACCTAGATGTCTTATGGCTTGCGGGGTTCTTTTCGCTTACCTTCTGGAAACGCAGAAAGACTTTATGCCAGAAGTGGGTTTCCCCAAGTATTACGACACCGTCAATTACATGAAAATTGACGAGTGGACAGCAAGAAATCTAGAACTTTTCGTGTCAGCCGAAGGTTCTAAGAAAAATTCCCTGCTCTGGGTTATGGACCTTACATCCTGTCCAATGGGAGCTAGGCTTCTTCGACGCTGGATGAACTATCCTTTGCTAGATGCTGAAAAAATAAGAATAAGACAACAGGCGGTGGCTGAGTTTGTCAGAAATTTGTCAGCAAGAAGCGCGCTACAAAAAGCGCTTCAAAGAGTGGGTGATCTTGAGAGGCTAATTCATAGAATCTCTGTTCCGTCAGCTCGGCCCAGAGACCTTGCGGCGCTTCGGGATTCCTCTTTTCACGTGAGCGAGATCAAAGACTCAATGGTAGACTTGCAGTCCCAAGCCCTCTGTTCCCTTTCAGAGAGGATAGATGATTTCTCAGATCTACGAAATTATCTGGATTCCGCCATATCCACAGAACCTCCTACTCACGTCCGCGAAGGAGGAGTCGTAAAAGAGGGTTTTTCATCTGAACTTGATACCCTAAGAGGAGTTCAACGCGATGGAAAAAAATGGATATCCAATCTTGAGGCTGAAGAGAGAAAAAGAACAGGTATAAACAACCTTAAAGTTGGTTACAACAGGGTTTTTGGCTACTTCTTTGAAGTGACTAAATCGAAGATTTCATTTGTTCCTGAGGAATATTCAAGAAGGCAGACGCTTACGGGAAGCGAGCGTTTTACCTCGCCGCGTCTTTCTGAGCAGGAGCGAAAAATTCTGAGTGCGCAAGAGAGCATAGAAAAAATTGAATCGGACCTTTTCGAACAGATAAGAAATGAAACGGCTTCTCATTCGGCTCGGATAAAAGCCACAGCTGAGGTTTTAGCGAAAATAGATGTTTTTTGCTCTCTCGCCGAAGTCGCTTCCCGCTATGACTACTGCGCTCCTCAGTTCTACGACCGGCCACTTGTCAACCTCTGTAACAGTCGCCATCCGGTTGTGGAGAGAATGAGCCTTGAGCGAGGCTTTGTGCCCAACGACATCAATCTTGATTCTGAAGAGGACCGTTTCATGGTAATCACAGGTCCCAACATGTCTGGCAAATCCACACTTATAAGGCAAGTGGCGCTTATATCGCTTATGGCGCAGATGGGGAGTTTTGTTCCGGCTTCTTCTGCAAATCTCGGGATCGTGGACAGAATTTTTTCAAGGGTTGGCGCTTCTGACAATCTTTCTCGGGGACAGTCTACATTTATGGTGGAGATGGTGGAGACTGCGCACATTCTCCGCAACGCCACCGAAAAAAGCCTTGTTATCCTAGATGAGATAGGAAGGGGAACAAGTACTTTTGACGGAATGAGCATAGCATGGGCGGTGTCTGAGTATCTGTCTGACCTTGGATCCATCACCCTTTTCGCAACGCACTATCATGAACTTGCGAACCTTGCGGACACAAGGTCCGGCGTATGCAACTCAAACGTTATGGTAAAAGAACAAGAAGGAGAAATATTGTTTCTACGAAAACTCGTTCCTGGAGCCACAAGCCACAGTTACGGAATACAGGTCGCTCGCCTTGCTGGGGTGCCGATAACGGTGCTTGAGTCTGCAAGAAAAATTCTCTTTTCTCTTGAGAAACTCAAACAAAGCCTTTCTGAGACCATGGTAGGGGGACAGCAACTTCTTCTTTTTGATAAAGACAGAGAAAAACAGGCAGAGGCCCAATACAGCAAAGAGACTTTTCTTTCTGAGGAACTAAAAGAGATAGACCCTACGAATATGACCCCTATGGAAGCGCTCGTAAAACTCGCTGAACTTAAGGAAAAGGCAGGTTCGTAAATACTGAGAACGGAAGGTTAAGGAAGTTTTAAGAAACTTCGGCATTTTTATTAACTGCGATTTCCCCCCTTGACACTACCTTAATGATGCTTACTTTATATCTGGCACTCGTAGGTAGCGAGTGCTAAATTTTATTTTTCAAAGCCAAATTAGGAGGTATTAGAGATGGAGATAAGACCGTTACATGATAAGGTCCTGATCAAACGTCTGGATCTGTCTGAGACAACGGAAGGGGGAATAATAATCCCCGACACAGCTGCTGAAAAACCGCAGCAGGCCGAGGTTGTCGCCGTCGGCAGAGGAAAGATTCTTGAGAACGGAGATGTCATTCCGCTTGATGTCAAGAAAGGTGACAGGGTTATATTCGGAAAATATAGTGGAAGCGAGGTTTCGCTCGACGGAGAGGATTACCTTATCCTCAGCGAGAGTGAGATACTTGCTGTGATAGATTAAAAAGGAGGAAACAACAAAATGGCAAAAGATCTGTTATTTGACGCAGAAGCAAGAGAAAAGATTCTCCAAGGCGTTGATAAGCTCGCAGCGGCAGTGAAGGCGACTTTGGGGCCAAGGGGCCGCAATGTGCTTATAGAAAAAACATTTGGAGCTCCCGTAGTGACCAAAGACGGGGTTTCGGTGGCTAAGGAGATAGAGCTTGAGGATAAGTTTGAAAACATGGGAGCCCAGATGGTCAAAGAAGTCGCTTCAAAGACAAGCGACGTCGCCGGAGACGGTACCACAACGGCGACTATCCTTGCCCAAGCTATATACAAAGAAGGAATAAAACTTGTGGCCGCGGGACACGACCCAATGAAACTCAAAAGAGGTATAGACAAAGCGGTTGAGGTAGTTACTGAAAGCATAAGAAAGCAAAGTAAGCAGGTAAAAGGCCGCGTTGAGATAGCTCAAGTGGCGACGGTTTCTGCTAATGGTGACGACAACGTTGGAAGCATTATCGCCGATGCGATGGAGAAAGTGGGAAAAGACGGCGTTATCACCGTTGAAGAGGGAAGAAGTCTTGATACTGAGCTTGATGTGGTAGAGGGAATGCAGTTTGACAGAGGGTATTTAAGTCCTTATTTCGTCACTGAGCCTGAGAAAATGACCGTTGAACTTGAAGACCCGCTCATCCTACTGTTCGATAAGAAAATAGCTAATATGAAAGATCTTCTCCCGCTTCTTGAGGAAGTGGCGAGAAGCACAAAGCCACTTCTTATAATCGCTGAAGATGTTGAGGGAGAGGCGCTTGCCACTCTGGTTGTCAACAAGATCAGGGGAACTCTTAAAGTGGCGGCGATAAAAGCTCCTGGATTTGGAGACAGAAGAAAAGCTATGATTGAGGACATAGGGGTTCTTACCGGTGGGCAGGTGATATCCGAGGAAGCTGGTATGAAGCTTGAGAATGCCAAAGTCGCTGACCTTGGAAAAGCGAAAAGAGTGGTAATAGACCGTGATGACACTACGATAGTTGGTGGAGCGGGGAAAAAGTCTGCGATAGCTGGCCGCATAAACCAGATAAAGAGCCAGATAGGTATGGCAAGCGGCGAGTATGACAGGGAAAAGCTTCAGGAAAGGCTAGCTAAACTCGCTGGTGGCGTTGCTGTGATCAGGGTTGGAGCTGCTACTGAAACTGAGATGAAAGAGAAAAAGGACAGGGTTGAGGACGCTCTTAACGCTACTAGGGCCGCTGTTGAGGAAGGAATAGTCGCTGGCGGCGGCGTTGCCTTTATAAGAGCGGTTGGCCCTGTTGAAAAGTTCACCGGCGCTGACTCAGAAGAGCAAGCGGGAGTTGATATTGTGAAAAGGTCGCTTGAATCTCCGCTTCGCGGGATAGCGTCAAACGCAGGATGGGACGGTTCAATAGTGGTTGAGAATGTAAGAACTCAGAAGGGTTCTCACGGATTTGATGCGGCTACCCTTGAGTATAGGGATCTTATAAAAGCCGGTATTCTTGATCCCGCAAAGGTTACTAGAACCGCCATACAGAACGCGGCAAGCGTTGCGGGGCTTCTTCTTACCACAGAAGCGCTTGTAGTTGACGTTCCTAAGGAAGAGCCAGCTGGCGCTGGTGGTGGAATGCCACCAGGTGGGCCGATGGGAGGAATGGGCGGCATGATGTAAGAGTGTCGTTTCCAATATCGAAAGTTTTTTGGAGCGGGCGCAGTCCTCAGGGATTTGCGCCCGCTTTTTTTTTGAGATTTATGGGCGGGTGAAAGTATGAACACAGAACGAAAAGAGATTGAGCGTTATCTGCGTCTAGGAGAAGATGCTCATAGAGAGTTCAAGCGAATTATTTTTTCCGATAACCGACCCAAAGAGCCAAGGCCGGACGATCTAGCAGACGAAATCGCCGCCTTTGCCAATGCTGATGGTGGCGTTTTACTGTGCGGAGTGTCTGACAGCGGCGAGGTGCAGGACATGACGCGAGAGCAACTAGATAATCTGGTGAGTAGTTTGACGGAGATTTGCCGTGATCGGATCAAACCTCCTATCTATCCTATTATAGAGCGCAGAGAAACAGAAGATGGCAAGTTGTTGGTAATGGTTACAATCAAAGTTGATGACACTATGCATCAAAGTTCCGGTGGCGTTTATCTACGCGTCGGCAATTCAAAAAGGCAGATGAGAGACGAAAAATTCCGGCTCGCGCATCAGCGCGCCCAGTCACGCTTTGTTTCATTTGATGAGCAACCGGTTCGGGGTACCGGATTTGGTTCCCTAGATAAGGAACTCTGGAAACTCCTTATAAGCGCGCAAGGCGCTTCTGATCCACAGCTCTCCTTGCTAAAAATGGGCTTGCTGACCAAAGACGAAAAAGGAGTTTTGCGCGCCAGCATAGCAGGTGTTCTTCTGTGTAGCGCTACTCCAGAGCAGTGGTTGCCACACGCCTACATCGTGGCGACCCATTATCGGGGAGTAGACCGGAGCGCAACTCAGATTGATTCTCAGGAGATTACCGGCTCCTTGCAACATCAGATTGCCCAAGCGGTTCTTTTCGTCATGCGCAATATGCGCGTCTCGGCGCGTAAGGTGCCTGCGCGCGTGGAAACTCCGGAGTACAGCATACGCGCAGTGTTTGAAGCCGTGGTGAATGCGGTGGCGCATCGTGATTATTCCATCCGGGGTAGCCGTATTCGGATCGCAATGTTCGCAAATCGCCTTGAAATTAGTTCACCTGGCGGGTTGCCGAACAATTTAACTGAACAAAGTATGATGGATCGTCAGGCAACTCGGAACCAAGTTTTGGTTTCGGTGTTACGAAGAGTGCCTGTACCTGAACTGAGAGAGACTCAAGACAGACAATACATAATGGAGCAACGTGGAGATGGGGTACCAATCATCAGGCGAGACACCTATGAGTTATGCGGGAGGTATCCCGAATATAGAGAGATTGATAAGTCTGAACTTGTTCTTTCCATTCCTTCAGCTCCACAAGAGTCAAGTGAATTTCAAACCTCGGTTGTAGTACGCTACGTGGGCAAACCACTTGCGGGCGTGGACATATTAATCATCTATCCCAACAAGACATGGAAACGCGCGACCACAGACGCAACAGGTGAAGCGTTTTTTGATCTGCACACCGCTGTTTTGCCGATGACCGTTTTTTTAGCGGCAGATGGTTACGCGGCCAAAGTTGTCCATGACCTAGTGCCCAGAGAAGAGCCTTTGGATGTGAAAATGGAAAATCTGTCTGGTGGCGGCTCTGCGATTTTCACCAAAAGTACGGGATATTTGCCTACCCTTTCCGGTCAGCTAAGTATTATTCTAGACACCCATGGCCGCACTTATCTTTACGCCGATAACGTTTCAATAAATCAAGGCGCAATCCAACCTGTCCATTTTTTGTTGGGCGAAACGCTACAGCTAACAGACTCTGATGGCCATGAGTCGCAAGTGCGCGTTGTTGATATTGTTGGCCAATCATCACTGCTGGAATATCAATAATAACCGGTGTGAATACCAAAACCGCCCTCGCCCTTTTCTCTACTTTAAACGCCATATAGTTGATCGCTACAATGACGCGAGGTGTTGATGCAAAGTGGTATGATGAACGAAACCTGCTTGCGTCTAGTCAATTTTCACGTGCTTTACGGGATACGTTACCGAGGGAGTATTTAGACCCGGTTGCGAGATTAAAAAGATCCATGCCTACGAGTTCTCAAGCAGGATGAATCTATAGTTTGGTATCAACGCATTTATGTATAAATCCTGTTTTTTTGTCTTACTGAAATTTTTTTTAATTTTTCCTTGACAGTTTAAGTAATTTACTTATATTTTATACTGCTGGTTAGGAACAGCATTCAATATTCATCCTTCATCCTCCTTTATTGTAAGATGGAGAGCGCCTTTATCCCCCTAAGGCGCTCTCTTTTTTGTTTAGCAGTAAAACCTGTGCTACAATCTCCACTGACTCTGAGCGTGCTGTATATTTGAATAATGGAAAGAAAATACAAATTCATATTTCTGTTTGTCGTAATTGCCTTTGTGTGGATTGGGGTAATAGCGGTTCTTCAGTTCGGCGGAGATAAAAACTATCACGGAGACGAATTTCATCGTCCCGCGTTTGATTTTTCGCTAACTGATCATCAAAACCGAGAGTTTATTCTCTCCGAGCATAGAGGCAAAGTAGTGCTTTTGAGTTTCGGGTTTGCTAACTGTCCTGATATATGTCCGGGCACTCTAAGAGCGTTGGGAGACGTGTTAGATCTAATTGAGGACAAGGTTTCCGACAACGTGAAGGCGCTTTTTATAACTGTGGACCCAGAAAGAGATACGGTTTCGAAACTGGGAATTTACGTGCCGTTTTTTCACGAAGGGATAATAGGTCTTACAGGGTCTGAGAAAACAATAACAGAAATAAGTAAGGCATGCGGCGTGTTTTATTTGAAAGACACGCCGGACGAAGACGGAAACTACCAAGTCACCCATTCTCCTTCCATATATCTAATAAACGCTCGTGGAGAGATTATCCTTCGATATCCAAGAGAAAAACTAGACCCAGATAAAATCGCGCAGGATATAAAACGCCTATTGAGGAGAATTTCATGATTTTGAGGAGAATTTTTTTGATTTTACTTGTTTTTTCTATGATGCCCTCGTTTCTGGCTAGGGGTGAGAATGCTATTTCTGTATCTGGAGCTTGGGTGAGACCGAATCCACCGGGAATCAGCGTTACAGCCGCTTATATGGTTATCAGAAACAACGGGATAAAGGACGATGTTCTTGTGGGAGTCAAATGCGAATGCTCAGACCAAGCGGCCGTTCACGCTACAGTCAACGTACCGAATTCCGATTCAGTAAAAATGAGAGAAATCCCTTCACTTACTATTCCCGCAGGAAAAGAAGTGGCGCTTGAGCCCGGAGGACATCACCTCATGCTCACGCAACTTCGCCGCGATATACGCGGAGATCATGTGATGCTGGTTCTTACATTTGCAAAACAGGGAGATGTACGGGTCAGGGCGACGGTGTCGGCTGGGGAGAGTAAACAAAAAATTCATCACCACCATCACTAACCTAGCAATTACAAATAATGAACAAGTAAATACCGTTAGGGAAAAGAAAGAATGAAGTTGATAATATCACTGAGATTAAACTTTTCTAAGACGCTATTTGGGTTGATTTGGGTATACATCTACGCCTCTCATACTAGTCGTATAACCCGCCTGTTATCTGGGTGATACGTATTTTCTCGGGTTGATTCTTTTTCCGCGTTTTATTATCTCGTAATGAAGGTGCGGCCCTGTAGAACGGCCAGTAGAGCCAATTTTACCTATTACGTCTCCCCATGAAACCTTGTCCCCTTCACTTACTTCTATACTGGAGAGGTGAGCGTAGAGAGTCTTAAACTCCATGTCGTGCTCTATCACTATATATTTTCCATAGTCAGGAGAGTTTCGGGTTTCATGCACTACTCCGTCCGCAGTGGCTACTACGTCGTCTCCGGATGCTGCTCTGAAGTCAATCCCACCGTGAAATTTGTGCGAATCAGAGAAAGGAGATTTCCTGTAGCCGAAACCTGACGAGATTGATCCTTCGACAGGTTTACCCAAGGGGATTGACGGAAGAACCTTTTTAATTTGTTGTAAGTCCTCTTCAACTGAGTTGAAATAGTCTGAGGTAATATCCGAAGCGCTGAATCCTCGTCCCCCTATGTTTTTTCTAGTAGTATTATTTCTTTTTAAGAGTTTGCGCATGGGTTCGATTTCTTCCTCCAATGCAAGCACTCTTTCTATAAATTTTTGCTCAAGATTTTTATCAACAATCATGTCCTGCGGCATTTCCTCGATTACAGAGAGAATCTCGTTTATCTCCGTTTCTTTTTGCGCCGCAAAAGTTTTTGTCTCGTTGTAAAATTTGTAAGAAAAGAAACAGCCAAGAAGAGTCAAGAATATAACTATAACACCCAACGTAAGGCAGAGGTTGTAAACACCGCTACTGATTTCATAATGCTTAGTACGACCTGGCTTATTGTAACTAAGAACAACGGACCGGTCGCTGTTTTTTCTATCTTGCAACTCTAACTTATCCCCCATTATGTAATACGAATATCCATAGGAATTTAAATAAGAGATCTTTTAATGTCAAACAATAAGTGTTTTTAGGTGTCAGTTTCCACCATAGCCTGAGAGTTTCTCAAGGCGTTGCAACGGTAACATCCCCTCGTGCATCTTACCATTGATTTCCCATGTGGGATAACCCTTTATCTTTTTCGTCTCGCAGAGTTTACGTTTTGATTCTGGCCTTTCAGGAGAACATTCCACGTATGCCAAATGGACAAACGCGCTTCCGAAAAGGTCTTTTTGTTTCTTACAGTAGATACACTGGAACGAACCGTACATGACCGCTCCGCTTCTTGAAAGATGTTTTGCTAGACGCGTCTGGTAAACAGAAGATTGCCTGACGACCGACCGCTGTTCAGCGGATGGCATCTGGATAAGCCAAGAAACAGCGAATACTAGGACAAACATTGCCATAGAGACGCTTCCCACACGCATAGGGGATGCTTGTGGATACATACTCTTTTTTTTCATAAGCACTATTCCGAGCAGAAGCACAGAGATAGCAGCAGATATCAAACACCAAGAACACAACGCGTTTATTATGAAAATCTCAAGATATGTAAGGTATATGGAAAAAGAGACGGCCGCTACGCAAAGAGGTAAAAGTAGCCTCCATTTCTTTTTTTTTCCGAAGGGAGCTAGGGTTACCGTCAATAATAGTAAGTAGCCCGCAACCCCAAGAAGTGGAACTGAAATTCCTGCGATGCTTGAATATCGACTTTCCCTTACCACGTCACAGTCTGCGCCCGTGAGGCAAGCCCGAGTCCCGGAGGACAAACTTTCATACGCGAGAAATGCGGAAACGAGAACTCCAGCTACGCAGAGTAAGACCGCAACTGGGCCCGGGGCATCTAGAAAGCGTCTCTTTTTTACAGTGTTTGTCATGGGAAAGTGTGTATCCGTTTTTTAGTTTTTGAAGCAGGTGATAATGTTTGTTGGATAGAATGCAGGGAAATACTTATTAATTCTACTCTCCAAAGTAGGTTAGTATCGTATTCTCTGCCGCTCGTTTTCCGCTTCGTCGTCTCTCTTAAGCGCATCGTAGTCGTAACTATCTGCTATACTTTGCAATACACTCGCAACGTAAGGGTATTTAATCTTACGTTTTTGAGCCCAACTTCTGTATTTCTTCACCAGTTCACGTTCCTGTACGCCCCCCTCGCCAAAAGGTCTAACCGTCACACCATGTGTGTTAACTATGCTAGCAATAAAGCCTGATTTGATATTCTGAGACCTAATTTTCTCCATTGCTTCACAGACTGCTATACAAGGCCAATCTCCTTCTTCATCGGTTGGACCTCTTGCCAAGATTCCACCGATATAGATATCCCCAAATGATTCGCGTCCGTATTTGGCACAGAGTCGCCTCGCTTCCTTGATCCACCGCGATAACTTATCTCCATCAATATCGCTTTCGTTTCTAGTTCCCGGAATGCGACTGACCAGATCAAGTATCTCGTAGGCGGTACAGCGGAGCGTAGTCTGTTTTCTAGCATCTGTAATACTCCATTCTTGAGGATCTTTTTTCCCATCTTCACGTTCAAATCCTATAGCCAAAATTCGAACAAAGTTCATAGGAGATTCGGATATACGCCACTCCAAATTGGGAATACCATAACCATACTCCTTGCGACGTATCTGTTGGAAATACATTAACTCCAAGAGTGCCATTTCGTCTTGATGGATGTCGCTACGGTCGTTCAGTTCGTTAAGTGCTCGCGAAATAGAAATATAATAATAAGTTGAGTTCATGTAGTGGTTGCGAAGATTGGTATCTGAGGCACCCAAGTTACTAAGGTCAAATAAAATACGTTTAAGACGCGACGTTTCAATCTTGGGGAAATTCATAACCGAGGCGAAAAGTGCTTCAAGGGGGCGTATTGCATCCAAGAGGCGATCAACAATTTCCACTAGTTCTGCTTCACCGTAGCATATGTTTTCTGGCTTAACTTCTTGCCAATACTGTTCCTTGATTTTGCTACCATACATGTCAAGTAGCCGCCAAGTATTCCACCTGAATGGAGCACAACAGTATAATCGCACGATCTGCCTAGCGTTCAAATCCGATGCGACCTCCATAAGGAGAGAATTACGTACATCATCATCAATAGAACTAAGAAAACCTTTAAGGCACCTATTAATCTTCTCTAGAAAAAGAGAATCGCTCGTAAAAGAAAGACATTGTTTGACAAAATTAACTCTCACACTGTCATCATAAATACTAACTTCCATGCTCTGCCCAACCATATAAGGTGTACCGCATATAGTTAGGATGGCGATAACACCTTCAAAGCCTTGATTCGCCCATATTTCCTTGGTGGCGGATACTCTCAATTTGCGAATCTTCTCCGAGTGTTTTTTATAGTTGTGGTATTCGTCCATAGTCTCACCAATAACAGGTCCTGTCCAAGAATCGGAGAATAACCAAGAATGGCAGACAACCGGGTCGGACGGTTTTAACCGATTGTATACCGTGTGAGCTCGTTCTAGAGATTCACTTTGTACTTTGCAAGGATGTAGACACCAAGTTGACATAGACTGACGTATTCTTTCGTGCAGATTAGCCCTGAACTTATTGTTTGTCTCGGCAGTTTCCCAGTTATCAATTAGGTCCCAAACTTCCATTTGATTTTTCTCAGATAGATTGTGAAGCAATTCGACAAGATCTCCAAGCGTCTGATGGTTGTGGTTCGGCCACTCCAGAATGAGTCTGAGTACCTTCAGCCTGAACTCGTTCATTTGTTCCGATGTCACACATTCGCGGGTGTTTGGTGTTCGCCAGCGCGGGCGGTGGTTAGAAAACGCCTTTCGCGAATCCGTATTCAAGACTGTTACGCAGATATGCCAGACTACATCTGGAAATTGTTTCGTCAATATTTCAAGGTTCTGTATTCGTTCGCTAAGTGAAGCAGTTGTCTGAGGTGAATTTGAACTATATAATGCTTCCAAACTATGTATTGGCTTGTTCTCCCAATTATCATTGATCGCTACGGTTGATAACTGTGTGAGAATTTTACTCACTCGTTCTATGTGATTCCAAGCGAGGCTTTCCAGTGCCCATAATAACCCTGCTCTGGGACACTTGCTAGAGAAGAGATTGCTTTCGACGAACCTTAGCAGATCAATTACGGCTGGCTTTGATTTTTGTAGGTCATCCTCAATTAGTTCTAGAAGCACATCTGGTGCAACCTCGGCATAATCTGCTAGATCATCTTGGTGAGAAAGCAACTTGTCTATTGTCAACGGATCAAGTAACCGACGAATGAGACAAGAAGTCCTAGACTTAAGAACATAACCGCATTGCTTGTTGAACAGTGTATCGCCATGGACGGAGAAAATTATCAACGTTTCTCGTATACCTTCTCGCAGTTTTGCCGAATGACGGTGAATTTTACTATATGACTCGGCTGACCCTTTTTCGCCTTCTGATAACTCTAACGCAGGATCGGATTCTGAAAGTACATCCTCGGCGACACAGAAAAATGTGCCAAGATCTGAATCCGTTAGGAATTTGGCTATCCCTAGCATTGCATCAAAGTGTGAAACCACTCCTTGGAACTCACTTGATGTCCAAAGGGGTGAGTCTGGCAAGTCCAGTAATTTGTTGATGTCTCTTTCTATGTCTCTGTCATGGTTCACCCCAGCAAGACGCTTGACAATTTCCTTGTCTCCTTGAGATTTTTTGCACCAAGTTCCCACCAACACCGTTGGCAACAATTCCTGTACAGTGTTCGAGTCATTGGCCCAAGAATGGACACGGATTTCTGGAATCTTAGAAAGACGCCTGCGCAGGACAGTAGGCGATCGTCCTGTTTCCCTCATAAGTTTATCAATCTTGCCTTTGGACAAACCCATATCTTTGAGAGCATTTGAAAAGTCATACCAGTCAGCCAATCCTAACTTTATATCTGGTTCATTTTCTAGGTCGTTGTCCGGTCGTACTATCAAACAATGACAATGCTTGTAGAGATTCCCAATCTCTTTTTCTACATTGGAAGTATGAACAATAACTATAAACTGTGGTGGGATGCTATTTGACACACGAAACCGCCGCATAACTTCAGGTGAATCAATCACGATTGCATTGGGAAACGGATTATTTATACTCTCTTCTTCAAGCATAAGGAGACACGCAAAAGCAAGCGCTTCATCGGGAGAACCACCACCCGCAACTATGAATGGTCGCTCTGGTGGTAAATCCAACCACTGCCGCAAACAGGTAGATTTCTCAGTTGCTGGAAATAACTTGGGAGAGATTGCTGGCTGACAAGCATTAGCCCAATCGGACCAGCACTTATCGGGTGATTGATATCCACTGATAGGGCAACCGAGCCGTTCAGCGAACCAGACTCGCGTCCCTATGGACTGTTCGAGCCACTGTTCTAGATCGCTTGCATCATAGACGCGCACGTCTTTCCAATCCCCTTGGTTTCTTTTCTCAGTAACCCATTGTTTTTTGCTTTGCCAGTTGTGAGGTGTCACGAAGATAAATGTCATAGAGAGCCGTTCTTCTGATGGGATTTCCTTCGTTCGCTTTTCGTAGTCGGCAGTTGCCTTGCCTTTGGGGTTTTTATCGCAACTGAACTCCCAACCGGACCAGCCGTTTGGTATCCATGAGGTTGGTGTCTCTGTCTTTAATTCACCATCCCATCCGGGACGCTGTCCATTGTCAAACGCGGGGAAATCAAAGTGGGTGAATTTTCCCCCAGTCGAGTGGATGAGAAACCGTACCAGTACCGGCAACTCTTCCCGTGCACATGTTTTTTTTGTTTTTGCCCATTCCTCAATCTTCCGGGCTTTGATCTCAACCATCGTATTGGGTTTGTAAATTTAGTAGAAATTCGCGATCTGCCCCAAATGCCTGCTCTAACCATTGTGGCACCTTATGCGATAGAGATGTCTTACAGTTCAGGAACTTAGACAATTCTTCGCGTCCGATTTCTAACTGGTTGGCAGTCTTAGCATCCGTAGTGCTCTGAAGGATGATCTTCTCCCAAACATACTTGCTGGGATGGATTGGCTTTTGGTTTTTTTTAATCACAATAAGCTTTCTGCGGCAGTTCCATGGTAAAAAACTAGTATTATACTCAATTATACCATTTGAATGTAATCCTAGAAATCGTTGTTGAGCAAATTTTTCAACTATGGAATGTACCGTTGTGAATAGATGGTATAAGATATGTTGAGTTGAAGAGTCTCCAAGTAGAACTTTGATAAGAATATCATGTACGTTTTTATATCAACTGCCCTAGTGTTTAAAGATGGCCTTTTTGAAAAACCATGGTCGGAAGAGGAGAACTGAAAATAGAATCAGAGAACAGTTTTATGCTTGGATTTAAGAAATTGTTAAAGTTTTTCAAAACAGCAGTTAAAAAACAGCCTGTTCTAAATTTTTTGTCTTGTTTTCCTGCTCTGTTTTGTTTTTTTCTATATAATAGAATGTAGGGGGTTAAGTAGCGGTTTTAATCAAAATATTAATCTAGATGGGAAAGTAAAAAATCGAACAATGATAAATAACAATAATGTCGCTCAGAAAGTCCTTTTTCCACAAGAAGCGGAAAGTGGCAGGGCGATTTTTATAGCAAATCTGATCTCCACCGTTTTTTCTCCGCCACTCTGTGTTCTCTATGCGGTAATTATGACCGCGTTGTTGGTTGAACATCAATCAAAAATCTTCTGGTTAGCTCTTTTTGTTTTTCTTTTCGTTCTAGCTCCTACTTCTTACATCTTTTACCTTATGAGCAAGGGAAAAGTGACAGACTTTCACATAAATATAAGGGAAGAGAGAATAAAACCGCTTTGTATTGTCATTACGTACTGCGTTTTCTCCCTAGCTCTTTACCATTTCGCCGGCGGACCCAGCACTCTTGTCAGTGTGGGCGTTTCATGTCTTGTTCTTGCAGGTCTTTGGTTGCTAGTTTCTCTTTATTGGAAGATAAGTGGCCACTGCGCAGGTATAGGAGCCTTTTCAGTGGCAACTCTCGGATATTTCCACGACGTGATGATTTTAGTTGTTATTCCATTAATTCTTCTCGTAGTTTGGGCGAGGATAAAACTCGGGTGCCACACCTTTTTCCAAGCGTTTGCCGGTCTTACTCTCGGTATTTCGGTTTTCTATTTTTTCTAGATCTGATTATCTTGCTGTTTCAGGGCAGAGTTTTGGGTTAGTTAAGAAGGTCAAGCATCCCTTTTTGCTCTGCATCGGCGATAGGAGAGCCTCCGGGATGAGGGAACTCCTTCCCCGAACCGTATTTTTCTCCATACTCAAGAATGGTCTGCGCTATATCAGGAACGATATTTTTGTACTCTTTTTTCTCTGCGGATGGAAGGGATATCCAGTTCGCGATTCTTTCCGCAAAGCTGTTGCCTACCTTGTGGATTACTTGATAACCCATAAGATCAAGCGCAACTGCGTTACATTCCTGCTCATATTGTCCCTTCATGGGTACCGCAAGCACTTTTTTGCCGAGAAAAAGAGCTTCAGACGGGGTCTCAAATCCAGCATTGGTCAGTATTCCTTCGCTTCCAGTAAAGCTTTCTATGAACTTGTCGTAACTCACTGGGTTAACGGTGACGTTCCCATCTGTGTATGGGGCGCCCTTGTAATGTTTTGAAAAAAGTTCCCAAGATACTTCGATTTTTTTGAGGCATTGCAACAGGGTTTTTTCGGAAAAACTTGGAAGATAAACCGTATAGTGACCTCTGTTCTCTATATCGTATTCACGAAGTTCTTTCCTTATTATAGGGGTTTTTATGAAATTATCGTACTCTTTGAAATGAAGTCCAAGCGGTATGCACACCGGAGCGTACCATTTTATTATGAATTCCATTATTTTGTTGGGTTTTTCCGGACGGGGGGTTTTAGGAGAAACAAATGAGGTCTGATGAGAGAGAGAAACGCACGCTTTTTTTCTGAGACGGCACGCCCATGACGATATGGGCTCAAAGTCGCTTACCACTATATCGTAGTCATTTATGGGAAGTTCGTAAACGTCAGCGAGTAATTTATCAAATCTCGCTTTTCTCAGAGACGTTAGGTAGTCAATTCCACCATTTTTTCCAAAGATAAATCCTAAGCCTCTGAGTTGATATCTCACCTCAAAGCCAAGATTTATTTCGTGCTGTTTTTCGCTTACCATTATGTCAATTTCGGCATCTTTGCGGAGCTCGGCTATGACATCTCTTGAGCGGCTTATGTGACCGTTTCCGGTTCCCTGTATCGCGTAAAGTATCTTCATTGGTTTCCTTCTTTGCTTTCGCTGCCCATATTTTAATCTTTTTTGCGAAAATTGTTAAACGCCAGAATCTAACAAGCGTTCCCGAAAATAGCCAAATGAGATCACGTCAACTGTTGATCGGCGTTCTGATCAGGTAAAATAGAAATCTGCTATTTCTGAAAGAAGGGGTTTCTGGCGAACACTACTTTAAGGAGTTTGAGGGATACTAAAGGCCAAGAAAAAAACTCAAGGTCTTCCGTTCGCGATCTGCCCGTGCCGGATTCTAAAAAGCTTGGCAAGAACATAACTAAAACATAGCCGACAAAACATCTAAAAACGTTCTAGAAGAAGATCTTAATTTGCTCACGTGGTACGACTAGGCGGTGACAAGAATAGGAGGCAAGTAATGGCAAGGGCGGATTTACTAATTCACCTCGTCCAATCTGGTATACGTGGTGATAAGGTTAGTTTTCGAAAGGTCGTTGAGGCTATCATCGCCGAAGAACGGAGCAAGCAGCACAAGGTGCTGGCCAAGAAGCTCAAGGAATTACTCAATGCGACGCCGGTTGAGCGTTCTGTTACTAATGGAAGTGGTCCTATGCTGGATCAACGTATGGGTAGTCTGTTCCATGAAATTATGCCCCAAAGAAATTTGTCCGACCTTATCCTCCCAAATGAGGTGCAACACATTTGCCAGAGTCTGGTTCAGGAACAGCACCGGACCGACTTGCTCAGATCGTACAACTTGGAGCCTCGCAACCGCGTACTTCTCATCGGACCTCCTGGTAATGGCAAGACGTCGTTGACCGAAGCTATTGCAGAAGCACTGATGGTTCCACTACTTGTGGTTCGTTATGAGAGTGTCGTCGGTACTTATCTAGGCGAGACCGCTATCCGTCTGAAGAAACTGTTTGAGTACGCTTCCACTCGGAAATGCGTCCTCTTTTTCGACGAGTTTGAAACTCTAGGTAAGGAGCGCGGTGATCTGCACGAGACCGGTGAGATCAAACGCTTGGTAAGTTCGCTACTCATGCAGATCGACAACCTGCCGAGTCATGTAGTGATCATTGGAGCAACCAACCATGCTGAACTTCTGGATCGTGCCGTGTGGCGGCGCTTCCAGGTGCGCATGACGTTACCTAGTCCAACTCAGGCTCGCCTGACGGAGTGGTTCGAAAAATTCGAGCGTCGAATCAATATATCACTGGGATATGCACCGAGTACTTTGGCCAAACGCCTCCTAGGATCGAATTTCGCGGAAGTCGAAGAGTTCGGAATAACCGTATTCCGCCAATACGTGCTTGAACAACCGAACCCTAACATGAAAGATACAATATCTAAAACCCTTAAGAATTGGTCCACCCGATCAGTCACCGTAACTCAAAAGGACGAAATGAGGGTGAAGGATGCCTGAACACCCACTACTTCTTTTTCCAACGCCTGAGGTTACTTCCAAGTCGAAGTTAGGCGGTGGCGGCGGTAGTTCGAATCTGCCAACACACCATCGGCAATGGGAAAGGCTTGCTCCAAAATTTACTCAGTTACAAGAAGCTATCCGATCACGAAGTATTGAGATTCAGCAATCTGTGACAGGCATAGACCCAGAGCAAGTCTTGGTGATGGAAATCGTCGGGAGTGTTGAAGGTTTCGCCAACGCTGTGAAGCGTATCAATGGCCTTGAGTGGATGGGAGAATTTGAGATTGATGAAATAGGTCCTGATCAGGATTTCTTTGATGAAAAAGATCCAGAGAAAGGTCTGAGTGGCTGCTTGTACATGGTCATGAGTAATCAGAAAGCTCTGAATGAGATGCTCTCCATGTGGCGTCAATATACGAATCAGGACAACCCAAAACAGAAATTTGGTGGCGGTCTCACAAAGTTTCGTGATGTGTTTCTGCGTTTGAAAGATATTCGCCGATGGGACGTCATAGATAGGCTTATGGAGACAGGGCTGATTGATGCTTGGAAAGAAGATCTGGAGCATGACGGCGGCAGGACTGTCCGGTTTGAAGTTGAGCTTTGGTTTCGAAATAGTGAAGAGAAGAGACAGCAAAGTTCAACAATCGTAACAAATCTGATTCAGCAACTATTTGGGCATGTCTTAGCTGAGTCATTGCATGAGGATATTGCCTATCATGGCATGTTAGCCGAGTTGCCAGCCAATTCCATTCAGGCTGTTGTTGATAATCTGAATACGGAACTAGTGAAATGTGACCGCGTCATGTTCTTTCGGCCTGTTGGGCAGATGATCGCTGGCGATGGGATTCCCGAAGACGAAGCAGTCTATTCTGATCCTCAAGAGCATTCTCTACCGGATGGAGAGCCGGTAATTGCCGTTTTGGATGGGCTTCCATTGACAAATCATCGACTTCTAAATGGAAGATTGATCATTGATGACCCTGAAGATGTAGAAAGCAGATATAACGCCAATGAGCGTGTGCATGGCACATCAATGGCATCTTTGATTGTCCATGGTGACCTAAACGGTGGATCGCGACCATTAGGACGACCAGTGTATGTGCGTCCGATTATGCAGCCGATTCCAAAAGATTTTCACACGCCTCGCCGTGAGCATATTCCGGATGACGTCCTGCTTGTGGACCTCATTCACCGATCCGTGAAAAGGCTATTTAAAGGCGATGGTTCAGAAGGCCCAGTAGCCCCTTCTGTAAGGGTGATAAATTTATCAATTGGTGATCCAGATAGACAGTTCCTGCAGTCTATGAGCCCTGTAGCGAGGCTGTTGGATTGGCTCAGTCTTACCTATGGTGTGCTTTTTATTGTAAGCGCTGGGAATCATTCAGACCCTATACGACTAGGGATTTCGCGGATCGAATTCGAATCTTTAGATTCCCAAGAACGAGAAACCGCTGTTGTTAAAGCACTTTTTTCGGATGCTAGAAATCGCAGACTTCTTTCTCCAGCTGAGAGTATCAACGGGTTGACGGTTGGTTCAGTCCAAGACGACGAGTCTCACTTTGGTACGGTCAACAATATATTCAACCCGTTTTTGCGTGCTATGCCGAGCCCAGTTTCAGCATTCGGCAGTGGTTATCGAAGATCAATTAAGCCGGATATTGTTTTTCCAGGAGGTAAGGTTCTGTACCAAGAAGATTTCAAGTCTGCACAGTTGGATAACTACTCTATAAAACCGGTTGAACCGTCTATTCGAAGTGCTCCACCTGGAAACAAAACCGCTATTCCTGCCCGGCAACTTGGAAACCTTGAGGGAGTTTCCTATTCTTGTGGAACAAGCAACGCCGCTGCTTTGATCAGTCGTACTGCTGGTATTTGTTACGACTCACTTCAGCAAATATTTGCTGAGCAGATAACAGGTGTTGATGTGCGAACATATGAAGTTCCATTGTTGAAAGCTATGCTCGTTCATAGTTGTGCATGGGAAGATATTGGCACTCGAATCGGAGACTTGCTATGTACTTCAGAGAATAATCGACAGATTAGCAGATTTGTAAGAAATTGGCTGGGCTACGGTGTTCCACAAGTAGATCGCGTTCTGAGTTGTACGGAGCAACGAGCCTGCTTGTTAGGCTTCGGACAACTTTTAGATAGTGAAGCTCATGTTTTCAGATTGCCGCTTCCGCCCTCTTTAGGCTCTCGGTCTGAATGGCGACGCCTGACAGTTACTATGGCATGGATTTCACCAATTTCTGCAAGGACGCAAAGATATAGGGTAGCAAGTTTGTGGTTCGAGGTTGATGGAGTTATGCCCGCCAAAGATAGAAAAGAAAGTTGTAGCGGGACCGACGGCTGGCATGCAGTAAAGCGAGGAACAGTCCAACACGAAGTGTTTGAAGGTCAGAAGGCAGAGCCGTTAATAGACGGGGATTTTATCAAAATCAAAGTAAACTGCCGTGAAGATGCTGGAAAATTCCAAAGTCCTGTCGCGTATGGGTTGGTCGTATCACTGGAGGTAGCTGAGGGTATCAATATCGCTGTTTATAACGAGATTAGAACTCGCATTGCGCCTACAATTCAGATTCAGCAGGCAACAAATCAAGGCAGAGACAAGCGGTTGGTCATAGAGTGACGGATTGGGCGATTTCAGCGTTTGAAAGTTTGTTCCCGTTTGATACCGCATCATACTAAGGGACTAACAGTTTGGTTGAACGTTTATCCTCGTTTTTTCCACCGCACAGTTAAGAACGTTGAAGATTTCACCGCATCTGCTGGTAGTCCGAATATCTCACTGAGTCGGAGGATGATTTTATTTTGGTGGGTGATATCTAGATTCTTGATTATTTGGGAACCTATCCCCAATTAGTAGTGTTATAACTGCCTAAATTAATGATAAATTTATTATCTGTGGAGAAATAAACCCGTGACGGTTCCACCATCATCAGAGGTAATCAACATCAAAAATCGTTGCGGCGTAAATGCCTCCTTTTCTAGTTTTCTTGCCATTCGGGGTCATTAGGTTAACCTAAGTTTCTCATAATAAACCGATTTTAGGAAGGCTTCAAATGGAAATCAAATGGGCAAAGAGAATAGAGGAACTTCCTCCTTATCTTTTTGCCGAAATTGACAGAAGAAAAGGCGAACTCATAAAAAAAGGGGTTGACGTGATTGATCTAGGCGTTGGGGACCCCGACATACCTACTCCTGACCATATAATAGAGTCACTTCACAGATCTTCTGCAAAGCCGGAAAATCATCGCTATCCCTCTTACGTTGGAATGCTGTCTTTCAGACAAGCCGCGGCCGCATGGTACAAGAATCGCTTCGGAGTAGACCTTGACCCCACAAGCCAAGTGGTAGCGCTTATAGGATCAAAGGAAGGGATTGCGCACGCTCCTTTGGCATTTGTAGACCCGGGTGACATAGTTTTAGTTCCAGACCCTGGTTATCCCGTGTATCCGGTTTCCGTGTCGTTTGCGGGCGGAAACCCTTATGTGATGCCGCTTCTAAAGGAAAACGGTTTTTTCCCGAACCTTGACTTGATTCCTCAGAATGTGGCGAAAAAGGCGGTCATGATGTTCCTTAATTATCCAAACAATCCCACTACAGTTCTAGCAAATAAGAGTTTTTTTACAGAAGTGGTAGATTTCGCAAAGAAAAATAATGTTTTAGTCTGTCACGATGCGGCATACACGGAAATAGCGTTTTATGGAAAAAAACCACTGAGTTTTCTTGAGATAACAGGGGCGATGGACGTAGGCATAGAGTTTCATTCGCTTTCAAAGACTTTCAGCATGACTGGGTGGCGCCTTGCTTTTGCGGCTGGGAACCAAAGAGCTGTGGCAGGACTAGGAAAAATAAAGACTAACATTGATTCTGGGGTTTTCCAAGCGGTTCAAGAAGCGGGTATAACTGCTCTTGAAAACAGTTCCTTGGGACTTGAGCAAAGAAAGGATGTTTATAGAGAAAGGCTTGAGATTTTCTGCCGAGGTCTTGAGACAGCAGGGATAAGTTACACAAAACCCGAAGCGACTTTTTACGTATGGTTTGAGGTTCCTCGGGGGATGACGTCTTCTGAGTTTTGCTCCAAAATGCTTTCTGAATCGGGAGTAGTGGTGACTCCTGGAAACGGTTTTGGAGAGTACGGAGAGGGATACGCGAGAGTTTCTGTCACGTTTGACACAGAAAGAATAAAGCAGGCAGCCGAAAGAATAGCGAACTTCAAGTCATAAAGGTTCTGTACAAGTGTTTGACTTCTTCAAGTACCTCTGCATGTGTTTATACGTATTTTCTTCTCTTTTTCTCTGCATTTTCGGTCTGCACAGGTACTACTTGGTGTATCTTTACAAAAGAGGAATGCGCCAAGAGGATTTGCCTAAGCAGCAACCCTGTGCTGGGCTTCCACGCGTCACCGTGCAACTCCCTGTTTACAATGAGATGTACGTAACCGAGAGACTTATCCGCGCAGTTTGCCGAATTGACTACCCTCGGGACCTTCTGGAGATACAGATTCTTGATGACTCAACAGACGATACTAGTAGCATAGCGAAGCAATGCGCTTCCGAACTAAGATCACTCGGTTTTGATATAAAGCGCGTGGCAAGAGAAAGTAGAGAAGGTTATAAGGCGGGAGCTCTTGCCGCTGGGCTTGCGGAAGCCCGAGGGGAATTGGTTGCGATTTTTGATGCGGATTTTGTGCCTCCCGCAAATTTTCTAAAAAAAACGGTTCCGGCCTTTTCCGATTCTCAAGTAGGCATAGTACAAACTAGATGGGGACATTTGAATCGTGACTACTCGCTTCTTACCAAAGCACAGTCAGTGCTTCTTGATGGACACTTCATGATTGAGCAGACAGCGCGTTGTTTAAATGGACTTTTTCTTAACTTTAATGGCACAGCCGGGATAATAAGGAAAAAATGCATAGAACTTTCTGGAGGGTGGCAACACGATACGCTCACAGAGGACCTTGACCTGAGCTATAGGGCTCAGATTGATGGTTGGAAAGCCGTTTATCTTCCAGAGGTGATATCTGAAGCGGAACTTCCAGTTGATATGAACGCCTTTAAGATCCAACAGCACAGATGGGTCAAGGGCGGAGTACAAACTGCGGGCAAACTTCTTCCGTCGGTGCTCGGCGGTGAGGAGATTCCATTTAGGGTGAAGGTTGAGAGTTTGTTTCACCTTCTCGGTAATTTTAGTTATTTGTTTTTGCTTATGACCATACTTCTTGTAGTGCCGATGAACTTTTTTTGGGACGATATCTGGTCCAATGATCTTTTCATCGCAAGCATAATCGCGGTTGCGATAGGCACGTTTGCTATAATAAGGTTTTATATTCTCGCTGTACGAGAGACGCATGGCGAAAGCGCAAAAAGATTTTACAAATATATTCCCCTTGCTCTAGGACTCGGTGCCGGAATTGCCGTCAATAACGCTAAGGCGGTTCTTGAGGCGGTTCTGGGTAAATCCTCGGGTTTTGTGAGAACTCCCAAATATGCGGTGGTAAGCAAAGAGGATAGATGGAGAGCTCTTAATTACGTTTCCTCAAGAGGAATGACAACTTTTTTTGAACTTGTTCTCTGTCTGTTTTTCACTTTCCAAGTAGGATACGCTTTCTATATGGGTTTTTTTGTCTGGGTTCCCTTCCTGCTTCTTATGCAGTTTGGTTTTGGCTACACGGCTTTTTCCTCTATGTATCGAGGGTCCTAAACTGAAAAATTATTCAGGTTTTGATCTTTCGGTTTTTTGCCAGATTGTAACATATTTTTCCTGAAAGTCTCCGCAATGTAAGAGATGTAATTACTTTGTAGAAGAGGAAGAATCAGTATGTTTTTCCTCCGCTTCACTTTTTTGCTGTTCGCGATTGCTTTGCACGAACTTCGCGATCTGTGAGGTCTTGTCTTCTGCTGAGTTATCCGCATTCTGCGCTCTTTCAAGCCTTTTACGAACTCCTTTTGTAGAATGACCAAATCGCTTTTCTTCCTGCATGATCTTTTGTTTTTCCGTTTCCATATCTATTGATGTTTGCGTTTCTCCAGAAGCCATCTCTTCTCTTGTATTTTCCCGAGACTCTTTTATCCGCTCTTTTATAGTTTCTGCGTTTATATTTAGTTCTTTAGCAATCTCTTTGTTGTCTAGTCCTGCAACTTCTGAAGCAGACTTTCTGTATTCTGTAAAACTTGATTCTGGATCCACATCAAACGACTCAACGTCCAGCATTCCATAACTGTCGTTAGGAATTGCGTGAGCGGACTCCATAGGCATTTTCCCCGATCCTACCAAATCAGATAGTCCTGTTACTCTGTGTATGGACTCTGAAACTGATTCCGCTTGTTCTGTGTCATACTTTCTGTCTCGAAGATCAGATAATCCCTTTGCGGTATAACTGTCTGGATGACCGCGTTTCCTCATATCTTCGAACACTGACTGGGTGTATTCGCTTTCTATACCTGCTGCAAAAGAACTTTCCCCAGAAAGTAGTTCTGAGTATGCTCTCGCTTTTTCTCTAGAAGACGAGTATTCCTGAAGAGAGCTTTTAGCCTGGACAATCTCTGCGCGTCCTTGCTCTGTGTCTTGGGCAGAAAGTTGAACGTTATCTCTCGTTTCCTTTGAGTTAAAAGCAGTTTCAAGTTCAGAAATCGCTTGGGTAAAGTTCACTTTTGAGTTTGCGCTTAAGGCAAATTCTTGGGCTTCATTCCAACTCTGTCCAGCTACTCTGTCCGTACCTTGAACCGCGCGACCTTTAATTCCCCCGCCAAAAGATGTTCCACCCACGCTGCCCACTCCACCAAGAAAATTCCCCGAAGCGCCCACCTTTGCGCCCATATCGTAAACCATTGCCGTATCCCATGACATTCGAAGCGATTCCTGTTGCGTGAGCCCGAATTTTTCTTCAAGTGCTTGCGCTGTTTCTAGCACTGTCGAAAGATTCTTACTTTCGGAAGTCTGCGTAGAAGCCCCGAACATCTCTGAATAAGTTCTGCCACGAGAGGATTCGTTTTGCGAGGTGAGTATTCTTCCTGATGCCGCAGCCGCGGATTCCGTAACCGTAGATCTACTTGTCTCCATATTTTTCTGGGTATCGGCCAACTCTTCCCTTGCCGCATACCTTACGCCTTCTGCGCCCGTTATCCTTATTCCTCCCACGTTTGACGCTTCTTGGGAGTAGACGTTTTCATAACGACGCACAGCGTTTCCCGTGACGGTTTCCCTCGCAGTGTCAGATTTATGAGCGGTAAGCGTGTCATATCTTCCAGTACCCACCGACACGTTTCCAAGAGAGATGTTTCCCGTGGCATGTGATCCCGCTGTCTGAGTTGAGATGGACTGCGTGGGACCCATAAACTGCTGCACTGCTCCCACCACGGCATGCTGGCTCGCCGAGACTACATAGTAGGCAATCATTGGAACTATTGTGGCCGCAAGTCCTGCGATGGCCATAGTCATATCTGATTCATGGGCCAAAGAACCTCTTGAAACTATGGTTAGCGCTCCATCTGAGTAAGGCGTGAGCGTCCGCTCAAGCCTCAGATTTGAAAACAAATTCACTATGGCGTATATGGGGTTCCATAATTCTGTCCATAACATAGCTATCAGGTATGCGGGGATTATCCGCGCCGCAAGTGGAGTCATGGCCAAGAAAATCACGGCGGGAAATATCCCATATAGCATTCCCTGCAAAAGTCCTCTTATGTAGGGCAAAGTCTGTCTCGCCATTTCCCCAAAAACGATAAAGGAATGTTTTTGCCTTGCCTGAGCCTCGGCTATGGAGAGACTGAGAAGTTGCGCCTCTCCACCGGACGCCACGGCAAGTGATCTCACAGAACGAGAGTAACTGTTTATCATAGCGTTTTGGATGATTATCTCTTTTGCGCTTGCCGATATTCCAGCAAGACGAGAGTAAGATTCTGAAAGCGCAGAGGTAAAACCTCCGGTGTTGATAACATTTGAATTTCTGTTTACAAACCCCGATTCCTCAGCAAGTTCCTTCACCCATCCGGGATAGTAAGAGTTGAGGCATGCGGCTACGCCTGCGTGCGCTTCGCCGCAGTAGGCCATTATAGGTCTTTGCGTTGCCGTACAGTCTCCAAGCGAAGTTGGAGATGCGTAAGCCGATGGCGCAAGCGCAATATTTGTGTGAAGTTCCACTAATCTATAGTTGTTTGCGCTTATAGAAGAGAGAAGATCATCTGATTTTTGAAGGCTGTCGGAGGTCAAAAGTCCTGAAGTTACGCTTTTTAGACCACACTCTCTTACAAAGGAATTAAGGGTGTTCGCAAGATGGGGCTCGGCCACGGTAAAAGCCGTTGAACGCTTTATTAGGTCCGCTCCCCGCAGAAGTCCATTTTTTGAATACTGCAGAGTTTGTGGTAGCGAAAATGCGGTTTCCATCACGCGAGTAAGCCCGCTTCCAATCCCTGCGGTTCCCCAAGCGAATACACCCACGCCCGCAGGTACTCCGGTTATAACTCTTGAGTAGGACGTAATCCTATCGAAAATCGCGACATCAACCTTCACCCCAAAAAGAGTCAGATAGACAAGGACTGATATCGCAAGGTGGCGACTCGGCGCCACCGCTCCCCCAAAAAGCGCAGATACGACCGCAAACAGTATTCCCACAACAAGCCCTAGACGTATGAGTCCCAACAACCCTGAGCCGGAAAGTATCGAAATTGAATTGAAAACCTCGGCTATAAATCTTCCATTGCCATAAGTGTCTATCTGCAAAGCGCTCTGACAAAGCGCAGTCTGTGGAAAGAGAAATACGCCCGCAACTGATATCGTGGCAGTCGCTATACATATCCATTTTCTTTTTCCTTCCGGTTCTTTTATCTGTCAGCCCCTTCTGTAACCTCTCCCGGCACTCCTTGTTGGCTTTTTCTTTCAAGCGCAACGGGGGCGCGGGAATCTAGGTGTTCTATTATTCCAAGCGCATATACGAGTTGTTGGGTACGCGCCGTCTCTTGTCTCACCATAAGAGAAATTTCTTGACGTAACTTTTTCTCTCGACGCATGATCTTTTCTCTGTCAGCGGCAGACATCATGCCCCGAAATCCAGAACTTTCCACTCCTCCCCAAAGTTTCTCCATAGCCCTTTCAACCCATGCCGCAGTTGCGAACACCGCTATGGGACGCGCAAGGGAAAAAACATAGGTTTTCCCCACCTCAGAATCTACGGCTCCCGCAGAAGAAAGAAGTTTCCATGCGGGAAATGGCAACGAGTCTAAAAACCGTACGGTTAGATCATCTATACGGCGGTTCTGTGTTATCGCCTCGTGCGCTCCTAACAGTTTTTCCGATACGAGTTCTGAAAAAGGTTTAAAATCCTTGGCGACGGCTACAGTGCCGGGGTTTAGGCAATCAGGGTCTGTGCCGCAACTGTATACTCGCGCAGTGCCTCCCCCACCTGTCAAATACTCAAGACTTATGAGAGGAGGAAGATAATGAGAACCTCTTTGCGTTATGACGAAGGTTCCTACAACGCTCATTATTTGTTCTTTTTGCTCTTTTGAAAGCGTTGCGTTGGATATGGGGGTAAGCGCTTGCCATACGGTATTTCTTTCGGGTCTTATAAGTCGCTTGTCTTCCGCGTCTGCGCCGGCGTTTACATTCGCCACAGTGTCTGAAAGCCCTTGTTGCGTCCTGCACTGCGCAAACCCTTCCGCTGGGTCAGAAAACAAAGAACGCTTTACTCCTACGAACGCGCAACGTCCCGCTTGCTCATCCCTTATTATTCCGCCTTCTCCGAATATGCCCTCCGCAAGATTTTCTCCCGCCTTGCAGGTGTCTATGCTTAGAGCGTTTGCCGCTCTTGATGCGGCTTCAAGTTTCTCCATTATGTTTTCACATGGAGAACACAGAGTCTTAAGTGCCATCATAAACGCGTAACTTGCAAAAGATGTTCCTATAGTTTTCATCTTTCGTATCAGTTCGTCTGTACTTATGTAGGAAACAGCTCCGAGAAAAAGATCTATTCCACCGCATCCAGAGCGCAAATGAGGAAGCGATACGGAAACTGGCTGTATAGTTTCGTTGGGAAGTCTTACAGAGACTGATCCCCCGGTTACAAAACCACGAGACTGTCCCTCGTACACCCCTGCGGGGGTCGCTGTTCCTAAAAGCCCTAGACGGGAAAACATCTGCTGAACTTCTGAGTTAAGATCCGCAAAACATTTGGGTCCGGACAAAAGGACAAAAGCAATCGCGAATAAAAAAGTCTTTCCTTTCATCTCCACTCCTTTTCTATTTTGGCAAAGGAATTAAAAGAAGTTGGATTTTCTGTTTTATCAAAGAGTTCTTCTCCTATTATCAACAACCGTCTTTTTATTTCAGAAAGCGTAAGATAACCCGCCCCCACGCTTATTATCTGCGCCGTATCCGGCACGAATAAAAAAAGCGCGGGTACGGACTCAACGCCGAGATTTTGCGCTTGTACCGCTCCATCCTCAAAGCTGGGGTAGTGAGGCGCAAGCCCTTTTGAATCAATAGATGCGGCCACAACTCCTATTCCGTATCTTTTTTCAAGCATCTTAAGCACCTCTGCCTGTCCGTGGCAAAAAGGACAGTCAGAGCGAAAAAAGAAAACAATTTGGCCGTTTCTTGATACTTGCTCCATTGCGCGGTTTTCTCTTTCCCTGCGAATATTTCTTGATATTTGGGAGCCAGCGACGCTTACTGGATTTTTTACCGAGGCGTCAAGCGAAGGATCTTCCCATAAAACCCTGCTCCATACGTGTGAAAACCGCTCGCTTCGCTCAAACACTTTTTTTTGATGCTCCATGTACTCTCTTACGTTCCCTCTAGTCGGAAAAAGAATCGCTTTAGCAAAAAGGTCTTCTCCTTTTTTTCTTATACGCAAAATGGCCTGAGGGGCCGTTTCGGGAGAAACAGCGTTTTTTTCTGCAAGCATCTCATACCAAAACCATCCCCGTTCTCGGTCTTCGAACCACGCTTCAGCTTTTACCGAAGATTCAGAAAAAAGGAAAAACACCGCAAAAACCAAACCAAAGCATATTCTCATGGCTGGGAATCCACTCCTTGTTGTTCACATCCCGATAGTGGTCCGTTCTCTTCTTGCCCGCAAAGTTTTTTTATCTTTTCTTCCACATTGCTTTCTACATCCTGTTGTAAGGGCACCGTTTGCTTGCGGAGTATATCTCCGTAGACCTCGGAGAAATCAATTTCTGAAAAATCAACCGACTGTAGTTGATCTACGGTTATGCCGCCACACTCTGGGTCTTTTGCGCTTCCCCACCCGCCGTTTCTAGTCTCCCCCCACATAGCTTTTTCAATTAGTTGCGGTCTTGCTTGGGCGTGTACGACCTTGGCCATCTTTGAGTTAAAACAGCAGTAAACTTTTTGCTTTTTAATCGTTACGCCAAGCACTTTCTTTTTTCTTATCCCTACGTAGTGACATGCTCTAGCCCTATCTCTTCTCGCTCGAAGAACTCCTGCGCTTGCGGGACAGGAACCACGAAATAATCCTGTTTTGCTACAACAATTCTGTATAAATCCCGCAAGGTTTAAGTCACAACGATAGGACTTTCCTTTAAAAATCGTTACTTTGTCTCCGCTAGAGTCTGCGCAGTCAATCGGTTCCGCTCTCTGCCCAGAAACTTGGTCCGTTATGGTCTGGTAGCCTTCCTTCGAACTTTGTCCATCTCTGGTTGTGGCGAGGCATTTTTCCATATCTGAAAGCATCTCCATTTGCGTAGCCACTTTTGGAAAATCCTCACTTTGCTCTGTCTCCGTATTGAAGCAGTCACCACCACGTGAGCAACGTACTTGCTCTGGGCATAGAACCTCTATCTTTTTTCTTTGGCAAAAACTTGTTTTTTGCGGACAGTCGTAGGCGCTTTGTTGCACAAGGCATCTTCCAAGGGGTTTTCCCGGCGGGTCTGGGAATTCAGGATCTTCTTTTGACCACATGAGGCACTGCGCGTCTGTCTGATGACAACCTTGTGAACGCAGTTGCGCGCAATCTGAGTCTTCCTGCAGGGGGCCGGTTGCGCAGCGGAAAGTAAAAACTTCCTCTGCGCAAACACTCTTTCCGTTATCCGCGTCAACAGTTAGCAGGCATCTGCTTTGCTCAGGGCTACAAACTGTGTTTTGTTTGAGTGCTTGACAACCATCTTGAGTTTCTATTTCCACGTGGTTGGTAGTTTTGGTCGCGGTATAAGAGACTCGCCTCCCACTCCCGTTTCCATCTCCATCTCCACATCTGCGCGCCTTGTTCCAACTACTTTCAATAGTTCCAGAATCTATGGTTGCGTCCTCAGTTGGTGGAAATTTTTCAGCAAGAACTGAAAAGAGAAACGTCTGAAGAGAATCTTCCCATCCGTCTCCAAGAGGCATCGTCCCCCGTCTTGCCGTCTCTCCAAAAGTCTGTGCGCAGGTAGATGACCTTTCTGTCTGAAACCTTCCTGAGTCCTGTAGAGAAAGACAACTTTTCCAGACAGGACCTCCTATGGTGAAACCACCATAGTTTCCCCACAAGTTTATACTTTTGCGGTTAACGCAGGTGGAGCTTTTCACCCTTTTTACCGTATCTGCACCTTCTGTATTAATCGTGGCTGAAAAACCCAAAGACAAGTCGTTTCTATCAAACTCAAGAGTCATATATCTCCAAGTATTTGTTTGTGGAGTTTTGATGACGGTTCTTTTTACAGAGCAGGAGTATCTTTCCGTAGATGCTTGTTTATAGCACGACTTCCTTTCAGTCCAGTGGGTATCCTTATACTGCGAGCACGTTTCTTTTTGCTCGCATTGGGTATGGGTATTTTTCATCACCTTCTGCGAGTTTTTTATTACGGGGTCTGTTTTAGGATCAATCACAAAAACGGGTCTCTTTCTCGCGCTTTCTTTTACAAGTGCGGCAGCACTGGAAGGGTCACGCGAAACCGTTTCTGTCTCTGGAGTCATTTTTTCAGGGTTATCTGTCCACCTTTTTCCTTTCTGTTCATATTCTTGGGTTGCGCGTGGAGTGTAATCCGGGAGCGTATTCTGAGGAACATTTTTCGGTATGAGGATATTTTTGTGTCGTGAGAGCATCTGCTCTCCGTGGTTTTCCCCTTCTTCTAGCGCCTTGTCAAAAACTCTTTCTGCGTGCGCAATGGAAATCAGAAAAAAACTAATAACTGTAAAAGCCGTTATTCCTGATGCGCTCGGAAAACAAAGCGGCATTTTCATCCTCCTTTTCCATAAGCGATAGCGCGAAGGAAAGAGAAACGTCTCCTCTTACCTTCGTTGTATGATTGTTATCCAGACAGCCTCGCTCTCTCGAAAAATTTCGTACAAGGACTATCTGAGGCACCGACGATACCTCAAAACATTCAAAAAGAATGGGGTCTATCCATACTTCCACAGATGATTTCTCCGAGAGTCTGCGTATTTTCTTTGCCGTTTCAGAAAAACTATTCCCAGAGAGTCCCCGAAGAATCATAATAGCGCCTGCTACTGATGCTTCTTGCGCCGCGGCATCAAGAGAGGGAGCGGGCATTGAAAAAGAGAAAAAATAAAAAAGAGAAGCCTCTGGTTTTTTCTGGGAGGATGGTTTTTTGGGTGCAGTTGTTTTTTTGTTTGTGAGAAAATCTGTCGCGTTCTGCGTTTGTCTGTGGATGTTCTCTTTTATTTTGGGAAGAAGTTTTTCTGCTTCTTTCAGAGCGGGTTTTTTTAGGTTCTGCAGAACTTTTTCCGCAGAAACCATATCTTTTTCTCCAAAAGAAATTGTTGACCCTTTAAGTGATACTGCAGGATCTTTTGCGAGGACTTTTACTACTCCCGTAAGTATCGGCAGGCAGATGATTACAGCATACAACAGTCTTTTTTTCTCCATAGAACCCATGTCCAGTCCTCTCCTTCTGCTGGATACCATTTTCCAGGTGCCCATTGTACAGATGCTCTTCCCAGTGGAAAAGCCTTTGTGTTTTTGGGGAACGCAAGTTGAAGTTTGTATTGATCCTTAACTATCACCCGGTGGCGTTTCGGGGTGCAGAGCGCTTTTTCGCCAGTGGTTTTAAAAGCAAGATGTTGCGCATGAAGTTTTGCCAGAACTTTTACCACCGATAACGCGTAGGTCGCAGGAAGGTCTCCTGTAGCCCCATTATTTCCGGTAAACGGATATACGCTTCCCCACGAGCCTGCACACCAAAAAAGCTTGTTTGACGGAAATCCTGTCGTTGTCTTTACCGCGTCTGCGGCGCATGCGGCCTGCGCTTCGCGATTTGCAAAAAGAGCAACTTCTGGATTGAGAAGAAACGCTATCTCGTCATTGTTCCAGACGGGGTCGAACGCAGTTACGTATGCGAGATCAAATCCTCCTTGGGTCATGCACCCAAAATCTGCAAACAGACTCAATACGGAAAACACAGGATAGACAAAGTAGTGCGCGTGAAGAAAGGAAGTTTTGTCTGATCCACCTGATGACTCTCCATAAGTTCCTGTCATAGCAAAAGATGAAAAGGGGAGTTTTACCCCTCCAAGCGATGGAAAACACCCAGGGTGCCTGACCACCTCTACCAACTTTACAGGTTCCCAAAAAGAAACCTTAATACCGACGCGGGGGATTGGAGAACCACAGAAGCAGATGGGGAACTTGTCTACAGTGTCGGTTCCTTCTCCCGGGGTTATCTTTACGCCTCCTATTTTTATCGGAAATACGGCGCTCCAATCAAGGTCAAGAACTGGGTTGAAAAACCTACCTCCGCATCCAGTCTCGGCAGAGAAACTTTGGTGGGTAGTTGTAATGAGTGACCCTGCGAGTATAAGCAAAAGTAGTTTCTTTTGAAACATAAGGAATAAAGTAACACATAATGTAAGACAATACAAGAAAAATGGATGGCTTGGGCAAATGGACCTGTGTACCCCAATTTATACCAATATCACAAAGGTAATTTCCATATCCACAAAATCCGAGGGGTTAATTCAGAAGCACTAAGTTCTGACGAACGTGAATCCGTTGATGCTATTTTAGATCATTAAATGTTGATTTCACCGGGCAACAACTGAGCGACTTGATTCATCAAGAGTTTTCCTAGCGTGAAGCGAGAAAGGGATTCTCTTCTTCAGAAAGAGGAGAAAACGTTATTACTCACGAGTCTATGTTAGAATATTATGAGTCAATTTAAGTTGGGGGTATAAGAAAATTCCTAGCAAACAAAAACTTTGTTAAAGTTAATTGACAGCCCGGATTGGAAAACCAAAAGAAGCATAAAGAAGGTTGCAGATTCGGCTTCTTTAGGAAAGTTAGCCGATAAATTTAGTTCTCTAGGTTATCAGAAATACTAGAGTAATTCGTGGTGACAATTAGAAAGATTGATACCGATACAGATTGAAGTTAGGAAGACCGGATGAAAATAAGAGAACTACACTTGGAAAATTACAAGCGCTTCACCGATCTGACAATAACCCAAGTGCCTGTTACGACACGACTAGTAGTATTAGTTGGCCCAAATGGAAGTGGAAAGTCGTCGGTATTCGACTCGTTTCTGTTGAAGGCTAGAACAACAGCAACCGGAAGCTATGCAATCCCTGGAAATTGGAACTTTGATCAATATTACGATAAGGTCTCCCAATCCGAAGACACGTATCAGGTCGCAAGTCGTGTACAGATTAAGTTCCATGATATAAGTGACAATAAAGTGGACTGGAAATCCGCATTCCAAGTACGGTCGGCATACCGAAATGAGGCTGATTTTCACATTGAGAACTTGGAAATACCGAGACCGGAAGATGCAAGACATCACCTTTCTCGGATAATTGACCTCGACGTAGCAGTGTCGAAAAATTACCAACAGATGGCATGGAAGAGGATGCATGACCTAGATCACGCAGCTCCTGAGGACCTCACATTCGGTCAATATCGGAAAGAATCCCTCGGCGAACTGCAGAAGGTAATGCAAGAGCTGTTTTCAGACCCAGCCCTTTTGCTACAAGACTTTGGGGGAATTGAAGCAGGGTCATTCCGCTTCGCCAAGGGTCGTGTCAACGAATTCCACTACAAAAACCTCTCTGGTGGCGAAAAGGCGGTCTTTGATATCCTACTTGATGTATTCCTAAAGCGAAATGAAGCCAAGGATGCGGTGTTCTGCATCGACGAGCCGGAACTTCACGTAGCGACGAGTCTTCAGGGATCACTGATTGCTTCGGTCCTAAAATTGCTTCCGGAGACATCGCAGTTGTGGGTAGCCACGCATTCGGTCGGAGTCATCCGAGAAGCATACAGAATGTACCAAGAGCAAAGTGATAAAGTCGCATTTCTTGATTTTTCAGATCATGACTTTGATTCACCCGTCACGATAGAACCTAGCAGGCCCAACCGACTGTTTTGGAAAAATATCTACAAAGTTGTACTTGACGACCTATCCTCCCTAATCGCGCCAGAGAACATCGTCATATGTGAGGGCAGTAAAGACAAACATGTGAAAGCGTTTGATGCGGAATGCTACAACAAACTATTCTCTGACAAATACCCAGAAACACTCTTCATATCCAATGGTGGATCGGGTGAAATCATTCGTTCGGAACACTTGCTTACCATTATTCAGAACCTTGCTCCCGGTATTAAGGTGTGGAGGTTAATTGATAGGGACAACATGACTAAGGAAGAGAGAGAAAAGAAAATCAAGCAAGATATTCGCGTTTTGCGTTACCGGGAAATTGAGGAGTATCTTTACCATCAGGAAGTAATACGCAAGTTTCTTGAGACGAAAGATTGTGACGATAGTGTGATCAATAAAGTACTTACCAAACGAAATTCGCTATTGGACGGGCAATCTGAACCAAAAAGCATAAAGAAAATATCGCGAGATTTCTTCGAAGCGATTCGCAGCATTACGAGGTTGCAGAATCTTGGGAACAAACGTGATGAGTTTGCACTAGCATTTTTAGTTCCAGCACTTCGTCAAACGTCTAACGTATACGAAGAGCTCCGGGAAGATATATTTGATTCAAGTTAATTGTACGCGGCAACAGTCGCTACTCACATGCTGCTTAGAGTTGTGGTATGAAACAAACCAATTCAATGCTGTTGACCATACCTGTTGATAGGGCAAAAGAAATTGTGTAAGCATACCTCTCTATTTTTCGAACCCAAGTATGAAGTATCGTGCACATGTCTCAATATCTGCGTTGTTCCGAGTGGTTGAGTTCGTCCAGTCAAAAACCCTCGGTACGCCGATATTTATGCTGTGTAGCGACTTGGCTTATTCATCCGCCATCTTGAGGAAAATCAGACAGGTCAATTATTCCAAGTAGTCGTTGCATCTGACACTATCATCATATAATCTGTCGCAAAAGGCCCAGACCTTAGAAACAATAGGAACAGTGCTCACTCCGTCACTTGCTGTTGAAACGTACTACCGAATTGGTCATCGCGCTGTACGGTTTTTCCCATAACCACTTCAATCAATTTGATCAGTTCCTTCTTTCTACCGGCATAGAAAGCATGGAAGTCGTCAGACCTAAGATGTTTTACGGGAATCCGGTGAGTCGCTACGATTTGGTCCATTTCATGGTCGGATAGGTAAACCTCTCTATAAGATTGCAGGGACTTGAGGTATTTGGACGGTGCTTTGGGGCCGATAATCCGGTTAGCTTTGTAGGAAATCGGGGTCTTGTTGACTATTGAGTCGTACATTTCGTACTGAATATTTTGTTCTTTGCACCAAGCTTTGGGAAAGACATGGTGAATGTCAAGTTTCATTTCTTCGAAACTCAGCTCCTGAATTGATGCCTCCCAAAAAAAGTCTTGAGCACCTTCGCGTAGAACCAGCGCATTGAGGCCCTTATACGCGGCACTCACCCGCGACCTTAGTGAATCAAGTCGGCTCTCTTGGAATGACGCGTCAACGATCGTGCGCGGAAGTCCGTGTTCTGTCCCGTAGGTTTGGTCATCTAGATCGGAATCTACCCAAGGCCACACTTCATTGAAATCATTTGCCATGCGTGTTTCAACAGCACCGCCGTATAACTCGCCGAGAACCCCACACCAGAACCAACGAGACAAGCGATCATAGATTTTAGGTTCTAGGTAGCGTTCATCAAGTCTTGACAGTACTGTAGCAAGGGGAACCAATTGCGTTCGGTAGGGTATTTCACGATCATTGAAGAAGCATTGCTTACGCATAAATTTTGCCGCAAGGACAAAACCCCGTTCCACTATCGGTGCCAATTGTTGATAGACATCAAGGTTGAGTGCTAGAACGGAAGCCCGCTTCGCACTAACGGCGCTAACTTCTTTGCCCTGTTTTCCAGCATTAATGTCGGCTTGACGACGTTGATAAGTATGCAGAATAGTGATAGCCTGAAGAAAATCGGTAGGCTCAATTTTTGCAAGCATAGGGTCCTGTCTTAACCGCTTCTGTCGTCCTTCTACGCTTCGCTCTTCACTACCGAACCAGTCGTCTCGAAGGTTGAAGCCGTCAGCCGCAAAGCTTGCCGTGACCAACTCGAACACTGAGAGAGGTACGCCCCCGGTATTAACTTTTTCGAACACTAGGCACACCGCCTCCTTTGACGTCGCTTTCCCTAACTTGATCACTGGCAACTTATAGGACCAAAAGGCTTTCAGAACCTTTTTGCGAAATTCTATGTAATCCCTGAATTTATGAGATGCGTATTTTAGGAGTGCTTCCTCCCACTCATCAAAGTTTAGGATTTGGGAGCAGGGAAAGTAGAAGTTCTCAATTTCAAGTTCGCGCTTTGAGAGGTCTAGGGCAATGTCGCGATTAAAGTTGGTCTTTACCTTCCGGTCCTCCGGGACGGAAAGAAATGCTTCTTCAAGGCTGTCGTCCTCAAGTGCGGCTGCAATATTGATGTAATAATAACGACTGACGCGGCGTCCCTTGACATCAAGAGTACATACCGGCGTAGTGAGTGCCAAAACTTGGGTCAGTGAAGTCAAACGCTGCTGGCCGTCAAGTATCAGTTGCTCTGGGTGTTGTTGTGAAGAACCTAACTTAACATTTTCAATTGGGCGTATCTGAAACTGGATATCACCACCAGTATTCAGGGTCATAATGGCACCAACAGGAAAAGAACGCGCAATACTCATCAGCAATGATTTTATGTGCTCATCGTCCCATATCCAGCCCCTCTGGAAGTCTGGTAGTTGAATTTTTCCGCTAGTGATGTCTTTAAGAATTTCGGGAAGATCAATATTAATGCTTTCGAAAGTACTCATGCTATTGCAATGTGAAATGGTCTCAGAGTTATCGTTAAATCTAGTGTACGAGGAATTTTGAAAAAAAAAGCGGTGTATCCGGTTAATTTGAATTCATCAAAAATCAATTAATTAGGAGGATATGCCACTTATGGACAGATAGTATAAAGTTTTTGACCAAGGAGGTCAAACGGAGTTACTAGTGTTAGGTCAAGGGTAATATTTCTTGTACAATGTGTTTCAGGGCGAGGGCTCCGTGGCCCGAGCCGTCTTTGCACAACAAAGGATCGGTTGCCGATGCCCGTTGCAGACTCAAGTCCATCTACTCAAAAATCATTACTTGACGCAACACTAGATTCATTGCGAGGATTTTTTAACGAATTCTTCAACAATCAAACTCAAGGTGTAATTGAGTAAGCGTTCGTTCTAGGGGTGTTTATAGAGGATTTTGGATAAACTTGGGTTTGTGTTCCTACCCTGATTACTTTGAAGTGCTTTTATATATGTCTTCCTCTTCACTCCCCGCGCAAATCTATTTGACAACTATTTCCTGTACTCTAAGTTTTTGTCCATCCTGCGTCACAAGCGAGGGTACTTTTTCGATCTGAAGTCTTTGAAGTATAAGTCTACTTGTCCTATACACGCTTTGCCCGGCCTGAAGAGAACTTCTCTCAGCATCGCCGTCAGTAAGTATAAGAATTAGGTTTTTTCTTTCTCCGCCCATTTCTGCAAGCGTTGTCTGAATTTGGTCTTCCTGCAGAACTAAGATATCTTTTGAAAGCGATATGTAATCAAGCGGATTCACCGTACCTGCAGAAAATATTTTTCTTCCAAAAAGGTCATAAACAGGGGATGTGATTTTCACTGAAGGGTCCACATAACGTACCCGTTGCTCTGTGGCTGTGGGTACGTTAAGTGAAACTGAAGAAAGCGCATGATGTGTCTTTTCAATTCTTGAGGTTATTTCCTTGCGTAGCGTTTCTATATCAATTCTACGAGTTTTATTTTTTATATAGGAGAGCATATCTGGTTCTCTTATTTCGTAGAGCTTCCCCCAGACACCGAGATCTTTACCGGAGGCCTCTGGCTGTAGGGAAATAAACGTAAGAAAAAGCGCTAAAGTTAGAATAATGGGAATCCGCGCCCGACTATCCATGATTTTTTGACAAATCCCCAGTATCTTGAGTCATAACTGTCTTTACCGTCTCCGAGAACGAAATAGGTGTTCTTGGGAATTTCTCCGGAAAACTTAAAACTCTTAACAAGGTATCCCCGTGAATCAGTTTCAGAGGCAACGCCAACGCAGCTACCGTTTATGTAAAACTCTCTGCCTTTCGTTGTAAGCACATCACCTGGACAACCAACAAATCTTTTTGCAAAAACAGTTCCAAAATCCCAGTAAGGATTTTCTACGTTCAACTGGAAAAATCCTATACTCTTTTGTCCGCAGATAATTTCTGAATTTCGGACTGCGAAAAATAAGTGATAGGGCAGAGAACCCGAGACGTTAAATAAAATTCGCGCCCCGGAAAGATACGCTCCCACGGTCATAACGCAGAGCGTCAAAACAGTAGCTCCAAGTACACCGCGTCCTAGGTTTTGAAACTTACTCATCTTCATCCTGTATGGAGAGACGGTTTATAACCTCTTTTGTCAGATCTTTTCCACCTCCTAAAACGGCATCTCCATCAAGCACCACAAAACCCGAATTCTCATAATCAATGAGCAAGTTGCCAAAACGCAAGAAGAACTGATCAATTTCTTTCTCTGCAACTTCCCCCGAAATCTCACCACGTAGAACTTGGGAGAATATCCTTTTTTTCTCTGCAGCAATCACAGCCTCTAAATCTATAAACACCACTTTTTGTCCTTCTTTTTCAAAACTGCAAGAACTGTTCCCGAGGACAAAAAGCGTCATTATAGAAAAAACCGCAAAAACAACAACGTAGAATTTTCTCATTCTTCCTCCGAAACTTTCGCGCACATATCTATCGCCTCAGCTACTTCCATGCCTTCGGTAATAAAACCATTGAGTAGCGCGACCTCATCAGGATTTGTCGTGTACGCCCAGTAGGAAAAATTGTCCACAACAAGTCTTCCAAGACCCATACCGCGTTCCGCGTTATAGATAAACACTTCGGAGAATTCTCTCGGACGGGTCGAAAGACTTGAGATAAGCGATGCGAAATAATCTCCAAGAAGAAGTTTTCCTCCCTTGCGTATCTCTTCGACGCTTTCCCCTTTCTGACGTAGCATGAACATCCAAGCGGAGTTCTCAATAATTGATTCTCCTAGTTCTCCCGCCCGATAGAAATCAAGAAGGCTTTGCGTAACAGAAACAAACGCGCCGTTGTATTTACGCGCCCTGCGGTATCCATGAGCTATAAACTCTCCCGAGAGGGTTCCGCCCAGAAGATCCCAAGCCTCATCTATTATGGCAAGCTTTTTTCTGTCTCTACTCCCAAGATACATTTCCCTTTCTATGTGCCAGATAACCAGCAAGACAACCACTGTTTGAAGTTCTGGCTTCGCCTTGAGTTCTTCGAGTTCAAGGACATTGAGGTTACTTTCAAAGTGAAGGGTGGAGGGTCCTTTGAAAAACTTTCCATACTGTCCCCGTGAGGTGTAGGCGTACAGCATGTGGGCCAAGTCCTCCGCCATATGGTGTGGATCTTCTATGGTCAAAAGCGCTGAAACCACATCATCTGTGAGAGTTTCTCGCCCAGTTTTTTCCCATGCTTTTTTAATCGCTTCTTCAAGGAGCGATTTGCCGAGATCTCCCAGTTTTTCTGTGGGAGAGGCCATCTGAGCGAAAAGGGGTTTTAAAAGCTCCATATCCTCATCAATGTCTGCCACGCGGGAAAACGGGTTAAGCGAAATACCGCTTTCTTCATCAAACACCACAAACTCTCCACCCGCAATCTTGCACAATTTCTCATAGGACCGACCGACATCTATTACAAACACCCGAGCGCCTTGGGACAGATATCCTGTAATAAGTTCAGAGGTGAGAAACGACTTTCCCGAGCCCGATTGCGCAAAAATCGCGCAGTTATAATTGGAAGAAGAACTAAAAAGGTCGATTTTCATCACTTGTCCTCGCCGAGATATAAAGGAAAGGGGACCTGATCCCGTGCCTTTCCAGTCAGACATCACCGGTAAAATAGACGCTCCGGCGGAACTCTGCATCGTACGATAACGACGAAGCAGTTTCACAATGGTGGGATCAGACCCAAGTGGGAGGCTTTCAAGTAAAAGTGGAAGTAATATGTATTTTTCTTCCCTCAAGTCGAAATTTCTCGCCCTCCATATTCCAGTCACCATCTCCTTTACCGTTTCTGTCTCCTGTTGTCCTCTGGTTCGCAGAAAAAGACTGAGCGACCCAAGCACAAGCCTCTCGTCTTCAAGCGCGTTTACGAGAAAATCAAAATTTTCGGCCTTTTTCCTCAATCTGGGAATAAATCTCGTGATAAGACCAAAGCTTTGCTGTTTCACCATTACGGCCTTTGCTCGCACCTCAGAAGTTTTTTTCCTTCCGGGAATCACAAACCCGGCTTGAAGAAAAAAATAGACTGGTATTTGCGATAATCCTCGAAGAGGATCACCCAGAAGTTCATGTAATTGCGCCAAGGAAAAATATTCAGGCATTGACGCGGGGCAATATCCCCTCAAACAGGTATGTCCGACATTTATCTCTCCCGCTTTTGTCTCAATAATGGTTTCTCTGTCTATTATCTGGTGTCTTATTTCCTTTTCCGGGTCGTAAAGCTCCTCAGGGCGGGAAAGGTAATAGGGGGCGTCATACCAGTCAGCGCAAGCGTTTAGCGCCTCTCGTAGAAGCAGAATCAATTCCCAAGGGAAAAAAGAACGCGGGTAAAATAAAGCGGAACTAAGAACTCCGGTTACGTTTCCAGCAAGTTTACGCGCCTGCGCCGCTCTTTTTTCCCACTGGTCTCCGTCCAATTTTTTGTCTGCAGGGCTAGGGGGAGTTCGCACAGAGACCAGAAATCGGAAATCCCTTGCGGGGACTCCGATACGGTTTCTCATCTCGTTTCTGTAAAGTTCCTTTCTTTTAACTGCGATTTCTTTAAGAACTCTGTTTTCATTGGTTGTCTGCGCAGGAAAAAACGGTGAAACAAGTTCTGAAGCGAAAACATGGAATTTTACAGATGTCCCAGGTGGAAGCACCTGATCTCCGAGAAGCCCCTCGAGTATTCTTTTTGTGTCTTCCCCTGCGCATAGAAGTGGGTTTATCTCCCGTATAAAGCCAAAAGACGCGTCCGCAAGCACGTAAAGTCCGTCTTCCCACGCTACATAGGGAAGATAATCTGAAAGACTGTCCCGCTTGGCAAGTCCCGACAGACGTTCTCTGGTCACCGCCATGGGGTTTCTCTCTCCGCTTCCTTAAGTTCTATGTTTTCTAATGTTGCGTCTTCGGGCAATACAAACGGCACAGGTTTTCCATTAATTGTCCACGTACCTTTTTCTGTAAGTAGGTGGATGTGTTTTTCTGAATGGAAAATACCATCTGAGTCCTGCCATGGCGCTATCCAAAGGCGTAAAACCTTTGGCGCAGAATATATGGGCCACTTCGCATCGCTTAGTTGCTTGTTGTCTCTTTTTTCTGCCTGTCTGACAAAAGACCGCGATGGATGGAAAAAAAGAGATGATTTGTTCTTTTTCTTCTCAGCGTCTTTGTTTTTCGTTACTGCTTCCGGGGACGAGACGGTGGTACGTCCAGTTTCTACCTCGTCATAAACTTCTGATACGCTTTTACATGAACGCCCTTTAGGTAAAGGACAACTATAATTCGCTCCAACCCCGGCTCCTGCGCAGGAACCCGTCAATACGCCCGCGCAAACAAAAAACAAGAAAAGAAATCTTTTTCTCATCCCGACCCCCTTGAGTAACTAGTTTTGCGGGGTAGAAGTTCAGTTCCTTCTGTAAAGATAACGTCAACTTTTCGGCCCGCTTCTATCTCTATTACGGGAAAAATCTCTTCGGCGAGCTTTAGGTAGTACTCCGCAAGAAGCTTCCCCGCTTCTCCCATTCCGCCTCCGGCCCCTGTTTTGAGAAGATCTTTGGTGGTTCTCTCGCCAATAGACGTAAACGTTCCACCGGACACTATTCCCGCTCCCGCGCTGGATGCCTCAACCGCTTCTCCAAACCCTGATGCGAACCCAGCGAGTATTCCGCGAAAAAGAAGTTTTCCCTGCTTTGATATGAGTTTTCCACGTATTCCGGTTCTTCCATCTTCTCCAGTTATATACCCTTTGATTTCCGTATCAATCACATCTCCCGAGTGGAGCACGCAAGCTATTCTTTCAAGCCTCACATAAGCGCGTTCACTTGCGAGTTGCCCATAGGCGGACCCCGTGACCCTGCAGTTTTTAATATTCATCCGTCTTGAGTTTGGAAGCCTAGAAAGGGAATCTAGATGTATGAGCACGGGATGAGGGTTTCGCGATGCCGCTGTGCCTGTGGGTGCGTCAAGACCGCTTAGAAGCATTCCGGAGACGAAACTCCCCGATGGGATCCAATTAAAAAGTCCGGGAGCATCGCGAGCAGGCTCTTGTATTTGCTGTTCAGAGGGGGTGAAAACTCGGATTGAATTTTCTTGCTTTTTTTGGGGTGGCGGAGGGGGGATATCATCTGGATCTGAAAACGGAGATGGCAAAACTGTCTCCTCAGAGTCCTGCAGACCCGACTCATCATAAGAATAAGAACTAGAGGATTCCTTTTCAAGATTTTCTATTGAGTCAGATACGGAATCTAATCTTTGCATCATCTCTTTTTGACCACTTTCAAGCTTCCCAAGGCGTTTTTCTCCCTCTATTCGCCATTTCTCTCGCGCAAGATCAACTCCTCTTAGTATCTTTATACTCCCACCTGTCTTTTTCTCTCCCGAAACTTCCTTTTCACCGCTACTTAACAAAGCAAGCGCAAGCGCTGTCACCGCAAATATTGCTAGGATGATGCCAAAAGCGAAAAGTTGTCTTTTTCTTCCAGGGCTTATTTTGAAAATATCTCCTATCATCACCACGTATTCCTTTTCGTTATAACAAACACCCGCGCAGACTCTTCAGACAAAACAATATCTTGATCAATGCCTACGGCGACTGTCCGTGGAAAAGCCGTATAGAACATCCGCTCTGAAATTTGTTGCTTCTCCTTTGCCGTGTTTTTGAGCGTGTAAACGGATATTGCAAGGTCGCCGTCTGAGAAGTTCCCAACTGGGTAAAGAAAAAGAGAATTGGAGATTTCTGTTTTTTCCGCGTCTTTAGGTAGTTCTGTATTTTGTTGGATGGAAAACAAAAGAAGGTCTATTATTCTTTTTTCCCAGGCAAGAGGGATTCTATCTTTCGCAAATTTCCTCTCTGTTTTCAAGGAAACTTCATCGTCGTCCGTAGTGATAATCACTGTGCGGGATGGGATATCCTTGGGAAGAAGCATGAGGGTTAATCTTCTTTTTTCCGTAAGCACTATCAGTTCTGCGGGCTCCTGCGTTTTTACAAGAGCGGAGTGACCGACGATTCTGACATCAATAGATTGCTTTGAGGAAAAGGCGTTTATCACGGTTTCGGGAAACTCTATGCGGTTAGTGTCATTTCTTGAAAGAGCCAGCGTGATTGGTTCGTTTTTATCTCTTTTATCAAGATTTATCGTATAACCCCGAGCGGTTACAGTAGAGAAAAACAGAGATGTCATCACGAACATAAAAAGAACCCTAAGAGTCCAAAGCTTAAAACTCATCATCGTCACCTCCTTCACTCTCTGCAAGTTCTGTCACAAGTGGGCGGTTCGTGGCGCCAAGTTCAAAGCGTATGCTATAACTCACTTCCTCATCCCCAGTAACGACGTTTCCTACGACTCTTGTCCTTCTTCCAGAGACGGTGACTGTGCCCGCTTGCTCGTCTGTATCTACGGTTTTTGGGAAAAACGCTTGAGCTACTCCGCCTGACTTTATTTCTCTTGATTTTTCAACGAGAAAACTTGATATCTCGTCGTAACTGTGTGGATGCACGTAGAGCAAAAATTGCCGCATGTTAAAATCCACCGTTTCTGCGGTAAATGAGGCTATAAAAGGAAGAAGACTGAGCGCCCACTGCTCGGTATAAGAAAGTGACGCCCCCTGCTGACTCAGCGTGAAATCTTTACTCAGATACTCAGGCACGTGTACATGAACCGTTGTCCGCTCTGAAAGCCTGTTCATCTGACACCCTTGTATAACCACCGTTAAGCAAAGAGCCACGATTGCAAACCGCAAAATCCTATTTTGCCTTGCGAGATTAACCCAGCGCTCCCTGAATCTACTTATAAGCATCACTCAAAAAACCTCTCCCTTCTGCTTTCTGGACGTATTCCAGAGAGTCCGTACCAGTAAGCGATATGCATAAGAAAAGCGCTACCTTTGCCAGCTTTGAGTCGCTCAAGAAGCCAGGAAAGAGCAAGACCCATCCCAAGTCCCACAAGACTCTGTCCACATAGCGCGCCTACCACAAACGATGCGCTGAAAACCACAACCTCGTCCACCTCCCACCAAAATATCTGTGGAGGATCATCTATGTACCTAGGTATTCTTGTCCTCATTCTAGAACGTCCCGGTGGCTATTCCCTCTATCAGCGCTGGTCCAAGCGATACTACAAGCGCAACACCTATCCCGGTGAGCGCAGGGAAAAGCGTTTGCCGCATTATTGAAGCGCCAAGCCCTATTATGAATGTGCACAGCGCCAGTAATCTTCCTAGATAACCAGTGGACCAGTCCTTTACTTTTGTGTATATGCTCTTAAATTCCGATCCCGTAGTCCCCGCAAAAGTTGGGTCGGAAAAAAGAAATACAAGTAAGAACACAGCTATAAGCGAGAGCGCAAAAATCTGAGAAAAGTTTTCCGTACAACTTTTTTTTCATAACCGCAACCTCCTTTTTTCAATGGTGCTTGTGCGTACACGCAAGGGCGATAAAACCTTTACGTAGAGCAAAATGCGGCATTCATTTATTCGATTACTTTCATCATTATTCGTTTTTCCAGAGGACTGACATATCTCCGGCGTCCTCCCAACCGGCTCCCTCATAATGATCCGGGAGATGTCACTTCGGCGGACTGCGAGAGTATTTTCTATTTATTCTCATAGCCTTATCCTATGCAGTTATCCCAAGCTTTGATCACGGCATCAAGATGTTTTCTTGTGAACTTTCTCAACGGAAGCAACTCCGTGGTTGATAAAATGATATCTTCTGTCGCTTTTTCTATTGAATAATTAAAATTTCTAGCATGTCTGAGCAGGCTCAAAAAATGTCTTTCTGGCACAGAAATTGTAATATTCCTCTCTCTTCCATCATCTTCGTGGAAAAGACACGCTTTAAGGTGTTCGGGTATAGAGATTTCATCCTCTTCTTCCGTACTGTTCTGGATTCGGTCCATATCAATAACTACCTCAAGATAATCCTGCTCAGAGAGAGACCTTCTCCTAGATTCAGTTTTGATGTAGTTGTACACGTATTGCTGTATAGATATGTCAATTTTGTTGCTTTGGGTTTTCATGTAATAGTTCTCCCTAATAAAAATTTTTTTATAAAGTGAACCGAAGTATGATGCCGCAATGCTAATCTATTCAATCTTTCTTTCTGTACCTACCACTAGTCAGATTGGCTGAAATTTCCGTTAGGCGGCGAATGTCCGCGTTTTTTCTCCCCTCAAGCTCTGATAGATCGGCGTCAAAAGCCTCTACAAAAATTGGTATCCAGAAACCTCCTCTTTTAATCTTTTTCCCTTTATACGTGTAGTTCCAAAAACATGCGTAATAGCCTTCGGCGACCTCCTCGCCGACCCAGCCCCGCGCCCTGAGCGCATTGGTGACGCAGAGTTTTGCCGCAAGTTCTATTTCCCGCGAAGAATCAAAAAAGCGCAGGTCCGCTATTTCCTCGCTTTCCATGTGCTCTCTTACTCGGTCAAACAAGTAGTGTGGATCTACGTAAACTACCCCAGAAGTCGTAGACACCGCGGCGATAAAAGGTTCTCTTTCAAGCACCGGAGTATTTATTATTGGGAGTATGCGCTCGTTGAGTATCTGAGCAATAGACGTTAAAAGCCATTTAGGCGGTTCTCCGCTACGATTTCTATGGGTCCATGACGGCTCTTTTTCTGGCTTTCCACGTACTCCTGAAAATTCTTCTTCCCGCGCGGACGTATCCGCATTTTTGAGAACATCAAGAAGACTTCCCGGAGTATCGGAACTTCTGTGGTGGTTTCTTACCGCATCTACCACTGCGGAAAACTCGATCGCGACATCTTCTCCCTCGCACTGCACTACCCAGTGGTGAAGCATTCTTGCAGAAGCCACAGGGTGGTCATCCTTTACGTATTTTCCTTGAGAACGGAATTTTTCTATTTTTCCAATGTCGTGGGCGAGCGCGGCTATCAGATGTTTTCCGTAAAGAACTTTTTCTTTGTGAACGGAGTTGTATATATCCCTTATGTGTCTTGCGGTGCGAAGCGAATGCGAGAGAAGCGTTACCTTTGAAAAGCGTTTTGATGTGAGTGGGAAAGTACTTTTTCCGTCCCCTGACACAACGCTTGAGCACAAACCCTCTTGGTCAAGCGTGACAAGTATTTTCTTTATTACGCAAAGCTCCTTGCGTTTTTCAAAAGCAGAAGCGAACGGGGCTATTACTTCTTTCCAAAAATCTTTGGTTTGAGGTTGATTGAAATCAGGCGTTTGCGTGTCTGCTGAATCGGAAAGCACATTATCGGAGAGCGTCGCGCCTGACAAAGTGACGGGCTTTTCCCTGAGCCAGATTGACTCGGCAAGAGCCGATATAGTCGGGCCAGATTCTGGGTTTTTTATTTCCGCCCCGTCACGGTTTCCATCAAGGTCTTTTTCGGTTTTATCCATATTTTCTTTTCCATAAATTTCTGTCCTTTTTTGCCTCTTTAACCATCTTAAGGCAAGCGCTCCAGCAACAACTCCCAATGCAAAACAGCAGAGGGAGTACAGAGAGAAGGTTTTCCAACTAATCATCATCTGAGGCAGATATTTCATTTATCTTTTTTTATTCACCGGCCCTGCGTTTGCGGAAATCTGATTTCCTCGCAACTACTGACATCAACAGTGCGTCCTCTGTAGATGCCTGAAAACGTAAACGCAAAAAACTCCCTCCTACCAAGATTCATCACTGCCTCTGCCGCAAGACGATTCTGTTGTACCTCTCTTACGCTTAACCCTCCAGCAAGACTCATCATCGGAGAAAATGTCGCTTTTGTACCGGCCATGCGAGATACGTATTCAGCCGTATTTGGGTCATTTACCCGGAAGACTATTTTCGTGTTTGTGTTGTCAAGAATTTTCCCGGCGTACGCAGTCCCAAGTTCCGCCACTAAATCCTGCTTGCTCTGAGTCAGCATGTGAAGCCAAACCCCAGCGCCTCCCGCCTTGTTAAAGAGATCGTCTATTCCGAAGTAAAGGATGTTTGACGCCTCATCAGCGTATATGGAGAGAGGAGGATCTATTTTTCTTTGAGAACCAAGAACTCTTCCCACAAAACTCTGCACCATGGAAAGTAACACCCGCGCCATTATGTGCGCGGTTTTTCTGGTAAGAAGAGAGCCTGTCTGCACGACCAGTATGACGCTACGTTCAGACTCAAGGCGTTCTATGAATTTGTTCGCCGGGTCTTTACCTATAATCTCCCCCACCGATCCCGAACTCAAAGACGTTATAACCGTGCGAAGGCTTGAAGAGACCTTTGAAAAATAATCATGTGGAGAGGCGAGTATCTGGTCGAGGTTTCCCAAAACCTCTTTTGCTTCCTCACCGTCTATCTCCGCTACCTGAGATCGAAGGCTCTGGAGTTCTTCATACCCTATATTTTCTTTTATTCTTCTGAACGTGAAAACAGGGCGCTCGCCTAAGGATTTTGATATCAGTATCAGACTTTGAACTACGACAAGCGTTATCTCATAAGCGATGTTAAAATAGAACTCTTCTCTCACCCTTATTCCTGAAACGACATGATTCACAACTTCCTCAGGCATAAAGTAATGAGAGAGAGGATCTATCTTTACCGAGTAGTCTGGAAAAACGGGTGAAAAATACATCAGGTCGTCTTCGCGACCCGCATTCTTTGCGGCGCATACAATCTTTGAGAAAATAGCGTTGTCGCCCTTGGGGTCTATCCACAGAACGCTTCTCCCCGCTTTTATATCGTACTCTATCATTGCTTCCGCAAGACGGGTCTTTCCGCTTCGCGTCGCCCCCATAGTGAATATATGACCTTCTCTGTCCTCATCTGGAATGACTATTGGCTGTGGCGCGTCCGTGCGATCAAGAGGAAATCCATCCCCTATGATGACAGCGTTTTGTACCTGTTGAGAAAGCTCTTTTCTCTTGTTCGCCGTTATGTTATTCATGCCATTTTTTGGCAAGATCCTTGCTTTACTTTATGTCTTGCATATTGTATTTTTTGTCATATTTGCCATTGCGGAAAATAGTATTACATTTTTCATAAAATGTCCACAACTTTTTTGAATTTTCCTGTTTCTCGTAAATTCCATCTGTTCTCAAAACCTTTCCTAAAAGGGGTTATTCCTTATTTATTTGGAGTAGAAGTATGAGCGGAAAAAGAAAAACTCTGCGTTCTTATACGGTTGTGGATGCGATATCAGAGATACAGCGCTACCATATAATAGAGGGTACTGGCCAAGAGATTCCTTCTGACTTTCTCACGGTGAAGGGGGTTCTGATGTTTTCCCTTGCGGGATTTCAGACCGGTCTTTTAGAGGGTGGGATTCTAGCCCTGCTTCTTCCGGTCTGTTGGGGAGTGTGGGAGGGGGTTATTGGTGCTTTTGGAAAAACGGAGGCTGACCTTATTGGAAAGTTTCTTGTGTTTTTCTTTAGTTTTGGGGTGAGCCTGCTTTTTACTTCTGTGTTCGCTGGAATATCTGCTAGGTATTGCAACGGAGACCTTTCCCGCAAGGCTGTTGATTCCCTTGTGGTGGGCAGAGCATTTGGCCTTGGGTGTTTGGGGATTGTGTTTTTTCTTTTTGTGATTGCAATCAGGTCTCCTCTCTCACCAGAAACTGTTTCTTCTTTCTGCAGAGCTACTGAAGGAGTCTTATGGGATCCGGACTCTCTTTACTACTTTATAATGAGGATGAAAGAACCCTTGATGAAAAGTGGGTTAACTCATCTTATTTGCGCGCTGATTTTTGGAATTGTTCCGCTATTGACGCTATGGGTTTTCAGTAAGAGACGTTGACTTTTTGACCACGGTTGGATAGAAGTTTCTTCTAGAAGCCGTCAATATTGTATTTGTATCAGTTAGCTGGAAATCCAAATGCCTATACTTGTAAGTCTCGCAATTTTTCTTCTTGACAACTATACGGACATGATTTAATATTAAGATCAGGTTAAGAAAGATGGTTTATCTCAAAGGAAAAAGCCCTGCTTTTGTTGGGATAGTTGTGGTTCTGTATTCTTAACGTTGTCGTTTTTATGGTGTGGTATGACTTTAAGAAGTTAAACGTAAATTTTTTACAGGAGGTAAAGGAGAGATGATTAAAGCCAGATGGCTTATTATATTTTTTGCTGTTCTCGGTATGTCGGTTCCGTCTTTTGCGATAGATCTTTCGCTTGGCGGGTTTCCAAGTTATATGAGAACAAGGGCTCGCGTCATTAGCAACGCGACCTACTTAAACACCCTTACTGATGCTCAGGCTCAGGTAATGGGAACTAATGATGCTGATGACCAGATATTTTTGGTGGATACTACCTTAAGACTCACCCCGCAACTTTCGCTCAGTGACGCTGTCACTTTGAGATCCCAGGTTGATGTTGCAAGCAACCTGATTTGGGGAGGTAGTACTTCTCACTTTTTTGGTGGGACATTCGGAGAAGATGATAGTGTGGTGCTCTCTGATCTCAGGCCCAGTGACCGTTTCAATGGTGCCATATTAACTGGTGATAAAGCCGTTGATGATGACTACGGATATTTCACGGTGCGCATGCTTCATGCGGACGTAGTTCTTCCACACAACCTTGGTTTTGTAAGGGTTGGACGTCAGCCTTTTGACTGGGGTCTTGGAATACTCGCGAACGGAGGTCATGACCCGCACTCAGATCTTGGATTTGTAGTTGACAGGTTTTTATGGCTAAAGTCCTTCCCCACAGGCGATGGGACTTTCACCCTAGTTTTAGTTTCTGACATATTCAGCAACGGAGCGAATCTGTGGTCTGGAAGTGGTAACGGTTACGACATCCTCGCCGCTGCCGTTATATACAATCAGCAGTTGGGCAATATTAACTTTACGATAGGAGGTTATGCGTTCCCGTATCTGCATCAGAACAACATATTCAGTGGGTTAGGTGATCTCACGCTAAGCGATGGTAACACTTATGACAGGTATGGTTGGGATGTTGACCGTACTGGGCTCTATTCTGGTCTTCTCGTGTTGAAGTCGGATATGTGGAGTCTTACATATGAGGTTCAGATGTTCGGTGGAGGGGAGCTTGATTTTAGGGGTACGACCGCAGCAAATGCTTCATTTGACGGGTCGTATGAGTTTGACTATGCCTTTGACATGGCCGGTCGTCTAGAGTTTTACCCTCCAATGATAGCTCAGGTAAGCACCATAGGAATTGAAGGTGGTTGGGCCCAAGGAGACGATGGCTCTACTCCTTTAAAGATAGAAGGTAATGCGCTTCCTTTTAGTCCTGCGTACAATGTTGACAATCTGCTATTTAAGCATGTCATTCCGACTGTATATCAGATAGAAGGTAGTGTTATAAACGCTATTTACGCAAAGCTTTACGCTAACATGCAGATTGCTGAAAACCTTGCGTTCATGCCACAGGTTCTACTCGCATGGAATGATCAAACTATGGCAGTTTCAGCTTTTGATAGCGGAGATTTCGGTTCCGGTGTTCCAGCAACTGATGTTGAAAAGTACCTCGGAACAGAGGTTGAAGGAACCCTCAGTTGGACGCTTTATCCGGGAGTGAACCTTGACCTTATAGGTAGCGTTGTGTTCGCCGGCGATGGTCTTACCGACCTTATTGAGGCTCAGTCAAATGCTAATCTTCCTGAAGGGCAGATGGCAGGTACCGCTGACGATACGATCTGGGCGTTTCAGACAAGGCTGATGGTTTACATTGATCAGTTCATGAAATAAAAATAATACAGGATAAAAGCTCACAAAGCTTAGACGAAGCGGGCTTCCTAACAAAGGAGCCCGCTTTTTTTTTGCTCTCATGCTTGAGTGCAAGAAAAGTTTTTGCTGTATTTTTTAGTTTTTTGCTTCTTTTTCAGTAAGTCTTTTCTCTGAATTTGTTCGTAACGGGACAGTTTACAAAATGTTAAAGTTCTTGAATATTTTTTTGGTTTTTTCTGTAGCGCTATCTTTTGCTTACGAAGCGATATCTCTTACTCTTACCGAGGCAAAGATAATGGCTCTTGAGAAAAACTATGACATAACGGTATGGAAGTTCGGAGTTGACTCTGCTCGCGGGGACTACAAGAGCAAAAAAGGCGTCTACGACCCGGTACTCAGTTTTGGTGGTTCCTACAGCGATATAAAATCCCCAACCGCAAACGCAATTACCGAAGAAACTGAGATAAGTTCTCAGATCCTTTCATTTGGCACTGAACTATCGGGAAAACTTCCAACTGGAACCTCTTACAAGATTTTCGATCTTGACGTAAAAAAAACAGAATCTCCTTATTCGCTTAATTCCCTAGACCCGTTCTGGGAAGCGAGCCTAGGTTTTAGCGTTGGGCAGGAATTGCTTAGAGGTCTCGGCCTTGACCAAGATAGACTTTCCGTTGTGCTTTCAAGAAAGGACAAGGACATATCGGAACATGAATTTGAACGAGTGGTAGCCGAAACCCTTTTTGGAGTTGAAAAGGATTATTGGGCAGCGGTAGCTGCTGGGCGCGACCTTGATCTTGAGAAAAAATCTTATGAACTTGCCGTTGATCTTGAAGAGAGAACTCGAGCGAAAATAGAGGCTGGAGTTCTACCTAGAGTGGCGCTTACCCAAGCGCGGTCTGAGACTGCAGCTCGGAAAGTGAGAATGATAAATGCAGAAAACGCTTTCAATGCGGCTATGGATGTTATTAAAAACCGGCTCGTTATCCCTTTTACAGAGACAATCGAACTTCAAGACTCACTTGATTCCGAATTGCTTCCATTCGAACCTCTCCAAGAATCAGACGCTGTAGAGAATGCCTTTGAGAAAAGACCTGAGATTCGCGCAATTCAAGAAGAAGTAAAAAAAACAGAGACGCTGAAAAGTTATCATTCACGCCAGAGGCTTCCTAGTCTTTCAGTCGAAGCGAAACTTGAGTATCTTGGCGTGGGTGGCAAGGAGAACCCAGGAAGGCTTGTTTTTGGGGGATCTGATGATCAGCCCGTTACTAGGTATACAGATCCATCGGATGCATACAAAGCCATCCGAGACCGTGATTTTCCGGGATGGACTGTTGCTGCGACTCTTAGTTATCCCATATTTGGAAGAACGGCCAGAGGAGCCTATGCTAAAGCTCGCGCTGACCATGACCGGAGCTTGATAAATTACCGCAAACGTCAAGACATGGTACGTCTTGAAGTAAGAAACGCGTTGAGAGAGGTTAAAGTAAGTCAGAAAAGAACGGATGCAGCCAAACTTTCTGTAGAACTTGCCCAAGAAGTGCTCAGAAACGAAGAAGAAAAATACAAAATTGGATTATCCACTACTAGAGAGATTTTAGAAGCCCAAAGAGACCTTCTCAATGCCGAAGCCGGTCTTACAACCGCTCTTGCTAGTTATAGGGTTGCTCTTTCTGATCTGCAACGCTCTCAAGGGACTATAATAGAAAGCAACTCTTTTATAATAGACAACTCAGATGCCTCATCTTATCTGCGGCGAGATTTTTCAAAGAAAACAAACAAAGAAAATTGACCGTACGCGTTTTGTTGGGCATGGAGAAAAGAATCACTCACGACGGGTTATTATAACACATAACCCCCGCAAACGGCTATTTGGTTTTCTATTCAGTAGGCTTCATTTTGTCTGACTTCGGTAGATAATTGCAAGGTAAGCACCTTCTTAAGCACATCGGGAGTAAGATAATTTGGAAAAGGATGACCGTTAGTGGCTTGATACATTGTATTCTCGACTTCATACTTTTTGGCGATGTCCGATTTTTTAACGCATTAGAATTACTTCACTTTTTCTCTCAAATTCCCAAAATAGCGATGTAGTGCCCTTGAAAATATTCCCCTTGACATGTCCAAAAGTACAGATTATAATTCGACTATGTTTATTGGAAGAAAAAACTCACAGGAATCTGGGGTTGCGCTCTTTCTATCCGTATATCATCTGGGAAAGGTAGGACAAACACACTTTTAGCTATTTCAAGGACTTGTTTGGCGTAAAAAAGCCTTAAAATGTAGTGCCCTTTTTGAAGGTCGGTATCCTGTAATATCAGTATGTTACGTCGCTAAAAGTATGAAGTCGAGGCTTGATACATTGTATTGAGTAAGTCGTGAAATTTTTCTGGAAATTTTTTCTTTGAAGGATCTTGTTGTTTATGATCTTTCTTAACTACCTCTACTAGTTCTTGGCATTTTTCAACCACTTCCTTATGTTCAACGAAATCAATTGGTATTCTAGCAATGGCCTTATTGAACTCTAAGGTACCATCTGGATTGCTGGTGCCTATTAATAAAAAGCGATACTCAAATAGGTCAGAGATAATTTTCATCTTTGCTGCGCGTTTAACTTCCTCTTCCTTTCGCTTTATAGAGAGCGTATTTTTCCGAAATTCCCATACCAGTGCAGATACTGCAACAAGTGCAGTTAACATAGAAGCATCTTTTATCAAAATCGACCACAAAATCGTAAGAATGAGAATACTTATTAATGCGACAATTTTTTTATTTGATGTGTAAAATGTCTGGATTAATTTGAAGGTCACAATAATCTCCTTTGATCTAAGGAACCTCTGATCAACTATCCAAAATTGAACAAAAACTCCATTTTTCCATTATGACACCAAAATTGGGGTGAATTATACCCATCTATTCGCTGTTTCTTGTCCAAATTCTGCCATTCGGCAAAATCCAGACGCACCTGTCCTACGCAGACAGCATCTTTTGGCAAGTTAACAGGTTCGTGAATGCCGAGAGTACAAACAATCGGTTGGCGTTTTTCTCCAGACCTCGATACCTCACCTTGTCATAGCCAAACTGACGTTTGATAGTTCTGAATGAATGCTCCACTTTTGCGCGGATGCTGGCCTTGGTCTTTTCAAGAAATCGCTCCTCAGCATTCATCGCCTTGCGCCTACCCGGACGTTCAGCTATTTCCCATTTAATCTCCTTGTCCTTGAGTTCTTCTCGCTTCTCAACACCCAGATAACCCGCATCACCGTAGCAAGTCACTTCCTTGCCATGTAACAGGCGCTCCGTCTGGGTGATGTCATGCACGTTGGCAGCAGTGGTCTCCATGCTGTGAATAACACCCAAGGTCTCATCCACACCAATGTGCATCTTCATCCCAAAATACCATTGGTTGCCTTTCTTGGTCTGGTGCATCTCCGGATCACGCTTGCCCTCTTTGTTCTTGGTTGAGGTCGGCGCTGAGATAATAGTCGCATCTACTATTGTACCTTCTCGCAAAAGCAGACCTTTACGTTGCAGGTGATGATTCACTTCTTTGAGGATCATCTGGCCCAACTGATGTTTCTCCAGAAGATGACGGAAGTTCAAAATAGTGGTTTCATCCGGTATTGGCCCGGTCAGGCTCAGCCCAGCAAAACGGCGCATGGACTCAATCTCGTACAGCGTTTCTTCCATCGCCGGGTCGCTCAGGTTGTAGAACAACTGCATGCAGTGAACCCGTAGCATCTTTGACAGAGGATAGGGTCTACGACCTTTCCCGGGCTTCGGATAGTATTTGACAATTTTGTTCTCTAGCTGTTTCCAAGGAATCAATTTATCCATCTGCTCAAGAAACTTCTCACGACGTGTTTTAAGCTTTTTGTAGGGATATTCTGCTACGGAGAAACTTATCTGGTTCATGGAGCCACCTCATAAAGTGAGTTTTCGATACTATAGCATATTTAAGGAACTTATTCAGATATTCCCTAAGTCCCAGCATTCCTTCTATTCTGAAAAAATGGGCGTAACTAGCGTTGAGTTGAGTCATTATGAAATTGACCAGATCTTTTGGCATATTGGCATCCACATCCACTCTGATAACGTAACCTCCCCGGCGGCGCTTAAGAGCAGTCTCAAAAGTTTTAACTAGATCTTCAGCATCTTCGTCTATCTCTATCTGACTGTCTCTAGTTATCTGGAAAATCCCATAAGACTCCACTGCAAAACCCGGAAACAGAGAACCCATGTGGTAAGCGATCACTTTTTCAATAGGAATAAACTGCGTATTTTCCCCAGATATTCTGACAAAACGCTTAACCTGCGGTGGAAGCAGGATAAGTCCTTTCATCTGCTTTTCATCCTCAGCCCTATCAAGAGCCACCGCACACACAAGACTTCCGTTCTGTATGAAGGGAAACGGGTGAGCGGGATCTATCGCTAGCGGGGTTAGAACCGGAAAAAGTTGCTTAGAAAACCAAGACGAAAGCCACTCAGAGTCCCTACGGCTTAGCTCTTCTGGGGCAATTATGCTTATACCAGCGGATTGGCAAAGAGAAAGCAGTTTTTTTTCGCATTCATATTGTCGATCAATTAGGAATCTGACCTTTTCCCTTATGGCCATAAGTTGTTCAGATGGGGTAAGTCCGTCAAGGCTTCTATCCGTGACTCCCGCCATTACCTGACCCACAAGTCCCGCAACTCGCACCATGTAAAACTCATCAAGGTTGCTTGCGGAAATGGAAAGAAATCTGACTCGCTCAAGAAGCGGAATCTCTTGGTTTGAGGCTGTTTCTAGAACCCTGAAATTAAAATCAAGCCATGAAAGTTCTCTGTTAAGAAATCTTTTGGACAGATCAGACAGAGATTCCTTGCCCGAAATTGGTATTGCGAAATCTGAAGAAGAAAAAGACATAAACGACCCCCGCTCCTGTATTATACCGTATCAGAAAAATCAATTTAATCTGATAGCGTTGATCCCTATGTCAGAAAAATAACCTGAAAATTCGCTACAACTTTAGGTTTCCCAAAAAGGATGGAGTCTGCGTAACGCTCTCCATTTCGGCTGAGCGGGACGAAGACATTTTGTCACTCTCGCCTGAGACCAGTTTTGAATAAGTCGAATCGTGGAAGAATCCAGTAATCCCGGCTTGACGGTCGCAAATATCTGTCGCGCCGCAGTAGCGTCATTCGCCTGACCTAGGTTGTCTTGGAGCCGCGACATGGATTTCATAAAAGGTCTCACTACTTCTGTGTCTTCCCAGAGGGAACTGAAAAATTGGGTTGCGTAGCGAGTTTTTTTTCCTCGTTTTCTCACCTCATGGAGGGCTTCCGCAGGAAGACGGGAAAGAGGACGAGTATCTTCAAGAAAATAACGCCAGGTTCTGCTAAGTACGCCTTGAGCAAACGGTTTTACAGGTTGAGAAAAAGGGCCACCTTCAGTTAAAGAAGTTATCCAGCGCTCAAATTGAAGCATAAGACGCGAGTAGCGGCGACTCACAAGACATTCTCTCACATCAGTTATAGCTCTGCGGCGCTGACGACGCGCAATGCGACGCAGACGTTCAATCATCTCGCTATCTCCTTTATAAAACGACTTTATCCTAGGTAGAGTCTCGCTTAGAAAAACATCCCAGTCTCGCGCGGGAGCAAGCCTCTGCTGAAACCATCTAAATTCTCCGTTAAACGCCTTACGCTTGTCATAAGGAAGTATTTTTTTAAACGCCCGCAAAGCTGCGCGTATTCGCCTCATCGCAACTCTCATCTGGTGTATACCTTCTGGTTTTCCCTCAAGAGCAGGAATTTCATTTACAAACATATGGTCAAGAGCGCCTGATATGATGAAATTAAACGCCTCACCTACAGTCGCATCACCAGATAAAACCACCTTGGGAGCCTTGAACGGCTTTGGGCGAAGTGAAGGTCTTGCTAGAGCGTAACCTCTTTGAGCTTTCGTTCTGTGGGCCAAGCGCATATCATAAGTTTCACAGAGTTGCAAAGCGATCTCGAACATTTGCGCTGGTTTTCCTGAGAGAAGTTCAAATTCCGCCTCGCATATAGGTTCTTCCACATGTCCTCTACGGGTTTCTGCGTGAATAACCCCTTGATCAATGGCAAGTTCAAATTCTGTTCCACAGGTTTTTACCCGAACAGCCCTGCGTTCAAAGTCAGTGGTGAATACAGGTTTCAAGTTCCTTTGATAACGCTTACGAGAAAAAGAGCGGACAAGTTCTGGGTCTCCTACATTGCTAAGATTTGGCACAGCGCTTTTTGTGGGAGTGGTCCACTCCCTGAAATTTTGAAGTCCCGCAGGTCCTTGAAATGGAACCTTTAAAGTTTGTTCTCGCAAAGTTCCATTGTCACGAATACGAAACGCTACGCCTGATTTTCTCAGCGCGTGACACGGGGTGTCAAAATAGGTGCTTACAAGACGACGTTTTTTATAAGGTCCTTTTTTCGATGATCGAATACGCCTGTTACGCAGAATTTTCCGGGCAATAACTGGGGATAAAGAAAATTTAAGTTCTGTCTCCTCATACATTTTAAATAGAAAACCGTCCGTTCTTACGCTTATATCAGTTTTTGATTTTACTTAATTAGTATTCGCCAGAAAACCCCCTTTTTACAGGAATGTCTTCTCTAGATTTGAGGTTCAACTTAATGTTTCCAATGCGAATCTTGCCGAATTCTAGTTGTGTATTGCGTACTTGTTTCATACTTTCCTCCCGAAGAATTGCTAAAATTGGTCAATTTGGGCATAAATGGCTTAAAAACGGCTTTTTGCCTCAATATTCGGGGTAAAATAATACTTAGTTAATTAAGTAAAGTCAATATATTATGCCTTTTTCTAGCAAATACTAATTACAGAATCATTGTCATGTTCATCGACAGCTAGGAACATCTACATTGAGGCATTTGCGCTGTAGTGATTCTTAATGCTGATTTCTTTTGATGATTGTGGAACCGCTACGGGTTTATTTCTTTTGTAGATGATAACTTCGTTATTAATTTGAGGTAGTTACACTACAACGATTTTTGGGACTTTTTCCCTAAGGATGACCAGAAACAACATTGACTTGCTCTTATAGGAGAGAAGAAGGTTTTGCTAGCAAATTATAATTTCAACCTATGAAGACACCTTTATAGTGGTATTAAAAATAAATGAGATCATCAAGGTATTCGTTTTTTGGAGAATCTTTACAGAGGTTATATCAACCGATTTTAGTGTGAGGTGAAATTTCTGGGTTTTGGCTTACATTAGCCGATTTCAGGGCTTTTTTGGGGGTATTTTTTGGGTAAAAAGGAGTTACCCCTTTCAAAAAACCTTGATATACATACACATTTTGGACAGCGCAAATGCCTCAAATATACATGGACAGAATATTACACAAAAAAACAGATAGAAATAAAGTAATATAAATAAGTTACACTCAAAAAGAAGTAGGTTTTTCCCGCAAGTTCAGCCTAAAAAAAGCCCCGCAGGGGGATAACCTGCAGGGCCTTATAAACCTCCACACCAAGATTCTTAATCGTCTGTAAAATTATAGGTTCGTGTCTTGCCACTAAATGTTGCAGTTACAAATTTAATAAGGTCTGCCTTCTTGTCTACGATTGCCGTTGCTTGTGTGCCACTTGCTCCGTTGGCTCCATCATGTATTTCAACAGCTTCGACATCGCCGACCTTTATCTTGGCTCCATCGGTAGTTATTACTCTATTACTCCCATCGTCTGCTGGGAATCGCTCAAAATAGATCTTATCTTCTGCCACGGCAAAGTCCTTAATAACTGGAAGTCCGTGGGTAGAGCGGTATCGAATAAGGAAGATGTCTGCCCCAGCACCTCCGGTGAGAAGATCGTTACCTCGCTCTCTGAGAAGGACATCATCACCAGCATCCCCGTTAAGAGTGTCGACGCTATCCGCATACGCATCGCCCCAAAGGACATCATCACCAGCACCTCCGTTAAGAGTGTCGGCTCCGTTTGACCCGAAAATGAAATTGTCTTGGTCGTCTCCGGTAATGGTATCATCCCCCCTCCCGCCTACAACATCCTCAATCCCTTCAAATGTAAAGGTTCCAGTCTCGTTAGAGGTTCCAGTCTGGATAGGAAGAGAAGTACCATCAAAACTCCCAGAAGAAAGGTTAAAGGTTACAGCTGCCTCTACCCTATCACTAGAACTACTACTATATGTCCCTGCGTGATAAGTAATAGAGCTAACACTGTTATCTCTACGAAAGTAGATAACATCTTTTCCATCTCCACCAATCCATTTATTAGCGCCGGCTTGTTCCCAAATGAAAAAATGGTCGTTTCCTCCTTCACCGTTCATCGTATCATCACCATCACCACCTATCATTTTGTCATTTCCATCACCACCGTAAACGGTATCATCTCCGCCCCCTGCTCTGATCTCGTTATCACTATTATTTGCGCAAATAACATCGTCATTATCTGTTCCATTAATGAGTACTGTTCCTTTAGTTACCGATATGCCAGAACTCCCCACGCACTTAGTCTCTGGCGGTTCTACATCCCTCCCATCTGCGCCTGCAGGCCCAGGCGCGCCGTCTTTTCCTGGGTCGCCTTTGTCGCCTTTGTCGCCTTTTGGCCCAGCGACACCGGGCTCGCCTTTCTCTCCCTTTTCCCCCTCGCAAGCCACAAACAAAACTGCTCCCGTGAGCAGTAACAACATCACTAACAAATTGTGTAACTTCATATTAAAACCTCCCTTATAAGTTGCTCCATTTATAAATGGACATTTATCGGCAAAACCTTGTTGTAAAATCCTCATTCTTAAGTTAATTCTTCAAATTTACCCCCCCCCCCCCTACAAAGTCAAGGACTAGCGAGAAAGAAGAGGCATTTGCGCTGTAGTGATTCTTGATGCTGATTCCTTTTGATAATTGTGGAACCGCTACGGATTTATTTCTTTTGTAGATGATAACTTTGTTATTAATTTGAGGTAGTTACACTACAACGATTTTTGGGGCTTTTTTCTTGAGGATGACCAAAACGTAAGCGTTCGTTCAAGGGGTGTTTATAGGGGGTTTGAGCGATTGAGGATTTGTCTCCAATTCCTGTGAAGCGGTCGTAGCCAAATGTCCTTTTTGGGTTTATCGCATCGGTTGTACCGATCGTAGCGGCCACGCCCCTGTGTAGTTCCAACGCGTGTCCATCCAGATGCACGGTATACGGTGCCTGTATATGTCGGAATTTGTACAAACGTCTCAATAAGCACAGGTGTGAAGTTGTATCGTTGCTTCCACTCCTTGGGCAAGCGGCGACAGACTACCGAGAGTATGTGTGACCCGAGATTGGGTATCTGTATCCATGGAAGAATCAGGAATCTGGGGTTGTCGATAACCAGCGGTAAATTCTTTTCACGTTGCTCGGATGTCCATCCTATGAAGGTGTCACGCGGCGCAAGTCTCCATGCGGCGGTGGAGAACCCTAGCATGGCCAGCGGCGAACCGTGGCGGTCGCGCACTGCGTAGCGCATCTGAGCCCCGACTAATGTCTTATAACCTAAGTAGTGATAACGAGCTACAAACTCGTTCCATAGTTTGCCTTGCTTGGTGCCACTGACAACAGTGTGCACCTGCAGTGGACGGACTTCATCAAGAGTCTCGGGAACCGGTAGTATAGGCGGTTCGGTGTCTGCTCCAAAGACAATAGGTTTGGCTCGGGGCGACACTCGGGTGGGTGGCGGTAACTTGATGATGCCATCCCTATGCATGGATAGCATGGTAACTCTGGCCGTCATATCCTTGAGTCCGCCATCGGGCTTGTACCACCCAATAAGTCTGCAAAACTCTCTGGACAGAGCAGTCCGGTTGAGCCGCTCGGGCCCGGCTATCAAAGCGCGTAGCAGTTTCATCTCCGCAGCCGTGAACTCACGCCCGTAGTAGCGGCACTCAACCTCGTCGCTCATCTCTTGGCGCCAAAGTCGCGCAAACGTTGCTCACTCATTGACCATGGCAACCAAGGCGATAGATCTTCCGGGGGACTCCTGCCATCTTCCGCGCAGGCAGTCAACCACCCCTTTAGCCAGCTAAGAATGTCAATACCATTCTTTGAGAGCGTACCCAGCACCGTGTATAGAATGGCTGATGTCCTTGCTCCCTCTAGACTGTCAGATCCAAAACTTATTTTACGGGCGAGGGCAGGGCCTCGCAGCGCGCTCTCCGCAATATTGTTATCCATGGGAACTTGGGGATGTTCAACGAACACGCTCAGCCCCTCACGATGATTGATAAGCGACTTAAGTGGTCCTCGCTCACGCGCATCTTCCACTAACTCGGACAATTCACTCTCGGCTTTGGCAAATATTGCGTCGCACGCTTCTTTCAGCTTTGCCTGCGCTCGTTCAAACTTTGGAGTATTACCTGAGACGTAGTGATCACACCGCTGTTTGTTTAACTCATACATCTCTGCAATGCGTTTTATCCATTGTTCTCTCCATTGCTCAAGTTGCTCGTCTCCTGCAGCGCATTTTATAAAATCTCTTCGCATATGCGCCCAACAAAAACACAGTATCACTTTCTTATTGAATTCTTTGAGGAAATCCCGAACCATCTTCTTATAGGAGCCGTAGCGGTCGCAGACCAGGAAAACACAATCAACGCTGTCCACGAATAGGACCTTCGCAACCTCAGAACTACGCGAACGGTCTATCTTGTATAAGACAGAGTCTTTGCTCACAGATACCCACAGCCAAGCGCGTTGAGAACCTCCCATTTCTCTCAGTGACTGAATACGCCAACCAGTCTCGTCTGCATGACGCAATCTATCTTCGTTTTGATGGGCGAGAATCGCGTCATAGAGAGGCTCGAACAGAGGCAGCAGGCGCTTTGCGCTGTCCGCTAGAGTGCCTGCCGAAATCTTAATCCCGTGGTCGCTAAACGATCTCGCTATCCCGCGGTAGGGCCTCAGATTACGGTAACGCTCGTATGTCAATAGAACCCAGACACTGATCCCATATTGCGTATGCTCAAACAGCCGCACCGGCGCAGACGCCGTCACATAGAGCGGAGATGACTCACAGTCGCATGCCCTACGATGACGGGATTTGTTGATCTTGCGCTTGTGCGCCTTGATCTTGATCTCATACATCTCCGAACTCCGCTTCCCATTGGCAACATACCGCTTTCCACAACTGGAACAGGTAAGTTCATCATCGGACGGATGCCACGACTCTTCTACCACCTCAATATCTGGTCGGGCTGTACGACCATGACCGGGCGCCCCGAGCTGTTGTCCTCGTCGTCGCCCCGAAGGTGGCCTCTTCTGCTTCTCACTACGTCTTCCGTACAACGAATTCGACAGAACCTTACGGTTAGAAAGCAGGTTCTTGACCTGCTTCTTCATCTCTGCATTCTCATCCTTCAGCTCTATATTCTCATCCTTCAGGTTGCCATTCTCATCTCTCAAATCATCATTCTCATCCATCAAGTCGGCATTCTCATCCATCAAGTCGGCATTCTCATCTATCAAGTTAGCATTCTTATCTTTCAAGCTATCATTCTCATCTTTCAGACTACCATTCTCCATCCGCAACGACACAATCGTGCTACGCTTGCGTCTATCTACACCAACCTCGTCTAGCAATGCTCTAAGTCGTTGTACTTCTTTGTCCAACGATAAAGCACTTTTCGCCACACGACTGATACGCTTTACTTCTTCTTTTTTCGCGTCCAACTGAGTACGCGCTTTTTCCCAACAGGATTTATAATTCCCCGACTGTGATCGTTCCCGCATCAATTCATATTCTAACTCCTGATGTTTATGTTTTAACTCCCGATAAGCCGCTAGCAACTCTTCGTACGAAAACCTACAGTCTAACGAAGCGCATCCCGACGTAGTCGGCATGCAATTGATGCATCCAGCGTCATCTTTATCCAATAACCTGACAACCCCGATCTCTTTGTCGTGAACAATCATATGACCGATGATAACCGATCAATTAAGGAGTGACCAGTCTAAATGCAAAAAAATATTTAAGACGGGATTAACGGACGATTAATCAAGCAAACACCCCTTGAACGAACGCTTACACCAAAACAACATTGACTTGCTCTTATAGGAGAGAAGAAGGTTTTGCTAGCAAATTATAATTTCAACCCCCTTGCAAATACCCTTGATATGCATACATCTCTTGGACAGCGCAAACGCCTCTTTTTTTGTTGTTACTGACTCATATTAAATAACATGTTATAGTAAAAAGTTTGTAGATTTTCAATTTAAGGAGGAGCAAAAACATGGATCACGTCAAAAACATAGTTTCTAGTCTGAAGTTTGAAGAACCGATTACATGCGGTGATTTGTCAGTCCTTCCTTTTACTTCGGAACATGTCAGTACCTTAGATTACATACTCCTAGAAGATGGTTTACAAAAGGAACTTGTCAATATCCGAGAGGTCTCTGAGTCCGGTAGCGTGCCAGAACTAGTCGTTGAGAACCATGCCGACCTCCCCGTACTTATTGTCGACGGCGAGGAACTCGTGGGCGCAAAACAAAACCGGATCGCCAACCTCACCATGCTCATCCCAGCCAACCAAAACACAACCATTCCCGTCTCATGCGTGGAATCTGGCCGGTGGTCGTACCGACGCAGAACTGACTTTGACGTAACTGACCGACACAGTCACACCACTGACTCTGAATCCAGTTCGCACCACAAGACCGATTTCGACGTAACTGACTACATTGCGCATGTGCGGTCTCGAGCAGAAAATTTGGCCGATGTTCGAGAATCAATCCGTCATCGACGCAACCGGCGATCCAACCAAGGTCGAGTTTGGTCTACGTTAGAGGAAGAATCAAGAAATTTGAATGCATCGTCCCCAACTGGGGCAATGGACGCGATGTTTGACCGGCACAGGGAAACCCTTGATGACTATGTCAAATCGGTAAAAGCTGGATCCGCACAAGTCGGAGCGATTTTCGTTGTGAAAAACAGGCGCTACGGTTTAGATCTCTTTGATCAACCCAAAACCTTTGCTAGGCTACTTCCAAAGTTGGTGCGAAGTTATGCTATTGACGTGCTTGGTGGAAAATCACAAAATCAAGATAAAACGATCAATCTTGATGCTCAAACGTTTCTTGACCGCATCCTCAATAGCGCATTCGACGACCATCAAGCAGTAGGACTCGGCAGTGACGTGGGTGTTGTCGGTGAAAATCTAGTCGGTGGCGGACTTGTAGTTGACGACACCGTCGTTCATCTAACGGCATTTGCTTCTCCGCCTAGCAAGCATAGCAAACGCGACCCCAAAGATAATTACTCAAATTCATTAGAGGTTTAGGTCGCTAATAAACTCTACCGGCGGCGGACTGAATACGAAACGACTCAATCACGGGGCAATTTTGGGGCGAATGCCCCGTGAAATTAGAATTACACCGCTGAAACATTCCTTGCAGACCAGACAAAAGATATTAAGAAAGCACATCGGTCAAATCACGTATTTCTTACCGTTAATTTGTTTTAGCGTTAACTAATTTTCAAAGGTTTCTGTGTGAAATTTCCGAGAGAAATTTTGACGATTATATACGTGAATAATTATTTCCGCAACGCTAATCGGCGACCAACAAGTTTGAAATTAGTCGTCCGACTCGCACCGGAATATGATCCACCGGAGAATCCGCTAGCAACTCCAGACAGTCCGAGCGGCACGGGAACCCAAAGATGCCCGAAATAAGCAACAATCACGGCCGCAATCACAAGTAACAGGCTTACAAGAATTGATAGACGGTCATTCGTTACGCTAGACCGGATGCCTCGTGGCGCATAACTTGTTCTCTCTCAGCCATGGCAAGTATTCGTTCCGGTGCATCGTGAAGAATTTCACGATACTTCTGGAACGCTTTGGGTGGCGAGAAAGTACCTGACCGAAAATTTCTCCCGAGTCACCACTTTTTCGTGATTGTCTTCGCCACTGACATCAATAGCGCCGTAGTATTCCACTTGTTGGGACTGTTTCCGCTTTCCGGATCAGTCATGCCTGAAATCACACTCCGGAAGAACCGCGGAAGTAGCTTTGCGAATGTCGTCACCTATACGCTCAAAGTCCTCAAACAGGCTCTGATCACCGGTCGTGATCTCCGTAAGCTGTATGTCATTCGGATCAGACCACAAGTCCAGAGACGTATCCAATATGCTCCTAATGAGTTCGCTGACTGATATAGAATGTATGGAATGTCTGAATTTCATGTTAGTTCCTCTGCCTAATAGCAAGTAGTCTCAATGACTGATACCCTTTGTCAACACATCGCCGATCAATTTTCGTAGAGTAACCCGGCGAATTTCAGGGAGAAGTTATCAAACGCCCTTGACGTTATCCACATACAAACGCTGAACCCAAGCGCAGGAAGAGCCATCCGGTTGAAAAGCCGGTGGTCGAACTGATTCCTAACGATCCCGAAAACATCATGAGGTTGGTGCTAAAAACGCCCTCGAAGCGTGACGATGAATGGAAATACTTGATGCAGAACGATGACCAGACATTGTTGAAATAATCGCTCACGTCCTCGCAGAACCTCTTCATATGCGCACATATTTGACAGAGCGATCACATCTGGGTTGGAAAAACCGCAGAGAAGATGTATGGTTTTATCGCATCCAATGGAAAAACCTTTTGTACATCTTCATCTTCACTCACAATATTCACTCCTTGATGGTTCAATAAAATTTGACGAGTTAATCAAGAGGGCCAAAGAACACTCAATGCCGGCTGTGGCGCTTACGGACCACGGAAATCTTTTCGGCGCATACGAGTTTTTTGAGAAGGCCAAAGCTAAAGGGGTAAAACCCATAATAGGTTGTGAGATTTACGTAACCCCGACGCTTAAACTTGAAAAGGCGTCTGATGGAAAAAATTATCATTTAACCGTTTTATGCATGAACGAGCGAGGTTATACAAATCTCTCTAGACTCGTCACAAAAGGATACTTTGAGGGATTTTACCGTCGCCCCCGAGTTGATCATGAAATGCTTGCCGATCATAACGAGGGACTTATAGTCCTATCGGGTTGTATGAGTAGTGAACTTTCGCGCGCGATATTCAAAAAAAATGAACAAGAACAATTAAAAATCGCTTCTATCTATAGGGAGATTTTCGGGGACAGATATTACCTTGAAGTTCAAGCAATCGGTGGTGATGAGCAAGAAAGAATCAACCGAGGACTGCGGAAAATCGGAAAAAGGCTGGGAATAAAACTTGCGGCTACAAACGACTGTCATTTTCTCACCAAAGAAGACTACAAGTCCCACGATACGCTTCTATGTATCCAAACTGGTAGTATGGTAGCTGACGAGAAAAGAATGAGATTCCAAAGCGATAATTTCTACGTTAAGACAGAGCAGGAGATGACCCAAGCGCTTAAAGGATATGAAGAAGCGATAGAGGAGTCGGTGAAAATATCTGAGCGCTGTGAATTTGAGTTCCGAAACGACGGTTATAGATTCCCACGTTATTCTCCGCCCAAGGGGAAATCGCTTGACGAGTTTATGCGTGAGGTTTCACGTAAAAATCTCAAAAAGATGTTGAAGAAAGACGGGATTTCTGAACAAGCGCATCAAACCTATCGTAACCGCCTTGAAACGGAACTTGACACCATATGTCAGATGGGGTTTTCTGGATATTTTCTGGTAGTGTCCGATTTCATTCTCCACGCTAAGAAAAGCGACATCCCTGTGGGACCCGGGAGGGGAAGCGCCGCTGGAAGTTTGGTTGCCTATTCACTTGGAATAACCGCGATTGATCCCATAAAGCACAAACTTATTTTTGAGAGATTTCTCAATCCTGAAAGAATAAGCATGCCCGATATAGACGTTGACTTTTGCGCAGAACACCGTGACGAAATAATAAAGTACGTGACAAACAAATACGGAGCGGACAAAGTGGCTCAGATCGGAACTTTTGGAACTATGTCTTCAAAAGCCGTTATAAAGGATGTGGGTAGAGTTCTAGGACTTGCTTACTCAGAAGTTGACCAACTCTCAAAACTGGTTCCTTCATTCCGAGGGAAAGTCTTCAGCATAGAAAAAGCGCTGAGAGAAGTACCCGAGATAAAGAAAATTCTTTCAAAAAGCGAGCCGCTTGCCGATGCGGTTGAGGTAGCGAAATCACTTGAAAACATGGTGCGTCACTCATCCACTCATGCGGCTGGAATAGTAATATCGGATGAACCAATAGCTGACTACATACCTCTTTACAAGGGGAGCAAAAACGAAATCGTGACCCAATTCGACATGAACTCTATTGAGAAGCTCGGCTATGTGAAATTTGATTTTCTAGGACTCAAAACCCTCACGATAATCGACAAGGCGGTAAAGTATATCCGCCGGAATCAACAAAATGGGAATGAAAAATTCGAGTTAGAAAACATTCCGCTTGACGACCCGAAGACCTACTCGCTTTTCTGTGAAGGGAACACTATGGGAGTGTTTCAAGTGGAATCTGCCGGTATGAAAGACCTGCTTGCAAGGCTTCGTCCTTCGGAATTTGAGGATATAACAGCCGCCTTAGCTCTTTATAGACCAGGACCTCTTGACAGCGGAATGGTGGATGAGTTCATAAAGAGAAAAAACGGGGGTAAGGTTAGTTTTCCACATCCAGCTCTTCAAGAAATATTGCGTGAAACATACGGTCTTTTCGTCTACCAAGAACAGATAATGCAAACCGCAAGTGAAATCGCGGGATTCACTATGGGAGATGCAGATCTTCTGCGCAGAGCGATGGGAAAAAAGAAGTCAGAAGAAATGAAAGCCCAGCGCGAGAATTTTTTAAAAGGTGCCGTGGAAAAAGGGATCAGTAGCGCAAAGGCTCGTAATCTTTTCGACACCATGGAGAAATTCGCCGAGTACTCTTTTAACAAAAGTCACAGCGCGGCCTATGCTATGATCACCTACCAGACAGCCTATATAAAGACTCAATACACAGCAGAATTCATGGCGGCGTTTATGTCTGTTGAGGCGCATAAGGTGGACAAGGTGATTTCAGGAATAACTGAATGCAAAAAGATTGGGATAGAGGTGCTGCAACCTGACATAAACCGGAGTTTTTCTGGATTTACCGTTTTAGAAAACAAAATACGGTTCGGATTCACAGCCATAAAGTACGTAGGTGATGGGCTTATTGATGAAATTGTAAAACATAGGGAAAAAGATGGAGATTACAAATCCATTATTGATTTCTGTGGACGAATCAGCCCTAAGATTCTCAACAAAAAGGCGTTTGAAAGCCTGATAACGGGAGGCGCTTTCGACTCTTTACATACAAATAGAGCGCAGTTGTTCAAATCCTCTGAGAAGTTACTTCATTATAACTTCTCAAAACTCAGCACTTCACCCAAGGGACAGGGAACGCTATTTGATCTTTCAGAAACTACGCCAGAGCCAAGTCTTGATGATAGTGACCCGTGGGATGAACAAACCTTGTTTGAAAATGAACTTGATGTACTAGGACTTTACGTGTCTTCGCACCCGCTTGAGAAGCACTCTTCAGAGATTGAAAAAATTGGGCCTCTCCATGACACAACATCCATAAAAGAACTCAAAGATGGTACCGAAGTGAAGATCGCCGGCATGGTCAGAGCAATTGAGATCAAGACCACGAGAAAGGGAAACAATCTGATAGGTTATCTCACTCTTGAAGATCTCAATGGCTTTGCCGAAGCCATAGTGTTTAATGACACTTTACGCAAATCCCGCGCGCTTTTGGAACAGAAAACTAAACCTATATTAGTAAAAGCGAGGGTTGAAAACTTAGAGGATAGAGTACGGTTGCTTACAAGCGATATTTCTTCCTTAAAAGAAACCAAGGGTAGACACACTGTGGAAATAAATGTGGGAAGCAGGGTTGCAAGTAAAGAGAGTATCGACTCTTTAAAGAAAATTTTTGAGGAGTTCCCAGGAGAATTACCCGTTGTAATAGATATAAAAACGCGCAATTCACAAGCCTTTTTGAGAGTAGAGAACTACAAAGTAGATTCCAATTCAAACTTCATGAAAAGTATTGAGAATTTACTCGGAAAAAATTCCGTGACTTTAAAAGAAAGTTTATTTGCCTAAACTCTCTACAACATTTTTTACCGCTTCTGGATCACTTGTAATTACAAACACTTCCTGCACCGACGTACCGCTTCTCGCTATAAGTTTAGCTCCGTCATTTATCGGGTATTTGTAACTTATAGCCAAGATTTCTCCAGTTGAGCGACCAACATTTATTCTCCCAGGGATGATGCCAGACACATGGTCAAGAGTCGAAATGTTATCTTCGAGAAAACGCCTGAGTCCTTTTATTATCGAATGTTCTGTTTTTATTTTGTTTTTTCTATATTTCATTCCCATTTTATTAATCCCCCTAAAAAACATTATACTTTAATCTCCTAATCAAAACCTAACTGAATTTTCTGCCCAAAAACCATGATGAACAAAGTAAGCGACATCAAGATTGAAAATTCTTGGGCAAACCTTCCGCCAGAGTTTTATCACGAAATAGAACCGGAACCCTTCAAAAAACCGCACATAGTAGCTTTTAACCAGACATTGTCCCATAGCCTTGGCATAGATCCGGAGGAAAAAAGTAACCCCTTTCTCGCAGAATATCTATGCGGTAAAAGAACTCTTAACGGAGCAAAGCCGCTTGCCATGTATTATGCCGGCTGGCAGTTCGGAGTTTTTAATCCACATCTTGGAGATGGAAGAGCGGTTCTTTTGGGACAGATAACTGATAAGAAGAACCTCAAATGGGATTTCCACCTAAAGGGAAGTGGAAAGACTAGGTTTTCAAGAACCTTTGACGGCAGGGCAACTCTACGTTCTTGTATAAGAGAATATCTTGGTAGTGAGGCTCTTTATCATCTAGGAATCCCAACCACGAGAGCGCTTTGCGTAATAGGGGGTGATGAAACTGTTGAAAGAAAAACTTTTGAACCTGCCGCTATGCTGCTTCGCGTTTCGCAGACACATGTTCGCTTCGGTTCATTTGAAGGTTTTTATCACAGGGATGACCAGAAAAACATACGGCTACTAGCCGATTACGTAATTACTCTTCATTATCCAGAAATCCCAAATAAAACAAAGCAAAAATACGGTCTGTTCCTTCACTCGGTAGCTGAGAAAACCGCGACCACAGTGGCGATGTGGCAGGCTTTTGGGTTTGTTCACGGAGTAATGAACACAGATAATATGTCCGTAACGGGACTGACGATTGATTACGGACCATTTGGCTTTCTTGAGGCGTTTTGTAGCGACCATATCTCGAACAGTTCAGACCACTTCGGTAGATACAAGTACCGTAATCAGCCCGTAATAGCTCGTTGGAACTTTGAAAAATTCGCAAAATGTCTGCAAAAACTCGTAGACGCGAATAAAATTGCCGCAACTCTAGACGCATACAACCGAACATTCGCGAAAACGTACAGAGAATTGATGCTTCGCAAATTTGGCTTTGAACAGGAAAGAAAGGAGATACTACTATTTATCGAAAAAACTCTCAAAATGCTTGAGCAAGGCAAGGTAGATTATCACATTTTTCTGCGCAGTCTTTCAAACGTGTCAAGAAAAAGCGCATCGGGGAGTAAACTACTGGAAAAGTTACGAGCAGAGTCAAAGGACTGGCGTAACTGGCTCTCCCAATACGCTTTTCTGCTTAGAGAATACTCTATCTCTGATCTGGAAAGGAAAAAACTTATGGACTCGGTAAACCCCGTGTACTTGGCGAGAAATCACATACTGCAAACCGCTACGCGGGAGGCGATTGAGAACAGAAACTATAAAGAGATAGAAAAAATAAGAAAACTTTTTGAAAACCCTTTCTCAGAAAAACCCGGATACCAAAACTATGCAGGCCCAGATCCAAAGCAACCGGAAAGTTTTGCCATAAGTTGCTCTTCATGAAGAGGAAAGAAACTTCGCATTAATTCTTTTTATCCCTTCAAAGAAATTGACTGTCACAATAGTTGCTTTCTCACGAAACTCAATTTTCTTTACCACCCCAGGTCCGAAATCTTTGTGAATAACCTTCTGCCCTATCTTGAATCTCGCACCTGAATCTGCCAGCATAGGCGCTGCAAAACTCGGTTCTGATTTTAGGGTCCGCGCGCGCGGAAAATTTAGTCGTTTAGCATTGTCTTTTGCGCCCTTTATGTATCCGTACTGAGAAGAAATCCAAAGAACCAAGTCTTCCGGCAAATCATTAAGGAAAATCGACGGCGCATACCGACTTGACGCATAACTCATGTAGAGCCGTTTCTCAGCCCTAGTCACCGCGACATAGAAAAGTCGTCTTTCTTCTTCAACAGAACTTTTTTCGTGTGGAAGTAACCCTTGGGCCACTCCAATTAAAAACACGACAGGAAACTCAAGCCCTTTGGCCGCGTGTATAGTCATCAGCGAAACTCTTGCTCGCTGGGCGCCTTCCTCCTCCCCCTCCCCTCTATCCTCATTAGTGGCAAGCGCCACGTTAGAAAGAAAATCAGAAAGAGACAGGTCCTTGAAGTTTTTGGCGACAGTTTGAAGTTCTTTCACGTTTTCTAGTTTTTCTCTATCTTTCCCAATCCAATCAATATAGCCGATACGATGAAAAAGCATCTCCATTATGCGGGCTACGGAAACTTTTTGCGCCTCTTTCCTGAGATGGTTTATCATATCCCGAAATCGCAAAAGAAGGTCTAGCGTGGTTTGGGGAAAAACTCCACTTTCAGAACAATGATCAATACCACAAAAAAGGCTAACAGTCGCCGAGTTTGAAAGGTAAGCAAGTTTTTGCACAGTGACTTTACCTATTTTTCTCGGTGGAATATTTATCACCCTCTCAAAACTTACGTCATCATCTGGGTTCTGTAAAAGCCGTAGATAAGCTATCACGTCTTTTATCTCCGCCCTCTGATAAAACCCGACTCCCGAAAGCACCTTGTAGGGAATCCCAGCTATCGTAAGACTTTCTTCCACAACTCTTGACTGAAAATTAGCCCGGTAAAAAACCGCAATGTCTTCCACAGAAAAACCTTCAGATTCAATAAGTCGCGTTATATTCTGCGCAACTAATTTTCCTTCGCTCGGAGGAAGACCCACTCTAAAAATCCGCGCTTTTTCTCCCTCTGGATTATCCGTCCAAAGTGTTTTATTTTTGCTCTGAAAGCTTTTCCGCGCAATAGAATTCGCAATGCTCACTATGACGCTAGAGGATCGGTAATTACGCTCAAGTTTTATTACCTTTGACCGGGGAAAATCCTTTTCAAAGTTCAAGATGTTGGTTATGTCAGCGCCTCTCCAGCCATAGATTGACTGGTTTTCGTCACCCACAACGAAAATGTTTCCACAACGCTCAGAAACGGTTTTAACAAATCTGTACTGCAGGGGATTAGTGTCTTGATACTCGTCCACAAGAACATGCGAGAACATATCTTGATAACGAGTTCTCACATTATGGTTTTCTAAAAAAAGATTATCCGCGTTAAACAACAAATCGTTAAACGTCATAGCGTTTAATTCCCGAAGTTTTTGTTTGTAGATATGGTAAAGGTCTTTTAAACGACCATCTGAAAAAGAGGTGGACCGGGCATGGGAGTGGAATTGAAAACTCTCAATATCATCAAACTCGCGAAGCACAGTTTCTACACTGGTTTCGTATATACCGTCAATTTCCTTAATGCAGTCTTTTACCAATTTTCTTTGGTCCCCTTTATCATAAATGACAAAATCTTGAGTGTAATCAGCAAGGTGATTGACTTCCATTTTGAGTATGCGCAAGCATATGGAGTGGAAAGTGCCAATCCACATCCAAGTCACTTGATCCCCGATAAATTCCCTCACTCTTTTTTTCATTTCCCTCGCGGCTTTGTTGGTGAATGTAACGGCAAGTATTTGCCTAGGGAGAACCCCAAGTTCTTTTACAAGCCAGACGATTCGGTGAGCTATGACCCTAGTTTTACCAGAGCCAGGACCGGCCAGCACAAGCAAAGGTCCTTCCCCATGACTTACCGCGGCGCGTTGGTCAGGATTGAGGCTCTTTAAAAAGTCGCTTTTCATAAAGAAGTGAGTAAGAAAGGTAGATATGGCTGGGGCGGAAGGATTCGAACCCTCACTACCGGGACCAAAACCCGATGTCCTGCCATTAGACGACGCCCCAACTTCAATACACCCAATCTATCATACTAAATCCTACCGTACATTATAAACAAGGCAAAAAATTAGAGACGCTTCAGTCAGCGAGAAAATGCCAACCCTTTGTTCCTTGAACGCAGAAAACATCAAAATCACTTGAGGTATGAAGATAATCATAGATATTTCCTGCTTCCTTTTTTTTCCTGAAAACGGAAAAAACAGATGAACCACTCCCACAAACTTGTACCGAACTTGCCCCCATGTCCCGAAAAATCTCGGTAAAACGCGAAATTTCGGGAAAAATATCAAAGACCGCGTCCTCAAGACCATTTTCAAGAGGAAATTGTCCTGTCCTGAACTGTTCTATCAGGGTTGTTTTATTCACTTTCTGTGGCGGCGGCGCCGGCCGACTCCATCTTTTGTAAACCTCTGGCGTTGATACATGCTTTTTGGGAAAGATGATTACGTAGTGAAAAAGCGGAAAATTCGTAACCGGTAAAACCCGCGTCCCTGTTCCCTCTACAAACGATGTTGTCGCTCCTATGAAAAATGGAACGTCTGATCCCAGTAGAGCCGCCATCTGCACAAGTTCCTCGAGGGAAAATCTATGAAATATTCTATTGAGCCCCACCAAAACCGCAGCCGCGTTTCCACTTCCACCTCCAAGCCCCGCCCCCACAGGAATGTTTTTCCTGATCCCCACAGAAACTGCTTTTCTGATTCCTGCTGTCCTGAGATAAAGATTGGCTGCCATGGCGGCGATGTTTTTCCCATCTGAAGGAATCTTTCTTCCTTTGCTTTCAACACGGACTCGGTCCCCCTCGTTTACCAAAAGACTTATCTCGTCAAACAGACTTACGGGTTGTATCAGTGACTGAAGTAAGTGATAACCGTTGGATTGCTCTGCCAAGATCCGTAAAAACAGATTCACCTTGGCGGGAGAGAGAATCCTTAGGCTACTCACTCATTTTTCTCCTGAGCAGTGAAATTAAACGTAAGTTTTACGCTTCTCATAGGAAGCACCAACTTGCGAAGCTCATCTGTTTTTTCATCAAAACTTAGAATAAGCGCGAACGTAACGTATCTTTCATCGGGGTTTTTCTCCTTGAGTCTGTATCTATAGGTAAGAATTTCACCTCGTGAATCAACGGAAGTCGAATATGGTTGTCCAAGAATTTCCTTTACCTCTAGAATTCCAGGGATTTCATCAGCCGTCATGGTTTGCACATCCGCCGTGGCTGATTTTGAAATTTTTTTTACGTCCGCCCCACCCACCGAACCCATCGCTTTGGTTAAAACCTGCCTGTTGATATACTTCGTTATACGTTTTGGAAAAACAATCTCGGAAAGTTTGCCGTGGGTTATTCTCATCTTGAGATCAAGGTCAAGATTTTCCTTCTCCTTTTTTACGCCCCTATAACTCTTTACAAGAGTGTAGGTCCATATCTCCGTATCAGAAGAAGATTGGGGTGACCGCACGGGTGGAGAGTAGACCATAAGCCATGATATATCTTCTGCGAGCAACACAGGGTTTTTAAAAACCATGCTCAGCCCATCGTGATCGCTTACGTTGAAATTCTCATTGAAGTCCCCAAGTTGGTCTTTCGCCTCAAGAAATCTAAAAAGTCTACATCCGCTCGCAGTAAGGCAAATCACAAGCAAGACAAAGATCTGTATTTTTCTGCTTACATTCTGTTTTTTCATCGGTTGCTAAGTTTTTTCCTTGCTCTATTATATACATAGCGGAGTAGAGAATCTCTCGCAAACATCCACAATGTTTTTGAAACTCGTAATTCTATTCACTTCGGTCCCAGTCATAGAGCTTGCTCTACTGATAAAGCTTGGAAATACGATAGGTCTCTGGCCTACGTTGTTTATAGCATTCGGAACTGGAATTCTAGGAGCAGCTATCACCAAAAGGCAGGGATTACGGGCGATTGCGTCCATAAAAGATGAAATGGCGCAGGGAAGACCGCCATCAGAAAGTCTTGTAAACGGCTTTTTAATACTAGTGGGCGGACTGGTGCTTCTCACCCCTGGACTTATAACGGATTTTCTGGGGTTTTGCCTTCTTGCACCATTTACGAGAAAATTGATCACCCGCATTCTCAAGAAAAAACTTCGTGAATATACAGAAAGAAATTCCGGAAACGCGACTATCATAATTCGCTGAGCGTCAATAGCCGCTTCATAGGGGAAATGGGTCTCGGCTTATATTATGTATTATGGGCATTGAGAAATTCACCGACTCCATAAGTTTGCGTCCATACTCTATAACCCACTGTTCTGGAGCTAGATCGTAAAAATCAGAAAGAGTCATCCAGTCCCCTCCCCTCACGCCTTCTCCATAGTCGGCGCTTACCAAAAAAGCGGTCATATCACCACCGTCCATAGCGTTTAACACCGAGCACTCAACATATGAATGGATGTCCCCTATTATTGGAGAACCGTTTCTGCCCGGTGAAGTTCTCACATCTGCAAACTTGTCCCTATCCCTCCCCGTATAAAAACCGAAGTTGCGCACAAGATCTATTTGGTCTTTTTTCAGAAGATGTACGGCAAGCGTTCTGCTTTCTATTATGAAGCTGTGGGTGTGGTTTCCCTTCCATATTCCGATAAGAAGCCTCGGCACCGTATGAACTATAGATGAGGTTACTAGGGTCACTGCCACTTGTCCGTTTATTTCTCTGCCTCGATGGCTTGTTATCACCACAACTGGGGAGTCGTGCCAAAAAATTCCGCAGACCGAAGACGCATCCTTCATTGAAAAATCACCCTACTATTTAAGGTATTTAGCAAAAGAAATTACCATATTTTTGATAGATGCTCCAAGAAAGAAGTACGTATTCTGCAGAGGAAATTGAACACTTTTCTACGTCGCGACTCAAGGCAAACTTAGATTTAGCCACGTTTGTCGCATGGTTGAATTGGGAACAAAAAGGTTCGACAAAAGGTTATCCGAGAGAGAAGGTCGCATTATTGATGGATGCAGAAAATGGGCAAAGTCTTTCTCACCGCCGTAAGGTTGTGGTTGTATTTGTTGAATGAAAAAAACGCAACTCATAAAACCACTACTATTCAGCATTTTTGAGGTATTCAGGCTTGTCCCGCAAAATTACGCCGGAAGAAAAACTCGTTGACAACGCTCTATAAATTGATATAATCCGGATAATTTTGAAGGTTTATGTTCTACTAAAAATTATGATCTGCTTATGGTCAAAGAATTCAAGAGAATGGATTGGAGAACACAATGAACAACTACCGTAGCAACCTAATAGTATTAATTATTTTAGGATTGTGTATCGCTCTTTTCCCCTTGCAGGCGTTTGCTGATGTTGGTGAAGAGTCTGTCTTTGTCTTCAACACATTTTCATTTCTGATCTGGGGGGCATTGGTGATGTGGATGTGCGCCGGCTTCACCATGCTAGAGGCTGGTTCGGTTCGCACCAAAAATGCCTCTGTTATCTGCCTTAAAAACATTGGTCTGTATGCGATTGCGAGCATAGCGTATTTAGTTTTGGGATATAACCTCATGTACGTTGACGTTGATCAACTGATTGGAACCCTAACCTTGTTCTATGGATCTTCCTCGACTGAAATCTCATTGCTAGATGGTTCGGAAAAAGCAGTTGAATCTGTAATAAGCAGTGGCTACTCAACCATGTCTGATTGGTTCTTCCAAATGGTGTTCGTCGCAACAACCGCTTCCATCGTCTCTGGAACATTGGCCGAGCGTGTAAAGTTATGGTCTTTCTTTCTCTTTATCTTGGTACTTACTGCGCTGATTTACCCAGTTGTAGGCGCTTGGACTTGGGGTGGTGGTTGGTTAGATGGCATGGGTTTTAAGGACTTTGCCGGCTCTACCATTGTTCACTCGACCGGTGGTTGGGCCGCTCTAGCTGGGGCTCTAGTGATAGGAGCGAGAAAAAACAAATATCGTAAGGACGGCACCGTAAAATCTACACCCCCCTCCAATGTGCCTTTCGTTACGCTTGGCGTGTTTATTCTCTGGCTAGGATGGTTTGGATTCAATGGCGGATCCCAACTTGCGCTTGGTAGCGCATCGGACGCCGTAGCCATGAGTATTGTGCTTGTAAACACCAATCTGGCTGCTGCAGCCGGTGTCTTGGTGGCACTCAGCATTTCGCGACCAATCTTCGGCAGAGTGGACCTGTTAAGCGTGCTAAACGGCGCAATAGGAGGTCTAGTCGCCATAACCGCCGGACCTGACATGATCCATCACGGCTGGGCGATATTGATTGGCGGAATCGGTGGATTGGTTTGCACGGTTAGTATGAAATTGCTTGAGAGATGGAGGGTAGACGATGTTGTCGGAGCCGTTTCAGCTCATCTTTTCGCCGGTGTCTGGGGAACAATCGCCGTCTGTCTCACATCAGAGGTCAATATTTTTACTCAATTGACGGGGATATTAAGCGTGGGAGCATTCGTATTCGGAACTTCTTACCTTCTCTGGTTGATTCTTTCCAAAACCATAGGCTGTCGTGTGACCTATACAGTGGAAGAACTAGGCCAAGATTCAGCCGAACTGGGCATAGAAGCCTATCCCGAGTTCGTGCTGATGCCAGATATGGAAGAATCAAATGAGAAAAACTGATAATCCGTAATACACCTAGGGTGAATATTCTGATGATGTCACTAAATCTGAAACAGTGGCGAACATACTTTCACATGTAATCATTACATCAAAAAGACCCTTGAACGAACGCTTATATGACGCTAGCCATTGGAGACACATAAAGGCTGGCAGGGTTGACAAGATTAGGTCACTTGTTTCTGGGCATCCTCATCGCGCTGGATAGAGTCTTTCCCCCGCCCGAATAGTACAGATAATTTGACCAGAAGAATTTAGCGGCAGTGACCGTGAATGGATTGTTGTGTCTAGATGCTGATAATCGGGCGAAAATCAGCGTCATATCCTGCGAAAATCAAGAAATCTGACCATCAGATTATCAAATACGAATCAGTACGAACTGAAACAGCGGTGAACATGCGTTCATACGTTCTCATTACGTCAAAACCGCTCCCAAAAAAACTCTACAGCGCAAATGCCTTCCTTCTCGCTAGTCCTTGACTTTGTAAGGGGGGGGGGGGGTAAACTCAAAACATTAACTTAAGAATGAGGGTTTTATAACAAGGTTTTGCCAGATAAATGTCCATATTTATAAATGGGAACAACTTATAACGGAGGTTGTATTATGAAGTTACACAATTTATTAGTGATGTTGTTACTGCTCGCTGGAGCAGTTTTGTTTGTGGCATGTGAGGGGGAGAGAGGGCCCGCGGGGAAGGATGGAGCGAAAGGCGAAAAAGGCGACCCAGGGGCAAAAGGCGACAAGGGCGATAAGGGAGACAAAGGCGATCCGGGGGACAAAGGCGCAAAAGGCGATGACCTAACAACCGGCGACCCTAGATGCGACCGCAGTAATGGTATAGATCTGTTGCTGGGTGGCAGTCAAATTTTTTCCGGAACGGCTGATGATGATGTCCTTTGCGGAAATCGGATAGATAATCAAATTAGAGCCGGTGATGGTGATGATACTGTTTACGGTGGAGCTGGCGATGACAAATTGGTCGGTGGAGCTGGCGATGATACGCTTTACGGTGAAGATGGAAATGATTTCTTTTTCCTTGTGGAAGCCGGGACTAACAAATTGGTCGGTGGAGAGGGTAGGGATATGTTAGCACTTGCTTCGGATGATCCGAATAGGGCCAACCTTCTCTATTCTAACGGCTATTATGATGTTTCCTCAACAAACTACACTACCGCAGCTTTAACTTTTGATCTTTCTTCGGGGACTTTTGACGGGACTTCTATTGGAACCGGAAAAATCACTTTTGAAGGTATTGAGGATCTTATGGTAGGGAAGGGTGCTGACACAATAATCGGAAATGACGAAGACAATCATATCTTGATAAATGGTGGAAATAAAGCCATAGATGGTGGTGCCGGAGACGATGTTTTTATCGGGGATGCAGGAATTGAGATTATAGATGGTGGTGCCGGAGACGATGTTTTCTACGGATGGTCGGGTGCGGACACTTTTACCGGTGGCGCTGGTGCGGACATTTTTCTTATTCGTAAGGGACAAGGGACGAAGGTTATTACGGATTTTGATTTGACAGAAGACATGCTCTATTTCAGAAATTTTACAGCAGGAGGAGAAGCAATAACTATTCCAAGCACCGGTACGCTTAGAGTAGGCGGAACTGATGTTATCATACATGGCGCGAACGGTTCACCGGATAATGCAAAAGCAACGAGTATAAAAGACGACCCAACAAAATATAGATTTGTAACTCCAACATGGGTCCAAAAAACAAGAACCTACTCTTTTACAGACAATTAAAGAATCTTGATGCGGAGTTTATAAGCCCAGTCGGTTATCCGCCTACTGGGCTTTTTTTTGTTATAATGGCAAGAACATATCCAAGGAGGAAATACTATGAGCCTAGCAGACAGACTTCAGCAGTTAATAGAATCGCATGAGCGCAGGATAAAGGACTATGAGGGACGAATTGAGAAAATGGAAAAAGAGATAAATAAGAACAGAGGCGGGATTGATGAGTATCATTCCTTCATTGAAATAGAGAAAGAACAAGTCAATGTGATAAAAAAGTTTTTGTCTTTCGGTCCTGACTATCTGGATGCCTTTGCCCGTATTGTACGTGGTGGATACATCCACAACTAAAAAGCTCTCATTCCAAAAAAAAACCGCCCAACAGACTACCTCCTAAAAGCGGTTTCTTACTCCTTCTAAAACCCCTCAATATGAATACACCTTTTAGACAGCGCAAATGTCATTTCTAGGAAAAATTGAAAATTTCTGGCTGGGTGTTACAATAGAGTTATCTTTATGTTTGAAGGTCCAACAGTATTTTATTCACTGTGAGTCCTAAAATATTTAAAGGAAGTGTTTTTATGAAAAAATCTGTTGCTTTTACGCTTTTCGTTTTTGCCGTTGCCGTGATTTTCAATGTTTCTGGATGCGCAAAGAAAATAACTCTTGATGAAGCTCCTCCAGAGCTTCGTAGTAAGTTAGTAGAAGTTTCGCAGAAACTTGAGCAAGCTAAAGCCGAGAATGCTGACGAAACTTGGGAATACAAAGAAGCCTCAAGGTTTTTTGAAGAAGCAAATGAGTTAATTTCCCAAGGTAATTTTACTGAAGCAGAAGCCCTTCTTTCCCAAGCGGATATAAAAATCACCCAAGCACTCGGGGCAGCAAGAGAAGCCGACTATATGGCTAATTTTGATGAGGAAGCGCAGAAACTCTACAAGCAGATGCTCAGTGATTCATTCTCTCAAGGTAATTTTCTCCATCTTGATCTTTCAGACGTATTCTTTGAGTATGACAATTCGGAGTTGACTCAACAAGCGGTTGAGGTACTTGACCACAACATCAAGATATTAAATGAGCACATGAACATAACAAAGAATGTGCTTATATTTGGTTTCTGCGATATCCGTGGAACGGATGAATACAACCTCGCGCTCGGAAAGAAAAGAGCGGATATAATTAAGAAGTATTTGATCGGACAAGGGATACCTGCTGAACTGGTATACTCCATCAGTAGAGGGGAAACTGACATATGGGGAAAGGGAGATTCTGAGGAGTCGTATAAAGTTAACAGACGCGGACACTTCCTAGTCTTATCAAATCAAGGTTCTTCTTAGAAATGAAGAAAATAAAACAGTTATTACCAATAACAACATTATTGATTTGCTCTATGCTGATCCACGGATGTACTGGGGCGGCTTCGCAGGGCGACTTCAGTTATCTCTACACAAAGCATAGGTCTGTAGAAAAACGCCTAAAGAAAACAGAGCAAGATGTGGAAGAAATAAGGGAAGTTGAGATCGGAGAACTCAGGGAGAAAACCTTTGAACTCGAAAACAAACTCCTTGAGGCAGAGCAGATTATAGGAAAACTTCATTCCTATTTAGAACAACGGCTTAACGAACTTGCAGAAGGAGTATCTGTAACGTCGAACGAGATCACCTCGCCACAGGAAAAACCAGTTGCGACACCTGTGCCAGTTGTTACGCCCGCACCCGTAGAACAACCTCTGACAAAGAAACCCTCTCCCACGCTCCGGGCAAATCCAATTCCATTGGTAGCGGAAAAACCAGCGCAGCCAGAAGAACCAGCGGTGGAAGACAAAATCATCCCTGAGACCGAAACTCCTAAGTCTGACTGGGATCTTGGTATGGATGCGTATAAAGACGGAGATTTTGAATTGGCTAGAAGCCTGTTCGTCAACTACATGGAAACAACCCCTCAGAGCGATCGAGTTTCAGAAGCTAAGTTCATGGTTGCAAGTTCCTATTTCGAACAGGGGTTTTATGAGGAATCTATACTTGGGTGTCAAGACATGATTGACACTTGGCCACAAAGTCCTAGAGTTCCTCTGTGCATGCTAAACCAAGGAATAGCTCTTGTTAGGATAGGGAAACCTGTTGAAGCAACCCTATTTTTCGAATCTCTCATAGAAGCGCATCCCGAATCTGAAGAAGCCATCAAAGCAAGAGAGCAGATAGATGCTCTTTCCGCACCACCGGAATAATAAATTTTTCCGAACCCACGCATGAATACAGGTAATTCGGAAAAGCTTTTCAGAAAAGCGACTGATGTTCTTGTAGGCGGAGTTAATAGCCCCGTAAGATCATACGCGTCAGTCGGAGGTCTGCCTCGTTTCGTATCAAGAGCGGAAGGCGCATACGTATACGATGTGGACGGAAACCAATACATTGACTACGTCGCTTCTTGGGGACCCTTAATCCTCGGACATTCACACCCCTCAATCGTAAAAATTCTTCAGGAAAGAGTTTCTATGGGAACAAGTTTCGGCGCTCCATGCGAACTTGAAACCGATCTTGCGACACTCATTGAGCAAAGTTTTCCATCAATAGAAAAAGTGCGTCTCACAAACTCGGGAACCGAAGCTACAATGAGTGCCATAAGACTTGCTAGAGCGTTTACGCAGCGAGAATACATAGTTAAATTTGAAGGTTGCTACCACGGACATTCAGATTTTCTCTTAGTAAAAAGTGGATCAGGCGCTACTACTTTTGGACATCCTAGTAGCGCAGGAGTCCCAAAATCTCTTATAAACAAAACTCTTATCGCTAGATACAACGACATTGACTCTGTAAAAAAACTGTTTAAAAAGCATCCAGACGAAATCGCGGGAGTTATAATTGAGCCAATAGCTGGAAACATGGGAGTTGTTCTACCACAAGGAAATTTCCTTGAAAATTTACGTTCTGCGTGTAGCGAAGCGGGCGCTCTTTTAATATTTGACGAGGTAATAACAGGATTCCGCTTAGCAAGAGGAGGAGCGCAGGAATTTTTCGGCGTAATCCCTGATATAACATGTCTTGGAAAAATAATAGGAGGAGGACTACCAGTGGGAGCGTACGGCGCAGGGAAAAAGATAATGAAAATGGTCTCCCCAGAGGGTCCTATGTATCAAGCGGGAACACTTTCGGGGAATCCTCTTGCTATGGCCGCTGGAATAGCAACCATAGAAAAACTGGATAAAGAAACCTACCGCAATATTGAAAAAATGACTGCATATATGGTAGCGGAAATAAGGGGAATTATAGAAAAAATAGATGTCCCAGTCACTTTAAATTCTGTGGGATCTATGTTCACGGTGTTTTTTACGGAAAACCAAGTTATAGACTACGCAGGAGCTATTGAGTGTGATACGGAGGCGTATGCAAGATTTTTTAGAACATTGTTGCAAAATGGCGTCATGTTTCCTCCTTCGCAATTCGAAACCGTATTTGTGTCCGCCGTTCATACAGAAAGGCAAATAGACGCAACTATTAAAACCATCGCCCTGTCGCTACAAAAGGCATGTCTAGGAGAAAACCGATAGGAAATCGCAACTGGATTTTTTTTGCCGTAATCGGTATTGAGTTTGGATGTTCCGTCATAGGTGGTCTTCTTCTAGGAGGTTATGCTGACAAAAAATTCGAAACTTCATTCCCTTTGTTTACTTTGCTAGGTCTTGTATGCGGAGTAGTTGCGGGATTGACTCTTTTATTGCGCGCGCTAAGACTCAGAGATAAAGAAGAGGACAATGTCAATGAAGAAGTTTAATACGGGTGTTGAGGCGCTTGCCCTTGTTGTTATCGCGCTTATTTTTGTTGTGAACATTGTAATAGGAGAACACGACATCGCCATTGGCGCGGTGGTGGGTGGAGGGCTTTTTCTTCTTGACTACATAGCCATAAAATTTGTTGTGAAGTCGCTTACAGAAAATAAATATTCTCTTTTATTTTCTATATTTATAGTGGTTTTGAAATTGCTTGCGTTAGTTGCGATAGTGGTAGTTTTGCTAGTGTTTGCAAAACTAAATATTTATGGTTTAATTCTCGGCTTAACTTCATTGGTGATAATCATAATTGGTAAGGGTTTGAGAGGATAGTTGCATGGATAGTTTTAGTTGGTTTTCGCTAGTCGGTCTACTTGATTACGATCACATTCTAGGCGCAGGGCTCGTAATTCTGTTCATTTTGGTCATAGGACTCAGAGTAAGGAGTCATTACGCAAAAGAAGAATCGGTAATCCCTGAGGAAAAACTTACAATGAATGTTTTCTTTGAGCTTTTGGGGCTTGAGTTTCTCTTTAGCATGATTGAAAACGTGTTTGGTTCTAGAGAGAAGGCGAAAAAACACTTCCCGCTTCTTGCCGGATTGTTCTTTTTTATATTGTTTGCGAATCTGCTGGGGATGATTCCGGGGTTTCTGCCCCCTACAGGGAATTTAAATACTACCGTTGCGATCGCGGTTCTCATATTTTTCATGGAGCACTTCTATGGAGTAAGAGAAAATGGCGTCGGCTATTTTAGACGCTTTCTTGGCCCTGTGCTTTTCTTGGCCCCTCTCATGGTAATAATTGAGGTCATAAGTTATCTAGTAAGGCCTGTATCGCTTTCGCTGAGGCTTTTTATGAATATTACGGGCGACCACATGGTGCTAGGAGTATTCACGAATCTGACGCATATATTGATTCCAATGGCTTTTGTAGGGCTTGGGATTTTCGTATCTTTTCTACAGGCATTCATATTCACTGTTCTTTCAACCATATATATAGCGCTAGATGAAGCGCATGATCACTGAAAAATCCAAACTTTTCAACAAAATCTAGGAGGTTAAAAAATGAAAAAGTTGCTTTCTTTTATAGGTTTGACAGTTGTCGCATTTGTTGCGACATTCGTTCCTGAAGCGTTTGCCGCCGCTGAAGAAGGAGGATTGGGAGACACTGCCAAGATGGGTCTAGGTCTAGGGGCTGGAATAGGAATTGGCATAGCCGCAGGCGTAGCTGGAATAGGTCAGGGACTAGCGACGGCTTCCGCAGTCGAGGGAATAGCCAGAAATCCCGGCGCTTCAGCTAAAGTCCAGACTCCGATGATTATCGGTCTTGCTCTCATTGAGTCTCTAGTAATTTACGCTCTACTCATAGCTTTTTTGCTTCAGGGAAAAATCTGAAGTCACTTAATTCCGTAGAGGTGGGGAACTTCTAATGACAGTAAAGATTCCCCACCTTTTTAAGTCAAGTAGGCTTATATTTCCCGCAAATTTTCCCAGCAAAATTATCAAAAGGTTGCAATGTCAGCGTTTGGTAATAATGAGCTTGGCGTATCGTTTTATGAAAGAGGATAATTCCTAAGAACAAACTCTGTCGCATCCTCTTTTGAGGAAATAGTTCCCTCTAATTGATTCTCCTCAATCCGATTCAAAATTTTAGTAAAAACAGGCCCTGGAGAATAACCGAGATTTATAAGATCTTTTCCTCTTAAAAGCGGAAGAGGCTTTATATCTTCGCTACCGTATCGCTCCATCTTCGACCTCACAAAATTATATGCGTCGGTCTTTCCGTGACTTCCCATACAGTCGGCGAGGTGAAGTTGCATGTGCTCCTCAAAATACGGAAGAGAAAGGAATTTTTTGAGCGTACTTTTCCTCATATTAAAGACATCTTTGAACCTCAGGTGGTAATAGATCAGTTCAGAGACCCTTTTTATTTGTTTTTTAGAGAATCTGAGCCTTGAACAGATTTTTTCCGCCATCCTCGCACCTACCTTATCATGACCGTTAAACCTTATCCTGTCTGACACAGAGTAAGTGGATGGCTTGCCCACATCGTGAAGAAGAGCAGCGGTCGCAAGTTCGGCAGAACAACAACCTTTCATGTTCCTGTAGAGCATATCAATGACGAGGCATGTATGAACAAACACATCACCTTCTGGATGAAACTCAGGAGGTTGCCCAACGCCCCTCATAATTTCTACTTCTGGAAGAAAATGCTGTAGAAGACCAGAAGAGCTTAGAAGGTTGATCCCGGCCCCTGGATGCCTTCGCATGAGTATTTTGAGTAGTTCTTCTCTTATTCTCTCCGCGCTTACGGATATAATACCGGAAGCGAACTTACGTATAGCGGAAAACGCATCAGAAGTGAGTTCAAAATCAAGAGATGAGGCGAATCGCACCGCTCTGATCATTCTGAGTCTATCCTCGCTGAACCTTCTCTTAGGGTCTCCTATAGGTCTTATAATTCCTCTTTCAAGATCAGCAAGACCGTCCACATAGTCGTAAATCTCTTGCGAAATAGGATTGTAAAGCATGCCGTTTATCGTAAAATCTCTTCTTCTCACATCTTCTTCTGGCGATAATGTGTACTCAACGCTGTTAGGATGTCGACCATCATCATATCTAGACTCCTTTCTAAAAGTGGCGACTTCAAAATTAATGCCTCCACTAATTACTAGTACAACACCGAAACTTTCTCCAACCGGCACAGTTCTCGCGAAAGTGTCTTGTATCTGCGTTGGCGTGGCGCTTGTAGTTATGTCAATCTCTTCGGACTGAATCCCAAGTAACGCGTCACGCACGCACCCACCTACGAAAAAAGATGCGTGTCCCTTTTTACTAAGTGCGTTTATGATTTCAAGCGCTTCTGTGAAATTTTTCTCTTCAAAATCAAGTTTTCTTTTCATTGTCTGAGAATAAATAAGGAAAACGGGTAAATTTTAGATTTAATTCTACCCGAACCACATACAGTCTCTGCGACAACACCGTAATAACATTATGAACGAGAGAAATTTTCACAACTTTCTTACGATGAAAACCAAGGAGAATGGCTCAAGGCTTTTGTTTCAGAAAAAAGACGGGTGGAGCTGGAAGCAGATAACTTGGCCTGACTTTAAAACCGAGGTGGAAAGTATAGCGTCTTTTCTTCTCAATTCAGGTTTTTCCTCCAAAAGTAAGATAATCGTTTTTTCTCCAAATACCCTTCCATGCCTATCTTTTGAAATAGCGGCACTTACCGTTGGAGGAGTATGTTTGCCAGTAAGAAACATAAAAGATGCGAAAAAGATCCTAGTAAATTCAACCGAGAGATGCTTTTTATTTTCATCACAGCCACAATTCGCCCATGATCTATCAAATGACCTAGATGTCAGAGAAAAGATAGAAAAAGCGTTTTTAAGCACAAACCAAAAAACCCTTATTCAAGACAAGGTCATAAATTACGCAAACGTTTTGAAATTTGGATTTCTCATGAGAAAAAAACTGAGAGATAAACTAACGGCGATAGGTGGTTCAGTGAAACAAGATGCCACAGCTGTAATATTTAACGCGGGACGTAGTTGCGCAGATACCATTAGTTTGTCCCACGCGGAGATACTAGATCTTTTAAGTATTTCTCACAAAGTGCTGGGAAATGTGTCGACAGAAGATCAAACGTTTTCCTTTCTTCCCTCAAGTAATTCCTTTTCCATGTTTGCCAACATGCTCAATCTTCAGATAGCGAACAGGGGAGCAATAGCGAATTGTAGGAATGATTTTTTCAGGGATGGACAGGAAATAATGCCCATATTTGTTTTTCTGTCAGCTGAGGAAACTGAAGCCGTGGTTGACGCGCTTTACGGAAAAAAGTTAGGAAGCCTGAAAAACAATCTTGGGGGGAGAACAAGATACATTGTGACTGATAGTGAATTACAGGATAAAACAAAACAGATCCTAACTAAAGAAAAAATATCTGTAATAGAACTCAAAGACCTTTCTATGACAACCTAAAAATCAGATTTTTTCCAGCTAGTTCTCTGTGCTATCCACTGTGCAAAACGCCCTGCCTTTTGAAAGCGTTAGAGTTAGTTTTTCCTTTTCGCGAAGCGCAGAGGATTCTTTGACAATCTCTCCACTTTTTTGTTTTGAGACAATGGCGTATCCCCTTTTAAGAACATTATACGGGTCAAGGGAAGCGAGTTTCCCCGAATAGTTCTCAATTCTGCGTTCAATACCATCAATCTTTGAACCCATATGATACTTAAAACTAGATGCGAGTCCGTCAAGTTGCAAAGAAAACATATCAACACGATTCGCGCCAGAGAAATAAAGTCTTTGTTTTAACTGCGCAAGATCATAAACAATTTCTTTTTTTTCTTTTATAGCAAGTTCAGCCGCCATTGAAGGCGTACCAACTCTTACGTCAGCCACTAGGTCCGCTATGCTTATATCCTCTTCGTGACCCACGGCGGAAATAACGGGATATGGAGAAGAGGCGATCTTCCTCGCCACCCATTCATCGTTAAACGCTACTAGGTCTTCCCTAGAACCCCCTCCTCTAGTAACAACCACAATATCTAGTCCGGAGATTGAATAAAGCCTGTCAAGCGCTCTAACTATATCAACAGGCGCGTTCTTACCTTGGACGGATGCAGGAGAAATGATTATTTCAACATTAGGGGACCTCCTATAGACAACCTTGATGAAATCTCTCACTGCCGCTCCCGAAGGGGATGTTACAACACCTATTTTTTTTGATAGAAAAGGAAGCGGTCGTTTTTTTGAACTATCAAAAAATCCTTCTTGCGCAAGCCTTTTTTTGAGTTCTTCAAGCGCAAGCGCGTCTGCTCCCACACCTCTAGGCTCCATACCGATTACGTAAAGTTGGTAAACTCCAGTTTTTTCATAAACTCTCAGAGAACCGGAGCAAATAACTTCCATTCCATTTTCCGGTTTGAACTTTATATTTCGATTATCTCTACTAAAACTCACAGCCGATATTTGGCTTTTTTCGTCTTTGAGGGAAAAATACCAGTGCCCACTTGCATAATGTCCTTTAAATCCAGATATCTCTCCAGAAACCCACAGAATTTTTCCGCCAAAATTATCTCGAAAAACATCTTTTACAATAGAGCTGAGCTCCGATACGCTGTAAATTTTTTGACTCATTCGCTATCATCCAAAAAAGGTTTTATATTCTCCATGATCTTATCTGAAACTCCTTTTAGGTTCTCCACGTAACCAAGACGCAAAAGTTGAAAAGTCGTGAGTTTTCTCGCTCCGGTAAAATCAACGTCTCTGAGATTTGCACCGTCAAAATTCGCAAGATTCAGATTCGCGCCCGAAAAATCAACGCTGGCAAGATCCGATCCAATCAGGTGAGCCCCTTCAAGGTCTGTTTTCCTAAAGATAGCGCCGCGAAGGTCGCATCTCTCAAGGTTTGTTCCGCGTAGATTCGCTCCGGAAAAATCAGCTCCCACAAAACTGCATCCTTTGCAAAAAGCAAGCTTAAGAATTGAATCAGCGAACATAACGCCATCAAGGTTAAATCCGTTAAGATTCGCCCAAGATAGGTCAGGCGTAATCTCAGGTTTGTCTTTCCGCCACTGATTCCACAGTCCCACTCCTTCTTTTATTTTTAAGATATGATTTGAGTTTGCCAAAGGATCATACCCTAAACCAAAATCCAAAAGATTTAAAAGCGGACAATAAAACGTAAATCGCGGCTAAAACAAATACTATGCTTCTTACAACCCTCTTGACTCCCTCTTTGCTCCTGTGCCTCATCTTTTCTCCACAGGCAAAACAGATCTCTGTTTTTAACGTTGTCTGATGACCACATTCTTCACATGTTCTGATAGGTTGAATTGACATAGTAAAGCCTCTCTTCACTCACTCCACTCTGTTAAGCGCTGGGGCTACAAATACTGGATGTACCTGCTCTATTCCTTGCACAAGTTGACCGGTCACATTTCTTATATCCCATTGAGCCGATTCGGTCATCCTAATGTTTATGAGGTGATACAACTCCCATAGATCAAAATTTCCAAGCACCTTTCTGTTATGAGCGTTTGTAATCGTATAACTAGCAACATCCTGCAGACCTGCATCAATAAGTTTTTCGTAAAGTTTTTCAGTTCTAAAAACAGATTGTAGCAGAAGTTGGTCCGTTCCCGATTCTAAGACATGTGGAGGAATAGTTATTCCGTAACTAATTGAAGGTTCCTTCACAGTCCAACTTATTTTTCTGTGTCTAAGCAGTTGGTGCCACGCTGCCTCGCTTAGAACAAATTCCGCACTGTAATTTATTGATCTAAAGATTCCTGAGGGATTATCATGCCTTCTGAGAGACTCAACTGAGGCGGAGAATATCTTCTGTAGTTGAGCGGTGGTTTTTGAACGCAGATTCTCTACTATGTCATTAGATGAAAACTCGGAGAACTCAAACATAAGCCCTCTTGCGATTTCACAAAGTGCCTCGCGTTGCGGGTCTGCGCTTCCCTTTCCCGTATAACTAAGCAACGTCACGCAAGAGCCATCACATCGTTTTTCTTTTTGCGTCTGCGCGGATTTACAAAAGATTTCTGAAAGCGTTTTGCGGGTATTAACAATATATGCACTCTTATCCGCATACTTTACAAGAGTCGGAACGGAAAACCTTACTTCATCTTTTATTTCTGCAGCGCGGTTTCTTACTTCAGCATAGCGACTTGAGAGAAGCACTGAGAGCGCATCCTCAATCGCTCTTGCGTTTGCCGTCATTCCTAGGTTTGTTAGCGTTGAGAGATTGAGCGCGTATCTTGCGTCTTCGAACGCTATTTTTTCAAGCGCCTTAAAGTGAGATTTTTCTTCTGCCCCTATGGGAACAGAGAATTTCTTTTTGAGAAAAGAAAAGAGCTCTTTGTTGAGGCGGGAGTAGATTTTATACTGAAAATCACAGAGTTGCTCAAATTCTTTTCTGAGAGATGGAAAAGAATTTAGTTCTTTTGGAATGTAGTTGTCCCCACGCTTGGGTCTTTGATATCTCTGGGAATACTCTGTGAACGAGAGAAATTCGTTTGAACATTCAAGCAGTGATGAGAAAAGTCTGGAAACTCGCTCAACTCCGACATGTACAGCCGCATGTTCAGCGACTGATGCGTGACCATAGTTTAGAACCCATTTTTCATGGAATTTCTCCGCTCTCTCGCGCCCCATCTCCTGTTCTTTTATCACGGTGCCTATGTTTTCCCGGAAACTTTTAGGGCTTCTGCTCACATATGCGAATATGACGGCAACCACTTCCTCGGGAATTCCGCTTATCGTATAGACATCTCTGTCGAGATTCGAAACATAACGCCCAACTTCGCTATAGGTTTTTGTTTCAGCAGGCAAAACTGTTCACCAACCGGTTTAGGAAACCGTACGATTTTCTTTGAGTTTGTCTACTATATAAGGCATCACCTTGCTAGGACTTCCAGAGATGACGGCGTTTACATAATCATCGGCGGGAGTATTTCTCTCCCCTATAATCACAACTTTGTTACCCTTGTTCATCACCTGAAACGGAAAAGACGCCACAGGCTCAATTTCTAGGTTGGCTCCCACAATTATGAATAGGTCGCAGTGCTGAAGTCTCATCCAAGATTCTCTTATCTCCCAGTGGGGAAGAGACTGTCCGGGAAAGGATAGAGGAGGCTTCATCTGGTCGCTCTGACATTCCTTGCACTTTGGAATGCCTGTCTTGCTGGCTTCAAGAGAAAGAAGTATCCCGTCCGTACGATAATCATTCCCACATTCATGACAGTGAACCCAGTTTATCGTGGAATATATTTCTATTATTTTTTCGCTTCCAGTTTTTCCATGTAAACCATCAGCCGCCTGCGTCAAAACGCAGTCCACATTGCAGAGAAACTCTATCTCATAGATAGCCTCGTGGGCGGGAGATGGAATCGCCGCTGAAATACTAGGATAAAAATCTCTTATTTTCTGCCAGTACTCTTTTCTGACTTTTATGTCATTCCTGAATTTCCCTATTTCTGGATTGAAACTCAGATCAGAGACATCGGGTAGTCCTGCCTCCAGAGAAAGTTCAACTCCTGTCAGAAAAACCACTTGAGTAGACTCCTTGATCCAGTTTATAGTCGCCGAGAGAGCATCCTGTTGCGGTCCACTCATATCAGGTTTGATTATAACTTATATTCAGCGTAAGATGGAATAGCAATCAAACGCGATGCATTTGCGCTGTAGAGTTTTGATGTTTACGGTTTCCGCACAGTGATATTGCTTCTCACTGATCATCCCGGAATGTACTTGCCGCGCAATCGCCAACTCTTGAATTTAACAACTCATTCGCAGTTCAATTCATATCGGAAAACATCTAAATTACCTGGAGAGAAATCTATCCGGTATTTAGGGGGTACTCTACGTCTTTTTTACCAGCGTAGGTTACCTTTGAGCATGACGCTGTTTTGAGCGTCTATCGACTGTTGTTCTCTTCTTGCGCCTTCGAGGTCAATATCAATTCCCTCGCCCAGACGGTAACGCGTACCAAAACGCCAGTACCTGCCTCCCTGATCCTCCAAACCTATCCCCGCGTATGGGCTTAGCACCGAAGTTCTTGCCACGTCCCCAATACCGAAGCCGTGTCCAATCTCGGCGTCCAGGCGTCTTTGCGCGTCTATCCCACCTGTTGTCAGCAACTCAGCGCTGTTACGGTCAAACAACCTGTCAATTCCACTTGCGGTCTCTCCTCGTGAGGACTCAAGCTTTAAGAACGCGCCTCGTTGATCAGCCCCAGGCTCCAATGTCACTGAAGCTCCCATCCCCCACTCCTCCCAATCTCTGTTGTGGTCCAGCAACGCTCGCGTCCGCACCTCCAACGTCAGCCCCACCGGATTGTTATAACTCAACGTCGCCCCCGCTTCCAAACCGGCCCCGCCATCTATATCCCCTCCGTCATGTCTTACTCCTATCTCCAGTGATGGCGTTACCGTAGCCCCTCCCTCTAAAACGCGTTCATGCGAGGCTTGTAGCGCCAGGCGTAGTCTGCGTACATCCACTTCAAGTTCTTCCAAACCCTTATCAGCTTCTGTCTTTGAACGCGCAAACGACCCTTCTCCCTTAATCGCAAATCGCGTCACTCCTCCGGAAATCATGTTCGCGCTTTGACCCAACGCTAAACGACCACCTATAGCCGCAGTAGTAAACGTCAGGTCCGCCCGGCTTATCACCGTCTGGTCTTCTCCTACCCTCACGTTCCCCCTGCCATAACCTACGCTTCCCCACACGCTTGAACCTCCCGGCGACAACCACGCCACATACGGGTGCACTGAGGTCAAGCTTGTCTCGTACAGACCCTGATACCCTTCCCCCTCAGCATCAAAATCCCCTTCCGAACGCGACACCGCCCAACCTAATAACAGCTCAGGTCGTAAACGAACATCCGCCCCTAAGTGCGCAGACCATAAACCCCCATCCCAGGTAATATCTTCATCCGAGCCTGATAGAGACATCCAGTTTCCTATTCCCCACACGGCCCATGGCATCTTTCCATCCTCCATCTGTGACGCGCCCTCGCCATTGGAACCATTAAGCCCTAAACTGAATTGCGCCCCATTTAACGCCTCGCGCATACCTACGCTAAGATCCTCAGACTCTTCTTCCGGCCACAGCGCATCCACATACTCTTCTTCAGATAATGCTCCGGGCGTAGCTCCAAAACTCAAAGTACTATCCCCTATACCGCCTAAAGCCGCCGCCTCTATCCGGTATGAAATCGCATCCAGCGACTGAGACATCATCGCCGCCGTAACTCGTGGCAACACCGCCCGATTTATTTTGTTCAGACGCTCCGCCGTAGCGTCTTCCACCGTAACCTGTACGGAGTCTATCTTCACCAAACTATAGTCCCCGCCTGACGCGCTATGCGTTAGCGTCACTGTCTCATCCTCCAGGTCCTTATCATTGGCTGCGCTTACCGTTACCGTCTGCTCAGTATCCCAACTGTCCACGGTGAACTTAAGCGATGTCTTATCTACCGTCACATCTCCCGCCATTCCACTTACCGTTATCGTCACTTCATCCGTAGGCTCGGTCTCAAGCGCTACCGCGTATGTACCGCTTGACCCTTCCTTCACTGTCAACGACGTAGGCTCCACCTTCACCCCTGCGGTGTCATCTTCCGTTATCGTTACCTCCACCAAGTCTATCTCTACCGCATCGTAGCCACCGCCTGACGCGCTATGCGTTAGCGTCACCGCGGCATCCGCAACCGCGTCATCATCTTGCCCCGCGCTTACCGTCACCGTCTGCTCAGTATCCCAGTTATCCACGGTGAACTTAAGCGATGAGTTATCCACCGTCACATCTCCCGCCATTCCACTTACCGTTATCGTCACCTCACCCGTGGGCTTAGCGTCAAGCGCCACCGTATACGCGCCGCTCGCTCCTTCCTCCACTACCAATTCAGTCGGCGCAACCGTCACCGCAGCCGCTATGTCATTATCTATTATCGTCCCTTTGGCTACTCCGTCTGAGATACTTACCCCTTCGGACGGTTCTGACAGCGTCACCGTGAACGTCTCATCATCCTCATCAACGCTGTCATCAGTCACCGACACCGTTATTGTCGTTGTGGTGGCGTCAGCCAGTATGCTCCCCTCAGTAGCCGCACTAACCGCAGTGAAGTCCTCCCCTGCCACCGCAGTATCTTCTCCTTCCGCTGTTACCGTGTATTTGAAACTTATTTGTGATGCTGGCGCTTGCGTAGCCGTCACCGTAAATGCGAATGTCCCGCCTTCATCCGCCGACACGTCTGCAATACTCAGTGAAACGCTGGCTCTTGGCGTAGCGCTTACCTCCTGATAAGTCTTAAGCTCGCTCCCTGAACTATCTACCGCTCTTACCTTAAAACTGTATTCCGTATCATTGGTCAACCCCGTCACCGTATGACTGGTCGTCGTTGACCCTGAATTCGGAATATCTATCCAAGAACCGTAACTACCCCCTGCGGCCTTCTGCTGGTATTGCCACTTGGCTATCCTGCTCTCCGAGGGGTCTTCCCATGTCAACGTCACTTGCCCAGCGCCCGCCGTCACGCTCATCGTACCCTCCGGCGTATCATTATCCGTGATTGTCACCGTGGTAGTCGCGCTACTCAGCGTAAACCCATCGGGTAATGCGCTCGCTGGCGCTATCGTTACCGTTATAGTCTCGTCGGACTCAACTTCGTCATCATCCGTTATCGGTATTACTATGTCCTTAGCCGTTTCACTCGCGTTAAAACTCACAGAACTGACATCATTGTCGTAGTCTCCGTTTGTCGGGTCTGACTCCCCTGTCGCCGTGCCACCGTAAGTGATGTTAAACGTCACCGCCTCTCCAAAAGCCGTAGATGCCGTTATCGTTATTCGCGCAGTGCCCGCATCCTCCGCCACCGTTAACGCCCCCGGCACTGAAACCGTCTTTGCCGCAGCATCGTTCAGCGTCCCGTCAGCAGTCACGTCGTTGCCGACCGCATAGTTATCGCCGTCGTTCAGCGTGATCCGGTACGTCTCCACACCTTCCGCCGCATCCGAATCGGTAGCCGTCGGTATCGTCACCGTGGCGGTCGTCCTGGCGGTGGCGCCGAACGATGCGGTGAAGTCACGCGGCCCTAGCTCGCCTGTAATGTCGTCCGCGGCAAAACCGCTCGAACCACGGTCCGCCAGCGTCAGACTCACCGTCAGATCACCCGTTAACTCTCGGTCCGACGTCACTGTAAGGCTTATAGCCGTACCCTCCGTCACCGCCGTAGGATCGTTCAAAAGCTGCAACGTCGGCGTCGTGTCCGTCACCGTCACCGAGACATCGTCAATGTCAGGCAAGGCGCCATAGTCCGTGTCGCCACTCGCTGCCGTGTGCGTCAGCGTCGCCGTGTCATTGTCCGTATCTTCGTCAGTTGCGGCGTTCACCGTTATCGTCTGCGCCGTGTTGTAGTTCCCCGACGTAAACGTCAGCGGCGAACCCGTTACCGTCACATCACCCGATTCACCACTCACCGTTATCGTCACGTCACTTGAGGGCGCCGTGTTCAACTTCACCGTGTAGGTATTGCTACTCCCCTCCTCCACCGTCAGCGACGTCGGAGAAATCCTCACGCCGGCAGTGGCTACCGGCGTCGCCTTCACCTGGTCTGACCACGACGACTGCACCCCGGGACTGACCGCCGCAAACAGCCGAAACGTGTATTTCGTGCCGTTCGTAAGCCCCGTCACCCGGACGCTCGTCCGGCTCCCGCCCGTGACCGTCGTGGTCGTGCTCCAGCCCCCTGTGCTCTTGTACTGGTAGCCCCAGCTCGTTATCGGAATGCCCGTCAGGGCGCTCCAGCTCAGGGTGACCGAGGCATCGCCTCCTGCCGCCGTCAGAACCGGCTTGGGAACCGTATTCGTCGGCGTCGCCTTCACCTCGTCCGACCACACCGACTGCACCCCGAGACTGACCGCCGCAAACAGCCGGAACTTGTATTCCGTCCCGATCGTAAGCCCCGTCACCGTGGCGCTCGTCGCGCTGCCGTCCGAAACCGTCGTGGTTGCGCTCCAGCTGCCACCCGCGCTCTTGTACTCGTACCCCCAGCTCGCAACCGTCACCCCCGACAAAGCGCTCCAACTCAGCTTCACCCTGCCGTAGCCCGCCGGTGCCGCGCTCAGCACCGGCTTGGGAACCGCCGCCGACGCCGACGGCGTCGCCTCCACTATCGCCGACTGCGCGCTGTTGCCGGACCCGTTCCGCGCCCGGATGCGGAAACGGTACTCAACATCGTTGTCCAGACCCGTCACCGTGTGGCTCACCGTGTCCGCGTCCGAACTGGGAATCGCGGCCCAACTGCCCCAAGCAGCTCTACCCTTCTTCTGCCGCAACTGGTACCTCGTGATCGAACCGTCGTCCGGGTCGGTCCAGGTCAACTCCACCTGACCGTTGCCCGCCTCCGCCGACAACCCCGTCGGCTTGGCGGGGGCCGCCGTGGGTGTGGCGGTGACTTCGTTGGAGTCAGGATCTGCTGTTGTCTGGATCATCGCAGGTGGAGGACTCGTAACTCCGCGTGAGACCTTGAAAGTGTATGCGGCGCCGTTTTCCAGACCTGTCACGGTGTGCGTTCGGACGGTCTTGCCACCGGGAATCGCCACGCCAAAACTGTAACTTCCGCTGCCTTTCTTCTGCGCGTAACGCCAGTGATCAAACGCCTCCCCATCGTCGTTGGTATAGGTCCAGGACAACTTCACCTGCCCGTCCCCCGTCGCGGCGGTGAGAGTGATGGTCGGCCCGGTCGCCACCGCATCGTTCAAGGTGCCATCGGCGGTCGAATCGGTGCCGACCGCGTAGAAGACGTAGGTGGTCCTCTGGCTCAGCGTGATACGGTAGGCCTCCGCACCCTCGGTGGCCGAGTCGGTGCTGGTCGGGATGGTCACCGTCCCTGTCTTGGTGGCGGCACCGAAGTCCGCATCAAACTCGCGCGGCCCCAGCGTGCCGGCAATGTCCGCCGCCGTGAAAGTGCTTGAGCTCCGGGCCGCCAACGTCAGCCTCACTGGCCAGATGCCTGATATCGACTTGTCGGAAGTCACCGTCAGGCTGATCGCCGTCCCCTCGGTCACCGCCGCCGGGTCGGTCAGCAGCTGGAAAGTCGGCGTCGTGTCCGTCACCGTCACGTCCACATCGTCGATCTCAAGCGAGGCGCCGTAGCTCGTGTCGCTGCTCGACGCCGCGTGCGTCAGCGTCGCCGTGTCGTCCGTCACGTCCCCGTCGCGGGCCGCCCTCACCGTGATCGTCTGCGCCGTGCCGAAGTTGCTCGGCGTGAAGGTCAGCGGCGAACCCGCCACCGTCACGTCCCCCGAAGCGCCACCCACCGTGATCGTCACGTTCGCAGAAGGCGCCTTGTCCAGCTTCACCGTGTAGGTGTTTTCGCCGCCTTCACGCACCGTCAGCGATGTCGCCGAAAGCGTCACCCCGGCGGCGGGCGGATTCGGCGTGGCGCTCACTTCGTTGCTTTGACGGTACGCCGTATTGGTCGCAGTCTGCAAGTAGACAATGAACTGATAAGATGTTCCGTTCGTCAGGCCCGTTACCGTGTGGCTTCTGGTGCCGGCGTTGGAACCTGAAATATCAATGGGTGTTCCAGCCCAGGTAAATCTGCCGCCATTGATCTTGTACCCCCACTTGGTTCCCACACCGGTGTCGGACACAGTCCAATTGAGCGTGATCTGCCCGTCGCCCGGCGTGGCGGTGAGGACCGGAACTTGCGCCAGTGCGTCCTGCGGCGCAAGCACGGCGAGCGCCACCAGCGCGAAGAAGACAAAGGTGAGTCCCGCCTTCAGGCGGCGGGCGGTTCTCCCGAGGGCGCACACCGGATCAACTCCGCACCCAAATTTCCAAGGGGGGGGGGGGGGAGTGAATATATTAGACATTATATTTTTCAAAGATAACAAATCTTAATTTTTTGTCAAGTCAATAAGGCATTTGAGGTATTTGCGCTGTAGTGATTCTTAATGCTGATTTCTTTTGATGATTGTGGAACCGCTACCGGTTTATTTCTTTTGTAGATGATAACTTTGTTATTAATTTGAAGTAGTTACACTACAACGATTTCTGGGGCTTTTTCCCTGAGAATGACCAGAAACAACATTGACTTACTATTATTAGGAGAGGGTTATATCCTACTACCAAGTTACGCAATCTTAACAACATGAAGACAACTTTTATGGTGACATTCAAAATGAATGATGTCATCAACTTATTTATATTTTTGATTTTTGGAGCAGGAAATTTTTACAGAGATTACCTCAACCGACTTCGTGTGGATGAACATTTGTGAGTTTTGGCTTACATTAGCCGATCTCAGGGTTTTCTTGGAGGTTTTTTGGGTAAAAAACTTACTATCTTTGTTAGTATACATATACATCTTAAACAGCGCAAATGCCTAATAATTAGTGTCCACCAGAAAACTCCCTTTTTGGGGGATATTAGACCGCTATTTTGCCTGATCCGAGCGTCAAACGGAAGTTGACTTAGATTTCTTTGTGGATTTTGCGCGTATCAAACAGTTATTTTCTACTTTTGAGACCAATTCTAGTGCCCCTAATCACCATTAGCGCATAGGTCTCCGGTCCCGCTTAGTACGGGTTAAGAAATTAGTGTTTTTTGGGAGAATAAAGTCGTCAGGCCGCGTGTCGTCGTCGCTTACGCCGACGTAGTAGAAGACCTATACGGCGGATGTTAAAGGCGGCTATGGAGAGTGACACCGTACGAGCAAAACCATCTGCCCCACGCGCTCGGACACGATCCAACCCTCGGTGCTCAAGGTTATTTATCGCTGATTCCACTGCAGAATGCTTGCGCCGCATCGCTACGAACTCTTCGCCTTGCTCTCGCTCTAGATCAGCCTTGTTGGAACGACCCTTCTTTGGTAACACATTGTGTTCAAGCAACTCGTCAAGCTTAATCCGGTTTTCTGGACTGTGAAAACCACGGTCAAAACTCACTGCCCGCAGACTCGGAAACAACTCCTGACCTCGTTTCACCATCTTCACCGCATAGTCTACGTCGCTACCCTCCCACATCACCTCATGGTGAAGTATAAAACCAAAATGGTCTTCTAAAATACACACTGGCACGCCTAACTCCACAGGACATCCTGCCTTCCCCTTCGAAATCCAGCGCGTGTGTGGCTCAAATATTGAAAACACTTTCTCACTATGCGGAATCTTTTCTCCCTGCAAAACACGACGGTTAACCTGGTCTATTTGTCGCTTGGCATGCTCAACATCTTCCTTGATCCTGTTGATGATTTTAACTTTCTCTCTTTTTGCAACCAGATACGGAAGCGTCTTCTCAGCACGCTTAACAATCTCTTCACACCGCCCAAGATACTCCTCTACTCTCTGTGGCCTAGCTCGGTTGGCTCTTCGCACATCTTGAAACAAATCCTTAATCCTCTGCGTCAAGTGCTTCCACTGACGCCAGCCCGACACTCCACGCCCCCTCGCTGCCTTGCTCGTCACTCGAATCAAACTCCGCATCGCATCCCACAAAAGATTCACATCCGTGGGATAGTGCACATTGGTCTCCGCCACAAACGAATCACACCGCCCGCGTAAAAGCTCACCAAATTTCTTCCCTGCTACCTCATGACCAACTTCCACAATCAGAGCGTTGATCTCATCAAGAATCTCAGGACTCAAAAGATTTACATTATCCACCATCGTCTGATAATTGTATTGATACTTGTCCCAGACCTTCACATGCCCGAGAAACTCTCGTAGCGCAGTGTGTTGGTTCACCATGTCGTGAAGATGGTCAAAATCGCAACCTGTCCCCTGCTTGACCATACCCATCATAAAAATCCTCCACACCTCCATACCCGGTCTTCCTACTTTCTTGTTGACCTTGGGAAGAATTTTCTCTTCAAGAATCGCAAACAGACCATTGCGAAATTTCTCGTTTTTGTACAGATGCTGAATCCCTTGTAACAACACTGGAAGATCGTCTCTGCATTTGTGGTCCAATTCAATATCCTCAATATTAACTCCGCCGAATTTCATCTGTCTATCACGTATTTTTCTCATGCTTTCCTCCCGAAGAATTGCTAAAATTGGTCTAATTTGGGCATAAATGGCTTAAAAACGGCTTTTTGCCTCAATATTCGGAGTAAAATAATACTTAGTTAATTAAGTAAAGTCAATATATTATGCCTTTTTCTAGCAAACACTAATTATAGAGGGCTTGTGATGTTCATAGTTTAATGGGCGAAGAGGTTTAGCGAGAGATAAAACATTTTTACCCAAAATTTACCCAAAACCTTTATTGATACCAATCATAATGGGGGTTACAATATAATTTATGGGAATAAAACCTACAGAAATAAATGAGTTCACTGAAAAAACTCTCCAAGTCGTTTGGGATAACGGAGAAGAAAACATATTTTTTTACGAAGAGCTTAGAGAAATCTGCCCTTGCGCTAAATGTAGAAGACTCAGAAAGAAAAGCCGAACAGGGAAACTCCCTTTCAAAAAACGAATACCGCTTGGAAAAGATGGCTTAAAGCCCGAGAGAATAGAGTTTGTGGGCAATTACGCCATAAGATTTATCGGCCAGAACTGGTGTGAAACCGGGTTTTACACATTTGATTTCCTGAGAAAAAACCACGTTATAGATAAAAAACTTTGATTAGATAGTGAGGAGCAATGGATTAAGTCCTTGCGCTTATTGAAAGCCAATTTCTCGTGACAAAGTAGTCACCTTCTTCATTCACTTCTCCGTGCAGAACTATGGCCGGACCGACGGCATCCCTCATAGCAGTTGAAGCAACTGCTTCTGGATAACCATGGAGAGCTCCCGCGGCATATTGCTGAAAACCGCTTATATGTTCCCAAGCCTCCTTTGTAAGGTCTGCGGCGAACTCTCTTACCTCTACAAGATCAAATCCAGATTTTTTTACAAGGTCCTCGTAGTAAGAACGTGGGTGAAACTTTGCAGCTTCAGCCTTTTGTTCCTCTTTGACTCTACGCACTCCTTGTTTTTTGAGGAACTGAACAGCGTTTTTTACTTGGGTTCTATAAAAAGGAAGAGTTTCTTGAGGCCTTGCTTCTTCGTAAAAAGAGGTATTGAAAAAGAACCAACCTCCAGATTTGAGAACTTTTCTAATTGATTCAAGACTGCGCACCTGATCCTCTTCATTAAGGTAGTGTATACCGTTTCCCCATATAGCTACATCAAGACTTTTTGGAGGCAAATTAAGATCTTGGATAGATGAGTTGATAAGAGTAAGTTTATCTATTTCCCTCTCAAGTCTTGACTTGGCGAATTTGAGCGCTCCTGTTGATTGGTCTAGACAACACACTGCGGATTCTTTTAGGTTTACGGGTAACATGGTGAAAAAGAGTTGTGCCATGGTCCCTGCGCCTGTTGCGATGTCAAGAAATTTGTCAAGGCTCTGCACACCCCTCTCAACCATTATTCGTATCCAGTCTCTTATGATATCGCCGTTTACCTTTCTGTACTCGTCGGTATCAGCAAAAGGTTCGTAATTATAATTTTCGGCATCTCTTTCCATTTAGCCCTCCCCGGCCCCATACAACTTAAATATCCTATTTCCCTAGAACTCAGACATAGTAAAGATGGTGATTATAGTATAATGAGTCAATGGAAAATCAAGACTGTTCGTAAAATCACAAGTTATGGACAAAGTCATACCCCTTTTCCCTCTCCCCAAAATATCTTGTGAAGTTGGGGAAGCACTCTTATGTTTTTCAGCCCGTCCCGAAGAACATTCTCGGCTATCCAGTCAGCAGTTGTTCCATAAACCGGCTGGAATATGATTGATGCTTCGACTGCGCGTTCCGATAGAACCTGTTTCGCGTATTCGTAATCCTTTTGATCTGCTATTACGAACTTGAGTTGATCTTTTTCCTCAAGAAATTCAAAAAAAGACAAATCTATTTTTTTGTGCATACCTGAACCCGGACATTTACAGTCCATACTCACAATTGAGTTCGGATGGGAAAATATTTCTGGAGGCTTGCGGTTTCCACTTGTCTCAAGCACCACTTCAAAGCCCCTTGTGAGTAGTAAATCCGTTATCTCCTCCACCGCGGTTAACTGTACAAGTGGCTCGCCACCTGTGATGCAGACGCGAGGACAGTTGTATCGCAGAAGCCTTTTGAGCGTCTGCGCCGTTTCCATTTCCTCAAAATCTGTCCCCTCAACCGCATACATCGTATCACACCAAACGCACCTTAAATCACACCCAAAAAGCCTTAGAAAGACCGTCGGGAGCCCTATATGGATTCCCTCTCCTTGGATAGAAAAAAATATTTCGCTTATCTTCACTTTCGCAAGTCCTCATATTCTGTTGGATCTTCAACCCCAGCATCTAAAAATGCCCTTTTTCTCTCCCTACAGGAACTACAGGCGCCACAGTGTATCCGCAAACCCATGTAGCAGGACCACGTTTCTTCAAAAAACACTCCTAGATCTGCGCCGAGCTTTACAACCTGTGACTTGTCCATATCAACAAACGGCGCTTCAATGCAAAGCGCTTTGTTTCCAGTGGCAAGCCTTTCGGCTGCCTCAAATGCTAAAACGAACTCTGGACGGCAATCAGGATATACGCCTCTGTCTGAGTGATGCGCCCCGTAAAACACCCTATCGCAACCTATCCCCTGCGAGTACGCCACAGCCAAGGAAAGAAAAATGGCGTTGCGATTAGGGACTACCGTAATCGAAAGAGTTTGATAATTCTCTTCAGCCGCGCCCACCTTAGGAATATCAACGTTTTTATCAATAAGAGCGCTTGGACCGAAAAGACCGCTTGCCCCTGAAATATCTACAACCCTGTGACGGAGTCCTAGACGATCGCATAAAAGCGCGGAGAACTCAACCTCTTTTTTATGTCTTTGGCCATATATAAACGTGATGGGGCACACGTCATAACCTTCCCGAACCGCCTTGTAGCAAAGAGCCGCGCTGTCAATTCCCCCTGAAACCATTACGACCGACTTGTTTACCATCGCATCATTATTAAATCTGTAAAACCCTAGATTGACAATTCCCTGCAGTGTGATCTGAAAACCCTAAACGAAGACAAAAACATCTTTGGCTGTTGGCAGAAAAGAGACAAAAAGAGTAAAATCTTATTGAAGAATCTAACCAGATATGCTAGCGCTTCGGATAAAAGTATTATGAGCACCCAGAGGAAAAAATCACAAGAGCCTCTTGCCTTCAAAGAGTTTCCTTACGTATCGAAAAAAACTTGGAAGGAGAGAACTGGAAAGGTTATTACAACTCTCGCCTCCTACGAAAAAATTGTATGGAACACAGATGACGGCATAGATGTTGAACCGTTTTATTCAGAAACAGAAGCGAAGGATTTTCTTTTCAAGGAGAATCAAATTCCGGGAGAATTCCCGTTTGCCCGAGGAACTGGAAAAAACAATAACAACTGGCTCATAACGGAGGATATTAAAGAGACCGACCTAGAAACAGCCGCCACCGCGGCAACGCAAGCGCAGATAGGCGGAGTAGATGCCGTCACGTTCCACATAGAACGACAGCCAACGCCTATAGCAATGAAAACCCTGGTAAGGGGAATTAACCCTGAAAAGATCGCCGTCAATTTCGCAATCACAAAAGATCCTGAAAAAATATGCGAATCCTTTTTCTCCGCTTGTAAAAAAAAAGGAATTGACCCTGCGGATACCCATGGAACGTTTTTTTTCGACCCTCTTTTGTCTGTGTATACGCACAACGCCTCGGATTCCTTTCTATCCACGCAGACAAAAAAAATCGCGCAGTTGATTAATCTACTACAAGAGAACACCTCGCATCACACCGCATTTTCCGTACAAAGTTCTGCGTATAGAAACAGTGGAGCTACAATAACCCAAGAAGTTGCGTTTTTAGCATCTGCGGCCACCGAATATTTAGTAATGCTTACAAATTGTGGGGTTGATATTGATTCAGCTTGCCGCAATTTAGTTTTTTCATTCACCACAGGCTCAAGCTACTTTGGGGAAATAGCAAAACTCCGAGCCGCTAGAATCCTCTGGGCAACCATAGCGCAAGCGTTTTCCCCCACAGACCCTCGCTCTGCGGAAATGAGAATTCATTGCGCAACCACAACCTTTAACAAAACCGCTTATGATTCTCATGTAAACATAATGCGCGCTACGACTGAAGCCATGGCTTGCGTGATTGGAGGAGCCAATTCTCTCTCAATAGAGCCATTTGACGCTCACTGCGCAGCACCCAATAAACTTTCAAAAACAGTAGCGAGGAATATCCAACTTCTTTTGAGAAACGAATCTCACCTTGATGCGGTTATTGACCCTGGAGGCGGTTCCCACCACATTGAAAAACTCACCCAAGAAATAGCGGAAAAATCCTTAAAACTTTTTCAAAAGATAGAAAAAAAAGGCGGTTATCTTGAGTGCGTAAAAAGTGGGTTTCTACAAAATCTCACAGCGAAGAGTAGGGAAAAAGCAGTCCGAGACGTGCGCGAAAAAAAGAAAATTCTAGTGGGTATAAATCAGTTTCCCAATCCAGTAGAAAAAATAGCAGGGCGATATGACGATGAGAAAAACAAAGAAAGAGCATCCTTAGGATTTGAAAAGACAAGACTTTTGGTTCAGAAATACGCAGAGAAAAACGATATTGGAGTGATTTTCTTACTGCACCTAAGCGCATCGGCAAAAACAAGAGCAAAAGCCGTTTTTTCAATGAATCTTTTTGGATGTGGTGGTTTTTCCGCCATTGATGGAGAGCAAACGCCAGGAGCGGATGCGGGCGTAGTTGCTGCGCTTGGCGTAGACGCTGCCGTTGTGGTGCTATGCGGCTCAGATGATGACTATGGAAAAAACGCAGAGACTGCTATAAGCAAGCTCAAAAAAAGTGGAAGACAGTTTAAAATAGTCGCCGTTATTGGATCCTATGATGCAAGGAAAAACCTTTCCCATGCGGGAGTGGATGATTTTATACAAACAGATTGCGATTTATGCGAGACCATAGAGAAATACCGTATGATTCTCTGCCCGGAGAAAAAAAATTGATAAGACCTGATTTCTCCGCAATACGTCTGCCTTGTTCTAAAGAAAAACGCAAAACCGTTGCGCAGGATACTGATGCTGTTTGGAAAACGCCTGAAAAAATAGACGTAAAAACCATTTATACCGCAGATGACGTCTCGGGGCTTCATCATCTTGAATTCGCTCCGGGAATCGCGCCGTATCTCGGTGGCCCTTATCTGACTATGTACACCGAAAAGCCATGGACTATAAGACAATACGCTGGGTTTTCTACCGCAGAGGAATCAAACGCTTTTTACAGAAAAAATCTCGCTGCAGGACAGAAAGGGCTGTCCATAGCGTTTGACCTACCAACCCACAGGGGATACGACTCTGACCATCATAGAGTGTCGGGTGATGTGGGCAAAACAGGGGTGGCTATAGATTCAATACGCGACATGCAGATATTGCTTGACGGCATACCGCTTGATGAGGTTTCTGTTTCCATGACCATGAATGGCGCGGTGCTCCCCATTATGGCTTTCTATATAGTGGCGGCAAAACAAAGCGGGGTGGATTCTGAAAAACTGAGTGGTACCATTCAAAATGATATCCTCAAGGAATTCATGGTGAGAAACACTTACATTTATCCCCCAAAATTCTCAATGAAGATAGTGTCAGATATCTTTGAGTACACATCAAAGAACATGCCAAAGTTCAACTCAATAAGCGTGAGTGGTTATCACATGGAAGAAGCCGGAGCGCCATCGGATATTGAGTTAGCCTACACGCTTGCAGACGGTCTTGAATACCTTAGGGCTGGAGTCGCAGCCGGTCTCGCCATTGACGATTTTGCGCCACGGATCTCTTTTTTCTGGGGAATCGGAATGAATCACTTCATGGAAATTGCGAAAATGAGGGCGGCAAGAATGCTATGGGCAAAAATAGTGAAGCGGTTCTCCCCACAAAAATCAAAATCTCTTATGTTGAGAACCCACTGCCAGACCTCAGGGTGGAGTCTCACTCAGCAAAGTCCGTTTAACAATGTGACCAGAACATGCGTTGAAGCCCTAAGCGCCGCGCTGGGTGGAACGCAGTCTCTGCACACAAACGCCCTTGATGAGGCAATCGCTCTGCCCACGGATTTTTCGGCAAGAATAGCGAGAAACACTCAACTTTATCTGCAAAAAGAAACCGATATCTGCAAATTGATTGATCCATGGGCCGGGTCATATTATGTTGAGCGCTTGACATGGGAAATAGCGCAAAGAGCATGGGATCTGATAATGGAAGTGGAGGAATTAGGTGGAATGTCCAAGGCTATAGAGACTGGCGTGCCGAAGATGAGGATTGAGGAGGCTGCGGCTAGGAGACAGGCGAGAATAGATATGGGAAAAGATATCATAGTAGGTATGAACGCATATGTTTCAGACGATAAAGAGGAATTTGACACATTGGAAGTGGATAACCAGGAGGTGAGAAGAAAACAGCAAAAGAGACTTGCAAAACTCAGAAAGCAAAGGGATTCTGGTGCGGTTAAACGCGCTCTTATAGAACTTTCAGAATGCGCTAAGACAGGAAAAGGAAATCTGCTTGCTCTTGCGGTCAAAGCCGCAGAATCTCTTGCCACTTTAGGAGAAATTTCTGATGCGTGCGAGGAGGCGTGTGGAAGATACCAGCCCGCATTGCAGATGATATCCGGAGTATACTCATCGGAAATCTCTAAAAACTATCTTTTCTCCAAAGCCCGTAGACTTGCCAACCAATTTGCCGAGTTAGGAGGGAGAAGACCTAGAATATTGGTGGTCAAAATGGGGCAGGATGGGCATGACCGTGGAGCTAAGGTAATAGCCACAGGGTTTGCGGACCTGGGTTTTGACGTAGACATTGGGCCGCTTTTTCAAACCCCTCATGAAGTAGCAAGACAGGCTGTTGAAAACGATGTCCATATAATAGGCGTATCAAGCCAAGCTGCAGGGCATAAAACGCTCATTCCAGAACTTATAAACAGACTCAAGGAGATTGAAGCGGACAGCATAATGGTAGTGGCTGGAGGAGTCATACCAAAACAAGATTACGAATTTCTGTATAAGGCCGGAGTAGCCAATGTGTTCGGACCTGGTACCGTGCTATCAGAAGCCGCCGCATCCATACTTGCTTCCCTCATAGAAAACTACCGATGAACAACCGTAAAGAGGCTCAGGCGCAAGACTACTGCTCTGCCATAGCGCAGGGTGAAATACCCATCCTGAGCAAGGCCATAACTCTTACCGAAAGCACGCTACCCAAACACCAAGAAACTGCTGAGAAAATAATTCAGTGGAGCCTTCCTCATTCCGGCAAATCTATAAGGGTGGGAATTACGGGTATCCCTGGAGTTGGAAAAAGCAGTTTCATAGAATCGCTGGGACTTTATCTCGCGCGAGAATGCGGAAAAAAAATAGCAGTGCTCGCAATTGATCCAACGAGTAGTGAGACAAGAGGAAGCATACTTGGTGATAAAGTTAGAATGCATGAACTTTCTCAGCAAGAAAACGTATACATAAGACCCTCTCCATCTTCAGGAATGCTGGGGGGAGTGGCAAAAAGAACAAGTGACGCTGTGATTCTGTGCGAAGCCGCCGGTTTTGATACCATTTTCATAGAGACCGTCGGGACTGGTCAGTCAGAAATAACGTGCCACTCCATGGTTGACTTCTTCATGCTGCTTATGATTACAGGGGCGGGAGACGAAATTCAGGGGATAAAAAAGGGAGTTCTTGAACTTGCGGATGCCGTGGTTATAACCAAGGCTGACAACGGTAATATGGAGGTAGCTGAAACAACTAGGCAGATGATAGAAGATGCGCTGAGATTACATGGAGCGCAGAAATCGGGATGGATGCCTAGGGTTTACGCATGCTCATCTTTTACAGGATACGGAGTACGGAAAATCTGGGAGGGTGTGCTAGAGCATGAAAAATCAACTAAGGAAAGCGGAGATTTCGATGAAAGAAGAAAAACGCAATTAAAATATCGGCTACGCGAAGAACTCACTAGGAATCTTGAGGACAGTTTCCATAAAAACTCAGTGGTTAAAAAAGCGTTACAAAAAATAGAAAGAGAAGTAACAAAAGGGATAACAGACCCTTATTCCGGAGCCAAACAATTGACGGAACTTTACTTCCAGAATCTACGCAATAACCACGAAAAATGAAAATAAAAACCGTTACGCCTCAACACATACGTAGCATATCGGAAATCGAAACCTATTCTTTTACGTCCCCATGGCCAACTCGGATTCTTGCTGAATATACGCAGAAACCTGGTTTTTTCTGCACCGTAGCAATAGACGACAAAAAAGAAGAGGTTGCCGGTTACTGTATATCCACGCTTGTTTATGATGAAATCCATGTGTACAAAATAGCCACGTCAAAAACCCATAGAAGAAAAGGCGTAGCGTCAGAACTGCTATCTGATACGTTTGATTTTTACGGGAACATGGGGGCCGCAGGGGTCATTCTAGAAGTAAATACTTCGAACACCCCCGCGATCATGCTCTACAAAAAAATGGGATTTGAGGTCATAAGAAGGCGCAAAAACTACTACAGCAATGACGAAGGTGACGCTTTTGTAATGGGACTTGATCTGTCTCTGTACTATCAAAAAGTTCTTTCTACCACATAGTCGGCAAGATCAACAAGAGATTTTCTGTATTTGTTATCCGCAATTGACTCAAGAGATTTCTTCGCCTTTCTTGAGAATCTCCTAGCGCGACATCTAGTCGTCTCAACCCCTCCGTAGTGATCAACTATCCCCAATATCTCCTCAATTTGCGAACTACTGATTTGGTCTCCGTCAAGAGCTTTTAACACCCTGTGTTTCGTATCTTCTGGCGCTTTTTCTACGGAATAGTAAAGTGGGAGCGTCATCTTATGCTCAGCTAGATCTTGACCAGTCTTCTTTCCAAACACTTTTTCCTCGCAACAGTAATCAAGCGCATCGTCTATTAACTGAAACGCCATTCCAAGGTTTTTTCCGTAAAGTGAAAGCGCTTTTACCACTTCAATTGGGGTTTTAGCGAGAATCGCTCCGGCCTCTGCGGAACACTCAAGAAGCGCAGCTGTTTTGTGATCAATTATTGAGAAGCAGGATTGCTCTGAAATCTCAATCATTTTTCTCTCACTCATTATCTCAAGTACATGTCCTTCGGCAAGCCTCGCGGCTGCCTTGCTAACTGCTCCTACAAGCCTCATACTACCGCAACTCTGCACAAGATTAATCGCCTTTGCGAGCATGAAATCTCCCACAAGCACCGTAGGCGTGTTCCCCCAAACTTCGTTTGAGGAGAGATTTCCTCTCCTGAGTTTTCCCTTGTCAACCACATCGTCGTGAAGAAGCGTGGCCGTATGGAGAAGTTCCACTGCGGCAGCGGCGGAAACTCGTTCAGGATCAGAAGAAAATCCACAGGCGGCGCTTGAGAGAAGAACAAGTGAGGGTCTCACTCTTTTGCCTCCTCCACCCAACAGGTACTTTGATATTTGGTAAACTAGTGGAACTTCAGATTTTACGGATTCATCAATCCTTTTTTCGGTTTCTTCAAGCGCAGGCTGGATAACCTCAACTATATCAGAAAATTCCATCGGCTCGTTAGACTATATTAACGCAACTGAAAGTCAAAGATTATTCAAAGAGTTTGCGCTTCTAAAAGGTGTATGCATATCAAGGGGTTTTAGAAGGAGTAAAAAACCGCTCTCAGGAGGTAGCCTGTTGGGCGGTTTTTTTTTGGAATGAGAGCTTTTTAGTTGTGGATTTATCCACCACGTACAATACGGGCAAAGGCATCCAGATAGTCAGAACCGAACGATAGGAACTTCTTGATCATGCTTATTGCTCTTTCTCTCGTTCAATGAAGGCGTGATACTCATCAATGCCAGATCTATTCTTGCTTATATCCTTTTCCATTTTCTCAATTCTGCCCTCATAATCCCTTATCCTGTTTTCATGCGATTCTATTAACTGCTGAAGTCTGTCTGCTAGTGTTGCGTCAAGTAATGCTTTTTGGATAGATGGACTTGAGTCTGCAGCGGGCATCAGCAACCGGCCTTTTGTTGTGCAAGAACAGCTCGGACCACAGACCCCTCGCATTGTTGCCCTTGACATAACACTAGGCTCATTGTATTTCCTCCTTGGATATGTTCTTGCCAGTATATCAAAAAAAAGCCCAACAAGCAGATAACTTGCTGGACTTTTTAATTCTCCACACCGAGATTGTTTAGTTGTCTGTATAAGTGTCTTTTCTCTTTTTTTCAGCTCCCTTTTTAGTTACAAACCTATAGCTTGTCGAGGCTTCTTTTATTTTTAAGGCTTCTGCGTTGTTTGCTGAATCGTTTTTATGTATTTCAACAACTGCCGTTCCACCCACCAAAATTTGACCGCTCGCAACAGTTATTGCTCTACCGGGATCGCCTTTTGAAAAACCTACAAAATAGATTTTGTCCTCTGTCAAATCAAAGTCCTTTATAACGTCAACCCCCTGACCTTTATGAATACGGAAAGTGTCTGCTCCAGTTCCTCCAGTAAGAGTGTCCGCCCCATTGAATCCCCAAAGCAAATCGTTTCCAGCCCCGCCGTTGAGAGTGTCCGCTCCGGCCCCGCCGAGAACTGTATCATCTCCAGCCTTTCCGTTTATAGTGTCGCTTCCATTTGATCCAAAAAGGTAGTTGCCTTCATTATTTCCAGTAATATTGTCATCACCATTATTGCCTACAACATCCTCAATACCTTCAAAGGTGAACGTTCCAGTTGCTCCAGTTGAAACAGAAGAACCATCAAAACTCCCCGTAGAAAGATCAAAGGTTATATCAGCAAAACTATTACGCGCGATATAAAGTCCTAAAACCGGTGCGTCGGTCGCCGCATTCGCATAACCAAAATATACAGCATCATAACCATCACCGCCTACCAATTTGTTAGCCCCTCCTTCACCTTGAAGATAGAAGTGGTCATCTCCATCACCGCCAGAAAGAGTATCATCTCCATCACCGCCAGTGAACCTATCATTTCCATCACCACCGTTCATTTCGTCATCACCGTCGCCACCTTGGAGATAATCATTGCCCCCGGCACCGTAAACCGTATCATCACCGCCACCGGCAGTGATTGTATTGGCAACACGAGTTCCACAAATAACATCGGCTTCATCTGTTCCGGTGAGATCATCTTCCTCAATACCTAAAATCCCCTGTATCCCATTGCTAACATCGCACCGAGAATCACCATACGCAGGCCCTTGGTCTCCAACTCTTCCGTCAGCGCCCGTCGGCCCGGGGTCGCCTTTTTCCCCTTTTGCTCCGTCTTTCCCGTCTACTCCGTCTTTCCCCGCCGGCCCTCGCTCCCCTTCACATGCCACGAACAAAACTGCTCCAGTGAGCAGCAACAACATCACTAATAAATTGCGTAACTTCATAATACAACCTCCGTTATAAGTTGTTCCCATTTATAAATATGGACATTTATCTGGCAAAACCTTGTTATAAAACCCTCATCCTTAAAGCTAGTCTCTTGAGTTTACCCCCCCCCCCCTCGCATAAGTCAAGGACTAGTAAGAAAGAGAGGCATTTGCGTTGTAGTGATGCTTGATGCTGATTTGTTTTGATGATTGTGTAACCGCTACGGGTTTATTTCTTTTGTGGATGATAAGTTTGTTATTAACTTGAGGTAGTTACGCTACAACAATTTTTTGGGGCTTGTTCCTTGAGTATTGTAGCATGTAAAAACTGATAACTTTTTTTGATTGGTTATCATCCGTTGCGTGATTATTTACGATGAGAACATTTAGGTCATCAGTTCATCAGATGGCGATAACGCTGGAAACATCGGTTATTTACTAGTTCAGTCGTCATGTGCTTTGTGGATTAGAAGTTTCTGTACGAATAGAACCGGGCTTTGGGCTAATGGAATGGAAGAGTGTTATACTTTATAGTTTAGGTTACGGTCGCTATACTTTGCGTGCAATGTTTGATACATAACAAATGTAAAGGAAAGAATTTTGAACTATTTGGACATTGTTTTGGTGGCAGTGCTTCTAATCTGTTTTGTGGGCGGATTGAGGACTGGTCTTATAAAACAGGTTTTCTCAATGGTCTCTATAGCCGGGGGACTTGTGCTTGGATACGTTTTCTATGGATTTGCTGGAAACTATCTGCTACAGAGCGGATATATAACAGATGCTTCACTTGCGGCTATAACGGGATTTGTTCTTATCTGCTCTGTCACTTATCTGTTGTTGCAGTTGATATCATGGGTTCTTATGAATCTAGTGAAAAATCTGAACATCGGTTGGATCAATAATCTGCTCGGCGCGGTGGTGGGAACTATAATTGGCATACTTATCTCTTATGTGACCGTAATAGGAACTATGTGGATTGTCGGGAAAGATTCTGAACTAGTAACAAAATCTGTTCTTGCGCCGAAAATAGTCACAGGTTATGGAATAATGAAAGAACGGGCACCCGAAAAACTTGAAGAGCCATTGGAAAAACTGAGAAAATTCCGAGAAAAGCCCCAAAATCACCATTCTAACTAAACAGAATGTTTCTGAAAAAACCTAGGATCACCCTTAATTAACCCCATCAATTCAGTTAATATTTTCAGAATAGGCAGTCTCCTAGTGAAAAGGTCCAGATCATGGTCTCTATAACAACTCTTGATGAATTCATCATAAGAAATCAGTACGAATTTCCCTACTCCACTGGAGAATTATCAAGGCTTCTGCGGGACATAGGTCTTGCCGCAAAAATAGTCCACAGAGAAGTGAACAAGGCAGGACTTATAGCTGATATATTGGGAAAAACTGGGCAGATAAACGTCCAAGGGGAAGAGGTACGGAAACTTGATACTTATGCCAACGAAAGATTTCTTGATGCCCTTGAATTAGGAGGAGAATGCGCGGGCGTCGCATCAGAGGAAAATGAGAATTTCATAGCGTTTTCCGATGAAAAATCTAAAACCTCTAAATACGTCATCGCAATGGACCCCCTTGACGGGTCCTCTAACATAGATGTAAACGTATCGGTGGGAACTATATTTTCTGTGTATAGAAGAAGGTCAAAAATGTTCTCTCCCTGCGCAGAAGAGGATTTCCTGCAGCCCGGAAAGACGCAAACCGCAGCTGGATACATAATATACGGTTCCTCCACCATGCTTGTGTACACTACCGGTCACGGGGTAAATGGATTCACTCTTGACCCATCAATAGGAGAATTTTGCCTGTCCCATCCAGATATAAAGATTCCGAGCCAAGGCAACATATTTTCGGTTAATTACTGCAACTACTCAAAATTTCCAGATATTATAAGACGTTATCTTGACTACTGTAGAGACAAAGAAACTAATTTCTCGCTCAGATATGTCGGGTCTATGGTTGCAGATATTCACAGAAACCTTCTGCGGGGAGGAATTTTTCTTTATCCAAGTACGGTTGACTCTACGAATGGGAAATTGAGACTGCTTTATGAGTGCAATCCCATGGCTTTGATAGTGGAGCAGGCAGGAGGAGCGGCAATCGCTGACGGGGAAAGGATACTTGATATCCAGCCAAAGGAACTGCATCAAAGAACCCCGATATACCTAGGTTCATATAATATGATAAATAGATTCCAGACATTTATCAGAGATTGGAGCATGGCTGAAGAAAAGGCTCCGAGCAGATGAAGGAAAGAATCAGTTTCGGAATGACTGCTCCGCTTCCGGGCAAATCCGTGGGAGAACTCGTTGATTTTCTGGCACCATTATACAAAAAAGCCCAACAAGCAGAGAACTTGCTGGGCCGTGAACTCCACACCGAGAATTTTTATTTTGTGTATTCAAAAACATAAGTATTTGTTTTGGGATCAAGTGCAGGCCAAGTTATGACTCCAACGGCTCCTGACTTGGCGGCTATCGCTGCGGCGTGAGCAGTACTTGGGGAATTGTCCTAATTGTCCTTATGGATTACTGCAAAAGAAGAGTTGCCAATCTTTAGAGTAGCGTCTTGGTTGTTTATTGCTGCACCCGTTGTCCAAGTGCCAGCCAAATAGATTTTATCTTCATCCAAGTCGAAGTCTTTAATAATATGGTGTTTCAGGAGACTATGATATTCAATAACAAAAGTGTCAGCCCCAGCCCCTCCGGTAAGAGTATCTGTTGCGTTACTTCCCGCAGAACCAGCACCTGCGTATAGAAAATCGTCTCCAGGACCTCCGTTTAAGGTGTTATTATTACCATCTCCAAGAAGGCTCTCGGGGTCGCAGGAAAAATCAGAAATGAGTGGGTTACAAACGCTATGTCAACTGGGGTTTTCTCCCGCAAACTCGCCCAAGTGCAAAAAACTAGAGAGAGTGTCGGCAAAATCGGTGCAGACTTTGAAAAATTTGAAAAATGCATATATCTCTTTGTCTCCTGGGCAGAGGACAAAAAAGCCGCATACCAAATTCTAGATAGAATAAAGCACGCGGTAATCTGGCCTGATGTTATAGAGCAAACTGACTACGATCTAGAGATAGACCAGCGCTACAGAGACCTTTCCTACACAAAGATAATGCCTAATGACAGTGAAGATGCTCTCAAGATTCCGAGAGATGGGAGAAAAATACTATACTCGGGAAATACTATCAGATTTTGTGATCTTATGGAAGGCCAAAAGACGCTGTAAAAAGATTCAGGCAGTACATAGAAGCGGGAGTTACTCACTTTATAATCAGGGATTTTAGCCCTGATCCCCAATATTCCTTTCAAACCTTTAAAGAGATTTCGCGAGAATTCAGATGAAATTCAAAGATGCTTTTCAAGCAATTGTGATTTCCGGTTCTAAATAGACATTTTGAATAGTACGTAGAAGCGCGACACCTTCTTGCATTGGTTTTTGGAAGGACTTTCTTCCGCTTATAAGTCCCATTCCACCCGCTCTTTTATTTATGATTGCGGTTCTTATCGCTTCTCCAAGATCATCCGCGCCCGAGGCGCCCCCAGAGTTTATAAGCCCTATTCTTCCCATATAACAGTTCGCCACTTGATAGCGAGCAAGATCTATTGGATGCTGGGAAGTAAGTCTAGTATAGACTAAATTGTGAGTTTTCCCGAAAGAAATGGCGCGATAACCGCCGTTGTTCTCAGCAATTTTCTGCTTCACTATGTCTGCGCCTATAGTCACCGATAGATGATTCGCCTGACCGGTGAGATCAGCTGATACGTGGTAATCAACATCCTGTTGCTTGAACTCAGGATTCCTAAGATATGCCCAAAGTATGGTAGCAAGCCCGAGTGAGTGCGCATGGGTGAACGCTTCTGAGATCTCCTCAATCTGACGACGGCTCTCTTGTGAGCCAAAATATATGGTTGCACCCACAGCTACGGCGCCCATGTTAAAAGCTTGATCTACGTTTCCAAAAAGAATTTGATCATAACTGTTGGGATAACTGAGCAACTCGTTATGATTGATTTTCGCTATAAAGGGGATTTTATGAGCGTATTTTCTCGCAACGCAACCCAATACTCCGAGCGTGGAAGCCACTGCGTTACAACCTCCTTCAATTGCGAGTTTCACTATGTTTTCCGGATCAAAATAGATCGGGTTTACCGCAAAAGACGCTCCTGCTGAATGCTCAATTCCCTGGTCAACTGGAAGAATTGAAACATATCCTGTACCACCTAAACGGCCATGATCAAGAATTGCTTGAAGATTTCTTGTCACGGCGCAAGAGCGGTCATTCTGGGTAAACACATCATCTACGTATCTAGGGCTAGGAAGATAAAGGTCTTGCTTGTTTATAGTTCTACATTGGTGATCAAGTAAGTGCTCTGCGTCAACGCCCAGAGCATGGCGTATTTCGTCAATACCTTTAAGTTCTGTTATCGCCATTTCGTTATCCTTATAAAATTATCAACCAAATAAATATCCGATTGTTTTTTAACTGTCATTTAGAACCGCTATTCCCGGAAGATTAGAGTTGCCGAGAAACTCAAGACATGCGCCACCACCAGTGGACACATGGGTGACTTCCGAAAAATTCACCCCGGACTTTTTAAGCGCAGCAACGCTATCTCCTCCGCCAAGCACCGTGACCGCGCCTCTCCATGTAGCAAGCGCAAACGCCCTAGCTATAGCAGTGGTTCCGTTCGAAAAATCCCTTTCCTCGAAAAATCCCATCGGACCATTCCAAAAGACGGTGCCCTCGCCCTTTATATATGAAGTGAACTGCTCAATAGTCCTAGGTCCTATATCAAATGCGGTCAAGCCGTTGGGAATCTCTTGCCTTGTGACGGCAAGAGTTCTTTTTCCTCTTACAGTCTCAGCCGCTACATGGTCAACAGGCAACACAATTCTGTCCTTGTAGGTTCGAAGAGCGTCTGCCGCCCAGTCAAGCATTTCCTCTTCCACCGCGCATCCGCCTACTTTTACCCCAGATGCTACAAGGAACGTATATGCCACTCCACCACCGACAAGAACTTTCTCCGCTTTGCTAATTACGTTTTTAAGAGCTCCGATTTTATCCTTTATTTTCATTCCCCCTACGATCACCACATAGGGTTTTTTCGGGTTTTCGCAAAGGCAGCTCAGAAAATCCATCTCACTTCCCACGGAAAAACCCGCTACTTTTTTTTCAAAGTGAGCAGTCATTCCAAAGGTGGACGAATGAATTCTATGAGAAGTGCCAAACGCCTCGTTTACGTAAACATCAGCAAGAGCTGCAAGCTTTTTTGAAAACTCTGGGTTATTATTCGTCTCTTCCTTATGATAGCGGAGATTCTCTAACAACATGACTTCTCCGTTGCAAAGTTTTTTTGAGGCGTTTTCCACTCTTTTCCCTACAACTGCGCCCGGAAAACATACTTTATCCCCTATAAATTCCTCTAACCTTTTTACCACTGGAGCTAGGGAAAGATCTTTTACTTTCTCTCCCTTTGGCCTTCCTAGGTGTGACCCTAACACCACTCTAGCTCCACGTGCGGTAAGGTAATCAATAGTACGGATCGCGCTTCTTATTCTGTAATCCTCAGTTATTTCACTACCGCTTACGGGAACGTTGAAATCAACCCGTACAAAAACTCTTTTCCCCATGTACTCAGAGTCAGGCAAGTCAGTTATAAGAAGTTTTCTCTTCAAAGTTCTCTACCCGCGCGCTCCATAAGATCAACTACCCTAGAAGCGTATCCGTATTCGTTGTCATACCATCCGATCACCTTAACCAAACTGTCTTGTACAACAGAGGTTAGAGGCGAATCAAAGGAACACGAGTGCGTATCACCTATAAAATCAGAAGAAACTATTTCGTCTTCAACATAAGCGAGATATCCTTTGAGATGCCCTTGCGCCGCCTCTTTGAACATTGAGTTGACTTCATCAACTGAAGTCGCTTTTTCAACTTCGCAGGAAAAATCTACAAGCGATACGTTCGGAGTTGGGACCCTTACGGCAACTGCAGACAGTTTTCCTTTAAGTTCGGGAAATACGATTTGTATGGCGTTTGCGGCCCCGGTACTTGTGGGAATTATTGATAGAGCGGCCGCTCTTGCCCTTCTTTTATCCTTGTGTGGAGTGTCAAGTATTCTCTGATCGTTTGTATAGGAGTGTATCGTAGTCATTTCTCCGCGCTTTATTCCAAGATTTTCATAAATAACCTTGACCAGCATACCAAAACAGTTAGTAGTGCAAGAAGCGTTTGAAATCACGTCATGATTTTCCGGATCGTAAAGACTGTCATTTATTCCCACAACGGTGGTGAAATCCACTTTGCCTCTTGCAGGAGCAGTGATTACAATTTTTTTAACCGTATCTCCCATGTGAGAGGCGGCCGTATCACGAGTCCTAAATACACCACTTGCTTCTGCTACTATCTGCGCTCCAGTCTCAGCCCAAGGAATATCCGACGGATTTCTACATGAAAAAACCTTTATCAGTTTTCCGTCAATCCTTATACCATCATCTTCACATTTGACCGTTGCTGGGTACTTTCCGAATACAGAATCGTATTTAAAGAGATGGGCAAGGGTCTCTGTATCCGTGATGTCGTTTATACCAACAAACTCTAAACCCTCCCTGCTCAGACCAATTCTAAGTATATGCCTACCTATTCTTCCAAATCCATTTATTCCAATCTTGACAGACATCAAGAAAACCTCCGAAACCTGTATTGAATTTTAAGAAATTATAGTTACCAACATAAGACTGCGGAAGACTATTCCTATGGAAAAAAAACTTTCAAAAGATTTTTTTTAGTTTACCGAATAATCAAGCCTATTTCCACATGAGGCGTTTGCGCTGTCTAAAAGGCGTATGGTGTCAAGGAGTTTTAGAAGGGGTAAAAACCGCTATCAGGAGGTAGCCTGTTGGGCGGTTTTTTGGAATGAGAGCTTTTTAGTTGTGGATTTATCCACCAAGTACAATACGGGAAAAGGCTCCAGATAGTCAGGGCCGAAGCCTAGGAAAACTTTCAGGGTTTCAATCTGCTTTTTCTCTATCTCCGCCCATTAAAATAAAAAGCCCCGCAGGCGGATAACCTGCTGGGCCTTCTAAAACAAACTCCACACCAAGATTCTTAATCGTCTGTAAAAGTGTAGGTTCTTGTTTTTTCATCAAGTTTAGGATTATTTACAAACTTAATGGCACTTGCCTTGTCTGCTATCGCTTTGGCGTGAGTAGCGCTTGAGGAACCACTCTTTTCAATCACCGCAAAAGTAGTTGTACCAGCTAATAGATTGGCGCCTGAATTAGTTATTCTCCTCCCTGAATCACCCTTCGGATAACCGTTGAGATAAATTATATCTTCATCCAAGTTGAAGTCTTTTATAATATGAACTGACGGGGTAGTCCAATGCTCAAGAACGAAAGTGTCTGCTCCAGCTCCGCCCGTAAGAGTATCAGCGGCATCCCTTTGGAATGAGTAAAGCATATCATCGCCAGCTCCGCCGTCCTTTATGTCCGCGCCACTCCCACCGTAAAGCACATCATCTCCTCCGCCACCGGTTAGCGTGTCTGCTCCTGGCTCGCCGCGCAAAAAGTTATCTAGTGTTCCGTCAAGCAATGATTTTTGGATAGAGAGACTTGAGTCGGCAACGGGCATCGGCAACCGACATACGCCAGTTCACACCACGCTGGCTTGCGTTGACGCGTTGTGACCACGCCGTTACTTCGGCCCGCAACTCGCCTAGGTCCCCAATCCGTCGACCCTTCAAACACTGCCGCGTCAGACAACTCAACTCGCACTCCGCCACGTTCAGCCAACTCGCGTGCTTCGGGGTGTACTGGAACTTGATGCGCTGTCTCAACCGCCGTGCCCGCTCCGGCTCAAAAGCCTCGTATAACGCTCCCAGCGTGTGCGTGTTGAGGTTGTCCAGCACCAGCGTGACCATCTCGCAGTTTACATAGCGGTTCTCCAGCAGAGCCGCCACCTCCTCCGCCCAGTCTAACTTGGTGCGCCGCTCTCGCACCGTCACCGTACGCCAACCTGCCAGCGGTTCACAGAACAGGAACACTGAGGCCATGCCGGCCCGTTGATACTCATAGTCCACACGACGCGGATGCTTCGTGGTTGCGGGCAATGGCTGGCGGGTTTCCCCCACCATCTGTACCGGCTGTTCGTCCATACAGACCACTGGTCGTCGCTCATCGTAAGGCTCCTCGTAGGTCGACAGAACATCTTCCATGGCCGCCACATACTCCCCGTCCGCCTTCGGCGGAATCACCCAGTACTGCAGATAGCGCCCCGCAATGCCGTTTTTTTTAACGTTTTGTTGACGGTTTCGTGGCTGATTGATTCACAGATGCCGGTCTCAACCGCCTCGCTTGCCAGCAGACGTAGCGACCATTGGCCATAGCCAGCCGGTGGCGGCCCCAGCCGCAACGCGATCAGCGCGGCTTCCTGTCGCCCGTCCAAGAGCTTCGGTGTCCAGGTGGATGGGTCTCGTTGCTGCCCGTTGAGGGCTAACTCAAAGCCTTCCAGCACGCAACGTTTGCGCACGTTCGCAACGGTGTGCTCCCAACAACCGTATGCCTCCGCGACCTGATGGTCGCACCAATCTGGCCCATCCGCATCAACCTGCAATAGAATACGCGCCCGGCGCGCTTTCTGACTGCTACCCTTGAGTTTCCCGATGACCTCCTGACACGTCTTGCGTTCCGCCTCCGACAGGCGCACAATGTACTTCTTCATGGTTTCACCTCCTTTGTTGTGGAAAGATGACTCGGGACACAGATCCCTCGCCTTAAAACACATTATACACAAAATGCTGACCTTGACGCAACACTAGGTCGTTTCCAGTAATCGTGTCATCGCCCTCACCGCAAAAAACATCTTCAATACTTTCAAATGTAAACGACCCAGTATCTGTGAGGGCAGAACCATCAAAGCTCCCAGAAGAGAGATCAAGGGTAATATTTTCGCTAACCTCGTCATCGTCAACAGTAGTATAAAACCCGGCCCTATGATTAGAAGCCGTAAAAGTATCCTCAGAGTTCTCTCTACGACAATAAATGACATCTTTACCCTCACCACCAATCCATTTATTAGCGCCTGCTTGTTCCCAAATGAAAAAATGATCGTTGCCACCTTCGCCGGACATCGTGTCATCGCCGGCACCACCTATCATTTTGTCATCGCCCTCGCCCCCGTAAACAGTATCATCACCCTTACCGGCTCGAATTTCATTATCATTCGCATTCCCACAAATAATGTCGTCATCATCGGTTCCTTGAATGTTCCCCGTTATTCCTGGAGAGACAATTATTGCAGTACTTCCCACGCATTTCGTTTCGGGCGGTTCTACATCCCTACCATCTGCGCCAGCAGGCCCAGGCGGCCCCGCTGGCCCTCTCGCTCCGTCCTTCCCGTCTACTCCGTCCTTCCCTGCTGGCCCCGCTGGTCCTGCCGGCCCTCGCTCCCCCTCACATGCCACAAACAAAACCGCTCCAGTGAACAGTAACAACATCACTAATAAATTGTGTAACTTCATAATACAACCTCCCTTATAAGTTATTCCATTTATAAATGACCATTTATCTGGCAAAACCTTGTTATAAAACCTTCATTCTTAAGTCAGTCTTTTGAGTTTACCCCCCCCCCCCTTTACAAAGTCAAGGACTAGCGAGAAACGAGGCATTGCGCTATAGTGACGCTTGATGCTGATTTCTTTTGATGGTTGTGGAACCGCTACGGGTTTATTTCTTTTGTAAATGATGAATTTGTTATTAACTTGAGGTAGTCACGCTACAACGATTTTTGAGGCTTTTTCCTTGAGGATGACCAAAAACAACATTCACTTACTCTTATTAGGAGATGAGAAGATTCTGCTAGCAAATTATAATTTCAACCTATGAAGACACCTTTATGGTGACATTAAAAACAAGTGAAATCATCAAGTTATTTCTATTTTAGGGGATTTTTGGGTGAGAGTAAGAAGTTTTTTTGGAATGAGAGCTTTTTAGTTCTGGATTTATCCACCACGTACAATACGGGCAAAGGCTCCAGATAGTCAGGGTCGAAGGCCAGAAAAGTTTTCAGGGTCTCAATCTGCTTTTTCTCTATCTCTATAAAACCGCGATATTCCACCACGGCATTTTGCCGTTTAAGGATTACCTCTTCCGTTTCTTTTATCCTGCCTTCCTAGGCTGCCACCTGCTGCTTATGCTTATCTATTAAGGCTTGGATCCTGTCGGCTATGCTCATCGTATTCCCTCCAAAGTGTTTTTGCCAGTATATGAAAAAAGAAGGCCCTATGCCGGCAAGTGCCAACACAGGGCCTCTCAAACCTCCACACCGAGATTCTTAATCGTCTGTAAAAGTGTAGGTTCGTGTCTTTCTATCAATTTTCGGGTTATTTTTGAATTTAATAACCTCATCTTTCTTGGCTACGATAGCTCCTGCGTGAGCAGGGCTTGCCGAACCGTCCTTATGAATAACCGCAAAGGTAGTTGTGCCAGCTAATAGATTAGCGCCCGAGTTGGTTATATTTCTCACGCTCTCGCCCGTTTTTGGATAACCGTTGAGATAGATTATATCTTCATCCAAATTGAAGTCTTTAATAACATGCTTCCCAGGGGTATTCCAATGCTCAAGAACAAAAGTGTCTGCCCCTGCCCCGCCGGTAAGAGTATCCGTGTCATTGTATGCGTAAAGCATATCATCGCCAGCTCCGCCGTCTTTTATATCGTTACCTCTCTCTCCATAAAGCACATCATCGCCGGCTCCACCCTTCAACGTGTCATCCCCCTTATAACCAAAAAGATAATTATCTTTGTCGTCTCCCGTGATTGTATCGCCCCCTTTGCCACCAAAAACATCTTCAATACCTTCAAAGGCAAAGGTTCCTGTCCTATTAGAAAAAGAAGATCCATCAAAAGTCCCCGTAGAAAGATCAAAGGTTATACCACTTGAAGGCGAGCTGTCATCATCATGAGAATAGAGACCAGCTTGTAATTGCCAAGTAGGTAGGATTGTGCGTGTGATTATAGTAGATTGCGGGTCATCTTTGTGAAAATAAATAGTATCTCTACCTTCACCCCCAAAGTATTTATTCGCACCCTTTTGTTCCCAAATCCAAAAATGATCTTGCCCCCCTTCACCGTAAAGCGTGTCATCACCATCCCCGCCTATCAACTTGTCTGCACCACCACCAGCGTAGACAATATCATCCCCCTCTTTGGCTCTAATCTCGCTATTACCATTTTTTGCACAAATAACATCGTCATCATCTGTTCCGTAGATGAGAGGTACGCCTACGCCTATATCCAATCCATTTGTGCGGTCACATCTAGGATCGCCCGCCGAATCACTATCGCTACCAGCAGCCCCTGGCGGTCCTGCCGGTCCCCGTTCGCCGGTATCGCCTTTATCACCTTTCGCTCCGTCCTTCCCGTCTACTCCATCCTTCCCCGCGGGGCCTCTCTCCCCCTCACATGCCACAAACAAAACTGCTCCAGTGAGCAGTAACAACATCACTAATAAACTACGTAACTTCATAATACAACCTCCATTATTAAGTTGTTCCATTTATAAATGGGCATTTATCTGGCAAAACCTTGTTATAAAACCCTCATTCTTAAGTTAATGTTTTGAGTTTACCCCCCCCCCCCCTTACAAAGTCAAGGACTAGCGAGAAAGAAGGCATTTGCGCTGTAGCGATTCTTGATGCTGATTTCTTTTGATGGTTGTGGAACTGCTACGGGTTTATTTCTTTGTAGATGATAAATTTGTTGTTAACTTGACATAGTTACGCTACAACGATTTTTGGGTGGGGGCTTTTTCCTTGAGGATGACCAAAAACAACATTCACTTACTCTTATAGGAAATTATAATTTCAACATATGAAGACACTTTTATAGTGACATTAAAAACAAATGACATCATCAAGTTGTTTCTATTTTGGGGGATTTTGGGCGAGGGTAAAAGGTTTTTTACTCCTTACCCTTGATATGCATACATCTTTGGACAGCGCAAACGCCTCCACACAAAACCCAACCGAGTACGGTTGTCTGTAGCAATTTTGGGGATTTGTTTTCCAAATTCCACATATTGACACCGCATTAACCCATAACACGCCGTGCTGAGATAATTCTGACAATCAGAATTTTGATTTGGACTACCCACTTAAATAACAATATTTCTTATAGAAAAATCTGTGTTTAGGATCAAAGAATTGAGTTTTTTTTATCTCCGTAGTATGGTTTGGTGATTATGAAAAAGTTAAACGTCTGTATCCTCGGAGCGAGCGGTTACACTGGCGCAGAACTTGTGAGATTGCTCCATAGTCACCCAAGCGTACATATCACCCACCTTACGGCGGCAAGGCATGCGGGCAAGTCTATCGCCGAAGTGTTTCCACATCTTAGAAACATTGTAGAGTTTGATCTCTCCACCTCTGATACCTCGCTTGTCCCACCGAACACAGATATTGTGTTCGCCGCCCTTCCTCATGGCGCATCGGGAGAATTGATAAAAGATATTTACCAAAGGGATATGAAGATAATAGACCTAGGGGCGGATTTTCGCCTAAAGGAAAGCGTATACAGGGACTGGTACGGAGACCACTCGTGCCCAGAACTGCTCAATGATGCCGTTTACGGAATCCCAGAGTTGTTCGCGGACCGCATATCGGAGGCCAAACTTGTGGCAAATCCGGGATGTTATCCCACTTGTTCTGTACTTCCACTCGCCCCGCTTCTTAAAAACAACATTGCAGAGACAGAAGGGATCATAATTGACTCCAAATCCGGCGCTTCAGGAGCGGGAAGAAATCCATCTATTGATCTTCATTTTTGCCAAGTGTCTGAAGGGCTTAAAGCTTATAAAGTCGGGAACCATCGCCATACGCCGGAAATAGAACAGACGCTTTCAGAATTTCTCAAAACAACGATTAAGGTGATTTTCACTCCCCATCTAATACCCATGAGCAGGGGGATGCTGTCAACCATATACGTAAGGCTTTTAGACAACTACAAAACTAAAGACATCTTAGATGCGATTGGGGAATTTTACCATAACTCTCCTTTTATAAGGATCTGTCCAGAGGGAAGTTTTCCAAATACTTCTGATGTCAGGGGATCAAATTTCTGTGATATCGGCGTTGCGGCGGACCCGGAGAAAAAAACAGCCGTTGTGGTTTGCGCGATAGATAATCTGGTAAAGGGAGCTTCGGGACAAGCAGTGCAGAACATGAACATAATGTTTGACCTACCGCAGAATTTGGGGCTTGATTTTATTCCACTTTATCCCTAAAAACTCGCATCAGAAATTCCTCAGTTTCCTTATCCTCTCCACAATCGGTGGAAGAAGTTCCGTTATCCTGTCTATATCTTTTCTTGTAGTAAAACGACCCAAACTGAATCTGACCGAGCACAACGCATCCTGCTTTTCGAGCCCTAGGGCAAGCAATACGTGAGAAGGATCAACATTTCCTTCAGAGCACGCAGATCCGGTTGAGACTGCAATACCTTCAGCATCAAGGTTCATCACCACAGCATCTCCCGCAACTCCCGGAAAACCCATGTTCAGAGTGTTGGCCACTCTTTTTTCAGCATGACCGTTTAAGTACGCTCCATCTATTGTTTTGCGAAGATCCTGAAAAAGCCGGTCACAAAGCTTTGCCAGTCTTTGATTCTGCTCATCTAGATCCTCGCTCAAAATTTCGCACGCAGAACCAAATCCAAATATGGCGGCTACATTTTCCGTCCCTGATCTTTTTCCTCTTTCCTGACCTCCACCGTGCACAAGTGGTTCTATGGACACTCCTTTTCTAATATAAAGAGCCCCTACGCCCTTAGGTCCGTAGATTTTATGGGAGGAGAATGACGCGACATCCACTGGGAGTTCGGAAAAATTGATTTCAATTTTTCCGATAGACTGCACCGCATCTGTATGAAAAACAATTCCCTTTTCCCGCGCAATCTCCCCTATTTCTCTAATCGGACTTATCACTCCAGTTTCATTATTAACGTACATGCAAGAAAAAAGAATCGTACGATCAGTAACGGCTTGTCGAAATTGCTCTGGGGAAACTATCCCAAAAGAATCCACTGGGAGACGCGTAATCTCAAATCCGCTCTGTTCAAGAAATCGAAATGTCTCTAAGCACGACGCATGCTCAACCGTTGTCGTCACTAGATGATTCCCCTTACTCAAAAGAGAGTGGGCAAGACCCTTGAGCGCAAAATTATTGGCTTCGCTTCCACCTGAGGTAAAAACTACTTCTGAAGGTTTTACATGAAGGAAATGAGAGACTTTCTCTCGGGAGACGTCAATTGCCGCGCGCGCAAAACTTCCGGGTGAGTGAATGCTTGATGGGTTACCAAAGTTTTCGGAAAGATAAGGCATCATCCGCTCAAGAACTCGCGGATCAATAGGCGTTGTCGCGTTATAGTCAAGATATATAAGGTTTTCAGAGTCAGTAAGCATCTATTCTTGTTCAAGTTTTCTTGAAAAAGCAATATGACGAAGAATACCTGATAAGCCTCTTAAAGCATTTGCCTAGCATGCCTATTAACTATTGGGCGCATTAAAACCCGAAAGCAATACTTCACATACCGCATATTTCAGACCAATACGGTCCTCGTACAACAACTGTTACTTTTACGGGAGACGATAACAACAATGTTCTTGTAGTAGGCAATGGGAACGACAATCTTAGCGGAGCAGGAGGAAACGATACTCTCATAGGCTTAAAAGGCACAAAGATTCTTCCGGAAATGGGAAGGATATGACATGGATATCATTAAGGATTTTGTAGTGGCAAATGACAAGATTCAGTTCAAAGGTTTTGCAAAACAAGGTGCGGTAACTATTGGCTCAGACGCTAATGCTAATAAGATTTATGTAGGAACGACTACAGTTGTTGAGATAAGGGCAGGAGGTTCACGTGCCACTTCGGACGACACTCTGGCTAAGAGTATTGTTGACAGTGGTCCTAAAGTCTATGAATTCGTAGAAGATCCCTGTAAGGGGTTTTCTCAGTTAGTACCAACTCAAATCCGAGGAGAGATCGGTTGCAAGCATAAGTAATAGGCATATTTTTAGCGGATTTTGGTCCACTTATACTTCTTATAACCCGGGGGTCAAGAAATTGGAACTTGGGGGTTTTTGCGGAAATATTATAAGCCTATGCTATTTGAACAAACCAAAAGTGAGAAGATAAAAAGTCTGACTGGTGGGTTTTCTGATGCTTTTCATATTGTGATGGAGAAGGTTCTGTATTCCCTTTAATGAGAATTTGTCCGTGGTTGATCTACGGAACTATTAAGAATAATTGTTTCGTTTGTTCCAACTCTTACCAGCAACTCCCGACTTTAAATTGAACTTGCGCGACACCTCAGTTGGAAGTTCCCTCTGCAATCAGCGTTCAAGAATATCGGGAAGATTGGTTATCAATCCTCTGATTCCCATCGCCACAAGTTTTTCAGCCTTACGCGCGTCGTTTACAGTCCAGCAACAGCTGAAAAGTCCTGCTTTTTCTGACTCTGATAGAATTTTACGTCTCATAAAAAGATGGGTTGTGGCTACCGCACGGCACCCTAGAACAAGCGCGTCTCTTACACACCCAAGACCGAAAACTGTTATAAGCCCTGTGGCTATACTAGGGTCAAAACCTCTTACCGAACGAATGCAGTCCTTCTTAAAAGAAACTACAATTACGTCATCTGTAAGTCCGTATTTCTTTATCAATTCAATAGTTTTTTTCTCGGTGCCTTTTTCCTTGAGTTCAATCACAAGCCCACACCTGCCTGCAAAGCTCTCCAGTACTTCTTCAAGAGTTGGAATCTTTTGCCCATAGCCCGCATCAAGGGACCTGAGATCCAAAAGCGTTTTACTTCCCACCGACCCTTTGCCATTGGTTGTTCTGTCAACCGTACGGTCATGAATAACAACCAGTTGATCATCAAGACTTTTTCTCACATCAAATTCTATTGCTCGGGATCCCATCTCAACAGCTCTCTCAAATGATCTCAGCGTATTCTCAGGCTCATAGAAACTTGCGCCTCGATGGGAAATAATAAGAGGAGTGGTTCCGAAAAACCGTTTCATGTCTTTCTCCCTAGTTCATCTGAACAGATCAGTGATAGGGTCCCTGATCAACTTGTCCGCGCCTTGCTCGGAGTGGGCATACAAAATTCCGCGGACCACCACGACAGGTATTGACGCAGTCTTATCCATAAGCATTCCAGCTGCGCACGCCAATTGGTCTGCAGTCGCCATCTCGGTCGCCATAAGGGCAAGTCCCATAGCGTCGGTCTCTCCCCTGCGGTCAGAAAGAGGCTTTATACCGCAACAACCAATCGCAATGTCGCAAAGTCCTTCTCTCCAAGGACGTCCCACCGTGTCACTTACTATGACAGCGACATCTACACCGATTTGTTTTTTTATCTGTCTTCTTATAAGCGCGGCGGAACGGTCAGAATCAACTGGAAGAAGCGTGGCGTGGCTACCACCAGAGACATTCGAGAGATCAACCCCCGCATTTGCAAGCACAAGTCCTCCTTTTGTCTCAACTATAAGCCTCCCTTTTCCACTTTCCCTCTGGTCCATTCTCACAATTCTCTTGGTTTCCCTTAAAATCACCTCCACAAGCCTCGGGTCTTTTGAAACCTCATGGGAAACAGTAAGCGCAAACTCAGAAGGCGTAACCTCGTAAAGATTGACGATCCTCCCCTCGGCCTTGGAAACCACTTTCTGCGCTATAACTAGTACATCTGAATTCACAAATTCAAAATTCTCTTCAGAAGCGGCCGTAAGGATTATCGCACTGAGATCATCTCCCTTCGTTACTTGTGGAATTGACTTTAAGGGAAAAAGTCTTATCTCGTTTAATACGCTCATCCCAAAAATTTCTCCTAGTCAGCATTAACGCAACCCAGAACAACTATCTACACATACGCTCACAAATTATATACACTGTTAACGGTCGTGGCACGCAAGTGAGCCTAGAGGTATATAAAAAAGATGGAAAGATTCTATACGGAAAGAGAAGTTGACCTTGAACTTGAAAAGCAGTTTGAGGTATCTGACGTGGCAAGAGAGTCAGGTCTTATGATCCGGGTGTTTGTAACTTCGTTACTCAGAAAAGAGATGATGGAGCCCGACAAGGAAGCATCACAGCGAGGCGAGGACTTAAACACAAGACTCAAGGAAATACTTTCTCCACTTGTATCGTCTATAAGAGATACAAGAAAGGTAAAGAAAACCAATCTTGTAAATTTTAACGCATCGGTCACCAGAAACGGAAAAGACACGGAGTTTCAGGTTCTTTCTTATTTGGGGCCCGTAACCACAGATTCTCAAGAACCTTGCATAACTCTTTTTCTGCCTGAAGACCTTCCAGAAGAAAAAAACTAACCTCGAAATCATGTATCATTACCCGTTGCGATGGGGTGCACAGAGGACATTTTACGCGAAATCTACCTTGACAATAATGCGACCACGAAACCCCTGCCTGAGGTAACCCAAGGCGTGGTAGAAGCTATGGGAGAAGGGTTCGGAAACCCTTCAAGTGATCATTCCGGGGGAAAGAGGGCGAGGATGCGTATGAAACTCGCCCGAGACCGCGTTTGCGCTCTGCTTGGATGCGCGCCTGAAGAAATCATATTCACAAGTTCAGGAACTGAATCAAACAACTTGGTTTTTTATTCAGCTTCCCGAAAAAGGAAAAACGCTCGAATAGTCACAACGCAAGTGGAGCACTCATCTGTGAATAAGATGTGCAGTTATCTTCAACTCAGCGGGGTGCGCGTTGAAGCGCTCAAAGTGAATTCCGACGGGTTGCTTGATATTTCTGAACTTGAGGACGCGTTGTGCGAAAAGACCGATTTGGTGTCCGTGCAGTGGGTAAACAACGAAACCGGAGTAATTCAAGATGTAAAACGAATTTCTGAACTGTGCAGGGAAAAACACACCCCTTTTCATACAGATGCGGCTCAAGCCGTCGGGAAACTGAAGTTTAGTCTTTCAGAGATTGATGTAGATTTTCTCTCCTTTACCGCCCACAAAATAAGCGGACCCCAAGGAGCTGGCGTACTTTACGTAAAGGATAAACTTTTCCTTAACCCATTTCTGTTCGGAGGATTTCAAGAAGAGGGATTCCGTCCCGGAACTGAAAATCTACCCGGAATAGTGGGCTTGGGCATTGCATGCGAAGCAAGGCGCAGAAATTTCGCTCAAGCGCAAGCCACAATGAGAGAACTACGGGACTTGTTTGAAAAAATGGTCGTAGAATTTGTCCCACAGACCTCGGTAAACGCAATCGGTAGTCAGAGAGTGTGCAACACGACCAACATTCATTTTAACGGTATCAATGGGAAAAATCTCATTTCCATGCTTGATCAGTCGGGAATCAGATGCTCTCAGAGTTCCGCCTGCACGAATTTTGAGGACGCTCCATCATACGTGCTCCTAGCCATGGGGCTTGACAAACAGCATGCTTACTCGAGCATTAGGTTTAGTTTTTGTCCGGAAAACACCATAGAGCAGGTAAAAATAGTTGTTGATACGATAAAACGTAGTTGTGAATTTCTCAGAAACGTAGGTGGTTGATCCTTGCAAAAACGGCTACCAAAGAGGGCCGGTTTTTCCAAAGTTTCAGTAAATCGTCTAAAATCATGTACAGACATGGAACTAGGTAGAGGATAATAAAAGTGGAAAGTAATAGTCCGAACCCAAGAGAGATCGCCATAGGTGCCATAAATGACGACTGCCCTTTATAAATAAACATAAGGGAAGATAGCCCTAGAAAAGTCGTGATGGTGGTAAGGACTATGGGGCGAAAACGGTACTTAGCGGAAAAAACCACGGCGGCCACCTTGCTAGGCATCGTTTTTACCCTACGATTTATAAAATCCATAAGAACCAAACTGTCGTTTACAACGATACCCAGAAGCGCAACCATTCCTATTATGGCAGGCAACGTCATGGGTTCACCACGGATAAGCACACCTGTCAGCACGCCCGTAATAGTAAGAGGTAGGACGCTCATTATGATAAAAGGTTGGAAGTAGGAGCCTAGCATGGTCGCAAGAACAAGATAGATCAGAATTATTGACGCAATCGCCGCTTTTATTATATCATCCATGGCTTGACTATAGTCCTCCTGCTCTCCCGCGAAACGGTACGAATACTTTGGATATTTTTCGAGCAGTCTGTCAAGATAAGGCGTAAGGTTTAATCTGACCTCTTCAGAAGTAGTTGCTCTACTGTCAATCTCAGCCGTGACGGTTGCGGTTCTTCTAAGTTTTTCCCTTCTTATCTCAAGCGGCGTCTGAGTCTGCGTTATCTGAGCCACTGTGCCAAGGGAAACTCGCTCGCCAGAAGGAGTACTTATCTGGTGGGATTTTACCATGGATAGCGCATCCGCATCGCCCATGTCAATTTCTAAGATTATCTCCGCCTCCTCTCTGCCCACTCTTGTGCTAGCCACAGTCATTCCATCTCCTAAAAGTTTTATCTCACGCGCGACGCGACGGGTATCAAGACCAAATACCGCGGCTTTTTCTTCATCCACTTCCACTCTAACCTCAGGTTTTCCGTAGGCCAGATTGGAATTGACCGCGCTTACTCCCCGCTGAGTGCGGAGAAATTTCTCAATACTAGAAGTTAAGGCAATCAAAGTACGCACATCCTCTCCGCTTATCTTGACGTCAACAGGTTTTCCAACAGGCAAGCCAACGCTTGCAATCATATCAATCTGTTTTGGCCCCACAACAGTTTCTTGCATCTTTTTTTCCGTAGCGCGGGATATGTCAAGCATGTTTTCCTTTCTTTCGGAGTAATCGGTGTATTCAACCATGATTGATCCCAGATGATCTCCGAAAACAGGACCTTCCTCGTTTGTCATATCAACCCCTACCATCACAAGTGCGCTTTTGAGAAGATCAGGCGGTATCGTATTCCGTATAACATCTTCCATGCGCCCAAGCGAATCAGAAGTGTACTGCAGACTTGAATCAAGGGAATTTTCAACTCTCATAATCACCTCTTCTACGTCATGGAAATAAAACATGACATTTGGCATACGGGAAAACACTCCCACCGAGAGCAAAAAGACTACCAAAAAGCACCCAGTCACAACGTAGCGATTTCTTATCGTAAAAACCAGTCCCCTTAAATAAAAACGCCGGATACGCATAAGCCAGACCCCTGCAGGTCCAGGTTTTGCGACGCTTCCCGGCTTTATCCAGTCCGCACAGTGAGAAGGCATTATTAAAAGCGCCTCCATCAACGAAAAACAGAGCGCGAAAATTGCGACTTTGGGAATAACCGAGAGAAACTGTCCTATCAAACCCGTAGCCAAAAGTAGTGGTAGAAACGCAAACACATTGGTCAGTATCGTGGCAATTACAGGAAGCGCGACCTCTTTTGTCCCCACAACCGCTGCTTTGGCTGGGTCCATCCCTCTCGCTATATATCTCTGTACATTCTCGACAACTATTATGGAATCATCTACAACTATTCCGAGCATCATCACAAGACCGAACATAGATAGAAGGTTCAAGGTAATTCCCGCAAGTTTCATCAATATGACGGCCCCGAGAAATGAAATAGGGATGCCGAGCGCCGCGATCATCGCAGCTCTACGATCAATAAAGAGAGCCAGAACCGCAAGCACCAGCAAAAAACCCAGCAACCCATTCCTAACCATGGTTCGGAATCGTTGCTCCACCCGAACAGACATATCACCGGAAATCGTGACGATCATTCCCCTCGGAAGTTCGCTCTCATACCGCTTCGCAAGGCTTCTTACAGTTTTCATAGTATTAATCACATCTACATTTTTCTGACTCTTCACCCAGAAAATGACAGCGGGATTGCCGTTTATCCTTGATCTTGAAAACTCTCTATTTTCACCGAGAGATACCGCCGCTATATCTCGCAGAAGAATATTGTTACCTTCAGCGCTTCTGCGCACCGGAATTCTTAAAAGATCTTCAACTGATCTTATTCTCCCTTTGGTGCTAAGCAAAAATTCCTTTTCTCCCTGACCTATTTTTCCTCCCGGCATATCCATGTTTCTAGCCGTTATGGCGGAAGAAACATCGTCAACGCTCACATAGAACTGCATCATTTTCGCATAATCAAGAAACACGCGAAAAGCTGGCTCGGGAAGCCCCATAGGGTCCACGCTACCTATGCCATCAAGAAACAATAGATCGTCTCGGAATTTCCTTGCGACGCTGAAAAGAGCATCTTTTGAAACGTTGCCCGAAACTGAGACGCTTGCAAGTGGAAAAACCGCTTCCACATCATCAACCACGGGTTCTTCTGCGTCCGCGGGAATTTGATCTCGTATCTGCGCAATTCTAGTCTCAATCTCCCAAGCTACCCGACTCGTATCTTCCCCTTGGTAAACCTCCGCGGTAACAAATGACATTCCTTCAGAAGAGACGGACTTTACTGTTTTTATTCCGGAAAGATTTTTTATCTCCTGTTCAATCGGGAGGCTTACAAACTGCTCCATATCCTCGGCAGAACTACCCGGAAAGATTGTCCTAACAGTCACAATTTCGGTTTTTACCGATGGAAACATCTCAAGCGGGAGGGAAAACGATAACAGAAAGCCCATGATTATTATCGCCCCCATAAGGAGGTTCACTAAAACGGGATTACGTACTGAAAAATCGGCTATGTGCATAAAAAATCAGTCAATGACGTTCACACGGCTTCCAGGGATAAGTCCGTAGTTCCCCTCTACTATAATTCTTGAGTCTGAAGGAATGGAATCAAAGGGAACATACCCCATGCTCCCAGAAGCCCACTTAACGCTAATAGGTACTCTGAAAACCTCTCCATTTTTTTCAACCAAAACATAACTTCCAACAATATCCGAAAGAACGGCCTTCTTGGGGATCGTTATAACGTCTTGGAACATTTTCACGGAAATTTCCACAAAAACCATCTCTCCTGGTAGCCAGAGCGCATAAGGTGAGTCAATTACAATCTCCACATCGTATATGCCCGCAGAAACATCAGCACCGGGACTTACCCCTTTTATTCGCGCAGAAATAGCGTTTTCCTTCTCACCAGAACTTTCATATACGGAAACGACATCTCCGGGATCAACGGCTCTCGCCACTTGAGCATCCACCCCAACCACTATTTTCATAGATTTAAGATTCATCACCCTGGCCACTAAGTTTCCGGCAAATACCTCTTGACCGACATCGGGAACTATCTCAACAATGCGACCATCTATCGGAGATTTCACCATTAGGCTTTCGTAATCCCACTTAGCTCTATCGAAAAAAGATTCAAGCGACTTAACATCAGCGGAACCTACCTTGACCCGACTCTGCGACGCAGAGAGTTGATCTCCTGATACTATTCCTTTTTCAAAAAGTACCTTGTCCCTTTTGTATATCCTCTGATTCTCTTCAAGCGTTGACCTTGCGGATTGAAGTTTATATCTGGCTTCTTTAAAAAGCGCTTCTGTGCGGTAATCGTCAAGATGGACAATGACTTGGTCTTTCCGCACTGTTGATCCCAATAAAAAATCTATCTTTTTCACAGTGCCATTAACATCTGCACGTACATCAACTTCTTGCGCGGCCTTCACTCTTCCTAGAACCCTGATGGGAACATGTCCTGAAGACTTATTAGGAGTAATAACTTTCACAGGAATTGTGTCGGCATCTCCAGATGCTTGAGCAAAAGAGCTTCTTATCGAAAGGAGCCTTACGTAGAGAAATGCTTCCAGAAGTAAAAATCCGAAAAATATGAAAAGAAAAATAAGCCATGCTTTTCTTTTTCTTTCTTTGGACTGATACACTATAACAATATCCCCACCCAGCGTAAACAGAAAATCTATACAGAATCAACTTGCTTTATTCTATTTACACACTGTATCTAGTCAATTTATAGACATCTAGAGATATTTGCGTTGTAGCGATTTTTGATGTTGGTTTCTTTTGATGCCGGTGGAACTGCCACGGTTTCATTACTCTCGTAAATGATGAGTTTGTTATTAACCTGAAGTAGTTACGCTACAGCAATTTTTGAGACGGTTGTAACTAATCGGATTTTAGTAGGTCTTGGGAAAACTTGGGCTAACAAAGCGTGAATGAACATTGTACCCGCCAGCGCGGATCTGACCCTTTGGTTGAAGATAGACGTTTGTATGGAGAACACGCCGCCACAGCAGATTCTGTTATCAGCTATTAATTCCCCTTCGTAGCAAACTCTCAAATACGCCCTCCGACCCACAATGAAATGGGTAGCGGCGTATTGATTGAGTCTATCTGATCAGTATGTGGAGCCCGTCGCGCGCTACTCCCTCAAAAACAAGTCCAGTATGAATTTATCACCCGCCGTCACCGCCTCGGTTGTGATCTAGTCGACAAACTCCTCAAAGGCTAGTAGTACGGACAGACTCGCACGGGTTGACGTAATTTTTAGGCCCTTTTGTGCCATACTAACTTACCAAACTGTTTACGCTAAAATGTTGTACTTTCGCAGAGCCAACATTCTAGTCATGAACTGCATACATGGACGACGACAAGGACCCGTTTCAAAGCACCGTCAAGCAGGTCCCTTTCAACTTATACAGATATGCGCTTTCTCTCACATACTCTACTCACCTCAATCCAACTCTCACACACGCCCGCGAGTCATCACAGACCCTCTAGAAACCCTACCGGTTCCCCCTGCCAATACCTCTCAATAGCCTGATCATGTCGCCATCACCGTAATGAATTATAGTATCATTACCATCCTGCCTGATATCAAACGTACCATCAAAACTGACGGAAACCGCATCAATAAGAATTGTTTCGCCTCTATTAAAATCAGTAATGGTGTCGTCTCCATCTCCTGTACTGAACACGAAGGTGTCGTTTCCCCAACTGCCCTCTAATGTGTCATTACCTTCGCCACCGTACAGAGTGTCGTCACCCCAACTGCCATTTAGGGTGTCGTTTCTTGTACCACCGTACAGAGTGTCATCACCGAAGATACCATCTAAGGTATCGTTACCTTCGCCACCGTACAGAGTGTCATTGCCATGGCCACCATCTAAGGTGTCATTACCATCCTCACCGCGCAGAGTGTTGTCACCATGGGCGCCCTCTAATCTGTCGTCTCCCGCGCCACCGTACAGAGTGTCATCGCCTGAGCCGCCACTTAAGACGTCATTACCATCCTCACCGCGCAGAATGTTGTCACCATGCGAGCCATCTAGTGTGTCGTCTCCCGCACCACCGTACAGAGTGTCATCGCCTGAGCCGCCACTTAAGGTGTCATTACCATCCTCACCGCGCAGAATGTTGTCACCATGCGAGCCATCTAGTGTGTCGTCTCCCGCACCACCGTACAGAGTGTCATCGCCATGGCCGCCATCTAAGGTGTCGTTACCATCCTCACCGTACAGAGTGTTATTGCCATAGCCTTCATCTAATGTGTCGTCTCCCGCACCACCATACAGAGTGTCGTTACCATGACTGTCCTTTAGGATGTCGTCTCCTTCGCCACCGCGCAGAGTGTCATCGCCTCTGCCACCGTTTAGCAGGTCAACTCCGGCACCACCCTCCAAGGTGTCGTTTCCTTCGTCACCAAACAGAGCATCGTTGCCATTGTTACCATAAAGCGTGTCGTCTCCGCCGTTGCCAGATAGAATGTCGCCGAATTCGCTACCCTCCAAGGCGTCATCGCCTGAGCCGCCATATAGGTTATAGCCAAGGCTGGGCTTTATGTAAGAAATATCACGTCCATTTGATCCTAAGGAAATCGACGACAACATATTCAACAGCCTAATTGTGCCGTCGGAGTAGGTAATTACGGTATCAGCACTGTCCCGCCTGATACGAAGAGTGTGCCAATCGCTATCCTCAATACGAATCGTGTCACCATCCTCAAAATCGGCAATGGTGTCGCTTCCGTCTCCCGGCTGGTGCATGAATGACCTGATTTTCATATCAAGCCAGTAGTATCCCGGTCGGAACACGAAGTAGTCAGCACCTTCGCCACCGGTTAGGGTGTCATCGCCTTCGTTGCCTTCCAAGGTATCGTTGCCTGAACCACCGTACAGAACATCAGAGCCTTTATCGCCCTCTAGAGTGTCATCGCCCGAACTACCATGCAGGACATCATCGCCTTTACCTCCATCTAGATAGTCATTGCCCGAAACGCCGAGCAGGATGTCAGCACCCTCGCCGCCGGTCAGGGTGTCATCGCCTTCGGTTCCCTTTTGTATGCGACCGGGACCCGCCCCCTCACCATCCCAATCATCGTCTAGGGCGGTTGTCAACCTAGTGCCAGACTGCATGCTTTGGGTTTGACTAGCTCCAGATACAAGAGCGCTCTCACTGACATCAGGGAACATGAAGCTATCTGCGCTTAAGGAATCTGTTGACACATTCGACAACTTGACTGTGCCCTTATCTCCATAGCGAACGATGCTATCGCCACCGTCCTGCCTGATGTCAAGCGACTCAAAGCCGCCGGAGACCCCATTAATACGAATCTTGTCGCCTTCTTCAAAATCGGTAATGGTATCAATTCCGTCTCCTGCTTGGAATGCGAAGGTATCCTCACCAGCACCTCCCAGCAAAAAGTCATTACCTCTACCACCTTTAAGCATGTCAGCACCATCTTCTCCCCAAAGCCAGTCATTACCAGCACCACCTTTAACAAGCGCATCATCACCGCCACCGGCATAAATCCAGTCGACTCCGTCCCCACCCGACAAGGTGTCGTTACCGTCACCCCCGTACAAGACATCTGCACCCGAACGCCCATACAAAGCGTCGTTATCGTCGCCACCATCTAGGGTATCGTTGCCAGCACCACCGTACAATTCGTCGTCACCCCCGCCAGCTTCTAGAAAGTCATTGCCTTTGCCACCCCTTAAGGTGTCGTTGCCACCATAACCAAACAGTGAGTCATCGCCCCGACGCCCTTTCAAGGTGTCATCGCCCACTCCACCATAAATCACATCATCATTGTTAGTACCCTTAAATTCTTCGGCGTTAGATGCCATCGGATACACAAGGCAAGCAACTAAGAGATACACAAACCACAACTCTTTAAGTCTGATCATAACAAACACCTCTATGATTTTATAATTTCATTTTCTACTTACTAAGTATCATACAACAAAAAAAGGGGGGGGGGCAAGTCAAGAATCTCTTTGGAACTATGACTTGTCCTGCTCCCCTTATAACAGTATGATTATACTAAAAATAGTAAAAGATTTAGCTATAAAGAGCCATTTGCGCTGTAGCGATTTTTGATGTTAATTCTCTTTGATAATGGTGGAACTGCCACGGGGTTATTTCTTTCGTAAATGATAAAGTTGTTATTAACTTGAGATAGGTATGTTGTAGCAACTTTTACGATGACCAGAAAACATTGAGACGTTTATGGTTCAACTTTACGTCTTTGATGTGAACCTCGCCGAATTTTATCTACAAAGTATTGTATATTCTCCCCATGTCTAATTCCTGAAAAATTGCAAAAAATCGACTTACCTTGGGCGATTATGTATATAATTCCTAGAGGAAAAATTGACTTTTTCTCTGAAAAGACTGATAATTCCGACAACTGATCTATTAAGGAGGATCTATATGAGTGGTAAACCTTTGACAAAGACAGCTCTTGTTGACCGACTGAGTGAAAAAGCTGGTACTACCAAGAAGGACGCAAAAGCTTTACTAGATGCGCTCACAGAGGTTGCGCATGAAGAAATCATAGAAGCAGGAGAACTTACAATTCCTGGAATCGGAAAGCTTGTTCTTCGTGATCAGAAAGCTCGCACGGCAAGAAACCCGGCCACTGGTGAAGAAATAACCATTCCAGCAAAGAAGGTAGTCAAGTTTAGGGTATCGAAAGCCTTTTCCGTTCCTCAGCCATAGTAGTTTTGAAGTGACCAGCTGAGAATTTCTACGGGATGTCTAACCACGGTTTTTGAGCCTGAATCCGCAAGTCCCTTTGATATTTGAATTATGCATCCGGGGTTTGCGACCGCTATGCAGTTAGTTGCGGTTTGCTCTATATCACAGATCTTTTCTGAAAGAATTCTCTGTGACATCTCAGGTTGCACGATGCTGTAAATTCCCGCGCTCCCACAACAGTGATCAGGACGTGATAATTCAATAAGTTCAAGTCCGGGGATGCTTTGCAGTAATTCTCTAGGGGCGGATTTTATTCCCTGTCCATGAACCACATGGCAGGCATCTTGGTATGTGACTTTTATATCAAGTTTTCCCAGTTTCTCGCTAATTTCGGTTTCTGCGAGAAACTCCATCACATCTAGAGTCTTTTCTGAGAGGTGCTGTGCTTTTTTAGAGTAGTTAGGGTCTTCACCTAAGATATCTACGTAATCTTTTACAGACGAACCGCATCCAGCGGAGTTTATCACCAACGCATCAAAGTCCTGTTCTGAAAAAACATCCACAAGATTTCTAGCAAACGCTCTTCCCTCCTCAATTCTCCCCGAGTGCAGAGAGAGCGCTCCGCAACATCCCTGCTTTTGCGGAACGACCACATCGCATCCACTTGCGGTGAGCACATCCACCGTAGCCTTGTTAATTTCCGGGAAAAAAGCCGATTGCACGCATCCTGTGAGTAGTGCTACTTTTTTCTTTCTCTTCCCCAAAGCGGGGTAGAATTCAGAAAGGGAATGGGGAAGAGGAGATTTAACATCGGGAAGCATATGAAACATTGAGGATATTGAGGGGCTTATTCGGTTTAAAAGACTTGGGGTAAGAAGTTTTTTCAGACGCAATACTCCCGCAAGCCAAGCGAAAGGCACAAGCATTCGCATTCTTTGCGCGTAGGGAAAAAGCCAAAAGATAAATGAACGAAGCATGTTGTCCCTAAAATTTCTTTTGTACCTTCTTTCAATCTGTCCTCTTGAGCTTTCTATAAGGCTTCTGTACCTCACTCCTGATGGACACGCAGTCTCACACGCAAGACAACCAAGACAGAGATCAAGATGCTCCACAAGCGGACCGGCCATAGCAATCCTGCCTTCACTAGCCGCTTTTATCAAATGAATCCTTCCACGTGGGGAATCAGTCTCATCTCCAGTTTTAAGATAAGTGGGGCAGGCGGAAAGGCAGAATCCACAGTGAACACAGTCTTGGATTACCTTTGCGCTAGGCCGATCTTTTTCATCAAAAGCGGGTGATACTGTCATCTCACTGTTTTTTTCCCGAAGAAATTGAAAACTCAAGAGTGGTTTGAGGAGCGCAGAGAAACGAGTCTCTAAGTTCCTTTTGTCCAGAAAATGATCTTTTTTCAAGCTCCTTCCCCACTATAGAAAACAATAAAGAATTCTTAGAAAAAGGGCTAGGAAAAACCTCATAATTAATACCATCTGCAGATACAAGCGTGATTTCTCGAGTGGATTCCTCGTAATTTGTAGGAACATCATCAATTGTGATTGACTTCCATCCGTGACAAAGAGCAAGAGACATCATATCTCCTACTTGGAGAAACCTCAGATTTATAGGAACATCTGGGGGAAGATAGCCGTTGAAATAAAGGTCTTCGTTATCTGCGCTTGAGCTTATTTCAAGTTTGCTTAAGACAAATTCTCTAATTTTTCGTCGTAATAAAAGAGAGTAGCCATCATTTGGATTCTTGGAAATATTGCGCTCATTGAACTTTGCGAAGTGAAGGGCTATCAACGCAGAAGCATAAGGGTGGCGCTCGGCATGTATTTGGAAACAGTCAGACCATATCCGGAACTGTTGCGCGGTGGTTATTTCCATAAAACTTCTTGGCAAACCGTTTTGGGGATTAAAACTGACTGTCAAATCCGTTTTCTCCCAACCGCAATCATGTTCTCTTATGGCTTTGATCACCTCTTGCGCAGGAACCATTGAACAGAAGTTTTCGTTTCCCCAAAAACTCATTATCGCAGAAGAAAGTTGAGCGTGGACGTGCTGGTTTATAAGAAACCACCCTGAACCATATTCCCTTCTTATCATGACCCCTCTCTCTTTACCCCTCCAGACTTAAACATTTTTCCAGGGCAGAGAATGTTGTGTGGGTCAAAGCGGTTTTTGATGTTTTTCATAATCTCAAACGAATTCCCAAAATTCCACCAAGGTTTTACTTCTCTTAAGAATCTGGCTGAAAACGCAGAAAACATAATAGAGCCAGAAAGCGAAGTGACAAGATTTTCAAGATAACGCGCAACTCGTAACACAGAAGATCTATCTCCTTTTATCTCCGCAAGTATCACACCTCTTGCAGGCCTTAAAACGCAGTTCAATTCAACTCCAGACAGTTCCGGAGTATGGCCAATACTCTCCATAACCTCTATCGAATTTCTTATGGGAAGAGCAATCCTTGCGATAAGGTCAACCTTTTGGTCAAATGGAAACTCCCTGACTGCTTTCCATATCTCAACGCTACGGCTCTCATCTATCTGATCTACAATCTCTGCCGCATCATCTAACACATCGGCTTTTATTCGGACCTTTTGCTCCATCGCCGCTTGTTCAAGGCTATCAAAGCGTATCAGAATAACCCGAAATATATTGCTTTTAGGCCACAATCTACGAGATAGTTTTTCATCTAGCACCTCAACACACGTCGGAACTACATCCGCATCAAGTACTTTCCGCGTAGCGCGTGAACAAGATGCGGCATCTGTAAACAACAGCGCTAAGGTCTGAGAAGATTGCTCTTGTGGATAAAGTCTGAAAGTCACCTCGGCAAGAACGCACAGAGTGCCCAGAGAGCCTACAAGCAACTTGGCGATATCATAACCCGCAACGTTCTTTACCACTTTCCCCCCAACGCTTATTATCTCTCCATCCGCCCTTACCGCCTTTACTCCAAGAACAAGTTCTTTGCATGTACCGTACCTTGTGCTGAGCGGCCCGCAGAGATTTGATGATACAATTCCTCCTATGGTCGCTCCTGAGTCTAAAAATGGAGGGTCCACTGGAAAAATCTGTCTTTTCTGCCCAATTGTCCTCTGAAACTCACTTATCTGTGTTCCACATCGAACGGTTGACACCATATCGGAGACATCATGTGACAGAACTCCGGAAAAACGGCTAAGGGAAAGCCCTACTGTTGCGCAAACAGGGTTTCCAAGAAAGAGTTTTGTACTTCCACAGAAAGGAAAAACCTCTATATTCTTGGCAGATAAATATCTCATTGCCTGAGATATCTCCTTGACCGTTTCTGGATATAGAACCACCTCTGGAGCAAAGGGCAACGTAGCGTCCGCCCCACTATCTATGGTATCAAAACCAGAAACAATCGCGCATAAATCTTTGATATAACTTTTCAAGTAGTTTTACCTATGGGAGACCAACCAATCTCCTAACAATGGAGATTAAAAAAGTTCCCCAATATTTTTTCCACTGGAAACAACAGGCTCGTCTTTTTTTCTGTGCATTCCGGGCTCCACGCAAGTTCTAGGAGTAGGAAACAGTTTTCCTGGATTGCAAAGCCCTTCCTCGTCAAAAGAGCATCTAACTAGATTCATGGTATCTATTGTCTGTTCGCTGAACATAAGAGGCAAAAACCGCTTCTTATCATGACCAACTCCATGCTCTCCCGTAATGCTTCCTCCAACGTCAACGCATACGCGAAGGATCTCCGAGGAAAGTTTTTCCGCTTTTTCCGCCTCTCCTTCTATGTCTGGGTCGTAAAGCACAAGTGGGTGCAAATTCCCATCCCCGGCGTGAAACACATTTGCTACTTTTAAACCATAGCGCAATCCAAGTTTTTCTATTTCACCAAGTACTTCCGCAAGCTTGCTTCTAGGTATCACTCCGTCCTGCACATAGTATCCAGGACTGATTTTCCCCATGGCAGCAAACGCGCTTTTACGTCCTTTCCAAAAAAGATCTCTCTCCTTATCATCAGATGCAAGCCTGATTTCTTGCGCGCCATTTTTTCTAAGTATTTCATCCACTACTGGGAGTTGCGCCAAAACTTCTGACTGTGGACCATCAAGTTCTATAAGTAGAATCGCCGCAGCGTCGCTCGGATAGATAGAGCCTACAGTGGATTCCACAGCCCTTATGGCCAGATTGTCCATTATCTCCATCCCTGCTGGTATCACACCACAAGAAATTATCTCAGACACAGAAGAACCCGCATTCCCAATCTTGTCAAACGACGCAAGCAACGTCCTCACCACGCTTGGTTTTCTGATTATCCTCAGATAAACTTTGGTGACAATCCCGAGCAGTCCCTCGCTTCCAACAACAAGAGAAAGAAGGTCGTATCCGCAAGAATTTTCCTGCGTCTTGCCTCCTAGGACAACCACGCTTCCATCAGAAAGAACCATTTCCACTCCGAGCACATGGTTGGCCGTTACTCCGTACTTAAGACAATGCACTCCTCCAGAATTCTCCGCAACATTTCCACCTATAGTACAAACAATTTGGCTTGATGGATCAGGCGCATAGTAAAAACCCTTGTCGCTTACAGATTCGGTGACCGAAACGTTTACCACCCCGGGTTCCGCCACTACGACGCGGTTGGGAATATCTACTTCAAGTATTTTATTCATCCGAGAAAGGCAAATGACTATTCCCTCCTCGTTTGGAAGAGCGCCCCCAGAAAGCCCAGTTCCCGCTCCTCTGGGAACAAATGGAATCTTTTCTCGGCTACAGAGTCGCACAACTTGTGAAACTTGCTCTGAGTCTGTGGGAAGGACCACAAAAACAGGCTTTATCCTATAACTAGTAAGACCATCGCTTTCGTACGCTATTAGTTCATCATCTGATGAGATAACTGAATCTTGACCCAAAATATTTTCAAGTTCCTTGCCAACGCGAAATTTCCATTCGGCGACTTTTTTTGCGACTTCAACACTCATTGTTAAAATATTATATACAAAGTTGCTCTACCCAAAAAATTGACCAAAATAATAAAAGAAAACGATCCAAGGGTATTTGCCACTCTATCTGAGTGCCTAATGGATGGAGGAGTGGTCGCCTATCCAACTGAGACTCTTTACGGTCTAGGTTGCATTGCCTTTGACCAGGATGCCTGCGAGAAAGTAGTAGATGTAAAATACAGGTCCATAAGCAAGGGGCTTATAGTGCTTGTAAAGGATAAAGAGATGTTGAATGAACATTTTAATATCTCTCAGGATCTTCTACATAGATACTCTGGGAGTGGAAAACCTATCACTTTAGTGCTAAAACCCATATGTGATTTTCCCGAGCAAGTATCCGGAAATAGAGACTCTGTCGCAGTGAGGATATCACCTTCACCTTTTGTAAGAAAGCTCTTTGATTACATAGAGGAACCGATAACCTCTACCAGCGCCAATATAAGCGGCAGTGATAATTCAAACCGATTTGAAGATGTAGCAAGGGATTTTACCGGAAAAATTGATGTTCTAGTGGATTCCGGTAATCTTCCCAAGTCGGGTGGGTCAGCTATAGTGGATGTCACCACCTCGCCGCCCGTAATAATAAGGCAGGGCGATCTCTCCTTAAGCGAAATAGAGAAAATCATCAATGGCTGAAATACAACCTTTTAGAGGTATAAGATATTGTAAAAAATCTGTTGAGAACTTCTCGCGGGTAATCGCTCCTCCCTATGATGTAATAGACTCCAAACAACGCTCAAAGTTACTCTCCTCAAGCCCTTACAATGTAGTAAGAATTGAACTGCCGGAAGGAGAAGGACAACAACGTTATCAAAATGCTAGAGGAATATATAAGCAATGGATCCGAGATGGCGTTCTTGCGCAAGAGAATAAGCCCTCAATATACCCATATTATCAAGAGTTTGCGTTTGAAGGACAAAACTACAAAAGAAAAGGGTTTATAGCCGCAGTGAAGATTGAGGATTTTCAAAACAAGGTCATTTTTCCCCATGAGCAGACTTTCAAAAAACACAAAGAGGATCGGCTCGCTCTTACAGTCGCCTGTGAATCAAACCTGAGTCAGATTTTTTGCGTCTATCCAGACGCTTCAGAAGAGACTGAGGAAAATATTGACAACCACCTCCACGAGCCGCTTGTCGATGTCATAGATGAGGGTGGAATAAGAAACACTATGTGGAAAATATCTGACCCTGAAGTTATAAATCAAGTAAAAAGTCGCTTTGCTGACAAATCACTTCTTATCGCAGACGGACACCACCGCTACGAAACTTCAATAAACTACAGAAACCTCAAAAGAGAACAAAACGGCGAAAGTAAAACTCCCATGCCATATGATTACGTAATGACTTATCTCTCCCGTGGAGAGGGAGAAGGACTGATTATTAACCCAACTCATAGGATGGTTAAGTCTGCAGGAGAAAACCTGCTCGAAAAACTTGACGCGGATTTCAACATTGAAAAAATTTCTCCAGAAGACGCGACTAACCTTAAATCAAATCAGATATCACTCATAACCAAGGACCCAGAAAAAACCTTTAGACTTACTCCACGCATAGTGAGTGAGAAAAACTATGAAAGGCTTGCGGTAATGGTCCTCCACACCCATATATTCGGAAATTTGATAGACGAGGAAAGGACTGAAGTAAGTTATTCGAAGTTCTCCGAAGAAGTGGCTGAAAACGTGCGCAATGGGAAATTTGAGGCTGGATTTCTTCTGCCCGGGCTTACATCAGAAAACATATTTGAAGTGGTACTAGATGGAAACAAGATGCCTCACAAAACCACCTATTTTTACCCCAAAATTCTCTCAGGATTAATATTTAACCCTCTCTGGTAAAAAACAAACCCTAGCAATCTACAAGTATTATAAAATTGTATCGTAAAAACAACTCTACGTTTCATCGCAATGCCAATGATGAAGTCAGCACGGTTCGGTAGTTGCGCAGAATCTCCTTGCTTCTGTCTACTGCCAGAGGATAGAAAAAGGTACTGCAAAAAACCTATCACCAAAAGGAATCACTTCTTCTCCCAAGTACAGCACGATACCACAGACAAGATCATCTTTTGCTAGGTCATAAAGACTCTTCATGCCTTTAAAATCAGCGGAAACAACCTGTTTTGAAGCTTTTACCTCAATACCAACAGTCAAACCATCTGATTGCTCTAAAACAAAATCCACTTTACCTTTAAATATGCGAAAGTGGAAAAGATCCGCATTTGTATCGCAGAAAAAAAGCATTTTTTGAAGCTCGTTGGCAACGAAAGTCTCAACTATACGACTATAAAAATCACTCCATTGATGGAATAGGCGACTCTCAAAAATCTGATCAAACAAATTTAACTGGATGGGTTTACTCTGAGTGCCATCAAGTCTACAGTCAAGCAAATGAGAAAAAAGAAGCTGATCAACTATATATTCCTTTGATGACTTCATAGTATTGTTTTTAACCTCTTGGCGCCATGGTCTAACCTCAAAACTGAGAAACATGGATTCGAGAATATGACGATATTTTTTGCTAATAAAGGGGCTAAGTCCCAAATCTTGCGCAATCGTAGCATCATCGTTGAGTTTGCCGGTGCGAGCCGCTAATAGCATAAGTAGTTCTTGCAAAACTAAGGTTTGTTTAAGTTCTGCAACTATGCGCGAATCGTGTTGAATTATTGTAGTAAGGTAGTCATCAAACCACTTCTTTCTGTCGTGCGCGGGTTTTCCAGATATATCAGGAAACGTGGCTAACTCAATGGCTTCGGTAAGAGTCAACTCGGTTTTTATATCAGCAAAATCAGCTGAGAAAAGTCTCTCCAAAAAATCGCCTTTTCCAGAAAAAACCTCGCAGGAAGAAAACGGATAAAGAATTTCGAGGTTCGTGTGTCCTCCGCTGAGAGAACTCCAGAGTTTCGGTAAGGCTGCTATACTCGTCGAACTTGTAAGTAGGAACATTCCGTAACTCCGGATTTTGTTCTCAAAACGAGTTTTGTGAACAGCAGTCTCAAGAGCGTTAAATAGGCTGGGAATTAATTGGACTTCGTCAATAATCAACGGTCCTTTTCTGTGGCTCACAAAATTCTTCGTAACCGAGTAAACGTCTTTGATTTGAGCCAGATTATCAAAAGATACGTACTCGGCAGGATAATCCCTGCGGGCAAGCTCCTGCGCAAGCGTAGTTTTACCTGACTGACGCGGTCCGTTGAGAAGCACCACAGAATTTTGTTTCAGAGAAGATAGAATTTTCTTGGATAATTTGCGTGATTTGTACTCCATATTTTTTCCTAATTTTATTTATAATTTGTTCGGTAAGACGTAGAAAAACTCAAGATGCATTCGTCATCTCGTTTACCGATCAGTTTATTTCACAAATAGTTTAAGGTATATGTAGATTAGAACCAACTATCTTATAAGCATCAAGATTCTGACAATTACCTAGGATGTAGACAAAATACGGTGTCTTGGAGCCAGCGATGGGTACCCATTTTGACATTTAATATCAAATACTTTATCCTGCTATTAATAGAAACACATCCTCCTGTTGGTTATTTGACTTCATGAACTCAAACCAACTAATTCAAATTATAACCGCTGAACTAGTCGTCTTCCTTGCAACGCACTTACCTAACTTCGGAAACAATTACTGGGAAACACGTGTCAAGAGCCACCTGAGTTTCCATCAGCAACGTATGGTGGAAGAACGTGGAATCACTACTTTGGAACAACTAGACCTCGCCGCTTTACTACGAGTTCTCAACTATAATTGGTATGAATTGTCATCTGCTATTAGTCTGCCAAGTGAAGGGCGCTCTCTGGCAGGGCTTTCTAATTTTCTAGAGGTGTAAGGCGTTGATATTACCGAGTATATCTTTTCAAAGAGAGTTTTGCATCTTAGAGGTTGCCACTACGTCATGGGGAGAAATTAGAGACTCATTTGTCTCCCCTTTCTAGCTGACATGTAGAAGAATTAGGCTCGGTTTCAGTCCTTCATAAGTTTTTTCTTATAACAAACACTTCTGAATTATAATCTGCGGAGTTGGATATGTAGGGAGAATATATCCAAGGTAGTACATTGTCATTTGGGGATTTGAGAAAACAGTGAAGTAATATTAGTACGTTATAATCCGGATATTCCAACAGAGATATGAAGTCGACAATTCGATTGTTTCGTTGTCAGGTTTCGATCTGGACGTTGCGAATTTAGAGCTGGCTATTCATTACATGATGTGGTATGGTGTAGATCATGAGTAGGCGGACATCTCAGGACAATAAGATTGATCTGCGCGCGGTCACAGTACGTCCTACCTATGGGGAACAGGAGCGTCGTCACTGGGACCACTTAGTCAGACTACATCACTATCTTCCATTCCATCGCGTGTTCGGCAAGGGATTGCGTCATGTGGCGGAAGTTGGGTCGCGTTGGGTCGCGCTTATTGGTTGGCAGGCAGGCGCATTCAAGTTAGCGGCCCGGGACGGCTGGATTGGCTGGAGCGCCGAGCAGCAGTTTGGACGTTTGCATCTGATTGCCAACAATGTGCGTTTTGTCATTCTGACACGGCAGCGGGTGGCGAACTTGGCATCGCGAGTGCTGGGTCTGAGTCTGAGGCGGCTGTCTTCGGACATGCAGACAGCGCACGGTTATCCAGTGTTTCTGGCTGAGACGTTCGTAGATATTTCACGTTTTAATGGTACTTGCTACCGGGCGGCCAACTGGCAGTCTTTCGGGCTAACGCGCGGGTTTGCCCGTGAGTCTGGAGGGTCTGCGCGGTGGCGCTATCATGGTCAACCCAAGGAGGTCTTCATGTTTAATCTCGTTGATAATGCTAAAGAAGTATTAAGTCAAGAGGAATTACCACCAGAATGGACCGGTGGGGTTCGCAAGGAGCCTATGACGGCGCCACAGTTACGCAGTCTCAAAGATGTTCTAGGTAAGGTGCCTGAGTTCCGAAAGTCTCAAGGTAGACGCTATCCTCTTGTCACCGTGTTGGTTCTCGCTGTCGCCGCCCGTTTGGCTGGATACCGCGGGGTGTCCGCCATAGCGCAGTTCGCCCGACTACTTAGTCAGGAACAGCTTAAGGCCGTTGGAGCGTTCTACAGTCCCAGTAAGAAATGCTACACTGCGCCGGTAATTGCCACCTTCCATAACATCTTCGCAAAACTGCCACCCGACACGCTTGATAAAGCGCTGAACCTGTGGGAAGCCCGCAAGACCTCGCCCGCAGCGCCGGTGGCGATGGACGGCAAGATGATTCGTGGCGCAGCCAAGCAGACTGAGGGTGGAATTAGAATGATGGTAGCTGCCCTCGAACATAACACCGGCGTGGTTCTCGGTCAACTAGCAATCAAAGAAAAGAGCAGTGAGATGCTAGTGGTACGCGACCTGGCCAATAAACTCGACATTGCTGGTCGTACTGTCACTCTAGATGCGCTGCATGCCCAGCAGGATACGGCGCGCTGTCTGCTGGAAAATGGAGCCGACTATGTGATGACCGCCATCAAGGACAATCAAAGAACGATCAGCAAGGAAATAAAGGGATTGGACTTTGATGCTGTGCCAGGATGGACAACCGAAGATTATAAACATGGGAGGATTGAAGAACGGACCTGTTGGGTAGTAGACCTATCCGGTTCTGAGTGGGATGGACATGTAGGCATGCACGGACGGCGTCAAGCCATACGCATAGTCCGCAAGCGCACTGAGAAGAAGACAGGTAAAACCAGTTGCGAGACTGTCTATGCTCTGACCTCACTTGGCCCAGAGCAGGCTGGAGCCAGGGAGTTACTTGCTCTGGTTCGCAACCACTGGCACATTGAGAACCGTCTGCATTATGTGCGTGACTTCACCTACGATGAAGACCGTTGTCGGGTATCAAAAGGGTACTTACCGGAAAATCTTTCCTGTCTGAGCAACGTCGCCATCGCCATAGTGCGTTGTGAAGGTAGATTCAACTATCTGCCTGAAGCTAACCGCCACTATGCCGCCCGGCCTCAGGAAGCTATTGAACTTATAATGAAGCCGTTGAACTGAACGGTCGCACTTTACTCACAACCCCGCCGGATAGCCTGTGCACTGCTCAGGTCTGATACCCTACGCCTACTGGACGGAGAAAGGCTGCGTACACTGTAAGATGAAGCCAAGTGGTACCCTTGTTTCTTGCTAAAACTCTCCATCTGAAGTCCAAATCACAATCCAAACACTCCAAAACATCTATCTACCCAACCCTATACAAAGTCCCCGCTACGAAAACTGAATGGTCCTGCGCTCTCTGGTCAGAGAACTGCAAGCTGTACGCAACCGATGGGCGCACCTTTCCGTAACACCTACCCCAACTGAGGACAATTACCGTGATATTGATACTTTGGTTAGGGTTCTCAACATACTCGGTGCAGAACAAAACTCCATTGCGATAGCTGAAGCGGCTAAAAAAGAAGCTCTTTCCAGCATGGCAAATTCGTCAGATACGCGCCAGAAACCCACACTTGACCCCGCCAATGCCGATAAGCCAAACACATCGCCAGTAGACTCCAAGGACCAAAATGTCGCATCACAAGTTAAAGCAACGATGTTTGAGGTTGGCCAATTAGTAGCGTTACGATCTAATCCCAACGTTATAGTAGCAATTATTGAAGTCATGGCCAGTGATACCGAAGCCCGCTACAAAGTGTTTCAAAACGATCTGCAATCTATGTATTACGAAAGCCAATTACAATCTACCGAACCCGCAGATAAACCATCTTTGCTTAGCGCCGACAATCTTCGTGCTTATCTCACCAGCCTGTATCTGCTTTCACCATCTACAGCCAATCTATATTCTCTGCGGTCTGGACGTGTTCAGTTTGTATCTTATCAGTATCGGCCCGTTATGAGGTTAATTCGAGCTGATCAGCCTCGCCTGTTAATTGCCGATGAAGTAGGGGTGGGTAAAACTATTGAGGCAGGACTAATTATCAAAGAACTACGCGCCAGAATGAACATTTCCTCCGTGTTAATCATATGTCCCAAGGCGTTGGTGAACGACCGCAAGTGGGTCGTGGAGATGAAGCGGTTTGATGAGGACTTCGTAGCACTTGATGGTAAAATCTTGCGCCACTGTTTACGGGAAACGGAACTAGAGGGGGAATGGCCCGACCGCTACGCTCAATCTATCATCCCGTTCTCTTTGTTTGATTCGGACCTTCTCTTAGGCAAGAAAAAGAGAAGCGGGCGGGTCAGCGAAGGTTTACTCTCCCTTGATCCACCCCCTAGATTTGATCTAGTGATCGTCGACGAGGCTCATCACATCCGCAACGCAAACACCTATCTCCACCAAGCTGTACGCTATTTCTGCGACAACTCTCAAGCCACGATATTTCTCACCGCCACTCCTGTGCAACTCGGAAGCCAAGATCTCTTTACCTTGTTAAATGTTCTACGTCCGGACATAGTCATTGACCGTCCTAGTTTCGAGCAAATGGCTGAACCTAATAGGTTTATCAACATAGCTGTTCGTCATTGTCGCACAGGAGGAGACAACTGGCAGGTCGAAGCTCACAAATGCTTGCAAGACGCGGCCTATAAAACCGAGTAACGAAACAAAGATCAAGTCCTCCCATTTCCTTCGTTTTAAGGAACCGGTTAAGAATGTAAAAAGCCAACAACACATCGCCATTGCTTTTGAACTCAAAAATCTGTCTGATAATACGCATGTAGATCAAAATACTCCCCTAGGTAAACAGTTTCAAATCGTCCCAGCCAAACCTGGATACGTTGCGGTCTATTTTCGCGCCAAAAAAGAAATCTCAAATTTGTGCTTCCATCTTCATGCTCCCTTTCATCCAGATCTTAGTCGCTCCAGTATCAAGGACGCGTCGGTTAACAAACGACTCTTTAAGCAACTTTCTAAACTCTGTGCAAACTCCCTAGTTAAAATTCGCAAATTAGGACTGCTGAGTCATGATTTTCTAAAAGTGTTACCGATCCCAAAAGATAATATTCCACGACGATATGAATGCCTGCGCACAGCCATTGTTGATGCGATGAAAAAAAAGCGACTAACCCCAACACATTCAAAACGCTACGAGCCAGCTGACCAATTATTGCAAACTGACTCGGCGCTAAAGGCTTTACTAAACGGGAAAGACATCCCCGTTTTAACCAATTACAAAACCATATCAAATTGGGTAATAAGTGCGCGGCAGATAAACGGTCGCGTTGACTCCTTCCTAAAAAGTTTAGATATTCAAGAGTGGAATACCGAGCATTTCGTGGATGTACTAGAGCAACGACTAAGCAACAGAAAACCTGATAAAAACCTGCTCAGTTGGCTGAAAACAAAAACAATACAATGGCACCAAGAACTGTACGCAACGTTCCAAAAAGAAAAAGTCAAGATAGACCAACTCAAAGATCTACGTATTGTGCTTATCTCCACCAAAGAATATCGGGCGGGAAGAGAGTGTTATTTCCCAACTGATAAGGGTCAGACGGATTTAGATCTCCCGTTTGTCGCAAGGGATATATACACGGCTGGTAGAAATAAAACGAGACGGGAAGACGCTAAAAACTTTCTGGAAGCAGTTGGGGTCCAAGAAGTTGGTGAACGTGAACAGGTTGAAGCTATTCTTGAGAAACGATATACTGCAAACTCTAGGACTCCAACCAAAATAAAATATGAGGAAGATCTGAAGAAATTTATTTCCTTAGTGGATGATGAAGATAAACAAACGGCCAAACTGTTTGCAAAATACCGTATCTTCGAACGAAAAGATAAAAAGTGGGCACGGCCGAATCTAGTTTATCTTGATTCCCCATATCTTGACACTGGATTGGATGCGTTTTACCAACGGCCAAACCATAAGGACAATTACCCAGTTGCGTTATCACCTAAATACAAAAATCTCCACAGTATTACAGAAAAACAATTAATAGATTTTGCAAAGAACACAGGTGTACTGTGGCAACTAAGAATTGAAAAACAATCAACTAAACTGCATCGTAATGGCAAGCGACTTCAAAAAGACTACTATTATAAGTCTGGCGTATCAATCTCGGAAAAAACTAAAATAGATGAGGACTGGACCATCCCGGGCTTAAAATTTCAGCTGGAAAAGAAGAATAAAAATATTTCTCTTTTACTCTGGAGAACGATGAAAGAAACAGAAAAAACCGAAAACAGAGACTATTTGACTGCACAATTCCGACCAAATCAGAAATATGAGACTAAGAAAGAACCTTCGACACTAGTCCTAGAATTGCGAGAAACATATTGGGTACCTCAAGGAAACAAAAAATTCGTACGTCCCGCCGAAGCACTACAAAACCTTCTCCCAAGCGGGTTTGCATTCGATGCAGGGTGGTCGTGGATTAAGGAAATAGGATTCGGCGAAGGGAACTCAAAAAGTGAAGAAGAACAGAGAAATCAGCAAGAATTGGAGAAATTTGGATTCGAAAGCAACGAGGAACTTAACCGTGCGAAAAAATTCGCCAAACTTCCCCAAAAAATGCAAGAAGATATTCTGAAGGAATACTCAAGGGTAGATTTGGATCTGCCTAAAAAACAGCCAAAAGACCCAGAGAGACGGGCAAAATACGTTCGAGAACAGGTCCAATATGCTCCAGAACGTACTACGGAGAATCGCCAACGCTCTGTATCAGTCAACTACAATGAAAGTAAAGAGGAAGCAAAGAGCTATCTTCGTGAATTATACACCAATCCCGATGGCAAGATGATATGTCAGATTTGCAAAGAAAATCCTCTTCCGTTCAAACTTCCCAGCGGAGAATATTATTTTGAAGCTGTGGAATTTCTGCTTGAGTTAAAAGAACAAAAATATCATCGCGCGAATCACATCGCTCTCTGCCCAAATCACGCCGCCATGTACAAGTACGTAAACGAGTCCAAAAAAACGATAACAAGTACGTTTAGAGAGTTAAATGAAAAAAGCCTGAAAGTAGTTCTCGCAGGTAATATCTACGAAATCTATTTTGTCAAAACACATGTCTTTGATCTAAAAATAATCATTGATTCTGAGAAAAAAGAGGTTTGAGAGTAGAATAAGCAAACCATCAACACCTAATTGACTTTCTTATTGATATTATAAACTAAATATGGAGTTAATCACGAACTCAGAGTCGCCCATTGAGTTAGCATAAAAAAAGAGGAGGGATAGCCTTCCGGCATCCCTCCTCTCTACTTTCTCAGCTCGCAACTACTAGAGTCACAAACCTATCGCCTTTAGCCCTGACTGTATTGTGGCAGCAAGAACCGATGACGCATCGTGTACTCAAACGGCGTCGAATATACCACATGACTCATGTCATCTGTAGTCCTCTCTACCGTCTTACTCCATATCGTCAACGCTGGCGGTATTATCAAATTAAACGTGAAACTTATCAACCCTACCACCTCTGTCGCAGGTATCTGTCCTCCCATATAGTCAAACGGCGTACCTGACATATACCACGAACGCACATCTTCCCCTATCGCTGTCCTCACACTCTCCGGATTTAACTGAAACCTATGTCCTGTCCCAAATCCAGGCGGAAGATCCGATGGCAAATACGTCACCTCATGGATACTGTTCGATACATCCGGCCTCGTCGTTATCCTATAATTCATCCTACCCCAATCCGTCTTTCCATAAAACGTCGGGCGCGCTGACAACGGCCTGTCTGAATACCTACCATTCGCCGTATGCAGGATATAACCCCTACGCTCCATCAAATGATTGAAATAGTTGTTGTTAGTCCCATGCTCAAAGCCAGCTATGTACGCTGCCTTCTTCGGAAACCCAAACGGCTCCTTACCCGCAAATATAGGAGAATCATTCGACAAATACATGTACGGATAATACCCAGCCTTGTATATCTGCCCATCTCCAGAATCCACCGTCGCTGAAAATGTTACTCCCATCTCCATGTATGGTCCTAACATCGTGTTCTTATGTATCACATACCAAAACTCTATTACGTCATCCTGTACCTCTATCGGCTCCGGCACCACTCCCTTCATCGCATTGATGTCCGCCCTTATCACATACGCCATCCACCTACTCTCCGTATACGTCAACGGTACTATGTCGTAATCAAATACAGGATCCGCTACCCCTTGGCTTATTATGTGTATCCTGTCCCTGTCCAATGGTAATGGCGGAACCTCTCCCTCATCTAACCACGGATAACTATACTCATTCGCTTGTAATCCCATCTGTTTTTACCTCCTTAATTCCCTTATGATCCCTGACTTATTGGAAACTGCTGACGCAATCCATACTTATATGGCGTCGCATATCCCCGGTAACTCGCCGGCCTCTCATACGTCTCCGTCCACAGTACCTGCGCAGGCGGTATCACAAGATCAAATACAAACGATATCAACCCTGTTACCTCCTGTATCTTCAACTCAGCTCCCATGTTATCAAACGGCGTCGCTTGCATGAACCAGTTAACCGCATCTCCTGACGCCGTACGCGTATGCTCCGGCTTTATCTTAAACCTATGCCCCTGTATCATCGTATCAAACGGCGGCGGCAACGCTGATGGCAAATACGTCAACTGCCACTCCGAACTAGATACATCCGGCCTCGTTATTACCTTCATATTGAACTTACCCCAGTCCGTCTTACCATAGAAAAACGGCGGCGTCACTTGCTTGTCATCAAACTGACCCGTCGCACTGTGCATCAAATACCCATTACGACTCATCGCAAACCCAAAAAAGTCCGTCCCCTTCTCCCCACCATGTACCGTACATCTGATATATGACATCTTCTTTGGAAACCCTAACACTCGACCCGCATCTACTGGCGCATCCCCTGTCAAATACATGTACGGATAATATCCTGCCTTCCACACATTACCCTGAGGATCCTTGTATGTCGCCGATATCGTTACTCCAAACTCCAAATATGGTCCCAACATCGTGTTCTTATGATCCACATACCAAAACTCTACCAAATCGGCATTCTCGCCATCCCATACCTCCAATGGCGGATTCGGGCATAGACGACTCCTCGTCGCCTCATCACACCTCACTACAAACGCCGACCACCTGCTGTCCGTATACGTCAGCGGTAGCACATCTATGTCCCACAGCGGATCCGATGGATTCGCTATGATCCACGACTTGATATCCCGCTCTATCGGAGGGGGCGGGACCTCTTTTGTCAACTCCCAGTACTTCAAAGGGACGTTTAAATGACTATGGCTCATATTGCAGCCTCCTTACAATGAGATTTCAGGCCAGATTGCTTCCTTAGCATCTGCACTCAATCCTCACACCCTATTCGCTTCCCTCTATCCCCGCTGTACGTATGATTAAGTCTCACAACCTGATGGTTGCCACTTGGGCAACCTCACCCGATATTTATTTAATCAAACTACCTCTACACTTGTCAAGCACTTTTTTCAACCACTATATAATTTTTTTGCCACCTAACTTATTCCTAAAAATTCCGTGTATGTACCTCTTTATATCTCATTGAGATTTCACTTTTTCGTCATAGAAATCAGATACCCAAACCCACTACACCTAAAACGCCGCAATCCCATTCCGATCAAAAAATTTCTTTGTTGTGTAGTAGTTTTTCATGAAAACTCTCTTATGTAATAAACTGCAGTATACAAGTTTTTGAATTGTTAGTACCTGAGGATATTGTTTCCAATACCGGCTTCAAAATTGAAAAAGAAAATTGTCCTATCTGCAACCGTTCAATACCCACAGCACAAACATCCCCGTGAGAGCAAATGCGATTAGAAAGCCGAGAATAGGTGCGACGATTTCGCCTAGAAGCTTCATCCAGCAAGTAAGAGAGCGAAAAAAGTGCTAAAAACTTCTTCATTTCGCCTCCTTCTTCTTTTTCCGATAGTGTTTTCGATAGGCCTTCGCTTCTGGCGTATCAACCATCTTCTCTAAGATAGTTATTGGAAAAGGCGTAAACTTTTTTATATAGTCAACGCTATCGTCAAGGTATGCCGTATCAATTTCCATCGCTTCCGAAAACCTGTCGGTTGTTTTGATTAAACGGTTTTCTATAAAGTCCGAGAAGAACTTATCATTAACAATCAGGTAGTAACCCATTGCGCTTCACCTCCGCCGGCGTGTTCTAGTTTCATCTTCTTCAAGATAACAAAGTCCGTCGCTGAAATTGTTATATGGTCAATTTTTGCACTGATGCACTGAAAACCATAAAACCAATTTCTCTTTCGCATATTTCTTTAATTGGAGAATCGTAAGAATAATTTGTAACGAACGTTTTAACACCACCTAACAGTAATATCATAATATTATTGAAGAGTTTTATTTTCAAATCCTTTGTTCCGTAGTCCACTTTTAACTTTTTTTGTTTTTAAAGACAGCCTGCTCTACTCGATTTTTGAGATCAACTGTCATTCTCTCTGCTCTTTTAGACAATTTAACATTGTCCTTGATCATGCAGTCTTCCCAATAGAATTGGCAGGATTTCCTCTTTGAGGATTTGCAAAGCATCACTTAACTTTTCCCCATATACGAGAAGATCTTCATACGGTCCATCTCCAATTACTTCCCAAAATCCTGTTTCTTCGTTCAACCCACACTTGAAGAGAATAGGAGGATAAAGAGGATATTTTTGTTTTTTCCAGATGAATGAATTTATGGTGACCATTAAACTCTAACTGAACTGTTAGGAAACTAGAGTGAAAAAAGCCGCCGAAGCCATCTAGTCCCCTAAGGGAAAAAACAACTACGGCGGCAACCGGAAGGTGGAACGATTTCTATACTACTATTTATGGATGCCTTTTGTCAACATGATTTTTCACGATTGTCAATTCTCTTTGCCATAAAACGCTGAAACTGCTATAATGCCTTACTTGATTGTGAAAATCTTGTAGAAAAAGCCTTGCCGTCCCCCGTCATAATATGGGGGTTTCCACGAGGAGGATATAGAGTTGGCTATTGATTTTGAATTTACGGATGAACAACAAATGTTCAAGGACATGATAGTGGATTTCGCACAGAAGGAAATAGAGCCACTTGTCGAAGAAGCAGAAACCTCAGAGACTTTTCCAAAACAATTGTTCCCTATGCTCGGAGAAATGGGATTGCTCGGAATTTCCTTTCCAGAAAAATATGGAGGAGTTGAGCAGGACAAGGTAATGGACTGCATATTCTCAGAAGAAATGGGGAAAGTGAACGCAGGTATCGCCATGTGCATAAACGCGCACACTAGTCTTTCCATGTTTCCGATATATAAATTCGGTTCCGAAGAACACAAGCAGAAGTATTTAGTTCCTGGAATTGAGGGAAAAACAATAGGCTCTCTGGGAATCACCGAGCCCAATGCTGGTTCCGATGCTCGTAGTATAAGAACGCAGGCTGAAAAAAACGGAAGTCGCTATGTGCTGAACGGAACAAAAACTTGGATAACAAACGGTACCATGTGCGACTACGCAGTGGTTGCCGCATATACGGACAAAACTAAAAAAGGACATGGTATAAGCATATTTATAGTGGACAAAGGAACCCCAGGATTTTCGGTCAGCAGCAAGATTCATAAACTCGGACATCGCTCGGCTGACACTTCAGAACTCATATTTGAAAACTGCGAGGTTCCTGAGGAAAACATGCTCGTAGGAGAGGGAGGCTTTCAAAAGGCGATGGAAACGCTTCTTGGGGCTCGTATAACCCATGCAGCAAAAAGCGTTGGTATAGCGCAGGCAGCCTTTGATTACGCGCTTCAGTATTCAAAGGAAAGAGAGGCGTTTGGAAGACCAATATCCAAGTTCCAAGGTATAAGTTTTAAGCTTGCGGACATGGCGGTGAAAATAGAAACCGCAAGACTTCTCGTTTACAAAGCCGCTTGGCTATACAGTCAAGGGAAAAAATGTCTCAAAGAAGCATCTATGGCCAAACTCTACTCAGCTGAGGCAGTCCAGTGGGTGGCTACTGAGGCGTTGCAGGTTCTCGGAGGTTATGGGTATAGTGTTGAGTATAATGCGGAGAGGTACTATCGTGACGCAAGGCTCGCTTCTATAACCGAAGGGACATCGGAGATACAACGTATAGTGATATCAAGGGAATTGGGGATATAGGTGGAACCTAGTATAGTAATTTTTCATAATTCATAGTAGCATTGATAAGAATAAAAATATAAAAGTTTATGTTTTCTGAATAAGGAGGAAAAAGTAAGATGTCCAATAAATTTCCGGGTATTGAAGAGACCCGTGAACTTCTCAAAAAAAAGAAAGTAGTTATCGCAGGCGTTGGAGAAACTGAACAGGGTAAAATCCCTAACAAAAGTTCTTTCCATTTCCTAAGTGAAGCATCCAAACTCGCTATTGAAGACGCGGGTATCCAGAAATCAGATGTTGATGGTCTAGTCACCGCCTTTTCTCTGGTTGAACACACGTTTATGCACTGCACCACTTTTGCTGATTACTTCGGCATGAACCCAAAGTTTTTTTCCTCTGTGGCCGTAGGTGGGGCAACAGCTGTATGGATGGCCGCAGAAGCTTCCATGGCTATAGCTTCAGGGCAAGCTGAAGTAGTGTTATGCGTCCGGGGTGATAACACCCTCTCAGGCATATCCTCTTCTGGAATGCTAGCTCTCATACGGGAAATGTGCCATGCGGAATTTGAATACCCATATGGTCTCACAACTCCCGGAGGCTATGCTCTTGCCGCGCAGAGATATCTTCATGACTGGAACAACAGACCTGAACATCTGGCTGCTGTAGCGGTAACTATGAGAAAACATGCGGCTGAGAAGGAAAACGCGATGAACAAAGACCCTCTTACCATAGAGGATGTGCTTGATTCAAGGATCATCGCAGAGCCCCTTCACAAGTATGATTGCTCTATTATTTCTGATGGAGGCGCAGCGTTCATAGTCACCACTGAAGATAAAGCCAAGGAACTCGGCATAGAAAACGGTCTTGCTTATCTTTGGGGCATGGGACAAGGATATTCCCATCAGTATATGACCTCTCTTGAGAATCTTGATCAAATCTACAATGCTGTTGAGCGCTCGGGGGAAAAAGCATTCTCTACAGCAGGCATAAAGCCATCGGATGTAGACGTGGCGTTTCTTTATGACTGTTTTACCATCACCGTGCTGCTAGAACTTGAGGGTCTTGGATTTGTACCCAAGGGAGAGGGTGGAGCCTTCGCTCTTGAGGGAAGAATGGAAACAGGGAAAGACTTGCCCGTAAACACTCATGGGGGTCTACTTTCGCAGGCTCATCTAGGAGCGATGCATCATGTGGTTGAGGCAACTCTGCAGTTGCGCGGAGACGCTGGTAAGAGACAGGTTGAAGATCCAGAAGTCGCTGTTGTACACGGAAACGGTGGTATAGTTTCTGCCCACAGCACAGTGGTTCTAGGCAATCAACCCCTTATGTAAATAAAGAACACATAAAAATAGTTAAGGAGAAATACAAATGGCTGAAGAAAAAACATATAATAAGCCTTTGCCTGAGTTTCGTCCGGAAACCAAGCCTTTCTGGGAAGCGGCAAAACAGCACAAACTAGTTATCCCTAGATCAAAACAGACAGGAGAATATTTCTTTTACCCGAGAGCTCTTTCTCCAGGAAACGATATGAGCGAAGACATAGAGTGGGTTGAGTCTGAAGGGAAGGGGAAGGTATGGACTTTTTCCATACATCACATGGGACCTTCCAAAGCATATAAGGGAGAACCCCCTTATGTGGTTGCTTTGATTGAAATGGAAGAGGGAGTGAAGATGATGTCAAACGTTGTTGATATTGATCCAAAAGAAGTGTTTATCGGCATGGATGTAAAGGTGATATTTGATGATGTCACCGATGAAGTCACATTGCCCAAGTTCAAACCCGCGTAACAGAAAATTAAGGAGAACTTAAATGTCCAGACTTTTTTACGAAGACTTAAACGAAGGAGATGAACACAGAAGTTCCGGTAGAACTGTTACCGAGGCCGACGTGGTCAACTTCGCAGGACTTTCCGCAGATTACAATAACATGCATATAGACGAGGAATTCGCCAAGAAAACCGTCTTCAAGACAAGAGTGGCGCACGGCATGCTCGTGACCTCTATGGCCACAGGGCTCTGGTTCACCATGCCTAGGCTTGCTACTGTGGCTTTTATGGGTCTTGAGGATTGGAGATTTTCAGGAGCGGTTTTTCCGGGAGATACTATCCACATAACAAGAAAACTCGTTGAGAAAAAGGAACATAAACGTCCGAATATGGGATTCTTTATCTTTGAGGTAAACGTATTTACCCATAAGGACGCAGAAAAACCCGTGCAGAAAGGAAAGTGGGTGATTCTTGTTAACAGAAAACAAGACGGATAAAAGAACTATTACTTGTATTTAAAAGGAGGATGTCAAGCATCCTCCTTTTTTTTATTTCGTTGGAATGAGTGGTTATCTCAAATGGCTCAGCGTTGTGCAAAACGGTGTGTTATATAACTCAATTCTTATAAATCCTGCCCGATCACAATTAGGTTCCCGATTCATTGACCATTATACAACACCTGCGTTTAATGAGCGTAAAGTAACGTAATGGCAATCTATAAAAGACCAGTCACGATATTAGATTACAAATTATAAGAACCTAGTCCGAGGGTTGGCGAATGTGTTTATGGCAAAGTTTAGGTAGCAACTTCACGTGGCAACAAATCCAAGAAGGCCGAATCTTGATCAACCAAACACTGTGTTGTTTGTGCTTCAACCGCAGACAAATCAGAACGAAAATGTACATCACTAACTCCCGAGGATAATGGGCCACGAATAGCTGGAATGTGATCAAGGAGGAAAAAACGTAATGATGTTTCCGCAAGTTTGGCATCAAACGACACAGAAAGTGCAACATTCAAATCTGAGCCCATCGTAGTTGCAGTGACTTTATGGAGTTTAAGAATTAGTTCAGCATCTGCGTTGACTCGTTCTTCAATTTTTCGGATAAGAGATTGGATTGTTAGGTCATTGGGTACACGTTCCACAAAAAGAGACGCAACAACAGCAATTGTGCCTAGTGGGGAATTGCATTGATTGTATGAAAATGTGTGTATACGGGCACTGCCTTTTGTGACCTTGACTTCCATCCTCACATCACCATCTGAAAAATCAAACCTTGCATGTTCATCAATGTGCCAAGCCGCAAGAGCACGGGCCGGATTGTTGCTACATGATATCAAATATAATTCCCCAAATAGCCCGTTAATACTACGCGTTGGTGGTTTCTTTATCTCTTGGAAAATTTCTGCAAGCCTTTGAATTGCCAAAGCAACCGCGCTTTGCGTTGGTCGATCGCCAACCATGCGCAAAATAATTTGACATGCAGACAGAAAGTAACAAACAATTTCAGGCTCAAGTAATCGGCATCGAATGACGGTAAATGTTTCCTCATGTTCAAGTTCTCCGTCTTCCCCGAGTTTACAACGCAACGCGAATTGAGCGTCAAGGCTTTCGAATTTGATCGGTGACCTCAGTACCCGTTTACTATCGGCGGTTGTTATTAGAATACAAGCATGGGAACCACTATCCTTGCCGACAAAACAATTGTTGAATTCTTGAATGGGCTTAACGGCATACAATAACCGGTCTTGGCTGTCTGGAGGAGCGATTTCCCTAAATATGTCATAGAAACTACAGTTCATTAGTTCACTTGATCCGGCTGTTCCTGATTAATCCACGACGCGACACTACCTAGCCGTGCCGGTATCCAGACCGCGACAACATGAACATCCTTCTTAATTATTTTGCGGTCGCGTGTCAGATTCAATACATGAATCTGGACAGTAACTGTTCCATTTTCTCGGATGGCACGGTCACCCGGATAGACTTTCCCTCGTTGCTCCTTAGGGTTGACAGGTGCTTCTCCTTGAAAAAGAGTAATGATTTCGCCATGTTTGTTGACACTACGTTCGCGCTCGTAGGCAGGGCTTATACGGTAAATAGTACAAACTTCACTTGAGTTGTTTTCGATGGCTTTACTTAATTGTAGGAGCAATCCCGTATAGCGCTGAGAATCTCTAATTCCGGTGATTCGCATCTGGGCGAGCAATTTCTCAAAAAAGATTTGTAACGAAACTTGGCGGCATACTTTATGCCGTTGAGCATCCGTACGTTCTTGATGGCCTTCATCATCATCAAACACCAGTGCCTGCATGAAGTCTTTAGAAACTTGGCGAGTCGCCTCAATAACTTCTTCGGAAGCAAGAACCATATTGGGCAACAAGACCCATTCATCGGAAAAGCATCCACGCACATATTCAAATTCTAAAACGCTATCACGGCAGGGCTTTAGATTCCCGTCAAGAATAAACGCTCTCTTCCATTCGTTCAGCGGCCTATTACTATTCTGAAGTTTTTCTAACTGACCGCGAATGTCCTCTTCATGTTCAACGTAGTTTTGAAATGCGTTAAGCGTTTTCTGCTCTAAATAGACCCGGCAGTATCCTAGGTAGGACCTTTTGTAGCCGAAGAAACGCGCCCGCTGTTGAATAGTATCTGCGTTCCCAACACCAACACCTCGCGGCATGTAAGTGACTGTTAGACCTTTAATGGTGAATCCGCGGTCCATTGCCTGACCGCCGACAAGTACCCAACCATATGAATTATTCCATTCCACTTCTGGTGTTTTTCCGCCACTAGCATTGATTTTAAGGATTTGTGTATAACGAAAGGCACAAAGCAAAGAAGGAACGAGTTCATCAAATGTGGGCATTTCATTAGCAACCGTATACGACAATTCGTCGTAGCCATCGCGGAAATCTTTGATGGTTTCCTGTTTGTCTGGATCACCGTCAGAAAGATCCAGAACATGCTTCCATTCTTCGAAAATGTTATGCACCCAGTCATAGAACTTTTGATGCTGGTCAATCCTATGTGAAGGGTGTATCAACATTGAACGATTGCTGGTGGTTTGTTCTTTTTTGAGAATTCCGACCGTCACACCGATCATGAAGACCCGTAGTGCTTCAAGCAGAGTATTCGGTGGTTCATCAAGCGGATTGTCTTTAGCGAGAACTTCCCTAGACGGAATCACGCGCGCCAAACGAGAGTTGTCCACAAAAAACTCGCGGCCGCCGACATATTCTTTACCCTGTTCTAGAACTTGTACAAAATTCGGTGAAAGTGAATCAATAATGCTGATAAGCAGTGGTGCTTGTGGTGTTGCAGTATATTGTAGGTAAGTATGAACCGGCAAAGCATCTCGCAAGGACATTAAGCACTGATATGTCGTGCTTTTCTCATCTTGTGCAATCTTGGTATTTAGACTCGCCTGATCCGCCTCATCGTCAATTATTAAAACAGGAATGTTTCGCATTTTGACAGCACGGAGAATTTGCGTCACGTTGTTTAGGTGTCTATGGTGTTTAAGAATAGTGATAAGAACCGTTCTTTTATCTTGCTTTGATGTTTCCCGTTCTCGCCGACCCTCAAGGATGTTGCGGATGTCCGGAATACTTTTGCAACTAGGGTTTTTGAACACAACCCATCGTCTCTTGCTGTTGGGCTCATTAATCCGTAAGTCTCGCCGCAATCTATCCGTAGACTGAGTTAATAAGTTGTTCGCGGTTCCGGCGATGATAATGACCATCGGAAATCCGTTGTCCCGTGCCAAAGCAACAACTGCTTCAAAGGACATTGTCTTGCCGCTTTGCACATATCCAATTACAAGTCCTGTTTCCTTTCCTTTCGGGACTTCCGGCGATATGCCTTTGGCAAGTATTGAGACAGCGGTATTGCAGACACCCTCACGACTCGCATCAGGAACAACGTCTTTCAGAAAACAAAGAGTTTCTTCTCCAACCACCGGATACCAATTCATTTGCCGCACATTCTCAATAACTGGTTCAATAATTATCGGCTCTTGACTAGTCATATAACTATCGCTCCTGTCTATGGTTCCGAAAGGGCATTTAAGATTTCGTTGACATTCCGTCTGACAGTTCCAGACTTCCGGACACCGGACTCTCGTGCAACCACTTCCGCTAGGGCAAGCGCAGCTGCGATTCGAAGCACCGCATCCACATCTTCAGCGTCATTCTGAGCAAAACGAATCATAAATGGATGATCCATTGAGACTCTAATATCAATCCGGCGAGAATTCTTCGTATTCTCAGATGTACTATCACTCAAGGTAAGCCATTGGCTTTCCACAGGATCATTTGTCAACTCAACATTAATTGACCAATTTCTATCACGGAACTTGACATCAAACTGGCGATTGGCGAGAGTGGCAGTGTGAGGTTTCTCCTCATCCGATGTCTCAACGAGTTCTGCATCAGCAAGAACCGGAAGCACATATTGCAATGCACTTTCCATTACATCCACAGTATTTTTGACCGCCTGTTTAGCTATTTTTTTCTGTTTGTCACGCGTAGCACGGACCCGATACTTATCAGCCTGTTTTAATAGCGGGAGATCTTCTCTGTCAAGATACTCGCGTAGCAAATCAAGGAACGGTTGCTCATTCTCATCCCAACGGAATCCGTCTTTAGTATGGCTAACTTCAAAACCGTCAAGATGAAGTTCGCCAAAAAGACGTTGATAGCAATAACTGTTTTGCCTACCGAAGATATAGTTTGGACGATACCCCTCATCACCACTACCCTCAATGAGACGGTCACGTCGAAATAATGAAAACCCGGCCTTGGCAGTACTACCTTTTTCCAATAATGCAGCAAAGCCATGCGCCGACAGTCCGTCACCAAAATCAAACGCTATCTCTTTACACCACAACCGAGGCTTCCCATCTTTCTCTTTGTAATGAGGTGTTTTCAGCATCTTCGGCTCTTGGTAGGAAAGTTTCTCACCGTTAAACCAAAGTTCCAACATATCTTTACGAATGAACACTCGGTATATGTCGGTCAAATGGTCTTTTATCTTTGTAATCGTTCGCCCGACGGGTACGTGGTAGATTTCCTCAAGGACAATTTCTGTGTAGTGAGTATTCGATTGTTGGATAGATTCTTTAATAACCAACTCTTCAATTTCATCATTGACGATATTGTTAATATCGAAAAATACGAAACGTTCGACCGACTCCCCTAGGGCGGAAGTCCGCACGCTCCATCGGGGTGCAAACCAGCAGGCAGCACTTTTCATTCCCATGCCAAATTCAGATAGGCCGCTACGGTCATCGGGAATCGCGGCGGGACGAAATGCTCGTTCATATTCGGAATCAAAGATGCCCGCCGCATTGTCGCGAATAGAAATACGGACCGGCGAAGTAGAGTCAATGTCTATTTCTACTTTTAATTTAAAATTCCCCCCATATAACGCCTTTAATTTGTCACAATGTTTGTTGAAACTTTCAACTGCATTGTCAACAAACTCGCCGAGAGCAAACCAATGCTTATAATTGAGATAACGTAGGACCGCCAGCACGCTGACGCCAGGCCGTATGTCTACCTTTTTTCTAGCCAATATTCTGAGTCCCTCCCTGCATTTCTGCGTACTATACGACTTAAATCAATGTGCTCGTTTGGCCAACGGTCTTCGATTTCCTCCTTTTCATGATCGCTATTGTCTATGTTAGTTGTCAGTTGATCTTCAAAATTTATTAGATGACGGGCGACTTCCCTAGCCACATGCACGTTCACCGCATTCCCAAGGGCCTTGAACGCGGATGTCCATGACTCTGGCAAATATTGAAGACTGCACATACTCTGCAAGCGGCTACACTCACGAATGGTCATATAACGGCGCTCCCAAGCGATAACGGGTATTTGTCTTGTAGCCACGGCTACAAGAGATGGTGCAACTGTTGGACGTTTGACCCGTATACCAGAGCCTCGAAATTGAATGATATGCTGCCAAAGGTTTCGAACTTCGCCTTTGCAGTTCCATTCAAATTTCTGAAAACTTGGAGCAAACTCTAGGATTGATGGTAACCAATGGTCAATCCATGATTTGTGGCGATTATAGAGCTCACGATTCCGACGGATGAGATTGATTTTCCATTTTGGGAATGCTTTCGCGCTATCACGCGCATAGGCCGGCAATGCAATTAGAACTTCTCGTTCTGATAGCCCTCGTAAAGATTGTCCGAAACTGCCCTTGAAGGATCTGATGGAAGACAGACCCCCCCCCCATTGGTGATTTGTTCATATATGGATAAGTTGCACCAAACTCCATTGCCCAAACCGGAAACGATGGGAGTTGTTCACTAGCAGGAAATTGGTCAAGGAATTTCTGCCATGCATCCAAATATCTAATAAAATGCTCTGACAACGCTTTAGCATCCACCGGACATTTATCAAGAACTGAACAGAGAGATTTTGCCTTTACCACAGGATCAGGCCACGAAAATCTACATAACCCCTTGCGGCTCCCAACGATAAAGACACGCTTGCGGACTTGTGGGATTCCAAAATGATGCGGAGATACCAACTGATTTCTCACACTATAGCCGGCAAGGCGCAAACGGTGTTCAATCGTCCGCCAAGTCTTGCCTTGCTTGTGTTTCACCAGATTTGGAACATTCTCTACTATGAAATAACATGGCTTATGTGTTCGCAGAATACGAATTACGTAATCAATCAGATCGCCCCACTGTGGGCATTCCAATCCTCGTTGTTCACCTGCCTTTGAAAAAGGTTGACAGGGTGGTCCTGCACACAAGATATCATGCTCAGGTATTGAAGATATATTTAGAGTTCGGATATCACCAAATGGACGTAATCCAAAATTCTTCTCGTATAACTCAGACAGGTCTTTATCAACCTCACATGCAAATACACAAGTGTGCCCAAGCGAATTAAGCGCAAGATGAAACCCACCAAGGCCAGCGAATAAATCTATGAATCTAAGTTTCTTCACTCTGTCCTTCTAGCACCCATTAGACTTTGAGGTAGAACACCATCAAAATTATAACAAAGTGCCCCAGTAGTTGAAAGGGCCAAGGAATAACGACATGTTCAGATACTACAATAAAACAGTTATATTTTATTCAGTCAGGGTATTATCACCATGGCTACTTCACACTCAAGGGCACCGAGGCCAATTTAAAGCATTGTCTCTCAGAAATCTTAAATATCAAGTTTTATTTGGACGCATCTGGAACAAAATCTAAAGCGACAGAGTTTATACAGTACCGCAGGCCCGTAGGTGGTGGACCATCCTTAAAAACATGTCCGAGGTGCTCTCCGCACCTACTCGAAACCACTTCATAACGCTTTATCCCCAAAGAATTATCAGGCAATATTTTTATGGCATCGTCACTTAGAGGTTGCCAGAAACTCGGCCATCCAGTCTTTGAATCGTATTTATGTTCTGAGGAAAAAACTGGCTGTCCACAACCGGCGGTTATGTAAATACCTTTTTGCTTGTTGTAAAGAAGGTCTCCAGTAAAAGGGCGCTCCGTTCCCTTTTTCCAGAGCACTTTGTACTCAAGAAGCGAAAGTTTCTCCTTCCACTGTTCTGTGGTGAGACCCATTAAGCCTTCTAGAATATCACCTTTTGTCTCTCCGCTTCCTGAAAAAGAAAACAGTAAGGAAAAAACAACCACGGCAAGAGCTACAAGAGAAATTATTTTCGTTTTCTTCATAAAAACAGCCCTCTTTGTGCTAATATAGACATCGCTTGCGCGTATGTAAAGCGTCTAGGAAAACGAATACAGAGGAAAACTATGGCGAAAACTATTCAAGTTCTCACCGCATATGATGAAAAATTGATAAAGGAAATTCCCGTAACCAGCGAAAAGGAGATGGAACAATTTATCGTTACGGCAAGAGATCTAGCCGATGCTCCGTCGCAAAAACTTTCCGTCCCTAAGAGAATTGAGATTCTTGAAAAAACAAGAGATTTCATTGAGAAAAATTACGACCGTATAGTCCAAGACGCCACTATGGAAGGTGGGAAACCACTTGTCGACACTAGGGTTGAAGTCACAAGAGCCATAAATGGTATAAAAGTTGCGCTTGAGTCTTTTTTCGCTTTAGCGGGAAAAGAGATACCAATGGGGGCAAATTTAGCATCTCTTAATAGAGTGGCGTTTACCTTTAGAGAACCGATAGGGGTGGTAGCGGCAATCTCAGCCTTTAACCATCCTTTCAATCTAGCTATCCACCAACTTATACCCGCGGTAGCCACGGGCTGTCCAGTTATAATAAAACCTGCCCTTAATACGCCTCTTTCATGTTTGAATCTGCTTGATGCGCTTTACGAAAGCGGCCTACCTGAACAATGGGCCCGTGGGATCATAGTGGACGATACGCTTTCAGAGAAACTAGCCACTGATCACAGAGTGAATTATCTCACGTTTATAGGCTCAGCGAAAGTGGGTTGGCACCTCAGATCAAGAATATCTGCAGGTACTAGATGCGCTCTTGAACACGGAGGAGCGGCCCCAGTTATAGTGGAACCTGATGCGGATATAGCCGACATGGTCACTCTTCTTGCCAAGGGGGGATTTTATCACGCGGGTCAGGTATGCGTTTCAGTCCAAAGAGTATTTGTCCACAGTTCGGTTGTGACAGAAGTCGCAGAAAGCCTCAGAAATATTGCAATGGGATTAAAAGTCGGGGACCCGCTTTGCGAGGATACGGATATAGGTCCTCTTATAAGCGCAGATGATGTGCGCAGAGTCCACCAATGGGTGCAGGAAGCAGTTCAAAGCGGTGGAAAACTCCTTTGCGGAGGAGCAGAAATTGGAAAGACCTGCTACGAGCCAACTGTGATTTTTGATCCTGCGCAGAACTGCAGACTTTCGCGGGCGGAGATTTTTGGACCTGTTATAGCAATATACCCCTACGAAAATACAGAGGATGCGATACAACTTGCCAACAGCATTCCCTACTCTTTCCAAGCATCGGTATTTACTAAAAACATTGATAAGGCTCTATCTGTGGTGAGAAAAATAAAAGCTGCTTCAGTACTTGTAAACGACCACACCGCATTTCGAGTGGACTGGATGCCGTTTCGGGGAGCCGAGCATTCAGGGATTGGAACTGGAGGAATTCCGTACACGATGCGAGAGATGACTCATGAAAAACTTATGGTAATAAAGTCATCTATGATATGAAGACCCTAAAAATAGATTCCCGCCGGGAAGGATACGCATCCTCTCGACAGGAAGACATTGCCGCGTTAAGAACTCAGAAACTATACTCGTAAGATAAGTAGTAATAACCACCGTTAAACCCAAAGGGCGCCGAACGCCGGGAGTAAGTGAAAACTCCAGGAGAATTAACTACAGTGGAACCGTCATGATCATATATGGTGCCACCCCTTGACTGACCAACTTTGTTTTTATCGGGCTTTATGTCGAAAAGATTGTTTGCGCCAATCTTAATCGTGCCAAATTTCCCTAATTCCATGCTCAGATTCGCATCGGTAAGATATTTTGCGTTGAAAGTCTGACTTTGGCCGCCATCAAGTACAGTATACTCTCCGTAACGGTGAACAGCGATTAGCAAGGACGCGGGACCTCTTGAGTAAGAACTAGAAAGTGAAAACCGGTCCTTAGGTTGCCATTCCTCTAAAATTGAACGATCTTGATCAGTGAAAAGTTCCCCAGGAAGTCCAAGTGGAAGATTCACTTTAGTGATCTCCGTTTGATTTACCGTACCTGCGAGAACAAATCTCAAGTCAGAGTTATCATCAAAAGAATGGTCAAAACTTGCGACTATATCAACTCCCTTAGTCGTGGTGTCTGCGGCATTCATAAAAAACTGACCTTGTTGCGCCCCTACTTTATCCCTTACCGATTGAGGGATAGCTTGATTGCTCTCGCTAATCCTGCCACTTAGGATAATACGGTCGTCAATTAGAATATAATAAAAATCTGTGGTGAGAGTAAAAGCTGGAACTGGGCTGAAAACAAAACCTGCGCTGAAATTTTTTGAAGTTTCCTCTTTTAGCTCTGGGATTCCTATCATTTTCGCAAGGTCGCTATCATTGCGAAAAGTTCCTACCTGAGATGGTTCAAATGTCTGCGTATCTTCATTGAAGTTGAACTGAGTTGAGACATTATTGAAATAAATCTGTTGCATAGACGGAGATCTAAAACCGGTGCTCGTAGAACCTCTAAGAGCAAATGAATCGACAAGTTGCGCGCGGGCGGAAATCTTTCCATTAAGAGTATTGCCAAAGTCGCTGTAGTTCTCGTAGCGAACCGCAGGGCTTAAAAGCAATACGTCTCCAACGTCAAACTCCATATCCACGTAAGTAGAAAAAGCATTTCGTCCTTCTGAAACCTCATTGCTGGGTTTGAAACCAGGGAACACCTGTATTCCACCGAACCCGCTACCCCCAGGACCATCATAGTCTTCGTATGAATACAATTCACCAGATATTATTTTATAATCCTCTCTTCTGTACTCGCCTCCCCATGCTAGATTTCCAAACGTAAGGGGAGTAGTAAAATCAAGATTCACAGTGTGTTGAGAAAGTTTTAACTCTCCCGCGTCGGCCGATGACGGAATCGCGCCACTATAATCCACGCCGGTCAGACATTGCTCCGCTTCACCGGTATGACATCTGACCCATGAGGCGTTGTGAGAATTATTAACATCAAAGGAAAAAGTGTTTCCTCCTACGACGTAGCTTACATCGAAATCAATATCACCAGTAAGGTCTCCCTCAAAACCAGCGCCAAACGCATAATCATTTACTTGCGTCTTTATAAGGGGAAGAAAACCATCTGGATAATTTGAACCCGCTGGATTGTTACGCGCTTGATTCGCCCTTCTGTAAAAACCCCCACTCTCATTCTCTCTCGCCGAGAAATCAAAAAAACTGTAAACTTCCCCATTCATCAAATCCACTGGCGCTTTCATATTAAGTAAGAAACTTGCTTGCGTGGAATCAGCGTCACCCACTCTGAATTTGTTCCTGTTAAAAACGCGCTCAGAATCATTTACGCTGTTATCCGAGAGCGTCCACGGACTACTAAGAGTTCCGCAGAGAACTGCGTTTCCTGACTCATCAAGACATTCGCTGTTTGGATACTGAATATCTCCCATAACCCCCGCTCTGTTGGATCGGCTTCTGTTTCTCACTTCAACAGTGGCATTGATTACACTTTCTCCACCAAGTGAAAAACCTTTGTTCACGCTTGCCACCAAGGTTTCGCCGTCACCTTCGAAAAGCTGTCCCATAGATACCGTAGCGGTACCATCAACGCCATCTTTGAGAACTATGTTTATCACGCCAGAGATCGCGTCAGACCCATACTGAGCGGAAGCTCCGTCACGGAGAACTTCTATCCTCTTGATAGCGCTCACCGGAATCGCGTTCATATCAACCCCTGCCGTACCACGACCAACAGATGTATTTACGTGTATTAGAGCGCTCTTATGACGGCGCTTTCCATTAACAAGCACCAAGACTTGGTCTGGTCCCAACCCCCGAAGGGTCGCGGGACGAAGCGCGTCGGTTCCGTCGCTTATAGTTGAACTTGAAAAATTAAAAGACGGTACCAATTCTTGAATTATCCTTCCCACTTCGGTTTGTCCGGTAGCGACAATCTCCTCTTCGGTTATAACGTCTATAGGAACGGGAGAATCTGAAACGCTCCTTTCCTCAAATCTGCTACCGACAACCACAAGCTTCTCAAGTTCATAAGAATGACTCTGAAAACTAAAAAGGAGAAGAACAAAAAATATCGGTAAAGCCCCTTTGAACTGATCTCTGAAAACCATTTACTCCCACCTCCTTAAATTTTCAGGTGTAAAATTTTGAATTTGTACGACGGCATTTTACCTAAAGTAGAATTTAGATTCAAGCTGATTTGCCAGAATGACTTTGATATAATTCATTGATATTATTAATGGAAGAACAAAATAGCGTGTTCATCACTAGGTACGTTTCAATTAGGAATCGAACTGATTGAGGGATCTTTACTGAACAACTACAATATTTGAATGCTCAAAACATTCCTTATATAATTTGGGGTTCGCTATGACAACCGACCTGATCAGGAATTTCTCCATAATAGCCCATGTTGACCATGGAAAATCAACCCTAGCCGACAGAATTCTCGAATTTACCGGCACGCTCAATGAACGTGAGAAAACTCAGCAGTTTCTTGACAACATGGAGATAGAAAAAGAGCGAGGAATCACTATAAAAGCCCAAGCCGTGCGGCTCAAATACAAAGCGGATGATGGAAAAACATACCAATTCAACCTAATAGACACCCCTGGGCATGTTGATTTCAGTTATGAAGTTTCACGGAGTCTTATAGCATGCGAAGGGGCGCTTCTCGTAGTAGACGCATCGCAGGGAGTTGAGGCTCAGACGCTTGCCAACGCATATTTGGCTGCAGATTCGGGTCTTGAACTTATACCTGTTGTGAACAAGATTGATCTGCCTTCAGCAGAGCCCGAAAGGGTAAAAAAGGAGATAGAAGACATAGTTGGGATTCCTGCAGAAGATGCTGTTCTGGCAAGCGCAAAAGATGGAACCGGAACCAAGGAAATACTGGAGTCCATAGTTAGTCTCGTACCCCCACCGCAAGACCCCGGTCCTGTGCCGCTCAAAGCTCTTATATTTGACAGTTGGTTTGATTCCTATCAAGGCGTTGTAATGCTGGTAAGAATATACCAAGGCGCGGTGAGTCTCGGTATGAGAATCAAACTAATGGCAACTGGCAAGAGTTATGAGGTGAGAAAAGTGGGGGCGTTTTCTCCTCAAGCAACGGAGTTTGAGTATCTGGAAACGGGGCAGGTTGGGTTTATAACCGCGTCAATAAAGGAAATAAGCGAAGCCGGAGTTGGAGACACCATAACGGATGCGGATAATCCCACAAAGAGTCCACTTGAGGGGTTCAAAGTGATAAAACCCATGGTTTTCAGCGGGCTCTATCCGGTTGACACAGGAGATTACGACAGACTCAAAGAAGGTCTTGAGAAACTCAAACTCAACGACTCTTCACTTGTTTACGAACCTGAAACATCGCTTGCGCTCGGATTTGGATTTAGATGCGGATTTCTAGGGCTTCTTCACATGGAAATCGTGAGAGAAAGGGTGGAAAGAGAATTTGAGGTTAATCTGATAAACACCGCTCCAACTGTTATATACAAGGTAATTTACCCAAATGGAAAAGAGATTTACGTAGACAATCCAAGCGAACTCCCCACAAGCGACCGTTCCGTAAGGCTCCAAGAACCTTATGTGTTTGTGTCTATGCACACTCCTTCTGACTACTTGGGCCAGATATTTGATCTTTGTGAAAAAAGAAGAGGAATACGTAGAAACCTAAATTACGTAACGGAAAATAGAGCAATAATTGAGTACGAACTTCCTCTTGCCGAGATTGTCTACGACTTCTATGACAAACTCAAGTCCGTTACAAAGGGTTACGCATCTATGGATTACGAGCCTTCAGAGTACAAGGATTCAAATCTTATAAAGCTTGACATCTTAGTAAACGGAAGTTCCGTTGACGCTCTTTCTATAATATCGCACAAGGACAAGGCTTACGAGAGAGGCAGAGAGTTGATATCAAAGTTGCGGTCGCTTATCCCTCGTCAACTCTATGAGGTGGTTATACAGGCGGCCATAGGAAGTCGAGTGATAGCGCGTGAATCGGTAAGGGCGATGAGAAAAGATGTCACATCAAAATGTTACGGTGGAGATGTCACCCGCAAAAGAAAACTCCTTGAAAAGCAAAAAGAAGGAAAAAAAAGGATGAAGCAGGTGGGCAGAATTGAGATACCGCAAGAAGCCTTCCTAGCCGTTTTGAAAAGCGACTGACTAAAATTCAGTCCATATCCTTCATCATCATTTTTGTTATTACCCGCGTCGCATCGCTCACCGCGTCAGGGTCTGTCTTTACGTTAATCACCGAAGGAAGCCCGGAAGAAAAAGATCGTTTGAGTGCCGGGACCAAGTCTTTTATATCTTCTATTTTCTCTCCATATCCTCCCATGGCTTCCACGATTTTATGGAAATCCACAAAACCCAGGTCCACTCCCTGCGTTATCGCCGCATTCGGATAAGTTATTTCTATCTGGTGCTTGGTCATTCCCCAAGCGGAATCATTGCAGATAACAACGACAAATGGAAGCGAATGCCTCACAGCGCTCTCCATTTCCATAAAATTCATTGCTACAGCCCCATCTCCGGTCACAAGAATGACTTTCTTTTCAGGAAAAGCGGTTTTGGCTCCAAGGGCGAAAGGAACCCCAACCCCCATGCAGCCAAGCGGCCCCCCTTTGATGTAATGTCCTGGATTTTTCACTTCACATGAGAGATCCGTCCACGACTGCGAGTCTCCACCATCAACAACGACTATCCCCTCGCGCTCAAGGTAGTCTGAAACGGTGCGCGCCACCTGCGCTGGGTGTATACCCGTAGAAGAGTTAACAACTTTTTGAAAATCCTTACGGGCGCGGGCGGTAAAACCCTGAGCCTCTTCTCTCCATGAATCGTAATCAAAGACGATTCTATCTTCCCGAAGATATTCAATTGATTTTTTCAAAAAACTATCTACATCGGAGATAACACCAAGATCTGTATGACGATTTCTCCCGATTTCCTCTGGACATATATCTACCTGTACAGTAGTAGCGCGGGGATTCAATGTGTTTCCAAATCCAGTGTAAATACTCAATCTTATTCCCAGAAGAACTACAAGGTCCGCATTGGCTGATATCTCTCGAAATCCGCTAGGGCTCGCGGGAGATGCCGCTCCGAAACAGCACGGATGGTCGTCAGGCAAAATGCCTCTTCCCATATTTAAGGTGAAAAACGGCGCACCCGTTAGTTGCGCAAATTCGCATAACATCTCTTCCGCCTCCGAATACCATGCTCCACTTCCCACCATAAAAACAGGTTTTTTTGAGATAGAAAGCAGTCGGCAAAATTCACGGGTGACGTTATCCGGAGGTTCGCAGACTAGATCCAAGACACCCACGTAGGCTTCAGTTATCTCACTCTTATCACATCCGGGATAGAGCACTTCATACGACATTCCCAAGTATACGGGTCCAGGACGCCCGGAAATAGCCGCCGCCCACGCCGCAATCAAATATTCTCTAAGTCTTTTTACTTCATAAACCGTCTTTACCCATTTGGCTACGGGCCTTACCATCGCCTCTTGGTCTATTTCTTGAAGAGACATCTTGTCATTTTCCTCAATCCCCGAACGCCCTGAAATAAGTAGCATGGGAGAATTGGCCAGACGAGAACTTGCGAGCCCAGTGAGTGTGTTGGTAAAGCCAGGACCTGCGGTGACAAGACACACTCCCGGATTCCTTGTAAGTCTTCCGTAAGCGTCCGCTGCCATAGCTGCGCCTTGCTCATGATGCGTATCAATGAGTCTTATGCCAAGGTCCGTGCATGCCTTGTATATAGGGTTTATATGCCCTCCTCCAAGAGTAAAAATATTCCTAACGCCTAAGTCATAAAGAGCTTCTGCTACTAGATAACCACCTTGAACTCTTGCCACTTCCGTTTCTCTCCTTAATCAAAGAAATCATTATTTTAGGATAAATATAACTCAAATGAAATTTTTTCTTGAGTGGATAAATATGATGCTTAATATGGAAGTGAGGACAGGGGAAGAAAGTACAAAACACATTAAGTAAGGAGGTAAAAGCAATGAAGTATCCAATAGATTTATGGGAGCCAGTAAATGCTTTGCGTAATCTTGGAAATGTTTTCCCCCAAGTTTTTGGCTCCGAGACAGCAGAGAACAGACTGAGCCCAAAAGTGGACATTCTGGATAAGGGATCAAATCTGGTTCTGTCAGCAGAGTTTCCCGGAGTGAGTAAAGAAGATCTTGACATAGACGTAAAAGATAACCGACTCACCGTAAGAGGAGAGAAAAAACTTGAGGAAAAAACCGAAGACGGAGGATACCTCAGGGTGGAAAGGTCCTACGGAAATTTTGAGAGAACATTTTTTCTTGACGACTCAATAGACAAAGAAAGTATAAAAGCCAATTACAAAGATGGTATTTTGACTCTTGTCTTGCCCAAAAAGAAAGAGGAACTCTCAAAAAAAATAGAAGTGGGTTGACCATAAAAAACCGAGGCGCGCAGAAAACTAGTTTTTCCGCGCGCCTTTATTTCTATCCAACTTCCATACCATACACATATTCTAACTGTAAGCGTTCGTTCAAGGGGTGTTTATAGGGGGTTTGAGCGATTGAGGATTTGTCTCCAATTCCTGTGAAGCGGTCGTAGCCAAATGTCCTTTTTGGGTTTATCGCATCGGTTGTAACGATCGTAGCGGCCACGCCCCTGTGTAGTTCCAACGCGTATCCATCCAGAAGCCCGGTATACGGTGCCTGTATATGTCGGAATTTGTACAAACGTCTCAATAAGCACAGGTGTGAAGTTGTATCGTTGCTTCCACTCCTTGGGCAAGCGGCGACAGACTACCGAGAGTATGTGTGACCCGAGATTCGGTATCTGTATCCATGGAAGAATCAGGAATCTGGGGTTGTCAATAACCAGCGGTAAATTCTTTTCACGTCGCTCGGATGTCCATCCTATGAAGGTGTCACGCGGCGCAAGTTTCCATGCGGCGGTGGAGAACCCTAGCATGGCCAGCGGCGAACCGTGGCGGTCGCGCACTGCGTAGCGCATCTGAGCCCCGACTAATGTCTTATACCCTAAGTAGTGATAACGCGCTACAAACTCGTTCCATAGTTTGCCCTGCCTGGTGCCACTGACAACAGTGTGCACCTGCAGTGGACGGACTTCGTCAAGGGTCTTGGGAACCGGTAGCATAGACGGTTCGGTGTCCACTCCAAAGACAATAGGCTTGGCTCGGGGCGACACTCGGGTGGGTGGCGGTAACTTGATGATGCCATCCCTATGCATGGATAGCATGGTAACTCTGGCCGTCATATCCTTGAGTCCGCCATCGGGCTTGTACCACCCAATACGTCTGCAAAACTCTCTGGACAGAGCAGCCCGGTTGAGCCGCTCGGGCCCGGCTATCAAAGCGCGTAGCAGTTTCATCTCCGTAGCCGTGAACTCTCGCCCGTAGTAGCGGCACTCAACCTCGTCGCTCATCTCTTGGCGCCAAAGTCGCGCAAACGTTGCTCACTCATTGACCATGGCAACCAAGGCGATAGATCTTCCGGGGGACTCCTGCCATCTTCCGCGCAGGCAGTCAACCACCCCTTTAGCCAACTAAGAATGTCAATACCATTCTTTGCGAGCGTACCCAGCACCGTGTATAGAATGGCTGATGTCCTTGCTCCCTCTTCACTGTCAGATCCAAAACTTATTTTACGGGCGAGGGCAGGGCCTCGCAGCGCGCTCTCCGCAATATTGTTATCCATGGGAACTTGGGGATGTTTAACGAACACGCTCAGCCCCTGACGATGATTGATAAGCGACTTAAGTGGCTTCCACTCATCCGCATCTTCCGCTAACTCGGACAATTCACTCTCGGCTTTGGCAAACATTGCGTCGCACGCTTCTTTCAGCTTTGCCTGCGCTCGTTCAAACTTTGGAGTATTACCTGAGACGTAGTGATCACACCGCTGTTTGTTTAACTCATACATCTCTGCAATGCGTTTTATCCATTGTTCTCTCCATTGCTCAAGTTGCTCGTCTCCTGCAGCGCATTTTATAAAATCTCTTCGCATATGCGCCCAACAAAAACACAGTATCACTTTCTTATTGAGTTCTTTGAGGAAATCCCGAACCATCTTCTTATAGGAGCCGTAGCGGTCGCAGACTAGGAAAACACAATCAACGCTGTCCACGAATAGGACCTTCGCAACCTCAGAACTACGCGAACGGTCTATCTTGTATAAGACCGAGTCTTTGCTCACAGATACCCACAGCCAAGCGCGTTGGGAACCTCCCATTTCTCTCAGTGACTGAATATGCCAACTAGTCTCGTCTGCATGACGCAATCTATCTTCGTTTTGATGGGCGAGAATCGCGTCATAGAGAGGCTCGAACAGAGGCAGCAGGCGCTTTGCGCAGTCCGCTAGAGTGCCTGCCGAAATCTTAATCCCGTGGTCGCTAAACGATCTCGCTATCCCGCGGTAGGTCCTCAGATTACGGTAACGCTCGTATGTCAATAGAACCCATACACTGATCCCATATTGCGTATGCTCAAACAGCCGCACCGGCGCCGGCGCCGTCACATAGAGCGGAGATGACTCACAGTCGCATGCCCTACGATGACGGGATTTGTTGATCTTGCGCTTGTGCGCCTTGATCTTGATCTCATACATCTTCGAACTCCGCTTCCCATTGGCAACATACCGCTTTCCACAACTGGAACAGGTAAGTTCATCATCGGACGGATGCCACGACTCTTCTACCACCTCAATATCTGGTCGGGCTGTACGACCATGACCGGGCGCCCCGGGCTGTTGTCCTCGTCGTCGCCCCGAAGGTGGCCTCTTCTGCTTCTCACTACGTCTTCCGTACAACGAATTCGACAAAACCTTCCGGTTAGAAAGCAGGTTCTTGACCTGCTTCTTCAGCTCTGCATTCTCATCCTTCAAGTTGCCAATCTCCATCCGCAACGACACAATCGTGCTACGCTTGCGCCTATCTACTCCAACCTCGTCTAGCAATGCTCTAAGTCGTTGTACTTCTTTGTCCAACGATAAAGCACTTTTCGCCACACGACTGATACGCTTTACTTCCTCATTTTTCGCGGCCAACTGAGTACGCGCTTTTTCCCAACAGGATTTATAATTCCCCGACTGTGATCGTTCCCGCGTCAATTCATGTTCTAACTCCTGATGTTTATGTTTTAACTCCTGATAAGCCGCTAGCAACTCTTCGTACGAAAACTTACAGTCTAACGAAGCGCATCCCGACGTAGTCGGCATGCAATTGATGCATCCAGCGTCATCTTTATCCAATAACCTGACAACCCCGATCTCTTTGTCGTGAACAATCATATGACCGATGATAACCGATCAATTAAAATGTGACCAGCATAAATGCAAAAAATATTTAAGACGGGATTAACGGACGATTAATCAAGCAAACACCCCTTGAACGAACGCTTACTTCTAACTAGTGTTTGTTTAAAAGTTTATAATGCTTTGACTTTACTTAACTAATTAGGTATTATTTTATCCGAAGATTAAGACAAAAAAGCCATTTTGGGGCTATTTATGCACAAATTGGCCCGATTTTAGCAATTCTTCGGGAGGAAAGTATGAGACAAGTACGCAAGACACAATTAGCCCAGATATCTCACCAATAATAGTTGAGTTAGACAGTATTTTGTGATACAATCTAGTTATCACAATGGGTTAAATAGCCTTATAACCCAAAAAGGAGAGATTTCCATGAATACACACTGTTCTAAAGACCAATTGGTATTTTCAAACCAAAATCGTCGTTCTGTCATAGGTGAATTTGACGGCGGTCGACTGACTTCCGATGGAGGTGCTCTGCTAATGCGTGAAGCTAATAAACTCTTCAATATAACATCACGGTTAGCCGAATGTTTTGTTGACTATCGTGATCCTAAGCGGACTGAGCACAGTGTCGAAACCCTATTGGCACAACGAATAATGGGTTTGGCCATGGGTTATGAAGACGTTAACAACCACGACACGCTTCGCGATGATGCCGCGTTGGCGCTTGCCTGTGGTTGCGATGACCCTACAGGAGAGAAGCGAGCGCGCAAGCGAGATCACGGACATGCTCTTGCCAGCCCTAGTACGCTGAATCGTCTGGAACTTGGTAAACCGGATAAAGCGCAAACTGATCGTTATCAACGCATTGTAGCAGACCCAGATAAGATGGATAACTTACTGTTGGACATCAATATGGAGATAATAGAACTTAGTGGCAACAAGCCCAAGGATATCGTGTTGGATATAGATACTACCGACACCGAGTTGCATGGTGAGCAGGAAGGTAGATTTTTTCACGGCTATTATGATTGCTACTGTTACTTGATTCAATATGTCACTTACAAGAACCATGTTCTTAATTGTCGGTTACGTCCCGCAAACACTGATGCGGCTACTGGTTCGGTGGAAGAATTGTCTCGGATAGTGAAGCGAATACGTTCTCGTTGGTCTGATGTGAGGATAATAATACGTGGTGACGGAGGTTTCTGTAGAGATGCGTTGATGAGTTGGTGTGAGGCAGACGAGCTTTACTACGTGTTGGGTTTATCAGGCAATCAACGTTTAGATGAGAATGAGAAGGTAAAGAAGTCGCTACAAAAATCACGAGGACGGTGTATAACAACAGGCAAGGCGTCACGACGTTTTTGTGAGTTCGACTATCAGACGCTCAGTAGTTGGAGTCAGAAGCGACGTGTGGTATGTAAGGCGGAATGGCTACCTGGCAGGCGTGGGAAGAACTCTCGTTTCGTGGTAACCAACTTAGACCGCAAGGAAGTAGGAGCGCAAAAGTTGTACGAAGAAGTGTACTGCGCTCGTGGGGAAATGGAGAATCAGATTAAACGGCAGCAATTGGATTTGTTTGCTGATAGAACCTCGTCGACGGAGATGCGCGCTAATCAGTTAAGAATATATCTTTCGGCTTTTGCAGGAGTGTTGCTGGAGATTCTGCGTCTATTTGGACTCAAGCGCACGGAATTGTCCAATGCGTGTTATAAAACGATTCGCACTGAGTTACTCAAGATTGCTGGACGGATAACCGTGACAGTGCGCAGGATACGGATAGCTTTTTCTTCCGTCCATCCTATGCGGGATTTGTTTGCTCGTGTGCTTAAGTCGTTACGAAAGACAAAGACCTGCTACTCTTTATATTAAGACAAAGAGAAATCGGATTAAATCAAGGTTTGAAAAGAAAGCCAATTAAGGCTTAAGGGGTAGGTACGTCTGGACTCGCTTTTTATCCTTTTGCACTGCGTCAAAAACGGTTTTTTCTGACCTATTGAGTATCATTGTGTGGTATAAAAAGCATGTTGAGGAGGTCATCTAGCCAAAACCCAACCTGCATGCTCAAGAATATCTAAAATCAAACACAATCACCAACTTGGTGAGATTTCCGGGTTAGAATTCGGCAAGGTTCGCATTGAAGACATTGAAGTGAACCTCAAATCTAGAGATGACATTCCTGCTCTGTTAATAGGTCTTCAGCATCTCTACAAAAACAAGAGGTTTCGGGCTCGTCTGTTTGAACTCATGAATAAGTACATACTTCCCGGTATCAGTAGGAAGGAGGGGAGACCAGGTATGGAGATGTGGCGGATTCTAGTGATGGCTATAATCAAGCAGGGGTTAGGCTGTGATTTTGACCGTCTTCACGAAATAGTGAACGAGCACAAGACGATACATCTGTTCCTTGGACATGTGGATATTTGGGATGAGTATATATACAACTATCAGACTATAGTGGACAATGTAAGTTTGGTGAGTGCGGAGTTTCTTGCAGAGGTTAATGCTCTGATTGTGGAAGTTGGCCATGAGGTAGGAGGGAAGAAAGTTGGCGAACCCTTACGTGGGCGGTGTGACTCGTTTGCGGTAGAGACCAATGTGCACTACCCCACGGATGTGAATCTTCTGTGGGACGCTATGCGCTGTCTGATCCGTACTACAGTAAAGCGGCGGAGAGCATGGAGTTTCAGGTTGGCGCCAATGGAAGTATCTGACGCAGACAGTAAAGAATTTGTTTTACAATGTCTGAGTGACTCACCGTGCCAGTTTGGAGCAAGTAGATGCATATCTGGGGCGCTGTAAAGAGATTGTGGAGCGTGCTGAGAAGACGTTGTTGTCTCTGATAGCAAATGAAGCGACAGATAGTAGAATTGAGGAGATCAACAACTACATTGAGCATGCCAAGCGACAGATAGACCAAATTAACCGTCGTGTAGTGCAGGGCGAAAAGATTCCGCATAGTGAGAAAGTGTTTCCAATATTCGAGCCACACACGCGCTGGATTTCGAAGGGGAAGGCAGGATGTCCTGTGGAACTAGGAGTGCCGGTGTGTATTTTAGAAGACCATTTTGGTTTTATACTTCACCATGAGGTGATGTGGGAGGTAGCGACGTGGACTATGCGGTGGAGATGGTGAAACGAGCTCAGGAGTTGTTTCCGGGTCTTTTTGCGGTGAGTTTTGATCGTAATTTCCACAGTCCAGAGAACCGGATTAAGCTTGACGAATTGCTTGAACACAACGTGCTACCGAAGAAGGGTCGTTCCAATAAGGCTGATTTAGAGCGAGAGGGAGGCGAAGAGTTCGTAGCGATGCGGCGCAAGCATTCTGCAGTGGAGTCAGCGATAAACAACCTTGAGCACCGAGGACTGGACCGTGTTCGAACACGTGGGGCAGATGGTTTTGCTCGTACAGTGGCACTCTCAATAGCCGCCTGTAACGTTCACCGTATAGGTCTTCTACTACGTCGGCGTAAACGACGACGATATGCGGCCTGACGACTTCACCTTCCAAAAGACACCAATTTTTTGACCCGTTCTAAGCGGGAGCGGTGACCTATGCACCAATGGTGATTATGGCCCTTAAACCGAACTTCACTTGTTAAACGGAACTTCACGGTCATTTTTTCTTGATTTTGCTATATAACCACCTGATTTAATTATTTTTTTCCTCTTATTTGAAGGCAAATACTTTTAGCTTTGTTTATATGTATTATAATTTTCATTCTTGACTTTATTTCCTATCCGTATTAGTATAGTAAACCTTTGCCGATGGAAGCCGATGTGTACATTCCTGTGTTGACGGACCCGACTTCGCTCCAGTCGCAAGTTTTTAAGTTACTGAACATTGATGTTAAGGAGAGTGTTTACAGTAAACTGAAATTCTAAATCACGGTTTGTGTCTCGTAACCGCCTGAAAATAAAGGCTTTCAGGCACAAATCCTTATAAATACTGCCGTGAAGTTCCGGTTAAAAATACGGAATGGTCAATACAGTATTAGAATATAGGCGAATTCGACCTGTCATTGCACTGGAAACAAAATACGCGGGTAAAACATCTCTTTTTAGACAAAAACTTATTGAATTTCAATGTCTTAGATAAGAAATAAAAGGTAAAAGTCAGGTGAAGTTCGGACTAGAGACCTTAATTGAAAAGTTGGAGGGAAAATAAATGATCAACAAAAAGAAAGAAAAAGAGATGCAAGAAGTATTAGACGGCGAGAGAGAACTGACAATGACAGAGAGGGTTATTTGTGTTCATTTTGGGTTAGCCATGACTTTAATCGGACATGAAAAAGCAGGTTTTGATAAACGGACTGTTTCAGACTACTACAAAATTTTTGCTGAGTACGGAATAGACTTACCTGCTAAGAAACTGTTACGTGAAATAATGGGACTTATGAAAATGCTAGATAAAAGAGGACTATTAGACTATCTACAAGTAAACGATATAGGTATACCTTTCAAACACTGATCTCGTTGTGGAGTCTTACCCTTGCCCCGTGAGATAACTATGAAACCAATTCATAACTACCGCATGGGGCTTTTTTGTTATACTGGCAATAACAAAGTTCAAGGAGGTAGTACGATGAGCGTATCAGACAAGATCAAGGAAGTTATAGCTAGTATTTGTTAGCCCAAGTTTATCCAAAACCCACTAAAATTCGGCGTAAGCGTTCGTTCAAGGGGTGTTTATCGTCAAACTCGTTCGTCCGGAAGGGCGTGTCATTTGCCTCGCAATATTCAACACTATAGGCTTTCTTGCTCATAAGCCGGATAACCTGCTGGGCTTATAAACTCCGCAACGAGATTTTTATTTACAAGTGTCCAATGGTGTTGTACCCGCACGTCTTACCGTACTACCTTTCTCAAAGCACCGGTCAGATAAATAGGCACGCAAGTCCCAATTGTATCCTTCTTCCACATACCTCCTTGTTCTCTGATCTATAATCGCCTCTGTTAGATCATTATTGGGTTTCCCGTCTTTATTTATCCCGAGGCAAAAAAAATCTAAACGACAGAAGAAACTCAATTGTTTGAGAGAAAAAGTGAAGGTATCAAGTGGTTATGCGCAAGGGCTAAGCGTTCTGTAAGCGTTCGTTCAAAGGGTGTTTATAGAGGGTTTGAGCGATTGAGAATTTGTCTCCAATTCCTGTGAAGCGGTCGTAATCAGATGTCCTTTTTGGGTTTATCGCATCGGTTGTATCGGTCGTAGCGGCCACATCCCTGTGCTGAAACAGTAGTAGAACGTGCGTTCATATGTCCTCATTACGTTAAAACCACACCCAAAAATCCCTACAACGCAAATGCCTCAGAATAGAAATAATTTCTTGTTATGAAGATAAAACTGGAGTAGATTTGTACTGGGTATGCTGGACATTGATTCTAGTTATGAAATAAAAATTTCCGGCACGGATATATATTTTGATTCGCAATGTGCTGTACCGCTTTCCTTTGTCTCAAGCGCAAACATAAGCAGAGTTCCCCCGAGCGGGAAGATAATAGCTACTGAAGAGACAGTAAAACTTCTTGGAAATAAAATAAAAAACTCCACAGTAATTTGTCCTCCCTATAGAAAACCGTTTAATTTGGGTAGCCTCTCCGTAGAACTTATCCCTTCGGGACAGGTACTGGGTGGAGCGCAGGCGGTTGTCGAAAAAAATGGAAAAAGAATAATATACGCAGGCTCTTTTAAGTTACGACACCTAAGTACCGCAGAGCATATAGAACTTCGAAGATGCGACACGCTTATAATGAACTGCGCATATGGGGCGGGGGATTTTGCTTTTCCAAACTCAGAGGTGATTATGGAGTCTGTATATGAGTTTGTAGGAAACTGTTTTTTTGCTGGAAAAGTTCCGATAATTCTTGCCAACCCAGTAGGGAAAATACAGGACTTAATAATCTTCTTGGGAAACAAAAACATACAGATAGGTTTGCATCCGGCAATGGCGAAAATTCTGCGTATCTATAAAGAATTAGGAATGAATATGCCTTGCGTTGGAGGAATCAGAAGAAAGAATTTTGAGAACAGAGTTATGATAGCTCCTCTTTTTTATAAAAACTCCCCTGTTCTAAAAAAACTTAAAAACAAGAAGATAGCGGTGGTTACCGGGCGGGCGATGGAAAGCGGATGGATTGCAAGATCGTCCCATGGCGCAGACATAGCTTTTCCCTTGAGCAATCACCACGGCCATGATGAGGTTTCTGAGTACCTTGATATATCAAAACCGAAAAGCGTGATACTCAGAGGCAACCCCAGCGCAGACCTTACAAAAAAACTAAAGGAAAAGGGATGGAACGTAACAGCGCTTAAACGCCCGAGGCAACTTGCGCTTTTCTAAAAAATAAGATGTCAGTGGATAGAAGAACATTCAAGGTAAGCACCAAAGGTGACTGTGATATTGTGGATATAACTCCGCAGGTACGTAGCGAACTTACCAACACTGACATATCCTTGGGCACACTCACCGTATTTGTGGCCGGCTCAACCTGCGGCGTGACAACTATAGAATACGAAAGCGGGGCGGTCTGTGATCTGCAAGACGCAATTGAAAGAATAGCTCCTCAAGACATAAACTATGCGCATAACGCTAGATGGGGAGACGGCAACGGACATTCCCATGTCAGAGCAGCATTGCTCGGCCCTTCGCTTTCGGTCCCGTTTTCAGGCGGCACGCTTGCCCTTGGCACTTGGCAACAGATAGTGCTAGTGGATTTTGACAACCGCTCTCGGACAAGAAAAGTCATTCTCCAGATTATCGGAGAATGACACTGACTCAGACGAACTTAACCGAAAAATGCGTAGGTTTATACCTTACGTTGAGGTTCACGATAAGAGGAGTCAGCGACTCTATCATGGAAGACGTCTCAAGAGGTCCAGCGTCAAGAACCCTGAGGTTTTTCATTTCTTCGGTAAGATTTTTTATGACTTCCTTTGCGCCCTCATCATCTCCACATATTACCACATCGTAATCAAGATCTTCGCTTATATTAGCGAGTTCCTTTGCCGGAAGGTTGTGGTAAGCGGATACAAGCCTTGCGGTTTTGGGAAGAACTTCTTGTATTTCAAGGGCTGAAGAACCTTGAGCGGGAGGATTAAAAAGAAAGGTCTTGCCTTCTCTTTTCATTGAAACCACTGGAGTCACAATTATCTGATCCGTAATTCTATCAGCGCAGGCCGCTACTGTGGATGCTGCGTACTCTGGAGGAATGCTAATTATTATGACCTCCGAGGCGGCAGCCGCATCAGCATTCGCCATACCTTTTATATTCGCTTCAATGCCAAGACCTTTTAGCGTTTCAGCATGCCCTGTAGCTATGCCAAGCGCTTTTTCCTCGCTTCTTGAACCTATGTATATCTCATGACCAGCTCTTGACCAACGTAAAACCAGTCCCTCCGCTATATCTCCTGTCCCACCTAAAAGTGAAATTTTCATTTCCTAAATCTCCTTTCGTAAAATATTTAAATTCTATCCTATATACGCGGAATTTTTTTTACAAATCCGCAGAAACTTCACAAAGCAATCGCCATTTGCATAAGCGAATCCACAACAGCTCGCTTGAGAAAAACGATTATTAGCAAAACCACTATCGGCCCAATATCCACCGATCCTAGAGGAGGAATATATCTTCTCGCAAAACCCAACACAGGTTCGGTTGCAGAATAAAGAAATCTAACGATGGGATTAAATGGGTCGGGATTGACCCAAGAGAGTATAGCGCGCGCCACTATAAGCCATATGTATATGCTGAGCACTATATCCACCACCTCAGCAACGGCTCTGAGAAGATTTCCCCCTACTATTTCCATTTTAACTCTCCTTTCCTGAAAGTTCCGCAGAACGTTTGGTTGCGACCTCAACCGCCGATATCACTGCCGCGCGGAACCCTGCGCCCTCAAGCGAATGAATGCCGCTTGCAGTAGTCCCACCCGGGGACGCTACCATATCTTTTATTTCGGCCGGGTGCTTGTCTCCCAAAAATACCATTCTTCCTGTGCCGCAGACAGTCTGTACAGCGAGCGCAGTCGCAAGATTTCTGTCAAGTCCCATCTTCACCGCTCCGTCGCACAAAGCCTCAATGAAAACCGCAACAAAAGCGGGGCCGCTTCCAGAAAGCGCTGTAACTACATCCATAAGTTTTTCATCCTCCAAACGAAAGGCTTTCCCCAAGGCTTGAAACATCTGAAGAACCAAGGTTTCTTCCTTTTCGGTAAACCCTTCACCAAAACAGACGCAATTAGCCCCCTCAAGCACAAGGCTTGGAGCATTTGGCATAACTCTAGCAAGTTTTATCCACTTACTTCCTATCGCTGCTCTTATGGAAGAACTTCTCACCCCAGCCGCTATGGAGACATATATCTTGTCGGTAGAGATAACGCCTTTTATTTCACCGCACACAGACCCCACTATTGCCGGCTTTACGCAAAGAACCACTATATCGGCCGACTCTGCGGCCTTACAGTTGTCAAGCGTGGTGAGAACTCCATACTTAGATGTAAGAGTCTCAAGCCTCTCTGTATTCACGTCAGAGAGAATAATATCCTCTTTTGAGTAAGTTTTAGATGCAAGAAGACCCATAACCATCGCTTCAGCCATGTTCCCCGCTCCTATAAAACCCACTTTCTTCATTGTCTCATCTCAATTGGACCGCTCGCCAAAAATCGCGGAACCAACCCTCACAATAGTCGCGCCTTCTTCAATCGCCACATCAAAATCGTTGCTCATCCCCATGGAAAGTTCTCGCACCGTTGGATACGTAACGGACACAGAATCCCTCATATCTCTGAGCATCCCAAACCAAGGTCTACTCATTTCCGAATCCGTAAAATAAGGGGGCATTATCATAAGTCCCTCAAGTAAGACAGAGGAAAACTGTTGAGATTTTTTTAGAAACTCCATTAACATCTCGGGAGCAATCCCCTTTTTATTTCTCTCTCCCCCGTTTATTTCCGCAAGAGCGCGTACGCAAATTCCAGCCGCGCTAGCTCTTCTATCAAGTTCCGCAACAAGCGGTATGTTGTCAACTGCATGTAGAAGCGAACTTTTACCTACAACGTACTTTACCTTATTTCTCTGCAAATTACCGATAAAGTGCCATCTGATTCCCTCACCCATAGCGATGGCGGCTGCATCACGCCGTTTATCGCGAAGTTCCTGAGCGTAATTCTCCCCAAAATCCCTAAGTCCCAACTTATAAGCCTCAACAATAACTGGAAGCGGAAACTTTTTAGAGACCGCGACCAGAGTCACCTCATCCCTGATTCTCCCCGATCTCGTACAAGCGTCTTCTATTCTCTCAAGAACCATGTTTATGTTCTCTTTTAAACTCATCCAGATTGAATTTTTGTAAACGTCTATATCCGAAGAGATCGAAATCCGCTAAACACCGGTAGCCCAACAATTGCTATAGGAACCGTTTACTCACCTAATCAATACTTATAAATACATAGTCTAATATGAACTTGCTATCTCAGTAATTTACCAACGCATTTACTTGGTATCAAGCGGTGGACTGTTTTGAGAAAAGTGAGGCATTGCACCGTCCAAAATATGTATGCATATCAAGGGTTTTTAGAAGGAGTAAAAAACTTTTTACCTTCATAGGTCGAAATTATATTTTGCTAGCAGAATCTTCTTCTCTCCTATAAAGAGTAAGTCAAATGTTGTTTTTGGTCATCCTCAAGGAGAAAGCCTCAAAAATCGTTGTAGCCTAACTACCTCAAGTTAACAACAAATTCATCATCTACAAAAGAAATAAACCCGTAGCGATTCCACAATCATCAAAGGAAATCAGCATTAAGCATCACTACGGCACAAATGTCTCCTTTCTCGCTAGTCCTTGACTTTGTAAGGGGGGGGGGGGGGTAAACTCAAGACTAACTTAAGAATGAGGATTTTATAACAAGGTTTTGCCAGATAAATGGCCATTTATAAATGGAACAACTTATAAGGGAGGTTGTAATATGAAGTTACACAATTTATTAGTGATGTTGTTACTGCTCACTGGAGCGGTTTTGTTTGTTGCCTGTGAAGGGGAACGAGGGCCGGCGGGGAAGGACGGAGCACAAGGGCCTCAGGGAGAGAGAGGGCCCGCGGGGAAAGATGGAAAGGACGGAGCGCCTGGGCCTGCAGGCGCAGATGGGAGAGTGGGCAGAGATGCGCTCCGGGATGCGAGATGCGATGTAAGTAATGGGATAGATCCGTCAGCTGGCGTTTTCTTGATTTACGGAACCGATGATGCCGATGTTATTTGCGGAAAAAACGGCAATAGTGAGATTAGAGCAGGGGGCGGGGATGATACCGTTTACGGTGGTGGTGGTAATGACAAAATGATAGGTGGCGATGGCGATGACACGCTTTATGGTGAGGGTGGAAACGATCATTTTTTCATTTGGGAACAACGAGGCGCTAATAAATATATCGGCGGGGATGGTAGAGATATGATTTATTTTGGAAAAGATAGGCAGGGGGCTGACACGTTCACGCAGACCAGTGCCAATGGTTATGGCATATATGGCGCCGCCACGAGTGGCGAGGACAACCCTAACAGCGATATAACTTTTGATCTTTCTTCTGGGACTTTTAATGCTACTTTTTCGAGTAGATCTGGGACGTATACATTTGAAGGGATTGAGGATGTTAAAGGCGGGGATGGCGATGACACTATCAACGGAGACGACAAAGACAACTTATTGTGGGGAATAACCGGAGACGACACTCTAAACGGTAAAGGCGGGGATGATGTACTTTACGGCGGAAAGGGGGATGACGTAAAAGACGGCGGAGCTGGCGATGATCTTCTTATCGCATACAATGACACGGATACGCTTACCGGCGGGGCGGGGGCTGACACTTTTGTTCTTGAACATTGGCCTACCCCAGGAGTTCATGTTATTAAAGACTTCAACTTGGATGAAGATATAATCTATCTCAACGCGTATCCAGCAGAAGGCAGAACGATAGCCGCTACCGGCGCTAATCTAAAAGCCGGTACAACTACTTTTGCGGTTATTCATAAGAACGGTTCGGCAAACGCTGCTCACGCTACAGCTATCGCAGGCAAGACCGGCGCAATTAAGTTTACGACTAACGCCAAAATTGACCCAGTAACACGAACTTACACTTTTACTATAGAATAGTAACAATCTTGGTGTGGAGCTTTATACGGCCCTGCAGGTTATATCCCATGCGGGGCTTTTTTTTGGTAAGCGTTCGTTCAAGGGGTGTTTGCTTGATTAATCGTCCGTTAATCCCGTCTTAAATATTTTTTTGCATTTATGCTGGTCACTCCTTAATTGATCGGTTATCATCGGTCATATGATTGTTCACGACAAAGATGTCGGGGTTGTCAGGTTATTGGATAGAGAGGACGCTGGATGCATCAATTGCATGCCGACTACGTCGGGATGCGCTTCGTTAGACTGTAAGTTTTCGTACGAAGAGTTGCTAGCGGCTTATCAGGAGTTAAAACATAAACATCAGGAGTTAGAAAATGATTATCAGGAATTAGAACATGAAGTAACTCGGCAACGGTCTTGGGCGGGGAGGTATAAAAGGTATTGCCAGAAAGCGCGTACTCAGTTGGCCGCGAAAAAAGAAGAAGTAAAGCGTATCAGTCGTGTGGCGAAAAGTGCTTTATCGTTGGACAAAGAAGTACAACGACTTAGAGCATTGCTAGAGGAGGTTGGAGTAGATAGGCGCAAGCGTAGCACGATTGTGTCGTTGCGGATGGAGATTGGCAGCCTGAAGGATGAGAATGCAGAGATGAAGAAGCAGGTCAAGAACCTGCTTTCTAACCGTAAGATTCTGTCCAATTCGTTGTACGGAAGGCGTAGTGAGAAGCAGAAGAGGCCATCTTCGGGGCGACGACGAGGACAACAGCCCGAGGCGCCTGGTCATGGTCGTACAGCCCGACCAGATATTGAGGTGGTAGAAGAGTCGTGGCATCCGTCCGATGATGAACTTACCTGTTCCAGTTGTGGAAAGCGGTATGTTGGAAATGGGAAGCGGACCTCAGAGACATTTGAGATTGAGGTCAAGGCGCACAAGCGCAAGATTAACAAATCCCGTCATCGTAGGGCATGCGACTGTGAGTCATCTCCGCTCTATGTGACGGCGTCTGCGCCGGCGCGGCTGTTTAAGCATACGCAATATGGGATCAGTGTCTGGGCTCAATTGATACACGAGCGCTACTGGAACCTGAGGCCCTACCGCCTTATAGAGAGATGTTTTAGCGACCACGGGTTTAAGATTTCGGCAGGCACTCTAGCGGACAGCGCAAAGCGCCTGTTGCCTCTGTTCGAGCCTCTCTATGACGCGATTCTCGCCCATCAAAACGAAGATAGATTGCGTCATGCAGACGAGACTAGTTGGCGTATTCAGTCACTGAAGGAAGTGGGAGGTTCTCAACGCGCTTGGCTGTGGGTATCTGTGAGCAAAGACTCTGTCTTATACAATATAGACCGTTCGCGTAGTGCTGAGGCGGCAAAGATCCTATTCGCCGACAGCGTTGATTGTATTTTCTTGGTCTGCGACCGCCACGGTTCCTATAAGAAGATGGTTCGGGATTTCCTCAAAGAACTCAATAAGAAGGTGACGCTGTGTTTTTGTTGGGCGCATGTACGAAGAGATTTTATAAAATGCGCTACAGGAGACAAGCAGCTTGAGCAATGGATAAAACGCATCGCAAAGATGTATGAGTTAAATAAACAGCGGTGTGATCACTACGTCTCAGGTAATACTCCAAAGTTTGAACGAACGCAGACAAAGCTGAAAAAAGCGTGCGACGCTGTGTTCGCCAAAGCCGAGTGAATTGTCCGAGTTAGCGGAAGATGCGGATGAGTGGAAGCCACTTAAGTCGCTTATCAATCATCGTGAAGGGTTGAGCGTGTTCGTTGAACATTCCCAAGTTCCCATGGATAACAATATTGCGGAGAGCGCGTTGCGAGGACCTGCCATTGCCCGTAAAGTAAGTTTTGGATCTGACAGTGAAGAGGGAGCAAGAACATCGGCCATTCTATACACGGTGTTAGGTACGCTCTCAAAGAATGGTATTGACATTCTTAGTTGGCTAAAGGGATAGTTGACTGCCTGCGCGGAAGATGGCAGGAGTCCCCCGGAAGATCTATCGCCTTGGTTGCCATGGTCAATGAGTGAGCAACGTTTGCGCGACTTTGGCGCCAAGACATGACCGACGAGGTTGAGTGCCGCTACTACGGGCGTGAGTTCACGGCTGCGGAGATGAAACTGCTACGCGCTTTGATAGCCGGGCCCGAGCGGCTCAACCGGACCGCTCTGTCCAGGGAGTTTTGCAGACGCATTGGGTGGTACAAGCCCGATGGCGGACTCAAGGACATGACGGCCAGAGTTACCATGCTATCCATGCATAGGGATGGCATCATCAAGCTACCGCCACCCACCCGAGTGTCGCCCCGAGCTAAGCCTATAGCCTTCGGAGCAGACACCGAACCGCCTATACTACCGGTTCCCGAGACCCTTGACGAAGTCCGTCCACTGCAGGTGCACACTGTTGTCAGTGGCACCAGGCAAGGCAAACTATGGAACGAGTTTGTAGCTCGTTATCACTACTTAGGTTATAAGACATTAGTCGGGGCTCAGATGCGCTACGCAGTGCGCGACCGCCACGGTTCACCGCTGGCCATGCTAGGCTTCTCCACCGCCGCATGGAAACTTGCGCCGCGTGACACCTTCATAGGATGGACATCCGAGCAACGTGAAAAGAATTTACCACTGGTTATCGACAACCCCAGGTTCCTGATTCTTCCATGGATACAGATACCCAATCTTGGGTCACACATACTCTCGGTAGTCTGTCGCCGCTTGCCCAAGGAGTGGAAGCAACGATACAACTTCACACCTGTGCTTATTGAGACGTTTGTACAAATTCCGACATATACAGGCACCGTATACCGGGCTTCTGGATGGACACGCGTTGGAACTACACAGGGTCGTGGCCGCTACGATCGTTACAACCGATGCGATAAACCCAAAAAGGACATTTGGCTACGACCGCTTCACAGGAATTGGAGACAAATCCTCAATCGCTCAAACCCCCTATAAACACCCCTTGAACGAACGCTTACAAAAATACAAATAACTTGATGATCTCACTTGTTTTTAATGTCACTATAAAGGTGTCTTCATAGATTGAAATTATAATTTGCTAGCAGAACTTCTCATCTCCTATAAGAGTAAGTGAATGTTGTTTTTGGTCATCCTCAAGGAAAAAGCCCTCGCCCAAAAATCGTTGTAGCGTAACTACCTCAAGTTAACAACAAATTTATCATCTACAAAAGAAATAAACCCGTAGTGGTTCCACAATCATCAAAAGAAATCAGCATCAAGCATCACTACAGCGAAAAGCCTCCTTTCTCGCTAGTCCTTGACTTATGTGGGGGGGGGGGGGGGTAAACTCAAAAGACTGACTTAAGAATGAGGGTTTTATAACAAGGTTTACCATAAATATCCATTTATAAATGGAACACTTATAAGGGAGGTTGTAATATGAAGTTACGTAGTTTATTAGTGATGTTGTTGCTACTCACTGGAGCAGTTTTGTTTGTGGCTTGTGAGGGCGAGAGAGGACCAGCAGGGCCGGCGGGTCCAGCAGGGAAGGACGGAGCGAAAGGCGATAAAGGCGATCCGGGGAAAGACGGTACGGTGGGGCCTGCTGGCGCAGATGGTAGAGTTGGCGACAAAGGTGATCCGTATGGTGATACTCGGTGCGATGTTAGCAACGGGATACAGGGGATAGTAGGTATTGCTCAGAACAACCTCACCGGCACCGCTGAGGACGATGTTATTTGCGGGACTCATTTGGATAACGATATTAGAGCCGGTGGAGGTGATGATACCGTTTACGGTGGCGATGGGGGTGACAAACTGATAGGTGGTGCTGGCGATGACACGCTTTACGGTGAAGGTGGCAATGACCATTTTTATGTGATCAGGGAGCCAGGCGCTAACAAATATATTGGTGGGGCGGGAGATCATGACACCGTTGTTTTGGGTACCGCGCCGGCGGTTGATAAGGCTCCTAATGTTTTTGGTTTTTATGTACACAACGTGGCCACGACTAATATACACTTTGATCTTGATTCGGGGGCGCTGGACCTGACCATATACGCGGGCGCTGGGTCGTTTGAAATGGAAGGGATTGAACATATTTGGGGCGGGTCGGGAGATGATACGCTTGTTGGAAGCGACCAAGCCAACTTTATCTATGGAAATCCGGGGAACGATATTATTAAGGGGAAGGCGGGAGATGATACTCTTATTGGTGATACCGGAAACGATACTATTGACGGAGGGGCGGGAGATGACATGCTTTTTGGGTGGGAGGAGGATGATACTCTTACCGGAGGAGCAGGCGCAGACACTTTCCTAATAAAAAAAGGCGAGGGGACTGATGTTATTAAAGATTTTGATTTGACAGAAGACATGATCTATTTCAGAGATTTTACAAAAGACGGGGAAACAATAACCGTTGCAAGCGGTACGCTTACGGTCGGCGGAACTGATGTTGTGATACATGATGCGAACGGTTCACCAGATAACACAAAAGCGGGAAAAATAAAAACCGAAAAAAAATATAGGTTTGTAGCTCACACTTTTGATAAAAATACAAGAAGGTACTCTTTTACCGACAACTAAAGAATCTCGGTGTGGAGAATTGATAAGCCCAGCAAGTTATCTGCTTGTTGGGCTTTTTTTGATATACTAACAATAACGAATATATAGGAGGCCCACATAGAGTTTAGTAGAGAGGACCCAAGCTCTCTCGTACAGCGCAAACGCCTCAAAAGTGGCAAAAATTGAAATATCATGCTCACTACCGATTGGTAGTTATACAATCTGATCCATCTCAAAATCGTAATGGCACGACTACTTTGTATGTGAAAAGAACTTGAAAAGGGGTCTGCCGTCTATAGACTTCATCCCTGCTAAATTCAAATGGAACTAAAAGAACTTTATCTAAAAGGGCTAGACAGTCTGAGCAAATGTGGTTTACAGTACCCGGGGATTGAGGCCAGAGCCATACTCTCAAAAAGCCTTGATGTGGAGTCGATTGAACTTTATGCTCACCCCCAAAAATGGGTGGACTCCGAGCGAATAGAGGCTTTTAACGCGCTACTTAAAAGACGTATCGCGAGAGAACCACTTAGTTACTTAACGGGCAAGAGGGAGTTTTTCTCAAGGTCTTTTTCCGTAAATCCCTGCGTACTAATACCAAGACCAGAAACTGAAACTCTTGCTGAACTCGCCATAAAAACTGCAGAAAAGATAAAAAAACCCCGCATTCTAGATCTAGGCACGGGTAGCGGATGCCTTGCGATAACAATCTCTCTTGAGGTTGTGGAGTGCGAGGTCTTCGCATCTGACATATCCCTGGAAGCGCTTTTACTAGCGCAGAAAAACGCAAGCGAACTTGGTAGTCAAATTGTATTTGTAAACTCGGACATTCTGTCGTGTTTTGCGGAATCTACGTTTGATATGATAATTTCTAATCCTCCGTACGTATCGGAATTTGAGTATCAAGAACTTTCTGAGGAGATAAACCGCTATGAGCCTCGTACCGCTCTTGTGGGTGGCTCAGATGGGCTTGAATATATAAAAGCGATAGCGGAATCTGCGGGCAGGACCCTTTGTAGAGGTGGCTTTCTTTTGCTTGAAGTCGGAGCTGGGCAAGCGGAAATGGTAGGGGAAATCGCCTTTGAAAACGGCTTTTGCGACATTGGTTATGAAGATGATATAAGTGGAATAAAAAGGGTGGTAAAAGCAAGTTGGAAAAAATAATAATTGAAGGGAAAAAACGACTCAGTGGGGAGGTAAGAGTAAACGGAGCGAAAAACGCAGTGCTACCCGTAATGGCCGCATGCGTACTAAACGATGGAATCAACACTCTTTCCAACGTGCCGGACCTTGCTGATGTTCGTACCATGATAAAGCTTCTCGAAACTCTGGGAGCTGTATGCGAATACGCAGATGGAAAACTTCTCATAAATTCGGGAACTATAAACAGTTATAAGGCCCCTTATGATCTTGTAAAGACCATGAGGGCATCTGTTTTGGTTTTAGGACCGTTACTCGCTAGGTTCAACAAGGCCGAGGTTTCCCTTCCTGGGGGTTGCGCAATAGGAGAAAGGCCTATAGATCAACATATAAAAGGACTCCAAATACTTGGGGCTGATGTGAAAATTGAGCGCGGCTACGTGCGCGCAGAGGCGCAAAACCTTACGGGAAAGATCGTCCCGTTTGACCTATCCACGGTCACAGGAACTGAAAACATAATGCTACTTGCTTCCATTTCACGGGGACAGACCGTGATTCTTAACGCCGCATGCGAACCCGAGGTGGTGGATCTAGCGAACGCTCTTAATCTTATGGGCGCGCAGATAAATGGAGCCGGAACAGATATAGTGACAATAACAGGGACAAGCAGTCTTAGTCCCCTTGACAATTACGCGATAATGCCCGATAGGATAGAGGCGGGCACCCTGATGATAGCAGGCGCTCTTAACAAAAGCGACATCACTGTAAAGGGATGCAGATTCGAGCACCTAGGTGCGCTTGTGGGAAAACTTATCCAGACGGGGGCAAAAATAGAAAAACATACCGATTACATAAGAGTACAAGGAGTGGAAGAGATACAAAGCATAGATTTTTCCACTCTTCCCTACCCAGGATTTCCTACGGACATGCAGGCGCAGATGATGATACCCATGTGCTTAGCCAACGAAATGAGCATGATAACTGAAAACATATTTCCTCAGAGATTTATGCACACAGCAGAACTCAGGAGAATGGGAGCAGATGTGAGAATAGTAGGAAATACAGCCGTGGTAAGAGGAGTAAGAGAACTAAGAGGAGCGCAAATAATGGCAAGCGACCTCCGGGCAAGCGCGTCACTAGTTCTAGCTGGTCTATGTGGAACTGGGAAAACGGAAGTATCAAGAATCTACCATCTTGACCGTGGATACGAAAAGCTTGATGATAAACTACGTTCCTTAGGAGCCAATATATGGAGGGAAAAAGAGTGATTACAATCGCAACGCCTAGAGGAAGACTGCTTGAAGAAAGCATAGAGCTTTTCGGTAAAGCCTCAATAGACATATCGGAGGTTATAAAAGACTCTAGAAAACTTATTTTTGATTTTGAGGATTCCGACCTCAGAGTGCTTATTGTAAGACCTACCGATGTTCGGTCCTATGTAGAGTACGGAGCCGCCGACTGCGGAATAGTTGGTAAAGACACTCTAATGGAACAGGATTGTAATCTTTATGAACCTCTTGATCTGAGAATTGGAAAATGCAAAATGGTAGTCGCCGCCCCCCAAGGCTTTCAGAAATCCAATTCGACTTCTTTGAGAGTCGCAAGCAAGTATCCAAAAATCACAAGTGATTTCTATAACGGAAAAGGCATGAGCGTAGAGATCATAAAACTTTACGGCTCAGTGGAACTCGCCCCCATAATAGGTCTCAGCGACGCCATAGTCGATCTGACCGCAAGCGGGGAAACTTTGAGGAAAAACAACCTTGAGATTGTTGAAAAAGTAGCGGATATAAGCGCAAAATTCGTTGTAAACAAGGTTAGTATGAAAATAAAGTCAAAAGAGATAAAAGAACTGCTTATAAAACTTGAAGAATCTAGATAACTCTTACAGCGCCTACTAGATCAGACGCTATTAGAAAAATTCAGACTAAAAAAGCTTAAGTTGAACCATACCGTTTCTTTGAAAGCGTGATAAGTCAAAAACATGTTTTTTTCTCCCAAATCCGAATTTGGAATACGATACGGAAAACATTCTCTCTATCTGCTCTGCGAATATCCCTTCGCCTTTCATTCTACTTCCCCATTCAGAGGAACTGAGATGGCCTTCTCTTACCGATCTGATCCTATTAAGAACCTTTTTCTTTCTCCCGGGATAGTGACGCGCAAGCCAGGCGGAAAATATTTCTTCTACGCTATATGGGAGCCGAAGCATAACGTATCCGGCTTCAGTCGCTCCTCTTTTACGAGCCTCTTTCATTATCACTGGAATTTCATGATCGGTTAGTCCCGGAATTACTGGAGCGATAAGGACTGTCACAGGTATTTTTGCTTTGGCAAGCTTTTCTATGGCCTTGAGTCTGTACATAGGCTGTGAAGCTCTAGGTTCCATCTTTCTTGAGAGTTCACCATCTAAAGTGGTCAGAGAGATTGCCACACTTACGCAGTTAATCGCCGCCATGTCGGAAAGAATATCTATATCCCGCGTAATAAGATAATTCTTGGTTATGATACCCACGGGATTGTGAAACTCGCTGAAAACCTCAAGACATGCCCTCGTTATTTGAAAATGCTTTTCCGCAGGTTGATAACAGTCAGTGACTCCGCTCATGGCTACTGTTTGCGGAACCCATTTGGCTGACGCAAGTTCTTTTCTCAAAAGATCCGCGGCATTTTTCTTAACAAAAATCTTGGTCTCAAAATCAAGTCCCGCTGAAAGTCCTAGGTATTCGTGCGTTGGACGCGCATAGCAGTAAGGACACCCGTGTTCACACCCTCTATAGGGGTTTATACTTGCGGAAAAAGGTATGTCAGGGCTTGAATTGCGGGAAATAATAGTCTTTGAGTCGTCGTTGTAGTAAACAGTTTTGGGAACTTCCGGTCCTCGTATTTCCTCTTCGTTCGGGACATAGTCAATTCTCTCAAATCTTCCCGTAGGATTTTCCGCAGAGCCTCTTCCCTTTACTGCAGGCATCATTTTTATTCCCTCTCAAAAAATGAAAGCCTCCGAAGCGGCAATAACCACCCGGAGGCTTTTAAATCAAACATCTACGGTCTACCGCTATCTTTTTATCAGTTTACATTCTTCGGCACTTGATCACTTCCTAGAGTGTACTCCTTGGAAGGAATAACGAAGTTTTTGAGCACAGGTTCATCTGAAACAATCACTTTTTCAAGCACCTCGTCCATATGCTCTACCGTGGTTATCTTCACCTCTTTTCTTACGTTCTCCGGTATATCCTCAATGTCCTTGAGGTTCTCCAAAGGAATCAGAACTTCCTTAACCCTTCCCCTGTGGGCCGCAAGGATTTTTTCCTTAAGTCCTCCTATGGTAAGAACTCTGCCACGAAGCGTTATCTCTCCAGTCATCGCAATCTCTTTGTTTATCGGCTTTCTTGTTAGAGAGCTCGCTATAGCGCTCGCTATGGCAATGCCGGCGCTCGGACCGTCCTTAGGAGTGGCTCCTTCAGGAACGTGGATATGTATATCCACATTCTGGTAAAACAACCTCTCAAGACCCAAACGTTGCGCACGGCTTCTAACATAACTCATCGCTGCGCGGGCAGATTCTTGCATAACCTCTCCGAGTTTTCCGGTCACAGTGAAGTTTCCCTTTCCAGGAACGATTGAGACTTCTATGGTAAGCAACTCCCCTCCGAACTCCGTCCACGCAAGCCCGGTCGCGGCGCCTATCTGATCGGTCTTTTCGATCTCCCCATATTCATACTTCGGAGTACCGAGATACTTGTTGACAATTTTAGATGTGATGGATATTCCTCGGACTTTTTTCTTCTCAACAATCTCCCTTGCCACTTTCCTACACAATGAAGCTATCTCCCTTTCAAGGTTTCTTACGCCGCTTTCCTTTGTATATTTTCTTATGATCTGGGTAACAGACTCATTTTTTATGGTTACTTTATGATTCGTAAGACCGTGGTTTTCAAGTTGTTTAGTGATAAGAAAGTTTCTCGCTATCTGCAACTTTTCCTGCTCCGTATAACCCGGAAGGCGGATTATTTCCATACGGTCTTGAAGCGCCCAAGGAATCGTGTGAAGCACATTAGCGGTCATTATGAACATAACCTTTGATAGGTCATAGTCGGCCTCTATGTAATGATCATTGAAACTTGAGTTCTGCTCGGGATCTAGCGCTTCGAGGAGCGCAGATGCGGGATCTCCTCTAAAGTCCATCCCCAACTTGTCAATCTCGTCTAGGAGAAAGACTGGGTTGACAGTCCCCGCCTTCTTCATGCCCTGTATGATTTTTCCGGGAAGGGCTCCTATATAGGTTCTTCTATGTCCTCTTATCTCCGCTTCGTCCCTCACTCCACCAAGAGACATTCTTACAAACTTACGTCCCATGGCGCGAGCTATTGATTTGGCAAGGGAGGTTTTCCCAACTCCAGGAGGCCCTACAAAGCAGATTATAGGTCCCTTGAGCTTTTCGGCAAGAACTCGCACCGCTAGATATTCAAGTATCCTCTCTTTGGGTTTTTCAAGTCCATAGTGGTCCTCATCAAGAATTTTGGCAGCCGCTGCGATATCCAGACGGTCCTCCGTTTGCTCGCTTATCCATGGCAGATCTAGAAGCCAATCTATATAGTTTCTCACAACCGTGGCCTCAGCTGACATTGAGGACATCATGCGAAGTTTATTTATTTCTCTCTTTACCCTCTGCTCCACATCCTCTGGAAGTTCCTTGTTTTTGAGTTTTTCCTCAAACTCTTCTATCTCTCCCTTGAGTTCATCCCCCGCCCCGAGTTCTTTTTGTATAGCCTTCATCTGCTCATTCAGATAGTACTCCCTTTGGGCCTTTTCCATCTGTTTCTTGACCCTCTTGCCTATCTTCTTTTCCATTTGAAGTATTTCCAATTCGGATTGCATTTTCTCGCAAAGTTTCTCTATTCTCTCAAGAGGATTGATCATCTCAAGAATTTCCTGCTTATCCGCAAGCTTCATGTTTAGATGCGATGCGATGGTGTCTCCCAGTTTGCCGGGCTCTTCAATGGACATGAAAGTCACCAGAGTCTCTGAAGGAATCTTCGTGTTGAGTTTTACGTAATCCTCAAAGAGCTTGGACGCTGAGCGCATAAGCGCCTCAACCTCCACACTCTGTCCAGAAGACTCTTCAATTTCCTCTACTTTCACCATAAACATGTCTTTCTGCGACACAAAACCCGATATTGTCGCCCTCTTTTTACCTTCGACTAGAACCTTTACGGTGCCATCAGGTAGCCGCAACATCTGCACAATAGTCCCTATTGTACCAACCTTGTACATATCATCGTTTCCGGGTTCGTTTACTTTGGCGTCTTTCTGGGCGGAAAGAAATATCTGCTTGTCACCCTTGGCCGCTTTTTCAAGAGCGCTTATTGATTTTTCCCTGCCCACAAAAAGCGGCGCAAGCATATAGGGATAAATAACAACGTCGCGAAGCGGAAGAAGAGGAAGAATTTTTTCACTTTGTTCTGCTGTTTCCGTCATTTTGACCTCCTAAGTACAACAGATTGTCTCTAAAGTATATAATACCAGCGAGTCTATTTACAAGCCCACAATTTCCAGCGCATGTAATGATGACGGTTACTACAAAAAGATATGGTTGAATTTTTAATGGAAATTATTACCATTTAATAGTAATTTTTATCTAAAGATGTTATACTCTGCCAATAATATTTAAGTATAAAGAGGAATTGGAAAAACCACAGGGAGGAAATAAAAATGATTGACAGCGAAATACAGGATGCGATAAACACGCAGATAAGAAACGAGTACTACTCTTCATATCTTTATTTGTCCATGTCGGCATACTGCGAATCCAAGAATTTTTCAGGATTTGCGAGTTGGTTGCGTAAACAGAGTGACGAAGAACTTGTACACGCAATGAAGTTGTTTGATTATCTGATTGATAGAGGTGGCAGGGTTGTTCTCGAATCAATAGAACAGCCAACTTCTGAATTTGGGACCCTTCTTGAGATGTTCGAGGATGTTCTTGAGCATGAAAGAGAAGTAACCGCTATGATAAACAATCTCTACGACCTTGCTGTCTCCAAAAACGACCATGCTACATCGGTAATGCTTCACTGGTTCATAGATGAGCAGGTGGAAGAAGAAAAAAGTTCAGAGAGCGCGGTAGAGCAAATCAGAATCGCAGGTGATAACCAAGCGGCGCTTTTGATTCTTGACAGAGAACTCGGAGCAAGAGAAGAGGAATAGAACTTAGGACTCACCCAGATAAAATCTAGACCAGAAACATATACGGAACTTAGGGAACCTCTGAATAAACCCTTAAATATTGCACCGAATACAATTTTTCTAGTAAGATGCGCTCAATTTTCCTACTTTTAACTACTGCCAGAGGGCGGAGAAAGGAACAGCTGAAAACCTGTCGCCAAAAGGAACTACATTTTCTCCTGAATATAGAACGATACCGCAAACAAAATCATCCTTGGCTAGATCACAAAGTTCTTTCATGCCTTTGAAGTCGTCAAAAACAACCCGCTTAGAAGCTTTGACCTCAATGCCAGCAATTGAACCGTCTGGGCGCTCTAGAACAAAATCCACTTCTTTTCCATCTGCGGTACGAAAATGAAAGAGGTTCGCTCTCATAGGGGAGAAGGAAAGCATTTTCTGAAGCTCAGTAGCAACAAAGTTCTCAAGCACTTTACCATAAAAATCACCCCATCGATTGTGTGTGCTATCAAGACTTCGACCAAATAAATCTAACTGAATGGATTCACCGCGCGGGCCTCCAAGACTCCAGCCAAGCAGATGACAAAGAAGAAGAGTATCAGTGATATAGCTTTTGGACGATTTAATAAGTCGTTTTCTGACGTTTCGGTACCAGGGCGCAACGTCGAAACTGAGAAACATAGCTTGGAGAATACTGCGATAATTTTTGCTAGTAACTGGGTTGAGTCCCATATCACGAGCAAGCGCGGCATCGTTGTTGAGGCTACTGGCACGGGCCGCTAGCACTCGAAGTAGTTTTGGCAGAACGCCAATTTTCTCAAGTTCTGCAAGTGCACGTACATCACGTTGCATTATAGTGGTAAGATAATCATCAAACCACTCTTCCCTCTTATATTCCGGTTTTCCAGATATCTCAGGGAAGGTAGATAATTCAATAATTTCTTTAAGAGTCGGCCCCTCTTGCAATTCGGTGAAATCAACTGCAAAAAGCCTTTCTAGAAAATCACCTTTTCCAGAGAAAATCTCGCATGCTGAAAACGGATAAAGAGTTTTGATGCTCATCCGACCTACAAGAGCATCAGAAAGTTTTGGCAAAACCATTATATTCGCCGAACCTGTAAGCAGGAACATGCCGTTGCTCAACGTTCTGCTCTCAAAACGAGTTTCATCAACTACAACCTTAAGTACTCGGAACAGTTCGGGAACTAATTGAACTTCATCAATAATCAACGGTCCCTTTCGACGGTTCACAAAATCTTCTGGAGAGGCGTATGCAGCCTCCATTTGAGTCATGTTATCAAGAGATACGTACTCGGCGGGATAGTCGTTACGAACAAGGTTCTGTACAAGCGTAGTCTTACCTGACTGACGCGGTCCGCTAAGAAATACCACAGGACTCTGACCCAGAGAAAAGAGAATCCTTTTGGATATTTTACGTATTTTATAATCCATTTTTTCTAAAATAAATCTACTCTTTATGATTTATAAAAGCAACCTTTATTTTTACTAAAAAAGATAATTCTGCCCAAGATTGAAACTTATGGGACATCTGAATAAGTCCCTTAAATATGCTATAGTATCGAAACCTTACTTTATGAGGTGAACCCATGAACCAGATAAGCTTCTCCGTAGCAGAAGATACCCACAAAAAGCTTAAAACACGTCGTGAGAAGTTTCTTGAACGGATGGATAAATTGATCCCCTAGAAACAACTGGAGGAGAAAATTGCCAAATACTATCCAAAGCCCGGGAAAGGTCGTAGACCCTACTCTTTGTCAAAGATGCTACGGGTTCACTGCATACAACTGTTCTACAATCTGAGCGACCCGGCGATGGAAGATGCGCTGTACGAGATTGAGTCCATGCGCCGCTTTGCCGGGCTGAGCCTGACCGGGCCAATACCGGATGAAACCAATATCTTGAACTTCCGTCATCTTCTGGAGAAACATCAGTTGGGCCAGACGATCCTCAAAGAAGTGAACCATCACCTGGAACGTAATTGTCTGCTTTTGCGAGAAGGTACAATCGTAGATGCGACCATTATCTCAGCGCCGACCTCGACCAAGAACAAAGAGGGTAAGCGTGACCCGGAGATGCGCCAGACCAAGAAAGGCGATCAATGGTATTTTGGGATGAAAATGCACATTGGTGTGGATGAGACCTCGGGTGTTATCCACAGCATGGAAACTACTGCTGCCAATGTGCATGACATCACCCAGACGGAGCACCTGTGTTACATGGCAAGGAAGTGACTTGCTACGGTGATGCGGGTTATCTGGGTGTTGAGAAGCGTGAAGAACTCAAGGACAAGGAGATCAAATGGGAAATAGCTGAACGTCCGGGTAAGCGCAAGACGATGAATGCTATGGAGCAATTTCTTGAAAAGACCAAGGCCAGCATCCGCGCAAAAGTGGAGCATTCATTCAGAACTATCAAACGTCAGTTTGGCTATGACAAGGTGAGGTATCGTGGTCTGGAGAAAAACGCCAACCGATTGGCTGTACTCTTGGCATTCACGAACCTGTTAATTTGCCAGAAGATGCTGCCCGAGTAGGACAAATGCGTCTGGATTTTGCCAAATGGCAGAATTCGGACAAGAAGCAGCCAATAGATGGAGGTAATTCACCTCAATTTAGGTGTCACAATGGGAAAATGGAACTTTTGTTCAATTTCGGATAGTTGATCAGAGGTCCCTTAGGTTAACATAACGTGATTGTAAAACCCTGCTATATTTTCTTTCCCCACGTTATATCCTCAAAAATGGTTCAGCAAAGGTTTCTATTACTGTGCTTTCTACGCATAAATAGAGTTTTCAGTTCAAGGTTCGCCAATCATCCCATGCCCTTTTTTTTGAACTTATTCCCGTCAATCTATATACAACAAGACCAGTCTATAAATAGGTAGAGGCATTTGCACTTCTAAAAGGTGTATGCATATCAAGGGGTTTTAGAAGGGGTAGCCTGTTGGGCGGCTTTTTTTGGAATAAGAGCTTTTTAATTGTGGATTTATCCACCTCGTACAATACGGGCAAAGGTTTTCAAATAGTCAGGGCCGAACGATAGGAATTTCTTAATCGGAACTTGCGGAACAATTTTGAGATAAGGCATTGGTATTATTGATAAAGTAGAAAAATAAAATGTTCTTTACTGGACAGGTTTTAGTTTAACCCCAGATGAGTCAGAAACAGCGTGGTCGCCTTTGAATAGTACATGCAATCCTTGAATAACTTTGGGTGAACATTTGGATAAACTAGAGATGGTACGTTTATGGGCTTTTCTGTTTTTCGATAGGACTCACATAGCAGGATAGCGGGTGGAGAATTTCTGTTTGGGATGCGATCTACATACATGCACAGGATAATATATAAGAAAATGAAGCCTGTCAAGTGGAAAAAGCAAATAAACTACAAATATACATGGACAGAATATTACACGAAAAACAGATAAAAGTAAACTAATATGAATAAGTTACACTCAAAAAAAGGTAGATTTTTCCCGCAAGTTCAGCTTAATCACGCTTATTTGTTCTTGCTCTCATCCAATGAAGGTATGATATAATCAATCAATGCCGGATCTGTGCTTGCTTATATGCTTTCCCATTCTTTCAATTCTTCGTAATCCTTTATGCGATTCTATTAACTGCTGGAGTCTTTCTGCTAGGCTCATACATATTCCCTCCTGAAGAGTGTTTTTGCCAGTATATCAAAAAAACTCCACAGGTAAAAACCTGCAGGGCTAGGCTTTTGTATAAAATCAGTTTTCTTTAGTTGTCTTTAAAAGTGTAGGTTCTTGTCTTTGGGTCAAATGTTGCAGTTACAAACCTATATCTTGTTGAGTCGTCTTTTATACTCGCTGCTTTTGTGTTATCTGGTGAACCGGCATCATTATGTATTTCAACATACTCAGTTCCTCCTACCGAAATCTTACCGTTAGAAACGGTTATTGCTCTAGATCTACTACCTGACGAAAACCCCCAGAAATAAAGATTGTCTTCGGTCAAGTTAAAATCCTTAATAACATCAGGCCCTCCACCTTTATAAATTAAGAAAGTGTCCGCTCCAGTGCCTCCGGTAAAAACATCTACCTCTGAAGTACTTCCACCCCAAAAAATATCGTCTCCAGCTCCACCTTTTAGAGTATTGGCGTTTTTATCCCCGGTAAGCGTGTCATTACCCGCTCCACCAGTGATGTTCTCAATATTAGAAATCTCGTCCTCATCACCATGACCGTCATCACTGACTGTTCCTTGGGAAAGGTCAATATTTAGCATCGCTGTGGCTGCGACTGCAGAATAATCCGCCGTATCGCTACCCTCACCACCATCTAGCATATCATCCCCTTCTCCGCCTTTGAGTACGTCGTCTCCGGCTCCTCCCATGAGTGTGTCTCTACTCTCTCCGCCTTCAAGCGTGTCATTTCCATCTCCACCGTAGAGCATGTCATCATCGTCTCCACCTTTGAGAGTGTCGTTATCAGCTTCCCCGTAGAGCATGTCTTCGCCGTCTTCACCCTCTATTATGTCGTTGCCGGCTCCACCTTTAACCGTATCATCTCCTTTGCCTGCTTTAATCCTATTGTTATTATTGTCTCCGCAAAGAAAATCATCTCCACTACTACCCTGAAACTCACTAGTGCCTTTCACCATTTGTGCATCCTCGCATCCAGGCACATCCATATCACCATCGCCTGAACCTCCTGCTGGCCCTGCCGGTTCTTGTGGTCCCGCCGGTTCTTGGTCTCCTTTCGGTTCTGGCGTTTCAGTGTCTCTTGCTGGTCGCCGTGGCTCCGGCGACTCTTTTGGTTCCACTGATCCTTGTGGTCCTTGGGGTACTACTGGCTCTTGTGATACTGGAGTAAGTTCTCTCTCACCTGCTGAGTCCCCTCTTGACCCTGCCACTGGCTCTGCTGGTTCCATATCCCCTTCACAAGCCATTAAAAAAATGGCTCCACTGAGCAAACAAAACCTTGCTAAAAAACTACATAACTTCATAAACAGAACCTCCTCTGTAAAAACTATTTATAAAGGCGGACCATTCACCTGACATGGCAAAGCCTTGCTATAAGTCTTTCCTCATTATTACGCTTCTGAGTTTACCCCCCCCCCCCCCCGTATAAGTCAACTCTATGATAGAACGATTTACAAATAGAGTATAGAGCGAGAAATAAAGCAGGGCGGAAAGACTCGGTTTTCTTTATCCCACTTTTCTATAATCACGATTGCTGAGACAGACAAAACTTCCGGGTAAACTATCACGAGAGAAATAGAACAGACTTAGGAGAACAAAATTGCCCAAAATACTGGTAATTCCTGGAGACGGAATAGGCGTTGAAGTCACTGATATAAGCGTCTCTATACTTAAAGCGATAGGAGAAAAAAACGGTATTGAGTTTGCTCTTGATACAGAGCTTTTCGGAGGATGTTCCATAGATGCCCACGGAGTCCCCATGACCGAAGAGACTTTAGAAAAAGCAAGACAGAGTGATGCGGTGTTATTGGGAGCCGTAGGAGGTCCCAAATGGGAGAACCTACCCCATGATCTCAAACCTGAAAAAGGACTGCTTGAACTCCGAAAACAGTTAGATACTTTCGCAAATCTACGCCCTGCAGTGGTTTACCCTGCTCTTGCAGACGCATCTACGCTTAAAAAAGAAGTGGTGCAAGGCGTCGACCTAATGGTCGTAAGGGAACTTACAAGCGGAATATATTTTGGGGAGCCGAGAGGTATTACAGAAATTGAGAGAGGAGAGAAAAGCGGCTTTAATACGTTACTTTACTCAACGGCAGAGATAGAAAGGGTAGCAAGAGTAGCGTTTGAGGTTGCGAGGAAAAGAAGAAAGAAAGTGACATCCATAGATAAATCAAATGTGCTTGAGTCTATGGTACTTTGGAGAGACACTGTAGGGGTTGTGCGGGACCGTGAATTCCCAGAGATTGAAATTGAGCATTTATACGTTGATAACGCCGCTATGCAACTTATAAGAAGGCCGCGGGATTTTGACGTGATGCTTGCGGGAAACATGTTTGGAGACATAATAAGCGACGAGGCAGCTCAACTGACGGGTTCTCTAGGCATGCTACCCTCGGCAAGCGTTGGAAATAGCACCGCGATATATGAACCCGTGCACGGAAGCGCGCCTGACATAGCCGGGAAAAACATCGCAAATCCCATAGCGGCTGTTCTTTCCACATCCATGATGCTTCGTTACTCTTTTGATATGGATGCGGCGGCTGACCAAGTTGAAGATGCGGTGAAAAAGGTTCTTGATAATGGTTATAGAACTGCGGATATATACCAAGAGGGAAAAACAAAAGTAGGAACAGACCAGATGGGGTCGCTAATTTTAGCCCAACTCTAAAAAGAAATACCTTCTTACAGATTTTTCCGCGTATAATCCTAGATTAAAATATTTTTCGCATGTACATCAGAGGAAACGCAAATTGGGAATAAAATACAACAGACCTGAAGTAAACAGACAGATTTCAAAGCAACTTATAAGTGACTATGGAGCCATAGTTTGCACTCTTGCCGAGGCTTTCGGTTATCACAGCCTTGAGCACGTCCAAAGCGTTTGTCGTAACTCTTTTGAGAAAATGAGGCAAAAATGGGCAAAACAAGGAGTTCCTCAAGATCCCCGAAGTGTCATATGGATAGATATAACCGAGAGTTCGAACAAACTTTTCTGCAGAAAAATACACCACATGTCTAAGAAAAGAGAGGGAGATAGGCGGATTGACATATCAGAGTTTCATCTTGATTTTCCAGAAAACCAAAAGGTGTTAAAAAGCCAAATTGATATGCTTTTCACTATCTCAAAACTTAAGAGAAAGAGTTCTCTGCAAAAGCATCTGATACTTAACATTCTTTGTGGGTTTTCTTGCTCAGAGCTTGCGCGGATTTTTGAAAAAAACGAAACTCATCTTGAGCAAAAACTTTCTGCGGCAAAAAGAGAACTTGCGGATAAAATGGACGCTAGGGGAAAAATCAAGATAGATTCAAGCGCAATTGTAAAAAATATTTCCGAAATTTTTAGTCTTGGACAAAACGGTCTCCGGAAAGGGTCTCTGCCAGTCCCATCCCTCTGTTTTTCCGCAATAAGACTCGCCGAAATTCTTCTTGCTTTTCCCAATACGAAAAAACCGAGTATCCACGCTTTGCTCGCATTTATGCTTCTCAACGCATCAAGACTCAAGACCATGAGAGACTCAAACGGAAAACCTCTTGGAATCAAGCAGCAAAACAGAGACCTCTGGGATAAGGACATGATAAGAAGGGGTTTTGAGCATCTCTCTTTTTCCGCAGAAAGTGGTGGAGAAGTTACTGAAATCCACTTAAAAGCTGGCGTTTCCGCCGTACATGCCCTTGCCAAAAGATATGGGGATACGAACTGGGAAAGGATCATCACTCTTTATGACAGTTATCTCGCATGTCATCATTGCCCACTTGTGGAACTGCAAAGGGCAATCGCCATTGCGAAAACCCATGGCGCCAAGCAGGGGATTGATGCCATAAAGGAAATACGAGAGGTGGAGAAACTGTCCTCGCATAACCTTCTTTATTCAACCTTGGGGAATCTTAATTTTGAACTTCACAAATATCAAGACGCCATATCTAACTTTGACCGCGCAATCGGTCTTACCGAGGAAACTTTCGAAAAAGCCTTTTACTCCAGAAAAATAGAGATATGCAAAGACAGAATGAGCATGTCTAGGCGTTATAGATACGGAACTTCCTTTTGAACACCTTCTCAGCGAATAGATTTTTTCTTTCTACTTCCGCGCTGTGTTTGGTTTTCTGCGCACTTGCTGTATCTTGCGCATCATCTTTTTTTGTTCAGAAATCTCCAGTAAAAAACGGTCCATTTCAAAATGGAGCGGTTGTGTCCGCTGAAAAGCACGCGACTCTTGTCGGTACCCGCGTGCTCATGCGGGGTGGAAATGCCGTTGATGCGGCTGTCACTATGGGATTTGCGCTTGCGGTTACCCTCCCGCGCGCAGGAAATCTCGGGGGTGGCGGATTCATGCTTATCCATATAGCGGAAAGTGGGAAGACAGTAGCCATGGATTACAGGGAAAAGGCGCCTCTGGAGGCTTCAGAAGATATGTTTTTGGATGAAAAAGGAGAAGTTGACATCAAGCGAGCGCGCGAAAGTATTGAATCAGCAGGAGTGCCAGGCACAGTCGCAGGGCTTGCCCTTGCCCTTGAAAAATACGGAACCATATCACTTGCCGAAGCGCTTTCGCCAGCAATAGAATTAGCGGAAAACGGATTCGTGGTCTCATCCCAGCTTCACAGGTCGCTTCTCGGCGCAAAAAAGAGAATGCGAAGGTCTGAAGAAAGTATGAATATTTTCTTTGCAAACAACGGAGAGCCTCCAGCGCAAGGACAGATTTTGAAGCAGGAGAACCTAGCATGGAGCCTCAAAAAGATAAGGGATGGCGGACCAGATGCGTTTTATCGGGGAGCGATAGCTGAAAAAATCACAACTTATATGAAACGCGCAGGTGGTCTTATAAGCGCAGAGGACCTCGCATCTTACAAGGCAGTCATGAGAAAACCGATAACGGGAAAATACAGAGGATATCAAGTCTACTCAATGCCACCACCAAGTTCAGGTGGATTGCATCTGATCCAGATGCTCAAAATCCTCGAAAATCACCCTCTATCGAAGTACAAACGCAACTCCCCTGAATACATCCACCTTCTTGCGGAAACAATGAAATTCGCCTATGCGGACAGATCAGAACATCTAGGCGACCCTGATTTTTCCGAGATCCCGACGCAGTGGCTGACCTCAGAGAGTTACGCAAAGAAACTATCAAATCGCATTCACCCTGACGTGGCAACTCCAAGCGCGCAAATAATGCCTGGTAATCCCGTGGCGGAGACGGGAACGGAAACTACTCACTTTGCCGTGGCTGACAAATTCGGGAATGTGGTTTCCAACACCTATACTCTCAATTTCTCTTATGGCTCTGGACTCTCGGTGCCCGGAACAGGGATTCTGCTCAATAATGAAATGGACGACTTCTCCGCAAAACCCGGAGCGCAAAACGCCTACGGTCTTGTAGGTGGTAGTAAAAATTCAATAGTTCCTGAGAAAAGAATGTTAAGTTCCATGACGCCAACCATAGTGCTCAAAGATGGAAATTTCTTTCTGACCACGGGAAGCCCGGGAGGAAGCAGGATAATTACCACTGTGCTCCAACTCCTGATCAACGTAATTGATCACAAAATGAATATACAGAAGGCTACAGCCACTCCCAGAATACATCACCAGTGGCTACCCGACGCTATTTACATAGAAAACGGCATGACAGAGGAAATTGAGACAGCGCTTAGTAAAAAAGGCCACAGAGTGGAAAGAACTGGACATATAGGAAACGCTCAAAGTATCGTGCGACAGAAGGGACTTTTCCACGTAGCGTCTGACAATAGAAAAGGAATGGGCGCGGCCATGGGCTACTGAGCCGATATGTAAAGCATTCTGTCTATTGACTTTTTCGCCTTCTGCGCAATATCAGGAGGAACTTTAACTTCATGTACCTCTTCTCTGAGAGAATTGAGCACTTTGTCAACCGTTATCATTTTCATGTACTCGCAGATAGCGTTTTCTCTTGCCGGGTAAAAATCTTTTTCCGGACTTTGTTTTCTCAATGTATGTAAAATCCCCGTTTCCGTGGCCACTATGAATCTACGCGTCTCGGAGTTTCGCGTATAGTCAATCATCTTTCCTGTCGAGAAAAACTTTATATCCTTTGCGAGTTCCTCATCTCCAGCAGTGGCATGAAGAAACGATGTCGTGCACCCGCATTCGGGATGAACTATCATTTCCGCATCAGGGTAAGTTTGCTTTATGTTCTTTATATCCGACGTCCTTATCCCCGCGTGTACATGGCATTCCCCCGGCCAAACATAAATTTTTCTTCCCGTGGTTTTGGCAACAAAAGATCCTAGGAACATATCTGGAAGAAAAAGTATGTCTTTATCTTTTGGGATGGATTCCACGATTTTTACAGCGTTTGAAGAGGTAACGCAGTAATCAGTTTCCGATTTCACCGCAGCTGACGTGTTCACGTAGGAAACCACGACAGCCTCGGGATTTTCAGATTTCCACTTCCGGAGTTGCTCAACGGTTATGGTTTCAGCAAGTGAGCATCCGGCCTGAGGGTCCGGAATAAGTACTTTTTTTTCAGGAGAGATAATGGATGCCGTCTCAGCCATGAAATGGACTCCGCAGAATATAATTATTTCCGCGTCAGTTTCCGAAGCTTTTTGGGAGAGCCCTAGCGAGTCGCCAGTGTAATCGGCAAGATCTTGAATTTCAGGTATTTGGTAGTTGTGAGCCAGAATTATGGCGTTTTTCTCCTTTCTGAGTCTTGCTATCTCTTCTGTAATATCACAAAGGTTAGACATTGTAGCAGACCACCGATACGCCCTCTATAATTCCGTCTCTTTATTCTAGCACATCAAAACCTATATCTAAAGATGGAGCAGAATGAGTAAGAGCGCCGACGGATATAAAATCAACCCCGGTTCCCGCAATCTTCCTGACATTGTCAAGCGTCACTCCTCCAGATGCTTCAACAAGAACACGGCCGTCTATAAGACGCACGGCCTCTTTGATCATCGGTATGTCCATATTATCAAGCATTATGACATCAACGCCACACAGAAGAGATTCCTTTACCTGCTTCATTGTCTTTGCTTCAACCTCTATTTGAACATCTTCTTTTGTGTTTTCTCTTATTAACCTGACCGCAGCATCTATTCCCCCAGCGACCTTTATGTGGTTGTCTTTTATGAGAACAGCGTCATAGAGCCCGTGGCGGTGGTTTTTTCCCCCTCCAGCGGAAACCGCGTATTTGCTTGCCCATCTGAGTCCTGGAAGGGTTTTTCTCGTATCCATTATCTTTGCCGAAAATCCCCTAGTCTCCGAAACAAAAAGAGAAGTAAGAGTTGAGATACCGCTCATTTTCTGTAATACGTTAAGCGCTGTTCTTTCAGCGGAGACAAGCGCCCTGCTGTTTCCCCTAACTGAAGCGATTTTATCTCCGCAAGAAACAGCGTCACCATCACAGACCTTTTCTTGCCAACGACAATTAGCGTCAAGTGTCTGGAAAACGGCATCTGCCACCGCAAGTCCTGAGATTATTCCGGGCTGCTTAGCTATGAGCGCCGCTGTCATAATCGCATCTTTGTCAAAAATGCTGTCGGTTGTTATATCCCCGCTTCCGATATCTTGGCGCAGTTCTCTTTGCAAAAGATCTATGGTTTCATTAGGAATAGACGCTTGAACTTTCACCTCTCGCTCCTTGATATTTCCTTTTTGAAAACTAAATGCCTTTCATATTCAGCGTCTTCCTGAGGATAGTCAGATCTTATATGAGCGCCTCTAGTCTCCTTTCTCTCAAGAGCCGCTAGACCCATAAGATGACATACATCTATCATGGCTCTGAGTCTGAAGTCAGCCCAGCCACTAAGGTCTTTGGCCTCAGAGGAGATCTCTTGAAGTAACGCCATAAGTTTCCTTATTCCACTTTCTTCTCTCACTATGCCCAAATACGCGTTCATCCCATCCGCTATCTTGCGTCTTGCGGAAAGGAAAAATTCCATATCATCCCGTCCTGCGATGTCTATCGCAAAGCCTTCAAATTTTTGCGCGGACTCTACTACGCCTCCAGATGCCTCAACAGCGCCATCTACGCACCTTTTGGCAAACACCATACACTCAAGAAGCGAGTTGCTAGCAAGACGGTTAGCGCCATGAACACCGGTATTTGAAACCTCGCCGCAAGCATAAAATCCATCTATATTGGTTTCTCCCATAAGTCCGGTTTTGACTCCTCCTATGGTGTAATGCGCGGCAGGGGCTACTGGTATACGGTCCTTCGCGAGATCAAACCCAGAATCCCTGCAGAAGCGCGCTATTGTTGAGAATCTGCTGTTAACAAACTGATGATCAAGGTGGGAAAGAGAAAGATAGACGTAATCCTTTCCACAAGAGGTCATTTCGCTACAAATAGCCTCCGAGACCACGTCCCTCGGCGCAAGTTCAAGAAGAGGGCTGTAGCGTTTCATAAATCTCTCTCCACGCGCGTTAAGTAAAAAAGCGCCTTCTCCTCGTAGCGCTTCCGTAAGTAGAAAGGATTTCCCGTCAGAACCGCTAAAAACCGTAGGGTGGAACTGCACAAATTCCATATCGGAAATTTCCGCGCCGGCTCTCCATGCGAGCGCCACACCCTCTCCCGACGCCCCTTCTGGGTTTGTTGTCCTGCCGTAGAGAGCGCTCGCTCCGCCGGTGGCAAGTATCGTTGATGGAGAACTGACCCTTATATAACTTCTGTTATTCGCATCGTAACCCCATACTCCACAGCATTTCTCTCCGTCAGAGATTATGTCGGTGACGGTAACAAGTTCCATCACTACGATTGATTCGCTTTTTTGCACGTAGGAAATCAAAAAGTCTATCATCCGCTTTCCAGTAGAATCCCCACCTGCGTGCAAAACCCTTCGTTTGGAATGACCTCCCTCAATTCCGAGTAGAAGCCCACTCTCATCTGAATCAAACTCCATCCCCAGATTGATAAGATCCGCAACCCTATCCCTTCCTTCCTCAACCAAGATAGAAACAACGCGTGGGTCGCAAAGGCCCCTTCCCGCAACGATAGTATCCTCTTTGTGGAAAACTGGAGAATCTTCGGGATCAAACGCGGCGGCGATTCCTCCCTGCGCCCAGTAAGAATTGCTCTGAATAAGGGTTTGCTTGGTAACCACCACGCAACTACCGAAACGGGATGCGCACACAGCGGTGTAAAGCCCCGCAAGCCCACCGCCAACAACAAGAAAATCACACTTGACGTCTGTTACCTTTGCGTTCACAAAATCTCACCACTTCTACTGTTCACCGGTCACCGCTTCTATAAGGGAACTCTCTATGCTAGCCAGTTTTTCTGATCCAGTTATCTTGCGTCCTCTTAGGTCTCGCACATAGAACGTATCAGCCACTTGGTCCGCTTTGGTAGAGATTTTCGCGTATTCAATTGAAAGACCCAACTCGTAAATAGTTTTCGTAATACTGTACAGAAGTCCTTCTCTATCGTTAGCGTAAACTTCTATTACCGTCGCGTTCTCAGAAGAATCGTTATCAAACACGATTTCAGGTGGATACTGGGGAACCTCTCGGGCGTAAGAAGCGTAATTTCTTTTCCTCTTCTCAACAAGTTCGTTTACATCGGTATCCCCTTTGAGAACGCTTCCGAGGTTTTTGCGCACCTTGTCCCATATCCTTTCATGCTCATCGTCAGTGATGTGATTGATTTTATCTACGTAAAATATATCAAGAGCCTTTTTATCAAGAGTGGTAACCATTCGGGCGCCTAGAATATTCAGTCCGTTTGCGCTTAGAACTCCGCAGAACACCGAGAATATTCCCTTTCTACTGGCAGTGCAAACGGTAAACTCGTCATGTCCCTGATACCGTATAACTTCCGTGCCATATTCCGCTTTGATGGAGTTTAAAAATTTCACGTGGCGCAGAACGTTTTTTCTTGAGAACTGGCTAAAGTAGGAGATAGGCATCTGCTCTAGTATATTCCTCACTTTTTTCTCCGAAATCTCTCGCCGCGCATCTGCTACAATGTCCTCTGTCATTTTCTCCCTCCACTCTTGCTGGCTTTTTCGTCTATAAGTGGACCCCGCCATGTGCCGAAGAGTCCTTACGTAAAGTTCCTGTAGCAGGGTTCCAGTCCAGTCCTTCCAAACATCGGGACCAACTGATCTTATATCGGCAAAGGTGAGCAGATAAAGAAGTGAAAGCGTTTCCTCATTCGGTACGGCCTTTGCGAGACGTCCTATCACCACCGGGTCGCTCAGATCTCTTTTTTGAGAAAACTCAACCATGGCTAAGTGATGGCGCACAAGGAATTCCAGTTGCTCTTTTTCCTCATCGGTAAGGCCAAGTCTCTTAGCTATTTTGGGAATCATCGCCGCCCCTTTCTTCGCATGGCTTCCACCCTGACCTTTTCCCATATCGTGGAAAAGGCATGCGAGGAAAAGAACGTGGCGTTTCATTATGCTTTCTCCAATCTTGGTAAGCAACGGGAACTTATTTTCATATTCGTAACTTAAAAGTTTTTCAATCTCTCTTACCATGAAGATAGAATGTATGTCGACCGTGTAGACGTGGTAGGAGTTGAACTGCACCATGCATACTATTTTTCCAAACTCTGGTATTATCCGCCCTAAAAGTCGTATTTCATTCATTTTGAGCAGGATCTTTGACGCGTTTTTCGCAGAACGTAAAAGCCACAAAAACATCTTGTTAAAAACAGGGTCGTTTCTTACTTTTTCATCTACCCGGAAGATATTCTCTGTCATAAGCACGTCTAGATATTCGCTGAATTCTAGAGAATAACGGTCCGCATACTCAAACGCGCGCATAAAATTGCAAAAATCTTCGCTGAAAACATTTCTGCTTGTTACAGAAAGATACTTACCCATTATAGTGAAACCGTAATCAAGGCGCGTGGTCTTTCTACCAACCACTCTTCGGGAGTGAACTCTTATGCATTTTTCTTTAATTCTATGGGACTGCTGAACCATCATAGCTGCGCGCAGGTAATAGATTCTCATGAATTTTTCCACAGCGCGGATCTTTCCATCTTTGTATCCAAAAAATTCAGCCGCCTGCTCTTGGTGTTGAAACGTCAGATTATCTTGTCTTTTTCCGGCTTGATAATGCAGTTGCGCCCGCACCATTAGAATGAAGTTGACGCATTTGCGCATGGACTGATATTCCTTCTCCGTTATAAAGCCACCTTGTAGCAGATCACCAAATTTTCTGACCTTATAACTAATCTGAGCTATCCACATCGCTGTTTGAAACTCCCGCAGACCACCGTGCCCTTCTTTTACGTTGGGTTCTAGGATGTAAAGAGTTTTTCCATATTTCTCTCCCCTTTGGTCCGCCTCCTCCTTTTTCCTCTTTATAAAATCACTTGCTATTGAAGGAAGCAGTTCGTTGTAGATCTCATGATCAAGTTTGCGGCAAATATCTTTGTCCCCACAGACGAATCTCGCGTCAAGAAGAGAACTGAGAATAGTCGTATCGGCGCGGTCCATTGAAAGTTCCACGCATTCCTCAACGCTCCGCGTACAATTGCCAACATCCATTTTCGTATCCCAGAGCAAATAAACCAGTTTTTGCGTTATCTCTTCCGCAAGTTGCTTTGAACTCTTATCGTGTAGGAAAAGAAGGTCTATGTCAGAGTAGGGGGAGAGTTCGCTTCTTCCGTAACCGCCAAGCGCGACGATTGCTACTCCAACGAGATCTGAGTAGCCGTACATATCAAGCGTTTGTTTTATGAGGTCATCCACAACCCCTGTTCTCTGGGAAGCGAGTTCATAACCTATAAGCGCCTTGTTCTTTCTTCTCGCATTATGCCTCCTGCGTATGCGTTCATATGATTCGGTGAAGAATTCAAGAAGGTCTTTTTCCGTAGTTGGCTTGAGTAATTCCTTTTTTTTCATTTTCGTTATCTAGTCATATTTCTCTATTCAGTGATTTTCAAACTAACTCCAAGCCCATCACGAACGGGAAGTATGGTAGAAAAAAACCTAGGGTCTGAAAAAATGGCCTTGTTAAACTCGGATACCCCTTCTGTCGCCTCACTGCCGTCATCCCTTACAACCCTGCCACTCCAAAGCACGTTATCGGTAATGAGCATCCCTCCGGGATTAAGTTTTTCCCACGCAAGCTCAATCACCTGTGGATATTCCTCTTTATCTATGTCATTGAATATGATATCAAAACCTTTTGGAAAATCGGCAAGCGTAGAGAGAGCGTCTCCGCAAAGAAACTGAAGTTTTTTCTCCTGTCCCGCTCGCGCAAAGTATGACCATGCGAGTTCTGAGTTTTCAGAGAGTTTGTCTGTGCACACGATCTTCCCCTCTTCCCCAAGCGCAAGAGCAAACCACAAAGCAGAGTATCCAAACCCCGACCCCAGTTCGAAAATATTGATAGATCCCTTTATCGCGCACAACTGAAAGAGCGCTCTTCCCACAAACGGACCAACTATTTTAACGTCGCTTCGCTCAGCTTGTTTCTCCATATCGGAGAAAACATCATTAACTGGGGAGTAAAGACCAAGTATATAATCCTCAATTTCAGGATCTGTTATCCTCAGTTCATCCCCGCTCATTTTTTCCCTTTCCACTTCCCTTGAAATCAACAGAAATCTCTTTTACCCCAGAGGTCTTGTTTTCAACTCTCGCCAATACGAATAGAAGATCCGAAAGTCTGTTCAAATAGATCAGAATCTCTTTGCGCTCAACATCAGGTCCGAAAAGCGCCTCAGTTCTTCTCTCCGCTCTCCGGCAAACCGCGCGAGCAAGATGAAGGCATGCGGCGCCCTCAGAGCCTCCGGGCAAAATAAATTCCCGAAGTTCTCCCACCTCGGGTAGAAATTCTTCTATACGCTCCTCTAACTCCTTGCGCATCTCTTCGGTTATACGAGGTGAATCAAATTTAGAGTCTTTTGGGGTGGCAAGGTCGCTTCCTGCGATAAAAAGCTCATTTTGAATATCTCCGATAACCCTACAGATTCGCTCATCCTTTACCCTTGCGCAGGCCAAACCAAGAAAGGAATTGAGTTCATCTACTTCTCCGTAAGCCTCAACTCTAACAGATGATTTTCTCACCCTGTCACTGCTGAGAATCGCTGTTTTTCCATCATCCCCCAACCCTGTGTAAACCGTGGTTATTCTTTTTCTCTCCATAGAAAGGATTTTAACCGCCCCGGACATAGCTTCAATTCACTTCCGGCATATTAAAAAAGTCAAAAATCTGCGCCAAGGCCACATTGCGAATCTTGCCCGCTTTCTCAAATCATGTTAGTTTTTCTCACGGTTTTAAGTTTCAAGGAGGTGTCTAGTTTGTCCTTTTCCCCCGAACTGCAGATAAAAATACAGTCCATAGCGAATGAACATGAAACTAGACTTTCAGCGCTTATTCCCGTTCTTCGAGAAGTACAGAACGAGTTCGGCTGGCTCAGTACGGAGTCTATGGAGGAGGTCGCATCAGCGCTTGACATTCCACCTTCCTCAGTCCAAAACGTAGCGTCGTTCTACACTATGTTTTTCACTGAACCTGTGGGAAAACATGTTGTATGGCTATGCAGAACACTCTCTTGCGCCCTGCGTGGAGCGGAGAATCTTGAACACCATCTATGCGATCGTCTTGGGATAAGAACCGGAGAGACTACAGCCGATGGGAAAATAACCCTGATGGAAGCGGAATGTCTTGCTTCGTGTGGAACCGCTCCTGTTATGCTGATTGGCGATACCCTTTACGAGAATATTACCGAAGCGAAAGTTGACAACATAATTGATAAGCTCAAGGAAAGTTGATGAATGCGAAACTTAAAAAGGACGCAAGAGCCCTTTATGACCACGCTATTGCGCAAGCCGACCCGGGGAAATGCATCTTGGAGCATCTTGAATTTGACGGTTCTATTCTCAAGATCGGCGAAGAGAGTTTTGATCTCTCAGATTCTGAGTCTGTGTACGTAGTAGCCTTTGGAAAGGCATCTTCATCTATGGCAAAAGCGGTTGAGGAACTTCTCGGTGACCGCATAACCGAAGGGATAGTAGTATCGAATTCTCCTGCCGAGCAAAGTTTTACGAAAATGAACTTTCAGTTGTCTTCCCACCCAATTCCAGACAAAAAAAGCGTATTAGCGGCGCAAAAGGTTGTCTCTCTTCTCGAAAAATCTAAGGAAAAAGACATTGTGATCTTTTTGATCTCTGGAGGTGGAAGCTCCATACTTGCGATGCCGGCAGAAGGACTCACAATAGAAGATAAGAAAACCGTAACTGAAAGACTAATGCTCTGCGGCGTAGACACGTACGGACTTAATACCGTAAGGAAAAAACTGTCTCAGATAAAGGGAGGGGGCTTACTTAAAAAGGCATTGCCCTCTCAAGTGATTACGCTCATACTGTCTGACGTAGTAGGTGACCGCCTAGAATTTATAGCCTCAGGACCCACGGTTCCCGATACCACAACTTACGAGGATGCGTGGAAAGTTATAGAGGCTCTTGATCTTGAACACAAAATTCCTCCCCGAGTCGTGGTGCATCTTGAAAACGGAAGAAAAAAACAACTCGCAGGACCAGTTGACCGCAAGCAATACGAGCGCTCGGGCGCACGCACGATAGTTGTAGGAAATAACCGTAATGTGCTATCGTCAATGGAAAAAAAAGCGAGAGAGATGGGATACAACACGCTTTTGCTATCTTCCCAGATATCAGGGGAAGCGAGAGAAGTGGCTAAAGTGCTAACTGGAATCGCTTTTGATATTAAAAAATTCGGGCGGCCGATAAAAACTCCCGCATGCGTACTTTTTGGGGGAGAGACCACCGTTAATGTGCTTGGCAGAGGGAAGGGGGGAAGAAACACCGAGACTGCGCTTTCGTTTTGTTTTCAGATAATGGGAAGTAGCGGAATTGTGGGTCTTTTCGCCGGAACCGATGGAATAGACGGTCCTACTGACGCCGCAGGAGCCATATGCGATGGACAGTCAAGACTCCAAGCAAGAGCGCTGGGAATAAGCGCAAGGGACCACCTTGCTGACAACAATTCGTACGCGTTTTTTCAAACCCTAGGCGACCTGATAAAAACGGGAAGTACGGGAACAAACGTTATGGACATTGGCATAGTCTTAGTGGATTAGACATCCGGAAGGCGGAACCAAGCGGATGGAAACTCTTTCAAGATCACCTCTTCCTAGTAACGAGGAAGCAGAGCGCGCGGTTTTGGGCGCTATTCTCCTTGATAACAGTTCAATAAACCAAGTTCTTGAAATTCTCATTCCTGAGGATTTTTACAGTGAAACTCACTCAAAAATAATACAATGCATGATAGATCTTGATAAGGAAGGTAGCGCTATTGACGTACTCACACTATACGACTGGATGAGTACAAAGGGAATACTCGAAGATGTCGGTGGCGCGCAGTATATAACGCACCTAGCCTCCATAGTTCCCACAGCGGCAAACGTTTCTCACTACGCAAAAATAGTAAAAGACAAGTCAGTTCTGAGAAAACTCGTACTTACCGCCTCGGAGATAGTTCACAGGGGTTATGGACCTGATATTGAGGTAGACGAGTTTGTCGACAGAGCGGAGCAATCAATTCTTGACGTAGCGCAGAACAAGATAAAACCCAGTTTTTGGCACTCAAAAGATCTAGCTAGAGAAGCCATTAAGAACGTTCAGCATCTAAGCGAAAAAAAAGAGTTTATAACCGGAATAAAAACGGGATTTGAAAGACTTGATCACATGACTTCAGGACTTCAAAAGTCAGACTTAATTATAGTAGCTGCGCGTCCCGGAGCGGGGAAAACGTCTCTTTGCCTGAATTTGATAAGTAACACGGCGATCAACGAAGGACTTTGCGTGGCTATGTTCTCCCTTGAGATGACCAAGGAACAACTTATGCTAAGACTTTTGTCTATAAACTCCAAAGTCAGCTTTTCTTCCATGAGAAGCGGATACATAAAAGACTCAGACCTAGACAAGTTGTTTGACTCCGCTGAGCGTTACGCGAACTCAGATATATTCATAGATGACACTCCAGCTCTTACGGTTCTTGAAATAAGAGCAAAAGCTAGAAGGCTCAGAAAGGACAATCGGTTAGACCTAATTGTGGTGGACTATCTGCAACTTATGAGAGGCAGTTCAAAAACCGAGACCCGAGAAAGAGAGATAGCTGAGATATCAGGGTCGCTCAAAGCGCTTGCAAAGGAACTTGACGTTCCCGTAATAGGCATCTCCCAACTTAGCAGACAGACCGAAACCAGAACAGACCGCCGCCCCCAACTTTCAGACCTCAGGGAAAGTGGAGCAATAGAGCAGGACGCAGACGTAGTGCTTTTTATTCACCGTCAAGACATATACAGAAAAAATCCCGAGGAAAAAGATGGAATGGCGGAACTTATAATTGGAAAGCAGAGAAACGGACCGACCGGCGTGGTAAAACTCGTATTTCTTGAGAGAAATGGAGTGCCGAGTTTTGAAAACGCTTCTGATGAAATTGATGGAGGAGGGTACGCCTAAACGATAAAAGGCTTTACAACGGCCCTTGTTTTTGTCTCTTTGCGGTAAAGGTCAGGACAATCGCGCCACTGAGAAAATTTATCGTATATATCCTTAAACGCTCTCTGGACAGAATTCCAGTGAAAATCCCACTCATAGTTCCTAGGCCTCTGAGAGAAAAACATCTCGGTAAACACTGCGCGATGTTCCGCAAGTCCTTTTTCGGCTATCCATCCCGTTCTCGCATGCGCGTAGCCACTTGCAAAACCCATTGCCAACGTCCCTGTAAAACCAAGTCTTATAGCAGCGATGTTTACAATCTCCACATAGGCATAAAGGGCTTTGATTGAGCGATAACGCTTATCAGTAAACTCCTCGGCAAACCCCAGCAGATTCTCAACTAGGTACATGGGATAGTAAGTGGGTGAGTAAAGAGAAACAGATTTAGTCCAACTTGTATGTGGGGAGCGCGCTATCGTATCTTCAGAGATCGTTCCTAACATGAAATCATCTGCGCAAAACTCTCCGATATCCCCGCAGAGGCTGAGGGAAACCCTTACGTTTTTCCATTGTTGCGCCGCAATCTTGCAGGCGCGTTCTATTTTTTCAGTTGTTTCGCAACCCGAAACAAGTTTCTCAAGCATCGACATCTAGAGTAAACCCCTCCTATTCCGATTCACAATATACATCTGCAAAATTTTTTATCAAAACTCACACAGAACCTAAGGCAAGAACCTATCATTGCTTTCGCCGGTGGAAACAAGGCAAACATCTTTTTTACCGAAAATCCAGTAGCGGTTTTTTGATATTACCGTATAGATAAACTCTTTTACCAAATAAGGAAGATAGATCGCAACCGCGGGAATTTTCCACAAACCCCCGATCTTTTTGAGTATCAATAAAATAGCGTCTGCACCTTGATGAACTCCGTTTTTGTCAACATAAACAATTTTCCATTTATCAGGCGGCAAGTTTTGATCAAAAGAGAATTTCTTCGCTGTTTTTCCCTGAATAGGGGAAAACATTATCTGTCCGCTTTTATCAGCTCTCTTCACAAAGTTAACAAATCTAGAGCAACCACAGCAAACGCCGTCAAAAAATATCACATGTTCTGGCAATGTCATCGGATTACCTCCCCTTCCCCCATCTCTCCATTATGTGAGTTCGCGTATCATATTCTCATGCTGGGGAAATCTCAGTATAAGGCTCTCAGGAGAACTCAGTTCAAAATCGGCAATTTCAAAACCCGGACTCATTGTGGTCCCCATAAACGCGTATCCGTACTCTCCCTCTATAACCTTACAACCCTGCCAAGTCCCTTTGGGAACCACCAACTGGGCCTTCTGACCCGACGTCAGATTGTCCCCTATAAACGCCACTCTTGATTCTCCAGTGGGGTAGAGAAGAAGCATCTGAACAGGGTCACCGAAATAGAAATGGAATATTTCGTCTGAATTCAACCTGTGCATCTTGGAGTTAGCTTCGGTCGTTATCAGATAATAAATGGCGGTTGATAGGTCGCGACCATCAGAAAATGTTTCGTCGCTTCTGTATGTCTCTCTAAAATATCCTCCCTCTCCTGGAAGTTTTTTCAGCCCCAGCCTCTGGATAAGATGATCAGCTTTCATGGTGTTTCCTCCAGCGCAAATTGTTAAAACTTAAACCACACATATATAATATAATGAGGCAAGAAAATTTAACCACGTCCATTTAAAAACATAGGAGGAAAAATGTCAGAAGAAACCACCAACCAGCAACAACCCGCAGAAGATAATTTCATGCACTCAATAAATATGGCTTTTAACCTAGGAGTCGCGGCAAACCAATCGTCCGGTCAGACAAAAAGCGTCGTTGAAATTGCGAATGAACTCGGAAGTCAAATATATGAAAACCTAAAGCAAGGATACGGTGGGGAAATAGATGAGTCGTTTCTCAAGGCCAACGTGGAATATCTTCTCCAGATAGCCCTTATGGGATACATAATCCCGGGGATATGCGCCTTTGACGAGGGCTTTAAACAGAGGCTGTTTGACCTTATTTACGCGCGCGCAAAGCAGAGTCGGCAGAAACAACCCGGCGACGCAGACCCTCAGGGTGGAAGTAGAATAATAACCTAGAGTACTCCCCCGTTTAGATAGACGTTACTCCGATGAAAAAGGTTTTGGCAGGCAGGGAAAAGGTAAAGGTAGCAGTTGCGCAGGTCTCGCCTGTATTTTTCGACAAAGCCGCGACGATAGAAAAAGCCTGCCGCATAATAAAAGAAGCGGGAGAAAACGGAGCCGAACTGATCGCTTTTCCCGAAGCCTTCATACCAGGCTATCCGGCCTACCATACAGTCGGTTATGAAACTCATCCACATGAATGGACGGATTTTATGATCGCGCTTCAGGACAACTCTGTTGTGATACCTGGAGAGGACACTGGCATTCTAACTGAGGCTGCGCACGTTGCGGACTGCCATGTGGTAATAGGGTGCAATGAACTTGACGGCCGCAAAGGAAGCCGCACCGTATACAATTCTCTTCTTTTCATATCACGAGAAGGCAAGGTGCTCGGCAGGCATAGAAAACTGATGCCAACTTACACAGAAAGACTTTACTGGGGACAAGGAGATGGGAGCGACATCACCACCTACGACACCGATATAGGAAGAATAGGGGGACTTGTGTGCTGGGAAAACCACATGGTGCTCGCAAGAGCCGCAATGGTATACAGCGGGCAGGATTTTCACATAGCGGTATGGCCGGGGAACTGGAAAAGGGGAGAGAAAAAACTTCTTGACGCAGAGACAGAAGATCCCAACTCTGGCTCCACTCTGCAATCGCTTGTACGCGTTCACGCTTTCGAGTCTGGAGCTTTTGTACTGAGCGCATGCGGTTATCTTGATCGGGATGATTTTCCCGAAAAATGGCATCATCTGCGTGATGGAGACCATATCAATTTTGACTGGGCGCGAGGAGGTAGCGCGATTGTTAATCCCGCGGGCAGGTATTTGTTCTCTCCACATTTTGAAAAAGACGCAATACTTTATGCGGATTGCTACGCAAATCAGATAAAAGCCGTAAAAGCCGTCTTTGACTCCCTAGGTCATTACTCAAGATGGGATGTAGCAAAACTCGTCATCAACAGGGAAGGTCTTGAGCCTATAATCAAAGCGCGGCCGCCCCAAGTGTCTTCGCAGGAAATAAAGAGAATTTCAGACACCTATGAAATCCCTGAGGATAAGGTAAACGCGGTTGCAGAAGAACTTGGAAACCTTCTACGCTGAGTAAAACCCCTTGAACGAAGGCTTACATCTGTATTATTCGGAGAAAACTCTATCCAGCCTGAGGAAGACACCCAGAAACAAGTGACCTCATCTTATCAGCCCTTCCAGCCTTTATGTGTTCAATGGCTAGCACTATCATCACACCCAACGCTAAGCATGTACGAACGGTCATTTCAGCCTTGTCTCTGATAAATGCTTTTCTAATCTGAACTTACAGTGACATTAGAAACAAATAACATCATGAAGTTATTCGTTTTTTTGGGGATTTCTGGGCGGGGGTAAAAAACCACTCTTAGGAGGTAGCCTTGGGCGGTTGGAATGAGATCTTTTTAGTTTGTGGGTCTATCCACCTCGTACAATACGGGCAAAGGTCTTCAGATAGTCAGGGCTGAATGCTAGGAAAGTTTTTAGGGTCTCAATCTGCTTTTTCTCTATCTCTATAAAACTGCGATATTCCACCACGGCATTTTGCCGTTTAAGGATTGCCTCCTACGTTTCTTTTATCCTGCCTTCGTAGAGCTGTCACCTGCTACTTATGCTCATCTATTTAAGGCTTGGATCCTGTCGGCTATGCTCATCGTATTCCCTCCAAAGCGTTTTTGCCATTATATCAAAAAAGGCCCAACAGGCGGATAACCTGCTGGACCTTTTAATTCTCCACACCAAGATTCTTTAGTTGTCTACAAAAGTATATGTATAAGTTTTTGGATCCCAAACTCCCGTTACAAACCTATAGCTTGTTGCGTCGTTTTTTATTTTTAGGGCTTCTGGGTTGTCTGCTCTATCGTTCTTATGTATTTCAATAAGCGCCGTTCCATCCACCGAAATTTGACCGTTCTCAACAGTTATTGTTCTAGAACTATCTCCCGAAAAATCGCGAAAATAGATTTTATCCTCTGTCAAATCAAAATCTTTAATAACATTAATCTCTTCGCCTTCCCTAATAAGGAATATGTCAGCACCCGCACCACCGGTTAAAGTATCATTGTCAAACTGTCCGTAAATAACATCATCTCCAGCCCCGCCATTGATTGTGTCGTCTCCATCCTGACCCAAAAGAACATCATCTCCAGCCCCGCCGTTTAGGGTGTCGTTTCCACCCCCTGCAGAGAAGAAATTATTTTGCTCGTCTCCGATGATAGTGTCTACGTAAGGCCCGCCGACAACATTCTCAATACCTTCAAACGAAAACGTTCCAGTCCCTACAAGATTAGCAGCAGCACCATCAAAACTCCCAGAAGAAAGATCTAAAGATATGCCAGTAGTAATAATATGCCCTGATGTATATACACCAAGAGAGGTCACACCACCAACTCTACTAGTAGGAGCGCTAGTAAAAGTAAGAACGTCATGCCCCTCACCACCTACAAATTTATTATCGCCGGCCTCACCTTGAATGAAGAAATGGTCATTGCCACCTTCACCATAAAGCGTATCATCGCCATCACCACCTACCAGTTTGTCATTCCCATCACCAGCGTAAACAACATCATCACCGCCCTCGGCTCTAATATCCTCAAGACCAGCAGTCCCACAAATAACATCATCGTCATCTGTGCCGGTGATAGGCTCAATCCCTAAAACCCCTTGTATCCCATTGCTAACATTGCACCGAGAATCACCACCCGCCGGGGCTTGGTCAGCATTCCTACCATCTGCGCCGGCAGGCCCCGGCTCGCCTTTGTCTCCCTTGTCGCCTTTATCACCCTTCTCGCCTTTCGCGCCAGCAATACCCGGATCACCTTTCTCGCCCTTTTCCCCCTCGCAAGCTACAAACAAAATTGCTCCACTGAGCAGTAACAACATCACTAAAAACTTACGTAACTTCATAATACAACCTCCCTTATACGTTGTTCCATTTTTATAAATAACTATTTATCTGCACTGGCAAAAGCTTGTTATAAAACCCTCTTTCTTAAAGTTAACATCTTGATTTTACCCCCCCCCCCCTTTACAAAGTCAAGGACTAGCGAGAAACGAGGCATTGCGCTATAGTGACGCTTGATGCTGATTTCTTTTGATGGTTGTGGAACCGCTACGGGTTTATTTCTTTTGTAGATGATGAATTTGTTATTAACTTGAGGTAGTTATGCTACAACGATTTTTAGGTTTTTTCCTTGAGGGTGACCAAAAATAACATTGACTTACTCTTATAGGAGAGGAGAAGAGCCTACTAGCAAATTATAATCTCAACCTATGAAGACACTTTTATAGTGACATTAAAAACAAATGAAATCATCAAGTTATTTCTATTTTGGGCGAGGGTAAAAAACTGCTCTTAGGAGGTAGCCTGTTGGGCGGGTTTTTTTTTGGAATGAGAACTTTTTAGTTGTGGATTTATCATCTCGTACAATACGGACAAAGGTCCCTAGAAAGTCAGGTCCAAAGCTCAGGAATGCTTCCAAAGTAATTATCTACTTTTTCTCTCTTTCTATATAGTGTTTGTCCTACCTTTCTCAGATGATATACGGATAAAAAGAGCACAACCCCAGATTCCTGTGAGTTTTTTCTTCCAATAAACATAGTCGAATTGTAATCTGTACTTTTGGACATGTCAAGGGAAATATTTTCAAGGGCACTACATCGCTATTCTGGGAATTTGAGAGAAAAAGTGAAGTAATTCTAATGCGTTAAAAAATCGGACATCGCCAAAAAGTATGAAGTCGAGAGGTATCGGCATACTATTCAAATAAACGACGATATCAGACTACCGATTAACTTGATTTTTGCATGACGTTCGCCTACATCTATGAGCTGTAAGGCAATCTCTTTTTCAACCTGAAATTACCTAGTCCTCACCATCATCTCACTTCACCAGAAAGAACTTCCCAAACCTGTTTGTACCCATTTCCACTGAGTGCAGATTCCTTGGGACGGACGTGTTCCCATTCTTTACTACCAATTTCTTTTAGGAAGTCCCGTGCCTTACTAACGGAGTATCGGTTGTCATCGGCACTAGCATCTTTACGATAAAGGTTGCCCAGACTTTCTGCTACGCTTCGCGGGGCAGAATTCATACGCATTAAAACCGCATCTTCGGTTCGAACACCATGATAGATCATCGCTGGCAAAGCATTGATCCGTCGGCGTTCGTCGGCGGGCAAACTATCAAAATTAATGCCAGACACGCGGCTGAGCGCAGAAACGCCCCAAGTCCCATTGTTTACAATTTTTTGGTATATAGCACGGCAAGCATCGGAGATTGCTTGCGTTGCGTTTTCATCATCATGATCCCGCGTAAAATATTCTTTGGCAATAACTTCAATCCCTTTGCCATTCACCCAGTCGCGTGTGATTTTGGAAAGGTGAGAATGGTCAAACCCGTCGCCTCCTATCTCTTCCAGTGGCCGCCTGAGTTGAGAGACCTTTAACATGATGCCGAACAAATCGGCCATCTTTCCGCCGTCTCCAAATAGGCTCTCGGGAGCCCAGTCAGATGGAGTCAAATTTTCTTCAAGACTTCGGACTCCTTTCATCGCTTGAGCTACCCCTTCCGGTGAAAAGCCCGTGGAATCTGCTAATTCTGCTCGACCTGGGTGTTGCGAGAGTTCTCGTGCGTAATTCTGAGACGCCTCCAACAAAGCATCAGCCTTTTCATGCTGCGTCGGGTCATTACGAAGAGAAGTGTATCCGAAGGTGTGCCGGAGAAGTTGATCCGTATCAGCCAGCACTGCATCCAGATTCTTCTTTTCTGCCCACAGGTGAGCGATGTAGCAACGGAAATCTTCCCATTCTTTCTGCCATAAAACATCAGAGAGTTGGTTTAACTTACCCTGATCCGCGAGGTCATCCATCAACATGATCAGACGAGATACAATCGCGCCCGTGCTTCGGCTAACAAACTTGATGAGATCTTCGCGATTTTCAGCCTCGGCAAGACCAACAACGCCCACACTGTCGTGATCAATCCTCCCTGCGCGACCGACGAGATTCCAAAACTCTCGCGGTGACATTACCTGCCCCCAAGGATATTTATAGGTTTGCAGAAATACTGATGAGACGGGGAAATTCAGTCCTTGGGCAATAGTTGTGGTCGCGCACAACAATCGGAGTTTACCAGACTCAGCAAGCCACTCTATAAGCGTCCTTACGTCATCCGAAAGACCAGCATGGTGGACGCCAACACCTTTTTCGAGAAGTCCGACAAGTTGAAAGTCAGGACTGATCTCACTACGCAGAAAATCTTGCACTAGCTGGATTTCTGAAGCTTCTTCAAAGGCAGGCAGGCTCTCCGCGGCCTCTTTAGCCATAGTCCAGACATTAGGGATTGTACTTGCGACAGCTACGCTGGTGCCTCGTACAGACATTTCTTTAGCCATAGCTACGGTCTGAAGACCGAAACCCTTCTGTACTCCACAACTCAGCACCTTACTTTTGGGAATATTCAGTGGCTTCACACTGCCAACGCGGTGCTGGCCCCGGAGAGGCATAGTTTTCGGCGTCGTTTCCAACGTTTCAAATAACAAACGCCAACCTGCTCGTTCGCTATTGTCAGCTACTGCGCTGTATAGACCGATGATTCGCTCATTGGGTTTCCATGGCGTTGTCCCGAGGCTGATTTCCTGTCCGGCATTGACATCCTGTGCAAGCCAACGTGCAACAGACTTTGATTCTTCAACGTACGGCATAAGAAGAAGGAAGTTTGCAGTTGGACAATCATACTTTACGGTAGCCAGTAAAAGTTCGATCCGAAGACCGCGGCCCTCGGTTTCAAGGTTATGGGCTTCGTCCATAACCACCAAAGCCAACGGACGTTCAACTTTCTTGTTACGAATAACCAGCAAGAGTTTTTCGGGCGTTGAGATAATGATATGGAAGGGCTTTTGCCTATCAGCAAGAAACTCATCCTCGAAGGTATCAACATCAATCGCCGTCGTGAGTTGTTCCACGCGAAGGCCAATTGGCTCAAAGTCTTTTCGCAAACGGCGAGTAATCTGGGCTACCAGTGCTCGCGTTGGAGCGACATAGGCTACCCAACCATCGTCAGCGCTGAATTGGTTCAACGCTTGTAACATGCGGAATTGAGCAAGCAGGGTTTTGCCGCCTGATGTCGGCAAATCGACGACGATCGCCGTTTTAGCTTGATCAAGAAGCCCTTTCTCCAGAAGAGCAGCACGCTGGGGTGGTAGCAGTTCAAACATTGCCTGATGACTACGTTGGGTGAGCGATCGAACAAAGGTCGACGTTTTTGAATTAATCGCCCGTGTTGCCCACCACAGTGAGTTGGTCACCATGATCCTAGCAGCCGCATGTAGCCAGCGAATGATAACTTCGTACTGGGCATCGCCAGATGCGGTAGCACTCTTGCTCGCGGCATCAAAGTGTTTGTCTAGAACACCGAATGGACTAGCGGGTTGACCTTGGAGCATGTAATGGGCGAGAATCTCCGTCCCTTTAGCCCAATGATAGAGAGCGGCTAGGCGAAAAGCTATAACACGATCGGCTGTCCGTGATCCGTTGTTCAGGCTCTTGGTTTCAAATGTTTCTTGATCATCACGTAATCCTGATATGATTTCGCGGATACGGTCAAGGTCATCCCATCCTTGTTTACGGAATAGTCGTAACCAACAGTGAAACAGCCTGTACAGTAGACGACGGTCCCAAGACACATCGGCAACACTTGGGGCGACAAGCGCTTCCTTATTATTCTGATACCATCTACGAAGATCGGACCAGCGGTCTCCACAATAAGCGAGCGCCGAGAACTGAAGCACAAAAAACAAGCGTTCATTAACGTCGTCAGGGACGGGCATCAGGCGTCGGAGATCAAACACCTTGCGAGAGGCAGCTATAGCCTGATCACGTAGGAGTTGATTTTCACCTGCCGAGCGGCTTAGTTCATCCAAGCCTTCGATTGCGGCCATTTCGTAAGCGAGTGCAACCTTCTCCAAAAAAGGGACATCTTCTGGATCAACATTGAATGAGAAAGTAATTTGTTTGCCCACCGCACGATGCGCAAGACGTTCGCGGACTAATCTATCGGCCCGCTTCAAATCATCGGCACCAATAGAACTGACGGCCCAATGGTTGTTGAGTTCATTAGAGAATTCAGTGGACTGGCTCATGCCTCTGCCTCCATTCGCTGAGCTACGATAGAAGCACCGATGCCGGTGATCCGTCCTTGAGGCAAATAGAAAGCCAAAAACTCTATTGTTGTTCCGTCAGGACAACCTTCAGCCAGATCGACCACAAGCATTCGCAGGTCATCTTCATTCGGTTCAACATCTCTGACCAAGATACCGTACAGATTAACGTCGGACTTGTTTTCCAGATACCTTCGACTCGCCCTCTCAAAACGGGGCTTCCAAGATGCCTCTTTGGCACGATGACAAAGATATGTAATGAGGCTATCACGAACGCGGTTATTATCCCGCAAGTCTTCAATCTGTTGCTTTAAACCTGTTCTCCCATAGACCACGCTAGGAGGATATTTTTCTTCGGATGAGCTTTTAACCTCGCCAAATGCAAAGCAATCACCATCATCGTCGGTTTGAAACCCGACGAGGTCAGCACCCGGCAGATTTGATCCGCTCTTGCGTTCATCTCGCCCAATCGGCCAAGGAAATTCGCAGTTTCGATGATCGTTCAGATATGCTCCGGCGATTGCCTCTCCAACGCGCCAATCTTCAACGTTGTCAGGACCGGCTAGGATATCTCGCAATCTGTCCTGAGCAAATTCAGTTTCGGCCAGTCCACCCAGAATGGCTTTGACGTCCGTTTTGCCCTCGTCATCAAATACAAGAGGAGCGACTCGCTCGGTGAGTGCTTTATCCAACTCCTCTGATGACCAAGAGACCCCTGTGCCAGAGCAAGGAATGGCACCTTTTTGATATGCTACTTCGCCTATGGCGGTTGTCATACCATAGCCTCCACTAATTTGTTGGTATGCGGGCTTGGGTGAGGGTTAGGTTCTCTATAACGTTAATCTGTATACAGTCAGGCATGACTCAAGTCTACCATTAAACTATGAAGTGCAACGTTACCAATCATAACGAAGAGGTCAGTAAAGGCGAGTAAGAACCATCCAAGGGGATTTTTTCAGGTTCCAGTCATAGTCCCGGGCGAAAGTTCAAGAACCTGCTTTTCCGCATGGTAAGAACTTCTGACTAGAGGACCCGATTCCACATGCGGAATGCCAACTATTTTCTCCCCATAACTTTTTAAAGACTCAAATTCCACAGGGTGATAGAATCTAGATACGGGTATATGATCAATTGTAGGTTGTAGATACTGTCCTATGGTTACTATGTCACATCCCGCGGTATGAAGATCAGAAAGCGTCTCAACGATTTCCTCATAATTTTCTCCAAGCCCAACCATAATGCCTGATTTAGTAAGCGACCCAAAATTTCCCTGCTCTGAGGATCTCAAAAGAAGTTCAAGTGATCTGTGATAATCCGCCTGAGGCCTCACTGATCTTGTTCTTCCCGACTGGGTTTTCTGTGGTAATGAGTAGAGACGCGGCACGGTTTCTATGTTGTGGTTAAGCACATCTGGACGAGAAGATAAGACTTTGTCTATCGACCGAGCGTCTCCTTTGAAATCTGGGATAAGAACCTCTACTTTTACCCCCGGCGATGTCCTCTTCACCTCGGTCACAGTTTGCGCGAATATGCACGCGCTTTCATAGTTTTTGTCATCTCTATTAACCGAAGTTATAACAACATGGGTTATACGCGCATTGTTTTTACAGAGTTCCGAAACCGCCCTAGCCACCCTCTCAGGTTCATCCCAGTCTAATTCACCGCCTTTCCCTGTTTTGACGTGGCAGAAACCGCAACTTCTCGTGCAAACATCTCCCAAGATCATGAAGGTTAACGTCCCCGCTCCCCAGCATTCCCCAATGTTTGGACACCTAGCCTCTTCGCACACCGTGTGAAGGCCAAATTGGCGGACCAAACTCCTGAGTCTTGAGTAGTTCTCCCCACTGGGGATTTTCGCCCTTATCCACTCGGGCTTAATGCGAATATTAGCCCGATGAGAAGTCATAACAGACAAGGTCATTTGGGCGTTTTGAACATTGTCTGTACAGGCGGCGTAGGCGATTGTTCGGTTTTCGGTGACTGGGACGACTGGTTCTGCAGAAGTTCCACTTCAAGTTTTCCGACTTTTTCTTCAAGCTTCTTTATAGTTTTTTTACTCTGCTTGAGTTCAGATTTTGCGGAGTTTCCACTGAAAAAACCTAGAAGAAGGGAAATGAACATACCTAGAAAAAACGAAGCGAGTACTATCCCCCCATTGTATATTCGCCATTGATAGAGGTAAGGTTCAAATCCAAGTTCGATTTTAAAATTTTCCGTAACTACTTCAAAGTTCTGAAGAAAGAAAAGGGCCATGAAAAGACATACAAGGATAAAAAGAAAGTTTTTTATGTATACCATCTCTTATTACCAAATATTATCAAAAAACGTTCTGTAGATTTATTGCTCCCTTAATGACAATAAAGTCTAAGAATATCGGTTTTTCGGAAAAATGCCAGTAAAATGAATTCTTTTGCATATTTGCCTAGCATTATTCATGGCTATCGCTTGGCGGAGACATCCCGTCCTCTTTGGCTACCTAATGATCATATCAGCCTAAAAAGGTACCCTCTTGGATACTTCCAACACTTGCAGGAATTTTTCGCAACCAACGTTCTCTAAAGAAGTAGTGAGATCAAAACAGTAGTCTGCGCATCCGTTAACTAACGGTCGCCTCCATCACTATAGAGACTAGAGACATGGAAACGGTTGGAACAACGAAAGGCGTTATTGGATTCCGTACCTGTGTGTTCTCAATACTGAGGTCCTCTACTGTCAAACAATAATCAACTAAGCGGGTATTTTGTACATTTGTTTGTCACACAACTAGGCGTCCGGCGGTACCAAACGCCTCTACCTTCCACTGGTTATCTGAAACTATGAAACGCCTCAACCGAACCATACTCGTGTCATTCTGCAACTGTCTAATTTGCGTTCGACTTTCACGCAGAATTTCTTCTACTACTTTGTTTTCTTCTATGGATCTTTTTGGCCTAGTTTTGTTTGTGACCCAAGCATTCGGTGTTGTTCTCAATATTCGTTTTACGTCTTCTATAGTTGGCAAAGTCCAACCGCCCAAGTTCCAAGGAGTGAGAACTGCAAGAGAGTCGTCTTGTAGCATATGTTGCCACACTCTCGGTTCGTTCGCATTTTTAGACCCGTGATGAGGAATTTTGAAAACTGAGGCCATGCCTGCTGGGCGAGTCTCATCTGCCAAAATGACGACCCATCCCTGCCTTTCTAGGTCGGCTCCAAGAAGCAGCAAATTTTCTTCTTTACATTCGACCAGCAACACGACTGACGCCTTATTCGGAGAAAGGCTTGGAATCCGTGTCTTGTTTTGACTTGTAGGAAAAATTAGACTTCGGACAGATCTAAGAAAAGTCTCAAAAACATTATCACTAGGTGAAAGTGCCCATAGCCGACATCCATCCCGTTGAAACACTACTCGGTTTGCGAATGCATAGGTTGGTTTTTTCTGGCGGTCCCGAAGAAGCGAGAATACATTGTACAACTCACGCAATCCTAGGCCATTGACCGGGGAGGAGCTTTTTTCCATAGCAGCAATCAAAGTTAAAAATTCATCTTTACAAAGTACACTAGCACAACAGAACTTCGCAATAGGGCAAGCCTCAAGTATTTTTGCAATTCCTTGGATATGGTCATCATGCCAGTGAGTTGCGACAACCATTGAGACTGCACTTTCCGGCTCAATCCCAATACTTTTCAAGTATTGTATTGCCGCTGGTAATCCACACGGAGACACATAGGAATCAACAACAATCCACTCACCGCTGCCGATATGCATGACGATGCTTTCCCCGTAGCCGGGTCCAAGAAGCGTGAACTCAAATTCCTCACTATCTGGCGGGCCGCCAACATCAATCATCGATTAAAAACTGATACGACCGACCGCATCCATTCTTGACCCTTCTGGAGATCGTCTTCGGTTATTTTAGGTAGATATCGAAAGACTATCTGGGATACACACCTCTTTGTTCCTTCAACTGAACGTTCATATCCGATCACCCAGCGGAAGATGCTACCAACAACCATACGGGAAGCGTCGTAATCTGAAACGTTGGCTAGTGGAATAACCGCCTCTTTACTTTCATGTGTGTGACCCGCAGTTAAGTCGACCAACCGTGCTACAAACTCTTCATCACGAATATTAACTACATACCCTTCCCACTCTTGCAGAGTATGGAACGTAGCTTTGCATTGTTTCTTTATCGGAAATGTTGGAAAATCCAAGTCTAAGGTTGGCTCTAAACTATTTGATTTACCATACGCCGAACTAGTCGAATCCACAACAACATTCCCACCGGATACATCGGTTGCCGTAGCGTGTACCTGCGGGCACTTCAAAATCTTACCTACCATATGGCGAATAGTGCTCACCTCGAAATCATTGTCTCTGGAGACTGTAAACTGAATAGATTGACTCATGATATCATACCTTTCAATTAACTGCTAAAGACATTACATGATCAATAATCTTATCCGCACGCTGTATAGACAACTCAAAGTCATCTTCAAGAAACTTGAGCAACTTCGTACGGCTATCATTCGTCTTGTCATCAATCTGATAGTGATCATTGACCCGGATATAAAATCCTGACCTTCCATTGTCGATAAGGACGGACGGCTCTACTGTCACGTTTATCTTCCCGCCCAACGGTCTTCCCTCTGGCTGGAATTGCGTCATGGTTAAAGATACCATCCCATTTTGATTTCCATCCAGCTTGAGTTCCTCTGCTATTCCTCCCCACGGTGCCGTCGGTGCAAGCATTTTGCATACTTTATTCAGCACAATTGAATTGGTTACTCGAAAATGAACTTCACGATTGATGCCAACAGCTCTTAGAGGAGTATGAGAAAGATGTACCTTGTGAGTACGCACCACAAATTTTTGTACCTGAATATTCGGTATTGATTGAGTCACTGCGTGGAAGCGCTCGTGGGTAACTTGGAGTTGTAGCCATTTTGTGGAAAAAGATGAAAATTCAGGATGCGCTACTTCTAACTTAGCACTATCCACGACATCTTGCGGAAGTATTTCATTCAGGGCAAACCAAGCAGGAGTGTAGATTGCTGGGTTGAAGTCCCCTATTAGCACAATGCTTACACTACCATGTTCAGGTTCAATCCGCATCACACCTATCCTATTACCGTACTTTCGATTCTACTAGTAAGTATAGCAACTCGGTTAATATCCGCCAAAAAAACATTAATGTGACCATGCCAAGTCGGTGTATAACAATTCTGCACAGCCAATTACCTCAAATTCCACGATCCCAATGCCTCAACTACTTAGCGGCATAAATGTTCAAAAGAAGAGCCCAAATAGTACCAAAACAACATTCTGTGAAATCTCTTCAGAACTCGGTGTTCGTCAACTCAAAATTGTAAACCAAGCAACCACACAAAGTATAAACTAATGTTGTAAACTACCATAAAACTTCAATACTTGCCAACCATAGGTATTTGCTTAGTGACTCTTGGAGCAAATTTTCTTAATTGCAACATATTGTCACCGCTCTCTTTTTAGTAAATACTTAGTTTAATTACTAACTTGATACAGTCACGTTATAACGATTTTCTTCAGTAGACTACATCGGCTACGTAAAAAAGACCAAATCCTGTTTTGAGAGGAGTGGAAATAATCGTACGACCGGAAAGAGTTTCGGGAAGGAGATGGTCAAACAGTGTCTTTTTCTTAATTGGATACTCAATAATCCACGAATCCTTGTCAAGGTCGCCTAGTTTTCTCGCCTCAGCAATAGCAACCTCAAAAGTTCCTATATGATCAATAAGACCAAGTTTTTTCGCTTGACTGCCAGCAAAAATTTTTCCATCAGAAAGCGAGTCCACTTTTTTTGAATTCATATTTCTTCTTTCCGCAACCGTGTCTTTGAATTGTACCAAAACACCGTCCACTAGTTCCTGCAAATACTCTCTCTGCTCCTTTGACATCTTGCGTAGCGGAGAACCCGCATCCTTGAACTCGCCAGTTTTTATTACTTCAAACTCCACTCTCGCCCATTTAAGTAGTTGTTCATAATTGGCAAACTGCGCTATAACTCCTATGCTACCGGTCACGGTGCCGGGGTTTGCGTAAATCTCAGATGCCGCGCAAGCGATATAATACCCCCCAGAAGCGGCAACAGACCCCATACTCGCAATAACAGGGATATCCTCTCCGAGACTTTTCAGTTCTTCGTAGATCTCTTGGGAAGTTGCCACGGACCCTCCCGGAGAATTTATCCTCACAACAACCGCCTTTACAGAATCACTTTTCCGTATTTTCCTTATGCTCTTCAAATAGGGTTCGGAATTGATTATTATTCCCTCAATCTTTATCACAGCAAGACCGTCCCCACCGGGGACACCGTCTTGATCTGAGATTGAAATTCCTATCACGATTCCCGCAAGAATCGTGAATAAAAGGATGAGAATACAGAAAAAAGTTTTGAGAAAGAAATTCATTCCCACGCTACGCCGCTATTCAGTCAAGAGCTTTGATTTGTTCATTCAGCAGATCGCCGAGCTTAAAAGAACTGTCCGCCTGAGAAGAGGTAAATTCCTTGAGAATTTCCTTTTTTTGCTTTTTCTCAAGCCTTTTCCTGCTCAGGTTGATCTGATAATGATGCTTGTTAAACCCAACCACAAGGCCGCTTATTTCATCTCCGACCTTCACAGAACTAGAATCCTGAAATTCCCGAATTCCGTAAAACCCTTTTAAGTTATCCGCAAGACCGACAATAACGCCAGTTTCAGTTATCTGTTCCACCGTGGATGTGACTACGGTTTCATTCACTTTGTAATCTCTGAGCACTTTATTCCAAGGATCTGGGGTAAGTTGTTTGATTCCAAGTCCTATCTTTCTCTGTTTCGGGATAACGTTTAGCACAACCACCTCTATTTCTTTTCCAGTATCGGAGTTAGAAAAAATATCAAGAGGCTTTTTCTCTTCGTCCCAACTTAGGTTCTCAGGTCTCACAAGACCAACCATATCCGGGGCAACCTCCACAAAAACTCCGAGATCTGTAACGTTCCTTATAGTTCCCTGAATCCTAGTGTTAACAGGATGGTTACGCCTAAAAGCACTCCACGGATTTTGCTGCACTTGCTTGAGGCTAAGTGACATTCTTCTTTCTGTAGATTTTATACTAAGAATCGCAACTTCCAATTCGCTTCCCACTTCAACAACTTCTTTGGGATGTCGAAAGTTCTTAATCCAAGAGAGTTCGCTTACGTGAACAAGACCTTCTACTCCAGGCTCAATTTGAACAAAAGCCCCAAAATCAGCCACAAACATCACTCTGCCCTGCACCTTGCCACCCACAGAGTACTTCTGCCCCACAGTCTTCCACGGGTCTTCAGTGGTTTGTTTCACTCCAAGAGTTATTTTACTAGTCTCAAGTTCAAGTTTAAGTATTTTTACATCTACGTCCTCACCCTCTTTGAGAACATCCCCAGGATGACGTATTCTGCCCCATGAAATTTCACCTATGGGGACAAACCCTTCTATACCGCCAATATCAACAAAAGCCCCCGCGTCAATTATTTTGACTACAGGGCCTCTGACAACCTGGCCTTCCGATATTTTCTCAAGCGTTTCTTTTTTTCTTTGCTCTCTCTCTTCCTCAAGTATCACCCTTCTAGAAACCACTATGCCATTTTCATTGTTCTGGATAATCCGAGTTTCTATGGTCTGATCCACCATTTCGTCAAAATCCGCTACGGGACGAAGCGCAACTTGAGAACCGGGCAAAAACACTTTGAAAGTTCCGGCTTCTCCTATGGAACAGTTAAAACCACCTTTGACCCTGCTGAGAATTTTAGTCTTAACGGATTGCTTGTTTTTAAACTTCTCTTCAATTATCTTCCGTTCTCTTATCTGATCAGCCTTTTGCTTGGACGCTCTGACTGTGTTGGGATTCGGCCTCTCGACTAATACTTCTATTTCTGAACCGACGACTACTTCGTACTCCCCATCTTTGTTCACAAACTGACTTATCGGAACTATGCACTCAAATTTGAATCCTAGATCTATAAAAACAGCATCTGAGTCAACTCTTATGACCCTTCCCTTGGCTATTTCTCCGTTTCCGGGCTCGCTTAACTGCGGTCCCATGCTTTCATCAAGCAACTCCTCGAAACTTTTTTCGTTAGAATCACTGTTATCCGCATTATCCTGAACCATTTGACTAGCCGCCTTTATTATAAGTGTCTCTGTATTAGTAAGAAGGTTAAGGATACATGAAAGATCTTGAAAAAGAAAAGAGAAAACCAGCAAAACTTCGGTTTTATTCAGTCTTTTCGGAGCAAAGATCTTCTGCTAAAAATGCTATTGTGCGGGCGACTTGCTCAGCGGGGATACCAGTGCTGTCAATTATCTTCGCATCCGCCGCAGGGCAAAGAGGGTGATACTCGCGAAGAGTGTCGCGACGGTCTCTTCTGATTATCTCCGCCTCCACTTCCAAAAGGTCTTTTTCATTTACTACGCTACCTCTTTGTAGAAGTCTTCTCTTGGCTCTTTCTAAAATGGATGCGTCAAGATAAAACTTGTGCATAGCCCAAGGGAAAACATGCGTTCCCATGTCCCTCCCTTCAACTACCAGACCACCACGTTCCCCAATCTTTCTCTGAACATTCACAAGAAACTCGCGCACTGGGACAACTTCAGCGATTTTTGAGGCAAGTGAGGATATCTCTGATGTTCTCACAAATTCAGACACATCCTGCGAGTCAAGAAAAATGCGCCCCTCTGGAGAAAAAGAAATTTCCGTATCGCAAAGCATCTGCGCAAGCGCCTCCGTATCATCTAGACCGATTTGCCTTTGGTTCGCTTTGAGCGCCACGGCTCTATACATCGCCCCCGTATCTAAGTAGGAAAAGTTGAGGAGTTCAGCGACTCTTCGCGCAACCGTGCTTTTTCCCGCCCCCGCAGGCCCATCTATTGTGACAATTCTATGGTTTTTCTTCATTTCTTGGCTCCAATCGCCTCAAAAAGTGAAAAAAATTCTGGAAAAGATATGGACACGCTATCAGAGTCTCCGATTACCGTTTCTCCACGCGCTCGCGTGGCGGCTACGGCAAGAGCCATACCAATTCTGTGGTCACCGTGGCTACAGCACTTTCCTCCATAAAGACTCTCCCCACCGTTTATGATCATCCCGTCTGGAGTTTCTTCTATGTCCGCCCCCAGTTTTAAAAGCTCTGTGACCATGGCGCTTATCCTATCTGTTTCCTTCACTCTGAGTTCCTGCGCATCTCTTATAATGGTTTTACCTTCGGCAAAGCACGCGGCGACAGAAATAATCGGAAGTTCATCAATAGATCTTGACACAAGTTCGCCTTTTATGCGCACGCCCCGAAGCGTACTATAGCGAGCAATCACATCTCCGCAGGGCTCACCTCCGGTCTCCCGCAGATTTTCAACAGAGATGTCAGCTCCCATTTTTTTGAGTATGTCAAGCGCTCCAGTGCGAAGCGGATTAAGCCCGACGTTTCTTACTACAATTTCAGAACCGGGGTTAACAAGCGCCGCAACAATGAAAAAAGCCGCAGAGGAAATATCGCCAGGCACCTTAATTACGGTTGCGGAAAACTCCTCCGCTTGACTAACAGAAATCTCATTTCCATCTGTTTCTATAGAAACCCCAAATCCACTAAGCATTCTTTCCGTATGGTCCCTTGTTTTCTCGGGCTCTATAACGCGAGTCTCTCCTTGGGCATAGAGACCTGCAAGCAGAATCGCAGATTTTACCTGCGCGCTCGCAACGGGAATCTCATAGCGAGTACCGTAGAGTTTTGAACCTGTAATATAAAGTGGGAGAGTGTTTCCCTCAGCCGAGATAGTAGATCCCATAATTTGGAGAGGAACAATGATTCTTGACATAGGACGGCGGCGCAGAGACTGATCCCCCGTAATAGCGGAAGAAAACTTCTGCGCGCAGAGAATCCCACAAAGAAGTCTTGCCGTAGTTCCAGAATTTCCGGCGTATAACGCTCCCTTTGGAGCCTTGAGTCCGAAAAGTCCTACCCCAGAAATTTCCACATCACTTCTATTTACATCCACTCTTACGCCCATGTCTTGAAACGCAGATGCGGTTGACATGGTATCCGCCGCATTGAGAAATCCAGTGACTCGGGTCTTGCCACGGGCAAGCGAGCCGAGCATAATCGCCCTGTGTGAAATGGATTTGTCTCCTGGGGGCGTTATCTCTCCCGAAAATATCCATTGTTTGTCTTGAACCAAAAAATCCGACATTATAAAAAAAAAATTCCTATTAAACAGAGGCACACTTCCGCTTTGTTAGAATATCTGAAGAGAGTTACGGGGAATTATACCGAATTTTGACAAGAGAACTGATCATTTTGCACAACTTAAACTATGAAGTGCAACAATCTTTTTGAGCGGCTTGATCAAAAATTTTTGTATTTACCCTTAAGTGGCACATTTTCCTATTAAATTTCGGTTTGAGGCATTTGCGCTGTTCGTAAGACCAATTGGTATTTTCAAACCAAAATCATCGTTCTGTCATAGGTGAATTTGACGGCGGTCGACTGACTTCCGATGGAGGTGTTCTGCTAATGCGTGAAGCGAATAAACTCTTCAATATAACATCACGGTTAGCCGAAATTCTAGGTTCGCCAACCGCGCCGTGCCCCGCCGTCGCCTGCGGCTGGTTGGGTATGGGAATAAAGCCCGTGCCTTCAATAGATCGTTTCTTTTTAGTTTGCTTTAATCGTTGCCACTCTATAGTCAGGTGATCCTCTCTTTTTTTCTGAAAGGTCTGAAGTTCTCTTTCCGTAAGAATTTCTAAAAGTGGCTTATTCAACACGCATGCCAACTTTACAAGTTTATCAAACGGATAACCTTGAATGTTCGTTTGAATTTCATCTAGCTCTTTATGGGTCAAGCCTGCTTCTATGCGTACATCATCAAGTTTGCGATCCTGCTCGGTGGCAAGTCTGGCAACTGGGATATGTTTTACAATTCTTTGAAGTTTGTTGTAGGCGAAAAGATCTTTGAATGGTTTATCGGGAAAAAAAATCGAAACCCGTTCTTTCGTGTTGTTATCAACATCCACAAAGTTCTTTCTCAACTGGTCAAAGATTCTTGGTGGAAGGTTTAAGAATGTAACTAGTGTTGCGTCAAGGTCAGCATTTTGTGTATAATGTGTTTTAAGGCGAGGGCTCTGTGTCCCGAGTCATCTTTCCACAACAAAGGAGGAGGAACCATGAAGAAGTACATTGTGCGCCTGTCGGAGGCGGAACGCAAGACGTGTCAGGAGGTCATCGGGAAACTCAAGGGTAGCAGTCAGAAAGCGCGCAGGGCGCGTATTCTATTGCAGGTTGATGCGGATGGACCAGATTGGTGCGACCATCAGGTCGCGGAGGCATACGGTTGTTGGGAGCACACCGTTGCGAACGTGCGCAAACGTTGCGTGCTGGAAGGCTTTGAGTTAGCCCTCAACGGGCGGCAACGAGACCCATCCACCTGGACACCGAAGCTCTTGGACGGGCGACAGGAAGCCGCGCTGATCGCACTACGGCTGGGGCCGCCACCGACCGGCTACGGTCAATGGTCACTACGTCTGCTGGCACGCGAGGCGGTTGAGACCGGCATCTGTGAATCAATCAGCCACGAAACCGTCAACCAAACGTTAAAAAAAACGGCATTGCGGGGCGCTATCTGCAGTACTGGGTGATTCCGCCTAAGGCGGACGGGGAGTATGTGGCGGCCATGGAAGATGTTCTGTCGACCTACGAGGAGCCTTACGATGAGCGACGACCAGTGGTCTGTATGGACGAACAGCCGGTACAGATGGTGGGGGAAACCCGCCAGCCATTGCCTGCAACCACGGAGCATCCGCGTCGTGTGGACTATGAGTATCAACGGGCTGGCATGGCCTCGGTGTTCCTGTTCTGTGAACCGCTGGCAGGTTGGCGCACGGTGACGGCGCGAGAGCGGTGCACCAAGTTGGACTGGGTGGTGGTGATGGCGGCTCTGCTGGAGAGTCGTTATGCAAACTGCGAGAGGATTACGCTGGTGCTGGACAACCTCAACACGCACACGCAGGGAGCGTTATACGAGGCTTTCGAGCCGGAGTGGGCACGGCGGTTGAGGCAGCGAAGTTCCAATACACCCCAAAGCACGCGAGTTGGCTGAACGTGGCTGAGTGCGAGTTGAGTTGTTTGGCGCGGCAGTGTCTGAAGGGTCGACGGATCAGGGACCTGGATGAGTTACGGGTCGAGGTGGCGGCGTGGTCGCAACGCGTCAACGCAAGCCAGCGTGGTGTGAACTGGCGTATGTCGGTTGCCGATGCCCGTTGCAGACTCAAGTCCCTCTACCCAAAAAATCATTGCTTGACGGAACACTAGCTGATCCATCCTTTCGCTGTTTTGATCTCCAATCAATTTATCAAAGTCCAACCGTTTCGTGCGAACTTTCTTTTCTTCTGTATTCTCATCCTGCTTCACTTCTACATTTTCATCCTTCTTACTCTTAAACATTTTCATTTAAGCACCTCGGCTTTTCGTGGTTATTAATTCCTACAATCCTATGCGGTGTTACGCTAACCGCCGATGAAGACTACTTCTATGTTTCTCATATCCAAAAATCGGAATCAAACAGATTCATAGTAAAAGCCTATCATCGCAAAAACTTTTCTCATCAATTAATTCAAAACTAAAAAGCCCCGCAGGCGAATAACCTGCTGGGGCTTTATAAAACTCCGCATCAAGATTCTTTAGTTATCGGTAAAAGTGTAGTTTAGTGTTTTTCCGTTATATGTTGCAGTTACAAACCTATACTTTTTTTCGCTTTTTATTTTCCCTGCTTTTATGTTATCTGGTGAACCGTTCGCATCATGTATCACGATCTCTGTTCCCCCTACAGTCAGCTTACCGCTTGCAACGGTTATTGTTTCCCCGCCTTTTGTAAAATTTCTGAAATAGAGCATGTCTTCTGTCAAATCAAAATCTTTAATAACTTCAGTCCCGTAAGCTTTACGAATTAGGAAAATGTCAGCGCCTGCTCCTCCGGTAAGAGTATCATTGCCACTTCCACCGAAAAGAGTATCATCACCACTTCCACCGAAAAGAGTATCATTGCCACCAGATCCCAAAAGGTTATCGTCTCCAGCTTCGCCTTTAATCGTGTCGTTTCCGAAAAGTCCCTGGATAATGTTATCCAAGTCGTTCCCAGTAAGCGTGTCATTGCCAGACCCGCTAAGAATCCCCTCAATGCCTTCAAATGTAAACGAACCAGTATCTGAGAGACCACCAGTAGCACCATCAAAACTCCCAGAAGAAAGATCAAGAGTCATGTTAGTAGAAACTACGTCCCTGTCATCCCAAGTATACTCGCCGACACTCTCAGTAAGAGTTGATCCCGGATTCTCCTTTTGAAAATAGACCACATCTTTACCCTCTCCCCCAATCCATTTATTAGCACCGGTTTGTTGAAAAATGTAGAAGTGGTCGTTGCCCCCCTCGCCGTACATCGTATCATCACCAGCTCCACCTACCATCTTGTCATCACCACCGCCAGCGTAAACAATATCATCCCCGCCTTTAGCTCTAATCTCATTATTCCCATTTGAGCCTACGCAAATAACATCGTCATCATCAGTCCCATAAATTTTTGGCGTGCCTCCAGATGCCTTTATACCGTTACTAACATCGCATCTTGCGTCATAAGAGGCATCAGCCCCTGCGCTCCCATCTGCGCCCGCGGGCCCTCTCTCGCCGTCGTTCCCTGCGGGACCTGCGGGCCCTCGTGCTCCGTCCTTCCCGTCCTTCCCGTCCTTCCCCGCAGGCCCTCTCTCGCCCTCACATGCCACAAACAAAACTGCTCCAGTGAGCAGTAACAACATCACTAAAAAATTGTGTAACTTCATATTAAAATCTCCCTTATAAGTTGTTCCATTTATAAATGGATATTTATCTGGCAAAACCTTGTTGTAAAATCCTCATTCTTAAGTCAGTCTTTTGATTTTACCCCCCCCCCCCCTTTACAAAGTCAAGGACTAGCCCAGATAGCTGTAGTGATTCTTGATGCTGATTTCTTTTGATGATTGTGGAACCGTTATGAGTTTATTTCTTTTGTAAATGATAACTTTGTTATTAATTTGAGGTAGTTACACTACAACGATTTTTGGGACTTTTTCCTTGAGGATGACCAGAAACAACATTGACTTGCTCTTATAGGAGAGAAGAAGATTCTGCTAGCAAATTATAATTTCAACCTATGAAGACACCTTTATAGTGGCATTAAAAATAAATGAGATCATCAGGTTATTTGTTTTTTGGAGAATTTTTACAGAGGTTATATCAACCGATTTTAGTGTGGGGTGAAATTTCTGGGTTTTGGCTTACATTAGCCGATTTTAGGGCTTTTTTGGGGTATTTTGGGGGGATTTCTGGGGTAAAAAGGTTTTTACCCTTTCTAAAAACTTGATATGCATACATTTTTTGGACAGCGCAAATGCCTCCAGATATCTCACCAAGTTGGTGATTGTGTTTGATTCCGATTTTTGAATATGAGAAACATAAAAGTAGTCTTCATCGGCGGTTAGCGTAACACCGCTAAAGCGTTGATGTCCACTCGTTTCCACTTTGTCTATTCTGAAACCACCGCCACCGTCGGCAGGTCGTTTTCCAGTAGCCAAATCGTAAGTAAAGACTTGAGAATGATACGCATCAAGAACGAAAAGAGTATCAACACCGTTAATCGTTTCGGAATAGAGAGCTACAGGATTAAAATTTTCCCAACGGTGCGAATCCAGTTGGTAGAAGTCAGCACTTAAGCCAGAAGTAGCTTGATTCAACACAACCTCGCGGAAATTGCCCTGCGGAAGTCGCCGCCAAACACAAACTGAATTCCGAATCAACAGCCAAGACTGCGTCCCTAAACGACCGACACCCTCTTATACACAGTTCTGGGGGGCTTTCTCAAAGAATGATATTAATGTCCTTCGTTGACTAGAGGAGGCATAGTTGACCATCTGCGCAGAAGATAGCTCAAACCTGCCAAGTACCTCTACTACAAGCGTGATCTCCTCTCTGGGGAGATGAATCTTATGCAACCTGATTGCTACACTCTCATCTCGGGTCGCAATTCCTCTCGGTCGTCTGTCGCTATGAGCAGATTTAACGATACAAGGTGATGAACCTATCTTGGAAGCGCACAGACATGCGGATGCCATAACCAACACAAGCAATTCAGCTAACCCCAAAAGAACATCTGCCTAAAACCCCTACCGCTATGCGCTTACCACATCCCCACAATCATCATACTATCCTGTACGCTGAACTTTGCTGATTACGTTTGCAATCGCTTCTTGAACCGAACACCCTCTGTTTTCCAGCACTTGCTCAAATACTTCCTAGGGTGTACAGAATCCCAGAACTTTACGAGGACGATTATTCAGCAAGTCTTGTACTCGCTGTACCTCTGCGTCTCTCAATCGACTCAAGTCCATCCCCTTCGGACAGTACTGCCGAATTAACCCATTGCTGTGTTCGCTCAACCCTCGCTCCCACGAATGATACGGCATCGCAAAATAAAACCCAGCCCCCAATGCTTTAGACACCTCCTCGTGATCCGAAAACTCCTTGCCATTGTCAGCCGTCAGTGTCAAAGACAAATCCTTGTATGGCTTATAGACACTACACCTTCCATCTTCAAACGACCCGCTATCTGTTCAGGACTGAACTGACAACTTCTCAGGAAACTCTCTATTATCGTCAGCACCTCTGCTGTTATTTTGCGACAACACGATGACGCTTTACTTTGCCTCTTTTGTGATAGTTCTTGGGCCCGCTCGTGATTATAACTCCCTACTCCATGGTTCCTTCTCAACTCCCGGCTGATCGTGGAAACAAAATGTCCAAGTCGCTTGGCAATCTGCCGAAGAGATAACCCCATACTAATCATGAGTAAGCGTTCGTTCAAGGGGTGTTTATAGGGGGTTTGAGCGATTGAGGATTTGTCTCCAATTCCTGTGAAGCGGTCGTAGCCAAATGTCCTTTTTGGGTTTATCGCATCGGTTGTACCGATCGTAGCGGCCACGCCCCTGTGTAGTTCCAACGCGTGTCCATCCAGATGCACGGTATACGGTGCCTGTATATGTCGGAATTTGTACAAACGTCTCAATAAGCACAGGTGTGAAGTTGTATCGTTGCTTCCACTCCTTGGGCAAGCGGCGACAGACTACCGAGAGTATGTGTGACCCGAGATTGGGTATCTGTATCCATGGAAGAATCAGGAATCTGGGGTTGTCGATAACCAGCGGTAAATTCTTTTCACGTTGCTCGGATGTCCATCCTATGAAGGTGTCACGCGGCGCAAGTCTCCATGCGGCGGTGGAGAACCCTAGCATGGCCAGCGGCGAACCGTGGCGGTCGCGCACTGCGTAGCGCATCTGAGCCCCGACTAATGTCTTATAACCTAAGTAGTGATAACGAGCTACAAACTCGTTCCATAGTTTGCCTTGCCTGGTGCCACTGACAACAGTGTGAACCTGCAGTGGACGGACTTCGTCAAGGGTCTCGGGAACCGGTAGTATAGGCGGTTCGGTGTCCACTCCAAAGACAATAGGCTTAGCTCGGGGCGACACTCGGGTGGGTGGCGGTAACTTGATGATGCCATCCCTATGCATGGATAGCATGGTAACTCTGGCCGTCATATCCTTGAGTCCGCCATCGGGCTTGTACCACCCAATACGTCTGCAAAACTCTCTGGACAGAGCAGTCCGGTTGAGCCGCTCGGGCCCGGCTATCAAAGCGCGTAGCAGTTTCATCTCCGCAGTCGTGAACTCTCGCCCGTAGTAGCGGCACTCAACCTCGTCGCTCATCTCTTGGCGCCAAAGTCACGCAAACGTTGCTCACTCATTGACCATGGCAACCAAGGCGATAGATCTTCCGGGGGACTCCTGCCATCTTCCGCGCAGGCAGTCAACCACCCCTTTAGCCAACTAAGAATGTCAATACCATTCTTTGCGAGCGTACCCAGCACCGTGTATAGAATGGCTGATGTCCTTGCTCCCTCTTGACTGTCAGATCCAAAACTTACTTTACGGGCGATGGCCAGCCAGCGTAGCGCTCTCTCCGCAATATTGTTATCCATGGGAACTTGGGGATGTTCAACGAACACGCTCAGCCCTTCACGATGATTCATAAGCGACTTAAGTGGCTTTCGCTCACGCGCATCTTCCGCTAACTCGGATAATTCACTCTCAGCTTTGCTGAACAATGCGTCGCACGCTTTTTTCAACTCTATCTGTATTCGTTCAAACTCTACAGTATTACCTGAGACGTAGTGATCACACCGCTGTTTATTTAACTTATACATCTCTGCAATGCGTTCTATCCATTGTTCATTCCATTGCTCAAGCTGCTCGTCTCCTGCAGCGCATTTTATAAAATCTCTTCGTACATGCGCCCAACAAAAACACAGCGTCACCTTCTTATTGAGTTCTTCGAGGAAATCCCGAACCATCTTCTTATAGGAACCGTGGCGGTCGCAGACCAAGAAAATACAATCAACGCTGTCAATGAATAGGACCTTTGCCGCCTCAGAACTACGCCAACGGTGTATATTGAATAAGACAGAGTCTTTGCTCACAGATGTCCATAGCCAAGCGCGTTGAGAACCCCCCACTTCCTTCAGTGACTGGATTCGCCAACTTGTCTCGTCTGCATGACGCAATTTCTCTTCGTTTTGATGGGCGAGAATAGCGTCATAGAGAGTCTCGAACAGAGGCACTATGCGCTTTGCGCTGTCCGCTAGAGTCCCTGCCGAAATCTTAAACCCGTGGTCGCTAAAGCATTTCTCTATACTACGGTAGGGCCTCAGGTTCCAGTAGCGCTCGTATATCAATAGAGCCCAGACACTGGTCCCATATTGCGTATGCTCAAACAGCCGCACCGGCGCTGGCGCAGTCACATAGAGCGGAGATGACTCACAGTCGCATGACCTACGATAACGGAAGCGGTTAATCCTGCGCGTGTGCGCCTTAACCTTAATCTCTGAGATCTTCGAGGTCCGCTTCCCATTTGCAACGTACCGCTTCCCACAACAAGAACAGGTAATCTCATCATCTGACGGATGCCACGACTCTTCTACCACCTCAATATCTGGTCGGGCTGTACGACCATGACCAGGCGCCCCGGGCTGTTGTCCTCGTCTACGCCCCGAAGGTGAAGTCTTCTGCTTCTCACTACGACGTCCGTACAACGAATTGGACAGAACCTTACGGTTAGAAAGCAGGTCCTTGACCTGCTTCTTCAGCTCTGCATTCTCATTCTTCAAGCTGCCAATCTCCATCCGCAACGATACAATCGTACTACGCTTGCGCCTATCTACTCCAACCTCGTCTAGCAATGCTCTAAGTCGTTGTACTTCTTTGTCCAACGATAAAGCACTTTTCGCCACACGACTGATACGCTTTACTTCCTCATTTTTCGCGTCCAACTGAGTACGCGCTTTTTCCCAACAGGATTTATAATTCCCCGACTGTGATCGTTCCCGCGTCAATTCATGTTCTAACTCCTGATGTTTATGTTTTAACTCCTGATAAGCCGCTAGCAACTCTTCGTACGAAAACTTACAGTCTAACGAAGCGCATCCCGACGTAGTCGGCATGCAATTGATGCATCCAGCGTCATCTTTATCCAATAACCTGACAACCCCGATCTCTTTGTCGTGAACAATCATATGACCGATGATAACCGATCAATTAAAATGTGACCAGCATAAATGCAAAAAAAATATTTAAGACGGGATTAACGAACGATTAATCAAGCAAACACCCCTTGAACGAACGCTTACAATCATGACTCCTATCTGGACTCGTTCATCGTAGCCAAGGTGATGATAACCTGATGACATAAGATACACCTCCTTATATCACAGTCTCGGAGCGTATCACCATCCCTTGGCCCTTTCAACTACTCGCCTTCAGGAACCCTCTTCCTTATAATCATAGGTGTTGCGCTTCACAGTTTAATGGGCGCATGAAAATATATTAACGCGCGCGTTGTTTTACAATTTCAAAATATCTCGGTACTGTTCCCTTTATTTGGCGGTAAACAAGCAGACGAAAACATGGGTGAGGAAAACCAAAAAAACGTATTCGGCGAGCCTCTTCGTGAATGTAGCACTGATCCGGTGACTGGATTTCTTAGGGACGGATGCTGTCACTCGTCACCTTCTGACCCGGGGCTTCACTTGGTGTGCGCAGAGATGACAGAGGAATTTCTTATTTTTTCAAAATCCCGTGGAAACGATCTTTCCACCCCACGTCCCGAATTTCAGTTTCCGGGACTAAAACCGGGGAACAGATGGTGTATATGCGCGCTTCGCTGGAAAGAAGCTCTTGAAGGAGGCGTTGCTCCTCCGGTTTTTCTACAATCAACGCATCAATCAGCGCTTGAGGTCATAGACTTTTCAGACCTTAAAAAATACGCGGCCGATATATCTTAGATTCGTTGAAATTTTGATTCTACTGGATTTGCGTATACCATCTTTTTCCGAAAATGAAGTATCTAATACTGCAGGGCGACGGAATGCCCGATCACAAACTTCCTCAACTCGGGGGGAAAACCCCTCTTGAAGCGGCAAGGACTCCGAATCTTGACGCGCTTGCGCAAGGCGCAAAAACTTTCGGAATCGCAAAGACTATTCCAGACTCCTTACCTCCTGGAAGCGACGTGGGAAACCTAGCCGTGCTTGGGTACGACCCTGAACGCTACTATACGGGAAGGTCTCCGCTTGAAGCGGCGAGCATAGGCATTGAACTCAAAGACAGCGATGTCGCCGTCCGTTGCAATCTAGTGACTCTTGAGGGAAAAAACGGTGCTGAGATAATGGAGGATTATAGCGCTGGACATATAACGGATAATGATGCTACAGAAATAATAGAGAGTCTAAAAAAAGAATTTGATGGAGAAGAGTTTTTACTGAGTCAGGGAGTAAGTTATAGACATCTTCTGCTCTGGAGAAAAGGAAATCCCAATATCCATACCACTCCTCCTCATGACATTTCTGGAAAGGAAATCGCGAATTGGCTTCCCTCGGGAAAAGGCTCTGAAAAACTTTTGGCCCTTATCAAGAAATCAAGAGAAATTCTCAAAGACCACCCTGTAAACGTAAGAAAAAAAGCCGCAAAACAGAACACCGCAGACTCTGTATGGCTCTGGGGACAAGGCACTAAACCTCAGATACCGTCCCTTGAGGAACTCTATGGAGTTACAGGGTCAGTCATATCGGCTGTTGATCTAGTGAAGGGTATAGGAGTGTTTGCTGGAATGAAAGTTATAGAGGTTCTCGGAGCGACGGGATATCTAGACACTAATTACGCGGGGAAAGTGAGTGCGGCGATTGATTCTCTTGACCAAGTTGACCTTGCGATGATACACATAGAAGCAACCGACGAAACGGGACACGTCGGAGATGCCAAACTTAAAATACAGGCGATTGAAGATTTTGATAGTAAGGTTGTGGGACCTGCCGTTTCCGCAATGCGACGTTTTGGCGAATACAAGGTTCTTGTTCTCTCTGATCACCCAACTCCAATAGACATCAGAACCCACTCCAGAGAACCAGTTCCCTTTGCGATAATTGATTCTACAAAAAGAACCGTAGAAAACGATTACGTCTATACGGAATCTTGCGCTACGGAAACCGGAATTTTCGTAGCGCAGGGATGGAAACTGATGGAAAAACTTTTAGAAAAATAAGAGGATTATGTAGGAAAGCGCCGAAAGCGCTTTACAGAAAAACAGATTTAGGGCAACAACATCCATGATTATAATTCATCCCAAAAGCGGTTAGAAGCATTCCAATCGACCAGCGTTGCAATGGCGCTTCTCGTTGAGCAATCATCTTCTTAACGCAAAGAATAATTTCGGGGTTGTCGGGTTCAACGCTATCTGGTAAATCTATGGTGAATAAGGAGGCGAGGCATGACCCACAAGTCATCCGGAAGGCCCTACCACAGAGGCATCAGCATGGTTGAATTGTTCAGGCGTTTTCCGGGCAATGCCGCCTTGGAAACGTGGTTCATTGAACGTCTTTGGTCAGACAGAATCATTGCTCACGTTGCGGATCGTACAACGTACAGATGGGCGCAAAACGCAGGACGATGACCTACCTTTGTCACGACAAGGAATGCGCCAAGCGTTTCCGCAACGCCAAGACCGAGACCGTCTTGGGGGGATCAAAGTTCGGCTTCCGGGTCTGGATGATCGCGACCTACTACCTGCTCTCAACCATCTTGAAGTCTGTATTAAGCATAAAGTTTTGCCGTGATCTGAACACAAACCAGCGCGCGTCATGGTTTCTCGCCGCCCATCGGCCACGGGTTGAGTTGGACGATAGGGGAGGTATGTTTGCAGGTCCGATTGAGGTCGACGATACCTGTTTCGGCGATCATCGGAAGAACAACATCAACACCAAACACAAAGAACTGACCGGACGCGGCAAAATTGGTATGACTGCGGTTGTCGGCGCGAAGGTTCGGAAAACGAACAAGGTTGGCGTTAAGATGGTGCGAAGCACGGACAAGCCGATGCTACAAGGCTTTGTCGCCGATCACACGGTGGAAGGCACGACCGTATACACTGACAATGCCACGGCCTATGAAGGAATGCCCTTCAATCATGAAACTGTCACGAATTCGCTTTCCGAATATGTCCGGGACAACGTCCATACCAACGGAATTCAGCCCCTGTGGTCTATGATGAAGTGGGCATACAAGGGCGCATTCCACAAGATCAATTCCAAATATCTTGACCACTGCCACTACGTTCAGGAGTTTGCCGCACGGCACAACCTGTGCGAGAGGGACACTATTGAGATCATGTCCTTGGTTACCGAAGGCGGAATAAGCAAGATGCTACGCTACAACCTGATTGCGAACAACAGACTGTCCAACGTGGTGGTGTCATGACCGCGCACGTTGTCAGCGTCCCGCCGGTCAATTCAACCGGGACCGGTCGCCGTATTGCCAAGCGTCGTTCCAAGAAGATGATTGCTTTCGGCTGGTATGGTGGGAAGTTTTCCCATCTAGATTTCCTGTTGCCGCTTATCCCGAACGACGCGACGCATTTCTGTGATGTATTCGGCGGGTCCGCCGCCGTGTTGCTGAATTTAGAGCCTTACATGGTTGAAACTTACAACGATCTTGACTCTGATCTCGTGAATTTTTTCGAGGCTCTTCGCAATCAGGGATCAAAGCTCATCAAGGCCATCAGCCTGACCCCGTTTTCCCGCGAGGAACTAGTGCGTGCATGCATACCAGAAAAGAAATTGTCGAAGCTGGAACGTGCCCGCCGCTTCTACGTCCGGGCAAGGCAAACACGGACCGGGCTAGCACAGACTAGTAGCGAAGGTCGATGGGCGCACTGCGTCCTTACGTCGCGTGCGGGCATGTCCGGCACCGTGTCCCGATGGCTCGGGTCCATTGAGGGGCTCTCGGAGATAGCGCAGAGGCTTCAACGAGTGCAAATTGAGAATGCGCCCGCCGTTGAGGTGATCCAGCGATACGATACTGTGAACACGGTGTTTTATGTCGACCCGCCCTATGTGCATTCCGCACGAGGCGACTCTGCGGCCTACGGCTACGAAATGACCGACGAAGACCATGAGAGTCTCGCCAAGGTGTTGAATGGCGTTCAAGGACGCGTGGTGCTGTCTGGGTATCGAACCAGTCTCTATGACCGTCTGTACAAGAGTTGGAAACGCATAGACGCCGAAGAACGCAATTGTCACTCAGTGCGCAAGCCACGCCAAGAATCGGCTTGGCTGAACTTCTAGCGATGGACAACGTCGAAGCCCGCAAATGGCTAGATGGTGCTTGGACCCGTGTTCTGGAAACGGGAGCCGGTGAGCCAGACGGTGAAATTGACCGCTTAGTCAATTCCAAGGTGCTGTCAATTCGCTATGCGATATTGACGCAAATGCTTGGCAAAATTGCTAATGAGCAAAGAAGTCTCTTGAGCCTCCAACTCGGAACAGGACAATCTCCCGGCGCTTGGGACGCACGAAGTTTTTGCTCTGCGGTCATCGTGCCGTGGGTGGCAGGCAATCACGACTTTTTGGGCAAGAGTCCAGACCCCTATGTCAACAATCCGCTACGGCGGCAGAGGTTGGACGAAGGAACTCATCAACTGCGCCACAAGCAAGAGTGGGATGCTCTTGTGGCATTCCTCGCACCTCTGGATAATACGGGCCGAATAAAACTTGAAGCCGCGTTTATCCGTTGTTTGGAAAGCGCTGCACGCCGTTTGGCGGCTCAGTCATTTGGATACCAAGTTCCGATCTGGGTCAGCCTACCGCAGATGCTTCGCGTCCTAGATGCGTTTCTCGCGGAAGCGAGCGGCGGTTTGCGCCCTCTGGTCGTTACCGCTGCGACAATGGCCGTGTTGGGACACGGCTTTTTGATCTTTGCGAGCGTATTGTCGCAGGGACTGAACGAAGCGGACTCCTCTACTGGAGTACCGGGCGACGTGATGTGCCAGGACAGCAACGGCAACATGATTTTGGCTATTGAGGTCAAGGACCGTGCTCTGACGTTGACTGATGTTCGTAGATCAATGCAGAAGGCCCGAGCATCGGCCGACCCGTTGAGCAATCTGCTGTTTGCATAACCAAGCATCCGAGACGATGAACGAGACGCTATCAGCGAGAACATGGAGACAGCGTGGGCATCTGGCTTGAACATCTGTCAGATTGACATTCTTGATCTGGCCAATGTGACGTTCGCGCTACTTTCCGAGGAATGGCGGCCGAAGTTTCTGCGCAAGATAGGAACGGAACTGGATAAGAGAGCGGACCATGCGCATCGCCGCGCGTGGCACGATTTGCTGTCCAACATCGGTGAGGATGACACATCATAACCAAGAACCAAGAATCACGCGAAGTTGAAGTTGTCAATTTGGACTGTCAACTAAGCAAGGCGGAACTCAAAATGGACTTGAGGTTTGACACGAGTTTCGAGGAATTGGTTGACGCGCTTTGCCAGCCCTTCAGCATCCGCTACATCAACAAGCCGCACAAGGAGTGACCGGAAGTTTTCGACACTGTCCTACATAATACCCGCCCAAAAATAACGTTGATTAGAAGTATCAGAGATAATATTTGATCCCAAAAGTGACAATAAAACTGTCGGTTTCCTGCACATCATAATCCGATGTAAACGGTGTTTTGCCGTCAGCGCGGACTGGAGCATGGCTTCTGATTGATTCCCAAAGTTTGTCGTTTGATTCAAAACCGCTAAAACGCGTCCAGCGAGCCTTTGCGCCAATTCTCACTTTTTCGCTAACCGAGTAATCAATGCCTCCTATAACTTGAAAAGCAAATACCGTATCTTCAAGACCAACGTCTAAATAACTGATCGTACCAGATGCGGCCTGCTGCCACTGCTCAGATCCCAAGTCGCTTTTACGGATATACTTAGACTGGTAGTTCATATCCAAGACACCCATGCCAATGCCCGCGCCTAAGTACGGGGTCATAGGCGAGTCGTTTTCTAAGTCGTAATAGGCATTGAGAAAGAAGTGGTGAGCCGTAAAATCGTAAAGCATTTCAGATGGAAAATCATCTGGATTCCATTCACTCGTTTTTGTTCCTAACGCATCGTCACTAACATTCAAATTCATAAGTTGGCTATCAGAACCCTGTCTGCGGTTGAGGTACTCCGCTTCCATACGAAGTCCATTTCCGAGGGAGTACCCTAGAGTCGCCCCACCAACAAAACCCGCTCCGGGACTCAGTTTGCTTTGAATCGTAGCTTTTTCGTTGGCCGTACAGGTCGCATCTTTGGGCGCATCGCCAGGATTAGAATAAAGAAGCGAATCACAACGCGTCGGATGGTTCACAAAGGCAGATGTAATATCCGTATCACCTGAAATGGAAAAACCCGCATCAAGCCCTACATAAAAGCCCTGTTCTGCCGCCTGCGCAGGCGGAACCGCAAAAAGTACAAAAATAGCAAGAAACCAAAGTAATTTTAAATGACTTGAGTATTTCAACCCAGCACCTCCTGATTCGTGTAGTCTCGCTGTATAACCAAAAACCCTTCTTCCCACATATTTATTAAAGAAATTATTTATCATAAAGTTGATTTTTTCGCTTCTTCCCAAATTTTGTCAATTTGCTGAGAGGGCATCCGCAGAATTTCCCGATCTCCAAGAAGCGTTTTAAGCCGGGAAAACCTTTTGATGAACTTTCCAGATGCCGCATGGGATGCGGTCTCAGCGTCAATTCCCAGATGGCGCGCTAGATTAGCCATGGAAAAAACCAAATCTCCCCATTCCTCCGTTATCTTCTCTAACTCGCCTGACTCTACCTCCCTTTCAAGTTCTAAAAGCTCTTCTTTTACCTTGGAGAGAGCAGAGGATGAGCTTTCCCAGTCAAACCCTACGCGCGAGGCCTTCTCACCAATTCTCTGCGCCCTCATAAGAGAAGGCATAGATCTAGGAACTTCATCTATAGGGAGTTTTCCGTTTTTCTCCTTCATTTTCTCCGCGTTCCAAGTTTTAAGCGCCTCTTCTGTGTCTTTTGCTTTTTTCTCTCCAAACACGTGCGGGTGTCTTCTCACAAGTTTCTCGCAGATTCCCTTTATTACATCATCAATATTGAATTTGTCTTCTTCAGACGCTATCTGAGAGATGAAAACAACTTGGAAAAGAAAATCTCCTAGTTCTTCCACAAGTCCTTCCGTATCTTGAAGTTCTATTGCCTGTATAACTTCATATGCCTCTTCAAGAACATACGCCCGAAGAGATTCAAGCGTCTGTTCTCTATCCCATGGACAACCTCCGGGACCGCGAAGACGGTCCGCAATTACCACCAAATCTTGTAAAGTCTTTTTTTCTTCGTTTTGAGCCATCTCTATACCCTAAATTTTTTTGAGCATTGGGTCAGTCGCTCGTTTCCCTCTTTGGTAACTAAAACCACATCCTCTATCCTTACGCCACCCATTTCCCCGTAGTAAAGACCGGGCTCTACCGTCACCACATTACCCTCTCTAAGTATTTCCTTTCCGGATCCGATTCGCGGTGGTTCGTGAATATCAAGTCCAAGTCCGTGCCCTGTTGAATGTATAAATCCCTCTGGACTACCAGATTCCGAACCCGAAGTACGAAAACCGCTTTCTTCGAAAAAATCCATTATCGCGCTGTGCACATCCCTTGATTTCACTCCGTCTTTTATCATGGAAAACGCAATCTTCTGACCCTTAAGAACCGTATCGTACATGGCTAAAAGACGCTTTGAAGGTTCTCCTTTTACCACAGTTCTAGTCATATCTCCGAAATAGCCGTTTTCTTGGGATTTAGGAAAAATATCAATCACCACCGGCCAACCAGAAAGAAGGGGACCTGAACCAGTTTCATGGGGCATTGACCCCAAAACCCCTCCGGCCACTATGGTGTTAGAAGCTAGGTAGCCCTGCCCTGCGAGAAAAGAGTTGACCGCAGAACGAACGATTTCTGAAGTAAGAGGTTTCCCGTCAAGATAAAGAACCCCATTTTGTATCTGCGAACTAGAAATAATTGATATCGCAAGATTCATCGCTTGCGCAGTAACCGAAAGGGCCTTTTTTAAGAATAAAACTTCTTGCGCGGTTTTTTTCATGCGGCTTGGGAAAAGAAAATGAGTTTTGGCTATCTTTAGGGAAAAACCTAATTTCCTCAGTTTATCCGCATAAGAAACAGGAAAATTTCTCTGTACTATCAAACTTTTTATTTCTCTTTTTTTTAGGACAAGCGCCACGACGTCAACTGCGTCAGGGCAACTAATCCCATTTGCGTGAAGTTTCTTTAGGCATTTATCTAGGGAAACTATATGTTCCACTACGTGCTGTTTTTTTGCTCGTTCAACTTCAATATCATTTAAAACAAGAGTGCGCTGTGAATCGTGCTCAAAGAAAATAACAGTATCTGGAGCGAAGAACCCTGTTCTATAGTAAAGGTCAGAGTTGGCTTCACTTGAGTCTATTATAAGATAGGCGGTTCCACTCACGCACAGAAATATACAATAAATTCCACTGGCAGGGCAAACGGCGCCTATTGGAGATGCACTTGCGTTGAGTGATTCTTGATGTTGATTATCTTTGACGATAGTGAAACTGCTACAACTTTATTTGTCCCGAAGATGATAAATTTATTATCAATTTTGGGGCGATTGTAAGCGTTTGGTCAAGATATAGTTAATTTGGTCCGTTGTCTTTGAATATCCTAATAGCAATCTTTTTATTGATCAGTTACCTTTGCCGCATGGTTATTTGCGACGAAGGTATTGGAGTCGTCTGTTCATCGGATGATGATGACGATAGAGTCATTGATTACTTACCAGACCCGTTATTATGGGCTTCGGTGGACTGGAAGTCTCTGTATGAAAAAGAACTGGCCCGGGATAAGCAGTTCAAAACCTTTATAGAGTCCTTTGAAAATGAAGCGGAAGACTTTAGAAACAAAACAGAAGAATATCGGGAAGAGTTGGAGTATTTATTATCGGCGCGGGACCTGTGGTATCAGAACGCTGAACTGGAAAATGAGAACGCAGAGCTGGAAAAGCAGAACTCCGAGCTGGAAAATGAGAACGCTGAGTTGAAAAATGAGAACGCTGAACTGGAAAAGCAGAACGAGTATCTCCGTTTGATCAAGCAATTTCTGTCGGACTCGTTGTACGACGGTCAAAGCGAGAAAAAGAGTTCACGCCTGAGGAGGCGGTGGCGATAACAACAACTTAGATGCGCCTAGTCATCCCCCAACTACACATGGAGACATGACGCAAGAGTTACGGCTTGCGTCTGATGATGCGTTGACCTGTTCTAGTTGCGGGAGGCGCTATCTCATTGAGACAACGTCAAGGCGCACAAGATCAGTATTCCCCAACCTAGTCTTCGTTGAGAATTCGACCGTGAGTCAGCACCTTCCCCGCCTGTCGACGTTTGCCCGATGAGCAAAACTCAACCATAAAACATCACGCCCGTACGCCTTAAAATGTCTGTCGAAACTCCAACTCCAAGCAGGTGCCGTCTAACCAAATATCGGGATGGATACATATCGGAAGAATCAAAGACGAATCATCAACCCCTGAAACCCAAGACATCCTCCCTTGATAGAACGGCTACAGTTTAATTAGGGATACGTGTTCTGCGCGAATTTGTTGGCGAAAAGAATCGGGCACTTCATCCCATACAAAGAGATCTACTCGAAATGGCAAGTTGCTTTCCTCAAACGCTTCTCTGAGGTCGCTGACCTGCCTAAACTGTTGTTGGGTCGCAAATACCACGAGGTCAAGGTCAGACTGCGGGCGGGAGGCCCGCTTAACGCGCGAGCCATAGACCCATGCCTCCGTGTTCGGTAGGTGTTGTTTGAGCAGGGCAAGAATTACTTCCCTTTGCTTGCTGGTGATGTTAATAGTTTCTAATTCCATGTTTTTCTGGTCATAGTCTGGTATAGATCAATTGCATCATCTATGAAATCCGGGACCAACTCAAGGCAGGCTCGTGCCTTCTCTCCATCGTAGTCATGGGACGTACCGATCCGAGCTTCGGCATAACGCAACCACTGATCTAGGGATGATGAGAACAGATTGTTCTCATTACCAAGTCTCAAGGTCGGCTTTGGGCTGTTGGGAAGATCGGAGAGTCCTAACTCGTAGTTCAGATATCTTCTCAGTACCTTCCAAAGGCAATCATAGCAAACCTCAAAACGCTGAATGACTGACTCAGCGAACGCCTCAAAATCAAGATCGGAAAGAACCGCAGATTCCTTCTGACGGTAGTTGTTGTTCTGATCCTCTAAACGCTTCAGAGAAAGCCGGAATTTGTCGTAATTAATCATCGCCATCGTCACACCTTACGCATCTATTTTGTCGAACCCTCTTAGGCTAACTAAAAACGCCAGCGCCATATCCATAGTAGCCATGAGATATGCAGGCATAATCACTTCTTAGTAGACGGTGCGAAAACCCTATCAGATTGAATCCCAAAACCTCCAGATCTTTGATAGTATGTTGACTGATACTGAGTTGTTGTGCTCAATTCTAACCATGGCATCATTAACGGTCGGACCGATAGAGTGCTGTCTCGCTTGCGCCTTGAAGTAATTCAATCTGGCCTCCTGCGCTCCTTGGTACCGCTTTAACTCAAGGATTACGTACCTTTTCGCAAAGACATCGAAAATGCATTTAAAGAAGATTAGTCCAAGGACAACATGTTTGTATTCGGCGGCGGCATATCACCCACAATCCAATCTCATAACCGGTGTTTATATCATTAGTTGACATTGCCGTAGCACTCCTCACCGCTTCCCGGATTTCCCTATAGCCATAAACTGACCTTTAACTCAACTTTTACTTCGCTATCCGCCCGAAGTGTTTCTCGTCAAATAATTATTCAATCATATTTCAGAGTCTTCCCAGTATCCATCAACATATTGATATGGCGAGCGTCAAATTGACCTCAGTAGTGCGTTTTACTATCTGATTCTCTGCGGCAATTATGGCTTACGATATCAACACCTGAAAGTTAATCAACAAGTATCGCTGTCCACTTATGTCACAGATGTATTAGTTATACTTTAACTAACTACTTGATAACTTTCTACTTCTGTTATCTTAAGGGGCATTTACGTTGTAGCAATTCTTGATGTTGATTATTTTTGATAATAGTGCAACTACAACAGGTTTGTCTCTCCGAGGGAAGTAGATAATAGCCATGATAATTTGTTATTGACTTGAGTTAGTTGCGTTATGACGATTTTCTTGGATTACCTTTGATTTACATGAACATTTTGAACGGTACGAATGCGTCCTATAATTCCTGTATTGACAATTACTCTTATCAGTAGTACTTTGTTATATGTGTTGGAGCAAAGAATAAATTTACACCTCAAGGAGGCAGGGGAAGAATGTTTTCCGTAACTCCGAAAGCCGTTGATCAAATAAAAAGATTGCTTGCCGAAGACGATATGCACAATGCGTTTCTTCGTGTAAGGATAGTCCCGGGCGGTTGTTCCGGCTTTTCTTACGAAATGGGCTTTGACGATGAAGCTGACGAAGGAGACAACATGATTGAATCTGAAGGCATAAAAGTCGCCATTGATGAAATCAGTTTTACGTTTCTCAATGGAGCCGTGTTAGATTTCAAAGATGGTCTGAACGGAACAGGGTTTTCAATTGAGAATCCCAATGCGACCGGTTCCTGCGGTTGCGGACAGTCCTTCACCGCGTAAACAGAACTCAACAAAGCCATAACGCCTAAACGGCGCGTCCAAGAAAGCACATCCTGCGAGCCGCTTGCTTCTGCAAAGAAAAAGGAGAAATATTGCTTGGATAAAAACACAATGCGTTTCTTTGCAGGATACAAGGTAGCCTAGTTAGAAAAAAAGTTCTGTTTCTCTTAAATTCGTTTAACCTATATACTTGTTAGCCTCACGCATTACAGGTTTATTTCCCACCGAAGCGGAGAGTCCACTTTTATGGCATCAACATCAAAAATCCTTCAGGCTCACGAAGAAGCAAAATCCTATCAGCGGATCAAATCAAAAAATCTGATAGGAACGATATTCACCGACTTCACCCCTTGGAACAAGTTGTCTGAATTTCAGAGTTTTCTTTACGCTCCCTCGGGTAAAAAGATTGAATTTGTAAACGACCCTGCGGTAATAATTGGAACCGCGGTCTTTAAAGGGACTGGGGAGCGGGTAGCGATAATAGCCCAGCAAACCCCTTCAGACGATGCGGAAAGAACGAAACTTAACTATGGGATGGTAAAGGCCGATGGGTACGGACTCTCGCTCTGTATGATGAGTTATGCGGAGACAAATCGGATCAAACTGTTCACTTTTATTGATACCGTTGGCGGAGACCCTTACGAGTACTCGGCGGAGAAACTACAGTCGTGGCTTATTTCTTACTGTCAGTCCAAGATGATGTCCCTGCGAACAAAAACCATAAGCACCGTCTTGGGTCTTGGAGGAAGCGGCGGCGCCATAGCCATACAACTCGGGCATAAACGGTTAATGCTTTCCCGGGCTGAATATTCGGTTATAACGGCTGAAGGCTGTTCCGCCATTCTTTTCAGAAGCGCAGAAAAGGTTGCAGAAGCACTTGAAGTACTCCAGCCCACAGCCAACCATATGAAAAAGTACGGAATAATAGACGAGATAGTAAAAGAACCCGCCCTTGGAAAAAGTTCATACATCTCCTCAACTCTGAAAATTCTGCAAGAGTCCCTAACAAAAGCATCTAAAGAACTTGACCTACATGACGTAAGGCATCTGCGCAAGGAACTTCGCATGAAAATTGAAAGATGCGGACGAACAAAAAGAGAAAAACAGATATATACAGGGATAACAAAAAAAATAAAAGCATGGCTTCCAAACTATTTTAGCGGATCAAAGCAAACAGAAGATGTCTCGCAAATGCAGATAGCTCTTTACGGCGCAGAGCCCTATTTCTGCAATGATGAAAAAGACGGTCAAGGAAAAATCATCAGATCTGGATGCAAGAGCCAACTCACAAAGACAGAACTTCACGCAAATAATTCCTCGTGTCCTTACTGCGGCCGCCCGGAAACTCTCAGTTCAGACGATTATCTAGATTTTTTGCTTGATGAGGCGTCGTTTCATGAAATAGAATCTGATCTCTCTCTTGAAGACGTAGACCCAACTTACAATTTTTTTAACTACTCGGCCTCGGTAAAAAAACTTGCCGGAAAAACAGATTCAAAAGATTCCTTAGTAACTGGATACGGAACCATGTTCGGCATACCTGTCGCCGTGGCGGTATGTGATTTTCGGTTCATGGGTGGATCAATGAGTTCTGTTTTTGGTGAGAAGATGAACATAATCGTCAACTACTGCATAGAGAACAAACTTCCGCTTGTTACTGTAACGGTAAGCGGAGGAGCTAGGATGCAAGAAGGTACGGTGGCGCTTTATCAGATGGCGAAAACCGTATCCGCGATCATGAAACTGCGAGAAAACGGACTGCCGAACATATCCATATTGGGTCACCCTACGACTGGAGGGGCTCTTGCGAGTTACTCCGTGCAGGGAGATTTTCTTATAGCGGAGAAAAAAGCCGTGATAGCATTTGCAGGGGACCGAGTGGTGAAACTCACAAGCGGAGGCCGTGGAGTGGATCCCAAGATAATGTCATCTGAGTTTTACGAAACGTGCGGCGGCGTTCATCTGGTGGTTGAGAGAAAACAGATAAAACCGGTGATCACGGGACTTCTTCAACTAAGAGGCTTTAAAAACATTACAGGCTCTGTGGGTCTTCACGAACAAGACACAAACGTTTTCAACGAGGACTGGCTGTAACGGTCTTGCGAATTCGCTAAGTTGAAAAACTCTATTTCGTGAACTGAAGATACGGTCCGGCACTACTCCACACCCTCTGCTGACCTTTTGGAGTAGGTGCCATCAAGTTCCGCTATTTTTGAAATTTCTTCCGGAGCGTCAAGTATCTCCCCTTTTTGCATTTTGTAGAGGAAATTCGCATTGTCTCTAGGAGCGTCACTTTTTACGTTCGGATCAAAGAACACTTCCTTTGTGTGGACAAGCCCTGCGCGATTGTAAGAAGCGAGTTCATATTTCATCCCCATTCGGAGCGCATCACAGGGACAAGCCTCTACGCAAAAACCGCAGAAAACGCAACGCATAAAATCTATGTTGTATACCTTCGGTCTTCTTTCGATACCGTAATCATCTGCAGGCTCGGAAACTATGGAAATAGCCTGGGTCGGACACGCTATTTCGCACAGTTTGCACGCAACGCATCTTATTTCTCCTTCATCATCTCCGGGCATTACGTGAAGCCCTCGGTAGTTTTCAGGAAGTTGCTTTATCTCCTCAGGGTATTTAACTGTAATTGGACGATGGTTCGTTATATGTCTTATGGTAATCATAAGACCTTTGATAATCTGCGGAATATAAAGTTTTTCCCAGAAAGATAATTGAGGTTGGTTAATCCTTTTTACTGTTATTGCCATAGTAATTATCTATACAACACATTAATGATAAGTAGAAAATCTACACGATTTAAACTCTGAATTATAACAACTTAGGATGGCTCTCACTCCGTCCCGATAAGATTAATTAGTTAATTTTACCACATCAGACTATCAAAGAACATTTTTTGACCCACTCGGTCAGAAATCTTATGTTTTATGCTGATAGTAGCGTGTCCTACTATTTGATTTCACCCATTAACTCCTCAAGTTTATCCAAAAACCACTAAAACTCGGCTAATTTAAGTCTTTTTTCGTCTTTTTTCCTATATGGGTGAGGCCCGTACACCACTGATATATTGTTATTTATAATTTCCCGACTTAAACTATAAAGTGCAACACTTAAGGGTTGGGTTCACTCCGTTCTGATAAGATTTAGTTGGATAATTTACCACACCAGATCTTTTGTGCGAAGTTCTGAGAATTTGGGCTAGCCCAAATTCTCAGAACTTCCTTGATTCAACACAAACTCGCGGAAATTGCCCTGCGGAAGTCGCCGCCAAACACAAACTAAATTCCGAATTAACAGCCAAGACTGCGTCCCCAAACGACCGACACCCTCTTATACACAGTTCTGGGGGGCTTTCTCAAAGGATGATATTAATGTCCTTCGTTGACTAGAGGGAGGCATAGTTGACCATCTGCGCAGAAGATAGCTCAAACCTGCCAAGTACCTCTACTACAAGCGTGATCTCCTCTCTGGAGAAATGAATCTTATTATGCAACCTGATTGCTATACTCTCATCTCGGGTCGCAATTCCTCTCGGTCGTCTGTCGCTATGAGCAGACTTAACGATACAAGGTGATGGACATACTTTGGAAGCACACAGACATGCGGATGCCATAACCAACACAAGCAATTCAGCTAATCCCAAAAGAACATCTGCCTACAACCCCCACGTCCCCACAATCATCATACTATCCTGTCCGCTGAACTTTACTGATTACGTTTGCAATCGCTTCTTGAACTGAACACCCTATGTTTTCCAGCGCTTGCTCAAATACTTCCTGGGGCGTACAGAATCCCAGAACTTTGCGAGGACGATTATTCAGCAAGTCTTGTACTCGCTGTACCTCTGCGTCTCTCAATCGACTCAAGTCCATCCCCTTCGGACAGTACTGCCGAATTAACCCATTGCTGTGTTCGCTCAACCCTCGCTCCCACGAATGATACGGCATCGCAAAATAAAACCCAGCCCCCAATGCTTTAGACACCTCCTCGTGATCCGAAAACTCCTTGCCATTGTCAGCCGTCAGCGTCAAACACAAATCCTTGTACGGCCTTAACTTCTTCTTTATCGCAGCGCTTACTTCCTGCGCCGTCTTTCGCCTTACCCTCTGCATCAAAACAAACTTCGACCCTCGCTCCACTAGCGTCACCAACACCCCACGATGCTTAGACCCTACAACCGTGTCAAACTCCCAGTCCCCTATCCGACTCTTCTCCTCCACCACCGCCGGACGTTCCCTTATATCTACCCTGTTCTTTATCACTCCTCGTCCTGCCCCCTTGCCACTACGGTTATACTTCTTCCCACGATGTCGTAAATGACGATACAGGTCTCCTCCTTGCTCACGGTCCTGCCAAATGTGTTGATATATCCTTGTATGGCTTATAGACACTACACCTTCCATCTTCAAACGACCCGCTATCTGTTCAGGACTGAACTGACAACTTCTCAGGAAACTCTCTATTATCGTCAGCACCTCTGCTGTTACTTTGTGACAACGCGATGACGCTTTGCTTTGCCTCTTTCGTGATAGTTCTTGGGCCTGCTCGTGATTATAACTTCCTACTCCCTGGTTCCTTCTCAACTCCCGGCTGATCGTGGAAACAGAACGTCCAAGTCGCTTGGCAATCTTCTGAAGCGAAAACCCCATACTAATCATGACTCCTATCTGGACTCGCTCATCGTAGTCAAGGTGATGATAACCTGATGGCATAAGATACACCTCCTTATATCACAGTCTCGGAGCGTATCACCATCCCTTGGCCCTTTCAACTACTCGCCTTCAGGAACCCTCTTCGTTATAATCATGAGTGTTGCACTTCACGGTTTAATGGGCGTTCAAAAAGGTAAATGTAGTGCTATCCTAAACTTTCTTGTCTGTTGACACATGTTCTGCAATGTAATAATATTTTTATATATGCTCATTTGTCGCTGAGATGGGAAAACGCTACATATGCGCATGACTACTCAATTTGAGCCAGAGCAATAGGAAATTCTAGAGGCATAGAGGGTTGATTCCACTCCGCAAAAAATAGTTCCCGTAACAAATGTAGTGCCAGAACAATTTTTTATGGCATCTAACCGGTTGATATATGATGTTTGTTTTTTGCACAGGATGAACTCGGGGTAATCACGTGCTCGGTTTGCTTCGTGCCACGCTGAACTGTGCAGAGCACTGGGAGATGATTTCACACGGTAGCAACGCGGTCAGCGTGATCACACCCTATCCTGAAAAGAAGCGGGAACGCCTTCTGAGCGCTGAGGAACTGGAGTGGCTTCTGGAAACGCTTGACGCGGCGGAAGTTGATGGCGACATTGATGTTTATGAGGCGGTAGCAATCCATCTCCTGATCTTTACCGACTACCGGTTGAGTAAGATCACAACGCTTGAATGGGCGAGCGTGAATTTCGAAAAGGCCCGCATTGTACTGGGACGCCACAAGACCGATCAGCACGGCGCCAAGATCATTCCTCTCAACCAGTCCGCCTTCGATATCTTAAAGGCATTGCCGTGCGTGGAAGACAACCCGTATGTCATTGTCGCCCCGAGCCCGGCACGCATCTCATCAATCTGCAAAAGCCATTGAGGCGGCTACGCAAACTGGCGAAACTCGACGATGTGCGGCTCCATGATCTGCGGCATAGCTTCGCCAGCTTCGCTATCGGCGCTGACATTCCACTTGCCGTCATCGGCGGACTGCTCGACCATCGCAACGTTCAGACGACTGCCCGCTATGCTCACCTTGCCGATGATCCCCTCAAACAGGCGAACGACATTGTCGGTCGACGCTCTGTGCCAACTGCCCGATTGAGAGAACTCCAAGGCTTGACAAAACATAACTCAAAGGTTATGGTTTGATGGCTTGGACAGTCGCCTTCGCTGACGAATTCATACCGGAGTTTGAGGCGTTTTCGGAAACCGTTCAGGACGAGTTGCTGCTGAATGCTAAGTTGCTTGAGACCTATGGCCCGCAATTCGGTCGGCCACATGTGGATACGCTGAATGGCTCAACCTACACCAACATGAAGGAGTTGAGGTTCAGGGCAGACAATGGGGTTTGGCGCGTCGCATTCGCGTTCGATCCGGAGCGTAACGCAATTCTCCTAGTCGCCGGCGACAAGGGCGGCACGAATGAGAAACGGTTTTACAAGCGATTGATTAGCAGAGCAGACAAGCGTTACGCCGAACACCTGAAACGAATAGGACGCTAGATCATGGTCGTCACACTGAAAAAGGTTCTGGAGTCCCTCCCGCCTGATAGACGCGCGGAGATCGACCGCCGTTATGAGGAACTCGTCAATGAAGTTGAGTCGCTCAAGGAATTGCGTCGGCTATCGAAGCTTTCCCAGGCGAAGATCGCCAAAACGCTTAAGATCAGCCAGCCTGCTATCTCGAAGATTGAGAAGCAGACCGACATGTACCTTTCCACCTTGCGCAGTTACGTCGAGGCAATGGGCGGCGAACTTGATGTGGTCGTTCGTTTGCCCGACCGGGAGCCGGTGAAAGTGAAGTCGCTGGAGGATGTCGCCGAATCCTGAGCGGTGGTCAGCGATGAGTGAACACTGGCAAGTAAGACTGGTGAAGGTAAGTCGATGGAGCACATACATGCCAGCATACATATCGCCGCTTGATGACGACTACATATCGCTGAAACGCGCCGACTTGTTGATCTCGTAAGATCAGCCCGGCATTGAGCAGGATGAGATCATGGGCCTCTTCAAACACGCGATTTTTGCCGGCGAGTTTGAACTGCCGGAAACCCATGTTGATACCGTCAGGCGCATCGAAGAGTGGAACCTACCGTTTCCGCGTATTGAAGCACCCACCGCGTACCAAGCGCGTGCATCCTCGCCTAGCACTCAAGCATCAACCCCCAACCTAGTGGTCGAGAGCACGTCAGACTTCATCTATCTTTCCGTATTGTCATCTCACCTGATCGACAACGGTCGGGAGGGCTTGAATAAACGGTGGACGATAACGCCTGTTGGCGGCACTGATCTGGTACCGATGTTTGTGGCACTGCTCGGGCACAAGAAGTTGGACTTCACAATCTTTGTGGATTCGCGAAGGGAATGGCATCAAAAGCTTCAATCACTTGCTGATCAAGGATTTTTGGCAAAAAGCCGAATCGTCACAGTTGGTCAGGTGCTCGGCCGGAAACTGGGCGATATAGAGAACCTATTCTCGGCGGATGATTACCTGAGCCTCTACAACAAAGCCTTCGGCAAGAAACTCAAGGCGTCCGACTTATCCGGCACAGACCCACTTGTGCGGCGCATCACGCGTAAGGAAAAAATAGACCGTTTTGACCATCATGGTAAACCCACCAATATGCTACTTCGACATCGTGATGACATGCTGTCGGTCCTATCCGAAGGCGCGCTTGCAAACTTCGAAGCAATCTTCTCAAGCATCAACGCAACGCTGCAAAACCGATGTTAGCTTCACGGGAAATCATGAGATTAGCAGATTACCGCCTTGCGACTAATTGTAAATATGGAGGTATTCTCAATCAGCATCCCTTGGCAACGACTGCTTACCTTACGCTTACCTAGTCAACCCATTCAAAAACATTCAGAATCGAAAATCTTGGAATTTGTATTTAAAATCAGTGGATTGATTTGGTTGTGGGGGCAGGATTTGAACCTGCGACCTTCAGGTTATAAGTTTTAGACTAAAACTGAGGGTTTTGTTCCATCCATTTAAGAATCTATCTTCAATTTATCGTGAAAGTTTAGGATAGAACAAAGCCAAGATAACCGCAGAACCTAAGATAAGATATAGCCCAGTCCGCCCGTCTCCCAAAACAAATTTTCCCACACCCAGCATCAACAGAAGAAGTATGGCCGTGACAAGCGGCCAGTGAAGAAGTACAGAGCGTAGATCGCGTGACGAAGCCGTAGCTCCTGCTCTTTTTCGAACAGGAGACCAAAAACCCGGAGGCTTTACCCTTTGGTAAAAATCCGTAAGTTTTTCCCAACTCTCTGCAGAAGTCGCAAAAGTAGCCACAAGCCAACATGTTATTGACACGGGAACCACGATTATTTGATGCTCAAGCCCCATGTTTATCCCTTTTGCTCCTGTGTAAAGAATAATGACAAGCATGGTCACCAAAGAGGAGGCAAGAGCAGTTATTTCACTCCACGCGTTTATTCTCCACCAAAACCACCGAAGTATCAGTACAAGCCCTATTCCAGAACTCATCGCCCAAAGAAATATCCAAGCGTCTCCTATGTTCTTTATTCGCAACGCCACAAACCCCGCTATGACAGCAAGGATTACGGTGGCGATTCTTGATACTCCCACATAGTGATTCTGCGGCGCATCTGCGCGTATAAACCTTCTGTAAATATCATTTACAAGGTAAGAAGCGCCCCAATTAAGATGCGTGGACACGGTAGACATAAACGCCGCAAGAAAGGCAACTAGCAAAAGTCCACGAAGCCCTGGCGGCAAAAACTCTTTTATCATGACCAAATACATTGATTCGTCGTCTCCACCTGTTATCCCCGTAGCGTCGGGAAAAACCACAAGTGAGGCCAAAGCCACTAGTACCCATGGCCAAAAACGTAACACGTAGTGATTTATCGCAAACCATGCCGCTCCGGCAAGCGCATGTTTTTCATTCTTCGCGGAGCTGAGCCTTTGTATGAAATATCCTCCACCATCTGCGTTATGGGATGACCACCATACAACAGCCATAAAAACAAGAAAAGTAAAAAAATCAGAAGAGAAAAACTCTTCACCTTCTAAAGGTCCGGTAATAAACATTGCCGTTTTCTCCGGATCCAGGTTTGAGATTTTTTCCACAAACTGGCTATATCCGCCGACGGCGTCTGAATTTATCACCATCACCGCAAGTACGATAGTTGATCCCAACGCTATCGCGTACTGAACAAAATCCGTTATCACTACGCCCCAGAGTCCTGAGCAAACGGTGTAAACAACAACTATCCCCACGCAAATCACAACAGCGTATATCTGCCCAACCCCGAAAAACACATCAAACACCTTGGTCATGGCGGTAATAACCCACCCCATAACTATGAAATTGAAAATAGTTGAGAAATAAAACGCCTTGAACCCTCGGAGAAACGCCGCCGGGCGACCTCCATAGCGAAGTTCTATGAGCTCATTGTCAGTTATCACTTTAGCTCTTCTCCAGAGCCTTGAGAAAAACACTATTACCAGCGCATGGCTAAATATGTAGTTCCACCAAAACCAGTTTTTCCATATTCCTTCTGTCCTTATCCATCCGGTAACCGCAAGAGGAGTGTCTGCGGCAAATGTAGTAGCGACCATTGAAGTTCCGAGAAGCCACCAAGGAAGTCCACGCCCTGAGACAAAGTAATCAGAAAGAGTCGCCGAGGCTTTTCTCGAAAAATAAAAACCCACTGCTAAGGAAAAAACCAGATAGCAGGCGACAAGTATCCAGTCTATGGTATAAAGACTCACGCAAATCTCCGAAAAAGAAGCAATATCAAATTTTCAGTTTTTACTTTCATGACGCCCTTTTTATATAACAGGCAAGTAGAAAACACAAACCCCGGTCGCAGAGAAAATGACCCAAGCAGTAACTCACGGTTTGATTATTACGGGAAGTTTTGATACGGTCTTTATCTCTCCACAAAGAACCTCGGCCGCTGTGACGCCACCTTGGCGCGAGGGATCAAAAAAGGAAATCATGGTGTCAAAAAAGGGAAACATATCTGCAGGATACGGCGAACCGAATGTCAGAAGAAATTTTTCCCCCAGATGAGAGAAAAGACTATTTACGTAATCCACCGCTTGGGGAGGGAGAGAGCAGTTTTCCGTCCATGCGGCGGGACCGGTAGAGACAACGCAGATAAGCGCGCAGTCGGCAGAAACATCTAGCGATTGAGGAAAAGAAAAAGTCCTCTCTACTGAGACTCCTTTTTGGCTTAATCCTTCTGCAAGACCAAAAAGGATCTCTTTGTTTTCATCAGTTGAGAAAAACACCAAAGAGACTTTTTTCTGGCAAATAGGATTTCCTTTGAGTACGCAAGCGGAGCGACGGGAGATTTGTTGCGTAAGTTCTTGGTTCGCGCTGAAAGAAGGTAGAGTCTCATTCTGGCGGTCGGCGACAAAAAGTTTTTTAGCGTAAAGTATCCTGCCAAGCGATTCCCTGCACTCCGTTCCTGAAAAAAACTGTCGCGAAGCACATCGGGAGAGAAAAACCTCTGGGTCTCTAGGGTCAAGAACAATATCCACTCCGCAGACAAACGCGGCCATTACGTTTTCACCCTCGTAAGATTCACCGCCAACGGCATCCATTCTGAATGAATCAGAGACTACAACCCCTTCAAATCCAAGTTGCTCTCGCAAGATACAACGAAGTATTTTTTGGGATAGCGTGGCTGAAAGTCCGCTGGGGTCTAGAGCCGGAAAACTCACATGAGCCGGCATCATGCAGTGGATTTTGGCCGCAATCACCTCGCGAAAAGGCAACAGGTCGCACTGCTCAAGTTCCCGTAAAGGCCTGTTTACCCGGGCAGCGCCCGCATGGGAATCCTCCAGAGTGGCGCCGTGGCCCGGAAAGTGTTTTGCGCAGGCAATCACTCCTTGTTTTTGCAAAGTCTCTCCAAAAACCGCTCCTAGTTTTGCAACTATCTTGGGGTCGTCAGAAAATGATCTTACGTTTATTATCGGATTTTTTTGTTCTGAATTAACGTCAAGTACTGGAGCAAAAGCAAGATTGAGTCCACAGTATCTCATCTCTTGAGCGGTAGCCTCCGCTTGACGTCTTGCAAGAGACTCGTCGTTTATCGCGCCTAGAGCCATAGTAAAAGGAAAAAGGGTGGCGCCCGAGACCCTCTGCCCAAGACCTCTTTCCACATCACATCCAAAAAAAAGCGGAATCTCTGAAAGGTCACTTAGATGTAGCGTCAAATCCCTTACGCTTTTTATATCTCCATTGAATATTATGAATCCACCAATGCCAAAATTTCGCACAAGTTTCTCCGCGAGTTTTACCGAATCTGGATCCGCAAGGTCCACTCTCGGCATAAGCATTTGCGCGGCGCGGCGGGAAGGGGAAAGGTCTTTAAGCGAGAGCACAGAGGGGTTTTCGTACATTTTTATATCCTGTTTTTACCGATTGATATTTTCCCAAGAACAGTTGGAACTAAAGCTCCGGTAGCGGCGGAAACGTTTGACGGATTCGCATAAATAGTCTCGTTTGCGAGTACGGTGAACGCCACAGCTTCTTTAGCGTCAATTGGGATGCCGTAATCATCTGAAAGGGAAAGCGAGCGTGGGTTGAGTTTTTCCCGTAGCCTTGAGACCATAACCGGATTTTTGGCACCCCCTCCGCTGAGTATAATTTCCTTTACGTCTGCGCGAGAAAAAACGAATTTTTCGTATGCGGAAATGATGGAGCAAGCCGTAAACTCCACAAGGGTTCGTAAAAGGTCAGCAAGAGTAATCTCCTTTTTCTTAACAAGAGAGAAAAGTTCCGTTGCCATCCTGTCCCCAAAAAGCTCTTTTCCGGTTGATTTGGGAGGTTCTATCTCAAGGTAAGGGTTTCTCATAAGTTCCTGGAGAATATCTGCTTTGACCGAACCTTCGCAGGCTATAGCACCATCTTTATCAAAACCTTCTCTGCCCTCAGAAGAGATACGTACGACAGAATCTATTAAGCTGTTTCCAGGACCTGTATCAAAGGCTATCAGATCGCTGACCCTGTCTGTGATCAGAGTGCAGTTGGAAATACCTCCTATATTCTGCGCTATAACGTTCTTTCCAGATTTAGAAAATAAAAGAAAATCTACAAAGGGAACAAGCGGAGCGCCTTCCCCTCCGGCCGCTATGTCTCTGGTTCTAAAATCCCCTATAGTCGTAATTCCCGTATCTTGGCAGATAACATCCGCTTCGCCAAGTTGAAGGGTAGAAGATACTTCTCCCCCCGCGGAAGGAGGGTTGTGAAAAATTGTCTGTCCATGGGTTCCCACGAGATCAATGTCTGTCGGTAAAAGTCCGTTTCTTTTTAACAGTCCAGAGACTGCGGATGAAAACTCCTTGCCGAGTAGGAAATTAAGGTCAGATAGATCACCTGCGCTGAGAGTCTCTGATGACAAGAGAAGGTCTATTGTAGCGAGGGAGTACTCCTTGCAGATAAAATCCTCTACCCAAACCTCAGAGTTCTCACCAAAGCCTGAGATTCTCACAAGAGCGGCGTCTATGCCATCCATAGAAGTTCCAGAGACAAGACCAATAACTAGCCTTTCTTTTTTTGAGATTATCGGTTCCAGCCAGTTCATATGGAAAAGAGGTCAGTGGATAGCGCCTTTTTAAGAGAACCGCCGTTTTGTTTCAGCAGTTCTAAAGATTCTTTAAGAGAAAGCTCTCTGAGTTTCATAATTACCGCCGCTTTGAGATTTTGCTCCGCTTTTTGAAAAAGAGACTCCGCCTCTTGTTCTCCAACATCGCATATGTCCATTATTATCCTCTTGGCTCTATAGACAAGTTTAAGAGATGAGGGGTTAAGATCCACCATGAGATTTCCGTAGGTTTTTCCCAAAAGTACCATTGCCGTGGTGGTAATCATGTTAAGAGTCATTTTGGTGGCCGTGGCGGCTTTAAGCCTTGTAGAACCAACTATCACTTCAGGACCCACTAGGAGCTCTATAACATGGTCTGCCAGAGGATTTCCCACTTTGTTACAACAGACAAGAACAGTGACCGCGCCAACAGTGTGAGCGTACCGCAGAGCTGAAATTACAAACGGAGTCCCAGAACTTGCGGCAATTCCTATTACCGTATCATCCGCTGAGAGTTTTTTTGCGCGCAGTATTTCCACAGAATCGGTAAAAGAGTCTTCTGACCTCTCAACCGAGTTCCACACCGCATCTCTACCTCCAGCCATAATCGCTTGGATTCTTTTCGGGTCAGTGCTGAAAGTCGGTGGACATTCAGCCGCCTCCATGACCCCGAGGCGTCCGCTTGTACCAGCCCCAACGAAAATCACCCTTCCACCATCACGAAGCGTGCGGAAAACCGTATCAGCCACCTGCGCGATGGCATCTTTTTCTCTTGAGACAGCGGAAAAAACTTCTCTGTCTTCAGAGTTTATAAGTTCTATTATCTCCAAACACGATAGTTCGTCTATGCAAACAGTTCTCGGATTAACTCTTTCTGTGAGCAGATGTCCTGTGCGGCGGGTTTCTTCCACAGAGAACATTATATCTGAAACGTCTTGCAGGTGCTTCAATGCGACCGTTTATGTGTTTGATTTATATGTGATGTTCGTATAGAATTCCGGCGAGAATGCGGGCGTAGCTCAGCTGGCTAGAGCATTGGCTTCCCAAGCCAAGGGTCGCGGGTTCGAATCCCGCCGCCCGCTCACAATTACTCTGAAGTTTATCCAATTCAGACTGGAACTGAGCGGAAAACCCGCTCAGAGTTCAACAAACGCCCATTAAATACTAATCTATACTACTGTATAGTTCCGCGTAGTAATTGATTATAAGTTCGGTAGGAATTCTCTTGTGATGTGTTCTGTCAAAGGTTTTCCACCAAGGGGTCCCCTCTTGATGGGTCAATGCAACTAGATGTTTCGCCGGTGCATCTTTATACACATCCCAGATAGTTTCTAAAGTCTGGAATATTTTTTCGTCGGAAATGTCTTCTTTTGTAGGTATTTTGACTTCTAGAGAACCATCACCGGAATAGTTCATTATGGTCGCGCGGATTTGTTTCGGTATAGGATCTTGACTTGACCTTCGTAGGTCATAATAAACGTCTGGAACAACCGGACCATATCTCCAAGCCTCTATGGGGTCGGAGAATAGTTTGGTTCTGGGGTGAATTGCGCTCACCCAACCAAAGAAAATATAGATCAACTTGAGAAGCTTAAGAACGGTTAGATCAGAAACCTTATCTCGTTCTGCATTCTCAAGAATGAAATTAGCGACATGTGTAGCCCTATATGGAAGTTCTAAATAAGACATAGTCATACAACTCCATCAAAAGTTAAACCAACCTATTATATAGTTTTGCGTAGTAGTTAATTATAAGTTCAGTAGGAATTCTCTTGTGGCGTGTTCCATCAAAGGTTTTCCACCAAGGGGTGTTCTCTTTATGAGTCAAGGCAACTAGATGCCCCGCAGGTGCATCTTTATACGCCTTCCAGATAGTCTCTAGGGTCTGAAGTATCCTTTTGTTGGAGATGTCTTTCTTTGTAGGTGTTTTCACTTCTAAATCTTCATAATCGGAATCGTACATAATTACTGCACGGTTTCCTTTCGGTATAGGATCTTGACCGAATCTTCGAAAGTCATAATAAACGTCTGGAACAACCGGACCATATTTCCACGCCTCTATGGGATCGGAGAACAGTTCAGTTCTTGGGTGTATTGCGCTTACCCAACCAAAGAAAACATAGACCAACTTAAGAAGTTTGAGAACGGTTAGATCAGAGACCTCATCTCGTTCTGCATTCTCAAGAATGAAATTAGCGACATGGGAAGCCCTGTATGGAAGTTCTAAATAGGACATAATTACACTACCTCCTGACCGAGATTCACTCCCGACTTAAAACAAAAGCATTGTCAAATCTGACGTTCAGTCAGACTAACGCATTGCCATAATTAGTGTTCGCCAGAAAACCCCCTTTTTACAGGAATGTCTTCTCTAGATTTGAGGTTCAACTCAATGTTTCCAATGCGAATCTTGCCGAATTCTAGTTGTGTATTGCGTACTTGTTTCATGCTTTCCTCCCGAAGAATTGCTAAAATTGGTCAATTTGTGCATAAATGGCCCAAAAACGGCTTTTTTGCCTCAATCTTCGGATAAAAAAACACCTGATTAGTTAAGTAAAAACAATGCATTATATTTTTTTCTGACAAATACTAATTATGAACGGGAGCATATTCATATAACAAAGTTCTGATAGTTCCATGGTTAGAAGTAATCGGCAACAGATTGTCAGGACAACAGTCGGTCTGCCACATTCTTCGTGCGGAAGACTCATCTTACTGGTTTTCAACAGTTCTGGCATGAGATGTACGCTTGGCGCAAGCGGGTCGCTAGAATTGAATCACGGCACGCGGTCAGAGTCACTCGCAGACCACGCCATCCCTGTCTCCGTCCCGCATATAGAGATATGCTGGATGGCCTCGGCGCACCGGAGCGATGCCATGCGCTCGCGCTTCAGCGCAAGAAATGCGCCCGTTACCATTATCATCCCATTTGAGTGCCGTGGGCACAGTACTTTTCCGTCCTTCATTCTTTACCGTGGATGATGGCTCTCGCAGAGTTGAAGAACGTCTACCCCACATTCCCCGCTTGGCGTTTTGAGCCTCCTGCTCAAGGCTCCGAAATTGTTCCAATTTCTCGAACTGAAACCTTGTGTATACGCGGGCATGGCCTTGACGTATTATTTCCGCATTAACAAACGTACCGTTATCCAGATGGATTTCCCCTAGGAATCGACCGTACCGATCAACACCAACCGGTTTCCAAGTTACAGACTGATCCGTAAAACGCTTAGATGCCCATCGCTGAGCGGCATCACCGTCTTGCCCGCCAAGTTCCGGCGCATCAATGCCTTTGAGCCGAACCCGGTACCTTCTACAAACGGTAGATATCTCAAACGTATCACCATCTATCACGCGGGTGATACGCCCGGATGCGTTGTCCATCGGCGTGACGACCATGCTTGACCATTTTGGATTCGGTGGGTAGGCCCAACCCATTAGCACAATCAGTAGCACTAACCCACCGACTAGACTAACGACGAGGGCGCCTCCACGCAAGCGTCGCAACCATGGGATTGTCTTGGCTGTAGTGAACAAGTATATGATGACTCCCGCGCCAAGGGCAATCATGGTCGCCAGCAATATTCCAGTTATCGTGATGGAAGGTAGCATCGGCGATGTACGTTGTTCTATGGATAGCCAGTCGACCAGTTGTCCTTGGTACCCAGAGTAGAAAAGCATGACAGGAACGAGGAAAAAGCCCATCAGTTGTGCACGACGCACTCCAAAGTACAATGGCACTGACCCGACAGCCGTGGCGGCGACTAAGATCGTTAAGCCACCGATACCTAGAAGACAGCCAGTGAGAGTGACTAGAAAGGCAATAACGCCCCAGTTAAGTCCTAGGTGTACATGGTTGTCAACTGCACGGAACCGCAACGCGAACCGCTGACCAAAGCTCCATAGGATAAGAAAGGCGGCCACGCCCGCACACGCCATCAACCCAACGATCCACACAAGGTCGGTATCGGCAATTTTGCCACCCAATATTTGTTCTACAGCAATTGAGGCGCCACTACGGCTTTTGCCGATCAAATACAGAGCCGCAATCGCAAATAATGCTTCAGTGGTGTTTAGCGATGAGGTGGTGACTAAGTAAGCACGGTCCTGTTCGTCGTCGGTTCCCCGACGACCGAACCACTGTTCCAACAATAGTAGAAGGGTTGCGGCGTTGGCCGCACCTAGTCCTGGTAACAAACCTACAACCATACCGGCCAGACCACCTCTTATACCGGGCCAAGCGACTGTTCGCCCATCTATCCGCACCGATTGATCATCGGAACACGGAACGTCGAAATCGCTAGTGGTGCTGATCGCAAATAGCAAACCGGCAATGCCAAACAATCCAGCGAGGGCAGGAAAAAGCGCGTTTACCGCGGCGTCAGTCCCACCAGCGATCAGCGGTGATGCAAATACGGCAAGCCCTAGCAAACCGCTTGCAAGAAAGGTAAAAAGCGACCACAACCGGTGGCGGTCTGTAACAATCAGAATTATGGACACGCCGGCCAGAACAAAGAACATAGAGGACCTGAGTAATTGTTCGGTTGCATTGACTATGTTGTGGATATTGATTAACGCCAGCGCCAACATAATTCCAATGGCTAGGCCGATGGCGCTACCCAAAATGGAGAATCTTAGGGCGGTCTGTCCCTGACCTTTCTTAACTAGACGATGTCCCGGGAGCAGGGCAAACGCTTCGTCTCCAGGAACTCCGAGAAAGAGGCCGGGCACAACATCAAAAAAGGTATGTGAGATGGCGAGCGCGCAGATAAATGCCAGTAGTATGGAGTAATCCAGCCCCAGAGTTGCACAACTAGCCAACACAAGCGCTATAACCGTGTTGACATGTATCCCAGGAATGAGTCCTGTGACGACGCCACTTAGTGCGCCGAACAGTGCGGCAATCGCAACCATAGACTAATTTATAGCCAATACACGTTTTACAACAAGCGACGGACGTCCCTTGTATGCGTCTACCTTCGCAGTCAACACCACCGGCGTGCCAGAACTAAGTAACTTGATTTCACAGTCGGTTCGATCGCCTTGAAACATGATGCCCTGCACTGTGGCGTGCTCACCGTTCACGCCCAACTGTGAGTCAGCAAAAGTCAGTCGCACGTGTTGTAAACCGCGTCTACTGGTAAACGGATCAACTGTCGTCGCAATTAATGGACCAACGCGCAACGTCTCGCCCACCCGCTTCATCAATGTGACCTCGGACAGAGAAACTGCGTCGCCACCCGGTGTGGTCACCTCTACGTGCATGGCCGATAAAGGCTTGATCTGGGGTCGCCCTTTGTACATGCCTAAATTTCCAGTTACGCGAACGGACTCTCCGGGTGTAGGCTTGACCGGCAGACAGCCAACCGAAGGAAAGACCGCAACATCAATATGCAAATCCTCTTTAGCGTTGCGCAACTTGATGATCATCAATCCTGATTGCAACGTCCTGACGTTGGACGCTAACCCTTCGAAGCGGAAGGTAGAACCCGCAAACTTAGGATCAGCTATATGGGAGGCAGTTAACCGCGGCAGTTGATCAAGATCATCCGAATAAACGTAGCGGGAGTTTGCGGTGAATAGCATAATGATCGCTACTAGACAAGAGAGAAGGGTAATGAATTTCCCGAGAGGAATCCGCTTACGGTTTAGTTTTTCCAGTATTCTGCTAGTCATTTTACGTCAACTTCTTGCAATACTGCTTACAGTATAGCAACCCAAGAGTCAAACGGAACGAGGATTTTGCGCTAAAGCGTTTTTAGGATTTGCTGGTTGTATTCTGTATAACGAGGCCATGGTTGTGCCATTATCTCAACCTATGTGGCGTAATATTGAAATAATCTGACTGTCAGACTTTTTGACTTTAACAAGATACGGTGTTGATTATCGTGGATTTACCATCTCTTGGACGAACAATTTCTTCACAACCACCACCAACTCTATCCTACTTGAACCCCTTCCCGACTCGAATTAGTAGTAGATAGTAATTGTCAGAAAGAAATGTAATGCATTGACTTTACTTAATTAACTAAGTATTATTTTACCCGAAGATTAAGGTAAAAAGCCGTTTTTAAGCCATTTATACCCAAATTAGACCAATTTCAGCAATTCTTCGGGAGAAAAGCATGAGAAAAATACGTGATAGACAGATGAAATTCGGCGGAGTTAATATTGAGGATATTGAATTGGACCACAAATGCAGAGACGATCTTCCAGTGGTGTTACAAGGGATTCAGCATCTGTACAAAAACGAGAAATTTCGCAATGGTCTGTTTGCGATTCTTGAAGAGAAAATTCTTCCCAAGGTCAACAAGAAAGTAGGAAGACCGGGTATGGAGGTGTGGAGGATTTTTATGATGGGTATGGTCAAGCAGGGGACAGGTTGCGATTTTGACCATCTTCACGACATGGTGAACCAGCACACTGCGCTACGTGAGTTTCTCGGACATGTGAAGGTCTGGGACAAGTATCAATACAATTATCAGACGATGGTGGATAATGTAAATCTTTTGAGTCCTGAGATTCTTGATGAGATCAACGCTCTGATTGTGGAAGTTGGTCATGAGGTAGCAGGGAAGAAATTTGGTGAGCTTTTACGCGGGCGGTGTGATTCGTTTGTGGCGGAGACCAATGTGCACTATCCCACGGATGTGAATCTTTTGTGGGATGCGATGCGGAGTTTGATTCGAGTGACGAGCAAGGCAGCGAGGGGGCGTGGAGTGTCGGGCTGGCGTCAGTGGAAGCACTTGACGCAGACGGTTAAGGATTTGTTTCAAGATGTGAGAAGAGCCAACCGAGCTAGGCCACAGAGAGTAGAAGAGTATCTTGGGCGGTGTGAAGAGATTGTTAAGCGTGCTGAGAAGACGCTTCCGTATCTGGTTGCAAAAAGGGAGAACGTTAAAATCATCAACAGGATCAAGGAATATGTTGAGCATGCCAAGCGACAGATGGACCAAATTAACCGTCGTGTTTTGTGTGGAGAGAAGATTCCGCATAGTGAGAAAGTGTTTTCAATATTTGAGCCACACACGCGCTGGATTTCCAAAGGGAAGGCAGGCTGTCCTGTGGAACTAGGTGTGCCGGTGTGTATTTTAGAAGACCATTTTGGTTTTATACTTCACCATGAGGTGATGTGGGAGGGTAGCGACGTGGACTATGCGGTGGAGATGGTGAAACGAGGTCAGGAGTTGTTTTCCAGTCTGCGAGCGGTGAGTTTTGACCGTGGTTTTCACAGTCCACAAAACCGTATTAAGCTTGACGAATTGCTTGAACACAACGTGTTACCGAAGAAGGGTCGTTCCAACAAGGCTGATCTGGAGCGAGAGCAAGGCGAAGAGTTCGTAGCGATGCGGCGCAAGCATTGTGCAGTGGAATCAGCGATAAACAACCTTGAGCATCGAGGGTTGGATCGTGTTCGAGCACGTGGAGCAGATGGTTTTGCTCGTACGGTGTCACTCTCCATAGCCGCCTTTAACATCCACCGTATAGGTCTTCTACTACGTCGGCGTAAGCGACGACGATACGCGGCCTGACGACTTCACCTTCCAAAAAACACCAATTTTTTGACCCGTACTAAGCGGGAACGGCGACCTATGCGCTAATGGTGATTAGGTGCACTAAAATTGGTCTCAGAAGTAGAAAATAACTGTTTAATACGCGCAAAATCCACAAAGAAATCTAAGTCAACTTCCGTTTGACGCTCGGATCAGGCAAAATAGTAGTCTGTTATCTCCCAAAAAGGGGGTTTTCTGGCGAACACTAGATAGAACGTAACTTGCTTTTCTTGCTGAACGAAATCCTCAGAACTTTTATTTACACTCCCAACCTTGTTTCGCAATGAACTAGGAGTGGAGCAGGAAGATACAGAAATTTCCTAAACAAACAGAATGGAAATAAAACTTCCGACTCTAGAAAACTTATATTTCTGAGCAATTTGTTGTAAAACTCGTAAAGACAGACTTATAGCAAACTATGAAGGATAGAGTTGCCCTGTTCTAGATCATTTCAGGAAATTCTGGAAGGGGTTTATCATAGAATTTCTCAGGTTTGAGAGTTTTTACCTTCTCCAAAAATGTATTTATCACTTGTCTTCTTATATCAAGCCCCCAAGTCTTCAGAGTTGATGTCTTCTCCAGAATATAATCTCTCGCAAATAAATAACTTTCCTCTGTCACACCCTTTTCAAGTAGAATCGAAAGTACAACCGCAGTTGTTATCTGAGGCATTTGCGCTGTAAGGTTTTTGGGAGTGATTTTAGACGTAATGAGGACGTATGAAGGCATGTTCAGCACTGTCTCAGTTCGTACTGATTCGTATTTGAACAATCGGACGGTCAGATTCCTTGATTTTCGCAGGATATGACGCTGATTCTCACCCAATTATCAGCCTTTAGACGCAACTATACATTCACGGCCACTACCGCTAAATTCCTCTGGTCAAATTATCTGTAGTATTCGGAGAAAAACCCTATCCAGCCCGAGGAGCACACCCAGAAACAAGGGACCTCATCTTATCAGCCCTTCCAGCCTTTATGTGTCCAATGGCTAACGCCATCATCACACTCAACGCTAAGCCTGTACGAGCAGTCATTTTTGCCTTGCCTCTGATAAAATGCCTCTCTAACTTAAAACTATTGTCAACCCTTGAGTTTATACGTTCTATAGAATTCCTAAGCTTATACTCCCGCTCCCAAGTTACTGAACCATACGGAGTCGGGGTAAAAATACGAGGGTCCTTGTCCAAAGGAACTCGTATGGATAAGCCATATTCACTGTTCTTACGACCCGCATTTTTGTGACACTTCTCCCTACCTACGCAATTCAGGTTATGCGCTGCCGCAGGACAACGAAACTTCAAAGTACCTCGCTCCTCTTCATATCCCCAACCCACCAGCTTACTTTCTACCTTGGTTATAGGACAACGACACCAAACCTCGCCCTTCTCTGTGTAGAATATGTTGTTAATATCTTCTCTCAAAGGCCGCATAATCTTTTGCCCAGCAATATAGTTCTGATTCTCCAACTCCACCCTCCACATCTCTCGGATACCAATGATAGGGTCAGTTCCATATTCATTCCAAAACTTCTTCTTCAATGACCCACTGTCAAGACCCTTGTCTGCGCTGAAATATTCGCATCGCTCCACCAACTCAGGGTTCTGCGCAAACAACTTGTCTATCATCCGATTCAACTCCTTATATTCTGATACAGATGCCTTTGTAAGACTCATCGCAACCGGTATCTCATACTTGGTATCGGCAATTACATGCAACTTGTAACCAAACCATCTCTTTACGCTTTTCCATGCCTTGCCTGTAGCAGAGTTAAACCCAGACGTAGTATGTACTCCCCAGTCCGCATCAGGATCGGATGTCTCTCCTGTCTTATTGCTCTTTCTCCCTGTGGAATTACTCTCTATAGACTTACCGTCATATCCTAGATGCTTCCCAAAATCCGGAAGCGATTCTCTCAACTCTCCTCCCATTCTATCCATCATTTTCGAAATCAGACCATCGCGTTCAGGGCTTTCTAATTTTCTAGAGGTGTAAGGCGTTGATATTACCGAGTATATTCTCTCAAAGAGAGTTTTACATCTTAGAGGTTGTCACTACATCATGGAGAGAAATTAGAGACTCATTTGTCTCCCCTTTCTAGCTGACATGTAGAAGAATTAGGCTCGGTTTCAGTTCTTCGTAAGTTTTTTCTTATAACAAACTCTTCTGAATTATAATCTGCGGAGTTGGATATGTAGGGAGAATATATTTAAGGGTAGTACATTGTCATTTGGGGATTTGAGGAAACAGTGAAGTCATATTAGTACGTTAAAACCCGGATATTCCAACAGATATTAAATGCTGACAATTCGATTGTTTCGCTGTCAGATTTCGATCTGGACGTTACAAATTTAGTTCTGGCTATTTAATGTTTGTTATGGTATGGTGTAGATCATGAGTAGACGGACATCTCAGGACAATAAGATTGATCTGCGCGCGGTCACAGTACGTCCTACCTATGGGGAACAGGAACGTCGTCACTGGGACCACTTAGTCAGACTACATCACTATCTTCCATTCCATCGCGTGTTCGGCAAGGGATTGCGTCATGTGGCGGAAGTTGGGTCGCGCTGGGTGGCCCTTATTGGTTGGCAGGCAGGCGCATTCAAATTAGCGGCCCGGGACGGCTGGATTGGCTGGAGCGCCGAGCAGCAGTTTGGACGGTTGCATCTGATTGCCAACAATGTGCGTTTTGTCATTCTGACACGGCAACGGGTGCCAAACTTGGCATCCCGAGTGCTGGGTCTGAGTCTGAAACGATTGTCTTCGGACATGCAGACAGCGCACGGTTATCCAGTGTTTCTGGCAGAGACGTTCGTAGATGTTTCACGTTTTAATGGTACTTGCTACCGGGCGGCCAACTGGCAGTCTTTCGGGCTAACGCGCGGGTTTGCCCGAGAGTCTGGAGGGTCTGCGCGGTGGCGCTACCATGGTCAACCCAAGGAGGTCTTCATGTTTAATCTTGTTGATAATGCTAAAGAAGTATTAAGTCAAGAAGAGTTACCACCAGAATGGACCGGTGGAGTTCGCAAGGAGCCTATGACGGCGCCACAGTTACGCAGTCTCAAAGATGTTCTAGGTGAGGTGCCTGAGTTCCGACAGTCTCAAGGTAGACGCTATCCTCTTGACACCGTGTTGGTTCTCGCTGTCGCCGCCCGTTTGGCTGGATACCGCGGGGTGTCCGCCATAGCGCAGTTTGCCCGACTCCTTAGTCAGGAACAGCTTAAGGCCGTTGGAGCGTTCCACAGTCCCAGTAAGAAATGCTACACTGCGCCGGTAATTGGCACCTTCCATAACATCTTCGCAAAACTGCCACCCGACACGCTTGATAAAGCGCTGAACCTGTGGGAAGCCCGCAAGACCTCGCCCGCAGCGCCGGTGGCGATGGACGGCAAGATGATTCGTGGCGCAGCCAAGCAGACTGAGGGTGGAATTAGAATGATGGTAGCTGCCCTCGAACATAACACCGGTGTGGTTCTCGGTCAACTAGCAATCAAAGAAAAGAGCAGTGAGATGCTAGTGGTACGCGACCTGGCCAATAAACTCGACATTGCTGATCGTACTGTCACTCTAGATGCGCTGCATGCCCAGCAGGATACGGCGCGCTGTCTGCTGGAAAATGGAGCCGACTATGTGATGACCGCCATCAAGAACAATCAAAGAAGGATCAGCAAGGAAATAAAGGGATTGGACTTTGATGCCGTGCCCGGATGGACAACCGAAGATAACAAACATGGGAGGATTGAAGAACGGACCTGTTGGGTAGTAGACCTATCCGGTTCTGAGTGGGATGGATATGTAGCCATGCATGGAAGACGTCAAGCCATACGCATAGTCCGCAAGCGCACTGAGAAGAAGACAGGTAAAACCAGTTGCGAGACTGTCTATGCTCTGACCTCACTTGGCCCAGAGCAGGCTGGAGCCAAGGAGTTACTTGCCTTGGTTCGCAACCACTGGCACATTGAGAACCGTCTGCATTATGTGCGTGACTTCACCTACGATGAAGACCGTTGTCGGGTATCAAAAGGGTACTTGCCAGAAAATCTTTCCTGTCTGAGCAACGTCGCCATCGCCATAGTGCGTTGTGAAGGTAGATTCAACTATCTGCCTGAAGCTAACCGACACTATGCCGCCCGGCCTCAGGAAGCTATTGAACTTATAATGAAGCCGTTGAACTGAACGGTCGCACTTTACTCACAACCCCGCCGGATAGCCTGTGCACTGCTCAGGTCTGATACTCTGCGCCTACTGGACGGACAAAGGCTGCGGACACAGTAAGATGAAGCCGAATGTACCCTTGTTTCTTGCCAAAACTCTCCATCTCAAGTCCAAATCACAATCCAAACACTCCAAAACCTCTACCTACCAATAAATCCAAAGTCTCCGCCAAGAAAACTGAATGGTCCTGCCATCGCGTTCCTCCAACTTCGCTACGTTTGATAGAAACCGAGAGAAATTGTGACTGCTAGGCGCCGTACTGTAGATAGGAAATTGTTTAACCACAACTTTAGGTCTCCCGCCGTTTTCATCCTGCTCAAGACTGTACTTGTCAATATGTTGTATGGGAATGGGACAGAATCCACATCTATTAAGTAGTTCAGAATTACGGTTCAGTTCCCGTATCAGTGATTCTATGGATTCGTGCTGAAACACTACGCCAGCAATCGTCGCCCTCCACATTGGTTCTACCGGATACTCATTACGCCCGTTCTTGCGCATAGCTTTCAAAGCCCTAATGATATCTTCATCAGGCAAAGCATCCAAAACCAACTCAAGACGTTTGAGGTCTGAAATCTCATCAATTTGTTCCCAAGAGAATGGTAAATACTTTTTTTGTAGCAACTGTTTGCTCCTTATAGAGAGAATGTATGAATGTTAGGAAGAATAATAACTGATATAGAATGTAAAGCAAGTAATATCAGCAAGTTATTTATATTTTCTCCAAGTTTTTCAGGGAGAAATCGGCAACTGGTTTGTGTGGGGTGAAATTTGTGGTTTTTGGCTTACATTAGCCGATTTTAGGGCTTTTTTGGGGTATTTTTGGGGTAAAAAGTTTTTTACCCCTTCTAAAAACCCTTGATATACATACACATTTTGGACAGCGCAAATGCCTCTTATCTGTAACAAAAACACTGTAGGGAGCAAGACAAACGCTCCAAAGATAATCAAAGTCTTTGCAACTCCTTCCGCTACGGCCTTAGCATTCAGGTCAGTCCCAGTCGCAATTGCATATACGACGGAGGAGATCATGACCAAAGCAAGAATCGGGTTGGCGGAAATAACACTTGCAACACCCATTGCGCCCAACGCCTCAGAGAATTTCTCAATCTGTTCTGTTTTGAAAAAATACACCGCTGCCGCTACCGATATTCCCGCTGCAAGCACCTCCAAAGCATCATAAGACAGAGCATCATAAGTCCAGTTCTTACTGATCCCATATTTCTTCAAACTGTTAGCTATAGAATCATAAGTCTGCTTTTCCATAGTAATAAAGGGTAGTCCTTTAGGTGTGATTGCATCTTTCCACAACGCTCCCAAATACCCACTAAATTGCTCTCTGCTTGAACATTGGGTTTTGGCGCACATACCAGTAACATTTGACCAAGCTCCCCAAGGAGTATGTCCCCCATCAAACATTCTGTGGTTGCATCCACCTAAAGCAGTTTGCAGGTATTTAGCATCTAACGCCTTATCAAATTTCGTGGCGGCTGATGCTGTTATAGTTTCAAGATATTTAAGCCATTGCGTTTGAGAAAGAACAGATAGAATAACCGGGAGTTTATCTGCTGTTTTGTCCGCTAAGGAATATCTGAATAAGTTCCTTAAATATGCTATAGTATCGAAAACTCACTTTATGAGGTGGCCCCATGAACCAGATAAGTTTCTCCGTAGCAGAATATCCCTACAAAAAGCTTAAAACACGTCGTGAGAAGTTTCTTGAGCAGATGGATAAATTGATTCCTTGGAAACAGCTAGAGAACAAAATTGCCAAATACTATCCGAAGCCCGGGAAAGGTCGTAGACCCTATCCTCTGTCAAAGATGCTACGGGTTCACTGCATGCAGTTGTTCTACAACCTGAGCGACCCGGCGATGGAAGAAACGCTGTACGAGATTGAGTCCATGCGCCGTTTTGCTGGGCTGAGCCTGACCGGGCCAATACCGGATGAAACCACTATTTTGAACTTCCGTCATCTTCTGGAGAAACATCAGTTGGGCCAGATGATCCTCAAAGAAGTGAATCATCACCTGCAACGTAATGGTCTGCTTTTGCGAGAAGGTACAATAGTAGATGCGACTATTATCTCAGCGCCGACCTCAACCAAGAACAAAGAGGGCAAGCGTGATCCGGAGATGCACCAGACCAAGAAAGGCAACCAATGGTATTTTGGGATGAAGATGCACATTGGTGTGGATGAGACCTTGGGTGTTATTCACAGCATGGAGACCACTGCTGCCAACGTGCATGACATCACCCAGACGGAGCGCCTGTTACATGGCAAGGAAGTGACTTGCTACGGTGATGCGGGTTATCTGGGTGTTGAGAAGCGTGAAGAACTCAAGGACAAGGAGATCAAATGGGAAATAGCTGAACGTCCGGGTAGGCGCAAGGCGATGAATGCTGAGGAGCGATTTCTTGAAAAGACCAAGGCCAGCATCCGCGCAAAAGTGGAGCATTCATTCAGAACTATCAAACGTCAGTTTGGCTATGACAAGGTGAGGTATCGAGGTCTGGAGAAAAACGCCAACCGATTGTTTGTACTCTCGGCATTCACGAACCTGTTAACTTGCCAAAAGATGCTGTCTGCGTAGGACAGGTGCGTCTGGATTTTGCCGAATGGCAGAATTTGGACAAGAAACAGCGAATAGATGGGTATAATTCACCCCAATTTTGGTGTCATAATGGGAAAATGGAGTTTTTGTTCAATTTTGGATAGTTGATCAGAGGTTCCCTAAATCTTTTGCGACGGTTTTTGTGGCAGACAGAGCTGGAATCATTTTTTCTTTTGCGATTGGCAAATGGGCGGGACCATCTTTCCCCCACTTGTGGATATAGTTGATACCAGACTGAATACGTCCGGATACTTCTGAACTAAGTCCTTTCACTTTTGAAAAAATACTCCCTTCTTTTTGTGGTTGAGTTATCGGCTCGGAGTACGCATCCCAATACGGGCTTAAAATCAGAAGACATCCCAACAATATTGTACAGATTCTCATTTTCACACTTCAATTAAATTGGACCCGGAATGGACTTGAAATAGTTCCCTGATATTACCGATAAAGCCAAAAATAAAGTGCTCGTTACTAGGTACGTTCCAATCAAACGTCCAATAACTCAAAGGCTTTTGCTAAAACGCTAGAGTGCCACTTGGTTATACAAAAAAAACTCAAACTTTTATCATATCTCGCTTCTCAGCCTTGACTAGATGACCCTCGGCAAGATAACGGATTGAAGAGGTCCCGCCTCAAACATGTCGTATATCTATGTTTAATCAATATAACCAGACAATCGAAATTATCAAGGGAAGAAGTGAAGAAATACTAGAATGTATGAGTACAGAGAAAGTGTTATATGAGTAAGTTAAATAGGCAGACCGTGCAGATTTTTTCTGAACATTCACACGACTTAAAATGACACACATTCATAACCCAGATCTCTTACAGACTGTACCGAAAATATTCGAATTGAGTATCAGACGAGAAAATCAAAGATTATAGTATTGGTAATCATTTCGAATATTTAAATTGAGGTAGCCTCCTTTCGAATCCGCTTGTAAGAATTCTTGATAGACACTTTTATTAACATCAATGTAAACATAAGTTTTACCGGAACTCAGAAATTTAACATACAACTTCTGATTGTCGGAATCATAACCGATAGATTCAATACTTGATGAATCAACATGCTGCATTTTGGGCATTGTGGTCTCCTTATTATTTTTAGTGTTTTTTGTAAAAATGGTTTGCGTAAGCCAGTTTCTTAGCGTATGAAAATACAATCTTAAGCAATTTCGTTGTAAAAACAGACTTATATCAACCTAGATTCCTCACAGGTTGTACTAAAAACACTATACCGTATGCTGAATATAATGGGCAAATTCTTTAGAAAATTCAAACAGAAGCACTTGAGGTAAGCATTTGTTCAAGGAAAACAGACAGTAAGCGTTCGTTGAAGGGGTGTTTATAGGGGGTTTGAGCGATTGAGGATTTGTCTCCAATTTCTGTGAAGCGGTCGTAGCCAAATGTCCTTTTTGGGTTTATCGCATCGGTTGTAACGATCGTAGCGGCCACGCCCCTGTGTAGTTCCAACGCGTGTCCATCCAGATGCACGGTATACGGTGCCTGTATATGTCGGAATTTGTACAAACGTCTCAAGTAAGCGTTCGTTGAAGGGGTGTTTATAGGGGGTTTGAGCGATTGAGGATTTGTCTCCAATTCCTGTGAAGCGGTCGTAGCCAAATGTCCTTTTTAGGTTTATCGCATCGGTTGTACCGGTCGTAGCGACCACGCCCCTGTGTAGTTCCAACCCGTATCCATCCAGAGGCACGGTATACGGTGCCTGTATATGTCGGAATTTGTACAAACGTCTCAATAAGCACAGGTGTGAAGTTGTATCGTTGCTTCCACTCCTTGGGCAAGCGGCGACAGACTACCGAGAGTATGTGTGACCCAAGATTGGGTATCTGTATCCATGGAAGAATCAGGAACCGGGGGTTGTCGATAACCAGCGGTAAATTCTTTTCACGTTGCTCGGATGTCCATCCTATGAAGGTGTCACGCGGCGCAAGTTTCCATGCGGCGGTGGAGAAGCCTAGCATGGCCAGCGGCGAACCGTGGCGGTCGCGCACTGCGTAGCGCATCTGAGCCCCGACTAATGTCTTATAACCTAAGTAGTGATAACGAGCTACAAACTCGTTCCATAGTTTGCCTTGCTTGGTGCCACTGACAACAGTGTGAACCTGCAGTGGACGGACTTCGTCAAGGGTCTCGGGAACCGGTAGCTTATGCGGTTCGGTGTCTGCTCCGAAGACAATAGGCTTAGCTCGGGGCGACACTCGGGTGGGTGGCGGTAGCTTGATGATGCCATCCCTATGCATGGATAGCATGGTAACTCTGGCCGTCATGTCCTTGAGTCCGCCATCGGGCTTGTACCACCCAATACGTCTGCAAAACTCTCTGGACAGAGCAGTCCGGTTGAGCCGCTCGGGCCCGGCTATCAAAGCGCGTAGCAGTTTCATCTCCGCAGCCGTGAACTCACGCCCGTAGTAGCGGCACTCAACCTCGTCGCTCATCTCTTGGCGCCAAAGTCGCGCAAACGTTGCTCACTCATTGACCATGGCAACCAAGGCGATAGATCTTCCGGGGGACTCCTGCCATCTTCCGCGCAGGCAGTCAACCACCCCTTTAGCCAACTAAGAATGTCAATACCATTCTTTGAGAGCGTACCTAGCACCGTGTATAGAATGGCTGATGTTCTTGCTCCCTCTTCACTGTCAGATCCAAAACTTACTTTACGGGCAATTGCAGGTCCTCGCAACGCGCTCTCCGCAATATTGTTATCCATGGGAACTTGGGAATGTTCAACGAACACGCTCAGCCCCTCACGATGATTGATAAACGACTTAAGTAGCTTTCGTTCACGCGCATCTTCCGCTAGTCATGATGATTTGACCTTCCTGTTCCCAAAGGGGCGGGTATGCTGAAAGAAGGAAAAAGATTTCAACTAGGAGGTTAAATTATCATGAAGTTCAACACGAAGTCGGAGACTGGTCGTAGCAATCACAACTATCCTGCGTACATAGGTTTAGACGTACATAAGGAAACTATTGCAGTATCTGTGACTTGCGAAGGACGCGAAGACCCCGAATTCCTTGGAGAGATAGCCAATCGTCCACAGGAGATAAAGAAGCTTGTTGCTCGGTTAGAACAACGCTTTGGTGGCGAAGTGCTATTGTTCTGCTACGAGGCTGGTCCTTGTGGCTATGTGCTCTATAGGCAACTGGAGAAGTTGGGACATGTTTGCAATGTGGTTGCTCCATCCCGGGTTCCCAAGATGCCAGGAGAGAGGATAAAGACGGATAGGAGGGACGCATCCAAACTTGCCAGGATGCTTCGTAGCGGCAATCTGACTGCTGTCTGGGTGCCAGATGAGCAGCAGGAAGCTATGCGAGACCTTGTCCGAGCTCGTGATGATCTAAAGATTCAGGAACTCAAGGCGCGTCAGCAGTTAAACGGTTACTTGCAACGTCATGGATACGCGTGGCCTTCAAATCGCACGCGTTGGACCAAGTCTCATTACAACTGGCTTGAGGAATTGAAGTTTCCCCACCATACGCAGCAGATAGTGTTGCAGGAGTACATAAATGCTATTAAGGAAGCGAGCAAGAGGGTGGATGATCTCACATTGGAGGTGGAGAGAGCTCAAGATAGGTGGTCTTTGTCTCCTGTGGTAGATGCGCTTGTGGCCCTTCGGGGAGTGGACAGACTTGCGGCGACCATAATACTTGCTGAGCTTGGAGATATAAGTCGTTTTGATTCTCCAAAGCAGTTAGCGTCTTTTTTGGGTCTTGTTCCCTCTGAGCATAGTAGTGGAGGGAGAAGACGCCAAGGAGGGATTACCCGCATGGGAAATTCCAATGCGCGTAGGATGCTTGTGGAATGTGCGTGGAGTTATCGCTTTCCGGCACGTCAGACCATGCATCTTAAGAGAAAGGCCATTAACGCTCCAGAGGAAGCGAAGAATGTGGCATGGCGCGCGCAGAAGCGACTTTGTGGTCGTTATCGCAAATTGATGTTCGCAGGGAAAAGCACCAAGCAGACCACAGTGGCTGTTGCCCGTGAGCTGGTGGGATTCATCTGGGACATAACGTGTACAGAGATGAAGAAACTGACGCCACAAGCGGCGTAAGAGTTGAGGACCTGAGTTGTTGAAAAGAGGCGCGATCAGACAAATGTGGAGGATCCTTGTCCGGGTTAAATGGGCACTGATTAAAAGGGATAATCTCCTAAGGAGTATTCCCGTTCAGCGATCCCTGTTGTTAGTCAAAGGCAAGCTCCGCGACGTAATGAAGACAGGTGGTAACCAACCCACGTATATCAGCATGACCCACAGTCGCAATCTGGCTGTCCGCGCCTCATTTCAATACAAATATCGGTACACATAGAAATTTATGGAACTTTTATTGACAGGTCAAATCATATCAACTCGGACAATTCACTCTCGGCTTTGGCGAACACTGCGTCGCACGCTTTTTTCAGTTTTGTCTGCGTTCCCTCAAACTCTGGAGTATTATCTGAGACGTAGTGATCACACCGCTGTTTATTTAACTCATACATCTTTGCGATGCGTTTTATCCATTGTTCATTCCATTGCTCAAGTTGCTCGTCTCCTGCAGCGCATTTTATAAAATCTCTTCGTACATGCGCCCAACAAAAACACAACGTCACCTTCTTATTGAGTTCTTTGAGGAAATCCCGAACCATCTTCTTATAGGAACCGTGGCGGTCGCAGATCAAGAAAATACAATCAACGCTGTCCACGAATAGGACCTTTGCCGCCTCAGAACTACGCCAACGGTCTATATAGTCTGAACTTGCGGGAAAAATCTACCTTTTTTTGAGTGTAACTTATTCATATTAGTTTACTTTTATCTGTTTTTCGTGTAATATTCTGTCCATGTATATTTGTAGTTTATTTGCTTTTTCCACTTGACAGGCTTCATTTTCTTATATATTATCCTGTGCATGTATGTAGATCGCATCCCAAACAGAAATTCTCCACCCGCTATCCTGCTATGTGAGTCCTATCGAAAAACAGAAAAGCCCATAAACGTACCATCTCTAGTTTATCCAAATGTTCACCCAAAGTTATTCAGGGATTGCATGTACTATTCAAAGGCGACCACGCTGTTTCTGACTCATCTGGGGTTAAACTAAAACCTGTCCAGTAAAGAACATTTTATTTTTCTACTTTATCAATAATACCAATGCCTTATCTCAAAATTGTTCCGCAAGTTCCGTATAGTATAAGACCGAGTCTTTGCTCACAGATACCCACAACCAAGCGCGTTGAGAACCTCCCACTTCGCTCAGTGACTGAATACGCCAACCAGTCTCGTCTGCATGACGCAATCTATCTTCGTTTTGATGGGCGAGAATCGCGTCATAGAGAGGCTCGAACAGAGGCAGCAGGCGCTTTGCGCTGTCCGCTAGAGTCCCTGTCGAAATCCCAAACCCGTGGTCGCTAAACCATCTCTCTATACCGCGGTAGGTTCTCAGATTACAGTAGCGCTCGTGTATCAATTGAGCCCAGATACTGATCCCATATTGCATACCCTTAAACAGCCGCGCCGGCGCTGACGCCGTCACATAGAGCGGAGATGACTCACAGTCGCATGCCCTACGATGACGGGATTTGTTAATCTTGCGCTTGTGCGCCTTGACCTCAATCTCATACATCTGTGAAACACGCTTCCCTTTCCAACATACCGCTTCCCACAACTAGCACAGGTAAGTTCATCCTCGGACGGATACCACGACTCTTCTACCACCTCAATATCTGGTCGGGCTGTACGACCATGACCGGGCGCCCCGGGCTGTTGTCCCCGTCGTCGCCCCGAAGGTGGCCTCTTCTGCTTCTCACTACGCCTTCCGTACAACGAATTGGACAGAACCTTACGGTTAGAAAGCAGGTTCTTGACCTGCTTCTTCATCTCTGCATTCTCATTCTTCAGTCCTATATTCTCATCCTTCAGGCTGCTATTCTCCATCCGCAACGATACAATCGTACTACGCTTGCGCGTATCTACACCAACCACCTCCTCTAGCAACGCTCTAAGTCGTTGTACCTCTTTTTCCAACGACAAGGCATCTTTCGACACACAACTGATACGCTTTCGCTCTTCACGCTCCGCTTCCAACTTGATACTCGCTTTTTTCCAACACCATTTATAACTCCCCGCCCGCGCTCGTTGCCGCGTCAATTCATGTTCTAATTCCTGGTATTTTTGTTTTAACTCCTGATAATCCGCTAGTAACTCTTCGTACGAAGACCTGCAGTCTAACGAAGCACATCCCGACGTAGCCGGCATGCAATTGGTGCATCCAGCGTCATCTCTATCCAATAACCTGACAACCCCGATATCTTTGTCGTGAACAATCATTATGACCGATGATAACCGATCAATGAAAAAGTTATCAGGTTATCAGGCTCCTACATGTAAAAATATTTAATGGCAGGATGATGAATCAAGCAAACACCTCTTGAACGAACGCTTACCCGTGAAGTTCCGTTTAATGGGCGGGGCCGGGCGCATAACCACTTGATACCCCACTTTTTTCTCTCAAACAATTGAGTTTTTTCTGTCGTTTGGAATTTCTTCGCCTGATATCAAATTAAGCGGGCAGATAAGACATACACGAAAAAACAAGATCTGTTTCTGAGGCATTTGCGCTGTCCAAAATGTGTATGCATATCAAGGGGTTTTAGAAGGGGGTAAAAAACTTTTTACCCCAGAAATACCCCCAAAATACCCCAAAAAAGCCCTAAAATCGGCTAATGTAAGCCAAAACCCAGAAATTTCACCCCACACTAAAATCGGTTGATATAACCTCTGTAAAAATTCTCCAAAATACAAATAACTTGATGATCTCATTTATTTTTAATGCCACTATAAAGGTGTCTTCATAGGTTGAAATTATAATTTGCCAGCAAAACATTCTTCTCTCCTATAAGAGCAAGTCAATGTCGTTTCTGGCCATCCTCAGGGAAAAAGCCTTAAAAATCGTTGTAGTGTAACTACCTCAAATTAATAAGAAAGTTATCATCTACAAAAGAAATAAACCCGTAGCAGTTCCACAATCATCAAAGGAAATCAGCATTAAGAATCACTACAGCGCAAATGCCTCTTTCTCGCTAGTCCTTGACTTTGCAAGGGGGGGGGGGGGTAAACTCAAAAGACTGAATTAAGAATAAGGGTTTTTTAACAAGGTTTTGCCAGATAATGGGCGATTTATAAGTGGAACAACTTGATTTGCCTTATCCTCCTCCAAAGGCTTGGGATTTCACATTCATTGATCTGTTTGCCGGTATCGGTGGTTTCCGCCAAGCATTCCAAGATGCGGGGGGTAAGTGTGTGTTTTCCAGCGAGTGGGACAAGTATGCCAAAAAAACATACGAGGCAAACTACGGAGAAGTGCCGTATGGTGATATTCGGAAGATAGCCAAAAAGGAAATTCCCAATCACGATGTACTTTGTGCCGGTTTCCCCTGCCAACCGTTTTCTCTAGCAGGTGTTTCAAAAAGGAATTCGCTTGGACGAAAGCACGGCTTTGAGGATAAAACCCAAGGAACGCTGTTCTTTGAAATTAAAGAAATTATTCGTATCAAACGTCCGAAAGCATTTATGCTGGAAAATGTTAAGAACCTGCTCTCACACAACAAAGGTGAAACGTTTGAAGTAATCCGGCACGCACTAGAAGATATCCTTGGCTATGTGATCAACTGGAAAGTGGTTGACGGAGCGAAGTGGGTTCCCCAGCACCGGGAAAGAATATTCATTGTCGGATATGATCCCAAGCAGCTCAAAATAGGTAAAGATGAGATTATCATTCCTGGAGTACCTGAAGTCGGTTACAACTATCCGACTCTGCCGTCGATTATTCACAAGAAGCTTGCCGGATACACCCTCGGCCCGGGTACTTGGGATACCTTGGAACGTCACAAAGCAAACCACGCTGCCAAAGGAAATGGATTTGGCTACGGCATTCATCACTTTCCAATCGCTAATGACACTGTTATCAGGACAATTTCCGCTAGGTATCATAAGGATGGGGCTGAGATTCTGATTGCTCAAAAGGGTGGCCGTCCAAGAAGACTGTCTGTAGAAGAAGCAATGCAACTCCAGGGATACGATCCTGAACACTTTGTGTTCCCAGTTTCCAAGACCCAAGCATACAAACAGATCGGCAACAGCGTTGTTGTTCCGGCCATCCGCTCCACAGCCAAAGAAATTGTCAGAACATTCAAAGAAAGAGGCTGATCATGGGGGGATTGCAGGAACACACAGATGATCTTTTTAAAAACTGGGTGCTTTCAGATGGAGTTGTGGCCATACATCTGACGGAAAAACAGTGTTCTGTGAGTGCCGCAGATATTGTGCGTGTTGAATTCAAGGGGCATCATAAGGCTGCCGGTGTTGTGGTGAATTCGAAACCGTCAGATCATTTGCCAGCTCTCCGTTTCAACCGTTTTCCCTGTGATTTGAGAATAAAACTCCTGATGCCGACCAGCCCGTTGCAGCGACCGGTGTTGGAACTGAGTGCTTCAACCGGTGGGCGTTTCTTTACCATTGAACATGTCCCTGATTCAGACCAGATCATTATTGGTGATAAGAGCTGGTACCCGCTTGTTCCGGAAAATATCCAAGATATTCGCTCAATTCTGAATGAAACAAAGGTTTATGGCCCAGGAACAGTTACACTCAGACAGGCTCTGGAACTTATGAAGGTAGATTACCCCTTGGTTTCAGTTGAAACTGCAACAGTTCAACCAAATGACTTCAACGTATCGGATGCCGGATGCGATCAGGCACTGAAGCTCCTTTCAGATAACGGTTTTCAGGCTGATTTGTATCCATACCAGAAGAGCGGGTTTTCTTGGCTACGGAGTGTTTCTGAAGAAGGACTTGGATGTGTTCTTGCTGATGAAATGGGGCTGGGAAAAACTCTCCAGGTTATTGCTGTCCTGAGTTATTTCAAAATCGCTTGGAATCAACCCGCACTGATTATTGCTCCGGCCACACTTCTTGAAAACTGGAGACGGGAATTTGCACGATTTTCGCCTATGATGACGGTTCATGTCCATTCCGGTAACGGGCGCACCGGGTTTCCTTCACATCTGAAGAAGTATGATATTGTTGTTTGCTCTTACGACACCGCTGTCAGGGACCAGGGACTATTTGGCATGATAGAATGGGGATTTGTCGTTCTTGATGAAGCCCAAGCAATAAAAAATCCTGAAACACGCCGTGCTATAGCTACCAAAGGACTGAAAAGGAGGGTTGCTATTGCTGTTACAGGAACTCCCGTTGAAAACAAGCTGGCGGATCTCTGGTCCATCATGGACTTCTCCTGTCCGGGGCTATTGGGCTCCCGTGAGGCATTTGACCGCATCTACGGTGATGATTATCAAAGTGCGGAGAAAATAGAAACCACCGTCTCTCCGCTTATGCTCCGGCGTAGAGTTGCAGATGTGGCCACAGATCTTCCGGAGAAGATAATTATCCCACAGCCGGTCAATATGAGTGAGACCGAGATTGAGAAATATGATCTCATAAGACACCAGATTGCTGATGAATACGGGAAGTCTGCCACTCTGATCTCCCTCTTGCGCCTGCGTCAGTTCTGCACTCATCCGCTCCTATTGGAGGAAGATGTGAAAGATGCACACATATCTCCGATGCATAGCTCAAAATTCTGTCGTTTACTCGAAATTTTGGAAGAAATCGTTTTAAACGGCGAAAAGGCGATCATCTTTACTTCGTTCATTTCCATGTCTGATCTATTGGCCAGTGAGTTGCCAATACGCTTCTCCATTCCATCCTGGCAGATTGATGGAAGAACACCTGTAGCAGAAAGGCAGGAAGTGGTCGATGCTTTTTCTGCTGTTGCCGGATCTGCTGTGCTGATTTTGAATCCAAGGGCTGCAGGAACCGGGCTGAACATCACGGCTGCTAACCATGTGATTCACTATACGCTTGAATGGAATCCGGCAGTGGAGGACCAGGCAACTGCACGTGCTTTCCGGCGAGGCCAAATCCTGCCTGTTACTGTTCACCGTCTGTTTTATCCAGATACCGTGGAAGAAGTTATCAATGAGCGTCTTGATCGGAAACGCCAGCTTGCGGAGGTAGCTGTAGTTGGCACCGAAGCTACTGAGGTTGAGGTTGCGGATATTGCAAGGGCGCTTCAACTATCGCCAATCAACACTCCGAAAGGAGTGAAACAGTGATCAATTCAAATTACCTGACCTGCACAGTTCCTCTGAAAATACCATTTCAGGATATTCAGAATAATAAGAAACCGATTTTACTATAAGAGGCACCAATTATGTCAATTCAAGCAGTAATACTCCGTTGTTCATGTATAAAGACTCTATCTGCCGTTGAAGCTAATCCCGCCCGATCCAATCAGCATGAATTTAATGGAGTAACACAGCTCAAAAGCATATTTGGTGAGGCAAAACTGGAACTTCCAGCCTTGTTTTCCCTACGGGGAGATCCTCAAGTGTTTCAGTCTGCTATCACTTGGTATGATGCCAGAGAAGCGCACGCCACCAGATCTGAGTACATGCTCTATTTTCAGGGGAATCCCGTAATGAACATGGCCGCAGAGGGAGGCAATATCGTGATCGGCTATGACCGGAGCGGCAATGTACATTGCGAGATCATTCCAAGCACAAACCCCAACTACAATGCCAGAATTTCAGAATGGAGAGTCAAATGATAACAAGAACAAATGCTATTGAAAAAATGCTGAGTCGCAATGATACAGGAGAAACCGGTGGCCATCAGGCTGGCATTCTCATTCCTAAAAAGTTAGAGATTCTGTCTTTTTTTCCTGACCTGAATAATGAGGTGAAGAATCCAAGGTTCCTGATCACCTTCCATGATCACATGAGCGAGCAGTGGTCATTCTCCTTCATCTACTATAACAACAAGTTTTTTGGTGGTACCCGGAACGAATACCGTCTTACCGGCATGACCAGGTATATGAATGCATACAATCTTAAATCGGGCGATACACTCACCCTGTCTAGAGATGCGAATGGTTTTTACTCAGTGAAATATCAGAAAGACGGTGTCAAAAAAATCGGCTCAGGTCCGCTGAAGCTAAGCAATTCATGGAAAGTTGTCAAAATATAGAATGGGAGAAGAATATGACGCGAAAACAAACTCTGCCTCCAAATCCGGCACGCCTTATTGAAGGACTGAGAGATACCGGATATGACTTCAACACGGCACTGGCCGATATTGTGGACAACTCTGTCGATGCTGGTGCAACAAAAATCGATATCAGGATCAACATGGACCCCGATGGGGACATTTTTGTGACTGTGGCTGATGATGGCTGCGGGATGGATGAGCAGACTCTCTTAGACGGGATGACGTATGGGGCGCGGGGACGTGTTAATCCGAAGCGCTTGGGGAAATTCGGACTTGGTCTGAAGACCGCCTCCACCGCCTTTTGCCGAAGACTCTCGGTTATCGCACGCAGTTCAGGTGAAAATAGTTTGGTGAAGGCAACGTGGGACCTTGATCATGTGGTCAGTGCTTCAGAATGGGAACTTCTTCTTGATACTCCTACAGGATTTGAAGAGGGTCTGCTTAACGAGGTCGCTCCAAGTTCATCCGGCACGCTTGTTATGTGGGACAAAGTCGACCGGATGATGAAGAAATATTCTGAGCCGGGTGGCAAGCATGCCCGTAATGCATTGGACAAGTTTGTGGCCGGATTCAGAGATCATGCTGCCATGGTGCATCAACGTTTTCTGAATGATGCCGATGAACGGTCGCGAAATATCGTAATGACTCTTAATGGACAGCCAGTTGCGCCTTGGGACCCATTTTGCGAGGATGAAGGTGAGACCGAGATTGTTGCAGAGAAAACGCATGAAGTCGAACTTCCGGACGGCAGTCCGGTTAAATTCACGATCCGGGCTTTTGTTCTTCCACGACGGGAACACTTCTCCTCTCAGGAAGCCGCTAAACGTGCCCGCCTGACAAACAACATGCAGGGCATCTATATTTATCGGGAAAACCGCCTTATTCATCCTGCCGACTGGCTTGGCATGTTTACAAAAGAGCCTCACTTCTCGCTTCTCAGGGTTGAGTTCTCGTTCAACCACGAGTTAGATGAAGCATTTCAGGTTGATATCAAAAAGTCCCGGATTCTGTTGAATGAAGAATTGTATAACTGGGTTCTGAACGAGTTTCTTCCAGCACCGAGAAATGCTGCCAACGAGCGTTACAGGAGTGGGCAGCGCAAGAAAGTTGGCGATGAGGCCAAAGATGCCCATGAAGGCTCCAACCGCTCCATTTCGAGCAAAGAGCAGGATCTCCGTAAAGCAGAAGTCACTGTTATTGACCCTGCTGCCGGTGACGTGGAAGTTAAGAACAAATCCGGAACAGTCCACCTGAAATTGAAAGTGAGCGAATCCATTGCTCCCGGGCAGGTTTGTGTGCAACCTGTAAATAGTATTGATGACGGAATTCTTTGGGCTCCGGCAATTATTGACGGCCATCATGCAGTAAGGGTAAATATCGGCCATTCCTATTACCACAAGGTTTACGTTCCCAACCTTTCATTTGATGTGACTGTTCAAGGAATGGACTCCCTGCTTTGGGCGTTGGTCGAGGCAGAACTCGGAACAATCAACGAGGCAACGAAAACTCACTTTGAAGAATTGCGTTTCGAGGTCTCACGCCTGTTGAGGAAACTGGTTGAGGATCTTCCGGAACCTGAATTGGAAGACTGATAACGATGATTGATACAGGACATCTATCACGTGCTCTGACAGAACGATTTGGCTTAGAGGTAGAAGCTAGCGCCTCTGTTGAGAATGACGGGCAGAAAATCATAATCAGCCCATGCGGTATTGAACGTACTATATCCTTTCGGGTGGAGATCCATCTTGGCTGGAGGACAGTGTCAGCGACATTTATCCCAGGGAATTATGCGTCCGGACTCGTCGCCGGAATGAAAACGGCAGTTCCTTCTCAGTTGGCTGCATTTGCTGTGTTTTCAGAAAGCCTGAAGTCGAAAGGTGCACGGGTTTCGTTACTGTTGGATTCTAAACAGGTTGATGCATCTGTACCATCATCATGGCCACAGGATTGGGGGACCATCCGTATTTCCATGAAGAAGGTTGGGGTCGTAGTGGAAAAGTCATCCGGGTATGACTTCAACGCCACCTTTCCGTGGGCAACCGGCTTTTTTGGTCTTGGTCTTGCTCTTCTCCCTCTTGAAGAAATTGATGAATCTGCGATTGGAGGTGATAGCGAAGGTGTAGCTCTGTTCAGGTTGGTTAAACAATATGAAAGGAGCCGAATCAACAGGGCTGCCTGTCTTGAAATTCATGGAACGGCCTGTCGGATTTGCGGTTTCGATTTTGGTGCGCAATTCGGAGAACTTGGTGAAGGCTTTATTCACGTCCATCATGTTATTCCGGTTTCTGAAATGGGCGGAAGTTATTCTCTTGATCCTGGGAAAGATCTTCTTCCGGTTTGTCCCAATTGCCACGCAATGCTTCACAGGCGCAGACCAGCCCTGACTCCAGATGAGTTCCTTTGCATACGTACAGGGGGATAGGATGGATCGGATCACTCGGGAAAAACGCAGCTGGAATATGAGCAGGATCAAAGACCGGAATACCAAGCCGGAAATTTTCTTGAGGAAACTGCTGTACGCCCGAGGTATTCGATACCGTCTTCACAGGAAAGATCTTCCGGGACGACCGGATCTGGTTTTGTCGAAATTCAAAGCAGTTGTCTTTGTACACGGTTGTTTCTGGCACCTACATGAAGGATGCAGGAACTTCAAAATCCCCTCCACGCGTAAGGATTTCTGGAAAAAGAAACTGGAAGGCAACCGGGACAGAGACGTGGCGAACAGAAAAGTCCTGCTTGAGTTGGGCTGGCGGGTACTGACAGTCTGGGAGTGCTCGCTTCACGCCTGCAGGCATGATCCAGCTCCTCTTATCAATCAGATTATTGAATGGCTTGTCAGTAATTCCCGATTAGCCAAGACAACGCCGGAAGGAAAACTGCAAAATGGAAATTGATACAGATACGAGGGACAGATAGAGATGGTGTCTTCAACAACAACGGAATGGTTAACACAACGACCAAAGTGGCTACAGGTCGCCGCAAAACGCTTGCTTGAATCCGCTGATCTGAATGATGCAGCCATTTTTGATCTGACGGTATTGTGTCAGCAGGAAGCCAATAATGAGTTTCCTGATATCAATTGCAGCATCCCCGCTGGGGCTTTTGACGCGCATGATTCTGAAGAAATACGTTTATCTTCCATCAGCGAAGTTTGCGGTGTAAACAAACTGGCCCCTCGGACACCACTTGATTTCGGCAAGAGCAATGTTGCCGTTGTTTATGGGCATAATGGTTCAGGCAAATCAGGCTATGTGAGGCTTCTGAAACATGTTTGCGGAACCCGTGATTGTATCCGTGGTCAAATACATAAAAATGTTTTTTCTGGAGAGGATACAGCACAGAAAGCCAAAGTCTCTTTTCTCAAAAGCGGCACACCGGCGGATCATGAATGGACAGGCACGGGAGTTTGCGACGACCTTTGCTCCGTTAATATTTTCGACACGTCATTTGGCCGGGTCTTTATGGGGAGCGAAGACGAGGTCAGCTATGAACCTCCGGTTTTGTCATTTTTCAGCAGGCTAATTGATGTTTGTGAAAAAGTAGCAGCAAAGCTTGATGCAGGTGCCGAAGCACTAAAGTCAAAAATGCCGAGCCTCCCTAATGCTCTCCTCGGCTCCGCTGGAGCTGTTTGGGTTGAAAAACTCAGCGCGAAAACAACGACTGACGATCTTGATTCCCGTTGTTCTTTTTCGCCGGAAAATGAAACAGAACTTCAGGATCTCCAAAAAAGAATTTCTGTGACATCCCCTGCTGTTAAAGCGAAGCAATTCAGGACTAAAAAAAACCATGCTGATGGCCTTGTTAATGATGTGCAGACTTACCTCAATCAACTGTCTGATGAGAATTGCAAAAGGATTATCTTAGCAAAAAAGAAATCCATTCTGAAAAAGTCAGCCGCTGAAGCAGCGGCAAAAGATGTTTTCAGTGGTGCAAAACTCGAAGGCGTTGGATCTGATGTCTGGAAAGAACTATGGAGTTCCGCACGAAAATATTCGGAAGAAGTGGCATACAGTGGACAGGAATTTCCCCATGTTCAGGATGATTCTGTCTGTGTACTTTGCCATCAACCTTTATCCGAGGAAGCCAAACAACGGTTCACCTCTTTTGAATCGTACATAAAAGGTGAAACACAAAAACAGGCCACAGAAGCAGCCAGAGAGGCCAAACAGGCAATTGATGCTCTGCCTGATATCCCCAGCATTGAAGCATTAAAAACAAAAATCGACGCTGCAGGTATTGAGAATCAGGACATCATCAAGGCTTTGAATAATACCATCACCTCTCTTCAAGACAGAAAAACCAAAGTACCGTCACTTGACTCAGAAGATGCCTTGGGGACGGCCAGCCAATCCCCTGAATGGATTGAAGAAATACGAAAAATTTCAGAAGGCTATGAGGAAAGCGCCAAAAAATATGAGGAAGATGCTGAAAAGGATAATCGTGTTGAACTGCAGGCTCAATTAATGAACCTGCAGGCAAAGAGGTGGCTCACTGAACAGAAAACTGCGATTCAGCAAGAGGTAAATCGCTTGCAGTCACTCGAACGACTCCAAGAGGCCAAAAAGAAAACCAACTCCAGAGCATTATCCACGAAAAAGGGAGAGTTGGCAGAGACACTTATTACAGATGCTTTTGTTCAGCGTTTCAACGATGAGCTCAAAGCCTTAGGGGCATCTCGGCTCAAAGTAAAGCTCATCAAATCCAAGGTTTCAAAAGGTAAAGTCCTCCATACCCTTCAGTTGGATGGAGCCGCCCACAATCTGAATGAAGTCTTAAGTGAAGGAGAGAACCGTATCGTATCAATTGCGGCGTTTCTTGCTGATGTTGCGGGCAAAACCTATCCGGCCCCATTTGTATTTGATGACCCGATCTCATCCCTTGATCAAAATTACGAAGAAGCTGTGGTCCAACGTCTTTGCGCTATCGCTACCCAACGGCAAGTTATAATATTTACCCATAGGCTATCACTTTTGGCGATGGTTCAGGACTATGCCAGAAAGGTAAACATAAAGCCTGAAATTATCTGTATCCGAGAAGAACCATGGGGAACTGGAGAACCGGGACATACGCCTCTCCAAGCTCAGAAACCATTGCAAGCTCTCAACAGTCTGATCAATAGCGAGTTGCCTCAGGTGAAAAAGCTATTTAATGAAAGCGGTTTTGATGCTTATAAAACAGAAGCAAAGTCTCTCTGTAGTGAGTTTAGGATTCTTCTTGAGCGAATGGTTGAGTACGAACTTATGTCTGATGTTGTCCAGCGGTACCGACGGGCAATAAAGACGATGGGGAAAATTGGAAACTTGGCCAAAATCTCAGAAGCAGACTGCAAATACTTTGACGATTTGATGACAAAGTATTCGAGATATGAACACTCCCAACCACTTGAAGCACCAGTACAACTTCCGGAACCAGATGAACTTGAAACTGATTTTAATGAGTTAAAAAACTGGCAGGCAGAATTTAAAAAGAGACCATTAATGCCAGGTCTGCAGGGGGCTCAATGAAAATCCTCCATACATCAGATTGGCATTTAGGCCGCTCCCTTTACGGCCGGAAACGCTATGAGGAATTCTCTGCGTTTCCGGATTGGCTGGCTCAGACCATAGAAGATGAAAAGGTTGATGCCCTGCTGGTTGCCGGATGTGTTTGATACCAGCACACCCAGCAACCGGGCTCAAGATCTCTACTATCGCTTCCTCTGCCGTGTGGTTGCATCCTGCTGCCATCATGTTGTGGTCGTTGCTGATAACCATGATTCGCCGTCATTTCTGAATGCTCCGAAGGAGCTGCTCTGAGCGCTGGATGTATATGTGGTCGGTTCCATGACCGATGCATTGGAAGACGAGGTCTTTGTTCTTCATGCAGATGGTAAGCCGGAGGCATTGTCTGCGCTGTGCCTTATTTACGGGGTAAGGATATCCGCACGGTCGAGCCGGGGGAAACGATTGACGATAAAGACGCCAAGCTCGTTGAAGGACTGAAAAACCATTACGCGGATGTTTGTTGCTATTGTCGAACAGAAACGAGCTGAATTCAAAAGCGCCGGGCATGACGATATTCCCATCGGAGAGCGCGCTGCGAGGACCTGCCATTGCCCGTAAAGTAAGTTTCGGATCTGACAGTCTAGAGGGAGCAAGAACATCAGCCATTCTATACACGGTGTTAGGTACGCTCTCAAAGAATGGTATTGACATTCTCAGTTGGCTAAAGGGGTGGTTGACTGCCTGCGCGGAAGATGGCAGGAGTCCCCCGGAAGATCTATCGCCTTGGTTGCCATGGTCAATGAGTGAGCAACGTTTGCGCGACTTTGGCGCCAAGACATGACCAACGAGGTTGAGTGCCGCTACTACGGGCGAGAGTTCACGACTACGGAGATGAAACTGCTACGCGCTTTGATAGCCGGGCCCGAGCGGCTCAACCGGGCTGCTCTGTCCAGGGAGTTTTGCAGACGTATTGGGTGGTACAAGCCCGATGGCGGACTCAAGGACATGATGGCCAGACTCACCATGCTAGCCATGCATAGGGATGGTATCATCAAGTTATCACCACCCACCCGAGAGTCGCCCCGAGCCAAGCCTATAGTCTTCGGAGCAGACACCGAACCGGCTATGCTACCGGTTCCCGAGACCCTTGAAGAAGTCCGTCCACTGCAGGTTCACGCCGTTGTCAGTGGCACCAGGCAAGGCAAACTATGGAACGAGTTCGTGGCTCGTTATCACTACTTAGGTTATAAGACATTAGTTAGGACTCAGATGCACTATGCAGTGCACGACCGCCACGGTTCACCGCTGGCCATGCCAGGGTTCTCCACCGCCGCATGGAAACTCGCGCCGCGCGATACCTTCATAGGATGGACATCCGAGCGACGTGAAAAGAATTTACCGCTGGTTATAGACAACCCCAGATTCCTGATTCTTCCATGAATACAGATACCGAATCTCGGATCACACATTCTCTCGGTAGTCTGTCGCCGCTTGCCCAAGGAGTGGACTCAACGATACAACTTCACACCTGTGCTTATTGAGACGTTTGTACAAATTCCGACATATACAGACACCGTATACCGCAGGGCTTTCTAATTTTCTAGAGGTGTAAGGCGTTGATATTACCTAGTATATTCTCTCAAAGAGAGTTTTACATCTTAGAGGTTGTCACTACGTCATGGAGAGAAATTAGAGACTCATTTGTCTTCCCTTTCTAGCTGACATGTAGAAGAATTAGGCTCGGTTTCAGTCCTTCGTAAGTTTTTTCTTATAACAAACTCTTCTGAATTATTATCTGCGGAGTTGGATATGTAGGGAGAATATATCCAAGGGTAGTACATTGTCATTTGGGGATTTGAGAAAACAGTGAAGTCATATTAGTACGTTAAAACCCGGATATTCCAACAGATATTAAATGCTGACGATTCGATTGTTTCGCTGTCAGATTTCGATCTGGACGTTACAAATTTAGTTCTGGCTATTTAATGTTTGTTATGGTATGGTGTAGTTCATGAGTAGACGGACATCTCAGGACAATAAGATTGATCTGCGCGCGGTCACAGTGCGTCCTACCTATGGGGAACAGGAACGTCGGCACTGGGACCACTTAGTCAGGCTACATCACTATCTTCCATTCCATCGCGTGTTCGGCAAGGGATTGCGTCATGTGGCGGAAGTAGGGTCGCGCTGGGTGGCGCTTATTGGTTGGCAGGCAGGCGCATTCAAGTTAGCGGCCCGGGACCGCTGGATTGGCTGGAGCGCCGAGCAGCAGTTTGGACGGTTGCATCTGATTGCCAACAATGTGCGTTTTGTCATTCTGACACGGCAACGGGTGCCGAACTTGGCATCCCGAGTGCTGGGTCTGAGTCTGAGACGATTGTCTTCGGACATGCAGACAGCGCATGGTTATCCAGTGTTTCTGGCAGAGACGTTCGTAGATGTTTCACGTTTTAATGGTACTTGCTACCGGGCGGCCAACTGGCAGTCTTTCGGGCTAACGCGCGGGTTTGCCCGAGAGTCTGGAGGGTCTGCGCGGTGGCGCTACCATGGTCAACCGTAAGCGTTCGTTGAAGGGGTGTTTGCTTGATTAATCGTTCGTTAATCCCGTCTTAAATATTTTTTTGCATTTATGCTGGTCACATTTTAATTGATCGGTTATCATCGGTCATATGATTGTTCACGACAAAGAGATCGGGGTTGTCAGGTTATTGGATAAAGATGACGCTGGATGCATCAATTGCATGCCGACTACGTCGGGATGCGCTTCGTTAGACTGTAAGTTTTCGTACGAAGAGTTGCTAGCAGCTTATCGGGAGTTAAAACATAAACATCAGGAGTTAGAACATGATTATCAGGAGTTAGAACATGAAGTAACTCGCCAACGGTCTTGGGCAGGGAGGTATAAAAGGTATTGGCAGAAAGGGCGCACCAAGTTAGATGCGAAGAGCGAAGAACTAAAACGTATCAGTCGTGTGTCGAAAGACGCCTTGTCGTTGGACAAAGAAGTACAACGACTTAGAGCATTGCTAGAGGATGTTGGAGTAGATAGGCGCAAGCGTAGCACGATTGTGTCGTTGCGGATGGAGATTGGCAGCTTGAAGAATGAGAATGCAGAGATGAAGAAGCAGGTCAAGAACCTGCTTTCTAACCGTAAGGTTCTGTCCAATTCGTTGTACGGACGTCGTAGTGAGAAGCAGAAGAGTTCACCTTCGGGGCGTAGACGAGGACAACAGCCCGGGGCGCCCGGTCATGGTCGTACAGCCCGACCAGATATTGAGGTGGTAGAAGAGTCGTGGCATCCGTCAGATGATGAGATTACCTGTTCTTGTTGTGGGGAGCGGTACGTTGCAAATGGGAAGCGGACCTCGAAGATATCAGAGATTAAGGTTAAGGCGCACACGCGCAGGATTAACCGCTTCCGTTATCGTAGGTCATGCGACTGTGAGTCATCTCCGCTCTATGTGACTGCGCCAGCGCCGGCGCGGCTGTTTGAACATACGCCATATGGGATCAGTGTCTGGGCTCTATTGATATACGAGCGCTACTGGAACCTGAGGCCCTACCGTAGTATAGAGAAATGCTTTAGCGACCACGGGTTTAAGATTTCGGCAGGGACTCTAGCGGACAGCGCAAAGCGCCTGCTGTCTCTGTTCGAGCCTCTCTATGACGCGATTCTCGCCCATCAAAACGAAGATAGATTGCGTCATGCAGACGAGACAAGTTGGCGAATCCAGTCACTGAAGGAAGTGGGGGGTTCTCAACGCGCTTGGCTATGGACATCTGTGAGCAAAGACTCTGTCTTATTCAATATACACTGTTGGCGTAGTTCTGAGGCTGCAAAGGTCCTATTCATTGACAGCGTTGATTGTATTTTCTTGGTCTGCGACCGCCACGGTTCCTATAAGAAGATGGTTCGGGATTTCCTCGAAGAACTCAATAAGAAGGTGACGCTGTGTTTTTGTTGGGCGCATGTACGAAGAGATTTTATAAAATGCGCTGCAGGAGACGAGCAGCTTGAGCAATGGAATGAACAATGGATAGAACGCATTGCAGAGATGTATAAGTTAAATAAACAGCGGTGTGATCACTACGTCTCAGGTAATACTGTAGAGTTTGAACGAATACAGATAGAGTTGAAAAAAGCGTGCGACGCATTGTTCAGCAAAGCTGAGAGTGAATTATCCGAGTTAGCGGAAGATGCGCGTGAGCGAAAGCCACTTAAGTCGCTTATGAATCATCGTGAAGGGCTGAGCGTGTTCGTTGAACATCCCCAAGTTCCCATGGATAACAATATTGCGGAGAGAGCGCTACGCTGGCTGGCCATCGCCCGTAAAGTAAGTTTTGGATCTGACAGTGAAGAGGGCGCAAGAACATCAGCCATTCTATACACGGTGTTAGGTACGCTCTCAAAGAATGGCATTGACGTTCTTAGTTGGCTGAAGGGATGGTTGAGAGCCTGCGCGGAAGATGGCAGGAGTCCTCCAAAAGATCTATCGCCTTGGTTGCCATGGTCAATGAGTGAGCAACGTTTGCGTGACTTTAGCGCCAAGAGATGACCGACGAGGTTGAGTGCCGCTACTACGGGCGTGAGTTCACGGCTACGGAGATGAAACTGCTACGCGCTTTGATAGCCGGGCCCGAGCGGCTCAACCGGACTGCTCTGTCCAGAGAGTTTTGCAGACGTATTGGGTGGTACAAGCCCGATGGCGGACTCAAGGACATGACGGCCAGAGTTACCATGCTATCCATGCATAGGGATGGCATCATCAAGCTACCGCCACCCACCCGAGTGTCGCCCCGAGCCAAGCCTATTGTCTTCGGAGCAGACACCGAACCGCATAAGCTACCGGTTCCCGAGACCCTTGACGAAGTCCGTCCACTGCAGGTGCACACTGTTGTCAGTGGCACCAGGCAAGGCAAACTATGGAACGAGTTTGTAGCTCGTTATCACTACTTAGGTTATAAGACATTAGTCGGGGCTCAGATGCGCTACGCAGTGCGCGACCGCCACGGTTCGCCGCTGGCCATGCTAGGTTTCTCCACCGCCGCATGGAGACTTGCGCCGCGCGATACCTTCATAGGATGGACATCCGAGCAACGTGAAAAGAATTTACCGCTGGTTATCGACAACCCCAGATTCCTGATTCTTCCATGGATACAGATACCCAATCTTGGGTCACACATACTCTCGGTAGTCTGTCGCCGCTTGCCCAAGGAGTGGAAGCAACGATACAACTTCACACCTGTGCTTATTGAGACGTTTGTACAAATTCCGACATATACAGGCACCGTATACCGGGCATCTGGATGGACACGCGTTGGAACTACACAGGGACGTGGCCGCTACGATCGTTACAACCGATGCGATAAACCCAAAAAGGACATTTGGCTACGACCGCTTCACAGAAATTGGAGACAAATCCTCAACCGCTCAAACCCCCTATAAACACCCCTTGAACGAACGCTTACGGTCAACCCAAGGAGGTCTTCATGTTTAATCTTGTTGATAATGCTAAAGAAGTATTAAGTCAAGAGGAATTACCACCAGAATGGACCGGTGGGGTTCGCAAGGAGCCTATGACGGCGCCACAGTTACGCAGTCTCAAAGATGTTCTAGGTGAGGTGCCTGAGTTCCGACAGTCTCAAGGTAGACGCTATCCTCTTGACACCGTGTTGGTTCTCGCTGTCGCCGCCCGTTTGGCTGGATACCGCGGGGTGTCTGCCATAGCGCAGTTTGCCCGACTACTTAGTCAGGAACAGCTTAAGGCCGTTGGAGCGTTCCACAGTCCCAGTAAGAAATGCTACACTGCGCCGGTAATTGCCACCTTCCATAACATCTTCGCAAAACTGCCACCCGACACGCTTGATAAAGCGCTGAACCTGTGGAAGGCCCGCAAGACCTCGCCCGCAGCGCCGGTGGCGATGGATGGCAAGATGATTCGTGGCGCAGCCAAGCAGACTGAGGGTGGAATTAGAATGATGGTAGCTGCCCTCGAACATAACACCGGCGTGGTTCTCGGTCAACTAGCAATCAAAGAAAAGAGCAGTGAGATGCTAGTGGTACGCGACCTGGCCAATAAACTCGACATTGCTGATCGTACTGTCACTCTAGATGCGCTGCATGCCCAGCAGGATACGGCGCGCTGTCTGCTGGAAAATGGAGCCGACTATGTGATGACCGCCATCAAGAACAATCAAAGAAGGATCAGCAAGGAAATAAAGGGATTGGACTTTGATGCCGTGCCCGGATGGACAACCGAAGATAACAAACATGGGAGGATTGAAGAACGGACCTGTTGGGTAGTAGACCTATCCGGTTCTGAGTGGGATGGATATGTAGCCATGCATGGAAGACGTCAAGCCATACGCATAGTCCGCAAGCGCACTGAGAAGAAGACAGGTAAAACCAGTTGCGAGACTGTCTATGCTCTGACCTCACTTGGCCCAGAGCAGGCTGGAGCCAAGGAGTTACTTGCCCTGGTTCGCAACCACTGGCACATTGAGAACCGTCTGCATTATGTGCGTGACTTCACCTACGATGAAGACCGTTGTCGGGTATCAAAAGGGTACTTGCCAGAAAATCTTTCCTGTCTGAGCAACGTCGCCATCGCCATAGTGCGTTGTGAAGGTAGATTCAACTATCTGCCTGAAGCTAACCGACACTATGCCGCCCGGCCTCAGGAAGCTATTGAACTTATTATGAAGCCGTTGAACTGAACGGTCACCGCTCTACTCACAACCCCGCCGGATAGCCTGTGCCCTGCTCAGGTCTGATACTCTGCGCCTACTGGACGGACAAAGGCTGCGGACACAGTAAGATGAAGCCGAATGTACCCTTGTTTCTTGCCAAAACTCTCCATCTCAAGTCCAAATCACAATCCAAACACTCCAAAACCTCTACCTACCAATAAATCCAAAGTCTCCGCCAAGAAAACTGAATGGTCCTGCCGTATACCGTGCTTCTGGATGGATACGCGTTGGAACCACACAGGGACGTGGTCGCTACGATCGTTACAAACGATGCGATAAACCCAAAAAGGACATTTGGCTACGACCGCTTCACAGGAATTGGAGACAAATCCTCAATCGCTCAAACCCCCTATAAACCCCCTTGAACGAACGCTTACAACAGACAGAGCAATTATCACTTGACCGAACGCTTAAAGTTTCGCTTCGTCATTACTCAATGTAATTTTCCTTTTTTGCAAAAACAATATGCTTAAGACCGAAGAAATTCCAGAAAAGCGTTACCACAAGCGATACGCCAGCAGCTATATTCGCCCATAATGTAGCTGAGAGAGAACCCGCGCCGCTGAATTTAACTACTACTAAAGAAGCCGTGAAAACATTTATGAGAAGACCTGTGCCCACCACAGCAAAGAACTTGATGATCTGTCTCCACTTTTCAATCTCCCCGCTACGGAATGTCCAAGACCGATTCCACGAATAACTGTTCACGTTTGCAAGCAAAAAGGATACAGCTTTAAAAACAGAATAAAGAATTCCTTCCGCCACCCCAGAATAGTAAATAAGCAAATTAAGTACTCCGAAGTCAATCATCAGATTTGAAAAACTTATCATGCAGAACCTAGAGAACTGAACCATAGGAGGCCACAGGGAAAAAAACCCAAGAAACACGAAGTGGAGTATCGGACTGACAATGAAAATCACCCATTGAAATCCAGAAATAAACGAGTGGATCTCGGATACCTCGCCACGAAGCGTAAACAATATAACGAGCAAAAAAAACGCGCTGAGTTGGCTTATTATGAATACGACAAGGTAATCGGATCTTGTCATCGGATCTTATTGAAAAAGGGCGGGATAAAAAAGGGCCGCACCCCAAGTTAAGTTTGGGGTTACAACCCTTATTTGCCTCTGCTTGCTAAAGCGTTAATCAGAAACTATTTGATACTGTGGATAAACAAAACTTCCCTTCATCCAAACCGCCCAAGTAGGGTCGGCAAGCGGTTTGAGCTTGCTAAGCGTATGACCCTCTGGAGCGTTGATCGTTACCTTTGGGTTAGCCGTACTCACGCTCCCACCATTCCAAGGAATCGGGTATTTGACCACTTGGCCCGTGTCATTGAGAAACCCAAAATAGTTAAGATGTCCGCCACCGAACCCACCGAGTTCAGATCCTACGTCTGCAGTCGCTTCTATTAAAGTCTTGCCACCAACTTCAAGCCGTGTGTGAAGTTTTCCGTCTTTAACCTCAGTTGTGGTCATACCTTCTTGCGCTGGAATTCCCGCAGACTTAGTGAATTTTCTCATCCTCTCAGAACTATTGTAATACTGAACGAAATACCTGCCAGGATAGGTTATGTCTGAATCCATCACGTAGGAATCGTCCCCGTCAATTTCAATTGTCAGGTATGTGAGCGTGTAAGCGCCAAATCCTGAGGTCTGATTTTTATCTGGAACGGTGTACATATTTATTACTATATGGTTGTTTGGATGGGGCTTGAGACCTATGGGAAGCATTGATTTAAGCGTCTCTGGATCGGCCTTATAAGCCGCTATGAACATCCACGCATCAGTCACCAACTGAGGTCCTGGGAGCGAGAATTTCGAATCATGCGGCATTTCTCCTCCATAAGCGGGCAAAGCGCAGAAAACCGCAACAGCAAAAACAATTAGAAATTTCCTAACTATCATATCTATTCCTCCTTAAGATCGTTTCTAATACACCACTGTCACATATCAGAGGCAGAAGCCTCCGCCGGGACATTGTTTTTTCCGTCATTCCTTTTTTCTTTTTCAGAAAGCATGTATCGAACCGCAGATCTGATAAATCTGCTTCTCTCCGCCTCTCCAAGTAGCACCTTGAGTGAATCATGAACTGAAGGATCTGTTATGAGCGCTCCCAAAGAACCTTCTCCCTGTTTTATCATACTGGAGACCTCGGACAGGTTCGCAGAAAAATTCTTCATGTTTCTTGAAAACTCCTCGTCGTAAATCAAGGTATGCAGAAAACCTTCCTGATTCTCAATCGACTCTAAATTCTTCTGTATGGACGCAACCGTATTTTGTATAGAAGCGATAGTACTTTGTACGGACAAAAGCGTTTTCTGGGCACTCCCAAGATTTTTCTCATCAGCTATTGTGGCCACTATCTTGTCCAAATTTCTTGATATGCTGATCAGATTCTCGACAAATTCCTCTGACTGGGAAATTATCTCCTGCATCTCGGCTGAAGTTTTGCCTTTTATTACGATGTCATTGCGAACCTTGCCAGTGACTTTTTCCTTGCTAGGAGTAATTTCTATGAATTTCGCCCCCAAAAGCCCTTCTGTCTTTATCATAGCGTAGGAGTCCTGCGAGATCCTTTGAAGAGCAGGTTTACTAATCTCCATTATGACCTCCACCTTACCTAACTCAGAACGATCAGAAAACCGTATTGAGGAAACAGAACCCACGCCCACGCCAGAAAGTTTGACATAGGCTCCTTCAAGAAGTCCCGCGGTGTTGTTAAAATATGTTCTGACTTTGTACTCTCTCTCAAACAGGTCCTCCCGTCCACTGATCGTAAAGACGCCGTAAACAAAAATGGCGATTGACATGAGGACAAAAGCCCCAACTTTGAACTGAACAGATCTCTGCTTTCTCACCTGTCTTTACGCACAAACACGCCCTCTGCACTCTATTGTACCGAAAAACAAGGTCTTTGTAAGCGGAAAATTGAAAATCTCTTGCTCTGTGATAGTTTGAATAGTTCTTTTATGAGTAAAAGAAAACCTAGAGAACCGTCCACATAAAGGAGAACAAAGGCGTTGACAGAAATAAAGAGAGCCATAATAAGCGTTTATGATAAAGAAGGGATAGACTCGTTTGCAAAAGAACTTGCGGAACTCAAAATTGAAATACTTTCAACAGGTGGGACTGCCGCTTTGCTTCGTCGCGCTGGTATTGCGGTGACGGACATTTCTGCGTACACGGATTTTCCAGAGATATTAGGAGGGCGGGTAAAAACCCTTCACCCAAAAATCCACGGTGGTCTTTTAGGTATAAGGGATGACAATACGCACCTAGGGGAAATGGCGGAAAACGACATTTTGCCGATAGATATGCTGGTTGTGAATTTTTATCCGTTTGAAGATGTAATAAAAAAAGAAAGAGTAGAACTTTTAGAAGCTGTGGAAAACATAGACATCGGGGGGCCTACCATGGTCCGGGCCGCGGCTAAAAATTATAAATTCGTAACTGTTATTACAGATCCCACTGACTACCAAAGGGTACTTTCTGAACTGCGAGAAAATCAAGGAAAAATTTCTGCAGAAACAAACTTTCGGCTTTCTGTAAAAGCTTTTTCGCAAATAAGTGGCTACGACGCAGCGATATCAAACTACCTAGGCTCAATAGAAAAGGATAGAACGAGCAATCCGCTTCCCTCATCTTTTACGCTTTATCTGGAAAAAAAGTCTGATTTTCGCTATGGGGAAAATCCTCACCAAAAAGGAGCTTTTTACGCGGAACGAGACACTGAAGATTCCTGTTGCGTTACAAACGCAAAAAAACTTCAAGGCAAGGAACTCTCGCTTAACAACATATACGATGCCAATTCCGCATTTGAACTTGCAAGGGAGTTTGAGCAAATTGTATGCGTCATAGTAAAGCACAACAACCCGTGCGGCGTTGCGCTTGGGCAAACTCCTCTAGATGCTTTTTTACGCGCAAAAAGTTGTGACCCAGAAAGCGCTTTTGGAGGGATTATCGCTTTTAACTGCGAGATTGACCAAGCAACGGCAACTGAGATAGCCAAGATGTTTGTCGAAGTCCTCGTAGCGCCCAGTTTTTCAGAAAAGGCGCTTGAAGCGCTCTCAGAAAGAAAAAATCTTAGAGTGCTTAATACGGGTGGAATGGAGATTGGAAATGCCGGGGTCTATGACGTAAAGAAAATTACTGGCGGAGCGCTTGTTCAGCAGAGTGATCTAAGATCAGATGATGAGTTTTCCAAATACGCTGTTCCAACAAAAAGAAAACCCTCGAATAGAGAACTTTCTGATCTGCGATTCGCGTGGGTGGTGTGTAAACACACAAAATCAAATGCTATCGTTTACGTCAAAGACTCAATGACCCTAGGGATAGGGGCAGGACAAATGAGCAGGATAGATTCTGTGCGAATCGCAACGCAAAAAGCACGTATATCAACGAAAGGGGCGGTGATGGCTTCTGATGCGTTTTTCCCCTTTAGAGATGGACTAGACGAAGCGGCAAAAGCTGGGATAACAGCGGTTGCTCAACCAGGGGGGTCGGTAAGGGACGAGGATATTATAGATGCTGCTGACCAACACTCAATTACCATGGTGTTTACTGGAAAAAGACATTTTAAGCACTGAGAATTGGGTTGTATTCAATTTCGATATGTGAAAAATTTTTGGGAAAAAGCAGATATAACTAATTTAAGTCTAACTAACTTAGGGAATATCTGAATAAGTTCCTTAAATATGCTATAGTATCGAAAACTCACTTTATGAGGTGGCTCCATGAACCAGATAAGTTTCTCCGTAGCAGAATATCCCTACAAAAAGCTTAAAACACGTCGTGAGAAGTTTCTTGAGCAGATGGATAAATTGATTCCTTGGAAACAGCTAGAGAACAAAATTGTCAAATACTATCCGAAGCCCGGGAAAGGTCGTAGACCCTATCCTCTGTCAAAGATGCTACGGGTTCACTGCATGCAGTTGTTCTACAACCTGAGCGACCCGGCGATGGAAGAAACGCTGTACGAGATTGAGTCCATGCGCCGTTTTGCTGGGCTGAGCCTGACCGGGCCAATACCGGATGAAACCACTATTTTGAACTTCCGTCATCTTCTGGAGAAACATCAGTTGGGCCAGATGATCCTCAAAGAAGTGAATCATCACCTGCAACGTAAAGGTCTGCTTTTGCGAGAAGGTACAATAGTAGATGCGACTATTATCTCAGCGCCGACCTCAACCAAGAACAAAGAGGGCAAGCGTGATCCGGAGATGCACCAGACCAAGAAAGGCAACCAATGGTATTTTGGGATGAAGATGCACATTGGTGTGGATGAGACCTTGGGTGTTATTCACAGCATGGAGACCACTGCTGCCAACGTGCATGACATCACCCAGACGGAGCGCCTGTTACATGGCAAGGAAGTGACTTGCTACGGTGATGCGGGTTATCTGGGTGTTGAGAAGCGTGAAGAACTCAAGGACAAGGAGATCAAATGGGAAATAGCTGAACGTCCGGGTAGGCGCAAGGCGATGAATGCTGAGGAGCGATTTCTTGAAAAGACCAAGGCCAGCATCCGCGCAAAAGTGGAGCATTCATTCAGAACTATCAAACGTCAGTTTGGCTATGACAAGGTGAGGTATCGAGGTCTGGAGAAAAACGCCAACCGATTGTTTGTACTCTCGGCATTCACGAACCTGTTAACTTGCCAAAAGATGCTGTCTGCGTAGGACAGGTGCGTCTGGATTTTGCCGAATGGCAGAATTTGGACAAGAAACAGCGAATAGATGGGTATAATTCACCCCAATTTTGGTGTCATAATGGGAAAATGGAGTTTTTGTTCAATTTTGGATAGTTGATCAGAGATTCCTTAGAAATATAAGCGAGATAATACTCAGCGAGAGAAGCGATCTTTTATATAGGCGGATGAACATTCGCTACCCGGAAAGAGTAAGGGAGTTTGGTGGGGACGTCATAGCGTCCATACGGCAAAAAGATTTCGTCGTTCATCATCCGTATGAGAGTTTTGACGTAGTGGTGGAGTTTCTCAAACAGTCGGCGCAGGACCCTGCGGTTGTTGCTATAAAGCAAACTCTTTATCGTACATCGGATGATTCTCCGATAGTGAAAACGCTTATAGAAGCGGCGGAAGCTGGAAAGTCAGTTACCGCGCTTGTCGAACTCAAAGCGCGTTTTGATGAAGAGGCGAATATCCGTTGGGCGCGAGACCTTGAAGACGCTGGGGTCCAAGTGGTTTATGGATTCATTGAACTCAAAACCCACGCTAAGGTATCTTTGGTAATAAGAAGAGAAGGTGGCGATATCCGCACCTACACGCATTTTGGCACTGGAAACTATCATCCAATTACTGCAAAGATTTATACCGATCTCAGTTATTTCACCTCGGATGACGCGCTTGGCCGCGACGCGGCAAAGCTCTTTAACTATATGACTGGCTACGCGACTCCAGAGAAAATGGAAAAGATTTACTATTCTCCTGAGACGCTGAGGCCATGCATTCTCAAACTTATAAACGAAGAAATTTTCCATGCGGAAAATGACCGTCCGGCTGTTATCTGGGCCAAGATGAATGCTCTTGTGGATGGAGAGATTATAGACGCTCTTTATTGCGCAAGTTGCGCGGGAGTGAAAATTGAGCTTTTTGTGAGAGGGTAAGCGTTCGTTCAAGGGGTGTTTGCTTGATTAATCGTTCGTTAATCCCGTCTTAAATATTTTTTTGCATTTAGACTGGTCACTCCTTAATTGATCGGTTATCATCGGTCATATGATTGTTCACGACAAAGAGATCGGGGTTGTCAGGTTATTGGATAAAGATGACGCTGGATGCATCAATTGCATGCCGACTACGTCGGGATGCGCTTCGTTAGACTGTAAGTTTTCGTACGAAGAGTTGCTAGCGGCTTATCAGGAGTTAAAACATAAACATCAGGAGTTAGAACATGAATTGACGCGGGAACGATCACAGTCGGGGAATTATAAATCCTGTTGGGAAAAAGCGCGTACTCAGTTGGCCGCGAAAAATGAGGAAGTAAAGCGTATCAGTCGTGTGGCGAAAAGTGCTTTATCGTTGGACAAAGAAGTACAACGACTTAGAGCATTGCTAGACGAGGTTGGAGTAGATAGGCGCAAGCGTAGTACGATTGTATCGTTGCGGATGGAGATTGGCAGCTTGAAGAATGAGAATGCAGAGCTGAAGAAGCAGGTCAAGAACCTGCTTTCTAACCGTAAGGTTCTGTCCAATTCGTTGTACGGACGTCGTAGTGAGAAGCAGAAGAGTTCACCTTCGGGGCGTAGACGAGGACAACAGCCCGGGGCGCCTGGTCATGGTCGTACAGCCCGACCAGATATTGAGGTGGTAGAAGAGTCGTGGCATCCGTCAGATGATGAGATTACCTGTTCTTGTTGTGGGGAGCGGTACGTTGCAAATGGGAAGCGGACCTCGAAGATATCAGAGATTAAGGTTAAGGCGCACACGCGCAGGATTAACCGCTTCCGTTATCGTAGGTCATGCGACTGTGAGTCATCTCCGCTCTATGTGACTGCGCCAGCGCCGGCGCGGCTGTTTGAACATACGCCATATGGGACCAGTGTCTGGGCTCTATTGATATACGAGCGCTACTGGAACCTGAGGCCCTACCGTAGTATAGAGAAATGTTTTAGCGACCACGGGTTTAAGATTTCGGCAGGGACTCTAGCGGACAGCGCAAAGCGCCTGCTGCCTCTGTTCGAGACTCTCTATGACGCTATTCTCGCCCATCAAAACGAAGAGAAATTGCGTCATGCAGACGAGACAAGTTGGCGAATCCAGTCACTGAAGGAAGTGGGGGGTTCTCAACGCGCTTGGCTATGGACATCTGTGAGCAAAGACTCTGTCTTATTCAATATACACCGTTGGCGTAGTTCTGAGGCGGCAAAGGTCCTATTCATTGACAGCGTTGATTGTATTTTCTTGGTCTGCGACCGCCACGGTTCCTATAAGAAGATGGTTCGGGATTTCCTCGAAGAACTCAATAAGAAGGTGACGCTGTGTTTTTGTTGGGCGCATGTACGAAGAGATTTTATAAAATGCGCTGCAGGAGACGAGCAGCTTGAGCAATGGAATGAACAATGGATAGAACGCATTGCAGAGATGTATAAGTTAAATAAACAGCGGTGTGATCACTACGTCTCAGGTAATACTGTAGAGTTTGAACGAATACAGATAGAGTTGAAAAAAGCGTGCGACGCATTGTTCAGCAAAGCTGAGAGTGAATTATCCGAGTTAGCGGAAGATGCGCGTGAGCGAAAGCCACTTAAGTCGCTTATGAATCATCGTGAAGGGCTGAGCGTGTTCGTTGAACATCCCCAAGTTCCCATGGATAACAATATTGCGGAGAGAGCGCTACGCTGGCTGGCCATCGCCCGTAAAGTAAGTTTTGGATCTGACAGTGAAGAGGGCGCAAGAACATCAGCCATTCTATACACGGTGCTGGGTACGCTCGCAAAGAATGGCATTGACGTTCTTAGTTGGCTGAAGGGATGGTTGAGAGCCTGCGCGGAAGATGGCAGGAGTCCTCCAAAAGATCTATCGCCTTGGTTGCCATGGTCAATGAGTGAGCAACGTTTGCGTGACTTTGGCGCCAAGAGATGAGCGACGAGGTTGAGTGCCGCTACTACGGGCGTGAGTTCACGGCTACGGAGATGAAACTGCTACGCGCTTTGATAGCCGGGCCCGAGCGGCTCAACCGGGCTGCTCTGTCCAGAGAGTTTTGCAGACTTATTGGGTGGTACAAGCCCGATGGCGGACTCAAGGATATGACGGCCAGAGTTACCATGCTATCCATGCATAGGGATGGCATCATCAAGTTACCACCACCCACCCGAGTGTCGCCCCGAGCCAAGCCTATTGTCTTTGGAGTGGACACCGAACCGCCTATACTACCGGTTCCCGAGACCCTTGACGAAGCAGGGCTTTCTAATTTTCTAGAGGTGTAAGGCGTTGATATTACCGAGTATATCTTTTCAAAGAGAGTTTTGCATCTTAGAGGTTGTCACTACGTCATGGGGAGAAATTAGAGACTCATTTGTCTCCCCTTTCTAGCTGACATGTAGAAGAATTAGGCTCGGTTTCAGTCCTTCGTAAGTTTTTTCTTATAACAAACACTTCTGAATTATAATCTGCGGAGTTGGATATGTAGGGAGAATATATCCAAGGGTAGTACATTTTCATTTGGGGATTTGAGAAAACAGTGAAGTCATATTAGTACGTTATAAACCGGATATTCCAACAGAGATATTAAGTCACAATTCGGTTTCTTCGTTGTTAGATTTCGATCTGGACGTTACAAATTTAGTTCTGGCTATTTAATGTTTGTTATGGTATGGTGTAGATCATGAGTAGGCGGACATCTCAGGACAATAAGATTGATCTGCGCGCGGTCACAGTACGTCCTACCTATGGGGAACAGGAGCGTCGTCACTGGGACCACTTAGTCAGACTACATCACTATCTTCCATTCCATCGCGTGTTCGGCAAGGGATTGCGTCATGTAGCGGAAGTTGGGTCGCGTTGGGTGGCGCTTATTGGTTGGCAGGCAGGCGCATTCAAGTTAGCGGCCCGAGACCGCTGGATTGGCTGGAGCGCCGAGCAGCAGTTTGGACGCTTGCATCTGATTGCCAACAATGTGCGTTTTGTCATTCTGACACGGCAGCGGGTGGCGAACTTGGCATCGCGAGTGCTGGGTCTGAGTCTGAGGCGGCTGTCTTCGGACATGCAGACAGCGCACGGTTATCCAGTGTTTCTGGCTGAGACGTTCGTAGATATTTCACGTTTTAATGGTACTTGCTACCGGGCGGCCAACTGGCAGTCTTTCGGGCTAACGCGCGGGTTTGCCCGTGAGTCTGGAGGGTCTGCGCGGTGGCGCTACCATGGTCAACCCAAGGAGGTCTTCATGTTTAATCTCGTTGATAATGCTAAAGAAGTATTAAGTCAAGAGGAATTACCACCAGAATGGACCGGTGGGGTTCGTAAGGAGCCTATGACGGCGCCACAGTTACGCAGTCTCAAAGATGTTCTAGGTAAGGTGCCTGAGTTCCGAAAGTCTCAAGGTAGACGCTATCCTCTTGTCACCGTGTTGGTTCTCGCTGTCGCCGCCCGTTTGGCTGGATACCGCGGGGTGTCCGCCATAGCGCAGTTCGCCCGACTACTTAGTCAGGAACAGCTTAAGGCCGTTGGAGCGTTCTACAGTCCCAGTAAGAAATGCTACACTGCGCCGGTAATTGCCACCTTCCATAACATCTTCGCAAAACTGCCACCCGACACGCTTGATAAAGCGCTGAACCTGTGGGAAGCCCGCAAGACCTCGCCCGCAGCGCCGGTGGCGATGGACGGCAAGATGATTCGTGGCGCAGCCAAGCAGACTGAGGGTGGAATTAGAATGATGGTAGCTGCCCTCGAACATAACACCGGCGTGGTTCTCGGTCAACTAGCAATCAAAGAAAAGAGCAGTGAGATGCTAGTGGTACGCGACCTAGCCAATAAACTCGACATTGCTGGTCGTACTGTCACTCTAGATGCGCTGCATGCCCAGCAGGATACGGCGCGCTGTCTGCTGGAAAATGGAGCCGACTATGTGATGACCGCCATCAAGGACAATCAAAGAACGATCAGCAAGGAAATAAAGGGATTGGACTTTGATGCTGTGCCAGGATGGACAACCGAAGATTATAAACATGGGAGGATTGAAGAACGGACCTGTTGGGTAGTAGACCTATCCGGTTCTGAGTGGGATGGACATGTAGGCATGCACGGACGGCGTCAAGCCATACGCATAGTCCGCAAGCGCACTGAGAAGAAGACAGGTAAAACCAGTTGCGAGACTGTCTATGCTCTGACCTCACTTGGCCCAGAGCAGGCTGGAGCCAAGGAGTTACTTGCTCTGGTTCGCAACCACTGGCACATTGAGAACCGTCTGCATTATGTGCGTGACTTCACCTACGATGAAGACCGTTGTCGGGTATCAAAAGGGTACTTACCGGAAAATCTTTCCTGTCTGAGCAACGTCGCCATCGCCATAGTGCGTTGTGAAGGTAGATTCAACTATCTGCCTGAAGCTAACCGACACTATGCCGCCCGGCCTCAGGAAGCTATTGAACTTATAATGAAGCCGTTGAACTGAACGGTCGCACTTTACTCACAACCCCGCCGGATAGCCTGTGCACTGCTCAGGTCTGATACCCTACGCCTACTGGACGGACAAAGGCTGCGTACACTGTAAGATGAAGCCAAGTGGTACCCTTGTTTCTTGCTAAAACTCTCCATCTGAAGTCCAAATCACAATCCAAACACTCCAAAACCTCTATCTACCCAACCCTATACAAAGTCCCCGCTACGAAAACTGAATGGTCCTGCTTGACGAAGTCCGTCCACTGCAGGTTCACACTGTTGTCAGTGGCACCAAGCAAGGCAAACTATGGAACGAGTTTGTAGCTTGTTATCACTACTTAGGTTATAAGACATTAGTCGGGGCTCAGATGCGCTACGCAGTGCGCGACCGCCACGGTTCGCCGCTGGCCATGCTAGGCTTCTCCACCGCCGCATGGAGACTTGCGCCGCGTGATACCTTCATAGGATGGACATCCGAGCAACGTGAAAAGAATTTACCGCTGGTTATCGACAACCCCAGATTCCTGATTCTTCCATGGATACAGATACCCAATCTTGGGTCACACATACTCTCGGTAGTCTGTCGCCGCTTGCCCAAGGAGTGGAAGCAACGATACAACTTCACACCTGTGCTTATTGAGACGTTTGTACAAATTCCGACATATACAGGCACCGTATACCGGGCTTCTGGATGGATACGCGTTGGAACTACACAGGGGCGTGGCCGCTACGATCGTTACAACCGATGCGATAAACCCAAAAAGGACATTTGGCTACGACCGCTTCACAGGAATTGGAGAGAAATCCTCAATCGCTCAAACCCCCTATAAACACCCCTTGAACGAACGCTTACGTGAGAGGAATATGTTGTCTACGGCCGGGGGTTGCGGGGTTTTCAGAAAACATACGGGTAAAGAGCATGGTCGGACGTTTTCTCGAACACAGTAGAATCGTATGTTTTGGATCTAGACAAGGGCTGCCTTCTGACGGGTGCAAGGTGTTTATCTCTTCTGCTGACTGGATGCCGCGCAATCTTAACCGCAGAGTGGAATCCTTTATCCCTATAGAAAATGCCACCGTTAAAAAGCAAATTGTTGAGCAGGTAATGGTCGCTAACCTCAATGATGTGGCGGGAAGTTGGAAAATGTGTTCTGATGGTTCTTTTACCAAACTTCAAAATGGTTCAGGGGTATTTTCCGCTCATGACTATTTCATGACCAATCCAAGTCTGTCGGGAAGAGGTAAGGCTCTTGCCGAATCAAAGCCAATGATGCCGGCTGAACTTGTCCGGGAATAAATTCATGAGCGTTCATTCTCCTCGGAATTCTGCCGCGTCGTACGGCATGATGGCCGTGATTGACGTGGGCTCAAACTCCATACGTCTTGTAGTTTACAAGGGTCCGCGTCGCGCTCCTCTGCCCGTGCTTGATGAAAAAGTTCAATGCGGTCTGGGAAGGGGGATGGATTCCCATAGAATGATGTCGCCGCAGAGCGTTGACCTTGCCATACGCACCATAAGTCGTTTTGCGGATATCGCGCACTCAATGAGAGTTTCTGAGATAAAAGCTGTGGCCACAGCCGCGGTGAGAACGGCGGCAAATGGCGAGGAGTTTAGACAGGCGGTTGAAAATGAGTGTGGAATTTCACTTCAGGTGCTTACGGGAGAACAGGAGGCGAGGCTTTCCGCAAGCGGGATGCTATGCTCCATCCCGGATGCAGACGGTATAGTAGGAGACCTTGGGGGAGGAAGTCTTGAACTTGTTGAGGTATGCGGGGGTAAGATCAGGAACCTAGTGACTCTTCCTTTGGGTACTATCCCTCTTTCTGAAAGCGGTTTTAGCCCACAAAAAGTCCGTAGAAAACTCGCATCTCCATTACTTGACGAAATCTCTTGGCTCAAAAACTCTAGAGGTAAAACCTTTTACGCAGTTGGCGGCTCATGGCGATCTCTTGCTAAAAACCATATGGAGACTGAGGATTATCCGCTTCGCATAGTTCACGCTTACAGTCTATCGCGCGTAGAAACAGTTGAAATGCTTTCCGATGTTTCAGAAATTTCTCCAGATTCGGTGAGAGCGCTTGAGATTTTCGGTCGATCAAGGGCTGAGCACGCTCCTTACGCTGCAGCGCTTATGGAGAGCGTTATTCGAAAAACCGGAGTTGACCAAATTGTTTTTTGCACATACGGGCTCAGGGAAGGTTGCATATATGATGGTCTATCGGAGGAACAACGCCAACTTGACCCACTTGTGGTCATGTGTGAGGAAGTTGCGCTTCGGGCGGGAAGAACAAGCGAGTCTGGAGAGACTCTCTACCGCTGGATTTCAACGGTCCTTCCTGATATAAGTTCCACAAACCCAAGGCTTATGCTTGCCATCTGCCATCTCTCAGATATAGGGATTTCAGAGCATCCTGAGTACAGGGCGGAGCAGGTATTTCTGAGAATATCTCGGATGCCGATTGTGGGTATTAGTCATCCTGAGAGGGTAAAAATTGCGCTTTCTGTGGCGTCGCGTCACGCGGCGGTTGCAACCCTTGTCCGTAGATGGGAGGAAACCGACCTTCTTGACAAAGACGCCATTGAGCAATCTAGGGTTATAGGGCTTGCTCTTCGTCTCGCATACACCGTTTGCGGCGGAGTTATGCGAATTCTTGAAAACACTAGGGTTGAGTGTTTACTAGAGAAAATGATTCTTTATATGCCGGACCAGTTGCCACATCCCGAAACTGTTGGACGACGTCTTGGGTCGCTTGCCAAGGCTTTGGGATGTGATTATGAGACTGTTTCACGTAGACAAGAGAATATTACGCCGTTTGTGAGTAAACAGGGTGAAGTTTAAATAGAATTATCGGCTGAGATTTGTGGGAGCAGGCTGGTTAAATCACTTGACGAGGTGTTTGACAATCAAGTAAAAGTTGGGTAAGATAAAAGGCTTATGATTTCGCTTATCCCTTGCGGTGAGGTTGCTAATGAGAGTGAGTCCAAAGCCATTGCGCAACTCAAGAACCGTCTAGACTCCGAGGTAACCGGCGACGATTGGCTCTTGTATACGAACCTAAGTTTTTCCGCCACTCGCCATCGTCAATCTGATGAGATAGACATTGTTGTTATTGGTCCTCCAGGGGTCCAAATCATTGAAGTCAAACATTGGACTGCGGCTTGGGTCAATCGAAATCGCGAAATCGTTGAACGAGAAGCGGAACGACTCACTGATAAGGCTCGCAGGATTGGCACGACGCTTCGCCGTCGATTCCCTGCCCTTCCACAGGTAGACGGTGTGTTTTTCGTGACTGAAGTAGCATCTAAGGTCGGGATGCTCAATGATGACAAGGTTCGTGGTATTCCCTTCTATACTTCCAAGACTTGGAAACGAGCGGTAGGATTCCATTCTCAACCCGTACTGTCCTCTCAGGAGATCAAGATGCTGGGTGCTATTCTAGAACCAATGAGCGCCGTATCCATAGACGGCGCATTAAAACGAGTGGCGGATTATACTCGTTTGCAACTCCAGACACCCAAGGAACAGAGGTTCCATCGCGTATATAAAGCAACTCATATCTCTCGACAGGATAAAGTGATTTTACATCTCTATGACCTTTCTGCGCTTTCACCAAAAGACTCAAGAGCCGAGGATAAAGCGGAACGTGAGTGGAAATCGTTGCGCCTATTACAGCGGTACGACTGGGCGCCGCGTATCGTCGACTCGTTCCAGGATGCGCCGGGGTATCCAGGTGAAATCAAGTTTTTCACGGTAGCCGACCCTGCGACGCCGAGCATCGAAAAGCGGTCTCTCGACGACTCATGGGATACAACCGCCCGGTTGATATTCGCCCGGAATGCAATCCGAGCGTTGATTGATCTACATGGAGCGGGTTCAAATGACAAACCCATGGTACACCGGAATCTGAGTTCTAATACAATACTAGTCAAGCATGACAACTCGCCGATTCTGACTAGTTTTGAGTATACCCGTATCCCTGCTGATATATCCGTGGTTTCCTCTGCCAATACAACAGATTGGGATGTTTCAGTATCTCCCGAAGTTCGCGCTCAGGGACTTGTGGTTGCAGATCATCAATCTGACGTGTATTCGCTTTGCGCTTCGCTTGCTGTACTGTTCGAAGATTTAGAAGACAAAGATAGCGTTTTGGCTAAAAAAATTCTGAATTTGGGAATGGACAATGACCCTGACAGGAGAAGTGGACTATCGGACTTGGATAAGAAATTATCTGTTCTCTTAAAAGACCCATTACCAGAGCCGCCACCCCCACCGGCGCGATTTTGGACAGAAGACCAGATTGTGCCATTCCGCACAAATCACTATCGAATTATCTTAAGCCTTGGTTCTGGTGGCGTTGGAATGGCTTTCAAGGTCGTGCAAGTAGATCGTGAAAACCAAGATGAATATGGAACCTTTGTTGCCAAGGTGGTCCACGACGAAGAAACGGGACGTAGGGTTCTCAATGCATACAAGTTAGCGCGCTCACATCTTCGCCATACAACTTTATCGACAATCTTCGAGGTCGCCGAGCAATGGAAAGAAAATGGCTTCGTCGCCTTGATGACTTGGATAGAGGGTGAGCCGCTTGGAGAGTACTCCGGCATACTTTCACTTCTTGCTGACGACGTGCAAGAAGTTTCTGATGACAGGGAGTTGGCGCTTACATGGTTACGGACAGCGTGCAAGGCGTTAAAAATACTACACGAAAATGGTTTGGTTCATGGAGACGTTAGTCCCAGCAACATGATTGTTTCTGGGAGTGATCTTGTACTGACTGACTACGATTGCGTAACAAAGATTGGCGCTCAGGCGGATGCAATAGGCACAGCGCTGTACTGTTCTCCTTCAATTTCCGAAGGATGTGCCGTAGTTCCTTCTGATGATATCTACGCTTTGGCCGCGAGTTTCTTTCACGTGCTGTTCGATAGGGAGCCGTTTCAATACGACGGCGTTTACTCTAAGAAACAAGGACTGAATTGGGGTAAGATTAAGCGGGAGAATTATCCATTGTTGGGTGAGTTCCTAGATCAAGCAACGCATCCAGACCCAAGAAAACGTCTTGCTACCGCGGATGCCGCCCTAGCGATACTGGGTCCATCTCAAGACGTCGAGAGTGAGTCGGAGAACGCAACTCTTGGGGGGGTAGATAGTATCGCTGATGGTGTAGAGTCGGCGCTACCAACGGGGGTATCGGAGAGGCGTGAGAACGAGGTTGAGTGGCTCAAGTCGTTGCTACAGTCATATCCTGGATCACTTTGGGGTAACAGCGAGACGCGCGGATTAGATACCGAATTTGCTAAGAAAACATACGTTGAAACCAACTTGGAGCAAGAACTCTATACAGCCATCAAAGACCGTGGCGTCAAACTTGTGGTTCTCTGCGGCAATGCTGGAGATGGGAAAACTGCCCTACTCCAGCGCCTCGCGAAACAGTTCGGCTTGGATATTGAGGATTCGGCGACGCGAATCTTTGAGGGACGGTTAAACGGCGGATCCACCGCCGTGCGTATGAACCTTGATGGCTCAGCGTCATGGAAGGGTAGTTCTGCGGATGATCTTCTAGATGAATTTCTAGAGCCGTTCCAAACAGGCGAGCCAAGCGACGATATTGTCCATTTGCTTGCAATTAACGATGGTAGATTGTTAGAGTGGGTTGAGAAACACCAAGAAGAAACGTTATTGACAAAGTCTCTTTCCGATTTTCTTGAGAAAGAAAAGCTTCTTGACATACCTCATATACGTTTTGTTAATCTGAATCAACGTTCGTTGGTAGGCGGTATTGCGGATGACAAGAAGACCATTGATACCAATTTTCTTGACCGGTTAGTGGACAGTCTATACGGAGGTGAAAATTCTGCAGAAATCTGGGCTCCTTGTCAAACATGCCAAGCCCAAGAACGCTGTGAGGTTTTCCGCGCCACAAGTCGCTTCGGCCCAACCGGTCTCTCAGATGATTCTATTCGTGGTCATGCGCGCAGACAACTGTTTGAGGCATTACAGGCTGTTCACCTACGAGGCGAGACGCATATTACGATTCGCGAATTACGCGCCGCTTTAATATACATCCTTTTTGGTTTGCATTACTGTACCGACTATCACGCTACGGAATACGTTTCTGACAATTTACAATCCTACTGGGACCGCGCATTCTCGCCCAAATCAATAGGACGACAGGGTGAAGTGCTGAGTGAGTTGCCACGTTTTGACCCCGCTCTTGAGGCGCACCCTAAGATTGACCGCCAACTACTTCATCCTCGTCCCTACGATGGTAGTGAAGGCGTTTTAGCTGATGGAAATAAAAATCTTGAGTCACTCCGCCGCCGCGCCTATTTTGAGAGGACTAAGAAGGAGATTAAGTGTTGGACGGGAGAATCTAACGCGCTTGGTTTGGCTCAAGGAAAGTATTTCAGTCAATTTCGAGACCTTCCCACAATTGACGACGACCAAAAGCTAGAGTTGATACGAAAACTTTGCGGTGGTATTTCCCGCCTTGGAGTGCTTCCGCGACAAGCTCTTGAACGTTCCGGAATGGTGCCGTTGCGCATTACCCCTAGAACCCCGACGGAGACGGTGTTTTGGATTGAAAAACCTATGAACAACTTCCGCTTAGAAGAAGGCATTTGTGAGTTGCGCAATGGAATAGACCAACTTCATCGGCAAGTGTTCCTCATTTATAAGTACCGCGACGGGAACGAAGAAAAGTTACGTCTCGGCGCTGATCTATTTCACCTACTTCTTGAGATCAGCGACGGTCATCAATTGGGCGATGTGGCTACGGATGATTCTTTCGCTCATCTTTCAATTTTCGTACAACGTTTAGTTCAAGAGGACCATCGTCGAATACTTACTTGGAATCCAATGTTAGAAGACACGATATTTGAGGTTTCTGCGCGCATTGATGATACGGATTCCAGCGTATCACAACTCATGGAGATTAAATCGTTGGGAGAGACCAATGGCGACTAGCGCACGATCTATAGTCCAGACCGTACTCCCCCCGCGCATGGTCCGTGAAATATGGTCGGCTCAATATGATAAGGTATTGCCGATAACCTTTAGCGGGTTTGAATTGTCCGCCGTACTACCTGCCGTTTTTTACATGTTTCGATTCGGACACCGTCGCGGTAAGGGGAAATTTCTAGAAACCTTTGATCCAGAGAGTACAGGTCTCGGTAAATCAAAGAGAAAAACAACAATAGAACAGGTTGCCGAGAAGTTATCCACTAGCCCTAAACTAGAGGGTTTCGACGGTAATGTAGAACGAGCGATACTTGGCGATTTCCTGCTTGGTTTCAGTCTAGAGAACGTCAGGCATGAGCTTGGACGTGACAAAAAACTTCAGAGGGTTGCCCCAGCCCACTATATGGCGAGTTGGATAGATCTTCCTGAGGATGCAACGCATCTCCGCTCCGTTCCCGAGATGATAGTTGCGATGCTCGCGGACCAAGCGGGTGATTATGTAGAAAAAACCAACAGCGAAAAACAAACATGGTTCCCAGTTGCGAGAGACCATGTCGAGAACCTGCTTCTAAGAGAGTTTAGTCAAGGAGTTCAACTAAAAAAAGGCGTGTTTGCCGACCTAGCGGCGGACAAGTTTGATGAATCGTTTGAGGATATTGGGATTGATCAGCTATTAATGATTCGGCTAGCCGAGTTATTAGGCGCTGCGCCTCACAAGGCTCGCGGTAAGGAAGGCACTCAAAAAATTTCGAATCAACACCCTATCGCGGAAAACGCTACGCGGAATTTCTCAGAAGATATTCGTCGCTTCGTTCGCTCTTACGCGTCTCCCATTCCACGCCATGCTTTCGTCGATATGCTAGAGGCATGTATCGCTATGGGAATGACGACAATTTTCACTAGCGTTGTTGAGATTCTGTTTAAATGGAATGATACGGGCAAGGTCACCGAAAAAAAGAATCAGAGACCCACGGGAGTATTCGTTGACTGTTCAAACGGAGTGGATGATAAGTTACGAAGTCTGGCTGAAGAGTCTTTGGATGACTTTATGCGTCGCGTTGAACATGTTCCCGAGATCCTCATGACCCTACGTTTGCTTGATTACGCTGCGAGGGATAATAGAAAGATCAAGAAAAAACAGATACAAACCCGCCCCTACGCCACGGAATGGCTCAATCTGCTCGGTGATTTGCTCTATAAGGATAATCATGAAGAAGGAGACTACATTCACCGTCAGATGGATGACTATGGTGGAAAGTTAGCTGAGGAGTTGCGCGAAGAGTACCCAGAAGCCGCAGAAATGTTAAGCCGCCGTAGAGAGGAAAATTCGGTCAAATGCCTCGCTGAGGCGCTGACGCTGCTTTTGGGAACAACCGCCCGGAGCAACACTATTGCTATGATTGACTCAATGTTGAATGTGGTCCGACCAAATGGTCTAGCTTATAAGCGAAAGACCACGAGCGGAACCCATTTAGCTGGAGGCGCAAGGAGACAACGGGAAGTTCGGTCAATAGTTTTCACCGACTCGGTTTTGGACTATCTGGTGCATCTTCATCTCCTTCCAAGCGGTAACAAACAAGGTGTGCGATCACTTTCATTGAAGGAGTTTTTGAGAGCGATATGCGACCGATACGGTTTATATGTTGATGCCACGCCTCCAGATATGACTATATCCAATGATCTTCTACGCTCAAACCGCATGATATTAGAACGTCGTCTACGAGATCTCGGACTTCTCGTTGGTGTCAACGACGCCGAGGCTATGAAGTGTTTACGGCCTCGCTTTGAACCTCATATAGTAGGTGACAACTGAGATGGAATGGACCAAAATTCACGGACGCCTACTCGCCGAGGCGACAGTCAGATTACTAGGCAGTTCTCAACCCGGTGCCATGGCTTTTATTCGTTGTCTTACGCCGGATGTTGTGCGGGCGCTAGCAGAGGACCCATTATTTGCGCCTTCCGGTTGGCAAGTTCTAAGGGTGGCTGGTAAAGAGCATTTGGAAGAGAAACGAACCATCTCAGCTGACCGCGCGGTGGAACTACGAGAAGAGAAAGGGGACGCTGTCTTGCTTTTGGTTGATACTGAGAGCGCGGGAGCGGGTATGGACGGCATTTACAGCGCCACCCGGGAAGTGGATGAAGTCGCCCTGTTCCAAGAAGCGGTGCAATTGGCAGGGCACGAGATTAAGCAAAGATTTTCTTCTGTGTGTCAGCAATACGCCGAGCAGGCGATGAAAAAAGTGCGGAGATACAGAGGTAGAAACGCCCTGTCACCATGGACGGAATTTGATTTTCTCTGCCGCGTAGCTGCTGGTGAGAGATCGCCAGGCGCTTATTTACACCTACTTGGCCTATGGCCCATAGTAGACCCAGAAAACTTAAGTTTTGTTCCTACAGATGATCTTGACACTTCGCGCATGTTCGTTGATCGCCTCTTAGGAGTCTACGGCGCGAGAAACTCGCTAGCCGCGCGTATTGAGGCAGTTCGGATTGATCCGAATTCGAAGACAAAGACTAGTGTATTAGAAAGTTTTCTCCATTCAGCGGATACTAAATCATTACGCGCCGCATTGGAAGAGTTGGCTAAAACCGAGGACCTATGGATCGGTAATCTGCGAACCGAGCCCCCGGCACAGTCGATTCAGGGCATTAATCTTACCCCTTGGAGAATCCGAAACGGCGCTATCGCCAAGTGGTCGGGTTTGCGAGAGGACGGAAGTTCGAGTGATCTACCTGTCCTTTTCCTGAAAAGTGATGATGACCCAGATGGCGATTCTTCGACCACCCTAGAGGTTAGGTGGAAGGCTGAGCCACCTCATCTTGAGAAGAGTTCAGTTGATTATCTTATCAGTGTTCAGACTGATCAGGATCAAGATGAACCACTTGCTGAGTTGCAAGTTTCTCACTCCGCGCGAAAAGGAGGAGAAAAGGCTCGGTTTACTGATGATAGTTTTCGGTCTCTTGAAGAGAGCGCTCTACTGTCGGCCAAAGTTACAGTTGAAGTCGTCGGTGATACCAAAATTGAGCGTCAGGAGAGCGAGGAGTTTATTATTCGCTTCGGAGAACCACCAAAGCAAGAAACCGCCGGGGTTGGTAAGAAAGTTAGAACACTCAGCGAGGGTCTCGCCGAGTTCGGAAAAAACTTTAGCCGCAAAGACGTGCCAGAGATTATGCTGCCTCCGGTTTCTTCCATTTCTGTTGATCCCAAAAATTTTGTTTCGTTGCGAACTCGAGCCGAACATGGTACGCGAAAAAGTTTTCGGGTTTTCAGGCCCTCGCTGATAGCGAAGGCGGAAAAACAATGGATCGAAAGAGAAGGTGAGGTTGGTAGATGGATAGTAAAGGTTAGAGACTCCGGGGAGCATTCTACTAAACGCTTGGAGTTTGAGCCATCTAAGGGTGACAAAAGTGAAAAATGGGAACGGACGAGGAAAGCCAGCCGCGCTTTAGCCAAGCGTTTCGCGCATATCGGTGGAGTCGGTCAGATTTATGATGAAGCGGATAAGGGGTTCTCTATTATTAGAGAGTATCTACGGTCTTGGATTACGCTTCTAGAAGATGGCGACTCATTGCTTACGCTTGCGAACACTGTGGAAGTCCAATCACTGTCCGGGCGTACAATTGGACTCATAGTTCTGCCCTCTCATCCGTTGCGGGTGGCGTGGCATGCGTCATACGACAATCTTGTTTTATATGCGGCTTTTGAGCAAAACGAAAGCCCAAAGAGAATCCGTGAAGAGCTTGCCAGTTTGGACGGCGCTATGTTTCCGGCGTTCCTTCCAAATCCTAATTCCAATGGTGGAACTTTTGTTTTTGCCGATACTCTTGGCTTTCATTCAGTGGGGATGGTGCCTGATGAAGATAAAGAGCCTAAGGCGGCGATAGCAATCCTAGCGCGCGCATTGGAAGATGGTAATGTAGTGGACAGCGCGCCTACCGTGGGTATTCAGAGCGCCAAGGTTTTGACAAACGAGATTGTAAAATATTTAGATTGTCATGATACTTCTCGACTGTTGCATATCCACGCGCTTCGGGCTGGTGACGGTCTCACCGTTGCTCGGTCACTCGGCGGCGTTCACGATCATTATCAGCAAGACGAAGAGAATGCGAACCAAGATGGTGAAAAGAAAGGCGCCATACCAGAGAGGATTTTCTCGCTAGACTTTTATCCGTCAGGCAAACAGCATGGCGTTGCTGGACGATTCATTGCGGAAGCCCGCGAAAAACACCGTAGTAGGGCAGGCGTCTTGGTTGAAGATGATCGCTGGATGTTCGACTCCCTTCCACTTCCGGCAGGCATGAACGCGCCCCGTTTGCGTTGGGCCCGCAAAGAACGGAAAGAACCGGACACGCCCGCGCACTTGGCAGTAGCATTCGACACGTTTGAGTCTCGTGTTGTCGAACGGTGCCAATCCTCTGGGCCATACTATGTCTTTGGTCTGCTTTCCTTTTACGAGAGGAGTTATACGAGCCAGCCTTCACCCGAGTGGATTAGCGCTGTTCCCGAAGCATCAGGAGGCGAAAAGCACCCATCTTCCCGTGCGCATACTGAAACTTTAGTCCGTCTCCAACACGTTGTTCAAAATGCGGTAGTTCGCTACATCGGCAAAGGTAATGGATCACCAGCGTTGAAAACAGAAATTTCTCCTGAGAAACATGACAGTCTCAGAAAACTGCATGGGCTTTGTGATTGGGTAGTCACGCTTGATCGCAATGCAGGCACCGAGTACTTTGACTCACCAAAAACCAATAAAGAAGTCTATGACGCTTACGTTATAGACTGCGTGCCGGAGCGTGAAGATCTTGGCTGTCTTCAGTTGATCACTTCTACAGCTAATCTTGAGGAAGTCCGCAACCTGCTTGACTATGCGCTTGATCAGATGGGATTGAGTCGCAGCCGTCGCAACGCGGAGTTCCTTTTAGGACACTTAAAAGCGCTTAGCGGACGCTTGTCCATTCGTCTTACTGGCCATCGACGAATTACATCGGAGTTGGTTGCCCTAGCGGTGTCCCATGCCAACTGTCAATATGCTTCGGAGAAAGATGATTGTTGGATTTCCCTTGAAAATGGATTTTTTGTCCCAGTTGATGATGTCAGGGATCTTCTCCTACATTTCGTTAGTAGTAAAGATGAAAACAAAAAACAGACACGTCCTGACCTGATTCACGTGAGCGTTGACCCCCGCAGGGGTGGTCGTATCGTCTTTAGATTTGTGGAGGTGAAATACCGTCGTCATTTGCGCACCGCTCGGTCTCCAGATGTTCTTGAGCAGATTGATCAACAGATAGGGACATTCCGACACCAGTGGTATCAATGGTATGACGATGAAGACATCTCTTCTGTGTTCAGAGCCGTTCGTCGCGCCAAATTAGCTCGTGTGCTACGTTTCTACGCTGATAAAGCGCATAGACATCATCTGCGGACGGACCGATATCACAAGCTTGTCAATGAAATTAATCGTATGATTGAAGATGGTGGCAACTATACCTTCTCTATGATACAGGGGGTTGATCGCGGTTGGGTGTTCTGTCCAGAATATACTGGTCCCAACCCCTTGAAAATTTCTCCCGACGATTGCAACGCACAGATATTTCTCTTTGGTCCCAGACTTCTCCCAGACTCAAATTTTGACTCTGAAGAGAATTCTGTCCAACAAACGGATAGAGCAATTAAAGTGTACTCAACTAAGAGTCTAGATGACCCAGAGGATGAATCTGCATCTCAACAAATGGATGACGTCTTGCAGTCATCGAATGCCTCTTCATTTGATCAGAATGATTTTGTGCCGACTGTGAGCCTAGGCATCAACAGTTATACGAACGCTGAAATTGAATGGAGACTTGGGGTGGACGGCAATCCTCACCTTCTAATTGCTGGGCTACCGGGTATGGGAAAAACCACTTGTCTTGTCAATTTATGTAAGCAAATGGTTGCTCAAGGTGTTCGACCTATAGTCTTTTCCTATCATCAGGATATTGACGAGAGACTTGAGAAATTGATTGGAGACATCCGTTATGTTGACTTTGACGGTCTTGGTTTTAACCCACTACAAGTTATTGACCGAAATGCACGAATGGCATATTTAGATGTTGCTGGGGCTGTACGAGATATCTTCACCGCTATCTACCCAGATCTCGGAGACATACAGGCGGAAAGTATTCGACGAGCCATCAAAGAAAGTTTTGATGAAGCAGGATGGTCTTCAAGAGAGGATGTTTTGGAGCCGGAATTCAAACGCTTTGTAGAGATTTTACGCACCTGTGGAAAACCGGACCGTGGGTTACATTCCTTGTTTGCTCGATTGGACGAGCTTGATGACTACGGCTTCTTTGATGCAGGTGATGAATCACGTGGTAGTCTTTGGGAAGGCGAAAAACCGATTATTATCCGCATCCACACCACGCAAAATGACAACTTACAACGAGCATTCGCATACCTTATCTTCTATGGCTTGTATAAGGACATGTTTCGCAGAGGAATACGGGAACGTATCACTCATGCGTTAGTATTCGATGAAGCGCACCGAGCTACTCGACTTAAACTCATTCCGACAATGGCTAAAGAATGCCGAAAATACGGAATATCTCTGGTATTGGCGTCCCAAGAAGCGCGTGACTTTGATGTATCTGTATTTTCGGCTATCGCGAACTATCTAATTTTTCGCTCAACAGATGCGGATGCGAAGTTCCTAGTTAGAAACGTAGCAAATTCAAAGCAGGAAAAAGTGTTGATTGATAGAATTAAGCAAATGGAAAAATACAAAGCTTTTTATTTTGGCGAAAGCAAGAGTCAGCCGTCGCATCTTACTCTTCCACCTGTAGACTGAATTTGCGGAATATCTATGATGAGTTAACCCTATTACTGGATCTTTCAATTATTTGCCTTTAAGCACTACCTCGTTATAATCGGTAGCGGTAAGTTTCAGAGTTTAATGGGTGTCGCAAAATGAAAGAAAATCTTTTCAATGAGACGAAGCGTGTAAGGAGGTTGTATTATTCTGACAATCTTCCAATCTTGCGAGATTTTGAGTCTGAATCAATAGACCTGATATATCTTGATCCCCCTTTCAATTCCAACAAAGCATACAATATCATCTATCCTAACGACTTAGGCCAAGTAATGGCCTTTGAGGATACTTGGTATTGGAGTCATCTGTGCGATGAATATATGGAAGAATTGAGCAAAAAGAAAAAAGGGGGGGGGGGGGTGTACGAGTTGTTGAATGCTATTATTTCAGCATTAGGAAAAATACAAATATGTGCCTACTTGGTAAATATGGCTGTCAGGCTAGTAGAAATGCATCGGATTCTAAAATCTACAGGGTCAATCTATTTACATTGTGATCCTACAGCGTCGCACTATCTAAAAATACTTATGGACAGTATATTCGAAGCTAAAAATTTCAGAAATGAGATTGTATGGAGAATTGGCTGGGTAAGTGGGTTTAAAACCCAAAAGAAGGGGTGGATACGAAATTATGATACGATTTTTTATTATGCCCGACTTAAACTATAAAGTGCAACACTTAAGGGTTGGTAATGTTTTGAGATGTTCAGATTGTGATCTGACCTCAGGATAAGTTGCTGTGCTAGCCAACTTTTATGATCCAGATATAATATCAGCAAATCTGCGTTGTGTACGTCGGGCGTTTGACTACGTTTTGGACTGTCTCTATCAACATAAAAATCCGCTTCAGAGTACAAATCGCATTAAACACGCCATTGCACGTCAGGTTGAAAAAATTGCATTAGGTTAGGTTAACGCTTAGTGATCTTTGGACCGGCGTAAACTATGTACACAGGTTTGTCCGCTTCAATAGGCCAAGAAAAATGTAGACGAAGTGTCAAATGAGATATTTTGCCATGCCATGTGCAAAACAGCGAACTTCTAAGGTCCTCAGGATGGAAAAAGGTCAGTTCTTGATGGAATTTCTTTTTTTCAAAGTCTGATGAATCAGAAAAAAGTGCGCGGTCACCAGTGAAGTAGTTCTGATATATATGATGACCTTCCTTAGTGCGTACTCCGTTCGCGTCAAAGGCCCGAGCAAGGCGATCTAGAATTTCAAGTAGTCTGAGAAACCGATAAGCCGCACTCTTTGCGAAAGGAGTCCCTACAATTGGTGCAAAGCAGTTCTCTGAAAAGAACAGATTTTCAAATCTAGTTGTAGAAGCCTCGCGCAAATCGTCCCAAGATCGAATAGGTGGTGCTATACACTGTAATTCGTCTTGAAATGTGTCTACACACCACCAGTTTTTGATAGTTGTCTTTTTGTCATCTAACTCTTCATTTTGACGTAAAGTCACATCAACAGGTGTATAATTCCAGTCAGACGGTGAAATGCTTATCAACCCACAGTCCATACCGTTCATCATTCGGAACGCGGCTTCTCCCACTGCGGTATCCGTGACGATTTCATCTTTACATTCTAAGTATTCTCCTTCGGCGTGTTGGCGTGTCTCATCCCAGAACGGACCGGTACGCGTCAGCCAACTAAACACAGCCCTACGTTCATCGTTTGCAAGTCTCGCAACCGCTTGGTGTATTGACATAGCAGGAGTTGGTTTAACCTCCAAGAATTTCCGATGACAGTGCACTTCGCGTCCAAAGCCCTGAGCAACTCTACGTATGTTCATCAGGCGCGAAAGCGCCTTGTGGAAAGAAATTATATTATAAAATTGCTCATGGATAGACAGGTCATTAACCAAAAGATCCATGTCAACCCCAGCCAGCAAAGTAATTCATATCATTATCGAATTGATCAAAGAAGCCATCAGGCCAACTATCTATATTACCATTGGAATCAATCTCCGGACTCTGTACTTGTGGTTCTACACTGTCTTGATCCTCGTCTCTTGGCTTAAAGAAATGAAGAGCGACATCTTCACTAGATAATATGTTACTCTTGACAACTCTCCTGATGCCATTGAGTACATGATCGCTATGAGTCTCAATTATGACTTGTATGCCTGCTTTAACAACAATTGCTAGGAACTTCCCCATTGCTGATTGCCCAGCTGGATGCAGATGAACTTCTGGGTTCTCAATCAGTAGCAAGTCATTCTTCTTTGCGGATAAAGCTGCTACAACTATAGGAAGTACTTGTGTAATCCCAAATCCAGTGTGAATAGGTCGATGAAAGGTTGTACTGCTTGATAACCGAATCCCGAGAGTAATGGTGTTAGTACGTGGTACTTGCTCAATCACCAACACGCAACCTGGAAAGAACAGATCCATTTGAGCCTCTACCTGGCGGAACAAGGTGGGTGGCACATTTTCATTCGCTAATTTGGGTAGCACGCGGTTGTCGCGGTTGGAATGGAGAATGCTGACAGCGTATTGCCCTTGCGAACCCACGACTGGGGTCAACTGAGGATCGTCGTACGGATAGTATTCCCGTGGTCCTAACCTCTCGGCGGTTAGATATGTGAGACTGCGTAAACGACCGGTCAGCGAATGATTGCTCAATGCTCTAGGTAGCAGATAATGAAGCGTTTTAGGCTCACTGGAATCCCAATCGCCGATGGGTTCTGCATTTCCCCAAGCCCTTTTTATAGACATTGACATTTCCTTGTGCTTGCCTTCAAATTCCCATTGAAAACGGTCTGTGTCTCCGTCGAATAAAACAATCTCATAACTTCGTCGCCCATAGACTTGATCAATCACATCCGCTGCGGTTCCAAGACGAATGCTAGCACCATTGAGCATCAGGCGCGATGACCACTCGTGTTCCCTCATGGTTTGATGCAAGAGGACCATCGCCTGTATTACGGACGATTTCCCAGATGCGTTAGTGCCGGACAACAGCGTTAGTGGACGCACAGGCAACTTCAATATCTCAAAGCACTTGAAATGTCTTAGATCAATCCGTGTAATCACCAAATATTCCCTGAAGATTCTCTCGAACCATGCTGAATCGTGTTTTCACTTTTTTGGAAGCGTTAGTACCGAAAGTTATTGCGGCTTTGAAATCTTCGTTATTAAGAAGTTGATAAATAGCATTACGAAGAGAAATAGCATTTGCTTTCACACATTGTTCATCGTAATGAGATAAACCTGTGCTCATAACGTCCCAAAGAGATGCATTAAGGACGCTACGGGAGGACTTATAAAGAAGACTTTTCCTAAAGGAGTGTTCTCCAAAAAGCAGGAGGTTATTAGATAGACCTCTGCGCAACTCGTTTGACAATTGATGCAGATTAGATTCTTTCCATTGATTCATTTCCGTTAAGCATTTAGCTAAAAATTCATCCATGTCTCCACTATACTCACCTACACCTAGAATCTGAAACGCGCAAAACCGATTCAAGAACTCTCGGTCCCTCATGGTCTTTTTGTTCAGACTACCACCTGTTGCTTGTCGAAAAATATCGGTACGCGTTTCGTCTCTTAGGAAACGAGTTGCTTGTCCCGTAAAGAGACAGTTGCGCATTTGTTGTCGGGTAAGTGGTTGTCCGCTATTGACCCTTTCGAAAATGTCCAAGCGGGCGCGCTCTGGTGCTTTTGAGTCAATAATGTACAAAATCAGATTGCAATCTTCCACTCTGTTCTGGATCTTGGGAGGTATATCCGAGAACCGCCGACCGTTGAGTTCACTTCTGTCAGGAAGTTTTAACCGTAGCTCATTCTTGATAAAACGTTGGAAGGTGGACAGTCGTTGCAATCCGTCCACGACTACCATTTTCCCCTCTTTATCCTCCGCCAAATAGAATACAGGCAGGGGAATCCTCATAATCACCGACTCAATCAGTTTACTTTGCTTGTTTTCAGACCAGATGAAGTCGCGTTGGAAGTCTGGATCCATTACGTAATCTGATTTGTCTATGCGTCGAATAACATCATAAACTGTCCGAGTGTCAGATCTAATTAATAGATCGTCAAGTGGATAGTCTCCCCATGAACCGCTCTGTAGATCTAGACCCTCAACTTCTTCTTCCACAGTTGCTGATGAACTGAGATTGTCTTTTGTCATGACTGTGTCTCTTTTGTTTCCTACAAGGTTTTTATCACTTCATCATTTCGATTTTGTCAGAAGACTGCAACGGCCAATACCGGTCATATTTTCTCACGATGTGTCGTTGTACTAACTAACTAGCATAAAAGTTTTATCTTCCGAATTTCTTTTTCTGCCACAGTTATAATTGCACGTTGAGGTGAATGCTCAGAAGAGAAGACTTAACCTTAGGCTAACTAGACTTTCTACCAAACCACAGTTCAACTTTAAGTTATCATTCCGCTGATCCATGTTGCTACCTTGCAATAGTAATACGTAACACAATACAGAATTGACTGGATTCTCCGCCACCTTCCATATACAACTCATTTTCAAACTATCAATTCAAACCCCACACTTTCTCCTCTGATAATTAAAGGGAATATTTCCAACTTCCTTAATCTTTTATGTAGTCAAGCACTCACAGTATTGCCCCGACGTTGCTGTTAACCATAATTGATCAACTCATATCCGCCATTCTTTATTATTATTTGGAGAGTAACACAATTGATAAATACAGACAAGCATTTGACTTCCGAGGGTAGTGTCGTACTGACTTCTGACAATGGCTGACCTTAGATGGGTGCTGGAGAGATGGCAATTTCAGAAGACTATCTTTATTCATCTCTTTATCTTATAACCTTCTTTTACCATATCCCAAGTGTCTTTTGTAATACCCTGTTCACGAAGTTTATTTTTCTGAGTTCTTTGCGTTCCGGTTTTAGGAAAAGAGTCAACCAATCTTATAAACCTTGGAATCATAAAATACGGCATTCTTGGTTGTAGGTAGTCCATAAGTTGTTCTGGATCAATGATTTTTCCTTGCTTCGGTATTACCAGTATCATAAGCTCATCCTCTGCGTATTTTCCCGCTTCTGACTTTATTCCTATAGCTGCTGATTCCTCAATGGAAGAGTGAGAATTTACGATCTTTTCCACCTCAAAAGAACTAATGTTTTCTCCTCTCCTTCTTATGTAGTCCTTTACTCTGTCAACAAAATATATATATCCTTGCTCGTCCATTCTTCCCGCATCCCCAGTGTGAAACCAAAAATTTCTGAAATCTTCAACGGTTTTCTCTGGCATCTTATGATAATAATGAAGCATTACGTTCGGTATTCTAGGGCGCACTATTATCTGTCCTATCTCTCCTCTAGGAACTTCTTCATCAGTTTCAGGATCTGCTACTTTTATCTCGTAATTAGGGGCTTCTTTTCCACAAGACCCAACGCGGAAAGGTTCTCCTGGCCTCATCCAAGTGCACTGACCTATCTCCGTAAGCCCATAGCCCTCCATGAACTTTATGCTAAACCGCTCCATAAATTCTTCTATCATGTCGTGAGGAGCTGGTGAGCCTAAAACAAGTTTTACCTTATGTTGTTTTTCTTCAGGTACAGCAGGGGTGTTCCAAAGAAAATAGGACATCGTTCCCACAGTGTTGAATTTAGTTACTTTGTAGTCCACCATCCACTTCCAAAAACGACTCGAACTGTATTTCTCCTCAACTACGGCTTTTGCCCCTTTTATAAGCGCAGGGTATACGGTCATCACCATTGCGTTTGAATGAAAAAGCGGAAGGCAGGTAAAGCACACGTCGTTTTCACCAACATCCATTATCTCGGCGTAGTTTCTTGCGCTACTATAGTCAGCTGCGCTCGGTCTCATCACGCCTTTTGATCTTCCAGTGGTTCCCGATGTGTACATGAGCCTCGCGTAATCCATAAATGTAATTTCCACTTTTGGTTCTTTTTGCGAACCCGATTCTATAAACTCGTTGTAGGATGTAATGTTGCGGGATTTGTATCCGTGTCTTTTAAATTTTTCACCTCCACTGCGTGTCCATACTATCACTTGGCGAAGTTTTGAGAGATTTTTCGCTATTGGGGGCATTCTATCTAGGTATTCCTCGGCGATAAACAATACTTCGGCATCTGAGCTGTCAATTATGTATTCAAGAAAATTCATTTTATAGGCGGTGTTTATTGGCACCATTACCGCTCCTATCTTGAGAATTCCAAACCATGTTATTACATAGTCATCAGAGTTGGGCATATAAACCGCAACTTTATCAGCTTTTTTCACGTCTATGCCCGCAAGCGCATTTGCGATACGGTTTGAAAGCCTGTTTGTTTGATAGAAACTTAGAGGCTTTTTGTAGCCGAACTGAAGAAACGGTTTTTGCCCAAATCTTTTTGCCTGTTCTCTCAGTACATGGGGAAGCACCCAGCCCGCTCTCTTTTCCTTGAGATACCAGTTAACGTCAAATTCTCCGTTTTCGCGTTTGTAGGTCACAGGATGCATAAGATCCCTAGTTTCTTTTCTCTGTGTCATTCTCTCCTCCTTCTTCCTAGCAAAGTCTTTGGCAAATTGCAGATTAGAGGTCAGGTTTTCCTATTCAAAATCCTGCTCTTCTGTTTTCTCATTTTTCTCTCTTTCTTTGCCGAAAACCTTAGCGATAACTATTCCTAGTTCATAGAAAATAAAAAGCGGGATAAGCATGAACATCATTGATATCGCATCTGTTGTAGGGGTGATAAAAGCTGCGAGTATTGCGTTTACAAGAAGCGCGTACTTTCTCTGTCTTGCGAGAAATTTTGATGTGACGACCCCTAGTCTTGCGAGGATAAAAATCATAAGAGGAAACTCAAACACTACTCCAAAGCCAATCATAAGAGCCGTGAGAAAGGAAAGCGCATCTTTTATGCTTGGAAGTGCCCTTATATGCTCTGTGCTATATTCCCCAAGTAAAAACCCAAGTCCTTTGGGGGCTGCGACTATATAGCAAAAAAACGCCCCTAAGGCAAAACACAGAGTTGCTGAGATGACAACGGGTATGACTATTTTTTTTTCTTTTTTATAAAGCGCTGGGGAGACAAACTGCCAAGCATTGTAGATAATAAAAGGAACAGAAAGCAGAAAGGAGAAAAACAGCGACACTTTCACGTATGTCAAAAACCCTTCCGCTGGTCTCGTAAATATAAGAGAACTTCCCTCAGGCAGGCTTTGTATCACCGGTCTCATCAGAAGTTCAAACAGTTGTTCTGAGAAGATATAACATGGAGCGAGAAAAACTACCATGGGGATGATGGAAAAGATGATTCTCTTTCTCAACTCCTCTGCATGTTCAAGAAACTTCATCCCACCTTTTTCTTCCATTTCAGCAACAAAGATTATATCAAATCGCCATTGTTAACAATTTCAAAATCTCCCTATAACAGGATTGCGGTAAGTGAAATTGACATTACTTCTGGGTTAACTATTATCTTGCCGTGCAACTCTGAATTTTATACTGCTCTTCCCGGAGGAATCTCTTGAAAATATTGATAACTGATGGACTTGCTAAGCAAGGGCTTGAGCTTCTCAAGGCCGCTGAAGGAATTGAGGTTGACGAACGTAAAGGCGTTTCCCATGAGCAACTTCTTGAAATCATCGCCGATTACGAGGGGCTTGTTGTAAGAAGCGCTACCAAGGTTACAAAGGAAGTCATAGAGGCTGCCAGAGGAAATCTCCGAATAATAGGTCGCGCGGGTATCGGGATTGATAACATAGATCTTAACTCCGCAACAAGAAATGGAATTGCGGTGATGAACACCCCAGAATCCAATTCCGTAACCACAGCGGAACACACAATAGCCCTTTTACTCTCTTTGGCAAGAAATATTCCCCAAGCTCACGCTTCCATAAAGTCCGGCAAGTGGGAACGGAACAAATACAAAGGGGTTGAGATCTACGGAAAAACCATAGGGCTTGTAGGTCTTGGAAATATAGGAAAGTTGGTAGCTGAACGCGCTGTAGGTTTAAAGATGAAGGCAGTCGCATATGACCCTTACCTAAGCAGGGACGCGGCGAAAAAAATGAGTATAGAACTTGTACCCCTTGACGAACTTCTCAGTCGCTCCGACATAATAACCGTACACACCCCACTTACCAGTGAGACAAGAAATATTATAAACGCGGAATCTTTTTCTAAGACAAAAAAGGGAGTAATAGTGATCAACTGCGCCCGTGGAGGAATAATAAACGAAGAGGACATGGCGCAAGCGCTCAAAGAAGGGAAAATAGGGGGCGCCGCGTTTGATGTATACACATCAGAGCCTATTGACCCTAGCAACCCTCTTTTGTCAGTGCAAGAGAATATAGTGCTCACTCCCCACCTAGGCGCTTCTACGGAAGAGGCGCAGATAAAGGTAGGCACTACGATGGCGGAGCAACTTATAGATTTTGCGCAGAAAGGCGTGGTGAAAAACGCGGTGAACATGCCTTCACTCAGCACAGAGCAACTTTCGGTAATGAAACCTTACATGTCTCTATGCGAAAAGGTAGGCAGTTTGCACGGACAACTTTGTAAGGGCGCGGTGCGATCAATAGAGGTTGTCTATGAGGGCGAAGTGACGGAGATGGACACTGGATATCTCACGGTTTCCGTACTCAAGGGATTTCTCAAGCATATGATGGATGTATCTGTGACATACGTTAACGCGCCTTCCATAGCTGAGGATAGAGAGATAAAAGTTGTGGAGTCAAAATCCGCATCCAAAGGTCAGTACACAAACCTAGTCACTGTTGTGGTTAAGACCAGGGAAGAAACAAATGAGATATCAGGTAGCGTTTTTGGCGAGAACCATGAAAGAATAGTGATGGTAAATGGAGTGGATATTGACGTTGTTCCGCAAGGATTTCTTCTTGTGAGTCGTAACTATGACCGCCCGGGCTTTATAGGATCAATGTGTTCTGTTCTTGGAAAAAACGGCGTGAATATCGGTCGCTTGCATCTGGGAAGAAAATCTGTGGGTGGAGAGGCTATGGTTTTTACAAATGTGGATGCTAGGGTAGGAGATGAAGTAATTGAGGAAATTTACTCAATAGAGAACATCATTTCCTTAACGCAGGTCAGTTTTTCGGATGAATAAACTTCTGACGTTGCCCCAAGGAGTAAAGGATTTCGGGCCCACAAAAGCTGAAAACCTCAAGCGGATAGAAACCGGATTCCTTGAAGAGTTTTCCTACTGGGGATACAGAAGGGTCATAACCCCTCTGTTTGAGTATCTTGACACTATGTCCATGGGTATCGGCGCGAATTTCAGCCATAAGTTGATGAAGTTCGTTGATCCACACACGGGCGAGGTCGTGGTTTTACGTCCAGACATCACTCCTCAGATCGGTCGTATGGCCGCTACTCGTCTGAGGAACTATGATTATCCTATCAGGCTTTGTTATTCGGGGAGGGTAGTCAGATATGAGGAGAAGGGAAGTGGAAAGGAAAGAGAGATATTTCAGTTAGGTTGTGAGTTGCTAGGGCTTGATTCCACCGAAGGTGACTCAGAGATAATAGCCCTTGCCCTGAGGTCAGTTAACCGCATGGGGTTAAGGAAAGTGACCCTCAATCTCGGGCACGCGGGAATCCTTGAGTCTTGTTTGAAGGACGCAGATGGCATAAAGGATGAACTTGTCAGCGCTCTTACAAAAAAAGACCAAGAACTAATAAGGCAAATAGTAGAGCCGTCGAAGATTCCATCCGATGTCAAGGATATGCTTTTTTCTCTTTCTGATTACTATGGTGGCACAGAAATTTTACGCCAGACTGCGAAAAACAAAAGATTTGCTCCTTATATAGAAGAAATTGTTTCCGTGATAGAAGTACTTGAAGATTACAAAGTTGAATGCGACATATCGGTTGACCTAGTTGAGGTTAAAGGGCTTGACTACTACACTGGGGTTACTTTTGAGATAATCTCCTCAACAACTCCCGTATCTTTAGTTACTGGAGGCAGATACGACGAACTTGTCAGCAGTTACGGCCAAAATATTCCCGCTGCCGGTTTTGCCATGGATGCAGAGGAACTTATGTTTTGTCTCAAAGGGGAATCTGAGGAAAACCAAGTGCATTTTATAGTGATTCCCAAAACTCTCGCTCTCCGCAAAGAGGCCATAAGACTTGCCGAGTGGCTTCGTTCAAGTAGTTTCAAAGTCATACTTGATCTCAACGGGAGTTACTCCAACATGATAGATTCTGGGAATTTTTCTGACGGCGATGGTTCGTTTGCCACCTATGGGTTTATAAAGATTGAATCCACTTCTGAGATAAAACTGGTTGAGACGAGAAGCGGATCTATGAAAGAATTTCCCAATCTCCAAGAGTTTCTCACCGGTGGGAGTGTTTAGCTTGTCTTCAACTTCGGTGGTTGTTCTGGGCACTCAGTGGGGAGACGAGGGCAAAGGAAGAGTAGTAGACCTTCTGGCCGAGAAGGTAGACTTAGTGGCAAGATACCAAGGTGGAAACAACGCAGGTCACACTATAGTTGTGGATGGGGAAAAAATCATACTCCACCACATGCCATCGGGGATACTGCGCAGTCATACTCTCTCGCTTATCGGAAATGGGGTAGTGGTGGATCCTGCGGTTCTTATAAAAGAGATAGAGACGCTTCGGGTGGCGGGATATCCGGTTAACCCAGAGAATTTCCTTATAAGTGACCGTGCTCACGTAATAATGCCGTATCACAGAAATATTGATGTGCTTAGGGAAGAGCGCCCCTGTGGAAAAAAAATAGGCACCACTGGAAAAGGAATAGGGCCTGTATATGAGGATAAGTACGCAAGAAGGGGTATAAGAATGTTTGATCTTACTGAACCCGAGATGCTTGCAAAGAGAGTTGGTGTGGTTATGGAGGATAGAAATTCCTATATTGAGAATGTACTTGGCGGAGAGCCGCTTGATCCCCAAACCATATGTAAGGAATACGCAGAATATGGGAAAATCCTCAAGCCTTTTATCTGCAATGTTTCAAAAATTATCCGTAAAAACGCAGAGCAAGGGAAAAGCATTCTCTTTGAAGGAGCCCAAGGAGCGCTTCTTGACGTGGATTTTGGAACTTACCCGTATGTCACTTCGTCTAATGCCGGAACCGGAGGCGTTTTTTCCGGTACAGGGATTGCTCCCACATACATTAACTCCGTGGTAGGGGTTTTAAAGGCGTACACGACAAGGGTGGGAGAAGGACCTTTTCCAACCGAGGAATCAGAACAGATTCAGGAAATCCTGAGAACAAAAGGAAAAGAATACGGAACTACTACCGGTAGAAATAGAAGATGCGGGTGGCTTGATGCTGTAGCAATTAACTATTCCCTTGCGGTAAACGGCATCACGGCTCTTGCTCTTACAAAACTTGACGTGCTCTCAGGTTTCGACAAAGTTAAAATATGTACGGCCTATAGATACAAAGACCATATCATAAAGGAGTTTCCCTCAAGTTTATCTATTCTTGAGAACTGCGAGCCAGTGTACGAAGAATTTCAGGGTTGGAGAGAAGACCTAACCGAGTTAAAAGGAATAAAAGAGTTCCCAGCGACCGCGCTTTCTTTCATAAGAAAAATTGAAGAGTTAACAGGAGTGTCCGTATGGCTTATTTCAGTAGGTCCGCAACGTGAGAGTTACTTTGAATTTACCGACTCTTCATGCGGTCTCTAAAACAGGCGTTGATTTTCTCAAAAGGTCACTTAGTCTTTAAAATCCTTATCCTTTTGGCTAAAAGCACTGGGGCGAATCTGCTTTCAGAAGATATATAGTTACTGTCAAAAAGACCCTCAGCCTCAATCACATCCTGCTCTGAGAAAATCACCTCTTGTTTCCAATTCACCATTATATGGTTTCCATCGCTGTCAGCGAGTTTAAACGTCGTAGTTCCGTTAGAGTCTTCAGACTTAGATATTTCCCACACCTTTCCCATGACGCGTACTTCCTGCATGGTGTAAACCGAAGGATTCATAACCAGAACCGCAACGGACTTGTCGGCGGAGACTATTGAGGTTGCGGGATTTTCCCACTTTCTACACGACACGGCGCAAAGCGTGATCGCTAGAAAAAAGACGACAATAATTTTCATTGTTTTTCTCCAGAGAGAGTTGCCTCTCTATTTGACATTATCTTTAATTTTTTCATATGCGTCTATTATTTTCATTACGAGAGGGTGTCTTACAACGTCTGTTTTCGAGAAGTTTACAAACTCCACTCCTTTTATTTCATCAAGTATGTTCATAGCCTCTATCAGCCCTGAATTTTGTTCCCTTGAAAGATCTATCTGAGTTATGTCTCCCGTTACAACGGTTTTTGAGTTAAATCCGAGTCTAGTCAGAAACATTTTCATCTGTACCGTGGTTGTGTTCTGAGCCTCGTCAAGAATTATAAACGCATCGTTGAGCGTCCTTCCCCTCATGTAAGCTATGGGGACGATTTCTATTACGTTTTTCTCAAGAAGCCTATTTGCCTTCTCAAACTCCATCATGTCGTAAAGCGCGTCAAAAAGAGGTCTGAGGTACGGATTGACCTTTTCCTGCAGATCACCTGGAAGGAATCCCAACTTCTCTCCCGCTTCCACAGCGGGTCGTGCAAGCACTATCCTGTTCACCTTTCTACTGGCAAAAGCGGAAACCGCCATAGCCATAGCCAAGTAGGTTTTTCCTGTTCCAGCAGGACCTATGCCAAAAACCATGTCATTTCTTCTTATTGAGTCAATATACAGTTTTTGGTTAATGCTTTTAGGACTTATTATTTTTTTTCCTACGGATATGCATACGGTATCAAGGAATATTTCCTCAAGCGAACTATTGTTCTCTTCACTCAGGAGCCTTTTGGCTATCTTTATGTCCGAAGGTTGTAGGATGTAGCCTTTTTCTATAAGGGAATATATTTGCCCCACCAGCATTTCCGCTTCTTCGGTTTTTTGATGATCTCCCTTGAGGGTGACCTTATTGCCACGGGTGTGGATGCTTATGTCAAATTCGCTTTCTATTTCCTTGAGGTTTGAGTTTAACTCTCCGTAAAGAACTTTTACAGCTTCTATGTTTTCAAGTTCAAGTTCTCTAATTTGTTTCATAAATATTTAAATTGTTGCAGATAGAACAAAAATTTCCTTCATATGCGATTTGGTAGCGCGCCCTGTTTCTGCCAAAAGACGGTATTGTCGGATTCAAAAGACCCACAGTTTCTATTCTACCCTTTTTTCTGGTTTTTTCTCAATAGAGTCTACTCCCTTTTGGTTTGTGGGGTATGCCTGTTCGGTAGTTTGACAAGAAATCTAGACAATATATTCCACCAGGCTCTTTGAGCGGGACAACCGCGGTGCTGGTACAGGTTAGGCTGAAATCGAACTGCGATAAAGCACGCATGGAAAAAACAAAATCTGTTTCTTGTTAGGATGTACTTGCTCTTGACTTCCGTGGGGGGGGGGGGGGTAGAATCAAAAGGCTAACTTAAGAATGATGGTTTTATAACAAGGTTTTGCCAGATAAATGTCCATTTATAAATGGAACAACTTATTAAGGGAGGTTGTAATATGAAGTTACGCAATTTATTAGTGATGTTGTTACTGCTCACTGGAGCAGTTTTGTTTGTGGCATGTGAGGGAGAGAGAGGGCCGGCGGGGCCGGCGGGAAAAGATGGGAAGGACGGAGTAGACGGAGCAAAAGGCGACAAGGGAGACAAAGGCGACACCGGGCCTGCGGGCGCAGATGGTCGCGTTGGCGACAAAGGCGATCCGTATGGCGATTCTCGGTGCGATGTTAGCAATGGAATACAAGGGATTTTAGGTATCGAGGAAGATAATATCACCGGCACAGATGATGACGATGTTATTTGTGGAACGAAGGTTAACAATGAAATCAGAGCCGGGGGCGGTGATGATACCGTTTACGGGGGCGGGGGGAATGACAAAATGATAGGTGGAGATGGAGATGACACGCTTGACGGTGAAGATGGAGAGGATCATTTCTACCTTATAGGTGAAGCAGGTGCTAATAAATTTATTGGTGGGGATGGTGATGATGTAGTCTATTTTGCGACCGAGAGCACTGGGGCGAGTTTTGATTCCAGCGGATACCTGCTAGGCGCTATCGGCAGCGCAGATATATCCTTTGATCTTTCTTCGGGGACTTTTGATGGTTCTTCTCTTGCTAATACTAATAGTGGGACATTTACATTTGAAGGTATTGAGGATTTTTTTAGCGGAAGTGGCAATGACACGATTACCGGAACAGACCAAGACAACCACATTAATGGAGAGGACGGAAACGACACTATTAACGGCGGGGATGGGGATGATGTTCTTAATGGCAATTGGGGAAATGACATTCTTAATGGGGACGCTGGAGACGATGTTTTTTACGGATACAATGGAACCGACACGATGACTGGAGGGGCTGGAGCTGATATTTTTCTTATTCGATATTTCTCAAACCCCAGCCTTATGGTTATAAAAGACTTCAACGTGACAGAAGATAAGATCTATTTAAGAAATTTCCCAACCGGTGAGGGTGCTAGAGCAATAACTAGAGATGGGGCAAAGATTAAGGTCGGAACAAAAGCATATCTTGAAATACATGATGGAGCCAACGGCGCAAATCCAGCTCAAGCAACGACACTCTTTAACAAGAAAGATGAAGTGATTAAGTTTGTAACTTTTTCGTTTGGAAAGACACGAACCTACACTTTTACAGAGCAGTAAAGAATCTCGGTGCGGAGAATTGATAAGTCCTATAGGTTTTTACCTATGGGGCTTTTTTTATGTTTTGTATTAGTTGTTAACTAACTGGTATTACTAAACCGCATTTTGCGACCCCGTTTGTAGTTAGTGTTCGCCAGAAAACCCCAGTTTTCGGGGATAGAAGACTGCTCGCGCATTGCGCATGGGGGACTCCAATGCGCATAGGATTCTTTGTAGAATGCGTGTGAATCTATCGTTTTCAAGCATGCCAGACCATGAATCTTAAGAAGAAAGGCATATAATGTTCCAAGAGAAAACGAAGAAAGTCGCATGGCGTGCACAGAGGCGATTCTGCGGTCGTTATCGCAAATTGATGTTTGCTGGGAAGAAAAGTACCAAGCAAACCACAGTGGTTATAGTTCGTGAATTGAAATGGGACCCATATAAGACATGACGTGTACAGAGATGGAGAAACTGACGCCACAAGCGATGTGAAAGTAATGTCTTGAATTTTTAAGAGACAGGTTAGACTGGTGCGGAGGGTCGTTGTTCGGCCTAGATGGTTGCTGATTTCACTGTTCTGAAAGTTTGGTTTAGAGTACGGTTCTTCAAAAATCGTTGCATCCAAACACCTCGCATTTAAGTTTATCCTACTTTGTATAATCGGGTATACTAAAGAGATAAATCATAATTAACAATCAAGGTGATCTCTGAATGGGCGACAAAAAAATCCGGATTCTGGTTGTTGATGATGAAGTGGACTTGGAACAACTCATGTTGCAGAGAATGCGGCGTGAAGTTCGCCGCGGTCATTACGAATTCGAATTTGCGCACAACGGTGTGGAAGCCCTCGAATGCCTAAGTAAAGACGACCGTTTTGATATTGTACTGTCCGATATAAATATGCCTGTTATGGATGGGTTAACCTTGTTGGGTCAGATACCACAGGTAGACCCTGATGTTCGTGCTGTAATGGTCTCTGCGTATGGAGATATGGAAAACATACGATCTGCTATGAACAAGGGGGCATTTGACTTCGTTACCAAGCCAATAGACTTTACAGACCTCAAGATTACGATCGAACGTACTATTGAAAATCTTATTCTGTGGCGTAATGCGCTGAGCACCCGCGACAAATTTGTAGCTCTCAATAATGAGCTTGATGTGGCGCGGAAGATGCAACAAAACATTCTTCCAAGATCATTTCCTAGTTCTGATGCATTTGATTTGTATGCAAGCATGGTTCCAGCTCGTTCAGTAGGTGGTGACTTTTTCGATGTTTATGAACTTAGTGACGGTCGGATTGGGATTGTAATAGCCGATGTGTCGGACAAAGGAGTGCCTGCTGCATTGTTTATGATGGCTAGTCGTACATTGCTCAAAGCTTGTGCGGCAACTTCTACTTCTCCTAGCGCCGTGCTTGAACACGTAAACACGTTGTTGTCCGAAGACAACGATAATATGACATTTGTAACTTTGTTATATGGCATTTATGACCCTAAAACGAGAGAACTCGTATATGCTAACGGTGGACACAATTCGCCAGTTGTCGTCAAACCGGATAAGACAACTGAGTTATTGGAATTAACAGGCGGAGTTGCCTTGGGAGTGATGGGGGACTTTAAATATCAGGAAAGTACCGTCACCCTTGAGCCGGATTCCATGGTCATATTTTACACAGATGGAGTAGTGGAAGCGGAAAAAGAAGATAAGGAACTATTTGAAATGGACAGGTTTTGCAAAATCTTCCAAAGCGGTACTTTCAATGATGCCAAGGAAGCCACGCATGGAATATTCAAGACGGTAAGAGAATTTGCTGGGGAAAATCCGCAGTCTGACGATATAACCTGTCTTGTTCTACGAATTACTTAATGGTCAAGGATGGCAAGGTGCAATCTTCACGCAAGTTAATCGTTTTGAATCGGATTGAAGAGATTCGAACGATTAACTCAGCGCTGGAGGAATTTTCTGAACAACAAAACATTCCCCATGAGGCATTGTTCCAAACGCAACTCTCTGTAGAAGAAATTTTCACTAACGTTGTCAATTATGCCCATAATGATGATCAAGAGCATGAAGTCGAAATTATATTTTCGAGAAGAGGTGAAACCATAATCGTTGAAGTATTGGATGATGGGATTTCCTTTAATCCTCTACAGGATGCGCCAAAACTTAATGTCGAAAGTTCTCTTGAAGACCGCGGTATTGGTGGAGCAGGCATAAGGCTTGTAAGACAACTGATGACAGAGTTGTGTTATCAGCGCGACGGCGCTCGCAATCATCTGACTATGATCAAGAAGCTCTAGCGAGAATTTGGGTGGTGAGCAGACTATATCTCAAAAAAGTGTTTATCGCTTCAGTAATTGCGATACTGGCAAGCGCAGTCTCGGGTGAAGCCAAAGAGGAAATATATGCCGTGCCAGGCGTATACGATGATCGTATTGTATTTGGGCAATCTGCCGCCTTGAGCGGTCCAGCTAGTGAACTTGGTAAAGGTATGCGAGTTGGCATTCTTTCCGCGTTCAAAGAGGTTAATGACCGGGGTGGAGTCAATGGACGTCGTCTAGAACTACTATCATTGGATGATGGATACGAACCGGAAGATGCGATTGCGAATACGCAACAACTGATTGCCGAAGGGGTTTTCGCGCTCATTGGCGCAGTTGGTACACCTACCTCCCAATCTGCGGTTCCTGTGGCTGAGGCGCACAATGTACCTTACATGGCGCCTATGACCGGCGCAGAATATCTTCGTAACAGTTTGCGACGAACAGTTATCAATCTCCGGGCTTCATATTATCAGGAAACCGAGGAAATGATAGAAAGATTGACGGTTGATCTCGGAATTAATCGCATTGCGATTCTTTATCAAGATGATTCGTTTGGTCGCGCCGGGTTACGAGGGGTACTTCTTGCTCTTGAGCGTCGTGGGCTCTCTGCTGTAGGAACGGGGATATTCCCTCGCAATACTGTCGCGATAAAAACGGCTCTTCTTGATTTACGCGTTACTAAACCAGAAGCTGTAATTATTGTTGGTCCCTACAAACCAACTGCGACATTCATCAAGTGGGCGCGTCATATTGGGATGAATTCCATTTTTATGACGCTTTCTTTTGTAGGTAGCAACGCGCTGGCGACCGAACTAGGTGATCAAGGCTCTGGAGTTTTGGTTACACAGGTGGTTCCTTTTCCAACAGGCAATACTGTGACTGCGTCTGCTTCCTATCGTGCCGCATTGAAATCGTATGACCCAGCCGCAAAACCGGGATTTATATCATTTGAAGGATATTTAGCGGGGCGTTTGGCTATCTATGTTGTAAAAAACTGTGGCAGGCAAGTTGACCGCAATTGTATTGATGAGGTGTTGCGGACTGGTGAAAATATTGATCTAAATGGATTCACATTGCGGTATGGAAAAAGTGATAATCAAGGCTCAGACAGAGTGTTTTTAACGATTATTGGTCCTGATGGACAATATAAGCCGCTAGCGTCTTTGACATCTACGACAATACCAACTGACCTTTCCTCTCCACGAAAAAACTAAGATGAGCAAGATTTCTTCAAAGCCTTGGAATCGAATTTCTACGCAACTCTATATAGCTTTTGGGGGCGCTGTCGTACTCATTATCATTGTCAGTTTGCTAGCTCTTTTCTTTCTTAACTACATTGGTAAAGTCCAGCAAAGCGTTAATGAGAAAAATATACCCGAGATGACATCTGCATTTGCGATTGCCCAGCAAACCGCCATGCTTGTCGCCGCTGCTCCCCGCCTTACTGTGAGTACTCCAGAGCAGTTCCAGACCGTAGTTATGACCATTGACCAGCAAACTGATACATTTGAAGCGTTGCTCTCAGAAATGATGCAGAAGCAAGGAGAAGATGAACAATCTCGGCAGATTCAATCTGACGGTGTCGCTATAATCCAGAATATAGAGCGAATCAAATTGCTTATCAGAGAACGGTTTGACCTTCGTCAAAGCAGTCTTGATCTTGAAAACGAACTTCAAGGTATCCAAAGCGAAATAACTCCGATTACAATTAACGAAATCGACGATCAAATATTCTATATGATGACCGGTTATCGTTCTCTAGATGAGGCGCGATCATCTAATTCAGATTATTTTTCCGAATCGGAATTCCTGATCTATCGTCGTTTGTTCGAACTCCGTGAAGCGGCTGCGGTTGCTGTGCAATTGCTTGCAACTGCATCTATAGTTACCGATGTGGCTTTGCTAGAGCCATTACGAGAACGATTTGAGAACGCAGCCGGTAGTATCAGCCGATCACTCAATGCGATAGAAGACACGCCCTTTCACGATCGGCTGTACGGGATTTTTCAAACCCTAATATCATTTGGCAAAAGGGAAAATAATGGGTTTGACCTACGCGGTCGGGAACTTGCGGTTGATAACGAATTATCTACTTTGCTTAATAAGAATCAAGTTTTAGGAATTGAGATAGTAGGCCGAGTAGAAAATGTTGTAAATAATTCAAGTTTGGCTGCGGGACAGATGGCTAGCAAGGCGGCTAGAATAACTGCTACTAGCGCCAAGGTGCTACTGATATTCAATATCGTTAGCATAGGGGGCGCAATTTTGATCGGGTGGTTTCTTGTGCAATATCGCTTGATTCGGCGTCTGGTGCGGATATCAAGTCAGATGCAACAAATGGCTGATGGCAATCTAGAGTTAGACATCAATACCAAAGGCACTGACGAAATCGCGCAATTAGCCAAGGCGCTTGAAGTATTCCGAGCTAACGCCCAGGAAGTGCAGCGCCTTAATCTTGTAGAAAAACTTGCTAACGAACTGCAAGGAAAGAATGAGGAATTGGCTCATGCTAACGAAGAATTGAAACGAATGCAAGATCAGGTGGTGATGCGAGAGAAGCTTGCGGCTCTTGGTCAATTGACAGCGGGAGTCGCGCACGAAATCAAAAATCCAATGAACTTCATCATGAACTTTTCAGAGGTTTCACAAGAACTGTTAGAGGAATTGCTGGAGGAGTTGGCTAAAAACAAGGATGGTGGGGATGAAAAAGAACAATATGATCCAGAGTTAGTCGAAGAACTAGCTGAAGATTTGACGGGAAATATGAAACGAATTAAGGAGCATGGAGGACGCGCTAACCGAATTATAACAGACATGCTCAAGATGGGTCGTGAGGGAGGGGAGTGGCAGCCAACAGACCTCAACGTACTGCTTAACGATAATGTTTGGATAGCGTTCCATAGCGCTCGCGCCACTGATAGCGATTTCCAATTAGAAATTCAAGAAGATTATGCTCAGGATATAGGCAAGATCACTGTACAACCACAGGACCTTGGTAGAGTTTTCCTAAATCTGGTAACTAACGCCTGCTATGCGACTGACGAAAAACGAAAGATGTTGCAATCTACCGCAAGCACAGATGATGGCGCATCAAAGAAGGATTACAAACCAACGCTTAAACTAAGTACAAAACTCGTTGATGACCGTGTTGAAATACATGTTCGTGACAATGGAACTGGCATTCCCGAATCCGCATTAGAGCGTATTTTTAATCCGTTCTATACAACTAAGCCCACGGACCAAGGCACAGGTCTGGGATTGTCGCTGTCTAATGACATCGTGAGAAAACACGGTGGCGAGTTTCGCGTAGAAACCGAGGAAGGCAAATATACGGACATGATTGTTGTCTTACCACTTAACCCTGCGGCTCATCAAGTGGTTGATAATTTGGAAGAAGGCGAAGATTTAGCGGCAACTGATGATAACGATGCGCCTTAACTCGTTATTGCCGTTACGGCTTCAGAACGGGATTCAATCACATCTATAATTTTGTCAAAACCTGCGATCTTAAAGATTTCTCTTATAGGACCAGGCAAAGAACACAGCATGAATCTCGTATTTTTACCTTTAAGCGCTTTCGCGATAAGTAGAATTGAACGCAACCCCGCGCTACTTATATAGGACAACTTTTCAAGATCTAGAACCACGGGACTATCAGATTCAGTAACTTTCTCGTCTACGTTTTTGTGAAATTCTTGGGCGTTCAGACCATCAATTCGACCAACTACGCTTATTACCAATGCGCCTCCAACCTGATCTGTTTGCAATTGAACTTGGTTTTTTTGATCACTCATAATACTACCCTAACCTATGGTAAGACAATTGAAATGGAATTTTTTATATCTTAAACAAAGCAAATGATACATAAGTACTTTGGAGAATGCAACCCTGATTCTGAAAATTGCGTCCGTAGGAATAGTCAAGTAATTTCCTGCTAGAGCTGAACGCTTATATTGAACAGCGCAAATGCCTAGAGTTGAGTTATGTTCATAGTAGATAAGAAAGTTAACCGTATTAGCCCAGTGAAGACTATTACATTCAAAGATCTGGGTTTTAATGAGCGCGAACATCTTCAAGAATGGTTGGTGCATAAGCCCGATGCGCTGGGAGAAGAGTTGCTTATTATTCAAAAGGAGTTTCATGATTTTGACAATACCAATGAACGACTTGATTTGCTAGCCCAAGTTTAACATGTCCAAAAAATAAATGTTAGATATCAGCTGGTTAGATGTCATAAAAAATTGGTGTGGCACTACATTTTGTTACGGGAACTATTTTCTGCAAAAATAAGCGCACATTATACTACCGTCTTTTGCATTCCTCCCGCCGTGAAGTCAGCCCCCAATGCACCTAAAATTTCCTGTTGCTCTGACTCCGGTTGACTAGTCGTGCGCACATGTAGCGTTTTACCATCACGGCGACGAAGGGTCGAAGTGGTACGTCGTTGGTCCTCAAGAATATTGCGTAGCGTGTTCCAACTAGCTTGCTTACCAGCCAGACGTAACTTAGTACGGATAACCTGTACCAACTGATATGCTATCACTGTAATGAACAGATGCCCTTCGGCTCTAACCGATTTCCAGTGGAAAATCGGGCGTAACCCAAGTTCTGACTTCAGAGAACGGAATACCGCTTCTATATCAGTGAGAGTGAAGTAAGTTCGCCACAGTTTGGCTTCGTCCCAATCAGTTTCGTTGCTTCGCAGACAGTACACTCCAGGATCAGTGAGCATCGTGCCGCTCACCGGCTTGCGAGTAAAGCGTACTGCAGTAGCGTATTTACCACTGTCGTCAGTATCAACTTCCACCTTATAGTGTTGAGATATTCCTTGACTTTCTCCTTGCAGACGACCTATACTCTGCCATATCTTATCAATCCGTTTTACTGTGCGCGGTCGTGTAAGCTTTTCCGATAGAGCAGTTAGTCCTTCTTCAAACTTCTCGGTGAACCGCTTGCTGATGGATTCTTCCTTCGCCGCTCTGGATTCAGAGAAACAGTACAGTCTCACCTCTTTGCCGTCCTTTGAAAGCACTTTTTTTAGAATGACTCCATGATTTGATGCGGTCTCAAGACGTATAGCTCCCTCAGGGTCAAACTGACGATTACGTTCTCTGCTGACGACAACATACTTATAGCCTTGTTCTTGTAGCCACTGTACTCCGTCTTCGGTGGCAATCCCTCGGTCCATCACCACAAGGGCATTTGCGGGAGCGTCAAGTTGTTCCAGCATCTCAGATAATGTTTGATGCTCTCGTACATTACCTGCAAAGACTTTGAAGCGCCGAGTAAACCCGCTAGCGTCAACCACCATCCCCAAAGTGAGTAACGGACAGTCAGAACGTTTCTCCTTAGAGTGCCCGCGTTTTGCCTCTGCAATACCGTCTACACCTCCCTCAAAATAAGTATTGGTCAGGTCGTAGAGTGTGATCGTGGGACTCAGATCAAATAACTCCATCGCTCGTTCGAACAAATGACGTTCCAGGGTCTCACGGTGCGCCATTAACGCATCAGAAGCGCGATATAACTGCATTGCTCCCATCTTCTCAAACTCAACTCCTATCAACTCACCAAGCGCGCTACTTTTGGCTAACCAACGCCTAGTGGCTTGCTCAGAACCCGGCTCGGCCATACGCGCTACTATAGAACCTATGGCGGCATCGCGCAACGACGGAGTTAATTCCAATTCATTAAGTAACTGACGCAAACCAAGTTGGTCCATCGCCCACAGAGCTACGTTTTCTACTCCTACCGAACGGGGCCGAATCGTCTTCGTAGAGTTAACGTCAACGCACTGATAGTCGGGCTTTGAGTTCTTACTAGATCCCAGTTCGGTTGTGAAGCCAACGCGTCGTTTGGCCAACAATTGCGCAGTAATCTGTTGGGCATGAGATTCCAACTCAGAAGGTATCTCATAATCTAATAGGGAAGACTGACCAGAGAGAATTTGCTTGATTCGATAGCAAAGCAGGGACCAGTGTTTGGGCGCAACATTAAAATTACTTCCTAGGTTGAGCAAAGTACGTTGCTTCACCTTTTTACCTATACGCTCGGAGCGTACGAGGCGGAAGGTGAAGAAATCATGGTCCTTTCTGGTTTTAGTGCGACGAATGAACATATATAGAGATATTATTACATTGTAAGATGTATGTCAAGGGGTAAAAAGCGTAGTATGGCACTACATTTGCCTTTTCAAAATTATAAATAACGGCATATCACTAACATACGAAGCTCACCCGTAGGAAAAAAGAGAAAAAAAGGCCGAAAATAGCCAATTTTTAGTAGGTTTTGGGTAAACTTGGGCTAGCACTGGATAAAGTTGGCAACCTTGTCATTATAGAAAACAAACTTGATGACAGTGGCCGAGATGTGGTTTGGCAAGCGCTTAAGTATGCGTCTTACTGCGCCAGTTCGACCAAAAATCAGATTGTCGAGATTTATCAGGAATATCTCGACCACACTCAAACTCATACCGAAAGCGAACTACAGAATCAGACAAGTCAACCAGCTGATGCCGTTACTCGGATCTGCGAGTTTCTAGATGTCCCAGATTTAGACGAAATCAAACTTAACCTCGTTAATAGCCAACGCTTAATGCTAGTAGCATCGAACTTTCGCAAAGAAGTCACCAGCACTGCAATTTGGTTGCTGAGACACGGCATAAATATTCAGTGCTTTAAAGTCACACCTTATAAACTAGATGAACAGATACTGCTCAATTTTTATCAGATTATTCCCCCGACAGACGCAAAAGAGTTTATCATTGGCATCAATGCAAAAGAGACAGATGAGAAAAACACTGAAGTGATGCTTCAAGGGTTGAGTGCCTTGCGATATGAATACTGGAAACGCAACCTAGATGCATTTCTGGAGAGCCCTTGTGATCTCTTTAACAACATTGACCCAAGTAAAAATCACTGGATTTCCGTTAATGCTGGCTTAAAGGGTTGTTCTTACGTATTGGATTTCTTGAAAAAAGAGCTTCGAGTATGTCTTTGGGTCGGCCGTAGTGTTACTGAAGAGAACAAATTTCTCTTTGATTTTCTTTCAAAGCAAAAACTGCAAATTGAGCAGGTATTTGGAAAGCCACTAGATTGGATGCGTGAAAACAATAAGAGCCCATCACGTATTCAGTTCTCCTGCAGGGCCGACGGATTTGATAAAGAGACTTGGCCGCAGTTCATTGATTGGCATCTTGATCACATGATTAAATTAGAGCAAGCTTTGAAAGAACCATTACAGAAGGCGGCAGAGGCATTGAAGCAAAAAGATTTTGAATAAAAACCTGATATGTTCAGTCAAACTAACGAATAAGCATTAGAGTTAGCAGTCAAAAAATCCTTGGCAGGGATTAGTGCTGAGAAATTGAAACGAGGATTACTCATTGACAAGACTGATACTGGTATTCTTTGGACCTTTCTTCTGACTTTAATAGGCAGTACGCTTTTGACAATCAATTTTTTTGGTAGTTTCTGGAAAAGGCACAAGATGAGTTAGCCAAGTTGAGCCCCCTCTGATTGATAAAGAAGATTCCTTGAGCGTTATAATCATCTATAAATATGGTATTTTGCACTTTTTGAAAAATGGCGGGGTTAATCATTGACTAGTACCGCAGGCTAGTAGTAGCGAGAAGGTGAAGCAAAATTTTGCAGATAGTATTTTTGGTTGTATCTCTTCAAAGTTTGATTGTATTTCGTTTGAGATATATGATTAACTCAAAAGAGCATGTTGTTTTTGAGTTGCATTCTGTGCAGTTGTTTTCAAAAGTTTAATTTGTGGGTGTGTTGTGGATTCAGATTGAAGTAGGAAATCGTGATGATCAATTCCACTACTAATGACTTTACAAATCAGGCACTGGGTTTGCTTGACGAGTTTATGTTGATGCTTCTCAATGAGGAGAGTGGTTATTTTTACCAAATACCTGCCCGGAAAATGAACTGCGCTATTATCGGTGCGGCCCTTGCAGAACTCTCCTTACTTTCGCGTATCGACACAGATATGGAGTCGCTTATAGTTTTAGACTCAGCAGAAACGAAAAGTCCTAGTTTGAACTTAATTCTAAAGGAAATTGTTGATGAGCCGGCTAATCACAACGCCCAATATTGGATTGAAAAACTCATCCACCATGCAGAAACAATCACTGATTTAACTTTAGACAATCTAGTTGATTTGGGAATGCTGGAATATCACGAGGGTGATTTCTGGTCGCTTGCGGCTGGCAAGTCATACTCGACTACAGACAGCGACTCCACTGCTACAGACAGCGGCTCCAATGATGAGACCGCAGGTCAGTTCATCAGAAACAGAATTGGCAAAGACATCTTTTCAGATGACATCCCACACCCTAGAGACATTATCATTGTTTGCCTAGTTAAAACATGCGACATCTTTCCCTTCATGTTCAACCTTGATGAGAAAGCTGAAGAACGGATTAAACTCATATGCCAGATGGATCTTATCGGTCGCTCAATAGCGGATGCTGTCGAACAGAACATCAATAATCCGCTGTTCGCAAAGTCTCTTCTGAGTAAAAAAATCCCCCGCGTTGCTCTTCGTCGACTGTTTAACAAAAATGCTCGCGCTGGGAACCTTCCAGCGCTTCTAGCGAATTTAGCAAAGGAGTATGGACCAGTCTTTGAGATTGCTCTTCCTTTTTCAAAACCGCGTATCTTTGTTGCCGGACCAGAAGTAAATCGCTGGGTACACAGACACGGACGAAAGCACCTTACATCTAGAAACTACTTTGCTTCGTATGAAAAAGTCTACGGAGCGACAGGAGCATTACCCTCTTTAGATGGCACGGACCATTTCAGACTTCGCAAATCAATGTCTTCAGCTTATTCACGCAAGAGACTGGAAGATCGGTTGGATACAGTCTACCGCAAGGCGCGCGAATACATGGCGGATTGGGAAGTTGGCAAAAATTATGCGGCAAGAGATCTATGCCGAGGAATGATTAATGCTCAGACATCTCCTTTATTTATGAGTGTTGATTTGCGGGATATCTTGGACGATATAATTGCCTTTGAGGAACGGGCGTTAAACACCCATCTTTTGAGCATAATGCCAAAATTCATGTTAAAAACGCCAGGGATGAAACGTAAAGCTAGGGCAATGGACGAGTTGCTTGATCAAGTACGGAGTGTTCATACGTCAGCACAGCGGGCCGGTTGTCCGAGAGACTTAGTGGATGATTTGCTAAGCGTCCACGAGAGCGATCCGATATTAGCGCCGGAAGCGAATCTGAAATTCACCCTATCAACAACGGTGCTTGCCAGCATGTACCTAGGTGATGCCTTCAGTTTCGCCCTTTATTCCATGGCGTCACAACCTGCGCTCTACGACAAAATTCGAAGTGAAGCCGATTCACTGTTTTCAAATGGTGACCCAACTGGCAAAGACTTCACCCCAGCCAGTATGGACGTTACTAGTCGCTTCATTATGGAATCCATTCGGATGTATCCGATTATTCCGATAGTTACTCGTGATGTTCTCAACACGTGCACAATTGAAGGTTACGAAATACCAACAGGGTCCAAAATAAGCATTGCACAGACCGCCGCACACTACATGGAAGAAGTCTTTCCTGACCCTTTCTTATTTGATATTGATCGCTACCTATCACCACGCAATGAGCATCGAAGCCTTGGATACGCCCCATATGGGTTGGGCCCACATACGTGCCTCAGTATTCGGTCGGTGGCTTTGTATATGGCTATCAACTTAATGATCATAGCGCATTGTTTTACTCTTCGCGTACACCCTGAGAACTACAAACTTAAGATTGACCCGTTTCCATCAATGAAACCAAGCAAGAATCTTAAATTTCGTATAGTTGAACAACACCGCGAGCTACCTATGTGATGCCTCATGGTTTCGGAATGCGTTAAAGCAGAGGTAGTAAATTTCAGTTTAATTAGTGTGAGAAAATTTGTTTTAGAAGCATACCCTTCATTCATAACCACTTTGGTGGTATATTCATGTCATCTGAGAAACAGATAGAAACTACATAGGGAAAATGATGTGAATAGTTCATCTACTCAAGATATTCTGGAACTTGAAATGACAGATTTTGGTCCGATTGTTGAGGCCAAAATTGATCTGCGACCGATGACTGTGTTCGTCGGGCCAAGCAACACTGGAAAATCCTATATGGCAATCCTCATTTACGCGCTACATCAGTATTTCAATTTCCTAGCGGATTCTCGGATGCTTAATCCTAACAGGAAGATTCCTAGGGGAACCGTTGAATCCATTATTACTCTTGCAGAACAAATATCGCGAAACAAGAAGAAAAATTCATCGGGAGAGGATATTATTCTTCCTAATTTGGTCGTGGATACCATTCGTTCTAGGTTAGCGACTCAAGGAAATCAGTTGCACAAGGAAATCAGCCGATGCTTTGGTATTGAAGATACTGTGAGACTAGTCCGCAAGGGTACAAAAGGCGTGGCAAGTATTAATTTCCGCGGGCGTAACACGAATGAGTCAGAGCAAATCAACCATCAATTAACGCTCAGTGCGACTCCTTGTGAGTTTAAGACAATAATTCCCAAAGGCACTCAGATGCGACTGAGAACCGTAGATTACGATTATCATTTTAGGCATTCACACCTTACTTTGCGAAATATGGCGGAGGAAATGGCCTCACTAACCAGTCTGCGGAAAGAGAAAGAGAAAAGGCTTGATTCTTTTATACGGTACTTCTTAGATACACTGATTGATCACTTCCGTTCACAAATAATCGGACCTTTATGCCTTCCGGCGTTTTATCTTCCGGCCGACCGAACCGGTATTATGCACGCACATAGCGTAGTTGTCAGCGCTCTGATCGGAAGCGCAGCAATGGCAGGGATTCGGCCAACTACACGCACACCCGTGGTCTCAGGTGTTCTTGCGGATTTTCTCGAATTGTTAATTGAATTCGGTCGTACACAACGCAAAACTCGACACGGTCTTGACAAACAGATCGAAAAAACTATTCTCGGAGGGTCAGTAGGAGTTGATAAATCGAAATTAATCGATTACCCACAATTCACCTACAGGCCGAAGGGGTGGGAAAACAACTTGTCTTTGATGAACACTTCTTCAATGGTTTTAGAACTCACACCTGTAGTGCTGTATCTGCGCTACATAGTCAAGCCCGGGAACGTGCTAATAGTTGAAGAGCCGGAGTCCCATCTGCATCCGGCAATGCAAGTTGAATTCACTCGCCAACTTGCGGCGCTTGTCAAGAAAGGCATTAGGGTGATTATTACCACGCATAGTGAATGGGTGCTTGAAGAAATAGCCAACGTTGTTGGACGGTCCAAACTTCCCAAACTCAATCAGAAAACAGATGATATCGCTAAGACCGCATTGAACCCCAACCAAGTGGGGGTATGGCTATTTAACCAAAAGAAACGTCCAAAAGGATCAGTAGTGGAGGAAATAAGATTAGACCATGAAACTGGACTTTACCCAACTGATTACGACGTTGTCAGTGAAGAGTTGTACAACGAGAATGTGGACATATTCAATCGCACTCAGAATTAAAAACTCCAGATGACAGTATCAATTGAAGAATTGGCCAAAAAAATCCCCAAATGCTGTCATGCTAAACAATGTAGCAGGGATAAGTGCAAAGTTAGGTTAGACAACGTGCCGTTTAATCGTCTCATTATTGATATGGATTGCAAAGCACTTGGAATAGATAACGAAACACGATGTGACTTTCTTTTCGTGGGTAAAGAAAACAATGTGACATGGATAGCACTAATTGAGTTAAAAAGCGGAGGGATTGATAAAGTTGCTCACCTAGCGGCTCAACTCCTTGCAGGTGCAAAACTGATAACTAGATTACTTCCATCGGGTATCTCACCAAATGCCACGCTTCAATTCGTCCCTGTTCTGGTTCGTGGCAAGAAGTCGTCAATGCGTAAAAACGACAAATGCTTGCTTTATAGAAAGAAAATTCAGATACTTGGAGTCAACCACAAAATTAAAACCATTAGAAGCGGCGAACAGCTACCGATTGGTTCCAACTTTATCTAGCATAACAACCAGAAACAAACAAACCGATATCTCACGAGGCATTTACGCTGTAGCAATTTTTGGCGGTTGGTTTCCTTCGATGGTGGTTGAGCTACCAAAGGTTTATTTTCTTTATAGATAGTGGAGTTGTTGTTAATTACTCAGTGAAACTAGGCTAATTCAAAAACAAATATTGTTTTAGCCTTGTTTTAGGTTTATGTTTTTTATTATGATTGAAAGAGACATTGCTCCATATCTCAGGAAGGCAGCGCGAGGCTTCCCCTCTATTACACTCACCGGACCTCGACAAAGTGGTAAGACGACTTTATGCCGTGCTATTTTTCCTCAACATTCCTATGTGACGCTAGAAGCCCCAGACGTGCGAGTTTTCGCCTTAGAAGACCCCAGAGCTTTTCTTGCTCGGTTTCCTCATGGTGCTATTATTGACGAAGTGCAGAGGGCTCCAGACCTACTATCTTATCTTCAAGGAATAATTGATGATGATCCAACACCCGGAAGATGGATTCTTACTGGTTCGCAGAATTTATCACTGCTTAAAACAGTTGGCCAATCTCTAGCTGGGCGGACAGCGGTATACAATCTGTTTGCATTGACCAGAGCAGAGATTCTTCGTTTCCCCAATTATCCAGAGACTCTTGAAGAAACCCTTTTTACCGGATCTTATCCGCGTATATTTGATGCCAACCTAGATCCAGTTGACTGGCTTAGATCCTATGTTGCCACCTATATTGAGCGTGACGTGCGCACAATAAGCAATGTAGGCGATCTGACAACGTTTCAGCGTTTTGTCGCGTTGTGTGCTGGTCGAACGGCTCAGTTGCTTAATTACTCTTCTCTAGCTGATGACTGTGGGATCTCGCAACCGACTGCAAAGAATTGGCTCAATGTACTTGAGGCAAGCCTTCTTGTTTTTCGCCTACCCGTTTATCATGCAAGTTTGCGTAAACGACTTGTAAAAATGCCGAAACTTCATTTTTACGATACAGGACTACTTTGCTGGTTGTTAGGTATCCGCTCTTCTGAGCAACTCAGAACGCATCCTCTTCGTGGTTTTGTCTTTGAAACTTGGGTTGTCTCAGAAATCATAAAGAGCAGGGCAAATGCGGGTAAAATGAGCGGGTTATTTTTTTACCGTGATCGGAATGGGGCCGAGGCAGATCTCATTGTCGAGCATCCTCAAACAATCAACATCGTGGAAGTTAAGTCTGCAGAAACGCCGTCATCAACCCTGCTTAAGAGTGCTAGACGAGTCCATAAACAACTAGACAAATCAGTCAGTGGATGCTCTGTCTCTGTTGTTTATGGCGGCAACCAACAACAGAAGTGTGGGACTGATTTCTTGATCCCTTGGCAAAAACTCCATGAACACGCTTGGGATGCGTTATAACTGACCATACCAACTTGTATATCCTGACTTTTTGTCCAAGAGCCATGACCAATTATTACGTACTATACGATTTTTCTCATATATGACTTGCTGATATTCCGACAATATCATTTACAGATGACAAACTTAGGACATAATGAACTTGAAAAGAAGTTCATTATGTATCTCTGGTGGGATTATTTCCATAAGAAATAACCTTGTAATCAACAAATTCTGTCTTTTTCAGATCAATCAACTCCAAAGAGATGGAGTCTCGGGCTTTTTGCATTTGCAATTAAACTGCTTGAGCAAAGAACTGAAGTTTTATCAGTCTAGTTTTCGGTGAGGTTGAGAGACATGCGAATGGTAGGAGACAAAACATGAAAACTAAAGAGGTCAAAACAAATAATCAGAACGTTGTTTAATCTCACTTCTTCTTTACCAGATTTGCATATCTCTCTAGAATTGCGTATTATTTTGTGAGATAGTGCTTTATAGTACACCCAACCATCATATCGGCTCTGTTATCTAGGCGGGGCTTTTTATTGAATTGTATTAAATTGGACGCTCTCTAGTTCCTAAGGAGGATATATTATGAAGAGTTTGAAGATTGGTTTACCTTTTTTCTTAGTAGTCACTTTTGCATTTTTCCTTATATTACCCGAGGCCGGATTTTCGCAAACTTCCGAAGTCAAAAAGGGATTTTACGTAGGAGCCTTGGTTGGTGTTCCATTTGCTCAAGATCTGTCGGAGCAAGTTGCGGTTTCTGTTATGGGTAAAGAACAAAATATTCCAGCCGAATTCTCTGTTGATTATGGGATAGGTGCTGCGGTTACTGTTGGAAATAGAATTTCAGATTACTTTGCGGTTGAACTCGTAGGGTCTTGGTCAAGGCAGTCAGCCGAACTTTCTGCATCCCCTCCCGCTACTCTTCTTGAGCCGTTGGTGAGTCTAGCTACAGCAAACCCTGCACTCGGTGCTGCTTTGGGCAGTGATCCGCAGAGTTTGAAATTTGTCTATGACGACGGAAGACTGATTGCGCTTCAAGCATCAACGTCTGTACTGCTCTACCCGGTTCCAGGAGAGTCAGTAGAGCCTTATATAGGAGGAGGCGTTGGCATCGTAAGGAGCGATGTGGAGGTTGGTGCGAATCAGCAAACCAAAGGACTTGTATCCGCTCTTACGGGTGCGGGAGCGCAAAACCCTGCCATTCCAAAAATTCCCGAAAAAATAGACGAAACAATGACAGATTATCAGGCAACTCTTCAGGCCGGAATAAATATACCTTTTGATTCGTTGGATATTTCTGTAGGATGGAACTACTACAAAACGTTTAAAGATGGGAAAGACAGCAATTCCCATGTGGCGGCGCTTACCCTGAAGTACTTCTTTTAACTCGACTTTTTCCAAGAGATTTTGTCTAGAAACCCAACGGGATTCTCTCTAGGTTTCTTTTTCTAGAGAAAATCCCTGGTGGTTCTCTAGTATTTTCTTTAAAATCCGCGTCTTGTTTTCGGGCGGGGAATTATATAAACAGTACCAATTTCATTTTTTCAGAGAAATTAGGAAAGGCGTAAGAGGAATTTGATTTCCGTATAGAATAGTCTTCTTATGGCATCCCAAGCGGGTCGGGGAATATGAACTCATAATTTAGTGTTTCTTTGAGTTTTTTGTTAGAAACTATCTTGTATTGTAACGTTTGTTCCGCTTCGAAGACTGGAGGACTGATTCTATACTTACGGGCTTCGTTCAAATAATAATCTTTTCTAGTAGGATGTTTGTCGCAGGTTGCGTTGAGCACTGTGTCTCTTATATCAAGCGCTATTACCCTGAGGATTATCTCTACACAGTCGTCGCGGTGAATGAGGTTCAGAGGACAGTCAGGATTAAGCACGAGTTTTTTTCTTCTTATTGATTTGATAGGAGTTCTGTTATAGCCTACGAGTCCCGAAAAACGTATCACGGTAGTATCAATTGCAGTGTGGTCAAGTAAAATCCTCTCAACGCGAAAAAGCGCTCTTCCAGACGGTTTCTCTGGAGAGATAGAGTCATTTTCTGTTACGGTATTATTCGTGTTAGGGTATACAGAGGTTGAGCTTGCAAAAATCACCATCTTTCCCATTGGGTTTGGTATTGCCTCAAGCAAGTTTTTTATCTGTATCTGATGGTAAGTTTCAATGTCGTCTCTTCGCTCGGGTGGGAAGTTTATAACCAGTATGTCCGAGGAGAAAAATTCATTTGTATTTTCTCCCGTTACTTCGGGATTAATATCAATAAGGTATGGTTCTATCCCGGTTCTGAAAAGTTCTGGGAGTTTTTCAGGAGTTCTTACAGAACCTTTTACGGAAAACCCTTCTTTTTGCAAACGTAACGCAAGCGGTAGCCCAAGCCAGCCGCAACCTAAAACGCTTATCGTTTTCACTGGGTCTGTCGTTCCTCACGTAGGGTTATATCTTCTAAAATCTCATCTCGCTTTTCAGGAGAGTATGAACTCCAGTTCGCTATTTCATCGCTTGTGCGAAGGCACCCAACGCAGAGACCAGTATCCTCGTCAATTACGCATATTCCATTACAAGGAGAACTAATTTTTTCCATGTTGTTATTCTCCGCAAAAAAGTTTTAGAATTTCCATATATTTTTCCGCGGTTTTTTCCACTATTTCGGGCGGGAGTTCTGGTGCGGGGGGCCTTTTATTCCATCCTATCTGATTCAGGTAATCCCTTACGAATTGCTTATCAAAACTTTTCTGAGAACGCCCAGGGCTGTAGTCGGCAAGGGGCCAGAATCTTGATGAATCAGGAGTGAGCGCCTCATCTATAAGAAGAAGTTCTTCGGTGTCAAAACACAGTCCAAACTCGAATTTCGTATCGGCGATTATTATGCCCTTTTGTTCTGCTTTTTTTGCCGCGGCGCAATATATCTCAACGCTTACGTTTCTTATTTTGTTTGCAAGGTCTCCTCCAATCATTTCACTCATCTGCGCAAAAGATATGTTCTTGTCATGAACTCCACCCTCGGCTTTTGTAGAGGGGGTGAACATCGGCTCTGACATTTTCTGTGACTCAACGGTCCCTTCGCCCAGCGGTATGGAACATACAGTTCCTGTTTTGAGATACTCTTGCCATCCCGAGCCACTGATGTACCCCCTGACAATGCACTCTACGGGAAGAGGTTTGGTCTTTCTTACAAGCATTGAACGGCCACAAAGCGTATCTGCGAATTGCGCAAAACACTCAGGGAACTGTTCTGGATTGGTGGAGATCATGTGATTGCGGATTATATGTCGGGTTCTGTGAAACCAATACTCGGAAATGCGATTAAGCACCTCTCCTTTTTTCGGGATACCATTGGGAAGTATGACGTCAAAGGCGGAGATACGGTCTGTGGTTACGATCAGAAGACGCTTACCTAGATCGTAGATATCTCGAACTTTTCCCCTTGAGGGTTTTGAAAATTCAATAAAGTCGGTGTCAAGTATTGTTCTACGTATGGTTTCTCACCTAGATTACAAGTCTGCAAGAAAGGCTTTAATAGCATTGGGAAATTACCTGAATACTTCTCTGTTCTCAAGCCGGTAAATCTTTATCCGACGGCAACAATGTCGCGTTGCAAAGATTAGTTTGTCGTGTACCGCAACCTGGTATTTCTCCTTATGGGTTTTGAAAATCTGACAAAGTTCGCATTAAGCGCTGTTGGTCGAAATCTCTTGACAATGCGCGATAATTAAAGACAATACCCCTTTTGCTGAGCACGTAGCTCAGGGGCAGAGCACTTGCTTGACGTGCAAGGGGTCGCAGGTTCAATTCCTGCCGTGCTCACCATTGCTCTAGAGGATGAATCTTGGATGATAGAAGTAAGCGTTTTGGGAAACATAGACAGATTCCCTTCAGGTACTATTGTTGGAGAAGTGCTTGCAAGTCTTAATGATGACAAACAGACAATAGGAGCCGTTGTTGATGGTCAGGTGGTTGATTTCTGGTACCGCCTTGAGAAAGACTGCGAGATCCTTCCGATAAAATCCAACACAGAAACTGGTTTGAGTCTTCTAAGACATACCACAGCCCATATTCTTGCAGAAGCTGTTCAAACTCTTTTTCCAAAAGCCAAAGTAACCATAGGTCCGGTTATAGAGAACGGGTTTTACTACGATTTTGATTTCACTAGGGGTTTTACTCCCGAAGATCTTGAAAAAATTGAATCCAAGATGGCGGAGATAATAAGAAAAAACCATCCTCTTACCAAAAAATCGGTTTCTAGACAACAAGCCATAGAAACTTTTTCAGAACTCGGAGAAACCTATAAAATTGAGATAATAAACGATCTTCCAGAAGATCAAGAGATAACCATTTACGACCAAGTTAGCTGGTATGACCTCTGTAGAGGGCCGCATCTTCCCACGACTGGTCTTGTTAAAGCGTTTCGGCTTACGGGTTCTGCAGGAGCTTACTGGAGAGGTAATGAGAAAAACCCCATGCTTCAGAGAATTTACGGAACTGCATTCTGGAATAAAAAAGAAATGCGCAAATACCTTGACGGTCTGGAGGAAGCGAAAAAAAGGGACCATCGCAAACTTGGCAAGGAACTTGACCTTTTTAGCATAAATGAGGACTTAGGTCCTGGTCTTGTTCTTTGGCATCCGAGAGGAGCTAAAGTAAGAGGGATAATAGAGGACTTCTGGAGAAAAGAGCACATTCAGAGAGGATATGAGATACTCTACACCCCGCACATAGCCAAGCTTGATCTGTGGCGATTGAGCGGTCACGTTGATTTTTACAGAGAGAATATGTTCTCCTCAATGGAAGTGGAAAACTCTGATTACCAGATAAAGCCAATGAATTGTCCTTTTCACATATTGATATATAAATCCAAAACCAGAAGCTATAGAGACCTTCCAGTGAGGTGGGCGGAAATAGGAACCGTATATAGGTACGAAAGATCTGGAGTCCTTCATGGGCTTCTTCGCGTGAGAGGCTTTTCTCAAGATGATGCCCATATCTTTTGTCGTCCAGATCAAATCCGCCAAGAAGTTTCGGGTGTTCTTGATCTCACCCTAGATTTTCTCCGAACTTTTGGGTTTTCCGATTATGAGATTTTCCTTTCCACTCGACCGGAGAAATTTGTCGGGAGCGAGGAAAATTGGGACAGGTCTATAGAATCTATAGAGCAATCTCTCGCTGATTCCGGTCTTCAATACAAAGTTGACCATGGTGGAGGAGCCTTTTACGGTCCTAAAATAGATCTTAAGATAAAAGATGTTTTAGGTAGGGCTTGGCAATGCTCAACTATTCAAGTAGATTTCAATCTGCCGGAACGGTTTAAGATGGAGTTTGTGGGAGAGGATAACGCAAGGCATACCCCGATAATGATACATAGAGCCATATTTGGTTCTATAGAGAGGTTTTTTGGAATTCTCATAGAGCATTACGGTGGGGCGTTTCCGCTCTGGCTCAGTCCTGAACAAATAAGGGTGGCTTCCGTTGGACAGAACCAAGCGGAATATTGTGAGGAAGTATGCAGAAAACTTTGTGCGGCAGGGCTTCGCGCCGAGACCGACTTGAGAAACGAAAAACTCGGCTATAAGGTCAGAGAGGCGCAGACAATGAAAATTCCCTATCTTCTTGTTGCCGGAGAAAAGGAGGTTCAGACCGGAACTGTTGCTCCTAGAAAGTATGGCGCAGGCGCTATAGATGCGTTGTCGTTAAATGACTTCATTGAAATCGCCTCAAGGGAGAACAATCCGTATAACTGGATGGAGGCAAAGGCATAGCTAGGAGGAAATCTAATTTCAGACCACGTACGCCAGAAACCCGGATTAACGGGAGAATAACGGCAAAAGAGGTTAGGCTTATAGATGTTAGCGGAGAGCAACTCGGGGTTGTGGATATTGACGAGGCGTTGCGAATATCTGAGAGCAAAGAAGTTGATCTAGTCGAAGTCGCATCAAATGCCAAACCGCCCGTGTGCAGGTTGATGGATTATGGCAAATTCAAATATGAGCTTAAAAAGCAGAAAAGCGCTAAAAGACAAAAAGACCAGACAATAAAGGAGATAAAATTCCGTCCCAACATAGGGGATCACGATCTTGAAGTCAAGATAAACCGCATGAGGAGTTTCCTTGAGGCGGGTCACAAAACCAAGATGAGGATATTTTTTCGAGGCAGGGAAATAATTCACCCAGAGTTAGGACGCACGCTTGCAAAGGATGTATGCGAGCAACTCTCCGATGTAGCGTCAGTAGATATGGAACCCAAGATAGAAGGCAAGAACCTTATAATGGTACTTGCTCCGGTAAAGAAAAAGTGAGGTTTTAATAGAATGCCTAAGATGAAAACAAACCGTAGCGCGGCGAAAAGATTTTCCGTTACGGGAAGTGGAAAAATAAGAAGAAATAAGGGTGGCAAAAGCCATATAAACGTAAAAAAAAGTTCAAAGAGGATGAGACGGCTTCTAGAGCCAGATTTTATTGAAGGCTCTGCGGCTAAAAAAATACGAACATACGTTCCCTATTTATAACTTTGCTGTGGGAAACGGAGAAGACCGATGCGAATCAAAAGAGGAGTTACTTCAAGAAGAAGGAAGAAAAAAGTTCTCAAACTTGCCAAAGGGTACTGGGGAAGAAGAAAGAACAATTTCAAAAGGGCTAAGGAGACCATTTTAAGGGCTCTTGCCTACGCTTACAGGCACAGACGTACGAGAAAAAGGGATTTCAGGGCGTTGTGGATAATGAGGATAAACGCCGGCGTAAGGCCTTTTGGGCTTTCATACAGCAGATTTATGGGGGCGCTTAAAAAAGCAGACATAGATCTTGACAGAAAGTCTCTTTCAGAACTTGCGGTGAAAAACCCCGAGAGTTTCAAAGCCGTAGTGGAACTAGCAATGTCAAACGATTGACAAGAACCTTTTGATCTAAGAAGAGAAAAGTTCATATATCTGAGTTTGTCTAGACAGGGTTTTTCTCTGGGTCATGAGGGTCATGTCTCAGCGGACAGCCATCACACCGAGCTTTTTTCCTACAGTGGAGTTTTCCCGCTTTTACTATAAGCGCATGGTACTCTCCAAAAATTTCTGTCCGATCCTGAAGACTTTCTGTAAAAAGTTTTTGTATCTGCGCGTAGTCTGCGCGCTGAGTAATTAGGTGATGGCGGTAAAGAATCCTGCGTGAGTAGGCGTCAACCACAAACATCGGTTTTCCAAGCGCGTACAGAAGTATAGAATCAGCCGTTTCTTTCCCGATGCCATTTACAGAGAGTAGTTTTTTCCTCAAACTGTCTCTGTCCTCTCCGAGCATGTTTTTCATATTTCCTTCGTAGTAATCAAAGAGAAAATCAACGAAATTTTGAAGTCTTTTTGCCTTGAGATTGTGGTATCCGCAGGGGCGTATAATGTTGGAGAGACGCTCTGTGGGGATTGACCGAAGTCTGCGCGCAGAGAGCAAAGAGTTTTCCCTGAGCGCTGATATTGCTTTTTCTACGTTTTTCCACGAGGTGTTCTGAGTGAGTATAGCGCCCACAGCGCATTCAAACGGCGTCCGTGATGGCCACCAGTGTTGCGGTCCGTATTTTCTGTACAGGACGGTGTAGAAGTTCTGGATTCTCAGGTCTGCTCTGTTGTTTTCCGAACCTTGTAGTGTCATTTTGTTTTTTCGTCTAGCAAATATCCCGTTACAAAAAAACACGGCTACAAGGGCATAAGTTGCCTTCTACCCACCTAATTCCATTTACATCCGTTCTATGTCAAAATCTTCAGATCATATCGTTGTTTTGTTCTCGCCCATTAAACTGTTTTTCTTACTGTTTAGTCTTTAAGCAGTTCTTTTATTGTTTTCTCTTAATTTGTTTCGTTAGGAAAACTGTTCTAGCGACGAACAACCCTATAACTTGAACCTTAGGCAGGTGCTTTTTCAATGCAATTTCAACACCCTTAAAATGACTTCCTGTAGTTAATACATCATCAACAATGATTGCTAGTTTAGTGTTCTGTGGGATTTTTTTAGAGTCAACAGCATAGATGTCCGCACGTTCACCGGGTTCTAATTTGGGTTTGTCTGATTTGTGATCAGGTTCAGTACTGTGTTTTTGAAAAATGCACTCAGAAATCCGCGGTTTCACTTTTGACATCTTGAAAGCTTTTTCCAGAGACTGAACTAGTCTTGGGTCGTAGTCCGAGTCTGTTTTTATTTTGGAGGGTGGAATTGGTACAAAAACTACATCTTTTAAGTCAGTATCTTTAATGAATGAGGCGAATAGTTGGCCTACTTTACAGATAGCACGTTTTTTGTATTTCCATTCCTCTGGATTTTTACGCCGTGACAGTTCTTTTTTAAAATTCATAATGAGTTGATTCATTTCGCTAAAGCAGAACGATTCGTAGGCCGTGTATTCACCGAAGTACCAACATTCATCCTTTTCTTCTAAATAATGGTGGTCGCATCGGCTAAGATTATCAATCTTTGATAGGCGAATCTTCAAGATGTTCTCTAATATCGTCGTATTCCTTTACTCTAATTGCGCCTTTACGGGCGAATTTTTCCGGCCATGTTATGTTCGGGTTTTTGAAACAACTGTCCAAAATAAACAGTTTTCGGTTCTGTTCTAATGCAGCTATTGCTTGTACTAGTGTGCCGGACCTATCTCCAGCTTCAACGATAATAGTTGCTTCTGTAATTGCTGACATGAGTTTATTCCTTTCTGGAAAAAACAATCTATTCTGATGAGGCGTCTGTTTGGAATAACGCACAAACGGAACTTGACTTATCACCAGAAACGATCTGCTTAGTAGATATTGTAGTTCTTTGTTCTCTTTTGGATAACTCTCGGTAAGCGGCGTACCAATAACAGCTACTGTTCTACCATCAGCTTCTAGGGCCGATTTATGCGCAACCGTATCTATACCTTTGGCGAGACCGGATGTGATAGTGAAACCGTCTTTTACCAAGTTTTTGACAAGTTTACGGGTACGCTTCTTTCCATAGTCTGACGGGTTTCTTGTTCCAACAACAGCAACTGAAGGCGAACTAGCTAAATCCCAGATGCCTTGGAAGTACAGCAATTCGATAGGGTATTTTGCGTCGCGCAACTTATCGAGATATTCAAATGTGCCGTGAACACGAATGCCAAAATCTTTAATTCCGGCATTATTCAGAAGTGCAAACGCTTCAGATTTATATCTTTCAATCTCATCAGGTTCAACAAAATCCGATGGGAGCGACCCAGGTGCGGATTTAAATTTCTCCGCGATTTTCTTGAATGATATTCCTTGTTTAGACCAAAGCGCCTCATATGCCCCCATTTCGGTTGCAGGGCTGATAGGTTTCTTAAAGTTTGAAAAGACTAATCGCATGCTTTGATATGGGACCAGTGGGATTGCCATACTTAGTAAGACTACGTATTGTCACCAAGTGACTCCAAAAAAGTTACCCAGCAGTTAAACCTTTTACACTCCTTGCGTATTTTAGTTAATTTGATCCGCGTCGCTAGGTCCACTCCATTCACCACTTTATCATATTGAGGAAAAACTCTTTCGATTCTCTTGCTAGGCGGGTTCTTGTCGTTAATATTTTCCGGAGAAGAGCGTTTTCTAATGTTTTTTAGTTTTTTTAAGTCTTGCTTAGAGATGCCGGGCACATGTTCAAACGCTTCTACGTCTGAAAATAACAACCCTTCGAATTCATACTGTTGTACATAGGGATGTATTTCACAATTGCTTCTCCTTGGCATTTTTTTAGTGACTTCTTCGCGTATCCATTGTTCAAGTTCTTTGACCGTTTTATTCCCCCTCTTCTTGAAGCCAAAATAATCAACTAAAGAAGTGATCACTTGGAATGATTTACAGAGTGGTCTCATGTGCTTAGCAATTCTACTCACACTCACTCCACCTCCAAGGTTAATTACTTTCATGTCTACGCCTTTCTGGTGAAGATGTCCGACTAAAATTTGTTCTATGAACTCTCTTTCGGTATCTCCCTCCACTACAATAGCGACCCGGATCAAGGTAGACCTCCAAACAGGTTTTTTTGCCATAATTCACCGGGCAGAAAACCTTCATCAAGCCAATCTTTGTATTCGTCCGAGTTGAGTGTCTGAGTCTGTGATCCGTTTTTGTCTGCTTCTAGAACTATCACTTCATCAAGTCTGAAAGTATCAATCAGAATAGGTGATTGCGTAGCAACCAAAATCTGTTTTTTAGAAGACAAAGACTTGATCATCCCCCCAATTAGCGCAATTCCCGTCGGGTGAAGTCCGAGTTCAGGCTCGTCTAGAAATACAATGGTTGGTAGCATATCAGACGGAAGGTTCAATAAAGTAATTAAAGCGAATAATCTAAGCGATCCATCTGATGTCAGATGAGCGCCGAAGGTTTTGCTCGCGTTTTTGGATACCCATCGCAATGCGACTTTGTCTTGAACTACTTGAAGGTTAAACCGATCAAATTCCGGCAACACTCGTCCGATATAGCGACAGATTGCGTCATATCGACGACGGTCTTCTCTCTCCAGCCGAAACAGAACTGCCGCTAGATTGCGACCGTCAGCCGCCAAATAGTTGTGGTCTCGAAAATCACACAGTTTCTTAAACCCGGAGTCTATTGACGTATCGTGGAATTGGTATACTCTAATTCTCCCAAGCACCTGCGATATGTTGTTAGCCACACGCGAGTTGATAGTCTCTGGATAGGGTTTGTGACCTATATCAATTAATCCGGCTTCGGTGCTCCCCATGCTGCTCTCAATATGGTTCCAATTGACTTTTTGTTGTTTTGTTTTTCTCAACCTGTATGATTCGCGAGACATCAATAATCTATCGTTGTTCCCATACTCAAGCCCAAACCGATAATCGTAGAAATCAGTTTGTCCGATTTGCAAGGTCACTTCTACGTCAATCTTAGGTGTTTCCTTGCTACCGTTAAATAGTTGGTCGTCACCGCCACCATATCTGCCCACAAAACTCGCTAGACGTCGAAATCCAAGCATTGCCCACATCATCTCAAAGAGCCGGATGACATTTGACTTACCACACCCATTAGGTCCGATCATGGCCACTAGAGGACCTAGATCACTTAAGTGTACGTCTTTAAGAGACCGGAACCCTTGTATTCTAATGGATTCCACTTGAAATCCTCCAGAAAAATCGTCCGATCCATCAGGTTGGATAACGTATCTAAAGCGCAGTTGCTCATCGCTTCCTTGATTGCTGTCTGTAACTTCTAACACATGTACTGCGGCGTAGAAGCCGTTGGTGTTTCGGAGTACAACGATCTCATCAACACTAGGTTCCTGAGCTTTGGCCGTGTAGTTCAGGAACCGGGCAACGATAATCTGATCTATTGATGTGTATCCCTTCGCTAATGCTACCCCTTCAATCGACGGTGGGTCGTTGTAGACATAAATGCTGCCGGCATTGCGTCTGCTCCACATCATCTCAAATTTCAGTTCGTCTCTCCCGATCACAAATTGGTATCCATCATGGGGCGACAGTGTGACTTCCCCTGTAAGTGATGTCATCTGTGGACTTTGGCTTGAACCTGCGTTTATCTCCTCTATCCTCCTATGGCCAAAGAGTTTTTCGCTAATTTCTTCAGTCAGTTTTTTTACCTCATAGTCACTTGCATCCTTAAAATTTATCCCTCTAGGCAAACCCTTTGGAATGGAAACGTCATCAAAGCGTAGAAGTAGCACAGTTTTAGGTTTTGAGATTTCACTTAGGGCTAATTCTCTTTCGTCTTGTCCCCATGCGCGGTCTAAATATTCTTTGGAGAAAAACAACACGATGATGTCCGCTCGCTCAAAACCCTCATACACCTCTTGAATCGCGACGCGGCGCGCTATTAGTTCCGTGTTTTCAAAATAGTCACAAAACACAGATATGCCCAGACGATACAACTCGTCCATTAGCTTTTTGGCGAGTGAGCGTTGTTCATAAACATATGATAGCGCTACTTCAAAAGTTTTTGTATCAACCATATTACCTCCTGCAAATTCGTAGGGAGTAGCATTGACCAGTCCATCTAGCCTGTGATGTCATAATAACTAATTTCACTTCGGTTTTTTTTCAATCTTTATTCTGTTTGTTCTAATCCTTCGTCCATTAATCCGAATTGTAACACGACATGCTCCAAACTAATTCCGCAATCGTACTTGTTAACTACCCATACTACTTCCCATTCGGCAAGCAGTTCCTCGTCCAACAAATCATCTTCATCTCTCACCCACAGCCTCGCTATGACAATCTTATCATCCTTATTAACTTCTAGTATCTCACGGATAAAAGTCCAATTATCCTTTCGTAACTTTTCAACTTCGTCCACATATTTTTCCTCGTCAACCTCTAAACTAAAAAGTCGCTTTCCTTGTATGTCCAGCAATTCAATCCAGTACTGCTTGTTCATAGTTGTCTCCTCAGACGGTTTGCCACCCGTGTCTTGATTACTATTCTATAATTTCCGGTTCAAAGACTATCTAGGATTAAGAGCGAATCAAAAAGTTAACAAGTTAAGCACGCAGAATTTTCCTGTTTGTACGTCTTATCTGGTGGTGCAGTTTCATCATCAAAGAAAATCGACATCCGCCGCCCATTAAACTTTGAAGCACAACAACTATGGTTGTTTTTGCTTCGTTCTGGTAAAATTTAGTTGGGTAATTTACCGCACCAGATCTTTTGTGCGAAGTTGATCCAGCGCACTCTCGTGGAAACCGCCCTGCGGTAGTTACCACCAGATCCAAACTGGATTTCAGATCTAGTAACCAAGACACGTCCTCGAACGACCGCTACCCTTGTACACAGTTCTGAGTACTCTTTCAAAGAATGATATTGATGTCTTTCGTTGGCTAGAGGGGCATGGTTGACCACCTACGAGAAGATAGTTCAAACCTGACAAGTACCTCTCTACGGGCGGGAGGAATTTAACCGAGATTCTGTTTTGACAGTCTCTTTTTTTGGATGTTTAATCATTGGCAGATATGAATTACACCGCTTTGCACGAAACGCACAAGAATTGTAGCGCCAAAATGGTTGACTTTGCCGGATGGGAACTTCCTCTACAGTTCAAAGGTATAAAGCAGGAACATATGGCGGTTAGGCGCTTCTGCGGTCTTTTTGACGTGAGCCACATGGGTGAAATAGATATCAGAGGCGTTGATGCGGAAAATCTTTGCGAGAAACTTAATACAAACGAAATTGCGGGTCTTGCAGATGGAAAGGCTCGGTACGGTTTTTTTTGTTATCCAAATGGCGGAGTGGTTGATGATCTGATAACCTACAGGTTTTCTTCAGAGCGTTTTCTCATCTGCGCAAACGCATCAAATACAAACAATGTATTCCGTTGGATTATGGATAACACCGCTGGATTTGAAGTGGAAGTGAGAAACATAAGTTCTTTTTACTCGCAAATAGCGGTTCAGGGGCCAAATTCGGTCGCTGTTATGAAAAAAACCGTGGGGGAGGATATTATAAAAGATTTCCCCAGATTTTCTTTTAAGATACTTGAGGGTGAAGATGCTGGAGTGATAGCGGCTAGAACCGGATACACCGGAGAGGATGGCTTTGAGCTTTTCGTACCTTCAACAGATGCCAAAACTCTATGGAGAAGGTTATATGAAAACGGGAAAAGTTTGGGAATCAGTCTATGTGGATTGGGCGCGCGCGATACGCTTCGAATAGAAGCGGGTTATCCTCTTTACGGAAACGAAATTGATGAGCAAACAACGCCTATAGATGCTGGCCTAGGAAGATACGTGAAAATGGATAAAGGAGAGTTTATTGGCCGCAAGGCTCTTTCAGAGCGAATGGCAAGTGGCGAAGTCAGAAAAACAGCGGGTTTTCGAATGATTGAAAGAGGAATTCCAAGAAGTGGTTATGTGGTGATGAAAAACGGAAGAAAAACAGGGAAAGTTACAAGCGGCACCATGTCTCCCGTTTTGGGAGAGGGGGTGGGTATGGCTTCTGTGCCGGCAACTGCTGTGCAATGCGGAGATGAGATAGAAATTGATATTAGAGGGAGCTTGAGGAAAGCCGTGTGTTGCGGTTTTCCTATTCATAAAAACTAAGAGCAACAAATAAATTAGGGAGTATTTAACGTGATGAGCGTACCGAAAGACTTAAAATACACGGAAGAGCATGAATGGATAAGATTGCAAGGAGACGTGGCTATTATAGGAATTACAGACTACGCTCAGGAATCTTTAGGAGAGATAGTCTATGTTGAACTTCCAACCGAAGGGGACGAGTTGGTGCAGGGAGACTCCTTCGGTGGAGCGGAGTCAACAAAAGCGGTGTCTGAACTTTTCGCTCCAGTTTCTGGAGAAGTAGCTGAAATAAACGATCTTTTAATAGATTCTCCTGAACTTCTCAACGCGGATCCATATGGCGATGGATGGATAGTGAAAATACTCATTGATGAGATTGACGAAACAGAGATTAAAAAACTTCTGAACCCCTCAGATTACGAGCGACTAATTGAAGAAGAGATAGATGGCTGATTTTTCTAGTTAGAGTTACTACCTATGTATTTTCACCGTTTCCACCCCCACTGAAATGAATGATGGAGTTTATGGAAAAGAAGATTTTTTCACTACGAGACACGTAGGACCATCTTCTGATGAGACGCGTAAAATGCTTGTCAGCATAGGCGTGAGTAGTCTTGAAGAACTCGTAAAACAGGCTATTCCACCTGACTTACTTTCAGAGTCTTTGACGAATTTCCCAGATGCTATAACCGAGAACCACTATCTTGACCATATAAAGAATATCTCGCGTAAAAACAGCGTGTTTCGTTCATACATAGGTCTTGGTTATTACGGTTGCGTGGTTCCCTCAGTGATAGCGAGAAATATTTTTGAGAATCCCTGCTGGTATACGCAGTATACTCCCTACCAAGCGGAAATATCCCAAGGTCGGCTTGAAGCGCTTTTGAATTTTCAGACGCTAATAACGGAACTTACTGAAATGGAAATTGCAAACGCGTCGCTTCTTGACGAAGCGACGGCAGCCGCAGAGGCCATGGCTATGTTTCACCGTATTCGTAGTGAGAAAAAGAAAGCCGTCTGTCCCAATCGATTCTTTATTTCCGATAGATGTTTTCCTCAAACTATAGATGTTCTCAAAACCCGCGCAGAACCTCTGGGGATAACAATAGTAGAGGGAACTGAACTTGAGTTTGTTCCTGATGAAAGTTTCTTTGGAGCGCTTTTGCAATATCCAGACGCCTTTGGCGAGGTAAGAGACCTGCGTGGATTCGTTAAGAATGCCCACAGGGCTGGTGTTATGGTTGCAGTCGCAGCCGATCTTATGAGTCTTGCCATCCTTATTCCTCCCGGTAGGTTTGGGGTTGATGCCGTGGTTGGAACTTCTCAGAGATTAGGAGTTCCTATGGGGTATGGGGGTCCACACGCAGGATATTTCGCTACCAAAGATGAATTTCGCAGGCAGATTCCCGGAAGAATAATAGGGATTTCCTTTGATAAGGACAGAGACCCGGCTTACAGGATGGCTCTTCAGACTAGAGAGCAGCATATAAGAAGAGAGAGAGCCACATCCAACATCTGCACTGCGCAGTCACTGCTGGCTATAATGTCGTCTATGTATGCGGTTTACCATGGCCCTAGAGGTCTCAGACGGATTGCGCGTAGAATAAATACGTTTGCGAAAATGCTTGACTTGGGACTTCAAGAACTGGGAGTGGTTCAGCGCAACGGCGCATTTTTCGATACTCTTCACATAGACCTTTTCCAATTTGGAGAAGATGCCGTAGCAACAATTCGCGCATTGGCTCTTGAGAGAAAGATTAACTTCAGATACCTTCCGGACAAAAGACTATGCGTATCGCTTGACGAAACAGTAACCATAAATGATATAGACGATATACTGTCGATCTTCGTCGATTCTCTTAAGGTGGAGCCAGTTCCGCGCGTATCTGCGGAAATGGTTTTATCCGTTTCTTCTGTTCCCAAAGACCTTGTAAGGGAACAAGATTTTCTTCCCCAGCGGGTTTTTAACCGCTATCACTCAGAAACTCTGATGTTGCGATATATAAAAAGTCTTGAAAGCAGAGACCTTTCCCTTGCCCATTCTATGATTCCTCTTGGCTCTTGCACTATGAAACTTAACGGTACAACGGAGATGATCCCAGTGAGTTGGAAAGAGTTTTCAGATATTCATCCCTTTGCTCCTCGAGGTCAGGCTGCTGGATATGCGCAGGTGATCAGTGAAATAGAGCGATATCTATGCCAGATAACAGGGCTTTCCGCCTGTTCTCTTCAGCCCAATTCCGGGGCTCAAGGGGAGTATTCGGGACTTATGGTCATACGTAGTTACTTTTGGGCGCAGGGTGATACAGAAAGGAACGTAGTTCTTATTCCATCCTCTGCCCATGGTACCAATCCTGCAAGCGCTCGTATGGCGGGTATGGACGTTGTGGTGGTAAAATGCGGGAAAAACGGGGATGTGGATATAGAAGACCTTGCCAAATGTTGTGGTAAATATAAGGAAAAGATTTCTTCTTTGATGATTACCTATCCTTCCACTCATGGTGTTTTTGAACCGGGAATAAGACGTATATGCGATATTATTCACGCAGCTGGCGGACAGGTATACATGGATGGAGCCAATCTAAACGCCCAAGTGGGGTTATGTACCCCAGCGCTGTTCGGCGTTGACGTATGTCATATTAACCTGCATAAGACATTTAGCATCCCTCACGGGGGAGGAGGTCCTGGAATGGGACCTATATGCGTCGCATCCCATCTTGCCCCGCATCTTCCCGGTCATTGCGTTGTGAATGACGTAGGAGGTGAAAAATCCTGTGGAGTGATATCGGCGGCGCCGTGGGGAAGCGCAAGCATATTGCTTATCTCCTACGGGTATATGAGGTTACTTGGAAAAGATGGACTCAGCGTCGCATCGCGGTATGCCATACTGAACGCTAATTACATGAAAACTAGGCTTGAGAAACACTATGACATTCTGTATGAGGGAAAAAAGGGAAGAGTCGCGCACGAGTTTATACTTGATCTCAGAGATCTTGGAAAAAGCGCGGGTATAACGGTTGAGGATGTTGCAAAAAGACTGATGGATTATGGGTTTCACGCCCCCACCATGTCTTGGCCTGTTGCGGGAACTCTTATGATTGAGCCCACAGAGAGTGAATCAAAAGAGGAAATGGACAGGTTCTGCGATGCGATGATAGCGATACGCAAAGAGATACAGGATATAATAGATGGTCGTTCAGATCCATCAAACAACTTACTGAGAAACTCTCCCCACACTGCGCGCAATCTTGTATCTTCTAAGTGGGATCATCCTTATTCTCGGCAGCAGGCGTTTTTTCCGCTTCCAAGTCTCCGAGTCTCAAAATTTTGGCCTTCAGTATCAAGAGTGGATAATGCTTACGGAGATAGAAATCTCGTGTGCGCGTGTCCTGCCGTGGATGAGTACTCGACAGAGAACTGATCCATGGTGAGACGACAGAGGAAAATCATATCTTTGTTTCTATGTAAGTTTTTTGCTTTATTTCCTCAAGCCACTTACTTATAAATTTCTCCACTTTTTCATTGTAAATCTGTTGCCTTATATTCTCTCTATAGCGTATGGCGGAAGATTCCTCCTCAATTCTGTCGAGAACCTTAACTATGTGATAACCTTGAGATGTTTGCACAGGTCCTGCGATGCCGTCTATCTCAGTTTGCTCTACTGCCTGCTCAATCTCGGAAACCAAATCTCCTTTGACAAAATATCCTAGTACACCGCCCTTAGACGCCGTTGTCTTGTCCATTGAATATTGGCTGGCGAGCCAAGCGAATGATTTTCCAGATTTTACGTCCTCAAGAATCTTGTTGGCCTTTTCAAGCGCGTTGTCTGTCTCTTTTAAGATCAGTATATGGGCGATTTTTGTTTGTTTTTCAGGAGTTTTTTCCTCTATTTTTTCGCCCCCATAGTATTTTCTATGATATTCCTCTACTTCTTTGTCGGTTACCGCTATGCTTCCTTGAGTGATTGAGTTAATAAGTCTTCTTGAGAGTATTTGGTGTTTCCACTGACGGTAAAAAAGCTTTTCGGATACATTTTGCTTTTCCAGTTCCTTTGCTAGACTTTCTCCGCCAAGTCCCATAACTTCCCGCTGGTTCTCCACTATCGCTCTTACTTCTTCATCACTTACCGAGATTCTTCTTGCGGTTGCCTGCTGTTCAATCAAGATACGGTCTATCATGGCTTGTAGTGCCTGTTGAGGATCAACCGGATTTTCTGGATTGACAGTTATATCTTCTATCTCTTGTTCGAGTTCGCTAAGAGTTATTATCCTGTCGTTTACTACAGCTACTACTTTTTCCACTGTAGCCGCTTGGCTAATACCAACTGAAATCAAAGTGAAAACCGCAGAAAACGTAACTATGGCAAATAATCTGAATATTCTCATTTCTTTAGGTCTCCTTAAAAATCTTTTTCAATCGCAATCTTTTGGGATGCGCTTCATAGTTTAATGAACGACAGAATAAATAAGGTGTAAGCGAGGTCTTTTTATGATGACGTAGACGGTGGAACGGTGCGCTATATCTGTTTTTGCATATCCACTGCTGTGCTTCGTCAACGGTTCCAACTGTGAAGCCCCGTTCTATCTTGTCCAAGAGGTGGCTCCAAGTTAAAACTTGGCTTAATTACCACCCCGAGTTTTCTAAGTTCCTGTTCCAATCTTTCATGAGCGGCAACGGTGTCAGAATTTATATTCTTGTTTCGGTCAAGCACATCCCTTTGATTTGAAACCAAGATTTTCTGTTCTTTCCTCATACTAGAAGTACCCCTCAGTGTGAATAAAGGAAAACAGTTTTTCCCTAGACATGTAGTCTTTTAACAACTCAAAGTAATTCCGAACTTGTTTGTGTAATTCAGGATCATCCTCTAAACTGTCAATTTTCAGTTTGATGTCTTTTCCTCGCAAGGTGTTCATGTCAATCGCCCGTCCATGAGAATGCCATCTTTCGGGGGAATTCAGTGTTTTCGCTATCTCTCTTGCACGGTTTCTTTTCATTTTTTTGGTAACATTTTTCTTTTGTGTTTCCGTCTTTTTCCAACTCTTGAATTTGTATTGAGATAGCCACTTGATGAGAAGTTCAATTGATAACTCACGTGCTTGCTCGAATTGATACAATTCTCCGAGATCCAATTTGTTCACAAGCGCATACTCAGCAGTGGTAAGTTGGCCTGTTTGTGCTTTCTGGTTCAGACGTTCGAATTGGTTCAGATAGGAGAGAGCAGGGACCAACTTCCCTTCTTTTTCAATCTGCGGGTCAATTGGTCCTAGACAGGACAGATGGTCCATCATAATTCGGTCGGCGCTTAAGGTCAATATTGTTCCCGCCGACATAGCTCGATCTGGCACTATAACAACAACTTCTTTATACGTTGCCCGAATGGTGGTTACCATTCTCTCTACTACCTCTACTACTCCGCCTGGAGTATCTAGGATAATCGCTACGGATTCTTTCTTGCAGGACCGTGTTTCTATTGCTTGGCGAAGCTGTAACTCAAGACCAGGTAAAATAGGACTCACGATTGCGACTACGTCAGCCTCAAGATTCTTGCCTATGTCGTCAAGATGTCGGCTCAGTTGTTGCTTTACGTGATAGTCAACAGGTCTCATGTCTTTTTACTCCAACCGGGTGATAAATATTGTATGGTTAAGCATTGAACGCGCATTTTTACCTTCCCGCTATCCTTCTCACTACTAATATACGTTTTGAGGAGATTATATTCAATGGCTTTGGATATAGACGCCTATTAATATTGTAGTAACCATTGAACTATACCTACACCGAGGCAGGATTTTCAGTTTTTCCACTACGCTGATCAGGTGCTGATATCTGTCTTTACGTGGAAGACGGTGACGTCACAGAGTTCGCGAAAAATCATCTGTATCACTGCTTCGTTACTGTTGCCAAAGGACAGAAAATCTACATCGCGTGTCGTGCGGTATGGTTGTTCACCCCACAACACGAACAACACCGCTCCCTTCAGAATGAAGCGATTCCGATAAGCTGATTGGCTGAGGCGGTACAAGAGCCGTTCTAACCCATACTGTGTCAGGAGAAATTGAAAATCCTCACCCCGTTCCCTTGCCAGCGTTAGCAATCGGTTACGTACAGAAGCTGCCATATTCTTTCTATGTTTATCATTCATACCACGAGAGCGATTCTAGGTAGGGCCTCATGACGTTGTGGACACGGCAAATAGTGGCATAGTGCCACAGATCGTCCATGGTACAACGCGGTCGCACCCGCCAGCATTCCCTGAGCGCTTCAATGGCCAGATCTAGGCCGATCTTGTTGCGGTATTTGAAACAATCGGCAACGGTTTTGGCTGGGGAGTACACGTGCACGGTCACACCCTCAATCTGGTGCTCCTCAATGCCGGCATTGAGTGCTACCCGAGAGAAATGCACGATACGCAATGGCGGGTACTTGAGACGCGGCCGCCATGCCTTTTCACCGATGGCTAGCCAGACCTCAAACGGCATATGGGTCGTGAGGCCGTGAAAGCTTAAAGCGGACAGCAGACACACCACGCCTTTGGGTATGCGTTTGCAGACCTCGGCCAGCGAATGGTGCTCAGTGGCACCGCTCCCGGGCAGGATATACAGTCCTCGACCGACCCGTTGCAACTTTCCAGCTGTACATAGGCGGATGAGGTAGGTCCGGGGGATATTATAAGGGTCCAAATCCCGCGGGCGTAGGATGCCAGCGTTTCTGACTAGTTCCAAGATTTTGTCTGTCTTTGTCGTTTGGACAACCATAATATCATGATGTTACATAACCTAGAGAAAAATACAAAAACACCTAGAAAACGTAACATTGTAATGTTAAAAAATAATTGTACACCTTAGATAAACTCACATGTTTGCTATTATGAAGAAGACGGTTTTGCAAGGTAATCTACTAAATAATCATGCTGGACATTTCAATACCGTACTTGTACCTACGCAATATGCTGATGTTGTAAGAAGCCGATCTTCGAAAGAGGTACTCCATCGCCATTTGAGAAAAAAGTAAAGTCATTTTATAGCAAAGTATGAAGTTGAGATTTTGGTTTGTTAGTTTCGATAATTTCTGAGGCAGGATTTTCCAGTTTTTCCACTACGCTGATCAGGTACTGATATCTGTCTTTACGTGGAAGAGGGATACTAATTTTTTTGCTCTCTCCCTCTACGCTACCGAGGTTCATCACTGCGGTTTTTTCTCCTATATCGACTCTATGTATAAGCTTTTCTACAAGTTCGATTTTAAGTTCCGTGATGAGTAGCAGACGCTTCATAGGTTCTGGCATAGTTCCAAACCTGTCCTCTGTTTCATACCTAATTTTCTCAATCTCATTACGCTTTTTAGTTGAAGATATCTTTTTGTAGTAAAAAAGTCTTTCTGCTCCACTTTCTATATAGGATTCTGGGATATAAGCATCGTCTTGAGTTTTTATTTCTGGCATGATTTTGCAGATTCGGTCTCCACGGTTTTGTCTATTTTCAATTGCGTCGCGCAGAAGTTCTAGATAAAACTCAAGTCCCACATCCGCTATATGCCCAGACTGCCTCTCTCCGAAAAGAGTGCCGGCTCCACGTATTTGCAGATCGGCCGTGGCGAGTTTAAACCCGCTTCCAAGGTCAGTAAGACGCGAAAGCACTTCAAGTTTTTTACGGGATTCTTCTGAGAGTATCTGCACCGAGGGTACAAGAAAATACGCATACGCCTTTTTATCTGATCTTCCGACTCTGCCCTTGAGTTGGTAAAGGTCGGCAAGTCCCATTCTGTGCGCATCGTTCACTATTATCGTATTAGCTCTTGGTATGTCGAGACCCGATTCCACAATCGCTGTCGTTACGAGCACATCTATTTCCCCTGCGGAGAACCTCTCTATAGTTTTTGAAAGTATGGTTTCATTTAAGCGGCCGTGAGTTACCGCTATTTTGGCCTGAGGTAGCAGTTGTTGTAGAAAGTCCGCTTTTTCAAATATGTCCTTTATTCTGTTGTGTACGAAAAAGACGTTACATCCTCGCGAGACTTCTTTTTCCACCGCGTTTTTAATAGCGTCTGAGTTGAACTGTTGAACATATACTTCCACTGGCTGACGTCCTTCAGGAGGAGTATTTATGACGCTTATATCTCTTACATCTGCTAGGGATAGTTGCAAGGTCCTTGGTATGGGAGTTGCGGAAAGCGTAAGTACGTCAATGCCCGTTTTCATTGCTCTTATGGACTTTTTGTGCGTGACCCCAAATTTCTGCTCCTCGTCAATTACTACAAGCCCCGGGTTTTTTAGATTCACTTTTTTCCCGAGAATCTTGTGCGTTCCGATAACGACATCAGTGGAACCGTCAGAAAGGCTGGCAAGAATTTTCCGCTCCTTTTTTGCGCTTGTAAATCGCGAGAGCATCTCAACTCGTACGGGGTAGTTTTTGAATCTCTGTAGCGCGGTGTTGTAATGCTGGCTTGCTAGAAGGGTAGTGGGGACAATTATCATCACCTGTTTTCCGTCAAGACACGCCTTGAACGCCGCTCGTAGAGCCACTTCCGTTTTTCCAAACCCTACGTCTCCACAGATTAGTCTGTCCATGGCCTTTTCTGATTCCATATCCGCCATCACATCTTCTATGGCTAATGACTGATCCGGTGTTTCACTCCATGCAAACTCCATTTCAAATTCATTGAACATCTGGTTTCTTGGAGAAAACTGAAAACCTCCTCCAACTTTCCGCTCTGCGCAGAGATCCACAAGGTCCTCCGCTACTTCCTCCACGGCTTTTTTCACCCTGCTTACGGTTTTTCTCCAGCTTGAGCTTCCAAGTTTCTCGACCTTTGGCTCATCCTTATTCCCCGTATACCTCTGGACCATCGCCAGTTTCTCCACAGGGACGAATATCTTGTCTCCATCTTTGTATGCGCACTCAAGAAAATCACCGCTGCGGGTTCCGAACGAAAGCCTTTTCATCCCAACGAAAACGCCTATTCCGAATTCTCTGTGGACTATATAATCGCCTGATTTGAGTTGGCTAAAAGATGTAAGGAATACGGAGGGAATATCGTCTGAGTGAAACTCTGAACTTTTCGGCTTTGTTTTTTCAAACAGGATGTTTTCTGAAAAAAGCGCGATCTCAAAATCATGGAGGACAACGCTTTGCGAGAGATCTCCAACACGGCATTTGACCTGCTTGGGCAAACGATCATTGGCAATGTCAAGAAACTTTTTCTTTTCTGATTTCGAATGAAAAAACACAACCGCTTTGTAACCATCTTTTATAAGGTCGTGCGCCTTGCTAGCAAACGCATCCACTGACGGTTGCTCAAGCAGTAAGGGCTCGGTTGCGAATTTTATGCTGTTCTCTCCTGTTGTGATTTCACCGAGACAAACGGTTTTTGACCGGCAAAGTTTCTGCGTAATTTCTTTTTCTAAAAGATATAGTTCGCTAAATGTGGGTAGCGATTTTTCGATGTTAGCAAGCGATTTTCTTCTTGCCTCAAGTTTTTCTTTTAGCGTTGCGAGCAGAGCGTTTTCAGAAAATTCGTGTGGAAGGCTTACTATTAAATCATGTTTTGCGAAGTCAAGAACTGAGCATCTCTCGTCCCAGAAAAAAGGGGTAAACCACTCAATTTCCCTGAAATACTCTCCATGTTTAAACGCTTGCGCAATTGGCTCAACTTCGCTTGACATAAGTCCTCTCGCATTGGCTTCGTTTAGTATTTGTTTGACCAACTCATCTTTGTTTCTGTTTCGGTAAATGGCGAAAGATGCGGGACTGATCTGGGCTTTTCGCGTTTTTCCAAAAGACTTTTGCGTTGATGAAGAGAATTCCCTCAGAGAGTTTATATCGTCGCCAAAAAACTCTATGCGCAGGGGGAACTGCGACCCAGAAGAGAAGATGTCCACTATTGAGCCTCGGATGCTTATTTCTCCACGTTTTTCAGTAAAGTCTGTTTGTTTGTAGCCGATTTCGGTAAGCCTCTCGACCAGTTCGTCTCGGTCAATTCGCATCCCTTGCTCTAAGACAAAAGTTTCCGCATCAAGCGCCCGTGGTGGGGCTGTTATTTCGGAGAGCGAGGCCCCATCTGCGCATAAAACACCGGTTTTTTCCCAGCAGGCAAGCGAGTGAATTCTCTCAGGCTCCGAGATTTCCTTTTTTTCAAATAGTGAGCGAGTTTTCTCCATACCCCTTGAAAGAAGAACAGGAACATCAATTCCCTTGATAGAGGAAATAGTTTTTGCGGTTCTTACGCATTGCTCTCTGGTTTTGCACACGTGCAGAATCTGTTTCCCTGGTATTTCTGATATGACTGCCAGAAGAAAACACAGAGAATCTCCGTAAAGGCCACTTACTTGGGCTGTTTTTTCTCTGGATGGTGAAAAAATTTTTTCTACCAGAGGATTTTCAATAAGGGATGAAAACCAGATTGCAGGTCTTTCCCTTCTCGGTTCAGGATTTATTTGCGTCATTTACGAAAAACAATTGAGAGTACGATGCAGGCGCGCTTTGTCGGACTTATATTCATGATCATTGTGATTGTCGCTTGCGGTCTGAAGATATAACCGTTTGCGTGAGGGAATTTTAACTCCGCAAATTACGCGCGACAACGCGGTTTACGAGATTTCCGATTCCCTCAATCCGTACTTCCACCACATCCCCGGGTTTCATGGGATTTATACCGGAAGGAGTTCCAGTCGCTATTACGTCTCCCGGAAGAAGCGTCATTACGCTTGATATGAAACTTATTAGTTTTGGTACGTTGAATATGAGGTTTTTTGTACTTGAGTCCTGCTTTACCTCACCATTTAGAATCGTTTGTATTTTCAGGTCAGATGAGTCAACTTCTGTTTCTATAAAAGGTCCAATTGGGGCGAACGTATCAAAGCCCTTTCCTCTTGTGAACTGTACGTCTTTTGCCTGAAGGTCTCTTGCCGTCACGTCATTTACGCAGGTGTACCCGAATATGTAATCAAAGGCTTTTTCTTCTGGCACCATATGAGATTTTTCCCCTATGACAACTCCCAACTCTCCCTCATAGTCCACTCTTTTAGACATGTGGTCAGGGTAGAGTATCTCGTCACCACTACCTATAACCGCGGTTGAAGGTTTCATAAACAGCATGGGGTCTTCGGGAGGCGTTCTTTTCATTTCCCTCGCGTGGTCCGCATAGTTAAGACCAACTGCTATAATCTTTGTCGGAAGGCATGGAGCAAGAGGCTTTATGTTCTCATAATCATATTTTCTTTTGGTTACCGAATAATCGCCAAACACATCGCCTGTTATTTCAAAAACTGAACCTTGGAAATATTTTCCAAATACCTGTTTACCTTCTGCGTTTTTAAATCTCAGAAATTTCATCGTATCGTCCGTTGTCTCTCCCAATTTTTATAAAAAGCGGTTCTGCATATTCAGTAGATAACTTTTTTGAGAAAAAGTCCATGGGCTGGAGCGGTCAAAATGTTTTTTGTTCTTTGTCTTTCTTTAAACATTAGGGTTATTTCTTCGGGATCAAGTTTTCCTTTACCTATTTCAACAAGCGCGCCAGTAATGATTCTAACCATCCTTTTGAGGAACCCGTCGGCTTCTATTTCAAAAAGCACTATGCCTTGCCGGGTTTTTCTGACCACTGCGCGCTTTACCGTACGCATAGTAGTTTTCACTGTTATATCCGCCGTGGCAAAAATGGAAAAATCATGTGTTCCTTCAAAACAACGGGCGCCTTGCTTCATTTTTCGTATATCAAGATTTTCTCTTACATACCACGCTCTGTTTCTTTCCAAAGCGGGAGAATAGGGCATGTTGAAAATCCTGTACTGGTATATTTTGCTTTGGGAACTAAATTGCGCATCAAAATCCTCGGCAACTTTTTGCGCTCTGACAATTGATATGTCATCTGGCAAAACGCTGTTGAGCGCCTTCTGCAGTGTTTTGGGTTTTATTCTTGTTGTCGTCGCAAAGCTTGCTACTTGACCTATTGCGTGTACTCCTGAGTCTGTTCTGCCTGAACCTCGAATCTTTACCTTCTCTCTTGAGATTTTTTCAATGGCGTCTTCTATCGTTTTCTGCACAGTCGCGAGTTCTTCGGTCTGACACTGCCAGCCGTGATAGTTCGAACCATCGTACTCAACGACTATTTTCATGGTTTCTTTTTCTCTAGACATTTTTTTAGATTCAGAGAGTTGTTTCCTGTTTTCTAAGCTCTATTCTGGGATCAAGAATCGCGTAAAGGATGTCAACGACGAGGTTTGCGATTACAAGTAAAACGGCGTACACAATCGTTATTCCCAGCACTACCGAATAGTCTCTGTTAGACACGGCAAAGACAAAAAACCTACCCATTCCCGGTATCGCGAATATGTGTTCTACTACGAACGATCCTGTAACTAGGTATGCCGTCAGGGGACCCAATACGGTTACTACGGGTATCATCGCGTTTTTCAGTATGTGTTTTACGAATATTCTGGTTTCTCCAAGTCCTTTCGCTCTTGCGGTTCTCACGAACAACTGCCCAGAAACATCAAGCATATTAGAGCGCACGAGTCTTGATATATAAGCGAATGGGGCGAGGCTCAGGGTAATGGCGGGCAGTACTATGTGTCTTGGCTCGCCCCAAAGCGCGGCGGGCAACATCCCCCACCTTACGGAAAAAAAATATATAAGCGCCGCTCCAACCACGAATCCCGGTACTGACACCAAAGAAGTCGAAATCAGTACCGATACCGCATCATGCAAACTTCTCGGGAAAAGAGAGGAGATCATTCCGGCCACGGTGCCAAAAAAAAACGCCAGAACAAGCGACGCTAGTCCAAGACCCATTGAAACCGGGAGCGTCTCTTTTATTATTTCAGAGACAGGTCTGTCATTGTATTTGTACGAAGGCCCGAAATCCCCTTGAGCGATATTCCCCATATAGGTGAGGTATTGTAGGTGAAGAGGCTTGTCGAGGTGATACTTTTTTTCTATGTTTTCAAGTATATGAGGAGGAATGCTTTTTTCCGTATCAAATGGTCCTCCCGGAAGCACCCTCAATAGGAAAAACGTTATAGTCGCAACTGCAATGACCACAAGCGTTCCGGTCAACATGCGAAAAAAAACGAACTTAACCATATTTACGTTTTCACAACATGATTTGCGTGACCGCTATTAGGAAAGGTCCCTTCTTATGGCTAGGTTTTTTCTTGATGTCATTCCGTTTTTGTCCTTAGCCACTATTGTGAAAATATTCATCTCCTCTTCCAGAGAAAGTGGAAAAGAGATCAGAACATTGGATTTTTGGGGAGTAACAAGTTTTATCTTATCGTCTTCTCTCCATACAGAAATGCTCTCTATAAGGTCTGAGTCCGTGACCGAGCCTTCTATTACCACTATAGATTTACGGGTAGACAAAGGAAGTTCAGATATTTGTATAGAGGGTGGGTTTTCAAACACCTCCACAAGAGCTGATATTTGTGTTTGTTGCGTTTTGTCAGGAAATGTTCCATATGTCGCGGTCTCAACTGTTTTTTTATCTATCCAACCAGAGAGACCATTTTCCCCCTCAACCCGTATCCAACTTCCTGACTTTCCCATGGCTTTGAGTTTAGACCCCCCTTGCGCGATGGCTATTGTTTTAGCTTCAGAAAAAGCGCCCCCGGAGATAGGAACTGAATCAAGAAGCTCTACGCTTGTTTTTACGTCAAAAGAAACAAACTCAGCTCTATCTTCGTACACAGGTAGGGTTATTCTGTGCGTGTTTACTTCGCGCAGGTCTTCGTTCATTACTAAAAACTCAAACTCCGTCTCACCGCTGTCTCCATTTTGCCTAAAGCGAAACGGAGCTATCCGAGTTTCTCCGGGACGAAAATTTTCAAACTCAAACCTTCCTTTTTCCAAAAATACATCCTCGCCTGAGAGATTTTTAAGTGACACAACAGTTTTTTTAGACACCCCTTTACCCGAGTTTTTCAACTTTACGTTCAACACGATGGTCTCTCCCGTTTCGGTTCGACCGTTTGCGTTGCCCTCGCTTTCAAACCTTCCGTCGTCTACCATCTCATAATTGTGGGAGTATTCGGAATGTTTGGCTGCTATGGTTTGTACTAGGATGTCTTTCTCTGTAAACGCTTGGTTCTCTGAACTTGATAAAATGAACTTAAGTTTGTCTTCTCGCGTTGTCATCCACGCAGGTATAGAGACGCTTACCCTAGAGGTTGCGCTCTGCCCCGGAGACAATTTTCCGAACAAAAACTCCTTGTCCGCGTAGATAATGTTCTCACAGTCTGTGACCGCGCTTAATCTGTGTATAACGTTCTTGCCGGTATTTGTGACTTTTACCTCAAGGAAATTTTCTTCTCCTGCCTGTAGCGCTGTTTCAAGAGGAACTAAAACCACATCTACTTGAGGGTTCTCTGTCTTTCCATCGGACCAGTCAATGCCTATTTTCTGAATCTGCGCCTGTATTTCCTCAAGTTGTCTTTCCGCCATATTGATTGCTATACTACGCGTCTGCTCCTGCGTTTTAGCCAAAAGCAAGTCTTTTGAAAGTTTTACGTAGAAATCATTTTTGATTTTGTTGAGTTTTTCTTCTTTCGTGAGACTTTGATCTGATATGATTTCTTCTTGATCTTCGGTCTGTGGCGCTAGGGAGTTATCAACGTATTTGATAGTGAGATCAGGTTGTTCAAGTTTTTCTACGTTTTCTCTTTTTTCTGGCAAAGGATTATATACGACCTTTTCTTCAGTTATGATGGACCCCTGCAAGAGTATGTCAGGAGTTACTCCAATATCTTGTATTGAAATATCTCTGGGAATATAGAACTTTCCTATGGTGAGTTTCAGCGCTGAGCCATCTCCTAGCTCGAAAATCTTTTGAACAGAGCCTTTTCCAAAAGACCTAGATCCCAAAACTAACGCCCTGCCGTTATTCTTGAGGGCTCCTGCGGCTATTTCTGATGCGCTTGCGCTTCCTTGGTCTATTAGTACGATCAGATTGCCATCGTACAGGGTTTTTTTCGTTGTTTTATAAGGATTTGAATTCTTTCTAGACTTTGTTGTCACTATAGTTCCGGAGGAAAGCAAGAAATCAACCACATCATTTGCCTGTTTAAGAAGCCCTCCGGGGTTTCCCCTCAGATCAAGTACCATCCCCTTAATTTCATACGAGCGTTTTTTTATTTCATCTTCGAAATGGGCAGATGTGTTTTTCTGGAAATTCTTTATCTTTAGATAGAGGATATCGTTTTCAAGATCATGGGATTCAACGCTTTCTATCTCTATGATGTCTCTTGTTATTGAGAATTCCAGGGGCTTGCTAACTGACTTTCTGGAAACCAGTATATTTACTTGGGTTCCTTTTTCCCCTCTTAGTTTTCCGACAGCTTCGAAAAGCGGCATGTTTATCGTGGATTCGTTTTCTATCTGTACGATACGGTCTTTTGTTTTTATCCCAGATCTATAAGCGGGAGTTCCTTCTATAGGGGATATTACGGTTAACTGCCCGTCTCTTATTCCTACGACTATTCCAAGTCCCCCGAAACTTCCACGGGTGTCCACAAGAAACTCCTTGTATATATCCGGAGAAATAACCGCAGAGTGGGGATCTAGAATTTTGAGCATGCTGTCTGACATCAGATACTCTATATCTTCTATAGCGTCTTCTTCAGACTGAGTATTGGAAAGAACAAATGATCTGACTTGGCCTATAACGTCTGCGACATCCTTTACGGATGAAAGTTTTGCTTCAAAAATTTCAGTTTTATCGCTTACTTGAACTATGAAAGTTTCTGCTTCGTTTTCTGGAAATACCACCATCACGTCATCTAACTTTCTTTCTAGGCTTGAGACAGCGGTTTCAAGCATTTTCTGATAATCAATCTTGCTTTTATCAACATAATAGCTGTTTACTTGATTAAGAATGTTTTGGGTTAACTTAGCGCTTTGCCTCTCTTGTTGGAGGTCAGGGCTTACTGGCTCTACTATTACAAAAAGGGACAGAGCGGCGATACATATCCCCAGCGATAGAATTACGTACTGATTTCTGAAAATAGTTGAAAATTTCCGAGACAATTTAATTCACACCTCAACGCCTCATATTATCAAACATCTTGTGGATTATATCAAACCGAGGAACTGGTCAAGATTGAAGAAAATATTTCTTTTGGAATCAAAAAAACTTGAGGTGAGGGGAGAATTTCAAGAAACTTGGCAAAAAAAAACAAACAAAAACAACAATGACAGGAGGAATGTCTTCCTGTCATTGTTGTTAAATCTTTTAGGCTAATTCCTCAGCCAGGCACTCCGCCGAGGGGATTCCACTTCTCGGTAAGAAGAAGCATTCCGGGAATCAAAAGCGTTATTACCGACTCTACAATGAACAGATACGCTATTGGCTTGCCAAGATCCTTGCCTTGGGCAAACGCAAAGAAGCAGAGAAGCACCAACAGAGCCCAAGCCCAGCAGAAATAAGCAAATTCTGAAAGCCCAAGACCATTAAAATGCAACCCATACCATATAAATACCACAGTTGCGAAAAGACAATACACTCCAAGTCCCTTCGCGTCATGACCATGTACGAACACTGCGTACACTAGCAGATATATAAGCGCAAATACACTCACAAGTGCCGTCGCTGCCGTCAAACCTAGAGTATGCAATTTCCAAGCGGCAATGGCTATTAGCACGCCAACGCCTAGATTAAGCACACCAACCTCTTTTGCGCCTGTCTTCCCCAAAAGGGTCATTCCATTGGCGAAAAAGACAAAACCCACTAACAATAATACGTAACCTAATAAAGCTTCTATTGGAACCATCGAAACCATACCTCCTTAAATGTGTTATGTGTTTGATAGATGTTCCTATCACCCATTTTAGGGCTTTATACCCTTTTATCACAGTTCAGACATCAATGTCAAGCAATTTTTTTGCAAATAGTTTGGTTTCCATAAATACATAACTTACTAAGTTTTAATCTTCAGAAAGTAATAAGTTGAACTTGATTTTGCCTCTCAAACAGCTGTTGTTAGGCACCAAGTAAACTCTTAAATAGGTTGATCTTGGACAGAGTGACTTCATCTACGAGATGTTTTCAAATACTACCTATGATACCTATAAGAGTAATCAGGTTCTTTACAAGTTGATGTCAGCAACAATGGAAATCCTCCGTCAATATGTTTGGTATGTAATCACAGTTTTTGCCAAATCATTAATATGGCAGCGCTACGGTTCTTTTGCATACGAATTCAAAATTATGACAAATATAAATATGGAACTTCTTAACTTCTTATCTTTTCAGTGTTATAATCTTGCTCAAAAACCCATTACGGAGGATGTATACCATGGCGAAAAAGAAGTCATCTAGCGGCGGAATACCTGCCAATATATGGGGAAATCAATCCGAAAATGAGACAAAAAGCGCTGGTATAACTAGTGCGGCTCTCGGTATTCAGACCAAAGTGGTTCCTAAATACAAAACCTTTGATGCTCTCACGCTAAGAATAAGCAGGGAGGATTTTGAGTTTCTCCACAATCTTGAAAGAGATATAATGAAAAACCGTTCTAGCGAGAATAGAAAAGAGAGAATAACTAAGAACACTATTGTGAGGGCTATGCTTTCCTGTTTTAGAAATATAAAATTCGACAAAGACGAAATACCAAATGAAGCTGAACTTAGGGCGAGAATAATGAAAGGTTTGCGGGAACATCCTTCTTGGTTGTTCTGAAGGATTGTTTTGTTTTTTTGACGACTGATTTGCTGTTGCTTGGCCTCAAATTATGATGCTAAGAGGAATTGATAACATGTCATTTGGCCAGAGTCAACTAGGGGTGCTGGTCAGCAGCGCACTTAACTCGCTGCCGATTTTGCAGATTGATAAAGCCACCCCGGCATTGGGCGTTCTAATTCCCATAGTATTTTCATGGGGCGTTCTGACTCATGACTTTGGTAGTGAGCACGGCCGAGACAATGGTATGGAAGTGTTTTACCCCTACTATCTTTTTTACGTTCGCGTACAAACAAGATGACATTTGTTCCTTGGTCTGGCTGTTCCACATACCTACGGCCTGTTTTTGTACCAAGGGATGTGGTGTTCTGTGACTCCCAGTGAAATAGTGTTGGAGATATAGCATAGTCATTGTAGCGTGTCGTGGGTGAGAAATCTTGATCAGATTTATCCACCGTGATGAACAATAGGTCTGTCTGCGTTTCCTCGTTCCACAGAACACCACCTTGTGGAAGAATAAGTGCGCCATGTTTATTGATGTGTCTGTATGCCGCCATGATTTCACTAAGCGTATAGGTGGCATGGCTTGCCAAAGGAATTTCGCTTTCTGGGTCAAGTGGTAGAGAGACCGTGCGAATGCGGTCGGCGAGAATTTCTAGTAGGTCGCAAATTTCACTGTGTAACTCTGAAGACTCACAGACCTTTTCCAATATCTGGTCGGCCTCTTCGATCGACTGATTACGACTACCCAGAATGGCAAACAACATAAGTCCTAGACGATGCTTGCGGCCTTGGAGTTTCGAGATTTGAGCGAAATGACCTGATTCTAGAATATTTCGCCACGTCTTGATTCTCTCGTTGTCATCTATATGGCTCAATCGACCAATATTTTTAAAAATATGATCTTTAGTAAGTAGTCTTGTGCTTACATTAAAGCCTGCCCGCTGACAAAGTTCGGTAAAGCAGTGTCCTGAATTAGGTCGCGCATATATATCCTCAAGTTCCGCGCCAGACTCTCGCATGAAAGTGCTGAGGTTCGTGCTTGGTCCAAGGATGCGTAGATCGTCGGCAAGACGCGTGCGGGCATTGTGCAGAGACTGCTTGAGGTTGCGTAGTACCGTATCCTTTGCGATGCGGTCCAGTTTGAACGCGCACCCTGGTGGCAGAAACGGAAAGTTGTTCTCTACGGCGTGCAGTATCTGATGACGGGTTGCTCCTAACAGATTCCGGTAGCGTACATCGTAGCGATACTCGCGGCGAACTTGATCTACAAAGTCCAAGACGGTAAGAACCTGCTTGCCTTCGGCCCAACGCAACCCTCTTCCCAGTTGTTGGAGAAACACAGTAGCGCTTTCAGTTGGTCGAAGCATGAGCACAGTGTCGATTTCAGGGATGTCTACGCCCTCGTTGAACAGATCTACGGCAAATATTGCTTGGAGTTTGCCCTGTCGCAGTTTCACAAGTGCATTGCGACGATCATCTTGCGGAGTCTTTGAATCAAGTGCACGTGCTGAGTAGCCGAAACGATTGAACTCACTTGCCATAAAGTGAGCATGATGGACGCCTGCACAGAATCCTATAGCACGCATCTGGCGTGGATCCGTCACTAATTTCTCTACAGATTGGCGGATTCGAAGAGAGCGAACATGGTCGCCGGTGAGTAGGTTATCAAGTTCGTTTGGTATATATCTCCCACGCTCAAAGCCTACTGTAGATAGGTCTGTCGTACTACTTACTCCGAAGTAATGAAACGGACAGAGTAGTCCTTGGTCAAGTGCATCCCAAAGCCGAGACTCTGATGCGATGCGACCGTCGAACCATTCGAGAACAGAATGACCGTCGGCACGTTCGGGCGTAGCTGTGAGTCCCAGCAAGACTTTTGGTTTCAACCGAGACAGCAGGCGCTTATAACTCTTAGCTGCTGCATGATGAAATTCATCCACGATAATCACATCAAATCTATCTGGGTTAATTTCGTTGATGCGCTTGTCAAGGGATTGTACTGAGGCAAAAATGTGGCGACCTACTTGTGGTCGCTCGCCTCCAACCAGCCTCTCACCGAATTCCGGTTTCTGCAGGACGAGTTTAAAGACCTGCTGGCTTTGACGAAGAATCTCATCACGGTGAGCAACGAAAAGTAGAGAATCAAAACCTTGATTGCACAATCGCTTAAAGTCGAAAGCCGCAATCCAAGTCTTGCCTGTACCTGTTGCTGCCACCACAAGATTGCGGTGGTGTCCATTCATGCGTTCCGCTTGCAGAGCGTCAAGTACTGTAGATTGATGGGGCTTCGGTGCAACGTCGACTAATGGAGACGGCGTAGAAATGTCATATGGCAAACCGCCGCCGGTTTGCTGTCTTGAGAGCGCTCGATCTAGTCGTTTAGCATCACGTTCAGGTACGTAATCCTCGAACTCAGGTTCTTGCCAATACTGTTCGAAAGTTGCTTCAAATCGTTCAATCACCTCGGGGTTCTCATTTGCGCTCACGCGCACGTTCCATTCAAGTCCCTCGACCTGTGCCGTACGAGTGAGATTTGACGAACCGATATAGGCGGTGTGCATTCCACTACGTCGGTGGAACATCCACGCTTTGGCATGAAGACGAGTCCGATCAACTTCAAATGAAATTTTTACTCGAGCTCCAAGGTCAAGAAGCGCATCTAGCGCGCGACGCTCAGTCGACCCTGTATAGACGCTTGTGATTACGCGTATCTGTGCTCCACTCTGCGCTCGTTTCGCAAGTTCAGATTGAAACAGACGCAAACCTGAGTACCGCACAAATGCGCATAATAGATCAATTTGATCAGCGCTTGGTATTTCCCGCGCAATCTCGCTTGCAATCTGAACATCGCGCCTTCCATTGACCAAAAGCCCAGTTCTGCGAAGAGATAGTATAGGACGAGGGGTTGGCGTGTGCTTGTCCTTCAGAGTATAGGATTTAATAACTTCAGTGAGAATACGGGCGGTATCTGTAATCCGGTGGTCGTCAGTTGTTACGCCATGTTCAAAAAGCATCTCTACAATACGGTTAACAAGGGTGATTTGTTTGGTGGATTGAATATCTTCCTCACCGGGCATTTCTTTGAGGACGCGTCGAAGGAGTTTATAAATGTATCGAGCTAAAATCTCGGGACGGACCATTTTGTTGGCCGAACAGACATCCACATACCAACCCTCCTCTTTTGCGGCATTGATTTCCGCTTCTAGAGCATAGGTGATTAATTCTTCATAAAGTCCAGAATGGATTAAACGAGTCATGAATGAATTAGATCGCCCATTAAACTGATAATTGAGCGGAAATCAGCATCTTCCGTGAAAATCAAGAAATTTGACATCAGATCACCCTAATACTAATCAATAGTAAGCGTTCGTTCAAGGGGTGTTTATAGGGGGTTTGAGCGGTTGAGGATTTGTCTCCAATTTCTGTGAAGCGGTCGTAGCCAAATGTCCTTTTTGGGTTTATCGCATCGTTTGTAACGATCGTAGCGGCCACGCCCCTGTGTAGTTCCAACCCGTATCCATCCAGATGCACGGTATACGGTGCCTGTATATGTCGGAATTTGTACAAACGTCTCAATAAGCACGGGTGTAAAGTTGTATCGTTGAGTCCACTCCTTGGGCAAGCGGCGACAGACTACCGAGAGAATGTGTGACCCAAGATTGGGTATCTGTATCCATGGAAGAATCAGGAATCTGGGGTTGTCTATAACCAGCGGTAAATTCTTTTCACGTTGCTCGGATGTCCATCCTATGAAGGTGTCACGCGGCGCAAGTTTCCATGCGGCGGTGGAGAAGCCTAGCATGGCCAGCGGCGAACCGTGGCGGTCGCGCACTGCGTAGCGCATCTGAGCCCCGACTAATGTCTTATAACCTAAGTAGTGATAACGAGCTACAAACTCGTTCCATAGTTTGCCTTGCTTGGTGCCACTGACAACAGTGTGAACCTGCAGTGGACGGACTTCGTCAAGGGTCTCGGGAACCGGTAGTATAGGCGGTTCGGTGTCCACTCCAAAGACAATAGGCTTGGCTCGGGGCGACACTCGGGTGGGTGTCGGTAACTTGATGATGCCATCCCTATGCATGGATAGCATGGTAACTCTGGCCGTCATATCCTTGAGTCCGCCATCGGGCTTGTACCACCCAATACGTCTGCAAAACTCTCTGGACAGAGCAGCCCGGTTGAGCCGCTCGGGCCCGGCTATCAAAGCGCGTAGCAGTTTCATCTCCGCAGCCGTGAACTCACGCCCGTAGTAGCGGCACTCAACCTCGTCGGTCATCTCTTGGCGCCAAAGTCGCGCAAACGTTGCTCACTCATTGACCATGGCAACCAAGGCGATAGATCTTTTGGAGGACTCCTGCCATCTTCCGCGCAGGCTCTCAACCATCCCTTCAGCCAACTAAGAACGTCAATGCCATTCTTTGCGAGCGTACCCAGCACCGTGTATAGAATGGCTGATGTTCTTGCGCCCTCTTCACTGTCAGATCCAAAACTTAGTTTACGGGCGATGGCCAGCCAGCGTAGCGCTCTCTCCGCAATATTGTTATCCATGGGAACTTGGGGATGTTCAACGAACACGCTCAGCCCTTCACGATGATTCATAAGCGACTTAAGTGGCTTTCGCTCACGCGCATCTTCCGCTAACTCGGATAATTCACTCTCAGCTTTGCTGAACAATGCGTCGCACGCTTTTTTCAACTCTATCTGTATTCGTTCAAACTCTACAGTATTACCTGAGACGTAGTGATCACACCGCTGTTTATTTAACTTATACATCTCTGCAATGCGTTCTATCCATTGTTCATTCCATTGCTCAAGCTGCTCGTCTCCTGCAGCGCATTTTATAAAATCTCTTCGTACATGCGCCCAACAAAAACACAGCGTCACCTTCTTATTGAGTTCTTCGAGGAAATCCCGAACCATCTTCTTATAGGAACCGTGGCGGTCGCAGACCAAGAAAATACAATCAACGCTGTCAATGAATAGGACCTTTGCAGCCTCAGAACTACGCCAACGGTGTATATTGAATAAGACAGAGTCTTTGCTCACAGATGTCCATAGCCAAGCGCGTTGAGAACCCCCCACTTCCTTCAGTGACTGGATTCGCCAACTTGTCTCGTCTGCATGACGCAATTTCTCTTCGTTTTGATGGGCGAGAATAGCGTCATAGAGAGTCTCGAACAGAGGCAGCAGGCGCTTTGCGCTGTCCGCTAGAGTCCCTGCCGAAATCTTAAACCCGTGGTCGCTAAAGCATTTCTCTATACTACGGTAGGGCCTCAGGTTCCAGTAGCGCTCGTATATCAATAGAGCCCAGACACTGGTCCCATATGGCGTATGTTCAAACAGCCGCGCCGGCGCTGGCGCAGTCACATAGAGCGGAGATGACTCACAGTCGCATGACCTACGATAACGGAAGCGGTTAATCCTGCGCGTGTGCGCCTTAACCTTAATCTCTGATATCTTCGAGGTCCGCTTCCCATTTGCAACGTACCGCTCCCCACAACAAGAACAGGTAATCTCATCATCTGACGGATGCCACGACTCTTCTACCACCTCAATATCTGGTCGGGCTGTACGACCATGACCAGGCGCCCCGGGCTGTTGTCCTCGTCTACGCCCCGAAGGTGAACTCTTCTGCTTCTCACTACGACGTCCGTACAACGAATTGGACAGAACCTTACGGTTAGAAAGCAGGTTCTTGACCTGCTTCTTCATCTCTGCATTCTCATCCTTCAGTTCTATATTCTCATTCTTCAGGTTGCCATTTTCATCTATCAAGTCATCATTCTCATCTATCAAGTCATCATTCTCATCTATCAAGTCGGCATTCTCATCCATCAAGTTAGCATTCTTATCTTTCAAACTATCATTCTCATCCTTCAGACTACCATTCTCCATCCGCAACGATACAATCGTACTACGCTTGCGCGTATCTACTCCAACCTCCTCTAGCAATGCTCTAAGTCGTTGTACTTCTTTGTCCAACGACAAGGCGTCTTTCGACACACGACTGATACGTTTTAGTTCTTCGCTCTTCGCATCCAACTTGGTGCGCCCTTTCTGCCAATACCTTTTATACCTCCCTGCCCAAGACCGTTGGCGAGTTACTTCATGTTCTAACTCCTGATAATCATGTTCTAACTTCTGATGTTTATGTTTTAACTCCTGATAATCCGCTAGTAACTCTTCGTACGAAGGCTTACAGTCTAACGAAGCGCATCCCGACTCAGCCGGCATGCAATTGATGCATCCAGCGTCATCTTTATCCAATAACCTGACAACCCCGATCTCTTTGTCGTGAACAATCATATGACCGATGATAACCGATCAATTAAAATGTGACCAGCCTAAATGCAAAAAAATATTTAAGACGGGATTAACGAACGATTAATCAAGCAAACACCCCTTGAACGAACGCTTACAATCAATATGAACTGAAACAGTGTTGAACATGCGTTCATATGCCCTCATTACATTGAAACCACACCTAAAAAACGCTACAACGCAAATATCACAGTGTCTGTTCCTTGATGACTTTGCAGGCGCTGTTATGTACAGTGTTGCATTGTCAAACATTTTACATCGGCATCATTCCGGAATTGAGAAATCGTCGTGATGAACCACGGACGCTAACTTGACTGTCCCGTCGGCGCACTCCCAATAATGAAGATGAAATTCCCTATCAATATCACGACGTTGCGCCTTATCTGAGCCACGCATTCTTTGCGGATCATTCCCGCTAGGCCCTGTCCGCAGAGCGTGTACGGCTGGAAGATTGTGTTCTTTAATAGTTTCCACGATTGATCGGAGAATCTTGGGAGGTACGGAGTTCCCTTGGTCAGCACAAATCTGTTGGCACAACACTCGGAATTTAGACCCTATAATTGGAATAGGCACACCGTCCCAGTCAGGAACGTCGCCTTGCGCTATGGCGTATTTGAATAAAGCAATTCGGATGGCCAGTTCTATTCCGAGGTCGTCAGAGGCGCCGACTAAAATGGCCGAATCATCAAGACATTCGATTAACCCGTGAAAATCATCACAAACTAACACATCACCTTCAAAAAACTCGGGTGGGCGCGGCAAGGTAGGAATATCGTCTCTAGTATGTTCGAGATCGTGAATCTGGGCTCTTACTTGAACCACCTGCTTGGGTGCTTCTCTCAGAATTAGCGAATGGCCGCCAATAGGTTGAGAGCAGTGCTTACGCAAAACAGCGATCAACGTGATGCATCGGGCAAGATCAGACTGAAGACCTTCATATGTTGTTAGCCGAATAACATCCGGGTCTGTTTTCAAATGCTCCGATAAGACATCCTTAATCTGATAATAGGTTTCAAATGAAGGTGTAAGCGACAGAAGCCTTTCTGCGACCTTAACAATATCGTTTACGCTGTATTCTTCAATTTCATGTCTGTTGAAGAGATCTATGAGGTGTTTTCTTAGGGGGAAAAGGTCTTCATCAAACAAAGCCTCAGAAGCCCGTTCGCTCATGTAAATCGCCACCCAAGGCTCATCAAGCAACTTCTTCCAATCTAATAACGTGTCCACATACTGAAAAGCGCTATCCTTGGCGCAATCACCACGGGGAACAGCTAAAACGCTGGCATCAATTGTTACGCTGAGCAGGTTATCCATCTTTGCTCCGACTCTTTTTTCGTTTCATCGCCGCAGCTCTCAGTATCTCTTCGGCCTGCTGTTGAGACTGATCAAAGAACCCCTCCGGCCAGTCTGAAATGGCTCCGTACTCGTTGATTATTACCTCTTGGAACGAAGAAGTCTGTGATGGTTTTTCCACGAAGTAAATTTTGGTCTGGTTGTTTAACCCCTTCTCGGGTGATGCTGCTGCAATTCGGAAACGAAGGCGATCAATAAAGTATTCGCTGTGGGTCTCAACAATGCACTGCTTATTACATAACGCCATCGAAAGGAAAAAATCGCCGAGTAGTGTTTGAACCTTTGGATGTAGATGCAACTCCGGCTGCTCAAAAACGAGGGTAGAGTCCGTATCAGCTAGAAGACACATGACTAGAATCGGCAATACTTGACTGACACCTACACCCACATGTGTGAGGTCATATGTGCTATCTGAATTGGAGAGCCCAACCTTCAGTTCATGTCCGAGTTTTCCCTGATCTCGACTTTTTACTGAGTCAGCCACACCAAGATATTGTAGCCAGTCAATAACTGCCGCTTCGAGTGTTCGGACAACTGTTTTCTGGTTAATTACCGGGGTTTTGAAATTTGCCGATGGGATGTAGCGGATCTTCTTGTTCTTGTGCAGTTCAAGAATTGAAGCAGTGTGTTCACCGCGTAAGCCTACGTCATATGGGTCGGCCGCTGGGGCGAGCGGATACAGGGGTTTGGGAGCATCCCTCAAAGGACCGAGATATTTCAAGGAAGAGGCGAAGAAATCATCCAGATACCAAGTGGCTTCCCTTATCAAGTGAGGTGGTCTGCTCCGGACAAAAGCAGGGGTCTCTGATTCCTCAGATGTTGATGCTTTCATGGCCTCATGAATTCTGTCAAATAAATCCTCGTGTTCACGCAGCGCTTGCAGAACCTTTAACCGTTCTTCGGTTGGTAAATTTTGGAGTCGTTCATACCACTCTCGCAATGAGAGTGGCTCCTGCTGGCACTTATACTTGAAAGTCTGGTCAAAATCTATTGTGCCTTCAAGGACTTCGCGCAATACCACAAGGATATCTTCTGAAATAGGAATCCTTTCTATGTTCCACCGCCATATGCCTGTGGTACGTTGACCATAGTCTTGAAGAGTTACAGCGATGTCTTTCGCTTTTTCTTCAATGGCATTGATGGAGTAAACAATTCTTTCGGGAAGGAAGTGTCGTAGCATACAACCGACCGGATTGGCTGAGCGATAGTCTTCCTTAACCTCAGATATAGATCTATCGTCTAGATCAACAGCGTAGGCCAAACTGGTACGTAGTTGATCGTCAATCTTGCTAGCGTCGTCAACTCCTTCAATCTCGGAGATGGCCTTGATGGAGTGATGAATCGAAATATCAGCTCTCTGATCTACGTTGTCCTCGTCTCTGGATACACAGGATAACTGGGTGGCAAAAAGCCGAGGTTGAATTTGGAACAAATCACGCTGGGAGCTTGAAGGATCAGCATCAAACGAGATCTCACAAGCGATTTCTTGGAGCTGATTGAGGCGCGGCCTATTATAATAAACACGACGGGAAGCGAACTGAGGTCGCCTGACTGCTATAGCATCCTGATCCGGAAGCGGTCGGCAGGTACATTTGATGGTGATTTGCTCCGACTTCCCATCATTAGATTTCAGGTCATCAAACTGGCCCAAACTTGTGAACGCACCATTCAATACGACAGATCGGGACCCGACTTTGTGGGCCAAAGTCTGAGCTACAAGAAGAATAGATTGAATAAACGTGCTCTTCCCGCTACTGTTCGCACCTGCGAAAATCGTAAGCGGACCGAGATCCAACTCGGTTTCCTCACGAATTGATTTGAAGTTGAAGACTTTCCACTTAGTAATCATAGTCTACTCGCCTCCCAAATGAGTTACTGCTGCCTAGTTGTATCACATGGGCAGTTTGGGGTGTTCTCCCGGAACCTTGAAGGATATCTTGTTGACCACTGCGATGATGGCGTAGTCTTATTTCTGCCAAGTTTTCTTGAATCCGGCGCGAACAATTTCCCAGACAGAAGAATTTGAGTTTTTTCTTAACATCTTTCACGTATTCCTCAAACTCCTTGAGCAGTGCCTTCTCACGTAGACTCTGACTTCATACTTTTAGAGTCGTAATGTGCTGACATCGTAGAACACTAACCTTCAACAAAGAATGATGCTACATTAGAGAATTTTCTACGTCGTATGTGTTGCTCGTAACGTAATATGAGTAGCGGTATATGTCAAGGGCGCAAGCACTGGCACTTCTTCAAAAACATATCGTCCACTAAACTGTCAATCACAACGCTTATTGGTAAGATGTTCGGGCTAGGTGCTTGAAGCGTACCAGTTCATCCATACCGGTTGCGGCAAGTAGTAGTAGCCTGCTACTGTCGAATTCTTTGCCTGGGATTGAGAGTACAATCTCACCGGAGTAAACTAGCGCCGCTATTAAGACGGTAACCCATTCAGGCTCTAGGCGTGAACCACCTGGATTCATGTATTCAAGTCCATGGTCACCTTGGATGATCTCGCCACGGTTGACCACTTGGCCGTGATCCTTAGCCTTGACGGCATCAAGGATGAACTTGGTGTATCTTGACTTGTAAGGATCAATCTTTTCACCGTCAAGCAATTCAAGAGCGTTCATCACGGCAGTGGATTGCTTGCTACGGTTCTGTCCGGCGATGGCTCGCAGGGTATCCTGCGCAACTTGGGCGCGGTCGTTGTCGGTGATCATGACTGAGAAGTACGGATAGTCTGGGGCATGATTTTCAAAATTTGGTGCTAGGCAGACACTTGCGATGGTGTTGATCAGACCACGGAAGTTAATGGTCTCGTTGGGAGAAAGACCGGACAATTCACGGAGGGACTTGCCCTTGGCCCATTCGGTCATGGATTTGGCGCGTCCCTGATAGGTGATCTCGAATGCATCGATTATGTGTTTTTGCAACCATCGTACGAGTTTCTTAAGAAATCCGTTGGCCTTTGTTTCATAGATAGCCTTAGTGTGATCCGAGCAAGTACCTGCAAGCTCCAGTGCCGCCGCATAGACCTTCAGTGTGGTCTTGAATTCCTCATCGGTATTCTTCAGGTGGAAAAAAACCTCATCACTCGCCTTCTTGTCCTTGAAGTCCGGTGGATCATTGGGCTGGATGAAATAGAGGTAGAAGTCCCGATGTGGTACGGCGGTGGCGCGATCATTCGGAGTGCCGAAAAACAGGTACCCACTACGTGTAGCCTTGCGTTCTTGCCAGACTAGTTCGTGTTGCCAAATCTTGTGGCCGGTCATATACGTGGTGTCTTGACATTCCATGACGCGCATCAACGCCTGGTAAAAATAGCGATCAAGTTCATTCAGATTCAGAATATTAGACTTATTGTCGATCAGCGCGTCAAAGTCATCAGTCTTTTTGAGATCAATATAGTACTGGCGGGTGTCTTCATTGAATGATATAAACTGGCTGCTGACCGTTTTTTGGATCTCTCGCAGGACGGTTTCTACAAGGGCCTGGATATCTTTAACTGGTTCATCACTTTCCATATCGTTGATCAGAGGACTGAACAGGCAGAGGCGGTCGCATAACTCTTCTACGGGTAGGCCAATGGGGGCATAGATGTCGTCAGTAGTGAGGCGGTGAACGGACAGTGCATAGATCAGGCGTAGCGCCATCGGCTTGTATTGCTTGTGGATGGAGTTCTCAATGCGGGACTCCAGCACCTGACTACAATTGATAACTGCCCGTATCTCGGGGATGGCTCGGAATGAAACATTCTGCTTAAGCGTGTTCCAGTAGTTATCGAAGGTGATCAAGCCGGGTTCGCCTCGTGGCACGTCCTTAGCAAGAATACCTTTCATAGTTATGGACAGGGTTTTGAGCACCTCGCGTTTTTCTACCACAGTGACGCGTTCGAAGGTGGCGAGGTACTCTGGATGCACCGGGAAGAGCCGGACGAACTCGTCCATGTGCTCGTTGAGCTCGCCATAGAATTTGGCAAAGGGCATCAGGTAGTTGCGGATATTGACCTGCTGTTCGGCGGTCTTCTTAAGCAGACGCTCAGCCACGACGAATTTGACGTCGCTACGAGTAATAAGTACCTGCTCAAAGCGGTCCTTCGCTTGGCGAATGCTGTCGGCGATAATAGCGAAGCGTGGGCTGTCGAAAATGGCTTCTTGAACACCGGCCATGAAGCGGAAGCGCAGATCCTTGCAGACCTCTCCTACCTCACGTAGGAAGTTGATGTCAAGGATTAATTCTTGGTCCTTGCGGGTACGCAGATAGTCGAACAACTCATCAACTACCAACAGCAGACCGTGTTCGGGGTAAGCCTGCCCAAATTTTTCCATCATGTCTTCGAAGGCCCGCTTGTGGTTGGTGATGGTTCCAGCTTCGGGGAACACATACTCTACGCCAAGTTTTTCGAGATTCTCTTCCAACTCAGCCACCAGAATGTCGCGCAAGGACATGGTGGTGGCTCCGATTTCGGTACGGATGACATTAAACCGCCCGGCAATCTGAGAGATGGCATCGCGGACACCAGCGTGATTCAGTCCTTCCAGCAGGGAAGCGTCTGCGGCAAGACTGGATACCACTGACATGAAGTGCGATTTGCCGGTGCCGTAGTTACCCACCACCAGTAGCCCTCTATTATCAACCGGTTGGTCGAACTGCATCTGAGGGATGACAATCTGCGTGAGCCGTTCCGCCATTTTTTCGGAGATTACGTAGGTGTTCACTAAGTGATGTGCGGCACTCAATTTGTCCGCATCACAGAGCCGAACGACTGACTCAATTGGGTCAAATTGGACAAGGTCTTCATATTTCATTTTGTCCTGCGTCTTTACTCCAATAATCCAATATTATATGCTTTTTTCTGAATCTATTGTAGCCGTGTCATTTATGTCCGCAATTAGCGTATTGGTTGAGTCACAACTTCGGTACTTGAGATGGGGGTTTTAGAATAAAAGCCTCCCGGATTTCATGGTTCCGTTCCACAAAGCCACTATGGCCCGGTTTCTCGAAATACTCTGTAGCAGGCACAAAGAGTTCTGCTCGATGTCCTTGTCGAAGAATACCTCAAGATTATCTAGTACCACGGGCGACTGGACCTGATTCGCGATCCGGTAGAGTATGCCTAACAACCGAAATGGCCGCCGTTTTGTCGTCAGCCTAGGCAGTTCGGCTGAAAGCGCCACCAGATTAATGTTGATGACGGGGTGCCCTAAACTCCTCGACAACATCCCGAAGCACGCCAGTCTTGCTGGAGTCAGTCTCATTCCCCGGCTCGTACTAGCCGGTGATACAGGACTTCGTTTGCCTTGAGGGACCGTTTTATCTTACTATGTATTAGTTCAGCCATGGTAGCTCCTTACTGCTCGGTTTCTGGCTTATCGGTTTTGCCAGCCACACAACCAACCTTCATTCATTCATCTAACTCGTTTTTCTTGAACTTCCAAAGACGGCCAATGCGCTGGGTGGGCATGCTATATTTATACATCGTGTCATTACTAACCCCGAGGTTTTGCACATTCCGGTGACTGAAAGTTAGCGGTCTTTGATCCCAACCATTTCTCAAAATTCTCGTGAACGATGAATTAAAACATCATAGGTCTGCGAACTGCCGACACGGGAACAACCAACACCTCTAGTGCCTGAATCAAGCCGTTGAAAACCATACATTTTTTGGTGCTGCATGTCAACCGACCTTATTGCCGATATTAACCGACTTGTCATCAAATAGGGCAAATTCGTGGGTTTTACTAGCAACTTCACAATGAAGTTGTCCTGTCCCTAGTTGTTCACAATCTGAGACATGATTCTAGCCCCCGCCCCATAAGTGAAATGAGAACAACACGATTTAGTGGTTGAAAAAAGTGCTTGACAAGTGTAGAGGTAGTTTGATTAAATAAATATCGGGTGAGGTTGCCCAAAGTGGCAACCATCAGGTTGTGAGACTTAATCATACGTACAGCGGGGATAGAGGGAAGCGAATAGGGTGTGAGGATTGAGTGCAGATGCTAAGGAAGCAATCTGGCCTGAAATCTCATTATAGGAGGCTGCAATATGAGCCATAGTCATTTAAACGTCCCTTTGAAGTACTGGGAGTTGACAAAAGAGGTCCCGCCCCCTCCGATAGAGCGGGATATCAAGTCTTGGATCATAGCGAATCCATCGGATCCGCTGTGGGACATAGATGTGCTACCGCTGACGTATACGGACAGCAGGTGGTCGGCGTTTGTAGTGAGGTGTGATGAGGCGACGAGGAGTCGTCTATGCCCGAATCCGCCATTGGAGGTATGGGATGGCGAGAATGCCGATTTGGTAGAGTTTTGGTATGTGGATCATAAGAACACGATGTTGGGACCATATTTGGAGTTTGGGGTAACGATATCGGCGACATACAAGGATCCTCAGGGTAATGTGTGGAAGGCAGGATATTATCCGTACATGTATTTGACAGGGGATGCGCCAGTAGATGCGGGTCGAGTGTTAGGATTTCCAAAGAAGATGTCATATATCAGATGTACGGTACATGGTGGGGAGAAGGGGACGGACTTTTTTGGGTTTGCGATGAGTCGTAATGGGTATTTGATGCACAGTGCGACGGGTCAGTTTGATGACAAGCAAGTGACGCCGCCGTTTTTCTATGGTAAGACGGACTGGGGTAAGTTCAATATGAAGGTAATAACGAGGCCGGATGTATCTAGTTCGGAGTGGCAGTTGACGTATTTGCCGTCAGCGTTGCCGCCGCCGTTTGATACGATGATACAGGGGCATAGGTTTAAGATAAAGCCGGAGCATACGCGTACGGCGTCAGGAGATGCGGTTAACTGGTTCATGCAAGCGACGCCGTTTGATAACATGGGAGCTGAGTTGAAGATACAGGAGGTAACAGGGTTGATATCGTTTGTATTTGATCTTGTGATACCGCCTGCGCAGGTACTGTGGACGGAGACGTATGAGAGGCCGGCGAGTTACCGGGGATATGCGACGCCATATAAGTATGGATTGCGTCAGCAGTTTCCAATAAGTCAGGGATCATAAGGGAATTAAGGAGGTAAAAACAGATGGGATTACAAGCGAATGAGTATAGTTATCCGTGGTTAGATGAGGGAGAGGTTCCGCCATTACCATTGGACAGGGACAGGATACACATAATAAGCCAAGGGGTAGCGGATCCTGTATTTGATTACGACATAGTACCGTTGACGTATACGGAGAGTAGGTGGATGGCGTATGTGATAAGGGCGGACATCAATGCGATGAAGGGAGTGGTGCCGGAGCCGATAGAGGTACAGGATGACGTAATAGAGTTTTGGTATGTGATACATAAGAACACGATGTTAGGACCATACATGGAGATGGGAGTAACATTTTCAGCGACGGTGGATTCTGGAGATGGGCAGATATACAAGGCTGGGTATTATCCGTACATGTATTTGTCGAATGATTCTCCTATATTTGCGGGTAAGGAGCCGTTTGGGTTTCCGAAGAAGGCAGCGTACATAGCTGGCTTTGAGCATGGGACTAACAACAACTATTTCAATCATTTGATGGAGCGTAGGGGTTATATCCTGCATACGGCGAATGGTAGGTATTCAGACAGGCCGTTGTCAGCGCGCCCGACGTTTTATGGAAAGACGGATTGGGGTAGGATGAATTATAGGATAACGACGAGGCCGGATGTATCGAACAGTATCCATGAGGTGACGTATTTGCCATCGGATCTTCCGCCTGGATTTGGGACAGGACATAGGTTTCAGTTAAATCCGGAGAGTGTGAGGACAGCGATAGGGGAAGATGTGCGTTCGTGGTATATGTCAGGTACGCCGTTTGACTATATGGGAGGACAGATACCTGCGACAGAGGTGGTAGGGTTGATAAGTTTCACGTTTAATTTGATAATACCGCCAGCGTTGACGATATGGAGTAAGACGGTAGAGAGGACTACAGATGACATGAGTCATGTGGTATATTCGACGCCGTTTGAGTACACGATGCGTCATCGGTTCTTGCTGCCACAATACAGTCAGGGCTAAAGGCGATAGGTTTGTGACTCTAGGAGTTGCGAGCTGAGAAAGTAGAGAGGAGGGATGCCGGAAGGCTATCCCTCCTCTTTTTTTGTGTTGACTTGTGATAACTTAGCCCCAGTTTATCCAGAACCCACTAAAATTCGGCTAAACGTCTTACCTAAGAGATTGAAGTAATTATTTATTTTGGCGAGCAATCCGGCTATTGTTGATTAGAATAGATGAGTGAAATATGGCGACTACAGAACAAATCAAGGCGCTTTTGAAAAGCCATGCGGATCAAGACGACCAGCGGTTTTACTCTATTGCTTTGCAAGTTGCCGCAAAAGAAGCTCGACAAGGCCACCATAAACTCGCTAATGAACTAAAGGCTCTAGTAGAGAGTTCTCAAAAGACCTCAAAGTCAGGTGTCGCGGCACAAAGCCCGACTCCGCTGAAGAAGCAGTCATCAGGAGAACTAAAAGGCTTATTGAATTTGACTCCGGCTTCTGTCCGCAAAAACGAACTGGTTCTGTCGGTGGACATCAGCACTCGTTTGGAGCAAGTTCTACTCGAACAGCGACAAAAGGATAAATTATCTCAGTTTGGTCTTTTTCCCCGCCGTAAGTTATTATTCATAGGCCCGCCTAGTACAGGGAAGACTATGTCAGTTGCTACTCTAGCCACTGAACTCAAGTTACCACTTTATACAGTGGTTTTAGACAGTTTAATTACTTGTTTTATGGGAGAAACAGCGGCGAAGCTCCGTTTAATTTTTGATCATATCAACCAGACAAGGGCTGTTTATCTGTTTGATGAGTTTGATTCGATTGGTACACAGCGAGGGGCGCAGAATGATGTGGGAGAAATCAGGCGAGTACTGAATTCTTTTCTCCTATTCGTCGAACAAGACGACTCGGAAAGCATTATCGTTGCAGCCACAAATCATCCTGAACTACTGGACAAAGCACTCTATCGTCGTTTTGATGACATTATACGCTTTGAGAAGCCTAGTCAAGAACAGATAAAGCGGCTCGTCAAAAATCGACTGTCAATGTTTGATACAGACCAATTGGAATGGAACGAGATAAGTTTGGCGGCAAAGAACCTCAGTTCGGCTGAAATAATTAGGGCATGCGAAGATGCTATAAAAGAAGTAGTATTGAACCATAAAGATATAATTAATTCTTCGTTGCTGATTAGGGCAATTGAACGTCGCCAAACAAGGGAAGAGTAAAACGAAATGCCGGAACGGAAGCCGCATATCCTCATTAAAGGTTTCGCAGGTCTCGAGGATTTTAGTTCACGACGGCGGAGCCGAAACCCAGTCATTCCACTACAAGATCGGTATCAGCATGGCCAATCCATATCCAGGCAATATGCTAGTATTATTCAAAGTTATGACGCACGGCGGGACCAATCTCCAACTCCAATTACTAAAGATGTCGGTGTCTATGTAGAAATTGTCGGAATGCCTGACTGTGAGTTACCACTTGATAGCCTTGATACCTCGGACTTCAAACTTCGTTCTTGTCGCAAGGTAGATGACCATGAAGTCGCCGTCGTTTTCGTGCCAGAGTCTCGGCGTCGCGCTTTCCAGAGCAAACTCAAGCAGTACCTTGATCCTAATAAAGACGGCAAAAGTGGCCCAAGAAATCACAATCTTGTTGACAGTATTGCCGAAATCAAACTTGCTGACCTGCAGTCGTTCTGGACGGATGCGAGTAGTCTTTTTCCACAGGATGAGGACCAAGTCGTCTGGTGGGAACTCTGGATGAAGAAACAGCCTAATGAGAAGAAACCACTCCATGTTCCCAAGCAACTCGCTGAGCGTATTAATGCACAGATAGGTAATACATACATAACATTTTTCGATAGTTTGGTTGTCTTGATTAAAGCATCATCTAGACAACTTTCACACGCGCCGGAATTGATAGCAAATCTTGAATAGCTTAGGCGGGCGAAGGAGACGCCCAATGTCTTGCTCAGATCTTCCCCAAAAGAACAACAACAATGGATAGAAGATCTCAACAGATGTGTGCAACTCAGTGATGACATATCCACAGCCGTTACCATTATTGATACTGGGGTCAACTACAATCATCCATTGATCGGAAATTTCTGCAAAAATGCGGACCGTTGGGACCCAATGTGGCCTCAATACGATACTTTTGATCCAGTAACCCCTTTTTCACCTTACAATGATCATGGTTCGAGGCAAGCAGGTTTAGCGGTCTTTGGTGATCTGGGTGAAGCATTAACGAGTAACGATCCAATTGTAGTGGGTCATCAAATTGAATCTGCCCGCATTCTTCCTCCAACAGACAGCAACGATCCTGAGCTTTATGGTGCCATTACTGTTGGCACAGTGGAAAAACTTGCTATTGATAGGCCAAATTGGAACCGTGTTTACTCCCTAGCTGTTACCTCTGGACCTGAACCTGAAGCGTTGGGAGGACAACCCTCTTCCTGGTCTGCCGAGATTGATAATTTTTCTTTTGGACTGAATGATGCTAAATCAAGATTGTTTGTTGTCTCTGCAGGTAATAATACCAATCTTACGTCCCAGCCAGACTACTGGGACCAAGTCCATTTGACACAAATAGAAGATCCCGCTCAGTCATGGAATGCTCTGACCGTGGGAGCGTTTACCGAAAGAACGACGAACGATGATCCCGACTTTGATGGTTGGTCACCTCTTGCAAAGTTCGGTGACGTTGCACCGTCTTCACGTTCGTCTGTCAGTTGGGGCTGGAAAAAACATGCTCCTTATAAGCCTGATGTTGTTGAGGAGGGAGGTAACCGACTTCTCTCTCCGGATAGTACTGAAGTTACTGATGCTGATGTGGTTTCCCTTCTAACAACCTCTGGAAAAACAGCCGGACAACTTTTTGAAACTAATGATGACACGAGTGCCGCTTGTGCTTTGATTTCTCGACAGGCAGCGATCCTAATGGCTGAGTATCCAAATTATTTGCCAGAGACAATCCGTGCTCTGATTGTACATTCGGCGGAGTGGACTCCCCGTATGTCAGAAAGATTTGGATTGTTATACGGCCGGCACAGTCCGAAATTGGCGAAAGAGATTATGTTACGGACTGTAGGGTATGGTGTACCGAATCTTGAGCGCGCTCGTTATAGCGCAGGTCATGCCTTAACATTAATTGCACAAGATGAGTTGCATCCGTTCTCCAAAGAGGTTTCCGCTAAGGCTTCGGAAGATCCGAAATTGCATGAAATGCAACTCTATCAGTTACCTTGGCCTGTCGAAGTACTTCACCAACTTTCGCCGGAGTTGGATGTTAAACTCAAGATAACATTGTCCTATTTTGTTGAACCCAACCCCGGGCGAAGAAGTTATAGGAAGCGCTATAGTTATCAATCGCATGGATTGCGCTTTGAAGTTATTCGACCGGGTCAAACGTTGGCCAATTTCAGAGCTTTTATTAATCAAAGGGCAAACAAGGAAACGGAAAGTTACAGTGGTCCGGAAGGCGAGAGCGAGGGTTGGAAGTTCGGGTCCCAGTTACGCACCCGGGGTTCTCTTCATTCTGATACGTGGATTGGTTCGTCAGCTTCGCTTGCTGATATGAACACAATCGCAGTTTACCCTGTCGGCGGATGGTGGAAATATCGGACTGCGTTAGAACGCTGGCAAAATGCTGTCCGTTTTAGCCTTGTTGTAAGCATTGATGTACCCGATGAGAGCGTTGATATTTACTCTGTTATCGAAAACCAGATTCAGGCACAGGTAGAAATCAATGCGTGACAATGATCGTGCTATCCGAGATGTAGAGACGATTAATTCTAACCGTAATCATCAGTTTGACAAATTCCCTTTATGACAACACTTCAGAGCAGTCTCGCTAGTCTTTCTCCGAGGGAATCATTATGGTAGCATAACCAAGGTCAATCCCAGTAGATTCTTTCTGAGTATTGATGTGTTTATACACTGGTCTTGGCTATATCTCTGCTTTACAAGGGGAGAGGCGTTGTGCTACGAAAAAATTTAGTGGCATTGCTTCTGGTTATCGGGTGGAGTTTCTTCGTGGCTTGTGAAGTGGCTGGGTTCTACCCAGATTGTTATGACTCTTGGAGTGACCCATACGGTCCGTACTCAGTTGATGAAATTCTAACCATTCTCGAATGTCCTTCTGATCCAGATTGCTTGAGTAATCCCTACGGTGCTAATAGACCTTATGGAATATTCAGATTGATCAACAATTATGCTTATGGGAATCCTTATAGTCTTAAGTCGTGGAGAAACCCCTATGCGACAGATCCTCCAAAAATATATGATGATGAATGCAATTATCGTGGAAGATTCAGCATAAATCGGTATCATTCTGATTCCATATCTAATCCATTTGGAAAGTATGGTAGTGTTTATTCAACTGATAGCATCTTCAATCAATACAAAAAGTTCTACATCGTTCCGTCTAAATAAAGAGGGAATTAAAGAACGCTCATGTCATAAAACAAGCCCACGCGTACAATGCCATCAAGTACCCTTATAGTGTATGAGCCCTTAGATTCTTTTGGGGAGAAATCTGAATACTGGACAAAATACCTCAAGTTTTATGAGCGCTATTGGGGCGGACCAACGTCACCTTTTGGAATATGGTTTGGTAATGAATATAGCGCCTTCCGCCAGGCTCTTTCTGACCATCTGAATCTTCCTCACGAAGACATACCGGACTGTCTTTTCATGAAAGATCAAAGCGGTAGTTACTTCGTAGCTCCGACATCCGATTCTCTTAACTGTTTTTCATCTGAAAATATCATTCCCTTTGAGTGGTTTCTTCTTTTTTCTGAGGATGGGAGGAAAAATTTCTACACGCACTGGGGCTTTAACTCAATTCATTACAATTCCCCTCTTAACCAGTCAAGAAAAAGACTTGCCTCGTTGCGGGGAAAAATTAGCGCTGAGAAGGTCAGAGAATCTATAAACCCCATCAAGCTTTTTCTCAACAACCTTAAACAGAGTCTTGAAGATCTTGAGAAATGGCTTGTTCAGTTCGATCTGCAGAGTTACTTAGTGCTTAACTATGGTGATATCTGCAACCACATACATCCTTACACTCTTAAAAATGAAAACAGCGTGACGGAAGTTGCAAGAATAATGGAACTTATCTCTCTGTCCGCATACACAGAAGCGGAGCTTGCGCTCAAGGTATTTCTTCAGAAATGGGAAGACATAGCGAGCAAATGCGCGGGTTTTACAGAAAATCCATCTCTCCAGTAAAAACGATTAGAGATCAGTATGACTGCGAAGAATATTGGAAGAAAAAATATTGGGAAAATACTAGCGGTGCTAAAACAGCAATCCGCTAGTTGGAACGTCCCAGTTGTTACTCTTACTGCAGTTTCTTCGAAAAGTCCTTTCAAGGTTTTACTCTCCACGGTGCTCAGTTTAAGAACCAAAGATGAGACCACGGCCGAGGCTTCTGCGAGACTTTTTGCTCAAGCGTCTACAGCGGAGCAAGTTCTTGAACTCGGGGAGAAAAAAATAAGAGAGATTATCTATCCTGTTGGCTTCTATAGGGTAAAAGCGCAGAATATAATGGAAATATGCGAGAGACTAATAAACGAATATCAGGGACAGGTTCCCGACACGGTTGATGAACTTTTGAAGTTTCGTGGCGTAGGTAGAAAAACGGCTAATCTAGTGGTTTCCCTAGGATATGAAAAACCTGCCATTTGCGTTGATATTCATGTGCACAGGATCTCAAACAGGTGGGGTTATGTAAAGACAAAAGATCCATATGAAACTGAGATGGCTCTTGTAGAAAAACTACCTCAGCGCTACTGGATAGAGTACAATTCGCTTCTTGTTGCACTGGGTCAGCATATATGCAGACCGATATCTCCGTTTTGTAGCCGCTGTCCCGTGGCTAGTGACTGTCCCCGCAGAGGGGTTATCAAGAACAGGTAAAAATCGTTTGCGTAGGTTGACTCCATCGGTATTGCAAATATAATGATTGCCAAACGTCTTTCTGGAAAATCTCGTTGACTTATACAGTTGTTTTTTATGTTTTTTCCGTGCTCGCTTTGCTCGGCGCCATTTTAGTTGTGAGTAGCCGCAATCCAGTTATAAGCGCTATATCACTTGTTCTCACCCTTTTTTCCACCGCTGCGCTTTTTGTTCTACTCCACGCTCACTTCATTGCGGCGATACAGATATTAATCTACGCGGGAGCCATAATGGTTCTATTCCTTTTCACCGTAATGTTTCTCAATATAAGGGAAAGAGACCTTGTCTTTGATAACGTAAAAGTAGCAAAAAGAATAACGTTCCTTTTTTTGTTTCTTGCGATAGTGGGGTTTTTCTCATACAGATTCCTTTCCTCATCAGCCGTTGCTTTTCCAGAACTCACAGAACCAGAAAAATTTGGAACCGTGGGGGAAGTTGGGCTCTCTCTCTTTAATGATTATCTGCTTGCGTTTGAATTGACCTCTGTTCTAGTGGTCGTAGCCATGATCGGAGTTTTGGTCGTAGCCAAGGGAAGACAGCCCTGATATGGAAATCGCGGTTATTCACTACGTTGTTGTTTCCTGCATATTGTTTGCGACAGGACTTTACGGAATTATTACTAGGAAAAACATACTGGTTGTGCTTATGTGTCTTGAACTTATGCTCAACGCGTGCAATCTGCTGTTAGTAACCTTCTCAAGGGTTTATCAAGACGCGACGGGGCATGTGTTTGTCTTGATGTCTGTTACTGTTGCGGCGGCGGAAGTTGCAGTCGGTCTTGCGTTTGTGGTTTCGATCTACAGACAGAAAACCAGTCTTAATATTGATCTGTTGAAACTACTAAAAGGTTGATCTGATTTTTGGAGGTTTGTCTGAGTGCTACTGTCTCTTATAGTTCTTGCTCCTCTTGCCGGGGCTGCTTTTAACGGGATTTTTTTTGCGACAGGTCTTTGGGAGAAACTTTTTGGAGACCTCAAAAGCCACCAAAAAGATAATACCACAGCGACGGTTGCATGCGCGGCGGTTGCTGTATCCGCGCTTTTATCCACAGCGTTTTTCCTTGGTCTGCTATCGCGAGAAACAGCGTGGATTGCGGACTTCGTGTCTGATTACCTTCCTTGGATATTATCGGGAGATATCGCTCCATCATATCAAGATAACGCGTTTAAGACAACGCTTTTCACTTGGATGTTGTCGGGAGACCTAAGCGTCCGTTTTGAATTTCTCTTTGACTCCCTTTCAGCGGTGATGGCTATGGTTGTGACATGGGTAGGTTTTCTTATCCATCTTTACTCGATCGGGTATATGCGCCATGATCGTTGTTTCGCCCGCTATTTCACCTATCTGAATATTTTTGTGTTCTTTATGCTTGTTCTGATTCTGGGGGACAACTTCCTTATGATGTTTGTTGGATGGGAAGGAGTAGGGCTTGCTTCTTATCTGCTTATAGGTTTTTGGTACGAGGAGTCATTTAGGGTTTACGCCGGAAGAAAGGCTTTTGTTGTAAACAGAATAGGGGACTTGGGATTTATTCTCGGGATATTTCTTGTGTTCACCACCTTTGGTTCCTTAGGCTATGAGGAAGTTCTCTCTGGTGTTTCTGGTGTTTCGCAAGGGACTGTAACAGCCATAGCGTTGCTTCTTTTTGTAGGTGCCGTTGGAAAATCAGCGCAGTTTCCCCTTCATGTCTGGCTTCCAGACGCGATGGCTGGTCCGACTGCGGTAAGCGCCCTTATACATGCCGCCACGATGGTAACTGCGGGGGTTTACATGATAAGCCGTTGCTCAGAGCTTTTCAGCGCAAGCCCTATCGCTTCCGAAGTGGTTCTTTTTACGGCAGCGTTCACAGCGTTTTTCGCCGCCACTATAGCTATAACGCAAAACGATATAAAGAAGGTGCTTGCGTACTCCACCGTAAGCCAACTTGGGTATATGATGATGGCCGCGGGAGCAGGAGCCTATGCGTTTTCTATTTTTCATTTAGTCACGCACGCGTTTTTCAAAGCCCTTCTGTTTTTAGGAGCGGGAAGCGTTATACACGCTATGTCTGGAGAGCAGAACATTAAAAAAATGGGTGGACTTAGAAAGATGATCCCGGTGACGGCGGGCACCTTTTTTATTGCGACGCTTGCAATCTCAGGGTTCCCTCTTCTTTCGGGATTTTTCAGCAAAGATGAAATCCTTGCTTCGCTATACAACAGCGGCCATGAGTTTTTCTGGCTTGTAGGATTGATAACCGCCGTGCTCACGGCTTTTTATATGACGCGTCTTTATATGCTGACGTTTGAGGGAAATGGAAGAATGGATTACGCAACAAAAAGCCGTATACATGAATCCCCATCCATAATGACCACCCCGCTTGTCGCGCTTGCGATTCTTTCGGTTTTCGGTGGACTTCTAGGCGTACCGGAGTTTATGGGTTCTGTAGTCGGCTTTCATTACACAGAACTTATTAAGAAGTTTCTCTCTTCTTCTATACATGTTTCTCATTATTACGGAGAACAACACGGCTTAGGGCACTGGACTCTTGTGAGCCTATCGGTGCTTACAGCGCTTGCTGGGATAATAATTGGAGTTGTCCGCTATTATCCGGGGAAAAGGATGCAAAAAATCTCTGAATCAGAACAATCCGTCGTGTCAAAACTTTCTACCGCTTCGTTTAACAAATGGTATGTGGATGAAATATACGACTCCCTTTTTGTTGCCCCGTTTAACTATATTTCAGGGCTTTTTTCTGATTTTGACCGTTCGGTGATTGATCGGGCGCTTGATGGACTGAGCGATTTCGTAAAGAGCATCTCAAAGCGTCTGAGCGCTTTTCAAACTGGGTTGTTAAGGGATTATGCGGCCGTTATGGTAGTCGGGGCTATTGTTCTGGTCTTAATTATTGTTGTCTACGGTTCCGTGATTTCTTGATTTAGTAGGTTCTTATCTTTCAGAAAAAGAGAGATGGTGTCTGTTGCGTACGTTTATTCGAACGAGCAATCAAAAACGATTTGGTAATAGTCGCTGGCTACGACAACGCAAAAAACGCAGAATACGGCATTGACCCATGCGGTGATTGACCGACTTGGATGGGGCTATCTGCAAAAGCGGTATTGCGTACAATGTACTTTTTACGGCTGGGTCTTCTATCATACTAAGTGGAAAGACTAGTTTCCTAGTTGATTCTTGTTTGCCTTAGGTTGACTTTATTCAGGCAATGGTAATAATTACCAACCAATAAGCAGTTGCTTTTACTGATACGTCAAGTCTAAGCGGGGAGCGGTTATGCAGGTAAGTAGAACTCTTGATTACGCCGTTAGGTGCCTTATTCACATGGGGTCTAGTCCAGCGGATAAGTTCAGCATGAAGCAGATATCGGAAACTCAGCACATTCCACAGAATTACTTAGCTAAGGTCATGAGAAGACTCGTTAACCGTGGAATACTTAGTTCGAAAGTAGGCCCAGAAGGTGGATATCTGCTTCGTAGGCCTCCGCATCAACTGAATCTCAGAGAGGTGTATGAGGCGATAGAGGGCGAGATAAGGATAGTGGACTGCATGGATCAGGACGGACCATGCGTTCTTTATGAGAGTTGCGGACAACTTCCACTCTGGGACAAACTCAAGGTGTCCATGATAAAAATCCTAGAGGACACGACTATAGGTGATATGGTGGAGAAAAAAACCTCATAAGCAACCGACAGGAGGGCCTTTTTGAATGAGCATTGATCTTGAAAAACTAGCTGAACAAGAATACAAATACGGATTTGTAACCGAAGTTGAGCAGGAAATCGCCCCTAAGGGTCTTGATGAAAACATTATAAAAATGATTTCCTCAAAGAAAAACGAACCTGAGTGGATGCTCAAGTGGCGTCTGCAAGCGTATGAACTCTGGAAGAAGATGAAGGAACCTAAGTGGGCGTTTCTAAGGTATCCCAAAATAGACTTTAACAACATAAGTTATTACGCCGCGCCGAAGAGCAATCCAAGGCCAAAAAGTCTTGACGAAATTGATCCAGAAATAAAGGAAACCTACGACAAACTTGGCATTCCGCTTGAGGAGCAGAAAATGCTGGCGGGAGTAGCGGTTGACGCTGTTTTTGACAGCGTTTCGGTCTTTACCACTTTTAAGGAAAAACTTGCCGAAGAGGGAGTTATCTTCTGTTCCATATCCGAAGCGATTGAGGAGCATCCTGATCTTGTTCGTAAATATATAGGTTCTGTAGTGCCTAAGGGAGATAATTTCTATGCGGCGCTCAATTCCGCTGTTTTTACCGATGGCTCCTTTGTGTACATACCTAAGGGAGTGAGATGCCCTATGGAGCTTTCAACCTATTTTCGTATAAACGCTGAAAACACCGGACAATTCGAAAGAACTCTCATAATCGCTGACGAGGGTAGTTACGTAAGTTACCTTGAAGGTTGTACGGCTCCACAAAGAGATGAAAACCAACTGCACGCCGCGGTTGTTGAACTTGTGGCTCACGATAACGCCACGATAAAATACTCAACTATACAGAACTGGTATCCTGGGGATAAAGAAGGAAAGGGTGGAATATACAATTTTGTAACCAAACGTGGAAGATGCGCCGGCAGGGCGTCGAGGATTTCTTGGACGCAAGTTGAGACCGGTTCTGCGATCACGTGGAAATATCCTAGTTGCGTACTTGAAGGAGATGACTCTGTAGGGGAGTTTTACTCAGTTGCCCTTACTAACAGGCGCCAGCAGGCCGATACGGGAACCAAGATGATTCATGTTGGGAAAAACACAGGCAGTACGATTATTTCTAAGGGGATTTCCGCCGGTGAGGGACAAAACATATACAGAGGACTTGTTGAGATTGGCAAAAATGCCGAGAAAGCGAGAAATTACACGCAGTGCGACTCCATGCTTATAGGAGATCGTTGCGGCGCGCATACTTTTCCATACATAGAGGTGAAGAACTCCACAGCTCATATGGAGCACGAGGCGTCAACCTCTAAAATAGGCGAGGACCAGATGTTTTACTGTCGGCAACGAGGGCTTTCAGCCGAAGATGCGGTTTCTCTTATAGTGAATGGCTTTTGCAAGGAAGTGTTCAAAGAGTTGCCGTTTGAATTCGCGGTTGAAGCGGAAAAGTTGCTGAGCGTAAGTCTTGAGGGAAGCGTGGGTTAATAGGGTTTCGCCGTGCAATTCTGAAAAAAGGCTTTTTAGCAGCAGGAAGGTGAAAAAGAATGCCTAAGCCATACAGTGAAAAGCCGGCGGCGAAAGCCATGCGGAAAAGATAAGATGAAGATCCTGACTACAGGGATGAGTTGAGGGCGAAAGCGACGGCACGCCGAGAAGCCCAGAAGCTTTCCCCGCTGGAGATTATCCGGAGGCTAGAAGCCGTGTCTGAGAAGGTAGAAGAGATCCCCCAGTCGGGGGGCTTTTCTCGCTAGACAAGCAGGAGGAAGAAATGATTCTAAGCATAAAAACACATGAAGAATTTCAAGCGGTGCTGTCGGGGGAAATGGAGTTGTCCAAAGCCGACAGGACGATTCTGGTTCACACAGCTCTCGCTATGATTTTAATCGGTCAGCAGGAAGGTGTTCTTTCACCAGAGCTTGTGACGGAGGGATATAACCAACTCGGTAGGCAAGGTTATAGCATACCGGCAAGTGAGTTATTAAAACAGGTCGTGATGCTTGGCGAGATCCTAGCTCACGAGGGGGCTATCGAATGCTCGCCTATTGATGAGTTGGGGTTTAAGCACTGATGTCTATCCCAGCATACATAAGGCGATGGGACCCCCAGCATTTATACGAGGTGCCAACTGGCGACAGGTATGAATACCCAATGCCAGATCTCATTCTCTATCAAATGGCTCGCTGGCTACTAGGTTCGCTGAGGAAAGGGTGGCTGGCAAACTGCTTTGGCGTTATAAGGCGTGCGCAATCGTGACGCTGAGTTCCTTCATGATTTCTACGAGGGTATTCGAGGGTCCGGATAAAAAACCAGCCGGTGGATAGATCCCCTAACTGGTTGGAGAAGAAGGATTTATGATGTCGCAAAACACGACATGGATATTAATGATTGTCGATTGAAATATATCAAATAAAAAAAGCCCTGTTTTTTTTAGGAGGAGCAAAGAATGCTTGAGGTGAAAAACCTGCATGTACAGGTAGGTAACAAAGAAATAATAAGGGGATTTAATCTCAAGGTAGGACCTGGAGAGGTTCATTCCATAATGGGACCTAACGGTTCGGGGAAAAGCACATTTTCGCAAGTACTAGCTGGAAAAGAAACTTATGAAGTAACAGAGGGTGAAGTGACGTTTGCGGGCAAGGATCTTCTGGAACTTGAGCCTGAGGAGAGGGCTTGTGAAGGCATCTTTCTCGCATTTCAGTACCCTGTTGAGATTCCGGGAGTCGCTAACACGTATCTTCTCCGCCAAGCTCTTAACGCGAAAAGAGAACACCGAAACGAAAAACCCCTTAAGCATGTAGAGTTCGGCAAATTAGCAAGGGAGAAAATGAAGGCTCTTGGCATAAGTGATGATCTGTTGAAAAGATCCGTTAACGCAGGATTTTCAGGGGGAGAGAAAAAAAGAAACGAGATATTCCAGATGCAGATATTAGAGCCTTTGCTTGCCGTGCTTGATGAAACTGATTCTGGACTTGACATAGACGCGCTGAAAATAGTGGCTGACGGGGTCAATTCCATGAGAGATGGGAACAGATCCTTTATCGTGATAACCCATTACCAAAGACTTCTGAACTATATAGTGCCTGATTTCGTTCATGTGATGATAGACGGCAAAATCGTGAAATCAGGGGGCAGAGAACTTGCTCACGAGCTTGAGGAAAAAGGCTACGGGGATTTTTGATGCGTAGCGCAAAGACTAAAGGAGTATATTACAATGGCGATTGTTTTTGATGGTACGCGCGAGAGTTATGTCGGAGGACTTTCTGAATTTGCGCATAATGTGGGCAAAGATGACCCACAGTGGATAAGAGACCTGCGCGAAAAGGGAATCTCGGGATTTAAAAACCATGGATTTCCTACTATTTTTGATGAGGAATGGAGATTTACGAATCTTGAGGCTCTTCGCAGAAATTCCTTTTTAATTGCGCAAAACGGTATCTCAGACGTATCCGTAGAAACTGTGGATTCGTACGTATTTGAGGGATTGGCGACTCTACTTCTTGTTTTTGTTAACGGTAGATTCGCTCCTTCGTTTTCAAACGCGGACCAAAGCCAGAGCGGAGTTGCGGTTACAAATCTTCGCGAGGCTATATTTACGCAAGAGGAATTGGTAAGGAAACACTTAGCCAAATACGCAGATTACAATAAAGACCCTTTTATCTCACTTAATACTTCTTATTTTACCGATGGAGCGTTCATTCACATTTCTCCAAATACAGTTCTTGATACGCCAGTGCATGTTCTCCACATATCAACTGATCAAGGACAACCGCAATTTATCAATCCGAGAAATCTTATAATTATCGGTAAAAATGGAGCCACAAAAGTCATAGAACACTACGTTTCTACCTCCAAAGGAGTTTATTTTTCAAATGTGGTGACAGAGATCGTATGCGCAGAGAATTCTGACATTGAACATTATAGGCTTGAGTTTGAAAGCCCGAATGCGTTTAATTTCCTGAATCTGAGGACAAATCAGCAAAAAGACAGCAATGTGACTTCCCATTCGGTTCTCTATGGAGGGGCGATCGTGAGAAACACGGTTCATCCAGTCCTCCAAGGGCAAGGTGGAAACTCTGATATATACGGTCTTTTCATGTCAGAAGGACGTCAGCACATGGACAATTTCATGCGGGTTGAGCACGCAAGTCCTCACTGCGACAGTCGTCAGTTTTACAATGGGGTTCTTGATGATCGCTCAAAGGGAGTTTTTCATGGAAGAATACTTGTACACGAAGGTTCAGAAAAAACTGACGCTAAGCAGACCAACAGGAACCTTCTTCTTTCAGATGCCGCGCAGATAGATACAAAGCCCCAACTTGAGATATACAACAGTGATGTGAAATGCACGCATGGGGCCACCATAGGACGGATGGATGAGCAAGCTATTTTCTATCTTCGCTCTAGAGGTATTTCCGCAAAAAAATCTAAGATGATTATGCTCCGCGCTTTTACCGGAGAAACTCTCGAAAACATGTCGATAGAACCTGTAAGGCAGGCGCTTGAGGGTGAGACTACGACTTGGTTTGATCGGAGACTATAACGCAAGATCAGGAGGCCAATCCATGTCCGATTTTGAGAAAGTGGCTAAGGTTTTGGATGTGCCGGAAGGAGAAGTGAAAGCTTTTTTCGCTGGTGGAGAATCCATAGCAATATGCAGAGTTGATGGGAACTTTTACGCTTTTAAAGATGAGTGCACGCATCAGGCGTTTACGATTTCAGATGGAGATCTCAACGGAGACTGCATTAAGTGTTGTTATCACGGAGCGGAGTTTAACGTGAAAACTGGCGAAGCTCTATGCCTCCCAGCGGTGGAACCTCTGGAAACTTATGAAGTGAAGGTCCAGGGAGAAGACATACTCGTAAAGGTTGAATACTAGAAGACAGCGTGATTAAGCGTGTTATTGAAGCATCGTTTTTTGAATATGGTCCCAACTTAAACTGTGAAGCGCAACACTTAGGGTTGGGTTCACTACGTTCTGATAAGATTTAGCACAACCTCGCGGAAATTGCCCTGCGGAAGTCGCCGCCAAACGCAAACTGAATTCCGAATCGACAGCCAAGACTACACCCCCAAACGACCGACACCTTTATACACTGTTCTGGGAGACTTTCTCAAAGAATGATGTTAATGTCCTTTGTTGACTAGACGGAACTTGCGGAACAATTTTGAGATAAGGCATTGGTATTATTGATAAAGTAGAAAAATAAAATGTTCTTTACTGGACAGGTTTTAGTTTAACCCCAGATGAGTCAGAAACAGCGTGGTCGCCTTTGAATAGTACATGCAATCCTTGAATAACTTTGGGTGAACATTTGGATAAACTAGAGATGGTACGTTTATGGGCTTTTCTGTTTTTCGATAGGACTCACATAGCAGGATAGCGGGTGGAGAATTTCTGTTTGGGATGCGATCTACATACATGCACAGGATAATATATAAGAAAATGAAGCCTGTCAAGTGGAAAAAGCAAATAAACTACAAATATACATGGACAGAATATTACACGAAAAACAGATAAAAGTAAACTAATATGAATAAGTTACACTCAAAAAAAGGTAGATTTTTCCCACAAGTTCAGACTAGAGAAAGCATAGTTGGTGTTCGCCAGAAAACCCCCTTTTTACAGGGATGTATTCTAGTGTTGCGTCAAGGGCATATTTCCTGTACAATGTGTTTCAAAGCGAGGAATTTGCGGTCCAAGCCGTCCTTGCACAACCAAGGATCAGTTGCCGATGTCCGCTACAGACACAAGTCCATCTACCCCCAAATCATTATTTGACGGAACACTAGGTTTGAGGTTCAATTCAATGTTTTCAATGCGAATCTTGCCGAATTCTAGTTGTGTATTGCGTACTTGTTTCATACTTTCCTCCCGAAGAATTGCTAAAATTGGTCAATTTGTGCATAAATGGCCCAAAAACGGCTTTTTTGCCTCAATTTTCGGATAAAAACACCTGATTAGTTAAGTAAAAACAATGCATAATGTCTTTTTCTGACAAACACTAGTTTACCTGCCAATCACCTCTACTACGGACGTGATCTCTTCTCTGGGAAGATGAATCTATTATGCAACCTGATTGCTACACTCTCATCTCGGGTTGCAATTCCTCTCGGCCTTCTGTCGGCACGCTTACTCTATGAGCCGACTTAACGATACAAGGTGATGGACCTACGTTGGAAGCGCACAGGTATGCAAATGCCACAACCAACACAAGCAATTCACCTAATCCCCTATGACCCCTAAACTCTATGCGTTTACCACGTCCCCACAATCATCATACTATCCTGTCCGCTGAACTTTGCTGACCACGTTTACAATCGCTTCTTGAACCGAACACCCTCTGTTCTCCAGCGCTTGCTCAAATACTTCCTGGGGCGTACAGAATCCCAGAACTTTACGTGGACGATTATTCAGCAAGTCTTGTACTCGTTGTACCTCTGCATCTTTTAACCGACTCAAGTCCGTCCCCTTCGGCCAGTACTGCCGAATTAACCCATTGCTGTGTTCGCTCAACCCTCGCTCCCACGAATGAACGGTATCGCAAAATAAAACCCAGCTCCCAATGCTTTAGATACATCCTCGTGATCCGCAAACTCCTTGCCGTTGTCAGACGTCAGCGTCAAACACAAATCCTTATTCGGCTTTAACTTCTTCTTTATCGCACCGCTTACTTCCTGCGCTGTCTTTCGCTTTACCTTCTGCATCAATACAAACTTTGACCCTCGCTCTACTAACGTCACCAACACCCCACAATGCTTAGACCCTATCATCGTGTCAAACTCCCAGTCCCCAACCCGATTCTTCTCCTCCACCACCTCCGGTCGTTCCCTTATATCTATCCTGTTCTTTATCACTCCACGGCCTGCCCCCTTGCCACTACGGTTATACTTCTTCCCACGATGTCGTAGATGACAATATAGGTCGCCTCCTTGTTCACGGTCCTGCCAAATGTGTTGATATATCCTTGTATGGCTTATATCCACTACTCCTTCCATCTTCAAACGACCCGCTATCTGTTCAGGACTAAACTGATAAACTGTCAACAACTCCTCTATTATCGTCAGCACCTCTGCTGTTATTTTGCGACAACACGATGACGCTTCTCTTCGCCTATTCTCTGATAGCTCTTGGGCCTGCTCGTGATTATAACTTCTTCATCCATGATTCCTTCTCAGCTCCCAGCTGATCGCGGAAACAGAACGTCCAAGTCGCTTGGCAATCTGCCGAAGCGACAACCCCACACTAATCATAATTTCTATCTGGACTCGTTCATCGCAACTAAGGTGATGATAGCATGATGACATAAGAGACTCCTCCTTTAGTACAGTCTCGGAGCGTATCACCATCCCTCAGCCCTTTCAACTACTCGCTTTTAAGAACCCTCTTCGTTATAATCGTTGTGTTGCGCTTCGCAGTTTAATGGACGTTCCAAAATTGGAAGAACAAACAGCCATCGCTGGCATCCTCTCCGACATGGACAGCGAAATCAATACCCTCGAACAGCGCCTTGAAAAAGCCCGCAACCTCAAAACCGGCATGATGCAAGAACTTTTAACTGGCAAAACACGATTAATCAAAACCGGTAAAAAGCAGGAGGTAGCATGAAAAAAGAGCTCATCACCACACTTACAGATAATTTTGAGCTTCATGCCCAGCAGACCGAAATCGGTATTGAATACTGGCTTGCCCGTGATCTGCAGCACCTTCTGGGTTATGATCAGTGGCGAAACTTTGCTCAGGTGATTTCCAAGGCCAAAGTGGCTTGCGAAGTGAGTGGCCATGAAGTTTCAGACCATTTTGCTGACGTCGGCAAAATGGTCAATCTAGGTTCCGGCGGTAAGCGAGAGATCGATGATGTGATGCTCACCCGATACGCTTGCTATCTTATTGCCCAGAATGGCGATCCACGAAAAGAGCAGATTGCTTTTGCTCAGACGTACTTTGCCATGCAAACGCGCAGAGCTGAGCTGATCGAGCAACGTATCCTAGAGCAAGAACGCCTTTCTGTCCGTAAGAAGCTAATACAGACAGAAAAAGAACTCTCCGAGGTCATATACGAGCAAACAGAACAAGATCGCAACTTTGGGATTATTCGCAGCAAAGGTGACCAAGCGCTCTTTGGTAAAAGCACGCAGCAAATGAAAGCGCAGTGGAAAGTGCCTAACAGCCGCCCACTTGCTGATTTTGCACCAACCATCATCCTCAAGGCAAAAGACTTTGCTACGGAAATCACCATTCACAATGCCTGTGAGAAGAACATGAGCACTGAATCGGCTATATCCGGAGAACATATTACCAACAATCAGGCGGTACGCAGAACCTTGATTGAACGGGGCATCCGTCCTGATGCCTTGCCGCCATCAGAAGATATCAAGAAGCTAGAGCGACGCATTGCATCGCAGGAGAAGAAAGCACTTAAATCACCAGATAGTTTGGACAGTAATGATGAGTAAGGTTGGAGCCATAGAGCGCGTTATGCGAAACCGCATCGTTAAACTGTTTAAAGAACAACTTGGATACGAATATCTGGGAGACTGGAAAGACCGCGCCGATAACAAAAACATTGAAATAAGCCTGTTAAAGCCATTTTTTCGGAAGCAAGGTTATAGCGAAAAGCTAATTGAACGCGCCTTGCGGGAACTGGATAAAGCTGCCGCGCTTGGCGATGGCCGAAGCCTCTATGATGTCAACAAGGATGTTTACCGACTGCTGTGCTATGGCATCAAGGTCAAAGAAGGTGGCGGGGAGCAAAAAAACCGTCTGGTTGGTTAACTGGAAAAACCCGGAAAAGAATGACTTTGCTATTGCAGAGGAAGTCACCGTCAAAGGCAACAATACCAAACGCCCGGATGTGGTAATTTACCTCAACGGCATTGCCATTGGTGTGATTGAACTGAAACGCTCCATCATTGGTCTAACGGAAGGCATTTGCCAGAACCTGCTCAATCAGCGCAGGGACTTTATCCGCCCATTCTTCACCACCATGTAGCTGGTGATGGCCGGAAACCATACGCAAGGCTTGCGCTATGACACTATCAAGACCAGCGAGAAGTATTATCTGGAATGGAAAGAAAATGGCGGCATTGGTAAATACAAACTAGATCGACACCTTTCCCTCATGTGTGAGAAGCGCCGTTTTCTTGAGTTGATCCATGATTTCATTGTATTTGAAGCTGGCACCAAAAAGATCTGCCGCCAGAACTAGTGTTGCGTCAAGCAATGATTTTGGGGTAGATGGATTTGAGTCTGCAGCGGGCATCGGCAACCGACATACGCCAATTCACACCACGCTGGCTTGCGTTGACATGTTGCGACCACGCCGCCGCCTCGGCCCGCAACTCGTCCAGGTCCCCGATCCGTCGACCCTTCAGACACTGCCGCGTCAGACAACTCAACTCACACTCAGCCACGTTCAGCCAACTCGCGTGCTTTGGGGTGTACTGGAACTTGATGCGCTGCCTCAACCGCCTCGCCCGCTTCGGCTCAAAAGCCTCGTACAACGCTCCCGGTGTATGCGTGTTAAGGTTGTCCAGCACCAGTGTAATTCTCTCGCAGTTTGCATAGCGACTCTCCAGCAGAGCCGACACCTCCTCCGCCCAGTCCAATTTAGTGCGCCGCTCTCGCACCGTCACCGTGCGCCAACCTGCCAGCGGTTCACAGAACAGGAACACCGAGGCCATGCCAGCCCGTTGATACTCATAGTCCACACGGCGCGGATGCTCCGTGGTTGCAGGCAATGGCTGGCGGGTTTCCCCCACCATCTGTACCGGCTGTTCGTCCATACAGACCACTGGCCGTCGCTCATCGTAAGGCTCTTCGTAGGTCGACAGAACATCTTCCATGGCCGCCACATACTCCCCGTCCGCCTTCGGCGGAATCACCCAGTACTGCAGATAGCGCCCCGCAATGCCGTTTTTTTTAACGTCTGGTTGACGGTTTCGTGGCTGATTGATTCACAGATGCCAACCTCAACCGCCTCGCTTGCCAGCAGCCGTAGCGACCATTGGCCGTAGCCGACCGGTGGCGGCCCCAGCCGTAGCGCGATCAGCGCGGCTTCCTGCCGCCCGTCCAAGAGCTTCGGTGGCCAAGTGGACGGGTCCCGTTGCCGCCCGTTGAGAGCCAACTCAAAACCTTCCAGCACGCAACATTTACGCACGTTCGCAACAGTGCGCTCCTGACAACCATATGCCTCCGCAACCTGGTGGTCGCACCAGTTTGACCCGTCCGCATCAACTTGTAGCAGAATACGTGCCCGGCGCGCTTTCTGACTGCTACCCTTGAGCTTCTTGATGACCTCCTGACATGTCTTGCGTTCGGCCTCCGACAGCCGCACAATGTACTTCTTCATGGTGTTCCTCCTCCTTTGTTGTAGAAAGACGGCTTGGGACATGAATCCCTCGCCTTGAAACACATTATACAAGAAATGTTGCCATTGACGCAACACTAGTTGAATTTTTTCCCTTCTTTCAGCATACCCGCCCCCTCGGGAACAGGAAGGTCAAATCATCATGACTAGTGTTGCGTCAAGTAATGGTTTTTGAGTAGATGGACTTAAGTCTGCAACGGGCATCGGCGACCGACCCTTTTTTGTGCAAAAACGGCTCGGACCACGGAGTCATCGCCTTGGACACATTGCACAAAAAATATAGCCCTTGACGCAACACTAGGTGGTTTTGCTACGCTTGTGCACAACCATGATCTTGACCGGACGATTAAACTTAAACTGACACTTGATGTTTCCAGTGAGCAGAATAGTAGTTTCCTATCTCTGAAAAAAGGGGTTTTCTGGCGAACACTTGCTTGTTGGCTTCTAGGTGGTTTTGCTACGCTTGTGCACAACCATAATCTTGACCGGACGATTAAACTTAAACTGACACTTGATGTTTCCAGTGAGCAGAATAGTAGTTTCCTATCTCTGAAAAGGGGGTTTTCTGGCGAACACTTGCTTGTTGGCTTCTTCCAGCAACCCAGCCAAAGCCTTATAAATATCTTCAATGCCACCCTGCATTAGTTCCCTAGTATCAACAGGTGATTCACCATAAAGGCTCACATATAAATCAGATAGCCTCTTGGATATTTTCTGATCTATGACCTCTCTCTCTTGCAAGAGGTTGGTGATCTCACCCATCTTGTTCCAGTTTTCTTTATATGAAATAAAATCTACATTTTGAGCCATGATCATATTATAACCATTTCCTTCAGGTTGTCAACAGTTATGTGCGTGATGTAAGTTATTGGGGCAAAATGGGAGACTTAAAAATGAAGAAGATTTTCTTGGTTATCTACATACTGCTTGGTTCTGTTGCTTGTGGTGGCGGTGATGGCGGTGGCGAAAATGTAGATGGAGAGACTGCGATGCGGTTGCTGTGCGAGAACTTTTGCCTAGTGTTGCGTCAAGTAATGATTTTTGGATAGATGGACTTGAGTCTGCAGCGGGCATCGGCAACCGACATACGCCAGTTCACACCACGCTGGCTTGCGTTGACACGTTGCGACCACGCCGCCACCTCAGCCCGCAACTCGTCCAGGTCCCCGATCCGTCGACCCTTCAGACACTGCCGCGTCAGACAACTCAACTCGCACTCAGTCACGTTCAGCCAACTCGCGTGCTTCGGAGTGTACTGGAACTTGATGCGTTGCCTCAGCCGCCGCGCCCGCTCCGGCTCAAAAGCCTCGTACAACGCTCCCTGCGTGTGCGTGTTGAGGTTGTCCAGCACCAGCGTGACCATCTCGCAGTCTGCATAGTGACTCTCCAGCAGAGCCGCCACTTCCTCCGCCCAGTCCAACTTGGTGCGCCGCTCTCGCACCGTCACCGTGCGCCAACCTGCCAGCGGTTCATAGAACAGGAACACCGAGGCCATGCCGGCCCGCTGATACTCGTAGTCCACACGGCGCGGATACTCCATGGTTGCGGGCAATGGCTGGCGGGTTTCCCCCACCATCTGTACCGGCTGTTCGTCCATGCAAACCACTGGCCGCCGCTCATCATAAGGCTCCTCGTAGGTCGACAGAACATCTTCCATGGCCGCCACATACTCCCCGTCCGCCTTCGGCGGAATCACCCAGTACTGCAGGTAGCGTCCCGCTATACCGTTTTTTTTAATGTCTTGTTGACGGTTTCATGGCTGATCGATTCACAGATGCCGACCTCAACCGCCTCGCTTGCCAGCAGACGTAGCGACCATTGGCCGTAGCCAGAGCAGCCGGTGGCGGCCCCAACCGCAACGCGATCAGCGCGGCTTCCTGCCGCCCGTCCAGAAGCTTCGGCGGCCAGGTGGATGGGTCCCGTTGCCGCCCGTTGAGGGCCAACTCAAAACCTTCCAGCACGCAACATTTACGCACGTTCGCGACAGTACGCTCCTGACAACCGTAGGCCTCCGCAACCTAGTGGTCGCACCAGTTCGGCCCGTCCGCATCAACTTGTAGCAGAATACGCGCCCGGCGCGCTTTCTGACTGCTACCCTTGAGTTTATTGATGACCTCCTGACATGTTTTGCGTTCAGCCTCCGACAGGCGCACAATGTACTTCTTCATGGTTCCTCCTCCTTTGTTGTAGAAAGACGGCTTGGGACACGAAGCCCTCGCCTTGAAACACATTATACAAGAAATGTTGCCTTTGACGCAACACTAGTATTTCGGCATCGGGGAGGCGCAAGATGATATTCGCCGCCGTCAAGGTGGTATTATTTGGCGCCCATTAAATTGTGAAGCGCAACGAAACAATTATAACGAAGAGGGTTCTTAAAGGCGAGTAGTTGAAGGGACCAAGAGATGGTGATACGCTCCGAGACTGTACTAAAGGAGGTTCGCCATTTCTAGAGCTTCAACCAAAAATGGATCAGGATAATTCACAGACATACCATGAAACTGAACTAAGTACCTGTCTGATTCCGTTTTCTTTGGAACCCTGTTGTAAACGTAATCACCGAGGGGGGCGAGTTCTTATACAAATGACCTTTGATCTGGAACCTTAAAAGAACTTGTTACGGCGGCGTTAAGCGTTTTCTCGCTAGGAGAATGCGGGGGTCATCGGGCAATTCGTCTAGTTTCTCCTACTCGCTTTGATAAAGTATATTATCCGATCAATATGGAACTCGGATATTTCTCAATACCTCTTCATCCTGCCGGTTCTCCGCTTTTTCTGACGCTTGACCAAGACCTAGAGCAGATGGTCTTTCTTGACCAGGTTGGTTTTTCAGAAGTGTGGATAGGGGAGCATTTCACCGCAGGTTGGGAGAATATCGCGGCCCCCGATCTGTTCATAGCGAAAGCTTCTACTCTTACGGAAAAAATAATATTTGGTACAGGTGTTTCCTGTTTACCTGAGCATGACCCTTTTATGCTTGCGCATAGAATCGCGGTTCTAGACAATCTGCTCAAGGGAAGGTTCTACTGGGGTGTGGGAGCGGGAAGTTTTATAGGGGATTTTGAGGCATTTGGCATAAATCCAAAAACAGGAGAGCAGAGACAACTGATGAATGAAGCGCTTGAGGCGATACTGGACCTCTGGGATAACCCTACTCCGGGTACGTATAGTGGCTCAAAGTGGAGGTACACGGTTCCTAATCCTGTGGAAGAAGTTGGTCTCGGAGTGCACACAAAACCTTTCCAAAAGCCTCATCCTCCCATAGCTGTCGCGGGGATTTCTGAAGGTTCTTTGAGTCTGAAAACAGCGGGGGAGCACGGCTGGATGCCGATGAGCATAAATTTTGTGATTCCAGATGTCCTTAAATCTCACTGGGAGATGTACGAGCAGGGAGCTTTTGCTGTGGGAAATAGTAATCCTGACAGGAAAAAATGGAGAATCTCAAGGGATATTTACGTGGCGGATACAACAGAGCAAGCTAGAAGGGATGTTAAGGGAAGCACTTTAGCAAGAGATTTCCGTGATTATTTTTTCAAGATAGTTCCAATGATAAGAAAAAACCTAGACTTGTTCAAAATTGATAAGTCAATGCCTGATAGTGAAGTTACGATTGACTATATGATTGACAACATGTGGCTTGTCGGAAGTCCAGAAGATGTAGCCGCAAAGATAGTACGGCTTTACGAATTTGTTGGAGGATTCGGAGTGCTTTTGGTAATGGGACACGAATGGAATCCAAAAGAGAAATGGGAGAAGTCTCTGACTCTTCTTAGAGAACAAGTCATTCCCATGGTGAAAAAGAATCTACGGGTAAAGGACTAAAACTGGCAAAAAACCGGCAATCTCATTTAGAATCCACAGTTGGGTCGAAATGAAGCCCACACTCCTTATCCGTTCCTTGTTCCCACCACCACCTGCCCGCTCTTGGATCTTCACCTTCTTTAATGGCTCTTGTACATGGAGCGCATCCGATGCTCGGATAGCCCTTGTCGTGTAGTTCATTGTATGGGACTTTGTTTTCCATTATATAATCCCAGACTTGGTCTACGCTCCAATCAAGAAGTGGATTTACCTTAAGTATCTTTCCGTGAAGGTAGTCAAGTTCAAATTTCTTAGCTACCGCCCGCTGTTCGGTCTGATCTTTTCTTATAGAAGTGATCCAGCAGTCAAGAGTCTTGAGATACGCGGTAAGAGGATTGGTCTTTCGTATCATACAACAACGTCTTCTATTTTCCTTGCTTTTATAGAAAAGATTCACTCCATAACGAGCCACCATCTCCTCCACTTCCACTTTTTTAGGGAAAATCACGTCAATGACGATTCCGTATTGGTTCCTTGCCTTGTCCATAATCTTGTATGTTTCTGATGGAAGTCTTCCAGTGTCTAAAGCGAAGACCCTAGCGTCAGAGTCAATCTTTACAAACATATCAAGAAGCACCATTCCTTGAATCTGGAAACTTGTTGAAAGAGCGGCTGAAGAACCAAGATTTCTAGACACCCAAGCAAGTATCTCTTGAGGGGAACTCGCCTCAAACTCTGAGTTGAGTTTTTCCACTTCTTTTTCAGAAAAATTCATAATATCAGAAAAGAGAACTTAAATGCGAAGCCAAGTTGTACTTGATGTAGATCATGCATATATAATAACTCACTCCGACAGTTATTAATGGGACAACAAACCAGAAAAATCCAATCCTAACGACATGTCTATTTTTCGAAGTCTGCGCAAATCCATGTTGAGCGCATGAAAAACCCACTACGCCTGCTGTGACTATTTCGGCGATTGAAACTGGAATTCCATAGATTGACGCAAGTAATATTATCGTTGCGGCGGTGAATTCAACCGAGATGGCCCTTATTATGCATATCTCTGTGATCTTTTTTCCAACCGTATCAAGAACTCTGCCTCCTAGTAGAATAGCTCCCACTCCCATCGCCACGCCGGCAAGAATCGCCCCAGGAAAGGAATCTATCAGACCAAGACTTACTATAGGGGCTATCGCGTTTGCTGAATTGTTGGCGCCTCCTGAAAACGCGATAAAAGTTCCTGATATGGTGACCAGCACGGTCAGTATTCCATTCACTCTTTTTTCTGAGAAGTTACTCGCCAGATAATGCACTATTTTGAAATAAAAGAACTTGGCTACAGCGAAGTTTATTAACCAAGCCACTATTGGCGCGACTATCCACCATTTGAGTACGCGGAAAAAACTGTCATGAGCAAGAGTGTTGGTATAAAGTCCAATACCAACTATTGCGCACACTATCGCGTGGGTCGTGGCTATTGGCGTGCGTTCAATGTTCGCCCAAGAGATAAATACTATTCCTACGAGCAAAATTATGAATATGAAACCTATTTCAGAGGAAAGAGTTTCAGATGGCACTATACCCTTACCGACAGTTTCCACCACTGGAGCCCCGGCGGTAATAGCTCCCAAAAGAGCAAAAACAGCTATAAGCCACACAGCCTGTCTTTTGGATCTTACCCCGGCGCCATATGAGGTTGCCATGGATGCCGCGGAATTGTTAGCTCCTATGTTAAGGGCTAGAAAACCCGAAAGCAACAATATTACAATCAGTAAAGCGCTCAATAAATTTCTCCTAATCTACATTACTGGCAAAAACGGTTGAATAAAAATTAGTTGGTATCCTGATTTTCATGAAAGAATTAACGGATTTCAGAAGGAACTTTTTCAGAGAAGTTCCGAAATCCTGAATATGGAAAAGACGCTACACTCTATGTCCGAAAAATCCTTCTCGGTTCCCCTTTTGTGGTCAACTAGGCAGAATGCCCACTTGATCGAGGGTTCCGCGGACTCAACAAGATCAATCGTCTTTACCATGGAACCACACCCAGTTGTTCTTAAATCTTCTACAACCACCACACTCCTGTCTCCTTTCCCAAACTCGCCTTACGTTAGCGTAAATGCCCCAAGCGGGATTGATTTGCTATTGGGAATTAGTTTTAATCCTTCTTTGCTTGTTCCCATATTGAGGGATTTCGAACTGAATGAAATTTAATCCCGGTATTTTACCCGTTGAAAAGAAAAATCAACAAAACCAATTTCCTTCTTCTATTGTGTGGAACCGCTATATTCGTTGTTCTATCTATTATCGCTAGGATTTCCATACGACTTCCTTCAGACGAATTCGAAAAAGACGTCATACCGTTTTTTGTAGCCCTTTTAGTCATGGCGGGAGTTTTTTATCTCGTAGCGGTGAAATTTTCTTGGAAAAACCGCAGTTGTTCCATTTTTTTAATACTGCTTTTCGGACTGGCCTTCCGAGTTACGTTTGTAAATTCAACTCCAATTCTTGAAAACGATTTTTACCGTTATCTGTGGGATGGAGCGGTTGTGGCGAGCGGAGTCAATCCGTATGAGCATTCGCCTCACAGTGTAAGCGAAGAGTTTCTGGGTGAGAAGCTTGAGAATCTGAAACAGCGATACGGCGCGACGCTTGAAAAAATAAATCATCCACATATAAAGACGATCTATCCGCCAGTCGCGCAATTCTTTTTCACCTTGTCCTATTGGATATCTCCCATGAATCTTGAGGCGTGGAGGATTTTGTTGCTTCTGTTTGATCTTACGACCTTCGCCCTTGTTCTACTGAGTTTGAAGAAATTGGGACTGCCTTTGCAGAACTCTTTGATCTACTGGTGGAATCCACTTTTGGTAAAAGAAATATTTAACTCTGTTCACATGGATGTTCTCGTTTTGCCGTTCGCGCTTGGCGCAATGCTTCTTTTTCTCTACGGAAGGAAAAAACTCTGGGCGCCGGCGCTTTCTATTGCTGCAGGAATTAAGTTGTGGCCCGCGCTTCTCTTTGGAGTGTTTATAAAAACATTGACAGGAAAACGGGAAAGGGTTGTGGCGGTAGCGCTTTTTATTTTTACTCTCGCGATTGTATTTTCCCCTATGATGGTGGCGCAAATCGATTCTTCTTCAGGCATTGTGGCGTATGGAAAAAGTTGGCAGAACAATAGCCCGTTTTTTAGTCTGGTTGTCGGGGGGTCCAGATCTGTTTTACAAACGCTTGATATACACCCGGGGCATGCGCATTGGTATTCCAGAGTCGTCATTTTGCTTATTATGCTTTTTTGGAAATTCTACGTAGTGTTTATGTGTAGGGACTTAGATATTTATAGAAAAACCCTTCTTATAGCAGGGGGGTTGTTTCTTTTGAGTCCGACGCAGTTTCCATGGTATTACACGTGGGTTGTTCCGTTTCTCTGCGTGGCTCGGAGTCCGGGTTTTTTACTACTTACCGCGCTACTTCCGCTTTACTACCTTCAGTACTGGCTTATTGATGGCAAGCATGGCGCGTTCACGAATATGGTAGTGTGGATAGAGTTTGCGCCCGTATGGATATTACTTGTTTGGGAATGGTTAAGATTCCGGCCGCAACGCAAAGAGTTGCTGACAGATCGCGATAAATCGCGTTTAGCGAATATGTAAGGGTTTTTATTCCTGCTACTTACTGTTGTGCGCGAGTATTCTGCTTTCTATGGCGTCTCTTACCGCATTGTAATCGTTTGGAAGTTCGAGAGGTACGTTTGCAAACTCCGAAGATACGTCTTGTAGTTTCGATTTGTGATAGCCGGCTTTGAATTCCACGAATTTTAATCCGTGAGCTGTGGATACCACCACTATTTTTTCTTTCGGAGAAATGATTTTTTTCCCTAAAAGTTTTAAGAACACCGCAAGCGCGACTCCCGTGTGCGGGCAGTTAAATGTTCCAGTTCTGTCCGCCATGGCTGAAGCGTGAGAGAGTTCGTTCTCTGACGCCTGTTCTACGATTCCATCAAAGCGCTTGAGGATTGATACCGCCTTTGCAAAACTTACCGGATTCCCGATCTGTATAGCGTTTGCAAGGGTTTTCTTCGCCCTTATTGGAGAGAATTGCTCAAACCCATTGAGATAACTCAGGTAAAGCGGATTCGCGTTTTGCGCTTGGGCGCACGCTATTCTCGGAAGTCTGTCTATAAGACCGAGTTCATACATCATCAAAAAGCCCTTTCCCAGCGCGGAAACGTTACCGAGATTGCCACCTGGGATTATCACCCAGTCAGGTACTTCCCAGCCGAACTGCTGGCAAAGTTCTATGCTTATAGTCTTTTGGCCTTCTATTCGGAGGGAATTTATGGAATTCGCCAAATAGATATTGTGTTCGCTGGTGACTCTCTGCACCATCTCCATACAACCGTCAAAATCGGTATCTAGCGAAAGCACTAGCGCTCCATTTGATATGGGTTGAATCAGCTGAGCTATTGAAACCTTGTTTTTAGGAAGAAAAACTATTGAGGGAATATCCGCTGCGGCGCAGTAAGCCGCAAGGGCGGCTGAGGTATCTCCCGTGGATGCGCAAGCGACTGCTGGGATACTTATATCGTCGCTTATCATCTGTTTTACGGCCGATACCAACACAGTCATTCCCAAGTCCTTGAAAGAACCCGTATGGCTGTTTCCACACATCTTTATCCAGATGTCTTCAACGCCTATTTGCTTTCCAAATCTCTCAGCCCAAAATAAGTTCGTACTGCCTTCATACATTGAGACTATGTTTGTGTCTTCAACAGAGGGAAGCACCCACTCTTTTTTCCCCCACACGCCGCTTCCATAAGGCCAAGATTGTTTTCTATATCGGTTATCAAAAAGTTGTTTCCACTCATAGGGAGTTCTATCCGCAAGAGCCCCCATATTGTGCTGAACGTCAAGGAGGTTATGGCATTTACGGCATCTGTAGATAATTTCCTCAATAGAATAGGACTCTGCGCAGTCTTGGTTTATGCATCTGAAGCAGACGCTGTATTCGCTACTCATCGGCTAAAAAATACATTTTGCCATTTTTACTGTCAACGAACAAAAAAATCTCCAAGTTATAGAGTCTTTTAAGTCTAGGCTTTTGCCGTAGTCAAATAATCCTTGCGATTGACACTTACGCGCCCTTTCGGTAATCTGGGAAAAGTGAATATGGAACAGCGGGCGGTTATTCTCGTAAAGGGTAGGGTGCAGGGAGTATGCTTTAGGGCATTGACTGCGCGTGTCGCTAAAAAACTCTATCTCAAAGGGCGTGTGGAAAATCTTAGGAATGGGGATGTGAGAATAGAGGCGGAAGGAGAGACGGAGAATTTAAGAGAACTTGCCAAATGGTGCCGCAAAGGTCCTCCTTTGGCAAAAGTGGACTCGGTCGAATTCAGTTTATTGCCTCCTAGCGGATCATATTCGGATTTCCAGATAAAAAGATCATAGAGGAGTTCAAAATTGATACTTAAATGCATTCCTGGCGGAATATTTGCTGAGAACTGCTACATCATAGGGGATGAGCGAACAGGGGAAGCGATGCTTGTTGACCCTGGAGAACAGATAAGAGAAATAGAGCAGGAAATTGAAAGATCTGGGGTTAAAGTAAAAAAGATAGTTAACACCCATGCGCATCTTGACCATGTGGCTGGCGTTGAGTTTTTCAAAAAGCGTTTCGGCATCCCTTTTTACATACACCGTGAGGAGCAGCGCGTGCTTGATGCGCTCCCTGAGGCTAAGCAGCGGTTCCCTGGATTTGATTTCGTTGAAGTTCCCCAAGTGGATGGCTACGTTCAGGAAGGGGACTTTGTTTCAGTTGGAAATCTCAGGGGTGAGATACTGCTTGTTCCGGGGCACACTTGGGGACATATATGCTTTGTTTTTGGGGAAACGATATTAGCGGGAGATACTGTTTTCGCCGGAAGCGTTGGAAGAGTGGACCTCACTGGTGGGACCAACATGGAAGAACTTGTTGGAGCGATTCGCTCCCAGATACTCAGGTATCCAGAACACTACCAAATTCATCCTGGTCACGGCCCCAGCACCACAGTGGGGATTGAGAAAAAATCTAATCCTTTTATTCTCGAAATGGGCGTATAAAAAGGAGATGGAGCTGCAGAGATTTGTCAAAATTGCGGCGTTAGCGGTAGTTGTTCTCGTTGTGGGCGCTTTATTTTTTCGCGAGATATCTGAGCTCTTTATGCTGAAGAATGAAAACAAAAAAATAGAAAAAAACATAGAGGAACTCAGAAAGCAGAACGAAGAGTACAGACGGGAGATAGAAGCTGTAAAAAATGACAAGAAATACCTTGAGAAAATACTTAGAGAAGATCTCGGAATGATAAAAGAACGGGAAAAAATATTCAGGTTCAATGAAGAATAACGCATTGGATCTGACTAACTCTGTATCTCTCTAAATTCTGCATAATCTCTTAGCAGAGCCGAGATGTAAAAACTTCTGTAAAACCGCAATTTAAGTTCACCTGTCTATTTCTTGAGGCATTTGAGTTATAGCGATTTTTGGGGAGTGGTTTTGACGTAATGAGGACATATGAACAGTATGTTCACCACTGTTTGAGTCCGTATTGATTCGTATTTGAGTAATCTGACGGGCGGATTTCTTGATTTCCCCGCAGTTTGCTGCTGATTTCCGCCCAATTATCAGCCTTTGGGCGCAACAATCCATTCACCGTCATTGCCGCTAAATTCCTCTGGTCAAATTTCCGTATTACCCGTATTACTGAGAAAAACCTTACCAACCTGAGGATGACGCCCAGAAACAAGAGACCTCATCTTGTCAGCCTTTGAGGTTATTTGTTCTATAGAATTCCTAAGCTTGTACCCCCTCTCCCATATTACAGAACCATGCGGAGTCGGCGTAAAAATACGAGGTTTCTTCTCCAACGAGACGCGTATTGATAATCCATATTCACTGTTCTTACGACCCGTATCTTTGTGACGCTTCTTCCTGCCTATACAATTCAGTTTATGCGCTGCCGGAGAACAACGAAACTTCAAGGTCCCTCGCTTATCTTCACGTTCCCCCCTCACCAACTTACTCTTGGTCTTGTGTTGTAGGACAGCGACACCAACCCTCGCCCTCCTCCATGTAGAATGTGTTGTTAATATCTTCTCAAAAGTCTTATGATCTTTTGCCCAGCGAAATAGTCCTAATTCTGCTTCTCCTGCCTACACATAATGATTTATATCAATAATTGGGGTCAGTTCTATATTCATTCCAAAACTTTCTCTTCAATTCTCTACTGTCAAGCCCCGGGTCCCCCGCTGAAATATTCGCATTGCTCCACCAACTCACGGTTCTGTGGAAGCAACTTGTCTATCATCCTGCCCAACTCCTTAACCTCTGACACAGAAGCATTGGTAAGACTCATCTAGTATCTCATATTTGCTATCGCCAATTACGTGCAGTTTATAACCAAACGACTTTGATTTCTCTACGATTGAGCCAACCTAGAACCGAACTCTATTACTCACATACAACCGAGAAAGGAAAGATAGACACACCAGTGACAACGTACTTGGCAAGACAGAAACCAAAAAATGCAGAGTCCTTCTTCAAAAGTGATTTCCTTATGCTATGTCCGAAAAAGTATGGGGTTGAAAACACTATGACAACTCAAGCATCTTTTTCAGTCGAATACCACTTTGACTGAGTTGCCTGGCCTGAGGAGAGTTTTTTGGCATTTTCATGCTACCGCTGGCAATCCAGGTATATCGAATATCTTTATTGGTGCGGGCGGTCATCTTTTTGAGTTGTTCAGCATCTTTATTCAACCAGTCTTTTAGCCATTGTAATTTTTTGAGAACCGCTGAAACTTCCTTTGTCGTAGCCGGATGAACCTCTACCCAAACTGCCCATTGGCTCTTATGCTTTGGATGTTTATATCCTATACCATAGTCCCATCGGGGCGAATTAGCGTGGCGAGGCTCAAGTTTAAGAGCCAAGTCGAGATTTATACTTCCTGTCAATCGTCGCGGGTTTGCGCATTTTATCAATTTCCCGTGCTTTTTACCTGATGCTTGCTTTTCACTTCGGTATGCGCAGTTCACCGGATGTGACGTAGACCTCACCGCATCTTTGAAATTCATAATCCTTTAGATAATCCCTTCCCGGCTACTTCGGCGACAACATCTCCAACTCTTCCGGAAAACTCTGTCAGACCACCCCACCCCTCTTCGGCAACGTTCTTTGAGCCGGGATCAAGGTTTGATATATCACAAACCTTACCATCGCGTTTAAAGTAGTAAGTCTTAAATTTGCTTTTGAGCGAACAGGTTGCGAGATCTTTTGTCTTTTGCGTACTGGGAAGATTAAGAAGTTTGACAATATCTCCAGAACTACCGCCATTTTTTTGCAAGAATTGGATTGCCCAAACGATATCAAGAACATGAGACGAATGCGTGGAGAGACAAATCCGATAACCTCGTAGTCGCAACTCCAAGATAAGGTTGATCACAGCGCCAATACCGTTTGGATGCAAACCCATCTCAGGCTCTTCAATTACTACCCATTCAAGTTTTTCGCGCTTAGCTACCTTTGATGAGGGTAAAAGCCAGTAGATCCCAAGTAATAACGGTACGAACTCTCGCTGCCCAGCTGACCAAACCAAGTATGGTAGAGCATGTTCAGCATCTGCGCGTGCACGTAACACTAAGCGGCTTTGGTGGTATCTAGACGTTTGAGTACGAAGACGAAACCCACCGAAGATGTGCTCTTCAATCGGTCCTCGTAGAACCTTATCTAGCCGTTGGGAACGCGGAAAAACTTTCTCATTAAAACCAATCTCATTCTGCACTATATAATGGAGTTTATCGCCAAAGTCTCGCAGAACGAATGGGTCGCCCGCTTTGAAGTCGGAAAACGGATATGGCATACCGTCTCGTAAACTCATGACTCGTTGAGCTGGAATATAAAACATTTTTTCTGAAGGTATAACTCTTGGCGTACGAGAATGAGTTAAGGTTGATATTTTGACTTCCTTTTGCGAATTGCCCAAAAACAGGCGGCTCTTTTCTTTTGACCAAATTGAGGACATCCCTTCCCCAAGGTACAGATCAAAGAAACTATGGAAATTATCATCTTGATCTTTGATCACCAAACCAGACTTGCGCATAGTTTGGTGTATCGCCTGTTTGTCTTCAAGAAGTTTTAGAAGTTGCAAAAAGATGCTTTTTCCAGTGGCTTGTGGTCCGACAAATATAGTCAGATCACCAAACCTTACGTCCGCTTCCTTGATCGGTCCGATTTCATGCGCTCTTATCCGTTTAATCATACTCTTTGTATCGCCTTAACTATAACTCCGCATCATACCACAGATTACAACTACAAACTTACACGCTAAAAACTCGCCAATTAAACTATAAAATATAACACACAAAAAAGCCGAGGCATTTGCGCTGTCCAAAATGTGGATGCATATCAAAGGCTTTTAGAAGCCCCCAAAATACCCAAAAAAAGTCCTAAAATCGGCTAATGTAAGCCAAACCCCACAAATTCACTCCTCACTAAAATCGGTTGATATAACCTCTGTAAAAATTCCCCAAAAATAGAAATAACTTGATAATCTCACTTGTTTTTAATGTCACTATAAAAGCGTCTTCATAGGTTGAAATTATAATTTGCTAGCAGAATCTTCTCTTCTCCTATAAGAGTGAGTGAATGTTGTTTTTGGTCATCCTCAAGGAAAAAGCCCCCACCCCAAAATCGTTGTAGCGTAATTATCTCAAGTTAACAACAAATTTATCATCTACAAAAGAAGTAAACCCGTAGCGGTTCCACAATCATCAAAGGGAATCAGCATCAAGCATCACTACATCGCAAATGCCTTTTTCTTTTTTTAGCTTTGCTCCTTTAGTTGATTTGTTATTCTTTGCGGTACGCTTTTTAGTTGGTAAAGTCCTTGAGAGTAAATTTTCAAGAATTGCGCGCAGGGCTGAGTTTGGAAAAAAGTCTAATCAATGTCAGATGCGAAAAATGACTTTACAATTTTTTTTGTATCTGAGGGTGCCGGAGAATAAAAGATGGATGACGCTGAGAGAGCAGAGGTATTTTATCAGAGAAAGAAACTCGGACAGAATTTCCTGAGAGACAAAAACGTTCTCCGCAAAATCTGCGATGTGGCGCAACTGCGTGAACAAGACGCAGTAATTGAGATTGGACCGGGAAAAGGGTCCCTAACCGAACATATCGCAAACCGCGCGGCAACGGTTATTGGAATTGAAAAAGACGACAGGCTTTGGTCTTTTCTTGATCAAAAATTCAAAGATTCCAAAAATATATCAATTCTCTATCAAGACGTTCTTCAGACCCGTTTTGAGCGATTTTTTTCTGGGGATAGAATAAAACTGGTTTCAAACCTTCCCTATAACATTTCCACCCCTGTGTTGCTAAAGATATTTGAAGAGAGAAGACTTTTTTCAAAAATAGTAGTGATGTTACAAAAGGAAGTGGCGCAGAGAATATCTTCCCCTAGTGGAAGCAAAACCTATGGATCGCTATCTGTAGTTCTGCAGAGTTGCTTTGCGGTGAAATTGCGCTTTGAGGTTTCTCGTCATCTGTTCTTTCCTACCCCCAAAGTGGATTCAGCAGTAGTGACTCTTGATCCTCTGCCAGAGGATTTGCTTACTTCTACATGTGAAGAGACTTTCAGAACTGTCGTAAGGCAGGCGTTTTCATCACGTAGAAAGACATTGAGAAATTCACTCGGTAGTTTTTTCACAAAGGATGTGGCCCAACGCGCGCTTGCAGACTCGGAGATAGACTATGGTAGGAGAGCAGAGTCTCTTTCAGTAGAAGAATTTGTGAGACTTTCACAGAGCTTTTGCCAGATAATCAATACACAAGCTCCCGTAAAATAATTTCTTGAAGTTTTCTTGTCGTATTGGATGAGCCACCGTTTGCTATGATGGAAAATATATAGACTTGGCCATTTCTACCGTATGCATATCCAGAAAGAGCTCTGACTCCATCCAGATAACCAGTTTTGGCGAATACTTGGTTTTTAAGCGTACGAAATCTTTTTTTCAATGTTCCATCCACCCCAGCGATGGGAAGAGATGATATGAATTCAGAGGAGAGATCCCGATTTTTGTAAATATTGGCAAGTACTAGGGTGAGACCTTCAGCGGATACTTTGTTCAGATTTGAGAGTCCAGAGCCGTCCACCACCGAAGTATCTTCATTAATCCCGATTCTTCTCAAGTAGTTCTTTATTACATAAGATCCGTTCTCCCACGTGCCTGGAGTGCCCATAAACTCTGCGGCAAGAGTCTTTATTATACTGTCGCCGATTATGTTTATGCTTTCCTTATTGTACTCTTTGAGAACAGTCTCCAATGGCTTGGAATAATGGGTGAATATCAAACCTGCCCACTTGGGAACTTTTTCTCTTTTTATCTCTCCTTTAATTTTTATCCCGTTTTTTGCAAAAACGCTTTTCATCATAGATCCAAAATAAAGTAACGGGTCTGGCACTGAAATCTCCAGAGTCTCTGACCTTCTCTTAGGGTGAACAAATCCTGAAAGTCGAATGTGGTTTTCAGCATCGAATTTTGCGGATACTCCTGATTTTTTAGTGGATGTAGAGACCATATTGCTTATCCGAAAAGGAAACGGGGATGGGTCGGTTGTTATCTGTGCGGGGAGTCCTTGTACGGCTGATGCGGAAACTTTTAGTTTGACCGTATTGTAGTTAAAAGATACTGCGGTTATAGGAGGACAATAAGATTTTCCTATCCAATCCTTTTCCCATCCCGGTCCGTAATAGTTATTGTCAAAATAGGAAGCGTCAATTGAGATGCCGCCGTTTATCTCATTTATTCCAAGCGCTTTTATCTCTCTTGCGATTTTATTTATCGCTTTAAGATCAACTGTGGGGTCTCCGTATCCTTTGACGTAAAGACTTCCGTATCCCGCGCCTGAGTGTATGCCGCCGCCGAGGTAGAATTCAGTTTTAAAACGAAAATCTTTTCCCAAAAGCGTAAGCGCCGCCAAAGATGACAATATCTTGTTATTGGATGCTGGAATAAACATCTTTTGACTGTTGTAGCGGAAAAGAGATTTACCGGTGTTGGCAGATCGGACCATGATGCCGACCTGTTGTTTTTTGGGCATGTTATTTGAGATAAACAAAAGGATTTTCCTCTCGTTTATCTCTGCTTGGGAAATGGCGGGAGAGAGGGCGAGCAATGCTACCGCAAGGCGCAGAATCAGATTTTTTCTCATAAGAGTTGGTTGTTTTTCGTTAATGGACGTCAGCCCAGTTTTGTCCCTCTCTGATCTCCACCCTAAAAGGCACTGCGAGGTCCCATGCGTTTTCCATTTCCTCTTTTACGCAGACCCGAAGTCGCTCAAGTTCATCTTCGTAAACTTCAAAGAGAAGTTCATCATGCACTTGTAAAATCATCTTGGAAGAAAATCCTTGCTTTTCGAATCTTCTGAATATGCGTACCATACCGAGATTTATTATATCTGCAGCAGACCCTTGTATAGGGGTGTTTATAGCTTCTCTCTCCCCTCTTGATCTCTCGATTTTATTTTTTGAGAATAGCTCCGGTATAGGCCTTCTTCTCCCTACTAGAGTTTCTGCGTATTTCTTAGTCCTCGCGCTTTCAATAGATGAGCGCATATATTCTTTGACTTTCGAATATTTTTCAAAGTACCTGTCTATATAGTTTTTTGCTTCGGAAACAGGCATTCCAAGTTGTTTTGAGAGCCGGAAGGGGCTTATGCCATAGATTATGCCGAAGTTTATCGTCTTGGCATGGTTTCTCAACTCAGAGGTGATTTCGGCTTCACCTGCGTTAAAGATTTCACATGCGGTGGTGAGATGAACGTCTTTTCCGCTTCGCAAGGACTGTAGTAAAGTTGGGTCTCCGGAGAAATGAGCAAGTAGTCGGATCTCTATTTGAGAGTAGTCGGCTGAGAGTATTAGACATTCGTTTTTCGCTGCGAACGCCCTTCTTATTCTTTTCCCTTCTGAGGTTTTTATGGGGATGTTTTGAAGGTTTGGGTCGCTTGAACTCAGTCTCCCGGTTAAAGTGCCTGCGGGGTTAAACGATGTATGGATTCTTTTTGTTTTAGGGTTAACGAGTTTGGGAAGTTGATCAACGTATGTGGATTTAAGTTTGGAGAGAAGTCTGTGTTTGAGTAGCAGGTTGGGCACTTCATGCATAGTTGAGAGATTTTGAAGAACTTCTGAGTCTGTTGAGAAAGCCCCTTTTGCGGTTTTTCTCCCGGCGGGAAGCCCGAGTTTTTTAAACAGTATTTCCGCAAGTTGCTTTGTTGAGTTTATGTTGAATCGCTGCTCGGTCTTTTCATATATTCGAGTCTCTATAGAGTTTAAGTCCCGTTCAAACTCTTCTGACATTTGTTCAAGAATCATGTTGTCCACGGCTACGCCGGTGAACTCCATATCGCAGAGCACGCAAAGAAACTCAAGAACATTTTTTTCGTAGAACTCAAAAAGATTTTCCTTTGAAAGAGTCTGTAGAAGTTCCTTTGAGAGCGCTAGCGCGACATTGGATTTTTCGCAGGAATAGTTTTTCGCGGTTTTGATGTCAACTTCCGCATAGTTTTTTTTATGCTTTCCTTTTCCGGTGATTTCCTCGTGGGGAATCAACCTTCGACCTAGAATCGTTCTTGAGAGTTCGCCAAGTTTGTAATTATTGCGAGAAGAGTCAAGAAGATGCCCCGCCAACATGGTGTCAAAATAAGCGCCTTTGAGCGTAACGTCATGATTGCGAAGCGCAAGCATTTCGTATTTTATGTTATGGCCGATTTTTTTAATGTCTTTAGATTCAAGTATTGGTTTGAGCGTCAATAGCGCTTCCTCAAGCTTCATCTGCCCAAATACGGGAATGTTTCCAACATGATGTCCCACCGGGACGTAAAAAGCTCTCTCCAAAGAAAAGCAAAGAGAAAAACCCGCTATCTTTGCGTTCATCGGGAGTTCCGAGTCGGTCTCAATCTTTATTGACAGCTCTTTTGCCTTTTCGGCGCCCGCTATCACTTCTTCGAGTTTGTCCCTGCTAGAAACAATCTCATAGCGGTCGTATTGCGCTTCTTCACCCTGTTTGTTCGTGTTCTCGTCACTCAGTTCTTTGAGCAGATTGTTGAACTCAAGTTCTTTGAATATTTGCGCAAGACGTTTCGTTTCGCTGTCTTCATATTTGAAGTTTGTGATTTCTGTTGGCACAGGCACATCGGTTTTTATAGCGACCAGTTCCCGGCTCATGTATGCGACTTCTTTGTGGGCGCTGAGTCTTTTTGCTACAGAACCCCTTATTTTGTCAAGATTATCATATACGCCATCAAGGTTCTCGTAGTCAGAAATAAGTTTCGCCGCTGTTTTCACCCCTACGCCCAAAACTCCCGGCACGTTGTCTGACTTATCTCCCACAAGCGCGAACAAATCAACCATCTGCTCTGGAGATACCCCGTATTTTTGTTGTACTTGCTGAGGGTCGGTCTTTGTGTTTTTCATTGTGTCAAGAAGAGTTATGCGTTTAGATACCAATTGGCAAAAGTCTTTATCTCCTGTGACGAGCACAACTTCCGTTTCTCCCTTTGCGTTGGCCGTGGCGATGGTTCCCATGATGTCATCAGCTTCGTATCCTTCAATGCTAAACATAGGGATTGAAAACGCCTCCACCAGTTCGAATATCTTGGGAAACTGAATCTTGAGACTCTCTGGAGCCTCATCCCTGTTGGCCTTGTATTCAGGGTATATATTGTTTCTAAAGACCTTCCCTTTAGGATCAAACACCATAGCTAAGTAACGTGGTCTGTTTTCCTTTAGGAATTTAAGCAACATTGTCACAAACCCGTAGGTGGCGTTTGTTGGAAATCCCTTGGAGGTGGAAAGATCCGCCTTTATTCCGTAATACGCCCTGAATACGTAAGAACTTCCGTCGATCAGATAAAGCGTATTGTCGGGCATGCGAAGAAGGTTGTCTCTTAGGCGTTTGATAGAACTTCTATATGAGAACTATAACTGAAAAGAGATGTCGTGCGTGAGATGTCTGTCTTTATTTTTCCGCGCAGTAAACAAATGCGGGAGGAAAATTGGACCATACGGTTTTTGATTTCCCTACTTTTGCGAATCTGCTCTGCATCATTGAGCGGAACCTGCGCGCGCCAGGGGTCATCATGCTGATTGAATAGGCATATGTTATCATTCTGCCTCCTGGTCTAAGCGCGTCTAATATAATTTCAAGCAGATTTTTCTGGGTTTTCCGGTCAAATATCGTCCATGGAAGACTAGAGATTACGCAATCGCAAGAGTCCTTGCCATGCCGCAGCAGATATTTTTTTAAGTTTTCCGCGGAATCCAGATAGACGGTGACTGAAGGACAACGGAATCTTGTAGCTTGGCAGAACTCAGAGTTTATCTCTATTGCGAAGAACGTAGACCCAGGTTTTCTCTTTTCTACGATCTTCTCGGTAAAAATTCCAGTTCCCGGACCCAACTCCACCACCGTCTCCGTTTCTTCTAGGCGGGCAGTTTTGGCGACAAGTTGCGCGAGTTCTTCGTTGGAAGGAACTATGGAACCCGTGCTTTTTGGACTTTTGACAAACTGTTTTATGTAGCCATATGCGCCCAGTTTCAATTTTATCTCCGCAAAATCGCGCGTTGAAAGATGATTGCAATTATCAATGGGTTGCGCGGCTTTGTCCACTTAAGATACCTGCTCTGTCCAAAATACGCATATAAATCAACTTTGGATTGGTCTCTGAAAACCAACTCTTTTTCCTAGCCAGAATCAGTTGGAGAGAGTACTCGCCTGTTGGGACCTAGACGCTTCAAAATATTAAGAACCGTTCTTAAATCTATATTTTTTGCCGGCATATATTTACCTTAGAGAAGTTCTGAAAGCTTAAAGATAGAGAAGAACTTGTACCCCTTTTCCTTAAAGGTCTTTTCCGTATCTTTTCCTCTGTCAATGACGCAAAGAACGCGATCAACCTCTGCGCCCTCTGCTTCCGCTTGCTCAATAGCCGTTAATACGGACCCTCCAGTGTTAATCACATCCTCAACCATAACAACCTTACAACCATCTATCGGTTCGCCTTCTACGGCTTTTTTAGTTCCGTGCTCTTTTTTTTCTTTTCTCACTATGAATCCGCGAAGTGGAGAGTCTTCAGCGTTCTCTGAATTATAACTTCTAAGAACAGTCGCCCCTACGATGGAACACGCTCCTACGGACAAAACGCAACCCACCGCTTTTATTTCCTTATCACTCGCAATCTCATCAAGGAATATTTTTGATATTAGGTTTATTCCTTTTGGAGATAGCGCGGTAATTCTAACATCAACATAAAAATCACTTGACTCCCGCGAAGCCAAAGTGAAATTTCCGCGCAGAACAGACTTGCTCCTCAAGATTCCCCTTAACTCTTCTCTATCTCTATTGATTGGGCTAAATCTCCTAGATAACGCGACTGGAGATCCTGAGAAAAACGATTAGACTCAGGCAACAAAAGCGTATTACTGAACTGAACTATAACAAAATAAAGTTTTTGGTCAAAAAAGTAAGGACTTCTTAGCGATTCGGAGTAGTCTTCATGGAAATCACGAAAAACCCTACCAAACGCACATGCGCGTTCTCAATAGCGTAAACTTCTATTTTGACAGAAATCATTAAAGTGTGGTAAACTGACAAAATGACTCCTGTTACTCTACCTGCTGCTGCCCCCCCCCCCCCCTTAAAAATTCAGATGCGGGGCCGAAGCGCGTGAGAGACCTGCGCGGGACGCTTCGCTTGGCGGCGCTGGCCGCCGTTCTCCTGTTCGCGCTGAGCGCGGGCCTTGCGCCCCAGGCTGCGCATGCCACGTGGGGGGTCTTGACGGCCACCCCGGGCGATGGGCAGGTTACGCTGACCTGGACTTGGACGCACTCAAGACCTAACTTCAGCCACTGGTTTTTCAGGTATGTAAGAGCTGGCCAACCTTATCCCGGGTATGACTGTTTGCCTAGATTTAATATCTGCTCCATTGACGACCCAAAGTACAGACTGACAGGGGCTCATCATCGCACCCAGACGATTACCGGACTCACCAATGGGGTCGAGTACGTGTTTGAGGTACGCGCCCATGTTCCTAATACGGTTTTGGAGGTGAGGGCGACCCCGTCGCGCTATCCCATTGCCCCGAAGGGCGTACGCGACGCCGGGAACCAGCCAGGTCACCTTGTCCTGGGACGCTCATAACGACTCGCGCGTCACGCGCTGGGAGTACGAGCAGACCAGCGGGGGCACAACCGGGAACTGGAAGAAGATCTCCGCGAGCAATGCCTCAACCACCAGCCACACGGTGACGGGTCTGACCAACGGCACGCGGTACGGCTTCAGGGTCCGCGCGGCAAGCGATGGTCTCGGCGCCCCGTCGGCCTCCGTGTTCGCAACGCCACGGCCCGCTCCCTGCGCTTTGAGAATTGCCAGTGTCAGTGGGCCGGGTCCGACGGTCGCGTTCCGTTGGGGGCCCACCAAGGCAAATTGCGGCGACATCAGCCGGACGCAGGTTCAGAAGAAACTCGCCAGCAGCCCGGACTGGAGCGGGAGTGTCTGGGAAACCCTGTCCACGAATTACTATCGAAACTCCGGTGTCGCATTTACCGTGGACGACACCTTGCGGGTGAGTCTTGCCGAGGGCAACAGCTACCATGTGCGCGTCCGCGCGGTCAACGAAGGCCTCACCGTCACGTCCGAGGAAGGCGTCGCCGGCCCGCCGTCCTCGGAAACTCTTCTGTGGCTCGGTCCTCCAGGGTCTCCAACCGGGCTGAAAGCCGCGCCCTTTCAGGCTGCGATCCAGCTCACCTGGAACCAGCAGGCGTCAGGACAGAAGGTGACCGGGTGGGATGTTCGGAGGAAGGAGGGCGCCGGCAGTTACGGCGAATGGGGCCGTATTACGGGTTCCGGCGCGAACACCGTCCTCCATTCGGCGAGCGGGCTGACGTCCGGGGTCGACTACACGTTTCAGATTCGGGCGGTGAACGCCGCCGGCGACGGTCGGGCTTCCGAAGAAGTGACCGAAACGCCGACCGGCGTGACGATCTCCCAACCCGCGCTGACGGTAGAAGAAGGTAGCAGCAGCACCTATACGGTGGTGCTTGATGCCGAGCCGTCGGCCGACGTCACGGTGATCGTGGGCGGCGCTGCGGCCGGCGTGTCGGTGAATCCGCCGTCGCTGGTCTTCTCGCTGCTGAACTGGAACCAGCCGCAGACGGTCACGGTCTCCGCGGCCGAGGACGACAACGCGGTTTCCGAACCGGTGACACTGACCCACAGCGCCAGCGGCGGAGGCCTGGACTCGGTGCTCATCCGCACGGTCGTGGTGACCGTGACGGAGAACGAAACGGCCGGATTCGCCCTGTCGGAGTCCGATCTGGAGCTGGAGGAGGGCGAGTCCGGCTCCTGGACGGTGGCGCTGACCTCCGAGCCGACCGCCGATGTGACGGTCACCATCAGCGGCGCCCCGAGCGGCGTGACGGTGACTCCGCCCACGCTGACGTTCACGGCCGCGGACTGGCAGACGCCGCAGACGGTGATGGTCGCGACGGTCGACGATGAAGACGCGGCGCCGTTGCCCGCGGTGACGCTGACCCACAGCGCGTCCGGCGGCGACTACGGCTCGCTCACCGCCTCGGTTGCGTTGACCGTGACCGAGAACGACACGGCTGGGCTGACGTTCTCGGATGGCGACAAGGAGATCAGCCAGCTGGAGGTCATCGAGGACGGGTCGGGCAACTACATGGTGGCGCTGACGTCCGAGCCGACCGCCGATGTGACGGTGACCATCACGCCGGGGCCGGGCGACGTGACGGTGCAGTCGGGGTCGCTGACCTTCACTGCCCTCAACTGGAGCGCCGCGCAGCAGGTGGTTGTCCTCGCGGCCGATGACGACGACGCGAAGACGGATCCTGCGGTGACACTGACCCACAGCGCGTCCGGCGGCGATTACGGCTCGGTGACCGGCGTGCTCACGGTGGCCGTGCTGGAACATGATCCGCCCAGGAAGCCCGTGAACTTCAGCGCGACGGCGGGCGACAGCCAGGTGACGCTGTCCTGGAACGATCCGCAGAATCCCGACATCAGCGGCTGGGAGTTCCAGCAGGCCGTGCGCGGCGCCAGCTTCGGCGCGTGGACGCCCATCCCCGATTCCGACGCCGCGACCACCAGCCACACGGTCACGGGTCTGACCAACGGCGTCTTCTACAGTTTCAAGCTCCGCGCCGTCGCCCAGCTCCGGGAGTCCCTCAGGGGGGAGAAGGAAGACGCCGAGGGCGTCAGCTCCGACGAGATCAGCGCGCTGCCGCGCCGGGTGGGCAAGAACGTCACCCTGTTCGTCTCCGACGCACAAATTGAAGAAGGACAGGCCGGCACGACACCTGTCTTGATCCGTCTCGTTCTCGGTGAGCCGGCGCCCGCTGGCGGGCTCGGCCTCGCCTTCGAGGTCGATGGAACCTCGACGGCAACGGCGAGCGCGCCGGTCGCGACCAGTTGCTCGGCGCCAAACCCGATGGATGCGGACATGTGCTGGCCGCGGGGCGCCCGTGTTCTTGTGCCCGCAGCCCAGGACGTTGCCGTGCATCAAGTCGCTGTCCGAGGCGACCGGGCGATCGAGCCGAACGAGACCCTCGTGCTGAATGTCGTGCCCGCCATCGATGGCTGGACCGGGGACTCGGCCACCATCACCATCGTCGACGACGAGGTGGCGCCCGCCGCGCCGACGGGCCTCGCCGCCGGGCCGCGCAACGAACAGGCGCTCCTCACCTGGGACGACCCGCAGAATCCCGGCATCACGCGCTGGGAGTTCCAGCAGAAGGAAGGCTCGGGCGGCAGCTACGGCGCCTGGACGGCCATCCCGGGTTCCGATGCCGCGACCACCAGCCACACGGTGACGGGCCTGACCAACGGCACGGAGTACGGCTTCAAGGTGCGCGCGGTGAGCCCCCGCGGCAACGGCGCCGAATCGGCCGAGGCGACGGTGACGCCGGGAGCGGTTCCCGCCGCGCCCACTGGCTTCAGGGCGACCCCAGGCGACGCGCAGTTAGAGCTGTTCTGGGATGCTGCCCCGGACAACTCCGGCATCCTTCGTTGGGAAGTGCGGTTCAGGAAGGGCAGTGAGGACTACCAACAACCGTGGGCGCCGATCCCGGGCGGCGCCGCAACAACGAAATTGGGGCCGCTCACCGCTGAAAACGGCATCGTGCGCACCTACCAGTTGCGCGCAGTGAATGCCGCCGGCCCCGGAGAGGCCGCCGAACTGACCGCGACGCCGCTTCCGCCCTTGCCCCGGAAGCCGGCGGCGCTGAAGGCGACCGCTGGCAACGCGCAGGTGGCTCTCGCCTGGGATCATCCCCCTATCGTCCCTGGGAGTGATTTGCGCAAATACGAACTCCAGCGCAAGCAAGGCGCCAGCGTCAGCTACGGCGCCTGGACGCGGGTCGACATCGTTCGGGAAGATCTGGGATTCCTTCGGTACGAGGCGCGCCATGTGGTCACGGGCCTGACCAACGGTGAGACCTACAGCTTCAGGGTGCGCGAGTTGAATGAGGCCGGCGCCGGCCCCGCATCGGACGAGGTGACGGTGACGCTGCCGGCCGTCGTGCCCGCTGAACCGACCGGAGTCCGCGCCATCGCCAGCAACCGTCAGGTGCTGCTGCGCTGGGACGACCCGAACAACCCCGGCATCACCCGCTGGGAATTCCAGGGGAAGGAAGGCCCCAGCGTCAGCTACGGCCCCTGGGCGCCCATCTCCGGTTCCGACGCTGAGACCACCAGCCACACGGTGACCGGTCTGACGAACGACACCGTCTACGCCTTCAAGGTGCGCGCCGTGAACGCGACCGGCGCCGGCGCCGCGTCTTCCGAGGTCACGGCGACGCCGATCGCCGTGCCGGCGCCGCCGTCGGGCTTCCGGGCGACGCCGGACCACCGCAGCGTGATCCTGACCTGGGACGACCCGAAGGACAGCAGCATCACGCGCTGGCAGGTACGGTTCTTGCCGGAGACAGAGGAGTTCCAGGATGCGAACTCGAACTGGCTGGACATCCGCGGTTCCGGCGCGACCACCACGCGGCACGAAGTGGGCCGCTTGCCGTCCGGCCAGATCCACCGCTTCCAGGTGCGTGCTGTCAGCAATGCCGGCGTCGGGCCCGCGTCGGACGAGGCGCTCGCCGGCCCGGCGGATCCCGGCGTGACCGTCTCGACCTCCAGCCTGACGGTGGAGGAAGGCGGCAGCGGCGAGTACACGGTGAAGCTGAACACCTCGCCCCTGGGCCGCCAGGTGGTGATCGCCGTGGCCGGCGCGTCCGGCGAGCTGAGCGCGGCGCCGGCGACCCTCACCTTCACCGGCGCGAACTGGATGGAAGCGCAGACGGTCACGGTGACCCTGGCCGAGGACGGCGACGCGCAGACCGATGCCGCGCAGACCCTGACCCACAGCGCCCGGGGCGGCGGCTACGACCATGTGGACATCGCCTCGGTGACGGTGACGCTGGCGGAGAACGACCCGCCCCTGAAACCGGCGAACTTGCGCGCCATCGCGGGCAACGGCCAGGTCATGCTGTCCTGGGACGACCCGGAGAATCCCGACATCACCGGCTGGGAGTTCGCGCAGAAGACGGGCGACGGTAGCTATGGCGGCTTCACGGCCATTTCCGGTTCCGACGCTGAGACCACCAGCCACACGGTGACGGGGCTGACGGACGGCACGCGGTACGGCTTCAAGGTCCGCGCCGTGAGCGCCGTCGGCGACGGCGCCGAGTCGGACGAGGCGACCGCGACCGCGGGGCGGCCGAGTCTGAGCGTGGCGGATGTGACCGCGGCCGAGGACGGCACGTTCACCTTCACGGTGACGCTGGATCCGGCGGCGCCGGCGGACGTGACCTTCAAGTACGCAGTGACCGCGGAGAGCGGCGACACCGCGACGGCGGACACGGACTTCACCGAGGTGGCGGCGACCGCGGCCACCATCTCGGCGGGCGATACCACCTTCACGTTCACGGTGACGGTGGCCGACGACAAGCTCGACGAGGACGACGAGACCTTCACCGTGACGCTGTCGGAGCCGTCCGCCAACGCCCAGCTCGGCGACGCCGCGGCGACCGGCACGATTACCGACAACGACGCCTCGCCGGTGCTGGCCGATATCGACAACCTCACGCTCAGGCTCGGCCGGACCGTGGACATCACCGCCACGGCGACGGACGCCGACGCCGGCGACACGATCACCTACGCCTGGACGCGCAAGGCCGGCGAGACCACGCCGCCGCTGCCGAGCAGCCCGGCCCCGGACCTGGACAAGGCCCGGCTCACCTTCACCCCGACCGAGGCCGGCGTCTACACGATGACGGTGACGGCGAGCGACGGCGACAGCAACGGCAACAAGCACGGCAACACGGACACCGGGGAAGTGGTCATCACCGTGGTCGGCAAGGCCGCGGTGTCCGTGCCGGCGGCGCTGTCCGTCACCGAGGGCACGGACACGAACGCCACGGTGACGGTGACCACCGAGGAGGCGTTCGGCGAGGACGTGACCTTCGACGTGAGCTATGGCGACACCAGCGCCACCGGAGCGACCAATGCGGCAGACGGCGACTACGACAACGACGCCGTGACGTCGGTGACGTTCTCGGGCGCCGACACCACGAAGACCATCGCGATCCCGATCAACGACGACGGGCTCGACGAGGACGACGAGACCTTCACGGTCATCATCGCGCTGGCGGAGGGCAGCGCCCTGCCGGCCGGTTTCGCGGACGGCAACCTCACGACGACGGTGACGATCGTCGACAACGACCACTCGCCGGTGCTGCCCGACTATCCACCCACCGGAACGATCCGGGTGGGCCAGGAGGTGGATCTCTCGGCCGAGGCGACGGACGAGGACGGGGACACGGTGACGTACACCTGGACGCGCAAGGCCGGCGAGACCACGCCGCCGCTGCCGGACGGCACGAACCTGAATCAGGCCCAGCTACTCTTCACGCCGACCGAAACCGGCGCCTACACGATGACGGTGACGGCGAGCGACCCGTACGGCAACACCGACACCGCGACGGTGGCCCTCACGGTGGTCCGAGCGCACGTGGTCTCGGCGCCGCCGGCGCTGTCGGTGACCGAGGGCACGGACGCGAACGCCACAGTGACGGTGACGACGGAGGCCGTGTTCGGCGAGGACGTGACCTTCAACGTGAGCTACGGCGGCACGAGCGCGACCGGCGCGGCCGATCCGGCGAACGGCGACTACGAGAACGACGCCGTGACATCGGTGACGTTCTCAAGCGCCGAGACGACGAAGGACATCGCGGTCCCGATCACCAATGACGACCTCGACGAGGACGACGAGACCTTCACGGTCACCGTCGCCCTGCCGGAGGGAGCCTCCCTGCCGGTCGGCTTCGCGCCCGGCAACCTCGCGACGACGGTGACCATCGCCGACGACGACCACTCGCCGGTGCTGGCGGAGATCAAGGACCGGATGGTCACGCCGGGCGATGACATCGACATCACCGCGTCCGCAACCGACGAGGACGGGGACACGGTGACGTACGCTTGGACGCGCAAGGCGGGCGAAACGCCGGCAATCCCGAACGGCACGGATCTGAACGCCGCGCGCCTGATGTTCACGCCTGAGGTCGGCGCCTACACGATGACGGTGACGGCGAGCGACCCGCACGGCAACACGGACACCGAAGAGGTGACGATCACGGTGGCCAGCGTGGAGGCGCCGGTGCTGACCGGGGTCACCTCGACGAGCGCCGCCGTGGTCAACCTCGCGTGGACGCACTCCGGTACGGCCCCGGGCGATTTCATCGGCGACCCCGGCGGCGCTCTGCGGATCTACTGGGAAGCGGAACATCGGCTGAAAGGCGCCGGCGACAGCGACTGGGACGATTACTCGAACGCCAGCCCCAGCGTGGGCGGAGGCAACACCCGGCGCACCATGGCGGTCACTGTTGTGAGCGATTACCCGCACGGCGCGGCGGTTGAGTGGCGGGTGCGAGCCTCGGTCGGCGGCGGTTCGCATGGTCCCTGGTCGAACGTTCGGGAAGTTACGTTGCAGAACAGCGAGCTGGCGGCGCTGACGTTCACTGGTGCGCCGGTGACGGTGGCGCCGGGTTCCAGCAAGACCTACACGGTGGCCCTGACCGAGGCGTTTGCCGGCACGCTCAGCATCACGAGTTCGGACACGGCGACGGCGACGATCAATCCGCCCAGCCTGACGTTCACGGCGCAGAATTACAACATGGCGCAGGACGTGACGGTGACCGGCGTCAAGGCCGGCAGCGCCACCATCGGCCACGCCTTCCGTCTGACCGGCGCCACGGCGGATGCGATTGCGGACGCTGGTACGGTGGCGGTGACGGTGGTCGCCACACCCGCGGCGCCGGCGGGCCTGACGGCGACGGCGGGCGACGCGCAGGTGGAACTGTCGTGGACCGACCCGGGTAATGCCGGCATCACCGTCTGGGAATTCCAGCAGAAGGAAGGCTCCGCCGGCAGCTACGGCGCCTGGACGGCGATTTCCAATTCGGACGCCGAGACCACGAGCCATACGGTGATGGGTCTGACCAACGACACGCTCTATGGCTTCAAGGTGCGGGCGGTGAATGGTGCGGGCGCCGGCACGGCCTCGGCCGAAGTGACGGCGACGCCGGAGAAGCCAGTTTCGCTGAGCATTGCGGACGTGACGGCGTTGGAGAACGCGGGGACGATGTCGTTCACGGTGACAGCGGACCCGGCGCCGGCCTCGCCGATCACGTTCAGTTATAGGGTGACGGCGGAGAGCGGCAACACGGCGACGGCGGGCGTGGACTTCACGGAGGTGGCCACGGCGACCGAGTTGACCATTGCGGCGAGCGCGACCACGGCGACGATCGCAGTGACGGTGACGGACGACGACCTCGACGAGGACGACGAGACCTTCACGGTGACGCTGTCGGGGCAGTCCGCCGGCGTGCTCCTGGGCGACGACAAGGCGACGGAGGCGATCACGGCGATGGGCACGATCACCGACGACGACCACTCTCCGGTATTGAAGGAGATCAAGGACCAGAGGATCACGCTGGGCGAGGCCGTAGACATCACGGCGTCCGCCACGGACGAGGACGGGAACACGGTGACGTACGCCTGGACGCGCAAGGCGGGCGAGACGACGCCGTTGCTGCCGGACGGCACGGTGGAGAACGTGGCTCGCCTGACGTTTACGCCGCCCGATGTCGGTGCCTATACGTACACGGTGACGGCCTCGGACGGCAACGGCAACACGGACACCGAGGAGGTGACCATCCGGGTGGTGGCGGCCGTGACGGCGCCGGTACTGACCGGCGCCACTTCGTCGAGCGCCGCCGTGGTCACGCTCACCTGGACGCACTCCGGTACGGCCCCGGGCGATTTCATCGGCGACCCCGGCGGCGCTCCGCAGATCTACTGGGAAGCGGAACATCGGCTGAAAGGCGCCGGCGACAGCGACTGGGACGATTACTCGAACGCCAGCCCCAGCGTGGGCGGAGGCAACACCCGGCGCACCATGGCGGTCACTGTGGTGAGCGATTACCCGCACGGCGCGGCGGTTGAGTGGCGGGTGCGAGCCTCGGTCGGCAGTTCGCATGGTCCCTGGTCGAACGTTCGGGAAGTTACGTTGCAGAACAGCGAGCTGGCGGCGCTGACGCTGACCGGTGCGCCGGTGACGGTGGCGCCGGGTTCCAGCAAGACCTACACGGTGGCCCTGACCGAGGCGTTTGCGGGCACGCTCAGCATCACCAGTTCGGACACGGCGACGGCGACGATCAATCCGCCCAGCCTGACGTTCACAGCGCAGAATTACAACATGGCGCAGGACGTGACGGTGACCGGCGTCAAGGCCGGCAGCGCCACCATCGGCCACGCCTTCCGTCTGACCGGCGCCGCGGCGGATGCGATTGCGAACGCCGGCGCGGTGGCGGTGACGGTCGCAGCCGCCACCAAGCCCGCCGAGCCGACCGGTCTGGAGGCGACCCCGGGCGACACCCAGGTGACGTTGTCCTGGGACGACCCGGACGATGATTCCATCACCGGGTATCGGGTACAGCGACATGGAGGAAGTCGCTGGGGCAGGTGGACAGACATCGCCAATTCGGACGCCGACACCGTGAGCCACACGGTGACGGGCCTGACCAACGGCACCAAGTACCGTTTCCGCATCCGGGCGGTGAACGACGTCGGTAACGGCGCCGAGTCTTCGGTGGTGCGGGCGACGCCGACGTTCGTCGAGCCTGTCACCCTCACCGCCACGGCCGGACCGCGCGGCGCCGTGACGTTGAACTGGACCGTCAAGAGCAGCAACCCCAATCGGCTGGTCAAGGGTGCCGACCGCGTCAGCGGGTGGGAAAGCCGGTACCGGCTGAAAGGAAGACAGGACTGGAACGGATTCGTCCGCCACACAACCACCGGAGGCGATTCGCGGACCGTCTCGACGAACATGTCGGATCTCATTCCGCATGGCGGGATCGTGGAGATTCAGATCCGGCCGGCCGGTTCCTCCGGCGCCTCGGTCTCGACGCGAACAGGCCCCTGGTCGAACACGGCGACGGTCACCCTCAACGACGTGGACGACGCCAATACCGCCCTCAAGTTCACCGGTGTTCCGATCACGGTGGCGCCGGGCGAGGATGCCACCTACACGGTCCGGCTGACCAAGCCATACGCGGCGGGTACTGTGTCAATCACGAGCGACGCCACGGGCAAGGCGACGGTGGACCCGGCGTCCCTGACGTTCACGGCGCAGAATTACAATGTGGCGCAGGACGTGACGGTGAGCGGCGTGGAGGCCGGCACGGCGACCCTCAACCACTCGTTCCGGGTGACCGGCGCCAGCGCCGATGCGGTTCCCGACGCGGGTACGGTGGCGGTGACGGTCAGCGCGGCCCCCGCCCCCGGCGTGACGCTCTCGTCGACCGAGCTGACGGTGGAGGAAGGCGCCAGCGGCGAGTACACGGTGAAACTGGACACGGCGCCGTCGGCGAACGTGACGGTGACGGTGGGCGGCGAATCGGGTGAGGTGACGGTGGACCCGTCTTCGCTGACGTTCACGCCGTCGAACTTCGGCACGGCGCAGACGGTTACGGTCAACGCCGGGGCTGACGAGGACACGACGGACGACACGGCGACGCTGACGCATAAGGCTTCCAGTAGCGACATGGGCTACGGCGACTCCCTGGACATCGACGATGTCACGGTCATGGTGACGGACACGACGCCGATATTGCAGCTATTGACGGATCCTGCGGCGGTGATGGAGGGCTCGGACATCAGCCTGATGGTGACGTCGGACCGCGCGTTGACGGGCGATCTGACGGTGAGTCTGACGCTTTCGGGTCGGGGTTTGAGCGGTTTCGACGCGGACGACATCCCGGGTATGCTGGGTCCGCGGCCCTTCACCGCGTCGTTCGGCAACAGCGCCAGCACGACGGGTACGGTGACGATCCCGACCAGCACGGACTCGGATGCGGAGGGCGCGGAGACCTACACGATCACGCTGAACGACGGGACCGGCTACGCGCTCGGCGCCGACAAGACGGCGGACGGCACGCTGAACGACCCGCCGCAGTCCACCGCGCTGAGCATCGCGGACGTGACGGCGGCGGAGGACGGGACGTTTACATTCACGGTGACGGCGGCGCCGTCGCCGTCCTCGCAGGTGACGTTCAAGTACACGGTGACGGCGGAGAGCGGCGACACGGCGACGGCGGATACGGACTTCACGGCGGTGGCGACAGCGACCGCGGCGACCATCGCGGCGAACGCGAGCAGCGCGACGATCACGGTGACGGTAACGGACGACGCCCTCGACGAATCGGACGAGACGTTCACGGTGACGCTGTCGGAGCCGTCGTCCGGCGTGACGCTCTCTGACGCCACCGCAACGGGCACGATCCAGGACAACGACCCCTCGCCGGCCCTGTCGATCGCGGCGCCGGCGGCGGTCGCGGAAGGCGACAGCGGTAGCGCCGATATGATATTCACGGTCACGCTGGACGCGCCCAGCGGTCGTGCGGTGACGGTGGACTACGCGGTGGATGAGACCTCGACTGCGACGGCGGGGACGGACTTCAGCGGTGGCGCCGGCACGCTAACCTTTGCGGCGGGTGAGACCAGCAAGACGATTACGGTTGCGGTTGCGGGCGACGAGTTGGACGAGGTGGACGAGACGGTGACGCTTAAGCTTTCGAACGCGACCAACGCCAGCATCGCCACCGCGACGGCGACGGGGACAATCACGGACGACGATCCGGCCCCTGGCGTGACGGTTTCCGTCTCCGAACTGACGGTGACGGAAAGCAGCACCGCCAACTACACCGTGGTGCTGAATACGCGGCCGGCGGGTGAGGTGACGGTCACGCCGCGCAGCGACGACCCCGGAGCGGCGACGGTGTCCGGTCCGCTGACCTTCACCCGCTTTAATTGGAACAGGCCCCGGACGGTGACGGTCACGGCGGTGCCGGATGGCGATACCGGCGACGAGAGCGTCACTGTGAGTCATGCCGTGACCGGCTACGGTAGTGTGAGCGCGGCCCCGTCCGTATCGGTGACGGTGACGGACACGACGCCGACGCTACAGTTATCGACGGATCCGGCGGCGGTGACCGAGGGTGAGGCGATCAATCTGACAGTGACATCGGACAAGGCGCTGGCGGGTGGTCTGGCGGTGAGTCTGACGCTGGAGGACCGTGACACGAGCGGTTTCAAGGCGGAGGACATCCAGGGATCCTTGGGTCCGCGCGACTTCATCGCATCCTTCGGCGCCACCGCCAGCACAACAGGGACGGTGACGATCCCGACCAGCACGGACTACCTTGAGGAGGGCCAGGAGACCTACCGAATCACGCTGAACGAGGGCGCCGGCTACGCGGTAGACGAGGACAACAACACGGCCGACGGCGCGCTGAACGATGGCACGCCGGCCCTGGGCGCCGGTGCGATTGCGCTGTTCATTTCGGACACGGAGGCGGCGGAGGGCGAGAAGATGTTGTTCACGGTGTCGGTGGCGCCGGCGTCGTCCTTGCCGATCACGTTCAAGTACACGGTGACGGCAGAGAGCGGCGACACCGCGACCGCCGGCTCGGACTTCACGGCGGTGACGATGCCGATGGAGGCGACGATTGCGGCGAGCGCGACGAGCGCGACGATCAGCGTGTCGCTCCTCCAGGACACCGAGGTCGAGGGCGACGAGACGTTCACGGTGACGCTGTCCGAGCCGTCTTCGGGCGTGACGATCACGGATGCGACGGCGACCGGAACGATCGCTGACGACGACGAGGGCATCGCCAGGCCGACCTCGTTGCGCATCACGGCGGTGGAGGACGCGATCACGCTGCGGTGGACCGCCCGGACCGACCCCGAGATCGACAAGTGGCAGTACCGGTTCAAGAACAAGGAGCGCAGCTGGCGCGGCTGGAACCCGTTTGATGTCAGGAACAGCACGGCGTCGACCCGATCCGTCACCCTGAACAAGAGGGGTACATTGCACGGGGGCGTGGGTCAGTATCAGGTCCGGGCGGTGGTTGTCGTCCCGATCCGGCCGGAGTTTGGCGGAGGCGAGGAGGAGACCTTCGGTCCGTGGTCGGAACTGGCGGAGGTGAGCATTGTCAACACCGACAACCTGGGTCTGGAGTTCAGCGGCGGCGGGATCACGAGGACGGGAGGCGCCAGCGTTGCCTGGAACGCAAGCGTTGCGCAGGATGCCAGCATAACCTATGGCGTGAGGCTGAGCGCCGCGGCGCTGCCCTACCTGGATCGGACGGCGGAGGTGACGCTGACGGGCGGCAGCGGTGTGCGGGTAAGCCCGGCCTCGCTGACGTTCACCCGTGCCACCGCCCGGACCGCGCAGCCGGTGACGATCACGGGGGTTGCCGCCGGCAGCGCCGCCATTGAGCACGCCGTCCGTTTTCCGGCGCTGGCGCTGCTTGATCCCGCGGGGACGATTGCGGTGACGGTGACGGAGGAGGAAGCGGTGTCGCTGAGCGTGGCGGACGTGACAGCGGCGGAGGGTGGTACGTTTACGTTCACGGTGACGGCCAATCCGGCGCCTTCGGCAGAGGTGACGTTCAAGTACAAGGTGACGGCTGAGAGCGGTGACACGGCGACTGCGGATACGGACTTCACGGTGGTGACGACGGCAACGGCAAAGACGATTGCGGCGAACGCGAGCAGCGCGACGATCACTGTGTCGGTGACGGACGACACCCTGGATGAGGCTGATGAGACGTTTACGGTGACGTTGTCGGACCCGTCCTCCGGGGTGACGCTCTCGGACGCCACCGCAACAGGCACGATTACGGACAACGACGATCCGCCTGCTCTGTCGATCGCGGCGCCGGCTACGGCGGTTGCGGAAGGCGACAGCGGCAGCGCGGATATGACGTTCACCGTCACGCTGGATGCGGCCAGCGGTCGTGCGGTGACGGTGGATTACGCGGTGGATGCGACCTCGACTGCGACTGCAGGGACGGACTTCAGCGGTGGCGCCGGCACTCTAACCTTTGCGGCGGGTGAGACCAGCGAGACGATTACGGTTGCGGTGACGGGCGACGAGTTGGACGAGGTGGACGAGACGGTGGTGTTGAAGCTTTCGAATGAGAGCAACGCCACGATCCCCACTGCGACGGCGACGGCGAGTGGAACGATAACGGATGACGACGCATCGCCGGTGCTGGCGGCGCTGACGGCTCAGACGGTGACGGTCGGCGAGGACGTGGACATCACGGCGTCGGCAACGGACGGAGATGGGGACACGGTGACGTACGTCTGGACGCGCAAGGTGGGCGAGACGACGCCGGCGATTCCGAATGACACTGTGCTGGACGAGGATCAACTGACGTTCACGACGACGGCGCCGGGCACGTACACGATGACAGTGACGGCCTCAGACGGCAACGGCAACGAGGACACCGAGACTGTGACGATCACGGTGACGACGTCCACAGTCATGGCGGCGCCGTGCAGGATTGCGATTTCGTCGTTGAGTAGTCCGAATCAGCGGATACTGTTTGTGACGGTGAGCGTACCGGCCAACTGCGGACCAGTTCCGAAGGCGGAGATACAGGTCAAGACCGCGGCTCAGGAGTGGAGCGACGTGTCCTGGATTGCCTTGGGGAACCTGGCCCTGTCCAACAGCGATCAGCCGCAGACGGTCTCTAGAGTGTTCAACCTGTCGCCACCGGGCCTTCCGCCGCTGACGGGTTTGCGCAATGTGCGGGCGCGGGCGCTCAACGGGGATAAGGCGGGTCCGGAATCGGTGGTTGCGCACATCTGGTTTGGTCCGCTGTCGCAGCCGGCAGGTTTGCAGGCGGTGGCGGGCAACCGGCACGTGAAGTTGAGTTGGACGGACGCGGCGAACCCGACGTTGACGGGTTGGGAGTACCGACAGAAGCCGGATGGCGGTGAGTACGGCGAGTGGACGGCGATGAGCGGTTCCGGCGCGGGGACGACCAGTTATCCGGCGCCGGGGCTTACGAACGGTACGGAGTACGCGTTCCAGATTCGCTCAAGGAGCGGGAGCGCCGCCAGCGCGGCTTCTTCGGAAGTGACGGCGACGCCGACGGGGGGCGTACCCAGGCAGCCGGAGCTCACGTCCGGCGAGCCGGGCGACGGTCAGGTACGGGTGTTGTGGCGCGCCCTTGGGGACCCGAGCGTGACGAAGTGGCAGTCGCGACGGAAGCTGGACAGCGCTACCAACTGGCCTGATACCTGGATGGACATCAGCGGTTCCGATGCGGAGACGACGAGTCATACGTTCACCGGTCTGACGAACGGTACGCCGTACGCGTTCCAGGTCCGCGCGGTGAACGACCAGGGCGCGGGTCCGGCTTCGACGGGTTTGAGCGCGACGCCGAGCGTTGAGCCGTTCGTGAGGCCTGTGGGCGTGGCCGCGAAGGCGGGCAATGGTCAGGTGACGCTGTCATGGACGGACCCGGGCAACGCGTCAATCACGAAGTGGCAGTATCGTTGGAAGCTTGCCAGCGTGAGCGCTTGGGGCGCGGTGAAGGACGTGTCCGATTCGGATGCGGAGACGACGAGCGTGGAGGTGACGGGGCTTACGAACAGCGCGGCGTATGACTTCCAGGTGCGCGCGTTCGGTACCGTGAGTGGTTACTGGTCGTTGGTGGTGTCGGCGACGCCGCTTACGCCGCCTGGGGCTCCGCAGAACCTGGCGACGAGTGACGGCGACGGTCAGGTGATATTGCGGTGGCGTAATCAGGGTGATAGTACGATCACCGGCTGGGAGTACCGGCAGAAGCCGGATGGCGGTGAGTACGGTGAGTGGATGGCGATCGACGGTTCCGGTTCGGGGACGACGACCCACACGGTGACGGGGCTTACGAACGGCACCCGGTACACGTTCGAGGTGCGCGCGGAGAACGGCGGTGGCAAGGGGGCGTCGTCGGAGGTGATGGCGACGCCGGTACGGGGTCCTGCCGAGGCGCCGACGGGTTTCACGGTGACGCCGGGGGACGGTCAGGTGACGTTGTCTTGGGACAGTTCGGATGATGATCGTATCAGCCGCTGGAGCTACCGGCAGAAGGCGGGCGACGGCGAGTACGGCAGGTGGACCGCTATTCCGGGTGATGCGACGACGACGAGCCACACGGTGACGGGGCTTACGAACGGCACGAAGTACACGTTCCAGGTTCGGGCGTGGCAGAAGGACAGTGTGGCGGGCAAGTCTACCGCCGGGATCACAGTGACGCCGACGCCGGCCCCAGCGACGGCGGTTTCGCTAAGTATCGCGGATGCGACGGTAGCGGAGGCTGCGGGTACGATGTCGTTCACGGTGACGGCGACTCCGGCGCCGAGTTCGCTGATAACGTTCCAGTACGCGGTGACGGCGGAGAGTGGGAACACGGCGACTGCGGGTACGGATTTCACCGGGGTGTCGACGCCGACTGAGGTGACGATTGCGGCTAACGCGAGTAGCGCGACGATTGCGGTTGCGGTGACGGACGATGTTCTGGTAGAGGGTGATGAGACGTTTACGGTGACGTTGTCAGCGCCGTCTGCCGGAGTGACGATTTCCGATGCTACGGCGACGGGTACGATCACCGATGACGACTTCTTGCCGGGCAAGCCTGCGGGATTTGAGGCGACGGGAGGCAACGCTCAGGTGGCCCTGTCGTGGGACGATCCGGAGGACGCGAGCATCACGCGTTACGAGTTGCAGCAGAAGGAGAGGAGCAACGCCTGGGGTTCGTGGACTGCGATATCGGATTCGGACGCGGAGACGACGACCCATACGGTGACGGGACTGGATAACGGCAGTGAGTATCGCTTCCGCATCCGTGCGGTAAACCCGAGCGGCGCGGGCGCGCAGTCTTCGGTGGTGAAGGCGACGCCGCAGGCGAATCCCGCAAAGCCTGTGCTGACGGCGACGGCGGGCAACGCTCAGGTGACGTTGAGTTGGCAGTTGCAGCCGGGCATTGCGATCGCGACCTGGACGTATCAGTACAGCAGCGACGGCGGTTCTACGTGGAGCGCGTCGCAGACGGTGACGGGCGCGAGCGCGACGAGCACGGTGGTGACGGGGCTTACGAACGACACGGAGTACGCGTTCCGTATGTTCGCTGCGGTGGGTCCGGGCGCGCAGTCCGCGTGGTCGGACTTTGTGAAGGCGACGCCGAGGGCGCCGGCGCCTGCCGCCCCGGCGAATTTCAGCGCGAGTCCCGGCAACGCCCAGGTGAAGTTGACGTGGGATGATCCTGAGGACGCGAGCATCAGCGTCTGGCAGTTGCGCTACGGCAAGCAGGGTGAGGACTGGGGTTCATGGAAGAGGATGTCGGGATCGGACGCGAGCACGACCACTCACACGGTGACGGGTCTTGAGAACGGCAGCGCGTACCGTTTTCGGATTCGGGCGAAGAACAGCAGTGGCTTGGGCGCGCGGTCGCCTGCGGTGACGGCAACGCCCCGGGTGCTGGTGAAGCCTGTGGTGACGGCGCAAGCGGGCGACGGTAAGGTGACGTTAAGCTGGTCTGCGCAGCCGGGTTCCGGCGTGACGGCCTGGGTCTACCAGTCGAGTAGCGATGGTGGTTCTACGTGGAGCGCGTCGCAGACGGTGACGGGCGGCAGCGTGACGAGCGTGGTGGTGACGGGACTTACGAACGACACGGAGTACGCGTTCCGTATGTTCGCCCGCGCTGGCAGCGCGCAGTCTTCGTGGTCGGACCATGTGAAGGCTACGCCGAAAGCGGCATCGCTGAGCGTTGCGGACGTGACGGCTGCGGAGGATGGCGCGTTCACATTCACGGTGACGGCTGATCCTGCGCCGGCCTCGGAGATCAGTTTCAAGTACACGGTGACGGCGGAGACCGGCGATACGGCGACTGCGGGTACGGACTTCACGGCGGTTACGACAGCGACGGAGAAGACGATTGCTGCGAACGCGACCAGCGTGTCGATAACGGTGACGGTGACGGATGATGATATTGACGAGGACAATGAGACGTTTACGGTGACGTTGTCAGAGCCGTCCTCCGGGGTGACGCTCACCGACGCTACGGCGACGGGTACGATAACGGACAATGACACGGCGGGCGTGACGATCTCGCCGACCTCGCTGACGGTGGAGGAAGGTGATAGCGGCGAGTACACGGTGGCGCTGGACACGGAGCCGACGGCGGACGTGACGGTGACGGTGGGCGGAGAATCAGGCGAGGTGACGGTGGACCCGTCTTCGCTGACGTTCACGTCGTCGAACTACGGCACGGCGCAGACGGTGACGGTGAGCGCCGGGTCGGATGCGGACGCGACGGACGATACTGCGACGCTGACGCATGAGGCGTCCGGCAGCGACACGAACTACGGCTCGTCGCTTGACATAGACGAAGTCTCGGTGACGGTGACGGACACGACGCCGACGTTGCAGTTATTGACGGACCCTGCGGCGGTGACGGAGGGGACGGCGATCAGTCTTTCGGTGACGTCGGACCGGGCGCTGACGGGTAATCTGACGGTGAGCCTGACGCTTTCGGGCCGTGGTTCGAGCGGTTTCGATGCGGACGACATTCCGGGCGGGTTGGGTCCGCGTGACTTCACCGCATCGTTTGGCAACACCGCCGGCAGGACGGGCGTGGTGACGATCCCGACCAGCACGGACTCGACCACGGAGGGCGCGGAGACATACCGGATCACGCTTAGCGATGCCGACGGCTATGCGGTTGGCGACGATGTGACGGCTGACGGCACGTTGAACGACGGCGCGGCGACGCCCTGCAAGGTGTCGGTGACGAACTACCGCGCGATTGACGACAGTGGTTTTCTGCCGGTTTACTCGATTTCGTTCGGTTTGCGGATACCGGCGAACTGTGGTCCGATCACGGGGATGCAGCGTCAGATCAAGACCTTGAGTCAGGGCTGGGGCGATGTGGAGTGGGTGGACCTGGAGAATGCGGGTCTGCGTACGTTTGCTAACAGCGCCACTGCCAGGACGCCTTCCGGAATCGAGCTGGTCTTCCTGAATTCCGGCAGCGGCAAGCATCAGGTTCGGGTGCGCGCGCAGAACGGCGCGCGAGTCGGTCCGGCATCCGACGAGGTGTCGGTGACGTTCGAAGTCCCGCCCACACCGAGCGGGCTGAGCGCGACCCCTGGCGCTGCCTCGGTGACGCTGACCTGGAATGCGCAGTCCGGGGAGCAGATCACGTCGTGGAACGTCCAGTACAAGCGGGGTTCCGAGTCGTACCGGAACCTGCACGTGGCGGATGCCGGGGACGGCAGCACGACGACGGCTACGGTGACGGGTCTGTCGGCAGAGGAGTACACGTTCCGTTTGCAGGCTAGGAACGAGAACGGTCTGAGCGCGGCCTCGTCGACGGTGACGGCGACGCCGACAGCAGCGACCGTGGTTCCGCCCGCTCCGACGGGCGTGAGGGCGACGGGGGGTGACGGCGAGGTGACGCTGTCGTGGACCGACCCGCAGAACGATACGATCACGAAGTGGCAGTACCGGCAGAAGACGGGTAGCGGCGCTTACGGTGAGTGGACGGACCTTGAGCACAGCCGGACACGTAGCGCGTTTCCGACGCTGACGGGTACGGTTGGTGATCTGACGAACGGGAGTTCGTATACGTTCGAGCTTCGCGCGGTGAACGGTGTCGGCGCTGGCGCGGCTTCTTCTGAGGTTACGGTGACGCTGGGCGCGGATGCGGATGCGGTATCGCTGAGCGTTGCGGACCTGACGGCGGCGGAGGGCGGTACGTTCGCGTTCACGGTGACGGCGACGCCTGCGCCGGCCTCGGAGATCAGCTTCAAGTACACGGTGACGGCGGAGACCGGCGATACGGCGACTGCCGATACGGATTTCACAGAGGTTGATACGGCGACCGAGGTGACGATTGCGGCGAACGCGACCACGGCGACGATAACGGTGTCGGTGACGGATGACGATCTTGATGAGGACAATGAGACGTTTACGGTGACGTTGTCAGAGCAGACCTCCGGGGTGACGCTCTCTGACGCCACTGCGACAGGGACGATAACGGATGATGATAATTCCCCGGTATTGGAAGATATAGAGGATTTAACGATAAGGCTGGGGCAGTCGGTGGATATAACTGCGGTGGCGACGGATGCGGACGACGATGACATCGGCTATGTCTGGACGCGTAAGTCCGGGGAGACGTCCCCTGCGATACCTGGTAGCGCGGATCTGGAAGTGGCTCGGTTGATGTTCAAGTCTACCTCGGTGGGTACGTACACGATGACGGTGACCGCATCTGACGGCAATGGGAACAGCGATACGGAGGAAGTGGAGATCACGGTGGTACGGGCGCGCGTGGTCTCGGTGCCGGCGACGCTGTCGGTGGCGGAGGATGATGGCGATGCGGTGGTGACGGTGACGACGGAGGGCGCGTTTGGTGAGAATGTGACGTTTAACGTGACGTACGGTGGTACGAGCGCGACGGGGCACAACGACCCTGCCAGCGGCGACTATGACAATGATGCGGTGACGGCGATAACGTTTGGAGCGGGCGACCTGACAAAAGACATTGAGGTGCCGATAACGGATGATAATCTTGAAGAGGCTGATGAGACGTTCACGGTGACGATTGCCCCTGCGACCGCCACGCTGCCTGATGGTTTCGCAATGGGAGATGCCACGACGACGGTGACGATAGAGGACAATGATACGCAAGCGCCGTGTAAGGTGGAGGTGGTGGATGTATCAACGACGGCGGATGCCAGTCCGTTCCCCGGCGGTCAATCAATTTACTCAATATCGTTTAAGGTGAGGATACCTGCGGATTGCGGCGCTATAACCAATATGCAGAGGCGTATAAAGACGAACGGGCAGTGGGGTGAATGGACGGATAATGAGGTGTTGCGCAGTTTTGCTGACAGCGCTACGGCAAGGACGCCTGCGGAGATGGAGTTGATACTCGTAGCGGATGGTAGCGCGAGGGAGGTGCAGGTTCGGGCGTTAAACGGTAGTAAGACAGGTCCTGAGTCAGAAGCTGTTGGCGTCACGTTTACCGCGCCGGGCAAGCCGGGTGGTTTGAGCGCTACAGGCGGGGCTGGTTCCGCAGCGTTGAGTTGGGATGGGCAGACGGGAGAGCAGATCACGGCATGGGTGGTGGAGTACAAGCGTGGTTCAGAGAGTTATAAGAGTAAGGTGATAGTGGATGCTGGAGATGGTAGCGCTACAGCGACGACTATCACGGGTTTAGCGTCTGAGGAATACACTTTTCGTATAAAGGCGCGTAATCCAAACGGAGACAGTCCTTATTCAGATGAGACGACAGCTACGCCAGAGGCGGTGACCGCTGCTCCTGCGGCGCCGACGGGAGTGACGGGCAGTCCGGGGGACGGGGAAGTGAGGTTGGAGTGGGCAGACCCAGAAGATGCGAACATAACGAAGTGGCAATATGAGCAGAAGGCCGGTAGCGGCGCTTATGATGGGGCTTGGACGGACATCACGGTATCAAAGAGCGGATCTCTTTCCAGGTTAACGGGTACGGTCACGGGTTTGACAAATGGCGTCAGTTATACGTTTAAGGCGCGCGCGGTGAATAGCGCGCTAAATAGCGCTGTCGCCGGCTCGGGCAACGGCGCGGAATCGGATGAGGTGACGGTAGTGCCGATAGCGGCGCCGACGGGATTAACGGTGACGCCTGCGGGCAGTGGCAAGTTGCGTTTGAGGTGGACGGCGCCGACGGATGCGTCCCGTACGGGATGGGAGGTTAGGCACAGGGCGTCTGGAGGTGAATGGGGTGAGTGGGCTGCCATAACGGGCGCGGGTACGACGAGTCATCTTCTTACGGGATTAACGACGGGGACTTACTACAGGGTGCAGGTTAGAGCGGTGAACGGTAATGTAAAGAGCGCGACGGCGTTTGGTACTGCGGAGGTGAGAGGGACCGTATCGTTGAGCGTTGCGGACGTGACGGCTGCGGAGGATGGCGCGTTCGCATTCACGGTGACGGCGACGCCTGCGCCGGCTTCGGATATAAGCTTTAAGTACACGGTGACGGCGGAGAGTGATGACACTGCGACTGCGGGTACGGACTTCACGGCGGTTGAGACGGCGACCGAGGTGACGATTGCGGCGGGTGAGACCACGGCGACGATAACGGTTGTGGTGACGGATGATGACATTGATGAGTCGGATGAGACGTTCACGGTGACGTTGTCAGACCTTCCGGAATGGGTGGAGTTGGGTGATCCCACCGCGACAGGGACGATAACGGACAACGATGAGACGCCAGCGCCGTGTAAGGTGGAGGTGGTGGATGTATCAACGACGGCGGATGCCAGTCCGTTCCCCGGCGGTCAATCGATTTACTCAATATCATTTAAGGTGAGGATACCTGCGGATTGCGGCGCTATAACCAATATGCAGAGGCGTATAAAGACGAACGGGCAGTGGGGCGAATGGACGGATAATGAGGTGTTGCGCAGTTTTGGGGACAGCGCTACGGCAAGGACGCCTGCGGAGATGGAGTTGATACTCGTAGCGGATGGAAGCGCGAGGGAGGTGCAGGTTCGCGCGTTAAACGGTAGTAAGACAGGTCCTGAGTCAGAAGCTGTTGGCGTCACGTTTACCGCGCCGGGCAAGCCGGGTGGTTTGAGCGCTACAGGCGGGGCTGGTTCCGCAGCGTTGAGTTGGGATGGGCAGACGGGAGAGCAGATCACGGCATGGGTGGTGGAGTACAAGCGTGGGTCAGAGAGTTATAAGAGTAAGGTGATAGTGGATGCTGGAGATGGTAGCGCTACAGCGACGACTATCACGGGTTTAGCGCCTGAGGAATACACTTTTCGTATAAAGGCGCGTAATCCAAACGGAGACAGTCCTTATTCAGATGAGACGACGGCTACGCCGGGCGCGGTGACCGCTGCTCCTGCGGCGCCGACGGGAGTGACGGGCAGTCCGGGGGACGGGGAAGTGAGGTTGGAGTGGGCAGACCCAGAAGATGCGAACATAACGAAGTGGCAATATGAGCAGAAGGCCGGTAGCGGCGCTTATGATGGGGCTTGGACGGACATCACGGTATCAAAGAGCGGATCTCTTTCCAGGTTAACGGGTACGGTCACGGGTTTGACAAACGGCGTCAGTTATACGTTTAAGGCGCGCGCGGTAAATAGCGCGCTAAATAGCGCTGTCGCCGGCTCGGGCAACGGCGCGGAATCGGATGAGGTGACGGTAGTGCCGATAGCTGCGCCGACGGGATTAACGGTGACGCCTGCGGGCAGTGGCAAGTTGCGTTTGAGGTGGACGGCGCCGACGGATGCGTCCCGTACGGGATGGGAGGTTAGGCACAGGGCGTCTGGAGGTGAATGGGGTGAGTGGGCTGCCATAACGGGCGCGGGTACGACGAGTCATCTTCTTACGGGATTAACGACGGGGACTTACTACAGGGTGCAGGTTAGAGCGGTGAACGGTAATGTAAAGAGCGCGACGGCGTTTGGGACTGCGGAGGTGAGAGGGACCGTATCGTTGAGCGTTGCGGACGTGGAGGCTGCGGAGGATGGCGCGTTCACGTTCACGGTGACGGCGACGCCGGCGCCGGCTTCGGATATAAGCTTTAAGTACACGGTGACGGCGGAGAGTGATGATACTGCGACTGCGGGTACGGACTTCACGGCGGTTGAGACGGCGACCGAGGTGACGATTGCGGCGGGAGAGACCACGGCGACGATAACGGTTGTGGTGACGGATGATGACATTGATGAGTCGGATGAGACGTTCACGGTGACGTTGTCAGACCTTCCGGAATGGGTGGAGTTGGGTGATCCCACCGCGACAGGGACGATAACGGACAATGATGAGACTCCTGCGCCGTGTAAGGTGGAGGTGGTGGATGTATCAACGACGGCGGATGCCAGTCCGTTCCCCGGCGGTCAATCGATTTACTCAATATCGTTTAGGGTGAGGATACCTGCGACTTGCGGCGCTATAACCAATATGCAGAGGCGTATAAAGACGAACGGGCAGTGGGGCGAGTGGACGGATAATGAGGTGTTGCGCAGTTTTGGGGACAGCGCTACGGCAAGGACGCCTGCGGAGATGGAGTTGATACTCGTAGCGGATGGTAGCGCGAGGGAGGTGCAGGTTCGGGCGTTAAACGGTAGTAAGACAGGTCCTGAGTCAGAAGCTGTTGGCGTCACGTTTACCGCGCCGGGCAAGCCGGGTGGTTTGAGCGCTACAGGCGGGGCTGGTTCCGCAGCGTTGAGTTGGGACGGGCAGACGGGAGAGCAGATCACGGCATGGGTGGTGGAGTACAAGCGTGGTTCAGAGAGTTATAAGAGTAAGGTGATAGTGGATGCTGGAGATGGTAGCACTACAGAGGCGACTATCACGGGTTTAGCGCCTGAGGAATACACTTTTCGCATAAAGGCGCGTAATCCAAACGGAGACAGTCCTTATTCAGATGAGACGACGGCTACGCCAGAAGCGGTGACCGCTGCTCCTGCGGCGCCGACGGGAGTAATGGGCAGTCCGGGGGACGGGGAAGTGAGGTTGGAGTGGGCAGACCCAGAAGATGCGAACATAACGAAGTGGCAATATGAGCAGAAGGCCGGTAGCGGCGCTTATGATGAGGCTTGGACGGACATCACGGTATCAAAGAGCGGATCTCTTTCCAGGTTAACGGGTACGGTCACGGGTTTGACAAACGGCGTCAGTTATACGTTTAAGGCGCGCGCGGTGAATAGCGCGCTAAATAGCGCTGTCGCCGGCTCGGGCAACGGCGCGGAATCGGATGAGGTGACGGTAGTGCCGATAGCGGCGCCGACGGGATTAACGGTGACGCCTGCGGGCAGTGGCAAGTTGCGTTTGAGGTGGACGGCGCCGACGGATGCGTCCCGTACGGGATGGGAGGTTAGGCACAGGGCGTCTGGAGGTGAATGGGGTGAGTGGGCTGCCATAACGGGCGCGGGTACGACGAGTCATCTTCTTACGGGATTAACGACGGGGACTTACTACAGGGTGCAGGTTAGAGCGGTGAGTTCTAATGGAAGAAGCGCGACGGCGTTTGGTACTGCGGAGGTGAGAGGGACCGTATCGTTGAGCGTTGCGGACGTGGAGGCTGCGGAGGACGGCGCGTTCGCATTCACGGTGACGGCGACGCCTGCGCCGGCTTCGGAGATAAGCTTTAAGTACACGGTGACGGCGGAGAGTGATGACACTGCGACTGCGGGTACGGACTTCACGGCGGTTGAGACGGCGACCGAGGTTACGATTGCGGCGGGTGAGACCACGGAGACGATAACGGTTGTGGTGGCGGATGATGACATTGATGAGTCGGATGAGACGTTCACGGTGACGTTGTCAGACCTTCCCGAATGGGTGGAGTTGGGTGATCCCACCGCGACAGGGACGATAACGGACAATGACAATTCACCTGTGGTGGCGGCGATAGAGGATAAGACGATTAGTTTGGGGCAGCCGGTGGATATAACGGCGTCTGCGACGGATGCGGACAGTGGCGATACGATCAGCTACGCATGGACGCGTAAGTCCGGGGAGACGTCCCCTGCGATACCGGATGGCACGGCGCTGGACGCTGCGCGGTTGATGTTCACGCCGCTTGCGAAGGGTAAGTACACGATGACGGTGACTGCAAGTGACGGCAACGGCAACACGGGCGTTGAGGAAGTGACGGTCACGGTAAGCGATAAGGGTACGGTGTCGGTGTCGCCGACGGCGTCGGTGACGGAGGGTACGGACGCGGCGGCGGTGAGGGTAACGGCTTCGTCGGCGTTGGGTAAGTCTGTGACGTTTAACGTGACGTATGGTGGTACGAGCGCGACGGGGCACAACGACCCTGCCAGCGGCGACTATGACAACGATGCGGTGACGGCGGTAACGTTTGGAGCGGGTGATCTGACAAAAGACATTGCAGTGCCGATAACGGATGATGATCTGGACGAAGATGACGAGACGTTCACGGTAACAATCGCCCTGGCGGGGGGCAGTTCGCTGCCTGCGGGTTTTGAGTTAGGGAATGTCCGAACGACGGTGACGATAACGGATGATGATAGTTCTCCGGAGTTGGAGGAGATAGATGATAGTACGGTGAAGCGAGGGGGTGAAGTGGACATCACTGCGGTGGCGACGGATGCGGACGGTGATACGGTGACGTACGCCTGGACGCGCAAGGCGGGTGAGACGTCACCGGCGCTTCCGAACGGCGTGGCGTTGAATGCGGCTCGTCTGACGTTCACTACGACCGAGGTGGGTAAGTACACGATGACGGTGACGGCATCTGACGGCAATGGGAACAGCGATAGTGAAGAGGTGGTGATAACGGTCAGTAACCCTCCCGCAAAGCCTAAGGGGTTTGAAGTCAGTGCGGGCAACGCGCGTGTGGTGTTGTCGTGGAGAGACCCTGAAGACGATAGCATAACCGGTTGGGAGATGCGGCAACGGAAGGGTAGCGCGTCTTGGGGGCAGTGGGCAGGCATTGCGGATTCCGACGCTGATACTACCACTCACGCGGTGACGGGGCTTACGAACGGTAGCGAGTACCGTTTTCAGATACGAGCGGTGAACGACGCTGGTAAGAGTAAACCGTCGCCGGCGCTGGCAGCGACGCCGAAGGAGAGTTTGCTGGTCAAGCCGGTGTTGACGGCGACTGGTGGCGACAGATCAGTGACATTGAGTTGGACGCACCCGGACACGGGGATTACCAGTTGGGTTTACCAGTACAAAAGCGGTACGCAGGAGTGGAGTACGGACCGACAGGAGACTATAACAGGAGGGAGCGGGACGAGCAAAGTGGTGACGGGGCTTACGAACGGAACGGAGTACATGTTCCGCGTATTCGTTCGCGCAGGGCTGACGTCGCAATCCGGATGGTCGTCGGAGGCGACGGCGACGCCGGGCGCGCTTACGATTTCCGTGGAGGCTATGACGGTGGAGGAGGGGGATTCCGGGGAGACGCCGATGGATTTTCAGGTGAGGTTAAGCGGTTCTCCGAGCGATAGGGTGGAGATAGAAGTTACGGCGTGGGCGAAGGGGGTTACGGGAGCGGCGGCAAAGGGAGGTAAAGGGGCTGGTCAGGATTTCATAGGGTTTAGGGCTCGGAGGATAGTTTTTGCCGCAGGCGCGACGGGCGCTGATTTAAGTAAGACGGTGCGAGTGAAGGTATTGGGAGATGAGGTGGATGAGGAGGATGAGAAGTTTATCCTGCGACTCAACTATATACGTACTAATTTGACAGGCGTGGGTTTTGCGGGAGGTGAGTCCAAGTTGGAAGTGACAGGCACGATAACGGATGATGATGAGGCTACGGCTAGCGGGCATGAGATTTCGGTAGAGGATGTGACGATAGCCGAGGGTGACGTGGGAGAGAAGGAGATGAGTTTCACGGTGACGCTAAGCGGGACTCCGAGTCACGAGGTGGGGATAGAAGTTACGGCGTGGGCGAAGGGAGTTACGGGAGAGGCGGCTAAGGGAGGCAGGGGGCCTGGGCGTGATTTCATAGGTTTTAGGGCTCGGAAGATAGCTTTTGCCGCAGGCGCGACAGGCGCTGGTCTAAGTAAGACAGTGCGAGTGAAGGTACTGGGAGATGAGGTGGATGAGGAAGATGAGGAGTTTATCCTGCTACTCAACAACCTAAGGACGGAAGATACCCGCGTGGTTTTTGCGGGAGGTGAGTCCAAGTTGGAAGTGACAGGCACGATAACGGATGATGACGAGGCTACGGCTAGCGGGCATGAGATTTCAGTGGGGGATGCGACGGTAACCGAGGGTGACTCTGGCGCGCGTACGAGTATGAATTTCACCGTGACGTTAAGTGGTACGCCGAGTCATGAGGTTAAGGTTCGCGCTGTTGCCAAGGACGGTACGGCAGAGGAAGGCGCTGGGAAGGACTTCAGGCAGTACTCTGGAAACAAGGAGGTGGTTTTTGCCGCGGGCGCGACGGGTAGTGGATTAAGTAAGACGGTGGTGGTGCAGGTACTGGGGGATGATATAGATGAGGGAGAACAAGAGGAGTTTACTCTGCAGTTGAGTAGCATAAGGACGGAAGATGCGCGTGTGGTATTTGCCGGGAACAAAGGGAACATAGAAGCCACTGGTACGATAACGGATGATGATACGGCGGGCGTGACGTTGTCTGAGTCTGCGCTGACGGTGGAAGAAGGTGGTAGCGGGACCTACGAGGTGAAGCTTGACACTAAACCTTCAAGTGAAGTGACGGTGACGGTGAGCGGTGAGTCAGGTGAAGTGACGGTTATGGGTTCGCCGCTGACGTTCACGCCGGCCAACTACAACGTGGCGCAGACGGTGACGGTGAATGCGGGGACGGATGCGGACGCGACGGATGACACTGCGACGCTGACGCATGCGGCATCCAGTACCGATACGAACTACGGTTCTTCTCTGGAAGTGGAAGACCTTTCGGTGACGGTGACGGATACGACGCCGACGTTGCAGCTATTGACGGACCCTGCGGCGGTGACGGAGGGGACAAGCATAAGTCTCTCGGTGTCTTCGGACCGCGCGTTAACGGGCGATCTGACGGTGAGTCTGACGCTTGCGGACCGTGGACCAAGCGGTTTTGATGCGGACGACATTCAGAGTACGCTGGGTCCGCGGGACTTCACCGCTTCGTTCGGCGACACCGCCGGCACGACAGGTACGGTGAGTATTCCGACTATCTCAGATGCCACTTCAGAGGGCGCGGAGACATACCGGATAACGCTTAACGACGGTACGGGGTACGTAGTGGGCGCCAAGACTACGGCGGATGGGGCGGTGAATGACCCGCTGGCAAAGCCGGCGGGACTTACGGCCAGTCCCGGCAATACGCGGGTGGAGTTGTCGTGGGACGACCCTGAGAACGGTAGCATAACGGTTTGGCAGGCGCAGCATAGCAAGGTAGGCGAGAGTTGGGGTTCCTGGACGGATATTAGCGGTTCTGACGCGAGCACTACCACTCACGCGGTGACTGGTCTGGATAACGGTAGCGAGTACCGTTTCAGGATACGAGCGAAGAGCAGTAGTGAGGTGGGACCGCAGTCGGCTGTGGTGAGAGCGACGCCGCGTGTAGTGGTGAAGCCGGTGGTGACGGCGACTGCGGGCGCCGGGTCGGTGACGTTGAGTTGGCCTGCGCAGCCGGGTTCCGGCGTGACGGCGTGGGGCTACCAGTCGAGTAGCGATGGTGGTACGAGCTGGACGTCGACGAAGATCGTGAACGACGGCAGCGCGACGAGCGTGGTGGTGAAGGGGCTTACCAACGGTACGGAGTACACGTTCCGGGTGTTTGGTCGCGCTGGCTCTGCGCAGTCGTCCTGGTCAGACCACGTGAAGGCGACCCCGTTGGCGAAGCCTGGAAGGCCGGCGGGTTTTTCGGTAAGCGGTGGTGACGCGCAGGTGGAGTTATCGTGGAACGACCCTGACAACGACACTATAACGGTTTGGCAGGCGCGTTACGGCAAGGTGGGCGAAGACTGGGGCGATTGGACAGATATAGAAAGTTCTGACGCCGATACTACGAGTCACACGGTGAGTGGGCTTGATAACGGCAGCGAGTACCGTTTCAAGGTACGGGCGGTGAACAGTAGCGGTAACGGTCGTGAGTCGGCTACGCTTAAAGCGACGCCGGAGGAGAATAGGGTAGCCAAGCCGGTCTTGAGAGCTACGGCAGGTGACGGGTCAGTGACATTGAGGTGGAAGAGACAGGCCGGAGTTACGAGTTGGGTATATCAGTACAAAAGCGGTACGCAGGAGTGGAGCGCGCGACCACAGAAGACTGTAACAGGAGGAAACACGACGAGCGTGGTGGTGACGGGGCTTACGAATGATACGGAATACACGTTTCGGATGTTTGCCCGCGCTGACTCTGCGCAGTCTGCGTGGTCGGACTTCGCGAAGGCGACGCCGAAGGCGCCGGCGCCCGCTATGCCGACGGGGCTTGTGGCAAGCGCGGGCAATGCGCAGGTGGAGTTGTCATGGTCCGACCCTGAGAACGACAGCATAACGGTTTGGCAGGCGCGTTACGGCAAGGTAGGGGGATCATGGGGCGCTTGGACGGACATCTCCGGTTCTGACGCGGATACCACAAGCCACACCGTATCAGGGCTTACCAACGGCAGCGAGTATCGTTTCCGAATCCGGGCGAAGAACAGCAGTGGGCCAAGCGACCCGTCGGCTGTGGTGAGAGCGACGCCGGAGCAGCCGGAGACCGCGGGCGTGACGGTGTCAGTGTCGTCGCTGACGGTGAAGGAAGGAGGCAGCAGGACCTACAAGGTGAAGCTTGACACCGCGCCGGGGGCGAATGTGACGATAACGGTGGGTGGCGCATCGGGTGATGTGACGGTGGACCCGGCTTCCCTTACGTTCACGGCGGGCAACTACAACACGGCGCAGACGGTGACGGTGAGCGCGGCTGCGGACGCGGACACGACGGATGATGCGGTGACGCTGACGCATACGTCGGCCAGCACCGATACGAACTACGGCGCCTCGCTTGACATAGACGACGTCTCGGTGACGGTGACGGATACGACGCCGACGTTACAGCTATTGACGGCTCCTGCGGAAGTGGCGGAGGGGTCAAGCATAAGTCTTTTGGTGACATCGGACAAGGCCCTGCGTGGTACGTTAAAAGTGAAGTTGACGTTATCTGACCGGGACTCAAGTGGATTTACAGCGGCGGATATTGTTGGTACGCTCGGGCCGCGAGAGTTCACGGTGAACTTCGGCAATACCCGTAGAACGACAGGTACGGTGAGCATTCCGACCAGCGCGGACGCGACTGCGGAGGGAGAGGAGACATACCGGATAACGCTTAACGCCGGTACGGGCTATGCGGTGGGTGACGATGCGACGACGGAGGGCGCGGTGAAAGACCCGCTGACAAAGCCGACGGGCTTTAGCGTGAGTCCTGGCAATGCGCAGGTGGAGTTGTCGTGGAACGACCCGGATAACGACACCATAACGGGTTGGCAGGTACAGTACGGCAAGGCAGGGAAGTCATGGGGTTCCTGGACGGATATTAGCGGTTCTGACGCGAGCACCACTACTCACACCGTGAGTGGGCTTACGAACGGTAGCGAGTATCGGTTCAGGATACGAGCGGTGAACAGTCTGGGCGATGGACCGAAGTCGTCTATAAAAACCACGACGCCGCGTGTAGTGGTGAAGCCGGTGGTGACGGCGACTGCGGGCGCCGGGTCGGTGACGTTGAGTTGGCCTGCGCAGCCGGGTTCCGGCGTGACGGCGTGGGGCTACCAGTCGAGTAGCGATGGTGGCACGAGCTGGACGTCGACGAAGATCGTGAACGACGGCAGCGCGACGAGCGTGGTGGTGAAGGGGCTTACGAACGGTACGGAGTACACGTTCCGGGTGTTTGGTCGCGCTGGCTCTGCGCAGTCATCCTGGTCAGACCACGTGAAGGCGACCCCGTTGGCGAAGCCTGGAAGGCCGGCGGGTTTTTCGGTAAGCGGTGGTGACGCGCAGGTGGAGTTATCGTGGAACGACCCTGACAACGACACTATAACGGTTTGGCAGGCGCGTTACGGCAAGGTGGGCGAAGACTGGGGCGATTGGACGGATATAGAAAGTTCTGACGCCGATACTACGAGTCACACGGTGAGTGGGCTTGATAACGGCAGCGAGTACCGTTTCAAGGTACGGGCGGTGAACAGTAGCGGTAACGGTCGTGAGTCGGCTACGCTTAAAGCGACGCCGGAGGAGAATAGGGTAGCCAAGCCGGTCTTGAGAGCTACGGCGGGTGACGGGTCAGTCACATTGAGGTGGAAGAGACAGGCCGGAGTTACGAGTTGGGTATATCAGTACAAAAGCGGTACGCAGGAGTGGAGCGCGCGACCACAGAAGACTGTAACAGGAGGGAGCGCGACGAGCGTGGTGGTAACGGGGCTTACGAATGATACGGAATACACGTTTCGAATGTTTGCCCGCGCTGGCTCTGCGCAGTCTGCGTGGTCGGACTTCGTGAAGGTGACGCCGAAGGCGCCGGCGCCCGCTGCGCCGACGGGACTTACGGCAAGCGCGGGCAATGCGCAGGTGGAGTTGTCATGGTCCGACCCTGAGAACGACAGCATAACGGTTTGGCAGGCGCGTTACGGCAAGGTGGGAAGATCATGGGGCGCTTGGACCGACATCTCCGGTTCTGACGCCGATACCACAAGCCACACCGTATCAGGGCTTACCAACGGCAGCGAGTATCGTTTCCAAATCCGCGCGAGAAACAGCAGTGGACCAAGCGACCCGTCGGCTGTGGTGAGAGCGACGCCGGAGCAGCCGGAGACCGCGGGCGTGACGGTGTCAGTGTCGTCGCTGACGGTGAGGGAAGGAGGCAGCAGGAACTACAAGGTGAAGCTTGACACCGCGCCGGGGGCGAATGTGACGATAACGATAGGTGGCGCATCAGGCACGGATGTGACGGTGGACCCGGCTTCCCTTACGTTCACGCCGGCCAACTACAACACGGCGCAGACGGTGACGGTGAGCGCGGCCGCGGATGAGGACACGACGGATGATGCGGCGACGCTGACGCACGCCGCATCTGGCGCTGATGGCTACGATGCCTCACTAGTAATAAAAAGCGTCTCGGTGACGGTGACGGATACGACGCCGACGTTACAGCTATTGACGGCTCCTGCGGAAGTGGCGGAGGGGTCAAGCATAATCCTGACGGTGACATCGGACAAGGCCCTGCGTGGTACGTTAAAAGTGAAGTTGACGTTATCTGACCGGGACTCAAGTGGATTTACAGCGGCGGATATTGTTGGTACGCTCGGGCCGCGAGAGTTCACGGTGAACTTCGGCAATACCCGTAGAACGACAGGTACGGTGAGCATTCCGACCAGCGCGGACGCCACTGCGGAGGGAGAGGAGACATACCGGATAACGCTTAACGACGGTACGGGCTATGCGGTGGGTGACGATGCGACGACGGAGGGCGCGGTGAAAGACCCGCTGACAAAGCCGACGGGCTTTAGCGCCACTAAGGGTGACAGGCAGGTGGAGTTGTCATGGAACGACCCGGATAACGACACTATAACGGGTTGGCAGGCGCAGTACGGCAAGGTAGGGCAGTCATGGGGCGCTTGGACGGATATTAGCGGTTCTGACGCGAGCACCACTACTCACACGGTGAGTGGGCTTACGAACGGTAGCGAGTATCGGTTCAGGATACGGGCGGTGAGCAGTCTGGGCGATGGACCGAAGTCGTCTATAAAAACCGCGACGCCGAAGGCGGTATCGCTAAGCGTGGCTAACGTGACGGCGGATGAGGATGGGACGTTCGCGTTCACGGTGACAGCCAGGCCGGCGCCATCATCAGAGGTGAGTTTTAAGTATACGGTGACGGCAGAGAGTGGAGACACGGCGACTGCGGGTACGGACTTCACGGCGGTTGAGACAGCGGCAGCGAAGACGATTGCGGCAAACGCGACCACAGCGACGATAACGGTGTCGGTGACCGATGATGGTCTTGATGAGAAAAACGAGACGTTCACGGTGACGCTATCGGAGCCATCCGAAGGCGTGATGATAAGCGATGCCACGGCGAAGGGCAGGATAAGGGATAATGACAGTTCACCGGAGTTGGCGGAGATAACAAACAAGACGGTCATGCTGGGAGATGATGTGGATATTACAGCTTCTGCGACGGATGCGGACGGCGATGCCATAAGTTACGCCTGGACGCGTAAGTCCGGAGAGACATCGCCTGCCATACCGGGTGGCGCCAGCGTGAGCCAGGCGCGGTTAACGTTTACGCCACCGGATATAGGTACGTACACGATGACGGTGACGGCGTCTGACGGCAACGGCAACAGCGATACGGAGAGCGTGGTGATCACGGTCACCAACGTTGCGCCGGCCCAGCCGACGGGTTTATCGGCCAAGGCGAGACATGGACAGGTGGAGTTGTCATGGACAGACCCGGACAACGACAGTATAACGGTTTGGCAGGCGCAGTACGGCAAGGTGGGCGCCGCCTGGGGTGGTTGGACGGACATCACCGGTTCCGACGCTGATACGACGAGGCACACGGTGACGGGACTTGACAACGGTAGCGAGTACCGCTTCCGAATCCGGGCGAAGAACAGCAGTGGAACGAGCGACCCGTCAGTTGTGGTGAGAGCGACGCCGACCGCCTCAGGCGTGACGATCTCACCGACCGCGCTTAGGGTGGATGAAGGGAGTAGCAATACCTACACGGTGGCGCTGGACACGGAGCCTTCAAGTAACGTGACGATAACGGTTGGCGGCGCATCGGGTGAAGTGACGGTGGACCCGGCTTCCCTGACGTTCACGCCGGCGAACTACAACACGGCGCAGACGATAACGGTGAACGCCGCAGCCGACGGAGATGCGGACGACGATACGGCGACGCTGACGCACGCCGCATCCGGTAGCGATACGAACTACGGCGCCTCACTCAACATAGACGATGTCTCGGTGACGGTGACGGACACGACGCCAACGCTGCAGCTGCTAACCGACCCGGCGGCGGTGACCGAGGGTACGGATATAAGCCTCACGGTGACCTCCGACCGAGAGCTGACGGGTGATCTGACGGTGAGTCTGACCCTGGCGGCTCGTGGTTCAAGCGCCTTCGACGCCGATGACATTACCGGCGCGCTCGGTCCACGGAACTTCACCGCCAGCTTCGGCAACACAGCCAGCTCTACCGCCACGGTGACGATACCGACCAGCCCGGATTCAGATGTGGAGGACGACGAGACCTACCGGATAACGCTTGGCGACGGGACCGGTTATGCGGTCGGCGACGATGTGACCGCCGACGGTACGCTAAACGACAGTACCGCGAAGACGGTTTCAGTGCCAACGGCGTTAACGGTGGCGGAGAATGCGGGCACTGCGCAAGTAACGATAACGGCATCTAAAGCTTTTGGTGAAGCGGTGACGTTTAACATCACTTACGGCGGCACGGCGACAGGGGCGTCAGACCCGTCAAACGGAGACTACGACAATGATGCGCTCGCCTCTGTGAGTTTTAACGCGACTGAAACGACTAAGGACATAGCGATACCGATAACGGATGATGACGAAGCTGAGTCCGACGAGACTATAACGGTAACGATAGCGTCAGCAAGCGCGCTACCCGATGGGTTTACGCTGGGTAACTCAACCACCACGGTGACAATCACGGACAATGATACGCCGGAGCCCTTGGGTACGATGAGCGTGACGGTGGGCGATGGGCAAGTGACGTTAACATGGGAAGACCCCTCAGATGACAGAATAGCCAAGTGGCAATACCAACAGAAGCCCGCAGGGGGTGGAGAGGGTAGTTCCGGGAATAGTCTCCGCCTTCAATCTCAGAATGCAGGGGAAGAGAGTTACGGGCCCTGGATAGATATTCCGAATTCAGGGCCAACCACGACCAGTCATACGGTGACGGGATTGACCAATGGCACGCAATACAGCTTCAGGGTAAGAGCCCTAGATTCTTCCGGAAACGTGCTTAAGACCTATCAGGAGGCAAGCGCCACGCCAAGAGTAAAGACCACCGGCGTCTCACTGAGCATTGCGGATGTGTCAGCGGATGAAGGCGGGACGTTCGCATTTACGGTGACGGCTACGCAAGCGCCATCGTCACAAATAAGTTTCAAATACACGGTAACAGCGGAAGGAGAAGATACTGCGGTGGCAGGAGAGGACTTCACTGCGGTTAGTACGGCTACGGAGGGGAGCATACTGGCTGACGCCACTACGACGACAATAACGGTGTCGGTGACGGATGACAGCGTTGATGAGGATGATGAGACGTTCACGGTGACGCTGTCAGAACCGTCCGAAGGGGTAAGCATTTCAGACGGAGTGGCCAAAGGGACGATAATAGATAATGACATAGCGGCTGCGGTGACGGTTGCGCCGACTGAATTGGTAGTGGAAGAAGGAGCGAGCGGCGCGTATACGGTGGCGCTGGATGCTAAGCCCACGGGTGAGGTGACGATAACGGTAAGCGGGATGGCGGGAGATGTGACGGTGGATAACTCATCGCTTAAGTTCACCGTGGACAGTTGGGATACTGAGCAGACGGTGACGGTAAACGCGTCGGAAGATGATGACGCGGTTGCGGATGCCGCGGTAATGCTGACGCATAGCGCGTCAGGCGGTGGTTACGATGCGGTAGAGATAGACTCGGTGGAGATAACGGTAACGGAAGATGACACCGCAGGGGTGAAGGTGGAGCCTACGTCGTTGACAGTGAAGGAAGGGTCAAGCGGTACATACGCGGTAGCGCTTGAGACCGAGCCTACGGATGAGGTGACGATAACGGTAAGTGGAATGGCGGGAGATGTGACGGTGGATAAGACATCGCTTAAGTTCACCGTGGATAACTGGGATACTGAGCAGACGGTAACGGTAAGCGCAGCCAACGATAAGGACCTGGAGGATGAGACAGTGACGCTAACGCACAGCGCGTCAGGCGGAGACTACAGTTTGGTGAAGATAGACTCCGTACAGGTTACGGTGGAAGACGCTACGGCAGAGCGTCTGAACAAAATAAACCGGGCGGTGTTGCCACGAGTTACGGCGGCGATGATGTCTCAGTCGCTGGATGCGATTTCATACCGGATAGAGGCGGCGGCTCTAGGCGGTATAGCGGATAGTACTTTGAGTTTTGGAGTTACGCCCGGAGCGCTATCTGAAGAAGAGTATGTGGATGCGCTGTGGCCCGAAGAACTGTCTGAGGACCTTAGCGTAGGTATGCGCGAAGCGCTAAATGGGGCGCAATTCAGTTTAGGGCTTAATGGTTCCAATGGCGAGAGCGCGTCACAGATGGATGACGGGAAGATGCCATGGGCCGTGTGGGGAAGAGGAAACTGGATGTCGCTATCAGGCTCGGATGAAGATATTACCTGGGATGGGGGTTTATGGTCTGCGCACTTAGGGGCGGATGTTCGTTTACGACCTGAACTGCTGGTAGGTTGGGCGGTGTCGCGTTCGGAAGGGGATTTTGATGCTGAGGGGGAAGGGTATCAGGGTCTGTACGAGACCAGCTTGACCTCAGCGCACCCGTATGTGGCGTGGTTGTCGCCCGGAGGTTCAAGCGTGTGGGGAAGCGTAGGTTATGGCAGAGGGAACGTTAGGGTAGGAGAAGACCAGACGGTGATAAGCCGGGCGGACCTGACGTTTACCACCGCGGCTATAGGTGGTCGTTTAGCGTTGGGTCAAAGCGCGAACATGATTTCCGGTGGAGTGACGCGATTTGCGATTAAGGGAGAAGGGTCGTTCGCGCGTTCAAAGACAGAAGCTGATAAGGGTTTGGAAGAGCTTGAGGTGGATGTACGCAGGCTACGCCTGGCGCTACAAGCCTCGCATGAACGCGTCTTAGAGGGAGGGGCTACGGTAACGCCATCACTGGAGATAGGAGTAAGACATGACGGAGGGGATACAGATGGCGGGGCTGGTTTGGAAGCGGGAGCGACGCTGAGTTATAACAATCCGGTGGGGCTGACGCTGGAGGTGCGGACGCGAGCGCTACTGGATCACAACAGAGATTGGGAGGAGTGGGGAATGAGCGCTTCAGTGACATTGGAGCCTGGGGCTGATCAACGAGGCGCGTTCTTAAGGCTTGAGTCCTCACGAGGAGAGACCGCAAGTGGAATTGACAGGTTGTTTGACCGTAACAGCGCTGAGTTACTGACCACAGGTGGAATAGACGCGCAAAGACGCCTGGACGCCGAAATCGGACACGGCTTCGGTATTGGAGACGTGGCCAGGAATTCGGTGCTAAGCCCATACGCGGGGATAGGTTTGGAGGATCAGGGAGGCAGGTACTGGCGCTTCGGTACGCGTTATCGTCTGGGCGACGGAATTGATATTGACCTTGAAGGCGCAAGAAGGGAACAACAGTCTATAGACGCTCAAAACAGCATCATGCTCAAAGGTAATCTGCGCTGGTAAAAGACCTTGGATTTGACATTCCAGCGGAGCAGATCAATACTATCTTTAACCAATCGATGGAATTTCTTATGAAAGGGGAATTTCAAAAACTAACCAAAAGAATATTGCAATGAGCAATAAACATATTCACAGAGCTACGGAATACTTCGCAATATCCATCGCAGGAATCTGCTTCGTTCACTGCCTGCTGGTACCTGTAATGCTGGTGCTGTTCCCTCTCATAAGCTCTATTTTTATATTTAAGGAAATCTTCCACCAACTCCTATTACTACTCATTATCCCTTCAAGCGCCGCAGCGCTGTTCCTGGGCTGTAGAAAACACAAAGACTTCAACGTACTCTTCCTCGGCCTCTCAGGCCTCTTTATCCTACTCGTCGGAGCCTTTATCGTAACAGAAGACTATGAAATAATACCTACGCTGATAGGCTCATCCATAATGATAACCGCCCACATCCGTAACTTTAAACTCTGTAGCAAAAACAATTGCAAACACTGAAAATAACACCTCATATAACCAACACTCCGATAATAACTCAGGTTAACTTTATGTGATTACTGACTTTGGCTACTGACCAAGGAGAAAAGTTGAGATGAAGTGCAAAAAAATATTTTTAATTTCAGTCATGGTTCTTGTCGGGCTTCTTGTCACTTCCTGTGGAGATACTGCTGATGACAAGACCCTGACAATACTCTATTGGCAGGCTCCTACTATTGCTAATCCTTATCTTGCCGAGGGAAGAAAGGACATTGATGCTAGTGCGTTGGTTCTGGAGCCATTGGCCAATTATGATGAGCAAGGGAAATTAACACCTCGCTTAGCTGAGGAAATTCCGACTGTGAAAAACGGTGGTATCTCACAAGACATGACCACGATCACTTGGAAGTTCAGGGAGGGAATTTTCTGGTCCGATGGTACTGCACTCACGGTTGAAGATATCATATTCACGCACAAATACCTATGCTCTTTACCATCAAATAAAAATGTTTGTGATCCTGTAAAAAGCGTAGAATCCGTTGCTGAATTGCCCTATAGCGTCAAAATCACTTTTACTTCTCCCATAGCTTACCCATACACTCTTTTTGTAGGGGCTTCATCTCCCATAGTACAAAAAGCACAATTTGAAAACTGCCTTGGTGAGGAAGCCGTTGGCTGTAGTATAGAAAATACGTATCCTATCGGTACTGGGCCATATAAGATCACAGACTTCACAGTCAGTGGACCAAAAACAAGGACGTTATCTCTACTCACTTACGAAATCAATGAAAAATTTCGCACGCCAGAACGTCTTTTTACCAAAGTAGTTATAAAAGGAGGTGGAGATGCGGCAACATCTGCCCGCGCCGTTTTGCAAATAGGGGAAGCGGATTACGCTTGGAACCTACAGGTGGACTCTTCTACGGCCTTACGAGAAACTAGCAAGAGAACGGTCGGTTTTGCTTTCGCCTCTAATGTTGAACAGTTAGTAATCAATTTCACTGATCCCGAGCCGGATCCGACTTCGGGAAACCAACCATCTGAGTGGTCCGACGGTAATAATCCTCATCCTGTTCTAACTGAACTAGTTGTGCGCCAGGCTTTATCCTTGGCAATTGACCGCAAGCGTCTAGTTGATCTGCTCTACGGTGCGGCCGGTAAGGCGACTTGTAATATTCTTGTGGCTCCTTCACAGTATGTTTCATCTAATAATGATAAGTGTTTGACTCAAGATATAGAGCGAGCAAAAACGTTACTTGACGAGGCTGGTTGGATTCTTGGTAATGACGGCATCCGCGAAAAAGAGGGAAAACGCCTAAAGGTATCGTATAGGACATCCACTAACCCAGTTCGCCAGACAACCCAAAAACTGATTCAGGGATGGTGGCGAGAGATAGGGGTAGAAACCAAGATTGAGAATATTGATGGAGGTATTTTCTTTAGCAACAATCTCGAAAATACTAATAGCCTTTGGAGGTTTAACGCCGACATTCAAATGTACACTAGAGGAGCGCCGTCAGTCGACCCACAGAGTCATTTGGCCACTTGGCAGACAAATGAAATTACCAGTTCTGAAAACAACTGGCTGAGTAGTAACATATCTCGTTGGTCCAACCGACGTTATGATAATCTATATCAGGAATTGACGCGAACTCCTATTGGTAAAGAGCGTGAGAGGTTGGCCATTGAGATGAATGATATGTTGATACAGAATTACGTAGTGATTCCCTTAGTTCATCGCGCTATAGTTTCGGCTTTTAGCAAAAACCTCAAGGGAGTCCGTCCAAATGACTGGGATTCTGCACTGTGGAATATCCATCAATGGTATTGGGAATAATTAAAAGCTATTGACGACCGTATAACTTAACAATCAGTTGGTCTGGGATCAATTTTTTTATAGGTGAGGCAAAAGAAATACTGTTTTCTGCTGAGAGGTGTTGTGCTCATTTCGCAAGTGCGATCAGTATTTCTTATGTTTCTGAGATACTAGATGTGGAGAGGGCGTAAGAGAAATGTTTGAAGGAATATCTGAAAAACTTGGTTCCACTCTGAAAAAAATAGGGGGCTATGGAAAACTCAGCGAAAAGAATATAGAGGATGCTCTAAGAGAAGTGCGACTCAGTCTTCTTGAAGCTGATGTTAACTTCAGGGTTGTTCGTCAGTTTATAGGGCTTGTTAAGGAGAGGGCGCTTGGCCGCGAGGTTGAAAAAAGCCTCAATCCCGGACAACAGTTCATAAAAATAGTGAAAGAGGAACTCACTGAGATTCTCGGTAGCGAGAACAAGCCTCTTAATATCAACGTTTCTCCTCCAGCGATAATAATGCTTGTGGGTCTCCAAGGAGCTGGAAAGACCACGACAGCTTCTAAGCTTGCAAAATTCCTCAAGGATCGCCACAAAAAATCTCCTCTTTTGGTCCCAGCGGATATTTACCGACCCGCCGCCATAGAACAATTAAAAGTACTTGCTGGACAAATAGGTGTGGATGTATACGACACCGTTGCGGGGCAAGACCCGGTGAAAGTCTGCGCGGACGCAGTCTCTTCTGCTACGGCAACTGGCGCGGATCTGGTGATCATAGACACCGCTGGACGTCTTCACATTGATAGTGAGCTTATGGGTGAACTTGAAAAGATAAAAAAAGAGGTTAACCCTCACGAGGTTCTGCTCGTGGCCGACTCTATGACCGGACAGGACGCCGTGGATGCGTCTCAAGGTTTTCAAGACGCTCTTGATCTTGACGGAGTGATTCTTACCAAGATGGACGCCGATGCTAGAGGAGGGGCGGCTCTTTCAATAAAAGCCACAACCGGCAAGCCAATTAAATTCTTCGGAACTGGGGAGAAAACTGATGCTCTTGAGGTTTTCCATCCTGACAGAATAGCTTCAAGAATACTGGGGATGGGGGATATGTTGAGTCTGATAGAGAAAGCAGAAGACGCTTTTGAAGAAGAGAAAACAAAAAAGCTTGCCGAGAGGATAGCGAAAAAACGGTTTTCCCTAGAAGACTACAGAGAGTCTATAGAGGCCATGGGCAAATTGGGATCAATTGAAAACATAGCGCATATGGTTCCTGGAATGAAAAAAATTGCTGATAACCCTGAAGCCATGAGCAAAGCGGAAAAAGAGATCAAAAAAAACCTCGCGATAATAAATTCGATGACTCCACCTGAAAGAAAGGATCATAGAATTCTTAATGGTAGTCGCAGAAAGAGAATCGCTAGGGGTAGTGGAACGAAAGTTTCGGATGTTAACAGAACGGTAAAGAATTATATACAGATGAGAAATATGATGAAAAACATGGGGAAAATGGGTAAAATAGCGAATAGAATGATGAAATTCAGATAACTGCAATGTTCAAAACCGTTCATTGAGGAGGAGTATCAGTTTGGTGAAGATAAGATTGAGTAGAATAGGTTCAAAGAAAAGACCGTTCTACAGGATAGTGGCTGCGGATGTTAGATCTCCGCGCGACGGGAAATTCCTTGAAATACTGGGGCATTATGACCCTAGGAAGAAACCGCACGAACTCAAGATAGACACCGAGAGAGTTCAGGCGTGGATTGATAACGGCGCTAAGACCACGCAAAGAGTTAGCAGGCTTATATCTCAAGCTACCTAGCGCTTTGAGATGTAGTAAAATAAACTCAAGCGCTGTATGCGGGTGTCAGGAGGTGACGCCTAAGTGAGTCAATTAAAGGAGTTTGTTGAATTCATAGCCAAGTCAGTTGTTGATGACCCGGAGCAGGTTCAAGTCGTTGAAATGGCTGGTGAGCGCACCGCGGTTATTGAACTCAGGGTTGCTCCTGAGGACCTTGGTAAGGTGATAGGAAGACAGGGAAGGACCGCTAAGGCGATCCGGAGTATCCTAAGTGCTGTTGCGGCCAAGGCGAAGAAACGCGTTGTTCTGGAGATACTTGAGTAGCATTGCGCATGCAAGCGAAACTAGGACTTGTGCTTTATGGAAAAATAACGAAAAGGCACGGTCTCAGTGGTGAAGTTAAAATGCTTGCCTTTGGCGCGAACCCTGCGACTCTTGCTAAAGCCCAGAAGATATATTTAAAGATTCCAGAGCGGGATGGGCCTGTTAGGTTCGACATAGCGCGAATAAAAATCCACAAAAATATGGGTATTCTAAAGTTCCATGGAGTGGATACTCCAGAGGCCGCAGATACCTTGATAAATTTACAGGTGCTGGTTTCAAAGGATGATCTCGCCCCTCTAGGAGAAAATGAATACTACTGGATGGACTTGATTGGACTTTCCGCGCTAAGTTCCGATGGGAAGAAAATCGGAAAGATAAGCAATCTTATTGACTCTACAGGACAAGATATTTTAGTGATCAAAACCGCGCCGAGAGGTCAAGAGTTTCTTGTTCCTTTTGTTGAAAAATTCGTAACTAGTGTTGATCTTGAACAAGGAACCATAACGGTCGAACCAATAGAGGGGCTTTTTGACTAAACTCAGACATGCGTGATGAGATTTGATCTGATAACGATTTTTCCTAATTTTTTTGACTCTGTTTTTTCTTTTGGAGTAATAAGTAGAGCGGTTAAATCCGGTGCTCTGCAGATAAATGTCCACAATCTCAGGGATTACTCGTCGTCTAAGCACGGAAAAACAGACGACACTCCTTATGGCGGAGGCAGTGGAATGCTCATGACTGCCGCCCCGATAGGGAATGCTATCGCGAGCGTAAAAAAAAAAGGGTTTAAGTCTGCAGTGATTCTTACCACTCCTAGGGGAGAGGAACTGAACGATCATCTGGTTCAGGATCTTTGTCAGTACCGGCAGTTGATAATTATTTGCGGGCGCTACGAAGGCGTGGATCAAAGGGTGAGTGACCTTTACGTTGACATGAGCATATCAACTGGGAAGTACATTAGTTCGGGAGGAGAATATGGCTGTTCGATTATAGTGGATGCGGTGTCAAGGTATCTGCCTGGGGTTCTGGGAAACGCCGAATCTCTTGCTTCTGAATCACTCGTAGATGGGCTTTTGGAGTATCCTCAGTACACCAAGCCCGAAATATACGAAAAAAAAAGAGTGCCTCCAGTTCTTCTTTCTGGAAATCATGAAGAGATAAATAGATGGAGAAGAAGGGAAAGCATAAAAAGCACTTTTATCTCAGTCCCTAGCCTTCTTGATGATGCGGATATTTCCGCTGAAGAAAATGAGTTTTTAACCCGTCTCAAGACAGAGAATTCCCCTGAGTTCAGCGTATACATAGCGCTTGTTCATTACCCTGTATACAACAGTCGTCTTGAAATTGTTTCAACGGCGTTTAAGAGTATAGATATACATGACATATCTAGAGATGCGACAACCTACGGGGTAAAAAAATTCTTTCTTGTGAATCCAGTGGCCGAGCAGAGGCGCCTAGCGCAAAAACTCAAAGATCACTGGATAGAGGGGGCTGGGAAAAAATTTAACGAAACCAAAAGCGAGGCTTTCAAAACTGTAAGCATAACAGCATCCCTTGAAGAAGTGATAACGAGAATAGAGTGTGCCGAGGGGAAAAAGCCCAAGTTAGTTGCGACAGATGCACGTTTTTTTGATAAAACGATAGGTTATCGTAGGGTTAAAAAGGAAATACTGAGAAACGAAAACTCTTTTCTTCTTCTTTTTGGTACGGGCTGGGGGCTTTCTGAGAAAATTATAAAGCAATCAGATTACGTGCTCAAACCAATAAGCGGTTATAGGGAATATAACCATCTCTCCGTAAGAAGCGCCGCCGCAATAGTGCTTGACAGACTACTTAGTTGCGGAACCTGACGAGTTTATACTCTTTTACAATACGGTTCCGGACATTTTGACAACCTTAAATAGGTTCTGTATATTCAACGCTCTCAAAGCGGGAGTTTCCAATGTCGCTCTGCATAGTGTTTCAGAGTTGTTGCGGAGACGTAGAAAAGTGTCATTATATTAGATTTTAGAGGGAAAACAAATGGGAATCATAGCGGAAATTGAAGAAAAATATATTAAAAAAGACTTACCGGAATTTCGCCCTGGGGACACAGTATCGGTTCACTACAACATTAAGGAAGGTGAGCGGAGAAGAATCCAGGTTTTTGAGGGTATTGTGATAGCTAGGAAAGGTTCGGGTTTTAGGGAGACTTTCACCGTGAGGAAGGTCTCATACGGCATAGGAGTTGAAAGGATATTTCCTGTACACTCACCGCTTATAGGAAAAATAGAAGTGAAAAGAAAAGGCAGGGTGAGAAGGGCCAAACTTTATTATCTCAGAGGTCGTTCAAAAAAGGCAAGCAGGATAAAAGAGAGAGTCTCCAAGTAATAAAAATAAGACATGCACATCTACTCCGATTCTGCGCTGTCTTCTCTCTCGTCAATTTTTCTCATCACATGAGTCATTCTTTGGACTGATGTGTAAAAGGAGAATACAAAGAGAATTATCACGGCAAACTTTAGTAGATAGTCCCCACTTCCTATTCCAAACATAAAAGTGATTGCGTTACCGAGGAAGTTAAAGGTTGAAAGAACCCCTAAATAAACGACTCTTTCCGTTCTTTGCATTACCCCAACTTCACACTCAATTCCTAGCCCCTCGGCCCTCGCCTTTGTATAACTCACCATCATAGACGAACTCAGTATCAGAAAGACTATATAGATGAAGAAAGTGCCTTGGAAGAAGCTGAGTAACCCCAAGTAGATAAGCACTTCTGAGTATCTGTCAACGCAAGAATCAAAAAACGCCCCTTTAGAAGAATTAAGCCCTTGAGCGCGTGCCACACGACCGTCAAATATATCGAATGTAGACCCGGCAAGGAGGAAAACTCCCGCCACGAAAATCAGCCCCAAGTGGAAAAACCATCCGGCTAGAGCAGAAACTATAAGAGTGGTAATAGTGAGGACATTGGGCAAAAACTTTCTCTCTATAAGAAAGTTTTCCACAGGTCTCATAAGAGAAATCCACCAAGATTTCAAACCACCCGAAAGAAGTTCCGAGGACTCTGGCTTTTTTCCTGTCTTTGATCTTTCGTCGTTTAACTCAGGAGTAACATCTGTCTGTTCGTTTTTCATCCTTAAAATAATAACCTGTAAATTGCTTAGTAGTCTATACGCTACGCAATCCAATATACGTTTCTATGCGCTCTAGTCATTAATAGTTACGTAGAACTTAAAATCTCTTTCTTTTTTCTGTATTTCCTTGCCGTATGCCCGCGCCTCTTCCTTGGATTCAAAAGTTCCTATTCTCACCCTGTAAAAGGCAATGATTTCTGAAGGAGAATATTCTGTTATAAAGGCGGGGTAGCCCTTGTCTCTCAGAAATCTTACCGTGCGGCTGGCGATTTTTTTATTCTGAAAGGAACTGATCTGGATCGTATATTTGTGTTCCGGGTTGATCATAGCGCCAATTGAGTCGTTCTTTAAAGGTTTTTCCACTAAAGGTTCTTTCATAACGCTTGTTGTCTGCATTGAATGTTTTTGCTGTACTTCTTGATCTGAGGGTTTGTCCTGAGTTTTTTGCGTAGTGTGTCTATCTGTGAAAGTACTTGGTTGCTCGGTGACAGTTGGTTGTTCTACCGGTATGAATTTTTTCCCCACGACGACTCCCAGCGAAAACACTAGTCCAAAAATCAGCAAAAAAACGAGAGATGCGGTAATCACGCTAGGATTTTTTTCTTTCTTCTCCATAGTTACATTTTTCGTGGGGCGGTTACTCCCAAAAGATTCAAACCATTCTCTATAACCACTTGTATACACAGCGCTAGATATAACCTAGCGGATGTCATTTTGACGTTTTCTTGATCCACGATCTTAGTTTTATTGTAATAGGAATGAAACTCCGACGCTAATTCTTGTAAATAATATACTACTTTGTGAGGAGAGAACGATTCAGATGCGAGTAGTACAGTCTCTGGGAATCTGAGAATTTTTTTAATCATACTGCGTTCTGCGTCTTCACAGAGCAGGTGAAGATGGTTATCAGATGCAGATATTCCCTTTTCCTCTGAGTTTTTGCAGAGACTTGAAATTCTCGCGTTTGCGTACTGAACATAATAGACGGGGTTTTCGCTTGACTGCTCTTTTGCAAGTGAAAGATCGAAATCAAGATGGCTATCGGAACTTCTCATTAACAGAAAAAACCTAGTGGCATCACACCCAACCTCGCTTAACACGTCGCGAACTGTCACGAACTCACCGGACCTTTTCGACATTGATACTTCCTTTCCATCTCTTATAAGCCTTACGAACTGAATAAGAAGTACTAAGAAAGAGGATTCATCTTCTCCTAAGGCTTTTATTGATGCCTTAAGGCGAAAAAGATGGCTGTGATGATCAGACCCCCATACGTTTATAAGTTTTGAAAAACCCCTCAAATATTTCTCCATGTGATAGGCTATATCAGAGAGAAAATAGGTAGGAGTGCCGTCTTGTTTTATTACTACCCAGTCATTGTCATCTCCGTAAAGCGAGGCTCGGAACCATAGCGCGTTTTCTTTTTCCTCAAGCGCGTCAATCTTTTTGAGCGCCTGTAACGCCTGTTCGATTTTTGTTTGTTTTCCATCTGAGCTATGTATTTCGTCTCTCTCGCTATACCATCTGTCAAAGTCCACGCGCAGGTCTAAGAGATCTTTTTTTATCTCTTTAAGAAGCGTTGAGTAGGCGAACTCCTTGCAGAATTGAACTTGCGAGTCTTGGTCTTTTTCCTCTTTGTCTGGAATCCCCCCGAATTTCTCTATTTCGGTGGCTATCTGAAATATGTACTCACCATGGTATCCGTCTTTAGGAAAGTCTCTTTTTACACCCCGTAACCGCTCCACCGCGCAGTAAACCGATTCCCCAAGCATTCTCATCTGCATGCCAGCGTCGTTTATATAGAACTCTCTACTCACTTCGTATCCAGAGAAAGAAAGAATCCTACACACAGAATCACCTACTACGGCGTTTCTCGCGTGACCGAAATGCAGATAACCCGTGGGATTTGCGCTTACAAACTCTACTAATACTTTTTCTCCACGACCGCTGTTAGAAGATCCGTACCGATTGTCTAGGCGGAGAACTTCTCTCAGCGCCGATTTAAATGTAGTTTCATTGACGAAAAAATTGATAAATCCCGGTCCCGCTATACTGATCTTCTCTATGAAATCAGGTTCCAGCCTCTTTAATTCTTCAACTATCTTTTCCGCCATCTTGCGAGGGTTCCCCCCGGTGGAACTCGCTGCCACAAGAGCTACGTTGGTAGAAAAATCCCCAAACTCCTTTTTCTTCGGCACTAAGACCTCAAATCTCGTTTTCTCACCGCAACTCACCGATACTACCGAATCCATGGCGGTCTCTATCATTTTTGTTATTTCTTTTTTCATCCTAAATTTTGTAGAAATTTTAGTATCCCTTCGTTATCTAAAGAACTACAGATGACTGGTGTCATTTACCGATAGTATAGCGAATTCCCTACCTCGTACTTCAACCACGCTTTTAGATGCTTCATCCACAATATAATTGCGGAACTGTTTCAAGGTCCTTCCGGCAAAACTGCAGAGTAATAATCCTATGACCAGATTGTGACTTACGACTACTATGATTTCTGTTTGGCATCCATTTATGATTTCGTCAATGGCGCTAAGAGCTCTTTTCTGAACACCTGTCAGCGTCTCTCCGCCAGGAATCTGTAGAGTTTCTGGATCAGAGCGCCAATGCTGGAGTATGTCGGAATATTTTTCCCGAATAAGGGAGAAATCAAGTCCTTCAAAAACCCCTTGATTCATTTCGTGCAGATCGTCTCTGGTGCTCACCTCAATTGAGTGATAGTCCGCGATTTTCTGCGCTGTGGTTTTCGCTCTGCTGAGATGACTTGAGTATATGCGGTCAATCCTTTCTTCTTTGAGGGATAAAGCCAATTTTTCCGCTTGTTCAATGCCATTGGAATTTAGTGGAACATCGCTTATTCCTTGGCATTTTCCGACCTCATTCCAGTCAGTTTTTCCATGTCTTGCGAGTATAAGTTTCATGCTGGTTTAGTCACTGCTTTTGCAGGGAATAATAAAGGGTTCCGTTTTTATTCTATCTCTAAGCTCAACCGGAGGGATGGGAAGAGGAGAAGATATGTTTACCGCCCTTACGCAGTAAGAATCAAACCTCTGGTTTCCCGAACTTCTCTCAATCTTAGCATCATATACTTCCCCAGTTGTTTTCATATAGAAACTCACCGTGGCCGAGAGCAGAGACTTCGGACCCACATCGGGTGGTAAAATAAGGGTTTTCTCTATTCGTTTTGATATATTCTTATAGTAAACGTCAAGCACAAGAGAGATAACGCCTTTTTTAGTCTTTTCTGAAGTAACATGGGGCTTAGAAGAAACAACATCAGATTTTTCAGAAGAAGTCTCAGGTTGGGATTTTGCTTCAGTTGGTTTTTTCAGTGTCTCAAGTATAGATTCTTTTCTAATTTCCCTTAGGACGTGCTTCTTTTCCGATTCAGAGCGCTTGCTCGTTTCTTCTGTTTCTTCAGAGATGTTTTGTGATACCTCAGGTGTTTCCACGGGGTCGGTTTTTATTTCTTTGGGTTCGGGTGTTTCTGCGGGGTCGGTTTTTGCTTCTTTGGGTTCGGGTGTTTCTGCGGGGTCGGTTTTTATTTCTTTGGGTTCGGGTGTTTTCACGGTATCGGTTTTTGCTTCTTTAGGTGATTTTTTTTGTTTTTTTGTAGGTAATGCCGGCTGTTGCTTTACCTTTTTAGGCGCGGGTGGTTTTTTCTTTTTTGGCTGTATTTTCTTCTCTGGCTTCTTTGATTTTGTTTTATTAGCCTTTGGGTTTGCAGGCAATTTCTTCTTTTGAGGTTCTTCTACGACCTCTCTATAGTTAGCAAGAGATATTTCCACCGAGGACTCTGAGGGAAAATTTCTTGGCATATCAACTCCCAAGGCTAACAGACTTATTACCGCTAGATGAAGAATCAGAGAAAGAAGAGTACCTATGCCGAAATGATTCTCTTTTTCTTTCATTTCTTATGTGCCTGTTTCTATCCTGCGGGTTCCCTCAAACTCCGTGACCAGATTTAATTTTTCAATTCCGGCCTTTTTAAGTTCGTCTATGACAGCCACCACCAATCCATAATCAACCGACTTGTCTGCTTTTAGGAAAACCCGTTCACTCCCTAGTTCTATTCCTTCTTTCTTTATAATTGCGGTGACGGCGTCACCGATTTCAGAAAGACGGAAATCTGAATCTTCAATAAACACACTTCCAGAACTGGTCAGGGTTATAGTTATTCTTTTTTGACTTTTTACTGGAATTTCAGAGGATCTGGTTTGTGGAAGGTTAACCTTGATTCCATGATAAAGTATGGGAGTCGTGATCATGAAGATGATTAATAAAACCAGCATCACATCAACAAAAGGAGTGACATTTATCTCGGTAAGCATTGAACTTCTGCGTGCTGAATGGAATTTGTCTGGTTTCATTAGAAAGGTTTCTTACCTATTGAGATATCTTTCCGTAGCGTTGAGAAAATCGGCGCAGAAATTTTCCATTTCCACTTCCATGGCCCTTATCTTGCTCATAAAGTAGTTATACGCTACAGTGGCGGGAATGGCGGCGGCAAGACCTATCGCGGTTGCTATGAGAGCTTCTGCGATTCCTGGAGCCACAACTTCAAGAGAAGGAACACCTTTGCTTCCAGCAATTCCTATAAAAGAGTTCATTATTCCCCATACGGTTCCAAAAAGCCCTATAAACGGAGCGGAACTGCCCGTAGTGGCTAAAAACACCAAAGACTTTTCAAGTTTTGAGCACTCAGATGTCATCGTTTTTATAAGCGCCCTGTTCACAAGTTCTGTAGATTTGGGAGAAAAAGAGGAATATCCATCTTTCTTATCAGTTTTTGACTCGCTATGTTTTTTCTTCTCTTTTTCCATTTTTACAATTTCTAAGTAGCCCGCTTTGAATATTTCAGCGATTGGGCCGCCGATTCTAGCAGAATAGGAAACAAGGATTTTCATATTCTCACTGGAATTGTACAGGTCAAGAAACTCTTCAGATTTTAGTGATGAACTTCTTATGAGTCGGAATTTTGCATATATAATTGCCCATGAGATAACCGACATTGCGACTAGCACGAGCAACACCATCTTTACTACAGGACCTGTGCTTGTAAGCATCATCAGAATATTCTGCGTGCCTTCCGAAAAGGGATTCATAAAGGAAATCCTCCGAATAGATAAGTGAGTTTCAGTTCTGTCTGCGGATTATACCGGATTTACTTATGCTTGTGTTCAGGCTTTAGATTTACATTGTTTATAAATTGAAACTGAACAGGAACTACAAACCATAATAACCGTTTTTCCAAATTAAGTATTGTGAGTGTTCAGGTAAAATTACACGCAACTGTATGCCGCATTGAGCGGTAAACCACGTTTAGGAGGAATTAGGTGCGAAGAGAACATTGTCTTTTTCTGTTTTTTCTAACGACTTTTCTGTTTCTGTCCACTGCGTCTTTACGCGCAGAAGTGATAGAGGAGAGTTTCTATACGGTTTCAGAAGAGAATAAAGAGGAATTTCTCCGAATATACAAAACCCGTCTTTTTCCTTTCTGGCAAGAAATGAAGGTTATGGGCATTATCACGGACGATTATAGGATGTATTCACAGAGAATACACACTATAAAACCGCTATGGACCTATAAAACTGTCGTCAAATTCAAGAACTATGAGTCAATAGATAGATGGCTTGAGATAAGGGACAAGGTCTATAAAAAGATGTTTCCAGAAGAATCCGGCTACAGTCAGCCAAGAAAAATAATAAACTCTATCTCTTACAATCATTGGGATGAGTTTATAAGAGAAATATCTCTTGATCGTTAGTTAACCCAAGTTTACCAAAAACCCACTAAAATTCGGCTAATTGTAAGCGTTCGTTCAAGGGGTGTTTGCTTGATTAATCATCCGTTAATCCCGTCTTAAATATTTTTTTGCATTTATGCTGGTCACATTTTAATTGATCGGTTATCATCGGTCATATGATTGTTCACGACAAAGATGTCGGGGTTGTCAGGTTATTGGATAAAGATGACGCTGGATGCATCAATTGCATGCCGGCTACGTCGGGATGCGCTTCGTTAAATTGTAAGTTTTCGTACGAAGAGTTGCTAGCGGCTTATCAGGAGTTAAAACATAAGCATCAGGAGTTAGAACATGATTATCATGAGTTAAAACATGAATTGACGCGGGAACGATCACGGTCGGGGAATTATAAATACTGTTGGGAAAAAGCGCGTACTCAGTTGGACGCGAAAAATGAAGAAGTAAAGCGTATCAATCGTGTGGCGAAAAGTGCTTTGTCGTTGGACAAAGAAGTAGAACGACTTAGAGCATTGCTAGAGGAGGTTGGAGTAGATACGCGCAAGCGTAGCACGATTGTGTCGTTGCGGATGGAGAATGGTAGTTTGAAGGATGAGAATGATAGCTTGAAAGATAAGAATGCCGACTTGATGGATGAGAATGATGACTTGATAGTAAGCGTTCGTTCAAGGGGTGTTTATAGGGGGTTTGAGCGGTTGAGGATTTGTCTCCAATTTCTGTGAAGCGGTCGTAGCCAAATGTCCTTTTTGGGTTTATCGCATCGTTTGTAACGATCGTAGCGGCCACGCCCCTGTGTAGTTCCAACCCGTATCCATCCAGATGCACGGTATACGGTGCCTGTATATGTCGGAATTTGTACAAACGTCTCAATAAGCACGGGTGTAAAGTTGTATCGTTGAGTCCACTCCTTGGGCAAGCGGCGACAGACTACCGAGAGAATGTGTGACCCAAGATTGGGTATCTGTATCCATGGAAGAATCAGGAATCTGGGGTTGTCTATAACCAGCGGTAAATTCTTTTCACGTTGCTCGGATGTCCATCCTATGAAGGTGTCACGCGGCGCAAGTTTCCATGCGGCGGTGGAGAAGCCTAGCATGGCCAGCGGCGAACCGTGGCGGTCGCGCACTGCGTAGCGCATCTGAGCCCCGACTAATGTCTTATAACCTAAGTAGTGATAACGAGCTACAAACTCGTTCCATAGTTTGCCTTGCTTGGTGCCACTGACAACAGTGTGAACCTGCAGTGGACGGACTTCGTCAAGGGTCTCGGGAACCGGTAGTATAGGCGGTTCGGTGTCCACTCCAAAGACAATAGGCTTGGCTCGGGGCGACACTCGGGTGGGTGTCGGTAACTTGATGATGCCATCCCTATGCATGGATAGCATGGTAACTCTGGCCGTCATATCCTTGAGTCCGCCATCGGGCTTGTACCACCCAATAAGTCTGCAAAACTCTCTGGACAGAGCAGCCCGGTTGAGCCGCTCGGGCCCGGCTATCAAAGCGCGTAGCAGTTTCATCTCCGCAGCCGTGAACTCACGCCCGTAGTAGCGGCACTCAACCTCGTCGGTCATCTCTTGGCGCCAAAGTCGCGCAAACGTTGCTCACTCATTGACCATGGCAACCAAGGCGATAGATCTTTTGGAGGACTCCTGCCATCTTCCGCGCAGGCTCTCAACCATCCCTTCAGCCAACTAAGAACGTCAATGCCATTCTTTGCGAGCGTACCCAGCACCGTGTATAGAATGGCTGATGTTCTTGCGCCCTCTTCACTGTCAGATCCAAAACTTAGTTTACGGGCGATGGCCAGCCAGCGTAGCGCTCTCTCCGCAATATTGTTATCCATGGGAACTTGGGGATGTTCAACGAACACGCTCAGCCCTTCACGATGATTCATAAGCGACTTAAGTGGCTTTCGCTCACGCGCATCTTCCGCTAACTCGGATAATTCACTCTCAGCTTTGCTGAACAATGCGTCGCACGCTTTTTTCAACTCTATCTGTATTCGTTCAAACTCTACAGTATTACCTGAGACGTAGTGATCACACCGCTGTTTATTTAACTTATACATCTCTGCAATGCGTTCTATCCATTGTTCATTCCATTGCTCAAGCTGCTCGTCTCCTGCAGCGCATTTTATAAAATCTCTTCGTACATGCGCCCAACAAAAACACAGCGTCACCTTCTTATTGAGTTCTTCGAGGAAATCCCGAACCATCTTCTTATAGGAACCGTGGCGGTCGCAGACCAAGAAAATACAATCAACGCTGTCAATGAATAGGACCTTTGCAGCCTCAGAACTACGCCAACGGTGTATATTGAATAAGACAGAGTCTTTGCTCACAGATGTCCATAGCCAAGCGCGTTGAGAACCCCCCACTTCCTTCAGTGACTGGATTCGCCAACTTGTCTCGTCTGCATGACGCAATTTCTCTTCGTTTTGATGGGCGAGAATAGCGTCATAGAGAGTCTCGAACAGAGGCAGCAGGCGCTTTGCGCTGTCCGCTAGAGTCCCTGCCGAAATCTTAAACCCGTGGTCGCTAAAGCATTTCTCTATACTACGGTAGGGCCTCAGGTTCCAGTAGCGCTCGTATATCAATAGAGCCCAGACACTGGTCCCATATGGCGTATGTTCAAACAGCCGCGCCGGCGCTGGCGCAGTCACATAGAGCGGAGATGACTCACAGTCGCATGACCTACGATAACGGAAGCGGTTAATCCTGCGCGTGTGCGCCTTAACCTTAATCTCTGATATCTTCGAGGTCCGCTTCCCATTTGCAACGTACCGCTCCCCACAACAAGAACAGGTAATCTCATCATCTGACGGATGCCACGACTCTTCTACCACCTCAATATCTGGTCGGGCTGTACGACCATGACCAGGCGCCCCGGGCTGTTGTCCTCGTCTACGCCCCGAAGGTGAACTCTTCTGCTTCTCACTACGACGTCCGTACAACGAATTGGACAGAACCTTACGGTTAGAAAGCAGGTTCTTGACCTGCTTCTTCATCTCTGCATTCTCATCCTTCAGTTCTATATTCTCATTCTTCAGGTTGCCATTTTCATCTATCAAGTCATCATTCTCATCTATCAAGTCATCATTCTCATCTATCAAGTCGGCATTCTCATCCATCAAGTTAGCATTCTTATCTTTCAAACTATCATTCTCATCCTTCAGACTACCATTCTCCATCCGCAACGATACAATCGTACTACGCTTGCGCGTATCTACTCCAACCTCCTCTAGCAATGCTCTAAGTCGTTGTACTTCTTTGTCCAACGACAAGGCGTCTTTCGACACACGACTGATACGTTTTAGTTCTTCGCTCTTCGCATCCAACTTGGTGCGCCCTTTCTGCCAATACCTTTTATACCTCCCTGCCCAAGACCGTTGGCGAGTTACTTCATGTTCTAACTCCTGATAATCATGTTCTAACTTCTGATGTTTATGTTTTAACTCCTGATAATCCGCTAGTAACTCTTCGTACGAAGGCTTACAGTCTAACGAAGCGCATCCCGACTCAGCCGGCATGCAATTGATGCATCCAGCGTCATCTTTATCCAATAACCTGACAACCCCGATCTCTTTGTCGTGAACAATCATATGACCGATGATAACCGATCAATTAAAATGTGACCAGCCTAAATGCAAAAAAATATTTAAGACGGGATTAACGAACGATTAATCAAGCAAACACCCCTTGAACGAACGCTTACGGCTAATTCTGGTCTTTTTTCGTCTTTTTTCTAAGGATGCTCTCTGTATGTTAGTGATATGCCGTTATTTATAATTTTGAAAAGGCAAATGTAGTGCCATACTACGCTTTTTACCCCTTGACATACATCTTACAATGTAATAATATCTCTATATATGTTCATTCGTCGCACTAAAACCAGAAAGGACCATAATTTCTTCACCTTCCGCCTCGTACGCTCCGAGCGTATAGGTAAAAAGGTGAAGCAACGTACTTTGCTCAACCTAGGAAGTAATTTTAATGTTGATCCCAAACACTGGTCCCTGCTTTGCTATCGAATCAAGCAAATTCTCTCTGATCAGTCTTCCCTATTAGATTATGAGATACCTTCTGAGTTGGAATCTCATGCCCAACAGATTACTGCACAATTGTTGGCCAAACGACGCGTTGGCTTCACAACCGAACTGGGATCTAGTAAGAACTCAAAGCCCGACTATCAGTGCGTTGACGTTAACTCTACGAAGACGATTCGGCCCCGTTCGGTAGGAGTAGAAAACGTAGCTCTGTGGGCGATGGACCAACTTGGTTTGCGTCAGTTACTTAATGAATTGGAATTAACTCCGTCGTTGCGCGATGCCGCCATAGGTTCTATAGTAGCGCGTATGGCCGAGCCGGGTTCTGAGCAAGCCACTAGGCGTTGGTTAGCCAAAAGTAGCGCGCTTGGTGAGTTGATAGGAGTTGAGTTTGAGAAGATGGGAGCAATGCAGTTATATCGCGCTTCTGATGCGTTAATGGCGCACCGTGAAACCCTGGAACGTCATTTGTTCGAACGAGCGATGGAGTTATTTGATCTGAGTCCCACGATCACGCTCTACGACCTGACCAATACTTATTTTGAGGGAGGTGTAGACGGTATTGCAGAGGCAAAACGCGGGCACTCTAAGGAGAAACGTTCTGACTGTCCGTTACTCACTTTGGGGATGGTGGTTGACGCTAGCGGGTTTACTCGGCGCTTCAAAGTCTTTGCAGGTAATGTACGAGAGCATCAAACATTATCTGAGATGCTGGAACAACTTGACGCTCCCGCAAATGCCCTTGTGGTGATGGACCGAGGGATTGCCACCGAAGACGGAGTACAGTGGCTACAAGAACAAGGCTATAAGTATGTTGTTGTCAGCAGAGAACGTAATCGTCAGTTTGACCCTGAGGGAGTTATACGTCTTGAGACCGCATCAAATCATGGGGTCATTCTAAAAAAAGTGCTTTCACAGGACGGCAAAGAGGTGAGGCTGTACTGTTTCTCCGAAGCCAGGGCGGCCAAGGAACAATCCATCAGCGAGCGTTTCACCAAGAAATTTGAAGAAGGGCTGACTACTCTATCGGAAAAGCTTACACGACCGCGTACAGTAAAACGGATTGACAGGATATGGCAGAGTATAGGTCGTCTGCAACAAGAAAGTCAAGGAATATCTCAACACTATAAGGTGGAAGTTGATACTGATGACAGTGGTAAATACGCTACTGCAGTACGCTTTACTCGCAAGCCGGTGAACGGTACGATGCTCACTGATCCTGGAGTGTACTGTCTGCGAAGCAATGAAACTGATTGGGACGAAGCCAAACTGTGGCGAACTTACTTCACTCTCACTGATATAGAAGCGGTATTCCGTTCTCTGAAGTCAGAACTTGGGTTACGCCCGATTTTCCACTGGAAATCGGTTAGAGCCGAAGGGCATCTGTTCATTACAGTGATTGCATATCAGTTGGTACAGGTTATCCGTACTAAGTTACGTCTGGCTGGTAAGCAAGCTAGTTGGAACACGCTACGCGATATTCTTGAGAGACAACGACGGACCACTTCGACTCTTCGTCGCCGTGATGGAAAAACGCTACATGTGCGCACGACTAGTCAACCGGAGCTAGAGCAGCAGGAAATTTTAGGTGCATTGGGGGCTGACTTCACGGCGGGAGGAATGCAAAAGACGGTAGTATAATGTGCGCTTATTTTTGCAGAAAATAGTTCCCGTAACAAAATGTAGTGCCACACCAATTTTTTATGACATCTAACCAGCTGATATCTAACATTTATTTTTTGGACATGTTAAACTTGGGTTAAGAGTTAATGTTTTCTAACTGTTGAGGCTGAATGAGTTTTGGCTGTTTGGAAGAAACAGCAAGTCCGAGATGTTCGTAGGTAAGTTGAGAATACTTTTCTGACTCTTCGACAGCAATTCTAGTTACGACTCGTCAGCCTCCGTCGGGGGCATTGATCTTGGTAAAGGTATTCATCAGACGGCAGGCTTCGCTAGCAGATTTATGATGAGACGAACCATCAGGTCCTTATTAGCCGGCGCGCTTTCCGCAATAAGCAGGGTGAGTGCGGTCAACGTCTTAGGATCAATACGGTGTGCAATACCATTCTGAGCGAGATAGAACATGAACAGAAAAGCACCGATCCGTTTGTTACCATCAATGAAGGGGTGATCCTTGACTATGAAATAGAGCAGATGTGCGGCTTTCTCCTCTTGAGTGGGGTAAAGCGGATCACCAAACATAGTTTGTTCGATATTACCGAGTATGGCTTCTAGGACATCACCTCGCCGGTTACCAAAAAGTGGTGAAGCCATGCCTTTCGCCAAGAGGTCTAACCTCAATGACTCAATCGCGCCGATTACGCGGTCAGTAGTAAGCGCACCAGTAGGTGGCTTTGTATTAGGCGGAATTCCTAAACGGTTCTCATCGTACTCTAGGAGCAGTCTCCATGTGTCAGTATAGTCTACAATTAGGTTAAGAACTGCTTGGCTAGTATCGTCTATTAATTCCCGGTCTTGCAGGACCTGAGTGAGCAGGTCAAGAGTTTTACGAGCCTCGTCAAGGCCACATTCGGTCAGTCGTTGCTCGTTCATCGTATAACCGCGCACCAGATGGTTTCGAAGGGTGCGGGTCGCCCATTGACGGAATCGCACTCCTCGCTTTGAGTTGACCCTATAACCGACTGATATGATGACATCTAAGTTGTAATGCCGGATGCTACGCCGTACACGCCGATTACCCTCGGTTTGAACTACTAAGAAATCCTTGGTAGTTGCCTCAGCTTCCAACTCCTCACTGGAAAACAGATTGCGCAGATGCATCTGGACATTTTCAGGAGTGGTACCAAATACTATCGCCATATTTCGTTGCGATAGCCAAACGGTATCCTGTTCCAAATGCACATCCACTCGCACATCACCGTCAGTCGTTTCGTAGATAACAACCTTACCCCTCGGAGTAGTCTCTCGGACATCAATCACTCGGTCACCTCCACATCATTCAAGGTGGTTGAACCCTCCCATTGCTCACAGATACCATTAACATCAACCGTAGGAATGAATTCGTCGTCCCAGTATTGATAAAACCGTGGGTTGTGACTCCGTGGCATACGCGCTTCGCTAATTTTGATTAGTGTAGGAAAAGGAATACATTCGCCGAGCACAAGTGCGGTTTGTGGAGCAAGTGTCGGGACCTGATCCAGTGATGGTTTGTAGATAGCTGGCAAAATCTCTTTAAAGTATTGTAAATCCTTCTTGTTGATCTTGGGAAGAACCTTCTCTTTGAGAATCGCAAACAGGCGATTGTGAAACTTCTCGCTTTTGTACAGATGCTGAATCCCTTGTAACACGGCTGGAACGTCGTCTTTGTATTTGCGGTCCAACTTGATATTCTCAATATTGACTCCACTGAATTTCGTCTGTGTATTATGTATTTTTCTCATTCGTCCTTCCGAAGGATTGCTAAAATCGGCTCAATTTGGGAATCAATCTTCGGATAAAAACCTAATTAGTCAAGTAAAACCAATGCTTTATGCTTTCTCCTAGCAGATACCAGATATCTTTTCTCATACCATATTGTTCCCGATATTGTTTTCTAACCATTGAGACTAGATGAGCTTTGACTGTTTGGAGGAAACAGCAAGTCCGAGATGTTCATAGGCAAGGCGAGTCGCTTTTCTTCCTCTAGGGGTTTTTTCTATAAGTCCCTCTCTTATCAGAAAAGGCTCGTAGACGTTTTCAATCGTATCTTTCGCCTCGCTTACCGCGGCTGAGATAGTTTCTATTCCTACGGGACCTCCACCGAATTTTTCAATCACGGTTTTAAGTATGGCTCTATCAATGCCATCAAGACCCTTTGAGTCTATTTCTAGCATTGAAAGCGCCTCGCAGACCACGGATTCAGTTATTTTTCCATCCGCCTTCATCTGAGCGTAATCTCGTACTCTTTTAAGAAGACGATTAGCTATTCTCGGAGTGCCTCTAGCTCGGGATGTCATTTCTCTCGCTCCTTGCTCCGTTATTTCAACTCCCAGAATTTCCGAGGACCTTTTAACTATTTCCGATAGTTCTTCCATCATGTAGTAATCAAGTCTCAATTCAACTCCGAACCGTGAGCGAAAAGGAGAAGAGAGTAATCCCGTTCTGGTTGTTGCTCCGATAAGAGTAAATTTCTTGAGATTTATTTTTACTGATCTCGCGGTTGGTCCTTCTCCTATCATAAGGTCAATGTTAAAGTCTTCCATAGCTGAATATAGATACTCCTCAACAACTCTGTTCATCCTATGTATTTCATCAATAAAAAGAACGTCTTTCTCAGCAAGGTTCGTAAGCATTGAGGCTAAGTCTCCAGTTCTCTCAAGAACCGGACCAGAGGTAATGTGTAAGGTTACCCCAAGTTCGTTTGCGAATATGCCTGCTAAAGTGGTTTTTCCGAGGCCCGGAGGGCCGGAAAGAAGCACGTGGTCAAGAGCTTCGTTTCTTGCTCTTGTCGCGCCGATGAATATAGCCACCTGTTCTTTTATCGCCGACTGTCCAATAAAATCTCTGAGTAGAACAGGGCGAAGACTTGAGTCTGTAACCCTATCATCTTCAGTGTGCGAGGCGGAAATATTTTCTCTCTGGTTCTGTGTCATCTGTTATTTTTTTCTTGTTGCGATGAGTGAATCCCGAAGCGCATTTTCAATTGATTCCGATGTTTTGATTATTTTGATTATCTCTGGGGTGAATAGATCTAGTTCCGCTTTAGAATAACCTAGGTTCATTAGCGCGGAGATTATGTCGTTGAGCATCCCATCCGGTGTTCCAAATTCTTGATGTTCTGGTAGGCCGTCAAGTTTGTCTCGCAGTTCATTTACTATCCTTGTTGCGGTTTTTGAACCTATGCCACGGATTTTCCTTTGCGCAAGATTTCCCTTTCTCACAGAGTCTGCAAATTCCGCTGGCGAGATACTAGAAAGCATGTTAATTGCTACTCTTGGTCCTATACCTGAGACGCAAAGGAGTTTTTCAAACATTGTTTTTTCCGCATCAGTGAGAAACCCAAACAATTCAATACTATTTTCTCTCTGGATCGTATGTATTATCAGTTCAACCTCATTTCCAATGGCACCCAAGTTAGAGAGAGTTGAAAGTGGAACGGTAACGCCGTATCCCACTCCGTTTACGTAAACGATGACAACGTCAGATGTCTTACGGGCAATAGTGCCTTTAAGTAGATATATCATTAGGGTTGATCGTGAATCTTTTTCTTCTACGCTGATTTGTCCCGCTTCGTAGCGCGTTGTTGAAAAGACCGTATCTTGAAAGATTTAGATGGCAGATGGCGATTGCGAGCGCGTCAGATTCATCCGTGCTGCTAAATTTGTCAACACCGAGCAAGTGGGAAAGCATTTTCTGCAATTCGTCCTTGCCTGCTCTTCCTCTTCCTGTAAGAGCGAGTTTTACTCTTGTGGGCGCGTACTCGCTTACCTGGATTCCTCTTTGCGCCGCTGCTAGTACCGCTATTCCTCTTGACTGCCCAAGCTTTATAGCGCTTTTTGCGTTTTTGGCAAAAAACATCTCCTCAACAGATACCACCGTAGGGTTGTAATCGTCAATTACTTGTAGTATTCCGATATATATGTCGTTGAGTCTCTCAGCAAGTGGGTTACGAGAGTTTGAGGCGATAGTTCCGCTAGTTACGTAATTCAGTTGGCTTCCCCGCCCATCCACAATTCCATAACCGCATGATCTTGACCCTGGGTCAATCCCCATGACCCTGATTCTGGATATGCTACCCAATTGCTTCAAGCAGTTGTTCGTCTATATCGAAATTAGCGTACACGTTTTGTACGTCGTCGCTGTCTTCAAGCGCTTCCATGAGTCTTATCATATGCTCGGCATCGCGTCCTTCAATTTTGACGCTTGTCTGAGGTATCATCGTCACCTCAGCGGATTCATATTTAATCCCAGCGTCTGCAATTACTTTTTTGACCTCTTCGTAACTTTCCGTAGAGGTTACAATCACGATTTCGCTGTCCTCGGTACGTACGTCGTCCGCTCCGGCGTCAATAACTAGATCAAACAGTCTTTCCTCGTCTACAGAATCTCCAGCAAAGGCAATTCTCCCCTTCATTTCAAACATCCACGCCACACAACCGTTCTCGCCGAGACCACCGCCGTGTTTTGTGAATATTCTTCTGATCTCGGAAACGGTTCGGTTCTTGTTATCCGTGTAAGTCTTTACGTACACGGCGCTTCCCCCAGGTCCATATCCTTCGTAAAAAACTTCGTTGTAAATTACTCCGTCGATGTCTCCTGTACCACGTTTTATAGCCCTTTCGATAGTATCGTTAGGCATGTTGCTACTTTTAGCCGTGGCTATAGCGGTGCGAAGCCTAGGATTAGATTCAGGGTCTCCCCCTCCTTCCTTAGCAGCAACGGTAAGCTCTCTTATGAGTTTGGTGAAGACCTTGCCCCTTTTAGCGTCAACCGCGGCTTTTCTATGTTTTATGTTGGCCCATTTAGAATGACCTGCCATCCTATAACATCCTCTGTCGTTATTATAGATATTACAACTACATAGCACATCTTTCTGATTCTAATTTCTTTAGAATCTAAAAAGCAAACTTGCGTATGTTATTATACTTCAATTGCCTATGAAACTGCTATATCGTTGACTTCCCGTTAATCCAAATTTTAGCCTTGAGTTTTCACCAAGGCCCAGAAAACTCACACTACTTATGCCAATTATACCTCTGATTTTTCGTAAGGCAAATGCCTCTTGACTGTATTAGTCTCAATTGGTAAACTTCCCATGTGTCTGTGTGTTTGGTTAAATTTAGGACCGGCGCAATGATGACGTTAGAGAAACATATGTTGGCATCCCTGATTTAGTTGTCCGCTTACACTTGTCTAAGGATGCGGTATAGCGCTAGGATTGGAATGTGGGGTTTGCCTACTCGTCGTGTCGTATGTCTATTCTGTCCTCAGTTTTCACAGGTCGACGGGTAGTCTGGGCCGGTCTCGTCATCGGGCGTTTATTTACTCGGCACACAGCGAACTGCGACAACGAAGATAGGTCAGCGAATGGCTAATCACTTCTTTGCCGCGCACATTAGCAATCGGTTGTCCTTAACTGAGCACTTCAATATGTTCGTTGCATTAGAGAATGTACGCCCACTGAGTGCAAATGAGTCTGCTGGATATGGGTGTCACGTCTGTCTGCCCGATGAAGCCCTTGAGGAAGTTGTTATCTTCTTATACGATTTCACCACAATTCTCAGGGCAAAGAGGGAGTGATTGATGAACGAGATACGCTTGCATACCGAGGATTACCGTACATGCGCATAACCCGTATCGAAATCAAGAACTTTCGTTCTATCCGGCATCTGGTCGTGGGTCTCGGAGACACAACTGTGTTCGTCGGTCCGAACAACGCTGGCAAGACTGCGATTCTTGATGCGATGAGAATCGCCCTTACACGCCGATGGGGACAACGTGGTACTGGTTTCAGTGAGTACGATATCCATATGGCCAACGAGTCGGCTGATCCTAAAACCTCAAGTGGTGTGAGCATTGAACTTAGCTCAGAAGAGCGGGAACCCGGAGAATGGCTAAATGCAATCACCGAAGATCTAGGAGACATTGTACAATTTAATTTGAAGACCAGCCGTCGTTTTATCACCTTGAGAACGCAATACAGTTGGAACACGGACACGAATAGTTTTGAACCGAGTTGGGAGTTTCTTGCCGCCAATCGTGAACCATTGGCCGGACGGAGTGCCCGCCGAGTTAACATTGAACGGTTCTGGCGCTACCTACCGGTTTTTTATCTCGGAGCATTGCGCGACGTGGGAGATGAATTCTCAACTCGGTCATCTCAGTTTTGGACCCGTTTACTGAAAGAACTCAATATTTCACATGAACTTGAGTCCCGTGCACTGCGAGTTCTTGATTTACTCAACCGTCGACTACTCAGGGCTGATCCGCGCTTGGGGCAAATTGCCAAAACCCTTTCCGGCGCGACCCGCGTCGCGGCCCGTGATCGAGAAGGTGGTATTGACCTGCGGATGGTGCCACTTAAGACTTGGGATCTGCTTTCGAGAGCCGAGATCATTTTGCGCAATGAACCGAGCCTGCCGTGGCTTCCACTGAGGCGTCAAGGCCAAGGTATTCAGAGTCTTTCAGTCATTTTTCTGTTCCAAGCATTTGTAGACCATCTACTTGCTGAATTGTACGAACCGGGCAGTGCGCCGGTGCTGGCTCTGGAAGAGCCGGAAACGCATTTACACCCGCAGGCCGTTCGCACGCTCTGGGGTCACATCAATGCTCTTCCGGGTCAGAAAATCGTTACCACCCACTCACCGTATTTTGTCCAACACGTTCCGTTCCGTGATCTGCGCTTAGTCCGTATGACCGATAACGGGACTGAAGTAAGGTCGCTTCCGGCTAACTTCTCCAAGTCGTTCCCGCCTTTGGAAGGCGTTGGTTCAGTGGTGAATAAAGCGGGCGGGGTATTGGCCTACGAACGTACATCAGAAACGTTAACGGTCCATGGCTCGCTTGAAGACAGTCTTTATAAAGAATTGCTCAAATGTTGCTTGCAAGATAAGAGAAATTTCGACGACCTTAAGTCTCGACTTAGAGACCTGAAGGATCAATCTTCCCTGTATGTGTCCGATGACGAACTACTAGAGTTGGAAACCTACGCTCGGCGTATGCGTGGGGAGATTTTCTTCGCGGAACGTTGGCTAATTGTCGAAGGGCAGGCTGACTATCTGCTTGTGCATGCTATTGCGCATGCGCTAGACTACGATCTTGACCGGCATGGTGTTTCCCATCATTGACGCCCAAAACAATGGCAACCCAGCCACCTTTGCCGTGCTAGCAAGGGCACTGGGCATACCCTGGCTCGCTATCTTTGATGGTGACAAAGAGGGCGGAAATTTATTCAGAATATCGAAAAACGTGGCTTCGACAAAGACGAATTGACTGAACGTTGTCACCGTCATCCAGACGGGAATCTTGAGGAGCAACTTGTTGCGGATGGAATGGGACCCGAGTTAAGTAAAATACTGAAAAAAATCGGAGTGCAAAATGTGCAGTTGAACAATAAAGACCTCGTAGTTGAACTAAAGCGTCACAAAACCTCATACGCAGCACAGTTGGCGTTGATGATTCGTTCCAATCCCCACTTGCTTGACCGAGTACCGAAAGCATTCCGCGAAGCAATTGTTCAGTTCAGGGGGTTGGCTTGATGGCGCGGAACCTTGTGGGTACAACCCAAGAACTGACGGATATGCAACGCAAGGCTGTTGAGTGGGATGACGGCCCCCTCCTAGTGCTTGCTGGCCCCGGTTCCGGCAAAACGCGGGTGCTGACCTGCCGGATTGCCCGATTGTTGGACGAATCGCCGAGCGAGCGCTTCCGTATTCTCGGGTTAACTTTTACCAACAAGGCAGCTCATGAGATGAAAACCCGGGTCGCCGCATTGGTTTCGAGTGCTACGGAGCGTGTGGAGGTCAATACTTTTCACGGATTCTGTGCTCAATTGCTACGTCAGCACGGCGTCCACTGTGGTATCAAGCCGAACTTTGAGATCTATTCAAAAATCGCTGACCAGACAATGTTACTGAAAGACGCTTTACGTCGACAACCTGAACACTTCGGAAGCGACGAGAGTAGGTTTCTGTACTCCATTGACACACTCAAGAAACATTTAGTGGGTCCAGATCAAGCTATGTCGTACTTGCAAAGTAATACCCATCTGATATCAGACTTTGTAAATCGTATGGGGGTAGATCGTATCGTACTCGCCTATCAACTATACGAGAAAGAGATGATTCGAGTCAATGCTCTTGACTTCAATTCACTGATTTATCTTGCCTTCAAACTCTTGAGTCATCCGGTGCTGGCACAGCACTATAGGACGATGTATAGGTACTGGCTAATTGATGAGTTTCAAGACACGAACAGATCTCAGTACAAGTTACTTCGGCAGATGGCGGGTGACAATTTTCGCCAGTTGTTTGCGGTTGCCGACGATGATCAGACTATCTATGAGTGGAACGGTGCCAACGTGCATCGCATACGTAGTTTGGTGGACGACTTTGGGTGTGAGGTCATACAACTTACAGATAACTTCCGCTGTCCACCAGGTGTTGTGGAAGTGGCGAACCGACTTATCGCCTACAATGTTCGGCGAGATTCTACCAAGGTGTCGGCGAGGTCTACTGCTCAGTGCTCCGAAGGTGAAGCCAGATGTAAGGTGTTCTCAGATGAGAAAGACGAAGCTTCCTGTACTGCTACCGAGATTGCTTGTCTTGATGCAAGCGCGCGAGGGAAAACTGCAGTGTTAGCACGCAGTCGCGCTCTGCTAGAACCCGTTCGAGTGGCATTAGGAGAACTAAATGTTCCCGCTACGTTCCTAGGACGGCGTGATGACTTTGCGTCACCGCAGATGCGTTGGTTTGTCTCTTGTCTAAAGCAAATCAATTGTCCGCTCGACCGACGCAATATGAACGCGCTGATGGAAACATTCAGAAACTTCGCCGACGTTTCCCTAGATTCTGAGAAAGTAATTATGCGTTCAGAGACCGACCAAATCACGTTACTGAAAGCTTGGCTTGATGCTGTCAGGCAAGAGGTGCCTTCGGTATTGCCAGTAGTCAAAGTGATAGAGGGTCTCGCTTCGGGAAAAGCAAGTCTGACCAAGGCGGTGGCTGATGTCATGCAGTGTTTTAAGAGTGAGAAATCAAATGATGATCTGAAAGACGATCTGAGTGCATGGTGCCGGGTGAAGAATAAGATAAGCCAAGACTGGGGTGCCGTACCACTTGATCGGTTTCTCCAAGAGATGGAATTGCGTTCTAAGGAACCGTCCTCAGAACCGGGCGCAGTTTCCTTGAGTACAGTTCATGGGGCAAAGGGGCTAGAGTTTGATAGGGTCTATCTGATCGGTATGGCGGAGGATGTTTTTCCCTCTTGGCACAGCGTTAAGAAAGGTAACGAAAGTACGGTGATGGAGGAGGAACGGCGCAGTTGTTTTGTTGCCATCACTCGTACTAAGAAGCGACTGGTCCTATCAAGGGCAGAACGGTACAGAGGACGGTCGAAGAAGCCGTCACGATTTCTCTCAGAGATGGGGCTAGTAAATAATCGCTTTAACTCTGCTTTAGACGGAACTTGCGGAACAATTTTGAGATAAAGCATTGGTATTATTGATAAAGTAGAAAAATAAAATGTTCTTTACTGGACAGGTTTTAGTTTAACCCCAGATGAGTCAGAAACAGCGTGGCCACCTTTGAATAGTACACGCAATCCTTGAATAACTTTTGGTGAACATTTGGATAAACTAGCGATGGTACGTTTATGGGCTTTTCTGTTTTTCCGATAGGACTCACGTAGCAGGATAGCGGGTGGAGAATTTCTGTTTGGGATGCGACCTACATACATGCACAGGATAATATATAAAAAAATAAAGAATGTCAAGTAGAAAAAGCAAATAAATTATAAATATACATGGACAGAATATTACACAAAAAACAGATAAAAATAAAGTAATATGAGTAAGTTACACTCAAAAAGAGGTAGATTTTTCCCGCAAGTTCAGTTTAGACAACAAGTAATGTCTGCCCTGAAAACTCCCTTTTTCGGAATAGTAGACTACTCTATTCTCCTAACCTGAGTGCCAATCAGCAGTTCCTTGGCCGAATGCTTACTACCGATTCAAAATCCTTCAAGATTTTCCAACATCTCAACTATCTTGTGTTGTGGCAAAAAGACAGTGTTGTCTTGTTGCCAAGACTTGAGTGCTCGGATAAGTAGCGCTTTGTCACAAATTCCTGCTGAGTTGAGTTCGTCAACAACCCAGAGCACGCCGTGTACAGAGATGTCCTTCTTTTCAGCGACCTTACGTAGTAGAGCATCTCCGGTAAGCAATATGCCGGAATAAACCTGTGCAGTGATAAGACAGAAACAATCGTATACAGAGAGTCTGGGGTGGTTCTTGCTGAGCAATTCAGCCTTATTAGTTTCATCCGATGTCAGATCATGAGTTATCATCCCAGATTTGTCAAGTCTTCCCCACTGATTCTTAGAAAAATTAAGCTCTTCCTCGCGCACGGGCAGTGGTATCACGATTTGATATGAAAGGTCGCAAAATACCGACAGCAATTCACCCTTATCAAGATCAATCAAACATGAAGCATCATTGACAACGACGGGTGTCACTGATGCTTCGGTCCTCTGATTTGTTGTTCGACGGATTCAAGAGATTGGTCAAGAAGTCCAGCGGCTCGCACGGGTGAGATAAGTTCTTCGCCTAAAGCACGTGATACGAGACGTTTGAACCGACTTGGCTTTTCAAAGAATGGGAAGCCATGACTTTCATCAATGGGGTCCGGTTCCAATTTGCGCCAAGAGCGAGCGAAGGTTGCAAAGGCACGTTTGACAACATCTGAAGACAATGCGCCAATCTGCCCTAAACGCATCAAGATAGTCGCCGCCGAAACGCCATAGATATGCTTTAGATGCATGATTTCATAGTATGTAATCCGATGCCGGTCATTTCCTATCTCGTCCTGCAATGCTTGGTTAGGAACTAGAAATGCACCGGCGAATCGGTCCATCGCTACTTCGATTTTTATTGCTGGGTTGCCGGTAGATCGAATGATTTTATGAGCAAGTTCGTGGGCTAGCGTGAAGCGTTTGCGTTCAATAGTCATATGGCTGGACACCATGATGGCTTCAGCGACAATCTCGCCGCCTCGTAGAGCATGGCAAGAGAGGCCGTTGATGCGTTCGGGCAGGTCAACTTCAACCACTTTAATGCCTTTATCCTCAAGCAGTTTAGACAGGCTGGGAATGGGGTCCCTGCCGAGTTGCCAAGCATCACGAAGATTATTGGCCTTTTCCTCAATCTGGGCCTCGCTTGCAACGCTGTCGTAACGACGTATTTCAACCCAATTCATATCGGCCGATATGTTGAGAATGTGCTCAATCGCTATGTAATGCTCTAATCTATCAATCACAATAACTTCGGCCTCGGCACGGTCACGAGCCGAAGCACCGGAATGTTTACGGAACTCCACGCAGTCAAGTTCCTCAACCCGTCCGCTCATTAGAAAATCTAGCGAGACATCCAGAGCCTTGCCGAGACCTACTAGCACACTAGAAGAGGGAAGCATCTTATTTGCTTCGTACTTGCTGATTGATTGAGCAGTTACCTTTGGAACCATAATATCTGCGAGTTCACGCATAGATAGACCTGCCCGCTTACGAGCAAGCCGAAGTCGTTGACTAAACATCTATAACCCCTCCTTAAATTAACCTGTAATTGACAGCGTAGCTAATTTTCATTACAATGTCAACCTTAAGTTGCATTACCTGCAAACTCCATCCTTTATAGAGTTTGTTACCTAAGGTGCCAAAAACTTAGATAGTATGGAGGTAATTTACATGAAAAAGTATGAATTCAAGGTGAACGGCGTGACTTTTTTCCATAACAAGAATTTGGTTGATGCGGCTGTATTATTGCGGACCGCATTCGAGGGGAAAGCGATAGGTGAGGATCCAGACAAAACTGGGTACGTACTGAGATTGCCAGACTCGGATGAAACATTTGTTTCGGGCCAAACTGTAGATCTCAACAAGTACGACGTATTTCGGGCCGCCCCGAAGGATGGTGCACCGTTTGCATGAGCAAGAACTCCGAGCGCATGACAAAAGAACTCGCTGAGGCAAACTATCAACCAAGCCCATTCATCGCACCTAGCCAGCAAGGCGGTGCGGACGGTGTTCGCTTTGAGTACCGGATTAAGGATGGTAGCCGTGCTGGGGACACTGTGACGTTAGCGATTGCGGTGCACGAAAACGAGGGAGAATGGCCTGAAATAGCGCCGCACTGGCTCTATGTCTCGCCACCAGATACCGTTTTGGTGGAGCAGGTAAAAGGTGCTTACCCGCCCGGGGCTGTTGAGATATACCGATGTTCAGAAGGACAAGACTGGATGGCAGTCAGTGCTCCACCCGACTTCTGGGACCAGATTGACACACCAGACGGAAAGAATATAAGAACCTACTTGGATAGGCACATACGCAGAATTTGGAGAGCACGGTGAAGCACCGTGTCGTTCTGCGCGAAATGTTGCACCGCCAACTTAAAGATCATCTGCTCAGCGGCCTGCGGTGCAATGAGATGCAGGAGGAAGTTTGCTTTGCTCTATGGCACCAAGCCGATGGCTTTAACCGCTATACGGGTGTTATCTACGACATCATCCTTCCAGAAGATGGTGACCGTGATCTGCACAGCAACGTCACTGTACAAGGCAGATACCTCAACCGCATCCTAGATCAAGCGCTCAAGAACCATGCGGGAATCGCGGTTATTCACAGCCATCTCAGTCACGGCTGGCAAGATCTGAGTAACATTGACGATAACGCAGAACGTAATATCATTGCACCCTTCGTTCGAGAGACTGGATTGCCTTTACTCGGATTGACCATAGGTTCAGATGGCGTTTGGAGTGCTCGGTTTTGGCATGAATCCGAGTATGGTCAATTTACTCGCGTACATTGCTCGGATGTTCGAAGGGTTGGCCCGCGCAACACTCAAGCGGACTGGAATCCAAAGGCATACCCACACTACGATAGGCGACCTAGTCTAGTGAGAACCATAGACAGTTGGGGTATTAAGACGCAGGCAAAACTGGCACGTACGCATGTTTGTGTGGTTGGAGCTGGGAGTGTCGGTTCGATTGTGCTTGAATATCTCGCGCGTATAGGGATTGAGGAAATCACCATCATTGACCCGGACTTTGTTGAGGATAGGAACCTAGATCGTTTAATCTATGCAGACCGGCACTGCTTAAAACTACCTAAGGTCGAGGTAGCTACAGCCCACATTCGCAGGATTACTACTGCACGTCATCCGATTATTCGTCCAGTACCGTTGTCAATCCGCACAAAACAAGCGTACTCATTAGCGTCTGATGCGGACATGATCGTATGTTGCGTTGACAATGCTGAGGCGCGAGATGTTCTCAATCATATCGCCTATGCGAACTGCCTTCCACTAATTGATGGCGGTGTTCTTGTGGAGTCCGGAGATCGGTTGCTGTCTGCGAAATGGCGAGTCCATTTGGTGGGTCCTGATATGCAATGCCTGCGTTGTCGTGGTCAATATACTAGTAACGATGCCCGAGATGAACGAGAGGGTATCAGACATCATGGGCGCTATATTAATGATGGACTCACAGACGGTCCAGAGCCCGGCCAGAACACAATTGCGTTCTGCAGTGGCGTGGCGTCTGAGCAGGTGCGAATGCTTGTACGCTATTTAATCAGCGAGGACTGGTGGCACGATGATGCAGCTACGACTGGTCTATGGGCATTCGAACACCGCTTCGTAGAAGCGAAAACCGAACCTTTTGAGCATCCAAGTCGATGCAAGAGCAGTTGCGAATTCGCAAATAAAAGGCTTGGACTTGGTAAACGTGGACGACCCCAATATGCATTTGTCGAAGAACCGCGATACGACTGGAAAGTCGGTACTATGCGGCGATACCGGCAGTTTCGGATGAGAATTGGTCGTGCAATTGTATCATTATGCACCTGACGTACGTGTTTGAAATCCAACTTATGACTTCATCAGTTGTAGCCGGGCATCGGGCCAATCATGTAGTACGGAGTAATTACGAGCAAGTCCTGTTTTGTTTTCAAAGGTAATATTATATTCAAGAATTATGATGCATTTGCCATTAATGGGTACAATAAAAAGCGGGGCGCAAGCCCCGCAAGGAGAACGATTTATGGGTAAATGGGCATGCGCAATACCAATGTTGTACGCAAAGGGGTATGCTCTCTTTGCTCCAAAGATAATTGATGAGGATAAAGACCCTGCCCCAAAGAGTTTGAGGCGTTGGAGGCTGATAACGATGATGCCTCCATGCAAAACTATGTGGCTGAGAGATGCCCACAGCGCGGTCACCGTAAGGCTTTATCTTAGAGTTTTTAAAAAGGTTAGAAAATGGGTTGTTGGATTTATCGCGTAGAAAAAAAGGAGGCGGTAGTATGAGTGAAAAGGAAAGAAAGCAATATGAAAAGGATATGGCAGACAAAAACGAGTATGAGCAAAACTTATTATATGTTCTACAACTTCTATTGACTGAAAGGGTTGGTAGAAGGGAGGTGCTAGATTTGGGGTTTAGAGAGTGCTTTTATGAAAAAGAAGTGTTTGGGATATTTTGCGGTTTGCTGTCGAATTATGTAAAGCGGAAAGAAGAGGCAATAAAAAACTTTGAGGGCGAGATGAAAGAGGGTTTAAAAAAGTCTGGTTGGTTTTGGGTGGAGATAGATAGGGATGAACAATAATGGGTGATATACATACATATTTTGGACTGTGCAATGCCTCGTTCTTGACATTATTTTTCATTGATGTACCATCTAATGCGAATTAAGACTTGAGTAGTAGGTTGTCCTCATCAAATAATTTCGGCGAAAAATACTGATAGAGTGGATGTGCGATGTCGTCTGGGTAGATTTTCTGGGATTGACAGCCTATCGTTTTAGTTATATTATAGAGTTGTGGGCTAGGGGTTTTCGTTCCTAACGTTTTTTGTGCATCTAAATTTTTACGATCCTGACACTCCGAGAAGATTTCAATTTAATTTTTTTGAACTGTTCAGTTCAAGGACCTTAACCATATGGCAAAAGTTTCCAAAGTAGCATCCTCTGAAGTTTCAAGGAAAAGAGAAGGATCTGGCAAATTACTTTACTTAAATGATCTGAGAGCTAAAAAGCCTTCAGATCTAATGGAATTGAGCAAGAAGGCTGGTATTGAAGACGTTGCTAGAATGGCCAAACAGGACTTGATTTATTCCTTGCTCAAGGCGCAGAGCGAAAAACATGGTTCTATAGTGGCCGAAGGCGTGCTTGAGATTCTGACCGAGGGATACGGGTTCTTAAGGTCGCCTAAGTATAGTTATCTTCCCAGTCCAGATGATATATATGTATCAAAATCTCAAATAAAGTCTTTTAGTCTCAAGACCGGCGATACTATAAAAGGTCTTGTAAGGCTTCCTAGGGAAGGGGAGAGAAATCTAGCTCTTCTCAAGATAGAGCGGGCCAATTTTGATTCCCCTGAGATATGCAGGCAGAGAACTCCGTTTGAGAGTCTCATTCCGTTACATCCGGATGAAAAGATAAATCTTGAGCACAAAAAAGACGAGTTTTGCTCAAGAGTGATGAATCTTTTTGTGCCTGTTGGGAAAGGACAGAGGGCGGTTATCGTCGCGCCTCCGAGAACTGGGAAGACCATAATTATTCAGAAAATAGCCAATGCGATAACGGAAAATCATCCAGAAGTCGAACTTTTCGTATTACTGATAGATGAGCGTCCCGAAGAAGTCACCGATATGCAGAGGTCGGTCAATGGAGAAGTGGTAAGTTCCACTTTTGATGAACCTGCGCAGCGCCATATACAAGTCGCTGATATGGTGATTGAGAAAGCGAAAAGGTATGTTGAGCATGGAAAGGACGTTGTCATACTGCTTGACAGTCTTACCAGACTTGCTAGGGCTAGCAACACGATGACTCCGGCGAGTGGAAAGGTGCTTTCAGGTGGTATAGAAGCAAATGCGCTTCAGAGACCTAAAAGATTTTTCGGAGCTGCGAGAAACACAGAAGAAGGGGGAAGCCTCACCATAATAGCTACAGCGCTTATAGATACGGGGAGTCGTATGGATGAGGTCATTTTCGAGGAGTTCAAGGGAACTGGAAATATGGAGGTTTACCTTGACAGGCGCCTTGCGGAAAAAAGGGTGTTTCCGGCAATAGACCTTCAGAAGTCAGGAACCAGAAAAGAAGAACTTCTTGTGGAAGAATCGGAACTTAATCGTATCTGGCTTCTTCGGAAGATACTAAATCCGATGAATACTACAGACGCTATGGAATTTCTACTAGACAAGCTTCGTGGGACTAAGAGCAACTCAGAATTTTTGAACATGATGCACCAGTGAAATTTCTCTTTGCATTGTCCTAGTCCAACAAACCGGCGCTTTGGACGTATGTCGTATTCTTCTCTCCAAGTAGAATATTGAAGAAAAAGGCTTGAAAGTTTTCTATAAAACCTAGATTAGTGGATTATTGTTTCCAATTTTTACGGCGGAATTGAGTTAGACCTTTAAATCGTAGATACTTATTCATAGTTCTTGATGCGATATGATTAATAACAGAAAAAACCAACTTGACTTAAGCGAACAGGGAATCGGTGATGACGGCGAGATAGTCTCTCTGGACAGAAGGCTTTTTGTCCAGTTCCTCGCATTCCGAGGACTTGATTCTACGTCTGAGACAGAACTGATAGACGAACTGATAGATTCCCGCATAGAGGCAGCTCTTTATTTGGACGCGAATGATTACCTAGGAGTAGGGCTTGTAATGATGTGCGAGGATCCAGATTTTTTTGTTTTCGAGGCAAGGAAATTTCTCTGTTCTTCAGTTTTTTCCCGTTTGCAGATCAGGCCCGAGTATACGATGATGGGTAGAACATACTCAATCGGTTATGAAAGGAACTTAGAGGAGACGCTTATTTACGGTCCTACGCGTAAAATTCTTGATCCTGAATTTACTTGGGCGATTTGGTATCCTCTTAGAAGGGCTAAGGCTTTTGAAACCTTGTCATTTGAAGAACAGAATTCGGTTCTCGCTGAGCACGGGAGACTAGGGTCTCTGTTCGGAGACGCAGGTTATGCAAAGGATATTCGTCTAGCAAGCCACGGTCTTGATAAAAATGACAATGACTTCGTGATCGGGATTCTTGGCAGAGAACTGTATCATCTCTCATCTCTTGTGGAAAGAATGAGGAAAACAAAGCAGACTTCAATGTATCTTGAAAGTCTAGGACCTTTCTTCTCGGGTAAAAAGATATTTGCAAGCCCTTACTGGACCTTGTAGATGGCCGAACTGCTTATCCGGCTCAAAGTTCTATACGGTGATACCGGTCCCATAATTGCGATTGCGTCCGCTGTGGCCGTGGTTGCGTTCTTCGCCGTCTATTTCTTTCTGAAAAAGAAGAAATCTCTAGAAGACAAAACTCCTAGCCTGGAAAAAGATCAAACCAAATCTGGTTCGGATACCGTAGTTGAGCGGAAAACCTTCGAGATAAAGCACCCAGAACCGCCTCATAGTTCTACGGAATTGGAGGCTTCTGAGGCTGTTTCTTTTGAGTCTGCGGTCGCTCAAAGAAAAGAAATCGCCGAGCACCCAGAGCCGCCGCCCAGTTCCACAGAATTGGACGTGTCTGAAACTATTTCTTTTGAGTCCTCGGTCGCCCCAAAAAAAGAGGTTGCGGAACTCTCCCCAGAGGCTGTCAAAACCGCTCCCACCGTTTTCTCTTCTGCTCAGGAGCAACAGGAGCGCTCTCAAATTAATAATAAGTCAGAGCCTCAGCCACAAGATTATGAAAAAGATTTTTTTTCAAGGTTGAGCCTCGGTCTTGGCAAAACCCGTAGAGCCATTTTACAGAATCTTGAGGCTGTTTTTTCCTCCGGGCGGATTGATGATGACGCGTGGGATGAATTTGAAGAAATTCTTGTGATGTCTGACATAGGAGTGAGTACCACCACTAAGCTCAGAGAGAAAGTGTCATCATCCATTAGTTTTGACAGAAGTGGAGACGTAGAGGAAATAAAAACTATTTTGGAAAACGAAATTCTCAACATATTAAGGAAAGTGGAAAGTCCAGTTGTGGAATTTTCTAGTAAGCCAACGGTATTTATGGTTGCGGGAGTGAATGGTGTGGGAAAAACCACTTCTATAGGGAAAATCGCGAATAGATTCACTCGCAAAGGAAAGAAAGTGATGGTGGCCGCGGCCGACACCTTCAGGGCAGCTGCAGTAGAGCAGTTGGGCGTTTGGGCCGAGAGGGTGGGGAGTGAGTTTCTTCGAGGACAAACAGGCGCTGATCCTTCTTCAGTGGCATATGACGCGGTCAGCGCTAGCATTTCACGCGGTCTTGATCTACTTATAATAGATACCGCCGGACGTGTTCATACGAAGATAGGGCTTATGGAGGAACTCAAGAAATTAAAAAGAGTGGTGGGCCGCGCGTTTGAAGGCGCTCCTCATGAAGTTCTTTTAGTAGTTGACGCTACCACAGGGCAAAATGCGGTGGAACAGGCTAGAGTTTTCAGCGAGGCGATTGGGATAACTGGCATAGTGCTGACCAAACTTGATGGAACCGCAAAGGGAGGAATAGTGGTAGCGATTGCAGACCGTTTAGGCATTCCGGTCAAATATATAGGAGTTGGAGAGAGTCTTGAAGACCTACGCGAGTTTGACGCAGAGCAGTTTACAAAGGCGCTTTTCGCATCGCAAGAAAAGACGCTTCATTAGATATTTATGCCTTCTGTAGATGATACGTATTTTATGAAAGAGGCGTTAAAGCTCGCCATCAAGGGCCAAGGGCATACGAGCCCAAATCCGATGGTCGGAGCCGTATGCGTAAAGCGAGGAAGCATAATAGGGCGTGGCTACCACAAAAAATCAGGATTGCCCCACGCTGAAATAGAGGCATTTTCAGATGCTCAAAGAAAAGGTAATTCTCTAAAAGGCGCTTCGCTTTATGTAACGCTTGAGCCTTGTTGTCATAAAGAAAAACGGACTCCTCCGTGCGCAGATGCGATAATATCCGCAGAAATATCAGAAGTCATAGTGGGCGCAATTGATCCTAATCCCGCTGTCAGTGGTAAGGGTATTGATATGCTTTGCCAAAATGGTATAAGCGTAAGGACTGGGGTTCTTGAGAAGCAATGCGCGAAAATAAATGAGTTTTTCAACAAGCGTATAACCACCGGGCTTCCATTTGTTGTTCTTAAGTCCGCTTCGACTTTCGACGGGAAAATAGCGTCTCGGACAGGTGACTCCAAATGGATAGGAAGCGAGAGGCAGAGAAGATACGCCCATAGGCTCAGAAAAAGCGTAGATGCGGTTGTGGTGGGTATAAACACCGTGCTTGCGGATGACCCTAGACTTGAGGCCCGTGGGGTTGGGGCCAAAAACTGTCAACCAGTTCCTGTGATAATGGACTCAGATCTTCGTATCTCCGCTGAGGCGAAGGTTTTTCGCTCTCACCCTCAACCAATAATAGCTACAGGCCGGGAGGGGGTTTTAGATGCAAAGGAAAAAGAACTTCAGGATCTAGGCGCCGAGATTCTGAAGATCCCTTTAGATGCGCAAGGTGGAGTGTCTGCTAAGGCTCTTATTCAGAGGCTTGGTAGCATGGGGATGTGTGGAGTGCTAGTGGAAGGTGGGAGTAAGGTAGGCGCGTCCTTTCTCCGGCAAGGACTTGTGGACAAAGTGGTGTTTTTCTACTCTCCAAAGATAATTGGCGGTGACGGAATCAGTATGATCGGAGATTTGGGTAGGGAATCAATACAGAACGCTTTACGGCTCACCAACATAGAGATCAAAAAGTTTGGGGATGAAATGATGGTGGAGGGATATTTATGAAGGTAGGACTTATAGGAGGTTCTTTTGATCCTGTTCATACCGGACATCTAAGAGTTGCAGAGGAGATAAGGGAGAGGCTTGGAATTGCTGAGGTGATTTTTGTCCCAGCTAGAGTCTCTCCTCACAAGAGATTTATACCTCCCGCAGACTCCCGCCACAGACTCAATATGCTTGAATTATCGGTAAAGGATAACCCACATTTTTCTGTCTGCGACATTGAACTTCGTAGGGACTCTCCATCCTATACCATTAATACTCTACGGTGGTTCAAGGAAAACAACCCATCAAGAGAATATTACTTTATAATGGGTTCTGAGGTTTTTGCCTCAATAGACAAATGGAAGGATTGTGACAAACTTTTAAAGTACGCGAGTTTTGTCATTATACGTCGTCCGGGATTTACTCTGCCACCTATAAACCAGGTTCCGTTTGCCCTAGGTAAGAACTTCCGATACTCTTACTGTGAAAATGGAATAGATGTTTTTGATCACCCACGCCTCAATCGGCTGTTTTTCATGGACATATCCGGCGTAAGGGTATCCTCAGTTGAGATAAGAGAGCTTGTGCTAAAGGAACGCTCTATAAAGTATTTGGTTTTGCCAGAAGTTGAACGTTATATAAAGCAAAATGATCTTTACCATTTGGAGAAGTAATTATAGAGTCTAAAGAAAAAGCGTTGCTAGTGGCGCGTCTTGCTTGGGAGAAAAAAGCTGAGCGCCCAGTGGTTATTGATATTGGCGAAAAAAGTGATGTGGCCGATTATTTTGTTGTGTGTAGCGCGAACTCGGATAGGGGGGTGCGGACGATAGTTGAGTTCACGAAGAAAGAACTTAAAAAACTAGATGTTCCGGTGTTCTCAACAGAAGGTCTTTCAGAGGGCAAGTGGGTGTTACTTGATCTGGTGGATGTCGTTATGCATGTTTTCCAAAGACCTGTTCGGGAGTTCTACGACATAGAAGGGCTGTGGATTGACGTTCCGAGGGTGGACCTGCCGTTTGTTGAAGAGGGCAGGTCCGAAGTAATCTGAGTTCTCAGCGCGCTATGCTCTCCCGTTTTCTTACAAAAGTGGGAATATCAAGATCTTCTTGTTGCTCTGGAGTATATGAATTTTCCGAAATTATGGTCTCTGCCTTCTTCTGTATGCTGTTTTCTATTCCAGTGGCCACCACTGTTATCTTTACAAAATCCTTAGCTTTTTCGTCAAAGACTAGACCAAAGATAAGATCTACATCTCCATTCGCCCTTTCTCTTATATGAGTGCAAGCGTCATTGAGTTCCTCAATGCCGAAGTCCTCAGATGCCGTTACATTCATCAAAATTCCTTTAGCGCCAGCTATCGAAACATCTTCAAGAAGCGGACTAGTTATTGCCATCTGCGCCGCTTGCGTCGCCCGATTAGCGCCTTGAGCGAAACCTGAACTCATAAGCGCCTTGCCGCTGTGGTTCGACATTATGCTTCTTACATCGGCGAAGTCGACATTTATGTATCCTATACCAGTAACGATATCCGAAATCCCCTTTACTGCTTGATAGAGAACCTCGTCAGCATTCTGGAAAGCCTCAAGAATGCTGACTTTGTGTATGGCAGCCAGTTTCTCATTCGGTATAACAATTAATGTGTCAGCATACTTGTTGAGTTCCTCAACTCCGTGATTTGCGTTTTCCACCCTTATCTTTCCTTCAAACTCAAATGGTTTGGTTACTATAGCCACGGTGAGAATTCCTTTCTCTTTGCATATCTGCGCGATTACTGGAGACGCTCCCGTACCAGTTCCCCCTCCCATTCCCGCAGTTATAAAAACCATGTCGGCATCTGATACAAGGTCGCTTATAACTTCCTTATCCTCAGTGGCCGCTTCCTTGGCCATCTGTGGATTTCCACCCGAGCCAAGACCTCTTGTCGATGATTCTCCTATCTGGATCTTCGTCGACGCAAGAGATTTGTCGAGATCTTGAGCATCGGTGTTCACGGCTACAAACTCCACTTCCTTTAATCCTTTTTCTATCATGGTGTTTATAGCGTTTCCACCAGCGCCACCAGCGCCTATAACTTTGATTCTCGCCTTGCCGAAGCTCTTCCTAGATTCTTCAACCTGAAAAATTGTCATGTTCCTACCTCCTTAATATATTTTTTAGAAAAACTCGTTTAACCAACTTTTCATTTTCGAAAAAACATTTTTTTCCTTAAGTATCTCCGCAGATGGGTTTGCGCCCGAATTGCGATTTGAGTACTTGAGCAGTCCTATGCCTGTTGCGTATGCCGGGTCGTTGGTAATATTCGCAATACCAAAAACACCATGGGGAATGCCTATGCGAACTGGCATATTGAGCACGTGTTCCGCAAGAGGGGCCATTTGTCTGATTTTGCTGCCGCCGCCAGTGATCACAGTTCCAGCCGGAAGCAAGGAGTCAAACCCCTTCTGCGTGAATTCCTTTCTTATCAGCATAAGAATTTCTTCAATTCTGAGTTCGATTATTTTTGTAAGATCTCTTTTCAGCACATATTTTGGTTTGTGTCCCGAAGCGGCGGTTTTAACCTCTATCCTTTCGTCACTCAGCATTACGCTTTCATCCGCTATCGCCAGACCATAAATCTCTTTGAGTCTTCTCGCCTCGGGAAGAGGTACCGAGAAGCCAAATGCTATATCTCTGTCAATATGATCTCCACCTAAAGTTATACTTTCCGTGTATTGGATGCTTCCGTTTATAAAAACCGCTATATCGCAGGTGCCTCCTCCAAAATCTATCATGGCGACTCCAATCTCTTTTTCATCCTCGGTTAGCACCGCCTCGCTTGACGCGACTTGCTCAAGTACCATGTCCAGTGAGGTCATTCCGCACATCTCTACGCACTTTATTATGTTGCGCGCCGCAGTCACATCCCCTGTGACTATATGAACGTTAGCCTCAAGTTTTAGCCCATGCATTCCCATCGGGTCGCTTATGCCGCTTTCCCTGTCAACCGTGTAGTCTTGGGCTATAGCGTGGATAATCTCTCTTTCAGCAGGTATAAGAAGAGCGTTTGCCGATTCAATCACTCGTTCGATATCTTTTGGGGTTACCTCTTTATCCCTGAGAGTGACCATGCCGTGCCCACTCATCCCCTTTATATGCCCACCGGCTATCCCGACCGTCACTTTCTTTATATCATGTCCCGATGTTCGTTCGGCTTTTTCAACCGCATGTTGTATTGATTCGACAGTTTTTTCTATATTGACGACCACGCCTCTTTTTAATCCATGTGAAGGATGATTACCGAACCCGACTATTTTCGCGCCTCCGTCGGGAGTCGGCTCCCCGACAACCGCGCAAACTTTAGTTGTTCCTATGTCAAGACCTACTATGGGAGACAAATGCTTTTTCGCTTGGCCGTTTGCTTTATCGTCACGAGTCATAACTTATTACGCCCATATCTCCCGAACTTATATCTATGTCTTTTTCCACAAGATTTTTTTCCCGCGTATGAACTATTATTCTCTCCACCTTGCGCCATTTACTAGTCATATTGTCTTTCCCGAAATTTATTAGTCTGCGGTCCGTTGTCAGTAGTCTGATTCCTGTGTTTTTCTGTACGACAATCTCAGATATTTCCTCCCAACCGAGGACAGAGCTTGATCTGGAAAGGTAAAGTATTTCTATTGCTTGCAAAAGCATATTCTCTTTGATTTCATCGTTGCTAGAGATCAACGGAAAATCAAGACCGTAGCGCGCATCGACCTCTCCGAGGTTTTTGCCATTCTTGCCTACGTAGTAGGGCTTCTCTCCTTGTGGAGCTACTATGCAAAACGGTTTTTGTTCTAAAACCGTGATTTCTATTTTTCCGTGAAGAAGTTTTCTGATAGATACATCTTCTATCCAGGTATTGTCCATAATCGCTTGTTTCGCTTCAGATGCCGAGAATAGAATAGAAGTTTCTTCAGCCCTTATTCCCGAGCGTTTCACTATTTCAGTTGAACCTATCCTGTCGTTTCCAGAGATAGCGATCTCAGTTACGGTAAAGTGTCTTAAGGGATTAATAACGGAAAAAGCGATTCCGCAAAAAAGGAGTGAAAAAGTGACCCAAAGCTTGCCGGTTATGATTTTCATACTGTTTCTTCCTCTTTTCCCATTATTTCCACTTCCGGCACGAGAACTACTTTACTTTTTGTCAGCGCCTCCCGCTTAGCCGTTTCAATAAGATCTATTACGTCCGCTGCTTTCGCCCCGCCGGAGTTCACTATGAAATTGGCGTGAATCTCCGAAAATTTGGCTCCACCAACTCTGCGTCCCTTAAATCCTAGTTTTTCCAGAAGCGCGCCGGCGCTTACCGCATCCGGGTTTTTAAAAACCGAACCCGTATTTGCCATTTTCACAGGTTGGGTTTTATTCCTATGCTTGAGGTAGTTTCTTACATTTTCCTCGCTTATTACGCGATTTCCTCTACGCAGTTCAAATATGGCTTTTGTCACTACTGAGCCCAGAGGTAGGTTGCTTTTTCTATATTCAAAATTTATTTGTTCTCTGGAAAGTTCTTTTTCCTCGCCCTTGTGCCAGATAAAGACTTTTTTCACCACATCTTTTATCTCACCGCCATTCGCTCCGGCATTCATGTAAATGCTTCCTCCCACCGTGCCGGGTATGCCTGCAGCGAATTCAAACCCCGTGAGGCCGATTTTGATGGAATTGTTCATTATGTATGAGAGCATCGCGCCACATTCCGCTTCAATTAGAGTGTCTTTTATGGTCACTTTTTTGAGCCTCTTGGTGCTCACCACAACGCCATCAATTCCTTGGTCAGTTATTATCGTGTTTGATCCCGCTCCAAGCACTGTGATCTTTTCCCCTTTGTTGTATAGACAGGTGAGCAATTTGACAAAACAGCCCATGTCCTGCGGATAGATAAGACGTTCCGCATTGCCTCCAACCTTGATGTACAGGTATTTTTTCATGGGATAGTTTTCAAGAGTCTCCGCGTACATATCTGAATCTGTTTCGTTCATCCTATCCGTTCCGCTATTCTCTCCCCGTATTTCCATACGTTTCCAGCTCCTGAGGTCAAAACCACATCTCCTTTTTTCAAGCTTTCTGAAAGTTCATCTATAAAAGACTCTGTATCGGTTATATAAACAGCATTGGGATTGCCTGATTTTTTAATATCCTTCACTAGATTTTCTGAAGTTATTCCCGCAATGGGCTTTTCTCCGGCTGGATATACGTCAAGAACGTAAAGATGTTTAGTTTTTGCCAAAACCTTGATAAAGTCTTTATAAAGAATTTTTGTTCTTGAGAATCTATGAGGCTGGAAAATCAAAATGGGTTCGCAGGAAAACGCCGTTCTTAGGGCTTGCATGGTAGTTTGTATCTCGCTTGGATGATGACCATAGTCATCCATTACTGTTATGCCGTTTTTCTTGCTTTTTAGTTGAAGTCTTCTCTCAGTACCTCCAAAACCCTCAAGGCCCTGTTTTATCGTATTAAAACTTAGGTCAAGTTCCATACCCACGGCTATCGCCGCTAGAGAGTTAAGAGCGTTATGAGTTCCTAGACTCGCCAGCTTTATCTCTCCAAGCGTATTTTCTCTGTAAACTACGTTAAAAGATGTTCCGTCATTAGAGACTTTAATGTTTTTTGCCTTTAGGTCCGCTTCGGCAGAAGTGATTCCGTAGGTGACGATTCTTCTGTTAAAGTTCTTTGTTAGCGTAGCGATTTTTGGACAATCAGCGCAAGTAATCGCAAGTCCGTAGAAAGGAATTTTGTTGAGAAATCTGGAGAAAGCGCGTGAAAGAGATCGCATGCTTTTATAGTGATCTATATGTTCTTTGTCGATGTTTGTCAGTACTGTGACAACTGGAGACAACTTCTCGAACGAGCCGTCACTTTCATCCGCTTCAGCTACCATGAACTTTCCAGTTCCAAGGTGAGCATTTGATCCTGTCGTGTGTAGTCTTCCTCCGACTACTATAGTGGGATCTAATCTCCCGTGGGACAGTACCGCTGATATCATGGATGAAGTCGTGGTTTTTCCATGACTTCCGGCGACAGCGATGCCGAATTTGAGTCTCATCAGTTCTGCGAGCATCTCAGCCCTGGGTATAAGAGGAATCCTGTTTGCTAGAGCGAATACCATTTCAGGGTTGTCTTGCGGTATGGCGGAGGAATAGACTACGGCCTCGCTTTTCCCTACGTTTTTCGAATTGTGACCAATCTTAACCACGGCTCCTAGGGATTGTAATCTCTGGGTTGTTCGGGTTTGCGCAAGGTCTGAGCCACTCACCTTAACTCCCATGTTAAGTAGCACCTCGGCTATACCGCTCATTCCTATGCCGCCTATGCCGATAAAATGTATTCTGCTTATTTTCCCATACATGGTTCCTACCTGACCATCCCACTGATTTCATCCACTATCTTGCTCGCCGCATCGGGCATTGAGAACTCTCTTGCTTTTGCCGACATAAGTCTATGCGTAGTATCCTCAAATGTTTTTTTTATCGTGGCGCTGAGTTTATTAACGCTAATCTCTGTCTCTTCAATCACCACCGCCGCGCCATTTTTTTCCATAATACGGGCGTTTTTCATCTGGTGGTCGTGAGTTGAGTTCGGAAGAGGAACAAGTATCAACGGTACTCCAAACGTTGTTATTTCTGAGATGGTCCCCGCTCCGGCTCTGCAGATAACAATGTCCGCTTTTCTGTATATCTGTGATATATTCTCCGTGAATCCAAACACCTCAGCATCAACTCCGAGTTTTTCGTATGCGTCTTTTGCGGATTCTAGCCATCTCTGCCCTGTCTGATGGATTATGTTTATTTCTTTGCCCAGCGCTCCAAGCGTGGCAGGGATAATCTCGTTTAGTTTTTTCGCCCCTTGACTTCCCCCGAGAACGAGCACAGTGGGTATAGGGCTTTTGTTAATCCGTTCCCTTTGCGCTTCGTGGATGATCTCCCGTCTTACGGGGTTTCCAGTGAGAATAGTTTTTTGCGATGGTAACTGCTTTTTGCTCTCTGCGAAAGTTATGAATATTTTCCCCACGAATCTTGAGAGAATTCTGTTTGTGAGCCCAGCAACAGAGTTCTGCTCGCATACTGCGGTTGGTATGCGATTCATTGCCGCGCAAAAGAGCGTGGGTCCAGATGCGTATCCACCAACTCCTATAACCGCATCTGGTTTAAAACTACGCAGTATGCCAAGTGAATCCGTCATTGCTCCTATTATGGAGGCTATGGCCTTTGCCATCTGGGGAAGACTCTTTCCGACTATCCCACTTGCTTTTACGAATCTGACGCTATAACCCTTGTTTTTAAGAATCCGTTTTTCTATTCCGTTTTCTGTACCTACGAACAACACCTCGTTTCGGTCATTTCTTCTGAGCACTTCTTCCGCTATTGATATTGCGGGGAAAAGATGTCCCCCTGTTCCTCCTCCTGCTATTATCACTTTCATCTTTTTTCAGCCTGAAATCTTGATACGCTAAGTATGATTCCAAACGCCGCAAGCGTTGATACCAGAGAACTACCACCGTAACTTATCAGCGGGAGCGTAAGTCCCGTGGTTGGGAAAAGCCCCACCGCAACTCCCATGTTAAACACCGCTTGTAGCATTATTAACATGGTGAACCCAAAAACCATGTGTCCTGAAAACGGATCCTTCGCCCGTATCGCTATCATTACGCATTTTGCTAGAATAACTAGAAAAAACGCTATCAAAGTCATCACGCCTATGAATCCGAACTCCTCTCCTATTATAGAAAAAATAAAATCCGTGTGAGCTTGGGGGAGGAAAAATAATTTCTGAGAACTATTGCCAAGGCCGCTTCCGTAAACCCCCCCGAGACTAAACGCCATAAATGACTGAACTGCTTGATATCCTGAACCAAGCGGGTCTTGCCAAGGGTCAAGAAACGACATTATTCTCTTCATTCTGTATCCTTCGCTTGCCACGGCTATGGTGAACGCAATGGCTGATAGCGCTACGATACCTAGCAGGTACTTGACTCTCGCGTTTCCGACAAAAAGCATTATAAAGAGGACTGCTAGCACTAGGACTGAGGTTCCAAGATCAGGTTCAACGAGGATAAGAGCGACATAAGCGCCTCCCGCAAGTAATGGAGAAAAGATTCCTACCCAGAAATTTTGCATCTTGTCCTGTTTTTTGGTTAAAAAATGAGCCATGTATACGACTAGGGCGTACTTGCCGAATTCAGAAGGTTGAAACTGAAATCCTGAAACTGAAATCCACCTGCGTCCTCCGCCGACTTCCTTTCCTATTTCCGGGATAAGAACTATTATGAGCATCGCAAGCCCTAGAAGATATCCCGGGTAAACAAACTTCCTTAAGAAAAGTGGATTTATATGCATAAAGCCCACCATAATGGTTATGCCCAGAACGAGGTATATAAGATGAAGTTTAAGAAAACGCATGGAGTCGCCGTAATGCTCAAGCGAGAATATGGAACTTGAGTCGTATACCGCTATCGCCCCCACTCCTGCCACTATTAGCACTAGTCCAAACAGCAGAACATCAAAATTTCTATTCTTAAAGTCAAACATTTCTTATGAGTTCCTTGAAAAGTTCGCCTCTTTGCTCATATGAAGAGAACATGTCAAAACTTGAGCACGCGGGTGAGAAAAGAATCGTGTCGCCCTTACCTGACATCTCAAACGCATTGAGCGCGGCATCCTCAATTGAGTCCACGCAGACCGTTTCTGTCAGCCCTTCAAACTCGGCGCGCATTTTCTCTTTGACCTCTCCCATGAGCACAACTCCCTTGACTTTGGTAGCTACAACTTTTTTGAGGCATTCGTAACTTATCTGCTTGTCTTTTCCTCCTGCGACTAAAACGATTGGAGATGGTAAACTCTCAATTGCGCGCAGGGTTGCAAACGGGCTTGTGGACTTAGAATCATTGTAGATGTCCACGCCATTTAGGTTGAGTACGAATTCCATTCTGTGGGGAAGGGGACGGAATTTATCTATGCTTTGCTGTATGGCATCTGCGTCGCATCCACATAGAATGGCGGTTGCCACCGCAGCCATGATGTTTTCCCTGTTGTGCGTCCCTTTGAGTTTTGTTCTTTTAAGAGAAAAGGACGTATCTCGGAATTTTATCTCTTCTTTTTCATACTGCACGTCCGCGTTTGGGCCTGCAAATGAGATTTTAGATGCGCAGATCTTTTCTGCGCCATTTACCACTTCGTGATCTGAGGAATTGAGCACAGCCCAGTCCTTTTCACTCTGATTCGCAAATATCTTAAATTTAGCCGCTCTGTATTCCTTCATATCTTTGTGGTGGTCTAGATGGTTGGGCGATATGTTGAGCATTACCGCTACGTGAGGAGCGAAATCAATTGTTCCTTGAAGTTGAAAACTGCTGAGTTCAAGTAGTAGGAAATCGAACTCGCTGTCTTTGCCCGCTACCGATACAAGAGGCGTTCCTATATTCCCACCCGTAAACGCCTTTATCCCGCTTTGTTTAAGCATTTCCGAAAGAAGAAGAGTTGTCGTGGTTTTTCCGTTGGTCCCGGTTACGCCGATTACAGGTTTAGATACGAAGCGCCATGCGAATTCTGTCTCACTTATCACGGTTTTGCCGAGTCGTTTGGCTTTTATCACCTCAGGAAGAGAGAACATCACCCCAGGGCTAAGAACTATTATGTCCGCCCATTGGAAAAGCTCGGGAAAACCGCTTCCACAATGTACCTGCGCTCCCTGCGAAGCAAGGTTTGTTATCTCAGGTTCAAGTTGCTCAATTTTTCTTGAGTCGGTCGCCTTTACGTTCGCCCCACGGGAGTGAAGAAATTTCAGGGTTTCTTTTCCAGTTATTCCTAGGCCTACGATCAGAAATTTGTTCTTCTCTAGTTCCATGCCATTACCTTATCTTTAGACTCGAAAGGGCTATAAGTGAAAGAACTATGCATATTATCCAAAAGCGCACCACGACTTTTGACTCCGCCCATCCCTCAAGTTCGAAATGGTGATGAAGCGGAGTCATTTTGAAAACTCTTTTGCCCGCGGAACGGAACGAGATCACTTGTATTATCACAGACAAGGTTTCAACGAAAAATACGCCACCGGCCACAATCAAAAGCATCTCCTGTTTTATGACAAGAGCGCTGAATCCTATCGCAGCGCCGAGAGACAGTGATCCGACATCTCCCATGAAAACCTGAGCTGGGTGAGAGTTGTACCACAGAAATCCTAAACAAGCCCCTCCCACGGCAGCGAGAAATATCGCAATTTCCCCTGCGCCTTCTATGGAAGGGATCTGTAGATAAGATGAAAACTGCAGGTTCCCTGCAAGATAGGCGAAAATTATATAAGTTGAGGTCACTATGGCTATTGAACCTATGGCGAGTCCGTCTAGCCCATCGGTGAGATTTACGGCGTTTGAAGATCCGACAGCCACCAGTATGGCAAATGGTATGTACAAATATCCGAGGTTTATTACCGCCTGTTTTACAAATGGAAACACTATTGCGGTAGACGGGTAGTCAATAACCTTGTCCGCTCGTAAATACATAAGAAAGTCCCCACTTTCCCTAAAGCAAAGTATAACAACGAATACCGTTGCTATGAGCAGTTGAAAAAGAAATTTGACTCTAGCCCTCATCCCCTTTCCCTTCTTTAATTTCATGAAATCGTCAAAGAATCCTAGGACAGAGAAACTAATCATGAACAATAACGCTAAAAGAAACTTGTCGACTAAGGGGTTTGCCCACATCAGAGACGATATGGCTACCGCCATTACGATGAAGATGCCTCCCATTGTAGGAGTTCCGGCTTTTGCGTCGTGACTGCTCGGACCGTCTTTGCGGATTACTTCTTGGAACTGCGCTGTTCTGAGTAATTCGATGAATTTATGTCCGAGAAAAACGCATAGAAGAAATGATGTGAGTCCAGCTCCGAACGAACGGAATGTTATGTACTTAAACACATTGAGGAAAAGAAACTCATCTTTTAGCAAGTGTAGAAAGTAGAGCATGATTTACCTCTTGTAGATCTTCTGTATAACCCTCTCCATTTCCATTCCCCGGGACCCTTTAACGAGAACAATGTCCCCAGAATCGCAGAAATCAAGAATAAGAGTGGCTGCGTCTTCTGGGCTATGCGCCACGCGACAAACTGTCTTGCCCGGGTTTTTCTTCGCTCCGGCGACAAGCGTCCCCGAATACTCTCCCAAGGCTATGAGCATGTCTATCCCTAGGCGAGAAACGCTCTCTCCGATCATTTCATGTTCTTTTTCCGCGCTTTCTCCGAGTTCCAGCATATCTCCTAGGACAACTACGGTTTTCGCGTCATCCTGTTTGTGGGCTACGATTTCACTAAGCGCCGCGCTCATTGAATCAGGGTTTGCGTTGTAGCAGTCATTTATTATGTTGAAACCAAACCTGGTGCTCATAACTTCAAGTCTCATTGCCGAAGGCGTGTATTTTTCAAGACCGGCAAGTATTTGGTTCATCTCTAGTCCGAGCGAATATCCTAACGCAGAAGCGCACAGGGCGTTTAGCACGTTATGAGTTCCTATCCCTTTTATTCTAGTTCTTGATGATTTTTGGCCTATGCTTAGAGTGAACTCAATTGATTCCATCGCTTGGGGATTTATATCTTCTGCCCTTATGAAAGCCTGTTGCGAATCAATGCCGTATGAGATCTTCTTGCAATGAGTCTTTTCCGCTATTTTCACTACGCGTGGATCATCCGCGTTAACGCAGAAGGTGTTTTGCTCGCAGAAATCTTCCACAAGTTCGCCTTTTGCCTTTGCTACCCCGTCAAGATCTTCCATTTTCTCTAGGTGGGCTCTTGCTATGTTTGTTATAGCGCCCACTTGAGGAGATGCTGTCTGCGCTAGGGTTCTTATCTCTCCAAATGAGTTCATTCCCATCTCAAGTACGCAGAAATCATGTTTTGGCTCAAGCTTAAGCAGATTTAAAGGAACTCCTATATGGTTATTGAGATTTCCATATGTGCTCAGTACGTTTCCTGCCACAGAAAGTATGCTATGCGTCATGTTTTTTGTGGTGGTTTTTCCGTTAGATCCCGTAATTGCGGCTAGTTTGAGATTTGGAAAGGAATTTCTCCAGCGTGACGCCATATCTAGCAATGCCTCTTCAGTGGACTTCACCATTATAATCGCGCCGCAGTTATGCGTTGCACTCAATCTGCCCGGGTCTCTTTGCACTATCGCGGCGACCGCTCCTTTTTCAAATGCCTCTGAAACATAGTCGTGGCCGTCGAAATTCTCACCTTTTATAGCGATAAATATCTGGTTTTTTTTAATGCTTCTTGAATCAATTGAAATTCCCGATGCGCCAACAGCAGGCATTCTGCCTTTTATAACGGTTCCTCCACTGGATTTCAGCACAAAATCAAGGTTCAGTCTCAATGCCTTGCTCCGCTTTTCTTGTTAAGATACTTCTTTACGGTTTCTCTATCTGAAAAACAGATTTTTTCATCGCCTATTATCTGATAATCCTCGTGTCCTTTCCCGGCGATAAGTACGATATCTCCGGCGCAAGCCTCATCCACCGCATATTTTATAGCCTGACCCCTATCGATAATTGCTATAACCATGGGATCTGTAGCCTCAACCCCTTTAGCCATATCGGCGATTATGCTTTGGGGGTCTTCTTTTCTTGGGTTGTCAGAAGTCAATATCAGCAGGTCTGAGTATTCGCGAGACGTGGCCGCCATCAGTGGCCGCTTGCCCCTGTCTCTTTCCCCACCGCTACCCACAACCGTGATCAGCCTTTGGGTACAGAAGGGGGTTAAGCATTTGAGAACGTTTTCAAGCGCATCTGGAGTGTGAGCGTAGTCCACGAAGATGTTTATCCCCTCGTTGTTTTCTATTTTTTCAAGCCTTCCCGGTATTTGCGCAAGCCCACTTAGAGCTTGCGAGATGATCTCGGGCGATGAACCTAGAGGTAGAACCGCTGCCGTAGCCGCCATCATATTGTAGAGGTTATACAGGCCCATGAGTTTTGAATTGATTTCCACTTCTCCCCAAGGGGTCGCAAGCGTAGCGGTTATTCCATGAGAACCAAGGGCGAACTTCTTTGCGAATATGTCGCAATTTTCTTTCCGGGTGGAAAACGTTATTCTTTGCCCTTTTTTTGGGGCTGGTATTTTGTCTGCAAAGGGATCATCTGCATTTATCACTGCGTATGTGCTTTGTTTCTCGCTTTTTTCAAGAATTTCGGTGAAGAATCTCTGCTTCGCCCTGAAATAGTTTTCAATGGTGATGTGGTAGTCGAGATGGTCTTGCGTAAGGTTGGTGAATACCGCCACATCGAAATGGCACGAATCAACTCTTTTTAGATCAAGCGCATGCGATGATACCTCAAGCACCAAGTTGGTTACTCCCAAATCTCTCATCTCGCTCATCGTTTTCATTAGTTTTACTTGGTCAAGCGTGGTGAGGATAGAAGGGATAGACTCGCCCATGTATCTGTTTTCTATGGTTCCTAAAAGCCCTACATTTTTTTTCTCCAATTTCCAGATAGCCTCAACCATGTGCGTTACGGTGGTTTTTCCATTGGTTCCCGTAATCCCTACCACTTTCATTTCAGAAGATGGGTTGTGATAAAAGTTCGCCGCCACAGCGGCCGCCGCCAATCTTGAGTCTTGCGTTATGGCCACAGGAACCCCGAGTTTGCGGATGTCGTCAGATATGCGCTCAACCGCGACCGCCGCCGCTCCACGACTTACCGAGCTAGCGGCGTAGGAATGTCCATCTTTCTGATTACCCTTGATAGCGATGAAAAGAAAACCCGGTTTTACTTCTAGGGAACTGAGGGTTATTCCAGTAATTTCCGTATCTCTCCAATTCTCTGCTCCCTCCACCGTCTTAACGCCAGCGTTTTTAAGGAGTTCTCGCAACTTCATATGTTCTCTTTTAGCGTAAAGGTACAGTCAGTTCCTCTCTCTATTTTTTCTCCAGACCGAGGGTGTTGACTCACTACGTAACCACTTCCTATGAACTTGACCGAAACCTCTTCTTTTTCAGCCCATCTTATTACATCTCTTGCGCTTTTGCTTACCATGTTAGGCATCACTTTTTCCTCAAGTAGTTCTGGGTTTGGTGGCACGCGCATGTAAAACAGCGTTCTTTCGATTATTGATCTGAATATAGGCGCGGCGACAACTCCCCCATAGGTTTGTTTTCTCGGGTTGTCAACTACGATTACAAGCACTAAACTAGGGTCGTCAGCTGGAGCAAACCCTATAAAAGAGGACATGTATCTGTTTTCATAGTAGGTTCCAGTTAAAGGATTTACCATCTGCGCGGTACCGGTTTTTCCTGCAACTCTGTATCCCGCGACCGCGGCTTTTGACCCAGTACCCCCTCTTTGCACTACTTGTTCAAGAATTCTTGTGACTTTGGATGCCGTGTCGTAAGAAATGACTTTTTTCCGCATTTCTGGATTCTTCTCCATAATGGTCTTCCCTTTAGGAGAAATTATTCTTTTCACTATGTATGGCTTCATCATATATCCACCGTTTGCGATACTTGAAAGCGCCGTCGCAAGCTGTATGGCGGTTACCGATATTCCTTGCCCAAAGGATATAGTCGCAAGTTCTATGTCTCCCCAGTTTCTGAGACTCTGTATTTTCCCACTTGCTTCTCCAGGAAGATCCACCCCGTTTTTTCTCCCGAATCCGAAACTTCTAAGAGAATCATAGAGTTTCTCTTTTCCTAGGGTTTCTCCCATCTTCGCGGCGCATATATTGCTTGAGTATTTTATCGCTTCGGAAACTGTCAGAACTCCATGTTCATGTGCATCATTTATGATGTTAGAACCTATTTTCTTCTTTCCATTTTCACAGTCATACTCGGTGTCTTCATCCGCGGCTTTTTCTTCGAGTAGCGCAGCGGCCAAAAAAACTTTGAGAGTTGAGCCAGGTTCGAACGAGAGCCATACTGGAAGGTTCTTTTTTATTTTTGTCGAAAACTCACTGAATCTATTGGGATCAAAACGGGGATAGGATGCCATTGCGAGTATTTCACCCGTCTGTGGATTCATCAAAACAGCCGCTCCTCTCTCTCCGCCCATTTCCTTTATGCCTTTCTCAAGCTCTGCTTCCGTTATATGCTGAATGGTGGAATCGACGGTCAACACTATGTCGTTTCCCTTTGTCGACTGCTCAATTTTACTTGTCACGCCGTCCGATATGGGATTACCTCTTCCATCTCTTTTTATTCTTTTGGCCTTGGGTTTTCCGGCGAGAAATCTATCAAAGGCGTATTCAACGCCTTCAATTCCCTTGAGGTCAATGTCGGTAAATCCAATGGCTTGGCCTAGAAGGGCGCCGTTGGGGTAGATTCTTTTCGGTTCTTCAAGAAACCCTATTCCGGCAATATTAAGATCTTTTATTTTTTGAGCGGTTTTGTTGTCTACGCCTCTTTTTATCCAGACAAAAGATTTTTCTGAATTTGCACGCGAAACCACTTTCTTACTGGAGATATTTAGCGACCCAGAAACAGCGAGCGCAAGTCGCTCGGGATCTTTTACTTTTCTAGGGTTAAGATATATAGAGGTTGCGGAGACGCTAGTGGCTAGTGGTTTTTGGTTTCGATCATAGAGCGTTCCCCTTACAGGAGGAATCTTATAGACTCTGCTGTGTTGGCTTTTTGCTCCACGGGAAAATCGTTCTCTTTCTAGTACCTGAAGTTCAAGACATCTGTATCCCATGGCCATGAAGAGCAGAACCATGAATCCGGTAGTGAAATAGAGTTTCCACCTTCCGTTGCCCGAGTTTGTCATTCCGTTCTACCTGATGCAACCATTACCTCTTCAATAAAGACTATGTCTTTAGTAGTAGCAAACCGAAAACCCATTTGTTTTGCTACAGGAACGAGACGTTGTGGTGATTTAATTTCTGAGAGCTCGTAAAAGAGTATTTGCCCCTCGTTTATAAGTTCTTTTTGCAACTGCCTATTTGTTGATATCTCATATCCGGTTCTTGTGTGTTGGACCTTGATATGGATAAAGCATAGAGCGGATAAGAACGCGACCAGTATAATGAGCGCGTTGCATTTTAAACCCTTCACCGTGTTCCTTCCGGTTGCCTTCGCCGTTATTTTTCTATACACCTTCTACTACTCTCATTTTTGCGCTTCTCGCTCTTGGATTTTCAATCACTTCATTTTTTCTTGGTTTTATTACAGATCGCTTTACGATTTTTACAGACGGAACTTTTCCGCATGAGCACACTGGTAAGTCCGGAGGGCATATACAGGGCGAGTCAAACTTTCTGAACATATTTTTCACTATCCTGTCTTCAAGTGAATGAAAAGAGATTATGGCGAGCCTCGCCCCTTTTTTCAGAATTTTCACGCTTTGCTCAATAAATTTCGTCAAATTATCAAGTTCATTATTAATTGAGATACGAAGCGCTTGGAAAGTTTTTGTCGCGGGATGCTTCTTTTTCGGATGAAACCTTTTTGGAATTGACTCAAATACTATAGACGCCAATTCAGAAGACGTTTCTATGTTTTTTTTCTGTCTGCTTCTCACTATTGAGTTTGAGATTCTGCGCGCGAACTTCTCTTCCCCATAATTTTTCAGAATATGTTCAAGCTCCCCGCTTTTCATCTTATTTACCAAATCGTATGCGCGGAGATCAAGGTTTGTGTCCATTCTCATATCAAGAAACTCATCTTTTCTGAAACTAAATCCTCTGCCACTTTGTTCAAGTTGGTAGGAAGAGATCCCGAGATCCGCTATCATGCCATCCACGTGCTCTATCCCCATTGAAGAGATAGTTTCTTTTACGTGTGCAAAGTTTTTATTCACAAGAGTTATTTTTTCCTTGCTATGCGCAAGCCTTTCCTTTGTAAAGCGAAGAGCGTCACAGTCCACATCCATTGCTATAATTTTTGATATAGAAGGATATGTTTGTAACAAATATTCAGAGTGTCCGCCCAGACCGACGGTGGCATCAATTACCACAGCTCCATCCGGCGGGTTAAGGTAACGCGCCACCTCTTCTGCCATTACGGTTACGTGAGATGGCCTTTTGGACACTCCTGTTCCACAATATCTGCTTTTGTTAGAGTCCATATTCCGCGAGTACTTCGCTACTTTGGCTGAATGCCTCAAATCCAGTAGTTCCATTTTCCTCTTCACATCTCTGCTTTGCCCATATTTCCACTTTGTCCCCCATACCAATAAGTACTACATCGTTTTCAATGTCCGCATATGAACGAAGGGATTGGGGAATTAATATTCTCCCTTGATTGTCTACGCGACAGTCAATCGCGCTTCCCATGAAATAACGTATAAAAGAAACAGCTTTTGTATCCGTTATTGATATTTTGGAGAGCTTTTCCTCCAGAGAATTCCACTCTTTCAGTGGGTACGCAATCAAATACTTATCAAAGTTCGTGACCACAAAAGTCTCGTCAGAATACTTATTTCTGCAGACCTCTCTGAACCTAGAGGGGATACTGACCCTTCCAGTCTTGGTCATTGTGTGTTCATATCTTCCTCTAAACATTTGCGCTATTTTCTGCCACTTTCTGCCATTTTATGGAGTTTCCATGCCATTTCATAAGTTATAAAAATATTAAGAGAATGTCAAGTAACATTTTGAAATAGTTAGTTTTTACTTGAGAAATCGCCGAAAAACGGATTTGCAATCATTTTATGCGTTAGCAAAGATTTGAGATGAGGCACTATCCGTTGGGGTATGTGATTCCATTTGCCCGCTTATTTAGTATATAATCTTAAGTTATAGAGTTGGTGATTCCACCGTCTGATTTGGATATAAGCATGTCGATTTTTTTTCTAAAACTTGCCGAAAAAAGTTCTAATGTTCTTCTTCAGGCCATTCTTGGCACTTATGGACACCTGATGTGGGTCAGGACCGAGGTGCCGGAGAAAATGATAGTAAAAGTGATAACTACGCCGGAGTTGGTTGTGGAGACGCGACAGGTTCTTGATGCGCTAAGAGGCGAAATAGATTTTGAATTTATAGACCCTATACGAAGTAGTGACGTTCAAATCAATGGGGATTCGGATGGATAGAGTGAGCGATGGGAAATGGGGGATTGTAGGGTTTTTTACCTTTTTGAGTAGAATCGCTGGGTATATGAGGGATGTTTTGGTGGCGGCGCTTTTCGGCGCTGGTTTTCAGACAGACGCTTTTTACGTAGCGTTTCGCATTCCGAATTTGCTTCGCCGTCTTTTTGCCGAAGGATCTCTAGCCGTGGTTTTTGTTCCGGTATTTTCTAGATATCTGGAATCAAAAGACGTGAGTGAGTCCAAACGGGCTCTTAACTCCGTGTTCACCGTACTTTTAATTATTCTTGTAGCCGTGGTCACGCTTGGAATTATTTTTTCACCTTGGCTTGTAAAAATGTTCGCCTATGGCTTTGACCAAAGGACTTTTGATCTCGCTGTTTATCTCAACAGACTTGTATTTCCTTATGTGTTGCTTATATCGCTCACCGCGCTCGGTATGGGAGTTCTTAACTCTATAAAGCATTTTTTTGCCCCGGCTTTCTCTCCAGTTCTTTTTAACATCTGCATAATAGCAAGCGCTCTTGTTCTCTATAAGGAACTTGATATTCCTATTGTTTCGCTGTGTATCGGAGTGGTGCTTGGAGGTGGGGTGCAACTTATTCTTCACTTGTTTTATTTGAAGAAAAATAATTTCATGTTCGGCTTTACAAGAACTTTGAATCATCCTGCGGTAAAAAACCTCGGTCTACTTATGCTTCCGCAGATCTTTGGAATAGCCGTATATAATCTCAACATTTTGGTGAACACTCAATATGCCTCTTTTATGTCCGAGGGAACGGTTTCATACCTTTATTTTGCAGAGAGAATTATAGAGTTTCCCTTAGGAGTAATAGCCGTTTCTCTTGCCACTGTGGCTCTTCCATCTCTCTCGGCGCGTGCGGCTAGGGAGGATTACTCAGGGTTTGCCACAGAATATCTCAGATTTTTTCGTCGTATGCTTTTTATAATGGTCCCAGCAATGGCAGGGATAATCGCTTTACGGGAACCTATGTGTAATCTTCTATATCAGCATGGGGAATTTGATTACGTGGCGGTGACTAGCACATCTATGGCTGTCTTGGGCTACGGATTTGGACTTTTCGCCGTAGGCGGAATCCGGATAACTGTCCCTGCGTTTTTTGCGTTGCAGGATACGAAGACGCCAGTGATGGTAGCGTTTATATGTTTACTTGTAAATGCGGCGTGTGGGTTTGTCTTAGGATTTGTTTTCTCGCTTGACCATTTCGGTCTTGCGCTGGCAAGCTCGGTTTCTTCAGTGATAAACTTTGTGACGCTTGTGGTTTTTTTAAACGGTCGTCTTGGGGGATTTCTCTCTTATAAGATTTTTGTGTTTTTGCTGAAAATTTCCGTGGCATCAGCAATCACCGGAATTGCCGCATCTGCGGTTGCAAGTTTTTCCACTTGGAACGCAACGGGTTTTTCCGTAGAAAAAACTCTTGTCGCCGGAGTCGCTGTGGCAGTTGGCGTTGCCGTTTATTTTTTACTCGCTAGGATTCTAGGAGTGGAAGAAGTAAGTATGTTCCTGAGAAAATAATACTCTAGTCAGGCTGGACCTGTGATGTCATTGAAAATGCCTTTTGATGAACTTAGATTGATGAGCGAGAACAAACTTAATGAGCTCAAGGAGAAATATGAATATAATTCTGCAGTTTTTTCTGATGCCGATTCACTTCTTGCTCTTGCAGAAGTTTTTCTCGCTCTTGGAAAGATAACCCTTGCTAGATACCGCGTCAAAGAATTTACCGAAAAAAAAGGAGACAGTAGTTGGGCGAGAGTTCTTCTTGCTAGAGCGCATCTTATGTCCTGCAAAACTACCCTTGCAAGAGAGGAAATTGAAAAGGCGCTTGAGATTGACCCGAAAAACAGGGAAGCCGCGTCTCTTCTTTCCGATATTTACAAGAACTCAGGAGAAAAAGGCAAGGCGTTTCGCGTAGCGTTTTCCGCGATTGAGGTCCCTCTGTCTTCCCCTGCGCCTCCCGTTGTTCAAGTTCAGCAGAACAAATCTACTAATCAGGAGTTTTTAAAGCGAACTAAGCCGCGGGTGCCGGTCTTTGAAACGGAAGCTATGCTTAATCTTTATATGGAGCAGGGATTTTACGAAGATGCCATGAAAGTGGCTAAAGCTCTTTGTGAGAGCGAGCCTGAAAATCAGAGATACCATCGCCGCTACAAAGAAATAAGCGCGCTTATTTCCTAGTAACTGCTTCCAGTTTGGTTTAATGGTCTCGGTTATTTGCCGACTTGTAATATCTCATTATTCGCCGGACAATACCAAATTAAAGCATTTGCGTTGTCCAAAATGTGTATGTATATCAAGGGGCGCTCCAAAAACCTCCCAAAAAAGTCCTGAGATCGGCTAATATAAGCCAAAAACCATAAATTCACCTCAAAAATCAGTTGCTGATTTTTCCATCCCCTCCTTAATGTTCTAGTCTCTCAATTATATTTTCCAGTCTCTCCACCAACGCCCAGAGAGAGTTACGAGCGGAAGGGCGTGAATTTCGCCCCTTCACTCGTTGTTGCTCTCTGTAGACTGGATCATTCTTATATCGCTTGCGGTTTGAAACCGCAGAAGGTTTATTGCTTAACTTTTTTCTTGTCATCTTGCTTCTTCTTTTTATAGTCTTCAATAAGTTTTTTCTCTTTTTCTTTATATTTTTCGCGTATCTCTCCCTGAACTTTCCAAGCTTTCTTCTCAAATTCAAGCAATAGCTTGACCTCTGCCTCTGAGTTTTCCTGAAATTCCTCAGCGTCTATCTTTGACCTAATATCCCAATGCTCCAAAGCCTCCCTTCTTTCTGGAGAACCAGCAGGATATTTCCAAGGTTGCCCCCGCAACAAAAAATCAGGCGTATATTTCTTCCCGCGCTTTTCAAATAGCTTCTTTTTATCCTCTTCACTGAAATAAAAATAATCAGCGGGGATTGAATGTAATTTTTTATAGGCTTCCCAATCCACTTGACTTGTATAGTGTGCAAGACCAAAACCAAGACGAGGCCATGCACCTTTTTCATGGGTAATAAGAGAGAGGTCAGCGGATTCTACCTGCTCTCCTAGGCTGTCATTGTAAATACGTACTGGAATAACTACCCAACGAGAGCGCGGTTCTAAACCTTTCGCTTTTATCTTTTCTGCGTATTCCAAAGCTTCTTCCCTAGTCTTAAATCGTACCTCACTACGTGCCCCAGGGCTTTCTAATTTTCTAGAGGTGTAAGGCGTTGATATTACCGAGTATATTCTCTCAAAGAGAGTTTTACATCTTAGAGGTTGTCACTACATCATGGAGAGAAATTAGAGACTCATTTGTCTTCCCTTTCTAGCTGACATGTAGAAGAATTAGGCTCGGTTTCAGTTCTTCGTAAGTTTTTTCTTATAACAAACTCTTCTGAATTATAATCTGCGGAGTTGGATATGTAGGGAGAATATATCCAAGGGTAGTACATTGTCATTTGGGGATTTGAGAAAACAGTGAAGTCATATTAGTACGTTATAACCCGGATATTCCAACAGATATTAAGTCGACAATTCGATTGTTTCGTTGTCAGGTTTTGATCTGGACGTTGCGAATTTAGTTCTGGCTATTCATTAAATGATGTGGTATGGTGTAGATCATGAGTAGACGGACATCTCAGGACAATAAGATTGATCTGCGCGCGGTCACAGTACGTCCTACCTATGGGGAACAGGAACGTCGTCACTGGGACCACTTAGTCAGACTACATCACTATCTTCCATTCCATCGCGTGTTCGGCAAGGGATTGCGTCATGTGGCGGAAGTAGGGTCGCGTTGGGTGGCGCTTATTGGTTGGCAGGCAGGCGCATTCAAGTTAGCGGCCCGGGACGGCTGGATTGGCTGGAGCGCCGAGCAGCAGTTTGGACGGTTGCATCTGATTGCCAACAATGTGCGTTTTGTCATTCTGACACGGCAACGGGTGCCAAACTTGGCATCCCGAGTGCTGGGTCTGAGTCTGAAACGATTGTCTTCGGACATGCAGACAGCGCATGGTTATCCAGTGTTTCTGGCAGAGACGTTCGTAGATGTTTCACGTTTTAATGGTACTTGCTACCGGGCGGCCAACTGGCAGTCTTTCGGGCTAACGCGCGGGTTTGCCCGAGAGTCTGGAGGGTCTGCGCGGTGGCGCTACCATGGTCAACCCAAGGAGGTCTTCATGTTTAATCTTGTTGATAATGCTAAAGAAGTATTAAGTCAAGAGGAATTACCACCAGAATGGACCGGTGGGGTTCGCAAGGAGCCTATGACGGCGCCACAGTTATGCAGTCTCAAAGATGTTCTAGGTGAGGTGCCTGAGTTCCGACAGTCTCAAGGTAGACGCTATCCTCTTGACACCGTGTTGGTTCTCGCTGTCGCCGCCCGTTTGGCTGGATACCGCGGGGTGTCCGCCATAGCGCAGTTTGCCCGACTCCTTAGTCAGGAACAGCTTAAGGCCGTTGGAGCGTTCCACAGTCCCAGTAAGAAATGCTACACTGCGCCGGTAATTGGCACCTTCCATAACATCTTCGCAAAACTGCCACCCGACACGCTTGATAAAGCGCTGAACCTGTGGGAAGCCCGCAAGACCTCGCCCGCAGCGCCGGTGGCGATGGACGGCAAGATGATTCGTGGCGCAGCCAAGCAGACTGAGGGTGGAATTAGAATGATGGTAGCTGCCCTCGAACATAACACCGGTGTGGTTCTCGGTCAACTAGCAATCAAAGAAAAGAGCAGTGAGATGCTAGTGGTACGCGACCTGGCCAATAAACTCGACATTGCTGATCGTACTGTCACTCTAGATGCGCTGCATGCCCAGCAGGATACGGCGCGCTGTCTGCTGGAAAATGGAGCCGACTATGTGATGACCGCCATCAAGAACAATCAAAGAAGGATCAGCAAGGAAATAAAGGGATTGGACTTTGATGCCGTGCCCGGATGGACAACCGAAGATAACAAACATGGGAGGATTGAAGAACGGACCTGTTGGGTAGTAGACCTATCCGGTTCTGAGTGGGATGGATATGTAGCCATGCATGGAAGACGTCAAGCCATACGCATAGTCCGCAAGCGCACTGAGAAGAAGACAGGTAAAACCAGTTGCGAGACTGTCTATGCTCTGACCTCACTTGGCCCAGAGCAGGCTGGAGCCAAGGAGTTACTTGCCTTGGTTCGCAACCACTGGCACATTGAGAACCGTCTGCATTATGTGCGTGACTTCACCTACGATGAAGACCGTTGTCGGGTATCAAAAGGGTACTTGCCAGAAAATCTTTCCTGTCTGAGCAACGTCGCCATCGCCATAGTGCGTTGTGAAGGTAGATTCAACTATCTGCCTGAAGCTAACCGACACTATGCCGCCCGGCCTCAGGAAGCTATTGAACTTATAATGAAGCCGTTGAACTGAACGGTCACCGCTCTACTCACAACCCCGCCGGATAGCCTGTGTCCTGCTCAGGTCTGATACTCTGCGCCTACTGGACGGACAAAGGCTGCGGACACAGTAAGATGAAGCCGAATGTACCCTTGTTTCTTGCCAAAACTCTCCATCTCAAGTCCAAATCACAATCCAAACACTCCAAAACCTCTACCTACCAATAAATCCAAAGTCTCCGCCAAGAAAACTGAATGGTCCTGCTACGTGCCCAAGGCTGGAGAGTGTAGAAACCTACGCTGTAGTAAGCGTTTTCTCGCTCGTCCCGTTCTTTCTCCCAATCTTTAAGAGTTTTCTTCTCACTGAATTTACTGTGCCTCCTGTTTGATATATTTTCCGTTTCTGTATTTATGCACTGGGATTGATTTCCTAATGTGTTTTGGGATTGGTTTGTTAATGTTCTTGTCTACGTCAACATAAGCAACAAACTCCACATAGTATCTTTGCAGGATGTCTCGGTAAGAGACTACTTTTTTAATTGTTGCCTCTATCTTTCTTTTAGAACCACTACTTCTCTTAACGCTGACTTCTATACGATCCCCTTTGCGTGGAACTGGAACTTCCCGATCAACTTCTATGTATGCCCGCTCATATTTAGTAGGGAAGGAATATTGAGAATGATTATAACGTCTCGGTGGCACTAATTCTCCTTTCCACTTGCTGAATTTACTGCACCTCCTTGTTGTTTTTTTCACCATGGAAAAAGTCTTTTCCAAACTGACGCTTCATAATAAAAGAGTGCTTTTGTTGGGTCTAAGGAATAAATATGTAAAACAACTTTCTCTGTAAGCAGAAAATGACAATCCTCTGCCCATCTGTAGTGCCTATTAGTAGGGATGTATGGAACTTGAGCAAGTTTACTGGGAAGAACGAATGAAGCAATCACATAGTCGCTTTCGGGGTCTTCAAGATCATCACACACCCAAGGCGTACAACAAATTTTAACAATATGCCCTTGAGTGTTTTCTATCCAATCAACTATCTTTTTCTTTCCAACCACTATCCCATGCTGAAAAAAAGGATTGTCTTTCTCTCTTTGAGTATGTTCTACCCAAGGCGCCAGACGGCGTAAGTTGGCGTTCTCCATAAACGCCCGACGGCATAAGACTGAGTTCTCTATAAAACTCTTTAATGTTTGAACGATAGTTTGGAATTTGTCGTCACCTTAGGAAGAAAAGTAAACATTCTAAAAAGATATTCAAGAGTACACTTCAAAACAACAAGGAAATCGTTTCTAACGGGTTAAAAGAGATGGTATAGTAACCCTTCACGGCACCGAGAAAACATGCAAAAACGCTAGACTTGACTATATCTTCCTCAAATTACATCAGCGCGGATGCCTCAATCTATCTGTAGTCTGGTTTTTTGCGGTTGTTTGATTTATGCTTGCCGCATCGGTAACGTAAAAAATTCTGATGTGGTAAAGTTAGTTAAGCAAATCTTATCAGGACGGAGTAAAAATAATTCCAATTGGTATCAGAGTTATGCTCCATAGTTTAAGTTGTGAAGATAAAAATCATTAATGGTCCTAACCTTAATATGCTGGGTAGAAGGGAACCGGAGATTTACGGGAGTTTCACCCTTGCCGATATTGAGTCTTTTCTTTCTTCGGTTGCTCCCGAGATTGGCAACAATATTACTCTCTCTTTTTTCCAGTCAAACTCTGAAGGGGATATAGTCACCGCCATACAGGATTCGTATGGAAGTTGTGATGGGATAGTAATAAACCCTGGAGCGTATACCCATACCAGCGTTGCAATAAGAGACGCTATTCTCTCAACCGGAATTCCAGTTGTGGAAATTCATATTTCGAATATATACAAAAGGGAGGATTTCAGGCAGAAATCATTTATCTCTGGAGTGTCGCTCGGCGTTGTATCTGGATTTGGCGTACATAGTTATGAACTTGGACTCTCCGGGTTGGTTAATTATATCAAAACCACAAAAAACTCCACTTGATTTGTTTTCCATAGAATCTTTATGAATAACGTAAAATGGGTGGTGTCAGAACCTGACCTAATACCTATTGAAAGGATTTCTACCGAACTGAGCTTAGATCCGCTAATAGCTCGGCTTCTTGTAAACAGAGGAATCAATTCAGTTGACGATGCCGAACTTTTTCTTTTCCCATCCCTTTCACATTTACCTTCTCCTTTTCGCATGAAGGATATGGATAAGGCGGTCAGTCGACTTAAAAAATCCATTTATGAGAAGGAAAAAATTGCTATTTATGGGGATTACGATGTGGACGGAGTTACGGCTACTTGTCTTCTATACAGTTTTCTTGAGTCTGTAGGTTGCGATGTGACGTATTATATTCCTAGCAGATTCGATGACGGATACGGAGTGAGTCTTAAGGGACTTGAACATTTAAATGCGCAAGGCGTAAAACTTGTGGTTTCCGTTGACTGCGGCATAACATCCGTAGATGAGGTTGCGCGGGCGGGCGAACTTGGCATGGACTTCATAGTCTCTGATCATCACAACTTTTCAGGAAATCTTCCTCAAGCTGTCGCGGTCATTAACCCCAAGCGACCTGACTGTCGATATCCAGATAAAGGAATCGCCGGAGTGGGCGTTGTATTCAATCTTACTCTTGCCCTACGCAAAAAGCTTCGGGAGGAGGGTTTTTTTGAAAAAGTAGAAAAGCCGAACTTGGGGAATTTTCTTGACCTAGTCGCGCTAGGAACAGTGGCGGACTGCGTTCCAATTAGATGTGCGAACAGGGTGATGGTCAAAGAAGGACTCAAAAGAATAGAAAAACCGTGTCGGAGGGGTATTTCGGCCCTAAAAAAGGTAAGTAAAATAAGGAATGGGATTGAGGCATCTGATCTAAGTTTTCGTCTCGGCCCTAGAATAAACGCTGCGGGAAGAATGGGTTCCGCCAATAGTGCCGTGGAGTTGCTACTCTCCCGTACTTACGAAGAAGCGCAACGGCTTGCAAAAGAGATTAACGAACAAAACTCTGAAAGAAGAGAAATAGAAATCAAAATACGTGAGGAAGCTATCAAAATGGCTGAGGCTCTTTCCGATTCTGATCGGAGAAATTCCATTGTTCTCGCCTCACAGAAGTGGCATAAGGGTGTTTTGGGAATAGTTGCTTCCTCAATTGCGAGACATTATCAAAAACCCGCTTTTCTAATCGCTATTGATAAAAACGCGATAGGTACCGGGAGCGGGCGGTCTTTTGGAGGTGTAGACATATATTCTAGCCTCTGCCGTTGTGATGATATCCTTGAGAAGTTTGGAGGACACGCATCCGCGGCGGGCATTACTATTAATGAGGACAAAATTTCTGTTTTCAGGGAGAGGTTTTCGCAGGAACTTGAAAAAAGCGGTCAAAAACCTTACAGCAAGTTAGACATAGATTCGGAGATAAACCTAGGCTCAATAACCTATGACCTTGTTTCCCAAATAGAACGCCTTGTGCCTTTTGGGGAGGGAAACCCTGAACCTGTTTTTCTCTCAAAATCAATTCAAGTATTTAATCAAAAGTTGCACAAAAACCGTACTCTCTCTTTTTCGGTTGGTGAAAATAGAAAGAGATTGAGGTGCATATGGTTTTACGCTGATCGGGTACGAATTCCTGAAAAAATAGATATGGTTTTCTCATTGAACCTTAAAGGCAGAGAGGTATTTAATGTAAAGATTCTTCCTCAACTTTTTGTAAAGGACATTAAGGAGGCGCAAGGGTAATTTCTGAGAGTCTGAAAATCTGCAAGGTGTTTGTGGTTTTTTCGGTTTTTAGTGCAACGGGTGGTTATGAGACGCCCCTTCTAAAACTCTTGATACACGCATACACATTTTGGACAGCGCAATGCCTCTGATTGACGCTCTGGCTAGGTGAAACAGTAGTCTGCTATCTCCCCAAAAGGAGTTTTCTAGCAGAGACTAGATAACCTTGAGCGCTAAATTTCTGTTTGTGCTTTAATGTGCGGAGGCAATAGTCTAAGCAGACCTGAGAAATCGCTACAACGCGAATTTCTCTTAGTAGTTTATATTTTTTCTTAGAGATATATAATGTAGGAACATCAGATTTTTTGTGGAGGCAACAGATGAAAGTAAGGGGACAACTTCCCAAACTTAATATTTTCTATCCGATAATTTTTGTCGTGATATTTTTTGTCGTAACGGGTGTTTTTGTAATAGTGGAGAGTGGACACGTGGGAGTCGTAAGGACGCTTGGAGCAGTACAGTCCAGAGCGCTTCCAGAAGGGTTTCATATCAAAAAACCGTTCTTAGATAAAGTTGAGCAGATTGATATCCGTCTTATGGCGGCTACCGCAAAAGCGATTTCTGCCTCAAAGGATCTGCAGAACGTAAAGACTCAAGTTACCCTTCAGTATTCAATCACGGGAGAATTCGCTCCCCTAATATACCAGAAGATAGGAAAAAGGATCACCGTATCTCTGGCTCTTATAGAGCCGGCTATACAAGAATCCGTAAAAGCCATCACCGCTAAGTACACGGCTGAGCAATTGGTTACAAAAAGAGCCGAGGTCAAGGTTGAGATACAAGAGGCTATAAATAATTTTATATCCGTTACGCTTGAGGAAAAGGGAATTTCCCCGAACGCGCTCAAGATAGCTAACGTCGCGATAACCGATTTTGATTTCTCTGAAGAGTTCAACAGAGCAATCGAACTCAAGGTGAAAGCGGAGCAAGAAGCCCTACAGGCGAAAAATGAAAAAATAAGAAGAGTTACGCAGGCAGAAGCTGCGGCCGAAGAGAAAAAGTTGGCTGCCAGCGCAGAAGCTTTTCAGATAGAGATTGCGTCCAAGGCAAGGGCTGAGGCGATTCAAAGAGAAGCCAAGGCTCTTCAACAAAACCCCATGATCATTCAACTCAGGATTGCGGAAAAATGGGATGGAACGCTACCGAAATTCTCAGGAGCAGAAGCCGTTCCCTTAATCAACCTAGATCCTATGCTCAACGAGTCAAAATAGGGAGGAGGAGAATTTCAGAGCTGTGTATCCTGTACTTCTTGAGTTAGGTGAAGATATTGCTATCTATTCTTATTCAGTATTTCTTACGATTGGGTATCTTACCGCTTTTTGGGTGGTCTCAAAAGAGGTAAGCCGTAGGGATATGGATGCTAGGCTTCCAGGAATTCTCCTGCTTGGCTGTTTTGCGGGTGGACTTATAGGAGCGAAAATTCTTTTTCTTTACCAGAACGCCACATTGGCGGAATTTATGGCCAATCCCACTCGGTATTTTATATCGGGATACTCCTCGGTAGGCGGACTTGTGGGGATACTATGTGTTGTTGCAATCATCTCTAGGGTGAAGAAAACCAATTTTCAGGTTCTTTTAGATATAGTGTGTCCAGCTCTGATACTCGGCCACGGCGTTGGTAGAATAGGGTGTTTTCTCAACGGTTGTGACTATGGAACTGCGTGTTCGTTGCCTTGGGCGGTTACATTTCCTAATGGCGCAACAAACGTTCATCCAACCCAACTTTACGATACATTGTTTATGTTCCTTCTCTTCGCTTTCCTTTGGAGTATAAGACAAAAGGAGTATCCTGTGGGGTTCATTGCGGCTTTGGGTTTTACCATCTTAGGCATTCAGAGGTTTTCAATTGAATTTATAAGGGAGACTACTCCTAGTTTTATAGAAGGTATTTCCCAGGCGCAAATTGCGGCTTTGTTGCTTGCGCTTATTTTTGGGGCAAGACTCGTTCAACTCCGAGGCTTTTTCAATAAAATAATCTATTAAGCAATTCATTGCCATGCAAAGAATTCTGATAATAGGTCTGGGACATGTCGGAAACTTTCTTTCAAAGGAACTCTCCGAAAACCATGAAGTAGTAGTAGTAGAGAGAGATAGCGAACTCATAGACAAGATAAAAGAGACACAAGATGTCTTGGCCTTTGAAGGTAACGGCGCGGACCCGTTTATACTCAGGCGTGCGGAGATAGAAAAAGCGGATATAGTCATTGCGGTTACCGGAGATGACAGAACAAATTTGCTCGCCGCTTTTTTTGCCCATTCCTTTGGGATAAAGAAAATCATCTCAAGTATAAGAAACGCTAGATATTCTGAATACGGTAATGTTCTCCCAAGTTCTAATATCTCAGTTGTAAGTTCAGGCAGAATCATCTCTGACAAGATAGTTGCTCTTATAAGCGCTCCTTTTGCGGGTAGAGTGGAGTTTTTTGCGAGCGGACAAGTAGAACTTCTCAAGTTGCGGGTAGAGCAAGGTGCTCCGATAATAAATGAAAAATTAAAGAACTTCGCTGGCCCATCTAGAAACTGGACTTTTGTTGGACTGCAGCGAGACCATAAGGTGACCATTCCGCGAGGGGATACAGAACTTCGCGCTGGAGATTTTGTTTTTGCCTTAGGTCTCCCATCAGGACTTGTGAGGCTAAAAAAACTTTTTAACCTGAAAATAGAGAAAATTCATTCTGTCATAATAGTTGGCGGTGGAAGGGTCGGATGTGAAGTAGCCGAGACGCTTCATTCAGAGGGGCTTTCCGTAAGACTAATTGAAAATGACCACCAAAAAGCTAAAACCGCGGCTGAGGACCTTGTTGGGGTTATGGTGTTTGAAGGAGATGGTACTGATCTTGAGGTGCTTAAAGAAGCTGGGGTGGAGAAAAGCGATTACCTTCTTGCGCTTACGGATGATGATGAAAACAATGTGCTGAGCGCGCTGCTAGCGAAAAATCTCGGCATTGATCGTTGTGCGGTACTTTATTCCAATCCAGATTATGTCCAAGTGCTTGAAACTATAGGGATTGACCGCGCCATAAGCGTGAATATATCAGTTGCAAATGGAATTCTAAACTTACTTCATCTGGGTGGAGAGGCTAACATGTCTTTACTTCATGGCAAAGAGGGAGAGCTTCTAGAGTTTGATGTTAGTGAAAACTCAAAAATTCTCGGAATGGAGCTTAAGAACTGCAAAATGCCGCACAACTCCGTCATAGGCGTATGCGTGCGGGACGGGAAACCCATTTTCCCTGGAGGAGATTTTGTGGCGCAGGTTGGAGATCGTCTAGTGGTATTCGCACTTCCTGATACTGTAAAGAAAGTTGAAGAGATAATGGTCTCGTGAATTTCAGATTCTGTTTTCAGATCACCGGTAAATTCGTTGCGTATCTGGGAATTCTGATGCTTTTGCCCGCGATGTGCGCGTTATTTTATCCCGAGGATGATCTTTACACGTTTCTGATCTCATCCATGATCACATCTGTTGTAGGCTTATTGCTCATTTTGACTTCCCGTTCTGCAGAAACCCCAAAAGAGATACGAAGAAGAGAAGGATTTTTGATTGCGACGCTCTGCTGGGTATCGGCAAGCGTCATGGGTGCGATTCCTTATGTTATATATGGAGTTTTCGCAAATCCTATAGATGCGCTTTTTGAGTCTACCGCCGGTTTTACCACTACAGGAGCGACTGTTCTCACATCTATAGAAAGTCTTCCCAGAGGAATTCTTTTCTGGAGGAATTTCACCCAATGGCTAGGAGGCATGGGGATAATAATTTTGGGAGTTGCGATACTGCCCAAACTTTTTGTTGGTAGCGCGCAACTTGTTGGACTTGAATCCACTGGACCGACCGCTGAGAAGTTTGCTCCCAAAGTTGCGGAAACCGCTAAAAAACTCTGGGGCATCTACATCGCGTTTACCGCGGTGTTAGCGATGCTTTTAGTTTTTGGCGGGATGAGTTTTTTTGATGCGATAACACACTCGTTCAGCACTCTTTCAACAGGGGGTTTTTCGTGTAGGGACGCAAGCGTCGGAGCTTATGACAGCGCCTACATACATTGGTTGATAACATTTTTTATGTTTCTTGGAGGAACAAGTTTCGTACTTCATTTCTATTTTTTTACGGGAAAACCTACGAAACTTTTGAAAAACTCAGAATTCCGATTCTATTTTTTTTTCGTACTTGCTGCAACTTTATTCATCGCGGTTGAATTAATGCAAACGCAAGTCTATGAAACTTTCTCTGAATCCTTGCGCCACGGGGCTTTTCAAGTGGTATCAATTATTACTACCACAGGTTTTACTACCACGGATTTTAATGCGTGGCCGGCTTTTGTTAAGTGGGTACTGTTCATGCTGATGTTTTTCGGGGCCTGTGCGGGGTCAACTTCCGGTTCAGTAAAAGCGTTGAGAATTATGGTGCTCTTGAAAAAAGCTCATAGGGAAATACATAGGCTCGTGTACCCTAGCATAGTTTCTCTAATAACCATAGATGGAAAGACCGTAGGTGAAAAAGCGGTTTCAAGTATAACAAGTTTCTTTATTCTGTACATATTTCTCTGCGCCTTTATCACCTTGGGCGTTTTAATGCTTGAAGACATATCACTGGAATCGGCAGTCTCGGCGGCCGTAGCTGCGTTAACCAATGTTGGTCCCGGTTTTGACGAAGTTGGTCCGGCCAATAACTATTCATCTCTTGGCTCTCCCACTAAGATACTACTGGCATTAACTATGGTTGTTGGAAGGCTTGAATTGTTTACCGTGCTTGTTTTATTCTTGCCGTCTTTCTGGAGAAGGTAAAAAGCTCAAGCATTTTAACAAATCAGATTTGAATATAACCCATCTCAATCTGAAGATACCTGAGAAGATTATTTGCGGCCTGTTGCTTCACCCCAAGCAAAACCTGCTATAGCGCCAGGGGCTTTTTTCCACTCTTCAATGCTAACGCGCCATTTATCAAATTGCTCTTGAGAGGCAATTCCATACTTCTTTGCTGACTTTACAGTGTCGGGTGAGAAAAACCACGATATCAGGAAATAGTAAAGAAACTCAACGTCTTCGTCCGTGCAGAAAGATTCAAATGATATACCGGTTTTGATGTCGGAGAATCCTGCTTCTATAAAAAGCCGTTTGAGTTGTTTGCCCATCTGAGGATGTCCTCCGTTGGCCATAAGAAGTTTTGCAAACGTTTCCCACGGGTCTCTTCTCTTAGGTTCAAGAAATGACGAATCAACAAACATTTCCCGACACGAAATGATACCGCCAGGTTTTAGCACTCGGCGGGCCTCAGCCAGAACTGCTTTTGTGTCAGGGGCGTGAAAAAGTACGGCATGGCAGTGCGCAACATCAAAAGAGTTGTCTTCGAAAGGAAGATCCGTAGCCTTGGCGGTTTGAAAAACAGCATTTTGAAAACCACCCACTGAGGCAGCGGATTGAGCGATTTTCACCTGTGATTCCTCCATGTCAATGCCATGCAACTCTCCAGGTTCCACTGCTTTTGCCAACCCAAGAGAAATCGTTCCCGGTCCACATCCAAAATCTAGAACGCGCATGCCGGGTTTTAAATACGGTAGGAGATGCGCCGCACAGGTTTGCGCATTGCGCCTGCTGAGTAATTTCTGAAGATCTTCTCCATACCCCATTACGTATTTTTTGGTGTCGTTACTCATCTATTCCCCCTAGAACTACACAATCTTGTTAATATCAATTATATAATTTCAACTGAGTTTTAAAAGACTAAGACAACAAAAAGAAATGATCAAACTGTTTAACAGCAATAGTGTACGGTAAAATACTGTCCTTCTATCTCTCACTACTACAAGTAGTTTTATTATTTTACAGTAAGAATTTTTGGGAAACATGAAGATTATAGTTGATCCTAGACAGCCACTGGAGTTTGAGACCTCTACGGGAATCGGGAATTTTGACGGACTTCACTTAGGTCACAGAAAAATTATAGATATGGTAAAGGATCTTGCAAAACAAAGTTCCACGCGTTCTTGCGTAATCACTTTTGATCCACATCCGCAGAAAGTCCTAGGGAGAAGGGAAGTTCCTCTTATTTTCCCGCTTGAACATAGGTTTAGGCTACTTGAGTTTTGTGGAGTTCAGACCGTAGTTTGCCTTAATTTTACTAAAGAGCTCTCGGCGGTAAGCGCAGAGAATTTCGTAAAGAATATATTGATCGGTCTTGTCAGGGTGAAAAATATAGTCGTGGGTCCAGATTTTTCCTTCGGACACAAAAGACAAGGGAACACCGACCTTCTCAAGGCAATGGGCGAAACACATAATTTTAACACAATAGTTTCTCCTCAAGTGCAAATAGATGGCCATGTTGCGAGCAGCAGTTTTATAAGGAATCTTCTTACAGAAGGTAAAGTCTGCGAAGCAAACCAGTTCTTCGGTTACGATTACTTTATAGAAGGTCTTGTCGTTGAGGGAGAGAAAAGAGGTAGGAAACTGGGTTTTCCTACAATAAACCTTGATTCTGATTGGGAAACGCTTCCTAGTCCCGGAGTCTACGCTACATACGTAGAACTTCCCGATGGTTTTCACGGTAGTATCACCAATATAGGCGTTCGTCCCACTTTTGGGGAGAACAGGCTTGCTGTAGAAACCCACATATTTGATTTCAGTGGCGACCTCTACGGAAAAACGATTAGAGTTGATTTTGTTCAGAGGATTAGAGATGAAAAACGTTTTGCGGATGTGGAAAGTCTCGCAAAGCAAATATCTCAGGATGTTATATTGGTAAAGGAAATCCTTTGCAGTCGCGTTGGAAAGAAAAAACTAGTTTGATGATAAACTCCTTAACCAAAATATACGGGATTTTCGGTTATCCAGTATCTCAAAGTCTGTCTCCCAATATGCATAACGCGGCGTTCCGGCATCTGGAGCTTGATTGCGTTTACCTAGCCTTTAAAGTGGACCCAAGCGATATAAGCGTTGCGGTAGATTCTTTAAGAGTTCTAGGTATCTGTGGGGTTAACGTTACCGTTCCACACAAGCAGTCAGTGATAAATAGCTTGGACGAAGTTTCACCCGAAGCGTTAATGGTCGGAGCGGTAAACACCATAGCGAACGAAAACGGAAAACTCAAAGGATACAACACTGATGTTTCAGGAGTGTTAAGAGCGGTTAAATCGGAATTGGACTTTGACCCCTCGGCCGCGAACGTTGTTATTGTCGGAGCCGGCGGATCTTCGAGGGCGGTAATAGTCGCTATGTGTGGAGGTGGCGCGCAAAGTGTTTTGATAGTAAACAGGACCTTTTCCAAAGCGCAGACGCTTGTAGAGGAGTTTTCGGCACAGTTTACTAATACAGAGTTCTCTGCTGTCTCGCTATCTGACGATGAGATGATAACTGAAGTTATTTGCAAGGCGGACATTTTGGTTAACTGCTCCTCTGCCGGTATGGAGGGTGGGGAACCGCTTAGTCTTCCTCTTTCTCTTTTGAAAAAAGAGTGCGTTATTTATGATCTCGTATACAAGCCGACTCTTACTCCGCTTGTAAAGGATGCAAGAGTTGTTGGCCTTAGAGCAGAATCTGGTCTCGGAATGCTTCTTTATCAAGGATCAGACGCCTTTGAGATATGGACAGGTAAGCAGGCCCCAGTTGAGATAATGAGAAGAGTCCTTGTATCCGAAGAATAACGGCAGAGACCTACGCTGAGTAGATAGTGATTGTATATCAACTAGTACAGGTTATCCGTACTCAGTTACGTCTGGCTGGTAAGCAAACTAGTTGGAACACGCTACGCTATATTCTTGAGAGACGACTGACCACTACGACCTTTAGTCGCCATAATGGGAAAACGCTACATGTGCGCACGACTAGGCAACCTGAGCCGAAACAACAGGAAATTTCAGATGCATAGGGGGCTGATTCCACGGCGGGAGGAATACAAAAGACGGTTGTATAACAGGCGACTTGTTTCCACAGAAAATAATTCCCATAACAAAATGTAGTGTCAGAACAATTTTTTGTGGCATCTAAACAGCTGATATATAATATCTATTTTTTGCACAGGCTGATAATTGGGCGAAAATCAGCGTCATATCCTGCGAAAATCAAGAAATCTGACCGTCAGATTGTTCAAATACGAATCAGTACAAACAGAAACGGTTCTGAACATGCGTTCATACGTCCTCATTACGTCTAAAACCCCTCTCAAAAACCCTACAGCGCAAATGCCTCTTTATAGAACTTTTATTTACAGGTCAAATCATATCAGACCTGCATATCCCACCGGTTGACCATCAGGGCTATATCCGTATAATAATCAGCGTCTTAGGTGGGTGAAAGTACAGTTCAAGTAGGCGGTAAACTCATGGAGGCAAGAAAGCGGTCTAAGACAGATAAATGAGCATGCCTTGAACTCAAGTCGCGGTAGACGGGGACAGATGACCGAACCGATCATACACGAAGTGCTGGAGGCTACCGGATATCTGGCCAATGGCCGTCCGGCGCATGGCGTGTCTCTTGACGCGAAATCTGACGAAGATTCCAGATTCCGTGATTTTTCCCCTGATGCGGTGTGGCGCAGCGCATCAGCTCTGACCGTCTACTTCAAATACGAACGTGAAGAGCCTCTTGGAGAAAAGGTCGCATCCTGGCAGCGCGAGGTGTGGAATCAGGGATTCGCGCCGCTCTTGTGGGTGATTTCGCCCGAGAACATTAAAATCTACAATGGATTCAGCCGACCACGAGAAGAAAGTAGTGCCGCTGTTCATTTGCTGGACACCTTCGGGAGGATTGAAAAAGAACTAGACAGGCTTGATGCATTCGCTGGTCGGCTTGTAATGGAGACGGGCGAGTTCTGGCATCAAGCACAGTCTGTGCACCGCAAAACTTGCGTCGACCAGCAACTGCTTTCCGATCTGGCAGTCCTTGAACAGGATCTGCTGTCGGCGGGGTTGGATCGGTCCAGCGTACAAAGCTTGATCGGAAGATCAATTTTCGCTCAGTATCTAATTGATCGGAAAATCGTCAAGCGTCGATTTTTGCAGAACGAGTATGGGCACGAAATACTCTCTCGCATACTGCGAGACCGCAAGGCCGTAAAGCGGTTTTTCGATTGGCTGCGCGACACCTTCAACGGTGACATGTTCCCCGCAAACGCTTCATTCCTGCCGAAAGCGCAGCATCTGCGACGGGTCGCGGACTTTCTTGATGCCGTGGATCCTGTGTCGGGGCAGACAACGTTATTCCCTTATCAGTTCGATGTCATTCCGGTTGAATTGATCAGTTCAATTTACGAACAGTTTGCACATACAGTCCTAACATCCGATGACGAAACGAACGAAGTGGATGTCCATTACACGCGGCTATCGCTTGTTTCGCTGGTCCTAGACGAAGTCATGGATGGGTTGAGCGGAGAAGAGACAGTTCTTGATCTCAGCTGCGGCTCAGGAGTGTTCTTGGTAGAAGCCTTGCGCAAGTTGGTCAAGCGCCGTTGCAATGATGGGAGACCGAGTCGTAGCGTAATCCGGTCTGTGTTGCACGATCAGATTTACGGCATTGATATAAGCGAGGCCGCGGTGCGGGTTGCCGCATTCAGCCTCTATCTGGCCGCGTTGGAACTCGACCCGGATACGAGATCGCCCAAGGCGCTCGGGTTTAAACCTCTCATCGGCAAGACATTGATCGTCGGCGATTCTCGAAATATTGAGAGCACGCTGGAAGGTAAGCGAGCACTGATGAAAGCGAACAAACGAAAGGCATTCGATGTGATTGTCGGGAACCCGCCGTGGAGTTATCGGGGCAAGGCGGCGCGGGAGATTGCTCCGGGTCGGGAACGCGAAAGATTTCGATCGCCACGGGGCGTGAGTCTGGATTTCGTCTTGAGGGCTTTGGATTTCGCCTCGGACGAGTCCCGGCTGGGCATGGTCTTGAGCAGTATTCAATTCTTCAGCCGCAGCAAAACCGGATTGACTATGTTGCGGAGTCTCCTAGAGAGACTCTCTTCGGTGACTCTGGTAAACCTGTCGTACCAATCAAGTTGGCTCTTTCCGCAGAGCCGCTTGCCGGCAATGGTTCTCTTAGCGAGGCACCGGCCTTCGGCGCGTGACGAGATCACTGTGGTGCAGGTGCCATGGTCGCCAGCGGGGGCGCAGAGCCATGCCTTCGAGATAGCCCACGAGGACATCGCGGCGGTGTCGGTATCCGATTGGTTGCGCAAGCCGGAATTTCTGAAGGCTACGTTTTTTGGATCGGGCCGTGACTTGAGCCTGTTGGACAGGTTGACTGGTCGCCATGAATCTCTGAGAGAACAATTCCAGGCTCTTGGTACCAAGTTCCATAGCGGTCTCATATATGGAAATCGCAGTATTGAGTCGCATTTTCTGCATGGCCTTCCTGTGATAACTAAAGCAGATGTGCAGCCATTTTCTGTGTCGGAAAACTTGGAACTGTTTGATAGTGACTACGCCGAAAGGCCTCGGGCTCGGAAAACTTATCAAGCACCGTTGTTGCTTGTCCGGGAGTTTCTTCAGACTGGGGGTCGTGCGGTATGCGCGGTGGCAGAGCGGGATGTGGTGTTCCCTAGCACGTTTCGAGGTGCTTCCATACCACGAGAAAGTCTCGGAATAGCTCACTTGACCGCTTCAATTCTGAGTTCCTCTCTAGCATCATGGTTCTTCCTGATGACCGGTTCAACCTTCGGGTTGTCGATGCCGCGTCTGCTGCTTCGGGATATTGAGCATATTCCTGTTCCTGCTTTGGAGGATGCGTACCATTCATCAGTTGGGCAGAGGCTTATTGATCTTGGTCAACGGCAAGGAGCCAGTCAGATCACTGACGGAGACTGGCACGAGATTGATGAGGCGGTATTTGATCTCTATGAACTTGACGATGCCGATCGCATCATTGCTCGTGACGGACTGGTCCGAGCGGGATGGCAGTGGAAAGCCAGTAGGGTGACATCGACTAAACCAGCTGAAATGGGTGCCGACATGCTCACCTACTCCGAGGCATTCCTTTCGGCACTCAACGTTTGGCTTGTGGAGAGCAAGCGACACCGCATGTCGGGCGAGGTATTTGATTTTCCCGCGAATGCGCCATACAGAGTAGTGCGCTTCGTTCTCGAAGAGGGGACCGTCGTCTCGCCGCCACGAGTGATAGAAACGCAAGGACGGCTACGGGATGTGCTCAACCGGATTGGAAATCGATTGAATGAGCGGATCGGGGAATCCTTGGTCGGTCAGCGCACATTGCGAGTATACGGCCAGAACGAGATAATTATTGTCAAGCCAGCCGCCAAGCGACACTGGATGGGCGTGTCGGCGCTGAATGATGCCGATGCAGTGGTCAGCGACAGCGTTGCGGGATTTACGGAGTGAAATTACCAGTAGACGTTACGGTTGTAGTTGGTCAGCCGCCCATCGAACTTACGCACGAGGTGGTAGCAGGTATCTTGCGGATCGTTGAGAGTGGTTGGGTGTACGTCCTCGCGTCATCGAAAGTGGGAGCGGATGCCAAGGAAGTGGAGATTACCGAACAACTGCGCGACGGGATGCGGCAAGCGGCCGACCAGTTGTCGATCAATATGAAACTGGTCGTATTGCCAGGCACCGAATCACGGTCGCGCCCGAACCTTGCGGTACCGGACGGACGAACTGATATTCCGCTTTTTTTGATCCAAATCTTCCTAATCTACGGAGTACACGATCCGCATGCAGTCATTGAATGTAAAAAAGTTGCCGGTTCCCGGGCAGACCTATGCCGTGCGTATGTCATGGACGGTATTGATCGATTTCGATCAGGCAAATACAGCGGGAACCACTCCGTAGGCTTCATGATAGGCTATCTTGTGGCTGACGATGCCCAATCGGCGGCATCGGGCATAAACCGGTACTTGAGCCGCAAATCGCGTGCCGTTGAGAGACTGAACCCATCAGATCTGGTAATTGAGTCATGGGCGTGGCAAAGTGCACATGTGCGCGACAATAATGTGTCGATTGGGCTACATCATGCCTTTCTGGCATTTGCTACGGCACCACCTTGATGGGGATAGGGGCGAGAGCAAACGGCAGGTTCCGGTTTGCAAGCGGTTGTTATCTAGGTTGCTGTAAAAGATAAGGTCTTTCGTTATTCGGCGCATTACATCTCGCTCAAACTGGGTGTGCTCCTGCGGGATCACCAAAAACTTGCCATTTGCTGGTACTTCCCTGTGGACATCGCAAACCGCCGTCAGTGCATCTCCTCAATGTGACCGTACCTGTAGCGGCAACGGGAACAGCATGATTATCGTTCATCGTAGTCCAGATGACGATAGCATGATGACATAAGATACACCTCCTTATATTACAGTCTCGGAGCGTATCACCATCCCTTGGCCCTTTCAACTACTCGCCTTTAAAGAGCATCTTCGTTATAATTGCTCCGTTGTGCTTCATTGTTTAATTGGCGTTTCTAGTTGCTCAAGGGAGGAGTTCTTTGAAGGTAACCAGCCCCGCTGGGGATTTTGAGATAACGATAACTGAGTCTTCTGTGGAGGGCGACTCTATAGTGATTAGCGGACAGATGGGGGTTTGGGATTCGCAGATATATATGAAACCCTCTGACCTTCTTAAATTTGCGGGAGTCTTACTGAATCGCAAAGTCCTGCTATTCTTAGCCAAACAACCGTTTCAGTGGCTTTTCGGCAGAAAAACCAACTGATTTAATGAGCCTTTCGTTCTTAGGCGAATGGGTCTGGCATATCTGGGTGCCAGAGCGAGAAGTGTTTTTTGTGCGCCTCTGTATAAGCTCCGGGTGGGTAGTATTTGTCGTAGAAGTCTAAGTCTAGATGGTGCGCCTGAACCATAAAGCGTAAAAACATCGGATCTGAAAAAGCTGGAAACCTTCCATAAGTGTCATAAACATAGTTACAGATATCTTTTACCACTTGAATTTCATTTCTGGTCGGCCTCTCAACTTCCGCTAGCACGCCAGTTGGGTCTCGATAGGGAAGTTTGTGTGATTTCCAGTTCGTCCATTTCATGTCGTTAAACGCCTCAACAGCTTCACCCATGTCTTTGTAGTAAGGTGGACAGAAAGCTTGGAACAGATCATCTCGTCCCACCGCGACGGGATTGGGGTTTCCTGTTTCTCCATGTATCTTCGGAGTTGTGAAGCGGAAACCAAGCCCTCTGTTAAAAGGAGTCCCTCCAAGCATGAACATGCTAGCAAATCCGCTAAAAAGCCATCCTCCGAGTCCAAGGGTCTGGAGGGCGAGAACCATGTTTTGTCCCATAAAAGCCTGCTCCGCTATATAACCATTCGCAAAGCGCAACTCGGCCTCTACGAGAGGCATTCTTTTTGACTTGTCTATAAATCCCTCTTCAACCCATTTAGCCGTTCCCGGTGGACGTAGGTTATGAAGTTCATCAACGAAATTGAACCTATGATCAGGTCTCATGTAAAAAAAGTACAGGTTGATAATGCACGCCGAAAGGTCCGTTACGGGCATAAACACGGTGGTGCCGGGTTTGTTTACGTTCCAGAGATTATGAGAGGCTATTCCAGGAGGTTTTGAGGGCAGGTCAGCCCTACCGTCTGAAAGCTTCACTCGAGAGTTACGGAAAAGCTCAAGCATACGGTCAACCCTTTCATGACGAGTTAACTTTTCTAGGCCTTGGAAGTCCTCTGCGCGTTGGTCATGCATCCGTACCATGTAAAGGCCTTCGTCATTTGTGTAGAAAAGCTCGGTTCTGTGAACGTCTCCAAGCGCGGGGATAGTCTTGCTTGTAAACTGCATTTCAAGGTCAAGTCCCACATGCGGAGGAAAATCCGAGAGATTTATATTCTTTATTCCCAAACCTGTCCATATCAAAATTGCCTCTTCAAGTTCTGACAACGGTACGGGGTCATGCTTGGATTTGTACGCAAGAGGTCCTTTTTCTATTTCCATCCCGAGTCCGAAGCGGCGGGACCTTCTCTGAAAAACGGCATCGTAAAAACTGCAGTTCACTGCGTGGTCAAGGCCTTGCGGATGGTTACTCATAAAATTCTCCTTCGCTCTATTTCAGTTCTGAACGCAGATCGCGTTAATCTTGAGTCTGTTGCTCAGCATACGCTTTCCTAACAAGTTTTATATACTCCTTTTCAGTAACTATTTCCTGCAGACTATCCATCCTATCAAGAAACACTATTCCGTTAAGATGGTCGTATTCATGCTGAAACACCCTAGCGACAAAATCCGAGAAGGTAGATTTAACGGAATTGCCTTCCCTGTCTGTGTATCTTACGCTTATAGATTTATGTCTAGGAACAAGTCCCCTAACTCCGGGTATGCTGAGACAACCTTCCCAGCCTTTCTCCATGGTTTTAGAAGCGGAGATTATTTTAGGATTGATAACAACCCTAGCTTCCATTTCCCCAGCATCTGGATAACGCTCGCCCGGATGCTCTGCCATTACGAAAATACGAAGTGACGAGTCTACTTGAGGCGCAGCGAGACCTGCGCCGTGCGCCTCAGCTACCGTGGCGACCATATCGTCAATAAGTTTTTGGATTTTCTTATCGCGTATGTCTTTAACAGTATCCGCTCTGCGTCGTAACACGGAGTTTCCAAGTTCCGTTATCTCAAGATAGTTGGCCATTTTTCTAGATGTTTGTTGTTCTATTTTTCGCGTAAAATATCCTGAACACTATAACACGGTTTTTATTCGGAAAAAACACTGCGCGGAGCAGTGCCTTTGGTTCTAAGCGATTGGATAGAACTCTTTATGTGGCAGACTGTGAGGATTGGACCATGCTTGAGTTTTTGCAAAGAGTAAGTGAATTTGGCGAAAAAACCGCCGTCCAAGACTGGACCGGAACATTTAATTACGACGAGTTGCTTCGCCTTTCGCGTTTTGTTGCCCTTAATCTTCTTGACGGAAAAAAGGATCTTTCTGAGAGAAGGGTAGCGTTTATTGTTCCTCCAGATTTTTCTTACGCTGTTTTGAAATTCGGTATCTGGGCAGCTGGAGGTGTTTCGGTTCCCCTCGGCGTCTCTCACTCTTCTAGAGAGATAAAATACGTAATAGAGGATTCAGGCGCAGATACGGTTGTCTTTCACCCGGAACTGGGAAAAAATCTCGTCGACTGTTCTTTGAGCCGCTCTATTCGGAATCTCAGTCTTTTAGATGTTTTAAGACCGAGGGAGGGCAAACTTCCTTGCATCTGCGAAAAAAGAAGGGCGATGATCATATATACCAGTGGCACTACATCACGCCCCAAGGGAGTGGTCTCCACCCACTTAAACATAAAGGCTCAGATAAACAGTATGACTTCCGCATGGGAGTGGAGTCCGAATGATTCCATTCTCAATACCCTTCCTATCCACCATCTCCACGGCATACTCAACGTCGTTTTATGCTCACTTTGGTCAGGCGCAAGATGCGTGATGCTAAACGGATTTGACTCAGCCTGCGTGTGGAAAAGATTTGAGAAAAAAGACATTACTCTTTTTATGGGGGTTCCCACAATTTATTCAAAACTTATAGATTTTTGGGAGAGATCTTCTCCTGAGCGTAAAAGACGGATGAGCGATTCGCTTTGCGGTCTGCGCCTCATGGTTTCTGGATCTGCGGCTCTGCCTGTATCCGTTCTTGAAAAATGGAAAGAGATAAGCGGCCATACGCTTCTTGAAAGATATGGGATGACTGAACTTGGTATGGTTTTTTCCAATCCATACAAAGGTGTTCGGCTTGCGGGGCGCGTGGGTTGCGCTATGCCTGGGGTGGAAGTGGGCATCTTCTCTTCAGAAGGTCGCATATGCGCAGAGGGAGAGCAAGGAGAGATTAGGGTGAAGGGGGATTCAGTATTTCTTGAGTACTGGGGAAGACCTCAAGAGACGGAGGAGTCTTTTTGCGATGGTTGGTTCAAAACAGGAGATATTGCGGTTTTTGAAAAGAGTGGTTATTGCAAAATACTCGGGCGGGAATCACAAGACATAATAAAATCTGGAGGATACAAAATATCCGCTCTTGAGATTGAAGAGGTGCTCAGAGATCATCCGATTATCTGTGAATGCGCGGTTGTAGGGGTGCCTGACAGTAGATGGGGAGAAAGAATCGCTGTTGCGCTTGAGGTAAAAGACGGCTTTTCTATGGGAATAACAGAACTTCGCGAGTGGGCTTTGGATAAACTCGCGCGGTATAAGATTCCATCCGTTCTCAGAATTTTCTCCACGCTTCCTAGGAACTCAATGGGCAAGGTGAAGAAAACTGAAATTAAAGAGTCGCTCCAAAATAGTTTATAATCTGTAGTGATCTTTTATTTTCCAAAGGTACTGGGAAAAAATGAAGCAGTGGAGAAAAACTTCTGTAAATAAACATAGCGGTGCGACGCGCTATGGCCCTGAGATGAAAATATTGATAGTCGGCGCCGGCGTCGCCGGACTAACCTTATGCGGTCTTTTACAGCAGCGGGGGTTTCGCCCAGTTCTTGTGGAGCGAGCAAAGCGGTTTGGAGATGTTGGATACGTGATAGTGGTATGGCCTTCTGGTAGCAGAATTCTCAAGGGACTCGGCATTTATCAGCATCTTGTTAATAAGGGTTGCGCATTTACAAACTACAGAATTTCTGATTCTCGTGGAAAAGAAATAAACAATTACACCATTGACCCTGTAGCTGAGAAATATGGCCCAATACTGAGTATTTATCGTCCAGATCTCATAGAAATACTAAGGGATTCAGTGAGTCAGGATGCGATCAGGATGAATACGTCAGTTCTTTCCCTTGATGATGGACCAGATGGGATTACGATAACTTTTAGCGATGGTCGCGCAGAACTCTACGATCTTGTGGTGGGATGTGACGGTATACGGTCAAAGATAAGGAAAGAAATATTCGGTGATGTTCCACTTCAATACAGCGGAATGTCTGGGTGGGGTTTTTGGGTGAATCCTGATCTCTGCGGGACGGAGGGAATTGTTGAATACTGGGGGAGGGGAAAGTTCTTTGGGATGTGGCCCACGCCGGGGCGTCTCGCCGTTTTTACCAGCATAAGAAGAGAATCTGGAATTGTGGACGCTGTTGAGAATAGGGTTGAGAACATAATGAGCAGTTTCTCTGGATTCGGAGGTGTCGTGCCGGATGTTTTGCGCAACTTAGGGGACCCAACCGACATCTATTACGATGAGTACAACGATATGAGGATGAATCGTTGGTCTTGCGGTAGGGTTGTGCTTGTGGGAGATTCAGCCCATGCGATTCTGCCCAACGCCGGCGCCGGAGCGTCAATGGCTATGGAGTCTGCCTCGGTGCTTGCAGAAGAACTGTGCAGAACTGATTCTAGAAACTTTTCTCAGGCTTTGTGGCACTATGAGTCTAGAAGAAAGTCACGGGTGAGCAAAATCCAGAATCAGTCAAGAATAATGGGGAAGTTTATGTATACTCGAAATGGCATCCTTTCCTCGGTCCGAGATTATATTGCGAAAATGTACTCAAGCAGGCAACTTTTTAGATACTGGGACAGCATGCTAAAAGATCCTCTATAAGGTTTCTAAGGATGCTCGGATTTTCTAAATATATTGGTCAAACTTCAATGAACCTCTCAAGATATTCACTTTTGCTTTTTATTGTTTCCTTGCTTCTGTCAGGGGGGTATTCTACGCGGATCCTCGCGCATAATCCCTCTGAATCTCTTTCCCCGCTAGTAAAACGCCTTACTCCGTCTGTGGTGAATCTTAGAATTACAAACAACGTAAACACTCACTCCTCGCTTTTTCGCAAAGAGCATTCTAGAGAATATTTCGAGCAATTTTTCGGTGAGCAAGATATTGGGCCTGAATGGAGAGAGAAAGGCCTTGGATCAGGCTTTGTGATAAGCCCTGATGGCTACATAGTTACGAGCAATCATTTAATAAGAAAAGCGAACTCAATAGAGGTCGTATTAGAAGGTGGCGAAAAATATTCAGCGAGAATAATTGGTACAGCCCCTATGACTGATCTTGCGTTGCTCAAGATTGATTCTAAAGAACCTCTGCCCGCAGTGAAAATTGGCGATTCTTCCACCCTTGAGATAGGCGACTGGGTGTTTGCCATAGGCAACCCATTTGGTCTCAGACATATTGTTACCACCGGAATAGTAAGCGCTAAAGAAAAGTCCGTTGGATTTGGACCTTATGACAATTTCATTCAAACCGATGCTGCGATCAATCCGGGAAATAGCGGAGGACCGCTGTTTGATTCACAGGGGAAAGTAGTGGGAGTGAACACCACTGTTGTAGCCTATGGAAAGGGTCTTGGATTCGTAATGCCTATAAACATGGTAAAAGATGAGATTGATCAACTAAAGGAGCATGAAAGGGTCAAGCGAGGGTGGTTCGGATTGCAGGTTCAAGATATAACGCCTGAGATGTCCGATGCGTTGGGGATCGGCGACGGACAAGGTGCGCTTGTATCTTATGTCAAGGCGCAAAGCCCTGCGGACAATGCGGGAATTCGTAGAGGAGATGTGATAGTTTCCATAGATGGTGAAAAGATCTCTGAAGCTTCTGAGTTTGTTAGAAAATTTTCGTTTGCAACTCCGAAAAAAGACACTCGGTTTGTGGTGATCCGCAACGGCAAAGAGAAAATATTTGTCATAAAACCCACAGAGCAGACAAGTGAACGGGCACAGAAACAGGCGATGATTTCTGAAAATAAGTCTAAACTCGGAATCAAAGTGGCTAAGATAACCCAGAGACTCAAATCAAAATTCAATCTCGCGACATCCCAAGGGGTGATTATAACGAAGGTAGAACCTGAAAGCCGCGAGGCGAAAGCGGGGCTTGCGATTGGTGACGCCATACTTGAGATAAACGGCAAAGCCGTGAGTAATGTTAAACGGTACAACGACATACTTATTCAGTCTCAGGAGAATGGGGCGCTACTTTTCCTTGTTGAGAGGCGGGGAATAATTCTTTACATCAGCGTAAGAACATCTGAAGGTGATGGGGGATGATAGATAAAAGGCTTGCGGAACTTGGAATAAAACTCGCGGGGAAAAGTTCTGCGTTCGGTAGTTACGTTGCGGTGACGGCGTCAGAAAACCTCATCTTCGTATCAGGTCAATTACCTGTTGAAGATGGGAAACTATGTTTTGAGGGCAAGTTAGGGGCGGATCTTCTGACTGAACAGGGTTATAAGGCGGCTAGGGTTGCCGCGCTCAATGGTCTTTCGGCGATAAGTCATTTCCTCGGAGATATCAACAGACTTGGCAGAATCATAAAAGTCACGGGGTATGTAGCGAGCTCTTCGGATTTTACCGAGCAACACAAAGTGGTAAACGGCGCATCTGAGTTTTTTACCGAAATACTATCTGAAAAAGGTCGTCACTCAAGGGTGGCCGTAGGGGTTCCGTCGCTTCCGATGAACTCCCCAGTGGAAATAGAGATCATAGCCGAGGTAATATCTAGCGCGTAAAAACCTTATGCCCCATCTGTTTCTTTATTCCGACCGCGCGATAGAATCACTTGCAATGGGGCAAGTGCTGGGTTTTCTCTCTGAACTTGGTCTTGAAGTCGAATTTTGCGGAGATTTTCTGAGCTGTCTTTCTCTTAAACCCAGTGAGCAATCAGAACTTAACTCATTACTCCAGCAAGCGAGAGTTCACGATATCGAAAAGCCAATTGACTTCTTACAAAACTCAACCCATTCGGATAAATTGTTCGAAAAAGAACTCTACGACGGTTTTTGGGTTCAAAGAATATTTTCAAAACTCTTTCTTAAAAAAAATCCCGATGAGCTTTCCAAAAATAGGTTTCACCTTCTTATCACCACGAAATTACTTGGCACTTTTGACATCCGAAGATACCACGCTAGGGTGGTTATCTCTGGATTTCCTTCCTTGATTTCAACGTCGGGATTAGTGCAAGGTCCGGCAAGACCTATGGAGTATTATTTTCTCAAGGCGGAATTTCTTCGCTTGGGGAAAGACATAGCGGAACTTGATCAGTTTTTCGACGGAAAGTTCATTTTGCCAGAAGATCCAAGGATATCAAAAATAGTAGGGGCGTATGTACTGCAACCCCTTCTGTATCATTTTTCCGGGAAGCGGTTCTGCGATGACTTGCAATGCGTACTTTTCAATTCTCACTGGCAAGAAGAAGTTCTTAAAATTCAGTACCGAGGCGCTCTGTGCTCGGAGTGCGCAGAAGAAATAAGAAAAATTGGCAAAGCGCGTTCTATGCTTCAACCATCATGACTCGTGGTCCATTTCCTCAAGTATGTCTACTGCGACTTGCGCCACCTTTTTTCCAGAAAGAAGCATCCCTCCAAAGGTAGGTCCCATTCTTGGAAGTCCGAATGTGGTGTTAACGGACATTCCGCACGCAAGCAATCCCGGGTGTATTTCCCCTGTGTATTCAACAAGAGCTTCTTCAGATTTTTCAACCCACATAGATCCATGACCGGGAAGTTTTTTATAAAGCCCCTGCTGGGAAAGTCTTGAGATGCAGTAGGCGTCATGTCCTGTAGCGTCTATGACAAGCTTTGATTCTATAGCTACCGGGTCAAGGCATGTTATTTCCTTGGGCATGTTGGCTATGGGGGTCCAATTGATCACTATTCCCGCAACTCTTCCGTTTTCCCTATAAACCAAATCGTCAAAAAGCGTCATGTTTCTTACTTTCGCTCCGGCTTCACACGCGGTCGCTATAAGTTTTGAGCAGGCGTAAGGGCCATCCGCTACGAAAAGACCGTCAGAAACCTCTTGGTAAGGAACCTCAATTTCATCAAGAACCGTTTGGCCTGGCGCGCGTACCGTGACTTTGTTCATAAGGTATCCACCAATCCAGAATCCTCCTCCGAGGTAATTCATTCTTTCAACAAGCAGAACCTTATACTTTTTTTTCGCTATATCCTTTGCCGCCACAAGTCCGCTGGGCCCAGCGCCGACGATTATAACATCGCTTGAGATATGTTCAGTGAACTCATCTGTGAATCCTTCAACTATGGCCCTTGTAACTTCTTTTTCTCCAACAGGGGCGAACTGTGGTGTTTTCATTTCTGGCATTTGCCGGGTTCCTCCGAAAAAAAATATCAATAAAAAACAGGGTTACTGTGGTTCTTGCTCTGAAACGACATTTACAGTTATCTCTGGGGACAACTCTGCATGAAGATTCAACGCCACTTTATAAGTTCCAAGCGCTTTTATATTGCCGTCAAGATCTATGTCTTTTCTTGATATTTCAAAACCGGCTTCGGCAAGCGCATCAGATATGTTCTGCGCGGTTACAGACCCGAATAATTTGCCCTCTTCCCCTGCTTTTGCGGGTATGGAAATATCGACTTCTTCTAGTTTTTTCGCAAGCGCCTTCGCGCTTTCAAGAATATCCCTTCTGCGCAGTTTTGCAGACTCTATTCTCTTTTCCCAAGCTTTGAGGTTGACTTCAGTGGCCTTTATGGCGAGTTTTCGAGGAAAGAGATAGTTTCTCGCCATGCCGTTTTTTACGTTCTTTACCTCTCCCACGTCTCCTAGGTTTTCCACGTCGGAAATCAGAATTACTTTCATCTTCTACCTCCAGTGCCCTTTATAGTAAGGCAGGGCTATGGATCACTTGTGATTCACCGTATACGGTAAAAGAGCCATCAACCGCGCTCTTTTTATCGCGATTGCGACCTTTCTTTGCTCCTGCCTTGAAAGACCTGTGTTTCTTCTCGGCAGTATTTTTTTTCTCTCAGTTATAAATTGCGAGAGAAGTTCTATGTCTTTGTAATCTATTTTCTTGCCTTCTTTAGCAAGGTTTCTGGGTTTTTTTCTACGGGAGTAGAATCTTTTTCCACCACTCCCCATCGCTCTTCTGTTCACTGTTGATCACCTCCTTGGGTTGGCTGTGGCGCCGAAAAAGCGGATATATCCTCAGTGGTTTCTTTCTCCGCAAGTGGAGGAGGAGCGGGACTGCTTACAGAAGAAGATGTATCTTCCTCGTCGTACATTACGGTAATATAGCGTAGAACGTTGTTTTTAGAGAGATTGAAATATCTTTCTATCTCAGTCACCGCAGAGTGCTCTGAGTTGTAAATCGCTATGTAGTAAATGCCTGTTCTGTAGTTCTCTATTTTGTAGGCCAGGTCTCTCTCCGCCCACTTTTCAGATTTTATTATATCTCCTCCAGTTGCGGTTACGCTCTTTTCAATTCTGCTCTGAATCGTGAGAACTTCTTCGGGGGAGATGTCCGGTCTTAAAAGATAAAAAGTTTCGTACTTTTTGGGCTCAATGGCCATGTCTTAAAGCCTCCTGTTGTGGTCTTTAGGCCCCTATAAATATTGGAGGGTGAGCGGAATACGCACGCGCACCTTTCAGTTTTAGGAGCAACAGAAACATCTAAATATATACAACCTAAAAAAAATGTGTATAGAAAGAACTCTGCGGACCGTATATTTTTTCGGCCAGCAGAACTCAATCAACTTACCTTTTTATAGTATGAGAAGCGGGGCTATCACAAGCGATACTATGGACATGAGTTTAATGAGAATATTCATTGCCGGTCCTGATGTATCCTTGAACGGGTCGCCGACCGTGTCTCCAACTACAGCCGCTTTATGGGCATCTGAACCCTTGCCTCCCATGTTCCCCTCTTCAATATATTTTTTGGCGTTATCCCAAGCTCCTCCAGAGTTCGCCATCATAAGCGCAAGCATGACTCCGGCTACCACCGCTCCTGCTAAAAACCCTCCGAGGGCTTCCTCTCCAAGGGCAAAACCTATAACTAGCGGTACAACGACTGCCGTGATTCCCGGAAGCATCATCTCTTTTAGAGACGCATCGGTGCTTATCTTTACGCATCTTGAATAGTCGGGAGTGGATTTTCCTTCAAGAATGCCCGATATTTCACGAAACTGTCTTCTTACTTCTTCCACCATCTGTTGCGCCGATCTTCCAACAGAACCCATCGTCAGGGCGCCTATTAGAAACGGTATGGTTCCTCCCACAAGCATTCCGGCCACTACCTTAGGTTGCGTGATGTCAATTGAGGAAAGCCCTACGGCGTTTGTATAAGCCGCAAAAAGCGCAAGGGCTGAAAGCGCTGCCGACCCTATGGCGAACCCTTTTCCTATTGCCGCAGTAGTGTTTCCAAGGGAATCAAGTTTATCGGTAATCTTCCTTACATCGGGTCCAAGTTCAGACATTTCCGCAATACCTCCCGCATTGTCGGCTACGGGACCATAAGCGTCAACAGACATTGTTATTCCTATAGTCGCGAGCATGCTTACCGCGGCTATCCCTATTCCGTAAAGCCCCGTGAGCCAGTACGAAAACACTATAGCGGCCGCGATTATAACAACGGGATAGGCCGTGCTGTACATTCCCACCGCGACCCCTTCAATTATGTTAGTGGCCACGCCGGTTTTAGACGCATCGGCTATTTTTCTGATAGGGGGACCAGACGTAAAATATTCTGTTACCTTTCCTATAAGAATCCCAGCGACTAGACCTGCTATAGACGTGAGCCAGATGCTCATATAACCCTGTTCTCCCATTGAGGTCATTCCCTGCGCTTGCGCGATTAAATAAAGAACTCCAAGAGCGAGCGCGCAGTACACAATAGCGGCGAATATAGTTGATCTTTCAAGAACGGCGCTTGGTTCTCCCTCCCTGAACCATCCTACTGATTTAGATCCTATCAAAGAGGATATGCTCCCGACTACAATGAGGATAAGAGGGATGGACATCATGGCGATTTGGTTTTGACCCATGCTGGTTGCAATCACTACTGTCGCGATCACAGCTCCGACATATGACTCAAACAGGTCCGCCCCCATTCCTGCCACGTCACCGACGTTATCACCGACATTGTCGGCTATGGTAGCGGGGTTTCTTGGATCATCTTCAGGAATTCCCGCCTCTACCTTTCCTACAAGGTCCGCTCCCACGTCCGCAGCCTTAGTGAATATACCGCCTCCTATTCTGGCAAACAGAGCCACTGTGCTTGCTCCCATGGCAAAGCCTCCGATAATACCCCCGAATTGCTTGATCAACTCCATGCCAACAGGTTTTTCAGCAAGGTCTATTCCCAAAAAGAACATAACGGAGAGTCCCAAAAGACCGAGTCCGGCAACCGCAAGCCCCATTACGTTTCCTCCGCTAAACGCTGTCTCAAGCGCTTTGCCCTGTCCTTGAGATGCTGCCGCCTGGGCAGTTCTCACGTTGGCTTTCGTAGCGGCTTTCATACCACAGAACCCAGCTATTAGGGAGCAAATCGCTCCACCTACGTAAGCAGCGCCGGTCCAAATTCCAAGAAACACCGATAGTAGAGCAAAAACAATGACGGCGAAAATTCCGATTATCCGGTATTCCCTTTGCAAAAACACCATTGCGCCTTCGTGAACCGCCGCGGCAATTTGTTTCATTTTTTCATTGCCTTCAGGGAGTCTTGTTATACCCCTGTATACAAAATACGCGTATACGAGCACTATAAGGCCTACCGCTATCCCCGCCGCTCCAACATTGCTCGCTATTACTTCACCCATTGAAAAATTCCTCCTATATACAAAATAGTTATTATCTTCAGTTTAGTTGACCGTTATAAATATTCATGGCCGAATCTACCCCATCGCTTATAACTTCAAGCGTGGCGGTAGTGGATGTATCAATCATTTTTTCCATCAAGTCTCTTTCCGCAACGGTGAATTTAGAGAGGACGTAATCAGCGCCCGCAATTCTTTGCTGAGGCTTTCCTATACCCATTCTGATGCGGGCAAAGTCTTTTGAGCCTAGAGAATTTATCACCGATTTCACTCCATTGTGTCCCGCGGCGCCTCCTCCACGGCTTATCTTGATAACGCCAAGTTTAAGATCAAGTTCGTCATGAATCACAACTATGCGATCAATCGGTATTGAGTAGAATTCACTAGCCTTGCGAACCGCTTCTCCACTTGCGTTCATAAACGTCTGAGGTTTCATTAAAAGTAGTTTTTCACTTGACCAGAACGCTTCTCCGCAGAGACTCAAGAACTTTTTCTTAACGATTTTCACCCCGAGTCTTTCCGCCGTACGTTCCACAGATTCAAAGCCGATATTGTGTCTTGTGTTATCGTAGGTAGAACCGGGGTTTCCTAGCCCGGCAATTAGGTATCGCATTTATGGATGATACTATTGTTCAGAATCTTCTTCCTCGGTTTCTGCTTCATCATCTGTAGCGTCTGAACTCCTAGAGGAAACTATGACAACTTTTTCCTTATCATCCACCAAAGATTTTACTCCCTCTGCAAGACCTAGCCCCGCTACATCCACGTAGCCTCCTAGGTCAAGACCGGAGACGTCTATATCTATGGAATCGGGGATGTCTTTGGGCAAACACTCAACGGCAATGCTTCGCATAAGCTTTTCAACCTTACCACCCTTGCGCTCTCCTTCCGATCTTCCATGGGTGTTTACAGGAATGTCGACTCTTATTTTCTTTTCCATACTGATGGCGAAAAAGTCAATGTGAGTCACCTTGTTTTTAATAGGGTCCCTTTGAATTTCCTTCAGAATGGAAAGTCTTTTCTGTGTTTCATCTGAACCCTCTATCTCTAGCTCCAAAACGGTGTTTGCCCCTGCGCTGTTAGAAAGCGCTTGCTTGAGTTCATCAGGTCGTACTGTCAGAGGCAGTGGTTCTGCCCCTTGCCCGTAAAGTATCGCCGGTATATTACCTTCCTTTCTTACTTCTCTTGCTCCAGCTTTTCCGATTCTCTTTCTGGGTTTTACTCGAAGTAAACTCTGTATCATCTTTCCTCTCTCTTCGACTTGAGTTGTTTAAGTGAAAAGCGCGCTTATTGATTCTCCTAGCGCAGTTCTCCTTATGGCTTCCCCGATTATGTCCGCGATGTTAAGCACTGTTATTTTCGCGCTGAGTTCGCGTTTCTCTTCTAGGGGTATCGTGTTGGTGACTATCACCTCATCAATGTCTGAACTGTTTATTCTATCAACAGCGGGGTCTGAGAGCACTCCGTGCGTACAACACAGAGATATGCTTTCCGCTCCTTTTTCAAGAAGCACCTTGGCGGCTTCTGTAGCCGTTCCCGCAGTGTCAACAAGATCATCAACGATTATCGCGTGCTTCCCTTCCACCTCTCCGATTATATTGCTTATCCTAGCTACGTTTGGGGCGGGTCTTCTTTTATAGCATATAGCGATTTCCGAATGGGTTCTATTGGCGTATTCAGTTGCTCTTTCCACGCCTCCAGCATCTGGAGAAACTATAACGATCTCTCCATCGTTGTATTTTTTTCGAAGATAGTCGCTTATCACCGGGGCTGCGTATAGATGAGTTACTGGAACATCAAAAAATCCTTGTATCTGACCCGCGTGAAGGTCCATGGTGACTATCTTGTTCGCTCCCGCAACGACTATCAGGTCTGCCGCTAACTTGGCGCTTATCGGCGCCCGCGGTTGTACCTTTCGATCTTGTCTCGCGTATCCATAGTACGGTATGACCGCGGTTATGCTCCCTGCTGACGCGCGTTTTAACGCATCGGTAATAACGAGAAGTTCCATCATGTTCTCGTTTACTGGTGGGCAGGTGGACTGTATCAGAAACACGTTAGACCCTCTTACGCTTTCTCCTATTTCAACGCAGAGTTCCCCGTCACTGAACCGGCTTATTTCCATTTTCCCCGGTTCAGCCTTAAGGTAATTGCAAACATCCATGACTAATGGAGTATTCGACGTACCACTGAATATTTTCGTATGTCGCATTTTTTATGAATCGCAAAATATAAAACCTGATATTATAGAAAAGGATTTGGATAATTCAAGCGATCAATCCGTGGGAATCAAATGACAAACTGTTTTTGATGAGACGAGGATATTATCTGCCGGAAGTCGTTTATGATTATTTTTTGCGTGTAGAGAAGTTAGGCGGTCTTTTTTCAATAAAAGCGTTTGTTCCTTCATTGGCTTCATCTGTGGTTTTGAAAAGGTCAAGAGAAGCCTTGCCCATGCTTGAGATTCCAAAAAGCCCATCCGTTTCTGAATTGAATGAGTACTTAGCGAGTTTGAGCGCAGTAGGGCTTTTGAGCGTAATCTCATCGCACCAACGGTCTACTTCAGAATCAAGATCCGCAGCCGCAACCACTTTGTTTATAAGCCCCATCTTGAGCGCTTCTGCGGCTGAGTACCGTCTGCATAGATACCACATCTCCCGAGCTTTTTTCTCCCCCACGACTCTTGAGAGATAGGCGGTTCCAAATCCGGGGTCAACGCTTCCGACCTTTGGTCCCACTTGGCCGAACACTGAGTCTTCAGACGCTATCGTTAGATCGCATATAAACTGCAGTATGTTTCCTCCCCCTATAGCAAAGCCAATTACCGCCGCTATTACCGGTTTTGGAATGTTTCTTATCAGGAAGTGGACTTGCGCTACGTAGTCTCCCACTCCTAAAAAGCCTTCCTTCTTTTTTCCTCTCTGCTTAGCTTTGAGGTCACCTCCGCTACAAAAAGCCTTACCACCCGATCCCCGGATGACTAAAACCCTGACTTCGTCATCTGACCACGCGTCGGTTATAGCGGCGCTCATCTCGCGCAAAGTCACATCTCGGAATGAGTTTCGCGTCTCTGGGCGGTTTATGGTTAGAACCGCCTTTGCGCCTGTTTTTTCGTAAAGTATATCCTCAAAATCCAACGCGTTATCCCTTGTACCATTTCCCTGCGGACTGTCCGGTAAAAATATTTATGCATTTGGTTTCGAGATAGTTATCTATTCCCTCTCCGCCGAGTTCCTTTCCAATACCGCTTTTTTTAAATCCCCCGTACGGAGTTTCAGGGATTATTCCCCCATAGGTGTTTACCCACAGATATCCGGCCTTTATGGCCTTTGCCACCCGCAACGCTCTGTTGATATCCGTAGTCCATATGCCTCCCGCAAGTCCATATTCCACATCGTTTGCTATTTCCACCGCTTCTTCTTCCGTTCTAAACGGCATAACGCATACCACAGGTCCGAAAATTTCCTCACGGGTAAGCAAAGACCCCTTCTCCACGTTTTCAAGCACAGTCGGAGCAATGTAATATCCAGTGTCAAAACCTTGGGCTCTGCCTCCTCCTACAGCCACGCTAGCTCCAAGCGTTATGCCTTTTTCTATATATGAAAGAACGCCTTTGTAGTGTTGCGCTGAAATAACGGCGCCAAATTCCGTTTCGGGGTCTTCCGGGTCGCCGATTTTTATCTTTGATATTCTGTCTAGATAGGTGGAGAGGAATTCATCATATATATCCTCGTGTAGCAGAAGCCTGGTGACAGCTGTGCAGTTCTCCCCTTGGTTAAAGAACCCTCCTCTTAGACACGCCTCCACCGCCGCTGGTACGTCAGCGTCGGAAAACACTATGCATGGCGCTTTACCTCCTAGTTCCAGAGATACTCTTTTTATTCCGTCCGCAGCCGTTCTCATCACCGTTTTTCCCACCTCAGTGGATCCGGTAAACGCTATTTTTGCCACGCTAGGGTGTTCAACTAGCGCCTGTCCCGCTACAGACCCATCGCCAGTCACGACGTTTAGCACTCCAGAAGGAAGACCAACTTCTGCGCACAGTTTGGCTACTTCAGAGATCCCACAGGAGGTAAGTTCTGCGGGTTTTATCACTATGGTGCATCCGGCGGCAAGCGCTGGGGCTATTTTCCAGAAAGAGAGAAGCAATGGGAAATTCCAGGGAATTATGTGAGCCGCCACTCCTACGGGCTCTCTTACAGTAAAAGAGATTTGGTTTTCGTTTACCCTGATAGTTTCTCCACTAAGGCTAGTATGCGCTCCTGAGTAATATTCAAGCGTTCTTATAGAGCCGCCTATCTCCACAGCCGCGCTTTCTCGTATTGGCTTTCCCGTTTCTCTGGTGTTAAGAAGCGCAAGTTCGTCTTTTTTATCAGAAAGCGCTTGCGCTATACGAAGAAGGTATTTTGACCTCTCAGAAGCGGGCATTGTCGACCATTTGGGAAATGCGCGCTCCGCCGCTCTTACCGCCGCATCAACGTCTTCCGGTCCACTTTCAGCCACCATAGCAAGGGGTTTCTGCGTGGCGGGGTTTTCTCTTTCAAAATAAGAACTGTCTTTGGGATCTCTTTCTTCCCCGTCAATGAATAATCCGTATTTGATCATTATATCTTCTCCGGTTTCTAAGGTTCTATACAAAACCCGAGAACCTTTTACGGCTTTCCTGAAGGTTGTAGAACTGAACTCTTAAATGTAGAGACTCAACTACCCCACTGACCAGAAACAAAACGGAAAACGAGAATAGAAATCATAACATGACTTGCCCCCCCCCTTGTAGCTTTCAAATAAACCGAGGCGGGTTCGGTTCATTAACTATTCCCATCACACCGCCTCGGGAGAAAAGTACCATAAAAACACACAAATTCAGTTTATCCGTTTTCTCAGTCTTGAGCAACTACGGTTCAGTCCCTTTCTACTTTTTCTTACATGCCCCATCATTGACTCGTAAATACTCATCTATGAACTGATCTGTATAATTCCTAACTTTATCCAGGATGTAGTTTGAACTTCCACCATGTATACCAGTTTCTCCCTGTTGCCAAGTTGGTGATCCGTATCCTTGTTTTGTATTCCAATCCGTAATCGGTTTCATATATTCAAAGGAAACATGAACGCTATTTCCTACAATAAGCACATATAAGGAGAATTATTTGTAAGCGTTCGTTCAAGGGGTGTTTGCTTGATTAATCGTCCGTTAATCCCGTCTTAAATATTTTTTGCATTTAGACTGGTCACTCCTTAATTGATCGGTTATCATCGGTCATATGATTGTTCACGACAAAGAGATCGGGGTTGTCAGGTTATTGGATAAAGATGACGCTGGATGCATCAATTGCATGCCGACTACGTCGGGATGCGCTTCGTTAGACTGTAAGTTTTCGTACGAAGAGTTGCTAGCGGCTTATCAGGAGTTAAAACATAAACATCAGGAGTTAGAACATGAATTGACGCGGGAACGATCACAGTCGGGGAATTATAAATCCTGTTGGGAAAAAGCGCGTACTCAGTTGGCCGCGAAAAATGAGGAAGTAAAGCGTATCAGTCGTGTGGCGAAAAGTGCTTTATCGTTGGACAAAGAAGTACAACGACTTAGAGCATTGCTAGACGAGGTTGGAGTAGATAGGCGCAAGCGTAGTACGATTGTATCGTTGCGGATGGAGATTGGCAGCTTGAAGAATGAGAATGCAGAGCTGAAGAAGCAGGTCAAGAACCTGCTTTCTAACCGGAAGGTTTTGTCGAATTCGTTGTACGGAAGACGTAGTGAGAAGCAGAAGAGGCCATCTTCGGGGCGGCGACGAGGACAACAGCCTGGGGCGCCCGGTCATGGTCGTACAGCCCGACCAGATATTGAGGTGGTAGAAGAGTCGTGGCATCCGTCAGATGATGAGATTACCTGTTCTGGTTGTGGAAAGCGGTATGTTGCCAATGGGAAGCGGAGTTCGGAGATGTATGAGATCAAGATCAAGGCGCACAAGCGCAAGATCAACAAATCCCGTCATCGTAGGGCATGCGACTGTGAGTCATCTCCGCTCTATGTGACGGCGCCGGCGCCGGTGCGGCTGTTTGAGCATACGCAATATGGGATCAGTGTCTGGGCTCTATTGACATACGAGCGTTACCGTAATCTGAGGCCCTACCGCGGGATAGCGAGATTGTTTAGCGACCACGGGATTAAGATTTCGGCAGGCACTCTAGCGGACAGCGCAAAGCGCCTGCTGCCTCTGTTCGAGCCTCTCTATGACGCGATTCTCGCCCATCAAAACGAAGATAGATTGCGTCATGCAGACGAGACTGGTTGGCGTATTCAGTCACTGAGAGAAATGGGAGGTTCCCAACGCGCTTGGCTGTGGGTATCTGTGAGCAAAGACTCGGTCTTATACAAGATAGACCGTTCGCGTAGTTCTGAGGTTGCGAAGGTCCTATTCGTGGACAGCGTTGATTGTGTTTTTCTGGTCTGCGACCGCTACGGCTCCTATAAGAAGATGGTTCGGGATTTCCTCAAAGAACTCAATAAGAAAGTGATACTGTGTTTTTGTTGGGCGCATATGCGAAGAGATTTTATAAAATGCGCTGCAGGAGACGAGCAACTTGAGCAATGGAGAGAACAATGGATAAAACGCATTGCAGAGATGTATGAGTTAAACAAACAGCGGTGTGATCACTACGTCTCAGGTAATACTCCAGAGTTTGAACGAGCGCAGGCAAAGCTGAAAGAAGCGTGCGACGCAATGTTTGCCAAAGCCGAGAGTGAATTGTCCGAGTTAGCGGAAGATGCGGATGAGTGGAAGCCACTTAAGTCGCTTATCAATCATCGTCAGGGGCTGAGCGTGTTCGTTGAACATCCCCAAGTTCCCATGGATAACAATATTGCGGAGAGCGCGCTGCGAGGTCCTGCCCTCGCCCGTAAAATAAGTTTTGGATCTGACAGTGAAGAGGGAGCAAGGACATCAGCCATTCTATACACGGTGCTGGGTACGCTCGCAAAGAATGGTATTGACATTCTTAGTTGGCTAAAGGGGTGGTTGACAGCCTGCGCGGAAGATGGCAGGAGTCCCCCGGAAGATCTATCGCCTTGGTTGCCATGGTCAATGAGTGAGCAACGTTTGCGCGACTTTGGCGCCAAGAGATGAGCGACGAGGTTGAGTGCCGCTACTACGGGCGTGAGTTCACGGCTACGGAGATGAAACTGCTACGCGCTTTGATAGCCGGGTCTGAGCGGCTCAACCGGACCGCTCTGTCCAGAGAGTTTTGCAGACGTATTGGGTGGTACAAGCCCGATGGCGGACTCAAGGACATGACGGCCAGAGTTACCATGCTATCCATGCATAGGGATGGCATCATCAAGTTACCGCCACCCACCCGAGTGTCGCCCCGAGCCAAGCCTATTGTCTTTGGAGTGGACACCGAACCGCCTATGCTACCGGTTCCCAAGACCCTTGACGAAGTCCGTCCACTGCAGGTTCACACTGTTGTCAGTGGCACCAAGCAAGGCAAACTATGGAACGAGTTTGTAGCGCGTTATCACTACTTAGGGTATAAGACATTAGTCGGGGCTCAGATGCGCTACGCAGTGCGCGACCGCCACGGTTCGCCGCTGGCCATGCTAGGGTTCTCCACCGCCGCATGGAGACTTGCGCCGCGTGACACCTTCATAGGATGGACATCCGAGCAACGTGAAAAGAATTTACCGCTGGTTATCGACAACCCCAGATTCCTGATTCTTCCATGGATACAGATACCCAATCTTGGGTCACACATACTCTCGGTAGTCTGTCGCCGCTTGCCCAAGGAGTGGAAGCAACGATACAACTTCACACCTGTGCTTATTGAGACGTTTGTACAAATTCCGACATATACAGGCACCGTATACCGTGCATCTGGATGGATACGGGTTGGAACTACACAGGGGCGTGGTCGCTACGACCGGTACAACCGATGCGATAAACCTAAAAAGGACATTTGGCTACGACCGCTTCACAGGAATTGGAGACAAATCCTCAATCGCTCAAACCCCCTATAAACACCCCTTGAACGAACGCTTACAATTATTTTTGCTCGTCATATATACCCAACCCCCTCAGTTTACTTCTAACAATTGTTTCAACTACTTCTTTTTTAAACATGACTTTTTTATCTTGATTCTGAACATAAACAGATAAATCCACAGGTTCGCACCCAGTCCACAAATTGAAACGATCTAAAGTGCTAACCTTTTCTGCCCCCGCAGTCTTAGTACTCAACGCTAGAATTATCAGAACTACAATCTTCTTCATAGTGTCTTGATTATATCCATTTACTGAGTCCTGAGCACTCCCGCCAGCTCAGGGGTAAACGATGGATTTTCTTGTTGAGCAATGAAGGTACTTGATATTATAGATTTGTGAAAAATCACAGTAGATGTGGTATCTGGCGCTCGGTTGATTTGAATATGGACTCCTATAATAATAAAATGATACGGCATTATAGGTGTTAGTTATCTGTAGTTCTCAACATATGAGGAAAAACTCGGCGAGTCTCGCAATTAAATTAGAATCAATGAATTAAGGGAAAAAGCGATGGAAAAAGATAAAGCGAAAGCCATTATTAAAGATGCGATCAAAGAAATAGCCAAGAAGAGTCTGAAGAGTACTGACGGCAAGTGGCTTGAAGATTTAACCGCTAAGGTAAGTCCATACATAAAAGAGTGGGATGTTGCTCGGTGCTACCATTGGCGAGAATGGCCTGAGCGGGAAGAGCACTTTTCTGATTCTATTAACAAGAAAGACCTCGGAATAGACGCAGTTGCGATACGTCGTAGCGATGGTGGACATATCGCTATACAGTGCAAATCTCGCAAGTTAGACGAAAGTGGACAAGGTAATCCCATCAGCAAAAAAGAGATAGATAGTTTCTCTAGCATAACCTCAAGCAAGTTCTGGGCAGAACGTTGGATAGTCACAAATGGCAACAATCCGATCAATAGCAACGCTCAGCAAGCCATAGAAATGGCTGACAAACCGATCAAAATAATCCACATTGCCAATGATCTACAACAACAGCAAGACACGGTTGAAGATGATGCAGAAGAGTGTCGGTGCTGTTCAGATGCTCATTTGGAAGGTGTTGGACAACGCAAGCAGAGCAAAAACTGTATGCAAAAAGAAGCCGTTGCTAAAAGCGTGAGTATTCTCAAAAAACATGAGCGAACAAATAGTGGAGGTCTTCCATTGGGGCAAGCCCGAGGTAGAATCATTTTGCCTTGCGGTACCGGCAAGACACGCATATCTCTGCGGATAGTTGAAGAACTGACGCCACCGGGTGAGTTATCAATAGTCCTATGTCCATCTATAGCGTTGGTTGCGCAAATCAGGAGAGAGTATCTCCAAAGGGCAAAAACTAACATCCGTCCGCTGGCTGTATGCTCTGATAAGACCGCTGGTTATAATCCTAAGAAAGAAGATTCACAGAACACTGCGACTGACCCTACGGTGGACGGTAGTTTTGTAAGTGAGTCAGAGGTAAAAGGGCAAGTCACCACAGACCCAGAAGAAATTGCCGATTGGATAAAAAAAGGACAAGGGACCGAACAGGTGAGCGTCATTTTTGGCACCTATCAGAGTGGCAGTAGAGTTGCAGAAGCTCTTAGAGAAACTGGCGTTGTAGCCAAAGTTCTAATCGCTGATGAGGCGCACCGTACCGCTGGTTTGCGTCGAAAGAAAAAACGTGTTATTCCTGCTGCTACCCCCCCCCCCCCCGCTTCATATCTCCGAAGAAGAAAAGCGCATTCGCGACTTCACTTTGTGCCACGACAATAACGCTTTTCCGGCTACCTACCGCGTATATCAGACAGCCACGCCCCGTATTTATGACATCAGCAAGGTAAAAAAAGAACAACCCAATGATTGGATTGTTCGCACGATGGACGATGAAACGATCTTCGGCGTTGAGTTATATCGTAAAAGTTATGTAGAAGCCGTCAAAAACGGATGGCTTTCTGACTACCGTATAATCGCGCTAGGTATAAATGACAAAGAAGTGTATGATCAAGCTAACCTGCTTGCAACCAAAACCGAGAGTAAGAGGCAGAGTCTTACCACCACTCACTACCTAAAGGGGTTGGCATTTACGTTAGCAATGGGAGGCGCAACGCAGACCCACGGAAATGATAATGTACCAATAAAGTCCTGTATCGCGTTTATGAACACTGTGGATAAGTCTAAGAACATGGTGAAGGACCTGCAGGCAGAGCCTGTGAGAGAGTGGTTACAGAACTGGTTGTATGATAATGGGGGGGGGGGGCAAAACCGCTACGCAGTACACGCTGGAGCATCTAGACGCTACCAGTAACGTTATGGCAAGGGATAACGCCAAGTTACAACTTGCGAAATCAAGTGAGACAAAACCGCACGGAATCATCAACGTGGGCATATTCGGCGAAGGCACCGATTCCCCTTCGTTAAGCGCTGTTGCGTTTTTAGAGCCTCGCAGAAGTCCCATAGACGTAGTCCAAGCCGTTGGACGAGTCATGCGCACTGCCCCAGATAAAAAGGTAGGATACATAATCTGTCCTATACTAGTCCCACCTACTGCTGATCCAGAACAGTGGCTCAGTACTAGTGATAAGGAAGAGGGTTGGCAGGAACTTGGGGAGATACTGCTAGCATTGCGCGCCCATGATAATCGCATTGAGGAAGAATTAGCTAAACTCTTGCATCTGTACCTTCCTAGGCCGCCAGAAGCGCAACGAACTTTGGTGGCTATTGCCGGTGGGAGTGGTGAGAAAAAAAGAATTCAGTACCGGGAGCATGAAGGACCACCTGGAAAAGCTCAAGAAGCAGTGGACCGGGTACTGGAAGGAAAAAGTACGCTTGCAAAAGAGTTTAGTCTTATTTCAGCGCCTATATTGTCTGACACGGTTGCAGAGAACAACTCAGATGCGGGTAGTAGGTCAGAGAACCTGCGTCCAATTGAGTTCACACAGATAATCACCGGGAAAAAGAACAGTGATGGTAGCAACGATCTTCGTATGGACACCGTTGTACGAACGAAACCGTCTGCTTCAGAAGTTCGTGGTAAGGTGGACATCAAAAAATCTAAAGAAAGAGCTAAGAAAATGATTAATAAAGGTGAGGGGATTCGCATCAATTCTAGTTCTGAGAAAAAACCTCGCAGGACCAGACATGAACACATGCAATTGTTATTGCTCAGTAAATTGGGTGAATACGGCAAAGTCATAAGCATGAACCTGTTATCTAAATCTGGTTTGGCAGAGAACAGAGTACAGAGAGACCTAAACATTTTGGAAGATAGCATCAAAGAGGCCTCTTACCATCTGAGAACCGATGAACTACAACCTAAACTTGATAGGCATTTTGGCTTAGACAACCTAGATGAGACAAAGCGTGAAGAACAAGCGGACGGTTGTACAATCGCCGCGTTGCTGATGATGAACGCCACTATGTTACACCAGCGTATCGCCAACGGAAATTGGATTTCTGGCGTTAATGATCTGGAAGAGGTTAAGAACGATCCAAAAGTCGCGCGTCGCGTTCGTAGGGAATGGAACCTAATTTTACGTCAAGATTTTCGTCCTGTGCTAGAGCCGGCGGTTAGCGCCATAGAAGCGGTTGAGGATACTGGTAAGTTGGCTGGATTAGAACGGGCGTTGCGTCATCTGGCAGCGGAGTCAGAGCGAATTGCAGAAACCTATGCGGATATGGGAGCTGATCATGCTGGTCCACTCTTTAACAAAGTGATGGGTAATCAAGCAAGCGATGGCGCCTTTTTTACCAGACCGGTGGCAGCATCTATAGCCGCACGCCTTTCGTTGGACGCTTGTGGTGACGTAGACTGGTCTAACCCTGCTGTTTGGAAAACTCATAAGACCGTTGATCTGGCCTGCGGTAGCGGTACTTTACTAACCGCAATCTTGACAGAAATGAAACGTCGGGCTGAAGAACAGGGTGCAAGCGAAACAGAAATCGCCAACTTGCAAAAACTATCTGTGGAAACGACTATCAAGGGATTAGACATCAATCCAATATCTTTGCAACTAGCGGCAGCGCAGTTGACTACCGGGAACAAAGAGGTTCGATACCGGCGGATGGGTTTACACCTGATGCCCTACGGTCCAGAAACCACGCATGCGTTCGTAGGAACGCTGGAACTCTTAGGACAAAAAGCGATTATCCCTAGGAAGAATGAGTTGGAATTAGCTGATGACAAGATTGGGTCCCGGATAATCTGGAATCAGGAAGATGTTGCTAAACTAGAAGACAGTGTAGATGCGGTGAAAGACGCTCGTATAGTTATTATGAATCCACCGTTTACCAACAGAACCAAGATGGGAGAGAAGTTTCCAAAGGAGACGCAGAAGTTGTTACGGTCTCGCGTAGACTCAATGGAGAAGATACTGACCCGTAACGATGCGGCAATGAATAACTTTGTGGATAAAAACTCTATAAGACCGATGTTTGTCGCGTTAGCGGATAGGTGTCTTCGTTACAAAAACGCTGTTTTGACGATGATCAACCCGACAATCGCGTTATGCGTGACTTCTGGACTTAATGAGAGACGTATTCTTGCCCAACGTTATCACATCCACACCGTGTTGACTTGCCATCAGCCGGGACAGATCAACTTAAGCCAGAACACAAGTATAAACGAGAGTATAATCGTAGCTAAACGACATAAAGGTCCCAAACCACCCACCCGTTTTGTCAATTTAGATCGGATGCCGGTTGACGATAAAGAGGTTGCAGACTTGCACAACTGCCTATTGCGTTGCTCAGTAGGCCTGATAGAGAACGGATGGGGCGAGGTGTCTCAATGGCCTGCGGAACGCATAGAGGATGGCGACTGGACGCCGGCTATCTGGCGGTCCACTGAGTTAGCCGAGGCCGCAAACAGATACGCAAACTACCCTAGACTGCGTAGTATTAAAGCAACTAAACTGTCTGTGCATGAGACAGGTCGTTTGCTAAGTGGTTCTTTTAAGCACGCAGAAGACTGTGTTCTTGGAAGTTTCCCAATACTGAAGTCTAAAGGGGCAGATGGACAAACGACGATACAAAGCGCGCCTGATGAGCACTGGGTTCCAAAGAATCAAGACGAAGAGGCTCGTAAACAAAATGGAGGGGTTTACCCTGCGGTAGAAAAGATACTGCAAAAAGCCGGATTTCTGCTTATAACCGCAGGACAAGATAATAGTGCAGGACGACTCACCGCTACTGCTAGCGGTAAAAAATACGTCGGATACGGCTGGAGGCCTGTCAAAGGGTTATCAGTTATTGAGGCAAAGGCGGTAGCGGTGTGGATTAACTCAACAGTTGGTCGGTTACAACTTATGCGAATCCCTGGCAGAAAACTTGCCTTTCCTACCTATAGTGCTACGGAAGTTGAGAACATCAAGATTCCTAACGTCAAACAGAGTCGGGTCAGGGAAATCCTATTTAACTGCTGGGAACGTACCAAGGACATGATCGTGCCACAGTTTCGTGATGGCGAATGCGAGGTACGTAGGCTCTGGGATGAGGCGGTGGCGGATGCCATGGGTTGGGACGCTGAGGAACTGGCGAGACTACGGGAACTACTCAGCAACGAGCCGCACGTTCGTAACTTGGGTTATAACCAATATGAGGATGAGGTAGAGGGGTAGGGAAGGATTTGCACCTCATAGTCTAATAGGTGTGTACATATGTCTACCTGCTTTTTCCCCGGATCAAAATCGCCTCTTCAACTAGACCAGCGATGTTCTCCTCTATCCATTTGTATATCTCTCTACTATCATTCCCAGGCGGGTCGTAACACCTAATTATTGAAGATGGTTTTCTTCCAGTACTAGGAATTTTTATGAAATCGAAGGGATTAAACCCTTTACACGAAATCTGTCCGTCGGCATCTTTCAGTCCATGAATGTGAATACCCACCACTCCCATATAAGCATTCCAAGACTGAATAATTTCATAATTGATCCATTGCCGCCCTGCCGTGTGTGCGCCAATAAGAACCACTGTGCAGGACCGTCCATACATTTGATTAGATATCCATTCCTTTATCGCTCCATAACCATCCTGCGTTATTGTTTCCCAGTCATTGTCTGTAGCTGGCCTATTACCTTCTATTACTCCAATGTTTCTTACTTGGCCGGCTCGCCAATTATCAGGTTCGTAATGAAAACTATAGAAAACTTTGCGTTTTATATCATGTTCCTCCTATTGCGAGTATAATCACTACTACGAGAACTAAAACTAAGAGAGTACCATAAAACTCGCAGATAGACCAAGACCAGGCAATCTTCCAAACAGAATCTACTGCTCCCACATAGGGACGATAGTTGAGATCAAAGGGTGTAATTGGCTTTCCGGCTATAACGACTTCGTACAACTTTCTGTAGCATTTTTCTAGATGGAGATACTTAGCATCCATCGCCCAGAAGGCTATTACTGGGATAGAACCACCCACTCCAATCAGCCAGTGAGGGTCGTTTGATAGCCCCGAGAAGACAAAGGTTGCAGTAACCAGCGTCACTGCCCATGTTTTCATCTGTACGCTATTGCCCGCCATGCGGGCAATGATACCTTGTACTAACTTCAAGTACTCAGCATTTTTCTGTGAATCATCCATGTTCAAAGACTATCATAACCCGGGGCGAAGTGGCGAATAACTCCCGAGCATAGGCATGACGCGGCTACAGACATTGAAATAAATGAGGCCGGTCTTGTAAATCTAGCGCACATATTTCACCAAAAAGGGTTTTGACTGGTTAACCCAAGTTTACCCTGCCTAAAAATATAATATTAAGGAACTTATTCAAAGGTTCTCTAACTATTTGAGTATGTGTTGTGTGCTTGCGTTGGCAAACATCACTCGTTTGAACTTTCTATAGGTTATCGGTATAAAACCGTCTTTAAATAGTCATCTGTTATCACGAAATCGGGGTCTTTTCCCGTCAATGCTCGTGTTAATGGAATAATTTTTGTTCTGATTCCCATCCCTCGATAGTCAACATAGCCATAATCTCGAAGCACTTCCATAATAATGGTGTTTCTTGGTAGCCGCTGTCCCGCTTTCATTTTTTCAATAGTAATTGAATTGGGTGGCGTGCCAGGACTAATCACTTCAAATCGGTCGGAATAACTAACCACCTCAATTTCTACAAAACGTGTCCAATCGCGGTGGGCAAGGGCATTGACTAGTGTTTCCCGAACCGCTTCAAGAGGATAAAACCATTGGGTTTCCCGTCGTAATCCCTCGTTTATCTGGCTCGCCTCCTCGGAAATGAACGGTTTTATAGCATTCATAAACCGTTCAATAACGCCGCCATCAACTAGTTGTTTTTCTCCATTTTCTGTGTCCCAGCGACCAACCATCGGACCGTCAATAATGTCATCTAGCGCAGCCTGATATTCTTTGTCTACGCTGTTAAACACCATCACTCTTAAGCCAGCCTGCTTAAGATAGCGTCTAGGACTCTTTCCAAATAACACCAAGCCAGCGATGGTACAATACACACTGCCCCCCGCTTCAGTTAGAAAACTCAAGGCTAAGAGTCTGGTTTGCCATTCTTCTGGCGTTTTTGGCACATCGGGATCACGTAGAATATCTTTGATATAGTTGGCTAACCGCGCCTCATCCAAACTTCTAATGTCAGTGCGAGGCACCGGCATTACTTCAGCGTGCAACAATCCCCCCAACTCAAACAGGCGCATCTGTTGTTCTCTAGTGGCTAATCGAGAAGTTGAGCCAACTCGTATATAAACTTCTTCCCGACCACGGTCACGAACGACATAAGGTTTGGATATCCCTTGTGGGAAACTTATGACAGCGACGGTGGTAGATTCATCCAGCCTGACTTCCTCATAAAACGGCAAAACCATCGGATGTACCCTATCCTGCATGATGTTTATCACCCATTCTTCAAGATTCTTCCTTTGAATGCCGGTGATCTTGCCGTTATCTTCAACGCCTAGCAGTAGCCTTCCTCCTTGGAAATTAGCCATGGCGACCACTTCTTTGGCTAACTGCTCGGGGCGTATATCGTCACGCTTAAACTCCACTCCGGAGTTCTCCCCGTTGGCGATGATTTCCAACAATTCAGTTTTTAACATGTTGTTTTTCCACGGAGCGCCGCACCGTCCATTAAACTGTGAAGCGTAACACCGATATTACTTGCTCACAAAAGGCAAGGGGAGGATAATTTAGTGTTGTTTCCCATGTTGCTCGTTTTGCGTGGGTCCCTGCATTTGACTGAATCTCGCATACCCATATCCCCCAAAAACACCTGCGACCAAGAACATCAAGTAACTTATGGCTTTTTCGGTTAAAGGGCCTTGCCCTAGCCAAACCAAAGATATAGAGAATGCTACTAGAATTAAAACAAGGACAACTATAAATATTTTGTTCCTCGTTGATTCCGCTTGAAAAAGGTTTCGAGATTTCTGTCTATCTTTTCTTTGGTCATCTATATCGGCTAAAGCGATTTGCTTCATTTCGTTATGGGAGTTTGCTCTTGCCTCAATTCTACTTTTTTGGATATCCAGTTCCTTATTACGAAGCGCCACGAACTCTTTCATATCTTCATAATTCGTTTCTTTGTGATCCGGAGCGGTGTTACTCGTTTTGTTAGGTCTCATTTTTTTAAGTTGTTTTAAGTCGTATTGGGGAAGTTCCCACTTAACTCTAAATCGTCCATAATCATTGGAACCAATAGGAGATGGAATAAACTCTATTGTCTCAATCTCCTCAGTATCGCCTTCAAGAATCTCTAAAAGGGTCTCAGAAGTAACTATTCTTTCGGTTAAAAACCCGTCCCCGATAAAACTAGTTTCGCCTATCTTAAATGTTCATACGCAACCCCCTATATTTCTACGCAGTAAAGAATATATTTTTTGCTCAACAATAAATCAAGAAGTCCTATCAAATTTCCACAATACGACGTGATGCAAGTTAGTGCGTAATAGCCACACCTTAAATTATACGGAATACGAAAAACCAGATCTCAAAAAACGTTATAACGCAACCGTCTTGCCCTCAAGTTTGACAACAACACCCTGTTCTATACCTTAATTTCCTTGAATTCATACTTTAAAAGGGCGGTCAAAATGGACATTCTAGACATTGTTTCAGAAAAACTTATGGAGAAAGAGGAGCAGATAACTTTTCCAGAAGCTATGGAACTTTCCATGCTTCCTCGTGAATGCCTATCTGATCTCATATCGCTTGCAAGGAAGGTGACGCTTAAGTATAAGGGAGACGGAGTGTTTCTACGCTCTATAATAAGCGCACAGACGGGAAATTGTCCAGAGGACTGCTCATTTTGTTCTCAATCAGCTCATTTTGATACGGAAGTTGAGGCTCACCCATTGATGGCCGCAGAGAAGATACTTGGGGCCGCTCGGCATGCTGAGAAAATGGGCGCCATGGATTTTTGCATAGTGATAAGCGCAAAGGGTCCGACGCCGAGGATATTTAACAAAGTGCTTGAAGCGGTAGATCTTCTGTGTGCGGAAACAAACCTCAAGGTTGGCTGTTCTCTAGGCGATCTCACAAAAGAACAGGCGTATGAACTCAGGGACCACGGCGTGTGGAGATACAATCACAATATTGAGACTTGCAGGAGCCATTTCCCCCATATATGCACGACACACTCTTACGACGATAGGCTCAAGACGGCGCTTTTAGTTAAAGAGACGGGAATGAATCTTTGTTCAGGCGGCATATTGGGCATGGGTGAGACCTCAGAGCAGAGAATGGAGTTTGCTTTCGAGATAAGAGACCTTGATCCGACATGGGTTCCTATAAACTTTCTTAACCCGAGGCCAGGAACCCCGTTTGAAGAACTTGAGACCATACATCCAATTGAAGCGGTAAAAACCATATCTATCTACAGACTTGTACTTCCAGACAAAATAATAATGACTGCCGGTGGAAGGGAGGTCACGCTTCGAGACCTACAAGCCATGGGTCTTTTAGCGGGAGCAAACGCAATGATTCTAGGCAATTATCTGACTACCCCAGGACGTTCGCCGCAGGACGACCTCAAGATGCTTGATGACCTAGACATGCCGGTAAGAAAAGAGATCCTTAACTAATTAAACGGCTCCACTGGCGGCACACCACGTTTTTTCATCAGAGTCATAGAATTCAACCGAGATGACTGAAAAATCAAAACGCATAGGGTCCTATGATAAGGAGTTTGTATGGCATCCCTTCACCCAGATGAAGGAATACCAAAATAACGACCCAATAGTAATTGAGAGGGCGGAAGGCTCTTACATTGTGGATTCTGATGGGAAAAAATATATAGATGGCGTCTCATCGTTGTGGGTGAATATTCACGGACATGGGGTAGAGGAGATAGACCAAGCGATAAAGGACCAAATTGAACTTGTGAGTCACAGTACCCTTTTGGGTATAACCAATCCACCAGCTGCAGAACTTGCCAAAGAACTTGTGGAAATCTGTCCATCGGGACTCAAAAAAGTTTTTTACTCAGGCGACGGGGCAAGCGCCGTGGAAGTCGCTTTAAAGATGGCGTTTCAGTATTGGGTTCACAAAGGTAAACCCGAAAAAAAGAGTTTTCTTTGCCTTGACAATGGCTATCATGGCGACACGTTGGGAGCCGTATCGGTAGGGGGTATAGATATTTTTCACAACACCTTCTCACCTCTTCTGTTTAAAACTCACAGAGCGCCTTCCTATTACTGCTATAGATGTCCGCTTGGTAAGACTTGGCCAGAATGCGAAATCGCGTGCGCAGATCAGCTGGGAGAAATACTAAGGGAGAACCACTCCGAGATAGCTGCGGTCATACTTGAGCCCTGCGTCCAAGCTGCCGGAGGGATGATAGTGGCTCCAGATGGATATCTTCGCAAGGTGAGAGAGTACTGTACCGAGTACGACGTGTTGATGATAGTTGATGAGGTGGCGACAGGGTTTGGAAGAACAGGAAAGATGTTTGCTTGTGAACATGATGGAGTTACTCCAGACATGATGGTTCTGGGCAAAGGAATGACAGGGGGTTATCTGCCGCTTTCAGCCACTATCACGACAGATAAGATATATAATGAGTTTTTGGGAGACCACGAAGAGTTTAAAACATTTTTTCACGGACATAGTTATGCGGGCAACCCACTTTCTTGCGCTGCGGCTAGGGGGAATCTTGATGCTTTCCGCAACAAAGACACCCTTTCTTTGATTCCTGAAAAAATAGAGTTTTTGGAAAGCGAACTCAGAGAGTTTGAAGGGCTTTCCCATGTAGGAAACGTAAGGAATAAGGGATTTATGGTTGGAATAGAACTTGTAAGGGATAGAGAGACGGCAGAGCCTTACGAGTCCTCAGAAAAAATCGGGTGGAAGGTGGCGGAGCATGCTCTCCGTCAAGGGGTCTTAATAAGACCACTTGGAAACGTTGTGGTGCTCATGCCTCCGGTGGGAATTCCGATTGAAGATCTTCGCAAACTTCTGCGGGCTACTTACCTTTCCATAAAAGAAGTTACAGAAGGGAATTGACAGTAGGATGCAACCTCCCGATTCTCTTCTGTGGATTGATGACCAACTCAAATCCATTAGGGAAAACCGCCTTTTCAGAACCCTTACTGAGATAACATCCGGTCAGTCTTCAGAAGTTATCATAGACGGAAAAAAGCATGTGCTTTTAGCGTCAAACAGTTATCTGGGCCTCTCTACTCACCCAAGAGTAGTAGCGGCAGCGATGGATGCCATTTCGAAATACGGTACGGGGTCGGGTGGATCAAGACTTGTAAGTGGAAGTTCTGATTTGCATGCTGGGCTTGAAAGAAAGATAGCGGAATTTAAGTCTACAGAATCCGCTATTCTTTTTAGTAGCGGTTATCTGGCGAACGTTGGTACTATAGCCGCTCTTGTCGGACCTGATGACACTGTGTTTAGCGATGAGCTTAATCACGCTTCCATAATAGATGGGTGTAGGCTTGCTCGCGCGAAGGTGAAAGTATATCCCCATCTAGATACCAAAGCGTTAAAACAAATGATTTCCCAAAATCATAGTCGAGGGAAGAAACTCATAGTTACAGACACTGTATTTAGTATGGATGGGGATCTTGTGAATCTTGGGGAACTGTGCGAAATTTCCGAGAGATATGGTTGTATGCTTATGGTTGATGAGGCTCATTCCATGGGAGTGCTTGGGAGAAAGGGAAGTGGGGCCACTGAGCATTTTGGAGTTGAGCGCAGGGTGTCGGTAGTTATGGGTACGCTCTCAAAGGCTGTTGGTTCTCTTGGTGGATATGTTGCGGGAAGCCAAAAACTTATTGACTTTATACGCAATAGAGCACGAAGTTATATATTCGACACGTCGCTTCCGCCAGCCTCTGTCGCCGCTGCGGCTGAAGCGATAACTGTGATTGAGGAGGATCCCCAAAAAAGAGAGCATCTGATGAATGTTGTTAGAAAGTTCAAGTCTGGTATCAGTTCTATGGGACTTTCTGTCTTGCCTTCGCAAAGCGCCATTGTCCCGGTACTTACCGGCGAGCCAGAAATTACCCTGAAGTTTGCCTCAGTACTTCGGGAAAATGGGGTTTACGCTCCTGCGGTAAGACCTCCCTCCGTGCCCAAGGGAAAATGCAGAATAAGGACCTCGTTTATGGCAACTCATACCCAAGACCACTTGACTCGCGCGCTTGAGGCGTTTGGTTATGCAAGCAAAATTTTAAAAAATCGATAAAGCATGAATTCTTGCTTGTAGATCAGTATGTTGGCGGTGTTGAGCAGTTTTTTGTCGGTTTTGCGGAAAATGACACGGACTCAAGATTTTCTGCTAAATCGTCTGAAAGAACCCCCGTTCTCAACGGCAAGAGTTCTACAACTAAGTTCTATTCTGACTTACCAGAATTGTCGATTTTTTGAAACGCCTCAAAACCACACTCAAAAAGGTCTACAGTGCAAAACCAGGATGGCAATTGCGGGCATTGATATGATATGGTAAAATTATTAAAGGTAGTTTGGTCCGACATGTACAGTCTTAGAGCAGAGACGCTTCCAGTATGTATCACGCTCACTCCCATTGCACTACTCTTAGTCGTAGCAGTACCCGAGGGTTTCAAGTTCCCGACCGGCGGGGTGGCGGTCTTGATCTTTTCCTTGGTCTCGTTCTTTCTTAGCCGAGTCGGTGCCGATTTCGGAAAACGCCTTGAGAAGAGCCTCTGGACGAGTTGGGGAGGACCTCCGACAACTCGCTTCCTCCGACACGGCAATCATGAGTTCAACAAAGTCACACGTGACCGCGTTCACGCGAAGTTTCGCCAACTCGGGCTCCACGTGCCAACGCACGAGGAACAAGAGCAAGACCAGTACGCTGCTGACACGCACTATCAGTCATGTGCGGAGGATCTTATTCGGAGGACTAGAAGTACCAAAAAGTTTCCGCTCGTCTCCAAGGGGCTCACTGAGTACGGATTCCACAGAAACCTGCTCGGCTTGAAGTTCTTCGGTGTGTTCCTCACAGTCGTCGGAGTGGCTGGTTCAACTTGGTTCACTTGCAGAGCGTGGACCACGACTAACGAACTGCCAACTTTTTCATTGGTTGCTGGACTCATTGATGCAGGGTTGCTTATCGTATGGTTAGTTTGGGTTATTGAGCCCAAGGTCAAGCTCTCGGCCGACCGATATGCACGTTTTATCTTTGAAGCAGCTCTGGAGCAGGGATAATAGAAGATGGCCATAATTCATTTCCTCAACGTAAAGGAGGGCGATTGCTCCATTATCCAGCACAATTCCGGTCGTACGACCGTGATTGATGTCTGCAACGCCAAGCCTATTGACCCCGGATATGAGACTCAGATGGTAACTATGTCCGAGTCAGAGTGGGGCATAACTGGGAACTTTCAACAAAAGAAGTTCCCAGTGAACCCAATCAGTTATATTAGCAACCATAGAATTAGCCGTATCTTTCGGTATGTCCAAACTCACCCAGACATGGACCACATGGACGGCATTGAGGCGCTCTTCCGCAAGTTCATCCCCATTAACTTCTGGGACACCGACAACACTAAGGAGATGCAAGCATCTGGCTGGGAAGGCTCTCCCTACCAAGAGTCTGACTGGAAGTTTTATAAGAATCTTCGCTACACAGGCCCCGATGAAGGACCGAAACGCTTGACGCTCTACTCCGGTGCCTGTGGTCAGTACTATAACCAAGAGAGTGGTGGCATTGGAGAGGGTGATGGACTTCATGTTCTTGCGCCGACAAAGGAACTTGTTGCCGCGGCGAACGAAGCAGACGAGGACTATAACAGTTGCTCTTACGTAATCCTCTTCCGCACAGGGTGCAACCGCATCGTGTTCTCTGGCGACTCGCACAATGAGACGTGGGGCCACATCCTCAAGCACCATAAGGTCGACGTCACCGACATTGACTTGCTCATTGCACCGCATCACGGGCGCAAGTCTAATCGCTCATACGAGTTTCTCCAGACGCTGATGCCAACCCTTACATTTTTTGGAAACGCCCGCTCGGAGCACTTGGCATACGAGGCATGGAAGCGGTACGGGCTGTCGATCATCACTAACAACCAGGCGAACTGCTTGGTTGTTAAGACAGACACCAATCCAATGACGCTTTACGTCACGCACGAGAATTTCGCTCGTACAGTGAACTCCTTGACGTACTACTGCGATTCCGTCAAAGCTTGGTATGTCGGTCTCATTACAGAGGATCTTATCTCATGAGATTCGAGATTCTCAACGTTGAGCATGGCTTCTGCGCTTACGCGATAGGAAGCGACGGAGGTGTGCTACTCTTCGACTGTGGCCACGGTGATGTAAACCGTCCTTCGACCTACCTTCCTGACCGCGGTATCTCCTGTATTCGCCGGTTCTTTGTCACCAACTACGATGAGGACCACATCAGTGACTTGCCCGCTGTTCGTCAAAGTCTCAACATTGAGATCCTCACCCGGAATTTTAGCATGACCAGTGACCAAATTCGCTTGCTGAAGACTCCACCCATCAGTTCCGCTATGAATGATCTGCTCAGCATGATTGATTCCTACACCGTTAATGTCAGTCCCCAACGACTTGAGCCCGCAGGCTTGCGGGTCTGGTATTTTTACAACAACTATCCGATGTTCACTGATACAAATAATCTGAGCCTGCTCACGTTTCTCGACATTGGAGATATCTCATTCGTTCTTGGAGGTGACCTTGAGAAGACTGGTTGGCTTGCATTACTTCAGAAGCCATGCGTGCGGGATCTACTCAAGCGTGTAAATGTGTTCGTCGCGTCGCACCACGGCCGCGAGAGCGGCTACTGTCCTAAGGTTTTTAACTACTGCAAGCCGCACTTCATCGTGATGTCTGATGGACCGATTCGACACGACACCCAACACATGGCCAGCACCTACGCACAACACGCTATTGGGGGGTTACTTTCGACACCCTTTGGCCAAGAAAAACGCAAAGTCGTGACCACGAGGAAGGACGGAAACATAATGTTGGAGAACGGAAAGCTACTTGCCAGGGTTATTAGGTGATCGCTAGGCGGCTGCCCGTCGGATGACATGTCCGATGATATTCTGAGCGTCATGAAACGTGCCGGTTATGATGTTCCTGAAGCCGACCCGTTTGAGCCGAAATAAACTTTCGGTGCGCTGAGACGGGGACAGGTCCAATTGTCGACTGTCTGTAGTCGCTGTGGGGATCTATGATTGTGGCGTTCCCTGAACGCTCGGTCTAGATACCTCGGTCGCCACAAATGCACAGAGTGAGCAGATGACCGTGCCCGATAGACTTTTCGCATGTCAACGTGACATTGCCTCCAACAGCAACGCCACCTAAATGATTCTCCTGCCACATCATTTAAGCATCTTCAAACAACGCCAATCTCCGTTCTATCTCTGTTTTGCAATGTCTATACAACTCCTCTATCGCTTCGAAAAACCACCGCTGTACAACCGGACATTATATTATGAAAATGAAGAGAAGGTGTTGTTGGTCACGTTTTAACAAAACGTAATCCTTATTGGTTAACGCTTTTATTTCTCTAGGAAGATTTTCCAATTGTTTACGAAAATTTCTAGTTGTTTTGCAGATCTAAAGATTTTTGAGCCATCCTTCATTTTTCTCAAATTTTGCCTCTTTTATCAAAAAGTCTATATTCCCAGATGCTGAATCTCTTTCAATTTCTTTATCCCACCGGTCCCAGTCTTGCCTGGAAAACCAATTGAGCAGATGAGCATAATCTTCTTTAGAAAGAGATAAGATTTCAGATTTTATCTCTTCTACCGTTGACATGTATAATGGCCTCTCTGTGGTAAAAACGTCTAAAAACATACGGTATTTATTTGTTTCCGTTTTGTCAAGGCATTGAAGCATTCAGGTTTGACACAAGGTGCGGATTGCTCTAGAGTTTAACAGGGTAGGTAAGCAGGAGGATCAATTTTAGTGATGGATTGGGGAATGCAGAACAGGATGGCCCGTATTATAAGGCCAGAGACGGGAAGGGCGGTTATGCTTGCCCTTGACCATGGCTATTTTCTTGGACCCACGCACCGTCTTGAAGTTCCTGCGGATACCATAACTCCGCTTATCCCTTATGCGGATACCATAATGTTGACCAGAGGGGTGCTGAGAACCTCCGTTGACCCGGATTCGGGAGTAAACGTAGTACTCAGGGTTTCCGGGGGAACTAGCATTGCGGGTCCGCATCTTGAGAACGAAGGACTGACAACTGATTTTGAGGAAGCGATAAGACTTAACGTTGCTGGAGTCGGCCTCTCTGTTTTCGTTGGAACTGAGTTTGAAAGACAAACGCTTTTAGGGCTTTCCGAACTTGTTAACCAAGGGGAGAGATACGGTATTCCTGTTCTTGGGATAACTGCTGTTGGCAAGGAACTTGAAAAAAGAGACGCAAGATATCTTGCGCTCTGTTGTAGGATATGCGCAGAACTCGGAGCACGAATTGTAAAGACTTATTACTGTGAAGACTTTGAGAAAGTTACGCAGAGTTGTCCTGTTCCGATAGTGATAGCTGGTGGCCCAAAACTTGAAACTGAAATGGATGTTTTCAACATGACGCACGAAGCAATATCTCAAGGCGCCGTGGGAGTTGATATGGGAAGAAATATTTGGCAGCGGGAAAACCCCGTCGCTATAATAAGAGCGATCCGTGGGATAGTTCACGAAAACATGTCTCCAAGGGAAGCGCATCAACTTTTTATGGAACTTAGCCAACAGGATTCTTAATTGCCTTCTGTTTCTTTTCGCAGATGTAGTTCATGCTTGCAGCCGTTTACCATAATAACAATGATATAAGGATTGAGGAGTTCTCCGTTCCCAGTCCGGCAGAAGGAGAAATTCTCATCAGGGTTCGCGCAAGTGGCATCTGCGGAAGTGATCTGATGGAGTGGTACAGACTACCAAAAGCTCCTATTGTTCTCGGACATGAAGTCTCAGGAGAAATAGTCAAGATAGGGAAGGGCGTAAAGAGGTTTTGCGAGGGAGATAGAGTGGTCGCCACGCATCACGTTCCTTGTGATATGTGCCGTTACTGTAGTGCGGATAAGCATACAAACTGCCCTATGATAAAAAAATCTGGTTTTACTCCGGGTGGTTTTTCTGAATATCTAGGCATAGCTTCTCCCAATGTCAAGCGAGGGGTTTTCCATCTTCAAGATCATGTCTCCTTTGAGGAAGGATCTTTTGCTGAGCCTTTAGGTTGCGTTACGAGGGCTGTTAATACTACGGGAGTTAGACCCGGAGAAAGCGTTGTGATTCTCGGCGCCGGCGCTGCGGGACTTTTGTGTCTTCAATACCTACTTTGTCTAGGCGCAGGTCCCGTGTTTGTGACCGATTCAAGCCGATTCAGACTAGGTCTTGCGCAACAGTTCGGCGCGACAGAGACCTTTGATCCAGAAGACGATTTGGTTTCTCTTATAGCGGAGCGTAACTCGGGTTATCCACCTGATGTAGTAATAGTTTGCACAGGAGCGCGCTCTGCCATAAAAAGCGCATTCAAACTGACATCTCCTGCGGGCAAGGTTCTTTTTTTTGCTCCTTCGGATCCAAACTTTACTCTTGATATCCCGTTTAACGAGTACTGGTGGTCAGGATTGAGAGTTACGAGTTCATATGCCGCAGCTCCTAGGGATATGGAATACGCTCTTTCTCTAATAGAAAAAGGCTCTGTAGACGTAAAGAAAATGATTACCCACAGGCTTTCTCTTGCGGATACATTGAAGGGTTTTACTCTTGCGCAGAATCCAGAGAAAAGTCTTAAGATAATTATTGAACCATAAAAATCCTGAGTTTCGGATTATCCTTGGGGTGAATGATATGTTGTCCAAGGATGGTTAAAAAAAGGAAGTTTTTAAGAAAGGCTTAATTCGTGTTTCGTATGCATTCGCCTATCACCGCAGTAGTGAGACATGATCGGTCATTGATAGAGGGATTAAGTCGAATAGATGAAACCAACTCAGATAATTATCTAAGTAACGCGCGGTGACTGTTTGCCGTCTGGATGTATGACGGTCCTCAAACCCGTTATAGTTCCACAATCCAAAGTAAATCAACATTAGGAACTACTCAGTACGAATACATCCAAGGGGGTAAAGCAAAGCAGTGGTTGAAAATGCCATACCAGTAGCATAAAAGGTTACTGGTCACAACTTAAAGAGGAGTGTCTTGAGCACTTATATCCATGTTTCAGGGGAGCATATACTGAAGTACCTTGCGGAGTTTGACTTCCGACACAATATCCGCGTTTTATGCAGGATCAGATGTTTCCTCTTCTGGTTGAACTTCTGCGTGTGGAACTTAGGTTTTGAGCAAAGCGTCAAAAGCCTCCCTGTTGCCATCCAGCACGGATTTCTTCTTGTCTGCTAATTCTTTTATTGTGGACTCGTTCACAATATTCCCCCGGTATATTGTTTCCCAACTCTTATGATAGTCTCCAAGTCAATTCTATTATTTCTTGCCGGTAAGTAGACTTCAAGTTCATGGAGTTGTACATTCCTTGCATAATCATATCGCCAAGAGTTGTTTTCAGTTATAGACTGACAGAGAAAAAGAATAGCGTGTGGACTTTTCATGAATTCGGGTTTGAATTCAACAATATGAACTGTTGGTATAGCTGAAAACTCATAAGGATGCCAAAATGCCTCGCATGGCTTTGTATTATGTGTTTTTGAAATAGTAATAAGATTCCGCAAGCGGTTGTTTTGAGGAACATCTCTCCACTCTGATATGCCATTATTGTGTACCGTTGCGGATACAATAGGGATGTCCCCTAGTGGATAATCCTTTATTGATTTTAAGGGAGGTTTAACAGTCTTTTCTATAAAATTCATGAGTGGAAAAGGTTTTAACCTCATTACAGAACTTATCGGTTTCTTCGCCGAGCATCCTGCAACCTTCAATTTAGCAGCAGATAGAGCAATGGTTCTGTCAAAAATCTTCTCTATATTTTCTGGCTGTTTGTTTCCTAGATAGGCTTCGGGAGAAAACAAGCAACCATAGTCAAGACTTAGAGTTGTGATAATTTGCTCACGAGGCTTGTTTTCTTGTTCCACAGGTTTGCCGGAGAGAAAACGTTTTAATTCCTCGGTCATATCTTCCACATTATCAACCAATTCGTAATCTGAAAGCATCTTTGATTTCTGTGGACGATGTTTATCGTCAAACAGCACTCCCATAAAAACTTCGTTTCTCAAATCGTGCGGCCTGTGTGCTTCAAGAATTAAAGCATACGTTCCTTCTGCTATAGGAGAGAAAACATTTTTGTCTAGCTTTATGATTGCCTTAACTGTGTGTCGTTTAAGAAGCTCTGACCTCCACAAAGAAAAGTCGAATTTTCTTGTCCTGTCTTTTTCTCCCCCTATTACAACGGCGGGCAATACGGCAAATAACAACCCACCTTCTTTCATCTGACCCAACGCATAATCAACAAAAGAAGATTCAACAGAAGATTTTACTTTGAATGGGGGATTCATTAACACACGGGAAAAAGGTTTTCGTGCTCCTTCCGGTATTGGCTCTCCAGGTAAGGTGTAAGAAACCTTCCCATCACGAAACCAGAATAGATGATCAAAACAGTTTCCATCATAAATATTAGATTTGCCATCGCCCCGAAAAATCATATTAACAATGGCTAACCCGTAAACATCATCTCGTTGCTCAACTCCATATAATCCATCATCTTTGAAACTTTCATACGCTCGGGAACATCCACTTCCAGAATTTGACCTTATTTTGTCCATTGCGGAAACAAGGAATCCGCCGGTTCCACAGGCGGGGTCAAAGATCCGGTCTTTTGTCCCTACTCCAATAACATCAACAGCAAACTTGGTAATATGCCGGGGAGTTAATACAATTCCCATCTTTTTAGCATCATTACTGTATTTCAAGAAGGTTTCATAAAACTTGCCAAGAGCATCGTCTCCACTGTTAATTGCGGAACGAATATTCATATGACGGAGATGCTGTAATGTCTCAACAATTGCCTTCCGGTACTTTTTATGATTCTTTTCGCTTGCTGGTGGATTGAGCTTGATTGTCTCTGCAAATTCTTCCTTTCTGTGTTCTCGCAACAAGTCCGTAATGTTTCCGTTTATCTCACGGACTAATGCACTGGGCCTATCGCTTATTCTCATATTCCCATCCTTGGCTAAAGACAAGAGCAAGGCAGCCATGATACGGGCACGGTCGGAAACGGGAATTTCGTTAGCTTGAAATGTGGTGTTTATTGCGTTTGCTTTTTTGAGGAAACGTTCCGGGTCATCATCAAAATGCTTTATACTGTGGCTGTTTCCGGTGAGAACATGATGGCACTGATCAAGAGATAGAAACCCTGTGGTTTCATAGTTGTTGATTACAATCTCTTCCCATTTTTTCCCATTCCAGTAGCAGGTTCTAACAAGAAAAGTACTGTCAGGGGTTCCGGCAAACCCCGTAACAAACCTTGCCCCCCCCCCCCCATTTTTATCTAGATTGTTAACTCTTTCAGCATATTCCTTAGCCTCATCAGTGGCTAATTTGATCTGGGAATGAATGCGCTTTGCTTCTATAATCCAGTAAACATGTTCTCGGTTCCACGGAATAAGGACTGTGTTTTCCGGTGCTTTTTTGCCAAGGGCTTCTGTCAGTAATGTATCGTGTTTTCTGAATTCCCCTTGGGTATAAACTTGCCCGCCTCTAACTGGATTGCGAGTATCCCAACCTAAGTCTTTAAGGGCTTGTTCAATATAAATGTAAGCGCGGAATTCACTATCTCGTTCCATATAATAAATTCAACCATAAATTTGCCAACATTTCCACTTGCCAAGAAGGAATAAATGCGAAAGTTATTATAAAGTACATGAGTATTATACAAAAGTCTAGTAGAGCTCGGGACAGAGAGTTATATTTGTGGTTCCATTTTATCCAGCAGGGTCAAGTAAAGTTGCCCCGTTTTCAACGTCATGAAGCTTGGGATCGTGGACGCATTACTAGTTTTCTCAATACTATCATCAACAATCTGCCTGTTGGGGTAGCGTTGGTTTTGGAAGTAGATGGAGAGGAAAAGTTTGTCTCTCGTTACATTTATTCTGCAGACTCAAAGGCACCGCAGGGTAAGGTGACTGAACACTTACTTGATGGCCAGCAGCGCTTGACAACCTTCTGGCGAGCTATGCACAATAACTATGAGACGGACGACTACTTTATTTACTTACCAGAGTTTGATTGTTACAAGTTGAACTGGGCTGACAAGATTGAAGTACGTCGCCAAAAGCGTTGGTTGGCCAAAAATGGCTCATGCCATCCTCTTTGGGCTGATAATCCGACCGAATGTTTGAAACGTGGATTATTTCCTATTAATCTGCTTTGCCCAGGTAATGAAAATACCTCTATTAAAAAGTGGGTTAGAGAGTCGACACAAGATCTAAATCCCGATAAAGAAGACCCAGAAGTGCTGGAAAAGTACAAAGATTATGTAGAGATTCAGGAAAGACTAAAAGAGAGAATTGATAACTTACGCAATCAGGTGGCTAACTTTAACCTGCCGTATCTGTCTTTACCCTCAAACACCTCAAAAGACGTTGCTCTACAGGTATTCATAAATATGAATACTCATAGTAAACCACTATCTTTATATGACATTATCGTTGCTCAAGTTGAGAGTGTAGCGGATAAGTCCTTACATGATCTAGTAGAGTCTCTTGATGCTGAATACCCCAAGGTTGCCCGCTTCGGAGCCATACGAAGCCTAGTCTTGACCACGTCTGCTCTTATACAAGAGAAAACTCCTGACATAAGTGGCATGATACAAATGGATAAGAGGCTGTTGTTGAACAATTGGAAGAGAATGGAGCGTGGATTAGGACGCATGGCAGAGTTGCTGGAAAGTCAGGGGATTTTTGACAAAGCCCGCTTGCCTACCAACGCTGTGTTGGCGGTCATTGCTGCTGCCTATGATCTAATACCTGAACATGGTGACTTTGTTGCCAAGGCTGAAAAGTTATTGCGTGCCTATTTATGGTCTTCTTTCTTTACCGACCGCTATGAAGGTGCCGCGGCAACCCATGCCTATGCTGACTTTAAGGGAGGAGGGGATAACCACCGTGGAATTAAAGACTTTTTGAGTAATCCCGGTTTTGCAGAAAATGAGATTGTAGAAATACCAGTCTTAAACCGTGAGGCATATAAGTTGGCGGATATTAATGTGCTTATGGATGCTGGCTGGCCAAAGAAGGTTGGTATTAAAGCGCGAGGGATCTTGGCTGTATCAAGCTATTTTGGTGCTCATGATTTCGCCGATAGCAAAAAAGCTTCTTATAGTAGCGTTCAAAAGCGCGAATATCACCATATTTTCCCCAAGGTGTTGCTGTCTGAATCAGGCATTGATAGTGACTATGCCTTGAACTGCGTGCTCATTACTTGGAAGACCAATCGTATTATCGGTCGTAAAGACCCTATAGAGTATTTAAAAAAACGAGTAGAGTGGGCTGATGAGGTGACGGTGTCCGATCGGCTGAAGACTCACCTAGTTTCCTACGAATTATTGAGCAAAGCTCAATACCAAGAATTGAATGGTGAGACACTGAAATCTAAGTTGGAGGTAGACTTGAAACAGTTTATGCGTAATAGAGCGCAACTTGTCCATCAGGCTGTGAAACGTCTTGTCTCCGGCGAGCAACCCTCTTTGGATTCAATTTGGGCTTCTTGTGGGAAAGGAGTAATAACACAAAACAGTAAAGACTGAGATTATGTTCAAATTTGGTCTATGCAGGCGCATAAAGTGATGATCTGACTATTATTTCAGATTTGTTGAGGTCAGAAATTTTTTCCAGACATCTGCTTTATTCTATCAAGAATTCTGTTTGCAAGGTTGAATTTGCTCATAAGCGGAAGTTGTTCTGTTCTTTTAGAGTCCATTAACCATGCGGCATTTGTATCTTTTGCAAATCCAGAGTCTGGATCGGTCACGTCGTTTGCGACTATTAGATCTAGATTTTTTTCTTCAAGTTTTTTCTTTGCGTTGGGAATGAGATTTTCCGTTTCAGCCGCAAAGCCCACTAGGAATTTCTTCCCTTTCTTTTTCCCAAGGGATGCGAGGATGTCCTTTGTTTTTTCCAAACGCAGAGATATTTCACTCTTTGATTTTTTTATCTTTTGCTCAGATTGTCCATGCGGAGAGTAATCGCTTACCGCCGCCGCTTTTATGACTATATCCGCTGACGGGAAAAACCTGTGCATTTCCTCATACATATTAACGGAGTCAGTTACTGGCACCACTTCGATCCCATATGGAGCGGGGATAGTGGAGTATCCTGAAACCAAAGTTATCGTTGCGCCACGTAGCCAGGCCGCGCAAGCTATGGAATAACCCATCTTCCCGGTAGAAGGGTTGGAAATGAACCTAACTGGATCTATATATTCTCTGGTGGCGCCTGCGCTGATTAGTATGTTTTTCCCGGCAAAGTCTTGTTGGGTTATGGCCTTTGCGACTTCAAGGACAATAGCGTTTGTTTCTTGGAGTCTTCCTGTACCCATCCATCCACAGGCAAGCTGACCGTCTTCGGGTTCTACGATGATAAATCCGTGTCTTTTAAGTTTTTCTATGTTCTCACGCACTATAGGATTTGAGTACATATTTGAGTTCATAGCCGGGCAGATAATTACCGGCGCTTGGGTTGCTAGTATGATTGTCGCGGGCAGGCTGTCTGCTATGCCAGCCGCGATCTTGCCTATAAAAGATGCGCTTGCGGGCGCGATTACTATGGCATCCGCATCGTCTGCCATCTTTATATGACCTATTTCAGATTCATAAGTGAGATCAAACAGATCAGAAGCGACTTTATTGCCCGATAGTGTTTGTAGCGTAAGGGGGGTTATAAACCGTGAGGCGTTTTTCGTCATTGCGCAATGCACTTCCGCCCCGTCTTTTACAAGAGATCTTACAAGTTCACAAGATTTATAGGCGGCAATGCCGCCTGTTATCCCAACTACTATGTTCTTTCCCTTAAGCGATTCCATTTGTAGGTTTTTACGCCATGTCAGTTACAGCTCCGAGGGATGCGGAGGAAACAAGTCTTGAATATTTAGCGAGCACGCCAGTTTTTTCCTTTACAGGTGGTTTTTTCCATGCCTGTTTTCTTGTTTCAATCTCTTTTTCCGCTATGTTAAGCGTTATTTTCTTCGCCACGGCGTCAATCGTTATCTCATCTCCATTTTTTATAAGAGCGAGAGTTCCTCCGGATGCCGCCTCTGGGGTTATGTGTCCAACGACAAATCCGTGAGTTCCTCCAGAAAAGCGTCCATCTGTTATAAGCGCTACGTCTCCTCCAAGTCCCTTGCCCATCACCGCAGCGGTGGGAGCGAGCATCTCTCTCATCCCCGGCCCCCCTTTTGGTCCCTCGTACCTGACCACGATTACATGACCCTTCTTGACTCTACCGCTTAGAATCGCCTTAAGGCTCTGCTCCTCGGAATTAAAAACTATGGCCTTTCCAGTAAAAGATGTTCCCTCTTTACCGGTTATTTTCGCAACCGCCCCCTCAGAAGCTATGTTCCCCTTGAGAATTACTATGTGGGAAGATTCTTTTATAGGTTTTTTCACCGGCCAGACAATTTTTTGCCCCTTTGGGTATTTCTTTACTCCTTTTAGGTTCTGTTTTACGGTTTTTCCAGTCACAGTCATGCAATCTCCATGAAGAAATCCTTGGTCAAGCAGGATTTTCAATAGAGGCGTAATCCCTCCAATTTTGCAGAAGTCTGACATCATGTACTTCCCACTAGGTCTAAGGTCCGCGATTACGGGAATTTTTTTTCCTATTTTATTAAAGTCGTCTATTGAGAGTTTAACCTTGGCGGCGTTTGCCATTGCGAGCAGATGTAGAACAGAGTTTGTAGAACCTCCAAGAGCCACAACCACGGTGATGGCGTTTTCAAAAGCTTTTTTCGTCATTATGTCTCTTGGCGTTATCCCCTCTCTAAGCAGATTCACTACTGCGGCTCCGGCGCTTTTACAATCCTCAACTTTGTCTTTTGAAATGGCCGCTTGCGCAGAACTGTTCGGAAGACTCATTCCCATGGCTTCTATGGCCGAGGCCATGGTGTTTGCCGTATACATTCCACCGCATGATCCAGGTCCTGGTATGGCGCAGGATTCAATTTCCCTAAGTTGAGAATCGGTGATGTCATTGTTCGAGTGCGCGCCCACGGCTTCAAATACCGATACCACATCTACATCGGTTCCGTTGTAATTGCCCGGAAGTATTGTTCCTCCATATACGAAAACAGAAGGTCTGTTGAGCCTTGCCATGGCCATTAGACATCCAGGCATGTTTTTGTCGCATCCACCTATTGCGACTATGCCGTCAAATCCTTCCGCAGCGACTACGGTCTCTATTGAATCGGCGATTACCTCTCTTGATACAAGCGAATATCTCATGCCAGGAGTTCCCATTGATATTCCGTCAGATACCGTGATAGTGTTGAAGATTACGGATTTGCCTCCGGCGCTGTCAGTTCCTTTAGCTCCGTATTTCGCTAATTGATCTATATGCATATTGCATGGCGTGACCATACTCCATGTCGACGCTATTCCAACAACGGGTTTTTTGAAATCGCTGTCTGTAAAGCCTACTGCTCTTAGCATTGAGCGGCTTGGCGCTCGATGGGACCCTTCTACGTAGATAGAAGAGTATTTTCTAGAAGTTTTCTTTTTCGTTGGCAAGCGAATATTCCTCCTTGATGTGGATTGCGCGGTTCTTTATACCGATCCGAGTTCCATGGAAAATTGTAACTTAAAAACCGGTTCAGTGCGATATGACTGAGGGGGAGAGTGGGCAGATTCAGTGGCTCAATATCTGGCTTAGAAAAAGTTTGGTTCTTTCGTGCCCCGGGTTTGTGAAAAAATCGCGAGGGTTGTTCTCTTCAATTATCTCTCCTCTGTCCATGAAGATGACTCTGTCACCAACTGTTCTTGCAAATCCCATTTCATGGGTGACGCACACCATTGTGATTCCCTCATCCGCAAGTTCAACTATTACGTCAAGAACTTCCTTTACCATCTCAGGGTCAAGAGCGGATGTAGGCTCGTCAAACAGCATTATGCGAGGTCTCATGCAAAGACTTCGCGCGATTGCCACTCGTTGTTTCTGTCCACCTGATATTTGGCCTGGGTACTTATCCGCTTGTTCTGGAATCCTAACCCTTTTGAGATATTGCATAGCAATTTCTTTGGCTTGCGCAAGCGGCATCTTATTTACCCATACTGGGGCGAGTGTGCAGTTTTCAAGAACGGTTAAGTGGGGAAATAGATTAAAGTGTTGAAACACCATACCCACATCACGGCGTATAGCGTCAATGTTTTTGAGGTTATGGGAGAGTTCTATTCCGTCAACGAAAATTTCTCCCCTCTGGTGCTCTTCTAGATGGTTTACGCATCTTATCAAAGTTGACTTGCCAGACCCCGAAGGGCCGCATATGACGACCTTTTCCGCATGTCTTATATTGAGATTGATGTTTTTTAGCGCATGGAATTTCCCAAACCACTTATGTACGCCACGCATCACAATGGCGTAGTCTGAGGGGTCTATCTCTGTTTTTTGACTCATTTACGGATTCTCGTCATTTTCTGTAGTCAGTCTGGAGTTTCTTTTCAAGATAAAGAGAATATCTAGACATAGCGAAACATGAAATAAAAAAGAACGCTGATACGAACAGATAGACTTCATTTGAAAGTCCAGTCCACTTAGGGTCGGCAAGGGAGGCTCTGCCTATTCCCAGCGGGTCAAGAAGTCCGATTATTATGACTAAGGTCGTATCCTTGAACAGCCCTATAAACGTGTTTACTATGCCAGGTATGGATATCTTGATCGCTTGGGGAAGTATTATCAGACGCATTGTCGCCCAGTAATGAAGTCCCATCGAACTTGCTGCCTCAACCTGTCCTTTGGGTATCGCTTGAAGTCCCCCACGTATGACTTCCGCCATATAGGCGGACGCAAACAAAGTGACCATTATTAAAACGCGTAAAAGGAGATCAAAAGTAACTCCAGCGGGAAGGAAATAATTAAGCATAGTTGATGCTACGAACAGTAAAGTTATAAGAGGCACTCCGCGGATAAACTCTATAAATCCCACGCAACATACGCGCATCGCTGGCATGGAAGAACGGCGCCCAAGGGCAAGCAAAACCCCGAGAGGAAAAGAAAACCCTATACCTGTTATCCCAATCACAAGAGTGAGCAGAAAACCACCGAACTGATATGTTGGAACCGGCGGAAGACCTAGTCCTCCTACAAGTAGCCACCCAACGATAAAAGGAAAAACTATCGCCAAGTAAAGCGCGTACTTTCGCAGAGGCGTTCTTCTAAACAGTATTGGAAAAAGCGTCACGACCAGCAATATGAACGAAAGATTCACTCTCCAACGATGCTCGGCTGGATAGAAACCATAGGTAAACAAACTTATACGCTCGCTGATAAACGCCCAGCACGCGCCGCCCGCATTGCTACGGCATTGATCTCTGCTTTCTCCTGTAAATGAAGCGTCAATAAAAAGCCAGTTCACAAGATCTGGTAATGTTTGAACCACAATCCAAGAAACAACAAGCGTGATAACCGTGTTTGTCGTGGTTGAGAAAAAACGTTTTCTTACCCAAGCGTAGGGTCCAACCATATTTTTGGGTGGCGGAAGGTCAGGATGCTTACCTATTTTATAGCTTTCCGTCTCCACTGTTTATCGCTCCGCAATCATTACCTTTGTGTTATAGATGTTCATAACTGCGGATATCAGAAGAGATAACGCAAGGTACAGTAAAAGGACTATTATCATGCACTCTATCTCTTTTCCCGTCTGGTTCAGGGTTATTCCCCCTGTGGTTGAGACTATATCCATATATCCAATCGCAACGGCAAGTGATGAGTTCTTTGTAAGGTTTAGGTATTGAGAGGTAAGTGGCGGAACAATCACCCTCATCGCTTGAGGTATGACGACTAGGTTAAGCGTTTTACTTTTGCTTATTCCTAGAGCATGGGCAGCCTCGGTTTGTCCCCGATCTACCGAAGTTATTCCAGCTCGGACTATCTCACCTATAAATGCCGCGGTGTAAAACGAGAGCGCAAGCAAAAGCGCCAAAAACTCAGGCCTTACGCCTAAACCGCCCCTAAAATTGAATCCAGAAAATTCTGGCGTTTCAAACGATATGGGAGCGCCTGTGATGAAAAAAGAAATGATCGGGACTCCTAAAATGGCCACTGAGGAAACAAGGGACACTGGATATATTTTCCCCGTATCTCTTTGTACTTTTTTTGCGTATCTACTGAACCAGATAGAGAAGATTATTCCCATAACCAAAACCGCTATCGTTATCAAAAAAATCGGTTCAGCAATAGGTTTTGGAAGAAAAAAACCTCGGTTTGTAAGAAAAGCCGTATCACCCAAACTCAGCGCGTTTCTTGGTACTGGCAGTGAGTTAATCAATATTCCGTAAAACATTAGTACGTGGATAAGTATCGGAATATTTCTCATGTATTCGGTATAAATGCGACAAAGACCGCTTGCGAGTAAATTCCCCGAGAGTCTTAGCACCCCTAGCGTAAAACCTAATACAGTCGCAAGGGCAACTCCGCAAACTGCCACAAGTATGGTGTTAAGTAGCCCCACAACCATAGCGCGGAGATGGGTTGATCGGGAAGAATATTCTATTAGACGCTGGTTTATGTCATAACCTGCCGATTCTTGGAGAAAACCAAAACCAATCCCCTTTCCTATAGCGTCAAGGTTGGTAATGGCGTTTCTTGCCAAGTAGGCGAAAAACCCAAACACCAGGACTAGAGCGAGAATCTGTAGAATGATGGAATGATAACGCTCGTCTGTCCACAGATTTGAAAGAAAAGATAACGGATTTGTCTTATCTGTGGATTCTACTGTTTTTTGCCCGTTTCTCATTAAAACCGTGTTTCCGTCTAACGGATCGGCGCAGCGTAGATCAGTCCACCGTTTTTCCAAGAGGCGTTGTGTCCTCTAGGAAGCCCTATCGGGGTGCTAGGTCCCAGATTCGTCTCAAATATTTCTCCATAGTTTCCCACTTGCGAGATTGCGCGCACCGCCCATTTTTTATCCAAGCCTAACATCTCGCCAAAACTACCTTCTGTGCCGAGAAGTCTATTGATTGCGGGATTTTTTCCGGGAGTTGCGGCAAGTTTTTTTACGTTTTTCGAGTTCACCCCCAACTCCTCTGCCGCTATTAGAGCATTTATTACCCATTTACCTATGTCCGCCCAGCGCTCATCGCCTTGGCGTACAGCGCCAGCAAGCGGCTCTTTGTAGATGATCTCAGGAAGAATTATATGATCGGAAGGTTTTTTAAGCGCGCTACGGATGGAGAACAGTCCAGAGAAATCAGATGTATATACATCACACCTTTTACTTTCGTATGTGATGATGGCTTCTTCGTTATTTTCAACATTTACAGGGTCGTATTTCATATTGTTTGAGCGAAAGTAATCAGCGAGATTAAGTTCTGTAGTGGTTCCACCCTGAATACAGACCGAAGCTCCGTTGAGTTGTTTGGCTGATGTCACCCCCGTCTTTTTGCGAAGCATAAATGCCTGCCCATCGTAGAAAGTTACGGGAAGAAAGGTGAGTTTCAGCCCAGCGTCGCGACTCAGGGTTTCTGTCGTGTTGCGAAACAGAATGTCACCTTGTCTAGAATTGAGTAAGGTAAAGCGCGTCTTGGTATTAGAGGCGATGAATTTCACTTTGTTCGCGTCTCCAAGGACCGCAGCCGCCACGGCTCGACAAAGATCAATATCAAAACCCTTCCATTTGCCCTTTGCGTCTGGAGCCGCAAATCCGATAAGTCCTGTAGAGATTACGCAATGGAGTTTTCCTCGCGTTTTCACCTCTTCTAAAGTGCCCGCGGTGGCAACCGAGGTAAAAAGAAATAAAAATAGTAGGGTTGCTGTGATACTTTGTAATTTCATGAATTTTCCTCCTAGTGAATCGGCGTTTTGATCTGAATACGGAAAACGATAACGGCACAGATAACTTGGATTTGGTTGTTGGGAAGACAACTTTTTTTCTACCTGTCTGTGTAAGTATATATAAATGAAACAAGCGAAACTTCAATTAATACTTCTGGAGGGATCTTTACTTGATCCTATTTTCGAATCATGGCTAATCAGAACTAGATTAGTTCTCGGACAACGGGAGCGGCTATACGCCAACGTTGTTTGATTTTCTCAAGGTCGCCGATGATGATAACGGGGTTTCGATTCTTATGAGCGTGAATGGCAATGGAGTAATTTTTTTCATCAAGGGTTGCGCTTACAGAGTTAATTTTTCCATCAATATCCACCTTGAAGATAACCTGACCTTCGATTTCATGCTCCCCTCGGCTTAATTTGTGTACAGTACCAAAAAGTTCGGTGTTCAGGATAGGCTCACGAGCTAAAAACGTGCGTGCAGCCTCTTTAAAAACACTGGCATCATTCTCTGAAAAGTGGATACATCTTTGATGTTCCGGTGTTGGTCGTGTCTTTGCCCAATGAACACTAATCTCAAGCCCACTAGAACCATCAATGAGTTGAGCGATGGCACTGCATAGGTTTGTGCTCACACCTGCAGACACGGCATTTTCAAATGCAACAAGAGCGTCACCTGAACTTGCCATTTCTGCAGCATCACGCGATGCTTCAAGCGCTTCGACAAGCCGACGGGTGACCTGACGTTCGTAGGGTTCGTCATCGAAAATGGTCCAAGATTGATCCAGTGGATGCTGAAGTCTTGGAGGTACCGGAGCCATCATTGTGACTACAAAACTTCCTTGTTCAGTTTGCCCGAGTCTCACTCGTTTCATATACTCTGCCGCCTCAAGGTTGGCACCTGCTCGGTATACGGATTGCGGAGTTTTCGTAGCGCACGCCGCAGCCAACAACATTTCCCTAGACTGGGCCACCATTTCAACACCTTTGTTAATTGGAATGGACCCGTCATTGTGAGGTATAAAAGCACGAACTTTCACAACATCTTGATCAGCACCTATGAGATTACGATATAGAGCGAGTTCGTTCTGACCATTCGCCTCACATAATATGCTGATGAGACGAGAGACCACAGACACATAATCAACAAGCTGATTTGTCCGAGGTAAAAGGAGTTCAGGACCATCATCCCTAGTATAAATATCTGCATGTTCTCCATATTTCTCCGATTTCGTCCATCCCTCACCTCTGATATAAGCAGCGAGTGCTACTGGTGAAATCATAGATAGCGCTTTGGTATCAAGAATCCGTACCTTCATGATAAAGTCCCCTTTCTAGCAAGATTCATCAAGTTTTTCAGGTTTTCAATGTCGAACCGATTTTTCTTGTCAATTGTGACGGTCACCGTTTCCCTGTTCGTCGTTTCTGGTGACCCTAGGAGATATGTCCAGTATGCACAATGTCTCATCACAAGTTCATTGATGGATACGCTGATCCATTGATTTTTTTCCGCTGGAAGATGAAGTACAACAAGAATTCTTGGAACAAGTGATTGCTTTCTAAGTAATTCATAGTTTCGGCATCGGAGTGGATAACGAAACTTGTTATCATTACCTTTCCTCAACTGAACAGACGCCTTTAACTGGATGTCCAAACTCGGCCGCATTTTTCCGCCCGCACGAATTTGAACATCAACACCGTCGCGGTCAAAATCCTGAACAGCAACCGTATAACCAGCACCAGCAGCCACTGCTGAGACATAAGCGCGAGATAATGCCTCTTCTTGGTCATTTGGTGTGAGTATTGCGTCGTTCATAGGATAAATCATGTAAATATTGAGATGATGTTAGACTCCTAGTCAGCTGACTTTATAATACAGCACTAGTCCATCTCTACCTATGGGTGGGATCATACCAATCAATGATGTTGCTATGATGGTCATAAGATTTTCTCTCAAGATGTTTTCTAATCCTTGACCTTTAAACCACATCTCATATCCTCTAGATGTTAGTGTCAAGCATCACTAACCGGTTATAGCCAGCCAGTTAGACTTATTTTAATACTGTTTGAAAGATAACACAATTGGCAAATGTAAACAAGATTGAATCTTCTTGAGACATTTGCTCTGTAGCGGTTCTTGATATTGATTTCCTTTCTTATAATTGAAACGTAAGTGCATCTAGTTCAAATAAAACTATGTAGTGACCACTTGAGATATTCTGAAACGTGTGGAGGTATCTGTGACATAAAATTACTGGAATTCCCATACGGCAAACTCACAAGAATGTGGGTGTTTTTTTCAGATATACAATCCTTATTGGTGAAAAGCCATAAAAAAAGTAGGCAGATTAGGGTGTTTTGTCCCTAATAATCTATTCTTGAGAAGAGATTTTTCCCTTTACTTACTTTTATTCCTGCTTTTGTTTGCCCCCACTGAGTTTGAGCGGGACCGATATCGGTTGAAACCCCTATTTTTTTTCGGATTTCTAAAGAAGTTTCTGGGAGAAAAGGGTAGATGAGAAGGGAAGTCAACCTTATGCTTTCAACTAGAGTCCACAGCACGGTTTCTAGTCTTTTGCGCTGATTGTTCTGCTTTGCAAGTTTCCAAGGCGCCTCGTCGTCAATGTACTTATTAACAAGCGCTATAAATTCCCATATGTGGGAAAGCGCTTTGTTAAAGGCAAGTTTGTCTAATTCTAAAGAGACTTGGCGTTTTGTTTCACGGTGAAATTCCTCTATTTTTTTCTCACTATTTGAGAGATGCGATGGTGGTTCGGGAACCATCCCTCCGAGATACTTCTCTATCATCCCAAGAGACCTGCTTACAAGATTTCCAAGCCCATTTACCAGTTCTCCGTTTACTCTACCAACAAGTGATTTTCTTGAATAGTCCCCATCTTGTCCAAAAGGAATCTCTCGGAGCAGAAAATAACGAAATACTTCTGGGCCAAACTCTTCTATCACTTGGTAAGGGTCCACCACGTTTCCGAGCGACTTTGACATCTTCTCGCCCTCTACGGTCCACCATCCGTGAGCGAACACGGTTTTTGGAAGAGAAAGTCCTGCTGACATCAAGAACGCCGGCCAGTAGACTGCGTGAAATCTGAGTATGTCTTTTCCGACTAGGTGTATGTCTGCTGGCCAGAATTTGTTGAAATTCTCTGATTGTTTCGGGAATCCAAGAGACGTAAGATAATTGGTGAGGGCATCAAACCAGACGTATATAACATGTCCGGGAGCCCCTGGGGCTGGGATTCCCCAAGAGAAGTTTGTTCTGCTAACGCTGAGATCTCTGAGACCTCCCTCAACAAAACTTACTATTTCATTTCTTCTGTAGTCGGGTTGTATGAATTCTGGGTGCTCACGGTAATGGCGGAGCAATGGCTCTTGGTATTGCGAGAGTCGAAAGAAATAACTTTGCTCTTTTATTTTTTCAAGCTTTGGGCGATTTGCTTCTGGAAGTTTTTTAATTTCATCGAATTGAGTATCGGTCAAAAAGAGTTCGTTTCTTACGTCGTACCACCCCTCGTACTCATCAATATAGATGTCTCCGTTTTTCTCAACGAGTCTCCATATTTCAGAGACCGCATTGTGGTGCCGAGGTTCGGTGGTTCTTATAAAATCGGTGTTTGAGATACCGAGAAGTTTCCATAGATCAAAAAATTTGTAGAACACTCTATTAGCAAGATCTATAGGGTTTTCACCGTTTGCTTTTGCAGTTTGTTCTATTTTGCGACCATATTCGTCCGTTCCCGTGAGAAAGTAGACATCATGTCCCTCCGCCGCCTTGTACCTTGCGATTGTGTCGGCGGCTATGGTCGTATAAGCGTGCCCTATATGCGGCGCGTCATTTACGTAATATATAGGAGTTGTTACGTAGAATTTATCTTTTCCCATGTGCCGTGTCCGTTAAGAGGGAGAATAACCAAACTGCGGTTTAGTAAAACACAATTGGAACTATATTCAAATTCTATTTGTGTTTTACGCCAAACTTGAGCGTGTCTTTGTTGATAGTTTTGGGCTTAAGTGCTTTTGAAGAAGAATTGTTCTGTAAACATCCAAACTCACTCTTCATAACTTGATAGGTGACAGGTTTTATCTCAGCCATTGCAACTTCCACCATAAATTGATTTTTTTAAAGGAGTCATAGTAAAATAGAGGCAACTAGATCAATAAACTGCTTTTAGATAAACGGCCATAGGTCGTGTGGCTATTTCTAATAATGTTTCTGGCGCTGACTTTTGATGAGACACCATAATGCTCACTAAGATCACAATTCGCAATTTCAAGCGCTTTGGCGAAGTTGAAGTCGAATTGGGGGACCCAGTTGTGTTTATCGGTCCCAACAACTCTGGCAAGACTTCAGCCATGCAGGCTTTGGCTTTGTGGGACATCGGTGTAAAGCTATGGAATGAGAAGCGTGCTGGCAAGACCGTGCCGGAGAAGCGTCCTGGCGTGACCGTCAATCGCAGAGATCTATTCTCTATTCCACTTACAAGCGCTAGGCAGTTGTGGCGCGCTATGTCCGTGCGAGATGTTAAACGAATTAATGGTAAGCGGCGGACAAGTAATGTGCGAATTGACCTTGTCGTTGAGGGGGTAAGCGAAGGCAGACATTGGAAATGTGGTATGGAGTTTGACTACGCCAACGAAGAGTCTTTCTATTGCCGACCTCTACGTCTTGATGCAAGTAAGCGTCCTGAGAGGATGTCGGTCCCAGATGAAGTGCGTTCTATTCGCACACTCTTTCTTCCTCCCATGTCAGGTCTAGCCACGACTGAAACACGTATTGATCAAGGTGCTGTGAACGTAAGGATTGGAGAAGGGCGCACAGCCGAAGTCCTCCGCAACCTGTGCTTGCGTATCGTAGATGAGAAACCCGACCGGTGGGATTTGCTAGTGAAGAGAATCAAACACCTCTTCGGAGTAGATTTAGACAAACCCCGCTACGTGATGGAGCGAGGAGAAGTCATCATGGGGTATAAAGAGCATGGGTTAACTCTTGACCTCTCATCAAGTGGACGAGGATTACAGCAGACCCTTTTAGTTCTTGCCTACATGTATGCTAATCCTAACTCAGTCATTCTATTGGATGAACCCGATGCGCATCTTGAGATCCTGCGGCAGAGGCAGATCTACGAACTAGTTACCCAAGTCGCTAAAGACAACGGCAATCAGATTATTGCAGCAAGCCACTCTGAAGTGCTACTAAACGAAGCGGCTGGAAAAGACATGGTAATTGCTTTTGTAGGAAAACCTCACCCAATTGTTGGCGGAAAGAGTCAGCAGGTACGCAAAGCGTTAGCCAGAATCGGATTCGATCAATACTACCAAGCTGAACAGACCGGATGGGTACTCTATCTCGAAGGCTCAACTGATCTTGCGATATTAAGGGCTTTTGCTAGACGTCTTAACAATAAAACCGCCTCTTCGGCGCTAGAAATGCCTTTTGTGCACTATGTCGGAAATAGCTCATCAGATGCCTCGCGGCATTTTTATGGTCTCAAGGAAGCGCTTCCTAAACTCAGAGGCGTCGCCCTGTTTGACCGTTTGGAGAGTAGTTTGCCCGATGACCCATATCTTAAACATTTAGTCTGGCGGCAGCGGGAAATTGAGAACTATCTGTGTACTGAGGCGACTCTCAATGCATACGCGCGCGCATCAGCGATGATAGCGCAACCGTTGCCTCTATTTGCGCAATCGGAAATTAACAGTCGGCTGATAGCCATGCAGGAGTCTATCCTAGGTGTTACCAAAGCGTTAGATATGTTAGGAAAGGGGTCACCTTGGGATGCTGACGTCAAAGTGAGCGATGAATTCCTAACTTCTCTTTTTAAATCTTATTTTAAGAAAATCGGCATAACTAATCTTATGAACAAGAAAAATTTCTACGAACTCGCTGACTACGTTCCCGAAGAAGAAATTGACTCTGAAATCAGCGAAAAACTGGACGCAATTGCTGACGTTGCCAAAAAGGCTACTACAATTACTGATGTATAACGCTTTGAAGTTCTGGCATCTTCCCAATTCTTTGCCACGGGAAATTGTTCTAGGCTACTTCACTGAATCCAATACCGAGTCTATACAAGGCAATATTGGTCGGGGTTTTTCTTATCCATAATTGAACGATTATCTAATGGAAATGATATTGAGGCTGAATTGGTTCATGTGCTTGCTTTAAGAGACGAAGTGATTGATGCATTAGTAAAAACCGAAACTAGAGGAAGCGATAACCTTCATTATATTCGAGAAAAAAACAGTGAACTTAATTCACTAAGTGAGAATGAACTTGTTGAGAGAATGCGGTAATTAAAACCTTCATATGCTGGATTCCTAGCCGATGTTATTGCAAGAAATCCAAACAAAAGGTCGGTTGAATCCCTTGTGCCACAGGTAGCAATTGAGGTTTTTAATAAATTAAAGAAATGGGGACAGTTATGTTGAGTTTATCACACAGCCAAGCCAAAATAGTCAATTCTCCTCTTGACAGAGCAACACAGGTGCTTGCTTCAGCAGGTTCAGGTAAAACTCAAGTATTGACTGCACGAGTTCGCCGTATTCTTGAGAACACTAAAAAAGATGGCGTAATAGCGTTAACTTTTACTAACAAGGCAGCTGAAGAAATGGTTGCTCGCTTGGCTGATTGTGGTCAAGTGGAAGATAGAGCATGGATTACAACTATTCACTCGGTGGCACAACGTGTTCTAGGAAAATATGGCCATACTGTTGGTCTACCAACTGAACTTCATATTTACGATAGAGACAAGGACAGGATGGAAATCTTCATACAATCTCTTCTAGATGACGGTGTTGACATTGATGAGTATCTGAATATAGCGGATTCAAGGGAGTTAAAGAACAGAGAAAAAAATCTCCAAGCCTACATGGATATTTTCTCGAAAATAAAGCGGGAGTTACTAACTGAACTGGATGTGGCTGATTTATATCCCAACGACAATATATGGAAGATATTTCAAGATTATCAAAGTTCGCTGATCAGCAGTGGTGGGATTGATTATGACGATATTTTGGTGTATGCCCACAGAATATTACTGACACACGATTGGATTGTAGGAATATATAGGTCTCAGTATAAACATGTTTGTGTGGATGAGGCTCAAGATTTAAATAAAGCCCAATATGAATTTATCAAGGTGTTTTGTGGAGATGCCATTAGAAGTGTATTGATGGTGGGTGACCCTAACCAAATGATCTATGGGTTTAATGGTTCGTCAAAGGATTATCTCTGTACGCATTTTGTGGATGATTTTTCTCCCCAGCAGTTTGAACTTAAAGAAAATTATCGTAGTACGAAGGCCGTGATTAAGGCTGCGAATAGATTGAAGCCAAGTTCTCAAACCGAGATTGAGTATGCCTTAGAAGGCTGTATGCAAATTTCTGAGTTTGATACTGAAGAAAACGAGGCAGATACAGTTACTTCCACTATTCAGCATTTATTGGATTTGAAAACTCATGAAGAGATTGAGGGCAGAATATCACTTGATAAGATGGTAGTGATTGCTCGGAATCAATTCGTGTTTAACAGACTCGAAGATAGATTAAGAACGAAGGGAATACCCTACTTTGTAAGAAAAGGAGAGAGACAATTGGAGCCTTCGACAAAATTTGGCAAGGTGTTGGATTACGCCATGCGTATCAAATTAAACCCTAAAAATTGGATTGATGGTAAGAGGTTGTGTCAGGTACTGCGTATCCCTGAACCGGGGAATTGGACTACATCAACATTGTCGAATATTGAGGTGCAGGTTTCTTCACTCAATGATGATATGTCTGAGTTATTAGCAAGACTTATTTCCGCAATTGATGTGTTAGATATCGAAAACCCTAAAATACCTAAATTCGTAAAAGAATTTAATGATTACTTAACATCTTTAGTTGAAAATCAGAATAACGTTCCAGATTATAAATCTGAAGACGTTAAGTTGAGCCTTGATGAACTTAATGAATTCAATAGATATTGGACGCGGTTTAAACTTAAAGGCTTGGGTGATTCATTGGTAGCATTTAGAAATGCAATGGCATTAGGCCAACTTTCCGAAAACAATATGGATGATGGTTTAACTCTAAGTACTGTGCATACGATGAAGGGGCTTGAAAAGGACATCGTATTTTTAATTGGAATGTGTGAAGGTGTTTTTCCCGATTACCGTGCTAAAACTGCAAAGGAGCTAGATGAAGAACGTAATAATGCTTTTGTGGCGGTGACAAGAGCAAAGCGTTGGCTGTATGTGTCTTATCCTAAACAGAGAATGATGCCTTGGGGAGATCGGAAGCTTCAGCAAAAGTCTCAATTTGTGAGAGAAATCGAATCATGGGAAACGTTGGCTAGCGTGAGCACATAAACGTAAAATCAAATTGTTCATTTCTTTCAATCTGAATTAAATCGCCGTGCCGTTGTTTAGCAACCTTTATTTTTCCTTGTTTCACTCCAAAGAAGAAATTTTCTCCCTCTACGATGTAGCAAAGTTGCGTTTGAGTTTGCAGGGCCTCCAGTTCTTCGTCCAGTGTTCATCGCTTTGTACATGGCTAGCGCGAACGCTCTTGCAAACGCTGATTGAAAATTCTGACTCGGAAAACCCTGATGCCACTCGCAGTACGACCCCTTCTCGTTCACCACCGAGCACTGAAGGTTCCGTGTGAGCATGTTCCAAAAACGCACGCGCTTGCGCAACCGAACTAAAAGTTCCCCTAAATAGGACGGGGACTATTGGGATTCTATGTTTATCCGCATAGGCTTCCATATCAGCGAACGAGGAGAATGCTCCTGTTTCGTTCCTAAGAGCAAAGGCATAGAAAGTTTGGTTCTCGGGAACTGGCCCATATACGATACTATGTACGCCATAGATGTCTTCGCCATAAAGATAGATGTCAGATTCGTTCACTTTCCAAGCATGGTGCTTTTTTACCATTGCCGTCCATTTCCCCTCAGATGGGGTGGATACACTGCGCCCATAAACTTTGCCTTCATGCAAAAGAATGTTACTACCGTCTAATTTCTCAGTCACTACTATGGGTACACCTACAAAACGACACGGGTTGGGGTGGGTTCTCTCATCTTGGCCAATAGTCGGAGAGTGTGGCCAGTACGGCGTTCTAGGATACTTACGGTTCAACTTCGGTGCCTCGTAATCGCTCTTTTCTCAGGCTATATTATTTGCTTGCGTGTTGCGGACAAAGTTGGTGGACCTTCACGCCGAGACGTTTCATTAATGGCTCATGTTCTTTCCAGTCGCTATCGGTTGCATTTAGCACAACCGCTTTCGCTTTTACTGCCACTGCAAGAAATTTTCGGTCGCTTCGGTCAAACTTATTTTTGGGCAACTCTTCAAACCCTTTTTGGTCATCTGTTGGAGTAATTGCAACTCTTTGTACACGACTTGCTGAATATTGCTCATCCCAAACATGTTTGAAGAATATATCACCTACTCTAGGACTACCACTCGGAGATAAATGTTTTCTATATTCTCTAACAATTAATCCTCCTTCATCAACAACTATGGTCTCACTCTTAACTAGACTCTCTAATTTTTCCACGCAGTTTCGTTGGCACGTAAGACCAACTTCTTTATTACCGCCGTTAGCCACGATAGCAACATTGGTATCAACGACAAATGCACTCATCAGGAACTCTCTATCTTTCTTTTCAAAGATGCCTTGGCGATAGCTGCTATTTCTCCCCTCTCGTCGCCAAAAAAATCCTTTGGCCAGTTCTCAATTTCTCCCCACTCATTGAGAGACAGATCAGATGCTTGAGCCTTACGTCCTTTAGTTGATACAAAATACAACCTGACGTCTTCTGGAGACTCTTTTCCTTCGGCTACCCTGCGTTGCAGGCGTCGCATCAGATATTCGCTATGGCTTTCCACGATGATTTGCACATCTCGGACCTTGGCAACCTCTAACATTACATCAGCTAATCCACTTTGCACGGCCGGGTGGAGGTGTATCTCGGGTTGTTCCATCAGTACTGTAGATCCCTTTGGGACATAGTACAGAAGGACTAGCGCTGGTAAAACTTGTGACACACCGAATCCTACATCGGTTAACGCTGTTTGTGGACTTGATTTGGATGTCTTCACGATTGCTTGGTAGAGATTCGTTCCCCTAGCAATCTCTTCAATGCTAAACTCGTGAATAAGCCCCAGTTTTTTTAGCCAGTGCGCAATCACTTCTTGAAATGTTTTTTTCGAATAATATTTGATATGTCTCCTTTTTTCATCGCGGGTAGCTGCGAGAATCGCATCTACCGTGCGTTCTCCCCGTTGTCCAACGCTATCGGGGCCGGAGCCGGCCCAACTATATTCTCGCTGTGGATACTCTCGTAGAGGGCCAAGATAGTAAATAGAGTCCATTAAATTCTCATATTTCAACTCGAAAAAACTTAAAAACTCGGCGTTTTGATATTGAAAATGTAATCCGTCTGGAAACAGATGTGTCTTGATTGGATGGGAAAGTAAACCTGTTCGGTCTTGATGGCGAAGAAAATCAAAATCATTAGCATTTGTCTTCAGACTGAATTTATTCTCTGACCTAGGTTTAGACTTCAAACGGAAATCTGTCCCATCAAATCTGTAAACCAACTCATACACCCAAGGTCGACCGTCCCGAGTGCCGATTTGGCATTGAGTCTGAAGAACATCTCCTTCCAATTGAGGAGTTTTGGAATGGCCGTTCATGTTCATCTCTTTTAGCATACTAGAAAGTTCTAGAGTATCGGATAACGACCAGTCAATGAGCCAGTTAATTCGCTTTTTTCCGTCGTGGTGGTGCACTATATCTCGGAAAGTTCCGAGGTTTACTAAGTCGGAAGGACCTCCGAAGTTAAGTACCAACCGACGGTCCGTTGCATTCTTAGTCTGTTTAAGCAAGAGGAGGAGTTGCAGAAGACTACTTTTGCCTGCGCTGTTAGTCCCAAAGAATCCGGTTATTTTTCCGAATTGTAGATCCGCTTCCCGCCATGCCTTGAAATTTGAGAGTTTCAGTCTATTTATCATTAGATTTTCCTAATCTGTATTTCCAGAGGTCTCGTGAATTTAATGGGAATTATACACTTACAAAAGAGATATATTCAAATCAGAGATATGAGTGTATAGAAGGTTTGAATATGCTTCGGCAACCAAGATCAGCAAGATACTGTCTGAATAGGTGATAGTACTATTGTTGAATGGGTGAAAGCAAAATATAGCGTGTTCGTCACTGAGTGCATTTCAGTTGGATCAGAGTAAATCTAAAGGTTTTTGTTGGTAGCCCGATGGGTCAAGTGATGAAATCTAAGCGTAGTTCGCAAGATGTAGTCGGAAATAGGGAGCGGATAATGTGAAGGACCTGCGATTAATTCGACCTATTACTGTGTATACTAAAGGTACTGCCATAGAGTTTTGAATTTTATCAAGGAAGTGTTCTTTTTAGAGCAAATTAGGAGGGTAAGAATTGGAAAAGAGCGCATCTCTTTATCACATATCAATTGCTGTTAGGGATATTGCCAAAGCAGAGCAACTATACTCAAAACTCATAGGTCTCGAAGTTGTCCACAGAGAGGTTGTGGAAGGGCAGGGAGTTAACACCTCAATGCTTAAGTCTCGTGATGGGAAAGGAACTGCGGTTGAACTTGTTGAACCTCTTGATGAAAATTCGCCGATCACAAAATTCCTTGAAAAAAGAGGAGAAGGCATTCATCACATATGTTTTTTGGTGGACGACATAGATGCTTCTCTTAAGAGGCTTAAAGAACAAGGGGTGCAACTAATTGACGAGCATCCTAGAGACGGATCTTATAATTCAAGAGTCGCCTTTATACATCCCAAGGCGATGAATGGGGTTCTTGTGGAACTTGCGGAGATAAAAAAGGACTAAAGTTCAGTTCTCAGAATTGGATTCGTTCTGCTTCTCCGCTACATCCGCAGAGTCGTCTTCCTTGAGAGATTTGCGAAACCCTCTTATTCCTTTTCCAAGAGAGGATCCTAAATCAGCAAGTCTGCGTGGACCGAAGATGATTACTAGAATCACCAAGATTACAATCAGTTCCCATATGCTAGGCGGTCGCAACATAGTTCTAGAAAACTACCTGAATTTCTCTTTATCTCAAATATTTCGAGGTTTCGCAAAAGGATCACGCTTTTGAAAAATCGGCAATTCTGAAAAAAAGGTCCTTTATATCGCTTAGAAGAACAAGTCTGTTATTTCTTGTTTTCTCGTCTTTGTCCATTACCATTACGGCGTCAAAGAAATTATCTATGGGTTCTGCAAGCGTCTTTATCGCCAAAAGGCAACTTGCATAATCGCTTTGTGTTGGTGTCTTTCCAGATTCGCAGAGTTTTTCAGAGACTAAACTTTGAACTTCGCAGAAAGTTTCTCGCAAATCTTTTTCTTCTTTTTGCGTGAGTAGTTTTTCATTAAATTCTATAGACGGTCTAGTCTTTGCGATGTTAAAAACTCTTTTAAAACTAATGGAGAGCGTTTCAAAATCTGCGCTTGCCGCAAATTTCGAAACCGCTTTTATTCTGTGTAGAGCGTCTAGTGGATTGTCAAAATCCGCTTCTACCACGGATTCGACAACATTTCTTTCATAGCCGGACTCGGTCATAAGGTTGTGAAACCTTTCAGAGAAAAATCCAAGAATGGTTTGCTCAAGTTCGTAGTTAGGTCTGCGGATAGAGCTAGTTTTTTCCTCATCAATTGAGTCAAAAACAAGTTTGACGCTACGTTCTATAATTTCCTTGAGGGATATATCAAGAGCTTTCTCTATTGTGATTCTTATTATTCCGAGAGTCTGTCTTCTAAGCGCATAAGGATCTGATGACCCTGTGGGAACTAGGTTTGCGATAAAACATGAACAGATACTGTCTATTTTGTCTACGATGCTTAAAAGCGCCCCAGTTTTTGTCTCCGGGAGTTTATCTGTTCTTGAAAGAGGCATGTAGTGTTCTTCTATTGCGGTCGCAACGGCCTTTTTCTCTCCAGAGGTAAGCGAATAGTATTTTCCCATTACGCCTTGAAGTTCGGGGAATTCAAAAACCATCAGGGTTGCTAGATCTGACTTTGAAAGTTCAGCGGCTCTTTCAAGAGCAGGGTCTGAAAACATCTCTGCGGCAAGTGTCTTGATCCGCTCCACTTTAACTCTATAACTTCCTATTTCTGAGAGAAACACCATACTGTCAAGAGTTTCTGTGTAGTGTTCTAATTTGTTTTTCGTATCTTCTGAGAAGAAAAACTCTGCGTCATTTAACCTTGCTCTTATGACTTTTTCGTTTCCCCTTATGACAACGGTTTTGTCACTGACCGGGGTTCCACAGACAAAGACAAAACTTGAAAGTAACCTATCAGTTTTCGCTGAGCGGACAGGAAAATATTTCTGATGACCTTTCATAACGCTTACAAGCACTTCTTCAGGTAGGTCAAGGTATTTTTCTTCAAATTTGCCAACAAGCACGGTTGGGTGCTCCACTAAGTTTGCGACGGTTTCAAGCAACTCTTGGTCTTGTTCTATTTTCCCTCCCACTTTTTTCGCAGCATCATCCGCCTCTTTTTTTATGATTTCTTTCCTTTTCTCCGGGTCAAGTATAACGTCCTTCTTTTCAAGGTCGTTTATATAACTTTTCCAAGAAGAAACTTGGAAAGGTTTAGGGCAAGTGAATCTGTGTCCAAAACTCAAGTCGCAACTTTTTACGTTTTCAATATTAAAATTGATTATCTTTGAGTTGTAGACAGCGGTTATCCATCTTATGGGTCTTGCAAAAGTGGTTTTTCCCGCGCCCCATCTCATTGATTTTTTAAACGGAATTGAAAGAATTGCTTTGGGGAGAATATCTTCGAGTGCAGAAGATGTTTGAGTTCCTTTGACAGTTTTTTTTGCGCAGAGAAACTCGCCGTTTTGCCGTTTTACCACTGTGAGTTCTGATACGTCTATTCCTTGCGCTCTGGCAAAACCCAAAGCCGCTTTCGTCGGCTCTCCGTTTTCGTCAAACGCTATACGTACAGGCGGTCCAAAGGTTTCAGTTATGCGGTCACTCTGCAATTCTTTTAGCTCGCTTACCCTTGCTGAAAGCCTTCTAGGAGTGTAAAAAACCTCTATTGAGCCGAATTTGATACCTTGTTCGCAAAACTCCGCATCAAGGGCGCTACGCAGATAATCTCTCGCATTTTCAAGAAACAGGGCAGGTATTTCCTCTGTCCCAATTTCCAGTATTAGTTCTTTTTCCATGGGTTATTTCTTAGAAGAGGAAATCCGAGATTTTTTCTAGTTTCTAGGTAGCCTGCGGCGCACAGATTGGCAAGCGCTCTTACCCTTGCTATGTAGGATGCTCTTTCCGCTACTCCGATGGCTCCTCTTGCGTCAAGCAGATTAAATGTGTGTGAACTCTTGAGGCAGTATTGGTAAGCGGGCAGTGGAAGTTTTTTTTCTATAAGGGACTGACATTCTTGTTCGTACATATTGAACATTTGACGAAGCATCTCGGGGTTTGACTCTTCGAAGTTATATGTTGAAAATTGAAATTCATCTTGGTGATGTATCTCCCCATAGGTTATTCCTTCTGTCCATTGAAGATCATAAACGCTTTGAACTTCCTGCAGGTACATAGCTATTCTTTCTGTTCCATAGGTGATTTCCGCAGACACGGGGTTAAGGTCTATTCCTCCGGCTTGTTGAAAATATGTGAACTGAGTTATCTCCATGCCGTCGAGCCACACTTCCCAGCCCAACCCCCAAGCTCCAAGAGTTGGAGATTCCCAATCGTCCTCAACAAATCTTATGTCGTGCTCAAGTGGATTTATTCCAAAGGACTTTAAACTGTCGAGAAATAATTGCTGAATGTTGTCTGGAGAGGGCTTTATGATCACTTGGAACTGGTAGTAGTGCTGAAGCCTGTTGGGGTTGTCACCGTATCGTCCGTCGGTAGGCCGCCTTGATGGTTCAACGTAAGCCACATGCCATGGCTCAGGCCCCAAACACCGCAGAAAAGTAGCTGGATTGAAAGTCCCCGCTCCTTTTTCCGTATCGTAGGGCTGAACAATTAGACATCCCTGAGAAGACCAATAACTTTGCAGAGATAAAATGAGTTCTTGGTACGTCATTAGCGGCAAGATACTACCATTAAAACGAAAGAATCAAACATCAGAACAAAGCACCGTGTTCTTATTACTCTGGAATAGATGATTTGCTCGCCCACTACCACGCGTACGGTTTATATTGTTTGATACCCAAAAGAGCGCGGCGCGCAACAAATTCGCGCTTTTTTATTTTTCCCATTTTTTGAGTTACTTTCGGAAAAAGTCCAAAATTTATATTCATAGGTTGAAAATCGTTCTTCTCACCATGGCAGATATAATCAAGCAAAGAACCTATGGATGTCTCCCTCGGAACGGTTATCGGAGGTAGACCCAGCGCGTTTCTCGCGGCGTTTATTCCACAGATAATTCCAGTGGCTGCAGACTCAACGTATCCTTCAACCCCGGTGATTTGTCCTGCGAAGAAAACGCTCCGATGGTTTCGAAGAGAAAGATCATTTTCAAGCAATTTTGGGGAGTTAATGTAGGTGTTTCTGTGCACGCTTCCGTATCTGAGAAATTCCGCTTTTTCTAGGCCGGGAATTTCTCTGAACACATTTCTCTGCTCAGGATATCTTAGTTTTGTCTGAAAGCCAACCATGTTGTACATTGTCTGCTCTGCGTTCTCTGTTCGGAGTTGCAAAACAGCAAAAGGAGTTTGTCCAGTTCTAGGGTCAGTAAGTCCTACAGGTCTTAGTGGACCAAAGCGCAAAGTCTCCTTCCCCCTCTCGCACATGACTTCAACCGGCATACAACTTTGAAAATATATCGCCTTCTCAAATTCTCGGGTTTCTACTTTTTCCGCTTTTAGCAGACCGTCCACAAGTTCGTAATACTGCCGCTCAGACATAGGACAGTTAAGATAATCCCCTTGCTGTGAATCATCTCGGTTGTATCTAGACGCTCTAAACGTTTTTAAGTGGTCAATCGTGTCTGCGTCAATTATCGGAGATATAGCGTCATAGAAATAAAGGCGATCAGATTCCGTAAGTGAGGAGATGCTTGCGCACATATTGTCGGAGGTAAGAGGTCCTGTAGCTATTATTGTTACGCGTTTGTCTCGCATTGGTATTTCTTTTACCTCTTCCCTTATTACATCAATCAACTCGTTCTCTTTTGTTCTCCGCGTTATATAATCTGAAAATATATCCCTATCCACAGCGAGAGCCTTTCCCGCAGGCACCCTTGAAGCCTCTGCCGCTTCAATTACTAGTGAACCGAGATGTTTCATTTCTTTTTTTAGTATTCCTGAGGCGTTTTCTGTGGATGAAGATTTAAGGGAGTTACTGCACACAAGCTCTGCAAGTCCTGAAGTCCTATGAGCCTCTGTGTTTCTTACAGGTCTCATTTCGTAGAGTCTGGCTCTAACTCCAAATTTTGTGATTTGGTTTGCCGCCTCAACTCCCGCAAGGCCACCGCCAATCACGGTTATAGAAGTCTGTTTTACGTTCACTTCGAAATTCCTGATATTCACCCAATCCGGGGAATTTTTTGCCGCCGCGTCTCTGCGTAGCTAAAGGTCTACACAAGCATACATTATTCCTATGAGGCAGTCAGAATTGTTTTCTGCTCTAAGATTAGTTATTTAATTCCTGCAGGATTATGAGATACCAAGCAGTTGTATTTGACCTTGATGGGACCCTGATTGACTCTCTTGAGGACCTTGCCGATGCTGTCAACCAGGCGCTTTTAGCAAACGGCTTTCCCACGCGCAAAACAGGATGTTTCCGTTATTTCATAGGTAGCGGAGCATCTGTAATGGTAAAAAAAGCTCTTCCAGAGGGAAACAGAGATGATATCACTGTGGATAAGTGCCTTAATGATTTTAATACCATTTACAGCCATAACTTTGATACCAAGACAACTCTTTATAAGGGGATACCGGAGCTTCTCAACGAACTTTTGAGAAGAGGCATGAGAATCGCTATTTTGACTAACAAACCTCAAGAATTTGCGGAGAAATACGTGAAGAACCTGCTTTCTAACTGGAACTTTGAGGTGGTTTTGGGTCAGAGAGATAAGATTCCTAGAAAACCCGACCCCTCGGGAGCTATTAGAATATTGAAAGAACTCGGAATTGAATCTTCCCAGACTGTTTACCTAGGAGATTCAGGTGTGGATATGCTTACAGCCGTAAGGGCAGGTATGCTTCCTGTAGGGGTTCTCTGGGGTTTTCGCGCTGGTGATGAACTTCGCGAACACGGCGCGCAGCATCTTATAGAAACCCCGATGGAGTTATTTTCAATCATAGATTCGTAGTGTTTTATTAGGTGTAAGATTCGTGAATTTTCAGAATGTAAAACTTGGAATCTTAGGGGGCGGACAGCTTGGGAAAATGCTCTGTCTTGCCGCTGCGCCTTGGAATCTAAGCACATATGTGCTTGATCCTTCTTTGAATTGTCCGGCAGCGTCTGTGTGCACAGAGTTTTGCCGTGGTAATTTCAGAAACTACGAAGACGTCTTACGGTTTGGGAAAAAAGTAGATGTCCTAACCATAGAAATTGAGCATGTGAACCTAGATGCTCTTTTTCATCTAGAAAGTCTCGGTGTTGTTGTAAGGCCAGAGCCCCATGCGCTTAAAATTATACAGGATAAGGCCGAGCAGAAAAAATTTTACTCCTCAAACGGGCTTCCGACCGCAGAGTTTTCAGTTTTTCCGGGGAAAGCCGCGATAATGGATGCCGTATCTTGCGCGAAAATTGAAATTCCTTTTGTCCAGAAACTCACAAAGACAGGTTATGACGGAAGGGGCGTGTTGGTGGTAAAGGATGAAAAACAACTAGAGAACCTACTTGATGGAGAATCTGTGGTAGAAGACCTAATCTCAGTGGAAAAGGAGATTTCCGTTATAGTCTCTCGCAATAGCCGCAAAGAAATAAAATGTTTTCCTCCGGTTGAGATGCTATTTAACAGTCATGCCAATCTGGTTGAGTTTTTAATAAGTCCATGTGATCTTTCCCAAGAACTTGTCAGAGAGTCTTTCAGACTCGCTGAGCGTGCTATAGAATCTCTTGATATGTGTGGAATACTTGCAGTTGAGATGTTTATTTCGAAAAAAGGAGAGATTCTTGTCAACGAATCAGCTCCAAGGCCGCATAACAGCGGACACCATACTATAGAAGCGGCTTTCACCTCTCAATATGAACAATGTCTGAGATCAATTCTTGATCTTTCTCCCGGTGACACTAGAGTGAAAATTCCTTCTGTCATGATCAATATACTTGGACAACCCGGTTTTGAGGGTGAGGTGAAATACCAAGGAATTTCTGAGTGTATGGAGGTTCCAGGAGTTAAGCTTCATATATATGGCAAAACCCTGACCAAGCCATACAGGAAGATGGGTCACGTTACGGTCATTGACGATGATGTTTCTTCCGCTCTTGAAAAAGCTAGATTCATAAAGGACAATCTGAAGGTCATATCATGAAACCATCTCTGGTCAGCGTTATTATGGGATCTGATTCCGACCTGCCGGTAATGGCAGGGGCGGTTGAGATTCTTGAGCAGTTCGGCGTTAGTTATGAAACTACCATAGTGTCTGCCCACAGAACCCCAAAACGTCTTTTTGATTTCTCGGCAAAAGCGCATGAAAGAGGGGTGCGAGTAATAATAGCGGGAGCCGGTGGAGCCGCGCACCTACCGGGAATGGTCGCATCGCTCTCACCATTACCAGTCATAGGAGTTCCGATAAAATCATCTAACTCCATTGATGGTTGGGATTCTATGCTTTCCATTCTTCAGATGCCTCCGGGCGTTCCGGTCGCCACTGTGGCTTTGGGGGCGGCTAGTAATGCTGGGATACTGGCTGTGCAGATACTTTCCACTTCAGAACCGAAGTTTCTCAAGGCGATTATAGAGTATAAGGATAATCTCCGCTCAGACGTAACTGAAAAAGCCCTACGGCTTGAGAAACTTGGAACTTCAGACTACTTTGAGCAGTTGGATAGAAATAAAAGGGATTTCTGAACTTTGGTAAAGTTCAATTGAGGACATCAAGGTGAACCGCGCAAATCTACGGAGAAACAAATCCATTATGGTTCCAACATTGCTAAATGCCTACTTATCACCGTAGACATGCATGACAATACTCTCTTCGTAGTTAGGCCCGAAAAGCGTTAGTTCGAACTCTTCATCTCCCGGCACCTCCACAAAGTCAGTAACTGACAAAAACTGACATGATAGACTGCATCCAATCTTGGCCCCTCTTCAAATCAGCTTCGGTCATTCTAGATAAGTCTCGAAAGAATATATGGGATACGAGCTTGCGCGTTCCTTCAACCGAACGTTCATATCCGATCACCCAGCGGAAAATACTACCGATGACTAGGTGAGAAACATCATTCTCGGAGATATTGGTCAGTGGAATAACCGCCTCTTCGCTTTCATATGATCGGCCTGCAGTCAGATCAATTAGTCGTACTACAAAGTCGTTGTCTCTAACATCAACAATATATCCTTCCCACTCTTGCAAGGCATGAAGCGTAACTTTCGGTGGAACTGGGCTTTGTTGCAACGGAGGAAAGTCCACAACATAGAACGGATTATTGCTAGTTGAAGTGCGAAACGATGGGTTTGGTAGATTCGCAAAGTTCTGTTCCTCGGAAGCATCGGTTGTTGAGACGCGTTTGGTTCGTAGTGCTAGTTCCACCATCTCGGTTATTCTCTTACGGATATTTTCAGAATTATCTTCTCCTATGTCCGTGCTAAGTACGTCTGTGTCAAGGCGATGGGTGGTTGTAGACTGGATAAACTTTTTCATAAGCATATTCTCTTTTTAGTCATCTACTTGGAACATCACATGATCAATGATTTTATCCGTGCGTTTGAACGACAACTCAAAGTGATCACATCCATCTTTCCACTCGTTTGATTCCTTCAATGGTCCTACGATATGTCCAACTTCTGCCGAGTATCTAGGTACATACTCGTACCCGATGCGCGCACCGGCTTTTCACGTTTCATGCCCTGACATCACTAGTGTTGCGTCAAGTAATGCTTTTTGGGTAGATGGACTTGAGTCTGCAGCGGGCATCAGCAACCGGTCCTTTGTTGTGCAAGGACGGCTCGGACCACGGACCCCTCGCATTGTTGCCCTTGACATAACACTATCAATCGTAGCCATGGTATGACCCTACTAAAAAGTGTTTCCTGACATCTCTATAGAGAACGTAACACAACTGGAAAACGGAAACAAGTCATAATAATTTGCTATTAAGTTGGAGCAACTACATTACAAAGATCTTGGGTGGTTTACTGAATGGTTCTTTTACCAGGTTCGTACCCGCGGACTGGAATAGGGGAAGCGTGATGAAAGATCAAAAGCCATCTGCCATCTTTTTTCTCAAATATGTTGGTTGACTGAGACAGGTTAAACATTACAGGGTCTCGTTTGATATACACCATTTCCTGAAGGCAGGTAACCCAAGCAATATCTTTGTTTACGTCAACTGTCACATTGGAAATGTTGATATCTACCTGATCCTGAGGGTCAAATACGCTTTCCCAACTCTGTCTGATGGCTTCCCAGTTGCGAAGAGCCGTCCATCCAGGATGTACGCATCCAGATCTTGAATCCTGAATCCATACCTGCGCCATGAGCTCAAGGTTCCTTGTTCCCAACGCCTCGTAAAAGAGGTTGTTTATTCTCAATATTTCTTTGTTATCCGCTTTCTCAGTCATTTACTACTTTTTACCTCTGGTTCATTTTATCGGAACAGATCAATGATTTTTGAAAACTGCAGAAATATGTCCCCGCGCATCTTCAGAATGTCGTTGTAGAGTGCTGCCGCCATAAGAACTATCAGAAAGGAAAAACCGACTCGCTGGGTTATCTCTAGGGTTTTGAGACTTAGAGATTTTCCCCTTAACTTCTCAATCGTAAGGTAAAGAATATGGCCTCCGTCAAGCATAGGTATGGGGAGAAGGTTTATAAGCGCTAGATTTACGCTTATAAGAGAAGTGAACTGTAGAAGATTCGATATGCCTCCTTGGGCTGCGGACCCCGAAATTTTAGCAATGAGAAGCGGTCCCGCAATAGTTTTTCCCGCGGTTGCAAGCGCTATTTTTCCAGTCAAAAGTTTAAAGAGAAATCCGAAGAAAAGAACGGTTATCTCCACTGTCATGCGCACAGCCTCTAAAACTCCTTTTAATATTGCCTCGAAAAAGCCGTACTTTTTTACTGTGTAATCCCCGCGGGGAGTAATACCAATCACATAACGATCAAGAGTCTCATCACGCAGGGGCGTTATCCGAAAACTCATTTCGCTTTTTTCTCTGTTAACTGTGAAATCAAGCGGCGCGCCATCGCTTTTGGATATTATTTCCGACATCCTGTTCCAATCACTTACAGGCATTCCGTTTACAGAAGTTATCGTATCCCCAGAACGCATGCCCGCTACATACGCTGGCATTGAAGTAGACACCTGATCTATTGTGGTTCCCATGGGCACTGAGAGTCCTGTTTCTACTCTGCCTTGAGGACCCGCTTCTGCGAAAAGAGAAAGAGTTTTTATCTCTCCATCTCTTTTTACGTTGATTTTGAGCAATGAATCAGGGTTTGTATGAACAGCGATATTCAAGTCCCGCCAAGTTTTGACTTGTTTTCCATTTACGCTCAATATCGTATCGCCCGGGACAAATCCAGATTTCTCAGCCAAAGAGTCTTTCTTGACATAGATGACGTGCGGAGTTTTTTCCAGATGACCCGAGACGCTTATTCCGATCATAAAGGCAATTGGCATGAGAATAAATACTATTGCGAAATTCATCGCCGGTCCTGCGATGACTACCATAAATCTCTGCATAATGGATTTTCCGGAAAAGCCTCTTTTGTATTCCTTTTCATGGTAGGCTTCCACACCTTCAAAAGAGGAAATGTCTACTGTGAGTTCCAAGCTCTTGCCGTCTCTTTCCAGTTCTATTTTCCTTTTCGGCTCCGAACCGGACTTTATATCGGAGAGAAGTTTTTCCCAGTCTGAGTATTTTTCGAGTTCGTATCCATCTATTCCTGTTATTCTGTCTCCTGATAAAAATGGCGATTCCGCGCTAGAGACGTTTTCAACGATTATGTTTTTCTCTGCGCTCTCTCCGTACATCTTTACATATCCGCCAAGAGGAAATAGCGAAATCATGTACTCGGTTTCGTTTCTAGTGAAGGAAAATATTTTGGGACCGAATCCTAGGGAGAATTTTTCAACCCTTATATTGTTTCTTTTCGCGAGCGCAAAGTGCCCTAGTTCGTGAAAGAAAACTAAGATTCCTATTACGAAGATAAAAGCGAGAATTGAAGTCATTGAGATTTACAAAGAAGGTAGGTTGCCGGCGAGTGAAACAGCAACGCCCCTAGACCACCTGTCAGCCTCTAATATATTGTCAAGACATTCTGAGTCAAGTTTTTCGTGGCGCTCTAGCGTCTCTTTTATGATTGGAATTATATCCGTGAATCTTATCTCTCCGCTCAAAAATGCGTTAACCGCTACTTCGTTTGCGGCATTGAGAACCGTAGGATAGGTGCCTCCCATCTTAAGACAGTTAATCGCTATTGCCGGAGCCTCGAATTTCTTCGTATCAAGTTCTTCAAATGTGATTTCAGGCAGGTCCTGCGGAAAAGACGATTTTCTGGAAAGGTGAAGTCTGCTGGGATAGGCAAGCGCCCAAGCTATAGGTATTTTCATATCCGCTTCTGAAAGATGGGTTATAAATGAGCCGTCAATATACTCAAGGACTGAGTGCACTACGCTTTGGGGATGTATCCAAACAGATATTTTCTCAGGGGGAATGTCGAAAAACCATTTCGCTTCAATGAGTTCAAACCCTTTATTCATAAGCGTTGCGGAGTCAATAGTTATTTTCTCTCCCATTTTCCATGTGGGGTGGCAAAGCGCGTCGGCTACGGAAACTTTATCAAGTTCTTTTTTAGGTGTTTTGAGGAAAGGTCCGCCAGAGCCCGTTATTATCACCCTTTTAAGAAATTCGCGGTTTTTTTCTTCAAGGGTCTGAAAAATAGCGCTGTGCTCACTGTCAATCGGAAGCAATGTGACGTTTCTTCGTCGCGCCTCTGACATTAAAATGCTCCCCGCTACAACAAGAGACTCTTTATTGGCTATTGCAACATCTTTGCCAGCCCGTATTGCGGAAAGCGTTGGCATAAGTCCGGAAAACCCCACGATGGAAGATACCACAAGATCGCACTCGGTTTCTGTTGCGACTGCGATACTTCCCTGTTCTCCATAGCATACTTGAGTTTGCGGACCCAAACCGTTTCTCAGGCGTTGCGAATCTTGCTTGCTTGCAACCGATACGATCTTCGGTGAGAATTCGGTTATCTGTTTTGCTAGAAGATCAACGTTTTTCCCCGCGCAAAGCCCTACGATTTTGAACCGTTGCGGGAATTTTCTTACTATCTCAAGAGCTTGAACTCCGATCAGTCCGGTTGACCCGAGTATGGATATTCTTTTCAACCCTTGAGTCCCCTAGACTGTATCTGCTCTCCCGTAAGTCCAAACCTTCTTTCTCTGTCACAGTAGTTTTCTATGGCTTTACGCAGATGCCTTTTTCTGAAATTCGGCCAGAGCGTCTTGGTTACGTACATCTCCGAGTAGGCGAGTTGCCAAAGAAGAAAATTAGAGAGTCTCATTTCTCCACCGGTTCTTATTAACAGGTCCGGCTCAGGCAGTTCAGAAGTGTAAAGATATTGCTCGAAATCTTGTTCAGTTATAGTTCCCTTTCTGTCGGAATGGATTATGTGGTTTACGGCACTTACTATCTCCTCTCTGCCCCCGTAACTCAGCGCGAGAGTCAATGTTAACAGGTCGCAATGTTTGGTCATTTTCATCACATCATCAAGAAGGTCGCCTATATCTGGAGGAAGGTTCGAGAGTTTCCCAATTGCGTTTAGTCTTATATTCTGCGATAGCAGGTTCTGAGCCTCGTTTTCAAGATAGTATCTTAAAAGGTTCATTAGAGAGAAAACCTCATCTTTAGGTCTTTTCCAGTTCTGGGCTGAGAAGGCATAAAGGGTCAGATATTTTATGCCGATTTCAATCGCCTCGCTTACTACAGATTTTGTCGACTTGATCCCCTCTCTGTGTCCGTCGATTCTTTCTAGGTTTTTCCGTCGCGCCCATCTGCCGTTGCCATCCATTATTATGACCACGTGTTTGGGTACGGAACTTGGGATAGAACTACTGCGTTTTTCCTTCATGAGTCAGGATAAAGAGTATATGGTCGTAAGTCTGCGGGCTGAAACTGTTTCAGTTTTCGGTTCTGTAGAAATAGGAAACAGGATAGGCCACTATCGCGACTATTATTACCACCGCTATGGCGACAATCATAGCAATCGGATATATAAAAAGGGCGCCTACGTATAGAAGGGCTCTTTTAACCGGCAACCATTCCCTAGAAACCTCTGGTAGGTCTAGAACGCAACTTTTAAAAAACCCTGATAATATTCCCGTTATGAGTACAGACATGTTGTTGAACCAATTCTGCTACAATCTATCCTATTTGCGTGTTTTCATCAAGAGAGCAAAACATCTAAAATAAAATATCTGCCCCTTAAACTGCCTTTAAGATAATAACTCCGTTGAGCCGATTCTACCCCAACTAAGATAGGATCTAGTAGGAGATTGTGAATTTTCCCAATTTCTACCTTGTTATCGGGTGAAACAATCTAGAAAACACAAATTTAAAATGCTGTTTTCGGTTTGTGTTAGATTTATAATCGCAAATTTTGAACAGTACAATGCTTCGTGAGGGATATTCTTGAAGATAACGGATAAAGCATCTAATCCAATGACCGAGCGCTTATTTCTCACTCTCCGCGAGGATGCGAGAAATCTCCTTCGCTTGAGTACCGAGAGAACCTAAATTGTCGGCAGTCTCATCACTCACTTCCCTGACCCGTTTAAGACTTTCGTTCATACTTTTGAGTTGTACTTCAAACTGCTCCATTGCGCTACGAATATCCGCCTGTTGTGCTCCTCCCTGTTGACTTATTTCCTCAACTTTTTCAGATATAGCCTTGTAGACTGTGTCTAGAAGTTCAAGATCAGCATTTGCTTTCTCTGTTAACCCGTTACGGAATTGTTTCATCATTTCGTCTAGGTGCGCGTGTGTCGTCTTTGCTTGGAGGATAGTCAAGTTAGCATGAGAGTTGAAAGCATTGGCGGAGGCTTGAAGTTGTTTTCGCAATTCATAGGCGTAACTCTCTAGATCAATTGCCCCACTTTGGGGGATACGGATGTCAGTTATCTGTTCGTTTTTTGTTGCACGTCGTTGGAGTAGTATGCGTATGATAATGCCTGCCAGGGTCGTCAGCAAAGCGATCCCGAGGCTACCGATCATTTCGCAGATGCGGTCCTCAAGTGACTGTTGGCTTCCATTTCCATAATCATTAACAAGGAACAAGAATATCAATGTTGCACAAAGCGATGTGAGGGTATACAGCAAACCTAAGTAATAACTCTCTTGTCCGACTTGGATATACTCAAACTCGGGACGCTCTCGTTTTTGTCTTTCAACATAAAGCACCATGATTAAGATCCCAATACCAGAGGCGATAACCCCTCCCCAAATCGGTTGCTCTTGCGCGACCCATTTCGTCACGAAGATTACGATGACCCCGAGCGTAAGAGCCCATTCGAAAGCGTATTTCAAATTTTTAACGTATTTACCGACTGTCACAGTTTCCCTCGCAATTTCAACTCTCCATTCATCGCCTTTACCCAGTTAACCCACCAGTTGTAGTGATCAGGTGTCTGGTACTTTGCGTATTTTTGTCGTTTAAGTTGGAACAGACTCACCTCGGTCTGGGAAAGGTCGGTTGAGAGGTCACTCCCGACCGATTTAGGTGCCGGATACGACGATTGGTAGTGTGATAACTTCTCAGTGTTCTGTAATAGGTCTGAGATGACGATAAGGTGCAAACGATTTTTGCTTTCCTTCGACCACCTGCTCCTTGCGTGTTCGGGGATAATTACTGCGATGGTTTCAAGGATAAACGATTGGGGTTGCGCGTCACCACTTTCTTTCTTTGGGAATAAATTAAGAATCTTGTTCTCGAATCTATCCCAACGCTTCTGGGTGATGAATTTCCCCTCTGTACACCCACTGAATCGTGGTTGATGCTCTTTGGGATTACCTCCGGGATTGCATAACTGGAGTGCTTTCTTAGGTTTATCAGAGTTGCTTAATGTGTAGAATGTCAGTCGTTCCCCTTTTCTTACCGTGAGATCACTTGCCGACGGACTAATCATATCGCGCATAATACGCCCAAGCCCTGCCTTGTGCTTATTGCTGAGCGGGTCAGAAATATCAAGCAGTACTACGACTTCCCGGTTGGGACCACTCTTTGGACACCCCGTTTCTTCATCAACATCTTCTCCTTTACTAATCCATGACACAACCATGAACACAGCGAGACACAGAACCGCAATTATGCCAAATAACATAGGCTTAAGCCGAGATTTAGGTTTTTTCACTTTGCGTTTGCTCATTGTTGGAGTCTCCGCTTTTCACTCTCCCATTCTATTAGGTTCAGGTCTTTAAGCATCGGGGTACCCATTTTGAGCTTTCTTATACGCTTGGAGCACCGCACCGCTAGCTTGATGAAAACCTTCCCATTCTGGGTTGTAGTTGGATTTGGGCGCATCCTCCCATACCGGCGGTTCAAGCATATCCAAGTCGATGGTATACTGTTTGGTGAAAAACTTCGGGGAATCAGTCACGCGAGCCCTTTCGTTTTCCGACCGATACGCCGTTAGGATGAAATCCAAGTTATGCTGATACTGCCTAAGTTGCATGCGAAATTGTCGTACGATATCTTTTGCTGTCTGGGTAATCAACTCATAGTTGCCTCTCTTATTCTCTACTTTATTTCGCTCATCGTTGATTCTATCAATCCACGTTTGGTAAGTATTCTTAAGGTCTTTTCGCCGTTGTACGCTCTCCTGCTTGTACTCTTCATCATATTCGGTTGCCGTCCGATGCCTCGTTCCGTACTCCGGATAAACATCATCGCGGTTTAGCCATTTTGATGCGGCGAAGACACAGCATCCAATGCCGACCAATGCGAGAACCCACGACTCCATGTTTTCAATCCCAAAGGGACTATTCAGAAAATTCCTTATGGTGTCGTCGGCTAGAGAAGTATCTAAGGAGTTCTTTTCCAATGTACTCAACGTCGGTGTTGTGGCATCAATATTATCTAGTATGTTCTTCTTGCTATCTCGAAAGTGCCCAACAAGCAGATTCCAGAAAACCATTCCCACGGTCCCGACAATTATCATTATTAAGCCGGTTAACTTTGCCGACAATTTCACTGAGTTTTTCTGTCGCCATCCTTCACCTAACATAAACCCTAAGATTCCAGCATTCACAACACCAATTCCGAGCATAATACCAATTGCACCGAGCTGCCCACCTTCAACCACGTCTGAGAGTATTGTCGCATTTACTATCGCTTCAATCGCGATGATACCCAGAAGCCACCAATACCATGTATCTCTTTCGTTATATTCCGCTACACGCTCAAGTTTTGCTTTTGTCTTGAAAGTTTCTAAAACTTCCCATGCATCTTGGGCTTCACGTTTCTTCTGCACGAGAATAGATCGATCTTCTTCTCCTTGTCCGGATAGTTCTTGGACGCCCTGATCTCTCAGTTCTTCCACTTTGTGCTGAAATGGAGCCATCCCCTCCTTTGACTCAATTTCCAGATTGTATCGTTGTTGCACGAGATACTTGCTTACATCCGCATGACAAGTTTTGCCGCGCTTATTTACCCATTCGATTATTCTCATGTGAGTCTGATCTGGCTGATCAGCGTCTGAGTGAGGGAAGTTCTGTTTTCCGTCCGCGCGTCCTGCCTCACGGATCCCGTTTTCCTGAATCCACCGCTCACAGTCAAGGTCGACATATGTCTGCGTCGCCCCATCCCACCCAGGAACAATCGTCCAATTTTCTACATTTTTCTCTTGAGACTTCAACGTATACAACCCTCCTTTACGCTTGCTTTACCGTTATCCTTATAAATCTACCCCCCCCCCCCCTCAATAAGTCAAGGTAAGTTAGAGGTATTTGCGTCGCGCCCAAAAACCCTCAAAATTGGGCAATTTGACCAGAAAAATTTAGAGGTGGTGTTTGTGAATGGGTTGTTATGTCCAAAAGCTGATAATTGTGCGAAAATCAGTTCCACTCCACATTTCGTGAAAATCAAGGAATCTGGCCATCATATTGCCACAATACGAACTGAAACAGGGGCGAATATGCGTTCATATGTCTTCATTACATCAAAACTACACTCAAAAAACGTTACAGCGTAAATGCCTCTTTCAGGTAAAATATCCACTCCGAGGTCACTATGAAGAAATTGTTTGTAGCATTCGTATTTCTGGTATTTACGTTTTTCTCAGGCGTTCTCTCTGCAGAGGAAGACACTTATAGAGAACTTTCTGATTTTGCCAAAGCGCTTAGCATGATAGAGAAAAACTATGTAGAAGATATTTCCTCTGAACAACTTATTAGAAGCGCCATAAAAGGAATGTTTGATTCTCTTGATCCCTATTCCGCTTATCTATCCTCTGACAGGCTCAGGGATCTTGAGATAGGAACCATGGGAGAATTCGAGGGGATTGGGGTTGAGGTTACCGTGAAGGACGGGATGCTGACAGTGATATCCCCTATAGAGGGAAGTCCTGCGGAAAAAGCGGGAATAAAATCCGGTGACGTAATCGTTTCCATAGACGGAAGTAGAACCGTGAAAACCAATATAGTGGATGCCTTGGAGCGGATAAGGGGAAGGAATGGAACTAAGGTGGATATACTAGTTAAAAGGGAAGGGGAGGAGAAGGACCGCAAGTTTTCAATCACAAGACAAGTTATAAAGCTCAAGAGCGTTGCATCACGGCTTTTGGAAAAGAATATAGGATACGTAAAACTTTCGCAGTTCCATGGCAACTCGGCCGAAGAATTTCTGAACTCATACAGAGAGCTTGAAAAAGAAAACAGGGCAAGGCTCAAAGGACTTATTCTTGATGTCAGAAACAATCCCGGAGGGCTACTTGAGCAGGCGCTTGCGATTTGCGATATGTTCATTGACAGTGGAACAATTCTAAGCGTACAAGGTAGGTCTCAGGAGACATCAAAGGAGTATTTCGCAAGAGAAAGAACGGAAGTGTTCTCTCACCCAGTGGTTATTATGGTAAATAGCGGTAGCGCTAGCGCTGCAGAGGTTCTCGCCGGTGCGCTCAAAGATAATGGAAGAGCTAAAATAGTAGGCACCAAGACTTTCGGCAAGGGGTCTCTTCAGCGGGTAATGGAACTCTCCACAGATACGGGAATCAAGATAACGACGGCAAAACTGTATACTCCGAAAGGAAAACTAATAGATGGAAACGGCATAGAGCCTGATATTGAGGTTAAAGATGGTTCGAAAGATGAGCAACTTGCAAAGGCCGTTGAAACGATAAAGAGCATGTAAGGAAAAATTGATGCCTCGAAAAAAACAGACAAAAAAGAAATCTTCTGCAACAGGAAAAGCATCCAGAGCAAGGAAGCCCGCTAGAATTTCCCATGCGGTTTTCGTACTGCTTTTCTTTTTAGCTTTTTCTATTTTTGGTCTGCGCTACATCGAAAAATTTCTTGATGGTTGGCCACCTCCACAATCCAAAAAACCCGTTCCGGCTGAGAAACAGGATTCTGTTTTTTCTGCTCGTCCTCGGATTGTACTCATAATAGATGACCTAGGTTATAGTAGGGAACCTGTGGACAGGCTTCTTCGGATTGGTCAGCCAATTAATATGTCTGTGCTTCCGTATCTTCCTCACTCTAATTACGCTGCAGAGGCATCCCACAATAAGGGAATGGACGTTATTTTGCATCTTCCCATGGAACCTAAGTTGTCCTCATCTGATTATACAGCATATGACTCGGGAGAAGGAGTGCTGCTTCTTGGACGTTCTCTAGATCAGATAAGACAAGATGTTGAGAGAAACATTCAGGAGGTTCCCAACGTTGTAGGGGTTAACAACCACATGGGTTCAAAATTCATGGAAAATGAACAGCCTCTCAAAGTGGTGATGGCAGAACTGAGGAACCGAGGCCTTTATTTCGTTGATAGTCGTACCACGAAGAACTCCCTAGGTCGCGAGGTAGCGACAAAACTCGGAGTAAGGGTTCTTGAGAGAGATGTTTTTCTTGACCGAAAAAGCCAAAGCGATGTCAAATATACCAAGCAGCAACTTAATAAACTGGTGGAGATTGCGAAGAAAAAGGGGATCGCCGTTGGTATAGGACACCCATACCCAAAAACCATAGACGCTTTAGAGCGATATGCGCCGAAGATTGCAAAGCAGGTGGAATTTGTGAAGATATCTTCAGGTGCTTTCGACTGAAGGTCCACAGGACCTCTAACCATCTCTTGACCAACCGTTTATAGTTGGGTAGAATGTAGGCCATGGTTATATTTGAAGGAAATGATCATGTTGCAGACTCTCATTGATTGGGCCCCTGCCCTGACTCTTCTGATTGGCCTTGGCGGGCTACAACTCGCATTATACAACGGCTTACGCGCTGACCTCCGCGATTTGACGAACCAGATGACGAGCATACGTGAGCGTTTAGCTAGGGTGGAAACGCACTTGGGACTCCCGGCGGCCAACACCTCCGCTGATTGACCTGCTCGTACTGGTGCGGATAGAACAGAGAGATTAATCCGTGCCAATGCGATTCTCACTTTGCCTTGGTGTTACTCTTGCATCAGGTTGTTTTTCTGTCTCCGCTGGTTGGATGTACTGGCTTATTGTTCATTAGATGTGATGTGTTTTGGGAGGATGAGACGTTGCCGCTAGGACTGATCAGGTCGGCGCATGGGATGGTAGTACTTCAGGGCGTGCGGCTGATGCTGTCAAGACTTAGCATTGGCAGGGCTGGAATATATGGCAAGCAACCAATGTTCTAAATTGAGGGGAGAAAATACAATGAAAAAGTTTTTAGGAAACCTCTGAATAACCCCATAGAATAAGTCCCTTTAAAGATGTTATAATATTGAAAACTCACTTTATGAGGTGATCCCATGAACCAGATAAGTTTCTCCGTAGCAGAAGATACCCACAAGAAGCTTAAAACACGTCGTGAGAAATTTCTTGAACGGATGGATAAATTGATCCCTTGGAAACAACTGGAGAAGAAAATTGCCAAACACTACCCTAAGCCCGGGAAAGGTCATAGACCCTACCCTCTGCCAAAGATGCTACGGATTTACTGCATGCAGTTGTTCTACAACCTGAGTGATCCGGCGATGGAAGATGCGCTGTACGAGATGGAGTCCATGCGCCGCTTTGCTGGTCTGAGCCTGACTGGGCCAATACCGGATGAAACCACTATCTTGAACTTCCGTCATCTTCTGGAGAAACATCAGCTGAGCCAGATGATCCTCAAAGAAGTGAACCATCACCTAGAACGTAATGGTCTGTTTTTGCGAGAAGGTGCCATCGTAGATCCAACTATTATCTCAGAGCCGACCTCAACCAAAAACTAAAGAGGGCAAGCGTGATCCGGAGATGCGCCAGACCAAGAAAAGCAACTAATGGTATTTTGGGATAAAGATGTACATTGGTGTGGATGAGACCTCAGGTGTTATCCACACCATGGAGGCCACTGTTGCCAACGCGCATGACATCACCCAGAGGGAGTGGCTGTTATATGGCAAAGAAGTGACTTGCTATGATGAAGCGGATTATCTGGGTGTCAAGGCGTGAAGAACTCAAGGACAAGGAGATCAAGTGGGGAGTAACTGTATGTCCGGGTAAGCGCAAGACGATGAATTAATCTCTTGAAAAGACCAAGGCCAGCATCCGCGCAAAAGAGGAGCATTCATTCAGAACTATCAAACGTCAGTTTGGCTATGACAAGGTAAGGTATCGGGGTTTGGAGAAAAACGCCAACCGATTGGCTGTACTCTCGGCATTCACGAACCTGTTAATTTGCCAAAAGATGTTGCCCGCGTAGGACAAATGCGTTTGGCTTTTGCCAAATGGCAGAATTCGGACAAGAAACAGCGAATAGATGGGTGTAATTCACCCCAATTCTGGTGTCACAATGGAAAAATGGAGCTTTTGTTCAATCTTGGATAATTGATCAGAGGTGCCATAGTTTGTGATATGATAGGGATGTAAGGTTTGTAGAAGTGATGGACGGAAAGAAGTTTGCCTAAAGAACCCTAATGAGGGTGGGAGATAAATAGGAACCTTTGCAAAAAGTAAAAAATATCAACCCTGAAATTCTTCGTAAATGCCGCGAGCAGATCGGTCTTAGTCTTTCCGATGTAGGAAGCAAGATTCCAAAGATCGCAGATATAGAAAAAGGAGAATGGGAACCAACCTTCAAACAATTGACGAAATTGGCTGAACTTTATAGCGTGCCTCGTTGGGTGTTTACCTGTAAGTCCTTGCCAGAACGATACCGTTTTGACCAAGATCCATCTTTCCGGAAATTCTCAGACAACGATGAAGAGACTTTCAGTCATACGAGAATTCGTCGCCTGACGGTGATGGTGGAGAGATTTCGTGACTTTATTCTTGATCTGCGAGATGATATGGACGAACTGGTCGAACCGTTTGATCCACCTGAGTTGGAACCTTATGATTCGGCATCAAGTGTTGCAAGGCGGGTACGAAATTGGCTTGGATGTGAAAGAGAAAATCTTAATTTTCAACAATGGAAAGAAAAACTTGAAGAAAAAAACATCTTCATTTTTACCACGAGTAAATACTCTGAATGGTCCCATGTCGAACAAAACCAGTTTCGGGGCCTTGCCATATACCACTCAATCCTACCTATTATTATCATTAACAGTTCAGGTTATAGAAAAGCATACGCATTCTCACTATTTCATGAACTGGGCCATCTGCTGAGCAAGAAAAGCGAGATTGACAAGTGGCAAGAAACTGATGAGTCATGGTGTGATGAGTTGGCTGCTAACGTTTTGATGCCGGCCAAGGAATTCAACAATTTCTCAGATATTGTCCTTCAATATGAGTCTACCAATCTCAAAGATGTTCGAAAAATAGCCAAAGAATTCAAAGTAAGCGACTACGCATGTCTTATTCGGATGAGGCAATTGCAGGTAATCAGTTCCAAGACATATAAACGTCTTAAGGGGGAACTAATAGAACTATATAATCGGATTGTCACGGAACGCAATAGCAAAGATACTAGGATCAAAAGAGTTCGTTCCAAGGAAGTTCTTGATCAATATGGTCATATTTATACAAAGGCAGTATTTCAGGCTTATCAGAATCAAGATATTGGACTTAACAGATTGTGTTCAATGTTCAATCTCAAGAAAGTATCAGATGCTCTTGAATTGGAAAAGAGGGTTGGATGAGCGGAAAATATTGCTTGGATTCCAATATTTTCATAGGAAATTGGGGAGCAATCTACCCTATTGATGTTTTTCCGTCTCTCTGGAACCAAATTTCCAAACACCAAAGCAGTATTATTTTGCTAAAGCCTATATGCGACGAGATTAGAGATGGTTCGTTGCTTCACTGGTTAAAAGAGAATCTTTTTTTTCCTGTTTCCATTGATGATGAAACGGAAAAACTTTCATTGTGTTGGGAAAAGGAACCAAAAGGGGTCAGTCAAAATGATCTTACATTAATTGCATACGCAAAGAGAAACGACGAAATTGTGGTAACTCATGAAGGGGATCAAGCAGATAACCGACCAAAGAAAAATACAAATACAAAATTCCTCTGGCGTGTAAAGAAAAAGATGTTAAATACATTGATTTTGTGGAACTGATTAGAAAGTTTGGTATAACCGTGTAAGTCACGCCTTGGTCAAGATTATGAGCTTAACAATAAAGGTCAGATAGCGGTGGAGTATATAAACGAGAAAAAAAGATTTGTGAGAGAACGAAAGAGCAGGTTTTAACTCCGGGGATTTAATGGCTGTCCAAATAAAATAGAGGGAAAAGTATTTATGGGACTTATAGACGAAATCAGAAACAGGCGTGATTCATGGATGAGTAGGTTTGAGGAGCAGAGAGTTTTTACAGAACCGTACGACCATGAGTTTGAGAAGGCGAACACTGAAAAAATAGAAGATCAGATAAAGAGGAACTGTAAAATGGTGGGGAATTTCCCACGTAGGGAAAAGTCTTCTAGGTGATTGGGCGCGTAGCGAAATTGACAACGCTTTTTTACCGTGTAAGATAACAGTTCCTACGAAGATGGAGGTTCTAATTTTTTGCCAGGAATAACGGTAGGCAGTAGTGAAGGCATTGATAGCGCTTTAAAAAGGTTTAAAAAACAGGTTGAGAAGGGTGGGGTTCTTTCTGAGTTGAGGAAGAGGGAATATTATGAAAAGCCGAGCGAAAAGAAGAAAAAGAAGCTTTTCGCTGCGAAAAAGCGCAGTTCAAGAGGAAAAAGAAGGTAGTTTATTCCCGCTTGTTATAACCACGGGTGCTATAACTTTGTTCTCTCTCAATATTCTCATCCTTCTATAGTTGCTTCGAATGAAGAGTTCTTTCTCTAGATCAGTTATAGACGAAATAAAGGCGAAACTCAGTATAGTTGACGTTATACAGGGTTTTGTCTCCCTCAACAAATCTGGAAAAGACTATGCGGGCCTTTGCCCGTTTCACGACGATAAAAACCCTTCCATGCGGGTAAACGATGAGAAGGGCTTTTTCCATTGCTTTAGTTGTGGAGCAGGAGGAGACATGTTCGGTTTCCTCATGAAGTATAACAACATTGGTTTCGGTGAAGCGCTTCGGGAACTTGCGACAAAAGCCGGAGTTAGACTCCCCTCATATGAGAGAAAATCTATAGTCAGAGGTAGAGAATCATCCTCTACTGAAAAGTTTTTCGAGATAAATTCTCGGGTTTCTTCTTTTTACCGTAAAACTCTCTCTGCGCACCCCGTTGCGGAGAACTACCTAAGATCAAGGGGAATTACTCAAGAGATATCAGACTTATTTGGTATTGGATACGCTCCTGACAGTTGGGATGCCCTTTTGCGATTTGCTAAAAAAAACAAAATTAGCGTTGAGGACCTTCAAAGCCTAGGTCTTTTGATATCAAGTGAGAAATCAGGTGAGTGTTATGACCGGTTCCGAAACAGGGTGATTTTTCCAATACATGAAATAAGCGGGAAGGTTTGTGGTTTCGGAGGCAGAGCGATCTCTGAGAGCAGTCCCAAGCAGGCCAAATACATAAATTCGCCTGAGTCTGCGGTCTTTGACAAAAAAAACGTTCTTTTCGGTCTTTTTCGCTCAAAAAGCGAGATTAGAAGAGAAAAGAAGGCTATTTTGGTTGAAGGCTACATGGACTTTATAAAGCTTTACGCAAGCGGAATACGAAATGTGGTAGCGACTCTTGGGACAGCATTTACCAAGGAGCATGCAACCCTCTTGCGTCGTTTGTGCCCGGAAGTGGTGATTGTTTACGACGGAGACGATGCGGGAATAAGTTCTGCCATACGCGCAGGAAGAATTTTTCTACAACAAGGACTTTTCCCACAAATCTGTAGAATTCCAGAGGGGCTGGACCCGGATGACTACGTAGAGGCGCATGGCCCCGAGGGACTAAAGGAGATTGTGACTGATGCTCAGGGCGTATCTAATTTCATAATTGATGATACGTTTGCAGAATATAGGAAAAAAAAGATTTCTTCTGGTGAAGCGATGAAACTTTTGTCGGAGATGGTTTCCTTGATAGAAGACCCGATTCGAAGAGCTGAAGCTGTCACGAAGACGACGGGGATCTTCGGAATAAGAGAGTCTGAGTTTCTTTCCATGGTAAATAATTTGAACTCCGAGAAGAACCGCGGATCGCTTGCGTCTTCCGTCACAGTTCCCAAAAAGAATGTTTATGAAAGAGAAATCGTCAGAATACTGCTTAAATACCCTGACCTGATAAGTCTTGAGAAAATCAAAGACGTCAGTAACCTTCTCAGAGACGCTGATCTCAGAAATATCCTTGATTTTTTGGGGGAGGAAGATTTTACGGAGGTTTCATCTCTCATGGGTTCTTTTCAAAGCGCTGAAATGCAGCAGTTACTGAGCGGACTGATTATTTCGTCAGATGACTTGATAGATGAGGAGACTTCGGAGAAAACGCTACACAGTTGTTTGCGAAAACTTGAACTCAGAGAGATAGAGGTTAAGCGCAACGAGGTGGTTGAAAGCATACGCAGACAACAAGGGTCATCGGACAAAACCGTTGAGAGAGATCTTATCAGACAATACGGAGACTTACTGAAAATAGAAGAACGCCTTAAGGGAGTTGTGCACTGAACTCAAACTACGAAAGCAATGGCTTGGGGAACCAGTTATCTGGATTTAATGATCCCTATGAAAAGAATACGGGGGAGGCTGTAAATTCTCTCCAAGATTCTGCAAATGGCATTCTTCCTAAGTCTGAGGACAAAAGTTCTCGTAGTCTGAATTCAGACCACGACCTCGTACGGTCTTATATCCTTTCCATCAAGGAACACTCTCTGCTTTCTAAAGAGGAAGAGGTTAAAATCGCAAAACGGATTGAAAAAGGCGAAAAAATAATCGCAAGAATGATAATAGAGAACCCGTTTATGATGAAAAAGGTTCTCAAACTTGAAGAAGAGATAGTAGATTCGGGCGGTCTTACTGAAGTGCGCAATGATGGTGTAGAGAACATCGTATCGGATGGCGAATCCCAGAGCCAATTGGCAAAAGATTTTCGTCCAGTAAAAGAACTTTTCGCTAAGACTCAAAAACTCAGAGAAAAACTTGCTGATCCATCGGTTCCTGAAAGTTCCAGAGCGAAGATTAGAAGAAAGATAAAGAAAAATAACGAAAAAACTGTCGAATTTCTCGACAGAATAGATTTTTCCTCTGTCCAGGCAGAAAAAATATACAGGCTGGCCGTTGAGTACGTGGACAAGATGGAGAAAGAGGAACTTAATTGTCCTGGGTGTGAAAACGCGATCAATAATTTATCCGCGGAACATGGTGAGCATGTCTGTCGTTGTGAATGTTTGGAAGAGTGGATAGTTTCACAGAAAAGGGTGCTCAGTAGATTTAAAAAAGCCAAAAAAGCCACTAAGAAAGCAAGAAAAAGACTTGTCGAGTGTAATTTACGGCTAGTGGTTAGTATAGCGAGAAAATATATGAACCGAGGACTTCCTTTTCTTGATCTGATTCAGGAAGGTAATGTAGGTCTTATGAAGGCGGTTGATAAATTTGAGCACGGTATGGGGTACAAGTTTTCAACCTGCGCCACTTGGTGGATAAAGCAGGCGATTACGCGGGCTATCGCTGATCAGTCAAACCTTATAAGGATTCCGGTTCACATGACCGAGAACATAAACAAACTCAGCAAGGTCACAAGATTCCTTATGCAGAAATTGGGAACCGAGCCTAAACCAGAAGAGATAGCTGAAGCGATGGAACTACCAGTCGAGAAAGTAGTGAAAATTATGAAAGTGTCTCGTGACCCAATTTCTCTTGAGACTCCAGTTGGCGAAGACAACCGCAGGCTTATGGATACTCTTCCTGACCCCGTTACCGCTTGTCCTCTTGAAATGCATGAAACCAACGAACTTAACCGTATCATGCGAAACGCCCTCTGTACAAACCTCAGCGTTGGAGAGGAAGGGGTTTTAAAAATGCGGTTTGGTATAGATGAGGACAAGGAATATACTCTTGAAGAAATAGGGAATAAACTGAACGTTACGCGGGAAAGGGTGAGGCAGATAGAAGTGAAAGCTCTTGACAAACTCAAAAGATTCAGTAGATCTTTACCTATATCCGCTAGGAGCCTTAAGCCTGATTAAATTTAGCTTTCAGTTCTGAACCATTGCGAGGTCAGTCTTGTTTTTTTTTAATAAAGTTCTTGACAGACCAAGACTTCTTGTGATAGAGTTACGACCGATAGAATCAGAAATTTGCAAGTTAATTCGGACAAGCGATTTTACGCCATAATAACTAAGATTATTTTACAGAGGAGGTTGCATTATGAAGTTACGTAAGTTTTTAGTAATGTTGTTCTTGCTCAGCGGAGCCTTTTTGTTTGTGGCTTGCGAGGGGGATAAAGGGCCGAAAGGAGACCAAGGACCGGCAGGGCCAGCAGGACCGGCAGGGCCAGCAGGACCGGCAGGGCCAGCAGGAGGTTCAGGCGATGGTGATATGGATGTGCCTGGATGCGAGGGTGCGGTAATGGTGAAAGGTACTAAGGATTGGACAGGTAGTAGTGGAGATGATCTTGTTTGCGGAGATAATAATAACAATACGATTAAGGCCGGTGATGGGGATGATACAGTTAAAGGTGGAGCTGGCAACGATATAATAGAAGGTCAAGGTGACGAGGATGTGCTCTACGGAGAAGCTGATAACGACACTCTCAAAGGTGGAGACGATGATGACATGCTCTACGGTGGGGATGGAAATGACACGCTTGAAGGCGGAGAGAGTAGAGACACGCTCATGGGAGGAGCCGGAGACGATGAACTCAAAGGCGGAGAAGGGGAAGATATGCTAGATGGTGGTGAGGGTAGCGATACGGCGGATTATTCCGCAGCCGCAGCCACAGCGATGCTAAATATTGACCTTTCCCAAGGAAGAGTCAGCGATGACGGTCATGGCGATGAGGACGAGATTTCTAATATTGAGAATATCACTGGTGGAGCGGGTAATGACACGCTTACCGGGGATAAAAACGCCAATACTCTAAAAGGTGGAGCTGGAGATGACACTCTAACGGGCGGAGCCGGAGATGACACGTTAAGTGGTGGAGCCGGTGATAATACGGTAAAGGGTGGAGCCGGAAATGATACGATTGAGTTGGATCTCACTACCACTATGAGTAGCATCACGGGTAAAGTCGACGGTGGTGAAGGGATGGACACTCTTGTAGTTCTGCATGATAGTTTTGACACTTTTGACCTTTCCACAGAAGAAAATAAGAAATTCAAGGTTCAGAACCTTTATGCGGTTTCGGTGATGGAGAAGCCGGAACCTACGAAACATGAAAGGGCTCTTACTTGGACGGGAGATGATGGGGATAATATGTTCAAAGGCGCTAAAGGTGGCGACACTTTTAAAGGTGGCAAAGGCAATGATACTCTTGAAGGTGACGAGGGTGACGATACTCTTGAGGGTGAGGATGGCAACGATACTCTTAAAGGTGGGAAAGGAGCCGATTCTCTTACCGGTCTAGGCGGTAACGACACTCTTGACGGTGGCGAAGGTGACGACAACCTTGATGGTGGTTCTGGAACGGACACTCTAATGGGTGGAGCTGGGGATGATACGTTAACGGGTGGAGCCGGAGGTGACACGCTTGACGGTGGTGCCGGAACGGACACGTTAACGGCTGGAGCCGGTAATGACACTCTAACGGGTGGGGCCGGAGATGACACTCTTGACGGTGGCGAAGGTAACGACACTCTTGACGGTGGTGCGGGTGAGGACACTCTTAAAGGCGAAGCTGGAAAAGATGTCTTTGTCATTATGAAAGGAGAAGGGCCAGATACTATACAAGGTTTCAACGTGACAGACGATGTGATTCACCTAAAAGGTTTTGCTACAGGTTCTACTGTAACTCGTAAGACCGATACCAATGAACTTACTGTAGGAACCGACGTCGTTGCTAAGATACTGGCAGGGACCACAGCAGACGCGGGCGTTGATAAGGCCAAGGCTGCAGATATTATTACGGCTAAGAAGGCGATATTTGTCGCAGAGTGAAGTAGTTTTTAGGTAAAAGAAAAGGGAACAAAAGTAGTTTCTTTGTTCCCTTGTAAATGTTGCCGGGTCTCAAGAGATTGAGACCCGGTTTTTTTTGGTGCGATGAAACAAGTTTCTGTTTCAAAAATCAATGACAGTTATCTATTGGACCGTAATAAAGATAGAGCTTTCCATTAAGTTGAGTTAAACCTGAGATGTCTTTATATTATTTCTTTTTTATTACAATTCTCCTATAATTTTTCCGTCAGTCTTACTTCAGTAATTGGATTTTTCAAAACTGGATTTGTTCAACGGAATCAAGGCAGGAAGTAAACCTAAATTAAGGTTTATAAAATTTCTCTTTGAATTGGCCAATTTTTCTTTTCCCTCTTGACATTGTTTTTTCTAGTGCTACATTTTCCTCCTTAGGGTGGCAATGCTGAAGGGGAAGCACCCGGTCCCATCCCGAACCCGGAAGTTAAGTCCTTGTAGGCCGATGATACTGCTCCTTTCAGGAGTGGGAAAGTAGGTAGCTGCCCTTTTTTTCCTTCACTGCTTCTCGCATTCCGATATTTGAGAATTAGATGGATACTGCTCCTTCAAAAACCAATGTAGCAGTTTTTGTTTCAGGGAGTGGAACCAATCTCCAAGCTTTAATAGATTCCAAAATAGAATCTGTCAATATAGCAGTGGTCGTATCCGATAACCCTCAAGCGGGAGCAATTGATAGAGCTAAAAGATATGGTATCCCTGTGGAGACCGTAAAGAGTAGAGATTTTTCATCAAGAGAAAAATTTGAAAGACAGATAGTCGCGAGAATTAAACCGTATGATGTGGAACTTGTAGTACTTGCGGGATTTATGAGGATATTCAGTCTCTATTTCATAAACAGGTTTGTGGGCCGCATCATCAACGTTCATCCTTCTCTCCTTCCTTCTTTTCCAGGTATTTGCGCCGTAAAACAAGCAATTGATTACGGAGTTAAACAGACGGGTTGCACGGTTCATTTTGTCGAAGAAGGTATTGACTCCGGACCAGTTATTCTCCAAGCCACGGTTGAAGTTGAGCAGGATGACACGGAGAAAACGCTACTTGAAAAAATTCATATAGAAGAACACAGAATCTTGCCGGAGGCTATAAGGCTTTTCTGTGAACGGCGACTGGTTCTTAAGGGAAGGAAGGTTTTAATCCTTCCAGAGAAGGAAAAAAATCATTAAAGATTTCTTCCGACGGCTTGGGCAACAGTCGTAGCTTTCCCCATGAGCGTATTGAAAGTTTTTGGCTTGAGGGATTGCGCTCCATCGCTAACAGCAACTTCAGGGTTGTCGTGAACTTCAAGGATCACACCATCTGCGCCAGCAGCTATTGAGGCTAGAGTCACGGGAATTACGTACTGCCAATATCCCGTCCCATGACTTGGGTCGGCAAAGACCGGAAGATGGGTTTTTTCCTTAAGGACAGGGATCGCATTGAGATCGAAAGTGTTTCTAGTTGCGGTCTCAAAAGTTCTTATTCCTCTTTCACATAGCATCACTTTGCTGTTTCCCTCAGACAGTATATACTCAGCGCACATGAGAAACTCGTTGATCGTCGTCGACATTCCGCGTTTGAGCAAAACAGCTTTATTTGAACGTCCCACGTATTTTAGGAGAGCGTAGTTCTGGGAGTTTCTAGCTCCAATCTGGAGTACATCTGCGTATTCTTCAACCAGTTCTAGATCATCTGGACTCACTATTTCGGTTACTATTGGTAATCCGGTTACTTCTTTTGCTTTTTTTAGAAGTTCAAGCCCTTCTTTTCCTAGGCCTTGGAATGAGTAGGGGGAAGTTCTAGGTTTGAATGCGCCTCCCCGGAGCATTGAGGCTCCTGATTCCCTTATGGACGTGGCGATAGTCATTATTTGTTCTTCGTTCTCAACTGAACAGGGCCCTGCGATAATAGGAATTGAATTATCGCCTACCGTTACGCCTTCTATATCAAAAACGGATGTTTGATCATTTATCTCACGACTCGTGAGTTTGTACGGTTGTACAACGGGAACTACCTTATCAACTCCCTGTAATTGCTTGAGCACGTTAAGATCATGAGGCTTTCCTCTTTCATCCCCGACAACAGCTATAACGGTCCGTAGAATTCCTTGAATTGGATGAGGGGAATAACCTAGATCTCTAACGGCATATTTGACCTTATCTACTTCTTCTTTGGTCGCATTGGTTTTCATTACAACTATCATTTCAGAAATCCTCCATTGTGTTCCTTAAAAACCAAACAAGTTAAACAGCATATTCTTAATGTCAATTATTACATCAAACCAACGAGAGGTTCAGGTTTTTTAAGCGGCTAGGTTAAGAAAAACTGCTCTGAATATTTTCTGTGATGCTTTCCGGAACTGTTTTTCAAACTTTGTTTCGAACTTGCCCTTTTCCACTTCAACGAAACCTAAAGTAGGGTATAAAGAGCGAAACAATCCGCTTTGCTCAAACACGCGTACTATTTGCTTAACATACTCAAGCTGGTCGGTTTTTATGGATACTTTTCCACCCACCACAAGAGCGTTTGCCATGCAACCTATGAACTCACTGTTAAAAACACGATGTTTTGAGTGTCTTCTCTTTGGCCATGGGTCAGGAAAATTTATCAATATCGAATCAAATGTTCTTTTTTCAAATACCTGTTTGAGCGCAATTGATGCTTCTATGTGAACAAATTTTATGTTATCTAGGGAAAGATTCATTGCGGTCCGCACTGCTTTGCGAAATCTCCCAGCCTTGATTTCAATACCCAAATAATTTTTTTCTTCGTTACTACGAGCAGCATTTATTAGAAATTCCCCTTCACCAAAACCAATTTCAAGTATTAGTGGCTTTTCGCCACTAAAAATCCGCCTTTTGTTAACTGGGAAGGTCGACGACGACACGTCAAGCACGCAATCTTCAAATTTCATCTTGTGGCTAGAGATTTAAAAGCGGCTTTTATTGCCTGTTCGTCTACTCTTATTCCATAACTACCCTCTATTTCCCGCATCTTTCCAATGCTTACGGGAAGTGAAATCTCTATCTTGCCACGCCTCGCTTTTTTATCAATCTTCATGATTTCTATTATTTCCTCCACGTCAACCTCATACGGCATTTCTACAGGGAGTCTCGCTTTTTTCAAAAGTTGCACAAGTCTTTGTTGATCTTCTTTGGTCCATTCGGTTCTCTCAAGAGCAATCTCTCCTTCAATCACCATTCCAACAGATATAGCTTCTCCGTGGGAAACTGTGTATTTAGACAACTGTTCGATTGCGTGTCCGACAGTGTGTCCGAAGTTAAGAATTTTCCTGAGGTTTTGTTCCCTCTCATCCTCTCTAACCACTTCCGCTTTGATCTGACAACTAATTTCTGTTATATCAAGCAACGCAGTGTCGTCAAGTTTGAAGATTTTTTCAATGTTTTTTTCTAGATAACTGAAAAAGCCAGAGCTTTTTATTACTCCGTACTTAATCACCTCCGCAAGTCCTTCAGAGATATGTTTTGGCTCTAGAGTTTTTAGAGCGTCTATGTCTGCGTACACGCGCTGTGGCTGGTGAAACGACCCTATAAGGTTTTTACCGTGAGAAGTATCAACTGCGGTTTTCCCCCCCACGGAACTATCTACGCATGCCACAAGTGTTGTAGGCACTTGAATGCAGGGGATGCCTCTCATATAAGTGGCGGCTACAAATCCGGCCAGATCTCCTACTACCCCTCCGCCAAGCGCTATAATCGCGCAATCTCTACCGAATCCAAAATCAAGCATTCTGTCTTCTATTAGAGCCTTGTTTTTTCGGTTCTTATTTTTCTCACCTGCGGGAAAAACTATCATCTTTGCGTTTCCAAGCGCAGATTCAAGTTCTTTGAAAAGGGCTTTTCCGTAGATCTCCGCCACATTGGAGTCAGTTATAAGCGCGTACCAGTGCGCGATTTTTGCCTCTGCTAAATCAACTGCTATCCGATTTAGAACTCCGGGGCCAATCAAGATTTCATAACTGTTGCGTTTGTCTGGACTGACTTTGACTTTTCTGAATTTCATTCTGATATCTTCAACAGGGACCACACTGGATGGGGAGAAAGCGCTTCGGCTCCGCCGAGACCTATAAGTTCCATAAGAAAAAGGTACCCGGTAATGCCACCACCCATTTTTTCCACAAGGTCCCCTGTAGCGCGCGCAGTACCGCCGGTCGCTAGGACGTCGTCAATAATTACAACCTTACTTGTTTTGTCTACATCTCCTTCGTGGATTTCTAGTTCGTCCTGACCGTACTCAAGATTATATGAAATGCTTGCGGTATTGTAAGGAAGTTTCCCGGGTTTTCTGGCCACCACAAGACCTTTTTTAAGTTTGATCGCAAGCGCAGAAGCAAAGATAAATCCACGCGCTTCAGGAGCAACAAAAAAATCCGCCTCAACCCCATCAAGCATCTCCGCCATCATATCTACAGACTGACCAAATGCCTTAGGTTTTTTCACCAATGTGGTTATATCAAAGAAGTTTATCCCTTTTTTTGGAAAATCGGGAACGACTCTTATATGGTCCGTTATTTCTTTCATAAAGGTTTTATGGATGTGAATTTATCGTGTTGAAACTGTCGCTTTGCAAGAGAGTGAGAATGCGGTTTCCACCGCTTTCTCCGGTTTTTGGCATCTGATAATTTCATCAGAGAGGTCCCACGTGTCAAGCCCGACCACGGGAATTTGCGACTTAAGAGCAAACGATATTTCTGTTAAGGTTCCCAACTCACCCCCAATAGCAATTACGCAGTGGCCTGACTTTGCGACTATTACGTTTCTCGCTTCCCCCATTCCCGTAACTACAGGTATGTCGATAAACCTGTTCGCTGAAGTTAGATCAGTACCGGGTAGAATTCCGACAGTGGTGCCTCCGACTGATTTTGCTCCTCTACACGCAGATTCCATCACCCCTTCCATGCCACCGCAGAGAACAACGCCTTCTCTTTTGGCTATTAGAATGCCGACTTTCTCTGCAACTTTTTTCTGTTTTTCAGAAGCATGAGATGGTCCTATTACCGCTATTACGGTTTTCATTTCTTACGCCTAGCCCATTTAACAAGAGCGGGCAAAGTGGTTAAAATTCTGGTTCCAAGATTATACCACGGGTTTGGGTGGTTTATATTGCGAGGAAAAACTTAATGTCTTCAGTAAAAATTCTTTTCTTGTTTGTTTTCTCGGTTTCTATGGTTTCCTTTTACGCTCAAGCAACCCAGATAGACACAAACGCGCCTCACGGTTTTCTTTTTGGCATGTCAAAAAAAGATGCGCTTCAACAGATAGAATCTTTAGGACTTAAGGTCAAGTCTGACCAGAAATACTCAAACAACATGAGAAAGATCGCCATTAGCGGTTCAGTGACTCTGGGTGGATTGGCTCTACTTCCTCTTCCCGACCACGAGACTAGACTTGAGTTTTACAAGGACAATCTTATGTCAAGTTCAATTCTCTTTAACTTTGAGGACAGTGATGGTTTTACGTCAGCCAAAAAAAGTGTGGTATTAAGCCTCTTTGATACTCTTGGAGGCTCTTTCAGTCGTGAAAAAGTGTTTTCCATTGAAGTGCTTTCATGGAATCTTAAAGATGCGATAGTACTTGCCAATCTCAACCCCGGGAAAAAGACTATAGAGATTGAGTACATTCATAGAGAAGTGCTAACCGAAAAAACAGAGAAGGATCTTGAGCGAAAGCGCAGGGGAGATCCTGGAGACCCGGCAAAGGAGATGTTCATTGACAATGACTTCTCCGCCCAATGATTTTCTCAGGCAGGGTCTTTTGAGCGGAGTGTTTTGGCTTTTTGTCGTAGCAACAGTTGTTCTTTTAGGAACGTTTTCCGTAAAGACTTAATAAAGTGCCTGCATGAAAGGCGAATGCTATGCATACTCCACATAAAAAAACCTTTAGATAACCGGAAAGATATTTTCCTACCAATAGAATCAGCAAAAGGAGAAGTAGAAACCATACTATGGTTTTAATAAGTAGAGGTAGCAGTACTCTCAGGGAATTTTCAGAACCTGTGCTGAGACTTGATCTGAGCACTTTAGGGATCTTCATAAAAACAAGTTCCAGAAATTCCCCTATCATAATCGTTCCAGCAAAAAACCCGCCAACGACGAAAAGCATTAAAAGCACCATTTCCATTTCAGCACCTCACGGAAAATACTACCACATACCTTCTATTAGGTATAACGAGAAACATTTTGTTCAATAGTGTTTTTCGGATCAAACCGGGTTATTATCCTTTTATGAGAAGGTGCTTTTCGTTCCTGAAATGTTTCTGAAATCAAACGAAGAAAAATCCCTGATATTTTCTCATCACGACCTAAGAGACGGTTCACGTTCTGTAAGTGACTTTCTTCTTAGCCGCGCCGCGGTTGTCTTTTTTCTTTGTTTCTTTGTGACTTTTTCCATTGCGCTGACTTCAGAATCCGCTTCACCTGAAGAGGAAAAAAAAGTGACCATTTCCTCACTCAAGATAAAGGGTCTTGAAGATGTCAAAACAAGCGAGATCAAAAGTTCAATGATCACCTCTTTTCCATCAAGAAGATTCTGGAGAAAACGCCCTGAGTTTAATCCCGTGCTTTTTGAAGACGATATAAAAAGAATAGAGCAACTTCTACATGAGCACGGTTATTACGATGCCAAAGTTATCTATTCCCTAAATTTCCAGGATGACAATAGCAAACTAGATATAGAAATAATTGTTGATCAGGGTGAACAGGTGATCGTAAAAAGCCTCGGCATCAAGGTCCTAGGAGAAGACGTAGACCATCTTATATCAAAAGTCAGAAGGTCAATTCCTCTTCAAGAAGGTACGCCTTTTTCTGAAATTGCCTACCAAAGATCAAAAATTCTGATTGCCGAGGTATTTTCCGAAATAGGTTATGTTCTTGCCGATGTAAAATCTGAAGCGATTGTGAATCTCAAGGAGAAAGAGGTGGATGTAGAGTTTGTCATTGATCCGGGGGATAAGTTTCGCTTTGCGGAGACAGCTCTCAGAGGGAATAGAGGCATCGAAACCTATCTTATCCAAAGGGAAATAGAACATAGAGAGGGTGAAGTCTTTTCCCTATCAAAAACTAAAAGATCTCGGGCGAATATTTTCGAGACAGGACTTTTTGATTCCGTGATAGTTGATACTGACTACGATGAACAAACCCTCTCTGTGAAAACTACCTACAGTGTCACTGAGGTAAAACTCGGGACCTTGAAATTTGGAGTCGGATACGCAACAGAGGACAAACTGAGAGGACAACTTTCGTGGACTCAGAAGAATTTCATCGGTGGAGGTAGAACTCTACGGCTTGCGGCAGGTTACTCTTCTCTTACCAGAGATATTAAGGTTGAACTTGACCAGCCTCACCTAATCGGAAGGAACTCGGACCTTACTTTTCTACTTAAAGCGAGAAGAGATGAGTTTCCGAGTTACGAAGGACAAAGCATTGATTTTGCTGTGACCGCGTCTAAGGATTTCTCGGATTACCTCACGGTTTTCACTTCCCTTGATCTTGTATATGCGGATATAAAATCCCAAGTTGTTAGAACGCCTCTTGAAAGCGCTCGCGACAAGGTTTTTCTAACCGTTCTAGATGCGGGAGTTGAGTATGATCGTACCGACAGTTTTATCAATCCCACCAAAGGTTCTAGGTTGTTTTTCTCTGCGGAGAAACCGATTCAGGTCGCAAGTTCCGACCACGTTGATTACCTAAAGTTCTTTGGCGAAATGAGTTATTACAAAAAAGCTTTCAGAACTGTTCTTGCAAAAAGAGTTGCAGTTGGAACTATAAGCACCCTAGGAAACACTACATCGCTTGACGTGCCGATTTTCAAAAGATTCTTTTCAGGCGGTGGCGCGACTATGAGAGGGTATATGTTTCAGCAATTGAGCCCACTTAATTCAAGGGGTAATCCTCTTGGGGGGAATTCCATGATTATAGGCAATGCAGAAACTCGTTTTGATCTTTTTTATAAGTTTGGTGGAGTAGTCTTTCTTGATTACGGAAACGTATACCCGGAAAGTTTTGGTTTTGATGTAAACGATATAAGATACGCCGCTGGAGCAGGACTTAGATATAACACGGCAATTGGTCCCATAAGAGTGGATTTCGGCTATTTGCTCAATCCCGATGATGCGCACAGAGACGACAGATTCAGAGTTTTTATAAGCATAGGTCAGGCTTTCTAGCGTCTGTCATCACCCTGCAAAAGTTTTCTTACGCCTCTTGCCGCTTGCGTTATTCTGTTTTCGTTTTCCACCAGCGCAAGTCTCACATAACCTTCTCCATAGTTCCCAAAACCAACGCCCGGAGATACCGCTACTTTAGCTTTCTCTATGAGTATTTTTGAGAATTCAAGCGATCCCATATCTTGGAACTCTTTAGGTATCTGTGCCCAGACAAACATCGTAGCTTTGGGTTTTGGAATTTTCCAGCCCGCTCTCGCAAAGGATTCAATCAGTTTATCTCTTCTTGACTTGTAGGTTTCCCTTATCTGGCTTATATGTTGATCAGGACCATTTAAAGCGGCGATAGCGGCTATCTGAATTGGCTGAAATATACCGTAGTCAAGATAGCTTTTTATCTTTTTGAGCGCGGCTACCACTTTGGGGTTTCCCACCATGAACCCAACTCGCCAGCCAGGCATGCTGTAGGTTTTAGAGAGAGAATAAAACTCTACTGCGAAATCTTTTGCTCCCTTTACCTGTAGGATGCTCGGAGCGACGTATCCGTCGTAACACAACTCAGCGTAAACAAGATCATGTACTACTAGAAGTCCGGTTTCTCTCGCCAAATCGCAGATTTTTTCAAAGAATTCAATATCCACAACTTCCGTAGTCGGGTTGTTGGGAAAAGACAATATAAGAACCTTGGGTTTAGGCCACACTTCCCTTATTGATTTTTCAATTGACGCTATAAGTTCACCTTTCTCTCCCATAGGACAACTTTGCGTATCACCTCTAGCTATGATGACGGAGTAGGTATGTATAGGATAGGCGGGGTCTGGAACTATCACCATGTCTCCAGGGGAGAGTATTGAGAACATAAGGTGTGAGATGCCTTCCTTAGATCCTATTGTCGCCACTGCTTCAGAATCGGGATCAAGGTCGACGTCGTATTTTCTTTTGTACCAGTCAGTTATAGCTAAACGAAGTTTCGGAAGTCCGGCAGAAGTAGAGTATCTGTGGTTTCTTGGGTCTTTTACAGCATTCCTGAGTTTTTCCACTATATGGTTAGGCGTGGGTTGATCTGGATTTCCCATGCCCAAATCTATTATGTCCTCTCCTCTTGCTCGAGCTTCGCGCTTGAGTTCATTCACGGCACCGAGCACATAAGGTGGAAGTCTTTCTATCAGGGAAAATCTGTAATCAGGACGATTCATCTTATCCGCCTGTCTTTTGGTGTCACTATTGTATTATAACTGCCTGTAATCTCAAGCATTGTAATTTAGAGGCATTTGCGTTGTCTAAAAGGTGTATGCTATACCAAGGAATTTTAGGAGGGACAGGGTAAAAAACCGCTCTCAGGGATAGCCTATTGGGTGGCTTTTTTTTTTGGAATGAGAGCTTTTTAGTTTTGGATCTATCCACCACGTACGATACGGGCAAATGTCTCCAGATAGACGGCACCAACCGACAAGAATTTTTTAATCACGCTTATTTGCTCTTTCTCTAATTCAATGAAGGTATGATATTCCTCAAAGGTAAACGTTCGTTCAAGGGGTGTTTATAGGGGGTTTGAGCGATTGAGGATTTGTCTCCAATTCCTGTGAAGCGGTCGTAGCCAAATGTCCTTTTTGGGTTTATCGCATCGTTTATAACGATCGTAGCGGCCACGCCCCTGTGTAGTTCCAACCCGTGTCCATCCAGAAGCCCGGTATACGGTGCCTGTATATGTCGGAATTTGTACAAACGTCTCAACAAGCACAGGTGTGAAGTTGTATCGTTGCTTCCACTCCTTGGGCAAGCGGCGACAGACTACCGAGAGTATGTGTGACCCAAGATTGGGTATCTGTATCCATGGAAGAATCAGGAATCTGGGGTTGTCGATAACCAGTGGTAAATTCTTTTCACGTTGCTCGGATGTCCATCCTATGAAGGTGTCACGCGGCGCAAGTCTCCATGCGGCGGTGGAGAACCCTAGCATGGCCAGCGGCGAACCGTGGCGGTCGCGCACTGCGTAGCGCATCTGAGCCCCGACTAATGTCTTATAACCTAAGTAGTGTCCACCAGAAAACTCCCTTTTTGGGGGATATTAGACCGCTATTTTGCCTGATCCGAGCGTCAAACGGAAGTTGACTTAGATTTCTTTGTGGATTTTGCGCGTATCAAACAGTTATTTTCTACTTTTGAGACCAATTCTAGTGCCCCTAATCACCATTAGCGCATAGGTCTCCGGTCCCGCTTAGTACGGGTTAAAAAATTAGTGTTTTTTGGGAGAATAAAGTCGTCAGGCCGCGTGTCGTCGTCGCTTACGCCGACGTAGTAGAAGACCTATACGGTGGATGTTAAAGGCGGCTATGGAGAGTGACACCGTACGAGCAAAACCATCTGCCCCACGCGCTCGGACACGATCCAACCCTCGGTGCTCAAGGTTATTTATCGCTGATTCCACTGCAGAATGCTTGCGCCGCATCGCTACGAACTCTTCGCCTCTCTCTCGCTCTAGATCAGCCTTGTTGGAACGACCCTTCTTTGGTAACACATTGTGTTCAAGCAATTCGTCAAGCTTAATACGGTTTTGTGGACTGTGAAAACCACGGTCAAAACTCACCGCCCGCAGACTCGGAAACAACTCCTGACCTCGTTTCACCATCTTCACCGCATAGTCTACGTCGCTACCCTCCCACATCACCTCATGGTGAAGTATAAAACCAAAATGGTCTTCTAAAATACACACCGGCACGCCTAACTCCACAGGACATCCTGCCTTCCCCTTCGAAATCCAGCGCGTGTGTGGCTCAAATATTGAAAACACTTTCTCACTATGCGGAATCTTTTCTCCCTGCAAAACACGACGGTTAACCTGGTCTATTTGTCGCTTGGCATGCTCAACATCTTCCTTGATCCTGTTGATGGTTTTAACTTTCTCTCTTTTTGCAACCAGATACGGAAGCGTCTTCTCAGCACGCTTAACAACCTCTTCACAGCGCCCAAGATACTCCTCTACTCTCTGTGGCCTAGCTCGGTTGGCTCTTCGCACATCTTGAAACAAATCCTTAATCCTCTGCGTCAAGTGCTTCCACTGACGCCAGCCCGACACTCCACGCCCCCTCGCTGCCTTGCTCGTCACTCGAATCAAACTCCGCATCGCATCCCACAAAAGATTCACATCCGTGGGATAGTGCACATTGGTCTCCGCCACAAACGAATCACACCGCCCGCGTAAAAGCTCACCAAATTTCTTCCCTGCTACCTCATGACCAACTTCCACAATCAGAGCGTTGATCTCATCAAGAATCTCAGGACTCAAAAGATTTACATTATCCACCATCGTCTGATAATTGTATTGATACTTGTCCCAGACCTTCACATGCCCGAGAAACTCTCGTAGCGCAGTGTGTTGGTTCACCATGTCGTGAAGATGGTCAAAATCGCAACCTGTCCCCTGCTTGACCATACCCATCATAAAAATCCGCCACACCTCCATACCCGGTCTTCCTACTTTCTTGTTGACCTTGGGAAGAATTTTCTCTTCAAGAATGGCAAACAGACCATTGCGAAATTTCTCGTTTTTGTACAGATGCTGAATCCCTTGTAACAACACTGGAAGATCGTCTCTGCATTTGTGGTCCAATTCAATATCCTCAATATTAACTCCGCCGAATTTCATCTGTCTATCACGTATTTTTCTCATGCTTTCCTCCCGAAGAATTGCTAAAATTGGTCTAATTTGGGCATAAATGGCTTAAAAACGGCTTTTTGCCTCAATATTCGGAGTAAAATAATACTTAGTTAATTAAGTAAAGTCAATATATTATGCCTTTTTCTAGCAAACACTAAGTAGTGATAACGAGCTACAAACTCGTTCCATAGTTTGCCTTGCCTGGTGCCACTGACAACAGTGTGAACCTGCAGTGGACGGACTTCGTCAAGGGTCTCGGGAACCGGTAGCTTATGCGGTTCGGTGTCTGCTCCGAAGACTATAGGCTTAGCTCGGGGCGACACTCGGGTGGGTGGCGGTAGCTTGATGATGCCATCCCTATGCATGGATAGCATGGTAACTCTGGCCGTCATGTCCTTGAGTCCGCCATCGGGCTTGTACCACCCAATACGTCTGCAAAACTCCCTAGACAGAGCAGTCCGGTTGAGCCGCTCAGGCCCGGCTATCAAAGCGCGTAGCAGTTTCATCTCCGCAGTCATGAACTCTCGCCCGTAGTAGCGGCACTCAACCTCGTCGCTCATGTCTTGGCACCAAAGTCGCGCAAACGTTGCTCACTCATTGACCATGGCAACCAAGGCGATAGATCTTCCGGGGGACTCCTGCCATCTTCCGCGCAGGCTGTCAACCACCCCTTTAGCCAACTGAGAATGTCAATACCATTCTTTGAGAGCGTACCTAACACCGTGTATAGAATGGCCGATGTTCTTGCTCCCTCTTCACTGTCAGATCCAAAACTTACTTTACGGGCGATGGCAGGTCCTCGCAACGCGCTCTCCGCAATATTGTTATCCATGGGAACTTGGGAATGTTCAACGAACACGCTCAGCCCCTCACGATGATTGATAAGCGACTTAAGTGGTCCTCGCTCACGCGCATCTTCCGCTAACTCGGACAATTCACTCTCGGCTTTGGCGAACACAGCGTCGCACGCTTTTTTCAGCTTTGTCTGCGTTCGTTCAAACTCTGGAGTATTACCTGAGACGTAGTGATCACACCGCTGTTTGTTTAACTCATACATCTTTGCAATGCGTTTTATCCATTGTTCATTCCATTGCTCAAGTTGCTCGTCTCCCGCAGCGCACTTTATAAAATCTCTTCGTACATGCGCCCAACAAAAACACAGCGTCACCTTCTTATTGAGTTCTTCGAGGAAATCCCGAACCATCTTCTTATAGGAACCGTGGCGGTCGCAGACCAAGAAAATACAATCAACGCTGTCGGCGAATAGGATCTTTGCCGCCTCAGAACTACGCGAACGGTCTATATAGTATAAGACCGAGTCTTTGCTCACAGATACCCACAGCCAAGCGCGTTGAGAACCTCCCACTTCCTTCAGTGACTGGATACGCCAACCAGTCTCGTCTGCATGACGCAATCTATCTTCGTTTTGATGGGCGAGAATCGCGTCATAGAGAGGCTCGAACAGAGGCAGCAGGCGCTTTACGCTGTCCGCTAGAGTCCCTGCCGAAATCTTAAACCCGTGGTCGCTAAAACATCTCTCTATAAGGCGGTAGGGCCTCAGGTTCCAGTAGCGCTCGTGTATTAATTGAGCCCAGACACTGATCCCATATTGCGTATGCTTAAACAGCCGCACCGGCGCTGACGCCGTCACATAGAGCGGAGATGACTCACAGTTGCATGCCCTACGATGACGGAAGCGGTTAACCTTACGCTTGTACGCCTTGACCTCAATCTCATACATCTGCGAAACACGCTTCCCATTGGCAACATACCGCTTTCCACAACTGGAACAGGTAAGTTCATCATCGGACGGATGCCACGACTCTTCTACCACCTCAATATCTGGTCGGGCTGTACGACCATGACCGGGCGCCCCGGGCTGTTGTCCTCGTCGTCGCCCCGAAGGTGGCCTCTTCTGCTTCTCACTACGCCTTCCGTACAACGAATTGGACAGAACCTTACGGTTAGAAAGCAGGTTCTTGACCTGCTTCTTCAGCTCTGCATTCTCATCCTTCAGACTAGCATAACTCTCCATCCGCAACGATACAATCGTACTACGCTTGCGCGTATCTACTCCAACCTCCTCTAGCAATGCTCCTAAGTCGTTGTACTTCTTTTTCCAACGACAAAGCACTTTTCGCCACACGACTGATACGCTTTACTTCTTCGATCTTCTCATCCAACTTGGTAAGCCCTTTCTGCCAATACCTTTTATACCTCCCCGCCCAAGACCGTTGCCGAGCTACTTCATGTTCTAACTCCTGATAATCATGTTCTAACTTCTGATGTTTATGTTTTAACTCCTGATAAGCCGCTAGTAACTCTTCGTACGAAAACTTACAGTCTAACGAAGCGAATCCCGACGTAGTCGGCATGCAATTGATGCATCCAGCGTCCTCTTTATCCAATAACCTGACAACCCCGACATCTTTGTCGTGAACAATCATATGACCGATGATAACCGATCAATTAAGGAGTGACCAGTCTAAATGCAAAAAATATTTAAGACGGGATTAACGGACGATTAATCAAGCAAACACCCCTTGAACGAACGCTTACTTCTTGTTTATATCTTTCTCTAATTTCTCAATTCTACCCTCGTAACCTTTTATCCTGCTCTCGTGTGTTTCTATTAATTCTTGAAGTCTTTCTGCTAGGCTCATAGTCTTTCCCTCCAAAGTGTTTTTGCCAGTATATCAAAAAAAAAGGCCCCGCAGGCGGATAACCTGCAGGGCCTTATAAAACTCCGCATCAAGATTCTTAATTGTCTGTAAAAGTGAAGGATCTTGTTGCTCCTATCCATGTTGCAGTTACAAACCTATATTTTTTTTCGCTTTTTATTTTCCCCGCTTTTGTGTTATCTGGTGAACCGTTCGCATCATGTATTACAACCTCAGTTCCGCCGACAGTCAGCTTACCGCTAGCAACGGTTATTGTTTCCCCGCCTGCTGTAAAACCTCTGAAATAGATCATGTCTTCTGCTAAATCAAAATCTTTAATAACATCAGTCCCAAAACCTTTACGAATTAGGAAAGTGTCAGAGCCTGCTCCTCCGGTAAGAGTGTCATTATCAGAACCACCGTAAAGAATATCATCCCCAGCATCACCTTTCACAACATCACCCCCTTTATCTCCAACAAGAAGGTCGTCTCCAGCTCCGCCGTTTATGGTATCGTTTCCACCGGCACCACGAAGGTAGTTGTCTTTATTGTCTCCGGTAAGAGTGTCATTGTTCGTCCCGCAATAAATGCCCTCAATGCCTTCAAATGTAAATGTTCCAGTATTGTCAAGAGCAGTCCCATCAAAAGTCCCAGAAGAAAGATCAAGGGTTATAGTAGTTGTAACATCGCTCGTGCTAGTCCCTGAATAGAAACCGTTACTTTCTATGGTAGTGCTAGATACGTCTCTACCGCAATAGATAATATCTTCACCCTCACCCCCAATCCATTTATTAGCACCTGCTTGTCTCCAAAAATAAAAATGATCGTTCCCCCCTTCGCCGTACATCGTATCATCACCATCACCACCTAGCAGCTTGTCGGCTCCCCCGCCGGCGTAAACAATATCATCCCCGCCTTTGGCTCTGATCTCATTATCCCCTGCATTTGAGTCTACGCAAATAACATCGTCATCATCAGTCCCGTAAATGTATGGCGTGCCTCCAGATGCCTTTATACCGTTACTAACATCGCATCTTGCGTCATAAGGGGCATCAACTCCAGCTCTACCATCCGCTCCAGCGGGGCCAGGGTCGCCTTTTTCGCCTTTTGCCCCTGCAGGCCCTCTCTCGCCCTGAGGGCCTTGCGCGCCGTCCTTCCCCGCGGGCCCTCTCTCCCCCTCACATGCCACAAACAAACCCGCTCCAGTGAGCAGTAACAACATCACTAATAAATTGTGTAACTTCATATTACAACCTCCCTTATAAGTTGTTCCATCTATAAATGGACATTTATCTGGCAAAATCTTGTTGTAAAATCCTCATTCTTAAGTCAGTCTTTTGAATTTACCTCCCCCCCCCCCTTACAAAGTCAAGGACTAGCGAGAAAGGAGACATTTGTGCTGTAGTGATGCTTGATGCTGATTTCTTTTGATGGTTGTGGAACCATTATGGGTTTATTTCTTTTGTAGATGATAAATTTGTTATTAACTTGAGGTAGTTACACTACAACGATTTTTGGAGCTTTTTCCTTGAGGATGACCAGAAACAACATTAACTTGCTCTTATAGCAGAGGAGAAGATTCTGCTAGCAAATTATAATTTCAACCTATGAAGATACCTTTATAGTGATATTAAAAATAAATGATGTAATCAGGTTATTTGTTTTTTGGAGAATTTTTACAGAGGTTATATCAACCGATTTTAGTGTGGGGTGAAATTTCTGGGTTTTGGCTTACATTAGCCGATTTTAGGGTATTTTTGGGGTAAAAAGTTTTTTACTTCCTCTAAAAACCCTTGATATGCACACACCTTTTGGACAGCGCAAATGCCTCTTTAGCACTTTCTCACGCAACCCCTTATGGGTATGCATGTGGTAAAATAAACCTTGATGAGATGGATGAGTTTTTTCGCTTTTACAACGCTTTTAATATCAAGTTGCATTCCTTATAAAGATATTTCGAATGTAGGTCTTTCAAAAAGGGAAAGCAATAATTTGCCCGTACGGCAATCGACAGATACTGTTCAGTATGGGAAGGCTTCTTGGTATGGAGACAAGGAACACGGAAACAAAACGGCAAATGGAGAAACATTTAACAGATATTCACTTACTGCCGCGCATAAGGAGATTCCTTTTCAAAGCGTTGTGATGGTTACGAATCTTGAGAATGGAAAAAAAGTTAAGGTCAGAATAAATGACAGAGGTCCATTTGTTAGGGGTAGGGTTATAGACCTTTCCTACGCCGCAGCGAAAAAAATTGGACTTATAAAAAGCGGTGTTGCGGAAGTTAAAATTGAAGTTTTATCAACTCCTTCGAAAAGATCAGAAAGTCTTTTTATCCCCCTGTACACTGTTCAAGCGGGTTCTTTTAGTAGCCGTGCCAAGGCATATGAACTGAGAAGAAAACTTTTACGAGTCACAGATGAGAGCATCAGAGTGGAACCTTCTGATTTCAGAGGAAATACTTATTACAGGGTAAGAGTGGGAATGTTCAAACAAAGAAAAGATGCTGAAAGACTTCGCTCGAATCTAAAAAGACGAGGATACTCGGCTAGCATATATGTTGAGTGATTTCAACGAACAGGGATAATCAAGCGTGATAAAGATAAGAACGACGGATTTTCAGAAAATAAAAGACCTTGGTGAAAAGATCGCGATGGTCACCGCATACGATGCTACTATCGCGTCTATAGTGGACAGCGCAGGTGTGGATATGGTTCTGGTGGGAGATTCTCTAGGCAACGTTGTGCAAGGGCTTCCTAACACGCTTTCTGTTACGCTTGAAGAAATGATTTACCACACAAAAATCGTTTCAAGAGGGGTAAAGAGGGCTCATCTGTGCTCCGACATGCCGTTTCTCTCATATCATGCGTCTCCTCAAGACGCTGTGCGGAATGCGGGGAGGTTAATAAAAGAAGGAATGGCGGAATCAGTTAAGGTTGAGGTTAACGATGCCTACGTTGAGACCGTGTATCGCATCCGCAAAGCTGGAATTCCGGTTGTTGCACACTTAGGTCTCTGTCCACAATCGGTTCACGTCACGGGGGGCTATAAAGTTCAGGGCCGCACTTTAGAAAGTCAAGAAGAGATACTAAAACTTGCGAAAGAATGTGAGCAAGCAGGTGCTTTTATGGTGCTTATGGAAAGCGTTGTGCGTCAGGTGGCAAGCGAAGTTTCTAAAAGTCTTTCTGTGCCGGTAGTGGGTATAGGTTGTGGGGCTGACTGCGATGGACAAGTTCTTGTCATAAATGATCTTATCGGTCTTACGCCGGACCCTCTTCCCAAGTTTGTAAAAAAATACGCTCAAGTTGATAACGTGATTTCTAATTCGGTAAAAAAATATGCAGAAGAGGTAAAGAACGGAGTTTTTCCCTCCAAGAAACATTCTTATGAGTAATTCTGCAAAGCCTCATGTTTTTAGAACTCCTTCAGAGATGAAAGAAGTTTCTAGGTACTGCAGACAGGCTGGTAAAAAACTCGGCTTTGTTCCTACCATGGGGAGTTTGCATGAGGGACACATAAGCCTTGTCAGAGAATCAATCAAAAGAGCGGACCAAACGGTTGTGAGCATTTTCGTCAATCCCATGCAGTTCGGACCCAATGAGGACTTTGATCGTTATCAAAGAAATTATTTGAGAGATGTGGAGAACCTCAAACGTAACGACGTTGATTATCTTTTCTATCCCGAGACAAAAGACATATATCCAGATGGTTATCAGACCACGGTTCTGGTTGGGAATCTTGCAGACCATCTTTGTGGTCCTCAAAGACCAGGACACTTTAACGGCGTAGCTACGGTTGTACTTAAGTTGCTCAATATCGTCTGTCCGGATTTTGCTGTTTTTGGAAGAAAAGATTTTCAACAACTAAGAATCATCCAGAGAATGGTAAAAGATTTTAATCTAGATGTAGAAATAGTGGAGATGGCTATAATACGCGAACCTGACGGACTTGCGATGAGTTCCAGAAACGCTTATCTAGATTCTGGGGAACGGATTAAAGCTACTGCTCTGAAAAAATCTTTAGACGAGGTCTCAAGAAAATTTAGAGATGGTTGCGATAACTGTGAAATTCTGATTGCTCAAGCGCAAAGGGTATTGAAAACAGCGCAAATTAATGATATTGATTATATTGAAATAAGAGACCCGCAGACCCTTGAATTAAGGCGCGTGGCTAAGCAGGGTGATCTTTTAGCCATGGCTATAAGGATAGGCGATACTAGGCTTATTGATAATATTTTGCTTTGAGTGTTTCAAGATGCAGAGAGTTCTTCTGAAATCCAAAATACACAGGGTTACGGTTACCGCTGCTGACCTTGATTACGAGGGAAGCCTTACTCTTGACAGAAATTTGATGGATGCGGCGGATCTGTTTCCTTATGAGGAAATTGACATCTTTAATCTCACGAATGGTCATCGCTTCTCAACCTATGTAATAGAGGGTCCTCAAGGCTCAAACACTGTGTGCGTTAACGGCGCCGCAGCGCACCTTGCAAGAAAGGGCGATTGTCTGATAATAGCGGATTTTGCGATTTACAATGAAGAGCAGAGCAGGGTGCACAAACCAAAACTTGTGTACGTTGATGAAGAAAACAATATAATCAGCGTGAAATCTGGAATCGCCGATCTCAAATTAGCCGCAGAGGATTGACATAATATTTTGGAACGGCGAATTGTAAGCTAAACATAAAAGCGTACCCGCAGCCGATATAAGTAGTTCAATGAGCGTGCCTTCTAGACCGCTCATTTAGATGTTTCCAAGATAGTTCTTCTGACAGGATATCAAATATAAATGTGGTGTATAGGCAAAAAGCATAAAGTTTTAGATTTCGAATTTATGTTGATGAATGGTTCACGATACCGGATGTTTGACATAAAATGCCCCTTGGTTATATTCTGAGGCGATAAATTCCTGAAATAAAGGGTACATTTTCCTCAATAATCCTACATTTCAAAGTCGTGAGTAAAGGTTTAAGTGGTATTGTTTAGAAAATCTGGCCTATGAAAGCAATAATTCTTGCCGCAGGTAGCGGCACTAGGATGCATCCTTACACGCATGATAGACCGAAGTGTCTTCTTGACATCGGCAACATCTCTATACTTGAACACCAGATAGACCTCATAAGAAACTGTGGTATAAACGAAATTATAATCGTCGTGGGGTTTGGTTTTGAGAGAGTGGAGAATTTCCTAAGAAATTACGATTGTTTAGGGATGAGAATTAACACTCTTTACAACCCTTTTTATCAGGCTACAAACAGTCTTGTCTCTCTGTGGATAGCACGTGGGGAATTCGACGAGGATATAGTGGTTATGAACGGGGATGATGTCTACGAGATAGGGGTTTTGGACAAGGCTCTTTCGGTCAGGGACGAGAAAATCTGTCTTCCCGTGAAAAAACGTTCACGCTATGAAAAGGAAGATATGAAAGTTGTTGTGAAAGACGGCATGATCACCAGCATCAGTAAGGAGATATCAAATACCGAAGCATCAGCCGAATCTGTGGGAATAAGAGTTTTCAGAGACACAGGAGTTGAATTACTCAAAAGGGCTGTTGAAGAAGAGATGAGAAGTTTAGAGGCCGAGGGGAAATGGTATATTTCATCCATACACAGACTTATAAAGAAGGGATGCGGTATCAAGCCTCTAGATATAGGAGGTCTCTTTTGGATGGATGTTGATTGCCCTCTAGATCTTTTTAGGGTCAGAAAGCATGCTGACCGATTTCTGCAAAAAGAGTACTCCGCGCCCAAATTTCTGAGAATTGCCGAATCCTCTGCTGAATAACCTATCATGAAACACGCTCTCCTATTTTGTTCTGGCGTGGGAACAAGCGGCGAAAACCTGTCTGATTTTGCGCACAGGGCAATAGCGCAAGTTCCGCAGATTAAAAGAATCATAATAAATTCCCAGAGAGCAGGTATTCAGCATTTCCACATAATTACTGATGATGTGGATTTCCTCAAAGATATTTTAAAATGCGACCCAAGAATCACTTCAGAGATAAATTGGGTCATTCCCGGAGAATCAGTCTCGCTTAGTCCGGGACGAGTACTTGTTGTCGAATCTTGTTTTGTAACTGCTAATTCTGATATTCTCAGGGAGTTTATTGAGGACTCAATACAATGTAGGGATAATGAGATTTCTGCTTTGGTTCGTAAAAATTCTGGGCCTGTTGTTGGAATAGATGCAGAGAGTGGATACGCGACTAGTTTTTTTGGAGTCGGAAGTGAAATTTCAGGTGTTTTTTCCGTAACTTCTTCTGAAATTTCAAGAATGATTGGGTCTCAAGGACTTAATGCTTGGCTTAGTGAAAGAGCTCTAACTGAACAAATTAGGACATTTAGCGTTAGGAGTGGATTCTGGCATCGTCTTCTAAATACCGAGGAATCTGAAGAAGAAGCTGAAAGAGTTATCTTTTCTCATGTGGGCAAGACCGCTACGGGATGGATAGCCAAGAATATAAACGGCAAAATGTCTTTACCCCTCAGTAAGGTTCTTGTAAAAACGTCACTTACTCCGAATATGGTAAGCGTTTTGATAAATCTTATCGGAGTACTTTGCGGACCGTTCTACGCGCTTGGTTATCCTGTTCTCGGCGCTATCTTCATGCAGTTAGCTACTATTCTTGACAGGTGTGATGGAGAGGTTGCGAGAATCAAGCTTATGGAGACAAAAAAAGGGCAGTGGGTTGATACTATAAGCGATCAATTCACCGTGCTTTCTTTTCTTATTGGAGTTCCTCTTGGTTCTTATATTCAGACTGGAAGCGTTACTGCGGTGGCGCTGGGAAGTTATAATCTTTTGATATTTATTCTTTTCCTCGTCTGGTCAGTTTATTTTCTCTTAAAGTACACAGACTCAGGGAGTCTGGTGGCATACTTTGAAGTTGATAAGCATATTAACCCTGACGAACTTTCTAGATTCAGAAAGTTTGTCGCGCAACTTCGGTTTTTGGGAAGAAGAAATTATTACTCTGCTATACTCGTTATTATAGCGATAGTAGGTGGAAACTCACTTGTACTTTATTCCACTTCCTTTCTTCTCACAATATTTCTTCTACATCAAATTGAAGATGTAGTGAGGATTTTCCGGCTTGGAAAATCTGAAAAACTCATTCAGGAAAAAGCGGAACAACCATAATCTTTTAGAGATGCATTATAAAATGAACTTTCAAGTCTTTTCAATTACTCAAGGAGGTGTTTCTATGATGAGAAATGCGTTTCTTTTTCTTGTTGGATTTTTAGTACTTAGCTCAACTGCATGTGGGGGGGGGGGGGGGTACGGAAATAGAATATGATTGTGAGGAGGCTACAAGGATAGAGCCTTTGCCTAGAGGAACTTACCCTGTAGCGCTAGTAGGGGAGTGGGATTGCGAATATTCTGACGGTTCAAGTTCGACCGAAATTATTAATTCTGACGGAACCTTTTTTATTGATAACTCCAGTGACTATCCTTCCGACCTTCGGGAACTATGGAATCAATGTAGAGTTGGAACGCCACCCCCTGATGCTGCTGGTCACTGGGTTGCTGTTAGTGAAAATAGAGCATGCGTTCGTTATGATGTAGCACCCGGCATAGTTCAATGTTCACCTTTCCAAATAAACCAGTCAGGAGAATGGATTTCTTCCCCTTCCGATGTGATAGAGGTTTATCAATATGGACGATTAGTAACATCAAGAGCATCTGCAGTCAGCTCACGTTGTGTTAAATAGATAAGAGGTAAAGTGAAGGTGAGAGATATGTTGTGTATGTACGTCCTGAAAAACTCATTTACCATAGGCATTGCCTTTGAATTTGGCACCTAAATTCTGAAACTCAAGGAGGTAAAACTGCAGACGGAGGTAGAGATTCTTGGGATCTGAATATTTCACACACCCAGTTAGCGCTAATTTAAAAGTGTGTCGTTTGTGCTGTAAATTGAGATGTCGCCCCGCCCAAAAAGTATGAAGTCAAGAGTTTTTCCCGATGCGTAAACATATGAGACGCACGAATTTATTTCATAAGGAGTAATAGCCAGTAGATATTGAGGAAGGTTTCCGCATTTGGAATCAAGTTTTATGTCTTCTTGCTCGGTTGGCTGTCTTTTAACTCTGTTGATAGAAACAAAGGTTTTGCGAATTGGTCAATATGAGCTTTTAAAGAAGCGGAATTCACCAAGTTATATGCTACAAGATCGACCTTATAAGGTAAGTTGCTTTCATTAAAGCATGTCCACAAACGGTCAACGATATGTTCTTGGACATCTCCATAAAGAACCATATCTATGTCTGAATAACTTTTGTGGGAACCTATAGCTCTCGAACCAAACAATGATACAGTCTCAACATTGGGGGCAAATTTTTTAATGGTGTTTTTGATAAGTTTCAGATGTCTTTCATTCAGGCCGTGATCAGTTGTTTGGGTTTTCATTCTCTCTTGATAGTTTCTCATATAACTCGTCAAGACAACTAAGATACCTGTTCCGTATCTTCTCTATAACATCTTCAAACTTCCTGAGGTCATACATATGACTCATTTTGTTACGTGAATCAAGCGCGCTCATCCAGCCTTCTCCGTCAGATATGAGTTTAGTCGCCACGGATTCTTTTAGTACCATCCTCGGAGTAATTTGAGAGAGTACTACGTTTTGGCTCTCTAAGTAATCTTTCATTGTTTTCCAAGCCAGTTCTATGCAAATCTCAAACCTCTGGATCATACCCTCCTTTCCTAACTGGTCTAGTTCTCCAGATTCATCTCTCTGCACAGCTTCTCGTAGAAGAGAGTAAGCTTTACTAAAATTATCAAACCGATATTGCCATCGTTTCTTTGACTGCATAATGGTAGGTTAGAATTTTCTTAGAGCAATTGAATTAACTTTGATGTTGAAAACTGAGAAGGAAGCAAAACCCAAAGCTTTTAAGCATATTAAAATTGTATACGCACTCATCAAAACAAATTCCTTATGGTAGAGATGACAAATCATCAGCAAAATTCTACCGAAAGATCCGCAGGAACCCTAGACCTCAGGAGATTGGGACCGAGAATTGGTATAAAGAAGAATAGACGTCCATGTAATATAGAAAGAAAACAGCAGAAGTAAGAACTGAATTTATTGTTTTTTCGAAGTAGCAAGTTTCTTCGCATGACGCAGATGCCATTTTGCTTTTTTCTCTTGTCCTCCTATTTTTTGGAGCGCTTTTCCAATAAGGTAATGCATTCTAGGTGCCATAGGTAGATTAGGATTCAACGAAAGAGCGTATTCCATATTTGAGATAGCTTCATCGTATCGCTCAAGTCTAAGAAGCGTATACCCTATACCGACATAGGGAAGCGGATAGTTTGGGTTTACTTTTATTGCGGCATCATAAAGACTAAGCGCCTCTTTATAACGTTTGCGTTTTCTAAAACTTTCGGCAAGATTTAAATATGAATGAGGGTACTTTGGGTTTAACTTAATAGATTTATACAGGTGTTTTTCCGCTTCCTCATAGTGTCCTAGCGCTGACAAAGTTGCCCCCAGAACATTATGAGAACTATGATAATTTGGCTGTTGTCTCACTGCTTCACGGGCTATTGGAAGAGCTTCCTGTGATACTGTCTCTCCATTATATAGTAACGCGTAAGCAAGGTTGAGATGGGCAGTATGAGCCTGTGGGTTAATAGAAATGATATGTCTGAACAAGGTGATCTCATCTTTGAAAATGCTTGTGTGATTCCATGCCGCTACACCCAGAAAAGCAAGTAGCGCTAAACAAACTACCTTCTTTACTAATCTTTGAATACCTACCGATCCGAAATACCAAAATGCCGAGGCGAAAAGCACAATTACACCGGTACTTGCCAAGTACTGGTAGCGGTCAGCGACAAAAGAATAGGTCATATAGCCATAATCTATAAAACCAAGCACAGGCAAGAGCATAATCCCAAAGAAAAGCGCGCAGGCAAGTGGGCCTCGTCCCAGCCTGTGTCGAAGAATCCAGACCGTAGCAACTAATACCACTACTGCGATGAAGTACAGCCAATCCACAGGATCTGCAACACTTACGTCCCAGTGAGGGTAGATGACAGCCAATTCCGTGGGCCAAAACAGCTTGCTCACATAAAACCAGAAAGATTGCGACGCTATTAGTACTCTCTCAATTATAGAATGATCAAAAGAGACGGGCTGTATCTTTTGATAGAACAACATGTCTGCAATTGCTATAGCGAATCCTAGCAGGAAAAACGGTGCTACTCGTAGCAGGAATGCCTGAGAGATATTTCCATCTTTCCACCACTGAATGATTATCATTGTCGCAGGGAAAACGACCACGACTGGCTTGCAGAGCATGGCCGCTGTGAACAACAGGAGCGACCCTGCGTAGTCCGTCTGGTTTTGAGAATCCCGATAGCGTAGCCATAGAGCCAAAGAGGCTAGGCAGAACAGGGTTGATAGTGAATCTTTTCTCGCCATTATCCATGCTACGGGTTCTGCATGTAGTGGATGAACAGCGAAAATCGCGGCCGCAAACCATGCGCCGGGAACGGAAAGTCGTCTTAACGAGTAGTAAAGCAGAGTTGTATTTGCGAAGTGAATCAGAACATTGACTATATGGTAGCCTTTGGGAGAAAATCCCCAGAGTTTGTGTTCTATCCAGAAGGTTGTATAAAAAAGTGGCCAGTAATGTCCCTCTCGGTACCTGCCCTCTGGGGTGTAAGCAGTTAGAGGGTCAAACCAGAATTGCCATATCCCTTCCCAAGTTGAAACAGCTTTTAACTCTCTCATTATGGAATCATCCCAGACGAAACCCGCATTGGTAGCGGGGAAGTAGACGACGCATGTGAGCAGAAAGAGAGACAGTAATGCGAAAACATCTCGCCTTTGAGGACTGAGACTTACGGCAGTTGTCCCGTTATCAAAGAACGTACGCAAAGTCTTGTGGAACTTTGGATTATCGTTTTGTATTTTGGCTGACAACATTATTTTCTTTTCAGTTAATCATTTCGAACTACGTTTGAAAAGGTGTACTTGCAGATTTTAAAAAGAGACGTATCTAGTTAGTTTAATTCTTCAAAACCAATAGGAAGATAAGCCAATATGTGGGAAATGTAAAGTTTTGGAAGAGGCATTTGCGCTGTGGGGCTTTTGAGGTTAGCGATCCTTTGATAATGTTTTATTTCCACACGAAAGCGCCTTCAATCTGTTTATGAAATGGCTAACTGCTATTGGATAGTTATGCCAAGCCTTTTTTTCCATAAATAGTAAACAACTGGTAAAACCAGCAAGGTTAAGAAAACAGCGCTTATCATTCCTCCAACCATAGGTGTTGCAATTCGGCTCATCACCTCCGATCCTGATCCTGTGCTGAAAAGGATGGGTAACAATCCGAGGATGATAGTAGTTGCGGTCATTATCACGGGGCGTATCCGCAAACCGGCGCCTTTGATAATGGATTCCTTCAATTCTTCATGGGTTAATTTTTGTTTTTCGTCGATTGCGCTACGCCAAGATTGATTGAGATAGACCAACATAATCACGCTGATCTCGACAGCGACGCCGGCGAGTGCTATAAAACCAACACCAACGGCAATGGAGAAATTTAAACTTTGCCAGTACATCAACCAGACACTACCTACTAACGCAAAAGGCAGAGTACCAATCAAAATGGCAACTTCGCTAAAACTGCGAAAATTCATGAACAACAATATGGCAATAATAGCCAAGGTTAGTGGTATCACATAACTCAACTTTTTCTTGGCCCGAAGCATATATTCGTACTGCCCGGACCAGTTAATGGAATAGCCAGCAGGCAATTGCAGTTCATCGCGCACAGTTGCCATAGCTTGTTCAACGTAACTACCAACATCCACTCCCTCAATATCCACAAAGGTTAAGCCATTGATACGAGAGTTTTCGCTTTTGATTCCCGGAGGACCGTCCTCGACGAAAATTCTGGCAATATCACCTAGGGTAATGCTATGACCTGCAGGTGTTATCACGGGTAACAGCGCTAACTGTTCAGGAGAGTTTCTGTAAGATTGCGGATAACGAATATTGACAGGGTAGCGTTCGAGTCCTTCTACTGTTTGTGTTACGTTCATACCTCCAATTGCTGAGGCGATTACCTGTTGCACATCCGCAATATTCAGCCCAAACCTCGAAGACTTTTCTCGGTTAATATCCACCTTGATATAGCGACCCCCAACGACTCTTTCAAAATACACTGATGCAGTGCCGGGCACATCAGCTAAAATGGTCTCCAAACGCTGACCGATATCTTGAATCACATTGAGGTCTGCGCCTGAAATCTTTATACCGACCGGAGTTTTTATTCCGGTTGCTAGCATGTCAATGCGGGTTTTGATCGGCATTACCCAAGCATTAGTCACGCCTGGCAACTTCACCAAGGAATCCAATTCCCGTTTCAGAGAATCAGTTGTAACACCTTCTCGCCACTGGCTTCGATCCTTTAACTGAATAAAGGTTTCGATCATCGTCAGTGGTGCCGGATCAGTAGCGGTTTCAGCACGGCCAATTTTACCGAATACTGTTTTTACTTCCGGTACGGTACGAATCAGTTTATCTGTTTGTTGCAATAATTCTCTCGCCTTGCCGATGGAAATGCCAGGATAGGTGGTCGGCATATACATCAAGTCGCCTTCATCTAGAGGGGGAATAAACTCGCTACCGATTTTATTCAAAGGCCACAAACTAATAACTAGCACGGCTAACGCGATCACGGTCGTTGTTTTTGGAAAATTGAGAACTTTTTTCAGCGCAGGTAAATAGATAGCTATCAAAATCCGATTGAACGGATTTCTATGTTCGGATATCACCTTGCCTCGAATAAAGTAGCCCATTAGGACTGGGACCAAAGTAATGGATAGGGCCGCTGCCGCTGCCATTGCGTAAGTTTTGGTGAAGGCTAGAGGTGAAAACATCCGTCCTTCTTGGGCTTGTAGCGTAAACACCGGCATAAAACTCACGGTGATAATCAAAAGACTGAAGAATAACGCTGGGCCAACCTCTGATGCTGATTCTACAACGATTCGCCACCGATTTTCAGGAGTAAGCGGGGTTTTCTCCATATGCTTATGCATGTTTTCTATCATTACAATTGCGCCGTCAATCATGGTGCCGATGGCAATGGCAATACCACCTAGAGACATGATATTGGCGTTAATGCCCTGCGCATGCATGACGATGAATGCAGTGAGAATACCCACAGGGAGACTAATAATAGCGACTAAGGAAGATCGCACATGGAACAGGAAAGCCACGCACACCAACGCGATAACAGCAAATTCTTCCAATAACTTGTCCCAAAGATTTTCAACAGCACGTTTGATTAGCGCCGAGCGGTCATATACGGTGACGATTTCAACGCCGTTTGGTAGTCCCTGTTTTAGTTGTTCCATCTTATTTTTGATGCCGTCAATGGTTTGTTGGGCATTTTCACCAAACCGCATTACCACTACTCCACCGACGGTCTCGCCTTCCCCATTGAGTTCGGCAATTCCTCGCCGCATCTGTGGGCCTAGGTTGATTTCAGCAACGTCTTTTAATAGTAGTGGTGTGCCATTTTCACTGACGCCAAGAGGAATACTGGCTAGGTCTTTTTCACTTTGGATATAACCGGAGGCTTGCACCATGTATTCCGCTTCGGCCATTTCCACTACCGATGCTCCCACCTCCTGATTGGCGCGCTTGACCGCCGTTTGGATATGCGCTAAGGGAATACCAAAGGCGCGTAACTTTTCCGGATTCACCATAACTTGGTACTGTTTAACCATGCCGCCGACGGTAGCCACTTCGGATACGCCTGGCACCGTCTGCATTTCGTATTTCAGGTACCAGTCCTGAATTGAACGTAACTGGCTGATATCATGCTGGCCCGTACGGTCAATCAGGGCGTAGATATAAACCCAGCCAACGCCAGTGGCATCTGGTCCTAACTGAGGCCTAGCGTTGGCAGGTAATGATGGGATAACTTGGCTTAGGTATTCCAATACGCGAGAGCGTGCCCAATAGAGATCAGTGTCTTCATCGAAGATTACGTAGACATAGGAGTCTCCAAAAAAGGAGTATCCACGAACAGTGACTGCACCTGGCACCGATAACATCGCTGTTGTCAGTGGGTAGGTCACCTGATCTTGCACCACTTGAGGTGCCTGACCAGGATAATTAGTTTTGATAATGACCTGTACATCTGACAAGTCGGGAATAGCGTCAACAGGCGTATTTTTCAGGGAAAATAGACCTCCGCCCACCAGTATGGCTGTCATCAGTAATACCAAAAACCGGTTACTGACAGACCAGCGGATGACTGATTCAATCATTGCCTATTCCCATCCTAATGACTGTCATGATTGTGCTCAATTTGCCGATCATGGTTCATTGGCGAGCGATTCGTTTCTCTATGGTCCACTTCATCGTGGTGCATTCCACTATGATCTATGGTGTTCTCACCGGACGAGGTGTCGCTTTGGTCGTCAGGAATATGCACATCTGTTATCAAATAGTCTTTGCCATTCGTCCTAGAAATCTGAATATGTATAGACATGCCAATTTTTAGTGAAGTCATATCCACAGAATCTGCGACCTTAAAATCCATGGTCATCCGTGGCCATGACCATTTTTCAATGGCACCGTGGTCAACGTTGATCATGCGGTGACTAGGCATTAATGAATTTATTAATGCTTCTACCCAGACCGATTGCCGATGACTCTGCGCTGTATCTTGACTTGCATGATTCATACGTCGGAAATCTGATGTTTTACTTGATTCAGAATCCAGTAGAAATTGCGCGGATGTCACCACTCGGTCCCCCTCATTCACGCCACTTCGTATTTCTGCAAACTTGGCGTCAAGCTTCCCCAACTCAACCGCGACAGATTTAAAATGTCCTTCACCGAGAGCCATTACTACGCGGTCCTGATTGCCTGTGCGGATTACCGCTTCTTTGGGTATTACCAGCACATCGTTACTGCTAGTCGATTGGATGGTAATCTGTGCAAACATGTTAGGTTTTAGTAGTTCATCGGGGTTGTTAAAACGTAAGCGAACGCGTATCGTACGGGTTTTAGGGTCTAGGGTTGGGTAAACGTAATCTACTTTTCCCTGCCAATATTGGCCGGGCAGGTAGTCCAGTGTCATTACCACCGGCAAGCCCACTTTAACCAACGCCGCTTGGCGCTCAAAGACTTCAGCTTCCACCCATACGTTATTCAGTGTGCCTATTGACATCAACATAATACTAGGCTTGACGAAAAAACCTTCCCTTATATTCAAGTTGTCCACCACACCAGATTGTGGCGCATAGAAAGTCAGGTTTCGGTTTACAACCCGTTTGCGCTTGAGTTCGTCAATCAAGGACTCATCAATCTGAAGAGCTTTCAGTCGGTTTTCCGCTGCGGCAATCAGTCGCGTATTGTTGCGATTAATTGCTAGCAACAGTTCTTCCTGCGCATTAACTAATTGCGGCGAATACAAGGTGTAAAGAGGCTGTCCTTTCTTTACAGGATTACCTGCCGCCTTGACGTGAAGTTTTTCTACCCAACCCTCAACCCGAGGATGAACATGAATTAAATGGTCTTGGTCGTACTGTACGTAACCCACTGTAGTAATTTCCGTATGCATTGCGCGACGTTCCGTAATAGCTGTGCGCACACCTAGGTTATTAACCACATCAGGAGAGACGAAAATGGTGCCCGCGTTGTCTGTAGCAGAGTCATCGCCTTCTTCGTAGACCGGTACCAAATCCATACCCATAGGCGATTTGCCTGGTTGATCACGACGGTAATTTGGATCCATGGGGGCCACCCAATAAAGCGGTTTCTTTTCTTCCACTCGTTCTCTGCTATCGACTATGGACTCTTTCATAGTCAGTTTGGTTAAGTAATGCGTTACTATACCGACGACAAACAGCACGATAAGGGTAATAATGATCAATGATTTATTCACGGCAGTGCTTTGTATTTTCATATTTACTAGCCTTCAATACTATCTTCTTGGACTGGAGCCAAAAAATAGTTAAGTTCTACAATAGTCTTCAGTCGATCAATGTTAATATCCAAAAAATCAATATTAGCATTGAGTTCAGCGATGCGCGCCCTTACCATCTCAGCAAAATCTTCGGTGTTATTTGTATATGCTGTTAATGAAGCCTCGGCCTGATGATTAACTTCCTTCAATAGGCGCTTTTCATAAAGGGTTTTGCGCTGATTCAAACTTTCCAGGCGCGATTGAGCGGCTTTAAAACTGGAGCGCATAGACCGCAAAGCAAGCGCTTTCTCGGTTTTAACCGCTGATTCAGTTGCCTGCGCCGCCTGCACTTCCCGGTCTTGTCGACTGGATGTAAACAACGGGACATTAAAACTCACACCCAGCGAAAAAAAGTCACTACGTTCGTTTCCCAAGGGATCATCATTCCGATACCCATAACTGGCGTTAATTTTCCACTGTAGTTTATATTTCTGTTTTGCTAACTCAACTCCTGTGCCTGTAGTAACAATCTTCTGGTCAAGAGATTTAATCTTTGGATGCGCAAATAGCACCTGCGCAAGCTGTTCAGATTTATTTGCTATGGCAGAAAAAGGGAAAGAGTTATTGAGCGACAACTTCGGTAAGGTATCGGCAAGCGTGATGTTGGCCGGTTCAATACTGGGCAACCACTCACTTAACTTCGCTAGGCTAATTTCCTGTTGCTGTTGCAACATCGTGAGTCGGTCATCCAGTCGAGTTAATTCAAGTTGCGCCCGTACCAAGTCCTGTTGTTGCGTTTTCCCAGTTGCGTTGGTATAACTCAATTCCGCGACATCGACAAGGCGTTCAAACAGCGTACGGTCTTTCTTGATCAGTCTAATGGCTTCCCGATTGCGGTAGGACTCAAGCCACAAATGCGATACAATAACGGTAACTTTCGCTAGACGGTCTTTGCGCATCTGATGCTGATCACCCTGCTCACGCAACTGACGACGTTTCAATTGGCGGGTTTTACCACTAGGGAACATTTGGCTGACACCGACTTTAAATTGGGTCATCGGTTCCTGCCCGAAATCAAAACTGTCCGTCGGCAGGTTGACAAAGCCGAATGACACCACGGGGTCAGGCAGAGTTCCGGCAATTACGCTTTGCGCCACCACCGCCTGCTCTTGGAGATGACTACGGTCAAGCCATAGATCATTATTTCGGGCAATGGATACCGCTTCCTCCAGCGTCAACTGAGGTTGTGCGACAACCTGTGCAGATAAACTCGTCAAGACAAAAACAGCACTAAAGAAAAGTCTTGAATAGATTGTCGTTAACATAAACCTTATGATGGAATAGAATACACAATTAACCACCTAGACCCACCTAGCGAAACGTCCAGCGGGAGTTTAGGTAATAATTGAGCAACGCGCCTGGAACAATCGCGCAAGCTTGGAACAGTACGGGAGAAGTTTTTGGGAAAAAAGTTGAGAGGACGACAAAAACGGAGTAACTAAGCAGAAGAGTCGCGAGGGAGACTGCTGTGAATCTCAAGCTTCTCAAGGAATTACTCCCATTCATTATGCGGTTGCCAAAAGTCCAGTAGTTATTCATCACGAAGTTTGAAAAAATGGAGACCGTTATTGCCACAGGTGAGGCGAGAAATTTGTGAAAACCAAGCAAGATTATTAGGTAAAAAGAAACTAGGTTAATTATCGCTCCGCAAAAACCGGTTGCGCAGAACTTGACGAAGGTAATGTGATTCCCAAGTCGAATCCATAGAACATTGAATAAGAACTCAACCATATTTGCCATTCCAAGTTTTGTTTCTCCACGCTCCCGCTCGCGAAAATGGATTGGTTCCTCGACCACTTGCGCGCCGCAACGAATTAGTCTGTGCAGAAGCTCAACTTGGAATACATAGCCCCGGGCCCGAATATTCGTTAGCCTCGTATCTCTGAGTTTCTCTGTTCTTATAGCCTTGAACCCCGCCGTGCAGTCAGAAACTCCTTTCAATCCGGCAATCCATCTGGCAAGACGATTTCCCCACTGCGAAAGTAATCGTCTACGCAACTGCCATCGTTCATCAAGCGAGCCTCCAACAACATAGCGGCTTCCAATAACTACATCCGCTCCTTCGGAAATGCGCAGAAGCAGCCTTTTCGCATCATCTGGATTGTGGGAGAAATCCGCATCCATCTGTACCACAACGTCAGCGTTGAGAACATCCATCGCATGGGACATTCCACGTATATACGCATCTCCTAGACCACGTCGTTTTCCCTCAAGCAGATGTACGCGTCCGTTTGCTCCGGTGGCAAACTCACGCACTAGATTCGCGGTGCCGTCCGGGCTTGAATCATCAACCACAAGAAATGAAACATTGTGGTGTGGATAGGTTTCGGCAAGTTGTTTGAGGAGTCGAGTTATGTTTAGCGCCTCGTTGTACGTAGGTATAACGAAGCACACTTTTGGGTCGGTAGAATTCAACTGTCTGCGTTTTTCAGAGAAGGTAGTAGATTAACATGAAGATATACCGCATATTCGGACTTGAGTTATGCGCATCAAGTCTGGCTGACAGGTCTCCGATACCCCCAAAAAAAGAGTCGTTGTAAACTGATGCTACCCTCTGAAATTCATCAAACTCAATAAGAGGCGTTTCGCGGACCATAAGAGGTCTCACGTTCTTCACGGCCGAGGCTATTCTTATTCCATCGCCTTCCGTCGAGGCTAAAAACCATCTCTGCGAATCTTCAAGCATAAGTTCTATACCGCCTTCGGTTTTCCGCTTAAGAACTTCCCACTCATCTTTTTTTGACTCGCTAAAAGGTATTTTTCTGTCTGCAAGCATGGACGCTTCTCCAAAAAACAATTTTGCGGCTATTTTACCTAATTAAAAAGGAAAAGCACTCAAAAACGTTGAGAAGGTTATTGTTCTGTTCAAATCGCATATACAAATCAAGGAGTTTGGAGAGGGACAAAATATTTTTACCTCAAGATTTTCACCTCACACTATGATCAGTGTAAGAGTTCGGTCAGTTATTCATCGTCTTCTTTCTCATTTTGTCCTATCTCCTTATACACCTTCTAGCGACGTTCTAATATCAGCAGGAATAAAGATAGTCTTTTCAACATAGACAAGCGCTGTTTTTCTTTGTAGTCATGGCGAGTTTCCAGTTTATCATCTCCGAAAGAAGTGTTTTTCTGCTGGACACGACTTGTTAAAATTCCTCTTGTGATCTCTGAGAATAACACTTAAAAGTATGATGGATAGAACCAAGAACAAGTTAAGTATTGTGGTTTGTAGATTGTTATCAGTTTCAGCAATCGTACATCCTCCTCCGCTACTTTTGATTTCTCTTCTCTGATCTGGTTGCTCCGGTTCTTGTCTTGTCTCCTGCTGCTCCGGTTCTTGCCTTGGCTCTGGTTCCCCTGTGGTGGCTATCGTACAGCGCTCTAGAAATTCCTCAACTGCAACCAAATCTTTAATATTGTCCCGGTTTAGTCTCCAGCCCATATCCGCGAGTATTCCCATAGAGAATACTGCGTATGCTAGTGAGCCATAACTAGGCTTCATTATATCTAGCGTAGCTTCGGCAAGATGTGAGACAGATGATCCTTGCTCATAAACGGTGGGAGCGTATAATCTGACCCTTCCCTCAGAATCCACGACATGCCTGACAGTGTGAGAGGAATTTGCATCTATTAGTTTTCTTCCAGATATCTGCGCACAACTGTAGTTGTCCACTCCATTGTTTGTCCCGTCCCATACAAGTCCGTTCCCCGAGGTAATAGCTTGACTTCGTTCATCGGGAGAAAGGTTTATGAGAAGTTCGTCGTCTCTTTCTGAATACAGATTTATATCGTAAACGGTCTTCCGAGAAAGCTGAAAAGAACCGTCCAGTCTGATAGAGTCAGTAAAACCCAATCCATGAAAGAGTTCATGGATTGCTAAGAGAACAAAAATAGTAGGTCCAAATGACCGTCGGAAAGTCTCCGCGCTTAGTCCATAATCAAAATAATGTCTTTCGTTGAATCTTATTACCACATCCGCTTCCGTTGGACCGTTGATTTCTTCTTCCAAAATACTTTCCGCAAGTGCTATGTGAAATGAGGGACCTTCTGGGTTTGAACTGCTATATATTAAATCCCCCGGTCCTCCTGTGGCTAAGGTGCCTGATTCCAAGTTCTGAAATGATGCTTGTACTCTGACCGTGCTATTACCAACGAACCAGAGTTCAAATAGATTGAGGACCGCCTCAAAAGCATTTCTTCTTGCCTCTCCAAGAGTCTGCGCATTGTTGCCGCCAGCAAGAAGTAGCGTCTTTTCCGTCGCCGTTAAAGGAGTTCTGCTGTAAAACCCTGTTCCTGCCGCATCAGCATATAGTGGTTCGAACGTAATGGACACGCTATCTGGAGTCCAGAGGAAAAGACCCAGCGAAAAGAAAAGCAGTCCCGCTAAAAACTGTTTGTTAATGACATGAAACATGTGGTTTACCCTCCTCGTCAAAATGCACCTTTGTTTTCTTCATCAATGAATCAGGGACATCCACAATAACTACCTCGCTACCATCTTTTAGGGTAACTTTTCTGCCTTCAAGTCCTGTTTTAGATGGTGTTTTCTTCTCTCTGTCAGATTCAGAGTTGATCTGTTCAATATTCTGACCTTCCTTATCTTTGTAATGTGTATCACTGTACGCTGGAATTATTAAAAAACAGATAAAGAACAGAGTCAAGACCATAATTGATAATTTTCTCATGGTATTTTTACCTCCTATTTTCACTCTAATTATTTTGTGATAACCGTCATTTGGGGGATTTGCGTTATAGCATTTTGACGGTCTTTTAGAAGTAGTGAAGTTGCAACTATAAACAACACTACTATAAAATTACGTAATCCCAAACTCATAATACAATCTCCTTTGTAGAATGTCCATCTATTCTGAGGCATTTGCGCTGTCCAAAATGCGCATGTATACCAAGGGGTTTTAGAGAGAGTAAAAACTTTTTACCTCCGCCTAAAAACACCCCTTGAACGAACACTTACCGTCAAATCTTAACAGAACGATTACAAAATCTTGAGGTAAGAAATGTTCTGCTTCTCTCCAGTTTCCTTTTTTCTATACACATTTTGAACAACGCAAATACTTCACCCTTGACTTTGCGAGGGGGGGGGGGGGGTAAACTCAAAAGGCTGGCTTAAGAATGAGGGTTTTATAACAAGGTTTTGCCAGATAGATGTCCATTTATAAATGGAACAACTTAATAAGGGAGGTTGTAATATGAAGTTACGTAATTTTTTAGTGATGTTGTTGCTACTTACTGGAGCAGTTTTTTTGGTAGCTTGTGAGGGGAAAAGAGGACCGGCGGGGAAGGACGGAGCGCAAGGGCCGGCAGGCCCCGCGGGGAAAGACGGAGCGAAAGGCGACAAAGGCGATCCCGGCCCAGCGGGCGCAGATGGGAGAGCTGGCAGTGATGGCACTCCATTTGGCGATCCTAGATGTGATGTTAGTAATGGGATGCTGGCGGTCTTAGGTGTTGGTGATAATATCACCGGAACAGATGATGACGATGTTATTTGTGGAACTCGTGTTGTAAATGATCTTCGAGGTCAAGGTGGCGATGATATTGTTTACGCTGGCGATGGAGATGACAAACTGGTAGGCGGTGCTGGAGATGACACGCTGTACGGTGAAGCTGGAATCGATCATTTCTTCATTAGAAGTGAGGCAGGCGATAACAAATTTGTAGGCGGTGAAGGTAAGGATATTCTTTATTTTTCTGATCCTCCTACTAGCAAAAGTATTACTCCAAATAACGTTGGTATTTATAGTCAGATTGGGGGACAGATATGGGTTAGTGCCAACGTAACCTTTGATCTTTCTTCTGGGAGTTATGATGGAACTGGTCTCTCAGGGACTGGCACGTTTACATTTGAAGGCATTGAGGACGTTATCAGCGGTGCCGGCGCTGACACTATCACCGGCGACGATCAAGACAATTTCATCTATGGACAGGGCGGAAACGACACTCTTACCGGAGGGGCTGGAGACGATGTCTTTTTTGGTGGTGATGGAACCGACATTATTAACGGAGGGGATGGTGATGATGTTCTTTGGGGATGGACTGGAAAAGATACTTTTACCGGAGGGGCTGGTGCTGACATTTTCACTATTGCTAAAAACCGCGGGCTTAAGGTAATTAAAGATTTTAACTTGTCAGAAGACTATATCTATTTTCAAGGTTTTTCCGCTGGTGGTGAAACAATAGGCGTTTCAGGCGGGAAGATTTCGGTAGGTGGAACGGAATATGTGGAAATACATGATGAGAACGGTGCTGTGGACAACACAAAAGCAACGAGGATAAAAGACGACCCAAGACACAGGTTCACAGCTCATACTTTTTCACCAAAGACAAAAACCTACACTTTTACAGACAACTAGAATTCTCGGTGTGGAGTTCAGAAGCCCAGCAGGTTGTCCGCCTGCTGGGCTTTTTTTGGCACGCCTAGAAAAACCCAATTGATCTTGAATGGTTGATAACCACGGAGGCGGAGCGAAAGACAATGAAACAATTAAGCGCTGGAAGAAGGAATATAACATTGACTTTACCCCAAGCGTAAAAACTCCAAACAACGGCTGGGATATCGTTGTCAATGTTCTGCCGAGTTTTGAGAGGCATTTGCGCTGTAGTGACGCTTAATGCTGATTTCTTGATGATTGTGGAACCGCTACAGGTTTATTTCTTTTGTAGATGATAAATTTGTTATTAACTTGAGGTAGTTACACTACAACGATTTTTGGGGCTTTTTCCTTGAGGATGACCAAAAACAACATTGACTTACTCTTGTAGGAGATGAGAAGATTCTGCTAGCAAATTATAACTTTAACCTATGAAGACACCTTTATAGTGACATTAAAAACAAATGAGATCATCAATTTATTTGTATTTTTGGGGAACTTCTACAGAGGTTATATCAACCGATTTCAGTGTGGGGTGAAATTTGTGGTTTTTGGCTTACATTAGTCGATTTTAGGGGTATTTTAGGGGTAAAAAACCTATCGCGGAGGATAATCTATTGAGCGGCTTCTTTTGGAATGCGCGCTTTTTAGTTGTGGATATATCCACCACGTACAATACGGGCAAAGGTCTCCAGAGAGTCAGGCCCAGAACTATAGAAACTTCTTGATCACGCTTATTGCTCTTTCCCTAGTTCAATGAAGTTGTGATATTCTTCAATGCTAGATCTATTCTTGCTTATATCCCTTTCCATTTTCTCAATTCTCCCATCGTAACCTCTTACCCTACGCTCATACGATTCTATTAACGAAGCCCTTCTGCTATACTCATGGCATTTCCTCTTTGGATATGTTCTTGCCAGCATATCAAAAAAAAGCCCATAGGTAAAAACCTATAGGGCTTCTCAATTCTCCGCACCGAGATTTTTTATTTGTCTACAAAAGTGTAGATTCGTGTCTTTTTATCAAGTTTGGGAATATCTACAAACCTAAAGACATCGTCTTTCTTTGCGACTATCGCATCAGCGTGAGTTTGGCTTGACGCGCCATCTTTCTCAATTGTCATATAATTAGTACCGCCAACTGAGATAATAGCACCGGTGTTGGCTATTGTCTTGTCGTTTCCCTGAAGATCTACCATATAGATTTTATCTTCATCCAAGTTGAAGTCTTTAATAACATAAACTCCCATTGTTGTATAATGTTCAAGGGCAAAAGTGTCTGCGCCCTCTCCGCCGGTAAGCGTATCCGTGCCAGTGTATGCGTAAAGAACATCATCTCCAGCACCGCCCTTCATGATGTCGTCTCCCCAGGAACCGACAAGAACATCATCACCACCACCGCCGACAATAGTGTCGCCTCCCTCGGCACCGAATAGATAGTTGTTACTGTCGTCTCCGGTGATTGTGTCATCACCCTCCCCGCTCATAACATCCTCAATACCTTCAAATGAAAAAGTTCCTGTGTCTGAGAGAGAAGACCCATCATAACTCCCAGAAGACAAATCTAAAGTTATATTCTCGCTAACTATATCATCCTCATTATAAGTAAAAAATCCAGTGTTATTATCAGTATCGAAGACACTAGTGTTGTTATCTCTGTAAAAATAGATAACGTCCTTGCCCTCTCCGCCAATATATTTATTAGCGCCGGCTTGTTCCCAAATGTAAAAATGATCCTGTCCACCCTCCCCGTCAAGCGTATCGTCTCCCTCACCACCTATCAGTTTGTCCCTTCCCTCACCACCATAAACGGTATCATCCCCCTCACCCGCTCTAATCTCGTTATCAATACTATTTGCGCAAATGACATCGTCATTATCGGTTCCGTAAATAAGTTTTACCCCTGCGGATACATCCATCCCGTTACTGCGGTCGCATCTAGAATCGCCACCGCCTGCTGAATCTCCAGCACTTCCATCTGCGCCCCCATCGCCTTTGTCGCCTTTATCCCCTTTATCGCCTTTCTCACCCTTTTCACCGGCGTCTCCCTTGTCTCCCTTTGCCCCCGCCGGCCCTCGTTCCCCTTCACAAGCCACAAACAAAACTGCTCCCGTGAGCAGTAACAACATCACTAATAAATTGTGTAACTTCATATTACAACCTCCCTTATGAGTTGTTCCATTTATAAATGGAACAACTATCTAGCAAAACCTTGTTATAAAATCCTTTTCTTAAGTCAGTCTTTTGAGTTTACCCCCCCCCCCCCCTCACAAAGTCAAGAACTAGCGAGAAAGAAGGCATTTGCGCTGTAGGGATTTTTGGGAGTGATTTTAGACGTAATGAGGACGTATGAACGCATGTTCACCGCTGTTTCAGTTCGTACTGATTCGTATTTGAGCAATCTGACGGGCAGATTTCTTGATTTTCGCAGGATATGACGCTGATTTTCACCCAATTATCAGCCTTTAGACGCAACTATACATTCACGGCCACTGCCGCTAAATCCCTCTGGTCAAATTATCTGTATTATTTGGAGAAAACCCTATCCAGCCCGAGGAGCACACCCGGAAACAAGTGACCTCATCTTATCAGCCCTTCCAGCCTTTATGTGTCCAATGGCTAGCGCCATCATCACACTCAACGCTAAGCCCGTACGAGCAGTCATTCTTGCCTTGCCTCTGATAAAATGCCTCTCTAGCTTAAAACTATTGTCAATCCTTGAGTTTATACGTTCTATAGAATTCCTAAGCTTATACTCCCGCTCTCAGATTACTGAACCATACGGAGTCGGGGTAAAAATACGAGGGTCCTTCTCCAAAGGAACGCGTATGGATAAGCCATATTCACTGTTCTTACGACCCGCATTTTTGTGACACTTCTCCCTGCCTACGCAATTCAGGTTATGCGCTGCCGCAGGACAACGAAACTTCAAAGTACCTCGCTCATCTTAATATCCCCAACCCATCAACTTACTTTCTACCTTGGTTATCCCAAGTTTACCCAAAACCTACTAAAAATTGGCTATTTTCGGCCTTTTTTGGGGTAAAAAGTTTTTTACCCCTTCTAAAAACCCTTGATATACATACACATTTTGAACAGCGCAAATGCTTCTTGACAAGGTATGTCCGTTGTAATTATTTCCGAGGCTAGTTTAAGAAAAGCAGGGGTCAGCAAAAACTCTGATTTCTTCTTACAGAAGTGGTCTAAGGCAATTTGCTGTGTGGGAGTTTTCTATAGAAACCACTTCTTCTGGAGTTCCCATAGCCACTATCTCCCCGCCTTTTTCTCCACCTTCAGGCCCGAGGTCAATTATGTAGTCAGCGCATTTTATCACTTCAAGATTATGCTCTATTACCACTATGCTATTTCCCTCTTCTGTAAGCCTGTTGAGAACATCAATAAGTTTTTTAATGTCGTCCATGTGAAGCCCCACAGTAGGCTCATCAAGAATGTAAAGGATATTGTTTTTTTCTTTTCTTGAAAGTTCTCTCGCTATCTTCATTCTCTGCGCTTCTCCGCCGGAAAGCGTGGTGGCAGGTTGACCAAGCGTTAGATAGCCGCATCCAACATCTTGTAGAACCTTGAGTTTCTTTGTGACAGAAAAACTTTCTGCAAAAAACCCCATGGCCTCATCAACTGTGAGGCTTAGTATGTCGTCTATGTTTTTCCCCTTATATTTGTATTCTAGAACTTGTTTTCCAAATCTCTTTCCGCCGCATTGCTCACATGTAATCATGACATCCGCAAGAAAGTGCATCTCTACTCTATGCGTTCCTTCTCCTTTGCATTTTTCGCATCTTCCTCCACTCACATTAAATGAAAAATGAGATGGAGTGAGATTGCGGAGTTTTGCTTGGTAGTGACTTGCGAGAATCTTCCTTATATCGTCATAGACTTTTATGTATGTGGCAGGGTTTGATCTAGATGTTCTTCCTATGCTTGCCTGATCAAGAATTATTACGTCATCTATCCCCTCTATCCCCTCAATATTTTTATGTTTCCCAACCCGTTCTGTTTTTCTTCTGAACTTCCGCAAAAGCGCATTGTGAAGAATATCGTTTACAAGAGAACTTTTTCCAGAGCCTGAAACTCCTGTGACGCAGGTGAAGGTTCCTAGGGGGAATCGCACGTTGATGCTCTTAAGATTGTTTTCGGTGGCTCCCTCAATGGTTATAAATTGGCCCGTACCTTTCCTTCTCTTTGCGGGCACTTCTATTTTCTTTTCACCTGAAAGATATTTTCTCGTGGCTGAGTTTTTTGCAGAATCTAGAAAATTGTTGAGCTTCCCCTGATATACAACTCCTCCTCCACTTGCGCCAGCTCCGGGGCCAAGTTCCACTATGTAGTCAGAGTGTCTTATTGTATCAAGGTCGTGCTCTATCATTATGACGGTGTTATTTCTACTACGAAGTTCCATGATAAGAGAATTCAGACGTTTTATGTCTCTTGGGTGAAGTCCTATAGATGGTTCATCAAGGATGTATAAAGTTTCTGTCAGACGGGAACTCATCTGACAGGCGAGATTTATTCTCTGGGCCTCTCCTCCGGAAAGCGTGCGCGTAAGCCTTGAGAGAGTGAGATAGTCAAGTCCTACGTGTATGAGAAAATCAAGTCGATAACCTATTTCCCTCGTTATGTCAGATGCGATCTCTTGCTCATGGCGTTTAAGTGAGAGATCATTGAAAAAGGATTTCAAATTCTTTATGGACATTTCTGCGAGTTGAGAAATGTTTTTCTCCCCCACGCGTACCCACAGAGATTCCTCTTTTAGTCTGCTCCCCTTACAGTCTGCGCAGATAACCGCGGAGCGATATCTTGAAAGAAAAACGCGTATATGGGTCTTATAGTTTTTCCTCTCAAGTATTCTAAAATACCCTTTTACTCCATAATAATCGTGGTTTCCATCGAAAATCAGTTTTTTTTCTCGCGCGGAAAGTTCTTCAAAAGGCTTTTTGGTATCTATATCCATATCTTCGGCAAAGGAGATCAATTTTTTCATCTCTTTGAGGTAAGAGTTCTTGGTGAAAGGCTCTACAGCTCCTTCTGCGAGACTTAGCCTTAGATCGGGAACTAGCAGTTCAGGGTCAATCTCAAGATTTCTTCCAAACCCATCGCACTTCTGGCATGCTCCATATGGGCTGTTAAATGAAAAACTGTTCGGAGTGGGTTTTTCAAACGTCATGTCGCAGCGGTCGCAACGAAACTCTTTTGAGAACCGAAGATCAGTCCCGCAGTCTATATGAACGATTGCGGTTGTGGTTTCAGAAAAAGCGGATTCAAACGCTTCGGTTATCCTTGAGAGATGTTTTTCCTCTAGAATGACTCTTGAGGTAATTATATGGGCGTTATTGTCTGCATATTGTCCAATTTCCTCTATCTCTAACATTTTTCCGTCAATGTAAGCGCGGAAATAACCTTTTTTCATGTAAAGGGAAAGGTCCTGTCCTTGTGGCTCAAAACACACTACTGCTCTTTTCCCACTATATTTCTTTATAAGTAGAGGAGCTAGGGACTGAGCGGAGTGCCTACTTATTTGATCTCCGCATTTTGGACAAAAAACCTTTCCTGTTTTTGCGAACAAAAGTCGCATGTAGTCGTAAATTTCTGTTGTGGTTCCTACAGTTGAGCGGGAATTTATAACGCTGTTTCGACTCTCAATCGCAATCGGAGTGGGAAGACGCTCTATGTCGTCTACAGAGGGTTTTTCCACTTTTTCGATGAACTGCCTTGCGTAGGTGGAAAGACAATCTATATATCTTCTGAGTCCCTCCTTGTAAACGGTGTCAAGAACGAGAGAGGACTTCCCAGATCCGCTCAGTCCCGTCACCACGGTGAATTTGTTTCTGGGAATAAAAACATCTATGCCCTTGAGGTTGTTCTCTTTAGCGTTCCTTATTTCTATATAGTCGTTTTTAGCGGTGGTTTTTGGCATGTCTTATCTGTTTTTATGTTTGCCGTTCTGCGTTTGTACGCATTTTGCGTCGTTCTTTTCGTATCAATTCGGAGATTGAGTTTCACCAGAACATTCGGTATTCTCTTGCGCAGAAGGATGGAAAATCCCATATCCTAACTTTACATGATTTCTGTTTTTCTAGGGATCGAAAGGTTCTGAAATCTGTTTGGTCTGGGCGGTTTTTCAACACATTTTTTCGAGGTGACCAATCAATGCATCTGAATGGAGTTGACGAGCAAATCGCTGAAGCGATTCGCATGGAAACGCAGAGACAAGAATGGAAACTTGAAATGATAGCTTCTGAGAACTACGTAAGCGAAGCTGTCATGGAGGCAATGGGGTCTGTGCTTACCAACAAGTACGCAGAAGGTCTTCCGGGAAAGCGTTATTACGGAGGATGCGAATTTGTTGATATAGCGGAGAACCTTGCGCGGGACCGCGCGCAGAAACTCTTCGGCGCGGATGCGGTGAATGTCCAACCCCACTCTGGCGCCCAAGCGAACATGGCGGTATTTTTTTCCGCGGTTCAACCCGGAATGACAGTTTTAGGAATGAGTCTTGACCATGGCGGACATCTCACCCATGGAAGCCCTGTCAATTTTTCTGGACGACTCTACAATGCAGTCACTTACGGCGTTTGTAGGGAAACAGGGATAATTGACTACGATGAAGTAAGAAAGCTTGCGCAGAAACATTCTCCCGCGCTTATAATAGCGGGCTGGAGCGCATATTCCAGAGATACTGATTACGCGGAATTTAAAAACATAGCGGATCAATGCGGGGCGCTTTTAATGGCCGACATAGCTCATCCCTCAGGGCTTGTAGTAGCGGGACTGTACTCTGACCCCATACCGTACTGTGATTTCGTTACCACAACGACTCACAAGACGCTCCGAGGACCGCGTGGTGGAATGGTGATGATGAAGCAAGAACATCGCAAGAAAGTAAACAGTAGGGTGTTCCCCGGAACCCAAGGAGGGCCGCTAATGCATGTAATAGCGGCTAAGGCTGTGGCGTTTGGGGAGGCTATGCGCCCCGAATTTGTGGAATATCAACGTCAGACGGTTGCAAACGCGAGGCGTCTGGGTGAGAACCTAACTAATACAGGTCTTAAACTTGTTTCAGGAGGAACGGACAACCACCTAGTGCTGGTTGATCTTACAGGGACTGACTTTACCGGGCAACTTGCGGAGCAGACGCTTGAAGAAGCGGGAATAACGGTTAATAAAAATGCCATTCCGTTTGATCCCCGACCCCCTATGGTTACGAGTGGTATGAGACTAGGAACCCCAGCGATTACCACGCGGGGAATGAAAGAGGCGGAAATGGACGTAATATCCGGTTTTATAATAAAAGCTCTTGAAAATCACCAAAACGAAAAAACTCTTTCTAGAATACGTCAGGAGGTAAAAGAGCTTTGCCTGCGGTTTCCCGTTTATAGACATAGACTCTGAGAATAAATAATGAAGTGTCCTTACTGCAAGGCGGATGACACAAGGGTAGTTGACTCGCGTGAAGGCAAGGGAGGTCTTTTCGTTAGACGCCGTCGCGAATGTATAGAGTGCCAAGATAGATTTACCACTTATGAGAGAATACAACACTCAGAATTTGTGGTGGTGAAAAAAGATGGCCGCCGCGAAGAATTTGACCGCAACAAGATAATAAACGGAATGCGCAGAGCTTGTGAGAAAAGACCTATTAGCATTGAAATGATAGAGGATTTCGCATCTTCGCTTGAACGGGAGTTTCTTGAGGGAGGGGATAGAGAGATAGATAGTCGAAGGATAGGGGAGAGACTGATGACCAAGTTATATGAGATTGATGAAGTTGCCTATGTGAGATTTGCTTCTGTCTACAGGTCTTTTAAGGATGTAAACGAGTTTCTTGATGAAGTGAGTGGTTTGATCAAGGAGAAAAAATAGATTTATGTTAATTGATTCACACGCGCATTTGCTAAGTCTTGAGAATCCAGATGATGCGGTGCTGAGAGCCGAGGCCGAAGGGGTAGGCAAGATAATATCCATCGGAACTGGCGTTGAGTCATCCCTTGACACCATAGAGTTTTCTAAAAAGTACAGTGGGGTGTACGCGTCTGTAGGGATTCATCCTCATTCCGCTTCTGATTTCAGCGCGGAAGCGACGGTTGAGATGGAGAGAATGCTTGCAGACCCCAAAGTCGTCGCGCTTGGAGAGACAGGACTTGATTACCACTATATGAACTCGCCTAAAGAAGACCAAATAAAATCGTTTGAAGCTCACGTGGAACTTGCCAAGAAATATTCACTACCTTTTGTCGTCCATGTGAGGGATGCGCACAGAGAACTCATTGACATGCTATGTGGTATGGAGTTGGGTGAAAAACCTGGAGTGATACACTGTTTTTCCGGTGATTATCAGACGGCGAAAGAATATCTTTGTTTAGATTTTTTCATATCATTTTCCGGTATGGTGACTTTTAATCGGTCAGCGGAATTGAGAGATGTTGCATTGAAAATTCCCGCTGAAAAGATTCTGTTCGAAACAGATTCCCCGTACCTGTCTCCCGTTCCGCACAGGGGAAAGCCGAATGAACCTCGTAACGTTGTTTATGTGGCGAAACAGATTTCGGAACTCAGAGGACTTTCTCTTGAGGAGTTCTCAGGAATCGTTTCAGAGAACGCCACTGAACTTTTTGGGAAAATACCAAACGATGGGAAAGGGCTTGTTTGAACTCGGATTATCAATCATTTCTCTTTGTCGCTTGATCAGGATAACTCAAGTATTAGTTTTTCCATCAACTTTGGAAGGGAAATCACAGAGGTGTTCTTTTCAATTGGAAATTCATCATGGCCTCGGTAAACAACGAATTTCCTAGTTGCTTTTATATCTTCTGATGCATAATGAAGACTGGGTTTTATCTTGGGCGCAACTCCATACTTGATTTCAATCGCCCACAACTCCTTGCTCGATATCTTGAGGACAAGATCAATCTCTGATCCTGCAGACGTACGGTAGTAATAAGACTCTACGCTGTTTGGTAGAATTGAGACTATGTTCTCAATTACGAACCCTTCCCAACTTTTTCCGAGAACTGGATTGGAAAGCAGCGCATCGTAATTCTCTATCCCAAGAAGTCTGTGCAGGATACCGCTATCTCTGATGTAAAATCGAGGGGATTTAACTAGTCGTTTTTTTACGTTCCCGTACCATGGATTCAATCGCCGTACAAGCAGCAGATCAACGAGAATGTCTAAATAATAAGAGACGGTTTTTCCAGTAACTTCTAGGTTGTTGCCTAGTTTTGAATAATTCAGAGTTTCTCCCTGTAGATGAGCGAGCATAGTCCATAATCTTCTTAGACGGCTAGCAGGCACTTGGAATCCTATTTGCAAAATATCCCGCTCCAAATACGTGCGTATGAGCATTTCGAGCCATTGCATACTTTCGGCATCTGATAAAGCAAGATAACTATCGGGAAAGCCGCCTCTTAGCCATAATTGATTGAGATCATCGGAGTTGTGAGGCGTTTCAAGGACATTAAACCCACTCATAAAGACATAGCGGACCCGTCCTGCTAGGCTTTCCGAGGACTGATAAAGCAGGTCCATAGTCGCAGAACCGAGCAGAAGAAACTGCTTAGTCCTTCTGTTTTTTCGCCGATTTTCATCAATTACCCCACGTAGAATCATAAATAAATCGGGAACACGATGTATCTCATCTAAAATAATCAGTTTCTCGCTATTTTCAGAGAGAAAAGAAACAGGGTCGCGTAGTCTAAGCAAGTCTTTCGGTGATTCTAAGTCCAGATAGATAGAGTTCTCTTCTTTGGCAATTTCCTGCGCCAATGTAGTTTTGCCGACCTGCCGTGGTCCTAGAAGTACGACCGCAGGAACGCTACTTATCCCTTTTTTAAGTTTTTCCGTAATCCATCTTTCAAGCATGCTTGTATTTTAGGAGTTAGACTCCCAAATTGCAAGGTGTTTTATAAAAAACCAGACAAAACAGATGTAAACGAATTTAGTAGAACTGAAGATAGTTCCAAGAACAGGTAAAATCTGAATTGTCTGCTGGAAGCGATTCTATATATAGACGCTTGAAATGAAATGAAAAAATTCAGAGGTGTTTAATTGAGCAAAAAACCAAGAATAGCTGTGACGATGGGAGATCCGAACGGAATAGGGCCTGAGGTCTGCGTAAAGGCTTTTTACGACGGTTTCTTCGAGGAAATATGTGACGTTGTGTTTATTGGGAGTGAATCAGTATTTGTCAAAGCCAATGAGGAGTTTGGAAAAAACAGTTTTCTTTCAATAATAGACCCCACAGATTTTACCCTTGAGAATCTTCAGCCTGGAGTGATTTCAGCAGATGCTGGCCGTGCTTCAGTGCTTTGTATAGAAAAGGCTGTGGATATGGCTCTTGCGGATGATGTTGACGCTATAGTGACTGGTCCCATAAATAAGAAATCCACGCATGTTGCTGGTTCGCAGTATCCCGGACACACAGAAATGATTATGGACCTTACAGGGGCTGAGAAAGTTGTCATGCTTTTCGAAGGAACTAGATTCCGGGTAGTGCCGGTTACTATACATGTTCCTCTTCGAGAGGTTCCAGATCTGATAACGGAGGAAAACGTGTATTCCACGGTTTTGATCTCAGCGCGAGAACTGAGAAGAAGATTCAGCATAGAGGATCCCAAGATAGTGGTTTGTGGACTTAATCCCCATGCTGGAGAATCGGGAGCCTTTGGAACTGAGGAACAAGAGTTCATAATTCCCGCTCTTGAAAGGGTGAGGGCAGAAGGCATATCTGTTGAAGGACCTCTCCCCGCCGATACTCTTTTTTATGATGCTCTTCGTGGCAAATGGGACCTTGTTGTCTCCATGTACCATGATCAGGGATTTGCTCCTTTTAAAATGCTTTCATTTGACACGGGAGTTAACGTGACGCTTGGACTTCCAATACTTAGAACATCTCCTGACCATGGAACGGCTTTTGACATAGCATGGAAAGGCGCCGCGCGTCCCGAGAGCATGATTCAAGCGGTAAAGGTTGCAATGGAGATATGCGATGTTGGGACCTGACGTCACATCCGGTTGCGTGAAGTCTGTTGCTCAACCAGCAATGGGAGCACCTCTCCTGATTTTCCTATTACGGTTGCGTCGTATAGTCCAGTGCCCGGGGTTATTTCCACGTTTATTTCAACCACAGGTTTTTCGCTCTTTTTCGCGATAAGTCCCATTGAAGCTGCGGGCTCAACTACTCCAGAAGTTCCCACTATAAGCAGGAGGTCGCACTGTTCTATTGCGAACAAACATCTGTCTATTCTCTCCATGGGGATGATTTCTCCGAACCAAACTGTATTTGGTCTCATTACCGTATCACATACATTGCATATTGGGGGACGCTTGGGAAGAGGCACCTGATAGTTTTTTTCTATTCTTTCGCACTCAACGCATTTTATTTCCCAGAGGCTTCCATGTAGTTCTATCACGTTTCGAGTTCCAGCAACGAAATGTAAACCGTCCACATTCTGTGTAATCAGTACAAAATCTCGTTTTTCTCTTTCAAGTGTGGTTATGGCTAGATGTCCTAGGTTGGGTTTTGCGTTTTTCATTATCTTCCGTCTTGATTCATACCACTCCCATACAAGTTCAGGGTTTCTAGCAAACGCTTCGGGGGTGGCTAGTTCTTGAGGGTTATAATTTTTCCAGAGTCCTTCCTCTCCCCGATAGGTCGGAACTCCGCTTTCGGCCGAAATGCCCGCTCCAGTGAGAACAACTATATCTTCTGCTTTATTTATAAGCTCGTACGCCTTAGTTATATCTTTTTCCATGGTTAGGCATATTCTAACCACCACACCCATTTCCCCTATCGGTTTTAGGCTCGCATATCAGAGATTGGGCTTGATTTTGGACTCTAGCAAGCGTGGTGGCAAATTTTCAATTATATGATCTCAATGCGGTTTTCTGTCGCCCATCAAACTGTGAAGTGCGACAAAACAATTATAACGAAGAGGGTTCTTAAAAGCGAGTAGTTGAAAGGGCTGAGGGATGGTGATACGCTCCGAGACTGTAATAAAGGAGGTGTATCTTATGCCATCAGGTTATCATCACCTTGGCTACGACGAGCGAAGTCTGATAGCAGTGTTGGAGAGTATGGGTTTGTCGCTTCGGCAGATTGCCAAGCGACTTGGACGTTCTGCTTCCACGATCAGCCGGGAGAGTTGAGAAGGAACCAGGGAGGAAGAAATTATAAGCACGAGCAGGCCCAAGAACCATCACAGAACAGACGAAGTGAAGCGTTATCTTGTTGTCGCAAAATAACAGCAGAGGTGCTGGTGAGAATAGAGAGGTTGCTGAGAAGTCGTCAGTTCAGTCCTGAACAGATAGCAGGTCGTTTGAAGATGGAAGGTGTAGTGGATATAAGCCATACAGGCATATATCAACACATTTGGCAGGACCGAAAGACAAGGAATTTCTTAATCACACTTATTTGTTCTTTCTCTAATTCAATGAACGAATGATACTCATCAATGCCACCTCTATTCTTGTTTATATCTTTTTCCATTTTCTCAATTTTCCCCTCATAATCCTTTATCCTGCTCTCATGCGATTCTATTAACTGTTGAAGCCTGTCAGCTAGGCTCATTGTATTTCCTCCTTGGATATGTTCTTGCCAGTATCAAAAAAAAGCCCCATAGGTAAAAACCTATAGGGCCTCTCAATTCTCCGCACCGAGAATCTTTAGTTGTCTGTAAAAGAGTACCTTCTTGTATTTTTGTCATAGGTGTGAGATACAAACCTATATCTTTTTTCGCTTTTTATTTTCCCCGCTTTTGTGTTATCTGGTGAACCGCTCGCACCATGTATCACAATATCAGTTCCGCCGACCGTAAGCGTACCGCTTGCAACGGTTATTGGTTCCCCGCCTTTTGTAAAATTTCTGAAATAGATCATGTCTTCTGTCAAATTAAAATCCTTAATAACATCAGTCCCATCGCCTTTTTTAATTAGGAAAGTGTCTACGCCTACTCCTCCGGTAAGAGTATCATCCCCGGCCCACCCGAAAAGCATGTCATCACCCGCCCCTCCGTCAAGAGTATCGTTTCCATTCAGTCCGATAAGAGTATCATCCCCCGCCTTTCCATTAAGAGTATCGTTTCCACCCGCTCCAAAGATAGAGTTGTCTTGGTCGGTTCCGGTGAGCGTATCATTCCCTCCGCCACCGTAAAGATCTTCAATTCCTTCCAATACAAACATCCCCTCCGTTGTAAACGTTGAAAACTGGCTAGCTAAGTCTAGCGTACCCGAACTAAGATCAACGATTATCTTTTCACTATAGGTCCCTAGTGAATTATAAAGACCGAGAACATCCATGTTTACACTAGCCGCCGGCGCAGTCTGTAATACAACCATGTCATTATCACCAGCGCCACCAATATATTTATTAGCGCCTTTTTGTCTTAGAAGGTAAAAATGGTCATTACCTCCTTCACCGTAAAGCGTGTCATTTCCATCTCCGCCTATCAGTATGTCACCACCATCACCACCGTAAACAGTATCATCGCCCGCCCCTGCGCTAATATGGTTAACAACCCGAGTTCCACAAATAACATCGTCATCAGCGGTTCCGGTGAGGTTGTTTTGATTAAAACCTAGTACCCCCTGAATCCCATTGAGAACATCGCACCGAGAATCGCCATACGGCTCACCTTGGTCTCCAACTCTCCCATCTGCGCCAGCAGGGCCTGGCGGCCCCGCCGGCCCTTGCGCTCCGTCCTTTCCTGCCGGCCCTTGCGCTCCGTCCTTTCCTGCTGGCCCCGCCGGCCCTCTCTCGCCTTCACATGCCACAAACAAAACTGCTCCAGTGAGCAGTAACAACATCACTAAAAATTTGTATACCTTCATATTACAACCTCCTTATATAAGTTGTTCCATTTATAAATAGACATTTATCTGGCAAAACCTTGTCGTAAAATCCTCATTCTTAAGTCAGTCTTTTGAGTTTACCCCCCCCCCCCCTCACAAAGTCAAGGACTAGCGAGAAACGAGTTCTTGTTTTTTTAATGTATGTTTTATCTTCCTGCTTAATTTGATATCAGGCGAAAAAATTCCAAAGAACAGAAGAAACTCAATTGTTTGAGAGGAAAAAGTGGGGTATTAAGTGGTTATGCGCGCAGGCCGCCCATTAAACTGTGAAGCGTAACGCCAGCAATCATAACGAAGAGGGTCCTTAAATGCGAATAATTGAAAGGGTTGAGGGATGACAATGCCCAAAATACTCTTGACAATTTTCGCTCTGATAATACCCTTTCTAGCACTGTGCTTGATCAATATATTCCCATACTTCTTGTAATTGTGATAGCGATTGTTCTCGCCTCGGCGTTGCTTGGGGCCTCCTACCTGCTTGGTCCTAAAAGGTATGGGAGTTGGCGAAAACTTATTCCCTATGAATCGGGGATTATTCCTAAGGGGGATGCCAGAGAGAAAGTGTCTCTCAGATACTATCTTATAGGGGCTCTGTTCATACTGTTTGACGTAGAAATCGTGTTTCTTGTGGCTTGGGCGGTAGTGTTTAGAGAACTTGGAATTGTGGCATTGATAGAAGTGCTTGCGTTTTTAGTTGTAGTAATCGGGGGATATTTATACGTTCTTAAAAGGGGTGCTTTTGAATGGGAGTAAACGCAGGCTCACTTCTAGGTGGAGACGGTTTTTTGACTACTACCGTATCAACCATTGCTAACTGGGGAAGGAAAAATAGCCTCTGGCCCATGCCTTTTGGGACTGCGTGTTGCGCGATTGAGATGATGGGGACTTTTTCATCTAGGTTTGACATCGCGAGATTTGGTGCCGAAGCAGTGAGATTCTCGCCGAGACAGGCCGACCTGATGATAGTCTCTGGAACTATAACTTATAAAATGGCATCGGTTTGCAGAAGAATTTACGAGCAGATGTCCGAGCCCAAGTGGGTAATTGCTATGGGATCGTGCACCTGCGGTGGCGGCCCTTTTGATAGTTACGCCGTTGTTCAAGGAATTGATGAATTTTTACCTGTAGACGTTTATGTGGGTGGATGCCCTCCTAGGCCCGAGGCGCTTATTGACGCCGTAATGAAAATTCAGGAGAAAATAGATAATGAGGGTCCGCCGATCGTATGACATCCAGATCTGATTCTTTAGATTTGATAAGACAAAAACTGGGTGACTTTATTCTCTCGGAAGACGATTTTCGCACAGAAACCAGTTTTACCGTAAGCGCTGAGTCTATAGTTAAGTGTTGCTCCACTCTCAAGCACTCCCTCGGTTTCTCATACCTGGTAGATATTACGGTTGTGGACTATTTGATCGTCCGATTTCCTAGGTATGAAGTTGTTTATCTAGTTCATCGTTTTGGCGAGAATTATGATGAAAACCTCAGGATAAGGCTCAAAGTTCCACTTGAACAGGACTCGGCGGTAATTGATTCGGTGACCACTATCTGGTCAGGGGCCAACTGGCTTGAAAGGGAGGCTTACGATATGTTTGGGATTACTTTTAGAGGTCACCCTGACCCGAGAAGGATATTGATGCCTGAGGATTATGATGAATTTCCTCTAAGAAAGGATTTTGATGTGAGGAACAGAGAGTCTTCAAAAAAATGTTTTCAGCGCGATCTTGAGCAAGGATCTGAGTGATGGAAAGAGTTGAGATTGTAACAGAAGAAAGTTCTCTGGCGGATAACACCTCAGTGCAAACCATGACGCTTAACATGGGTCCTCAGCATCCTTCAACTCATGGAGTGCTACGGGTTGTATTGCATCTTGACGGCGAGACTGTGAGGGATGCTGTCGCGCACGTGGGATATCTGCACCGAGGCATAGAGAAACTGTGCGAGGACATCACCTATCAGAAATGCCTTCCCTACACCGATAGGATGGATTACTTGGCTTCTATATGCAATAACATAGGTTTTATTCTCGCAGTTGAGAAACTTCTCGGAATAGAGGATGAGATTCCTCCTAGAGCCAAGGTCGCCGAAGTAATAATGTTTGAGCTTGGAAGAATAGAGTCTCACCTAATAGGCATTGGAGCAAATGCCATGGATCTTGGGGCTATGAGCGCCTTTCTTTTCTGCTTTAAGGAAAGAGAAAGAATTTATGAGATACTTGAAATGGTGTGTGGCGCTAGGCTCACTACTTCTTATCCTAGAGTGGGAGGACTACCGAAAGACCTTCCAGATGAATTTGTAGATACCGTAAGGAATTTTTTAAAAATATTCCCCGATACCCTAAACGAGGTGGATAGGCTTCTCACTCGGAACAAAATATGGATTGACCGTACTAAAGGAGTGGCGGTCATAAGCGCGGAGCGGGCGGTCGATCTAGGCATCACTGGTCCCATATTGAGGGCAAGTGGAGTCCCATATGATGTGAGAAAAGCGGTTCCCTATTTGGATTACCAAGACTACGATTTTGATATACCCGTAGCGAGCGAGGGAGACGCCTATTCAAGGTATCTATGCAGGATGGAGGAAATGAGACAGAGTCTTCGAATAATTTCTCAAGCCATGGATAATCTTCCTGATGGACCCTATGTGGCTGACCTTCCCGATATAGTTCTTCCCGAAAAAGATCTTGTATACACTAAAATGGAATCGCTGATCAGACATTTTGTTCTGGTCTACAACGGATTTAAAACTCCTGCGGGGGAGATATACCACTCCGTTGAAAATCCCAAGGGAGAGCTTGGTTATTATATAGTGAGCGACGGTACGGCAAAGCCTTACAGGATGCATGTCAGAGGGCCGTCTTTTGTCAATATGCAGGCTCTCGAAGGAATGGTAAAAGGTGGATTTGTCTCAGATGTCGTGGCTGCTATTGGTAGCATAGACATAGTGCTTGGGGAAGTGGATAGATAGATCACCGAAAAGTAACTGTTTTTACTCCCTTCGGTTTTGCAAGAACAAAAAGCGAATCAGAAATGTCGTTGTTTATCTGGGCAGGGCCAAAAGATATTGTTGTTATCGTTCCAAATACGTCCGTGATAATGATTTTCTCAACAGAGAAAGTCTCGGGATTCGCTGCTATCATCACCTCTTTTGACTGATCTTGGTTTTCTTTTGGCTTGAGAACAATAAGCGTGTTCCCGTCTTTGTCGGGGCTTGCGGACCCCTTGCTGATCTCAAATAGCTGGTCAAGGTCTCTGAGTACGGAGATAAGCGTGTAGTGACCAAACTGGTTTGCTTGGATATCGTCAAGCGAGGTCTCCGTAATTTGATTTTCCCTGCTGTCAAGGTAGCGGACCGTAGTTCCGTCTGAAACTATTACGTCTTTCCAAGGCGTTTTGTATTCCCATCTCATCATTGAAGGCTTTTTAAACCATACCTTTCCCGATGAAATGATTTTCTTCTTAGGATTTTTAATAGCGGTTTCTTGAGTAAAAGAGGAGTGAAAGTCGGTTATAGAACCATACTTTTTCTGTATGCCATTTACGACTGGGGTAATATCCGTTGCCCATGCAGTGAAAAGAAAACCGTAAAAGCAAAGGCAGAAGCAGAAAACGTACGGAACGAATAATAACAATTTTTTCAATCTCTCTCCCTTCTTTCCGCATTTATCGCGTCTGTATAGACTTCTCTTGGCTTTCCTGCTGCGCCCTGCGGTCCCACAAAACCTTCTCTTTCCATTATTTCCACTATTCTTGCCGCGCGGTTGTATCCTATCTTGAGTTTACGCTGGATCATTGATATTGATGCTTGTTCAGACTCCGCTATTATTTCAAGAGCTTCATCGTAGAGATCGTCTTTTTCCATATCGTCCACGCCTGCTTGCTCTGAGGTGTCTTTGGTTATCTCCGTTATATACTTCGGTTGCGCTTGGGACCTGAGGAAATCGGTCACAATCGTCCTTTCTTCATCAGATATAAAGGCTCCTTGGAGCCTAGTAAGATTGCTTCCTCCAGAACTGAGAAGCAGCATATCTCCTCTTCCCAAAAGCGTTTCCGCTCCCGCTGTATCAAGGATGATTCTTGAGTCCACCTTAGAAGAGACTAAGAAGGATATGCGCGCTGGAAAATTGGCCTTAACCAAACCCGCTACCACGTCCGCTGATGGACGCTGGGTCGCCACTATTATATGTATTCCAGCAGCTCGAGCCTTCTGCGCAAGCCTTATTATTGAGTCTTTTACGTCATTTGGAGAAACCATCATTAAGTCCGCAAGTTCATCTATTATGACCACTATATACGGGAGCCACTTGGACTGTTTTTCCTCAACGTCAAGATCAAGGAGTTTATGGTTGAAACTGTCTATATTTCTTACGCCTTGTTCTGATAACATCGCGTATCTAGAATCCATCTCCTCCACAAGCCACCGTAGAGCGGCAACGGCTTTTTTCGAATCGGTGACCACGGGGTGTAAAAGATGCGGAATTCCGTCGTATATGGATAATTCCAGCATCTTGGGATCTATCATTATCATTTTTAGTTCATAAGGAGTCGCTCTGTAAAGCAAGCTGGTAATCGCGGCATTGAGAAGCACGCTCTTGCCCGAGCCAGTGGTTCCAGCGATCATTAGGTGCGGGGCAGTTTGCAAATCCATGTAATGCGCTTTTCCCGATATGTCTTTTCCAAGCGCTATGGTTAGCATTGATTTTTTCGTCGTAAATTCTCTGTTTTCAAAAAGTTCGCGAAGAACGACCATTTCCCTGATGTCATTGGGCACTTCTATTCCTACCACGTCCTTTCCGGGAATAGGAGCTATAATTCTTATGCTCAAAGCGGAAAGACTCATCGCAAGATCCCCTTCAAGTGAAGCTATTCTGTTTATCTTTATTCCCGGCGCTGGTTTGTATTCAAACATCGTGATGACCGGCCCAGGACGTATTTCAACTACTTTCCCACTCACGCCGAAGTCAGATAACTTAAGCTCAATCATTTCAGCTTTTCGGTACATAAGGTCTTTATCTATTTCGGTTGCTTCTTCAATCTTGGGGTCAAGCAAATCAATTGGAGGAAGAGAAAAATCAAGCCATCGACTCTCAGACGTGGGCGTATAACCACTAATTTTTTCCTCAGATACGGGGTTGCTTATAACTATATCTGGCTCTGATTCTTTTGATGGAATTTCCTGTTTTGGAACTTTACTTACGATATTTTGCGGGTCGGTTTTTACTCTGGGGCGTTTCTTTTTCCGCGTAGACAGGTTTAAAAAGTTTCTACGCGCGCTTTTTAGGTTTTTTAATAGCGTGGAGCGGGCAGCGTCCCCTAGGTGTCCGATGCTGATTCCCGTCTCTATCGCTATGGAGAGAAATACTCCTATAATAGCGATTATGTATGATCCAAACGTTCCCAAGACGCTTTCTGTGAGTTCTAGGAAAATATTTGAAAAAATTCCTCCTGCAGGGGAGTACCCCAGCAAGGATTTTTCTCCAAGAAGAAGTTTCAGCAAAATGGTTGAAGAGAACAAAAACAGTATGGTAGAGCCGATTTTCCAGTATATTCTGTAGGCGGGTTGCCTTTTCAGTACTATGTATGAGCAGTAAAGTATAAGTACTGGAAATACAAAAGAACTCACGCCGAAAGACCTTCCCAGCGAGTTTGATACGAATACTCCAACTTTGCCTAGCATGCCCATGGAGTCGACTTCTACAAGGTTGCTGAAAATGACAAGGCTTGCGAATAGAAACACCCCAAGGGCGAACAAAAATATCGCCACCGCTTCTATTAGTATTTTGTTTGAGTTGCTGTTGTTTGCCATTTTAAGTTGCGGTGGTCGGCAAATCCGGCGCTGGCTAAAAAGCCGTTACTAGCGCAAGCGCGCCCGATGCCTGCACCGCAAGATTCCATGACAGGAGAGGAAATATGCCGAAAAACACAGAGGCTGCGGCAAGTGCGGTAATGGTGATTCCCGAAAGAGGCTTACTTACGCCTGCCCCATAACTGTCCTCTTTCATAAACGCGTAGACTAAAACCCTAAGGTAATAATAGACAGAAACTATACTTGCTAATATTCCTATCACGGCAAGCGGCGCAAGTCCTGCGTCAACCGCCACGGAGAACACCCTGTATTTACCGAAAAATCCTATAGTGGGAGGGATTCCCGCAAGTGAAAACATAAATACACAGAGACCAAGAGATGCCGCAGGTCGTCTTTTCCAAAGCCCAGATATTCTTTCAAAACTGTCGCAGTCGTTTCTCTCTGCGCTTGCGTAAGCGAGTATGGCAAAAGCTCCTAGATTCATAAATGAGTATGCAAGCAAGTAGTAAAGAACGCTACCCGCTCCAACGGAGGAATCTGAAACAAACGCCGCAACGCCCACAAGCGCGTATCCAGCATGAGCGACGCTTGAGTATGCAAGCATTCTTTTTATGCTCTTTTGGTATATTGCTGCCACATTTCCCACGACCATGGTCAATATGGCAAGCACCTGGATCGCTGTTTCCATGTAGTTTTCAATCCCTGTGTGCGTAACCGTAAGAATCCGAAAAAGGATTATAAAAGCCGCGGCTTTCACTGCGACCGACATGTACCCCGCGACCGTAAGAGGAGCCCCTTCATAGATGTCGGGTACCCACTGATGAAGAGGTACGGCTCCTATCTTAAAAAATACTCCCACCGCCGCAAATGCGATCCCACATATGTACATGGGCATATTTTCTGAAGGAGTCACCACAATCTCCGCAAGAAAAGTTGAGCCGCAGGCTCCGTAAAGAAACGCGATTCCCAAAAGCAATATGGCGGATGAGAATCCGCCGAGAACTAGGTACTTGACTCCAGATTCTATCGAACCCTCAGACTTTCTCATAAATCCTGAAAGTATGTAGACGGCGATTGACATGATTTCGAACCCCACAAACAAGGTCATAAGTTCAACTGATGAGGCTAAAACCATCATCCCGCAGGCGCACAGAAGCACAAGCGCGTAAAACTCCTCAACCCACTGAGATTTACCCCTAAGATGGTCTCTTGAAAGAAAAACAGTCGCTAGAGCGGAGATCAAAAAGATTGAATTGAAATAAGCGGAGAAAGAATCGGTGATTACCGCTCCTGAAAACGCCGTGGTTGTTTCAGAGAATCTTGAGAAATTAAAAACAAACGCCACTGCGATCGTAACAACGGACAGAGCGCAAAAAGCGTCACTTTGTTTTCTTTTAAGAGAAGAGGAAAGCAGTAGTATGAGTAGCGCTCCTAGTATAAGCGCGGTTTCGGGGACTAGCGCCAAAGCGCTCTGAATAAGTGTCTGAATGTTCATCGGCTGGTTTTCTCCATATGCGTTTCAACCACTTGGAAGACTGTTTCTTCAAACTGCCCGCTTTGTTCGTTTATATACCACAATTTTGAACCGGCGAGATTGCCTTGGTTTACGGAGAAAATTATATACGCCCAATTTGCTGAGGCCACTTGCCTATCGGTTTCCGATGGGATTGGAGGATGGTCGGGATGTGAGTGGTATATACCAACGATATCCAGTCCATTTTCTCTTGCCCACAAGTCCGCTTCTATGTAGGAACGTGGATCAAGTTCAAACCGGTCCCTGAGCCTTTTACTGTCAATCTCTCCAGTTCGCTTAAAGGCGGTATCCAGACTGTCGTCCGCAACTAAGTTGGCGCATTTGCGGAAATGGGTCACAGTATTTTTTTTTCCGATCATAACTCCGCATACCTCATAAGGATAACCGGATTCGGCATCCTGAATCATGCCTTGATACGCCACTTTATCTATTTTCACCACCAGAGATTTTCGCTTAGGTATCTTTTCCCAGAGTCGGGAAGAATCGTTACCAAGACCCCCTCTTTGAGTTTTTTTGCGTATTCTGTCGCCACGCAGACTGCGGCTCCGCTAGAGTGGCCGACGAATATCCCCTCTTTTTCCATTAGTCGCTCCATCATTTCATATGCTTTTTCAGTGGAGACGAAAACCACTTTGTCCGCTTGCGTCTCATCATATATGCCGGGAACTATGGAACTGGGCATGTGCTTCATCCCCTCAAGTCCATGCAGACTCTCCTGTGGTTGGATAGCAACTGTTTTTATAGATGCGTCGTATTCTTTGAGCCTCTTACTGGTACCCATGAATGTGCCCGAAGTGCCCAGCCCCGCAAAGAAGTGAGTCACCGAGCCGCCTGTCTGCTTCCATATTTCCGGAGCTGTGGTGTGGTAATGGGAGAGCAGATTCTCCGGGTTGTTGTATTGATCCGGCATGAAATACCTGTCAGGATTTTCCATCTTTAGTTTTTGAGCCATCCTTATCGCTCCATCTGAGCCTTCAAGCGGGTTTGAAAAGATTATTTTCGCTCCGTAGGCCTCTATGGCTTTTTTCCTCTCGGCATTTACATTTTTAGGCGTTACGACCTCAACTCTATATCCCAGAGCCGCACCCAGCATAGAGTATGCGATTGCGGTGTTTCCAGATGATGAATCCATTATGATCTTGTCTTTTGTGAGTTCGCCCGAGCGTATGGCCGAAAGGATCATCCTTTGCGCAGGTCGGTCCTTTATTGAGCCTCCGGGGTTAAACCACTCAGCCTTTGCGTAAATTCTAACTCCTGAAGAAAACTCATTCGCGATTTCGGAAAGTTCAAGCAAGGGGGTGTTCCCTATAAGATCAACCACCGATTCGACCCTGCGATTCTCAGTAGTGGACGTTACTGCTTGATCGGTTCTGTACATCAGCAACGCTCAATTATTATCTTGTGCTGACGGCCTTGCTGTCTAGTTATGGAAACGACTCTATGACCTTCCTGAGTCACGCTTCTAGGTAAATTGGAAAGAGGCTCCCCCTCACAAAGCATGACTTCAAGCAGTTCTCCTGGTTTCATCTTTTCGAGTTTGAGTTTGGTTTTTACAAACGTCATCGGACAGATGTCGCCTGTTATATCTATGATTTCCTTGTTTTCATTACTACTCATCGCTGTAAATCCTCATCTGGCGCCTAATTTAGCGTAAGAGTAACATAGAGCGCGTTTTACTCAAACGGCATTTACGCTATTTTTGCGGGACTCTATCCATGATATGACGCATTCAAATATCTTTTTTCCATCTCGGGACCCCAAGATGTCTTCAACTCCACGCTCCGGATGAGGCATCATCCCTAAAACGTTGCCCTTGCTATTGGCAATCGCCGCTATGTTGTCCTCGGCTCCGCTGGGATTGGACTCGGTGGTTATGGCTCCGTCTTGATCACAGTATCGAAAAACTATTTTTCTTTGTTTTTCATCTTTTTGCGGCGGTAGTACGAAATTACCCTGAACGTTGGCCACGGGAAGTTTAAGTATTTCCTTCTTTTCTAGTAGATAAGTAAACGGAGTTTCTATATTCTCCACTCTGAGGTTTGTCCATTTGCATACAAATCTGAGTGAAGAGTTGAGTGTAAATGCTCCGGGAAGGAGCCCTGATTCAACCAGTATCTGAAAACCGTTGCATATTCCTATTACCGGAGTTCCACCCAGAGCTAGTTCTCGAAGAGGCGCCATCACCGGAGAGAATTGCGCTATCGCCCCGGCGCGAAGATAATCTCCGTAAGAAAATCCCCCTGGCACCACAACGCAATCCACTCCGTCAAGTGACTTTTCCTCATGCCATATCATTTCGCATGGATGGCCGAGAACCGCCTTTATCGCGTGATAACAGTCCTGGTCGCAATTAGAACCCGGGAAGAGAAGGATTCCGAAACATGACATTTTATATCTCCTTTACATCTATGGAGAAATCTTCAATGACTGGATTACAGAGAAATTTAGTACACATTTTTTTAGCATCTTCTCTTACATCTTCTGTGGATGCGCCTTCTAAGGACAACTCAATGACTTTTCCCACTCTTGCGTCGGAGATACCATCGAACCCAAGGCCACTGAGGGCGTTGCACACAGCCTTGCCTTGGGGGTCAAGCACAACGGACTTGAGCATAATTTCTATTTTTACCGAAAATCGTTTCATTGATTCATCTTGCGGCGGATGTGTTAATGCGGGGGATATTACCCGCGTGAGAGAAGTATACCAACAATCCTGTCAAGTTCCTCTGGGGAATAATACTGTATCTCTATTTTCCCTTTTTTTTCACCGCCATTTATGATCACTTTGGTTGAGAATTTTCCAGAAAGTCTCTGGACAAGTTCTCTAGTAAAAATGTCTTGTTCTCGTTGCGTATCCGCAAGGGGATACAAGACAGGTTCTTTATTCAGTTTCTTTACGAGCGCCTCGGTTTTTCTTACTGTGAGATCCTTTCTAAGCACCTCGGCTAGCAGGGAGTCCATTTCCTCGGGTGAACGCGTCGCAAGAAGAGCTCTTGCGTGTCCAGAGGTTATTTTGCCTGAGGCAAGCGCCTGTTTTGATTTTTCCGACAGATTGAGAAGCCTTAACTGATTTGTGACTGTTGAACGGTTTTTGCCTGTTTTCTTAGATATTTCCTCATGGGTGAGGTTAAAATCGCGTATTAGTTTTTCGTAAGCCTCGGCCTCTTCAATTGGGTTTAAATTCTCTCTTTGAATGTTTTCCACAAGCGTGATTTCCGCAACTTTAAGATCAGAGATAGTCCTTACAATTACGGGAACCTTCTCAAGATTTGCCATTTTGGCGGCTCTCCATCTGCGTTCTCCGACCACTATTTCATAGCGAGCCCCTTTTTGTCTCACTACGATGGGCTGTATAATCCCGCTTTCCTTTATAGAATCGGCTAACTCTATTAGAGACTCCTCCGAAAAATGCTTTCTCGGTTGCGACTCATTGGGTTGCAACAGTTCTATACTCAAAGAACTCTGCCCTGTATCTTCACCATTGATATTTTTAGGTATTAGCGAGTCAAGTCCCCTTCCCAAGTTTTTTCTTTTCACGTTAGACAGCCTCCGCTCTGCAGATTATTTCATTCGCTAGTTTTAAGTAATTTTGAGCTCCTGTGGATTTGATTTCATAGAGCAGAAGCGGTTTTCCGTAACTTGGGCATTCGGCAAGTTTCACATTTCTGCTTATCACGGTTTCAAACGTCTGTTCCCCAAAATGACTCTTCACCTCTTTGGCTACCGAGTGGCATATGTTATTTCTAGAATCAAACATCGTAAGCAGGTATCCCTCCACTTCAAGTGATGGGTTCAGTCTCTGTTTTACAAGCGCGATTGTTTTTTGTAAGGCTCCTATGCCCTCAAGGGCGTAGTATTCGCACTGTACCGGAACCAAGACTCGGTCAGCTGCGGCGAGTGCGTTTATTGTGAGTAGACTAAGCGAAGGGGGGCAGTCTATGAGTATGTAGTCGTACGCCTTTTTTACTGAGTTAACCACATTTTTTAGCAAATACTCCCTATTTTCCGAGTCTATTAGATGTATTTCAATTCCCATCAGTTCTTGGTTCGCCGGACAGATATGAAGGTAGCCATTTAAGGTATCAGGATGGCAGTCAATCGTTATCTCTGAGATCCGCAGGTCTCCCAATATCACGTTGCAGATGTTTTTTGAGTTGATGGATTCTTTATCAACCCCAAGCCCGCTGGTAGCGTTTCCTTGTGGGTCGGTGTCTATTAGGAGGGTGCGACGGTGGGCGACCGCAAGAGAAGCTGACAGATTAACCGCGGTAGTGGTTTTTCCGACTCCTCCCTTCTGATTTACCACGCATATTACTTTTGACATTTGGGAATAAAATAATGGTAAACTTGCCAAGGTTATCAGTCAAGTTAATTCGCGCGTAGATTATACACGTTGCCACAGGAACACGAGCATTGATCAATAAAATATGTCTTATCCTATCAACCTTTTTTGGTCTTGGGTTTTTCCCCGGAGCTCCTGGAACTTTGGGTACCTTAGGTGCGGTTGGGGTGGTATGGCTTCTGCATAATGTGATTACGGGGGCAGAATTTTTTTATCCACTGATCACGCTTGCTATTGTTTTTCTGTCTTTTCCGATTGTGAGCAGAGCGTCTGTGGTTCTTAACAGAGAGGACCCACCCCAAGTGGTTATTGATGAACTATGCGGATATATGGTGACCATGCTTTTTATAGAGCCTACGCCGTCTCATCTTGCGCTTGGTTTCTTTCTTTTCAGGTTTTTTGATATAGCAAAACCCTTTCCCGTAAGAAAGTTAGAGGCGCTTCCAAAGGGATACGGTGTTGTAATGGATGATGTCGCGGCAGGGGTGTATTCGAACCTCTGCCTACATGTTTTTGTTTTTCTTACAGTTGGCTTTTCCAGTTAGGATTTTCGTAAGTTATGTGCGTTGAGATAATAACTACCGGAAATGAATTGATGAACGGGCTTACCCGGGATGCTAACTTCAGTTGGTCTGCCGCGCGACTCGCCTCGTTTGGCATAGCTGTAAGGTATCATTGCTCGGTGAACGACGATGCAAAGGATCTTATTCATTGCTTTTATGCCGCGGCGGACAGGTCAAGATTCGTTATAGTCTCAGGTGGACTTGGTCCGACGGATGACGATCTCTGCGCCGCTACGGCATCAGAGTTTCTTGGGACGCCTCTCGTTTTTAATCAAAAGGCTTACCAAGTTCTCATAGATAAACTTGCCAGAAGAGGAAGAAAGCCTAACAGTCGCCATAAAAAACAGGCGATGTTTCCCGAGCAATCAGAAATTATAGAAAATCCCATAGGAACCTCAGAAGGCTTTAGTTTTGTTTACAAGAATTCCAAATTCTATTTTCTTCCAGGCATTCCAAAAGAATTTCAGAACATGTTCTCTGAATATGTTCTCCCCGAAATAGTATCCGATTCGGAAAAAACAGATGCGCTGTCTGTAAAGACCTTGAAAACGTTTGGTCTTGGCGAATCCGAGGTTGCGGAAAAACTAAAAGATCTTTCTCCAAAGGGGGTCAGCGTTGGGTACAGAATACGTTCCCCAGAGGTTCACGTACGACTTATGGCTTCGGGAACGGATCGTGAAAAAGCGCAAACGCTTATCCATAGCGCGCGTGAGCAGGTAGCGCAGAGATTGGGCATTTTCTTCTTTGCTGAGGACGAAGAAACGCTTGAGCACGCAACGGTATCTTCGCTTCTTGAGAAAGAATTGACAATCTGCTTTGCGGAATCCTGCACTGGGGGGCTCTGCGCGGACCGTATTACTAACGTTTCAGGAAGTTCCGGATGTTTTTTGGGAGGAATTGTGGCTTATTCAAATAATATAAAGCAAGAACTGCTCGGCGTTTCCGAGGAAACTCTTTTGCGATTCGGCGCGGTGAGCGAACAGACGGTTTTTGAGATGGCGGTTGGGGCCAGGCATCTTTTCCAAAGTGATATGGCTGTCTCTGTATCGGGAATAGCGGGTCCATCTGGCGGCACTAGAGAAAAGCCCGTGGGTACGGTGTGGTTTGGATTTAGTCACGAAGCTGGGACTGTGTGCGAGATGCGCAAATTCGTGGGATCAAGGGAAGAGATAAAAGCGTCTGCAGCGTCTACCGCAATCGATATTGTTAGAAAGTTTGGCATTGATTATGTAGAATTGAGCAAGTAAGGGAGATAAAACAGCAATGGCCAAGGCACAAGACAAGGACAAAAACATAGACGTAGCGATTGCGACCATAGAAAAGCAGTTTGGCAAGGGGTCTATAATGAGGTTAGGCAAAGACGCTTCTCCCTCAGCGGTTCCCGTTATCACTTCTGGTTCTCTGGGGCTTGACGTAGCGCTTGGAGTAGGCGGTTTCCCTAGAGGACGGATCATTGAAGTATTCGGTCCTGAGTCTTCGGGCAAAACCACTATAGCTCTTCACGCGATCGCCGAAGCGCAGAAGGCAGGTGGCATCACAGCGTTTGTTGACGCTGAGCATGCGCTCTCCACGGCCTATGCTGCGAATATAGGAATCAAGGTTGACGATCTTCTGATTTCTCAGCCAGATTTCGGGGAGCAAGCGCTTGAGATAGTTGATACGCTTATAAAAAGCGGAGCTGTGGACCTGATAGTGCTTGATTCAGTTGCGGCTCTTACGCCTCGCGCTGAACTCGAAGGAGAGATGGGAGATAAGCATGTAGGTCTTCAGGCAAGATTGATGTCACAAGCTTTGCGGAAGATAACGGCAAACGTCAGTCGCTCAAAAACCATAGTGATTTTCGTTAACCAACTTCGCATGAAAATCGGAGTGCCAGCATATGTAAATCCCGAGACCACCACAGGGGGAAACGCTCTTCGTTTTTACTCCTCAGTCAGAATTGATATAAGACGCATAAGTTCTTTGAAGGACGGCGACCGAATCTTGGGCAACAGGGTGAGAGCGAAACTTGTGAAAAATAAAGTAGCTCCTCCATTCCGCGAAGCGGAATTTGATGTTGTTTTCGGTAGAGGAATCTCAAGTCTTGGAGAACTTGTGGATCTGGGGACTAAGTTCGGCGTGATAACGAAAAGTGGATCTTGGTACTCGTATGATGGGGACAGAATAGGGCAGGGCAGGGACAACTCCAAAAACTTTCTGCGCGACAATCCCGATATCCGCAAAAAAATAAAAGATGAGATAATGGACGCAAGCGGGATTTTCGCTTTAGAAGAAACACCGCAGGAACCTAACTAAAAACAAGGATTATCTTCCTAGAAACTCAAGCGGTTTGGGGCAAGAAAAGGGTTTCTGTTTCTGCATATTGATAACTGATATGAACATTCTTGGAATTGAGACATCTACTTTTTCCGGGAGTGTATCTATATCTAGGGACGAGGCCGTTCTATGCGAGTATGTCTTTAATACCGGTCCAAGACACAACGAGGTGTTGGTTCCAACTCTTTGCCGCATTATTTCAGAGTGTGGACTAAAAAAAGACGATCTAGACGCTGTATGCGTATCAATCGGCCCGGGATCTTTTACGTCGCTTCGTATAGGAGTTTCTACCGCAAAAACTCTTTGTTATTCATTGGGAACGGATCTTGCTGGGGTCTGCTCTCTTGAAGTGCTCGCTTCCTTGGCTATGTGGTCTGGTGATGACGTATGCGTGATGATTGATGCGGGTAGAGAGGATGTTTACCTCTCTTTTTACGACTCTACGGTTAGGGAGATGAGTAGGGCTGAGATAACTTCTGTGCGATCTGCATGCGCAAAGTCAAAAGCCCAAACCGTTTTTATTGGAAGTGGCGCTGTAGTTCACAAAGAAATTATAAGGCAAGAGGTAGGGAGTAATGCGGTATTTCTTCCGACTAATCTCAATATACCTAGGGCATCAAGTTGCGCTATGTTGGGAAGAAAGAAGATTCTTCAAGGAAAAAAAGATGACCCTCTAAGGCTTACTCCGTTTTATCTGCGTCGTTCTGGGGCTGAACGCAATGCGAAATCAAAACCCTGATTACAATCGGGTAAGACATCGTACGTGTCTGCGCAGAAATCATTTGTTAGGAGGGGTGAGTATTTGTGAACTAAGTCTCACGAGACTGGATCAACAGTTTTTCCGAGTCTCACTCTTTATAATTCAATGAACGATGCAAAAAAAAACCCTTGCTAACTGTTCAGGCTAGCAAGGGAAAAACTAAAGGAGGTGTTAACATGCTACTTTGACGGAAACTATACTTGGTTTTCCAGAAAAAGCCAAAGGCATAGGGGCTTTTTTGTGTGTTACACTTCTATAGTTAAATCGGTGACGAATAACCTTGAGAGCTGATAATGATGAGGTCACTTGTTTCTGGGTCTCATCCTCGGGCTGGATAAAGTTTTTCTCCGAATAATACAGATAATTTGACCAGAGAATTTAGCGGCAGTGACCGTGAATGGATTGTTGCGTCCAAAGGCTGATTAATTGTGCGGAAATCAGTAGCAAATTGCGGGAAAATCAAGAAATCTGGTCGTCGCTTGATTCTTCCTTGTACACTAGATTTGACAATAACTCTCGTTCTACTGACGACTGCTTCATCAGTAGAGCCACCCGTTCTAACAATTTCATTCATACAACAGATTATTGTTGCGGTATTCAAAAACTCTTGATCGTCTTTCCCCTTTGAAGCCATGATCAAGGTTCTACCACACTATCCAAATTTTTTAGTAGATAGTCCTTAAATCCGGTGAACATGCGTTCATACTTCCTCATTACGTCTAAAACCACTCCCAAAAAACCCTACAGCGCAAATACCTTCTTTCTCGCTAGTCCTTGACTTATGTGGGGGGGGGGGGGGTAAACTCAAAAGACTGACTTAAGAATGAGGGTTTTATAACAAGGTTTTGCCAGATAAATGTCCATTTATAAATGGAACAACTTACATAAGGAGGTGTATTATGAAGTTACGCAATTTATTAGTGATGTTGTTACTGCTCACTGGAGCAGTTTTGTTTGTGGCTTGTGAGGGAGAGAGAGGCCCAGCAGGGCCGGCGGGGCCTGCAGGAAAGGATGGAGCGAAAGGCGATAAAGGCGATCCGGGGAAAGACGGCACGCCAGGCCCTGCGGGAGCAAATGGGCGTGTTGGCGACACTGGGGCTGCTTATGGCGATTCTCGGTGCGATGTTAGCAATGGAATACAGGGGATAGTAGGTATTGCTCAGGATGACCTCACCGGAACCGCTGAAGATGATGTTATTTGTGGGACTCGGTTGGACAATACAATTACCGCGGGGGGCGGAGATGATACTGTTTACGGTGCGGGTGGCAATGATTATCTCCAAGGTGATGCCGGTGATGACGAAATCTACGGTGATGATGGTAGTGATAGGTTATCTGGTGGAGATGGTGATGATACTCTCAACGGCGGTGCTGGAATGGACCACTTCTTCATTAGAGGTGATGCCGGCGATAATCATTTTGTAGGGGGTGATGGTGACAACGATATGATTTATTTGCGTTCTATTCCTGCCGTTTCGAGTGGGGCTTGGTTTGGTATGCATAATTCTGGAACAGCGGTTTCTGCTGTCGTATCTTTTGATCTTTCTTCGGGGACTTTTGATGGATCTCTTCTTGCAGGAACTGGCACGTTTACATTTGAAGGTATTGAAGATATTTACGGCGGGGAAGGAAATGATACCTATACGGGAAACGACCAAGACAACTATATCTGGGCAGGCTCTGGGGATGATACCATAAATGGCGGAGACGGAGACGATTATATCATAGTTGGGCACGGGAACGATACCGTAAATGGCGGAGACGGAGACGATACTTTTAGCCTGCAATCTGGCGGTGCTGTTGTTACCAGTGGAGGGGGATCTGATATTTTTCAAGTTTGGAACACCGCAGGCTCAATAATGATTAAAGACTTTGACTTGAATGAAGACAAACTCTATTTACAAGGTTTTACTAATAAAACAGTAAGTGCCACGGGAGGGAAAATTACCGTTGGAAATAGGAATGATTTGGTTGAGATATTTACAAATGACCAACTAGATCAAGATAAGGCGAATAGTATCATTAACGCTTCAGATCCTAAATATAAATTTGTAACATCTACTTTTAATCCAGAGATAAGAAGAAGCACTTTTACAGAGCAGTAAAAATCTCGGTGTGGAGAATTAAAAAGCCCAGCAAGTTATCTGCTTGTTAGGCTTTTTTTTTGATATAATGGCAAGAACACTTTCTAGGAAATACTATGAGCCTAGCGGAAAGACTTCAACAGTTAATAGAATCGCATGAGAGCAGTATCAGAGACTACGAGGGAAGAATTGAGAAAATGGAAAGGGATATAAGCAAAAACAGAGGCGGGATTGATGAATATCATACCTTCATTGAATTAGAGAAAGAACAAATAGCAGTGATTAAGAAATTCCTATCGTTCGGATCTGACTATCTGGAGACCTTTGCCCGTATTGTACGTAGTGGATAGATCCACAACTAAAAAGCTTTCATTCCAAAAAAAACCAGCTAGTAGGCTACCCAATGAGAGTGGTTTTTTACCCCTTCTAAAACTCTTTAATATGTATGCACTTAGAAACGCAAATGTCTCATTTCATATCTGATCTTGAAGTTACTTTTTTCAGTGATACATTTAACTCTGCTACTTTAGGGTGGTCTGTATTTAAAATCATATTGGGGAGATACAATTAAAATGGCCAAGATGATCGGCGCACAGATGTTTTTTGAGACACTTCTTCACCAGGGTATTGACGTAGTCTTTGGATTGCCGGGAGGTTATGTTCTCAAAGTGTATGACGTGATGACCGGCTATACGGACAGGATAAAACACGTGTTGGCAAGGCACGAGCAGGGAGCTACGCACATGGCGGATGGATACGCTAGAGCCTCAGGTAAACCTGGAGTGGTGCTCTGTACCTCGGGTCCCGCCGCTACCAACACGGTTACCGGAATAGCAACGGCGCAGATGGACTCCTCTCCTATAGTTATTTTCACGGGGCAAGTTCCGACCCAGTATCTCGGAAGCGACGCGTTTCAAGAAGCTGACCATATTGGCATAACTAGACCATGCACGAAGCATAATTACTTAGTACGCAAAACCAGGGATCTTCCAAAAGCTATGAAAGAAGCTTTTCATATAGCCGGTACCGGAAGGCCCAGTCCGGTTCTAGTAGATATGCCGAAGGATGTACTTATAGGGGAAGACGAACTTATCATACCCGAGGATGTAGATATTCAGGGTTATAAACCCAACGTAAATGGGAATCCTTCTCAGATAAAAAGAGCCGTTAAGATGTTGCTTGCGGCGAAAAAGCCTGTTGTTTATTCTGGAGGCGGGGTTATATGGTCTGATGCCACAAAGCAACTATTGGAGTTTTGTCACAGACTCCAGATACCAGTTGCCTCAACTCTTATGGGACTTGGAGGTTATCCGGCAAGCGACCCGCTTTTTATAAGCATGCTCGGCATGCACGGCTCTTATGCCGCGAACATGGCTATAACTGAATCAGATCTTGTAATTTCCGTTGGTGGGCGTTTTGATGACAGAGCCACAGGAGGAAACTTTGAAGATTTCGCACCCAATGCGCAGATTATCCACATAGATATAGATCCTTCCTCAATAGACAAAAATATAATGGTTGAGTGTCCGATAGTTGGGGATGCCAAGATTGTACTGAATCAGATACTTGAGGCTCTTCCAGGAGAAATTGATCTTGAGGGAAGGGAACAGTGGCTCAGGCGGATAAACCAATGGAGTGTAGACCATCCGCTTAGCTATCATCAAGGAAGCGACAGAATACTTACTACTTTCGCCATAGACACCCTTTATCAAATTACAAAGGGAGATGCCATAATAGTTTCCGATGTCGGACAACATCAGATGTGGGTGGCTCAGTTCTACAAGTTTGAAAGACCTAGGACGCATCTTACGTCCGGGGGGCTTGGAACGATGGGATTCAGTTTCCCAGCAGCTATGGGAGCGAAATACGCAAGACCGGATGAACAGGTTATATGCGTTGCGGGAGATGGAAGTTTTCAGATGAATTTTCAAGAACTCGCCACTGCCGTTGAAAACAATCTTGACCTTAAGATCATCGTATTTAACAATGGTCATCACGGAATGGTAAGACAATGGCAGACAATGTTTTTTGAAAGCAACTATTCCGCATCTCGATTTGAGGTTTTGCCGGATTTTGTGAAACTGGCAGAGGCATTTGGAGCAAGGGGACTTCGAGCTGAAAGGCCGGAAGAACTTGAAGCAACTCTTAGAGAGGGGCTTAACACCCCAGGTGTGGTTCTTATGGAGGTGTTGGTTGATGAGACCGAGATGGTCTATCCGATGATAGCTCCAGGCGCGAAAATGGACGAAATGATTTTGCTTCCCGCCGATCTTGCCTGAGCAAAAAATCGCCACGCTCAGAGATCATTTTGGTTGTCGGCATTACCTCTTTTATAAGGACTTGCCTTGTATCTATAGATTCCCCTTGGGTCTTCATCAAAGAGCGGTGTGTCCACAGAGAGGTCTTTGGATTTTGTGTTAATACAAGCAACGGATTGACCAACAGTTGTTTCTCTGAAAAGAGGTTGATGTGGCTACGATACGTTTGGCTACGATAATTATAGTCCTTTAGATTTTTCTGTATCGTTATGGGTTCAGAGAAAACAGTTCAAGTGGCTTTGCCAATTCCTTCCGAACAACTTTTCACGTATTCGGTCCCAGAGCATCTCATAGAAGGCATTGCTTTGGGAAAACGGGTGTTTGTTCCTTTCGGGAAACGTAAAGCGATAGGATATGTGGTGGGAGATGAGGCGAAGCAAAAAATTGATTTCAAACTCAAGGATGTAATTGACATTCTGGATGAATCTCCGCTTTTCGATGAAAAGAGGCTTGGGTTTCTCAGGCGTGTTTCCGAATATTACATGACGTCTCTCGGAATTGTTTTAAAGTTCGCGCATCCTCTGGGTTTGGGCAAGAGCGTTGCTAAGACCGTGCGCATTACGGAGCGGGGGAAAGTTCGGCTACGTAGCGGAGAGTCAAGAGGTCCTGAGAAAAAGATCTTGCAAACGCTGTCACTTGAACCCCAGTTGACCTTGGAGAGGGCTCTAGATCTAAGCGAAGGGGTATCAATTGAGAAAATAAACTCCGTTCAGAGGAAAGGATATGTAGAGTTTGATTACAGAGTGGTGAGTGGCGAGAAGAAAAAATACGAAAAAATATACAGTTGCTCCTGCCAAACCGAAAAAGTTTTAGAAGTGAAGAAAAAAAAACCTGCCAAAGGAACCATCTTGGAGTTTATCTATGCGCATGGCTCAGTTGCGGGCGCAGAACTTAAAGATATATTCGGCGGATTTTCATCCCATATAAAATGGCTACTGGATAATGAACTTGTTTCTCTGAAACTCAAAGAAATTGGAAGAGACCCCTACGCTTCTTTTGGCATTGAGGAATTCACTCCTTCAGAACTTACCCAAGATCAGGAGATGGCCGTCCAACGTATTACTCCATTTGTGGAAAAACAGCAATACAGATGCTTTCTTCTTCATGGGGTTACGGGAAGTGGAAAAACTGAGGTTTACATAAGAATCGTGAGCGAAGTTATCAGGAAAAAAAAACAGGCGGTGATTATGGTCCCGGAAATAGCGCTTACCCCGCTTCTCGTACGAAGATTCCGCTCCCGTTTCGGCAACGTGGTATCTGTGCTTCACAGCCTTCTCAGCGAGGGCGATAGATTTGATGTGTGGAGAAGGGTTCGAAGTGGAGATATAAGCGTGGTGATAGGTCCGCGCTCTGTGGTTTTCGCTCCTTTTCCCTCACTTGGGCTGGTGGTGGTGGATGAAGAGCACGATTCTTCTTATAAACAGAGCAATTCTCCGTGCTACAACGCTCGCGACACCGCGGTTATGCTTGGGAGTTTGTACCAATGTCCTGTGATTCTAGGTTCCGCCACTCCTTCGCTTGAGTCTTATGCGAACTCATTGCAGGGAAAATATGAATACCTTTTGCTTCCCGCAAGGGTCGGAAAGGCTAGGCTCCCTGAGGTCAAACTTGTTGACATGAAAAACGTAAAGGAAAAGATCTTCTCCCCGGTTCTCAAAGATGCTCTTTTAAGCAATTTTGATCGAGGCGAGCAGTCGGTTCTATTTATCAACAGAAGGGGTTTTTCCAATTTCCTCGTATGCTCTGACTGTGGAGACCTTTTCAAGTGCCCGAACTGCTCAACCACCGTTACCTTTCACAAAAAAGATAACTCCATCAGGTGTCATTACTGTGGAATTAAGGAGAGGTTTGCAAACATATGCGTGGACTGCGGTGGAATGTACATGGCAATGGGTCTTGGCACCCAAAGAGTAGAGGAAGAGACAAGGAAAATTCTTCCTAATGCTAGGGTCTCCGTTATGGACAGAGACTCTGCTGGGGGAAAGACAAAACTTCTTAACCTTTACCGAAGTCTTGAGTCAGGGGAAATAGATGTTCTTATAGGAACTCAGATGATTGCCAAGGGACACGACCTGCCAGGGATTACGTTGGTCGGCGTTGTTTCGGCTGATCATATGCTTTCGATTCCTGATTTTCGTTCGGGAGAAAGAACATTTCAGATGCTTACCCAAGTGGCCGGAAGGACTGGAAGGGGGACAAAGCCAGGCAGGGTTGTTCTGCAGACTTACAACCCCGAGCATCCTTCCGTAGAGTTTGCCGTTACGCATAACAGTTCTGGGTTTTTGCAAGAAGAGCTTGAACTTAGAAAATCTCTTGACCAACCTCCCTTTACCCGGCTTGTGTCTATAAGAATAAACGGTATGAATGAGGAAAAAACTAAGATTTTTACAAAAAAAGCAAAACGGACCACAGAAAAACTTATACGCTCGCTTTCACCCGGCGCGCTCAGAGTTTTAGGTCCTTCAGAAGCGCCTATATACAAAATGAAAAACAGGTTCAGATGGCAGATCATACTAACCTCGCAGAATCTTGCGACACTTAGAAAATACTCTCGCGCTCTGTATAATTCATTGAAAAAAGATAGTGAGGGAATTAGTCTTATGCTTGATATAGATCCCCACGACTTTATATGACGAATATGGAAGAAAAAACAATCATCGTTGATGCGGAAAACGCTGAGAGAACCGTTGGGAGGTTTGAGGAAGTAAACGGTTCGCTTGATGCGGAAAAAAAGAAAATACTTCGTATAGTATCTTCTCACAGCCGATTTCTGGGAAACTCAATTATACGAAACCCTCGTACCCTTAGTATTCTTGCGAACGAAAAATCCCTTGCGAAGAAAAGAACGCTCTCCGCTCACCGCGGTCCGCTTCGAACGATAGTAAAAAACTCTCAAGACCCTGCTCGTCTATCGGAAAAACTCAAGGAGTACAAATATAAGGAACTTTGTAGAATAATTTACAGAGAAATAAAAGGTATATGCGAATTTCGCTGCACCCTTGAAGAGATATCGGATCTGGCTATTGCTATAGTGAGAGCGGTGCTTGATTTTTACAGACAGTCAATGCAAGGCGCAAAAGAGTTTGAGTTTGTGGTGCTCGGCATGGGGAAGTTAGGTGGTCGTCTTCTTAACTTGAGTTCCGATATAGACTTGATTTATTTGTACAGAAACGAGCAGTATTCAGAAGAGATACTCAGGCTTTCTTCTTCAATAACCAAAGCGATAAGTTCTATCTCCGCAGGAGGTTTTCTCTACAGAGTTGATCTCGGACTCCGCCCCGGAGGCAACATGAGTCCCGTCGCGGTATCAATTGATGGCGCGCTTGAGCATTACTTCCACTGGGCGGAAACATGGGAAAGAGCGGTGTTGCTAAAGGCCGCCCCTATAGCTGGAGACCTAGATTTAGGTTCTGAGTTTATAAAGGAAGTTGAACCGGTTGTGTACCGCAAACTGCTAGATTATGAATCTATAGATGATCTTAAAAGCATGAAGGAGAGGCTTGAGAGTCTGCGAAAGAAAAACGATGTGAAGCTTGGTCAGGGGGGGATCAGGGAAATTGAGTTTTTCGTGCAAGTGACGCAACTTGTAAATGGTGGGGCGGTGAAAAAATTCAGAGGTCTTCACAACACTCTAGACGGTCTTGCCACTATGGCCGAATCGGGGTTTATAACTCAAAGCGTAGAACAAGAGATGTCCCGCTGTTACCTTTTTCTCAGAAAAGTGGAGCACTCCATTCAGTTGTGGGAAGAGCGTCAGACCCACATGATTCCTGAGGATGAAGCAGCGTTATCAAGGATTTCCGCTAGGATGGGCTTTGATAGCAATGCCGATTTTATGACTGCGTATGAAGAGATCACTTCTCTTGTTCTGAAAAACTATAGGGATTTGTTTTTTAAGCCTGGCATGGAGGTTGAGGAGAAGGGAAAAGAGTTTTGGGAAGATGCGGAGTTTACGGCCACAGATGATATAGACCATGAAGAGGCATCTGTTTCGCTACGGTTTTTTATCTTTCAATTGTTATTAGAGGGTAATATGGACCGTGAAGAGGCTATCGCATCGCTACAAAATCTCGGGTTTCAGTCTCCAGATACCGCAGCTGATATTATATTGAGGCTTTTGGACCCGAAAAGGGCCGGGCTTACCGAAAAAGGTAGAATGCTTTCAAAAAAAGTCGTACCGGCTTTTCTTTCAGAGATTCTTAAGCAGAGCGCACCAGATACGACTCTTCTCAACCTTGATAGATTTCTCTCCGGTCTCGGTTCTAGAATGTCTGTTTATGCTCTTCTCAACGAGAATCCTGAAATCATATCCCTTCTTACAAAGACTTTCTCAAGAAAAGGAATGCTCTCGGATTTTCTCATAAGACATCCAGAGTATCTTGACTCGGTCATTCTTAAGGATGTGGCTGGTTTCTACGACTCAAAAGAGTCTATGGACGCTACGCTTCGCGAAGAAGTGCATAGTCAGGAGTTTTTCGAAGACAAGTTAAACGCTCTTCGCAGTTTCAAGCACACCGAATCGCTAAAACTCTGCTTCAGAGAACTTTCTGGAGACCTTGATCCCTTATACGTGGGTGAATATCTGTCAATGGTCGCTGATGTGGTGATGGACTCAAGTCTTGAGATGGCGAGGGAGGACCTCCGGGTTTCCCCAGAGAAAAAAGAATTGCTCAAGAACATGATAGTGCTTGGACTTGGAAAACTCGGAGGGGAGGAAATGAGCTATACTTCCGACCTTGATATAATATTTATCTACGAAGGGGATGATCACGAACTTTTTTCCAAATACGGACAGAGATTTATATCCAATCTATCGGTCTATACTTCTGAGAGTTTTTGCTACAAGGTGGATCTGGAACTGCGGCCCTCAGGCAATTCAGGCACTCTGGTGACATCACTTGACGCTTTTGCAGAGTACCATGCTTCAAGCGCTCTTATGTGGGAGAGACAAGCGCTTGTCAAGGCGAGAGTGGTGGCGGGGAACCGTGAGTTGGGTAAAAAAGCGATGAAGATTATAGACAAGTTCGTCTACTCTAGTTCTCTTGCCGAAGATTTTCACAAGGAGATATACAGACTACGCGCAAGAATTGAGAATGAACTCTCAAATGAGGATGAATCCACGTTCAATCTTAAGTCCGGCAAGGGTGGGATCATAGACATTGAGTTTTTGGTGCAGATGCTTCAACTCGCGCACGGTAGAGAAAATCCCGATATAAGGACTGCGAACACTATGGATGCGATACTCGCTCTTGATAGCGCAGGGTTTATAGAAAGCGTAGAATCCAAGGCGCTTACCAAAGGATATATCTTTCTTAGAAGAATGGGCAATATCCTCAGTCTGCTAAGCGAGAGAGCTAAAAACGAAATTTCCCAAGATGACTTTGAAAGAATGGCGGAGGAATTCGGTCTCAGTGGAGGAGATTCGCTTAGAACCAGATATCTTCGCGTGACCGAGGAAATCAGAGTGATTTACGACAAGTATTTCCTCAAAACCTTCTGATGGGTAAAATGTGCGTATTTTTCCTTGCTGATGGAGCTAGGTTGGACGTTATGTCCCACCTACTTCAAAAGGGAGACCTTGAGAATATACGGAAATACTTGATTGAGCCCGGAAAATTCCTCAAAGGGACAACCGTTTTTCCATCCACTACCGGTCCCGCCTATATTCCCTATCTTTTCGGCAGGTTTCCTGGTAGGTGCAACCTTCCAGGTATTAGATGGTTTGACAGAAGGTATTATCAAGGAACCCCGTTTTCTCTTAGAAGATTTAGAAGCTATGCGGGTCCGCAGTCATTTCTTATAAATAGAGATATAGAGAGTTCGACTCCTTCGCTTTTTGAGTTGATTCCTAAAAGCGCGAGCATACTGAATGAAATAACTAAGGGTATGAGAAGCGAGGGAAAAAATAGAACTAAATATCTGAAATACTATCTATTGACGAAAAGCCACTTCACCACTAGAAGCGACAGCGTTGACGAAGTTGCTGGGAAAATACTAAAAGATTCTCTAGACAGTCCTTTACGTTTTATGTTCTGCGTTCTACCAAGCATTGATTCCTACTCTCACCGCCACCATCCTTTTCACCGCAAGGTTCTTGATTCTTACAGAAGGCTTGACCGTTATGTGGGCGCAGTCGCTGAGAAAATCAAGAGATTTCGGGGACTTGACGATACGCTTTTTATTATTGCAAGTGATCATGGGCTTACCGCAACCCATTCTCATTTTGATTCTTTAGGGTTTTTACGCAACAGGGGATTTCGGCCTCTTTATTATACAAACGTGCTCAGACATTATTTTGATGCGGATTGCTCTGTAATGGTGTCTGGAAACTCAATGGCTCATTATTATTTTAAGAGCGCAAATGGGTGGGAAAGACGCCCAAACGCAGAGGAAATGCAGGATACTGTGGACCATCTTTGCTCCCTTCCGGCAATAGATCTCGTCTGCTTTGCCACAGGTGGTAAGGGAGCAGAGGTAAGGGTGAAAAGTGTCTGTGGAGAAGCGGTTCTCAGATTCTGTGGTAAAGATCGAATTTACTATCATTGCATTTCTGGAAATCCGTTAAGATACGAATTTCACTCACAAGAAATGACTTTTTCTGAGTCTCTTGAACTTACTATTGATTCAGATTATCCAGACGCTCCGATGCAAATCCTGCAACTTTTTGAGTCACCTCGAACAGGAGATGTGGTGTTAAGCGCAAGGCCCGGCTACGACCTACGTTCCACGCATGAAAATCCCGAACATCATGGTTCTCACGGCTCTCTTCATAAAGACCATATGCTAGTTCCCATACTTCTTAGTATCCCCGTGGCTCGCGACTACGTGCGGAGCGCAGATATTTTCCCCACAGTTCTGCGTTATCTAGATATTGATGTTCCCGAGGGTATTGATGGGAAGGAAATATTCTAACTATATGTTTTAGGAAAAAATTTCCTCTATTTCTGAACTCACCTTATCTTCTTTCTTTCCAAGCGCTATGGAAATCTCCTTTACCAAATGTGATAGCGCGTCTTCTCTTATTCTTTTTTCGCCGAAAGAAAGGTTCTTTACTTCTCTTAGGTGATTTATATCTCTGAGCACTGTGGCTATCTCGTAAATGTCTCCGCTCTTTACCTTGTCAGCGTATTCCTTGTACCTCTTATTCCAACTCTGTCCGCTGAGATTAGGCGTATCCGAGCCCTCTTCTTGGAGTATATCTAGAATTTTTTTGGCTTCTTTTTTCCCAACGACCGGCCTCAGTCCGACCGAGTCCACATTGTCAGTGGGAACCATAAGGGTTACATTGCTTTGAAGAACGTTAAGTACGTAGAAGAACTTCTTGGAGCCAAGTATTTCTTTTTCCTCTACCCCTTGAACTTCAACGACCCCGTGTACGGGATACACAGCATTTTGTCCTATTTCAAATTGAGTGCTCATTTTAGTTAACTTATACAGGGATTTAATATAACTGATTAATTGGAAGATTGCCAAAAACCGCACATGGAGCGTTGCCTCAATGGATAAAACTTGTGATTTTCTTGTTGTTGGCGGCGGGGTTTTGGGTCTTGCTACCGCAAACGAACTTATTGCCCGCGGTCTGAAAAACATAATTGTGCTGGAAAAGGAAAAGGGGTTAGGGATGCATGGAAGTGGTCGAAACAGTGGCGTTTTACACGCGGGAATATACTATGCGCCAGATTCTCTTAAGGCTAGATACTGCGTGGAGGGGAATAAACTTTTGAGGGACTTCTGTGAGGAAAACGGCGTTGATATTCGTCTCTGCGGAAAAGTTATAGTCGCTGAGTCTGAAGAGAAACTGAACGGGCTTGTGGCGCTGCAGAAAAGGGCTGAGAGAAACGGAGTCCGATCATATCTTATTGATGAAAAAGAACTTGCGAAAATAGAACCTCACGCAGCGACATTCAAAAAGGCTATATATTCTCCTGATACATCTGTTTTTGATCCCATGGGAGTCCTTCAGGCAATGTGTGCAAGGGTAAGTGAAAAAGGTAAAGTCCGTATTCTTTTCAATACGGCTTTTACAGGAAGAAAAGATGACCACACAGTTTTTACCAATAGGGGAGAGATAAAATACGGAAAACTTATAAACGTAGCAGGACTTCATTCAGATATTGTCGCGCGCAGTTACGGCGTTGGTTCTCAATACAGGGCTATTCCCTTTATGGGAACCTATAAAGAGGTTCTGCAGAGAAACTCTTATCTGGTTCATGGCAACATTTATCCCGTGCCTGATCCCAAAATGCCTTTTCTCGGCGTGCATTTTACAAAAAGCACTTCTGGAAAAGTATTTGCTGGTCCCACGGCTGTGCCGGTTTTTGGCAGGGAGAGTTATAGGTTTGCAGAAAATCTGGGACTTGAGTCGTTTCAGTTTCTTTACAGAAACTTGTCCATGTTGATAACCGACACGGCTTTTAGGGCGAGTGCGTTTTCAGAGGCGAGAAAATATCTTAGGAAGTATTTTTATAAAGAGGCCCAAAAACTTGTTCCCGCGCTCTTGCCCAAGGATCTTAAATCATCAGGGAAAATCGGTATTCGTTCTCAACTTGTGAACTGGGAGGAGAAAAAACTGGTTAGAGACTACGTTGTTTGCAGGGAGAAAAACAGTGTTCACGTATTAAACGCCGTATCGCCGGCTTTCACCTCCTCAATGTCGTTTGTAAAGTATGTGGTGGATAAGTTATTTGAAAAAGAATGATCAGAGCCGGGATCCGTATAAACCGTTTTTCTTGTCTTAAATCACATGGGATTACTGAGAAAGGAAATAAATCTTGGAATTTCACCGTTGCCTTGAAAAACCCCAAAAAATCCGTTTAATATTTAAGCGGTTTTTCCGTTTTATAACAGTTGCGTTTAACCTTAACTAACCGAACCGAAAATGCCTGAACAGAGAATTATAAGAAATTACATTGATAGGGAAAACTCATATACGATTGAGTCATATCTTAGTTCCGGAGGGTATTCTGCCATCAGAAAGGCTTTTGCGATGGCTCCCGAAGAAGTAACCAGTACCGTTAAGAAATCGGGTCTTAGGGGAAGGGGAGGTGCTGGTTTCCCTGCCGGTATAAAATGGGGCTTTATTCCACCTGATTCAAAAAAATCTGTCTATCTTTGTTGTAATGCTGACGAAAGTGAACCAGGGAGTTTTAAGGATAGGGAAATTTTGGAAAAAGATCCTCATCAGATGATTGAGGGGATAATAATCGCCTGCTACGCAATTGGTTCTCATAAGGCTTACATATATATAAGGGGAGAGATGCCTTATGGGGCTAAAAGGATACAGCAGGCGATTGAAGAAGCCTACCATCATGGTTATCTGGGGAAAAATGTGCTTCTCACAGGTTTTGATCTTGACCTGAAGTTGTATATCGGCGCAGGCGCCTACATATGTGGAGAGGAGACTGGACTTCTTGAGTCTATAGAGGGAAAAAAGGGAGAGCCTCGGCCTAAACCTCCTTTTCCGGCACAAGTAGGTCTTTTTGGTTGTCCGACTATAGTCAACAACGTAGAGACGCTTGCGTGTGTTCCTCATATAATAAATAATGGTGCTGACTGGTTTTCCTCAATAGGGGTTGCAAGAAATACAGGGACCAAGATTTTTGGTCTGAGCGGATGCGTAAACGATCCTGGTCTTTATGAGCTTCCTCTAGGGATAAATCTCCTTGAACTGATTGAAGAATATGGCGGTGGCGTTTTCTTTGGAAGAAAGATAAAAGCGGTTTCTCCAGGTGGTTCATCATCGGCAGTTTTCAGTGCTGATGAGCTAGATATCTCAATGGATTTTGATTCAATTGCCGCTGCGGGTTCTATGCTGGGTACCGCTGGCGTGACGGTAATGGACGATACGGTAAGCATGATAAAGGTTGCGCGCAACCTTGCCCATTTCTATAGGGATGAGTCATGCGGGCAATGCGTTCAGTGTAGAGAGGGAACGTGGTGGCTTGAAAAGATACTCAGGGATATTGATGAAGGAAGAGGTTCTCTTGAACACCTAGATATAATACTTGACGCATGTTCTCAGATGAGTGGGACAACAATATGCGCTCTTGCCGATGGTTGCGCTATGCCGGTCGCATCTATAGTTAGGAAATTCAGAGATGAATTCGAAGATCATATAACTGAGACTCAGTTGTGAGCAACACCAGTTTTCAGTTAAACAACCACAACTTAAATCTACCCAAGTACAACTGCATAGACCAACACGGCAGAACCTAACAGATTAGTGTCCTGAATTTAGTTTCAATCCACGCGCCCCCGCAGGGTACAACCCCACTCTATCTAGATTCAGTTTAAGAGGTCTCTGGTTTCAATCCACACGTCCCCGCGGGGGCGCGATTCAGCAAACACAAGTCTACCCGCTGAACAAGCCTGTTTCAATCCACACGCCCCCGCAGGGGTGCGACATTTTTGCATAAAATTCCTTCGAATCTTCTTCGTCGGTTTCAATCCGCACGCCCATGAAGGGCGCGATACCCCGAGACGGCGAGACTCTATAGTGACAAAACGGTTTCAATCCGCACGCCCATGAAGGGCGCGATGTCAGAATAAACGACATAATTGACTGGATAATAGTGTTTCAATCCGCACGCCCATGAAGGGCGCGATGGGTCTATCCCTTCAAAATCTTCTACTTCGCTATCTGTTTCAATCCGCACGCCCATGAAGGGCGCGATTGAAAGGCAAGGCGACGCCGTTTAAGGTCAATGTTGCGTTTCAATCCGCACGCCCATGAAGGGCGCGATATTACAATTTGAGTTTTACCCGTGCCCATTTTGAGTTTCAATCCGCACGCCCATGAAGGGCGCGATTTTATTAACGTGCCGGATGCTGGTTTATTTGGGGATGTTTCAATCCGCACGCCCATGAAGGGCGCGATTACACTCACACCACTCCAAACGTTTTCGAATTCAAGTTTCAATCCGCACGCCCATGAAGGGCGCGATAACTCGCCTTGTGATCGAGGCGATAGAGCGTTTACGGTTTCAATCCGCACGCCCATGAAGGGCGCGATATACAATCTCTTATCACTTCAGTTGGTATAACAGCGTTTCAATCCGCACGCCCATGAAGGGCGCGATGGAACCGCGGGGAACGCGACCGTAACTCTTTCTTGGTTTCAATCCGCACGCCCATGAAGGGCGCGATTGTGTAGAGATTCGTAGACGCCGTGAAGTCGTTGAGTTTCAATCCGCACGCCCATGAAGGGCGCGATAAGCATGATAGTAATAACGACGCAAACGGGTAAGGGGTTTCAATCCGCACGCCCATGAAGGGCGCGATATTGTGATATTGCCGTACTTCTCCTTTACAGCAGGTTTCAATCCGCACGCCCATGAAGGGCGCGATTTGATGACCTTAATCCCTGCCATCTCAACATCACTGTTTCAATCCGCACGCCCATGAAGGGCGCGATTTGCAAAGGATTTTTGGTACCACAGGGATTATGGGTTTCAATCCGCACGCCCATGAAGGGCGCGATAACATATGAACTCGTCAAAGAAATGGATATTGAAAGGTTTCAATCCGCACGCCCATGAAGGGCGCGATTCTTTTCTTGAGTTCGTCTATTTCCTTGCTCATTTCGTTTCAATCCGCACGCCCATGAAGGGCGCGATATATTTCACGAGCCAGGATTAAGCGATGAAGTCGGTTTCAATCCGCACGCCCATGAAGGGCGCGATAATTTCTCCAAGGCCTGTTTCCTCGATAGCTTCGGTTTCAATCCGCACGCCCATGAAGGGCGCGATATTTCGTTCTCAAGGATGTTCTCTATGTCTTGTATGTTTCAATCCGCACGCCCATGAAGGGCGCGATGAGATATCTTTAGTAGTTTTCTCTAGCCTCTTATCATGTTTCAATCCGCACGCCCATGAAGGGCGCGATAATATATCAATAAAGCACTACTACAAGGAGACAAAGTTTCAATCCGCACGCCCATGAAGGGCGCGATATCATCTATCGTTATGCTAGTGTTAGGGTCTACCCTGTTTCAATCCGCACGCCCATGAAGGGCGCGATGCACATCATCACAAACAGTTCCCCATGCTCTTTGTTTCAATCCGCACGCCCATGAAGGGCGCGATCTAAAAGCGTATTCGGAAGTTACAACATGAAAACGGTTTCAATCCGCACGCCCATGAAGGGCGCGATTTCGGTCGTCATCCCCGAGAGTGCTCTACTAGACGTTTCAATCCGCACGCCCATGAAGGGCGCGATATATAGGCAGTATAGTTGTCAAAGGCAATGGCAGGGTTTCAATCCGCACGCCCATGAAGGGCGCGATGAGGATGCATAATGAGCAACACAACCTACATATTAGTTTCAATCCGCACGCCCATGAAGGGCGCGATGTTATGGAAGCATATGGAAGTTTACAGGTATACATTGTTTCAATCCGCACGCCCATGAAGGGCGCGATATTATAAGTTCCGCTTGGCGTACTCTCCTTTGGCAAGTTTCAATCCGCACGCCCATGAAGGGCGCGATCGGAGAAACAACCAATTGCCAATTGGGCGATACGTGTTTCAATCCGCACGCCCATGAAGGGCGCGATTTGACAGATTCACACCAAGCAGAACCAGCAGCATTTGTTTCAATCCGCACGCCCATGAAGGGCGCGATACTCAAGCCGGTATTCAAAAACTACCCCGCATTGGGTTTCAATCCGCACGCCCATGAAGGGCGCGATGGAAGGATGAGGGAATGGCAGACCGCGGACAGACAAGTTTCAATCCGCACGCCCATGAAGGGCGCGATATACACCTGCTAGAAATGGAGGAGTTGTACTAATGGGTTTCAATCCGCACGCCCATGAAGGGCGCGATTAGACAAACGATAGCGCCTTAACTACACTGAAAAACTGTTTCAATCCGCACGCCCATGAAGGGCGCGATGACATGGTGATAATTGATGAGAGCGCCAAGTTTAAGTTTCAATCCGCACGCCCATGAAGGGCGCGATCAACCGAGAGAATCGGCAGCTATCAAACTCGTTCCCGTTTCAATCCGCACGCCCATGAAGGGCGCGATAGCATCTCAATTTGCTCACTCGTTAAACTCAACTCGTTTCAATCCGCACGCCCATGAAGGGCGCGATCGTATACCAGCGCGCGCTTGTCAATAGGTCAATAGTTTCAATCCGCACGCCCATGAAGGGCGCGATTTCTCAATTATGCAGCGTGGCCGAAAAGAGCAACAAGTTTCAATCCGCACGCCCATGAAGGGCGCGATGCGCTTTTACGCGCGCGCCTGCATCTCAATTTACAGTTTCAATCCGCACGCCCATGAAGGGCGCGATTGTTCTTAGATTCAGTCATCGCGTTCTACTGGAGCGTTTCAATCCGCACGCCCATGAAGGGCGCGATTGAGGGGTCAGACTATCAGAATCAAAACTAGGGCAGGTTTCAATCCGCACGCCCATGAAGGGCGCGATGACTTCGTCTCTACCCGTCCCCCAGACCTTCACTTGTTTCAATCCGCACGCCCATGAAGGGCGCGATAACATGCCGGAGACTTTCTCGGTTATGTCGCTTCGGTTTCAATCCGCACGCCCATGAAGGGCGCGATAGAAAGTACACCGGGGAAAGATTGAATACTTAAGGTTTCAATCCGCACGCCCATGAAGGGCGCGATTTACAAGTCTCAACGACGGCGTAGTTGTCACCCTGTTTCAATCCGCACGCCCATGAAGGGCGCGATGTTCAGACGCACGCGATCCCAAGTCCGTAACTCAGGTTTCAATCCGCACGCCCATGAAGGGCGCGATCAGATACATCCGGGGGCGATCAACCGAGAAGCTTTGTTTCAATCCGCACGCCCATGAAGGGCGCGATTCGATTCTTCTCGGACCTGATTAGCAATCTCAATTGTTTCAATCCGCACGCCCATGAAGGGCGCGATGTTACTCACTGGAGAGATTGGACAATTGAAGATTTGTTTCAATCCGCACGCCCATGAAGGGCGCGATGGGTTCTCGGTGTAACTTCTGCGGGCAGGCTTACAGTTTCAATCCGCACGCCCATGAAGGGCGCGATCATGGCTATTGCTAACTACATTGTGAAGTATGTTACGTTTCAATCCGCACGCCCATGAAGGGCGCGATTGCAACCTGCAGAGAGCTGGAGACTCAAAGCGCCGAAGTTTCAATCCGCACGCCCATGAAGGGCGCGATGCGAAAACAATCAATACGACCATCACTACATACTTGTTTCAATCCGCACGCCCATGAAGGGCGCGATTTAGCGGTTCCAGTTTCCGAGTTCCCCGCGGTTGTTGTTTCAATCCGCACGCCCATGAAGGGCGCGATTTACTCGTCGTAGCCTGAGGTAACTTCGTATCGGGTTTCAATCCGCACGCCCATGAAGGGCGCGATGGAAAACCATAAGTCTCCCGGATATTGCGTTTGGTGTGTTTCAATCCGCACGCCCATGAAGGGCGCGATACGGAGTTCCCGTCAAGTGGACATCGCCGCATGAAGTTTCAATCCGCACGCCCATGAAGGGCGCGATGAAGTTACCACGTGAAACCGGAAACCATCTAGATTGTTTCAATCCGCACGCCCATGAAGGGCGCGATCGCGAAATCCCAAAAGGTAGAACTCCCGTCGGAAGTTTCAATCCGCACGCCCATGAAGGGCGCGATTGAGCATCACCTGCCGTAACTGTTAAACTTCTAGGTTTCAATCCGCACGCCCATGAAGGGCGCGATATATTCTCTACAGGAGACGATTATCTCCAAGACCGGTTTCAATCCGCACGCCCATGAAGGGCGCGATCCTCCTTGTTTATATTTTACCCTCTGAAGTCGGGTGTTTCAATCCGCACGCCCATGAAGGGCGCGATAAAGATATGACCATTCATTCAAGCTAGTAACCCTGTTTCAATCCGCACGCCCATGAAGGGCGCGATTGGGATTTTACGAGGGATATTCCGATGAACAGAAGGTTTCAATCCGCACGCCCATGAAGGGCGCGATCCGTCCGTTCCTCTTGCTGTACTAGGTAGGTTATAGTTTCAATCCGCACGCCCATGAAGGGCGCGATGTCATCCAGTTGCATGGCTGTACATATACTAGCCCGTTTCAATCCGCACGCCCATGAAGGGCGCGATAACCTATTCTAGATCCCTTACTCGCTCAAGGTCGGGTTTCAATCCGCACGCCCATGAAGGGCGCGATTCGCTGTATTCCCAGCTGCAAGCAGTGAGAGTGTTAGTTTCAATCCGCACGCCCATGAAGGGCGCGATGGGGCGAGGGTAAACGCTTTGATTTCCTGCTGGTTGTTTCAATCCGCACGCCCATGAAGGGCGCGATACATATACCCCTTGCTGACCGCCCGAGATTGATCAGTTTCAATCCGCACGCCCATGAAGGGCGCGATGGTAAGTAGTAACAAGTTCTATATTGACGGGTTAAGTTTCAATCCGCACGCCCATGAAGGGCGCGATTCCCACGCGTAAATGCTTGCCTGCGATCGTCTGTGTTTCAATCCGCACGCCCATGAAGGGCGCGATTCCGTCTACATAAAACGGCGACCCTCGTGTTTCTAGTTTCAATCCGCACGCCCATGAAGGGCGCGATTATACCCGGGGCCTTTCAGTGTTTCGAAAACCACCGTTTCAATCCGCACGCCCATGAAGGGCGCGATCCTCCTTGTTTATATTTTACCCTCTGAAGTCGGGTGTTTCAATCCGCACGCCCATGAAGGGCGCGATAAAGATATGACCATTCATTCAAGCTAGTAACCCTGTTTCAATCCGCACGCCCATGAAGGGCGCGATTGGGATTTTACGAGGGATATTCCGATGAACAGAAGGTTTCAATCCGCACGCCCATGAAGGGCGCGATCCGTCCGTTCCTCTTGCTGTACTAGGTAGGTTATAGTTTCAATCCGCACGCCCATGAAGGGCGCGATGTCATCCAGTTGCATGGCTGTACATATACTAGCCCGTTTCAATCCGCACGCCCATGAAGGGCGCGATAACCTATTCTAGATCCCTTACTCGCTCAAGGTCGGGTTTCAATCCGCACGCCCATGAAGGGCGCGATTCGCTGTATTCCCAGCTGCAAGCAGTGAGAGTGTTAGTTTCAATCCGCACGCCCATGAAGGGCGCGATGGGGCGAGGGTAAACGCTTTGATTTCCTGCTGGTTGTTTCAATCCGCACGCCCATGAAGGGCGCGATACATATACCCCTTGCTGACCGCCCGAGATTGATCAGTTTCAATCCGCACGCCCATGAAGGGCGCGATGGTAAGTAGTAACAAGTTCTATATTGACGGGTTAAGTTTCAATCCGCACGCCCATGAAGGGCGCGATTCCCACGCGTAAATGCTTGCCTGCGATCGTCTGTGTTTCAATCCGCACGCCCATGAAGGGCGCGATTCCGTCTACATAAAACGGCGACCCTCGTGTTTCTAGTTTCAATCCGCACGCCCATGAAGGGCGCGATTATACCCGGGGCCTTTCAGTGTTTCGAAAACCACCGTTTCAATCCGCACGCCCATGAAGGGCGCGATGTTGCTGCGGATTGCGTTATTGATCGTCCTAGTGCGTTTCAATCCGCACGCCCATGAAGGGCGCGATTGGACTTGTTATTGATTGTTCCGCTTCCCCGCGTAAGTTTCAATCCGCACGCCCATGAAGGGCGCGATAGCACCAGCAGCAGCCAGCAGGCCGAACCTAGCAGGTTTCAATCCGCACGCCCATGAAGGGCGCGATGTATGCGCATGAAATGAGCGAGGCTGATCACCGGCGTTTCAATCCGCACGCCCATGAAGGGCGCGATGGGATGGGCATGGCCCATGGAAGCAACGACCAACGGTTTCAATCCGCACGCCCATGAAGGGCGCGATTTTCCCGCGGGTGAATGCTTGCCTGCGGTTGTCTGTGTTTCAATCCGCACGCCCATGAAGGGCGCGATTTTGGATGGGATGGTCAAGATGCCTTATATGATGTGGTTTCAATCCGCACGCCCATGAAGGGCGCGATTTACGATGTCTCGCTTTGTTCTCTCGACCGTTACGTTTCAATCCGCACGCCCATGAAGGGCGCGATGACATGGCGAGAGGACTATTAGAAGGCCCTGCAGATGTTTCAATCCGCACGCCCATGAAGGGCGCGATGGCCGAGGTGGGCCAAGTAGTGCCATATTGGGAAAGTGTTTCAATCCGCACGCCCATGAAGGGCGCGATTCTATACCCTCAAAATCCTCTATTTCCGAAACACTGTTTCAATCCGCACGCCCATGAAGGGCGCGATATTTCAAGCCTCCTTAAATGTCTGCGCTCCTTATCGTTTCAATCCGCACGCCCATGAAGGGCGCGATGCAGCAACTCATCCGGCTGGTCGCGTAGCACCTTGTTTCAATCCGCACGCCCATGAAGGGCGCGATTACGATTTGCACCTACAACTCATCGGAGACAGGAGTTTCAATCCGCACGCCCATGAAGGGCGCGATTGAGACATGTGAACCGGTTGAACTATACTTCGTTAGTTTCAATCCGCACGCCCATGAAGGGCGCGATGAGGAGTTTTATGTTGTTAATCCATCCACTGGATATGTTTCAATCCGCACGCCCATGAAGGGCGCGATAGGGCATCCTGTACGAATGACGCCTTAAGAGTTTTGTTTCAATCCGCACGCCCATGAAGGGCGCGATTATTTGCATGACTCTCGAGTCGCCCTAAAAGCATACGTTTCAATCCGCACGCCCATGAAGGGCGCGATAGCCATAACCTAACATACTGAATAATAAAAACTAATTGTAAGATATACGCTAACCATAAATTCCATGTTATTGTGAAATGGAAAACACACTTGACGATGTTATATAACTTAGAAAAACCAATAAGTTAATTGCTCGCTAATCTTCTATAAAACACCTGAGTACTAGCGGTTAGCTTTTATAGTATAATCGGGTCGCGTAATACATCCGGTGTTGGTTTTGCTCCGTGATGCTCTATTTTTCTTTTCCAGTTTGAACCTAAGTGGTAAAAGCGAAGACTGTCTTTAGATGCATCAAATATATCAAGTAGTTTTCTTCTTAAATTCACCCATTGTTCAGGGCTGATCTCACATTCGAAAACGGAGTACTGTACGCGCATACCATGGTCAAGACAGGTTTTACTTATATTACGGAGACGTTTTCGGCCTTCAGTTGTTTCAACATTAACATCATATGTTATAAGCATCAACATCTTAGCGGGATAAAAAAGGTGGATAACTCTCCAAGTCATCTCGAAGATATTTAGCAAGTAGTGTTGCCTGAATGTGGGGCAATAATCCAACTTTTATTTTTTCACCAGTGTAGGGATGTTGTAATTCATCCTGTTTTCGTTCTTGCCAATGGGTCAGAAAGGCTTTTCTTATATTGTCAGACATGCGTATCGCACCACTCGCGTCTTGGACAAAGTCTGAATTTTTTATCTGATTTCGATTGATTAAGGTCAATACAAATCGATCGCACCACCAAGGCCGTACTTCTTCAAGCAAGTCTAAAGCTAAACTGAGACGTCCAGGTCGATCAGTATGCAAAAAGCCAACATAGGGATCAAGCCCAACCCCTTGAAGTGCCGACGCTATTTCGTGAGCTAGGAGCGTATAAGAAAATGAAAGTAAGGTGTTCACTGCATCAAGTGGAGGTCTTTTATTTCTACCTTTAAATTCAAACTCTCCTTTTTGAGACGCTACGATTAATTCATTAAAGACGGAAAAATAACGTGCGGCAGAATCACCTTCAATACCTCTGATTTTATTCATATCAACTTGAGATTTGAGCCGCCGCAACGAAACTGCTAATTGGAAAATAACCGATTCAAGATCCTCAGTGCGTCTATGATTACGTTGATGCTTCATGAGGTTTTGGCGGGTATTAGCGATCTTGGCTGCGACAAAGAGTCTAGCGAGTTTTTCAGGATTTGAATCCGCTAATCTGTACTGATTACGGCGAAGGAGAACGTTGCCGCCTTGTGGTCCTTGTAATCGACTCTGAAATTTGCCAAATTTGGTAAAAAATGAAATTCCTACACCCTTTTCTCCACAAGTTGCCATCAAACTGGGAGAAATGAGGATATGTCCAAAACAAAAAATATTTTGCACGTTGTGCAAAGGCAATTGAAAAACTTTTTCGTTTTCCTGTTTGATGACCAACGTTTCACGTTCTTTATATAGATAACTACCGTCGGTTGTAATATAAAGTTGATTGAGCAGTTTTTTCACGTTTCAAAAAGTGCCTTAACATAGTCCAGACTACGGTCTGTTTGTTTAGGCTTACAATGATCGAAAAAAGAGCAGGCTTTACAGGATGTTGTGTAGTGGGCTTTGGGTATCTGGCGAGACTCAAGCAAAGTTCTTGTTTCCTCAATAAGTTTCAGCGTTCTTTTTCGCAGAGATTTGTTTATATCAATCCACTCTCGTTTTCTAACCTGCCAGTACCAAATTGCCGCACGAGGTATTGCAAGATTTCGCATTTCCTCCAAACATAGGACCTGTGCACAAAGTTGAATACGATCACAGTCATCAATTTTGGGCTTACCGCGTTTGTATTCGACCGGTCTTAGAGCGTAAGGAGATGTTTTGATCTCCAACAAATCAATTTTGCCACTAATTCCAAGCGTCTTGGATGATACCTCAACACCTCTTTCTGTCCGTAAATTACCCCGAGTTTCGACCTCACTGCCGTGCACTCGCTCATGAAGTTGGCTACCTAAGGCAGTGAGGTAATTGTCTTGCCAAATGCGCTCGGTGTGTATATAAGCACACTGGCGTGGGCAGAAGGCATAGTGTTGAAGTGCAGAGATGGGGATAGAGTAGTCTATGACTTCTACCTTTATCCAATACGCCGAATTAGTTCTACGCCGGCTGGCAGATCTTGATCATTGATAAAGGTATTATAATCACTAAACGAACGCGGTGCCGATACTCCATCCTTAAGTTGAACTTCAATACGGTCGAATAGCCTATGGGCAGATGCGTTGCCAAGTTTGCTAGAATGTTTGAACACATAAAGTCCCCGTGCGTTCATTTCGCCTCGAGCCGCGGAACGATCATGCTCAAACATATGTTCTAATGCCTGAAATAGCAACTCTAGATCATCTTCACTGAATTCCGTTTGCTGTGCTAAATGTGCTGAAATAAAGCCATGACCAATATACAGGCCGTAGGGTACAGTAAATTTTCGGCCCATAGTTCGGTTATCTCCAGACTGCTTTTCTGCTTCATCCCTAGTAGCAACCGCCATTCGTGTGATTGAATGCTCTTGCGTTATGATTGGGCTGACAGAACGTGAAAATGTCATCTGTACAGGTCCTCTCACCTGACCACAATTAACTTGGGTCGACATGACAGCACCAAAAGTTCGGACATCATAGAAATTCTGGCAAATCCATTTCCGGGCTTTTTCAACTGTTTGCTCTGACCCTTTACGTTTTTTATCTGATTTTAGTTCTTCTTCAGCATTAACTTTTTTATAGGCTTCTCGGTTTGTATCATTCAGTATTGCCTTTTCCTTGATATAAATATTGTGTGGAGATTTCCCCTCCTTTATCAAATATACGAAGTTTCTAATCTTCCTTTTGAGGCAGACATCGGTAACCAAACCTTGTCCAGTTTCAGCGTCAATCCTAGGTAGATTGCCGGCATCTGGATCACCGTTGGGATTGCCGTCTATAACATCAAACATATAAACAAAATCGTAGCGATTATTTAGACTCATTACAGTCCTCCTTCTATTTTAGGTGTATTTTTAGTAAAGAAATCTTGGCGCTGGTGGTAATAGCCCACTGCAAAACGCCCTTGATCCTGTAGGGATAAATTGTTGGGGAAATCCATTGTCATAGCGGAGAGAATTTCACCCAATATTTTTTCAAAATTAGTTTTACGACCAGGGTTGTTTAATTTAGTAAGATGATGATTCTTCAGTTTGAGCAAAGTGGCAAATACACTTACGGGGTTAGTGGAAGCGGCGCCATAATAACGGTCCCGAATGGTAGCATTAATGCTGGGACTGGCTTCTTCTTGGATTTTTTCTAGTACTGCAAATAATCGGCCTAGCCGATAAGCTGTATTGGTGTTGTCTTTATCTAAACTCATTTGATTTCCTCCGTCGATTGTTCTAGTCCTCTGTTATTAGATGTATTTTTAGTAAAGAAATCTTGGCGCTGGTGGTAATAGCCTACTGCAAAACGCCCTTGATCCTGTAGGGATAAATTGTTGGGGAAATCCATTGTCATAGCGGAGAGAATTTCACCCAATATTTTTTCAAAATTAGTTTTACGACCAGGGTTGCCTAATTTAGTAAGATGATGATTCTTCAGTTTGAGCAACGTGGTAAACACGCTTACGGGGTTAGTGGAAGCGGCGCCATAGTAATGGTTTCGAATGGTAGCATTGATGCCGGGACTGGCTTCTTTCTGGATTTTTTCTAGTACTGCAAATAATCGGCCTAGCCGATAAGCTATATTGACGTTGTCTTTATCTAGGCTTTTTTTGATTTTTTCTGTTGGTTGCAAACGGCAAAGATACGCCTTAATGAGTGCTGCGCGAGGGTAATTGACCGATTGCTCGGCTTTACAACGGCGAACGGTCGCTGCCAGGAGAGTATGAGGATAGGGTTTTCCCGTCAGTATGCTATGCATGACATCACCGGCTAAATTGGGTGGGATATTTTCTGCTTTTCCCTGTACGGCGATATTGACCAGCAATCGGGATAAAGGAAGAAAACCGGATTCAGAATCAGCGTGTTCAATATTCAATTCCTCAAAATACTGATCAATTCGTAGATAAGTTTCTTCCACTGTTCCAACAACCCAGAAACGAATAGATATACGTGAGGCGTTCGGAGAAAGGCCCAACACATAGAATCGGTCCTTTTTCTGACTGGGGGAAAACGCACCTCGCTTTACCGAGGATAAAACCGACCTAACTGCTTTCGTAAATTTATCCGGGTCATCCTTAATGGATTTTGATGTCGCCCCCCAGATAGATTGAAAATCATTCTCTAGTGGATCGGGTATTTCGGACCAGAACACTGTTGAGGCATCGCCAACCTGAATCCGTTGTTCTGACCCCTTTTTAAGTAAATGGTTCAGAGCTGTTGTATATGAAAAAGCAACTTCTTGACTTATAGGTGCGTTAGAACCCTGTTTTTTGCCATAAGAGTTAAATGCGTCCTGATTAAACGATACAATGTTTGCTCCGGAGGATTGTGCTTTCAAAACACCCTTGATCGCCGGGTGTGTCAGTTCAGATACACAGGGTTCGCCAGTTATCAGGCATATATCAGTAGTCTCATCAACTTTAAGAATCGAAGATAAGGCTTTCCGCACGTTGGGGCGTTCGCAAATCAGGTGATTGTCACCTTGCAAACGAAAACTGACATTGGGTTTTTCCATTAGCTTTTTGTAATGACGTGAATGTGGTCCTACTCGAATTGAATTAGGATCAAATTTTTGCAAAAAATTGAGCAATACCTGAACACCTTGGTCAGAAATTGCTGGTTCTTTTAACTGAGAAATGCGCTTGACAAAATCCTTGTGTTTTTCAACAACTTTCTCACGATTCTTGTTTTTTTTATGTTGTTGTTCATCTTCAGTATTCATGCCTAATGCATACTCAACGTTATCCCAAAACAAATTAGCCACGATTCCCGAGGATCTTTTCGCTCCTTGTGGCACAATATATTCGCATGCTCTAGGATTCACTTTTGCATCAGTGACTCTTATCTGTACTAAGTCTGCCTTCTTGTTCAACTCAAGGATGATAGGAATGCTCTTTCTCTCAAATCCGAAAGACGGTAATGATGTTTTGTCTGCACTTCTTTTACGTTGATAATATTGATTCAATGCTTGCAAGATCATCCTCGGACCTCCTCGCTGTCCCAACACGGCACATCAATTATGCCTTGTCGCATCAAGGCATTAAAAAACCGTGGCGTTGGGTTATTAGAATCGCTAAAATCCAAGTCATATAACATCCATCCTAGTTCTCGGTCTTCGCAGATCGCATTCTCGTTGTTCTCTGTTGCCTCAATAAGCCGAAAATCCGCGGCAAATTCCCGTGTGCCCAAATAGGGTTGGTTAAAACATTGACCTTTACGAGCCCGACGCTTGAACATTTCAGCGAATTTGGCGTAACTGTTCTCGCTAGTGTCGCTCTCTGCACAGCATAAATGTGGATAATGATGAATATGTTTGGAATCATCTCTTAAACTAAATTGTGCATAGAGACGATAGGCTACATTGCGGAGAAATAATCCGGCACGTTGTTGTCGGTCGTTTTCTATTAAGATTTCCAGATTAGCTTTGCCTCCTTTCATCACGGTTTCGGCGTTACTTTTGCTGATGTTAGAAGAGACTTCATTACGCCGAATATTGATCCAGCGGATTGGCTCTAAGACTTCAATGCGGGTGATTTGCCAACTGATCGCTGGTTTCCACAAAATCGCCTCGAAAATAGCACGAGCAGCAGATGGCGTGATGACATCATAGGAAACGCGTTCAACCTTCATTTCAGGACGGGTAAAACAGGCGAATTCACCACTTACGTGTAAACAAAAAATTTTTTGACTTGACATAGGCTCCCTCATATTACGCTATTTGTTGGTGTAAATTCTTGCATCTCAACTTGTAATCCAGTATCCTTGTTGTAAATTCCAGCCTCAGATTGAGCGTAGAAGCCAGGGGCAACTTCTTCTATTTCACCCCGGCGTAATAGGTTCTTGTACTGATAATGGTAAATGCTGACAGTGTAGCGTTGCAATTTGCGCAACAACCAACGGTCAGGCTTTTTTTGGGCAAGCATCACGATCCAGCGGTCTACTTCACTGCCCTCCTCGCCGTAACGAACATAAACTGAGACCATCTCCTGATCATCAATCATACGAAACACATTCTCAGCGGTGCGAAATTGAATCTCACATTGACAAGCATCGTTTTGTAATTTTTTTAGAACATCTGATTTGTCAAGGTTTTTGACTTCAGCGAATAGACTACTGAAATAGGCTTTGAAAGTTTCTGGTGATTGTAACGAACCTTTGAACCCAGTGAGCAACGATATGGTGGTTTGGGTGCTGATTGTCAAAATCCCGGGTGGGGTTTTGGACGGGGGTATAAAAATCTTGACACAACCATGCTCTAGGTTCCCTTCGCGATTGCAACGACCCGCCGCTTGTACTATAGAATCCAGCCCGGCCATCGCACGATATACCACAGGAAAGTCCAAGTCGACTCCTGCTTCTATGAGTTGAGTGCTGACCACTCGGGTTGGATTACCATTTTTCAGACGGTTACGAATAACTTCAATAACTTCGGAACGGTGTTTTGGGCACATCATTGCTGACAAGTGGAAAGTACCTTTAGGCATTAGCTCGAATAATGTCTTAGCGTCTTTGCGCGTATTAACCACGCATAATATGGATTCGTGTTTGACCAACCAATCGCGGATCTCTTCCCAACAAAGGGGTTCATCAAACCGTTTGGGCAACTCAAACTTAACCCTCTCTAATGCACGATAGTACTGCTCAGGTTGATGAACGATCTCCTGACTTTCAATGCCTTGAAGTAGCTTGTGTCCAAAGACATCATGTTCTGAATTGAGACCAGTAGGCGTTGCAGTCGACAGGAGAAAAGTAACACCATAATATTTGTGTAGCATCTCAATTGCATGCCGAATCGGTTTAAGGTGTTCAACAGGTAACAACTGTGTTTCATCAATGATAATAACGCTATTTATTAAGTTATGAAGTTTGCGGCATCGGCTAGTGCGTGCCGCATAAAGCGATTCAAACAACTGTACTGTAGTTGTCACAATCAATGGCGCATCCCAATTCTCTGTTGCTAGGCGCGTCCAAGTGGATTCTTGGTTAAATTGGTCGGCATCCGTATTGCTGTGGTGTTCAACTAATATGCTGCCCAAAGGATCAAACAAGCCTCGAAAGACATTTGCAGTCTGCTCAATGATACTTGTGTATGGAATGGCGTAGATAATTCGGCATTTATTGTATGTTGCGGCATGCTCTAGGGCAAAAGCCAAACTAGAGAGGGTTTTACCTCCACCAGTCGGTACAGTGAGGGTAAATACTCCCGGTTTATGTCGTGCGGATTTCCTGCATTGGTCCAATATTTCACTTCGCATCTTGTTTAAAGGAGTAGCTGAGGCACGTGCTGTGAGGGGTTGTATATATTTGTTAAAACAATCAAGCATTTCTGCTATTGTGACATCGTAAGAGCAAGAACGAGTAGTCGATTTGGTCGGATTCATGAATCGTTCAGTATCTAAAAAGTCGGCATCTACTAGACAGGAAAACAGCATTCTTATCCATAAATGCCCCCCGTTAGGGCCGCCTAAATTTACAGGGGACGGTGCTTTGACTTTGGACTGAAGAATTTGATCTGGAATCGGTTGCTGTAGCGCTTCTTGCAACATGGTTTTATCTTTATTGAGGGTTTCGCGTAATCCTCGGCCTTTGGTCTGATCCCTTTCAAAATCTTGCAACCCGGTATGATGTCCGGCGATCAAATAAGCCAAGACTTTTCCCCACTGTCCTTCTTGTTGATCGGCATAAACCGCCCCGGTGGAAGCGTGTGCAGTTTTGGAGTTGGATTCCCCGGTGATGTGTGCTTCAGGGTCATAACCAGAATCGCGTCGTATATAAGTTTGGAATGATTGACGGTATTTACCTAAGTCGTGCCAGAGCCCGGCCAGTTCCGCCCAGTCTTTACCAATGTCTGCCGCAAATTCAGATGCCAACTGTGAGACTTCTAGTAGATGCTCGGAAAGATCATGGATCTCAAAATTCCCGTTGATCTGTGTTATATGAGCAATAAATTGAGATTCTGATTTCATTGAGGAAAATAAGATACTTAGTTTATGATAAGTATAAATTAAGGACTCAATTTGCACTTAAAACCATAACTGATTGTCTGTAAATGTCAATAGGCGCCGGTTGTCCATAAAAAAACTAAAATTGGCAAATTCGGGCTAAAATCATCATTTTTCCCCCAAGTACGAATCAGTTATGTGAGTCGGGAAAGTTCACTAGGAAAACTGAATTGAGAATCGTTGTAGCGCAAACTCCTCTGATTTGAATATAACTCGAACACGGGTTTTAGTTAATGAGTGAAGTGATTTTTCAGAGATTCAAATTCAAACAGGACTTTTTTTCTTGCTGTTGCGTGGTCAACTATCGGAAGGGGATAAGACCCACGACTTGAGTCTTTCCACGGTTCATGAATATTCAAATTAGATACATTCTTTAGTTCTGGAACCCATTTCCGCACATAATCACCCTCTGGATCAAACTTCTTCCCTTGAATAGTCGGATTGAAAATACGAAAAAAAGGAGCGGCATCTACCCCGCATCCTGCAACCCACTGCCAACTGACTGAATTGTTCGCAAGGTCTGCGTCCACCAAAGTTTCAAAAAACCACTCAGCGCCTCTTTGCCATGGAATGAGAAGATGTTTCACCAGAAATGACGCAACGACCATACGCACGCGATTATGCATCCACCCAGTTGTCCAAAGTTCACGCATTCCCGCATCCACTATTGGATAACCAGTAAGACCTCGTTGCCAACTGCTGAGCAATTCCTCGTTATCTTTCCATGGGAACCGTTCAAATTCTTTTCGAAACGGTTTTTCAGAAAAATCCGGCCAATGATAAAGAAGATGATGGGAGAACTCTCGCCAGATGATCTGGCGCAAAAAAGAGTCACAATCTTCTTGAGAATGGTTTTTCAGATTATTGATTGTCAAGTGCCAACAAAGCCTAGGAGATATTTCGCCAAAGTGAAGATGGGGAGAAAGCCTAGAAGTTCCAGATATGTCCGGCCGATCACGATGGGTTTTATACAAGGCACCGGAATTTTCCAGAAACGAATCAATCCGCGCAAGAGACCCTTGTTCTCCCGGTGTCCATAAGTCAAGCCATCCTTTGGCCCAGTCAGGTTTTTTCGGAAGTAGGTTCCACTGCGAAATAGAGTCACTTCTTAAAGGTTTTTCCAGACAAGGAATTTCCCCTGGCGCAGGAAGCGGACGGCAAAGCGGAAGTTTCTTAAGGCATGCTCTGTAAAAAGGCGTAAAGACTTTGAAGTAGCCTCCCTTTTCATTTGCTACTGATTCAGGTGAAAAAAGAAGGTTGCCGTCGAAAACGCGAACCTTGATTCCCATATCCGGGAATACTCTTTCTATTTCTTTTTCCATCTTTTTTGCATAAGGTTCTGAAAGCCGAGTGAGATGGAGAGCCGCAGCTTCAGTTTCACGAACAATCTCCGCAAGCGCGTCTATAGGGTTTCCGCGTCGAAGCACAAGACGATTGCCATATGACCTAAGAGACTTGTCAAGTTCCACAAGACTGTGGTGAAGCCACCATCTGCTTGCTCCCTGTGGCCCCCAAGGATTAGAATCTTCGTCTTCAAGTATGTAGACCGCTACCACCGGTTTTGCTGACTCTACAGCTTCAAAAAGCGCAGGGTTATCGGTAATCCTGAGGTCATTTCTAAACCAGTGAATTACAGGGCGTTCTTTTTCTGCTATATAACTCATCATCTGCTTTGTTTTCTGAGATTCGGTAAGATTATACTGAGTAGTCTAATAGTCGCACCTAATATTTCTGATTATCTAAGAGTTTTAGTCAATGTCCCATCTAGACAAAGAGAAGCAATGCTTTAGATCAGGTTTTATATCGGTAGTTGGAAGACCGAACGTTGGAAAATCCACACTTGTAAATTCAATTGTAGGAGAAAAGTATCTGCGGTTTCTGATAAGCCTAGCACCACGAGGAGCAAGATACTCGGTATAAAAACCTTTTCGGATTCACAATTGATTTTTCTTGATACGCCTGGGGTATACAGGGAAAAAACCAGACTTGGAAAATCCATGGCCCGTGCAGTCAGTAGCGCGCTCTCTGATGCAGATCTGATTATGTTCGTAACAGATGTGGAAAAACCATTTGCATCTGCGGACAGGGCGATACTTGATATGCTTCCAAAGCCCCCTGTACTTGTTATAAACAAGATTGACAAGGTAAAAAAATCAAAGCTGCTTCCTATTATTTCAGTTGCGGACGTTTCTGCCGGTAAGTTTCTTGAACTTGTTCCCCTCTGCGCTCTTAACACAGATGACGTTTCGCAACTGATAGAACTGCTCAAGAAATATTTGCCTGAAGGACCTAGATATTTCCCTAAAGACGTTTTTACCAATCAGCCAGAGGTCTTCTACATAGCGGAGATTGTAAGAGAGAAAATATTTAATCTCACTCATAAGGAGATTCCTTATAAAGTGGCGGTTCTAGTTACGGGTTTTAGCGAGGATGCAGAAAAGGGCCTGATAAGCGTAAACGCAGAGATCTACGTTGAGAGAAAAAGTCATAAAGGGATTATTATAGGAAAGAGCGGATCAATGCTTAAGCGGGTGGGTTCAGAGGCTAGGGCGGAGATTGAAAGCACCCTGAGTACAAGACTGTTTCTTGATCTTTATGTGAAGGTAAGGGAAAACTGGACTGGAAACGACTTGTTGATAAGAGAGTTTGGTTATGGGGAGTGACAATCTAAGTTTATCTTACTTCCCCCGAAAAAGAGGTTTTCTTTTTTCTATAAACGCCTTTTTCCCTTCGCGGTAGTCTGTGCTTTCGCATACGACTTGGAAGATGGATTCCAAAGCTACCTTTTCACTCTCCGAGAGAGTCTTTTTTTCTTCCCAAATGTTTATCATTTTTTTCATAGAGGTAATAGAAAGAGGCGCATTTTCGATCATGTTTTTCGTCACTGAATGGACAAATTCCTCAAGCTCTTCTTTTTTCACAACGTGATTTATAAGCCCATTTTCTAAAGCTCTTTGCGCAGTTATAGGCTGTGCGGTTAGAAAAAGTTCTTTTGTAAGGCCCGGACCAACTAGATTGAGAAATTTCTTTATTCCTTCGTAAGGGTAGGTCACTCCGAGTTTTGCTGGTGGTATAGCGAATTTCGCATAGTCTACCGATATCCTAATGTCACACGTGACCGCAAGCTCAAGTCCCGCGCCAAACGCATGTCCGTTTATCATGGCTACCACGGGAAGAGGGCAGCCTCTTACCGAGCGCATTGCCAGCGCTAGAGGGTGACTCTCCTTTCTGTAAATATCTTCATCCGATATCGCAGTTATATCGTATCCTGAGCAAAACGCTTGGTCCCCACTCCCCGTTATAACGATGCATCTGACTGCTGGGTCTTTGCCAAGCGTTTTCAGTTCTGAAGAGAGCGCTTGCGGAGAGCGAGTTCCTTGTATTCAGACGGTTTATGGTGAGGGTTGTTACGCCACCTCTAGTCTTTACGAGAATTTCTTTGTCCACAGTCATAGGGGAATTATATATATTATCGCTACTTTGATCCAAGGTCCCTTTGGACTAACGCCAAGAACTGTTAAATTGAATAGTTGTGAGTCCTACCAAAAACATACTTTTTCTCTGTACGGGAAACTCTTGCCGTTCAATCATGGCGGAATCTATTTTGAACCATTGTTCTGACGGACGGTTTGTCGCATACAGCGCGGGGAGTTGTCCACGGGGTCAAATTAATCCTCAAACCCTTGAATTCCTCTTGGGACGTGGACATGATACAACGTATCTACGCTCCAAGTCTTGGGATGAGTTTGAGTCAAAAGATGCGCCTATTATGGATTTTATATTTACCGTGTGTGACGACGCAGCAGGAGAATATTGCCCTTTGTGGCCCGGAAAACCAGTGACAGCCCATTGGGGGCTCGCCGACCCTTCAGATATCAAAGGCAGTGATTATGATCGGCAAAAAGCCTATACAGATGCTTATTCTCTACTAGAAAAACGTATAATAGCGTTTCTTTTGCTTGATTTTGAGTCTCTATCAAGTGAGCAACTTGAAAAAAATCTCAGGGAAATTGGTACAATCGGATAGTTTTTTGCGGTTATCTACTTTTTGGTTTGACAAGTGGTAAGCATAGCGAGGTTTTCTGAAAAAATGCCGTCTAGCCTCAACCAAGAGATTTTTTCTGTCCCGAAACCATTTTAATAAAATCTGTTTCTTGCGGTATTAGTATCGGTTGTCCTTCTGCTATGAGATCTTCCGCTTTTCTTTCCTTTGAAGTTTTTTCGCGGCTTTTGTGATGGCGGATGGCGGAGTTGCCAGATACAAGGATAGTTGTTTTCTTTGTCACGGTTTTTTGCACCTCGTACCCACATAGGGTTGCAAGTTCAGTAGTTCGCTTTCGGTTGATTGACAAGATGCTGGTAAAGACAATTACTTCTCTGGTTTTAGGTTATGCGCTGGGAGTCGGAGTTTTGGGATATTTGACTTTGGCACGAACTTTCTTTGATTTCCTCGCAGAAGGGACTTCAAGTAACTCGTCAAAACAAATTTCTGTTTCTGCGCATGCTCTGAGTATTATTTCCGCTGACACTCTTGCGTCTTCCCCTGCGTCGTGCGGGTTAAAAGAGATTTCAAGATCACTTGCGATATTTCCGAGACCGTACCCCCGAGAGGCGTATTTTTCCGGCCAAGCGCGTCGCGCGACCTGGGCGCTGTTGATCCATGTGTTATAACTGATGGTTTTTCCATGGAGTTCACAAGCTTTCTGAATTGCTTTTCGGTCAAAAAAGGTGTGGCTTACAACGATGCGTTTTAGATATTCGGCGATTTTTTCGTATACGTCCTCAAACCTAGGTGAGCCTTTTACCATATGGGAGGTTATGCCGTGAACTTTGATGTTCGCTGGGTGAAAATAATCACCTGGGTCGACAAGTTGCGTCCATGACTCTGTTATTTTAAATGATTTGACCACTACAATCCCTATTTGGCAGATGCTTGAGATCTCTGGATTCGCTGTTTCCACGTCAACAGCTACAAAATCTTGTGAATGTGCAGTTGATAAGATTTTTCTGTTCGACATTTCGTTATACTTAACCAAAAACGTAGGATGGTTTCAGGTTTTGGACCTATTTATATAACCATAGTGTATCCGAGCCATCTGCACTGTCCAAAATATGTTCCATATCAAGGGGTTTTAGAATGAGTAAAAACTTTTTACCCCAAAAATACCCCAGAAGAGTCCTAAAAATCGGCTAATACAAGCTAAGACCCACAAATTTCACCCCACACTAAAATCGGTTGATATAACCTCTGTAAAAATTCCCCAAAAATACAAATAACTTGATGATCTCACTTGTTTTTAATGTCAGTATAAAGGTGTTTTCATAGGTTGAAATTATAATTTGCTAGCAGAATCTTCTCCTCTCCTATAAGAGTAAGTCAATTTTATTTGGTCATTCTCAAGGGAAAAAGCCTCAAAAATCGTTGTAGCGTGACTACCTCAAGTTAATAACAAATTCATCATTTACAAAAGAAATAAACCCGTAGCGGTTCCACAACCATCAAAAGAAATCAGCATTAAGCATCACTACAGCGCAAATGCCTTCTTTCTCGCTAGTCCTTGACTTTGTAAGGGGGGGGGGGGTAGACTCAAAAGACTGACTTTAAGAATGAGGGTTTTATAGCAAGGTTTTGCCAGATAAATGTCCATTTATAAATGGAACAACTTATACAGGGAGGTTGTAATATGAAGTTACGTAGTTTATTAGTGATGTTGTTGCTCACTGGAGCAGTTTTGTTTGTAGCATGTGAAGGGGACCGAGGACCTGCGGGCGAAAAAGGGGACAAGGGAGACACCGGCGAAAAAGGGGACAAAGGCGACACCGGCGAGAGAGGGCCCGCGGGGCCTGCGGGCGCAGATGGGAGAGACTTAAACCCCACTGATACTAGGTGCGATGTTAGTAACGGTATAAAGGCATCTGGAGGCATCCCAAACATTTGGGGGACTGATGATGACGATGTTATTTGCGTAGACTCCAATGGGGATAATGAAATTAGAGCTAAAGGCGGTGATGATGTTGTTTACGCTGGTGGTGGTAATGACAAGTTGATAGGCGGAGACGGTGATGACACGCTTTATGGTGAAGATGGCAACGACCACTTTTATATTTGGGAACAAGCAGGAACTAATAAATATTTTGGTGGGGATGGTGATGACATGATCTATTGTCAACGAGAGGACTCAGATTCAACCCTAGATGATGGACAATATTCTGCTGATGATGAGGATGTTATTGGCGATGATATAACTCTTAATCTTTCTTCTGGGAGTTTTAATGGTTCATCTCTTTCTGACACTGGAACGTTCACCTTTGAAAGTATTGAAGATGTTCAGTGTGGGGATGGTGATGACACAATCACCGGAACCGACCAAGACAACTTTTTTAATGCTGACGACGGGAATGACACCCTAAACGGCGGGGGCGGGAATGATGTTCTTAACGGGAGTTCAGGAAACGACACTATAAACGGCGGGGACGGTGATGATACTCTTTACGGATATGATGGGAATGATACTTTTACCGGAGGAGCTGGAGCTGACATCTTTCAGATTGCACATGCCGACAACCCAGATCTCATGGTTATTAAGGACTTTGATTTGACAGAAGACATGATCTATTTCAGAAGTTTCCCAACAGGATCAGCTAATAGAGCAATAACCGTTTCGGGCGGTAAGATTTTAGTAAAAGCGGTTGAATTTGTTGAAATACATAATGCTGCCGGTTCAGGAGACAACACAAAAGCATTGAGTATCAAAAACGACAAAAAATATAGGTTTGTAAGTGCATCATATAGCGGAAAGACAAGAACCTACACTTTTACAGACAACTAAAGAATCTTGATGTGGCGCATTTGAAAGGCCCAGCAAGTTATCTGCTTGTTGGGCTTTTTTTTGATATACTAGCAATAACAAATATCCAGGAGGAAACACAATGAGCCTAGCGGAAAGACTTCAGCAGTTAATAAAATCACACGAAGATCAGATAAAGCAGTATGAGGGTAGAATTGAGAGAATGGAAAGGGATATAAACAAGAACAAAGGTGGCATTGAGGAATATCATACCTTCATTGAATGAGAGAAAGAGCAAGTAAGCGTGATTAAGAAACTCCTATCGTTCGGCTCCGACTCTCTGGAGAGTTTTGCCCGTATTGTAAGGTGGTGGATAAATCCACAACTAAAAAGTTCTTATTCCAAAAAAACGTTCAAAAGGCTACCAACTGGTGTTGGTTTTTTACCCCTTCTAAAACCCCTTGATATGCGTATCCCTTTTAGACAGCGTAGATGCTTCATCCTTAATGAACGAGCTTTTAAACTTCTTCTATATCATATATACTTGTAAGGAATGAAAGTTTTTTGTGGAGACAAGCACAGTGCCTTTATATGAATACGAATGCGAAAGTTGTATGGAACAGTATAACAAGGATATAGACAACCTTGTTAGCAAACTTACAAAAACCAACGCTACCAACATATTTAAGAAAAACAAAAACTTTTGCTATATTGAAGTCACGCAGGCAAAGAGCGGAAAACAAGTTTTTGAGTTTGGTAAAAGAGATGTAATAGGCACTAGGAGGTTCCGCTACTCTCTTGAAAGTGGTAAGGTGCTTTATCTTGAGTTAAAGAATTTCCGCTTTGACCATCTTGTGTACGGAGACCAAGACCAAGATGATGCCATATGTCCTCTATGCGAAGATGCCGCTTCGGTAACAAGGGTTTTTTCAACGTTTAAGGCTATATTTGATGACAAGAACAAAAGAGCGCCAAGGCCGGGAGATGACCTTCGTTGGCATCTTGAATACAAGCAGCAAAAAGACGAAGAGATAGCTAGTGATTGGGTGGGTCAAGATCACCTAAGTCAGTATTTCAATAGATAGGAGAAAATAGATGCCCCTTTACGAATTTGAGTGCATAAAGTGCAGAAACAACATTGAAAAGTCCCTCAAGGTGCTTGAAAAAAAAGCAGATAAGCAGACTGTAAGGGGTCTGGTGCAGAAATACGATAATATTCATGTAATAGAGGTTGTTGACCTCAATAAAGAAAAAATACTAGCGAAGCATGGGGAAAAAGGGAAAAGCTCTGTGTTTCAGGATTTCTATCTAAATGAAGGAGCGGTGCTTGCGCTTTTCAATATGCGGAACTATAGATTCTCTGAACTTATATACGAGGATGGCGATGAAAAAAACGTGGAGTGCCGTTGTGGGGAGAAGAAAAAAGTAGAAAAAGTGTTCTCAACTTTTTCCTTTACAAAAGACCTTTCCACCGATATGCCTAAACCTGACCTTTCAAACCTCCCGCCTTCGGTGAGAAATAGAACCCATATCGGCGAATATATAGAGGAAAAAGATAGACCGAAAAAGAATAGATAACCCATTGTGCTAGTAGATGCGGGAATCATTTCTGTTTCGGGATTTTCTGCTCGTAATCTTTTTTCTGCTTTCCAAACCGTTTTTTAAGTTCACAAATTACATCATCAGGTCCGAGACCGGCTTGGCTTAGAACTACCATGGAGTGAAACCAGAGGTCCGCTATCTCGTACGTAAGTTCCTCTCGGTTTTTGTTTTTGGCGGCTATTATAACTTCTCCCGCTTCCTCTCCGATCTTTTTGAGCATTCGATCAAGTCCTGACTTTAGTAAAGCGCTAACATAGGACTCTTTTTTGGGGTTTTGCTTTCTATCTTCTATCGCTTCTGCGACTTTGATAAGAAATCCGTTATCAAACGTAGGTGAGATGTTTCCCGTAAGTTTTTGGGATCTATAAAAACATGATGGCTCTCCAGTATGGCAAGCGACTCCTGTTTGTGAAACCGTTACGAGCACGGTGTCGTAGTCGCAGTCAAAAAATATCTCTTTTACGTCTTGGAAGTGGCCGGACTTTTCTCCTTTATTCCAAATCTTGTTTCTTGATCTGCTCCAAAAGTGCGTTCTTCCCGTTTGCGCAGTTTTTTCAAGGGCTTCTCTGTTGGCCCAAGCGAGCATAAGAACTTGGCCAGAAGCCTCGTCCTGTACGATAACGGGCACAAGCCCCCGTTCATTGAAACTTATACTGTCAATATCCATTCGAATCTCCCAGCAAGCGATCTAAATAGTAATAACAGAACCTTAGTTGTCAAAGTTGCAAAGAGACCATTGGGATTTTATATAAAGTGGAGTTAAATACATTGTCTAACTGTTTTTATGCCCAAATGGATTGCCACAAGGGTTGACAGACTTATTCTAAGAAGGAATCATAATTGAGATAGTTTGATCTATATCCCATCGTTCTTACGGGCGACAAGCATATTGGAAGGTGAATAAACATGGCTAGAATCACTATTGAAGACTGTCTTGAAAAAGTTGGAAACAAATTTGCGCTCTCCATTGCTGCGATGAAAAGAGCAAGGCAGATATCTGGAGGAGCTAAGATAGTGGCATCTGAAAATGATGATAACAAACATGTTGTTTCAGCGCTTCGGGAGATAGCCGAGGGAAAAGTGGGGGTCATATATCCCAAGGATAGGGATAACTACTAATCAGTTCAAAGAACATCCATCCTTTCATGCTTTCTGCAGGCATAGATGCTGGAGGAACCTTCACCGATTTTGTTTTCTTTGACGGGAAGGAAATATCAATAAACAAGATTCTTTCCACTCCTAAGGACCCATCAAAAGCAGTAATGGAAGGTCTTTTGGATCATGACTCTAGATCCTTTGGATTCTATGAAATCATCCATGGTACCACGGTAGCCACAAATTCCCTACTTGAACGGGATGGCGCTAGGACCTGTCTTATCACCACAAAAGGGTTTGAAGACGTAATAGAGATAGGGAGACAGAACAGGGGAAAACTGTATGATTTGTTCTGGACTCGGGAGCCCACGCTTGTTCCACCTCAACTCAGGTTCGGAGTTTCTGAGAGAGTTAACTACAGGGGGCAGGTGCTCAAAAGCCCACAAGAAAAAGAGATTGAGGATATAACGAAAACCATACTGTCTCTAGACGTTGAAGCGATAGCGGTTTGTTTTCTTCATTCCTACGCCAATTCCGAAAATGAACGCTTTGTAGCGAATATACTCTCGTATCTAGGTATACCGGTCACTCTTTCCTCTGATCTCGCGCCTGAATTCCGTGAGTATGAAAGAACATCCACCACGGTGGCTAACTCCTATCTGATTCCTAAAGTGAGCGAGTACATGCGCTCGCTTTCAAGAAATCTAGAGGGGAAATTCCTTCACATAATGCAGTCAAACGGTGGCGTGATATCCGCAGAACAGGCGGCTGAAGGCCCCGCAAAGATGGTATTATCCGGTCCTGCGGGGGGTGTTGTGGGGGCGTTTGAGGTGTGCGCGCTTGCCGGAAGAAAAAAAATCATCACCTATGATATGGGTGGAACATCTACAGACGTATCACTTTGCGACGGCAAGATAAGTTTTACCACTGAAAACACCCTAGGTGGTATTGCGCTTAAAGTACCAATGATAGATATTTCGACAATAGGAGCGGGCGGAGGTTCAATAGCGCGCCTATCCGAAGGACAAATACTAAAAGTTGGTCCTGCAAGCGCAGGAGCAGACCCGGGTCCTGCGTGTTATGGTAAAGGCATTTTGCCAACTGTTACGGACGCAAACGTTGTTTTGGGAAGAATGGACCCCAAGCGCTTTCTGGGCGGGCAGATGGAAATATATCCTGAGAGATCCGTAAAAGCGCTTAAAACTCTTTACCCGAGTCGGTCTGTTTATGAAATAGCGGAGGCTGTGATCAATATCTCAAATTCCAATATGGAAAAGGCGCTTAGGGTAATATCCGTCGGAAAAGGTCATGACCCAAGAGAGTTTTCGCTCGTGTCGTTCGGGGGCGCGGGCGGACTTCACGCTTGCGCGCTTGCTTCTTCTCTTGGGATAAGGGAAGTTGTATTTCCAATAAACCCCGGAGCTCTTTCCGCTTATGGAATGTTGCTTGCCGACTCTTTTAAGGATTACAGCATCACTTTTTTTTCTTTAGCGGATGATCCTGACAGTCTTTCGAAAATCAATGACAGGTTCGCAGAACTCAAAAGAAAAGCGACTACCGATACTGGTTGTGATGACTTGCGCTTTGAACTGTACGTTGATACGAGGTACAAAAGACAGTCCCATGAACTTACCATTGTGTTTAGTAATTCAATTGCGTCGGATTTTCATAAGGCTCACCAAAAGTCTTACGGTTATATGAAGCAAACATCTCCTGTGGAAATCGTAACCCTGAGACTTCGGGCTTATATGCCTGGACGTAAGATAAAGATTCCTACACTGACAAAGACACGGACTGAACCATGCCATTTTTCAAAAACCGTGATATTTCAAGGCAGTGAAGCGCAGACGACGTGCTATGATCGGAATGAACTGCCTATGGGTTTTTCTTTCGAAGGTCCGAGCGTTGTTTTTGAAAGGACTGCGACTACTTTTATTCCACCCGGATTTTTATGCCGCGTGGATGAATACGGAAGTATAATAGCGTCTACAGGCAGTTACAAGTAGTGGAGATACAAGAGAAAATCAGAAAGACGCTTGCGGTTGCTGGCTTAGGTTCTGACCCAAGCGGAGAGGGTCTTGTTACGTCCGCGGTTGCTCTTATGCTCTGTTGCGTGGAAGGAGAAAACTGTATCTGGTTTATAAAAAGAACCGAATACGAAAAAGATATCTTTTCAGGTCATGTAGCTTTTCCGGGAGGAAAGAGAAAAAAAGAGGACTCAACTCTTTTACATACGGTTTTTCGGGAAGTGGAGGAAGAACTCGGATTTTCCCTTGAGACAGAAGGGCGGATACTTGGGGAGATGGACTTTGTCCGACCGTTTACGTCCACCGTCCGTCAGTACGCGGTAAAACCGTTTATTGCGTTTATAGAAGCAGACTCAAACTTTATTCCCAACTATGAGGTGGCTCAATACTTTCGGGTTCCTGTTAAGCACTTACTTACTCCAAAAAACCGAGGTACAAGGGAAAGAATCCGGAACGACAAAATTGTGAATGATTACGTATTTACGTACCAAGAGCATATAATATGGGGACTTACCGGAAGGATTCTTAATGAGTTCTTCGAAAAGACTTCAAACTTTTTTCCTATTACTTCCACGTACTCCGCCTGATTTTTTATTCTTTAGCGCTCATTGGTGTATTGCTACTGTTTAACTAATATACAATATAAAATACGCTAGTTGTTATTGTTTAACTACCATTCGACTTGTCGAATATTCGCTATTGACATACAGCTTTCATTTGTGTTAGATATTAATAAACAACTAAAATATTAGATAAAAAATATTAGTTATCGTTTTTTAAATAGCGTTAAATACATTAAATACTTATTATTGACATATAACTTTCGTCCATGTTAGTTCTTAGCAATCAACTAACGCGTTGAGCAAAAAATGTTAGTTTCTGAGGATGAAGTATTGCGATGAAAATAAAAGAACGTATTGGCAAGCATGTAAAAAGTCCGGTTATAGGTGGGGAATATTACGAGTCTTATATTCCCAGGCCTCTCCCCCCAGAACCGCCTCTTTCAATGGATAAACTTTATCCTCTGCTTGAAAAAGCGAATATAGCATTAGGTCGCCTTGATGGGGTACATACGATTCTTCCTGACCCCGCGCTTTTTCTTTATATGTATGTCCGAAAAGAGGCTATACTTTCTTCTCAAATAGAAGGAACGCAGTCTAGTTTATCTCAACTGTTGTTGTATGAAATCAAGGATTCTCCTGGGGTGCTTAGGGATAACGACGTTGCTCAAGCATCGCGTTATGTCTCTGCCATGTATTATGGTCTTAGGCGGTTGGAGGATCTTCCGCTCTCTCTGCGTCTTATACGAGAAATTCATGGCAAACTTATGCAAAATGTTCGTGGTGGAGATATGTTTGCGGGCCAGTTTCGGACATCTCAAAACTGGATAGGAGGTTCCCGTCCAGCGAATGCGCGTTATGTTCCGCCGCCTGCGGAAAATCTCATGGAATGTCTTGATAATTTTGAGAAGTTTCTACATGACGAAACGATAAAATTGCCTGTTCTTATCAAGGTAGCTCTGGCGCATGCTCAGTTTGAAACCATTCATCCGTTTATTGATGGAAACGGGCGAGTTGGACGACTTTTAATAACTTTCATTATGTGCGCTGAAGGAGTCCTAAAAAAGCCTCTTTTATACCTCAGTCTCTACTTCAAGACCAACCGTCAGGCTTACTATGACTATTTGCAGGGCGTGAGAGAAACAGGAGATTGGGAAGCGTGGGTAGCTTTTTTCCTTGAAGGGGTGATTGAAACTGCGGGTCATGTTGAGGAAACCACAAAAACCGTTATTGATCTGTTCGACAAAGATCAACAACGAATCAGAGAATCTGGAAAAGCGAGTTCTAGCATTTTAAATGTTTATGGCTACCTAAAACGTTCTCCAATTACCAATACGCGCGCAATGAGAAGTTCTTTTAAAGTCTCCCATACAACGGTGCTTAGAAGTCTTCGTTTCTTGGAATCTCTTGGAATAGTCAAAGAAGTTACTGGGAAAGATCGAAATAAGCTCTTTGTCTACAGGGAGTATATGAATATTCTTGAGAGGGGAACAGAACCTATTTTTTGATTTGTACGCTTAGAAACATTTAATTCTAGTGATGTTTATGTAAAATTACGAAAAATAAAAAAAGGTGGTGATAACGACTCATGGTTAATAAGGCCATAATAGTTGGCAACCTGGGGAAAGACCCCGAGGTCAGATATACGCCAGACGGTAACGCGGTTACCAATTTTTCCGTAGCTACGACTGAGAGATATAAAGACAGGGATGGTAATCTGCAGGAAAGAACAGAGTGGCACAGGGTAGTTGTATTTGGGAGAACCGCAGAGAACTGCGGACAGTACCTTTCCAAGGGGAGATCGGTTTATGTGGAAGGTTATATCCAAACCCGCTCATGGGATGATAAGGAAGGGAACAAAAGGTACACAACTGAGATTGTTGGGAGAAACGTGCAGTTTTTATCTTCCCGGGGTGAAGGAGGAGAACGCAGGAACGCGCCATCTGAACCTCCTGCAAATGACTATTCAAACGAGGGGTCAGGTGGCGTTATTGACGATGACATCCCGTTTTGATTCTTCGGTTTTTCCATACGCTTAAGCAAATATATGTCTCTTGCCGTTATAATCTTGGCTGCTGGCAAGGGGGTTCGGATGAGTTCTGCGCTCCCAAAGGTTCTGCACCCGATACTAAAGAAGCCGATGTTGAGGCATGTTCTTGATACGGTAGAGTCGCTTGCTCCTCAAAAAACGGTTCTTGTCCTCGGCCATGGTTCACGCTCCGTAGCAGAATCTGTTGCGAAATACTCAACCCAAACGGTTATACAAAACCCACAACTTGGAACCGGACATGCGGTTTCGTTCTGTAGGGACGTTCTTTCTAGTTTCTCAGGAGATATTCTCATACTGAGCGGTGACGTTCCCGCGGTAAGAGTCCAGACCTTACAGGAGTTTCTCAATTTCCATAGAGAAAACAATTCGCGCGTTTCATTTGTGTCCGCGGTTGTGGATGACCCGAGTGGATACGGAAGGGTAATCAGAAACGCGGAGGGTAAGGTCCTTCGTATTACAGAACATCGGGATGCAACGGATCAAGAGAAAAAATGCAAGGAGATAAACGCCGGAATATACTGCGTAAACTCTTCTTTTCTCTGGGAAAGCATCGGTGAACTTGATACGAAAAACAGTCAAACAGAGTACTATCTGCCCGGAATTATAGATATATGCGTTTGTAAGGGTGAAAAGATCTCTGTTTTCACGGCGCAAAACCCTAAAGAAGTACTAGGGGTTAACACTAGAGAGGAACTTGCGGAAGCGGAAAAAACAGTGAGGAGCGTGATTAACCGCTTTCATATGGAAAATGGGGTCACCATAGTGGACCCTGAAACCACGTACATATCACCTTCAGTTCCCATAGGTAGAGATACGATCATCTATCCCCAAACCCATATCTATGGAGATACCTCTATAGGGGATAATTGCGTCTTGGGGCCTTCTGTCTACATTGAAAGTTCCCGGATAGGAAAAGGTGTTGAGATAAAATTTTCTTCATATCTAATAGAATGTGAAATTGGAGATTCTGTGCAGATGGGACCTTTTTCTCATTTAAGACCTGAGACGAATGTAGGAGACCGAGCTAAGATCGGAAACTTTGTCGAGGTAAAGAAATCGCGAGTGGGAACTGGTTCTAAAGTTCCACATCTCTCTTATGTTGGAGATGCGGAGATAGGCGAAGGAGTTAACATAGGGGCTGGAACAATAACATGTAACTATGACGGAGAGAATAAGAATAAAACGGTTATAGAGGACGGAGCGTTTATAGGCAGTGATACTATGCTTGTCGCACCAGTAAAAATTGGAAAAAACGCAAGCACCGCAGCTGGATCTACCATAACCAAGGACGTTTCTCCAGGTGCTCTAGCTATAGAGAGAGCTCACCAAAAAGAGATAGCCGGTTGGGTTCATAGAAAAAAGAAAAGAAGTAAGAAGGAAAGACCCTAGAAATGTGCGGAATAGTTGGATATCTGGGTTTTTCAGAAAGAACTAGAACCGTTCTCTGTGAAAGCTTAGAAAGACTTGAGTACAGGGGTTATGACTCTGTCGGCGTATGCTTTATGGAAAACGGCTCTTCAAAAGTCGTAAAAAGCAAAGGAAAACTTGAGAACCTTCTGCAGAAATTAAAAGACCTGACCCTTTGTTCTCCATTAGGGATAGCGCATACCAGATGGGCGACTCATGGCGGTCCATCTGAACTCAATGCCCATCCGCAGGTATCGGGTCCAATAAGCGTGGTTCACAACGGAATAATTGAGAACTGCGTAGAACTCAGAGAAAAGCTTTCCGCAGTTGGCTACAAATTCGTATCTGAAACTGACACAGAAGTTATCGCCCATCTTATCTGTGATTTCACTAAAAAGGGACACTCGCTTCTTGAGTCTGCGCAAAAAGCGTTTTCCATGATCCAAGGTTCTTACGCTGTGGCGATCATGTCAGATGATGATCCAGAAAAGATAGTTGTTACTAGACGTTTTTCACCTATAGTGATAGCGCAAAGAGGAGAAGAGAAGTTCCTTGCTTCAGACGTACCAGCTATTTCCCCTTACGCAAAAGAGGTCATTTTTTTAGAAGATGGGGACTTTGCGGTTCTTGATCAAGGCGGAATTTCAATTGTGGATCAGTCTGCCCGTAGCGTTAAAAGAGATCCCCGTATCATTGAGTGGGACCCGGTGGCGATTGAAAAATCCGGTTATCGCCATTACATGCTCAAGGAAATATTTGAGCAACCTCGAGCGATTCTTGATACTCTTCGCGGAAGATTCACAGATGATATGGGGCAAGTGGTTTTTGAGGAATTTGATGCTTCTCTTGCCAAGGAAGTAAGCAGGATAATAATTCTTGCCTGTGGAACTTCTTACCACGCTTCCCTAATAGGGAAATATATGATTGAACAAGTGGCGGGCGTTAATACCCAAGTTGAACTCGCTTCAGAGTTTCGTTATAGAACCCCTGTTATAGAACCCGGCATGCTCGCAATAGCGGTTTCTCAATCTGGTGAGACGGCTGACACGGCAGAAGCTATCGCCAAAGCAAAAGATTTAGGTATGCGTTCTCTTGGGATAACGAATGTTGAACTTAGTAGAATATCAAGAGAATCTGACCTAGTGATAAATACTAGAGCAGGCCCTGAAATAGGCGTTGCGTCTACCAAGTCATTTACTTCGCAGGTCTTAGTTTTCTACCTTCTTTCCATATATCTTGCGGTCTCAAGAAATGTGATTGATTTCGCAAAGGCGGCCGAACTTATCAAAGATTCGGTTTCTGTGCACAACCTTCAGCAAATAGCGCTTGAACTTAACGACGAGATCGCAGACCTTTCAAAAGATTTTTACAGTTACAGAAACTTTATCTACCTTGGAAGGGGTATTAATTATCCAGTAGCTCTTGAGGCTGCGCTCAAACTCAAGGAAATTTCTTATATACACGCTGAGGGGTATGCCGCAGGAGAAATAAAACACGGTCCCATAGCTCTTGTTGATCGGAATATGCCTGTGGTGTTTATCGCCCCTGAAGGGGATATTTACTATAGGAAACTGCTTGGGAATTTTCAAGAAGTGAAGGCTAGGGGAGGGCGGATCATATTTATAACATCTGATGAGTCCTTTGCGCTTCCAGACAGATTAGACAGAAAGATAATGATCCCTAAAAGTCCTTATCTGGTAAGTCCAATGATATCTATTATCCCCGCGCAGTTCCTTGCTTACCACATTGCCAATATCCTCGGTACCGATGTAGACCAACCGAGGAACCTAGCGAAGGTAGTTACCGTGGAGTAACTTTGGGCTCCGTCCATTTAGAACTCTTAAACTTTACGTGTGGGCAAATAATTTCTGTCTGGAGTGGCCAAGGAAAAAGCGGCCCAGACCCTGCGTACATCCACAGTTCATAAACCCGGAAATTTGAGCGACCAAGATTGATTCGTGTCGTAATGCGTCTCAGCCGATTCGGTACTCCCGTTCAAGCCGCCTGCCTATTTGTTAAGAATCATATAAAATAGTATTGAAAACAAGGGGTTATATTCGAATCTGACGCAAGGAGAGCAGATGGGGACTCAACACTCATTCTCAGGTCAAGCAAATGAATTGCCGTTGCGTTGTCTTTCCATTGACCTTGAGGTGGACAGTAGAAGTAGGAAAATCCATGCATTTGGCGCTGTACGTTCAGATACCGGTCAGTCAATCAGTTTTCGCAGTGGGGACCTTCAAGAGGGACTTGCTAAATTAGATGATTTTGCAGATGGCGCATCGCTTCTCGTCGGTCATAATCTAATAAAGTTCGATCTTCCTCACCTCGTTGCGGCAAAACCTGATCTTAATCTTTTGAAACTGCCATTAATAGATACACTCTGGCTAAGTCCCCTTGCTTTCCCTCGCAATCCTTATCATAGGTTAGTTAAGCACTACAAGGACGGAGCCTTGGTGCGCGAACGAGTAAACAACCCCTTACTAGATGCGGAAATTGTTCTAACTCTCCTCAATGACGAATGGAATTCTCTGGGGAGAACGGACAAAGACTTGCTCCTTATTTGGCATTGGTTAACCACGGTTGATAGTCAGATGTCAGGTTTTGATATGTTTTTCTCTAGTATGAGGAACTCCTCTCGCCCCTTGTATTCTGAGACTAGCAAGATGATAGGTCAATGGCTACGGGGGAAAGCCTGTCAAACTCATGTTAGCGATATTACAGGCGTTGTTAAACCCACATGGCCGTTTGCTTACGCTTTGGCATGGATCTCAGTGGCGGGAGGCAACTCCGTAATGCCCCCTTGGGTTCGTTATCAGTTTCCCAAAGCTGGGAAGTTACTCCGTAAGTTGCGTGATACTAAGTGCGCCGATAGTAGATGTAATTGGTGTCGTGAAAACCACGACTCTCGTAAGGAACTTTACCGCTGGTTTGGCTACTCTGATTTCCGAGAGGGACAAAAATCAGTGGTTGATACGGCTATGGCTAGGAAACATGTTCTGGGAATTATGCCCACAGGTGCTGGCAAGTCGCTTTGCTACCAGGTTCCAGCTCTTTCACGCTACTACAGAACAGGCGCATTGACCGTTGTAATCTCGCCACTGGTTGCTCTTATGGCGGACCAAGTGGCCGGACTTGAGTCAAAAGGGATTGGGTCATGCGTTACTGTAAACGGACTTTTGTCTATGACTGAACGGACTGCGGCTCTAGAGAGGGTGAGACTTGGAGACGCGAGCATACTTATAATTTCACCTGAGGGACTCCGTAGCACTTCAATTGTACGAGCGCTTGATCAACGGGAGATCAGCGCTTGGGTGCTTGACGAAGCTCACTGTCTCTCAAGATGGGGGCATGACTTCCGTCCTGATTACCGATATGTGGGAAGGTTTATACGCAACAAGTCGGAGAACGGACATGTGGCGCCTATAATGTGTCTTACCGCAACGGCGAAACCCGAGGTTGTAGATGAAATTGAGTCTTATTTCAGAAAACATCTAGAAGTGGAATTAACCGTTTTTAACTATGGGTCGCACCGTCCAAATCTTACTTTTCAAATCGTGTTGACGAATGAGACGGAAAAATTCTCTCAGATATACCAAATCATTCAAGCCAATCTGCCAGATGGAACGTCTGGAGGCGCCATAGTCTATTGCGCAACGCGCGGGAACACAGAGAAGATGGCAGATTTTCTTGAGAAAAAAGGGCTTGAATCTGACTTTTTTCATGCTGGACTTCCGCCAGAAAAAAAGCTAAATGTGCAGCAAAGTTTTATCAAAGGTGATCTGCGGGTTCTTTCCGCTACCAATGCATTTGGCATGGGGATTGACAAAGAAGATGTGCGCGTTGTGATCCATGCGGATATACCAAGTTCGCTTGAGAATTATCTGCAGGAAGCTGGAAGAGCGGGAAGAGATCGAAAACCCGCCCACTGCGTGCTTCTCTACACGGAAAAAGACGTTGAGAGACAATTCGGTCTTTCAGCTCGTTTACGGCTGACTCGGGAAGGGGTCCAGAGCATTTTCAGATTCCTGCGCAGGCTTGATAAAAGAAAACGAATGGGTGGACAGGTCGTGGCCACCTCGGGTGAGATTTTGCTTGAAGACGAGAGCAGCGAATTTAGAAGTGATAATATCAGAGATTCAGCTACTAACGACACCAAGGTTCGTACGGCTATTTCTTGGCTTGAAGAATCAGACATGCTCACCCGGGAGGAAAACAAAATTCAAGTTTTTCCCTCTTTTCTTTATGTCAATTCTTTGAATGAGGCGGAGAAAAAACTACAAGAAAAAGGAGTAGAATCGGAACGTCTTAATAGTCTTTTACGCATAGTTAGTGAAATAATAAATGCGGATAAGGATCAAGGAATTTCAACTGACGAACTTATGTACATATCGGGGCTCAGTCCACGGAGAGTTATTTCCGCCCTCTATGACCTAGAAAATTCAGATATAGTCAGTAACGACATTACACTCACTGCCTTTGTGCATTCAGGGGTTCAGCATTCATCGCTTCATCGTTTTCAACAAGCGCAAAACCTAGAAGCTTCTCTGATCAGTTATATGCGCGAGATACAAGATGATCTTGAATTGGAACAGAGTTTTACTCTGTCTTTGGCGGCAGCGACGCAGGCGCTGCGGCAGTCAAGCAAAGACATTAAAAATCTTTTTCCACAAAGATTGCTGAGCATACTGCGCAGTATATCTTACGATGGTCGTGAAGAGGTAGATAACTCGGGGAGTTTGGGAGTACGCAATATAAATGGCAGGGCAGTTCGTCTAACGCTTTACCGAGGATGGTCTGATCTGGAAAAAGCTGCCGAACTCAGGCGTAGCGCGGCCAAACTTATGCTTGACCATCTAATAAATCGTGTGCCTAAGGGTACCCGTGGGATTGACATAAAAGTTGATACGACTATCGGAAAACTATCAAGGGAAATCACATCTGACATAGGATTAAGAAGACAGAGTCAAGATCTGCAGAAATTACAGAATCGCGCTCTTATGTGGCTACACGAACAGGGAATAATCCGTCTTCACAAAGGGCTTACCGTGTTCCGCCCGGCTATGACTATCCATCTTAAAAAAGAAAAACATATATTTACGAAAGCTGATTTTGAACCGCTTGAAGAGTATTACAGTGGGCAGATTTTGCAGATACATATAATGAATGAGTATTCGCGTAGAGGTCTCAAAGTTATCTCTGAGGCATTGGAAATGGTAGATGACTATTTTAGCATTGAAGAGGAAGAGTTTGTTGAGCGATGGATACGGGATTATTTTCAGGAGAAGTCCTTTGAGTCTCAAATACGGGGCGGGGGAAAACGAAAAAATCATTTTCCGCAAACCACTCCAGAATCGTGGCGTAGAATTGTGGAAGACCTTAAAAATCCTGACCAAAAGCGCATTGTAGAGGATAATCGTGAGCAGACGAATGTGCTTGTGCTTGCAGGGCCGGGTTCTGGTAAGACAAGGGTGTTGGTTCATCGCATCGCGTATCTTCTGCGCATCAGGCGGGAGAATCCACGTAGCATAATTGCCATTGCGTACAACCGGCACGCCGCTGTGGAAATCCGCCGTCGCCTAAAAGACCTTGTGGGTCCCGATTCCTATGGAGTAATGGTGCTTACGTGTCATTCCCTAGCCATGCGTCTAATCGGATTTAGCTTCTCCGATACAGCGTCAAAGGAGATTAAAGACAACCAGTTTTTTAAGAAAGTGCTGAGGGATGCCTCAGCTTTGCTCAAAGGGCAGGGGGTTGCGCCGGAAGAGTCAGATGAACACCGAGAACTGCTACTAGCCGGCTTTAGGTGGATTTTGGTTGATGAATATCAGGATATCGGTCCTGATGAATATGATCTTATCTCCGCGTTAGCTGGAAGGACGCTTGGAGAGGAAGAAAGCAAACTTACGTTATTCGCAGTAGGCGATGATGATCAGAATATCTACTCTTTTAACGGCGCTTCAGTTGAGTTTATTCGCCGTTTCGAAAAGGATTATAAATCCAGACCTGCCTTTTTGACTGACAACTACCGCTCCACTCATCATATTATAGCGGCCGCAAACGCAATGATTAGCCCAGCGCGAAACCGCATGAAGGTTCACAATCCCATCACGGTTAATCAGATGCGTCTAAAAGACCCACATGGTGGGGAATGGCAGAATCTAGATCCGGTAGCTCAAGGTAAGGTTCAGATTCTTAATGCGGGTAGCGACCCAGTGTCTCAAGCATGGTTTGCGATGATGGAACTTAAGCGACTCTGTGATCTCACGCCCAACTGGGATTGGTCTAAGTGCGCAGTGATCGCTCGTAAGTGGGAGCACCTAGACCCTGTAAGTTCTTTTTGCAGAATTCATAACGTTCCTGTACAGATGGCAAACGAAAAACCTCCGTTTTGGCATTTACGCGAAACCGAGCGGTTCCGCAGGTGGCTTGATAAAAGAAAGGCTGAAGTTATTAGCGGCGCGGACCTTGATAAATGGTTGCGCAACCAAAAATCCAATTGTTGGAATGATCTTCTCTTGCAAGCTGTTGAAGAGTACTGCCTGGAAACCGGCGGCGGAGAAACGACTGTCGATCATTTCATTGAATGGTTCGCCGAATGGAGTTACGAAATACGGCGTCGTCAGCGTGGAATGTTGCTTGTGACCGCGCATGGAAGCAAGGGACTTGAATTTGACCACGTATCAGTGCTGGGAAGTGATTGGGATGATTCAGATGAAGAGCGCAGATTGTACTACGTTGCGATGACTAGAGCTAAAAAGACTCTTTCACTACTACGTGTCCCAAAATCTAATAAACTGCAGAATACGTTATTTGAGAATTCCTCTATTCACTCTCGCCAATTAACTACAGAACCAACAGAGGAATTTAAAAACCTCAGAACTTGTTTCAGAAAACTTTCTCTCGAAGATGTATTTTTAAGTTTCGCCGGGTATAAAGATACTCAGAATCCCATACACCGCGCTATTGCGGCTCTTTCGCCCGGGGACCCGCTTGATGTGCGGTATGCGAGAAGCGGTAGGATGGAACTAATCGCTTGTTCCTCGGGAGTGGTAGTAGGACAATTGGCAAGAGCGTACAAACCTCCGTTGGGTATGTGCTGTGTTTCGGCAAACGTCTTCGCCATAGTGAACCGTAAGCGTGAGTTTTCAGACCCTGAATATCAAGCCAGTATGAAGTGTGACCAATGGGAAGTGGTGCTTCCCGAACTCGTATTTGAACCGGATGTCAGAGGTTTTAGTAAAAGACAAAATTTCTAGGACTCCAATCAATTAACGCATCGGGCTTTTCAGAGTATCTGCTATAGAAGTCCTTGACCAGAGAAAGTCTCTGAATAATATTGATAACTATGAAAGATGTTTTAGGAGAAGTTCTGCTTCTTTTCGTTGTAGCGGTATTTATGATCGTTTTGTTCCGCCGCCTTAAGCTCCCAGCTGTTCTTGGATATCTGGTTGCGGGCATACTGTTTGGCCCTCACGCGCTGGGCGTATTTGAAGACAGCAAGACTGTTCATATGCTCGGAGAAATAGGGATTGCCTTTATGCTGTTTGTGATAGGTCTTGAATTCTCTCTTACTCGTTTCTGGCATATGCGACGAATCTTGTTTGGTCTTGGAGGAGTGCAGGTTCTCGTAGGCACGATTTTCGGTGGTCTTATTGCCTGGCATATTGGAATTAGTTGGCCAGCGGTGCTTATAGCGGGTGGAGCGCTTGCGCTTTCCTCCACCGCTGTTGTTATAAAGCAACTTACGGAACAGGCGGAACTTCATAGTCCGCACGGGCGGTTCTCTCTCGGAATACTTCTTTTTCAGGATGTAGCTGCCGTTATTTTTCTTGCAATGATTCCTAGTCTATCAGCACAAGGACTTTCGGGTTCCGGTCAAGAGCTGCTTTACGCTCTGCTTGAGGCGATTCTCGCTTTCGTTGTTCTTATTGCTATAGGACGTTGGTTACTTGAGCCTCTTTTTCGTGAGGTCTGCGCCGCAAACTCTAAAGAGCTTTTTACTTTGACTGTTCTTTTAGTATCGCTCTTTGCCGCTTGGTTCACTTATCTCATGGGTTTTTCTCTTGCGCTGGGGGCTTTCCTTGCTGGAATGATGTTGAGTGAAACCATGTACCGTCATCAGATAGAAGAAGAACTGAGGCCTTTTCGAGATATTCTGCTTGGTCTTTTTTTCATTGTAGTGGGAATGCAGATTAACCTTGGGGCACTTCCAGATTTGTGGCCATGGGTGATTTTAGTATTTGTCGGGCTCTTGGCAGGAAAAGGTCTTCTTATATATCTCCTTGTGCTCTTGACCAAAACTGACAGGACAACCGCGATGCGTACGGGTCTTATCCTAGCCCAAGGTGGTGAATTCGGATTTGCGCTGATGACTCTAGCTGTAAACAGAGGTCTTCTTTCCAATTCTGATAGCCAAGCGATATTAATAGCTGTTGGACTTTCGATGCTCTTAGCTCCTATTCTTATACGCTACAGTGGCGCTATTGCTAGCCGTTTTTTCCCTACAGAAGCAGTGGAAACAGAAGAGGAGATTTCCGATATCGTTACTGCTGTCTCGGAAATCACATCTGGGCCTCATGTGGTTATCTGTGGCTATGGGAGAGTGGGGCGCGTGGTCGCGCATTTCTTGCGTCTTCAGGATATAAATTTTATAGCGCTTGACAGGGATACGGAACAAGTCAGGCTGGCTTGGGAAGACGGAGAGGATGTGCTTTGCGCAGACATAAATCGTGCGGAGATTCTCTCCGCTGTTTCACTTGAAAATTCACTTGCTCTCGTAATCAGTTTTAATAATGTGGAGAGGGCGGCAAGCATAGTTCGATATGTACGTGAGCGTTATGAATCTGTCCCGGTTCTGGTCAGGGCGGACAACACAGAAGACATGAAATCGCTACTTGCCATGGGAGCTACCGAGGTGATCCCAGAAGCCATAGAGTTAGGATCTTTGGTGTCAAGGCGTCTTCTTCTTGCCTTAGGGTTGTCTGAAGATGAAGTTTCAGAACGGATAAGCAAGTTCAATGAAGACCATCACAAATTGCTTTAAGAACATGACTCAGACTCCAAGTGCAACACACTATCAGTAATTGAGTTTTCTTTGTCCAATAACCCAAAGGCAACCGTATCTGTAATCGCTTCGCCAGTGTCTCTGCAACAAAAGACACTTAACCTGGTCAATCAAACCCCCTATAAACACCCCCTGAACGAACGCTTACGTTTAGTTATCTTCAAGGGAAAAAGCCCCAAAATCGTTGTAGTCTAACTACCTCAAATTAATAACAAATTCATCATCTACAAAAGAAATAAACCCGCAGCGGTTGCACAATCATCAAAAGAAATCAGCATCAAGCATCACTACAGCGCAAATGCCTCGTTTCTCGCTAGTCCTTGACTTTGTGAGGGGGGGGGGGGGTAAAATGAAAAGACGAACTTAAGAAAGAGGATTTTACAACAAAGTTTTGCCAGATAAATATCCATTTATAAATGGAACAACTTATAAGAGAGGTTGTATTATGAAGTTACTCAATTTATTAGTGATGTTGTTACTGCTCACTGGAGCAGTTTTCTTTGTTGCTTGTGAGGGGGAGAGAGGGCCTGCGGGGCCGGCAGGGGAGGACGGAGCGAAGGGCGATAAAGGCGACCCAGGGAAAGACGGAGCGCCTGGGCCTGCGGGAGCAGATGGACGCGTTGGTGATCAAGGGGCGGGGTATGGTGATTCTAGGTGCGATGTTAGCAATGGTATACAGGGGATAGTAGGTATTGCTCAGAATAACCTCACCGGCACAGATGAAGCCGATGTTATTTGTGGGACGCGTGTTGCCAATATGATTAACGGTGGTGCTGGGGATGATACTGTTTACGGTGGTGCTGGAGTAGATAGGCTCATTGGTGGTGCTGGCGATGACACGCTTTACGGTGAAGGTGGAGATGACCATTTCTATATTTTTGGTCAGGAAGGGAACAATAAATATTTTGGTGGAGAGGGTGATGACATACTTTATTTGACTGATGCTCCTTCTTCTTCTACGGAAGTGGATGTTTTTGGTCTTTTCAGAGGATCATCTATTGTCGTTCAACCGGTTACTTTTGACCTTTCGTTGGGGACTTTTGACGGTGCGGGTTTAGAGCTTACTGGCGGTGCTGGGACTGGAACCTTCACATTTGAAGGTTTTGAGGATTTTTGGGGCGGGACTGGCAATGATGTCATTACCGGAACCGACAAAGACAATTATATCAATGCGGAAGGGGGGAACGATAGGGTAAACGGAAAAGCTGGAGACGATTTGATTTTAGGCGGGGGAGGGGACGATACTATTGACGGCGGTGCGGGTGATGATGTTCTTTTCGGACAGCAGGGAGATAATACTTTAACCGGAGGAGCAGGCGCAGACACTTTCCTAATTATTAAAAACGGTGCGCCGACTGATGTTATAAAAGATTTTGATTTGACAGAAGATATGATCTATTTCAGAGGTTTTTCAGCAGGCGGGGAAACGATAACCGTTGCAGATGGTAAGCTTGCAGTAGGCGGAATTGAGGTTGTAATACATGATGCGAGTGGTTCCCCAGATAACACAAAAGCAACGAGTATAAAAAACGATAAAAAATATAGGTTTGTAAGTGCAACATATAACGGAAAAACACGAACCTACACTTTTACAGACAAATAAAGAATCTCAGTATCAAATCCAACCCTAGGTTTGTTCCCAGTGCAATGATAGGTTGGATTCGTCTACATAATACTTTATTGACCAATCCGTATTTTTAACGGGTGAAGTTCAGGTTAGATTATCTCTCTAAGTTCCGATAAATCGTTTACGGTAAATAAGGGATTCGTTAGAGTGTTCTGCTCTTTTCTTTTCACCCATACAGAATCCATTCCGCATTCTGAAGAACCTGCAACATCCGCTTGAGGATTGTCTCCTATGAAGATTGCGCGAGAAGGCGTTTCATTCATGCGGTCAAGAGCGACTTCAAATATTTTTGGATGGGGTTTTCTCCAGCCAACTTCTTCTGAAACCACCATTTGTTCAAAAAACTCAGAGATCCCGAATCTTTCAAATAACTTCTTGGCGGTAGGCGTATGATCAAAGTTAGAGACCACGCAAAGTCTGTACCCTTTGTCTTTGAGATAAGAGAGAATGTCTGCGTGTTTCTCTGGATACACCATAGCGGCGCAGAGACTGTCCATGTGCGAGGATACAAGGTTGTTTATGAGATTCTCATCTTTTTTTACGCCTATTTTCTCAAGAAGAATCTCAAATCTTTTACTGTTTGGATATTCTCGCAAGTCTTTTTTCCGCAACTCCATTATCTCTTTGTGACTTTCTAGAAAGGATATGCAAAAATCACCGAATTTTATGTCAGCAAACCTACTACCAAGTTTGCTGAAAACGTCTTGCGCAGTCGTATTCCACGTTTTCCCGTTAACGGTGATTTCGGGCAGAAGTGATGGTTCAAACATTACAAGCGTATCGAAGAGATCGAAAAAAACAGTCGAGTATTTTTTCATTCGGTTACACTTGTGAGTTTCAAGAAGTAGATCTTTCAAAGATCACTTTTATTATATTGTCATGAAGTCCCAGTGGTTCGGTCACCCAGTAACTTACTTGAGGAAACTCTCGGGCGGCATCCTCTACCATTCTGGGTATATCGGATTTTGAATGTCTCCCTGGCGCGAGGAAATAGGGATGAACGGTTATGTCGCTTGCTCCAGCGGCAACACATTGTGCAAATGCATCCTTTACTGAAGGCTCGCACAACTCCATGTGGCAGTGCTGTACTATCTCAAATGGAGAATCGGGGCGCGCTTTTACCTTGGATGCCACCTCTTTGAGAAGATCGTTCGCTTCCTTTACCTTGCTTCCATGATCAACGAGAATAAGAGCCTTCATAAGAGTTCAGTTTCTTTCTGTGTGCAGTTTTATGGTCTCAAGCACTATCTCGGCTGATCTATAAAACTCGTCAAGAACAAGATATTCTTTCACCGTGTGAAGTTCGTACATCCCTGTTCCCAAATTAACGCATTCAATTCCCTTTTCGTTTATGTAGTTTGCATCACATCCGCCACCACTGGTGTGACACTCTATTGAGTGGCCGAGGTTCTTTACAGCCTGAAGCACAAGTTCGCTCACAGGAGCGCTGGAAGAGACGTTCATTAGTGGGTACACGCTTTTTACATCAATTTCTACCTGAGCTTGATGATGTTCGCCATCAATATCGACTTGTTTTTCTGTTGTCGCTTGAAGGAAACAGTCGCGCATGTGCTCTACTTGCGCATTAAGTTTTGTCTTATCATGACTTCTTGCCTCTGCACTTACTTCTACCGCGCCCGCAACTATGTTTATTGCCGTTCCGCCTTTTATCTTTCCGATGTTTGCCGTTGTTTCGTGGTCTATTCTTCCAAGTTTCATTTTTGAAACCGCGCTACTCAGCACTTCGATAGCGCTTATTCCGTTTTCAGGACAGAGGCCCGCATGCGCCTCAATTCCGTTTATTTTTACGTTCATAATATCTGAGCACGGACATCTTAGTACAAGCCTCTCTGGAGTGCTACTGTCAAGTACTATTCCGTAAGAGCTCTTAAACGAAGATTTGTCGAGAAACTTCGCTCCTAGAAGGCCGATTTCCTCACATATCGTGAAAGCGACTTCGATGTCAGAACGCGGGATTCTATTTTCTCGAAGAACTCTTAACACCTCTACTATTATTGACACCCCGCTTTTGTCATCACTTCCTAATATAGTGGTGCCGTCGCTTACCATAATCCCATTTTCAATTTTTGGACTTATTCCCTTACCAGGGTTCACAGTGTCCATATGAGAGCAGAGAAAAAAAGGCGGGACGTCTTTTCTGGTTCCAGGAAAATGGACTATAAGATTGCCGGTGTTTCCCCCGACTTTTTCTCCTACGTTGTCGTAGAAACATTCTGCGCCTAGTTCTTTCATCTCTTTTTCAAGCCTTGCGGCTACATCCTTTTCCTTCCTTGAAGGGCTATCTATCCGTATTATGTCCATCAGGTGTTGGGTCATTCTTTCTTGTTGTATCATGTGATTGTCCTGTTTCTGTTTTCTGCTGAGTGGTGTCTTTTGTCACTCTTTGCTACTAAAACTTTATTTCAGAGAGTTTTTTTTCCCGAACAGATAATTCAGATTTTTGTTATCATGTGATTTGTTTTTCGGTCATTTGATCTTTATCCCACAGGCTTTGTCTGCATTGATTATATCTGTGAATTTTTATTCTTGCACGTAGGAGGAAGAAATCATAATACGGTCTATACATAACGCGTGGCGTAGGCTTATAAAAAATCGCCTATTGAATGTTCTTTAATGTTTGATCTTGTAGCAACTCCAAAAATATCATAAAATCAAGCCAAGCAAGGAGATGTCTCCCAAAATTTATAGCCAGAATTGAATACAGATTTTTGGTTTACCTCCGTTTGGTGGTGTAAACTACTTGTCCAATTAGGTCGCGAAAGATTTATAAGCGTCTTAAAATCTAGAAATATATGGTGAGAAAATGGAATTTTCCCTGTTAAAAGAAAATGTGGCCGACGCCAAGTCGGATTCAGTTGTTTTTTTCTGTTATGAGGGCCAGCAACTTTCTTCCGAGGCAAAAAAAATTGATAAAAGACTCGGAGGTTTTATTTCCGAAAAGGCTAGTTTGTCTAACTTTAAAGGATCCTTTGGAAGCACTGTTATTGTTGATACGCCCGGGGATTCAGATATTCGAAGAGTTGTTCTAATAGGGCTTGGAAAGAAGTGGAATTTTGGGCAGATTGAGGCGTTTCGTTGCGCGAACATTCTTGTGGGGAAAATAAAGCGGTTATCAACTACGACAAGCGTTGATTTCACAAGGGTAGAGAAAAAATTTCTTGAGGTTTTTCTTCAAGGTATAGAGAGTGGTCTCTATGAGTACGGAAAACTCAAATCCTCTAACCAAGGGAAACACCGTCTTGAAAAAATTGGTATATACTCAGGAAAAATTTCCGCAAATTATTTTAGTTCCGCATCTGCGCGCGCTAATGTCGTTTCACAGAGCGTGTCTTTTTCAAGAAATTTAGTAAACGACCCTCCCAATATGCTTACCCCATCAACCCTAGCGGAGCATGCGCTCTCAATTGCCGCGGAATCCAAGCATCTTGAGTGCAAGATATTAAAAAGAGACGAGATAAAGGAAATGGGAATGGGGGGGCTTTCGGCAGTTTCTTTTGGAAGTAGCGAACCTCCCGTGTTTATTCATCTTACCTATACTCCTCCCGCAAAATCCAAAAAAAAAGTTGCTATTGTGGGCAAAGGAATAACATTTGATTCAGGTGGTTTGTGTCTCAAGCCCGCCGATAGTATGAGAACCATGAAAATGGATATGGCTGGCGCTGCGGTCGTTATCGGTGCGATGAAAGCTATAGGACATCTTAAACCAAGAGTAAATGTTCACGGCATTGTTCCTGCGACGGAAAACATGACTGGAGCTTCCGCCTACAAGCCAGATGACGTGGTCACTGCTCTTAATGGAAAGACAATAGAGATCATAAATACAGATGCGGAGGGTAGGGTGGCACTTTCAGACGCACTCAGCTACGCGGTGCGCCTTGGGGTTTCAGAGATAGTGGACCTTGCGACGCTTACAGGCGCGTGTATAGTCGCTCTCGGGCTTTACAACGCGGGAGTTATGGGAAATGATCCCACTCTGGTTAGGTCTATTCTTAATTCTGCGGATAATGTGGGAGAGAAAATGTGGGAGCTACCTCTAGACTCAGAGCTTAAAGAAGAGATAAAAAGCCGCGTGGCTGACATTAAAAACGTTGGGAACAGGTGGGGTGGGGCGATTACCGCTGCGCTTTTCCTTGAGAACTTCGTTTCTGACGTTCCTTGGGTTCATATAGATATAGCTGGCCCGTCCTATTTGGAAAAATCGTCTAATTGGTATCAGTACGGGGCTTCTGGCTTCGGGGTGAGAACCATAGTTGATTATCTAATGAGCAGGTGATATCTGGATTCGGGCTTTACTGAGCGAGTAATTATAGGGTGGAGAAAAAAGATCCGGTTCTTTGTGCTCAGGTTTTATTTCAGAACCTGTAGTTCTCAGACTAAATTAAAAAGAGTAGTCGTAGTCAAGCCAGTGACTGAATTTTGGGTCTTTTCCTTTAAGCGCGGAGAAATACCTTTGCTGGATTCTTCTGGTTATCTCGCCCCGCTTCCCTGATCCTATTTCCCTTCCGTCAACTTCTCTTATCGGAGTGACTTCGGCCGCTGTGCCTGTGAAAAACGCCTCATCCGATATGTAGAGCTCATCCCTTGTGAAAAGTTGTTCCTTTACTTCAAGACCTTCATCCGTGATTATATCTAATACGCATTTTCTAGTTATCCCTTCAAGTACGCAAGTCAGGGGAGGGGTTTTCAATACCCCGTCTCTGATGATAAAAATATTTTCTCCACTCCCTTCCGCAACATACCCTTCAGAATCAAGAAGTATGGCCTCATCATAACCCATAACTGCCACCTCTTGTCTAGCCATAACGGAATTTACATAATTTCCGCATATCTTCGCCTTGGTCATAAAGGAGTTTACGCTCATTCTTGTATAGGATGAGATCTTAGCTCTGATTCCATTTGAGATGGCACCATCTCCGAGATAAGTCCCCCATGGCCATGTGGCTATGGCGACATTTATGGCATTGTCTCCGGGTAGTATTCCAGATGTCCCATCACCGATAAAAACTATCGGCCTTATATAAGCTTCCGAGTGTCTGTTTTCTCGCAGAACATCAACTACCGCATCGCAGAGCGTATCTATATCGTAAGGAATATTTATCCCCGCCACATGAGCCGAGGAGTAAAGCCTTTTCATGTGCTCTGTAAGTTTTAAGACAGCAGATTTTCCACCGGACCGCTTGTATGCCCGTATGCCTTCGAACACCCCTAGGCCATAGTGCAACGTATGCACCATGATGTGCACATTCGCATCATTCCACGGTACCAGTTTTCCATTAAACCATATTTTTGATAAGTTGCTGTCTGACATGACCCGACACGCGGTTTGGGGGAAGAAAATTTGCAAACAGTATTATTCTTTCATGTCTCATTGTCAAGCGTGCTGATATGGCCTTTTTTATTGAGCGCCTATCGGACTTTCGATAATTTTCCGTAGCATAGAATCCATCTTCCGAGAAAATATTGACCTTGGAACAACGAGGTCAACTCCTTTTTGTAAAAACCTTTTTGCAAGCTCTTTTTCCACATGAGGTAGATAACCTATCCAAAGTAGTCGGCTGTGAGCGGTGCGCTTCTTCATTTCTGTGAAAACTTCTGTAGCGTCAAATTTTTTTGAAGCGAGATCAATAATTACGAACCAGAAATCTTCACCTTCAGTTTTCTCATACAATTCTTCCTGTTTTCTTACCTTTATTATTTTCGTGCCGAGTCTTTCTGCGGTCGCTTGGATTTTTGATGAGAAAAAGATGTCGTCTGCGATTAAAAGTATGGTTTTACGTGAACTCATTTTTCTGGTTAACTCTCCCTGTTAAGCATAGTAGAACTGAACGATTTTAGCAATTTTGTTCGGTCCGGAATTCAGACCATCTGATACTAGTGTTGCGTCAAGGTCAGCATTTTGTGTATAATGTGTTTTAAGGCGAGGGATCTGTGTCCCGAGTCATCTTTCCACAACAAAGGAGGTGAAACCATGAAGAAGTACATTGTGCGCCTGTCGGAGGCGGAACGCAAGACGTGTCAGGAGGTCATCGGAAAACTCAAGGGTAGCAGTCAGAAAGCGCGCAGGGCGCGAATTCTATTGCAGGTTGATGCGGATGGGCCAGATTGGTGCGACCATCAGGTCGCAGAGGCATACGGTTGTTGGGAGCACACCGTTGCGAACGTGCGCAAACGTTGCGTGCTGGAAGGCTTTGAGTTAGCCCTCAACGGGCGGCAACGAGACCCATCCACCTGGACACCGAAGCTCTTGGACGGGCGACAGGAAGCTGCGCTGATCGCGTTGCGGCTGGGGCCGCCACCGGCTGGCTGCGGCCAATGGTCGCTACGTCTGCTGGCAAGCGAGGCGGTTGAGACCGGCATCTGTGAATCAATCAGCCACGAAACCGTCAACAAAACGTTAAAAAAAACGGCATTGCGGGGCGCTATCTGCAGTACTGGGTGATTCCGCCGAAGGCGGACGGGGAGTATGTGGCGGCCATGGAAGATGTTCTGTCGACCTACGAGGAGCCTTACGATGAGCGACGACCAGTGGTCTGTATGGACGAGCAGCCGGTACAGATGGTGGGGGAAACCCGCCAGCCATTGCCCGCAACCACGAAGCATCCGCGTCGTGTGGACTATGAGTATCAACGGGCCGGCATGGCCTCAGTGTTCCTGTTTTGTGAACCGCTGGCAGGTTGGCGTACGGTGACGGTGCGAGAGCGGCGCACCAAGTTAGACTGGGCGGAGGAGGTGGCGGCTCTGCTGGAGAACCGCTATGTAAACTGCGAGATGATCACGCTGGTGCTGGACAACCTCAACACGCACACGCTGGGAGCGTTATACGAGGCTTTTGAGCCGGAGCGGGCACGGCGGTTGAGACAGCGCATCAAGTTCCAGTACACCCCAAAGCATGCGAGTTGGCTGAACGTGGCGGAGTGCGAGTTGAGTTGTCTGACGCGGCAGTGTTTGAAGGGTCGACGGATCGGGGACCTAGGCGAGTTGCGGGCCGAAGTAACGGCGTGGTCGCAACGCGTCAACGCAAGCCAGCGTGGTGTGAACTGGCGTATGTCGGTTGCCGATGCCCGTTGCCGACTCAAGTCTCTCTATCCAAAAATCATTGCTTGACGGAACACTAGATGGTTTTTTTGTATTAAGGAGGATAATAAAAAATGAAAGCTACTCTGATTGCTTTTATTGTGGCGATGATATGGGGACTTAACCCGATTTTTGAAAAATTAAGTCTTAAAGGGGCTTCTCCTCTTTCAGCGATCACGATAAGATTTGTTTTCACAACGTTCTGTCTTGTTCTCGTGGTGCTGATAACAGGAAGATTCGCGCAGATAATAGAGATTGACGGTCAAACGCTTTTCTGGATATTGCTTTCCGGTTTGCTTGGAGGTCTGATAGGTCTTTTTCTCTATTTTACGGCTTTGCAGATTTCAGATACATCGAAAATCGTGGCGATAATAGCCACATTCCCCATGTTCACAGCACTTTACGCGTATCTACTTCTAGGGGAAACCCCAGGGCTGACGAGAATAATCGGGATAGTTTTCATAGTTATCGGTTCTGTGCTTATTGAGTGGAACATGCATGCGCGCTAAGCAAGACTACAAATCTAAGAGTTCAATGGAGTCGCGAAACTCCTCGGCCATATCGGGGTGGTTGTGTCTAAGCGCCGCTTGTATGCCTTTTTGGTAAGCGTCTTTCGCATCTTGCCGCATTCCCAATTCAGTATAACAATATCCGAGCATTCTATAAGCAGCCCCTTCATCGTCTTTTAGATCAAGATATGCGTTTATCGCTTCTATCGCTTCTCTATAGCGTTCAAGCTTAAAATATTCATTGGCTAGGCTGTAATGAACCAAAAGGTTTTTAGGATTTTTCTCAAGCAATTTCTTAAAATTAAGAATTTTATCTCCAGACATTTTTGCCACCTAAGCAACTGTGTGTTCTCCACTGCGTCCCAACACATGCGCCCATTAAACTGCGAAGTGCAACACAACGATTATAACGAAGAGGATTCTTAAAAGCGAGTAATTGGAAGGGCTGAGGGATGGCGATACGCTCCGAGACTGTACTAAAGGAAAAGTCTCTTATGCCATCATGCTATCATCACCTTAGCTACGATGAACGAGTCCAGATAGAAGTTATGATTAGTGTGGGGTTGTCGCTTCGGCAGATTGATAAGCGTCAAAAAAAAGCCCCGCATGCATAACCACTTGATACTCTACTTTTTTTCTCTCAACCAATTGAGTTTCTCCCGTCGTTTGGGATTTTTTCGGCTGATGTCAAGTCAAACGGACAGATAAAACATACATGAAAAAACAAGATCTGTTTTTCGCTAGTCCTTGACTTATGTGGGGGGGGGGGGGGTAAACTCGAAAAACTAACTTAAGAATAATGATTTTACAACAAGATTTTACCAAATAAATATCCATTTATAAATGGAGCAACTTATATGAAGGAGGTTGTATTATGAAGTTACGCAGTTTTTTAGTAATGTTGATTTTACTCAGTGGAGCAGTTTTTGTAGCTTGTGAAGGAGAAAGAGGACCCGCAGGAGAAAAGGGAGAAAAGGGAGACCCAGGTGTTGGAGTGAAAGGCGACAAAGGAGATAAAGGAGATCCAGGGCCAGCGGGCGCGGATGGGAGAGTGGGTGTTCAGGGGGCTGGTTATGGTGACTCTAGGTGCGATGTTAGCAATGGGATACATGTGATATTAGGTATTGCTATGGATGTCACCGGAACCGCTGATGACGATATTATTTGTGGGAATCGGGCTGATAACACAATTAGAGCCGGTGGTGGAGATGATACTGTTTACGGTGGCGGTGGCAATGATTATCTCCAAGGTCAAGCAGGCGATGACGAAATCCACGGGGAAGATGGTATTGATAGGTTATCTGGTGGAGATGGTGATGATACACTCAACGGGGGAGATGGAAATGATCATTTCTACCTTAAAGGTGAAGCAGGTGATAACAAATTTGTAGGCGGTGCTGATAATGACATTGTTTATTGTTCTTCTATTCCTGGTGTTGCTCAGTCCCCGGTGGTTGGCTTCTATAATGGAGCCTCTGCTAGTGCTAACATAACCATTGATCTTTCTTCGGGGAGTTTTGATGGTTCTGCTCTCGCAGGAACTGGGACGTTTACATTTGAAGGTATTGAGGATGTCATTTGCGGTACTGGCGCTGACACTATTACCGGAAACGACTTAGACAACTACATCAATGGATGGAAAGGCAACGACACCGTTAACGGAGGTGCTGGAGATGATTTTCTTGTTGATGCAAGCGGCAGCAATGACACCTTTAACGGAGGTGCTGGAGATGATGTTATTGACGGAAATGATGGAACTGATGTTTTTACTGGAGGAACTGGAGCAGATACTTTTGTTATTGTGAAAGACCGCGGGCTTAAGATTATTACGGACTTTGATTTGACGGAAGATAAAATCTATTTCAAAGATTTTCCAACAAAATCCGGGAATAATAGAAACGTAACGGCCTCTGGAGGTAAGATTTCGGTAGGAGGAACTGAGTATGTTGAAATACGGGTAAGCGGGACAGCAAACACCGCCAAAGCGGCGAGTATTGCAGGCGACTCAACAAAATATAGGTTTGTGGCTGGTACTTGGAATGAAAAAACAAGAAGACAAGCTTATACAGACAACTAAAACAAACTTAGACTAAACCCTTCATGAGGGTACGGTCGTCCGTTAGAATCGCCATATGGGGTTGGCGTTTTTAAGAAAGAATTCTTGGTGTGGAGCCCGTAGGTTGAAAAACCTATGGGCTTTTTTTATATAATGGCAATCAATAAGGATTTAAAGCGGTATGTCTTGTTCGTTTTTTGGTGATATTTGGGTAAACCCGAAGACTTCTGCAAAATTTTTTATCAATAAAGGTGACACATCGTCAACTGTGATTTTGCCGCTTTCTCCAATCCAACTCTGCATAGATGTTATCCGCACATTCGTTATTCCACAGGAAAGTATAAGGTCAAAATAATCAAGATTCGTACATACGTTAAGAGCGAACCCATGATAAGTTACCCATTTTCTTACCGCTATACCTATGGATGCTATCTTGCTTCTTTTAACCCAAACACCAGTCACCTTATCTATTCGCCTGCTCTGGATACCGAAATCGCTGAGAGTGCGTATTATTACCTCTTCAAGCTTTCTCATGTGGCCGCGAATATCTGTTCCGTGATATTTTAGATCCATAATTGGATAACCAACTATTTGTCCCGGACCGTGAAAAGTTATATCCCCTCCTCTTGAAGAATGGACAAACGAAATTCCATGTTTCTCAAGATAGTCCTTTCTCACCAAAAGGTGTTCGGTATTACCTTTTCTTCCAATGGTTATGGTGGGTGGGTGTTGCAGGATTAGTAGAGAATCAGATGATTTTTCCGCTATTTTTCTGGTAAGGAGCGTTTCTTGATAAGAAAGAGCTTTTTCATAATGGATGGTTCTCAGTTCGTATATGTCGAGATTACCCATTAGATTGAGAATAGGGATCGGGTAATCAGAAGTTTCTTGCCCTTCCCATCGCGTCTAAGGCCGCTTCCATTATTGCTTCTGATAGAGTAGGGTGAGCGTGTTGCGTAATGGCTATCTCATAAGCGGTGGTCTCAAGGGTTTTCGCCACTCCGAGTTCTGCAATCATTTCAGTAGCTCCGTGACCTATTATGTGACCTCCAAGAAATTCCTTTGTCTTCGCATCGAAAATAACTTTTACAAAACCATCTGTCTCTCCCACAGCGACAGCTTTGCCAACCGCTCTGAACGGGAACTTTCCGATCTCTACATCATAACCTTGCTCCTTCGCCTGTCTTTCCGTAAGTCCTAACATAGCTACTTCAGGCTGGCAGTAAACGCATCCCGGAATTGAGTTATAGTGAACCTTAGAATCAAGACTGTTCATTCTTTCAACTGCCACAACTCCTTCTTCTGAAGCCTTATGAGCGAGCATCGCTCCACCAATCACATCTCCTATGGCGTATATGTTGCTACAAGTTGTCATATAGTTTTCATCTGTTTTTATAAAACCACCGTTGTCAAACTCAACCCCGACATCTTCAAGTCCCATACTATCACCAGTATCATAAAAGGAAAAAGAGGTGGGAGCCGCATTTGCTACAGCTTTTCTTCCTATTGAAACAAGCACCATATCGGCTTCAATATTTGATTCTTTTCCAGAAACCCTATCTTCAACCGTCACAGTTGCCGACCCCGCTCTTTTGGTCAAGGATTTGTAGGCAGTCTCGGTAAGAATAGTCATTCCCTGTTTTTTGAATATTTTTAGCGCTTCCCGAGCTACTTCCTCATCCGAACCCGGCATGATCTGCTTTTCCATCTCAACTATGGTAACTTTGCTTCCAAAGGAGTTGTACACATACGCAAACTCCATTCCTATGTATCCTCCACCTATTATCACCACGGAATCTGGGACCTCGGTGTGCATTATCGCCTCATCGCTTGTCATCACCACTTTCCCGTCAACTTCAAGCCCTGGGAGGGTTCTTGGAACAGATCCTGTAGCCAGAAGTATGCGCTCGCTCTCAATATCGCATGTATCTTTTCCCTCAATAGAAATGCTATGTGGAGATGTAAGTCTCGCTGTGCCGCTTACAAGATCTATTTTGTTTTTCTTAAACAATCCAACAATTCCCCTATTGAGGTTTGAGGATGCGTTTCTACTTTTTTTTATCACCTTTGAATAATCAAATGAAAGTTCTTTGTGTGAGATTCCAAACTGGTCTGCATGAATGAAATGGGAGTACATCTCTGCGCATTTGAGAATCGCCTTTGACGGTATGCACCCCCAATTAAGGCACACTCCACCGGGTTTATCCCGCTCTACCACCGAGACTTTCATTCCCATCTGCGCGGCTCTTATAGCCGCTATATATCCTCCAGGGCCAGAACCAATAACTGTAAGATCAAACTTTTCCATAATCTCAACAATTATATCACGACACGGCTTAATTGTAAGAGACTTCTTAGCCAACTGCTACCCCCACAAATGGGATTGGGGATGGATTACAATTACCGAAGACCAGTTTAACGACATAGACGCTACTTTGAAAAAGATGAATAAAATTAAGAGTGAAACAATTCGCTCTTTGGGGGATGCGTCAATGAGTAAGATTTTCAGAGATTAATGGACAGAAACAATCCATCATTATAGTGAGAAGAGAAAACGGGAAACTCGTTGCAGTTGTAAAAGAGTATCTTCGGAATCATTAAGATGCTTTACACACAGTAATGGAGAAGATTACAAAGGCAACATACAAAGGACTCAAAGAGGACGAGGAACCGGAACTCTACCCAGCACCTTTTGTTATTGTTCCTGATGATATGTCGCCATCTAGGTTGGACATTCTACCGACCAACAACAAATTTATAACCGTAATCAAGATTGATAAGTTGCTTTGGTGGGATAAGCGTTTGCCAAACGAGTAACCGCTTGGCTGATTACACTTTGATACCCAATCATATAGGAACTAAGCAAGTCGAAAAATCACCTGCATCCGTTGACATCTCACCGTAGCGAAATTATATTTCCGAGAGTTATGACACAGGAAATATCTCCGAGAAACGAGACTTTTCTGGGCTTTGTGGTGAAACATTTCATCGAGACAGGAAATTCAATTGGTTCTTCAGTTCTTATCTCTAAATATGGAATTAATTGGTCTCCAGCCACGGTAAGAAAAGGGCTAAACAGCCTTATGGAAGATGGCTTTCTAGCCCAAAGCCATATTTCCTCAGGCAGATATCCCACAGAAAAAGGAATGAACTACTATGTGGAAAACATTCTGCGCACAGGGGAATATCTTAAGACGGGACTTGCGTTTCTTGAGAGCACATATGAGAAAGTTGACGGTACGCTTGACCATGTGATAAGCGTCACAAGTCATATGCTTTCTGATTTTACAAAACTTGCGGGTCTTGCGATGCTTCCCCAAAGAAACGCCCTAAGGGTGAAATCAGCGGAACTTCTCAGAATGAGTGATAAGGAATGTCTGATAGTTCTGGTGTTTGAAGGCTGTCTTACGGAAAAAACCTTTATCAGGCTTGCAAAACCGATAAGTGAAGCGCAGGTTCAAAGAATCGGGACATATCTCAATCGCCTGATTTTGGGTCTCACAATAGATCAAGTGCGCAAGGTTGTTCTTGAAAAGATAAAAAGGACTACGACCGAGTATAACGAAGTGCTTGAGAGAGTGTTACGAATAAGTAGCGAACTATTTGAAAAGGAAAGGAAAGCAGGGCTGTTTGTGGAAGGAAAGTTAAGCGTCATAGAGTCTCTTAGTTATACAAACTACGCGCTTTATAAAACTATAATCAAGATACTAGAAGACCAAGAACTTCTGTCGAATCTTCTAAAATCAGTTGTCGAGGATGGACGATCAAAGGTCTTTATAGGATCTGACAAAGGAATGCCCGAGGGTTTTAGCCTTGTTGCTGCACCCTACAGCAAGGGACAGAGTTACGGAAGTTTAGGGGTGTTTGGCCCCACAAGGATGAACTACTCGAAAATAATACCATTTGTCAATTATACGGCGGAAATGGTGACTAGAAGAGTTAACCGAGGAGCAAAGCAATGACCGACAGTACAGAACAAGAGATTTCAGAACAGCGAAATGCGCCCAAAGAAACAGAAAAGGGCGTAGAACAAGAAATTCAGACGCTGAAGGAAGAAAACACTAAACTCTCTGAGGAGAAGCTGAGACTTCTTGCGGACTTTGATAATTATAAGAAAAGGTCTGCGCGAGAGAGGCAAAAAAATGTTGAATTAGCGAAGGCGTCTCTGCTTGAAGAGATGATTTCTGTTCTTGATGATATTGAGAGGGCGGTAGAGAAATCTGAGGAACCGACCGATTTTATCGTTTTTCTTGATGGAATAAAACTTGTTCATGCAAAATTCCTTGCAACTCTTGAGAAGTTCGGGATAACTGTGATAGACTCGGGCGAGGGGGTGCGATTTGACCCCAATTATCATGAAGCGGTTTTCAAAGAATATTCAGAAACTCACGGGAGCGGAACTATAATATCAGAAGTGCAAAGAGGTTATCTTCTCAATGGACACCTTCTTCGCCCCTCTAGAGTCTCTATTTCTGAGGGCATAGACCCGCAGGGAGGTTTCAAAGCTCAAGTTTCTGAAGATGTGACACAGGAATATGAAGAAGATACAGAAGATAATTGATAAATCTTCCTAAGCGTGAATCCCACAATGGCTAGAGATTACTACGAAATACTTAATATTCAAAGAGACGCGTCACTGCAAGACATAAAAAACTCTTACAAGAATCTTGCGTTTAAGTACCATCCCGACCGTAATCCCGGTGATAAGAACGCGGAGGAACAATTCAAGAAGATAAACGAAGCTTACCAAGTGCTGAGTGATAGGGATAAAAGAGCGCGTTATGACAGTTTTGGGCACATGTCTGGCGCGGATATGGGTGGTTTTCCAAATGGTTTTGGAGATATTTTCGGAGACATCTTCGGCGATGTTTTTAACTCCGGCAGGGGTCATAGCGCAAACCGCGCCCGCAAGGGTGCCGATATGCAATATAATCTGGCCGTGGGATTTGAAGAAGCAGCGTTTGGAACTGAGAAAGAGATAACTATAAGAAAAAGAAAACAGTGTGATGATTGTTCTGGCTCGGGTGCTCAACCGGGAGGTGAATCAATCTGCGAACGTTGTGGGGGCAATGGATCAATAGCGTATTCACAGGGACCTTTTTCAATTAGTCAAGGCTGTCCTTCATGCGGCGGCAATGGGAAAATAATAACCAACCCCTGTGGAGAATGCCGAGGCTCAGGAGTTTGTTATGTGGATAAATCCGTGAAAGTGAGAATTCCTGCTGGAATCTCAAACGGGATGAGCCTTATTATAAGAGGTGAAGGTGAACTTGGAACTCAGGGAGGTCCTCCGGGGGACCTATACATAAAAGTAAGCGTGGATGAACATCCGATTTTCAAGCGGGAGGGAAATGACATTATATGTGAGATTCCAATAAGCATCTCGCAAGCGGCGCTAGGGTGCGAGATTGAGGTTCCCGCCCTTGAGGGAACAAAAGAAATCAAAATACGTCCGGGCACGCAACCAAGTCAGACAATAAGGATCAGGGGAGGAGGCATTGTCGACGTCAACTCAGGAGGGTTAGGCGACCAGTACGTCGTTTTAAATGTCGTGATACCTCAAAAACTCACCAAGAAACAGAAAAAAGCTCTGATGGATTTTGCAGAAAACTATGATCAGAAAAAAGAACCTATTATTGAGAAGTACCTGAGTAAGATAAGGGAGTTGCTCAACTGAGATCAACTCAACTCGCAGAGCGTCATAGTCATTTGCGTATGAGGTGTCATCCTCCCGCTATTGCCGGAATGATTGACACTACTGCTCCATCTTGGAGTTTTGTGTCCATTCCTCCTAGGAATCTTATATCTTCATTGTCCACATAGAGGTTTATGAACCTTTTCAGCGATCCATTGTCATCGCAGAGCCTGCCCTTAATCCCAGGACACTCAATTTCAAGTTTATCCACGAGTTCTGACACGTTGGCCGCATCTATTTTGAGTTCGCCTCTATCATTTGAGAGTTTTCTAAGAGGGGTTGGAATCCTTACTGATACCATGTCTTTTTCTCCTTCTTCATTTTACCAGTTGCGCCGGTGGCTTTCCCACCGAGGTTTAGTATACCATACTAGTTTGCCAGTTTTTTACTATAAAGTTCTTGGAAATCCTCAATAGTTGGGGTGATTATTTCTGGCTTGTCAAGGCTTGTTGAGACCGCATCTTGAGTCTTAAGACCGTTTCCGGTTATTGAGACCACTATGGGTTCGTCGCGTGGGATAATACCGTTATTTATAAGTTTTTTCGTTGTTCCGAGAGTTACTCCGCCTGCAGTTTCAGTGTATATACCTTCTGTTTTCGCAAGAAGCTTTATCGCTTCCACTATCTCTGCGTCGCTTACGTCTTCCGCTGCGCCACCGCTTTCCCTTATTATGTTCATAGCGTAGTATCCGTCAGCCGGAGTGCCTATGGCTAGCGATTTCGCTATGGTGTTAGGCTTTACTGGTTTGAACATTTCCCAGCCGTTTTTAAACGCGGTTGATATAGGCGAACACCCAGTTGCTTGGGCTCCGTACATCTTTGTATCCGCGGGCTTGATTATCCCAATCATCTCAAACTCTTTCACCGCTTTCCATATCTTGGTTAGAAGAGACCCGCTTGCCATCGGAACTACTATGTGTTTTGGAGCTTTCCATCCAAGTTGTTCCATTACCTCAAACGCAAAAGATTTAGAGCCTTCCGAGTAATAAGGTCTCATATTTATATTTACAAACGCCCAGTTGTATTCGTTGGCAATCTGACTACAGAGTCTGTTTACATCGTCATAGACGCCCTTCACTCCTATTAGGTTGGCTCCGTAGACTATCGTGTTGAGTATCTTTGAGCGCTCAAGATCGTGAGGAATAAGTATAAAACTTTTGAGGTTTCCACTTGCTGAAAGCGACGCTACAGAGTTTGCGAGATTTCCTGTGGATGCGCATCCGGTTGTATCAAATCCGAATTCTTTTGCTTTTGAAAGCGCAACGGAGACAACCCTGTCCTTAAAAGAAAGAGTCGGATAACAGACAGCGTCATTTTTTATGTAGATTTCATCTACTCCCAACGCTTTTGCCAGATTTTTTGCCCGTACAAGCGGCGTGTATCCGACTTGAGGTCCTATTGTTGGCTCAAAATCTATAGGTAATAGTTCGGCATATCTCCATATGTTCTGCGCTCGGGATTTCGTTTTCTCCTTAGAGAAGTTCTTTTTTATCTCCTCATAGTCGTAGACCACCTCTAGAGGGCCAAAACACATCTCACATACGTGTTTTGGTTCCTTGGGATAAAACTCCCCGCACTCCTTGCATTTAAGAGATTTTACAAAACCCATAGTTTCTCCCAAAACTATAAAATGAAGGTAAAACTACCTTAATAGGTTTTGAAGTCAAAGAAGGAGTTTCACGTGCTGGACCTACTTGTTGTGCCTTGTCAGAGGCACTCTAGTTATTCTGCAAGACTTACTCATCAAACCCTGAAGCAGTGTGCTTCCCATGAAATATCAAGGGATGGTGGGAAATGAGAAAATGGAAGCACACAAGATCTCCTTCTTGCAAAGGTACGGGAAAGACACTAAAGTATGTGGCTTGAAATACCTAAACTGGGCGAGTTAGAGATCAGAATCAAAGTCTACTTCGCGAAGTCTATCCACGATTTTATTAGTTTTCAGGCTCACGGTAATCACTTTTGCTAGCAGGCGTAGCGGATAGGCAGGGTCCCTCATCGTCTCGTTTGCAAAATCGTTAGCATCATCAACGATTCCACTTCCTTTCGCCCCATCGTCCACGTTCACACGTTGTCGGTCCATGATCCACCAGATAGCGGAACGCCCATTCACGATGTAGTTGTAGGCTTCAGGTGGGATGTCTTGGATCGTGATGTGTTCATTGTACACGATCCGCGATAAATCTTTCTTTTTAGCCTTGCTAGGATTCGCCATCTTTCTCACATAAAACCACTCTTTCGCGGTCAAATCACCCTCTGGTTCCCATCCACCCTTCTCAAACTTAATATAGTATTCGGAAGCCTTCTCGTAGTTCAAATGCAGACTCCCAAGTGCCTGCCCAGCTTCCAAGAGTATCTCGAATTGCTCCTCATCCTTCGGGAGTGGAATCCGTGGTAGTTCTTTACGGAGATTGTTCTGGTATTTCTCCCTGTATGATGGGACGTGAAGTACTCCATAGATATAGTGGAATAGGTCGTCTGCCCTGAGTGTCCTGCCCCCCCCCCCCCATTTTTTGTTGGAAGGTATCCAACGCCCAATCCGTGATCGCACTCTCCTTCACGAAGCCATGAGTGTCCACCACCTCTTTGTCTGAAAAGATGGCAGAGTCGTTGGGGATACGATACAGCCACAGAGGAAAACATTGATTTGACTTAATAAAGTGAAGATTAGGAACCTCCTGCACCATCATACAGGAGAACGAGCTTTCCTCATTTCCCATTACGCAAATCAACAAATTCTTCGCCTCCGCGTGCGGGAAAAGGAGAGACATCTGCCCAACACGTTCATTTAGACGATCACTAAAGTACATGTGTTTTCGTGTGAAGGGTCGGAATTGAGCGATTACTACACGCCCCTCGTTTATTTCGAGTTCCCTATTCTTGCTCAAATCTCTATGTAAGTCAGCACTCCACTTAATCTTCGTCGCGTCGTCATCGGTTAGGGATATAACATCGTTCAACGTTAGACTGTGTCCTAATGCATATCTCTGTGCAATATGCTCACGCTCTGTGTTATAGGACTGGATCAGTCTACGGATATTTTCACGCAAAATACTCTCAGAATAATTGTAACACCATGTGTCTCGATTTGTACTCACCCCATGCGAATAATTTTTAAAAATCAATTCTGTGTAAGGGGCTCTACCTTTATTTCCTAATACGATAAAACGTGAGAAACTCTCATCACGAGTCCCTAGCCAATCCCCGTACTCATCTGGTATGATCTCATTCCATTCATCTGGTAGTCCATTGATTCCTCCCCACTCTTTGATCTGGTTCAGTTTTACCTCTTTCTTCAGAGAATCCCCAATATCAAAGTAGTGTATAGTACATCCAGTCCGTAAGGGGTTCTTTACCAAGAACACCATAGACACACCAACCCTAACATCAAACACATTTCCTCCTTCCTTCGGATCGCCCATATTTATATTCCCACGCAAATCCGATACGTAAATTGATGTGAATTCCTCTGCCAGACTTTTTCGCATTCCATCCATTCCCGCTCCCCTGAGCCACCCTGAATTTGTTACGAGTCCGATTACGCCCTTCTCACCAATTCGATCGGATGCCCAACGGATTGCCAAAACATAACGATCCCGTAATTTAGCCGAAAGACGTGCGCTAGACCTCGCCGCATAAGTCGTCCTAATCTTCCTATCTAACTCAGGGTACGGCTGGTTTTGTGCATCATCATTCGCACTTTCCTGTCCCACCCGCCACGGAGGGTTTCCCACGATGGCCAAGATACTAGCATCCATTTGACGTTCTCTTTGTTCAGAATTGTCGAGCATCAGTTCCTTGATCTCGTCACTCCGATCCACCATATTAAATGTGTCTGTGAGGATAATTCCAAGAAACCGTTTATACTTCTTGAGATCCACCGCTTCGTGGTACGCCTGCTCAATGTTGACAGCAGCGATATAGTACGCGAGGAGAGTGATCTCATTGGCGTGAATCTCGGAATGATACTTTCTCTTTAATGCCTTTGGGTCAATCAGTCCACTCTGAATCATGCGTGTGATAAACGTTCCCGTTCCCGTAAACGGATCAAGGATGCCCACACCCTCAGAAGAAAGAGATTCCCCGAACTCATCTAGGAGGAGTGAGTTCACAGAATTCAGGATAAAGTCCACGATCTCAATAGGTGTATAGACAACCCCCAGTTTCTCAGAAGTACTAGGAAACGCCTTCTTAAAGAAGTCCTCGTAGAGATTGATTAAGAGCTTTTGCGCATCCCCTTTTGTTCTAGAGGCTATCTGTGCCTTCCGAGCTACACGATCGTAGAAATTCTCCAGCCCCTCCAGTTCCGCAGACATTTGCTCAGGTTCCAACACCTCAAACATCACTTGCATAGCCTTACTGATCGGGTTCTCTTCCACAAAATGTGCACTCCCTAAGATTGCATTGAAGACCGGGGCGGTCACCATATGCTGTGAGAGCATCTCAATTGCCTGATTTTTTGTGATTCCTTCATTCAAGTCATCTCGCAGTTCTGCAAGAAACGAATTAAAGACCGCCTCGTGTGTTTCACTGTGCTCCACCATCTTCTGTATCCGAAGAATGTATCGCTGGGCGATATCAGAAACATCCTTCGCCCAAGTTTCCCAGTACTTTCGGTCACCACACTTCTCCACGACCGTCGTGCGGATTGCTTCATGTACCTCCTCAAAATTGAGGTTGAGTTGTAGAGGACTAGTAGGGTTGGGCCGGTCCACGTCCCAGTCCCCGAAGATTTCCTTCTTTGGAGGCTCGGGGGCAGGATACCAGTCTTGAAGCGGGAGAATTTCTAACCTCTTACTGTGGAGACCATCCTCCACCATGTTGATTTCATCATTTAGCTCTGGGTCATGGGAACGAAGTGCATTGAGCACCTCCACCACGACCTTAAACTGTCCTCGCCTCTTGCTGGCATCCTCCCAATCCTCTCCTTCACGAACTAGGATGGGGAGGATCACGTACCCCATCTTTTTCTCTCCACTCTTCCGCATGACCCGCCCAACCGCCTGCACTACCTCAATAGCACTTCCGCGAGGCTCCATAAATAGGATGGCGTCTAAGGCGGGGACATCTACCCCTTCCGAAAGAACCCGAACATTTGAGAGGACATGGCACACGTCCTCATCCGAACCCACACGCTCTAGCCAGTCTAACTTCATACTCCGCTCCATCGCTTGTTGTGTTCCATCTACGTGATCCGCGACCACTGTATGCTTTGTGTATTCCGCCTCTGATTTGGGACGAGAGTTTCGATATTCCTCTACGACCTTCGCGAAGTTTTCTGCAAACCACTCCGAGTTTTTGATCTTCGTGGTGTACGCAATCACACGCCGCATCGGGGACGTATCTTTCTGCCCGAACTCATCTCTGTCTACCTTCGCAATTGCCCGCCACGCACCGATGAGTTTCCCTGTTTGGTCTAGCCGCATATTCTCTGAAGCTAGCATCTTACGCATCGTATGCTCAACCCCTTCTTCGGGGATTGTCAAGACAATGACCTTGTAATCCGTCAGTATATCCGCATCCACCGCTTCTCCGAAACCGATCTCATAGAGGACTTTCCCATACGTTTCCCCTGGCTCCATCGAATACAACACCATTTGCTCTTCCTTTGCCTTGTCCTTCGCCTTGTCATGGTAGATCTTCGGGGTTGCTGTCATATAGAGGCGTCGCTTGGTGCGGACATGTGCTTGATTGTGAATTAGCGAGAATTCTCGCTCTTCCTCATCTCCACTTGCTCCTGCGGTGCGATGGGCTTCATCACAGATCGTAAGGTCGAATTCTAGAAGTCCATGTTCCTGCTGGGCTTCTCTCACTTTGCGGAGAGATTGGTAGGTAGCGAAGACCACAGTAAAACGCTCCTTCTCCCCACATGCTACTCCCTCTGTGATTTTCGCGGGATCGGTGGTCACATGAAATCCTAGATCACTCGCATCCATCGCGATGCGGTCCTTGTCCTTGTCTTTCCCCCGTGGCTTCCTCCGTCCCACCTGGGCATCACTGCACACGGCTAGGAAATGAGGGGATTGTATAGTGTCTGCAGCCCACTCACGGACGGTCTGTGCCATGAGTGCGAGGCTCGGCACGAGATACAGCACTTTTCCACTTTGGCCGCATAACTCCTCGGCAACCCGAAGGGACGTGAATGTCTTCCCTGTCCCACATGCCATAATGAGCATCCCTCGTTTCCCTTCGTTCCGCAGTCCCTTCACGACATTTTCGATCGCCTTCACTTGGTGTGGACGTGGGGTTTTCGGCTTAGTTTTTCGCTCCACGGTTTTTGTGTGGACATACTTCGCCCAATCCATCGGGCTCGCACGGAAATCATGAAGTTGGATACGCGATACTGGCGGGTCTTGATCCCGCACAGCCAATTCTCCCTTGGGGGTTAAGGGAACTCCCGTGGTATCCATCAGAAGACGACGCTTGAAGTACTTCTTGCTACTCGCAGTAATAAAGTCTTTGACGTGCTTCGTTTTCACTTTCCTCCCCTCCACGTAGAACTTGCACTGGATCGCACAAAACCCGCCTACTTTCAACTCCGCCACAAGGTCCACGCCATCATCCGTCTCATCCAACCCCTGTGCCTCTGCCCAGTCTCCATACGTCTGCACAGGAGATTTGTATATCTGTTTTTGTGTTGGGTCATGGACTAGGAACGCTTGGCATAATTCCTCAAACGTCCCGCCTTGGATGCGCTTCGCATCGTACTTTCCTAGCTTCTCTAACTGGCGCCACCACGCCAAAATTTCATCAATGGTTTGGAGTTCTTGAGGAAGTTCGAGAAGTGGTTCAGGGAAGATGTCGTGCGTCATGATATGATATGTTAGTGCGGAATTAATGACGATTCCACTCAACTACGAATCGCCTTTTAAGTTCCCAAATCTTCAAAGATTTAAGAACTTTTGCGGGTACGTCAGCCCTATAAAGACAGTTCACACACTCTATGCAAATTGAAAGAGTTGTATATCGTCCCAAAGAGATAGAATAATATGTTTTTTGACGCTTGATAGGTTTTGACTTACCCTGCCACACATGAAACTCTTCATGGGCAAATTGTATATAAATTCCAGAGGACTTCAATATCAAAAATGACTACTACACAAATGCCTCTTTCAGGTACACTTCTACCTAAAAAGGAGACATTATATGTACGTAATCAGAGAAGGTGGATTCTCTATACATGGTTTTAAGGTCAAAGAAAGTTCTCAGAACTACAACTATCTTGTAGCCTGTGAGCAAACAGGCGAGTGCGTTGTGATAGACCCGCTTGATCCGATCACGCTACTTGAGATAATACGCAAAAGGGATTACAGAGTTTCATATGTGGTGAACACGCATGCGCACCCAGACCATATCAATGGGAACGACCCAATAATTAAGGTCTTTCTCTCATCAAAAATACTTATCCACAAAACTGCTCTTGACTACGTTTCTCCGAGAAGTGAAGGATTGGAGGAAGGAGACGTAATAGATTTTGGAAAGCATCAATTGCAGGTCATCCACACCCCAGGACACTGCCCGGAACACATTTCGCTTCTGATAGGAGACAATATTTTTCTGGGTGACACGGTTTTTGTTTCTGGGTGTGGAAACGTTAAATTCAGAGGTAATGTGGAAGAACTTTATGAAACATTTGAAACAAAAATATCAAAACTTCCCGGAACGCTCCGCATGTTCTGCGGTCACGACTACGCGGAAAACAATCTAAATTTCCTGCTTTCTCTTACTCCTGATAACGTGACTGCGAGAAAAAAGCTTTCAGAAATTTCCGAGGAAAAATTTCCTCGCTCAACCCTAGAGGAGGAAAGGAAATACAATCCATTTATGAGAACATCTGATCCCGACATTGTTTCTGCGCTTGTGGAAAAAGACCCGTCTACGGGTGATCACCCAAAAGACGTGTTTATAAAGTTAAGAGAACTCAGGGACAGCTGGTAAACCTTCCTTTCCGAATTGCGAAAAACGTTTTCCTGGAGAACTCTAAATGAAGACGGATATAAAAATCAGTTCGTCGTATGAACAATTAGATGCTCTTTTAAGCGAGAAAATTCTTTTTCTAGATGGGGCGATGGGGACCATGCTCCAACGCCACAAACTTACAGAAAAGCATTTCAGAGGAAAACTGTTTGATGGGCACTCTGTGGACCTGAAGGGGAATAACGATCTGCTTTCTCTTACCCAGCCCGAAATCATATACCAAATCCACACCGACTACTTTGAGGCGGGTGCAGACATAGTGGAGACCAACACCTTCAGTTCTACATCAATAGCTCAAGCTGACTACAAACTCTCTGACTGGGCTACTAGGCTTAATGTCGAATCCGCTAGAATCGCAAAAAAAGCCGCTCAAGACTTTATGGATAAAAACCCTAACAGACAGTGTTTTGTTGCAGGCGCACTTGGTCCCACAAATAAGACCGCTTCAATGTCCCCTAGCGTAAATGACCCGTCATATAGGGCTATTACGTTTGATGAATTGGTTCAGGCGTATCGCGAGCAGACAGCAGCCCTCGTAGAGGGAGGAGCGGACATAATTCTTCCAGAAACTACCTTTGACACGCTGAATCTCAAAGCCGCTATATATGCGATAGAAGATTTTTTCTCCGCTTATGGAGAGAGGTTACCCGTTATGATCTCCGTAACCATAACGGACCGCTCTGGGCGTACGCTTTCAGGTCAGACGGTAGAAGCGTTTTGGAATTCGATACGGCATGCAAAGCCGCTTAGCGTTGGTCTTAACTGTGCGATGGGTGCGCAAGATATGCGTCCCTACTTAGAGGAGATTTCAAACATTGCTGACTGTAATGTGAGTTGTTATCCCAATGCTGGGCTCCCGAATCCGCTTAGTGAAACTGGATATGACGAAACCCCCGAGATAACTTCTCAAACCCTACTTGAGTTCGCTCAAAGCGGCTTCCTCAATATTGTTGGCGGATGTTGTGGCACCACTCCTGACCATATAAAGGCGGTGGTTGAAAAACTTTCGCCAATAACTCCAAGAGAGATCCCCACGCCTAAAAGACTCACTAGACTCAGTGGTCTTGAGCCGCTTAACATATCCGCTTCCATAGACGCTCCTTTTGTAATGGTTGGGGAGAGAACAAACGTCATGGGGTCTCCAAAGTTCGCAAAACTGATAAAGGAAGAAGATTTCGAAGGAGCGGTGTCAGTTGCGTCTCAACAGGTTCAAAATGGGGCAAACATAATAGATATAAATTTTGATGAAGGACTTTTAGACTCAGAGCAGTGCATGAAAAAGTTCCTAAATCTTATCGCGTCAGAGCCTGAGGTGACGAAAGTCCCAATAATGATAGATAGTTCCAAGTGGTCTGTTATAGAACAGGGGCTCAAATGCATACAAGGTAAATGCATAGTGAATTCCATAAGCCTCAAAGAAGGTGAGGATGTGTTCTGTCAGCATGCGCGCGAGGCGATGCGTTATGGCGCGGCTGTTGTTGTAATGGCTTTTGACGAGAATGGGCAGGCGGCTGAAAAGCAAGAAAAGATTGACATATGTAAAAGGGCTTACCGAATACTCACGGAAAAAGTTGGGATGGACCCCTGCGATATAGTTTTTGACCCCAATATTCTTACCGTGGGAACCGGAATAGAGGAACACAATTCCTACGCGGTGAATTTCATGGAAGCCGTAAGGGAAATAAAACTGGCCTGTCCCAAAGCTCTTACGAGTGGAGGAGTAAGCAACATATCATTTGCCTTTAGAGGTAACAACGTGGTGCGCGAAGCCATGCATAGCGCCTTTCTCTACCACTCAATAAAATGCGGTCTTGACTTGGGGATAGTAAATGCGGGCATGCTCGCTGTCTACGACGATGTAGAACCCGACTTACTCCGCCAGGTGGAAGATGTTCTCTTTAACCGTCATCCCGAAGCGACAGAGAGCCTTGTGGAGTACGCAAAACGTTTTGAGGGAATAAAAACAGGTTCTTTTGAAAGAGATGGCGCTAAGTGGAGAGAAAGCTCTGTGGAAAAACGCCTTGAGCACTCCCTTGTAAACGGTATAACTGATTTTATAGAGGATGATACTGAACAAGCCCGGGCAAAATACGGCAGGCCTCTTGAAGTGATAGAGGGCCCTCTTATGAATGGTATGAAGGTCGTGGGTGATTTGTTTGGCGATGGCAAGATGTTTCTTCCGCAGGTGGTCAAAAGCGCGCGAGTGATGAAAAAGGCGGTTGCCTACCTGCAGCCCTTTATGGAGAAGGAAAAAACCACAGGTAGATCGTCTAAAGGAAAGTTTGTCATAGCTACGGTCAAGGGAGATGTTCACGATATTGGAAAAAACATCGTGTCTGTGGTTTTGAGTTGCAATAACTACGAGGTTATAGACCTCGGAGTCATGGTTCCATGCGATAGAATTTTGAATAAGGCAAGGCAGGTCAACGCAGATTTCATAGGTCTGAGCGGACTCATAACGCCATCTCTTGACGAGATGGTGTATAACGCAGCGCAAATGGAACGTGAGGGATTTAAAATTCCGCTTTTGATCGGCGGAGCCACAACTAGCAGAGCACATACCGCGATAAAAATAGCTCCTGCCTACAGAGGTATAGTGGATTACGTACCGGACGCATCGCTTGTGGTCGGAGTGTGTAACCAAATAATGAATCCGGAAAAAGCTGCTACTTACAAGAAAAATCTTGAGAAAAGCAATTTAGAGCAGCAAAAGTGGTTTGAGCAAGCAAAATCAAAAAAAGAATATATTTCTCTTGGGGAGGCAAGGGAAAAGGCGTTTTCCACAGACTGGGAAAATGTAGAGCCTAATTGTCCAGAAGAACTCGGGGTGTTCGTATATGATGAAATTGACCTTGCTGAAGTATCAGAATATATAGACTGGTCTCCATTTTTTTGGGCGTGGGAGATCAAGGGAAAGTTCCCAGAAATCCTCGATCACCCGGAAAAAGGAGAGCAAGCCAGAGAACTTTATCGTGACGGCAAGGCGCTTATGGATCAGATAATCTCAGAAAAATTGTTTTTGCCAAAAGCGGTTGCAGGAATATTCCGTGCCAATAGCGTAGCGGATGATGTCGAAATATACTCAGAAGATGGGCAAGTGATTGCCATATTTCATTTTCTCCGGCAGCAGGAAATCAAAGGAGGAGTTCACTACTGTTTATCTGATTTTGTAGCACCTGCAGAGAGTGGAAAAAAAGATTATATGGGATGCTTTGTTGTGACTGCGGGAGGTGAGGTGGAAAAACTGTCCAGTGAATTTAAGTCTGCGGGGGATGACTATAACTCTATTATGATAAGTGCTTTGGGGGACAGAGTAGCGGAAGCGCTTGCCGAGATGATTCACAAGAAAATAAGAGATCTGTGGGGTTATGGTAAGAAGGAAAAATTGAGTCATTCAGATTTAATAAAGGAAGAGTATATAGGCATAAGACCAGCTCCAGGTTATCCCGCTTGTCCTGACCACACGGAAAAAGAGATTCTATGGGAGGTTCTTGATGCTGAGAAACACACGGGGGTTTTTCTTACCGAGACTTTTGCCATGAGTCCTCCAAGTTCCGTATCGGGTTTTTACTTTGCGCATCGGAAATCAAAATATTTTGATCTTAGTAAGATAACAAAAGACCAAGTTATTGATTATGCGAGGAGAAAACAAACAACCCCTGCTTATGTGGAGAAATGGCTTTCTCCAAACTTAGGATTCTGATAGGGATGTTTTGTTGTAGGTCAAGTTCGCTTGGATATGAACGGGACGACATTTACCTCAAGGGAGATGTAAGTGTTCGCAAGAAAACCCCCTTTTTCTGAGATAGTAGACTGCTATTTTGCCTGACCCGAGCGTCAAACAGAAGTTGATTTAGATTTCTTTGTGGATTTTGCGCGTATCAAACAGTTATTTTCTACTTTTGAACCCAATTTTAGGCTAGAAAAGGGCGGCTTTTGTTTAAAAGTAATGTTGTGGCTGTGATAAAAAAGATGGTAAACGAAGCCAAAAACTAGCACGAAAATCATATCCGAGAGAAAAAATTTCACGAAGAGTAAGAAAGAATCCTCGGTGGTATTGAATCCACGTCCCTGCAAGTTTCACCTTCGGGGCTTTTTTGACATACTCGCTTATTCGGGTACTATAAAATTCATCACTAAAATTTGCGATAGTTCCTTCCAGCGTAAGTTTGGCGGTGTTGGCGCGTAACCCAACACCGCCTTTTTTCCCCCAACCCTAAAAATAGTTAAATAAAAGCGCCCATTAACCCAAGTTTATCCTGTGCAAAAAAATATATATCAGCTGATTAGATGTCATAAAAATTTGTTCTGACACTACATTTTGTTACAGGGACTATTTTCTGCGGAGTGAAATCAGCCCCCTATACATTTAGAATTTCCTATTGCTCTGGCTCAAATTGAGTAGTCGTGCGCACATGTAGCGTTTTCCCATCTAAGCGACAAATGAACATATATAGAAATATTATTACATTGTAGAAGAAGAGGTCGCCGTTTTTTCTTGACAAGCTAACTCAGAATATTTACACTGAAGGAAACGGTTTTTTGGAGAATTATGAAGAAGTCCGAATTTGAAGAGAAGATTTCTAAGGAGTTTGGTCTTACTTTCTCAGAATCTAGAGAAGTTGTTGATGCCATAGTTGATGCCATGAAAGATGCGCTCAGCGAAGGCAACAGGATAGAGATAAGGGGTTTTGGAAGCATCTATACCAAGACTTATCTGCCTTATGAGGGAAGAAACCCTAGAACAGGAGCTAAGATATCTGTTGCTGGAAAGATTCTCCCTATTTTTAAGGTGAGCAGATTGCTTCTCGCCAGCCTTGCCAGAAAATCGGACAAAGGGTGAAACCTTGTTTTAGAGACTGATCTACGGAATGTTTTTCGGGACTCTTTTTGTGTGTCATCACTTGATGTCTTTCTTTCTCTAGACCCATTGCTTAGTCGAATATCTATCCACTTGAGAAGTTAGGTGAGGCATTTGAACCTTCTTGGCGATAGGCGATATGAAAAAAAAAACTAGTTGCGCTACAAATGGCGTAGCACTTAGTTGCTTTTCAAGTCGGGTGCGATATATGTGTTTTGATCATAGGTATTTCTTTGTCTGAGATAGTTTTTCCCGAGGATTGCAGGCATAAGAGGCTCTTCAGCATGCTTGTTCTTTGCTAAAGTACCGGGGAAATGCGTAAAGATAACCGCGCTTGACAAAAAAGAGACGTATTTTGCGTAGATGTGGGGACGATGCTTTTAAGTGTGATATAGCATGAGATAGGCCGTCTCAAAGGCATGCTGTTTAACAGATTAGTAAGAACCAAACAGAAATTTCTTACAGAACAGACAAACAAACGCTTTTTGCCCGTGGGGGAATAATTTTTCCTGATGTTTCCATTTTTTATGCGATATGATTTCCGAACTGGTTAAAAGCATACGGCCTTTTTACGTAATGGAGGTGCTTGAGAGGGCAAAACGTCTTGAACAAGAGGGCTATGACGTAATTCATTTTGAGGTAGGAGAACCAGATTTCGCCACTTCCGAGGAGATATGCTCATCTGTGGCGAACTGGATAGAACAAGGGTATACCAAATACACAGGCAGTCTTGGGATTGACGAACTTCGCAGAGCCATTGCGCAGGATTACAGTAGCACATACGGGGTGGATGTTGGGTACGAGCGGGTGGTAATAACAATGGGTAGTTCTCCCGCGCTTCTGATGTCGCTACTCACAGTCACTGACCCTAGAGATGAGATATTGATAACTGACCCATATTACGCTTGTTATCCGCAGATAATAAGCGTTGCGAGAGGAATCGCTAGAAAAATCCCAATTTACCAAACAGATGGCTATCAGATTGATCCCAAGCGGGTGAGAAAAAACATTGGTCCTAGAACAAAAGCCATTTTGATTAACTCTCCAGCGAATCCCACAGGGGCGGTGATGAAAACAGAGATTCTAAGGGAACTGTGCGATATGGACCTTCTTGTGATCTCGGATGAAATATACCACGGCCTTGTATACGGTGCGCAGGTGAATTCGGTTCTAGAGTTTAGCGAAAGAGCGATTGTAATAAACGGTTTTTCCAAGTTTTACTCCATGACAGGTTGGCGTTTAGGTTATATGATTGTTCCAAAGAATATGGTGAGATATGTTCAGAAACTTCAGCAAAACCTTTTTATTTCTCCAGGGTCGTTTGTACAGAAAGCAGGAGTAACCGCAATTGAGAAAGTGAAAAAAGAGGGAGGATACAAGGAGATGGTAGATGAATTTGACAGAAGAAGATCGGAGATGATAAAAGGGTTGCGCTCAGTTGGGTTCAATATAGATACAGAACCCCTCGGGGCGTTTTACGTCTACGTCAACTGCTCGCGGTGGAGCAGGGATTCGCTTGAGTTTGCATCGGATATTCTTGAGAACTGCTTTGTGGGAGTGACCCCGGGAATAGATTTCAGTGATAGAGGATCTGATTACCTGAGATTTTCCTACGCAACCTCGGTTGACTCAATAAGAGAAGGGATAAAAAGGCTTGGACAGTTTCTAAGTTGAGCGTTTAGGAAAAACTTCTATTTTATTTGTAACGCTTCTGTAATTTTCGTTGGTTGAGGCGAGGGACATAGAAATGGACAAAAAACTTGTGGTGGGAAACTGGAAGATGAATCTTCTTCGCCGGCAAGCAGAGGAGCTTTCCGCAGATGTGGTTGGTATGCTTGGCCATGATTACAGTTACTGCCAAGTGGTGCTTGCGCCACCATATACGAGCATTGATGCGGTACGCAGAAGCATTGAGGGTTCAACGGTAGAGTTGGGGGCGCAAAACGTTTATGAAGAACCTTGCGGGGCGTTTACCGGAGAGATATCTCCGCAGATGCTTTCTGATGCGGGATGTCGTTGGGTGATAGTGGGACATTCGGAGAGAAGGCACGTTTTGGGAGAGACAGATAGACAGATAAACAAAAAGTTATTGCTTTGTCTTTGCTATGAACTCAATGTGATTTTATGCGTAGGGGAAACCGCTGAACAGAGAGAGAAAGCAGTTTCTGGTTGCGGAAAAAACGACTCTTTACGTCGTAAGCTTCTTTTTGAACCGATAAGAACTCAACTAGAGAAGGGGCTTTCTTCTGTTTCTCCTGAAAAGACTTCCAATATTGTTGTCGCTTATGAGCCTGTGTGGGCGATAGGTACGGGACAGAACGCCACCTCGAAAGAAATAGCGGAAATATCTTTTTGGATAAGGGAATTTCTCTCTGGTATATTCTCTGGCTCCAACAACATCAGAGTGTTATATGGAGGAAGCGTTTCAGCAGGTAATATTGATAGTATAATGTCTGTTGATCAGGTCAGTGGGGTTCTTGTAGGGGGAGCAAGCCTCTCTGCAGGCTCTTTTTCTGAAATAGTAAAATCCGTGGGGGTTTAGAAATTGGAGTTTTTAATACCGTCTGTAAAAGTCATTCACATATTTGTTAGCATTTTTTTGGTGTTGATCATACTGCTTCAGCCGAGCAAGTCGGGTGATATAGGTTCTATGTTCGGAGGCGGAACATCCGAGTCTCTTTTTGGCTCAAGCGGCGCTATGCCTTTTCTTGTGAAGCTAACTAGGCTTTTTGGTCTTATATTCGTGATCACCTCGCTTTTCTTGGGATACGCCTCAATAAAATCTATGTCAGGCTCCGTAATAGAGGACCAACAGACGCAGACAATCGAAGAATTTGAGGAAGTCACAGAAGAAGTCACGCCTGAGCAGACAGATTCTGTAGAGCAAGCAGAACCTTCGGAGCGGATGCAGATGGAGGCTAAGGAGAATGCAAAGCCTATAGAGCAAATGCAATCTATTGATTCTGAACAAGAACCTGAAAAGTAACTGTTTTTTATTTATACCTACTCAGTTAGAGTTAAAAGTGATTAAGTACATTAACCGTTAAGCCGGCTTGGAGGTTTTTTCAGATGGCATACATAATCGCAGAACCATGTGTAGGGGTTAAGGACAAAGCATGCGTGGAAGCCTGCCCGGTTGACTGCATATATGATGCAGGTGATCAACTGGTTATCCATCCAGAAGAGTGCATAGACTGCGGAGCGTGTGTTGACCCCTGTCCTGTGGACGCCATATTTCACGAAGATGAACTTCCCGAGAAATGGCAGAAATTCACAGATATAAACAAGGATTTTTTTGAAGGAAAAGAAGGTCTTGAACCTGCAAGAAACGACTGAATCTGCGCAGGATTACGGAAAAGCGAAGAGGCATAAATCTCATTTTCCTTTACTTATTGCTTACCATGAGTACGGTGTACTTAAAGAACAAAGCGCGCAACTTGTTGCGGTTTCTTAAAAAAACCTATCCCAACGCAAAATGTCACCTTGTCTACTCAAATCCTCTTGAGCTTCTTGTGGGTTGCATTCTCTCAGCGCAGTGTACTGACAAGAGGGTAAATATGGTAACCCCAGCGCTTTTTTCCAAGTATCCGGATGCGAAAGCTTTTTCCGTCGCATCAGAGCAGGAGTTACAAGAACAGATAAGATCAACTGGTTTTTACAGAAACAAGGCAAAAGCCATAATAAACTGCTCAACGGAGATAGTGCGCAGACACTCTGGCGAAGTTCCTGATAACATGGATGATCTTGTAAAACTCTCTGGAGTAGGAAGAAAAACCGCCAATGTCGTTATCGGAAATTATTTCGGTAAACCTGGGATTATAGTCGACACTCATATAATGAGACTCAGTCGCCGTATAGGACTTACACGGAACTCAGACCCTGTTAAGATTGAGTTTGATCTAAGGGGTGTTGTTTCGGAAAATGACTGGACGTTTTTTTCAAATTCTTTGGGAGACCATGGGAGAACCGTATGCAAGGCAAGGAGACCCCTTTGCTCAGAGTGCGCGATAACTGATATATGTTCATATTTTCAAGGGGTGTGCTCGTGAAGAAAAAAGGTTTCTACGGCGTGCAGTACGACAGAGGTAGGCATAAGCGTGAGCGCTGATTATTCTGGTTTTTTCCCATTTGGATGGATAAGATGTCAGGATGGGGATAATTGGCAGATCTACTGGAGCGGCAAAACCGGGAAGTTGTACCTAAAAGCTACAAAAACTGATGCGCTTGTAAAAGTTGCGGAAGCCGCAAATTGGACAGAAGCCAAGAAAAAAGCTGATTCACTTATAACAGAACCCGATTCCGTTCTATCCATGATTTGTGAGAACTGAATTTTTGTTCAGGGTGTTGACTTATATAATATCCGATAACCTTTTATAGCAGTTTCTAACGATGAAATACGTAGAGCAGGAACTGATTTCCATACCCGTTGGCAAAAGTGGGGTGAATGCCCTTTACTACAGGGCGCTTAACAACGACTCTGATAAGAGAAAAACCATAATTATTCACATCCATGGTTTTTTGGGAAATTTTCTTGATGGAAGTCAGAGATTTTTACCTCCTATTCTTGCAAAGGCCGGCTATTCGTCTGTCTCAATTAACACCAGAATGGCGAATTTTGGACTTTTTTTCGGTTTTGGAATAGTGGACGACACTGTTCCCCAGATAGACGGCGTAGTGAAATATCTCAAGGAAATGGGGTATGAAAATATTATCGTTTCCGGCTACAGCCTCGGTGGTGGCGTAGTTTTCAGATACCTTTCCCTCAAGAGCCTCACCGATGGTTTAGAGCACGAAGGTCTTGTAAAGGGCGTTATAGCGCTTGCTACTCCATATTCAATCCCCGATTCTGTAAAGAGAAGATGGAACAAGTGGGGAAGCGTTCCATCCTATGATGAAATGTATCAAGAGGCTAGAGAGGTGCTTGGCGATGATCCACACAAGTCAAAACAAGACAGAACTGTACTTATCTTTAGGGCTAGGGGGGATTCCTACCGGCCAGAACACACAGAAATATACACTTACAAGACTTGGTGGTTTCTTGCAGGACCGGAGGCGGAGGCGGTAAAAAGCTATAAGCAGATAAAGAACATAAATCTTCCTATTCTGCTCATACAAGGCTGGGAGGATGCGTTTGTAAAACCTGATGAAGCCCATAATCTCGCTCAAATAGCCATAGACAATGGAAACGACGATGTTTCCGCATATTATCTAAACACTGGACACGCGCTTGACGGGAAAAAAGAGGAACTTGGCGATATTATAACAAGATGGCTTGACAGAAGATTCGTCTAATCGCGGTATGGTAAAAGAACAGAAGACTCTGCTCACCTATAGAACTGAAGACGGATTTGATGTGAATTCCCTCCTAATTACTCCAGAATTTTCCTCAGAGGAAGAGCTATACAACGCTCCTATAATTATCAACCTTTACGGAGTGCTTGGGCATTTTCTCACAAGAGGAACTCCAGTGACACTTCCCCCACTTCTTAGAGAAAAAGGTATAAGCACTCTCTCAGTAAATACTCGGATGGCGTTTATGGGGCAGATAATGGGGGATGGCATATTCCCCGAAACTATTGAGGAAATGAAGGAGTCTGTGAATATTCTTGAGAAAGAAGGATTCCAAAACATTTTCATGCTGGGTTATAGCCTAGGGGCGAGTATGGCCGTTTACTATGCGCATATCACAGGTTCTCAAGGTATAAAAGGGCTTGTGCTTGAAGGTTGCTCATATTCTCTTCCCTACTCTCAGCAGAGAAGACTCAATAGGAATAAAAGCATTCCTTCTTATGATTCTATCTATCGAAAAGCAAGAGAAGTGCTTGGTCCCGACCCGGAAAAAAAGAAAAGCGATCAAATCTTTATTGTCTATAGGGCATGGGGGGATTCATTTAATCCCATAGACGCAGAGATGTTTACCTACAGAACGTGGTGGTTTATGAGGGGTCCTGACGCATACTATGCAAAAACCTGTGAGATAATAAAAGATGTAGAGGTTCCTGTACTTTTTATACATGGGGTAAATGACGATATAGTTGACGTTTGGGAACCCAAAGAACTTAAAAATATAATGAATCGCGCTGGAAACAAAGATATAACACTGAGGTACATATCCGGGGCAAAACATGACTGCATTGAGAATTCCGAAGAATCTATAAAGACTATAACCGAATGGATATCACAGGTAAACGCTTAACCGTAGAGAGGTTTTTCGCGATGCCTTGTTGCAAAAAAGGAAAATTCATATACCCTAAACGGTTTAAGATTAAAAGGTCTATCTTTTCCGGCGTATCCCAACTTTATATCTATATCTACGCCAGAGAATTTGGAGGCAACAAAGATGTCCGTGAATTTTTCAATCAAGAATGAACTTTCAAAAAGACATAACCTGCAAGATCCGTTAGAAGTCTACTACAATCTTCCTGTTCCAACTCTTTACGAAGAAGCCATCAGAAGAGGCGAAGGGAGAATTGGCGAAGGTGGAACTTTTGTAGGCTATACATCTCCTCACACAGGTAGGTCTCCCAAAGATAGGTTTGTTGTAAGGGAGCCGTCGACGGAGAACGACATAGACTGGGGTGCGGTTAACAAGCCGGTTTCTCCCGAGGTCTTTGACTACTACTACCGCAAAGTGATGGAGTATTTCAAGGGAAGAGACGTTTTTGTAAAGGATCTCCAAGTATGCTCCCATCCAGACTACAGGACTAACGTAAGGGTTATAAACGAATTCGCTTGGCACAACATATTTGCGAACAACCTTTTTCTAAGGTCTGATTCATCAGAGTGTCCTCACAGAGAAGTGGGATTCACGGTTATCTCCGCACCGGGATTCAAGGCGAATGATTTCAAAAAACATGATCTTAACAGCGAAACGTTTATATTGCTTAACCTCAGTCGGAGAATCGCTCTTATAGGTGGTACGCGCTATGCGGGAGAAATGAAGAAATCTGTTTTTGCCGCAATGAATTTTCTGTTACCCGAAAAAAACGTATTTCCTATGCACTGCTCGGCTAACGTTGGTAGGGACGGAGATGTGGCGCTTTTCTTCGGACTATCGGGAACTGGAAAAACAACGCTTTCAGCAGATCCCGAGAGATCTCTTATAGGAGATGATGAACATGGTTGGTTTGATGGGGGAGTTTTTAATTTCGAGGGTGGATGCTACGCGAAGATGATAAAACTTAACCCCAAAACGGAGCCTGAAATATACAACGCGGCGCTTAAATTCGGTTCGGTTCTTGAAAACGTGGAACTTGATTCAAAAACCGCGAAAGTGAATTTTGATAGTGACAAGTATACGGAAAACACTAGAGGCGCTTACCAGATTGATATGCTTGATAACATTGTTGCGGATGGAATGGGCGGCGTTCCAAGAAACATCTTTATGCTAACTTATGATGCTTTCGGGGTTCTTCCACCAATATCAAAGCTTGATTCCGATCAGGCCATGTATTACTTCCTTCTGGGTTATACAGCTAAAGTAGCGGGTACTGAAAGAGGGGTGAGCAAGCCGCAGGCCACATTCAGTTCCTGTTTTGGTTCTCCTTTTCTTCCAAGATCTCCTAAATTTTACGGGCAAATGCTCAAGCATAGAATGGAAAGTAGCAATAATGTAAAAGTTTGGCTTCTTAATACGGGTATTTCGGGTGGACCTTTTGGCGTGGGTAAGAGAATGCCTCTTCCGTCCACAAGGGCCCTTGTTACAGCCGCCGTAACAGGTGAATTGTACAAAAGGGAATTTATCAAGGTTCCGATACTTAATTTATCCGTACCTGTGGATTGTCCAGGAGTTAACTCAGGGCTTTTGCAACCGAGGCTTTCTTGGAATGACACTGAGGAATATGACAGAAAGGCTAAACAACTATCAGAACTCTTTGAAGAAGAATATCGCAAATATCTCTAACTTGCGACTAAACAACTTTTTTCTCTAGTAATAGCAGCGTCTGTCCGAAAACTTATAGCATATTGGCTTTATTTTAATAAAATTGGCAATTAAACCGAACTTCATCTGTAAAAAACGCGCAATGGTCAATGCAGTACTAGTCATTGCACTGGAAACAAATCGAATTAGGTCGGTGTTGAGCTTTTGTTGCAAAGGGGTTGGTACAAAGATGCTGAAAGAGACTAGCGTTGCGTCAGAGGAATATGTGGTCCGAGCCTTCCTTGCACGACAAAGGACCGGTTGTCGATACTCGTTGCAGACTCAATCTACATACCCAAAAATCACTGTTTGACGCAACACTAGGGAAATAAAACTCAATGTTTATAGACATAGTATTATTTTGCATTGTAAACAAAGATATAGGTCAAACGTCTCTTTTTGGACAAAAACTCGTTGAATTTCAATGTGTTAGGTGAGAAATAAAAGTTAAAAGTCAGGTGTAAGCGTTCGTTCAAGGGGTGTTTGCTTGATTAATCGTTCGTTAATCCCGTCTTAAATATTTTTTTGCATTTAGACTGGTCACTCCTTAATTGATCGGTTATCATCGGTCATATGATTGTTCACGACAAAGAGATCGGGGTTGTCAGGTTATTGGATAAAGATGACGCTGGATGCATCAATTGCATGCCGGCTACGTCGGGACGCGCTTCGTTAGACTGTAAGTTTTCGTACGAAGAGTTGCTAGCGGCTTATCAGGAGTTAAAACATAAACATCAGAAGTTAGAACATGATTATCAGGAATTAGAACATGAAGTAACTCGGCAACGGTCTTGGGCGGGGAGGTATAAAAGGTATTGCCAGAAAGCGCGTACTCAGTTGGACGCGAAAAATGAGGAAGTAAAGCGTATCAGTCGTGTGGCGAAAAGTGCTTTATCGTTGGACAAAGAAGTACAACGACTTAGAGCATTGCTAGACGAGGTTGGAGTAGATAGGCGCAAGCGTAGTACGATTGTATCGTTGCGGATGGAGATTGGCAGCTTGAAGAATGAGAATGCAGAGCTGAAGAAGCAGGTCAAGAACCTGCTTTCTAACCGTAAGGTTCTGTCCAATTCGTTGTACGGACGTCGTAGTGAGAAGCAGAAGAGTTCACCTTCGGGGCGTAGACGAGGACAACAGCCCGGGGCGCCTGGTCATGGTCGTACAGCCCGACCAGATATTGAGGTGGTAGAAGAGTCGTGGCATCCGTCAGATGATGAGATTACCTGTTCTTGTTGTGGGGAGCGGTACGTTGCAAATGGGAAGCGGACCTCGAAGATATCAGAGATTAAGGTTAAGGCGCACACGCGCAGGATTAACCGCTTCCGTTATCGTAGGTCATGCGACTGTGAGTCATCTCCGCTCTATGTGACTGCGCCAGCGCCGGCGCGGCTGTTTGAACATACGCCATATGGGACCAGTGTCTGGGCTCTATTGATATACGAGCGCTACTGGAACCTGAGGCCCTACCGTAGTATAGAGAAATGCTTTAGCGACCACGGGTTTAAGATTTCGGCAGGGACTCTAGCGGACAGCGCAAAGCGCCTGCTGCCTCTGTTCGAGACTCTCTATGACGCTATTCTCGCCCATCAAAACGAAGATAGATTGCGTCATGCAGACGAGACAAGTTGGCGAATCCAGTCACTGAAGGAAGTGGGGGGTTCTCAACGCGCTTGGCTATGGACATCTGTGAGCAAAGACTCTGTCTTATTCAATATACACCGTTGGCGTAGTTCTGAGGCGGCAAAGGTCCTATTCATTGACAGCGTTGATTGTATTTTCTTGGTCTGCGACCGCCACGGTTCCTATAAGAAGATGGTTCGGGATTTCCTCGAAGAACTCAATAAGAAGGTGACGCTGTGTTTTTGTTGGGCGCATGTACGAAGAGATTTTATAAAATGCGCTGCAGGAGACGAGCAGCTTGAGCAATGGAATGAACAATGGATAGAACGCATTGCAGAGATGTATAAGTTAAACAAACAGCGGTGTGATCACTACGTCTCAGGTAATACTGTAGAGTTTGAACGAATACAGATAGAGTTGAAAAAAGCGTGCGACGCATTGTTCAGCAAAGCTGAGAGTGAATTATCCGAGTTAGCGGAAGATGCGCGTGAGCGAAAGCCACTTAAGTCGCTTATGAATCATCGTGAAGGGCTGAGCGTGTTCGTTGAACATCCCCAAGTTCCCATGGATAACAATATTGCGGAGAGAGCGCTACGCTGGCTGGCCATCGCCCGTAAAGTAAGTTTTGGATCTGACAGTGAAGAGGGCGCAAGAACATCAGCCATTCTATACACGGTGCTGGGTACGCTCGCAAAGAATGGCATTGACGTTCTTAGTTGGCTGAAGGGATGGTTGAGAGCCTGCGCGGAAGATGGCAGGAGTCCTCCAAAAGATCTATCGCCTTGGTTGCCATGGTCAATGAGTGAGCAACGTTTGCGTGACTTTGGCGCCAAGAGATGAGCGACGAGGTTGAGTGCCGCTACTACGGGCGTGAGTTCACGACTGCGGAGATGAAACTGCTACGCGCTTTGATAGCCGGGCCCGAGCGGCTCAACCGGACTGCTCTGTCCAGAGAGTTTTGCAGACGTATTGGGTGGTACAAGCCCGATGGCGGACTCAAGGATATGACGGCCAGAGTTACCATGCTATCCATGCATAGGGATGGCATCATCAAGTTACCGACACCCACCCGAGTGTCGCCCCGAGCCAAGCCTATTGTCTTTGGAGTGGACACCGAACCGCCTATGCTACCGGTTCCCAAGACCCTTGACGAAGTCCGTCCACTACAGGTTCACACTGTTGTCAGTGGCACTAGGCAAGGCAAACTATGGAACGAGTTTGTAGCTCGTTATCACTACTTAGGTTATAAGACATTAGTCGGGGCTCAGATGCGCTACGCAGTGCGCGACCGCCACGGTTCGCCGCTGGCCATGCTAGGGTTCTCCACCGCCGCATGGAGACTTGCGCCGCGTGACACCTTCATAGGATGGACATCCGAGCAACGTGAAAAGAATTTACCGTTGGTTATCGACAACCCCAGATTCCTGATTCTTCCATGGATACAGATACCCAATCTTGGGTCACACATTCTCTCGGTAGTCTGTCGCCGCTTGCCCAAGGATTGGAAGCAACGATACAACTTCACACCTGTGCTTATTGAGACGTTTGTACAAATTCCGACATATACAGGCACCGTATACCGGGCTTCTGGATGGATACGCGTTGGAACTACACAGGGGCGTGGCCGCTACGATCGTTACAACCGATGCGATAAACCCAAAAAGGACATTTGGCTACGACCGCTTCACAGGAATTGGAGACAAATCCTCAATCGCTCAAACCCCCTATAAACACCCCTTGAACGAACGCTTACAGTCAGGTGAAGTTCGGATTAAACCATATCAGCGCTGTATTTCATGGTTTACGGATAAATATCTTTGCGAAGATAGGGACAGAATGGCCGTTTTCAGTCCATTTGTGCTCCGACTAGGTTTTTGCAACTTTTCAGAAGGTGGGCATGAGAGATATACACAATTCACAAATAGAACTTGGTAAGGTTCGCATTGAGGATATCAAGTTAGACCGCAAGTCTAGGAACGACATTCCGGTTCTGTTACTAAGCATTCAGTATCTTTACAAGAACGAGACGTTTCGGCTCCGTTTATTTGAGTTAATGGACGAGCACATTTTTCATGGTATCAATAAGAAGGTGGGGCGGCCAGGTATAGGAATGTGGCAGATTTTTGTGTTGGGTATTATAAAGCAGGGGTTAGGTTGTAGTTTCGACCATCTTTGCGAACTGGCTAACGAGCACAATACCTTACGTAAGTTTCTTGGACATTCGGATATCTGGGACAGGCATCAATACAATTATCAATCGGTGGCAGACAATGTGAATCTTCTAAGCCCCGAACTACTTGTCGCGGTCAATGATCTGGTCGTGCAAAGCGGTCATACTGTCGTAGGAAAGAAGTGTGGCGAGAGTCTGCATGGGTGGTATAATTCGTTTGTAGTGGGGACCAATGCGCACTATTCCACCGATGTCAATCTTCTGTGGGACGCGATGCGTTGTATGATCCGCACGACGGGCCAAACGGCGACAGAGTATGATGTGGCTGGCTGGCGAAAATGGAAACACCTGATGCGGTCGGTCCAAGGGTTGTTTCACAAGGTCAGATCAACCCGTCGCACTGATCTAGAGCCGGTAGAAGCGTATCTTAAACGCTGTCTATATCTTGTTGGGCGTGTTGAGATGACGTTGTCGGCTTTCGCAAATAATGTGAAAGATAGTAAAATCAGAGAGATCAAACGCTATATCAAGCATGCCAAACGCCAGATTGACCAAGTTGGCCGTCGTCTTCTCCATGGCGAGGAGATCCCACAGCACGAGAAGATATTCTCAATTTTCAAGCCACACACACGCTTAATTTCGAAGAATAATTCGAAGGATAATATGAGATATTCTGTGGAACTCGGGGTACTAGTCGGTATTCTAGAAGACCAGTACGGTTTCGTCTTGCACCATGAGGTCATGTGGGATGGTAGCGATGTGGTGGATTATGCGGTACCGATGGTAGAGAGTTCTCAGGGTCGGTTTGCTGATCTCCGTGCGGTGAGTTTCGACAGTGAATTTCACAGCACTGAAAACCGGATTCGCCTTGAAGAACGGCTAGATGTCAACGTGCTACCTGAGGATGATTATCCCAACAATGCTGACCAAGAGAGTGAGCAGGGCAAAGAGTTTGTCGCAATGCGTCCCCAATACCTAGCAATGGAATCAGTGATCAAAAATTTGGAGCGCCGTGGTTTAGATCGGGTCAAAGCACGAGGAGACGAGAGTTTTGCCCGTATGGTGGCCCTATCCGTGGTCTCCTTCAACATCCACCATATCGGCCTTCTGCTACATGACGATGATACGCTATCTGACGGCGACCTCTCTGAGAATAACACCAATCTTTAACCCACTCACTCTGCAACTAAGCGCAAGTAGCCACCTTAAAAGCATTTCCGCGCATGGCGTCCCCGAGGGGATTTGAACCCCTGTTACCGGCGTGAAAGGCCGATGTCCTAGACCTGACTAGACGACGGGGACGTAAATGATGTGAGCCGTACAGGATTCGAACCTGTGACCCACTGCTTAAAAGGCAGTTGCTCTACCAGCTGAGCTAACGGCTCAGAAAAGGACGAAACTATATCACATGAGCCACTCTTGTCAAAAACCTCGTCTAGAAATAATGTGGTCAAGATACAGATTAAAGATAGCAATCAGAGTTCTTGGCTGAGTCTATAAGCGAGAATTTTTGTAGAACTCCATTTTTGTATATGGAAACTATAAATTGAATCATATACCATAATCACTCTTGAATATATAACCTAGGAAGTTTTTCTGTAGAGAATCTCCATGATTAATTTTGTAAAGGAATACAAAGATTTTTCCCTGATTACGACTGCAAATTTGTTTTTCCAGTGCGGCTTTACCTCTTTTTTCTTACTACCTCTTTTTATAAGGGATTTGGGGGGTGATATGGCTTATGTGGGGTATGTAATGGGGATTTTTGGATTGGCATCGGTTGGCACTGCTCCTTTTGCGGGTTTCCTTATAAGCCTATATGGTCAGAAGATATTTATGCTTGGTGGCTCTGCGCTAATGTTTGTGGCGTACTTGGTTCATGTATTCATAACAGATACTGGAATCTTCTTGCTCATGCTGAGGCTTGTGCAAGGTGTTGCCTTCGGTTTTTTCTTCACCGCGGCTTCTACGGCGGTTGCCTACTCGGTTCCTAGTAAAATAAGACACTCGTGTCTCACGACCTTTAGCCTTACGACTATAGTATGTTTTGCGATAGGACCTTTTTTTGGCGAAATCATCATTGCTAAGATTAGTTACGAAATGTTTTTCATATATGCCGCGCTCTTTAATGTTATAGCGTTTATGTTCTGCCTTTTTTCAAGAGAGGTGAAGTTCCTAACAACTCCTACGAATCCGTTTTCAGGGTTTTTTAACATTATCATGTCCGAGAGGTTTCGCGTGCTTATTTTTGTGAACATGATGACTGGTGCGGCACTGGGAGCGCTGGTTCACTTTTTCCATCTGTTTTTGAAGGGAAAAGATCTTCATATGGGAGGTTTCTTCATTATTTTCTCCCTAATTGCGGTGTTGATTAGAGCGATGGGAGGAAATCTTCTAAACATTACGGAGAGAAGAAAAGTGGCTCTTCCTTCAATGGTGTTGATGGCTATCGCGATTATTATAGCATTCTCCGTAGACTCTTTTTCCCATCTCGTTTTGTTCTCTATTTTGTTCAGTATTGGTTACTCGTTCACCTATCCTACGATAAGCACCATGTTTATTGATAGAACAAGGGCAGGTGAACGAGGAACGGCAATGGGTATCTTTAATATGGCGTATGGAACGGGGATAAATTCCTGCGCTATAATACTAGGGCTCATATTACGCGACTACGGATTCCTTGTAATGTATATATCGGCGGGAATGTTCTTGATTTCCGGGTGCGTTATCTTCATCTACAAATATTTTATAAGTATAGAGGAAGAGGAGCCTGCGTTTGAATAACCAAGAGCAATACGGGTTCTAACCATTTTTTATCTGTAAGACTCCTTTTTATCATTGTCCAGAGCCACAGAACTGGGTTTGCAGGGAAGTGGAAAATCACAGACTTGGGTAGGGCCAGCGTATCTGTGCCGCCAACGGGTAGTTTCCGAAATGCTTTCCAGAAAATACAAAGATTTCTTTTTAGTGACTTCGGGCAACTTCTTTTTTTTCTGCAATTTCTCTTCATTTTTCTTGTTGCCTCTTTTTGTAAAAGATATAGGGGGTGATGAATCTCATATAGGATACGTCATGGGAACCTTTGGCGTGACTTCAATAGGGATTATTCCCTTTGTCTCCTATCTGATAGACCACTACGGCCGAAAAAAATTTATGCTTACGGGTTCATTTTTGATGTTCATCGCATCTTTCCTCTACGTTTTCATATCTGATATAACCGTAAAAATATTCATTCTAAGGCTTATGCAAGGAGTCGCTTTCTCATTTTTCTTCACTTCCGCCGCGACTGCGGTTTCCGACTATCTGCCAAAAAAGACAAGGGCTTATGGGCTTGGTATTTTCGGCGCATTCACCATAGCGTCTTACTCTGTAGGCCCTTCTCTCGGGGAGTTTCTAATGGAGAGATTTGGTTACGGGACTTTTTTTGTCTGCGCTTCATGTTTTAGCGTAATTGCTTTTGTTCTCTGTTTTTTTTCAAGGGAAGGAAATTTCACTGTTTCTTCAAGGTCTGTTTTCAGTGGGTTTTTCAGTGTAGTTTTTTCTCCAAGATTTCGCGTGCTTTTACTTATAAACGTAATAGTTGCCGTTGGGCTCGGATCCATGCTTAATTTTTTCTCCGTTTTTCTCAGGGGAAATGGGGTGAGTGCGGGAAGTTTTTTCACCACTTATTCATTAACTGTGATATTTGTGAGGGTTCTAGGAGGAAAACTTCCAGATATGTTTGAGAGAAGGAAAATAGCACTACCTTCAATGCTGGTGATGGCCACGGCGCTACTTTTTGTATTTTCTATAACGTCGCAGATAACCGCCATCGCGGTTTCTTTTGTTTTTAGTTTGGGTTACGGAATTCTTTATCCTTCTTTGAGCGCGATGATTATTGACAGGGCGCATGATGATGAAAGAGGAACGGCTATGGGAGCGTTTAATATGTCTTTTAGCATCGGTATAAACTTCTTTGCTTTTATGTTAGGACTCATAGCCCGAGATTATGGTTTTTCCACCATGTATTCAGTGACCGGCGCTTTTGTGCTTGCGGGTTGCGTCATTTTCGCCTATAAATACTTTTTCAGTTCAGTCAGGGAGTAACGCTTTTGCTTACAATAAAACCCGGAGATACGGTTCTAATTGTCTCTCCAGATGAGAAAAGTTTTATGATTACCGTGCATGAAGGCAAGTCTTTTAGTTCCCACATGGGAATACTCAATTTTTCCTCTGTGATCGGAAAAAGATGGGGAGAAACTACTGTCTCAAGTCTTGGAAACCATTTTGTGCTTCTTCCTCCCACGATAGAGCAAAAAATAATGAAGTTGAGAAGAACTACGCAGATTGTTTATCCCAAGGATGCGGCTTTTATTCTATTTAAGACTGATGTTAGGGCTGGAAATGAAGTGATTGAGGTCGCAACAGGCACAGGAGCGCTCACGGTCGCGCTTGCAAATTCCGTGGCTCCCTCAGGAAAAGTTTACACTTATGAGAAAAGAGAAGAATTTATAGGCAACGCAAAAGATAACGTAAGACGCGCGGGACTTTCTGATTACGTGGAATTTTATTGTAGAGACGCAAGGGAGGGTTTTGAGCAGAAAGATGTTGATGTTGTGGTAATTGATCTTCCGTCTCCGTGGTATGGAATTCCTTCCGCTTATAAAGCGTTGCGTCCTGGGGGGAGAGTGGCTAGCATATCACCCACTTACAACCAAGTGGAAAGAGCCGCGGAATCACTTGAGCATTCCGGTTTTGTTAAAATTGAGACCGTGGAGATCATAATGAGAAACTATCAAGTGAAAAAAGGAAAAACCCGTCCTGATAACAGAACCGTAGCCCATACTGGATTTCTCACCTTTGCGTTCAAGGTAACGAACAGTGAGTGAAATGACCAATGGATATCTTCTAAGAGAAGGTGCTCGGCAAATAGGAATACAGAACATTGATGCCGATGCGTTTTTTCTTTATATGTGGATGCTAAGACGGTGGGGCAGTCGGATCAACCTAAGTTCCGTCCTTACAGACAGGGCGATTATAATAAGGCACTTGATTGATTCTCTCACTGCGGCGCGGTTTGTTCCTACGGGCTCAAGTCTCCTTGACATAGGTTCTGGGGCAGGGCTTCCCGGTATTCCACTTTTTATTAACGATCCTTCGCTTTCTGTAGTGTTACTTGAGTCTGTGGGGAAAAAAGTTGCGTTTCTTCGGAGCGTTAAAAGATCTTTAGGGTCTTCCCGCCTAACTGTTCTTTCCGCAAGGGCGGAGAGGATTGAGGCGAAGATGATGGGAAGTTTTGATCGGGTTATTTTCAGGGCAGTTGGGAGCATGGAATATATCATTTCTCTAGGAATTCCCTATCTGGATGTAGGAGGAAAGATAGTTATAATGAAGGGTCCTCAGTGGAAAAAAGAGTGGGAGCATTATGTGCAAATGACAAAAAATCCCGTAGAACTTATCCACTCAGAGCAATTCCTGCTACCTTTTTCAGGTGAAAAAAGGGCGATAATTACAGTGGCGCCACATTGGAGTAAGGAGAAAAAATCTTGAAGACCATCGGAGTTATAGGAGGTAGTGGCCTCTATGAAATAGACGGTCTTTCAAACGTAAAGACAGTTTCCATAATCACTCCATGGGGCACTCCCTCTGCAAGTCTTATCACAGGAATTTTAGGTTCAGTACAGATGGTCTTTCTTCCTAGACACGGTCAAGGACACGTAATACCTCCGTCAAAAATAAATTTCAGAGCGAACATCTACGCGATGAAGTCCATGGGAGTTGAGAGAATAATATCTATCAGCGCCGTGGGAAGTATGAAAGAAAAAATAAAGCCAGGAGATGTTGTTTTGCCCGATCAATTCATTGATAACACAAAAGGTCGCCCCTCAACGTTTTTTGAAGATGGGGTGGTGGCACACGTATCAATGGCGGACCCGGTATGCTCTTCTCTTTGTGGTTGTCTGAGTCAAGTTGCGGTTGATTGTGGAGCGCGAGTGCACCCACATGGAACATATGTCTGTATTGAGGGTCCACAGTTTTCTACTAGGGCTGAGAGCGAGTTATATAGAAAGTGGGAAGTGGATGTGATAGGAATGACTGCCATGCCAGAAGCAAGGCTTGCGCGGGAAGCTGAGATTTGCTATTCAACTGTGGCGCTTTCAACCGATTATGATTGCTGGAAGGAGGACCATGAAGATGTTACGGTCTCAGACGTGATAGAAACCATGAACAGAAACGTTATCATGGCAAAAAAGATATTGGCTAGAGCGGTTGATTCTATTCCAGAGAAAAGAGATTGCGAGTGCGCAGGTGCTCTTGCCGCTTCTATAATAACCCCTGTTGAGCAAATAACATTGGAAGCGAGAAACAAAGTTGAACTTATCCTAAAGAAATACCTGTAATGAGGTGAAAATGAGCATAGTTGTCGTAGGGTCAGTGGCGATAGACACAATAGAAACGCCTTTTGGAAGAGAGGAAGATGTTCTCGGGGGATCTGCCTGTTATTTTTCTCTTGCGGCGCAGAATTTCGCAGATGTCTGTATAGTTTCTGCGGTGGGTGACGATTTCCCCGCAGATCATATCAAACTCCTTCACTCAAAGGGAGTAAATACCGAGGGACTGAACATAGAGTCTCAAGGAACTTTTAGATGGGAAGGCAAGTATGACTATGACCTTGGGGACCCAGAGACTGTTTCTGTAGCGCTTAACGTTCTTGCTTCCTTTGATCCAGTCCTACCTGAAAGTTCTCGGAATGCGGATTACGTATTTCTGGCAAACACAGATCCTGAAATACAGGCCAAGGCTCTTGAACAGGTTCGTTCCCCCAAAATGGTTGCATGCGACACGATGAATTATTGGATAGAGAACAAGCTGGAGCAATTAAAGGACCTTCTTGGAAAGGTAGATGCGCTTGTAATAAACGACTCCGAGGCTAGACAACTTTCGCGAGAACCGCTTATAGCGAATGCTGCAAAGCGGATAATGGCTTTGGGCCCTAAATTTCTCGTGATAAAAAGAGGAGAATATGGAGCCCTTCTTTTTTCCCCTCAAGAGGTGTTTTTTGCTCCAAGTTATTTACTTGAGAGAGTTGTTGATCCCACGGGAGCTGGAGATACCTTTGCGGGAGGTTTTATGGGTTATATAGCTGCGCGGGGCGGAGTGCCTGATTTTTCTTCTTTGAAGAAAGGAGTTCTCTACGGGTCTGTCTCTGCTTCATTTACCGTTGAGGATTTCAGCGTAAGGAGCATAAGTTCCATTGGCAAAGAACAAATAGAGAATCGAGCGCAAGAGTTTGCAAAACTTCTACAGATTTAATTAGTGTTTGTTTTAAAGTTTATAATGCTTTGACTTTACTTAATTAATTAGGTATTATTTCATCCGTAGATTAAGGTAAAAAAGCCATTTTGGGGCTATTTATGCACAAATTGGCCCGATTTCAGCAATTCTTCGGGAGGAAAGTATGAGACAAGTACGCAAGACACAATTAGAATTCGGCAAGGTTCGCATTGAAGACATTGAAGTGAACCTCAAATCTAGAGATGACATTCCTGCTCTGTTAATAGGTCTTCAGCATCTCTACAAAAACAAGAGATTTCGGGCTCTTCTGTTTGAACTCATGAATAAGTACATACTTCCCGGTATCAGTAGGAAGGAGGGGAGACCAGGTATGGAGATGTGGAAGATTCTAGTGATGGCCATAATCAAGCAGGGGTTAGGCTGTGATTTTGACCGTCTTCACGAAATGGTGAACGAGCACAAGACGATACGTCTGTTCCTTGGACATGTGGATATTTGGGATGAGTATATATACAACTATCAGACTATAGTGGACAATGTAAGTTTGGTGAGTGCGGAGTTTCTTGCAGAGGTTAATGCTCTGATTGTGGAAGCTGGCCATGAGGTGGAAGGTAGGAAAGTTGGCGAGTCCTTACGCGGGCGATGTGACTCGTTTGCGGTAGAGACCAATGTGCACTACCCCACGGATGTGAATCTTCTGTGGGACGCTATGCGCTGTCTGATCCGTACTACAGGTAAAGCGGCGGGAGAGCATGGAGTTTCAGGTTGGCGCCAATGGAAGTATCTGACGCAGACAGTAAAGAATTTGTTTTACAATGTCAGAGTGACTCACCGTGTTAGTGTGGAGCAAGTAGATGCATATCTGGGGCGTTGTAAAGAGATTGTGGAGCGTGCTGAGAAGACGTTGTTGTCTCTGATGGCGAAAGAAGTGAAAGCTAGTAGAGTTGAGGAGATCAACGGCTACATTGTGCATGCCAAGCGACAGATAGACCAAATTAACCGTCGTGTAGTGCAGGGCGAAAAGATTCCGCATAGAGAGAAAGTGTTTTCAATATTTGAGCCACACACGCGCTGGATTTCGAAGGGAAAAGCAGGATGTCCTGTGGAGTTGGGAGTGCCAGTGTGTGTTTTAGAAGACCATTTTGGTTTTATACTTCACCATGAGGTGATGTGGGAGGGTAGCGACGTGGACTATGCGGTGGAGATGGTGAAACGAGCTCAGGAGTTGTTTCCGGGTCTTTTTGCGGTGAGTTTTGACCGTGGTTTTCACAGTCCAGAAAACCGTATTAAGCTTGACGAATTGCTTGAACACAACGTGCTACCGAAGAAGGGTCGTTCCAATAAGGCTGATTTAGAGCGAGAGGGAGGCGAAGAGTTCGTAGCGATGCGGCGCAAGCATTCTGCAGTGGAGTCAGCGATAAACAACCTTGAGCACCGAGGACTGGACCGTGTCCGAACACGTGGGGCAGATGGTTTTGCTCGTACAGTGGCACTCTCAATAGCCGCCTGTAACGTTCACCGTATAGGTCTTCTACTACGTCGGCGTAAGCGACGACGATATGCGGCCTGACGACTTCACCTTCCAAAAGACACCAATTTTTTGACCTGTTCTAAGCGGGAGCGGTGATCTATGCGCTGATGGTGATTATGGCCCCTAAAATTGGTTTCAAAAGTAGAAAATCACTGTTTAATACGCGCAAAATTCACAAAGAAATCTAAGTCAACTTCCGTTTGACTCTCGGGTCAGGTAGAATAGCAGTCTTCTATCCCCGAAAATGGGGTTTTCTGTCGAACACTAATTATGAAGAGTTAACCAAAGGATTTTACGTATTTGATTCTGATATTGTAGATCATATCGTTAAGAAGTTTTTTTTCTTCTTCAGAAAGGTTTCCTTCTGTTTTTTCCGCGAGTATCTCAAGTATGGTGATTGTATTCTTTGCAGCAGGAATATTGAGTTCCCTTTTCATTGAGTGAGGGTCGGGAATTTCTCCCAAGTGGATAAGGGCGGAGGCATTGAGAGAAAGAATAAAACCCGAAAAATCCATTGTCAGCTCTCTATCTGCGCTTGTCATAGTGAGGCACTTTCCTTCTGATAGTTTAATACCGTTGATAAATTATAGATACCGCTTGAGGTTTTTTCTAGGGTCATAGGGAGATTTATCTCTAATTTCCTTCATAGCGGTTTTTGTTTGTTCATCAAGTTTTTCAGGCATAACTATCTGTATTATTACAAATTGGTCGCCTGTATTTGTTGTTTTTGGGTTTCTTGTTCCTTTACCCTCAAGTCTCATCTTCTGTCCACTTCTGACTCTAGGGGGTATAGTGAGTTTTACGGGGCCGTGTATCGTAGGAACTTCTGTCACGGTTCCTAGCGCGGCTTCATAGACGGTAAGAGGAAGGTCTATGTACACGTCGTCATTCTGCCTTTTGAAGATGGGGTGAGGGTGGACTTTTATATCAAATATGATGTCACTTGCAATCGGACCTGCTCCACGATTCTTGTCTGGAAGTCTTATCTTGGATCCAGTTTTTACTCCTTGCGGAATTCTGACTGTTATTCTTTTTGTGGAGCCATCAGGGGATTTTAACAGAAGTTCTCTCTCTCCCCCTTTTACCGCTGTCTCAAAATCAAGGGTTAATTCATGATGCATATCTCTGGGTTTTCTTTGTTGTTGCGTATTACCGAAATCAAAGATGTTCTCAAAGCCTCCCATTCCGCCTTCACTAGTATAGGTTCTGCCACCCATGCCTCCTTGGGAAAAAAGATCCTTGAAAATTTCATCTAGTCCCGGAAATCCTCGAGAGTACTGGCTTTGGCTTCTGCCAGAGTATTTTTGTCCACCCACGCCGCTTGTTCCAAACATATCATAGGATTTTCGTTTCTGTGGGTCAGAAAGCACTTCGTAGGCATGTTGAATTTCCTTGAATTTTTCCTCGGAATTTTTATCCCCTTGATTCATGTCAGGGTGGTGCTTTCTGGCAAGATCTCTATATGCCTTTTTTATATCCTCAGAAGAAGCCTTTTTTGATACGCCAAGTACGTCGTAAAGGTTTTTCCCCGTGGTCATGAGAACCCAACCTCCAGTATTTCCGTCTTTATGATTCTACTACCATTGAATATAATCATAAATCCGCTTAGTACAGATGATCAATGAAAGAATTTTACTATTATTGCTCTCTGGATTCGTAAGATTTAAGAAAAATCTACTGATTAGTTTTCCACGGATTCAAGTATTCTGTCCGCGATTTCTGAAAAAGCCTTGGCAGCCGCACTCTCAGGAGCCGATTCTACAATTGGGGTTCCTTGGTCGCCTCCAATTCGGATGCGTGGGTCAATTGGAATTTCTCCGAGAAATGGAACCTCGAATTTTTCCGCCATGCGTCTTCCGCCACCTCTGCCAAATATATCAACTTTTCCTTCAAGTCCCGGCATATCAAGATAACTCATGTTCTCAACTATTCCGAGGATAGGGATATTAAGTTTGTTGAACATAAGTATTCCCCTTCTAACATCCACAAGGGCTACGTCCTGCGGGGTCGTAACTATAACTCCTCCGCTTATAGGGGCTGTTTGAGCTATGGAAAGTTGCGCGTCACCGGTTCCCGGAGGAAGATCAATTACCATATAGTCCGTGTCTGTCCACTCAACATCTTCAATAAACTGTTTTATCGCTCCATGAACCATTGGTCCTCTCCATATGACGGCCTCTTCTTCATTTATGAGAAAACCGATGGACATCACTTTAAGACCGAATTTTTGTATAGGGATAATCTTGTCGTCAGAAGTTGCGCGAGGTTTCTCACTTATTCCCATCATAAGAGGGGCGCTTGGCCCCCATATATCGGCGTCTAGAAGTCCTACTTTTTGTCTTTTTTTTGATATAGAAAGACATATATTGGTGGCTACGGTGGATTTGCCGACTCCTCCCTTACCGCTTGCGACAGCTATGTAGTATTGTATATCAGGAAGTTTTTTCTTTTCTTCTTCGCTTGCGGCCGTGTCCATGCGTTTTTGTGGTCGTGATCCGATTTTTAGGGAAAGGTTTTCAACCCCAGATAGTCCAAAAACGGCTTTTTTCACAGCATCTTCTATTTCCGTCTGAATCTTCTTGTCCGGTTTGGGCAGTACAAGGTTGATAGTTACCGTAGACCCTTCCAACTCAATATCTTTTATAAGGCCGAAAGACACTATATCCCTGTTGAACCCCGGATAGTTCACGCCTTTTAGGACTTTTATTATCCTTTCTCTAGTTATTTCCATTTATATTTCTCTTACTCAAGGCCTAACTTCTTTTTGCCTTCTTCGGATATCATGTCAGGGTTCCAAGGAGGATCCCAGATCACTTCTATAAGAACGTTGTCAGCTCCAGCGTTCTTTACAGCCATTTCCGCCTGGCCCGCTATATGGGATCCCATCGCGCAACCGGGGGTAGTAAGCGTCATTTTAATGTGAACATTGCGTCCTGAGATTTTTGTATCATAAATAAGGCCTAAGTCCACTACGCTTAGAGGAAGTTCAGGATCATAAACTTCCCTAAGTGCTCGGTAGACGATCTCTTCTGTCAGTTCAACAGAAGGTTCGGTTTTCTTCTTATCTGAAAACTTGGTAAAAGATACAGAACCCTTACTCTCTTGCGACTTGCCCTTATCTACCTGTATTATTTTTTTAATCGCCATGGATTGTGTCTCCCGTCAAGAAATAATGCCAATATATTTGTAACCATCTGAGTAAACTTTAACTGAAAATTTATCTGATACAGAAATTCGCTCTGAAATTTTAGCAGAAATTGGGCAGCATATCTCTCAAGTCGAAGACTTAATCATGGTAATTTTAGATGATCTTGAGTGGGTGGCGTTTCTAACATCATTTAAGCACTAGATAACTTTGCTATACTAAACATATAATGAATACTGACTTTGTATCGGTCGGATTAAGTAATCCGGCTTATGAAGACTCAATTCATCTCCTTTTGCGAAGTCTAACTGTTTTGTGTAATCTCTACTTCCAGAAGAGTACACTTACCAATTCATGAAAAAAGGCAGGGACAAATAATGGATGAGGTGTCGCAAAGTTAAAAAAACGCGAGATTGCAGGATCATATGTGCATTTCAGAAACTGTAAAGAACGTCCCGAGAGTAGTGCTTGCTTCCAATATCCAAGCCCCTAAAACCTTTGATATATCTGCTACTTATCCTTTTCATTACGAAGTTGCTGGGCATGAGGAATTTCCACATGTAATTAAATTCTCTGGAGGACGATCTAGCGGGATGCTATTATTTCTGCTTCTTGAAAATAATTTGCTTGATCCGAAACGTGGCGATGTAATTATTTTTAACGACACCTCTGCTGAGCATCCAGAGACTTATAAGTTTACAGCTAAATGTAAGCGTATAGCTGAAGAAAAGTATGGCATCCCGTTTTTTTGGATTCAATTTCAAACTTATGAAGATGTTAGGGGAGGGAAGTGGACGCGTTTTCCTACATACCGATTGGTTAAACCCATTCCTTGGTCTAAAGAAGACACAGATGGTTATTATTGGAAAGGTGAAGCTTTTGAGGAATTGCTTTCATGGTCTGGATATGTGCCGAATCAGTTCCAGAGAACATGTACGCAAAATTTGAAGTTAGAAGTAACAAGATTTTTTTTAAGGGACTGGTTTGCCTGCAAAGAGAGAATTAATCGTTTAGGACATTATAGTGACAAGAGCCGTATGGATGACGATACTGTGTATGAGCACCATCGAAAGCATGGTGGACAGGTACCTAGAGATATTCTGCTAGAAAAAAAATCATATGTTCGTTCACGTCCAGTATTTCGCCCAGAGCAAACTTTCTCAGATTTTTCCTGCGCGGCACAATCAATAAACAATCCCCATTTAGAAAACAAGCAATATGGAGGCAATGCTTATTTTGGCAATGAAGGCATTGAATATGTTACTTTTATTGGACTTCGATACGATGAAATGCGTAGAGTAATTAAAGTACAAAACCGCAACTCAGGTAGTCCTAAAGCTAATGGATATGATGGAGAACATGTTTATATGCCATTGGCCAAGCTTGGAGTTATAAGAGAAGATGTAGATGATTTTTGGGCAAATCAAAATTGGGGATTAGATATACCAATAGGTTTATCCAATTGTGTGTATTGTTTTATGAAAGGTGCAAGTACGTTACGGCGAATACATAATTATATGGAAATTAACAGCAAGAAATCATCTAAAGACAATTCACCCTGTAGCATCAACTGGTGGAAACGAATGGAGCACCGTTATGGAAGAGACCTTAAAGCGGAAAAACGTTTAATACACAAAAAAGAAAGAGCAGATTCAGTGATCGGGTTTTTTGGTATTGACAGTGGTTTTTCCTATAGTGTTTTAGAGAAGACTGGTAGAGGGGAAATTGATATTTCCAAATTTACCGAAACTGTCTTACCTTGCGATTGTACGGATTAATTTGTGGTATGGAAGAAAAGTTAATTTATCTGGATAACCAAGCGACAACTCCCGTTGATCCAAAAGTTTTGGAGGCAATGCGTCCATATTTTCTGGAAGAATATGGAAATCCCCATTCATCTGAACATGTTTACGGATGGAATGCAGATGCCGCAGTAAATCACGCCCGTGAAAATGTAGCTAGATTGATACGGGCAGACCCAAGAGAAATTATTTTCACGTCAGGGGCGACTGAATCTTGCAATCTGGCAATACGAGGAGTAGTAGCTGGAGCAATTGATAACAAGAAATATCGTAATAAGATCATAACGACCGCTATTGAACACCCATGTGTCATGGAAACATGCCATGATCTCAAACGTGATGGTTGGGATATTGTTATTATCGGTGTAGATGCGGACGGACTAATTGATATGAACGAGTTTGAGAAAGAGGTGGATGAACAAACGTTGATTGTATCTGTTATGGTTGCAAACAATGAAATTGGAGTCATTCAACCTATGGAAGAAATTGGAAAAATCTGCAAGTTGAAAGGTGCTTATCTGCATACGGATGCTACTCAAGCTGCGGGGAAGGTATCAATTGACGTAAGAAAATGGAATGTTGATCTGTTGAGTTTGTCTGGGCACAAGATGTATGCTCCCAAAGGAGTAGGAGCATTGTATTTGAGATGGGATCCAACTGTCAGAATAAAACCATTAGTTACTGGCGGTGGTCAGGAACGCGGTCTCAGGCCAGGAACAGTACCCGTATCACAGGTAGTAGGGCTAGGGGAGGCATGCCGTATATCGGAAGAATTGATAGGGAAAGAATCCACGAAGATACTGAATTTGACCGAAAGATTGTGGGTTAGATTGTTCGAGATTTACCCTAAGGCTGTCCTGTTTGGTCATTGGGATAAGCGAGTACCTGGTAATATCAGCGTCGGATTCCCGGGATTTACCGGTGAAGAGGTTGTAGCTTCTCTTGGTGATCGAATAGCTATGTCAACTGGTTCTGCCTGTTCATCTGTTAAGTCAGAACCTTCTCATGTATTGTTAGCTATAGGTGTTGGGGCAGAAATAGCACAATCTGCAATTCGCATTAGCGTGGGGCGATTTAATACGGAAAATGACATTGATCGTGCGTTGTACGTATTGTCGGAATTCTTTTCACTCGCTACTTGAACTCCTGCAAAATGCAACATTATCAATTATTATGATCTGGCTTGGAACGAGATTTGGCCGGAGAAATCAAGGTTGACTTTATTGTATGGAAGCTGATAACGAGAGTATAAAAAATTGGTTAAATGACATTAGTCGAGGAGTGTTACAACTTCCCCGGTTTCAAAGAGGAGAGGTTTGGAATCACAACCATGTTAAAGACTTTCTGAATGCCGTCATAAGTTATGATCGGCCCGTAGGTATTTTGTTGACTTTGAAGGTTGATTCTGAGAATCCGCCATTTATAACTAGACTTATGGGAGGTGCTGACAGTGATAACAGAAATTGCAGAGTCCATTTGCTTGATGGTCAACAGCGATTAACGGCATTATGGAAAGCATTGAACGACAAATACGATGACAGGCTTTATTTCATAAAGTTCGAATTGAACGGTGGTCAGTACGTATGTAAATCTGTTGAATGTGTTATTCGTAGAAACAATTCTTGGGTCGAAAACCCATCAGAGGTTCTTAATAAAAACTATATTCCTATCAGATTACTGTATCCAGAAAAAGCAATAGATGAGATAGAATCGTGGTTTGAAAATGTCGAAGGGTATAAACATGATGAACTTATCAGTTTGAGAAAATTTGCGCTGAAATTATGGGAGCAGTTATCGAACAAAAAAATTCCATATTGGTCATTACCTCAATCTACAAGCCCAGATGATGCCATTGAAATTTTCATTAATACTAACACCTCTTTTGTCAAATTAACACCTTATAACATCGCAGTGGCTCAGTTTGAGGCTGATACAAAAGAATCTCTACAAGAGATGGTGGATAAAATTGGCAAAGAAATCCCAAGAATCTTGAATCTTGAAGGCAAAGATAGTCTTGGAGATCTAGTTCTTAAAGTTGCATGCCTCATTCAAGGTAAGATGCCTACATATAGTAATTACAAATCTCTTGATATGAAATTACTTAAGTGTCAGTACAACAAGATTCGAGATGGAATAGAATGGGCAACTGAAGTTATAAATAAAGAAAGAATATGGAAAGAAACTCAATTACCTACGTCTGTTCCTTTAAGAGTATTACCGGCGTTATTTCAATATATGCCAAAACACGGGGATGATCGGGCAAAAGCAGATAGGTTAATAAGTAGATATATTTGGCGTTCTTTCTTCACTAGTAGATATGACCGACAGGCCAATAGCAGATTAAATTTAGATTATAATGAACTTAGAAGAGCATTGGAAAATAAGGTCTATAAATGCTCAGGAGAAAAGACAATATTTTCTGAAGAACTTCCAACTGAACAAGACTTGTTATCAGAAGGTTGGCCTAAGAGTAAAGGTATAAGAAAGAGGGCAATTCTCGCGGTAAGCAATAGGGAAGGTGCTAGGGATATAGCAAGCAACGTAGAGATTTTTCCCGATTATGACAGACAATACCATCATATTTTTCCTCGGGGTCTATTTAGTAGATTGAAAGAAACAAGATGTAATCCTGAACTTGCTCTGAATTGTATGCTTATTGAAGAACTGAGCAATCAGAAATGGAAAGACAGATGGCCTGGAGATTATATTCTGGAAAGAATTAAAAATTCAGGTTTGAACGGTACGAAAGCCAAGGAAGAATTGCGCCATCGTCTTGAATCTCACTTGCTCCCTACAAACTCCATAACAGATGCAGTTGAAGCTAGAAACAAGGATTTGTACAAAATTTATCAGGATTTTCTTAAAAAACGGGCAAAGTTGATTGTTGAGAAAATGAAGGAACTTTGCGAAATTTGACTATTTAGAATTCTGCAATGGGTAGCAAAAAGAACAAAGAAGGGCCTAAATTACACTTTGGCTTAGGAGATTTGTCTGGTTGGACTCCAACTGGTGTAAGTGATTACCGTGCAATGAGTTCAACACCCGCAATACGCGAGTTGATGCAGAACGGTCTTGATGCCGCAAGAGATATTGGGAAAGTTCCAGCACGCATGCGGTTTCGTATTGAAGAATGTCCAACAAGAAACATTCCTGGAATAAAATCATATCAAGAAGCTTTTGAGGGAGCACAAGAATCACAACGTGAAAAATTAAAAGGCAAAATATCTGATAATGCCAAGGCCATTATTAAAGATATTAAAGAATGCTTGAGTGAATCGACATGTAAAGTTTTACATGTTCTAGATAACGGGGTTGGTTTGGATAAAGGGCGTATGGAAGCTCTACTTGCGGATGGTATAAGTGTCAAAGACTCGAATGCATCAGGTTCCTACGGAATAGGTCATGTTGTAGTGTTTCCTACTTCTGATTTGCGTTATGTCCTTTATGGTGGTCTGTTTACAGAAAACCAGACACGCAAAATGATATGTGCGGGGCACGCAATTCTTGCATCAAGGAAAAGTACAACTGGAGGTGCTCTTAGTAAAGACGGGTATTTTGTCAACAAGCTAGAAAACGATATGTTTAATCCTTATGTATTTCCCGAGGACGATGATATCCCAAGCCTATTACGTAAACAATTGGAGTGGGTAAGGAGTGAATGGCAGAGAGGAAGTGTTGTGTCCATAGTTGGCTTTAATCATTTTAGAAAAGATAGTACTAGTCTTCACGAAGAAATATTTAGAGTAGGATCATGCAATTTTTTTGAAGCAATTTATCGCGATAATATGGTCGTTGAATTTGAGGATAAAGAAGGTATCAAAACTTTAGATAAAACCACTCTGGAGCAGGTTCTTGAAAAACAAAAATGTCAGAAACGTAGTTCTGATAAATTCTTATCTGGGAAAATGGCATATGAAGCCTTTCTCACTCTCAAGAAAGGGGAAAAAGAAATTGTGTCTACCGAATTGGGAGAAATGGAAATAACAATCACTTGTCCTGCTAAGAGTGGACAGACTCGCTTGCATTTATGCAGAAATGGCATGTGGATAACCAGCAGAATACCTATGTTGCGAGTTCAACAATTTAGCGAATTAAAACCGTTCCACTGTGTTATATCTTTACAGGAAAAGAATAAAGAACTAAACGAACTTTTTCGTGAAGCTGAAGGCCCCTTGCATAACGGTATAAATCTAAAGTTGCTGTCTAGGGATAAAAATAAAAAGAAACGAATGGATGGAGTGTTATTAGCGATCAGAGAGAAATTGAAAGAAATAGTTCCAGTTCTAGATGAAGAATCCTTTCGCCCGGATGACATTCTTCTTGTCAAAACTAGAGGATTCGCCGATGGGGTTGGCAAGAAGGGGAATATGAGTGGTACTGCCTCTAAATTTAAACGCTCTCGGGTGCGGCTTAACAGTGGCGACGAAGAAAATCAAGGATCTGACCTAGAAGTCGACGAAAAGGAAGAAAACAAAGATATTTCCCCTAAGGCTAAAAGGAAAGAAAGCAACCCGTTTCGGCGAGAAGGGAACCATATGCAATTTCAGGGGTTAGTTGTTCCACAAGGCTACAGATCTTGTAAAGCCAGTATTATTTCAGGGGAAAAAACCCAAGAAAGCGAAATTCGTTTTGCTTTAGATGAGAGTATTGATGTTACATCTGATGGGATAACCAAAGATACTTTCGTTGTAGTTAAACCGGACGGACTAAAATTGAATGGTAATTTAGTAGAAGAAAAGCAATTAAGAAGAAATGATAAAGGTGAAATATTAGGTATTACACTAGGAGGATTAGAAAAAGAACAAAGGTGCGATATAGAATTTGGGTATGTCATTCCCGAACAACTGGATATAGGCGATAACCAGCATGTGGTTTTAAAAGCTGAGATGATGCGGCGCACCCCATCTTCTAAGAAAAAGGTTGAACTTCCATGACAAATTTTTCTGATATCGTTCGTTCTTTTCCATTCCCGGTTCTTGAAGAAGGCAACATATCTTTCCCTAGAGGTGAGTATGCTCCTGAGGTAGAAATTGATGAAGATGGTTGTATGGCCCAAATACATCACAAGATAAGAACTGCGTCGTTAATTGAACGTTTTGTTAATAATAAAAAAGCAGCTTGTTGTTGTACTGTTTCAATTCCAAAAACGGGGTATAGAGAGTTGTTCCGGGGCAATGAGTTTAGCCAAAAGATAACATGGAACCGAGACTGGGTTGGCGAGCCTCCAATTTTACGCCCATTGATTGTATGTACAGAGGAAATAGAACATGAATTACAGATAGAAGATGGAGTGCATGACATGTGGATTGGAAAGGTAGTTCGATTACAAAAAGGTGTAAAAATAGCGATTGGCCCTGATGTCCGTCCCACTTCATCAATACAATCATTATTAAACATTGAAAAAGACGACTCAATTGAAAACGGACGGATGTATGTTAATCCGACGACTGATAATGGATTTTACTTTAATGTTAAAGTGGCTCCAGATTTATATAAGTTTCTTCTTAATCCAGGTGGAGTCAATTGCAATAAGCATAGAAATAGCATTCTAACACACGCTGTCAGTTCTTGCTTTTCCATACTTGCTGAAGAATATAATGATGCAGATGGTGAGGATGGTTGGCGGTCTTATTCTAATCTACGTGCACTGGCAGGAGATATGCAAGACCGACAAATACCTATCTGGTATGAAGACGACTTCAAACCGGAGAAAGCTGCTACTATCTTGCATCCCCATGTAGTTCCAGAACCGGAAGAGTAATGTACAAACACTTAGACCCAAGTCAATATACTGTTTTACGGAAAAAACTGGTTAGAAAAAAAGGTAGTGAGTTTCAACAGGCGTTTATTGAGGCATCTCTTTCTAACAAAAAATTTGTTGATTTTGTGCGTGAACAAGTCAATACAAAAGAAGGTGACGACATACCAGAGTTAGAGGAACAGTTAACTGAAAATCAATATAAATATCCTCCTTATGATACTGAAGACATGATCTATAGGACTTGGAAAATGATACCGCCAAAAGAGACTTGTAGTGTTTCTTTCTGGGGTGAAGTTACATTAAGACATATAGAGAATGGATGTGTTGACGCTTATTTTCTAGCCTCAGATAGTGGTTCATTACCTAGTGGCAGAGGACGTGTTGATAAGTGTTTATCATTAAATGGAACCAGCAAAGATATTGATTCTTGTGTTCGAACTATTCTTCGTCGAATGAGTGGGCTTCCAGAGGCAAGAGGCAATAGAACTCCTTACGTAGATTGTCCATTTGGTCGTGCGTGGTGGCGAACGCATCTATTAGAAGAAATTGTCAAAGCGACAAATTTGCCTAGTAGTAAATTCCGTGTGGTCTTACGCTTAAGTCAAACATACTGGGAAAAACTTATTACTTTGATGGTATCAAGAAACTCAATTCTAGGATCTGTAAAAGTTAGGCATGCTTTGATATGGGTACTGAGTGATATTTTGGAAGTTGACCCAAACAGCAAAATTTTACAAGCTTCGGCTCTAGATAGGCTTTGTCGTTTGTTAGGTTTGAGGTGTGCATGGCAAGAATTAGGTGTCCTTGAAATTTATGAAATTAAACAATTAATTGAAAAAGAGATACTTCCTCAATCTGGTTAGTATTGGGTTATATTCAAAGATTTAAGACTTCACCAAAGATTCAACGATGTTTGCATGGATGGTAGGTGTAGTTGAGTTGGGATATAGGGTCTAAGAGTAATTTGGAAGGATATGCAAGGTGTGGATGCTTCATAATTTATCGGTAGTTTCTTATTGGTTAAAGACGTGTGAGAAAGGACAGTCAATCTTAATGTAAGTTTCTAGGTGCGTTTGTGTATGGAAGGGAAAAAAACTAGCACTTAAATGAATCAGACGATGTCGACTTGTTTTGTGAACCTATTGTGCAACAAAGGTCGCGCTGAAACCAAGAGAAAACAATTAAGCCATTTCTAGACCCGCAGTCTTGGGATTTAGACAAAATTTTCTATTGAGAATAATTTACCATCCTAAGAAGTTTTCTTTTAAGCATATTTTTCAGAAGTACGGGTTTTGCCCTAGTGATCAGTCCACTGTTTTTTTGCTACCCGGAGTTCCTATCGCACAGGAAATAGAGGATTACTATTGTGATAAGGGTATTTGGGGAAACACCTTGATCACCTTCAAGGAACTCTCGGATAGGGTGAACGAAATATCTCCAGAGCTCAAAAAAAAGACTATATCAGGTACGCAAGCGCTTGCGGTTGTGGGAGCGGCTACGAGTTCGATTTCGGACGAACTTCAAATTTTTGGGAATTTCTCTCAGAACCGAGATTTTCTTTTTCCCATAGTGTCTATTATATCAAGGCTCAAGCAATGTGAGATTTCTCCAAAGATGTTTCTACGCGTTGCGGAGAAAACGAAAGATACGCAACTCCGAGAGAAAATTTCCGATATAGGGCTTATCTACAGAGAATATGAAAAGATTGTAGTAAGTAATGGCTTTCTTGAAGAAGCGGATGCGTTAGGGGCTGTCTCGCGGGAAATTGACCGTATAGGTCTTGAGCCTTTTCTTCCTTCTGTGAACAGACTCGTCGTGTTTGGCTTTTCTGATTTTACTCCGCGTGAACTTGACGTGATAAAAAGTCTGTCTAAGGCGGTCTCAGAGACTTTCTTCTTTATCTGCGATTTCGAAGAACTTCATGAGTATCAAGACAGTTTTTTTGGGACGCTTTCTGAGTTGTCAATTTCCTTTGATGAAGATCATAGTATGCTTGCTGAAGAGCAACAGGCTGGAATTGCAAGGGAATTTCACGAATTTCGGGACGCGCATGATGAGATTCAGTGGGTGGCGAGGCAGATCAAGACGCTTGTTGTCGATGAGGGGCGCAGACCTTGCGATTTCCGGGTTCTTGTGGATGCTTCACAAAAGCGTGGCAATTCCATAGCCGCAATATTTGAAAAAAACGGGCTTGCGTTTGATATTCGCGGTGCACAGACTCTAGCTGAGACTGTTTACGGGAGATTCGCAAAGGACATTTTGAATCTCCGGCTTAGTAATTTTCATAGAAGCAATCTCATACGGCTGTTCCACAACCCTCTTTTCTCCATTTATCTTGGAGAAAACAGTCAGACGCGTCTTTGCGTAATGACTATAGAGGACAAATCCTCTGCTACTGGTTCGTTGCGGACGGTAAACGGTATTGCTGGCTGGATGAAGATTCTTGATTACATTGATAAACAAGACAAGGGCTGGGATGAGACTACAAGAAAGATGCGCAAAGCCTTTGATCTTATCTCATCTGGTTTTTATGGAAAAAGCTTTTCTGAACTCACCTCTGACTTGAGAAAGATTCTCTCCAAACTCAATACTTCGAAGAGCTCCGAGGTTCTTCTAGGAAGAGAAGACGTCTCTGCGGAGTCTTTTGAAGAGTTTTTCTCATTTCTCAAGGACCTTTCATTTTTTTATGGGCAATTTGATTTCGAAGTTTCCGGTCTGGGGGAATATATAGTATTTCTTGACGAAATAATGAGGAGAAAAAGCATTTCCAGCAAGACTCCCTGCGACTCTCTTTCCGACAGGGTAAAGGTTGGAAGTTTTTATTCTGCCCGCGGGGTAAATACGCCTTTTATTTTCTTAGTTGGTCTTTGTGAATCCGTATTCCCCTCGCGCCGTCCGTTAGATCCTGTTCTGAAGCAGAGTGAAAAAACGTATATAAACAGACTGCTTGGAAAAGATGTGTTTGAGAAAGAAGGTCTTCAATATGAAAGAGAAAAACATCTGTTTTCTACTCTTACGGAAGCGGCGGCAGAAAAGGTGTTTTTTTCCTGTTTTCGCCGAACCGCATCTTCAGACGAAATAAGACGTTCGAACTTTCTTGAGGAAATAGAGAATTGTTTTACGAAGAACAACTCCCTTGAGACGCCCAAACTACATAGAGTATTTTCCCAAGAAGATATTCTTCAATACCGCGTTTTATCCGCAGAGACGGTTCCACAGATAGCTGGAATTTCAGAACAAAGCTGTGGGCTTGATCTTGCAGGTCTTCTCAGACGAGGCGTTGTTGCAGAGAGACAGAGACTTGAGACTTCAGGGACATACTCTCAGTTTGAGGGGATGGTAAGTCTTCCCGTTATGACTGAAGATACTACATTTTCTGCTACTCAATTAGAAACTTACGGCACTTGTCCCTTTATGTATTTTTCTAAAAACGTACTTGGGCTTCCCTCTCAGCAGGAACCAGAGGAACTATCCGCATCGCAGATTGATTTAGGCTCTCTTGCCCACAAAATTCTCGGAGAACTCATGAAAGAACTTTTTCGCTTGGGTTCTAACTCCGTAGATACTGACTATGTTCTCAAAATCTACCAAAATATAAAAAAATCATACATATCAAGTCCAGTTTTTTCCCATCTTCCTCAAGCGCTTTCCGATATGGAGAAAAAAAGATTTTTTGAAGTTGTAATGCCTAACTTCATTCTGGATGAAGTAGAAAACATTAAACGTAGTAAGGCCCTCCCGGTACTTTTTGAAAAGGAATTTGTTTTTTATATAAAAACCGAAAAAATCAGGGGCAGAATAGACAGAGTTGATATGGTTGGAAACAAAGATGAAAAAAAAGCTCTGGTTATTGATTACAAAGTTGGAAGCGTGCAGAACAAAAAATTCTATGACTATAAAAACCTGCAACTACCTCTGTATATGCAAGCTCTCCGATGGGAAGGAGAATATAAAGAGTTTGCTGGTTATTACCTTTCTATAAGGAAGCCGGAGGAAAACATCAATCGGATGAGCGTTTCTGATCAGATAGACGATTCTAAAAAGGATATGAAGAAAAAGCGAGAGGAAGCAGTTGAGGTGGTGGAATATTACTTAGAAAAGATAAAACAGGGTTTTTTCCCTCCTTATGTAGAGAAAAAAGGCAACCAGATAGATACGCACCAGCTTCAGATGGCAAATGGACCACCTTGCTCTTACTGTGATTACTCAGATCTATGTAGAGTGAAAGATGGAGTGATCAGAAGAGTTGAGTAGTGAGAATATCTCATGCAGAGAATTTCAGAATTTTTTAACTTGACCAGCGAACAGGACCGCGTACTTCTTCCTGAAAGAAAAATTGTGGTTAGTGCCGGCGCGGGATCAGGTAAAACAAGGTCTGTAATAGCCAAATATCTTGAAACTCTTGAAAGCGCGGAAGCCGACATTACTCAGATAGTAGCCGTGACGTTTACTGAGAACGCCGCAGGAGAACTCAAGTCTAGAATAAGTTCTGAAATCTCAAGATACATAAAAACTTTTGGCCATCACGGGAACATAGCTCCCGGGTGGCGCAGTAAAATCACATCAGCTCCTATAGGAACTATTCACAGTTTTTGCGGAAAAATATTGAGAGAGAATGCGTTTAGATTAGATTTGCCGTTGAGCCATTCTGTTATTAGTGGTGAAGAACTACAAGGTTTTTGCAGACGCGCCATAGCTAAATTTCTGATTTCAGAAATCCAAAACGATTCTTTGCGGACAAAAAGACTACTTGAAATTGAATCTCAAAACTTTAACGAAGTCCTCAGAGTTCTAACCTTAATACTTAAGCAGGCATCAATGTTTCATATAGTTCCTCCCTTTTTCTCTTATGAAAAATACAATACTGACAAATACTGGAATTCAGATATTGCTTTCTCCGAACTTGAGCACATGGATTCGGAACTTAAAACAAGAATCAAAAACTACATAAACTCTCTTTCTAGTAGAGCTAAGAAAAAGAAACAAGATCTCTATAATTTCTACTATAAGATAGATATGAACCTTGGAGTCCAAGTGAATATTCCTTATCTAGTCGGTATCTATAAACAAGTAAAGACATTGCCTCCCCCTCCGTCTCCTGGTCCTGCGCACAGATATTTACAATACGCAAAAGATCTGACTGCATGGAATGAAAGATCAAATACAAGGCAATTACTGATAGAGAAGATTTTTTCGATTATGAAATCTTATGATTCAGAACTTACCTCTCTTTATCTTGATCTTGCCTCACGCGCGTACGATTTTCTTTCAGATATAAAAACATCTGAGGAAAAAATAGAATATGAGGACATGATTCTTTTCACAATAAGGCTCTTTGAAGAGAATCCCGACATATTGAAACATTACAAAGAATCTCTAAAGTTGATAATAATTGATGAATTCCAAGATACGGATTCCCTTCAATTAAGACTGATAAACCTTCTTTGCTCTGGACCTCAGTGTCCCAGACTCATCGTCGTAGGAGATTTTAACCAGTCAATATATGGTTTTCGTGGAGCGCAACCTGAAATATTTACCTCAGTGCTCAATGATAAGAGTTTTAAAGAAGCGTTCATTTCTACCAACTACCGCTCAAATTCTGCTCTAATACAGTTTTTCAATGTCTTTTTCAGCAAGATTTTCCCGCAGGAAACCTATGATCAGATGAGGCATCCCTCCACAACGCAAGAGAATAACGGTCCAAGCTATCCAGTCGAAATGATATTAGTGAGTTCGTACTCGCTTAGTAGTGGAAGAGTAGAAAAAGAAGCGCGTGTAGTGGCGTTACGGTTAAAGGAACTACAGAAAACTTCTTCCGGAAAAACTGCGCTTCTATTCAGAAGAGCCTCCAATGTAGCTATTTATGAAAAGGCTCTTATGAGAGAAGGACTGAAGTTTCAGTCTCGCGTAGGACATGGTTTTTACAGACTTGCGGAAGTGAGAGACGTTGTATCTATGCTTAGGTATTTTCTTAATCCATTGGATAAGTTAGCAGAGGCGGTGATTCTCAGGTCTCCTTACTTCGGCGCCTCTGATGCTGAATTGTTCGCGCATTTCCGCGGCGAAACTAAGACAGGTGACTCTTTCATTATCCAATACCTTCATTTTCTTCGCCAGAAAAGAAAAGAGTATTTAACAGGAGAAACTTTTCGGGCAGTTGATTTTGTCGTAAACGGTTTAGGGTATTACGCCGCGGCGCTTGCGCTTCCTAACGGTAAAACTATATGCCTTAACCTTAAAAAACTCCTTCTGATAGTGGAAGACCTTGTTTCAAAAAAAGGATATGGACTTCAGCAAATAGTTGAACATTTTGATTTTTTACGCCAAAGCGAGGATGAGAATCAGGAGTTTGATGAGATCCAAGATGAAGCGGTGATAAGTCTTATGACCGTTCACGCGGCTAAAGGACTTGAGTTTGACAACGTTTTTCTCTGCGATACCAATTATCGGAAAAAATCTTTCACCGAAAGGGTTATGCTAGATTCAGAAGAAGGATTTGTGCTGAGGTATCCCGGTTTCTCGTCGTATGCTTGGGAGGGCTTAAAATCACGGGTTGAACAGAGAGAGACAGAAGAGGAAAAAAGGAACCTCTACGTAGCTATGACTAGGGCTAGGCAGAGGCTTTTTATATACTGTTCCGCAAAAATATCTAGCGCAAAAGACGAGCCTATTATCAACAAAGACAGCTTTGCCAGTTTTATTCTTAACACCTATTCAAATGAAGAAGACTCGTCACCGCTGACTAATCTTCTGTCTATATGGACAATTGACGAAGAAACCATTATTGATGATCCAACAGATAAAAAATACGCAGAGCATGTTTCTGAAGAGAAAGGTTTTGCTTTTTCCGAACAAAAGAAAACAACACCTGTTGAGTTCAAATACCTCGACGCCGTATATGAAAAAAATAACGAACGGCGAAAATATCCAAGCCTTCCTGATCTTTTTTCCCCAACTGACCGTAGAGATGCGGCAAGGCTTGGAAGCATAATGCACAGATTTCTTGAAACCTGGGATTTTCAGGAAAAAACCGCGCCTAGGGAAATTGAATTTGTCTTAAAAGAGTTTCTAGTTTCAAATCCCGAAGTGAAGAAAATGCTAAAGGACCTTTCTTCCACTTTTCTCAAATCAGAACTTTTTTCTATTGTCACAGACGCGGTTAAGATAAGAAAAGAACTTAAATTTGTTATTGCTGACCCAGAGAATCGTAAAACTCCAAAAACTGGAAGGATAGATCTGCTTACAGAAGAAAAATGCGGGTTACGCCTTTTTGACTATAAATATATGGAATCAATGAATGCTAACGCGCAAGAAGAGTACAAAAGGCAAATGGATGGATACTGCGAAGCCATAGCCCAAAGATTTTCAAAATCTCTTCTTTCTCGCCACATAGTTTTTATACCTCGGGTGGAACTCGTTTCCATATAGGTCTCTGTGAAAAAAACTGTCGTAATCATTCCGGCGCTTAATGAAGAGCGTTCCATAGAACACGTAATAAGCGATATTCCCCAAGATTTCATAACTGAGATAGTAGTTGTGAACAACGGTTCGACTGATTCCACTGCGCGTGTTGCTTTGGATTGTGGAGCTACTGTTATAGATGAGTGTAGAAGAGGTTATGGACAAGCTTGCCTTACAGGAATAAATTACATTAAAGACTCTCTATATATACCTGATATAATAGTATTTCTAGATGCAGATTACTCTGATTACCCTCAGGAAATCAAAGATCTTATCTTCCCTATAATCAACGAAGATTACGATATGGTCATAGGGTCAAGAACGATTGGAAGAAGGGAGAGAGGAGCGCTTTTGCCTCAAGCTCTTGTTGGCAACTACGTGGCTACTAGGCTTATAAGTCTGTTTTACCACGCTGATTTCACCGACCTTGGTCCTTTCAGGGCCATAAAATATCAAAAACTTCTTTCCCTTGATATGCGGGATAAAACCTTCGGATGGACAGTTGAGATGCAGATAAAAGCCGCAAAGAAAGGACTGCGTTGTAAAGAAGTGCCTGTAAGTTATAGAAAGAGAACGGGTAAATCCAAAATAACAGGGACTGTTTCTGGAAGCGTCGCCGCATCCGTGAAAATCATCTGGATGATATTCAAACAACTTTTTTAGAACGCGTCCCCGGCAGGATTCGAACCTGCGGCCTCAGGATTAGGAATCCTGCGCTCTATCCTACTGAGCTACGGGGACTCGCATCAAAAGACGAATCTACCTGCTTGAGTCTTGGTTTCAAGAGGTGGATCAGAACTCTATCTCAAATATTTCAGACCAATACTTTCCTGTGACGAAGAAAGTTTTGGAAGAAGATCTCCATGCAATGCCGTTTAGCACGCCAGCTCTTGCGGGAAGACTCAGTCTTTTTCTAAGCTCCCCAAGATCTATTTCCCTTTCCACAACGCCTGTTTGCGTATTCACCTCAATTATCCGGTCCGAACCGTAGATGTTACAATATATTTTTCCTCTAGCGTATTCAAGTTCATTGATCAATCGTACCGGCGCGCCGTCTTCTCCCTTCACAAAAAGGGTCTTGGTCGTTTTGAAATCTTCAAGCGAGATAAAATATAACTTCTCGCTTCCATCGCTCATGACAATTTCTTTTCCGTCATAAGCAAGTCCCCAGCCTTCTGTTTGATATGGAAATGATCCTTTCATACGCAGAGACTCTCTCTCGTATATAAACCCTTTTCTTGATTTCCAAGTTAGCTGGTAGAGGTTGTTTCCCACAAGCGTAAGTCCTTCACCGAATAATTTTGTCGCAAGTTTTTTCACCATAACTACCTTGCCGGTCTTGAGATCGGTTTTACGGATAGTTGATTTTCCATAAATTCCCGTACTTTCATACAGCAAGTTGTTATGGTAAAGAAGCCCTTGGGTGTAGGCGGTTGGGTCGTGTGGGAAAGAGCCAATTACTCTGAATCCATCTTGCGGGACTGCCAAGCCCGGATAAAGAAGCCAAGATACGAACACTAGACATGTCATCAGAACGTTTTTCATAAACATTTATTTTAAGCAATAAACCGATTTTTTCTGAGTGCTCATATTCTTATTGACATCGGTTTTGATTTTGTTAAAGTTAAAAATGAATTTAGACATAACTAAAATATTTTTTCTGCGTGTCTGAGACAAGGTGTTTTCCAATGGAAACAACTGATAAAAAAACTAGAGTAATCTCCCAAGCGATAGAAGATTATCTAAAAGCCATTTATGAGGTGCAGAACTCAGAAAATAGAGTGTCTACAAATGCGCTTTCAGAAAAACTGGGCGTATCTCCGGCATCGGTTACCGCTATGGTGAAAAAGCTTTCCGATAGAAGGCTTATAACTCATAAACGTTATCAAGGTGTAGAACTCACTTCTGCAGGTGCAAAGATAGCGCTTGAGATAGTCAGGCATCATCGTCTTGTAGAACTTTATCTCAAAGAAGCGCTTGGCGTTCCATGGGATAAGGTGCATCAGGAAGCGGAAAAATGGGAGCATGTGCTTTCAGAAGATCTTGAGGACAGAATTGATGAATTTTTAGGATATCCCGTTACCGACCCTCATGGCTCTCCGATTCCACAGCGGGACGGAACTATGCTTGAGAGGCAGTGTAGTAGCCTTTTGGATGTGGAGGCTAATACAAATGCTAGGGTAGTGGAGGTAAGTGACCACGATTCTGAACTTCTACGCTATTTGGGAGATATAGGACTTTATCCGCAGACAAATATAAGAATTGTTTCCAGAGAACCTTTTAACGGCCCAATAATAGTTGAGTTCGCCGGAAAAAAATATCCAATAGGACAGAACGCGGCTAGATACATACTTGTTGAAAAAACGGAGAGGTAGAAAGAATTGAGATGAAAAGACTGAAAAAGTACATGTTGTTTCTGCTTCTAGCGCCACTAATAGTTTTTTGTTCGTCTTGTACAGAGAGCGCTGGTAGCGCAAGAAAAGATAGCAGTAGAATAACCGTAGTTGCGACCACAGCCATAGTTGCCGATCTTATACGTAGCATCGCAGGAGATAGAGCGGAAGTCAGTTCTCTTATGGGAACGGGAGTTGATCCGCATCTCTATAAGGCTAGCGCGGGAGATGTGGACAGGCTCGCCTCTGCTGACATGATTTTTTACAACGGACTTCACCTTGAAGGAAAAATTACAGATGTGCTTGCAGAGATGAAAAAAAACGGGCTATTCACAGTGGCGGTTGCTGAAGAAATTGATAAGTCCCTTCTTTTATCTCCCAAAGAGTATGAGGGGTATTACGACCCACACGTGTGGTTTGATATTTCTCTTTGGAGGAAGGCGGCGCAGGCGGTGACCAAGGCGTTATGCGAATACGATTCACATAATACGCTCGTATACAAAAACAACTCAAAGTCATATATCAAAAAGCTTGATGCGTTACAGGAGTACGTGCAAAAGAAAATTGCTTTGCTTCCACCTGAGAAAAGGGTTCTTATAACAGCGCATGACGCGTTTAATTACTTTGGCAAAGGTTATGGGTTTGAAGTAATAGGTCTTCAGGGGATAAGTACAGATTCAGAAGCAAGCGTATCCGATATAAAAAATCTCTCAGAACTGATAGCGCATAGAAAGATTCCCGCAGTTTTTGTAGAAACTTCTATTTCCCCCAGATATATGAAAGCTCTTGTCGCCTCGGTAAAAGCAAAAGGCTTTGAAGTTGATCTCGGGGGAACTCTTTTTTCTGATTCAATGGGTCCTTCTGGAACAGATGAGGGCACATATCTCGGTATGTTCAGAAAAAACGTGGATACGATAGTCAAGTCTCTAGGTGGCCCCGACATTGCGGGTTCTGATTCCAAAACAGCTGGAGGTGGATGATGAGTGGCAAAGACAGAGTACTGCCGGAACCTGCGATCAGAGTAATTGACCTTACAGTTGCTTACAGAGACAAGATTGTTCTCTGGGACATAGATCTTGAGATTCCTACGGGGTCAATGGTTGCTATTGTGGGGCCTAACGGAGCTGGGAAGACAACGCTTGTAAAATCCATACAAGGACTTGTTCCGCGAGTTGCTGGTTCGGTTTGCATATATGGAAGACCATATGCGGAGCAAAGAAAGAAAGTGAGTTATGTTCCGCAGAGAGGATCTGTGGACTGGGATTTTCCCACATCAGTGGTAGATACCGTAAAGATGGGCAGTTACGGGGACCTAGGCTGGATAAGACGCCCTGGAAAAAAGGAGCACTTAAAAGCGCTTGCGGCACTTGATAAAGTGGGGATGTCAGAGTTTGCGCGCAGACAGATAAGCCAACTTTCAGGTGGTCAGCAACAGAGGGTTTTTCTTGCTAGAGCGCTTATGCAGAGCGCTTCTGTATATTTGCTTGATGAGCCTTTCCAAGGAGTAGATGCTACGACTGAAAAAGCGATTGTTAAAATACTTAAAGAACTTGCCTCGCGTGGAAAAACCGTGCTTGCCGTGCATCACGATCTGAGCACAGTTACTGAATACTATCATCGGGTCGTTATTCTGAATGTTAAACTCATTGCGCATGGAGAAGTCGGGGATGTCTTTAACTCAGAAAATCTGAGAAGCGCTTATGGAGGCAACGCCTCATTTTTCTCTGAAAAAACTAAGTCTGCAAGAGCAGTCTGATGCTTGAGTTTGTGGTTGAACTGTTCTCTGACTATACGTCTAGGACCATTCTTTTGGGCGCCTCCTCCCTAGGAGTGGTAAGTGGCGTGGTGGGGTCTTACGCGGTGCTGAGAAAACAGAGCCTAGTCGGTGATGTGATGTCGCATGCGACTCTTCCGGGAATAGTAATTGCCTTTATTATAGTTGGAGCTAAAGAGCAATTCGCCATTTTGATGGGAGCTGCGGTGTCTGCGATCGTAGCTGTGCTCATAATCAATTTTGTTACGCAGAACTGTAGGATAAAAACTGACAGCGCTATGGGGATGGCTCTTTCTGTTTTCTTTGGGCTCGGACTGGCGCTCCTTACCTACGCGCAGAAAATTCCTGGAGCAAATCAAGCTGGGCTTGATAAATTTCTTTTTGGACAAGCCGAAGCGCTTGTAGAAAAAGACGTTTTAGCCATAGCTCTTACAGGATTTTCCGCGCTTTCTCTGATAACTCTTTTTTGGAAAGAACTCAAAATTCTATGCTTTGATCCTGATTTTGGTAGAACCATGGGTTTCTCCATAAGGTTTCTTGATTTGATGATCACAGCCGTGGTGGTATCCGCTATTGTGATCGGTCTTCAAACAGTCGGCGTGGTGCTCATGAGTTCAATGCTTGTGGCTCCTGCAGTCGCGGCGCGGCAGTGGACTGCTGACATGGGCACCATGGTGATTCTCTCCGCTTGCATAGCCGCAGTTTCTGGTGCTTGTGGGGTCGCGCTTAGTGCTGGAATCGAAAACTTACCCACAGGTCCCGCTGTAGTTGTGTGCGCAAGCGTTATTGTTTTTTTCTCCATTCTTTTCTCTCCTCAAGGTTTTTTCATTTCAAGAATGAGAGATGCTCAAGATAAAATGGGGATAAAGACAGATTACGTACTTTTTGCGCTTTACTCGCTTGGACTTGAGCACGATGATCCTAGTTACGCTCATTCACAGAAACTGCTTGAACTTGGAAGCAGAAAAGGGTTTGACGCTGGCGCAAGTCTTACCAAACTTCAAAACGCGGGATATGTGGAAAGGGTTGGTAATGACAACTGGCGTCTTACGAAAAGAGGCGTGAGGGAAGCGGCGAGACTTACGCTAGGAGCAGACAGTAATGAGTTCACACCAGTTTGACATACAACTCGTGGCGGTGATAGTTGCCGCTTCGTGTTCAATACCAGGCGTGTTCTTGGTTTTGAGAAAAACTTCTATGATGGCTGACGCGATCAGTCATTCCATACTTTTAGGAATAATCTTAGCATTTTTCCTTGTGCAAGATATTTCATCTCCTTTTCTTATAATCGGAGCGGCCGCAAGCGGAGTTTTTGCGGTATCGCTTATAGAAACTGTAAATCGTTCTAGGCTTGTACGTAAAGATGCGTCCATGGGTATTGTTTTTCCCTTCCTTTTCAGCGTGGCGGTAATATTGCTTTCAATGTACGCGCGCAATGTGCATATTGACGTCCATTCCGTACTTTTGGGGGAAATAGCTTTTGCTCCGTTCAATAGAGTTGTGCTTTCGGGAGTTGATTTGGGGCCCAAGTCGGCATGGGTTATGGGATTTATTCTTCTTGCCAGTCTTGTCTTTTTCTCTCTCTTTTATAAAGAACTCAAAGTATCAACATTTGATCAAAATTTTGCCTCCAGCATAGGTCTTGCCCCTAGGCTAATGCATTATCTCCTTATGGCTGTAGTATCTATTACATGTGTCGGCGCGTTCGATGCCGTGGGGTCAATACTGGTTATCGCGTTGATAGTGGTTCCTCCTTGTTGCGCATATCTTATCACCGATTCGCTTTTCAAGATGATTTTTTTAAGCGTTGTTTTTGGAGTTCTCTCCGCAGTGAGCGGATTCTGGGTGGCGACGCTACTTGATGTCAACATAGCGGGAGCTATGGCGGTTATGTGTGGGTTGTTTTTTCTCATAGTTTTTCTTTTTTCTCCTCAGAGAGGACTATTGGGAATAATGAGAGAGAAAAGAAAACAGAAAGCAGATTTTGCTGAGTCGCTTTTTCTTGTGAGCCTTTACAACCAAGAAAGAGGACAGGCGCTTTCTGATCACTCGGGCGGCCAAGGAATCTTTGATTCCGCTGATTCTGTGCAAAGAGTTGCGAAAACTCTGAAAGGTAGAGGGGAGGTGGCAATGTCTAGCGGCAGATTCTTTCTCACCAATAAGGGTAGGGAGAAGGCGAAACTTACGGTTGCGAGAAAGTAAGAGTTTCTCGCATTTAGTCTATATCAATACTAGTTGCTTTTACCGTCTTCCCGCCGATAACCATTTCTCCGTCCACATCAACCTTGTCTCCTTCGGTGATCGCGTCACACTCAAATTCGTCGTCGTTTCGTATTTCTATGCGGGTTGTGTCATCTATCTGGACATTTACCTTTACTACATTATCCCCAGAGGGTATTTCAACTTCTAGGGTTCCAGTCTTTTCCTCACTTGAGCAGTTATTTTTAGATACCTGACCAGTGAAGATTATTTCGGCATCAAGCGTATCAGTGTCAATGTTTCCGTTTGAGAGCGTCAGGTCGGAGATGTTTATTTCCGCTCCGGGGAAAATGACAAGTTTTAGTGAACCAAGTCTTGTCTCTGCATTTGAACTATCAAAAAATTCAATGTCTGCCTCTTCAGAGTCTAGGTTTCCGGTTACGGAAAAACTGCCGTTCGATGATGTAGTGTCTTCATAACTCTGTGACGACTCGCTTCTTGTCACCCTTACCAAAAGATTTGAGACCCCATCGGTCCGCTCAGGTACAACCCTGCTGACAGAACCTATTACTTGTTCTGTAGAACTTATTTCCCCTTGCACATCGCTGCTTCCACTTTTAAGACTGAGATCAACACAACTTCCCGCCGCCATAAGTAGAGAAATAGCGACAAGAAGCAAGCAATTTTTTAGGAAGGTAATGGCTCTCACTTGGAACTCTCCGTTTCTTAAAAAGGCCTAAGATAGTATACTGATCTAAGTTTTCAATCAAGGTTTTCTGATCCACTCAACCTGAAAATTCTGGCGGAACGCTGTTTCTAGGATGAAAAAGAAAAACGTACTTTTTATTAATCATTCAGTAAGAGATGGAGGTCCTGGAAGGAGCCTGCTATACATACTAAAGTACATTGATAGAGACAAGATAAATCCATTCATTCTAATCCCCAAACACGATATATTCTCCGAAAATCTCAAAGAAGAGGGGATTTTCGAAAACGTCATAGTTGATCCTAGATTTCCAGAGAACCTTCAAAAATCCCATATAATAGCTGACTTTCCACTTCCACCTGTCTTATTGAAGGCGCTTTCCGTGATAGTAAATATAGCGCAAATGATACGCCTTTTGATAAGTTCGAAGAAAATACTTAGGGAAAATAAAATAGAAGTTGTCTACTGCAATGGAACCCTCGCTAAAATACTGGGCGCATTTGTAGGTAAAAAGAACCGCATCGCGGTAATCTGGCATGTAAGGAACATTCAACAAACTCGTTTCCTTGCGTTTTTGATGAAGACTCTTTCGCGGTTTGAATGCGTAAAAAAAATAATATGCGTTTCCCGCGCCACCTCCGTTCAGTTCATAGATGTGAGTGAGAAAGTGCATGTCGTATACAACGGCATTGATCCTTCTGATTTTAAAAGAGAATCAACCAAAGGTTCTTTACGAGAAGAGTTCTCTCTATCTTCTGACACTATTTTGATTGGAAACACGGGAAGGGTGGTTCCACGAAAGGGATATATGGATTTTCTAGATGTTGCTTGCAAGATACTTTTGAATTCAGATATTAGTGAAAAATTAAAATTCGTTATAGTGGGTGATACCCCGTGGTTTTTTCCTAAAAACCACCTACGCGAACTCAAAGATTACGCAGAGAGACGTGGAGTAGCTGACAGTTTCATTTTTACGGGATACAGAAAAGACGTAAGGCCATATCTTAAGGATTTTGATGTTTTTGTAATTCCGTCTAATTACCCTGATCCGTTTCCAAGGTCCGTTATTGAGGCTATGGCGTTTGGCCTTCCCATTGTGGGGTTTGCTACAGGGGGAGTAGCAGAGGCCATAGAGCATGAAAAAACAGGGTTTCTCTGTGAACGGGATGATTTTTCTCAGATGGAAGAAAGTATCGTCAAACTTGCGCGAGATGAGGGGAAAAGACACTATATGGGCTTGCGCGCGAGAGAAAGAGTGGTACGTATGTGCTCTGCGTCTGACCGTACGGCGGATATACAGGATATAATACTGCAGGTCTCCTGAGTCATATCTGTTTTCCTTCCCTGTCTCTGAAAAAAACCCGTAACGGCACCCCTTCAAAACCTCCGTATTCCCTAAGGCGGTGCTCAAGAAACCTTTTGTAGTTCTCCGGGACTCCTTTTGCCGAGTTTGTGAAGATGGTAAAAGTGGGCGGCATGGAAAAAGGTTGGGATATGTAAAAAAACTTTATCTCTTTTCTTCTGTACACTGGGGGAGGGTGTGTTTTTGTCAATTCTTGCAAAAATCTGTTGAGTTTCCCTGTGGAGATTTTTTTTTGGAAACTGATCTCCACTTTTTCAACAAGGTCAAATATTTTGCTGACCCTTTTCCCCGTAAGCGCTGAGATAGTGAGAATAGGAGCGTAATCTGACCCTTTAAGTTTTTCTCTTACCACATCCTCTACGTCCTTTGGTTCTTTTATATCATCAGGAGCCAAATCCCATTTGTTGAGCAGTATTACAAGCGCTTTATTCCTATCTCTTGTGATCTCTGCAAGCCTTGAGTCTTGGTGAGTTGGTCCGTCTTGTCCGTCTATGACGAGAAGCACTATATGAGATCTTTCAATTGCTTTTATCGCGCGAAAAACGCTGTGTTTTTCAACGAGCGCTTCTATTTTCGATTTTTTCCTTATTCCTGCGGTGTCAATAAAAACGTATTTTTTCCCGTCTCTTTCAAAGACCGAGTCCACAGAGTCGCGCGTGGTGCCTGCAATTGGGCTCGTTATCAGTCTTTGCTCCCCAAGTATCTTGTTCACAAGAGTTGATTTACCCACATTCGGTTTACCAATGACAGCCACTTTAGTGTAGCTATCGTCGGATTCTTCAGACAATGGCTTATACGTTTCTATGTTTTCAGAGATACGCTCTAGAAGTTCATAAATATTTTTGTTGTGAAGGGCGGAGATCGCAATTAGATTTTTCGCTCCTGAGTTGTAGAACTGATAAGTTCTTAGCGTCTGGGATAGGCTTTCGTGGTCAATCTTGTTTATCGCGCAGATAACCTTGCGATCTGTTTTCCGAAGATAGTTCATTATCTCTGAATCTTGGGGCATAATTCCGTCTTTTCCGTCAAAAAGCAACACTACAAGATCAGCCTCCGAAAGCGCAATTTCTATTTGTTCTCTAATCGGTGGGTAGTTTGTATTGTCTTCATTTAAAGAAAGCCCTCCCGTGTCAACCAGCGTAAATATTTTTTCTTTCCATAGGACATCTTCGTACACTCTGTCTCTTGTAACGCCCGAGATATCTTCGACAATAGTCTTATTCCACCCTATTATTCTGTTAAAAAGGGTGGATTTTCCTACATTCGGTCTTCCGACTATGGCAACTATTGGTTTGCACGCGCTCATCTGATTACCTGTCCGTTTTTAGAAATCAAAATTGTAGAAAAAATCCACTCCGGGGTTTTCTCCACCTATCTGGCTTTCTAAGGAAAACCTTTTGTCTATCCTCCACTCAAGGTTAACCTTATTGCGCATCTGTAATGTTTCATCAAGCGAAGTCGTGGATGGTGATCTTTCATAACTCACGAATATATCTTTTGTGAAGTAGGACCCAACCTCAAGAGAACTATCTTCAAGTCCCTGTTCTCCTTCATGTATGTTCAGTACACTAAGTCCGATTTCCGAACCTATGATCTCTGATAGTCCGCCCGCAGCGACCGCGGTTGCGAATTCTCCCATAAAATTCCTCTGGTTTGTACGAAGATTGCTGCTAGGTCTTCCAAACACTATATAGGAAACTATGTCTATTTGCTCAAGAGGCGGACTGCTTGAAAGGGAAAGTTCAGGGGTTCTGAGGTCTTCTGTAATATAAACATATATGTCGACATCCCCTGCGTCATAATAGGCGTTTACGTTAAGAGATGGGTTGTCCATCTCTCCGTTAAAATTAAGCGTTGCGTCCTGTATGTCGAAAAGCTTACCAAAGACCGTGTAATAACCTTCTCTCGAAACAATGTTGCCTTGCATCTCTATATCCGATCCCGGCTGTTTTATAAGTCTTATCTTTCCATCTGTGTTAAAGTTTGCTTCTCTAGTTTTTATCCACGATCCAGAAGGGATTTTAACCGAGATATCAAGGCCGGTTTTTTCCATGTAAAAGCCTGCGCTGGAGCGTTCTTCAAGAGAGAACTCATCTTCGTATAGTTCATTTCTGTTGATGAATCTGATATCCCTTATAGTTTTTGTTCTGCCTGGATAAAGACGGATTCTCGTAGGATCAATGCCTACATCCCCCGTGATTTCCAAAAACTCATCTCCTTTTTCAAGATGAATATTTCCAGAAATATTCGTTTTTATCGTGTGAGGGTTAAAATGTATGTTTTCCATCTTGGCATCTGCAGAGAAAGTAAAGGAAGGGATATCCATATCCCCCCAAAGCCATGCTTTTCCATTTTTCGATGTGATTTCTGTTTTCTCAAGCCTCAGACGCTTTCCATTAAAAAAAAGCCGCGCATTCTGAGCAGAAAAACTGTTTCTTAGTTGCGTAACTGCGATCTCGAAATCCCTTACCTCCGCTTTTCCTTTTAGTCGTGGTTCAAAGAAAGAGCCTGAAAGAGAAAAATCTTCCGCAAAAACTATCCCTTCTATTTTTTTAATAGAACCTGAAAAAATCTTGGTAAATCCGATACCGTGTCCAGTTGAGGACAACTCAAGTTCGAACTTGGCGCTTTTAAGCAATTCCGCTATATCTCTACTGTTTTTTGAAAACTTGAGATCTCCTTTTATATCAATTGTCTGTTTGCTGTTTTCAAATGCATCAAGTTCAAGGTAAAGCGTTCCGTTTTTTCCGCGTAGTTTTGCAACGACCCTTTCGGCAATTTGGGACCCGTAAAAAAGATCATATGAAGAAAGCTCAATATCTGTTGAAATGGCTCGAAGTGGTCCACTGATTTCAATCCTTCCATTCATAGCGCCTCTAAGATCATGAGGAAAGTTAAATCCCTTTGAAAGGATAAATGGGTCAAAGTTTTCAATGTCAGCGCGCAACGCAACGTACTGATCTTCTGTATTGTTTATTTCACCTGAATAACTAGACACTACTCCACCTGCGTAGACAAACCGTTCTCCCGAAAAACTTGTTTTATTTGGGGATACATAAACAGTGACATCCCCCCCGCTTTTTAGTTCTTTTTCATTCAGAAGACCGGAAAGACTCGTTATAGTGATTTCTTTTTTGTCGGAAAAAAGATTTTCCGCTGTGATATCTCCAGAAATAAAGGAACCGTCTTCTTTGGTTAGATTGATTTCTATTTCCGATAAGCCATCCGTTTCCCTGAATTTAGCCTCAACCAGGTCCGCGGAATTGCCATACGCGTGCGCCTTTTCCGCGAGAACATCAATGTCTGCGCTGACAATGGAGAAATCCTTCGCGCTTAGCTGCGTATGCAGACGCATAGTCGCTTTTTGTGCAAAAATGTCTTGATTATAAGAGAAGTTTTCTATTTCTGACGTTGCTTCGACAAGTGGAGAAAAAACCGTTCCGCTTATCCTGCCGTTTGATCTTATCATTCCCAAAACTCCATGCTTGATACCAAACACGGATAGGAAATCCGCTTTTTTTGAAATAAATTCAAAAGAGCAGTCAAGGGTTTTTTCTGCGTTTTCTATTCTTTTAGAGGAAAAAGAAAATTCCTGTGAAGTGATAAGCCCTTCTTTTATGGTGATTGCGCCGTTTTTTATCTCTGCGTTGATTTCGGAATTAAAATCAGTCATCCCAAAAAACGCGTCTGCGGTTAATCCAGCGTCTATTTTTATCTCTGCGTTTTCAAGAAACCGCGTTTTCTTCGCAAGAGATGCAAAAACGGAGCCATCTCCATTGAGACGACCGCCGAACTGTTTTTCTCCAATCGCTGATTCAAATGCAAAACCATTAGCGCGTGAAAAAATATCTACCTCTTTGTGATCATTTGCAAAGGTTAAACTTCCCTTGAGTTCAAGTATTCCATCTTCGCCATCGCTTATATCAAAGCGTTCTGATTCAACTCGCAATAAATATTTTTGTTTATTTTCCCAACTACCGTTGAGTACCAAGTCCGCATCCAAAGTAGCTGTGTCTCTGAGGGCCAAAGGATAGGGAGAGCGGTTAATCATTTCTATGATTCTTTCCGCCTCTGGACTCTTAAAGATCGCAGAAATATTGAAAAAGTTCCTCTGTTCCTTTGCAAGCCATTTCCTAAGATCTATTTCTCCACTGAACTCAGATTCTGCAGAGCCTCTCTGCGCCTTACCACGGATAATAGCTTTTGTACCTTTGATCGTCACGGGGTCTGTTTTCACAAAAAGTTCTTCTTCGTATAAAGAAGAACCTTCAGCGGATATCTCCACGGTGCCATCAAGGTCGTCAAGGGAATGCATCTTCACCTTGGTTTCTGCCGCAATATTGATCTCCGCTACGGACCCTAACTGTAGAGAATCAAGATAAACGGTCATATCAAAGTCCGGTTTTTTTAGATTTCGTACGATACCGTCTCCTCTCATCGGTATTCCCTCAAGCGTAAATCCAGAATCCGAAAACATGCAGTTCCAAGACTCGAAGTCTATTTTTCCTCGAAGATTCCTTATCTTGATTTCTGGAGAAACGTAGTTGAAGTTTATGCTTTCCGCCGCAAGTTCAACTCTTTTTTTGAGCTCTACTATGCTTACGGAGAACAGAGACTCTTGTACAAGATCAAACTCCCATTTTCTTTCTCTTTGTTGATCAACTAATAAAACGTGAGAATCGCGGATTGTCGTATCTGAAAAAACAAGAGTTGTTCTTGCGTGGTTTGGGTTTTCGGGTTTTGTCTCACTCTCCGTTCTTTTTAGCTTTTTGAAGTTCCACATCCCCGTTTTGTCTTTTTTAAGTAATAAGTCCAGTCCATCTATTTCAGTGTCTGAAAGGTAAAGTTTTTTCCGAAAAAGAAGAGATGAAATGAAGTTAACAGAATAATTTGTAGAGAGCCTTTCTATGGTAAGGAAATGTTCTCCCGCTATTTTTACTTTGACATCTTCCATCCTCAGTTTGGGAAGAATCTCTATGCTCCCAATATTGATCTCAAAATTTGGGATAAAACTCAGACTACGTTCTATCAGATTTTTTGTGTAGCGACTGCTTGTTTCGGTTTTTGAAAACAGGAAGATTCCGAGTGCAAGGAGAAAAACTACTGCTATTACGATTAAAAAAACGGTCTTTCGTTTCACTTTGCTAGATCTTGACTGCGGGTGAGTCTTTATTTCTCAATTCTCGTTAAGTTACGAGATGTGGATTTTACGCGCTTTTTATTATATATCAATGAGGCATGAGATACAGTGATGATCACAGGAAAAAGGCTGAAATTAGTCGGATTTTAGAGGGTCTTGGGTAAACTTAAACCGAAGAGACTATAACCTGTGCTGGTTTTATAAAATCATTACGGACGAGGAAACAAAGTACGGTCCCGCTGTCGCCGAAAAAATCATAGAGAGCGGTAAAAAACTACCACCAAAGATTGTAGAGATCTTCAGGAAAATAGAGTCCATCCTTAAATTAGAGAGATTTAACGCATGACTTCTCAAGTTGAATTATCACAAAAACAGCGATCAATTGTTTATGCTGATCTTGGTCCTATCTATGTAAAGGCTAGCGCTGGTAGTGGTAAAACCCGCGTGCTCACTCAACGCATCAGGTATCTACTAAAGCAATCCAATAAAAAAATCTTAGCATTGACCTTTACCAACAAAGCCGGGCAGGAAATCAAGGAAAGATTAAGCGATATTTCTGATATTGATAGCAGAACTTTTATAGGTACTTTCCACAGTTTTTGCCAATCGATCTTGGAAAGCCATGGGAAATTGATTGGTTACTCCACAATGCCATATGTCTTCGAAGATGAGGCAGATAGGCTTGAACTTATTGAAAGCGCAGTCAACCAAGTTCCATCCTATGCAACAAGCGTTTACAAGAAAAAAGAAAAAATGCAACAGAGAGATTTTTGCTATGAGGTATTGAACTTTGTATCCAAAGTAAAACGAAACCTAATTAGTGAATTTGACGTAGAAAACCATGCGGACGATGAAAATATTGTTTTACTATATCGGAATTATCAAGAACTTTTAAAAGTGCAGAATGCTATAGACTTCGATGACTTGTTATTAAAAGCCTACAATTTATTTATTGATTATCCAAAGATTGCTGCTTTATATCGCCGCAGTTTTTCCGCGATTTGTATAGATGAAGCTCAAGACCTTAACAAAGCCCAGTATCAGTTTCTAAAGACTCTAACTGGTGGCGAATTTAACAACATTTTGATGGTGGGTGATCCTAACCAATCTATTTTTCATTTTAATGGATCATCACCGGATTATATGGATAAGCTTTTTGTTAATGATTTTGCTTCAAAAACTGTGGAGTTAACTGAAAATTTCCGATCATCTATCGAAGTATTGAAGGCTGCAGAAAAAATTATTCCTGAGGCGAAACATGTTGAGGGAACCGTAAAGCAGGGAATATTCGAGATACACAAAAAAGAAAATGAGACAACTGAGGCTCAATGGGTAGCATCAAAAATTCAAGAGATAGTAAGCCTAAAGAAACATGATGACATCGAAGGTGATATTTGTCCTGAGAAAATAGCGGTACTTGCTAGAAACAAGTATTTGTTTAAACCCCTAGTAAAAGCTTTGGATCAATCTGGTATTTCTTATTATTACAAAATGACGCCAGGAGCTTTGAAGTTTGAGTCCACCGTAATGCAAGTATTTGATCTTGCTTTCAGAGTCAAGCTAAATTTACAAGATATGTTGCATAAAAAGCGATTACTGAAAATATTAGATATTAACGAAAATAAGAATTTATCTCTTGAGGATATTGTAAAAACAGAAATCCGTACTGAATACGAAGAAATAATATCTCTTGTTATCTCGCTGGATGAAAATGGAGAGAAATTCAAAAAAAGCCTTGAGAACTACAAAGAGCGTGCCTGTATTCATGAAGAGAATGATAAGAATATGTTGTTCAATGACATTGACGAGTTGCTTGTCCATTGGAATAACTATTCCAAAAGCGTGGATAACACCTCCATTCATCAGTTTAAAAACTCAATGGCGCTGGGACAAACTCACTCGATAACTCAACCCTCAGGAGTTACCTTAAGCACAGTGCACACAATGAAAGGCCAAGAGTTTAATATCGTTTTTATCATAGGCATGGATGACGGAACCTTTCCAGATTATCGTTCTATCAAAAGCGGAGGCGTGGAAATGTTGCAAGAGAAGAACAACCTTTACGTTGCATTTACGAGATCTAAGCGATGGCTTTATGTAACATGGCCTGCAAATAGAACCATGCCTTGGGGGGATACTAAACGGCGAGAGATCTCTCGACTTTTAAGAGGTTTTGAGCTCGAAGAAATAATTCCTAGCCGGAACTCCTCGGTTGTTTTTTCCTAATTTTGCCGCCGATTAAACTATGGAACCTGTTTTTATTGATACTAGTTTTTTTGAGGAATAAGTTAGCAGAATTGTTTATGACTGAGCATGGAGGTTTTTACAGATGTTGAAATTGTCTGGAAAAAGAATCGTTATCCTACTTGTAGGAGTGGTGATTCTAGGTTTGCTGATACTTGTGATTTTACCCTTTCTGGAGAAAGTTCCTCCAGTGGTATCAATTGACAGATTTGAAGAACAAGATTCCACTTTGAGTCTTAACAATGAACCTTTTGATGTGGCTGTATCTGATGATGGCACAGGGCTTTCCCAAGTGAGAATATATCTTGTAGATGCCTATGGGGAGTCTGTTCTTCTTGAAAAAAAATATGAAAAGAGAGTAAAAAGCGATCTTCTAAGCGTAAATATAGACCACCAGAAACTTGGTATAAAAAGTGGTCCTTCTAAGATCTTTGTAGAAGCGACAGACAGATTCGCAAAAGGTTTTTTTTCAGGGAACAAGACTGTTTTCAGCCGAGATGTAATGCTTGATTTTATTCCTCCTACGATTGAAGAACTTTCTTCTATGAACTACATAAGGCACGGTGGTAGCGGGGCGGTTGTCTACAGAGTTTCAAATGATACAGCCGGAAGCGGAGTGCGTATAAAAGATCTTTTTTTCCCGGGCTATTCAGGACACTTCTCAGATCCACTCATACACATTGCGTTTTTTACTTATCCGCATGACTTTGCCCAGGGTGAAGATATAAAGATTGTCGCTTCTGATTTAGCCGGCAATAAAGCTTGGGAAGACATCTACTACGTTCTTTTGCCTAGTCGTTACGTAAATGACAAGATTTTGGTTTCTCAATGGTTTATGAAGAAAAAAATATCTCCTCTTTACGCAAGAATATACGGACAAGAGCCCGAGGCTCAAGATGGCGTGCCTGCGCTTGAAAACGCTTTTTTAAAGATCAACAGAGATGTCAGAATTGACAACGACCATACAATATACAAGATTGGAACTAAGGCGAGCCGAGGCGAAATACTTTGGGAAGGGAAATTTGACCAACTTCCAAACTCCAAAGTGGGCGCCACTTTTGCTGACCGCAGGGAATATTTAATAGACGACCGAGTGATTGATAAGCAGTATCACTTGGGTTATGACCTTTCAGTTACAAGAAAATACCCGGTTCCCGCTTCCAATTCCGGTATTGTGGTTTTCGCAGATTTTCTGGGAATATATGGAAACACCGTGATAATTGACCATGGAATGGGTCTTATGACCCTTTACTCTCATCTAAGTTCTATCAATGTCGTAGGGGGGCAAAGCATTACGAAAAAAGATATCATAGGGAAAACGGGGACCACAGGACTTGCTGTAGGAGATCACCTTCATTTCGGTGTTTATATACATGGCATTGCGGTGCTACCGCTTGAGTGGTGGGATCATAAGTGGATTAGGGATAACATTGTGCGCAAGATAAATTCCGTCAGAAAAAATTACTGAATTCTGGAGAACGACTTTTGATAGTTTACGGGAAAAACGCCATTACGGAACTTTTCCGCAATTCTCCGCATCAGATAAAAAAATTGTCTGTTTCAGGTAATTTTGACATCTCCGCTCATCCCGTTGTAAAAGAAGGACTTAACAAGTTCCACATAAAGGTTCTGCGTCTTTCCAAAGATGCGATTACGGAGTTGTGTGGAACTCCGAATCATCAGGGTGTTGCGGCGGAGATACCTGATTTTTCCTACAGTTCTCTACAGCAGATATTAGCTGAGGCTCAACATCGGCGAGAATACCCATTTATTCTGATACTTGACCATGTGGAAGACCCTCAAAATCTAGGAGCGGCTATAAGAACCGCGGATTTTCTGGGGGTTCACGGAGTTGTGATACCCGCAGATAGAGCATGCGGGGTGACTCCTGCTGTGGTAAAAGTTTCCTCTGGCGCCTGCGCCACTGCAAAAGTGGCTAGGGAGACCAACTTGGGCAGAGCGATTGATTTTTTCAAGAAAAAAAACGGTATCTGGATTGCGGGCGCTTGCGTGGATTCTCCTGATACGGTTTTCAAATACGATTTTTCGTCAATTCCAATCGCTGTAGTTATTGGAAATGAGAGTAAGGGAATAAGCGCAAAGATAAGACGTAAATGCGATTTCCTGCTTTCTGTTCCGCAGGGAGGAAAAGTTAAATCGTTAAACGCCTCGGTGGCTGCGGGTATTTTCCTCTACGAGATATACAAACAGAGATCTATTTCCCAAGCAAATTCCTGAGTTTTTCCTCATCTATTGTTTCTATTTCCAGTTGTTGCGCTTTTTTGAGTTTTAATCCAGGGTTTTCTCCGAAGACTAGATAATCTGTTTTTTGGGATACTGAATGCGCCACAACTCCGCCGAGATCTTCAATCCATCGTTTCGCCTCTTGTCGGGGTACAGAGAGAGCGCCAGTGAGAACAAATGTTTTTCCCGAGATTTTCTGGCTCGCTTCAGACGGCGCCTCATACCGCCGTATTCTCAAAATGGTTGCGAGTTTTTGTACCATCTCAAGTGTTTTGGGGTTTGCAAAGAATTCCACTATACTAGAAGCCACCTCATCACCGACTCCATCTATTTTCGTGAGTTCCTCTATATCCGCTTTTACAAGTTCTTCTACAGTTTTGAACTTATGCGCGACTATTTGAGCTGTCTTCTGGCCTACATGTTTTATGCTGAGTGAGTTTATAAACTTCTCAAAACTGATATCTTTGCTTTTTTCTATCTCAGAGATCAGTTTTGTTGCGGATAGCTCACCGAATCCTTCTAGGTCATGTAATTGCTCATATTTAAGATAGAAAACATCAGACACATTTTTTATAAGACCCGCATTTATTAACTGTTCAATTCTTTTTTCACCCAGCCCTCTTATATCAAATGCGTTTTTTGAAACGAAAAGACTGATCTTACCCTTCACTTGGGCAGGGCAAAAAGGATTTGGGCACAGGTGAAATGATCCTTCTTTTTCAATATCAGTCTTGCATACGGGGCATTGTGCGGGCATGCAAAAAGGGTTGTTCCTTTTTACTTTTTCATTAATGACTGTTTCCACAATTTCTGGAATAACGTCTCCCGCTCTCTGTATAACAACCGTATCGCCGATTCTTACGTCTTTTTCCCTGATCGTATCTTCTGTATGAAGAGAAGCTCTTTTTATTTCAATTCCAGACACTTTTACAGGTTCAAGTTCCGCCACTGGCGTTAGATGTCCGGTTCTACCAACCTGTATCGTTATTTCCCTCACCACAGTGGTTGCTTGTTTCGGCGCGAACTTCACGGCGATGCTCCATCGGGGATATTTGGCGGTTGTTCCAAGTAGTTGCTGAAATTCTCTGCTTTTTACCTTAAGCACTGCTCCATCAATTTCGTAATCAAATAGGTTTCTTTCGACTTCGATTTGCTTCGCGCTTAGTATGGCCTGCTCTATACCAATACACTGAATATTTTGCTCAACGCTAAAACCCCAGTTGCGCAGAGAATTATGTATTTCTATCTCGTCTGCAAAATCATATCCCTCGCAACCACCTATACCCCAAGCGAAAAAATGCAGAGGGCGTAGCGCGGTAACTGATGAGTCAAGTTGGCGAAGCGAACCTGAAGCCGCGTTTCTAGGGTTTTTAAACACTGTGTGGAGTGGCTTTGTTCTTTTTTTTTGTTCTACGAGAATTAGATTTTCTTTTTCAGTTTTCTCATTGAGCTTTATAATTTCATTGAGAAGTTTTTCAAAGTGGCTTTTGGGGAATATAACCTCACCTCTGACTTCTACGATTTTCGGTGACGGTCCTGTTTTGGCAAGGGTAAGAGGCACAGATCTTATGGTTCTTATATTCGCCGTTATTTCCTCTCCTGTCTGGCCATCTCCTCTTGTGGCGCCGTGGCGAAGTTCTCCGTCAATATAGGTAAGCGAAGCCGATACTCCATCAAATTTCGGTTGCAGTACGTATTCAATCTCTTTATCCGTTTTAAGGAATCTTTTTATACGGTTGTCAAACTCTCGGGTCTGATTTTCATTTAGAGAATTGTCAATGCTCATCATGGCGACTCTATGAGCGAATGGCGTAAATTGCTTTGAGACGTCACCGGAGACCCTTTGTGTAGGGGAGGATGGATCTTTGAGTCCATGGGTCTGCTCAAGCTCTGTGAGCCTGCGCATTAGTTTGTCATAATCAGCGTCGGGAATTTCTGGATTGCTTTTTGCGTAGTATAGATGGTCGTGGCGGCGTATTTCCTCTCTCAGTTTTTCAACTTCCTTTGCCGCATCTTCTTTTAAAAGCGTGGGCATTTTAATGATTATGGCTTGCAAGCCAACTGAGGAGATTTGAAAGAGGGTAAGTGTTTATCACATCAGATTTTTTCACCCATCCGCGCCGCGCCGTAGCCACGCCGAGAACTATCCTGTCCAAATCCCAAGTTCTGTGGGCGTCTGTGGAAACTATTATTTTAACTCCCGCAGTTATAGTTTTTCTTGCGTGAGAATCCTTGAGGTCAAGTCTCTTAAAAGAGGAGTTTATCTCAAGCGCCTTGTCATGTTTTGCCGCTGTGGAGATGACTGTATCTATATCAACCTTGTAAGGTTCTCTCTGACCGATAAGTCTTCCTGTTGGATGTCCGATCGCGTCTACGTGTGGATTTTCTAGGGCGCTACAGATTCTTTTTGTCATCTCTTGTTCCTCCATACTAAAATGGCTGTGGACCGACGCTACTACAAAATCAAGTTCACTCATCACTTCATCTGGATAATCAAGCGAACCGTCAGCAAGAATATCGACTTCTGAACCCATAAGAACCCTTATCCCTATTCCTTCTGCGTTTACGCGTTCTATCTCTTTTTTTTTCTCTTTAAGTCTTTGAATACTAAGTCCGTTTGCAATCCGAGAAGAATGGGAGTGGTCTGTTATAACTATATATTCATAGCCAATATCATAAGCTCTCTGAGCCATCTCCCTTATGGTGTTTGCTCCGTCACTCCAAGTGGAGTGTGTATGCAGATCTCCCCTCAGGTCTTGTACTTGTAGAAGTGATGGAAGGTTGTTACGGGTCGCAGCTTCTATTTCCCCGCTGTCCTCACGCAGTTCAGGTGCTATATAATCAAATCCAAGTGACTGATACAGTTTTTCTTCGGAGTCAAAATAGCTGTCTGGAGAACGGAAAATTCCCTCTGCTCCCACCTCAAGTCCTTTTTCAGTTGCAATTTGTTCTATTCTTGCGTTGTGAGCGGATGAACCGGTGAATTTTTGCAACAAAGACCCGTAGCGTTGCGGTGGAGCAATTCGTATATCTACCGCAACCCCTGTTTCTGTAACTAACTGTACGTGATTCTTATTTTTTCTCTGTGCGTTTTCTCCAGAAAAAAGATCAGAGATTCCTTTTACAACTTTGTCTACGTCTTCGGCCATGACGGTAAGATCTATATTTTTCACTGTTTCCATCATTCTACGAAGCGAACCCGCAAACTCTACCCGCAGCACTCCGCAAACCCCCTCTACTCTCTCTTTTAACAACATCCCAAGATCGTACGCTTCAGAAAGTTTCATTCTTTGCTTGCCGGTTTCGAACACTTCTATAGCGCGGGTGATCTTCTGAATTTTATTTCTCCCAATACCTCGAATCTCAAGAATTTCGGGATTCTTGATCGCTTTTTTAAGACTGGTTATATCCGTTACTCCGAATCGCTTTACCATTGTCTGGATAAATTTTGGGCCCACTTCGCGTATTTCAAGAAGATCCACGAGCTGGTCAGGGACCCTCAATCTTATTTCCTCGTAATACTGCATTTTTCCCGTGCGGGCGAATTCGATTATTTTCGCCGAGAGATCCTTTCCTACTCCGGGAATCTGGGAAAGAGAATTTTTTTCAACAAGTTCGCATAGGTCCTCGTCCATTGAGGAAACCGTCCGCGCTACTTTTCTGTACGCGTTTATCTTAAATCTATTCTCATCAAGAATCTCAAGGGAGTCAGCTATCCTTAAGAACATCTTTGTAATTTGATTATTAAAGGTTCCCATAAAGTGATTTAAGGGTCAGGCTGATTTCCGATTCTGCTTAGAGTATTTTTTTATTCCTTCTATTATTCCATTGACTACCTTTTCTATGTATGCCGCGCTTTGAAGCCTTTTTTCTTCCTTCTTGTTCGTTATAAAAGCTGTTTCAATGAGCAGACTTGGAATGTCCGCCCCTATCAGAACAACAAATGGCGCTTTTTTCACTCCTCTGTCTTTCACAGGACTATATTTAGAGGATACGTTTTTGATTATTGAACTTTGAACATGTCTTGCTACCTGCTCGGACTCCCCTTTTTTAGAACTTGTGACTATTTTTCCGACTAGGTTTCTGAGGTCATGTAATCCCTTGGTTGTCATCGCGTTTTCTCTCGCCGCTAACTGAAGAGAACTTTGGTCTTCAGTGAAACCTAGTATATAGGTTTCTATACCTTGAGCTTTGTTGTTTCTGGCTGCGTTACTGTGTATTGATATAAAAATATCCGCTTCTTTTTTCTTCGCTATCGCAGTACGTTCTTCAAGGGGTATGTACCTATCGGTACTTCTTGTAAGATAAACGTCCTCTATGCCGAATTCTTTACCTTCAGTTGCTAATCTTTCCTCTAATCTTTTGGCTATTTTGAGAACCACATCCTTTTCTTTTAGGCCGCTTGGACCTATAGCGCCGGGGTCATGTCCACCGTGACCCGGGTCTATTACAACAATCCCTTTTTTAAGACCTAATGCCTGGGTAAGGTTTGTTATCTGTTCTGGAATTTCAGATTCTATCGTGCTTCCGGGCTTTATCTTATCCGTTTTATCGTCGTATGAGGGCGCTCCTTCGGCGAATATTTTTTTAGGGTCGGCGCCTACTCCTTTTATATCCATTACAATGCGGTATGAGGAGTTTTGATCTGATTTTGGAAGCGCAAAAACGGTGTGTTCATCAAAGCTCTTTATGTAGAGCACTATCCTAGACACCCCTGGGCGATTTTCCCCATAGGTTATTTTCTCAAGTAACCCCTTAGTCATGGGTTCAATGTTTACCGAATCATCTATAAAAGTTTTTTCAAGGTCGACATAGAGCCGTGGAGGAGTATTGAGTTCTGGGTCGGGATTGAGCAGATTTTCCGAATAGTCAATTTTTTTGTCTACTTCTATTACTACTCTTGTGTAATCGTCTTGTTCTGTTGACCAGTGTCTTATCTTTTTTACGGTTGCGTATCCCTCAGGAATTTGTCTCTTTACGGTTTCAGATTTTTTTATTGTTTCGGTTTTTCTCTGGGAGGAGTCTCTCATAGAAGAGATTATCGCAGCCATGCTTTTAGCAGTTTCACTAGATGCGGTTTTCTTTGGAGGTTGTGGTTTTATTGTTTCGGTTTTTCTCTGGGAGGAGTCTCTCATAGAAGAGATTATCGCAGCCATGCTTTTAGCGGTTTCATTAGATGCGGTTTTCTTTGGAGGTTGTGGTTTTGTTGTTTCGGTTTTTCTCTGGGTAGAGTCTTTTATAGAGGAGATTACCGCAGCCATGCTTTTAGCGGTTTCACTGGATGATGGCTTCTTTAGAGGTTGTAGTTTTGTTGTTGCGGTTTTTCCAGAAAGTTCTGCGAGTTCTTTTTCTGCGATCTTTCTGACACTGGATTCCGGCATCTCATTTATTATTTTTCTATAAACCGCTGAAGCTTTTTCTTTTTCCCCAAGAGCTTCTAGCATTCTTCCTTCCCTCAGCAGGGAATCATCTACGTAATTGCTCATGGGATACTTCTCTACGAGTTCGCGCGAGTATCGAATCGCGGTTTCAGCATCTTTAGTTGAGTTAAACTTAAGGTACTTTTTTTCATACACCCTGGAAGCGGTAAAAAGAGAAAGCTGGGCGTTTCTCCATTCGGGGTCTTCTGAATATATTCTATAAAAAGTTCTTCCAACTAAATCCCAGTCTTCGCTTTTTCTTTCTCTCTGCGAATCCGATTCAAGCCTGAGATAAATCTTGAAGTTCTCTTCATATAGAAGTTCGTACTTTCCTTGCGCAGTGGCTTCGGAGAAAGAAATAAGACACGAGAGAACGGCGATGACATGAAGGATCTTTGTAAGATTTTTCACTTTCAAGACAAGGTATGCTCTGTTTTTAGATGCGTTCAAATTTATTTTCAGGAGATTAGTATGTATCTTCTTGAGTCATCAGATTTTACCATATTCGACGCATTCTATGAAAATCACGATACTTGGATGTGCTACCTCAATGGGCGTTCCCGTACTCGGATGTCAGTGCGAGGTATGCACTTCAGATGATCCTAAGAACAATCGCACGAGAAGTTCCGTGTTCATTGAGGTAAACGGAAGCGGAATTTTGATAGACACGTCAACGGATATGCGCGCTCAAGTATTGAGGGAAAAAATAACTCGCATTGATGCTGTTCTATACACCCACTCCCACGCGGACCACACCCACGGAATAGATGATCTTAAAGCGTTTAACTATATAAACTCCATGAGTATAGATTGTTATGCAAACGCCATAACGCTTGACAGTATAAAACAAAACTTTGGCTACTTGTTTCGTTCATTTTCCGCGGCTAGAGGAAAACCCAGACTTGATTTCAAAGAAATAAAAGGTGAATTAGAGTTTGCAGGGATAAAAATCAAACCAATTGAAATTTTGCATCATAGATGGGATATACTGGGATATAGGGTAGGGGACTTCGCTTATCTAACGGATTGTAGTTCTATACCTGAAAGTTCCCAAGAAAAACTGCAGGGGCTTGATTTTCTCATTCTAGGCGCGCTCAGATATAAAGCGCACGAAGCTCATTTCAACGTGGAACAGGCAGTAACAGAGATAAATAAACTCAGGCCCAAAAGGGCCTTGCTTACCCACATGGGACACGAAATCGACTACAACCGACTAAAAAGAGAACTTCCAGACTATATAGAGCCTGCGTATGACGGCGCCCAGATAGAATTGCCCGAATTTTGACTTGCCTTTTGCATCAGGAGAAAACTGAAAATGCAACACATAATATCAAAACTTGCCCGTAAAAGTTCATCAAAGATAATATTCTGCGTTCTTGACGGACTTGGAGGACTGCCTGTTAATGGGAGAACTGAGCTTGAAGCAGCGATGACCCCGAACCTTGACAGTATTTCCAAACATGCGTCTCTCGGGCTTCACATTCCGGTGGCAAGGGGGATAACTCCTGGAAGTGGCGCTGCTCATCTAGCTCTTTTCGGATACGACCCCGTTGAAAATGAAATAGGTAGAGGAGTGTTTGAAGCTCTTGGACTCGGAATTGATCTAGGTCCGACCGACCTAGCGGTAAGGGGGAACTTCGCCACTGTCAAATACAAGGGGGATATTCCTGTTGTTACCGATAGAAGAGCTGGGAGGATAAGCACGGAAGAAAACAAAAGAATTTTATCTAAAGTTACAGCCGCAATTAAAGATGTCTCGGGGATAAATGTGAGTTTTTATCCCGGACTTGAGCATAGATTCGTGGCTGTTTTTTCGTTTCCTCATCCGCTTTCAGAGAAAGACGCGCTTGTATGCGATACTGACCCACAGATAGAGGGGGTAAGCCCCATCAGACCTGCAGGGGGAAACTCAGCATCTCAAAAAACGGCTGATACGGTATCTAAAGTTATTGACAGCGTCTGCGCCATTATAAAGAATGAGACTGTAGCTAATTATATGCTTTTTCGTGGATTTTCCGTGCGCCCGTCCATTGCCTCATATGAGAAAGCTTACCTACTACGCGCTGCATGCGTTGCCGCTTATCCTATGTACAAAGGAGTGTCGAAGTTAGTCGGCATGGATGTGCTTGAAGTGTCAGGAGATAAAATAAGAGATGAGGTGGATGCTCTGCGCAGAAATTTTTCAGATTATGACTTTTTCTACTTACACGTAAAGAAAACGGACAGCTATGGGGAAGACGGAAATTTTGAAGCCAAGGTTAAAGTGATAGAAGAGTTTGACTCGCTTGTTCCTAGGATAACAGAACTGGGAGCGGCAGTTTTTGCCGTTACCGGAGATCACTGCACTCCTGCTTCAATGAAATCTCACAGTTGGCACCCCGTGCCGCTTATGATAGGTTCTGAGAACTGTAGAATTTCACGCTCTACGGGTTTCTCTGAAACTTCTTGTTTAGGCGGGGACATGGGAATTCTCAGCGCTACGGAAATAATGCCTCTTCTTCTTGCGCATGCTGGACGTCTTGATAAGTTCGGCGCTTGAAATATTTTTGCCGTGTGTTACTGTTGAAATCTCAAATCAAAGCCGAAGTGGCGGAATAGGCAGACGCGCTATCTTGAGGGGGTAGTGCCCAACGGGCGTGCGGGTTCGACTCCCGCCTTCGGCACCATTGCTCAGTGTGCTTTCTAAAAAATACGCCTTATTTTTCACAACTTCTGATTACTGAATCTGGATCTTATACGGACAAGAGGTGAGTTAAAAATCTGGTGGCCATAGCGTTTCTTTCTACATGAGTTCTTGCTACTACGGAACTGTTTCCAGCAAGATTTTCTCCGCAGTTTTCCGGTCACCTGTTTTTTCGTATATAAGGCCTAGATGTCTTCTCGCCTGAGTATAATAAGGACTTGCGCTGTCGTTTACTTCAGACAGATATTTCTTGCTTTTCTCCCAATTCTCAAGGGAAAAACTAGATAGACCAATGAGTAAATTCGCTGCGGTTTCTAAGACTGTGTCTTCAGGGTTCTCGGCAAGAAAAAGTTCAAGATCTTCTATGGCTTTTTCAAAATTCCCAAGTTCGTAGTGAATCATACCTTTATGGTAAAAAGCGAGTACGGATACGTCTGCGTCTTTATGTTCTGTCTGCATGATTTCCAGGTACTCAAGGGCCTCCGCCATCTTTCCCTCTTCATAACTTGAAACAGCCATAGCGAACTGCTTATTTGCTTCAACGTGTTTTTTCTCATCGCCTGAAGATATAAAAAATACGGCTAAGAGAGTGGCAACCAAAATGCCGGTTCCCACTAGTATTTTGTTGAATTGCGCCGATAGATCTTCAAGAGATTCAGCCAAAAACTTTCTGAATCTGTCGGGACGTTTTAACTCTTTGGTTGTATATTTTATCTTACTCATAATGTTTGACTCTTCTTATAGCCTCCGAATCTCCAAGTAAACTCAACACCAAAAGTCCTTCCTTTGGAAAGGGGAGAGAAAGTTCCTCCTAGAGGCGCCGAGAGAGGAGGTGACCCTAGAACTTGAGGTAGAAGAGTATCTCCTCCATGCTTCACCTGATTAAGAAGATTTTTTCCGTAAATTCCTACTGAAAATCTACCATTCCAAGGGCTCACATCAATTCCTGCGTCAAGAATTTTCTGCTCAAGTATATAGCCTAAATTGTCATCGGTGAAATACGACTTGTCACGATAGGAGTAAGTGACTCGGGATATCATTTGGCCCCAGTTCGCTATTGCCGTTTCAAGAATTGATCCTATGCTGTAGGTCCACTTAGCGGCTCGAGGAAGTTCAAGAGTCTCATCTTCATTGTCCACTACGCCGTCGCGATTAAGATCATACATTACTTTTGTGTATTCTGGGTCAACATACCCTGCTGAACCCAAGAAAAGTAGGTTTTCGGTAACGGCGAAAGTGCCTTCTACCTCAAAGCCAAATGTTCGAACATCTGCCGTATTACGAATTATCTGAGCTATCCCTACCCCTGCGATTGGAAAATTTATTTCTCTTTGCATATCGTCAATCAGATGGTAGAAACCAGCTATATTAAGACGACTACGGTAGTCTGAAAACTTGATTCCGGTTTCAAAACTGTCAATTCTCTCTTCGTCGTAAGGTCCTGGGGATTCTTCAAGTGATAGGTTGCGCAAGTTGTATCCTCCGGAACGGAATGCTCTAGTCCAGTGACCGTAAAATTTAATATTGTCCCCTGCGCTATAAGTAGCGCCTAGTTTTGGTGATAAGCTGTTCCAACTGTCGTTCCCAGAAAAATCAAAATCGCAACTGGGGCCATCCACGATATTGCAAGGAGGTATTGGATCAGTGGGGGTGCTGGTTCTTATTAACGCTATATCGGCCTTTCTTTTCTCGTATGTGTATCGTCCACCGGCAATCAGGGCCGTCTTATCTGTTATGTAGTAATCTAGGGAAAGGAATACTCCAAGCGTGTCCACTTCATATTTTCCTCCACCAGACTGCGAAATCGTCGCTCCGTCTGGCAGGTCAGACTTCTTAATAACATCTTCAAGCAGAACTCTGGTCTCGTAGTATCTGATTCTATTTCTGAAGTAGTAAATCCCCGTGACAGCTTGAAGGTTTTCAGAAAGTTCTCCCGAGTAACGCAACTCGTTGCTCAACTGCTCCGCATCGTTCCATCCCATTGCCGTTATAAGATCAAGAGGTGAAGAGTCAAGATCAAGTCCGAATTGCGTATCCGACGTGCGCCAGCCAAATATGTTTGTTATCGTGCCATTTCCAAGATCAACGTCCCAGTCCGTTTGTACACTGAGAAAATGATTTTTAACTTTTCTGAACCCTTCTTGATCAATGCTAAAATCATGGCTATCTCGACTGAAGTTGGGTAGCCCTGAAGGTCGTTGCGTAGAGTGACTCTGTGCCGCCGGTCCGTCACCATCTATGCTTTCGTACTGGTAGCGGAAAACAAAATCTAGATTCTCAGTAGGGTTCCATGTTAGAACCGGACGGAGCATTCGCACATCCGCTTCTCCAAAAGATTTGCCGGTACGCAGGTTCTTGAACCATCCTTGATCTTGGTTTGTGTAGGCGGTGATTTTCGCGGCCACGTTATTACCCAAAGGTCCACCCAGAGAGGCCATATAGTAGGAGTTAAGGCTTTCTCCACCTCCTTCAAATCTCGTGCGGAATGATGCATCAAAAGAATCCGTGGGCTTTTTGGTGTTTACCAATATAGCGCCTCCGATAACATTACGGCCGAAAAGCACTCCTTGAGGTCCCCTGATTACCTCAATGCTTTCAAGATCAAATGTGTCAAACATCACTGAATTTGTTTGACCCAAATAGACGCCGTCGACAAAGACACCTACCGTCGGATCAACCGACGGTATGGAACTGTTTATTCCAATTCCTCGAATAGAGAAGTTACCTATGCCCCCTCCACTTGTACCTATGTCGTCAAGTGAAACATTGGGTATACCAACAGTTAGGCTTTCAAGATCGGTGACCTTAAGGGCTTCAATCTGTTTGGAGCCAAAATGAGTGACCGCAATCGGAGTGCTCTGAATCAATTCTTCTCGCTTACGCGCTTTAACTACGATTTTTTCAAGAACAATGTCGCTTACTCCAAATTCCTGCGCCGTTACGAAAGGGACTGCGGACAATATAAGCGTCATCGTGATAGAGGCGAGCAAGAAGACGCTTGTCAAACAACTCGGCTCTCTGTAAAAGCACATCTTGTTTAACCTCTTTACCATAGACATACTCGGAATATACTGAATTTTGAATGTGTTTGCAATTGACGAAAGTTCTTAGAAAACAGTAAAATGTAATCATGAGTCTTTTCAATTTAAGGAGGTCTATAATGAAGTTTTGCAGGGCAATTTTTTCCGTGTTATTAGTAGTCGGGTTCGTGGTACTATCTGGTAGCGGTTGTGGGAACGATAATAGTAATAATAGTGATAGCGACTGTGGGGACGCTCTCTGTATAGGTGTTTTATCAAGCAAAAACAATTTCTTCGGCGATGCGGCCACAAGTGGGGTTGAGTTGGCAAGAGACGACATCAATGCTGCTGGAGGAAACATAAAACTTATTGAGGGAGATCATGATATGGTTGAGAAGTCGGTAAAGGATTTTATAAAAAAAGGCGTTGATGGAATAGTCGGGCCAGTATTTTCCTCAAGATCCGTCCAGATTCTAACCACTGTAACCGACAACGGTTTGGTCACAGTGTCTCCATCAGCTACTTCTCCTTCTATTACTAAATTCAACGCCGGATTGATGGCGATTGAAAAGCAGAATTTTTTCTTCAGAACAGCTGCTTCGGATGTTTTTCAGGCAGACCTACTTACAAACTTAACAGAAGGAAAAACTCTCATAGTCTACCGTGATGACAACTATGGGAAAAACCTTACTGACCTGATTGAGGAAAAAATGAAGATGAATGATCGTACACCTCTGAAAGTGAGTTACAAAGAACATGAGCATGACGACCCAATGGCTGATGAGATTGCCAAAGAAACTTTCGAGAAAATTAAAGCGCTTGATGGAATCGAAGATGTGGTTTCTGTAATTATGGTCACTTTTGAAGAAGGATGGAAGTTAGTAAACCTCATGTTGGATTCCGCAGAAATTTCATCCGATGCAAAATACTATCTGTCAGATGGAATGAGCGATGCGATGCTTAGTAAAGATGCGACGGAGCAGGATGATCTCTCAAAATATCAAGGTTTTAAGGGGGTAGGGCCTGCTTCTTATTCAGATGCGGATAGGTTAGCTAAGTTTGAAGCCCGCATTGACAGGGAGGAAACTCCGTCCATTTCGTTTGCTAGCCATGCTTATGACGCTCTTGTTCTCATAGCTCTTGCGTCTCTTGCGGCAGAAAGCACAGACCCTTTGGTGTACGTCAAAAAAATGGTGGATGTTTCCAAAGGTGGCACTAAGTGCGAAAGTTATGAGAAATGTAGCATGATTCTTTCTGAAGACTCTTCGGCTGATATTAATTACGAGGGGTTGTCGGGTCCGGTAGATTTTGACGAAAACGGAGACATAACAAAAACTTTTTACTCGGTATATACGTATGATAATAAAGGTGCTGGGGCGCAACAGATTTTTCGATTTCCGGGATTTGAAGAGGTGACAAAATAGAATAAACAAGAGAAAGACAAAATCTCAACAAGACAACTGTGAACAACTCATTTATGGAAGAAATACGACAGATATTATGATGTAGAGATAAATTTTCGAGAAGAATATATAAGGAACAGACGTATCTTATGATGAAAATTAAAGATTTTGAGTCTACCGTATGGAATGTGGAAAAGATTCGCATTGTAGTCCGTGCGAAGGAAAATGAAGAAGTAGGTGATTACGATTACGGCAAGGCGGCTTCGAAAGAATTCACACTTCAGAAACTTTTGGACGGAAGAATAAACAATCTGATTGTTGACAAGGAAGTTGAAGTTATCAACGGTAATGGGGAAACTGTGCATGGCCAGACAAAGTTAAAAACGATCAGAGAATCGTATAGTTAAACTCAACTCGGCAAGCCATATTTTAACCTAAAGTGGTTCTTTAAAAATAAATCAAAATTTGTTGCCTATATAATTTGTTTCTCTGAATATAATGTGGTAGACTCGCAATAATTAAGGAATTAGCCACCACGGATGCCGATACATCAGAGGCTTAGTTTTCGGTGATCAAATTAATTCAGGTCAGAGGGCATCCTACTTGTTTTGAGTTGTGACCTATCACGGACATCATAATGACGCAATTACGTAGCGAAGTTTTTACGGAACTTGAGGTAGATTTGCGAAAAGACCACACGAGCATGAAAACAACAGAAAGCAAAACTAAGAGTTGGCAGAGGACCATGTGTTCGGGGTATGCCTCACTTAGTTTTACACCTGAACGCTAATGTTAGATACTGAAGTGTTTTAACTTAGGATGAAGGTGGCTTTCTTACTGCGGGTCTTACGAAATGCAGTTACTAGATGCGTTGCATCGCATCAAACTGGAACGAAATAATTGGGTCTAGAGAAGCGTTGACGGATAGTTGAATATGAGTATGGTAGGGAAAAAGTCAATACCATATCTTACTGATTCTATACGTACTGCGTTGGACCTTTCCAATGGCACAAAATTCTATCGTTGCGCTCTACAACTTAAACCGTTTGCATACGTCCAGAGGCACAAAAAGCAGACCAAATTCAGATCTGACGCCGAGTACAACAATGCCATCATAAATGCTTGCACTGCAAATGGCATTGAAGTGGTTGGAATTACCGATCACTATCGCTTTCAGTCGTCATCCATGTCTCTAGTAGACGCAGCTCAAGATGCTGGCTTATGGGCATTCGGCGTTTTTGAGGCAGTATCGAAAGACGGTGTGCATTTTCTGTGCCTGTTCAACCCAAATAAAGATAACAGCATAGAAAGATTTACTGGAACTTACTGTGTTCAGGATTCGAGTCATATTTCATCAATCGTAAGCTTGGACTCTTTAGATCTCCTGAAAAAGTCAGGAGAATTGGGTGTGGCAATGATCGCAGCAGACGTAGCGTCAGAAGGTGGATTACTCAAGACCCTACAAGGACAGGCGCGGGTTAAGGTGTGGAAGTCCCCCTACCTACTTGCCTGTGCACTACCCAGTTCAATTGAGAACGTGCCGGACGGGATCAGGCAGATACTCCAAAACAAAAACGCAGAGTATAGGCGTCCGTACGCCGTTGCAATCATCACCGCTTCTGATGTTATTTGTCCTGAAGACCTGAAAAGGAAAAGTACAACATGCTTTATCAAAATGTCAGATGTGTCGGTTGAAGCATTCCGTCAAGCATTCCTAGATCCAAAGTCTCGCATTCGGCTCAACAGTGATTTGCAAACAGAACCTCATGCTGAACTTGTCTCAATGTCGTGGGAAGGTGGTTTTCTTAGAGATGCTTCCGTTCATTTTAACAGCAACCTCAATGTATTGATCGGTGGACGAGGTGCCGGAAAATCGACAATAATTGAGAGCATACGATATGTACTTGGTCTTGAACCTATCGGAGAGGAATCACAAAGGGCACATGGGGAAGTGATCAAGCATGTCTTGCGGTCGGGAACTAAAGTGTCACTACTGGTCCGATCAAATTCCTTGTCGGACTCATTCTATACAGTTGAGCGATCCGTACCCCACCCACCGACAGTCACCAACGCGAAAGGGGATGTACTGACCACCTTGCCACAGGAATTGATCCCTCACGTGCAGGTTTTCGGTCAACATGAGCTCTCCGAGTTGGCCAGAAGTCCAGAGAAACGCACTTTGCTTTTAAAGCAGTTCGCAAAACACGACCCGTCACTTTCTAGACGAAAAACTGAGATCGGGTTGGAACTTAAACGGTCACGTAGCAGGATCGTGGAGATAAAACATGAGATGGAAATGCTTGAAGATCAACTTGCAATGCTTCCTGTACTCAAGGAGAAGCAAGATCACTATCGTCAGGCTGGTATTGATAAAAAACTTAAGGAACAGAGTCTTCTCGTCAAAGAGGCAAATTTGTTTTCAATCGTGAATGAGAGACTGGAGACTTTTTGGACACTTCACCAAGAACTTGTCGATGATCTTCCGATTGATACTGCATTTGTGTCTGGTAAAGCTCTAGCCAAACTACCGAATGCAAAGACTCTTGAGGAAATAAACAAAGCACTTATAACACTTAGCACGCAACTCAGTGAAATTGCTCGTCAGTTCTCCGATGTGTTGTCAAGAGCCGAAGCGAAGATGACGGAAGTACAAAGCCACTGGGACGAGCGGCGAAAAGATGTCCAAGAAGCCTATGAAAAACTGTTGAGAGAGCTTCAGAAGTCTGGGACTGACGGAACCGAATTCATTCAACTTCAGAAGCAGATTGAAAAACTGAGTCCACTAAATGATCGGTTGAAAAATCTTGAAAAAGATCTGAAAACGCATGAAACACACCGCTACGAACTACTTTCCGAATGGGAAGACATCCAAAGACGTGAATATCTGGAAATTACTGATGTAGCTCGTACGGTATCAAAGAAACTTCGTGATCGGGTTAAAGTGGAAGTTACTATGGACAAGAACAGAGAAGTTCTGGAAGATGTCTTCCGTACTGTGAAGGGGAATTTCGTCGCTGCTCTTAACTGCTTTCGCAAGATAGATCAGTTGTCACTGCGCGAACTTTCGAAGCGGTGCCGAGAGGGCAAGGAATCTCTCATCTCTACCTACGATTTACCTCCGGCTGTAGCGGAAAAGATCGCAGGAGCTGGCATTGACCTGCACATGAAGATTGAGGAGGTCGAACTGCCGGTCACTACGCACATTAAACTGAACACGGCAACGGACGAAATGCCAGCTAAGTGGCAGACGCTTGATACACTTTCCACCGGGCAGAAGGCAACAGCGGTACTGCTATTATTGTTGCTGGACTCAGATGCGCCTCTTGTGATAGATCAACCTGAAGACGATCTTGATAACCGATTCATTACTGAGGGAATCGTACCAATTATACGGAAGAAAAAAGAAAATAGACAGTTTATTTTCTCCACTCATAACGCGAACATCCCGGTACTTGGTGATGCCGACCTAATCCTAGGACTAACTGCTTCTGGCGAAGCTGGTTGGGACGGCCATGCGACGATAGAGTCTACTCACATGGGTTCCATTGACTCGTGTACAGTGCGAGAACTGGTGGAAGAAACTCTAGAGGGCGGCAAGGACGCTTTTGAGATGCGCCGTTCCAAATACGGGTTCTGAAAATGGTGACGCGCACAAAGATTCTGGAAATGGTTGCGAATGGCGAGAATTCTGGCGTCGAATTCAAATGTGATGTTTTGCAAAACCAAGATCTTGCAAAGGAACTGGTCGCGTTTTCGAATCTTGATGGGGGAATGCTGTTGCTAGGCGTGGACGATGACGGGACCATAGTCGGTCTGACCAGAGAACGAATGGAGGAGTGGGTGATGACTACGTGTAGGGACAAGATTAGGCCAAGCATTATCCCATTTTTTATGACAATCAAAGATGTGCATCCTGGAATGGATGTAGCAGTCGTGCAAGTGCCACGTGGTTTCAACGTACACAGCGTTTGGCACAATAACAAACATAACTATTATATCCGAGTCGGTTCGCAGAGTCGAGAGCCGTCGCCTGAGGAGTTGAGTCGATTGTTCCAACAACGTCGTATGTTGCGTGCTGACATTCTTCCAATTTCTGGATCAAAAATAAATGATCTTGACTTTCGCCGGCTAAAAAACTACTTTGGCGAGGTACGCCAGCAGGATATCCCAAACGAGAATGACGATATTGGGTGGCGAACTCTGTTAATCAATGCAGAGATCATGGTCGACGATAATCTGACGCTGTTAGGAATGTTGCTATTTGGGAACAATCCCAACAGGTTCTTGCCTCAATCGGGTATTGACACAGTGGCCTTTCCAGGGTTGGAAAAAGAATATGCGGCCAAGGAGCGGAAAAAGTTGCGAGGTCCGATGACGCCTATTATAGACTCACATGCAACTGTGTTGGAAGCCGGTCTCGTGGAGCAAGCACTGGAGTTTGTGAGGCGCAACACAACGGTAACAGCCGAACTTATAGACGGGGCTCGTCGCGTTGAGCGATGGACATATCCCGACGAGGCAGTTCGCGAGGCGTTAGTGAATGCACTCATTCACAGGGATTACTTGCTCGCCAACACAGATATTGAACTGGCGATATACCAAAATCGCCTAGAAATAATTTCACCCGGAAAACTTCCAAACGGTATCACTCCCGAGAGTATGCGCATCGGAGCAAGGACTGCTCGTAATGAACTCCTGAAAGATGTAATGAGGGATTATGGATATCTTGAACACATGGGAATGGGGGTACCAAGAAAAATTGTGCGTGGTATGAAAGAGCACAACAAAACAGACCCCGACCTAGTCGAGGATGGTGAACGGTTCATCGTTCGTCTATTTGCAGGGATACAACAAACAAAACTCTAGAGTTGCGTCAATGAGGTCATTACCTATAACAAGCAAATTCATCAGGTATTCTGACGGAGATGGTTTTAGAGAAAGAAAGTAGGAGTTTTGATGAAAATGCATAGAGTATAAAAGAAACAGACAAAATATTCGCACAATGAAATGGGTGGTTATTTGAAACAATGCAGTTAAATCAAAATAGGTGACAAACATGGAAAACGCGCCTCGGCTCAACTGTTTGCTTACTGCTGTTCCAGAATATTGCGTAACTAGAGAAGAAACTGCCGATGTTATTGAAGAGTCGTTCTCAGAGTTGGTACCTGATCGTAGTTCTTTGATGGAGATGTTATCGCACGCGCAGATTGAAAAGCGCTATACGCATGTTCCCCCTCGCTATAAGCGGATAGTCATTCTTTTAAGGGGCGCAATGATCTTAGTATTGAGTGTTCAGTAGACATTGGCGAAAAATTAGCCCATAGTTGTCTTGAGCAGGCTGGGATGGTTCGCGATGATATTGATGGTATAGTCGTTGTGAACACTACTAGTATATGCGTGCCTAGTATTGACGCGTTACTTATAGAGCGCTTGTGGCTAAGACGGAGATATTCAGAGGTTGTCAGTGTATGGTTTGGGATGAGTCGGGGGTACGTTGGGTTTGAGCCATGCGGCAATGATGCTCGGTCAGAAGGTGGTATGAAAGTGTTGCTTCTGGTAATAGAGATGGAATGCACCACGATATGGAAGGGTGATGTAAGCAAAACAGTCTTATTGCGGCGGCTCTTTTCGGAGATGGTGTTGCGGGCGCCATTGTGAGTTGTGAGGGTGACGGCCCTTTGATTACAGGTTGGGGAGAGTACACATGGCCAGACTCTTTATATCTTGCTGGCTGGAAGTTCATGGAGGGAGGTCTAGGTGTGGTGTTTTCGAGAAAAATTCCGTTGTATGTGAGAAATCAGACGGTTGCTGTGGCCAATTTCTATCTGCAAAAGCAGAATATGACCCAAGACGATATTGACGCCTACGCGCTTCACCTCGGGGGTATTCGTAATGAAGGCGCTTATGGAATCGTTACAACTCTCCGAAGATGATCTGATACATTCAAGGGAAATTCTTCGCCAGTATTCTAATATGTCTGCGCCAACGGTGTTGTCCGTTCTTGAAAGAGCATTACGCCATCATACCGGACGATTTCTCGCGGCATCTTTTTGGACCAGGATTTACGGCCGGGTTTGTGACTGTTGAAGCATAATCATATTCAACTCCCGTCATTAAGTGCGAAAAACAGACTCAAGAATCGTTATTTCTCTTCCACCGCTTGCAATAAAGATGCTGTAGTTTATCCTAAAAAGGCTTTTCAAAAGGGATTTTTTAAGATCTAACATTCTAGTATTTTCTGAGATGTCGTGAAGAGAAATATTGGTGGAACGAGTATTGCTACTAACTTGAAGAAATGAGGAGTTAAGATATGTCAAAGCAGATGGAACTTAGCGAGAAAACGGCTCTTATAACAGGTGGTTCACGTGGAATAGGCGCATGTGTAGCAAAAGAACTTGCCTCAGTAGGAGCTTATGTGATTATAAATTACTCAAATAACCGCGAGGCCGCTGAGAAGACCCTAGAGGAAATAAAGGCTGCGGGAGGTTCGGGTAGAGTTTCAGGATTTGACGTAGCGAACTTTGAGAAGGTTCAAGAAACGATAAAAGAACTTTTAGGTCAACTTGGTGGAATACATATACTGATTAATAATGCGGGAATAAGAAATGATGGGCTTGTGATGAGAATGAGTGAGCAGGGTTGGGATTCCGTAGTAGATACGAACCTCAAGGGGACGTTTAACTGCACAAAAGCGGTTTCAGGATGGATGTTTAGGAACAGGTACGGACGAATAATCAATATCACATCCACAGCAGGTGAGGTGGGAAACGCCGGGCAGACAAACTATTCTGCCTCGAAAGCTGGGGTAATAGGATTTACCAAGGCCACTGCAAAAGAGCTTGGTTCCCGAGGGATAACGGTAAATGCGGTAAGCCCAGGTTTTGTAGATACGGAAATTATAAGCGACATTCCCGAGGAGATGCGTCAGAAGTATATGCAAGCCATCCCCCTTGGTAGGTTTGGACGCGTAGAAGATATATCAGGGGTTGTCCGTTTTTTGGTGTCAGATGCGGCGTCATACATAACAGGCGAGGTCGTAAAAGTTAATGGCGGAATTTACATGTAAATTCTGCTTGTTTAACAGTGCACTTGATAACTTGATGATTATTGAGAGAACCGTTACTGAAGATCGTTATAACGTAGTAGCGTAATTGCCTTTGGGTATTGCGGTTTTGATGTTTATCTGTTGTCCGGTAAAGTACCTCGCATGCATAGGCCGGTACAACTCAATTCATTAACGATAACGGTCCGACTGCATAAAATCGTTCAATCAGAAATGGCGAATTTAATCTGTGGAGCATATCCCCCATTTGTTCCCGAGATGTAGCAGGCTTTGGCCGTATTTGAGAACGTGGAAGTTGTTGATACGCGTTATTCAAACGTACCTGTTGGCATGAAAAGAATCGTTCCTATAGGGAAGGTTTCTTCTAGGTTCCTATGATCCAGAGTTCACGGCTGGTTTTATAAGGCTTGAAGTTTAGGATCTTTTTTAGTTGAGGCGATTCTCATTAACCTTTTGACTGAATTTTGTTATGTTGCTTTGCATTTCATTTACGGATGTTAATGTGAAGTTACAAGAAAATGCTTTTTATTTTCTTCGAAATCTCCACGCGTCAATTTTGAGTATAACACTCTCAAAATAGAAATCACTCCGTTATTTCTAAGGAATATCTGAATAAGTTCCTTAAATATGCTATATTATCGAAAACTCACTTTATGAGGTGGCCCCATGAACCAGATAAGTTTCTCCGTAGCAGAATATCCCTACAAAAAGCTTAAAACACGTCGTGAGAAGTTTCTTGAGCAGATGGATAAATTGATTCCTTGGAAACAGCTAGAGAACAAAATTGCCAAATACTATCCGAAGCCCGGGAAAGGTCGTAGACCCTATCCCCTGTCAAAGATGCTACGGGTTCACTGCATGCAGTTGTTCTACAACCTGAGCGACCCGGCGATGGAAGAAACGCTGTACGAGATTGAGTCCATGCGCCGTTTTGCTGGGCTGAGCCTGACCGGGCCAATACCGGATGAAACCACTATATTGAACTTCCGTCATCTTCTGGAGAAACATCAGTTGGGCCAGATGATCCTCAAAGAAGTGAATCATCACCTGCAACGTAATGGTCTGCTTTTGCGAGAAGGTACAATAGTAGATGCGACTATTATCTCAGCGCCGACCTCAACCAAGAACAAAGAGGGCAAGCGTGATCCGGAGATGCACCAGACCAAGAAAGGCAATCAATGGTATTTTGGGATGAAGATGCACATTGGTGTGGATGAGACCTTGGGTGTTATTCACAGCATGGAAACCACTGCTGCCAATGTGCATGACATCACCCAGACGGAGCGCCTGTTACATGGCAAGGAAGTGACTTGCTACGGTGATGCGGGTTATCTGGGTGTTGAGAAGCGTGAAGAACTCAAGGACAAGGAGATCAAATGGGAAATAGCTGAACGTCCGGGTAGGCGCAAGACGATGAATGCTGAGGAGCAATTTCTTGAAAAGACCAAGGCCAGCATCCGCGCAAAAGTGGAGCATCCATTCAGAACTATCAAACGTCAGTTTGGCTATGACAAGGTGAGGTATCGAGGTCTGGAGAAAAATGCCAACCGATTGGCCGTACTCTCTGCATTCACGAACCTGTTAACTTGCCAAAAGATGCTGTCCGCGTAGGACAAGTGCGTCTGGATTTTGCCGAATGGCAGAATTTGGACAAGAAACAGCGAATAGATGGGTATAATTCACCCCAATTTTGGTGTCATAATGGAAAAATGGAGTTTTTGTTCAATTTTGGATAGTTGATCAGAGGTTCCCTAGGTAAAATAGTATATAATTTTAAAGCGACTAGTTGGAAATGGCGGTTATGATTTATAAAACTCCAAAAAAAGGGAAAAACTCCGTCCTTGGCGGATTCCGCCATTCTATGTCCATGTTCAGAATAATTCTTCTAATTTTTTTCACAGCATCACTTTACCAAATATACAATGTTTTGGCAGATACTCCTTCCAAAGCGCCAAAGATAATCGAAATTAATATAAATGGCTCTATAAACCCTTCTACCGTGGACTACATTCAAGGCGCTCTGTCCCTTGCGCGGCAAGAACAAGCAGATGCGCTCTTGGTTCTTCTTGATACCCCAGGGGGATTACTTAACTCTACAAAAGATATCGTGAAAATGTTTCTTAATTCTGAGATTCCAGTGATAGTCTACGTATATCCTAGAGGAGCTACCGCAACTTCCGCAGGAGTGTTCATCACGCTCTCAGCTCATGTCGCTGCCATGTCTCCTGGAACAAGCATAGGCGCTGCAAGTCCAGTTATGCTTGGAGGTGGTCAGAATAAAGATCCCAAGAAGAAGGACAACGAAGATGGCGGTAGTTCGGATGTAATGGAGAAAAAAATAGAAAATTATGCTGCTTCTTTTATAGAAAGTATAGCCCAGGAGAGGGGAAGAAACGCGCAGTGGGCAGTTGATTCTGTAAGAAAAAGCGTTTCTGTGACAGCAGAGGATGCTCTTTCTAAAAACGTAATAGATGTTATTTCCCCTGATGTCTCCTCGCTTCTTATGGAAATAGACGGGAAGGAGATAAAAGCAGGGGAAAAGAACATCCAACTTGTTACCGCGGGCGCTAAGATAAAAAGCGTTGATATGAATCTGAGGCAGAAGGTGGTAAACATTCTAGGCACCCCTGACATAGCATTCTTACTTCTTTCTCTGGGTTCTCTGGGAATACTGCTTGAGTTTTACAATCCGGGGCTTATATTCCCCGGGGTTGCGGGACTTATTTCTCTTCTTGCGGGTTTTGTATCTTTGCAAATTCTTCCATTTAACTATGCTGGATTAGTGCTTCTTTTCGTCGCAGTAATTCTTTTTGTGTCCGAAATCTACGTAGCGAGTTATGGGCTACTTAGTCTTGCAGGACTTATATCTTTTGTTTTCGGGGGACTGTTGCTTTTTGACACGACGGGTTCGGACTTTGGTGTGAGCGGCACTGCTATAGCCGCAGTGGCTGTGCCCGTTGGATTACTCTCGGTTTTTATTGTATACTTTGGAGTAAGATCGTTTAGGGCTACGGTTCAAGGCGGGTTTGAGGGAATGGTGGGACAGAAGGGGAAAGTGGTTTCTTGGCGGGGAAAAGAAGGGAAAATCTACATTCAAGGAGAGTACTGGGAGGCTTCTGCAGATAGGTCCTTTGCTCCAGGGGATAGGGTGCGGATAATACGAAGCGAAGAAGGGCTCAGTTTAAGAGTTGGTCCTGAATCTGACTGAGAGGAAGCGTCACTATAATACGAGATATGTCTATGGTTCTAATAATAGTTATTGCAATTGTTTTATTAATTCTTCTTTCGGGAATCAAGATTCTTTATGAATATGAAAGAGGCGTGATCTTTAACCTTGGAAGAATGACGGGGGTCAGAGGTCCCGGCCTCATCATAGTTATTCCGTTTCTTGAAAAGATGGTCAGGGTAAGTCTTCGCCTTGTTACCATGGATGTGCCTCCGCAAGACGTTATCACCAAGGATAATGTCTCTGTAAAAGTAAATGCCGTTGTCTATTTTAGAGTGGTTGAACCAAGTAAAGCGATAGTTCAGGTTGAGAACTATTTGTATGCTACATCAGAACTCTCTCAAACCACGCTTCGGAGTATCTTGGGACAGGTGGAACTTGATGAGCTTTTAGCCGAACGAGAAAAACTGAACTTAAAACTCCAAGAAGTGCTTGACGCGCAGACAGACCCCTGGGGAATAAAGATAACCATGGTGGAAGTAAAGTATGTTGATCTTCCGCAGGAAATGCAGAGAGCTATGGCAAAACAGGCGGAAGCTGAAAGAGAAAGAAGGGCCAAAATTATAAGCGCAGAGGGAGAATTTCAGGCATCTACGAAAATTGCCGAAGCTTCCGAGATTCTGGCGACAAACCCTGTTTCTCTTCAACTGCGATTCTTGCAGACCATATCCGATGTGTCCTCGGAAAAGGCATCTACTATCATCCTTCCCCTTCCGCTTGATATGCTAAAGGCGTTTAGCCACCGGAATGAAAAAACAGAATCATAGCCTCATCTACGCTAGCAGAAAAATATCTGCGGGAAAGTTATATGTGGTTATTTTTCTAGTTGCGGCGGTCACTTTTCTACTCACAGGCTGTGGACAAAGTTCTGAGGGAAGAGATAAAATATCCTCTGAACAGACTGCATCTAAAGATAAAGATGGTTGTCGAGCGGAAAATGACAATTCATTTCTTTTAAAAAGATCTACCAATAAAGAAAAATTTGTTGTTGGTGGAACCCTTATAAGGGAACTCGGTTCAGAACCTGCCACTCTTAACCCCGTAATAGCTACAGACGTCTATGAGGGAGTAGTTAACGGTGGAATATATGAAACACTTATAAAAAGAAATAACGAGACGCTTGAGTTCGAACCATTGCTTGCGGAATCTTGGGAGATTTCCAAAGACAATCTTTCCTATACTTTTCATCTCAGAAAAGGTGTTAAATGGCATGATGGTAAGCCGTTTACTGCAGACGATGTAGTTTTTTCCTATGAATCAATAAAAAATCCTAAGGTCGCCGCTGCCCACATACAGAGTTATTATCAGGATGTGAAATCTTACTCTAAAATTGATGCCTACACAGTGAAGTGCGAGTACTCAAAACCGTATTTTCGGGCGTTTGAGTTCTGTGGTGGAATCCCCGTGGTAGCGAAGCACTTGTTTGAAAAAGGGGACTTTAATAAAAACCCCGTGGGAAGAAATCCTGTAGGCACGGGTCCTTATGTATTTGAGAAATGGGAGACTGGAAGTGAAATCAGGGTAAAAAGAAATCCGAATTACTGGGGAGAACCCACCTGGCTTAACAAAATAGTCTACAAAATAGTGCTTGATCCTACAGTGAAACTGCAGTTGCTAAAAAGAGAAGAACTTGACCTTGCTTCTCTTACTCCCCTTCAGTGGTCAAAGCAGAGTTGCTCTGACTCGTTTCGCAACAGTTTTTATAGGACTTCCTATGTCACTCCTGGATATAGTTATATAGGATGGAACTCGAAAAAACCTTTTTTTAAGGATAAGGAAACTAGAAGGGCTATGACCCATCTAGTTGATCGAAAAGCAATACTAAGAGAGATTTTACTTGGGCTTGGTGAAATTGTTTCATCTGCTTTTTATATTAACAGTCCAGAATATCCAAAAGACCTGACCCCACATGAGTATAACCCCAAACTTGCAAAAAAACTTCTGGAGAAGGCGGGATGGCGTGATACGAATAACGATGGAATAAGGGATAGGGATGGAGTAGAGTTCCGTTTTGAGTTCTTGCTACCAAATGGTTCTGAAACTGGGGAAAAAATCGCGACAATACTTAAAGAAGAGTTTTTCGCATCAGGCATAGAGATGAATATAAGGAAAACAGAGTGGGCGGTTTTTATCCAGAATCTCAATGAGCGTAATTTCGATGCTGTGACCTTGGGATGGAGTCTAGGTGTGGAAAGCGATCCTTACCAGATATGGCATTCATCTCAGACAGAGAAGGGATCGAATTTCGTGGGTTTTGAAAACGCAAGGGCAGACAAACTAATTGAGCAAGCGCGGGTAGAGTTTTCTCGAAAAGAACGGATAAAAAAATACCGAGAATTTACGCAAATTCTCTACGAGGAGCAGCCCTACACGTTTCTTTTTGCAAGAAGATCAACTGTAGTAGCGCACAAAAAATTCGACAATGTAATACTTTATCCGCTTGGGCTTGACTCCTTAGAGTGGTTTATCCCGCAGAATCTGCGATAACATCCGACAAAACCCGAAGTCTTCGCCGCGGATGAAAGATTATATACTAAAGAGATTGTTACTCGTGATACCGACTATGTTCGGAATCACTCTTATCACTTTTCTTGTGATACAACTTGCCCCAGGAAGTCCAGTTGAAAGCCAGATGTCTGTTGATCTAGGGGTAAAAAGCGACCAAGTAACGCAGGAGATAATTGAGCGGACGAAAAAGCTTTATGGTCTTGATAAACCTATTCACCAGAGATACCTCATATGGCTTCGTCAGATAGTCACCCTTGATTTCGGTAATTCCTACAGGGATCACCGTCCCGTCATCGAAAAAATAGCTGAGAGACTTCCAATAACTCTTACGCTTAACGTGCTTTCAATCTTTTTGGTCTATCTGATAGCTATACCAGTTGGGGCTTGGTCTGCCGTGCGGCAGTGGAGTTTTGCTGAGCGGGCTTCAACATTTGTGCTTTTTCTTCTCTATTCCATTCCCAGTTTCTGGATGGCCGTGGTGCTTATCTATTTTTTCGGCGGCGGGGATTTTTTTAATCTTTTTCCCATATACGGAATTCACTCAAGGGGATATGAGGATTTTCCATTTTTTAAACAGGTTCTTGATTTTCTATGGCACTTAGTTCTACCTGTTTTCTGTCTTACATATGCAAGTTTGGCTTCTCTCTCTCGTTTTCAAAAAGCAAGCCTTCTTGAAGTGCTCAGAGAAGATTATATAACTACAGCTCGCGCAAAAGGACTATCTTCTCAAAGAGTGCTTTTCAAGCACGCGCTTCGCAATTCACTTATTCCTATAATAACAATAGTGGCTTCAATACTGCCCGCCATGATAGGTGGAAGCGTCATTATAGAGACCATTTTTTCCATTCCAGGAATAGGAAGGCTTGGATTTGAGTCTGTGCTTTCAAGGGATTACCCGGTGATAATGGCGGTTGCCGCAATATCGGCGTTTCTGACGCTTATAGGGATTCTCATATCCGATATCGCATATGCTGTGGTAGACCCGAGAATAGGATTTGAACGCAAGCGATGAGAGAAAACCCGAATAGAGGATATTGGAGCGGGGTATGGTTGGAGTTTAGAAAGGATTTGCTAGCGTTTGGTTCGCTTTTGTTTGTTATTATGCTTGTTTTGATAGCCATTTTTGAAAGTTTTCTCGCTGGGAATAAACCGCTAGTGCTTGTGGACAAGGGCAGGTACTACTTTCCTGCGGTGGTGGACCATCTAGAGTTTCGCGGAGTTAATATGCGAAAAAGATATCTTGATGACCCTGATTCGTTTGCGATTTTCCCTCCGGTGAAATACTCGCCTACGGAAAGCGATTTTTTCTCTGTACTCTCACCTCCGGGAAACGGGCATTTTTTGGGTACGGATGATCGGGGCAGAGATGTTCTCAGTCGAATGATTCATGGGGTGCGAATATCGCTTTCCATAGGTGTTGTGGCCGTTGGAATTGCCATAGCCATAGGAACGGTGCTTGGCGCGATGGCAGGGTATTACGGAGGGTGGATAGACTTTGTCATCTCAAGGCTTATTGAAGTGATGATAACCTTCCCAGTGTTCTTTCTTATATTGACGATTCTCGCGTTTACGGAGCCTAGCATATACAACATAATGATAGTTATAGGTATTACTGGATGGACAGGCGTGGCGAGGCTTCTTCGCGGAGAATTTTTAAAACTTCGAAGAATAAGTTATGTGGAAGCCGCATCTGCTCTTGGAAGTAGCGACTGGAGAGTAATACTAAAACATATGCTTCCAAACGCCATTGCGCCGCTTCTTGTGAGCGCGACTTTTGGGGTGGCGGGGGCTATACTTGTAGAGTCAAGTCTCAGTTTTCTTGGATTCGGGGTAACTCCGCCCGAGCCTAGCTGGGGAGAGATACTATCACAGTCGCAAAAATACGTGGACTTTGCTTGGTGGCTTGTTCTTTTTCCCGGCCTTGCCATATTCGCCACTGTTACGGCACTTAATCTTATCGGAGAAGGTTTTCGAAACGCGATAGATCCTAAACTCAAACAAAGATAGTCCCTAAAAGTGATGAGTGATACCAAACTACTTGAAATAAAAAACCTTAGCATTTCCTTTCCCGAAAAAAAACATGATGTTGAGGTTGTGGGAGGGGTAAGCCTTGATATAGAAGAAGGAAAAACAGTGGGCGTTGTTGGTGAAAGCGGTTGTGGAAAAACACTCACAGCCCTCTCCGTCATGGGTCTTCTTCCTATTCCTCCGGCTAGGATAAAATCAGGAGAGGTGCTTTTCAGAGGGAAAAATCTTCTTTCCCTCAACGAGCGGCAACTCAGACATTACAGGGGAAACAGAATATCAATGATATTTCAAGAGCCTATGAGTTCTCTTAATCCCGTTTACACAGTGGGGGATCAGATAGGCGAGGTCATAAGGGTTCACAACAAAATATCTGCAAAGGATGAGAAAAAAAGAGTGCTTGAGTTGCTAGACACCGTAGGGATCCCAGCACCTGACCAGAGATACTCAAGCTATCCTCACGAACTCTCAGGGGGAATGTGTCAGAGGGTGATGATAGCAATGGCACTTGCGTGTAATCCGGAATTACTTATAGCAGATGAACCCACGACCGCTCTTGATGTGACAATACAGGCGGGAATTCTCTCTCTTATAAAAAGCCTCCAAACAAGGTTTTCCATGTCAGTGATGCTTATCTCACATGACTTAGGAGTCGTGTCAACCGTAGCGGATTATGTGTATGTGCTATATGCGGGCAAAGTCGTTGAAAGGGGGGAGACCCGCAAGCTTTTTTCCGCTCCTGCGCATCCATACACAATAGGGCTTGTAAACTCAGTGCCCGGTCGTTTCTCACAGGAGTATTTACATTCGATCAGGGGTGTTATTCCCCCTCCCGGCGAGTTTCCAAAAGGATGCCGGTTTAACAACCGTTGTGATTATGCTGAAGGGGAATGTTTTGAGTCAGAACCCCAACTTCAAGACATTTCCAGATCTCATAGTTCCGCGTGTTTTCGCCATGCTATGTTTGCTGAAAAAGAAGGTCAGATGACATGACAGAACAAGCGGATTTGAAGACTTCATCTATAGATAAAATTATATTGAGCGTAGAGGGAGTTAGGAAATACTTTCCAGTGAGAAAGGGAATTTTTTCTCGGGTATATGATTACGTACGCGCCGTAGACGATGTTTCATTCTGCGTTGCGAAAGGCCAGACGGTTGGACTTGTAGGTGAGAGCGGAAGCGGAAAAACCACGCTTGGAAAAACGGTTTTACGTCTTATAACCCCGACAGCGGGAAAGATATTTTTTGAAGGCGAAAATATAACCGAGGCCAAATCTGCAAGGCTTCGCGAACTTCGCAAAAAGATGCAGATGATATTTCAGAACCCCTACGGATCCCTTAATCCTAGGATGAACGTAGGTTCTCTTGTGAGCGAGGGGATAAGCATCCACAATACGGTAAGCAAGCTGGACCGTGCAGAGTTCGTCACGAAACTTTTAGAGGAAGTGGGTCTCGGAGCGGATGTTGTCCTTCGCTATCCTCACGAATTTAGCGGAGGACAACGTCAAAGAATAGCCATAGCGAGAGCTATTTCACTTCGTCCTAAGTTCATCGTGTGTGATGAGCCGGTCTCTGCTCTTGATGTTTCTGTTCAGGCGCAGATAGTGAACCTTCTTCGAGATCTGCAGAGAAAACACCATCTTTCCTATCTCTTCATATCGCATGACCTGCGAATCGTAAGGCATATAAGCGATATTGTTGCCGTGATGTACCTTGGAAAAATAGTGGAGACGGCTCCTAGCGATAAGATATACTCAGAGCCTCTGCATCCCTACACGAAAATGTTGATTTCTGCGATTCCTGAGATAACAACTGATACAGATAGAAACAAACCGAGAGCACAAACTTCTATATCGGGCGAAATAAAAGGGCTTGCGGAAATTCCGACTGGTTGTAGTTTTCATCCTAGGTGTCCAATTGCGACCGATATATGTAAGACAATTGTTCCCACTCTTGAAAGAAAGAGGGACCAGAGTCGCGGGGTTGCCTGTCACCATGTCTGAGAAAAATCTCTTGGGTTTTGGCTAGTAAAGAGAATCTGTAAGCGTTCGTTCAAGGGGTGTTTATAGAGAGTTTGAGCGATTGAGGATTTGTTTCCAATTCCTGTGAAGCGGTCGTAGCCAAATGTCCTTTTTGGGTTTATCGCATCGGTTATACCGGTCGTAGCGACCACATCCCTGTGTAGTTCCAACGCGTATCCATCCAGAAGCCCGATATACGGTGCCTGTATATGTCGGAATTCGTACGAACGTCTCAATGCGCGGGTGTGAAGTTGTATCGTTGGCTCCACTCCTTGGGCAAGCGGCGACAGACTACCGAGAGAATGTGTGATCCGAGATTCGGTATCTGTATTCATGGAAGAATCAGGAATCTGGGGTTGTCGATAACCAACGGTAGATTCTTTTCACGTTGCTCGGACGTCCATCCTATGAAGGTATCACGCGGCGCAAATTTCCGTGCGGCGGTGGAGAAGCCTAGCATAAAGCATTTGCCCTTGACTTTAGGGGGGGGGGGGGGGGTAAACTCAAAAGATTAACTTAAGTAGTGGGGTTTTGTAACAAGGTTTTGGCAGATAAATGGCCATTTATAAATGGAACAGTTTATAAGGGAGGTTGTATTATGAAGTTACGTAATTTATTAGTGATGTTGTTACTGCTCACTGGAGCAGTTTTGTTTGTGGCATGTGAGGGCGAGAGAGGGCCCGCGGGGGAAAAGGGCGAAAAAGGCGACCCGGGAAAGGATGGGAAGGACGGGGCAAAAGGAGACAAAGGCGACCCTGGGCCAGCAGGCGCGAAAGGCGATGACCGAACCGGTGGCGACCCTAGATGCGACCGCAGTAATGGTATAGATGTATCTGCAGGGGTAAAACTTATTTACGGAACCGATGATGACGATGTTATTTGCGCAAATGATAGTGATAACGAGATTGAGGCAAAAGGTGGAGATGATGTTGCTTACGGGGGAGCAGGTAACGACAAAATGATAGGTGGCGCTGGTGATGACACTCTTTACGGTGGAGATGGCAATGACCATTTTTACATTTGGAAACAAGCGGGTGCTAATAAATGGGTTGGGGGCGAGGGTAAAGATCTAATCTATTGTCGTAAAGAGAACCGGAATAATCAGATCAGTGAGCAGGGTACTGGTGGACTCCAGAATGGTATATATAAAAGGGATAGTGCAGACGTTGTTACCGAGAATATAACTTTTGATCTTTCTTCGGGGAGTTTTGATGGTTCTGCTCTTTCTGACACTGGCACTTTTACATTTGAAGGTATTGAGGATGTTGTTTGCGGGAATGGCGCTGACAAGATTACCGGAAACGACCAAGCCAACTATTTTCTTAGCGGATCTGGAGCGGACACTATAAACGCAGGCGCGGGCGCCGATGTTATTGATAGTGGTGTAGGGAACGACACTATAAACGCAGGCGCCGGCGATGATGTCCTTTTGGGAAACGTTGGGAGAGATACACTTACCGGTGGCGCGGGAGCCGACACTTTTCTTATTCATAAAGTCGGTGGTTTTGATATTATCAAGGACTTTAACTTAACGGAAGACAAGATTTATTTCCTAAAGTTTCCAACAGGTGGGTCAGCTAGAGCAATAACTGTTGCGAACGGTCAAATTTCTGTTGGAGGAACAGCGTTTGTTGAAATACATAATGATGCCGGTACAGCAGACAACGACAAAGCTAAGAAAATAAAAGACGACTCAACAAGATATCGGTTTGTAGAAACAACAACACTTGATCCAAAAACACGAACCTACATTTATACAGACAACTAAAGAATTCTCGGTGTGAAGAATTCCCAGGCCCAGCAGGTTAACGACTGTTGGGCTTTTTGGTATAATGGCAAGGGCAAATATCTAGTAGGAAATACTATGAGCCTAGCAGAAAGACTTCAGCAGTTAATAGAATCGCATGAGAGCAGGATAAAGAATTACGAGGAAAGAATGGGCGGGATATAAACAAGAACAGATTTGGCATTGATAAATACCATACCTTCATTGAACGAGAGAAGGATCAAATAAGCGTGATTAAGAAACTCCTATCGTTCGGCTCCGACTCTCTGAAGACCTTTGCCCGTATTGTAGGTGGTGGATAAATCTACAACTAAAAAGCTCTTATTCCAAAAAAAACCTCCTGATATACATACACATTTTGGACAGCGCAAACGCCTCAGTTTAAGTGTAAAAAATATTAAGGACGGGATAATGAATCAAGCAAACACCCCTTGAACGAACGCTTAAAAGAGAACTGAAAGCTACTCAAGATAAATCAACTGACCGTATTTGATCTGTAGTCTTTGAGACATTATCTTATCGGAGCACTTGCAATAACTAGATTGTAGTTTATATTAGACCGATTTTTTAAAGCGGGGTTCCGTGCAGTGAAATTTGATATATCGGAAATTAAGGAGCACGGGCTCAGTGTGAGTCTTACTAGGGGAGTTCAATGGCTTGGCGACTGGGTAGCGGACAAGTCGCAGCAAACCGCAGAGATTGATTCCGATATACGGTTTCAACTTGATCTTGCGCGAATAACCACAGAGGTAGTCGTCACTGGCAAGGTGGAGTTCGTTATGGTCTCACAATGTTCTCTGTGCCTTGTTGACGTGAGTTTTCCAATAGATCTTTCTGTCAAACTCATTCTTTCTCCCGCACGCGGGGAAGATGAGAAGGAATTAGTTGGTGGAGAAACGGATTACGAGACTTATGATGGAAAAACTATAGATCTTAATGACTATCTGAGAGAACAGATAAACCTTTCGATTCCATATAAGGTAATCTGTAGAGATCATTGCAAGGGACTTTGCTGTGGATGCGGGAAAAACCTAAACGAGGAATCTTGTTGCTGTAATCCCTCAATTGAGGACTCAAGATTTGCGGTATTAAAAGATCTTAGAATATAGAATTTCAGGAGATTGAAATGGCATTACCCAAGAGAAAAACATCTAGTTCAAAATCAAGAAAAAGAAGAACTCATTACTCCGTTTCCGTAGTTGGGTCTTCTTTCTGTCCCGAGTGCCTTAAGATGAAACCTCCACACAGAGCGTGTCCATATTGTGGTTATTACAAGAATAGAAACTACTTCAGACAACGCGCAGATGCTGAAATGTCGGTGGAAGACTGACTCTCATTGCACCGATGGTAGCTTTTTTGTTTCCAGGACAAGGGTCGCAGTATCCCGGCATGGCAAAAGAGTTCTTTGAGCAGTTCTCTGTTGCAAGACAAACCTTTGAAGAAGCGGGAGATGCCTTGGGTGAGAATGTTGCAAGATTGTGTTTTGAAAGTAACGCGACGACGCTTGCGCTTACTGCAAACGCTCAGCCGGCCATACTCACTACAAGCATAGCAATCCTGAAGGTAATTTCTCAAGAAACAAGTACTCGGCCAGATATATTGGCGGGGCACAGTCTTGGGGAGTTTTCAGCGCTTGTGGCGGCACAATGCCTTGAGTTTTCCGATGCAGTACGCATGGTGAGAAAAAGAGGGGAGTTTATGCAAGAAGCGGTTCCTCCGGGTGTAGGTAAGATGGTTGCCGTTTTGGGACTCACATCACAAGAGGTGATAAATATCTGCTTGGAGGCAACAGAGGGAGATGTCGTTTCACCCGCTAATTTTAACGCGCCCGCGCAGACGGTGATATCAGGAGATGCGGATGCTGTGGATAGAGCTACGAAACTGGCTAAGCAGAAAGGCGCAAGAAGGGTAGTGGAACTTGAGGTGAGCGCTCCTTTTCACTGTCCACTTATGCGGCCCGCGGCAGAAAGACTTGCGGAGATAATAGAACAGACACGGTTTCATCCGATGCGATATCCAGTAGTCACAAACACTCAAGCGCAACCAAATTCAGAGTCGGAAAAAGTAGGAGAATTTTTAGTGGATCAGGTGATAAGTCCGGTGAGATGGGCAGAGTCGCTTGAGTATATGCAAAAAGCGGGTTTCTTGAATTTTTTTGAGATCGGGCCTTCTAAGGTTCTTTGCGGTCTCGTGAAAAGAACTCTTGGTAAGGTGAATGTTGTAGGTATTGAAAAAATTGAGGAGTTAGATCATATTAAAGCGAATTGATTTTGGAGATGCAGATAAAGAAATTGTAAGCGACATTCCCGAAGATATGTTTCATATGTAACAGGAGAAATTGTAAAAATTAACGGTGAAATTCACATGAAATTTTTTAGGAGGTTTTAACTCATATGTCAAAAGACAATAATGAAATTCTAGATAAGGTTAAGGAGATGGTGGCGAACCATCTGGGCAAATCCAAAGATGAGATAACCCCTGATTCTTCTTTTATAGAAGACTTAGGAGCTGATTCGCTTGATCTTGTTGAACTCATAATGTCCATGGAAGATGAGTTCAGTCTTGAGATCTCGGATGAGGATGCGGAGAATATAATCACGGTTCAAGACGCAATCAACTTTATCCGCGAGTCCATTGATAACAAGGACTCCTGATAAAAATCATGAAAAGAAGGGTCGTAGTAACGGGCATAGGTCTCATAACGCCCTTAGGGGTTGGAAATGAAGCCACTTGGTCTTCCGCGAAGGAAGGCGTGTGTGGAGTAAAAACTGTCACATCTTTTGATCCCTCTAATCTTAAAACGCAAATTGCGGGGGAGATAACGGACTTTGATCCCGAACTCTACATGGATAAGAGGGATGCGAGAAGAAATGACAGATTTATCCAGTTCTCCGTTGGAGCAACGAAACTCGCCCTAGAGGACGCTGGACTTGAGGTCACCGACGATATTGCCCCACGTACCGGATCTTTTGTTGGATCTGGAATAGGGGGGATGAAGACCTTCTACGATACAGTAATAACTATGGAGAACAAGGGGCCCGGACGGGTTTCTCCGTTCTTCATACCCAATATAGTTACCAATATGGCTTCTGGATACGTCTCTATAGTGTTCAACGCCAAAGGACCCAACTGTTCTTCTACTACAGCGTGTTCTGCAAGCGGCCACGCGCTTGCGCTTTCTGCCAAGTTGATACAGGATGACAAAGCTGACATCATGATAACAGGTGGATCTGAGGCTCCGTTAATACCGCTTACGTTTGCGGCGTTTAACGCTATGAAAGCGCTTTCTACAAGAAATGATTCTCCTGAGACTGCGTCAAGACCATTTGAAAAAGACCGCGATGGGTTTATTCTCTCAGAAGGTGCGGGGATTCTAGTACTTGAAGAACTTGAGTTTGCGAAAAAAAGAGGGGCAAGGATTTATGCGGAGGTGCTTGGCTCTGGTATGAGCGGTGATGCTTTTCATATAACGGCGCCATCTCTTGATGGTCCGGTGAGTTGTATGAGCGCGGCGCTTTTAGATTCTGGCTTAAATCCCCAAGATGTTGATTACATAAACGCTCATGGAACATCAACCCCACTTAATGATGCAAACGAAACAAAGGCCATAAAGGCAGTGTTTGGAGATTATGCTAGAAATATTCCGGTAAGTTCAACCAAATCTATGACTGGTCATATGCTCGGAGCGGCAGGGGCGGTTGAAGCCGCAATATCCATACTTGCGCTTAAAGATGCGGTAATTCCACCTACTGTAAATCTCTTTGAACCTGACCCCCAGTGCGATCTTGATTACGTTCCCCATACAGCTAGGGACTGCGTGATGAAAACAGCACTCAGCAATTCCTATGGATTTGGCGGAACAAACGTAAGTGTCGCGCTACGTAGATTTGACTGATAAGCAGAACATCTTCAAACCCCATAATCAGCCCTTTTCTTTTTAGTAATCTCAAACACAGGAATTATTTCACCTAGTGTTGCGTCAAGTAATGCTTTTTGGATAGATGGACTTGAGTCTGCAGCGGGCATCAGCAACCGGCCTTTTGTTGTGCAAGAACAGCTCGGACCACGGACCCCTCGCATTGTTGCCCTTGACATAACACTAGTTGAGGTGAGCCGAGAATTGCCCCTGCTGGATTTCGGGACAAGATGTTAAATCTGCAAGGCAAGTGTTCGGTTTTGAGTATATAACTTATTGATCTCTTCTTATTTTGCCGGTAAACTAACAAGTTAACTTGGTGAATTACCAAACCAAATATCATTATAAGAGGTGCCACTATGGCTTTGAGCGACAGTCTTGGAACGCTTTGTGATCTTTGCATCGGAGATAAAACCTACAAAATATATTCACTGAGTAGTCTTGAATCACGCTACGGCGTATCAGTCTCAAAACTTCCTTTTTCAATAAGAATACTTCTTGAGAACGTACTGCGAAACCTCAATGGAGAAACCGTTACGCAAGATCACGTAAAGTCGCTTGCCAACTGGGACCCGCAAAACTCCGAGCCAAAAGAAATTCCTTACAATCCAGCAAGGGTTATACTGCAAGATTTCACCGGGGTTCCTTGCGTGGTAGATCTTGCGGCGATGAGAGCTGTTGTGAAAAGGAAAGGAGGGGATCCATCACTTGTAAATCCCATAGTGCCTGTGGACTTGGTTATAGATCATTCCGTACAAGTCGACTATTTTGCAAGTGGTGATGCTTTTGGGAAAAACGTGAAAATTGAATATGAGAGAAACAGGGAAAGATATACGTTTCTTAAATGGGCGCAGCGGTCCTTTGACAACTTCAGGGTGGTGCCTCCGGGAACTGGAATAGTACATCAGGTAAACCTTGAGTGCCTTGCAAGCGTGATAGCGTCGAAAACGGATAGAGAGGATACGGTCGCGTATCCCGATACCCTTGTGGGAACAGATTCTCATACGACGATGATAAATGGACTAAGCGTCATGGGCTGGGGAGTGGGAGGGATAGAGGCGGAAGCCTGTATGCTAGGTCAGCCACTCTACATGCTTATCCCTGATGTTATTGGATTTCGACTGACTGGGTCTCTTGCGAACGGAGTCACCGCCACAGATCTTGTTTTACGCGTAACTGAGATGCTTAGACAAAAGGGAGTGGTAGGAAAGTTCGTCGAGTTTTTCGGCCCTGGAGTAAGCAGTCTTACGCTTTCAGATCAGGCGACAATAGCGAATATGGCTCCAGAGTATGGCGCGACTATAGGTTTTTTCCCCGTGGACAACGAAACGCTTCGCTATCTTGAGACAACGGGAAGAGGAGACCTTGTTCCGCTTGTTGAAGCATATACAAAAGAACAGAAGATGTTCAGGATAGATGACGCAGAAGACCCTGTATATACAGATACCTTAACTCTTGATATATCAACCGTGGAATCAGCACTTGCGGGACCAAGCCGTCCGCAAGACAGAATTTCGCTTGGAGATATGAAGACATCCTATCAGAAAAGCCTGAGCGCAAGAGGCGGAGGATCTGGTAAGCAAGTGAATGGACTTACTGATGGCTCTGTAGTAATAGCCGCCATAACAAGTTGCACTAACACCTCTAACCCTTCAGTTATGGTGGGAGCTGGGCTTTTTGCGAAAAAAGCCCTAGAACGCGGACTTTCAGTAAAGCCCTATGTAAAGACAAGCCTTGCTCCTGGTTCAAGAGTGGTGACGGATTATCTAGATGCAGCGGGACTTACTCCATATCTTGAAAAATTAGGATTCAATTTAGTTGGATACGGGTGCACAACATGCATAGGAAACAGCGGCCCGCTACCTGAGCACATAGACGCCGCCATAAGGGAAAACGATCTTACCTGCGCTGCGGTACTCAGCGGAAACAGAAACTTTGAGGGAAGGGTTCATCCGCTTGTAAAGTTCGCGTATCTTGCGTCACCTCCTTTAGTCGTGGCTTTTGCGATAGCGGGTACAGTTGGGATTGACCTTTACGCAGAACCATTGGGAACGGGAAATGATGGGCAACCTGTTTATCTCAAGGATATATGGCCAAACCATCAGGAAATATCCGATACTATATCGCAGGCTATAGGTCCCAAAATTTTCTCTTGCCAATATTCAAAGGTATTTGAAGGGGATCAAACATGGCAGTCACTTGACGCTCCCACGGGAAGGCTTTACGACTGGGATGCAGAGTCAACCTATATACAAGAACCTCCTTTTTTCAGCGACTTTCCACTTGATCCTCCCGCGCCGCGCAATATAGAAAACGCTCAGGCGCTTGCGCTCTTAGGGGACTCTATAACTACAGATCATATTTCCCCTGCGGGATCAATACCTAAGGACGGTCCCGCAGGTAAATATCTTTTGGCAAAAGGTGTCACGCAACCACGCTTTAATAGTTTTGGTTCCCGTCGTGGAAATCATGAAGTGATGATACGCGGTTCGTTTGCTAACATAAGAATAAAAAATAGGATGGTTGGCAACAAAGAGGGCGGGTTTACTGTGCATGTTCCCACAGGTGAAGAGGTTTCTATTTATGAGGCGTCTTCAAGATACATAAATGACGGCACGGACCTTGTGGTCATAGGTGGCAAGGAGTATGGAACCGGAAGTTCACGAGACTGGGCGGCTAAGGGGACAGCGCTTCTGGGGGCAAGATGCGTAATAGCGGAGAGTTTTGAACGTATACACAGGAGCAATTTGGTAGGCATGGGCGTACTTCCGCTTCAGTTCGAAGAAGGACAGAATGCAGAGTCTCTTGGCATAACGGGGTTTGAGCAATTCTCTATAAGAGGAATTTCAGATGGTCTGCGACCTGGAAAAAGAATCTCCGTAACTGTGACGGACTCTTCCAATGGTCAGAATCAGAACAGGGAATTTTACGCGATATGTAGGCTTGATACCCCGGTTGAAGTTCAGTATTACCGAAATGGAGGGATACTTCAGACCGTTTTACGCCAGATGATCTCTGAGGGTCGGACGTAATCTATTTGAAAAGGAAGTTTTTTTCTTTATAATCTTTCGGAATAAATAAAAAAAAACAGTTTAATCTTCAGAAGGAGAAATATTCTATGTCAGTTGCAGGCGGAGAAAAGATACAGATTGATGAAGCTAATAAGAAGATAGTCGTTCCGGACAACCCCGTTATCCCGTTTATAGAAGGTGATGGAACCGGACCGGATATTTGGCACGCATCCCAGATAGTTTTTGATGCGGCGGTGGAAAAGGCGTATGAGGGTAAAAGAAAAATAGAATGGCTTGAGGTTCTCGCGGGTGAAAAGGCATACGAACAGACCGGAGAGTGGCTCCCTGAAACTACAACCAATACTATAAGAGAGTACATCGTAGCCATAAAGGGTCCTCTCACTACGCCAGTTGGAGGCGGTATAAGAAGTTTGAATGTTGCCCTACGGCAGATACTTGACCTTTACGCATGCGTGAGACCCGTACGATGGATAAAGGGAACTCCAAATCCTGTCTTAAATCCCGGAAATTTAGATGTGGTTATATTCAGAGAAAACACGGAGGACGTCTATTCAGGAATAGAGTGGGAGAGCGGGTCAAAAGAAGCGGAAGAAATAAGAAAATATCTTATTGAGAACTACGGGGTTAATATCCGTGAAGCAAGCGGGTTAGGGCTCAAACCTATAAGTCCTTTTGGAACAAAAAGGCTTGTGCGCAAGGCGATTGAGTACGCGATTGAGTACAAGAAAAAAAGCGTAACGCTAGTTCATAAGGGAAACATAATGAAGTTTACAGAAGGCGCTTTCCGTGAATGGGGATACGAGATTGCAAAGGAAGAATTCGCCGAGATCACCATAACAGAAGATGAGCTTTGGGATGACTTTGGAGGGAAGCAACCTAATGATAAAATAGTGATCAAGGATCGTATAGCTGACAATATGTTTCAACAAGTTCTCACCAGATCAAACGAATACGATGTTTTGGCCATGCCAAACCTTAATGGAGATTATATGTCAGATGCATGCGCAGCGCAGGTCGGAGGACTGGGCGTAGCTCCCGGCGGGAACATAGGCGATTACCTCGCGGTGTTCGAGGCCACCCATGGCACGGCTCCCAAATATGCGGGACAGGATAAGGTGAATCCGGGTTCTGTGATACTCTCGGGACTCATGATGTTCCAATATCTAGGTTGGCATGAAGCGTCAGAACTTATCTTCCGAGCCATGGAAGAAACTGTTCTTCAAAAAACAGTTACCTATGATCTTGAAAGGCAGATGGATGGAGCGACTTTGCTTAAGTGTTCGGAGTATGGAAAGGCGATAGTGGCTAATATGGATAGAGTGCTTGCTGGTTAACTCAAGAGATCATAGAAAAGGCAAAGTAGAATCATAAAGGAGTAGAACTTTGAAAAACGGCAGAGTGAAAATATCAGTTATAGGAGCTGGAAATGTTGGAGCTTCAGCTGCCTTTCGCGTAGCGCAATTAGAACTTGCTGATGTGGTGCTTGTGGACATTGTTGAGGGCGTACCTCAAGGCAAGTCTCTTGATTTGTTGCAAATGTGTCCAGTGACGGCGAGTAGCATATCCCTTGTAGGTACAAACGGCTATGAGGAGACAGCGGGCTCAGACATCGTAATAATCACCTCGGGAATTCCTAGAAAACCGGGTATGAGCCGAGACGACCTTATTTCTACCAACACAAAGGTAGTAAAAGAAGTGACGGAAAAAGTGGTGAGCAACTCCCCGGACGCAATCCTCATACTAGTAACTAATCCCCTTGACGCCATGGTGTATGTAGCGCACAAAGTAAGTGGGCTTCCGACAAGCAAGGTAATGGGAATGGCAGGAGTGCTTGATTCCGCGCGTCTTCAAGCTTTCATATCAGCAGAACTCAATGTCTCTGTTGAAAACATACAAACCCTCGTTATGGGTGGCCACGGAGATACGATGGTTCCTCTTCCTCGTTATACGACGGTTGCGGGAGTTCCGCTTCCGGAGCTTGTGTCAGAGGATAGGATAAACAAGATAGTTGATCGCACAAAAAATGGTGGAGCGGAGATAGTGGCGCTACTGAAAACCGGAAGCGCTTTTTATGCTCCTGCCGTCGCGGCGGTTGAGATGGCGGAAGCCATAATAAAGGACAAGAAAAAAATAATGCCCTGTTGCGTTTACGCGGATGGTCCTTATGGAATAGAAAATAATTTTGTGGGTCTTCCCGTGAAACTCGGAAAAGAGGGCGTAGAACAGATAATAGAACTCCAACTCACAGACCAAGAAAAGCAAGCTTTGCACGTTTCTGCGGGCAAAGTTGCGGATCTATGCCGGTCAATTGACGCTATGGGGATATTATAAGGGGTTCCCCGCCTGTGATAGCCCTAGAGACGCTTTTTTCTTTCTGTCCTGATGCGGTAAGGGCGCATCTAGAGGCGGTTCTTTAACATTTTCTGGAGGTTTTTACGATATGGCTAACGGTACTGCTGGAAAAGTCGCTTTTACCATGAGAAAAGACGCATGGTGGATAGCGCCTCTTATAACTGCTACGGTGCTTGGTGCTTTTGGAATTTACTCCACGTGGAGAGCGCTTGCCAACCAATACTATTACGTAGAACCCTACCTTTCCCCGTTTTATTCTCCGCTTATACTTGCTGACTGGTGGAACTTTTCCCCAGCGATATTAATTCTGTGGGCTCCGCTTGGGTTTCGCGCGACATGTTATTACTATAGAAAGGCGTACTACCGTTCGTTTTTTTTCTCGCCTCCCGGATGCGCGGTGAACCCTGTGGGTAAAAGAGGGTCATACACCGGAGAATCTCGATTTCCGTTTATATTGCAAAACGCGCACAGGTTTTTTCTCTACGCATCAACGGTTGTACTTTTCTTTCTTTGGGTAGACGCATATGAGGCGTTTCACTTTAGCGATGGTTTTGGCATAGGTCTCGGCACCCTTATACTTACCTTAAATGCTTTTCTACTCACTATGTATTCCTTTTCTTGTCACTCTTTCCGTCATCTCGTGGGTGGAAAAAAAGACGTGTTTTCTTCATGCCCCACAAGATTCCGTCTCTGGAGTTCCGTAACTCCCATGAACGAGATACACATGACGTGGGCGTGGATAAGCCTAGTATTTGTGGCTTTGACCGATCTTTACGTCTTTTTAGTAGCGAATGGAACAATTACTGATCTGAGGTTTATATAAACGTGGAAAAATATGAAACATATACCCATGACGTTATAGTTATAGGCGCTGGTGGGGCGGGGCTCCGAGCCGCGATAGAATCATCGTCTAAAGGCGCATCTACCGCTCTTGTATGTAAGTCCCTTTTGGGCAAAGCTCACACGGTGATGGCCGAAGGGGGCGTGGCCGCAGCTCTTGCAAATGTGGACACAAAGGACGACTGGAAAACGCACTTTCAAGACACTATGAAGGGCGGAAAAATGCTTAATAACTGGCAGATGGCCCTTTTTCACGCTCAAGAAGCTCCCGAACGAGTACAGGAACTTGAGCAATGGGGCGCGCTTTTTGACAGGACGCGGGATGGACGGATAATGCAACGCGCTTTCGGAGGACACACTTGGAAAAGACTTGCGCATGTGGGCGACAGAACTGGCCTTGAAATGATACGGACTCTGCAAGAACGCGGAATACACAGTGGAATAGATGTCTACATGGAGTGCACTATAACTCATCTGCTTAAAGAAAGTGATAAAATCACCGGCGCTTTTGGTTACTGGAGAGAGACTGGAAAGTTCGTAATTTTCCGCGCTCCTGCCATTGTACTTGCGACAGGTGGAGTGGGTAAAGCATACAAATATACGTCCAATTCTTGGGAATACACGGGGGATGGCCACTCAATGGCTTACGATGCCGGCGCGGAGCTCATAGACATGGAGTTCATACAGTTTCACCCAACGGGAATGGTTTGGCCCCCAAGCGTAAGAGGGATTTTGGTGACCGAGGCGGTAAGAGGAGAGGGTGGCATACTCACAAATAGTGAGGGTGAGCGTTTTATGACCGAATATGATCCCGAAAGAATGGAGCTTTCCACTCGAGACGTTGTAGCAAGATCCATATACACGGAAGTTGAGCAAGGACGTGGCTCTCCGCATGGAGGAGCGTTTCTGGATATTTCCCACAGGGGCGGGGATTACGTCAAGCGTAAACTTCCTAGTATGTACCACCAGTTCATGGAATTTGCTGACATTGATATAACCAAAGCCCCAATGGAAGTGTTTCCAACCACTCATTACGTCATGGGAGGGGTGAAAGTTGATGGTGAGACCTGCGCAAGCAGGGTTCCGGGACTTTTCGCCGCAGGCGAAGTGGCAGGCGGGATGCATGGAGCAAACCGTCTTGGAGGGAACTCCCTATCCGACCTGCTTGTTTTTGGAAAAAGAGCTGGAGCAGGAGCTGCGGATTACGCGAACAGCGCATCTCAGGGACAAGTTGACTCTCATGTGGTGGACAAATACGCGCAAGACCTTCACAAACCATTTGCGAATACTCAAGGTGAAAATCCGTATGCCGTGCACCAAGATCTCCAAGATACTATGCAACGTTATATAGGGGTGTTTCGCACGGAGGAGAATATACAAAAAGGCATTGAAGAAATAGAAAAACTCAAGGAACGAGCAAAGACACTAAAAATAGAGGGCTCTGTGATGTTTAATCCTGGATGGCATCTATGCAGAGATCTGCTGTCAATGCTTACCGTGTCAGAAGCGCTTGCTCGTTGCGCTCTTGAGAGAAAAGAGAGTAGGGGAGCCCACAGCAGGGTTGACTATCCATCAAGTGACGATGCTATTTGGGGAAAACAAAACTCAATTGTTGTCCGCAATCAGGATGGTACGATGGAAGTGTCTGTGCGTCCAACAGGGCAAATGCCCCTCGAACTTTCTAATCTGTTTACGGAGGATAAATGATGTCGGTAGCAAAGCTTCGGGTTTTTCGCGGCAACGCCGAGGGGGGAGAGGAAAAAGAATATGAAGTGCCTGTGGATGAGGGAATGGTTGTTCTTGACGCCCTTTTTTATATCCAGGCAAACTACGATGGCGATTTAGCCATACGATGGAACTGCAAAGCGGCAAAGTGCGGTTCCTGTAGCACCGAGATAAACGGAAAACCGAGCCTTGCTTGTAAAACCCGAATGGACAGTTTCGTTCCGGGAAAACCAATAACCGTTTATCCCATAAAAGCTTTTCCATTGCTCAAAGATCTAGTCACTGATGTTTCTTGGAACTACGAGGTGAGCAAGCGTATACCGCCGTTTACCCCGGCTGAGGACACGGACTGGATAATGCATCAAGAAGATGTAGAGAGGTCTCAGGAGTTTAGAAAATGCATAGAATGTTTCATGTGTCAGAACGTATGTCATATACTACGTGACCACGAAAGAAAAGATGCGTTTGCGGGGCCACGGTTTATGATAAAAATAGCCGAGCGAGAGATGCATCCACTTGACACTCTTGATAGAAGGGAATTTCTTCGTCAGGAGGCTGGAGTAGGGTTTTGTAACATAACAAAGTGTTGTACTGAAGTCTGTCCTGAAGACATCCATATAACAGATAACGCGATTATCCCGCTAAAAGAAAGGGTGGTAGATAACTACTATGACCCGATCTCCTGGACAATTCGCAAGATAAGAGGGAAATAACCACATAAGAAGGTTGGTTTTGTGAACATACACGAATATCAGGCGAAAAAAATTCTCTCTGAGTTTGGAATTAAGGTTCCAAGAGGGCAGATAGTTTCTAAATCTACGGATGTATCAGGTGTTTTGAACTCTCTATCTCTCGAAAAATATGTGATAAAGGCTCAGATTCACGCAGGCGGACGTGGTAAGGGTGGGGGAGTCAAGGTTGTTTCTAGCGCAAAGCAAGCGGAAACAGTTGCGCGCGGCATGATAGGGATGAACCTTATAACCCATCAGACTGGACCCTTGGGGAAAGAAGTAAACTCTGTTCTCATAGAGGAGGCTTGCGCTATTAGCAGGGAATTTTATCTAGCGGTAGTCGTTGACCGCTCTGAGGAAAAAGTGGTTCTTATGGCGTCTCCAGAAGGTGGAATGGAAATAGAGCAGGTTGCTGAGAAATCTCCCGAGAAAATAATAAAAGAATATGTGGATATTTCTCTAGGCGTACAGCCTTACCAATGTAGAAAACTAGCGTATTTTCTCGGGTTTTCTGGAAAAGAGGTCGCACGCGCTACAGAATTTATATCTTCTCTTTATCAAGTGTTCACAGAGAAAGATTGCTCGCTTGCGGAAATTAACCCGCTCGTGCTTACCCAAGAAGGGGAGATAATGGCTCTTGACGCGAAACTTAATTTTGATGATAACGCGCTTTTTCGCCATAGAGATATAGCCGAACTTCGCGATCGCACTGAAGAGGACCCGCTTGAACTTGAGGCACAAGATGCTGGGATAAGTTTTGTCTCTCTTTCTGGAAACATTGGATGTCTTGTAAATGGCGCAGGGCTTGCGATGGCAACTATGGATATCATAAAGCACCACGGGGGCGAGCCTGCTAATTTTCTTGATGTTGGTGGGGGAGCTTCTGAGGATCAAGTTTCAAAAGCATTTAAGATGATTTTGCATGACGAAAATGTAAAGGCGATATTCGTTAATATTTTCGGTGGAATCATGAAATGTGATACGATAGCCCATGGCATAGTGACAGCAGCTTCCGAGGTAGGGATAAGCGTTCCCCTAGTAGTGAGACTTGAAGGAACAAATGTCAAAGCTGGCAGGGAAATTCTTTCTAAATCTTCTCTTGACATACAAACAGGGTCAGACATGAGGGATGCGGCTTCAAAAGTCGTTTCCATAGCTGGCCGTTAATTAGTAACGCCCATTAAACTGTGAAGCGTAACAACTATGGTTGCTTTTGTTGCGTTCTGATAAAATTGGTTAACAACTTCACCATATCTGTCATTTGAGCGTTCATTTTAAGGTCACTTGCCGTTTCCCTCAAGTCTCAAGTACTTTTAAAATTTTGTTAAGATTTGTGACCTTGTTCCTTGGTTTTCCTGTCTTTTGTCCTTCTTCTTTTTCAAAGGAATCGACTTTTAGCCAATCGTTGTAAGAGATATGCTTCTGCTCAAACAGTTGCTTTATGCTTTCGGATGAATTGAAATCAGGGTTGAGTACTTTTCCCGCTTCAATATCATCAACCATGCAATTCACGGTCTCACCGGAGTCGCGTTTATTTGTTCCTATTACTCCGGTTGGTCCTCGTTTTATCCATCCAGAGGCGTAAAGGCCAGTAATGGGAAATCCACCCGCATGGTCAAGTATTCTCCCTTTTTCGTTTGGAATTACCCCTTGCTTTTCATCAAAGGGCACATCAGCAAGCGCAATCCCCCGATATCCAACTGAACGAAATACTAAATTAGTTTCAATTTCTTCGGTCTGGTCTGTGGGTCTCGGTCGTACAGAGCCATCTTCTGATCTATAAAGTTTGTTCTTTACCACTTTTACGCTTTTTACCCTGCCGCTATCTCCGGCAATTATCTCTACAGGGGAAACAAGAAACCTTATGGTAATTTTTTTTGATTTCGAGGGAACTCTTTGTGAAGCATCTCTCAGTAGAGTGAGTTTTTTTTCCGTAGCACTGTCAGGTTTTTCTTTCAGTTCCGTAAGGGTAAATGGGTCAAGTTCTATTTCGTCAGCAAGGGCCAATAGATCTGCATCTTGCAAATTAGCAAGTTCTTTGAGTTCGGGGTTTGTAAAAGCTGCCTGTGCTGGGCCTCTGCGTCCGAGCATGTATATCTCTTTTATTCCACTTCTAACAATTCGCTCCATGGCATAGTTGGCTATATCGGTTTTTTGCATTTCGTTTTCTGTGAGCGAGAGGGTTCTCGCTACGTCCACAGCTACATTTCCAACGCCCACTATAACCACTTTTTCCCCAGAGAGATCAAATTCATGACCCGTATACTCTAGATGAGTATTATACCAAGCCACAAATTCAGTTGCTGTGTGGCTTCCTGGAATATTCTCACCGGGTATTCCAATCTTTCTATCGGTCTGGGCTCCTGTGGCAAATATTATTTGATGGTAATATTTGCGCAGGTCAGAAAGTTTTACGTGCTTTCCAAACTCAACAAGCCCGAAAAACCTAAAATTGGGATGTAATGCGACCTTGTCGTAAACTTTAGCCACTGTTTTTATCTTTTGGTGGTCAGGAGCCACCCCTGTTCTCACAAGACCGTGAGGGGTTGGCAACTTCTCAAACATATCTATGTCGGCGCAATTGTCGAGTCTTTTTTGCAGATGCTCCGCCGCATAGAATGCTGCAGGTCCAGATCCTATGATCGCGATTCTTGTTTTTATCTTACTCATAGTCAGTGTCTATTCGAAAACTGATAAGGCATCAATTTTGTTTGATGAGTCTGATACTTTATGACTTAAACCATGAAGTGCGATGCTTGGGACAACTATTGCTCCATCCTGATAATATCTAAACGACTAAACTTACCATATCAGATCTTTTATGCGAAGTTATGTGGTTGAGAAAGCATTTGCGTCGTAGCGATTGTTGCGTTGATTTTCCTTGATGGTGGTGAAACCGCCTGTCTTGAAGCACGAGTTTATCTTAAGTATTACGCTTCAGAGATGAACCGTGCCTTGAGTTGCGCTTTTACCTCTGGCGGTTTTGTTACATCCACCTTTATCCTAGAGTGTTATAATATAACGGGTTGTTGTTTGGATTAAAGAGAATTAGCCTATGATTGTAAAAGCCAAAGTAGAGAAAGAACATTTTCATCTTAAAGTAGTTCACGAGATAAGCGACATTATCAACAAGTCGGTGGGACTGAACACAGTTCTGAGAAGAGTAGTGAGGAAAATCGCTTCTTCACTTCACTACGACGTCGTATCCATATACGTATGGGACCAACAGCAAAAAGTGCTAAAACTTACGGCCAACAGAGGTCTAAAAGTAGAACCGAAGGACGGAATATCTCTCCGTTCTGACGAAGGTCTTACGGGAATAGTTCATAAAACCAAAGTTTCTCTAGTTGCCATGCCAGCTTCAACCCATCCAAATTACAGATATTTTCCAGAAATAGGGGAAGAGGAATATGAAAGTTATATAGGTGTTCCTATAATGCTCCACGATGTCTGCGTTGGGGTGCTTGTCGGCCAGAAAAAGGCTCCCATACAGATAACCCCTGCGGAGCAAACTCTTTTTCAGATAGTAGCGCTACGCCTCGCTGGGGTTCTTGAAGTAGCAAATACGCTTGATCGTCTAAAGCCTCCCTCCGCTGTGAAACATGAAACAAGAACTTATCAGGGAAAAGGGGTCTCAGAAGGTATAGCAATTGGGAAAGCCGTTACTTTTCGTGGACTTTTCCAAAGAGTGCCAAAAGCCGAAAAACATCCTCGAACTCCTAGTACGGAGAAAAAGAGATTAAGGAATGCAATTAAAACTGTCTCAAAAGATCTCAGAAGCACGATTGAAGATATGGATTCTGAAGGCAAGCTTTCCATGGATGAACTCAACATATTCCGCGCGCATCTGATGATTGTTGAGAGTAGTGATATAGAAAAAGGCACTTCGGAGTTAATAGAGGAAAAAAAGATTTCTGCGGAGGCTGCGGTCATAGAGTTCCTTGAATCACAAGCGCTACGGTTCGAAGCCCTATCTGATCCATATATGAGGGAGAAAGCCCATGATTTTCGTGACATTGGAGAGAGAATTCTCCGGGACCTCACAGGCTCTGTGTCCCCAAGTGTTCCGTATGCGTCTGATGATTCACCTCTTGTGCTTGTGGCGAGGGAAATAGGCGTGTCTTTTGTATCAGCGATAGAAGGTAGAATTGCGGGGATAGTGCTTGAAAAAGGTAGTGATACTTCCCATGTGGTCATAATAGCGAAATCACTTGGAATCCCAGTTGTGGTTGGTATAGAGAGCGTCCTTAGCCATGTGGGTTCTGGAGAGGAGATAATAGTTGATGGTCGAAGTGGTTTTATCTTTACAAACCCAGACCAAGTGCTCAAAGATGAATATCTAGAAATGCGTGAAAAAGCTACGGAACTGCGCAAATTTATAGAAACAGAGGCCGTAAAAAGCATAAATGCCGGGCTTTCCGCAGATATAACTGCTAACATTGGAATTCCTGCAGATATAGAAATGGCAAGACGCTATGAAATAAAAAACGTGGGACTCTTCAGAACAGAGTTTGCATTCACTCAGTTTAAGAAATGGCCCACTGTGAGATCTCAAATAAAGATTTACAAGCAAATAGCGGCCGGTTTTCCCGGTCAGATAACCATAAGAACCCTTGATGTGGGTTCGGACAAAAAGCTACCCTATCTTGATATGCCTGCGGAAGAAAATCCGCTTCTAGGTCTAAGGTCAATAAGGTACTCAATGGAATACCTAAATCTTTTCAGGGATCAACTCAAATCCATATTGCTTGCGACCAAAAAAGGGGCGAATTTCAGGATACTGCTTCCCATGATATCCAATGTCTGGGAGGTTGAAACTGCAGCGCAGATAATAAGCGAACTTTCCGTCGAAGTGAGCCTACACCGCAATGATATACCGAAGTTGGGAATAATGATGGAGGTACCGGCTCTTGCCTATCAACTTGAGGATTACATAGATATTGTAGACTTTATTTCAGTTGGAACAAATGATCTGATACAGTACCTACTTGCGGTGGATAGAAACTCAACCGCCGTGGGACACCTATACTCGTCGTTTCACCCAGCGGTGGTGAGGATGCTTGATTTCACTAGAGAGAAGGTAGAAGCAAGTGGAAAAGAAATTTCTATCTGCGGCGAGATGGCCGGCATGCCATCCGGCGCTCTTCTCATTTTAGCTTTGGGCTACAGACATCTGAGCGTGGCGCCAATGCGTTATCCATATATAAAATTTCTGTCTGACAGACTTTCAAAGGCTACGCTTGTTAAAATCCGTTCTGATATACTTGCTCTTGCAAGAGAATCGGAGATAGAAAGATACATAAAGAATCTTTTAAACTCCGTAAGTCCTCTGCTACTTGAAATGGAATAGGCTCTTAATGCTAAAAAAATCCTTTGTACTTCCTCTTGTTCTTTTTTTTCTTACCGTAGTCACTACTTTTTTCTCGGGTTATTTTGTTAGCGGCACGGTAATAGGAGGAGTTCTTTTCTCAATATCCCTAATGACTATTTTAGGCGCTCATGAGATGGGTCATTATCTTTATGGAAGAAAATATGGTGTTTCTATCTCTGCGCCCTTTTTCATTCCAGCCCCTCCGTTTATTTCTCCGATAGGAACATTTGGAGCGTTTATAAGGATAAAATCCACTATTCGAAGTCGCAGGGATCTTTTTGATATAGGGGCTGCGGGTCCGATAGCAGGCGTGATAGTAGCTCTTCCCGTGCTTTTTATCGGGCTTATGCTCTCAAGAGTAGAGCCTTCTGATTCAACTTTTCTCTCGCAGATGGGTTCGGCCATTTCTCTTGGTGAATCACTTATGTTTCTGCTTTTTTCAAAAATGACTTTAGGTCCAGTATCCGATGGGCATCAGATTGTTTTGCATCCGGTTGCGTTTGCCGGGTGGATAGGACTTTTTATTACTACGCTTAACCTTGTGCCCGCAGGGCAGTTAGACGGTGGACACATAGCGTATTGTGTTTTTTCCGAGCATTGGTACCGAATTATCTCTCGCATTACAATTCTTTTTCTAGTAGTTATGGGGATGGGTACTGCGCCTTTGCTTGAGCTTTTAAGTCATTTTGGGTTTCTAAGTTTTTCAGAGCAGCTTCCGCAATGGTTTATATTTGATGGGTGGATAGGATGGATATTTTGGGCGCTTCTGCTTACTCTTTTTGGAACATCTCACCCGCAGACTCTTTACAATGATACTCCTCTGAACCTACGGAGAAAGACTATTGCGGTAGTTTGCTTTGTAATTTTCCTCTTCTGCTTTGCCCCTGTTCCAATAAGTATTCTCCATCTCTGATAGACGTTTGAGGTGTGTTTTTTAATGCCCAATACGTCAATTCTCGGCAGAACGATTACACTGTCTCGTCTGCGTGGTACAAACTCTCTTGGTTTTGATGGGCGAGAATCGCGTTATAGAGAGGCTCGAACAGAGGCCCATACGACTTGCGCTGTCCACTTAATGTTTCCAATGAAATCTAAGCCCGTGGTCGCTAAACTATTGCTCTAGACTGTCGTAGCTCATTAGCTTATAGTAACGCTCGTGTAGAGAATGAGACTAGACCGCTGGTCTCATGTGGCGTATGCTCAAATAGCCGCGCCGGCGCTGGTGCCGTCACATAAAGTGGAGATGGCTCACAGTCGCATGCTCTGCAATGACGAAATCGGTTGATCTTGCGCTTGTAACACCTTGACCTCAATCTCTGACATCTCTGAAATCCCCCTCCCATTAACAACTATAGTGCTTCACACAACTAGAACAGATAAATTTGTCATCTGACGGATACCTTGACTCTTCTATCACCTCAAGAGGTGGTCAAGCAGTACGACCATGACTAGGTGGTCCTTGGCCGTTGCCCTCTTCGACGCTCTGAACATGAACTCTTCTACTTCTCACTCCGACTTCCGTACAACGAATTCGACAGAACCTCCCGGTTAGAAAGCAGATTCTTGACCTGTTTCTTCAACTCTGCATTCTCATTCTTCAAGCTGGTATTCTCCATCCACAATGATACAATCTCGTACCGCGCTTGCGCGTATCTACACCGACCTCGTCTAGCAATGCTCTAACTCGTTGAACTTCTTTGTACAACGCCAAGAGATCTTTCGCTAAACTACGAATATACTCCTGTTCTTCACGACGGATACGCTCTCGCTCTTCACGCTCCGCCGTCCAACTCGGTCCGTGCTTTTTTCCAACACCATTTATACCTCCCCGTCCGTGCTCGTTGACGAGTTAATTCATGTTTTAACTTCTGATAATCTGCTAGCAACCCTTCGTACAAAGACTTCCGGTCTAATGAAGCACATCCCGCCGCCGGCAAGCAATTGATGCCTCCGGTGATATCTCTATCCAATGAACTGACGGTCCCGACATCTTTGCCGTAAACAATAATGCGACCGATGATAACCGATTAATTAAGTAGTTATCAGTTTAAATGCAAAAAATATTTAAGAACTAGACAATGAATCAAGCAACCACCCCTTGAACGAACGCTTACGGTTTTTCCCGCAAGTTCAGGTTAGAAAGGCATTTTATCAGAGGCAAGGCTAAAATGACTGTTCGTACGGGCTTGGCGTTGGGTGTGATGATGGCGCTAGCCATTGAACACATAAGACTGGAAGGGCTGACAAGATGAGGTCACTTGTTTCTGGGTGTCATCCTCGGGCTCCAAGTAATACAGATAATTTGACCAGAGGAATTTAGCGGTAGTGACCGTGAATGGATTATTGCGTTCAAAGGCTGATAATTGTGCGGAAATCAGTAGTAAATTGCGGAAATCAAGAAATTAACTATCAGATTATTCAAATACGAATTAGTACGAACTGAAACAGTGTTGAACATGCGTTCATATGTCCTCATCACATAAAAACCACTCGTAAAAACCCTACAGCGAAAAAGCCTCGTTTCTCGCTAGTTCTTGACTTTGTGAGGGGGGGGGGGGTAAAATCAAAAGACTGACTTAAGAATGAGGGTTTTATAACAAGGTTTTGCCAGATAAATATCCACTTTATAAATGGAACAACTTATAAGGGAGGTTTTATTATGAAGTTACGTAATTTATTAGTGATGTTGTTTCTGCTCACTGGAGCAGTTTTCTTTGTGGCATGTGAGGGGGAGAGAGGGCCTGCGGGGCCGGCAGGGCCAGCAGGGAAGGACGGGGCGAAAGGCGATAAAGGCGACCCAGGGAAAGATGGCCCGCCCGGCCCGGCGGGAGCAGATGGTAGAGTTGGTGATCAAGGGCCTGGGTATGGTGATCCTAGGTGTGATGTTAGCAATGGGATACAGGGGATAGTAGGTATTGCTCAGGATGACCTCACTGGCACAGATGAAGACGATGTTATTTGTGGAACTCGTGTTGGCAATACAATTAACGCCGGTGGCGGTGATGATACCGTTTACGGTGCTGGTGGAGTAGATTTCATCCTAGGTGATGATGGTGATGACGAAATCAACGGGGAAGATGGTGATGATGTGTTATCTGGGGGAGATGGCGATGATACACTTAACGGAGGGGATGGAAATGATCATTTCTTCATAACGCGTGAAGCAGGAGACAATAAATTTGTAGGCGGTGCTGGGGATAACGATATCGTCTATTTTCTGTCCTACCCCTCTTCTAATAACCAAGAGCGGGTGTCGGCTAACGGTTTTTATTTAACAAATATCACCAGTAGGGTTTCTAGTAGGGGCGTAACTTTTGATCTCTCTTCAGGCAGTTTTGATGGCACTGCTCTTGATGGCACCGGAACGTTTACATTTGAAGGGATTGAGGATGTTCTCACCGGCACCGGGGATGATACCATTACCGGAAACGACCAAGACAATTACTTGAGTGGAATCAATGGACACGACACCATAAACGGCGGGCGGGGAAACGATGTTCTTACTGGCAGTGGCGGCAACGACACCCTAAACGGAGGGGATGGAGATGATATTCTTTACGGTGGGACTGGTGGGGACACTTTAACCGGAGGAGCAGGTGCTGACATTTTCCTAATTAAAAAAGGTGATGGGACTAAAACTATAAAAGATTTCAATCTGGCAGAAGACATGATCTATTTCAGAGATTTTACAAAAGGCGGGGAAACAATAAGCGTTGCAAGCGGTACGCTTACGGTCGGCGGAACTGATGTTGTGATACATGGTGCGAACGGTTCACCAGATAACACAAAAGCGGGGAAAATAAAAAGTGAAAAAAAACATAGGTTTGTAACTGCAACATTTGTCGGAGAGACACGAACCTACACTTTTACAGACAATTAAAGAATCTCGGTGTGGAGAATTAAGAGGCCCTGGGGGGGGGGGGGTAAACTCAAAAGACTGACTTAAGAATGAGGGTTTTATAACAAGGTTTTGCCAGATAAATATCCATTTATAAATGGAACAACTTATAAGGGAGGTTGTAACATGAAGTTAAGCAGTTTATTAGTGATGTTGTTTCTGCTCACTGGAGCAGTTTTCTTTGTTGCTTGTGAGGGGGAGAGAGGGCCGGCGGGGCCAGCAGGTAAAGACGGAGCAAAGGGCGACAAAGGCGACCCAGGAAAAGACGGCACGCCCGGCCCGGCGGGAGCAGATGGTAGAGTTGGTGACCAAGGGCCTGGGTATGGTGATCCTAGGTGCGATGTTAGCAATGGGATACAGGGGATAGTAGGTATTGCTCAGGATGATCTCACTGGAACAGATGAAGACGATGTTATTTGTGGAACTCGTGTTGGCAATACAATTAACGCCGGTGGCGGTGATGATACCGTTTACGGTGCTGGTGGAATAGATTTCATCCTAGGTGATGATGGTGATGACGAAATCAACGGGGAAGATGGTGATGATGTGTTATCTGGGGGAGATGGCGATGATACACTTAACGGAGGGGATGGAAATGATCATTTCTTCATAACGCGTGAAGCAGGGGACAATAAATTTGTAGGCGGTGCTGGGGATAACGATATCGTCTATTTTCTGTCCTACCCCTCTTCTAATAACCAAGAGCGGGTGTTGGATGCAAACGGTTTTGCTATAACAAATATCAGCAGTAGGGTTTCTAGTAGGGGCGTAACTTTTGATCTCTCTTCAGGCAGTTTTGATGGTACTGCTCTTGATGGAACCGGAACGTTTACATTTGAAGGGATTGAGGATGTTCTCACCGGCACCGGGGATGATACCATTACCGGAAACGACCAAGACAATTACTTGAGTGGAATCAATGGACACGACACCATAAACGGCGGGCGGGGAAACGATGTTCTTACTGGCAGTGCCGACAACGACACCCTAAACGGAGGGGATGGAGATGATATTCTTTACGGTGGGACTGGTGGGGACACTTTTACCGGAGGAGCAGGTGCTGACATTTTCCTTGTTCGCAAAGGTTTCGGGACTAAAACTATAAAAGATTTCAATCTGGCAGAAGACATGATCTATTTCAGAGATTTTACAAAAGGCGGGGAAACAATAAGCGTTGCAAGCGGTACGCTTACGGTCGGCGGAACTGATGTTGTGATACATGGTGCGAACGGTTCACCAGATAACACGAAAGCGGGGAAAATAAAAAGTGAAAAAAAACATAGGTTTGTAACTGCAACATTTGTCGGAGAGACAAGAACCTACACTTTTACAGACAACTAAAGAAACTCGGTGTGGAGTTAGAAGCCCAGCAGGTTAGTGCCTGTTGGACTTTCTTTTTGATATACTGGCAAGAACATATCCAAGGAGGAAATACTATGAGCCTAGCAGACAGACTTCAACAGTTAATAGAATCGCATTAGTGCAGGATAAAGGACTATGAGGGACGAATTGAGAAAATGGAAAGGGATATAAACAAGAACAGAGGTGGCATTGATGAGTATCATTCCTTTATTGAACTAGAGAAAGATCAAATAAGCGTGATTAAGAAATTCCTATTCTCTATCTGAAGACCTTTGCCCGTAATTGTACGTGGTGGATATATCCAAAACTAAAAAGCTCTCATTCCAAAAACAGCCCTAAAATTGGCTAGTTTTGCCCAAAAACCACAAATTTCACCCCGGACAAATCAGTTGCTGATTTTCTTCTGAAAAATGTAAGTTCATCATCGGATGGATACCTTGACTCTTCTATCACCTCAAGATGTGGTCAAGCAGTACGACCATGACCAGGCGGTCCCTAGCCGTTGTCCTCTTCGACGCTCTGAAGGTGGACTCTTCTACTTCCCACTCCTACTTCCGTACAACAAATTCGACAGAACTTTCCGGTTAGAAAGCAGATTCTTGACCTAATTTTTCAGTTCTGCGTTCTCATTCTTCAGGCTGGCATTCTCCATCCACAACGATATAATCGTGCTAGGCTTGCGCGTATTCACATCAACTCCATCTAGCAAGCTTTAAGTCGTTGATTTTTTTTGTACAACGCTAAGGAGTCTTTCGCCACACGACGAATACGCTTTAGTTCTTCACACACCGAGTCTAAATCGGTACGTGCTTTCTGCCAACAGCATTTATACCTCCCCGTCCGTGCTCGTTGACGAGTTAATTCATGTTTTAACTTCTGATAATCTGCTAGCAACCCTTCGTACAAAGACTTCCGGTCTAATGAAGCACATCCCGCCGCCGGCAAGCAATTGAGGTCTTCGGAGTCATCTCTATTAAGGAGTTGGCAGTTTTTACTGGGGGAATATTTAGGAAGAACCAACCAAGTGATCATACCTGAACGAACGCTTAGGCGCGTTACGCTTAGTCTGCATGCATAACCACTTGATACTCTACTTTTTTCTCTCAAACAATTGAGTTTCTTCTGTCGTTTAGGATTTTTTCGGCTGATGTCAAGTCAAACGGACAGATAAAACATACATGAAAAAACAAGATCTGTTTTTCGCTAGTCCTTGACTTATGTGGGGGGGGGGGGGGTAAACTCAAAAGATTAACTTAAGCAGGATGATTTTACAACAAGATTTTACCAGATAAATATCCAGTTTAAATGGAGCAACTTATATGAAGGAGGTTGTATTATGAAGTTACGCAGTTTTTTAGTAATGTTGATTTTACTCAGTGGAGCAGTTTTTGTAGCTTGTGAAGGAGAAAGAGGACCCGCAGGAGAAAAGGGAGACCCAGGTGTTGCCGGAGCGAAAGGCGACAAGGGAGACAAAGGAGATCCGGGGCCAACGGGCGCGGATGGGAGAGTGGGTGTTCAGGGGGCTGGTTATGGTGACTCTAGGTGCGATGTTAGCAATGGGATACATGTGATATTAGGTATTGCTATGGATGTCACCGGAACCGCTGATGACGATATTATTTGTGGGAATCGGGCTGATAACACAATTAGAGCCGGTGGTGGAGATGATACTGTTTACGGTGGCGGTGGCAATGATTATCTCCAAGGTCAAGCAGGCGATGACGAAATCCACGGGGAAGATGGTATTGATAGGTTATCTGGCGGAGATGGTGATGATACACTCAACGGTGGAGATGGAAATGATCATTTCTATCTTAGGGGTGAAGCAGGTGATAACAAATTTGTAGGCGGTGCTGATAATGACATTATTTATTGTCATTCTATTCCTGCTTCTAATGTGGCCCTGAATAGCAGCAGCTTCTATCTTGGAACCGCTGCTAGTGCTAATATAACCTTTGACCTTTCTTCGGGGAGTTTTGATGGTTCTGCTCTTTCTGGAACTGGGACGTTTACATTTGAAGGTATTGAGGATGTTATTTGCGGTACTGGCGCTGACACTATTACCGGAAACGACCTAGACAACTACCTCAATGGATTGGGCGGCAACGACACGGTTAACGGAGGTGCTGGTGATGATTATGTTCTCGGTGGAAGCGGTGATGACACAGTTAACGGAGGTGCTGGTGATGATATTTTAACAGGATTCACTGGATCAGATGTTTTCACTGGAGGAACTGGAGCGGACACTTTCGTTATTGATAAAGATCGCGGGCTTAAGATTATTAAAGACTTTGATTTGACAGAAGATAAAATCTATTTCAAAGATTTTCCAACAAGTAATAGAGCAGTAACCGCTTCGGCAGGTAAGATTTCGGTAGGAGGGACTGAGTATGTTGAAATACAGGTAAGCGGTACAGCAAACCCCGCCAGAGCAACCAGTATTGCAGGCGACTCAACAAAATATAAGTTTGTGGCTGGCACGTGGAATGGAAAAACAAGAAGACAAACTTATACAGACAACTAAAACTAAACCCTTCATGAGGATACGGTCGCCCGTTAGAATCGCCGTATGGCGTTGGCGTTTTTAAGAAAGAATTCTCGGCGTGGAGCCCGTAGGTTGAAAAACCTATGGGCTTTTTTTTGACAGAATGGCAGTCAAGGAGGAACCACAAGGAAATCAATATCAAGAATTGCTACAGTGCAAATGTCCTCTGTTTTTTACTTGTTTGTATTTACATATGTATTCAGGCATAATTAGCAAAATTATGTTGAGATACAGTGAAGTTAAAACTATTGACTTGCCAATTCTTCTTCTTAGGTTGGGTTTTGGTTTGTCAATGATGGTTTTCCACGGGTGGGGCAAACTCATGGGAGGCGTTGAGAAATGGGAAAAACTCGGAATGAGTATGCAGATGATAGGCATTGATTTTTACCCGGTTTTCTGGGGGTTTATGGCTGCTTTCGCAGAGTTTTTCTGCTCAGCTTTTCTCATTCTCGGAATTTTCTTTACTCCTGCGGCTTTGGTGCTTTGTATCAACATGTTGATAGCAGCGCTATATCACCTTTTTTTACCAGAAGGGTCATCCGGTGCTGGAATTAAAGGGGCATCTCATGCGATTGAATACCTTCTTATTTACATCGTATTTGTGATTAGCGGTCCCGGGAAGCACAGAGTAAATTTCGGATAAAGGGTTTCTGCTTAAAATAGTTGTAGCATAAGATTGTATAACTTTTGCACAGTTGGCATCCGTATTCACAGTTGTTTTGAAGATTTCTCTAGGTTGGTTTTTACTACGCGGAGAAAATTAAGACCCATTATCTTTTTTACTACCCGCTCCGCGTAACCTCTACTGAGTAGATATTCACCGAGAGTGCCAAGTCCTGATATATCTCTCATTTCTTTGGGAAAATCAGTTGTAGGTGCTCCATCCATATCAGTTCCTATTCCTACGTGGTCTTCTCCGCATATGCTTAATATATGGTCTATATGAGCGTATATGTCATCAAGGGTGGCCAAAGTTGATCCTCTTCTGAGAAATTTTCCGTAAAAGACCACGCCGGTTATTCCTCCTCTTTGGGAAATGGCAAGCAGTTGCTCATCATACAAATTTCTGGGGTGGTCTGTAAGAGTTCTCGCGTTTGAATGAGTAGCAATAGGTATGAGTTCTGTGAGTTCTATGCTTTCCCAGAAACAGCGTTGGTTAAGGTGGGATAGGTCAAGCGTGACGCACAACCTGTTCATTTTTTCCATAAGTTTTCTCCCTTCCACTGAGAGGCCATCTTTACTTTCTGGCCCTGAAGCAAAGATGTTTTTGTTATTCCAAGAAAGTCCTAATGCGCGAACGCCTCTTGCGTAATATCGGTCAAGGTCCTCTGCGCTTGATAAAGGATCAGCCCCTTCCATAAGGGTGAAAAATCCAATTTTTTCTCCTTCGAAAAGTTTTTCTATATCGGCAGAGTTTTTTATCTGCATTACGTCTTCTGCATACTTGGCGTATATCTCGTCATATAAGTCTAGTTGCGCCATAGATTCCGTTACAGATTCTAGGGGTTTGTGTTTTGGGTGAATGAAGACAGTGTTAAATACCATTCTCACTCCGCCGCGACGGAGACTGGGAAGGGTTATCATGCATGGAATTTGGGGTTCTACAAAACTTCTTTTGTAATGACGCATGTGAAAGGCTATGTCTTCATGGGCGTCAACGGTGAAAAAAACCGTATTGGTCTTGCCCCAGCCTCCTCCTCCGGGTGTCTCTATTCTTACAGACTCTCCTGTCTTTACAGAAACTGAGCATTTGGACGGAAGCCTTTTTTCTCCTTTTTCCGATATAAGGGTGTTCTCTCCGGTTTTTCCATCCCCACCACCCGCAATTCCCCATGGACGTCTTTTTCTCCTTTCAGTTATAAGAGAAACATCTGAGTTCTCAAGGAACTTGTATTGTCTTATAATTCCGTTGCCGCCGTAGAACTTACCTGTTCCCCCAGAGTCTTTTCTCACAGAGTAGGACTCTAATATCACAGGGAGTTCCCTTTCCATGGCTTCAACAGGGGTGTTAAGCGTGTTTGTCATATGGGTTTGAACGGCGCTTACGCCGTTTGCGCCTAATCGTCCTCCCATTCCCCCAGCAATGGTTTCGTAATAACCGTATGGTGTGGAGCGAGAACTCTTGGTAGGGCCGAATGCCAGATTACTCATAGTCCCCGCGCTTGCCGCCTGCACGGTTTTAGGTGTTGCGTAAGCAAGCGCCCCAAACACCACATCGGCTATTCTCTGTGAAGTCTCAACATTTCCACCGACAACTGCGCTTGGATATTTCGCGTTTAATACGGAGTCTTCATCAACCTTTATCTCAATAGGTCTCAGGGTTCCTGAATTAAGAGGAGTTTCATCCGGAGAAAGACACTGAAAGCAGTAAAGGACAGCGGATGTTGTAACGCTTAGGGGAGCGTTAATACAGCCTTTTACTTTCTTTGAACTTCCTCTGAAATCCACCACCGCGCAATCTCCCCTTATAGTTATTTTTACATTTATGGGGATGTTGGTCGTTCCAGACCCATCGTCTTCTAAATAGTCGGTAAAAAAATAATCGCCATCAGGAATCTTTTCTATCGTACTTCTCATTATTCTCTCGCCGTAGTCAAGAAGTTTGGATGTTATTTGGTTTAGTTTTTTCAGTGGATGTTTTTTTAAAAGTTCTATTATTCTACTTTCTCCAATATCAAGCGACGCTATCTGCGCTCGCAAATCCCCTTCTCTTTCCTCGTGGCCTCTGGTTGAGTGAATTATTTCCTTAAAAAGTTTAGTTTTCAGTTCTCCACCCTCTCGTATCTTTGTCGGCGGTATTATGACGCCTTCTTGATGGATGGTTGTCGAAAGAGGCATTGAACCTGGAGTGCTGCTCCCTATGTCTGCGTGATGGGCTCTGGAAGCGAGGAGGAACTCAGGTTTTTCATCTACAAATACAGCGGAAACGCAAGTTATATCTGGAAGATGCGTGCCCCCCCGAAACGGGTCGTTAAGAATGAAAACATCTCCCGGACAAAGCTGTTCACATAAAACCGCTTTTGTGGAAAATGACATCGAACCTAGGTGTATTGGTATATGAGCCGCTTGGGCTATCATATCACCCGAAGAGTTGAATATAGCGCAGGAAAGATCTCTTCTTTCTTTTATATTCGGAGAAAAACCTGCTCTTATGAGAACCGACCCCATCTCTTCTGCTATAGTTACTAGAAGATTTTTAAAAATCTCAAGATCAAAGAGATCAAGTTTCATAAAGACAGAAAAATCAAATTGCGTTTATAAATATGATTTTCGCTACAGACTACGAAATCGCGCTTTTAAGAACATCTCCCATCTCAGCCGGACTTTTGCAGATCGCCACTCCGGCATGTTCAAGGGCTTTGAATTTGTCCTCAGCGCTTCCGGAACTTCCAGAGATAATAGCTCCTGCATGACCCATTCTTTTCCCCTTGGGCGCGGTGGCTCCGGCTATAAATGCTGCTATAGGTTTTGTGAATCGTTCACTTATAAACTCAGCGGCTTCTTCCTCGTCTGATCCGCCGATCTCACCTATCATTATTACTGCGTCTGTGTCTGTATCGTCCTCAAATAGTGAAAGCGCGTCAATAAAAGTGGTTCCTATCACAGGGTCTCCTCCTATACCAAGACAAGTGGATTGTCCTATGCCGAGATTAGTAAGTTGCCAGACCGCTTCGTATGTTAGAGTTCCGCTTCTTGAAATTATCCCCACTCTTCCAGGCTTGTGTATGTATCCTGGCATGATTCCAACTTTGGCCTCTCCTGGGGTTATTGCACCGGGGCAATTAGGCCCGAGTAGACGAGTAGAGCAACCTTTTATGTGTTCTTTTATCCTTACTATATCCAAAGTCGGAATTCCTTCTGTTATGCATATAACAAGGTTCACGCCGGAATCTATCGCCTCAAGAATCGAATCCATAGCAAACGCGGCGGGAACGAACACAAGCGAGACATCCGCATTTGTTTCACTTACCGCTTCTGTCATAGTGTCAAAAACTGGGAAACCTTTAACGCTAGTTCCTCCTTTGCCTGGAGTGACTCCACCTACGATGTTTGTTCCGTATTCCTTGCACTGAGTTGCGTGAAAAATTCCCGCGCTACCGGTAATTCCTTGTACCAAAACTTTTGAATCTTTGTTGACTAGAATGCTGATTTTTTTCTCCTGAACTAGTTTTAGTTGCGGTAATTTAACATGGTTGCCTCGCTTTTTCAAAATCCGCGGAAAAGAGAGGAATAGTAAACTTGAGTTACGTTTTCGTAGTGGTCAGAAAACGGATGGCAGGACAAATCCTTTTAAGTCTATTCAATGTTTTGGATCTGTTCGCGTATTTTTTCAAGTTCAAGCCTTATTTTTATTGTGAGGTGGGAGATTTGAGCATCTTTGCATTTTGCGGATATGGTGCCCGCTTCTCTGTTCATTTCTTGAAGAAGAAAATCAAGTTCTTTTCCAACAATTCCCTTTTTCTTCGCCGTTTTCCTAAATTTGGAAATATGAGCATCAAGCCTCACGATTTCTTCGTCAATCTCGGTTTTTTCGGTAATCATAGCCGCGGCTTCATACGAAAACAGTGGATCGGTCTTGTGTCTTGAAGAAAACAACTTTTCTGTTTTTTCCCTGGTTTTCTTCTCCGATTTTTTCACGAACTCTTTGCGCTCTTTTTTAACTGTTCTCACAGATTCCTTTATGGTCTCCATGCGTCTTAGCATAGATTTCTCAAGTTTTTTCCCTTCAATTTCCCTGCTTCGGTTAAACCGTTCAAGCGCCTTTCTTACTGCATTCCTTATCTTTGCCTCTGTGCTTTCAGAAATCTCAGCAACTCCACTTGAATCAATCTGGTTTTCCATCATGAGCAAATGCTCAATCCTTATCTCTGGTCGGAGTCCAAGATTCGAACTGATCTTGTTCAGAGATTCATAATTCTCCCGCATTCTTTTTTCACAAAGTTTTTGTTTTTCCATTGAGGTGGTCTGAATAGAAAGCCTGAGTTTAAGTTTTCCTCTGCTTATGGAGTTTTTAACTATGTCCTCAAGCGCACCTTCTATTCGCGCAAGAGGTTCTGGAACTATCACTTTGAAGTCAAGAAACCTATGGTTCTCAGATCTTATATCCACAAGTACTCTGCCGATTTCAGTAGATATAGATAATTCTCCAAACCCTGTCATACTTTTCATTAGCGTTTCCTCAATTTATACTTTTAAGTCTATGTCTTTAAGACTTGCCTATATAACAGTTCTCGTTTAACTTCTTAGGCCGTTTAGTCGCGTTTCTTAACAAAAACTCATGAGAAAAATCTATTGCTGTTGCATGTTTCTGCTTTTGTGCGTTTCCTGTGCTGTTCCGGTAGATAACGACTACCGTACACGCCCCAAACCGCCGAGCGTCTCGGCGACCGCTGTGGTGAACTCTTTTCTGCAAGCTCTCAAGGAACAAGATTTTTCTTCTGCGTTTGAAAACATACACATAATGTCCTCGGATCGCGAAGGCTACATAAGTCGGCTGAAATTCCTTTATGAAAACTACGACATTAAGATAATAAATTATAAGGTGTTAGCAACCCAGCTTTTCCGGGACACTGCAATAGTCGTGGCGGAGGTAGAGGTTGACTACATAAATCCAGGTGAGAGCAGTAGCCGTAATGCCAAGTATAGAAACAGTTACGATCTTTCAATACACGGGAGCAGATGGAAGATAATTCGAGACAGATGCATTGAGGACTGCAGATATATTCCCAAAGGACAAGCAGAGGGAGAATAAAGTGACAAAGATTGCGATAACAGGGGTGTGCGGACGCATGGGGAAAAGCATAGCTTCCGTTGCTGTGGGGCGCTCAGATATGGAACTTGTTGGCGCGACTGAAGTTTCTGGACATATATCAATTGGTTGCGAGGTGCGAGAGTTTATCGCAGATGTAGAATCTAATATAACAATAAGCGAAGACATTTCAGATGCGGCCGCAGAAGCTGACGTTATAATAGACTTTACTTCTTCTGAGGCCACTCTTTGCCACGCCGAGTACTCGGTCCAGAATTCAAAGCATATGGTGATAGGGACGACTGGGTTTTCCCCTGAGCAGAGAGAAAAATTGCTTTTTTTGCTCCGTCGTATTCCTTGCGTTTTCGCTCCCAATATGAGTATTGGAATAAACATTCTTCTTGAGGTTTCAAGGCAGGTTGCTGCTTGTCTAGGGGGTGGTTATGATGCGGAAATTGTAGAGGCCCACCACAGGGCAAAGGCCGATTCCCCAAGCGGGACAGCTATCGCTCTTGCCGAATCCGTTGCCGACGGTCTCGGAACTAAACTTTCGGATGTGGCAAGATATGAGAGGTATGGGAGAATAGGGGCGCGTTCAAAAGGGGAGATAGGAATTCAGACGATTCGCGGGGGAGACGTGGTTGGAGATCACACGGTTATGTTTCTAGGCGATGGGGAGAGAGTTGAACTTTCCCACCGGGCGACTACAAGAGAGAACTTTTCTCTAGGAGCGCTTCGCGCGGCGAAGTGGATAATTGGAAAGCCTTCCCAAATTTACACCATGCGAGATGTCCTAGGGTTATAACCCACGCATCCCTGCGGCATAATGTACGAATTCACGGTTGTTAGGAATCAAGACCATGGTTTGGCTAGGTTCGGGGAAATTCGCACTGGGCGTGGGGTTATAAAAACCCCAGCTTTTATGCCAGTGGCCACCCAAGCGGCGGCAAAGGCAATAACACCGCAGGACTTGAGCCGCATGGGTTTTCATATACTGATAACAAACGCCTACCATCTCTATCTAAGACCCGGAATAGAGATTGTAAAGCAGGTAGGCGGACTTCACGATTTTATGTCATGGGATGGGTCAATTGTCACAGATAGTGGCGGTTATCAGGTTCTGAGTCTGGCAAAGAGCAGGAATATTACGGAACATGGGGTATCTTTCCGTTCTCATATAGATGGAAGCGAACATTTTTTTTCACCTCAGAAGTCCATAGGGGTTCAGGAGGCGCTGGGTTCCGATGTGATGATGTGCTTTGACGAGTGTTCGGCTCATGGCTCTTCATACGATTACGTTGAAAAGTCTGTTGCCCTTACGACCCGTTGGGCGAATCTGTGCAAGCAAACTAGGAAAAATCCCGCAACCGCCCTTTTTGGCATTGTTCAGGGAGGAGTTTACCAAGATCTACGGGCACGTAGCGCAGCGCAACTTATAGAAATGGATTTTGATGGGTACTCAATAGGAGGTTTGGGAGTAGGGGAGACCGCTAGCGCGACTTTTGAGATCACTGAACTCTGCACGCAGATACTACCAAAGGATAAACTCAGATATCTTATGGGAATTGGGAATCCTCAAGATATAGTCAGGGGAGTAGCTTTGGGGGTTGATCTTTTTGATTGTGTTATTCCTACGCGCAACGCAAGAAATGGGTCTCTCTTTACAAGTAGAGGAAAAGTAGTTATAAAAAACTCCCGTTATGCGTATGACCATTCTGCGCTTGACGAGGAATGTTGCTGTTATACGTGCGCGAATTTTTCAAAATCATATCTGAGGCATATATTTATGGCTGGAGAGATTCTCTCTCTTCAGTTACTGACCCTTCACAATCTTCATTATTACTCGGAACTGATGAAAAAGATAAGGGAATCAATAGATAATGGCAGTTTCCAGAAATTTTACTCAGAGTTTTGTAACGCTTGGGAGGAATAAAAATTGAGAAAACTTATCCTAGTTTTTTTCGCATTGCCACTTCTTGCAATATCATGCGTACCTCCAGGCGCCCAGTCTGGTGGTGGTGGATCAATGTTTTCGACGATACTGCCATTTGTCCTTATATTCGGACTTTTTTACTTTCTCATAATAAGACCTCAGCAGAAGCAAAGTCGTGAGCGTAAAAAAATGCTTGCTGAAGTCAAAAGAGGAGACAGTGTGCTTACCAACGGTGGGATTTACGGAAAAATTGTTAATGTTAAAGACGACGAGCTCACGGTTGAGATCGCAAAAGGGATAAACATACGGATGGCGCGTGCGGCGATTTCTGAAAAAATTAGTTCCGCTACGGATAATGTAAAAACAGGAAACGGAAAATCCACAGAGGGAGGCGGTTAATCGGATGAAGCGCGTCTCGCGTCTCTGGGTTTCTGTGATAATCCTTTTCTCTTTTCTGTCGGCGATACTGCTTACGCCGACGTTTATGGGCGATAGCCTTCCACCTTGGTGGGGAAAGGTGTTCTCAAGTAGAGGCGTAAGCCTCGGACTTGATCTTAAAGGAGGAATATTTCTTCTTCTGGGCGTTGAGTCTGAGGAGTCGATAAGACAGGAAATGGATTTTGCCAAACAGTCTCTGCTATCAGAATTAAAAGAAGACAGAATACTGGTAAAAAATTCATCTGTTTCCGGTAAAGCTCTTACCATAGGACTTTTCCCAGGCGCCGATGTAGAGAAGGCTCTTTCAATTGCGGTTGAGAGGTTCGGGCAAAGAATGAATGTTAACTCCGATGGTCTTTTCCTGACTCTTTCTATAAAGTCTTCCTACCTATCTGAACTTAAACGAAATTCGCTTGAGCAAGTAAAGCAGATAATAGAAAATAGGGTAAAAGATTTTGGTCTGGTAGAGCCTAGTATACAGAATTCGGGTAGTGACAGAATACTGGTGCAGGTTCCTGGCGCATCGAAAAAAGATAGGGAAAGAATAGTTAATCTCATAAAGAAAACCGCAGTCCTAGAATTTAAGATTGTCCATGGCGCAGGAGCCTCACATGATAATCTGCTTGCTGAGATAGAAGTTGAGACAGAAACCGAGGCAGATGAAAAAGGGTTTTCTATTCACACGGGCGCCACTGGAAACGAGAATGAAAAATTTTTTCTTACAGAGAAAATCGCAAGCGTAACTGGTGAGTATCTGTCCGATGCTAGAATAAGTTTTGACAACTATGGAGAACCAGCAGTCGCATTCACTTTCAGAGGGGATGGCGCCACAAAGTTTGGAGAACTTACTGAACAGAATATCGGCGAACGTTTAGCGATAGTTCTTGATGGCGTAGTTAAATCCGCTCCCACGATTCAGGACAGGATAACCTACCAAGGAACGATAACAGGGGAGTTTACCACAGAACAGGCAAATGACTTGGCGTTAGTTCTGCGTTCCGGTTCACTTCCCGTCCCGGTAAGGGTTGAGCAGGAAAGAACTGTTGGTCCGTCGCTTGGGCAGGATTCCATAGAGAGGGGTAGGCTTTCAATGGTTGTAGGTGGTATATTGGTTCTTGTCTTCATGATCTTTTTCTATCGACTTCAAGGCGTATTAGCCAATGCGGCTTTATTACTCAACATACTTTTTATAATGGGTTTTCTCTCCGCATTTGGAATTACCCTTACTCTTCCGGGAATCGCTGGACTTGTTCTTACCCTCGGAATGGCGGTTGATGGAAATATCATCATATTTGAGAGAATAAAAGAAGAACTTGCCGTTGGGAAAACCGCTGTTCAATCAATTGAGACTGGATACGCAAGATCTGTGTGGACTATACTTGATGCGAACGTAACGACTCTTCTTACCGCGCTTATACTTTTCTGGTTGGGAAGTGGGCCAGTAAAAGGTTTTGCGGCTACGTTATCAGTAGGGATCGTGTCCACGGTGTTTAGCAATCTTATCGTGACGAGAGTATTTACAAGCATGGTATACAGGGATAAAAAACTTACGGAAGTCAGTATTTGAGGTGAGGGTGAAAAGTGAGACTTCTAGGAAAACTTAGTTACGATTTTGTAGATAAGATGAGCGGAGCAATGCGCATTTCGCTTGTGCTTGCTATCGTCTCAATAGCCTCTTTGCTATTCCACCAAGGACCGAACTGGGGAGTTGAATTCACCGGTGGAACAGAAATTCATATAAAGCTTGCAAAAAGCATTGAAACAGAAGCGCTCAAGAAAACGTTACGGGAAAAGGGCTTTCCCTCAGAGTCTATACAGCGTTTTGGTCTTCCTGGAGATAATGAGCATCTGATACAGTTCTCACCTGAAGTCGCAACTTTTGACCAAATAAAAGATTTTCAAAAACAGTTAGAAGATATCTTCGCGCAGTCGGCGAATTTTGAGGGAGCGTCTATCCAGAGAATAGACTACATAGGCCCAAGAGTGGGAAAAGAACTCATAACCAAGGCGCTTTTCTCCATATTGCTTGCCTGCTTTGGCATATTGGCTTATTTAGTTGTCAGATTTGAATTCGGGTTTGCGGTTGGAGCGGTTATAGCTCTTGTTCATGACACCCTTATAACCGTGGGAGCGATATCAATTGCGGATAAGGAGTTTACTCTCGCCATTGTAGCCGCGCTACTCACCGTGATAGGATATTCAGTGAATGATACCATAGTTATATTCGATAGAATAAGAGAAAACATGGGCAACTTCCCTGAAAAGAATTTTAACGACCTTGTAAACGACGGTATAAACCAAACTCTGTCTCGTACATTACTCACAGCGATCACGGTTTTCATAGTGCTTGTTCCTCTGTTTTTCCTCGGAGGTTCTGTAATACATGATTTTGCTTTCACCCTCATGGTAGGTGTTGTGGTGGGAACTTATTCCTCCGTTTTTGTCGCAAGCGCGTTTGTGGTGTATTGGAGAGGAAGAAAAGTTAAAACTTTTTCTCGTCCTTAATAATCAGTTCCAAAAATGGTTAAAATAACTTTTGTCGCGTCTACGGAAAATCCTGTTTGAGGAGTTTCTGATGGAAGAAAAACTTCACAGTTTAAGAAAAAGCATAGATTCGGATTTGGAAGCTGTTTTGACTGAAGCTGAGCTTTTCAGGGTGAAATCCAACTATACGGGTAAGAACGGGTCTCTCACAGCAATAGTTAAGTCTGTCAAAGATCTTGCTCCAGAGGACCGTCGTAAAGCTGGAATTTTGATAAATGGCGTAAAAAAAGAAATTGAGGAGTTGATAGAGAAAAAATTTGAGCAAATAAAACTTGAAGCGATGAATAAAAAGCTTCTAGCAGAAGTTACTGATCTCACTCTTCCGGGACGTGGAATGCCTGTTGGAGCCAAGCACCCAATAACCCAGATGATGGAACGTATAGTGTATGACTTTGAAAGGATGGGTTTTGAAGTCGCTGAAGGTCCTGAAGTAGAACTTGACTACTACAATTTCGAGGCGCTTAACATCCCAAAAGACCACCCTGCGAGAGATATGCAAGACACTTTTTACATCACAGAAGAGATGGTTTTGCGAACACACACATCTCCTGTGCAAGTAAGGATAATGCAGGTACAGCAACCACCAGTGAAAGTAATAGCGCCCGGCAAGGTTTACCGGTGCGACAGCGACGTTTCCCATACACCGATGTTCCATCAGATTGAAGGGCTTCTTGTGGACAAAAACATTACTTTTGGAAATCTCAAGTCGGTAATTATAGAGTTTGTGAAGTTGACGTTTGGCGAAGGTACTAATGTAAGATTCCGTCCTAGCTTTTTCCCATTTACTGAACCCAGTGCCGAGGTGGATATAGAGTGTCAGATATGTTCTGGTTCTGGCAATGCATGCAGAGTTTGCAAGAAAACCGGGTGGCTTGAGATAATGGGGTGCGGAATGGTGGACCCGGCTGTTTTTTCAAGCGTTAACTACGATACTAACGTTTATTCTGGGTTCGCTTTCGGGATGGGAGTTGAGAGAATCGCTATGCTTAAGTATGGAATAAACGACATACGACTTTTCTTTGAAAACGACGTGAGATTTCTGAGACAATTTGTATAACTTTTATTAATCGCGTGTGCGGATGCGCATAAAGTTCGTCTTTAATCAGAAACCCTAAGTTATGTAGTTCTAAAACATCTGCACACAGTACTTTAAATCGGGTGCCGCAATGCTCGGGAAATAAAGGAGATAACCGATGGGAATCAAACCTGATCACTGGATAAGGAAAATGTCGCTTGAGCACAAAATGATAGAGCCTTTTGTGGAAGGTCAAGTAAGTAGGGGAGTTATATCATACGGGCTTTCGTCCTATGGCTACGATATAAGGGTAAGTGATGAGTTTAAGGTGTTTACCAATCTTCACAGCGCTATGGTAGACCCGAAGGACTTTGATTCCAAATCTTTTGTCGAGATAAAAGACGATTACTGCATAATTCCTCCGAACTCATTTGCGCTTGCAAAGACTGTTGAGTACTTCAAGATACCTAGAAGTACCGTTACTGTGTGCGTTGGGAAGTCTACTTACGCAAGATGCGGAATCATCGTGAATGTCACCCCTTTTGAGCCTGAGTGGGAGGGATATGTGACGCTTGAAATATCAAACACGACTCCGATTCCAGCCAAGATATACTCAAATGAGGGAATTGCGCAAGTACTGTTTTTTGAAGGGGATGAACAGTGTGAAATCTCATATGCGGACAAAAAAGGGAAATACCAGAAGCAGACGGGAATAACGCATCCCAGAATTTCGTAAGTAGGGTTGATCTTTTTCAAACGACCAAGTCGTATAGTACTATATCGTTTATGCTTAGAATTTATGTGTGGCTAAATCAAAAGGGATCACAAGCCGTTATAAGTTCTTGAGTATGTTTGCACGGGAATAACCCTTCAAGAAACTCTTTCAGAAGTTGTTTCTGGGAGTTCTATCATGATCTATAGAGAAGAGGATATTCAGCGCCAGTTAAGTATTGCGGAGGACAGCCACTGGGAATTCAAACAAATTAAATTCTCGGACAACAACAGTCCGAAGAGTCCTAGCCGCGACGACTTGGCGGATGAGATTGCGGCATTTGCCAATGGTAAAGGCGGCGTGTTGCTCTGCAGCGTCTCAGATGACGGTAAAGTACAGAGCATGTCTCGTGAGCAGATAGTCAAATTGGATTTTTTACTAGTCGAGGTTGCTACCGATTCAATTAAACCACCCGTACGCATTAACACTTATCACATAAAACTTTCCACAGATGAACTGATTTTACTAGTTGAAATTCCAAAGGGCGATTCCCAACACGATAGTCCCGGTGGGAGTTTCATTCGGGTAGGCTCCTCAAAGAGAAAAATGCAGAGTGGCGAGCGCCTACGTCTTGCGGAGAGGCGGAGTCAGGCCCGCTATCGGTGGTTTGATAAGCAACCTTTACCTAACACTGGATTTGCAACCTTAGAGGAATCGTTGTGGAAACCACTTTTGAGCGTGGAGAGTTCAGCAGATCCTAAGTTGGCTCTAGAAAAACTGGCGCTTCTTGCCTCTGATGATGCTGGCGTTTCCCGCGCTACCGTCGCTGGGGTACTGCTTTGCACTAGTTCGCCTGAGCGATTTCTTAGTAGCGCATACATTACGGCGACCTGTTATCGTGGGAATGATCGTACCTCAGGGCAAATTGACGCAAAGGAAATAACAGGTCCTCTGGATGAACAGATCAAAGAAGCGGTAGACTTTGTGGTTCGCAACATGCGCGTTTCTGCGCAAAAGACGCCAGCGCGCGTGGAATATCCTCAGTACAGCGAAAAAGCTCTTTTCGAAGCACTGGTCAATGCAGTGGCACACAGAGACTATTCGATTCAAGGTAGCAAAATCCGTCTATCAATGTTTGAAGATCGAGTGGAAATCCAGTCTCCCGGATCTTTGCTAAACAATTTAACGATTGACAGCATGGCAGAGAGACAATCAACTCGTAACGAGGCGTTGACTTCTGTTCTGGGTCGAATGAGGGTAAAGGGGATTAAAGGCTCTGAATCTAGGAGTTATTTCATGGAGCGCCGAGGAGATGGAGTTCCTATAATCAAACGAGAAACAAAGGAATTAAGCGGTAAATTGCCTGAATATTGTTTGATAGATGAATCTGAGGTTCGTTTAACTATTCCCTCCGCGTCGCAGGAAGAAAGCGCCGCTCAGATTGTTATCACAACTTGGTCTTCTGGTCGTCCTCTACCAAGCGTGAATCTGTTGGTTCTATTGCCAAACAACACTTGGAAAAAAGCCACTACGGACATTGATGGTGAAGCGGTGGTTGACCTACATACGACACATCTTCCCATGACAGTATTTGCTGCAGCTCTTGGCTATGCCGCTTATGTAAATCAAGCGTGGACACCTAAAAATGGGGCGCTCGCAGTAGAACTGCACGCTCTCCCAAAAGGTGGTTCGGTTATTTTTGAAGAATCCGTTGGCTATCTTCCTGGCCTGAAAGGGAAACTCAACGCTATTAGAGACACTCACGGTCGCACTTATCTTTATGCCTCTAACCTATCTATAAACGATGGACAACAACAACCGGTTTACTTTCTTGCTGGAGACAACCTACGTTTGACAGATAGCGATGGAAGCAAATTACTCGTGCGTATAGTGGCCATAGTGGGTCGTTCCGCGTTATTAGAATATGTAGCACAAACGCAACTTCTAGAGGAAGTTCTAACGTCTCGGGAGATTTTTATAACTGAAGAAAATGAACAAGCGGAAATTTCACTAATTCTTAACCTTACATATAAACTTTGGCAATCACTTGCTACCATTATTGAGGAACAATTGAAAGTTAGAAAGGAAATACGCGAAAAACGAGAGAATTGGGATCAAATATGCAGTTCATCTGATGTGATAAACGACACCATTTGTGCAATCGAAAGTTATATAAAATCTGATTATCCTGAAGACGATGTAGGGCTAAAGTACATTTTTATTTATGGACTCTTGCAAGCATTGTTTTTACAGCAAAATGCAGTGAAGGACCTGTTTAAGGTTCTTCGTGAATGTTATCCACAGAAAAAAGGATTTTGCTATAACCAAAGCGATGAGTTAAAAGAGATTAGACGTCTCAGAAACGAGGTCACAGGTCATCCAACAGGAACTGACGACAAAACTTTCAATTACATAAGTCGGAATCAACTTAGTAAATGGTATTTTTCTAGACTTCGTTCTTCTAATTCTAAGGAAGAAAAAAGGAATCAACTCCTCCCAGTTGATCTTTCTACTCTGTTGAAGAAGCAGGTCCTTAATATAGAAAGTGATCTGAGATCGCTTGAGAGAAACCTGACCTTCTAGATTTATGGAGCGGCTACTACATCTTGATTTCATGGTAAATTGTTCTTGTAGTAAAATATAGCCGCCGCTCCATTTTTTTCTGTTTGCTAATTACCAATGAACTCTGCTTGTAGGCTACATGCAATTTCCTTTGTTTTTGGGTACTATAATACGGCTATCTCTACCGGGAGGTAATTTAATTTGAGCGAATCTCAAGATCTGAGAATAGAGGGAGAAATTCAGCAAGGCGTAGATTTCCCTGATTCCTATACTGCTGAGCAGATAAAGGTTCTTCCTGGACTTGAAGCAGTTAGGAAACGCCCGGACATGTACATAGGTGACACTAGTTCACGGGGTTTCCATCACCTTGTTTTTGAAGTTCTAGATAACAGCGTGGATGAGGCTCTGGCAGGCTTTTGCAGTAATATCTCAGTCACTGTGCATGTAGATGAGAGCATAACCGTTGAGGATGACGGACGGGGGATTCCTGTAGATATCCATGAAGACACTGGCAAACCAGCCGTTGAAGTCGTAATGACTATGCTTCATGCTGGAGGGAAGTTTGATAGTAAAGTTTACACTGTGTCAGGAGGACTACACGGGGTAGGCGTAACGGTGGTTAATGCGCTTTCTGAAACTCTTTCAATAGAGATCAAAAGAGATGGAAAAGTATGGTATCAGGAATACGGAAAAGGCGTAGCGCTAAAAGACCTCAAAAACACGGGAAGTACGACGAAGAGTGGAACCAAGATACACTTCAAGCCTGACTCTACCATATTTGAAATTCACCAGTTCAATTACGACATACTCACTCAAAGAATAAGAGAACTTGCTTTTCTCAACAAGGGACTGCGAATAACTCTCAACGATGAGAGAATGGAGAGAACGCAAGAGTTTTTCTATGAAGGTGGTATAGCTGCTTTTGTAAAAGAACTTAATCAGAGTAGAAAACCACTTCACCAAGAGGTGATACACGTTGAGGGTGAAAAAGATGCAACTTCAGTTGAAGTTGCTCTACAGTACAATGACACCTACAGAGAGACCATATTCTGCTACGCAAATAACATAAACAATGTTGAAGGTGGAACCCATCTCTCGGGGTTACGGACTTCTCTTACCAGAACCATAAACAGATACGCTGAGGAAAAAAACCTGCTTAAAAATCTAAAGATGTCCCTCACCGGTGACGATGTCAGAGAGGGCTTAGTAGCTGTCATAAGCGTAAAAATTCCCGATCCGAAATTCGAGGGCCAGACAAAAACAAAGCTTGGAAACACTTCCGTAAGAGGAATAGTTGAGTCTCTGCTTAACGATAAACTAAGGATGTTTTTCGAGGAAAACCCTTCTGTGGCCAAAAGTATAGTAGAAAAAACTATAGATGCTGCAAGGGCGAGAAACGCGGCAAGGAAAGCAAAAGAACTTACTAGAAGAAAAAGCGCTCTTGAGTCGGGCTCGCTTCCAGGCAAACTTGCTGACTGCCAAGAGCGAGATCCTGAGAAAAGCGAACTTTACATAGTTGAGGGAGAGTCTGCGGGGGGTTCAGCTAAGCAGGCAAGAGATAGATACAATCAAGCTATCCTTCCTCTTAAGGGGAAAATCCTCAATGTTGAGAAGGCAAGGTTTGATAAGATGCTTTCCAATGAGGAAATCCGCACCACTATCACAGTGCTGGGTACTGGAATAGGAACTGGCGAAGGGGAATTTGATATATCTAAAATCCGTTATCACAAGATAATACTGATGACCGATGCGGATGTTGACGGCTCCCACATAAGAACGCTTCTGTTGACGCTTTTTTTCCGTCACTTCAGAGAAGTCATAGAAAAAGGATACTTGTACGTCGCTCAACCACCTCTTTATCTTGTTAGAAAAGGAAGAAAAGAGACTTACTTAAAGGATGACCGGGAGTACGAGGAGTTTCTAGTTAGACTTGGAGTTGAAGATATTGAAATTTCGTATGGGGAATCAAATGGCCACGCAAAGCAGATTAAGGGGACTAGGCTTTTTGATCTTATACAAAAAGCGATGAGATATGGAAAACTTCTTGATCGGATGAACAGATGGGGACGAAACAGGGGAATAGTAGAGGGTTTTGTCAGAAGGGATTCTTTTGGAAAAACCGATCTTAAAATAGGCAATGAATCAATTCTAGATACTCATCTTGTGGAAATAAAACAGTGGGTTGAGAAAAATTATCCAGATATAATTGACCTTGATTGGAATCTCGTTGAAGACCCTGAGCATAACTCAAACAGTATTGAGTATTCCTTCAGGGAAAATGGTAGGTTGGGGGCTTCAGTGATTAATTTTAATTTTCTAGCATCTCCTGATTTTAAAGAATTGCGTAAACTTGCTGATTCACTCATCCCACTCAGGGCTTCTGACTGTCGGATAATTGATGATGGTGAAAAGAGAAAAATAGAAAATCTTGATCAATTTGTTGAATTTATTCTTGAGAAAGGAAAAAAAGGACAGTTCATACAAAGATACAAGGGTCTCGGAGAGATGAATCCCGAACAACTTTGGTCAACTACTATGAATCCGGAAAATCGAGTTCTTAAGCAAGTCCAAGTGGAAGATGCAGTCGAAGCCGACGAGATATTCTCAAAACTTATGGGAGATCAAGTAGAGCCTAGAAAGGAATTTATAGAAGTAAACGCTTTGCGGGTAAGCAATCTAGATGTTTAATGAGTGATGGCAAAAGCCGGCGTGGCATTATTTACACCAACACTCAGAATTTTTCAATCATCCAGTTTTTTCGTTTTGCGATTTTTTTCTGTCCTAAAACTTGCTTGTAAACAGGGATGACGGTGATTGGAAAAAGCAGTTCTGGACTTCGAAAAAAAACAAGGATAGTTCCAGAACTTTGCCTTTGTAAATCAATTAACCTTAGTCCGATCTTACTATCTTTTTATTTCTCACGCACATAAAGGCTTGCAGGGCTGACAAGATGAGGTCACTTGTTTCTGGGCGTCATCCTCGGGCTGAATAGGGTTTTTCTCCGAAAGAATACAATATACGTTTAGTAAATGCTTGACTCGTCTGTGGTCGCTTGAACCAGTAATAAATTTTTTTAGATTTTTGCAAAAACTTCTTAATTTTGCTTGACAATTAATTTTATATTATGGATTTTATCTATCCTAGATATCTTGGATAGAGTTAATCCATATTATAAGGAGGTAATTTTCGATGTTTAACACAAAGAGCGTATTCTCAGTTTTAGGAGTGGTGGTTTTTTTTCTTACGGGCTGTGGAGGAAATTCTGACGAAGGAGGAAGTTCTGATAAAGATAGTTTTATTGACCAGAACTCGGACCTTGCCTTAACTGTAATTAAAAATTATGTGGATGATGTGGTTATAGCCACTTATGATGATTTACAAAAGAAAGCTACTGAGTTGGTAGATGCTGTTAGAGAAATTGAGGATGGAACGCAGAGTGATGTTCAAGAGGCAGCGGATGCTTGGACCGCATCAAGAATTCCTTGGGAACAGAGCGAGGCTTGGCTTTTCGGGCCTGTAGATTCTAAAGGACATGATCCTGCGCTAGACAGTTGGCCTGTGAACCGGACTGACCTTGATGCTGTTTTGGCTTCTAGTGATGATCTTACAGAAGAGTACATATCAGAACTTGAGGCAGATAAAAAAGGGTTTCACACAGTTGAATATCTTATTTTTAGAGAAGGAGAACCAAGGAATGTTAATGATTTCACCTCTCGGGAAATTCAATACATGGTGAGTACCGCAGAGGATATAAAATTTACTGCGATGGAACTTTACGAAGATTGGAGTGAGGGAGATGACCCTTATGGAGACCGGATGAAAAATGCTGGTGAAGACGGAAACACAGTTTTTCCATCCAAATTGAGCGCTATCGAACAAATAATTGAAGGAATGTCAATAATTCTTGTTGAGGTTGGAACAGGGAAAATAGCCGACCCACTTGATAAACAAGATGTTGAACTCGTAGAAAGTCAGTTCAGTTTTAATTCAAGGGCGGATTTTGCGCATGACATATTGGGAGTTCTCAACGCATACAAGGGGTGCAGGGTAAATGCTTTGGATAATAGATTGTGTAGTGGAACGAACAAGGGGCTAAAAGACCTGGTCGCAGTTGAAGATCCGTCTCTAGCAAAAAGAGTAGAAGATGAAATAAATGCTGCGATTGTTGCGATTCTCGCTATCTCTCAGCCTTTTCGAGACGCTATTACTGATCTAGATCAAAAAGATAAAATAGTAACGGCTCAGGGGGCAATAGATAAAGTAAATGATACGTTAAAGGGTCCCGTATTGACTCTTCTAAAACAGTAGAGATTAAACATTATTCTACTGATTTTAGATTGTGTGGTGGTGTGACTTTATAACGTGTGATCTTTAATTAATTCTAATGTGGAAATTCATGAGATTTCAATTTGTCGGTTCTCTTGTCCTTTTTCTTTTTTTCTTTCTATCATGCAGTGACAACGAATCAGAAAATGTTTCAGTTACGCCTGGTGGCGATACTAGCGTTGACAATAGGACGTCTTTTGCGTTTGAAGAACCGTCAGGGAACCTGTCAGAAGGAAATCTCGAAAAACATCTTGATGGGGACATTGAGTTTGGCAATGTTTTTGTGACTGCCCCAGCTCCCGTAAATCCGGGGCTAGGTCCACTTTTCAATAATGTGTCTTGTGATTCATGCCACATAAAGAACGGAAGAGGTCAACCTGTGTTTGTAAGCGTTCGTTCAAGGGGTGTTTGCTTGATTAATCGTTCGTTAATCCCGTCTTAAATATTTTTTTGCATTTATGCTGGTCACATTTTAATTGATCGGTTATCATCGGTCATATGATTGTTCACGACAAAGAGATCGGGGTTGTCAGGTTATTGGATAAAGATGACGCTGGATGCATCAATTGCATGCCGACTACGTCGGGATGCGCTTCGTTAGACTGTAAGTTTTCGTACGAAGAGTTGCTAGCGGCTTATCAGGAGTTAAAACATAAACATCAGGAGTTAGAACATGAATTGACGCGGGAACGATCACAGTCGGGGAATTATAAATCCTGTTGGGAAAAAGCGCGTACTCAGTTGGCCGCGAAAAATGAGGAAGTAAAGCGTATCAGTCGTGTGGCGAAAAGTGCTTTATCGTTGGACAAAGAAGTACAACGACTTAGAGCATTGCTAGACGAGGTTGGAGTAGATAGGCGCAAGCGTAGTACGATTGTATCGTTGCGGATGGAGATTGGCAGCTTGAAGAATGAGAATGCAGAGCTGAAGAAGCAGGTCAAGAACCTGCTTTCTAACCGGAAGGTTTTGTCGAATTCGTTGTACGGACGTCGTAGTGAGAAGCAGAAGAGTTCACCTTCGGGGCGTAGACGAGGACAACAGCCCGGGGCGCCTGGTCATGGTCGTACAGCCCGACCAGATATTGAGGTGGTAGAAGAGTCGTGGCATCCGTCAGATGATGAGATTACCTGTTCTTGTTGTGGGGAGCGGTACGTTGCAAATGGGAAGCGGACCTCGAAGATATCAGAGATTAAGGTTAAGGCGCACACGCGCAGGATTAACCGCTTCCGTTATCGTAGGTCATGCGACTGTGAGTCATCTCCGCTCTATGTGACTGCGCCAGCGCCGGCGCGGCTGTTTGAACATACGCCATATGGGACCAGTGTCTGGGCTCTATTGATATACGAGCGCTACTGGAACCTGAGGCCCTACCGTAGTATAGAGAAATGTTTTAGCGACCACGGGTTTAAGATTTCGGCAGGGACTCTAGCGGACAGCGCAAAGCGCCTGCTGCCTCTGTTCGAGACTCTCTATGACGCTATTCTCGCCCATCAAAACGAAGAGAAATTGCGTCATGCAGACGAGACAAGTTGGCGAATCCAGTCACTGAAGGAAGTGGGGGGTTCTCAACGCGCTTGGCTATGGACATCTGTGAGCAAAGACTCTGTCTTATACTATATAGACCGTTGGCGTAGTTCTGAGGCTGCAAAGGTCCTATTCATTGACAGCGTTGATTGTATTTTCTTGGTCTGCGACCGCCACGGTTCCTATAAGAAGATGGTTCGGGATTTCCTCGAAGAACTCAATAAGAAGGTGACGCTGTGTTTTTGTTGGGCGCATGTACGAAGAGATTTTATAAAATGCGCTGCAGGAGACGAGCAGCTTGAGCAATGGAATGAACAATGGATAGAACGCATTGCAGAGATGTATAAGTTAAACAAACAGCGGTGTGATCACTACGTCTCAGGTAATACTGTAGAGTTTGAACGAATACAGATAGAGTTGAAAAAAGCGTGCGACGCATTGTTCAGCAAAGCTGAGAGTGAATTATCCGAGTTAGCGGAAGATGCGCGTGAGCGAAAGCCACTTAAGTCGCTTATGAATCATCGTGAAGGGCTGAGCGTGTTCGTTGAACATCCCCAAGTTCCCATGGATAACAATATTGCGGAGAGAGCGCTACGCTGGCTGGCCATCGCCCGTAAAGTAAGTTTTGGATCTGACAGTGAAGAGGGCGCAAGAACATCAGCCATTCTATACACGGTGCTGGGTACGCTCGCAAAGAATGGCATTGACGTTCTTAGTTGGCTGAAGGGATGGTTGAGAGCCTGCGCGGAAGATGGCAGGAGTCCTCCAAAAGATCTATCGCCTTGGTTGCCATGGTCAATGAGTGAGCAACGTTTGCGCGACTTTGGCGCCAAGAGATGACCGACGAGGTTGAGTGCCGCTACTACGGGCGTGAGTTCACGGCTGCGGAGATGAAACTGCTACGCGCTTTGATAGCCGGGCCCGAGCGGCTCAACCGGGCTGCTCTGTCCAGAGAGTTTTGCAGACGTATTGGGTGGTACAAGCCCGATGGCGGACTCAAGGATATGACGGCCAGAGTTACCATGCTATCCATGCATAGGGATGGCATCATCAAGTTACCACCACCCACCCGAGTGTCGCCCCGAGCCAAGCCTATTGTCTTTGGAGTGGACACCGAACCGCCTATACTACCGGTTCCCGAGACCCTTGACGAAGTCCGTCCACTGCAGGTTCACACTGTTGTCAGTGGCACCAAGCAAGGCAAACTATGGAACGAGTTTGTAGCTCGTTATCACTACTTAGGTTATAAGACATTAGTCGGGGCTCAGATGCGCTACGCAGTGCGCGACCGCCACGGTTCGCCGCTGGCCATGCTAGGCTTCTCCACCGCCGCATGGAGACTTGCGCCGCGTGACACCTTCATAGGATGGACATCCGAGCAACGTGAAAAGAATTTACCGCTGGTTATCGACAACCCCAGATTCCTGATTCTTCCATGGATACAGATACCCAATCTTGGATCACACATACTCTCGGTAGTCTGTCGCCGCTTGCCCAAGGAGTGGACTCAACGATACAACTTTACACCCGTGCTTATTGAGACGTTTGTACAAATTCCGACATATACAGGCACCGTATACCGGGCTTCTGGATGGACACGCGTTGGAACTACACAGGGGCGTGGCCGCTACGATCGTTACAACCGATGCGATAAACCCAAAAAGGACATTTGGCTACGACCGCTTCACAGGAATTGGAGACAAATCCTCAATCGCTCAAACCCCCTATAAACACCCCTTGAACGAACGCTTACCTGTGTTTAACCATAAGAGTTTGAGGAGCAACGCGCTTGTGATGATTTCCGACCCAGTAGGCGATCCCGAAGTTCCAGGAGGGAATCATCCCGTTGACGGACTTGGTCATCAGATTCAGGATCATTCGGTATTTGGCGTTAAACCGGAAGCAAAGGTTTCTCTTAGTTGGGAAGAAATTCCCGGTAATTACCCAGATGGTACTTCCTACAGCCTAAGAAAACCCTTGTTTGATATAACTCTTTCCGATGGTTCTTCTCTTAGAACGGATATTCAGACTTCAATGAGATTGCCTCCTCCTGTGATTGGTCTTGGTTTGCTTGAAGCCATATCAGATGAAACCTTGCTTGAACTTTCTGACCCGAATGATTCTGATGACGATGGTATATCTGGTAGGCCTAATATGGTCTGGAACCGAGTAACCTCTTCAACCGAGATTGGTAGGTTTGGGCGTAAAGCGAACAATCCAAATCTGAGAGCTCAGACGGCAAGGGCTTATGCTGATGATATAGGAGTAACAAATTCAGATATCAACCCTAGTGATGCTCCACCCGAAATAACCGAGGAGCAGTTGGCTCTTGCCACTTTTTATGTTCAAACTCTTGCTGTTCCTTTAAGAGAGGATGTTGACGACCCTGATGTTAGCGAAGGCGAAGTAATATTCTCGAATATAGGCTGTAGTTCCTGCCATGTTCCCTTGATCAAAACTGGTGAACACCCTATAGAAGAATTGAGTTATCAGACTATACAACCTTTTACTGACCTTTTATTACATGATATGGGTGAGGGGCTTGCGGACAACAGGTCCGACTTTCAGGCTACTGGAAGGGAATGGAGAACTACTCCACTCTGGGGCATTGGTATTACGGGGAAAATACTTCTAGAGGAGAATTTCCTGCATGATGGTCGTGCAAGAAGCCTTGAAGAAGCTATCTTGTGGCATGGTGGAGAAGCGCAAAATGCCAAGATGAATTTCAAAAATCTCTCCAAGAAAAAACGTGAGAGTCTTATTAAATTTCTTAACACGCTTTGAGGACTAAATCATGAAGAAAAAAACACATCTGTTCTCATTAATCTTAATCGCAGTCAGTTTCATATTTTATTTCTCTAGAACGGTAAGTGCTAACGAACTAGATGAAATCCAACAAGAAATAGAAAATCTCAGAAAAGAATTTCATGAAGTGAAACGAATAAGAGAACAATACGACAGCCGGATGAAATCAATTGAAAAAAAGCTAAGTGATCTTACTACTAAGCGCAAAGAAGACACAGTGGACTCGCAAGATATAGACAAAGATGATTTTTCGGAAAAAACTGACAGTGTCTATAGCCCCACTTATGAACCTATTGACGAGAGTTTGCCCTTTGAAATTAAATGGGGTGGATACGCCGATATTCTTTTTTCATGGTTTGACCACGGACCAAATCAGAATCGTCCAGGAGGAACCGAGTCCGACAGCCGGGTTGAGTTTGATCTTGTGAGATTTATTTTAGAACTTGAAGGGGAAATGCCCATGGGGCTAGGTTTTGAGGCAGAACTTGAGTTTGAACATGGCGGAACTGGATCGGCGTTTGAGATTGAATATGAAGAGTTCGGAGAGTTTGAACAGGAGGTTGAAAAAGGAGGGGAAATACTTGTAGAAGAACTTTATCTGAGCAAAAAATTGGGGGATTGGGGGAAACTAAAAGTGGGAAGATTTTATATCGGATATGGACTTATGTCGGAATTATATAAGCCTTCCGGGTATCTTGCCTCTAGGCGCCCTGAATCCGAGACGATGATAATTCCCGCCGTATGGGATGAGATTGGCGTTGGTTTTAACTATTACGTAACTGAAGATCTTGAATTTGTTTTGCAAGTAGTAAATGGATTAGATTCTACTGGGTTCAGCTCTCTGAATTGGGTCAGAGAAGGTCATCAGGGTAAATTTGAGACTATTAAAGCCGATGGTCTCGCTTTCGTGGGACGTGCAGATTACAGATTTACCGATATTGGTCTTTTGATCGGAAGTTCGATCTATTACGGTTTGAATACTAACGCTAACAGACCTAAAGACGATTTAGAAAATGTTAATTCCCCGCTACTTCTTCTTGATGTTCACTTTACGTTGAGAAAAGAAAGATGGCATGCAAACGGTGTTGCGATTTGGGGGCGTTTATGGAATGCCGATGATATTTCCACTAGGAATTCGAGACTCTCCAACAATCTTAGTGTCGCAAGAAGTCCAATAGGTGATAACGCTCTTGCGTTGTGGGGGGAAGTTGGTTACGACATAGGGCCATATGTAGGGTTTGGACCTCGGAACAGTCTAATGCCTTTTTTGCGAGTAGATTATTACGATTCAATGTTCAAGCCGCGAGAGTCCCTGTTTGATAATCCTCGTTATGAGAAGCTAGTACTTACTAGCGGCCTTTCCTACTCGTTTGTCGATTCTGTTTTTGTTAAGCTTGATTACTCTTATAGAAGAGTAGGCGATTCCACATTAAACAACGAAAGCACCGCGAATCTCGCATTGGGGTGGATTTACTAAAGGAGTTCTTGAAAATGATTAAGAAATTTTTGTTAATGAAAAAACTACTGGCGGTGGTTTTGGTTATTGCCGCTATACTCTACTTCTTTCTTGCGTATTATGATGTATCGGCTACGAAACCACACCCGGCAATAGTCAATGCGATTTTTCATAGCATTACCGAGAGATCAATACAGAGAAACTCCGCAAGTCTTGTAGTTCCCTATGATTTAGATGATAGGGAGATATACGTGGAGGGTTTCAAGGGATACGAAAAAATGTGCGTTCAATGCCATGGAGCACCCGGTGTTGAGCCTTCATCAATGGGAGAAGGTCTATTTCCTCCATCACCAAAGTTCCCAGAAGAAGAACTCTACGAATACTCTCTTAAAGATATATTCTGGGTTGTGAAAAATGGGGTCAAGATGACGGGTATGCCTGCTTATGGACCTACTCACAAAGACAGAACGATCTGGGCGATAGCTATATTTCTTGATAAATCAAGAGAGATGTCCGAGGTGGAGTATAAGAACCTTAGAGACAAGTATTCAGATAAACTTCATTAATCTAAATTTGTCTCAACTGTCTTTTTTCCCTTGTTGGATAGCATATAGAAGTTTAAGACTCCTTGCCTGTCTGTTTTCTGGGCGCAGGATAACTTCTCTCTATTAACAAATGTTGGAGATTGTAATCCTAGCAATTCATCAGGCTGATTAGAGAATTTCTAAGATTATAAGAGTGCTTATTAAAAGCAGGTTCACCACCGCGAGGGGAAAAAGTCTTTTCCATCCCAGTTTCATTACCTGATCGTAGCGGAATCTCGGCAAAGTCCACCTTACCCAAATGAAAAGAAAAAGTAAGGATAGGACTTTGCCTATAAAAACCATCGGTGGCAGATACCAGTGGGTATCTATGTCAACACCAAACCACCCCCCAAAAGGTAAGGGATACCAACCACCCAGAAACAAACAAGTTATCATGCACGAAGCAACTATCATATGAGTGTATTCTGCCATGAAGAACATAGCAAATTTCATGCTACCATACTCAGTGTGATAGCCGGCTACTATTTCGGGTTCCGCTTCGGGAAGGTCAAATGGAAGTCTATTAGTCTCGGCAAACGCAGAAACGACAAAAACCACAAACCCTATGAAAGAGGGAATCATAAACCACATATTTTTCTGGGCTTCGATTATATCTCCAAGACGTAGCGAACCGGTTATGGCTATTACCCCGAGTATGGAAAGTCCTAGGGCAAGTTCATAACTTATCATTTGGGCAGCGCCTCGGAGTCCACCTATAAGCGAGTACTTGCTGTTAGATGCCCATCCTCCGAGTACAACTCCGTATACGCTCAGCGAGCTTATTCCGAGAACGTATAGAAGACCGACATTAAGATCCGCTATTTGGAATTTTATAAATACTGGGTCGTGAAGAAGCCCGAAAAGGTCTGTGTAGAACCCTCTGCCTATTGGAATTACGGCAAGAGCGACCAGTGCGGTAATCAGGGCAAATGCGGGCGCAAGAACATACATACTCTTGTTCGCTCTCTCTGGAATCACATCTTCTTTGAAAATAAACTTTACGCCGTCTGCAAGAGGTTGTAAAAGTCCTAGAGGACCGACTCTGTTAGGCCCGTAGCGATCTTGAATAAATGCGCTTATTCTTCTTTCCGCGTAAGTGAGATAGGCCACTGCGGTCAGGACAACAAAAAAGACAAGCGCTATTTTCGCTACTGTTATTGCTATAAGAAGTGGTGTCATCTTTTAACTACAGGTGTGGCGAGTTCTCCCACTTGCCCAAGTATTTCGTAACTCATTCCTGCGTAGTTCGGAATTTTTATACCTATATCATTCATCACTTCTGAAACTGAAGAATAGTCAAAGTAAGATTTGTTCATTTTCTCGCCTATCATGCATAAAGTTTTCCATGCGGGTTTTGCCTGTCCCGGAGGCGAGATAGTTTTTCTTATTTTTTGAACTCGCATTGAGTCATTGGTGAAAGTCCCGTCTTTTTCATATGGGCTTGCGGATGGCAGGATTATGTGAGCATATTTTGCCGTTTCACTTAGTTTGTAATCAATGACTAGAAGAAAACCAATTTTTTCTAGAGCCCTGCTAAGCGCGTATTTTTCATAGGTTGGAACAATGTTGAAAAGATCTTCCTCAATCACTACGAGTGAGTCCAATTTGCCTTCAAAAATTGCTGAGATCATCTTTTTTATGCTATCACTATCTGAATCTATCATGAGGTTTTTCGCCCCTGCGCTGTTTGGGTTTGGATCATTGCTTATAAGTCCGAATTTTTTCTTTGTAACTTCAGGTCCCACAACGCAGAGCATAGGGCAGTTTCCCATTGAGTGAGAAAGTTTTTTGGTAAGGAACATCTCCTCGTTTGTAACGGTTGCAGAGACTGCAATCCCGTGCGTGCTCGCTTCCAAAAGCCTTGCGCAAGCATTACTAACCCCGTCTTCCCAAGAGGTTGTTGAGTAGTCTTTACCGTCTTTTTTTATCGGGTCTCGTAGCCTTGCTGATTCTTGAACCGCTTTGTAATTGAATCTACCTCTGTCGCATATCCAGTGACCGTTTACTTCTTGGTTTATCCTCGGACGGATACGTGCTACCTTTCCCTGTCTGGGGTCCACGCCTACGGTGATGTTGCAACCAGTGCTACATAGCGAGCACACAGAATCTGTGAATTCCATATACCAAACCCGCTCTTCGTGTAAGTCTGTTTTAGCGAGGAGGGCTCCAACTGGACAAATGTCAATTACGTTTCCGGCAAGTTCATTGTCGAGTTTTTTTCCTGGAAAAACAGAAATTTTCTTGCGAAAACCTCTTCCTGATGTTCCTAACTCATGGGTTTGGGTTACTTCGTCTGTGAAGCGAACGCAACGTGTACACATGATACATCTGTTGGCATCGTACATTATACGATCGCTCAAGTAGCTTTTCTGTCTAACTTTTTTATTCTCTGGTCCTTCGACCCTGCTATAACCCGGACCATGGTCGAAAGTGGTCATCTGGAGGGGACATTCACCACCCTTGTCGCAAATAGGACAGTCAAGCGGGTGGTTTATCAGAGTGAACTCAACTGCGGCCTTTCTGGCTTCAAGCGCTTTCGCGGTGTTTGTCTTGATCTCAAGACCGTCTCTTACAACCGTGTTACATGCCGGAAGAACCTTTGGAATGCCTTCCACCTCAACTAAACACTGTCTGCACTGAGCGACAACGCTCAGCGAAGGGTGGTAGCAAAAATGAGGTATCTCTATGCCCACAGTGGCTGCGGCCTGAATGACGTTGATCCCATCATCCACCTCAATTTCTGTTCCATCAATGGTTATCTTGGGCATAGTTAAAACTTTAGGAAAAGAGTCGTCGTTAATAGTATCCTAGAAAGTTTCTCTTACAAGTCAGGCAGAGTTGTTCTTTTTGGATGTTTCTGTTTTTGTCTGCTCATCTTCAAATTCTATATTTTCTCTTAAGTCATCCTTGGCCCTTTGAAGTTCTCTTATCCCCCTTCCGAGAGTCCTTGCGATCTTGGGAAGTTCCTTAGGACCTAATATTATCAGAGCTATAAAGAGAATTATCAGTAATTCAGCAGTTCCTAGTCCAAACATCTGTTTTTCTCCGCAACTCTAATATAACCAAAAACAGAATATATTCATTTTGGGCTAATTTCTCCAGTGGTTTTTACGTCATCTTTTTTCACAGGGTCTTTTATCAGAAGCGTTATAAACGCTGTTGCAAACGAGACCGCCGCTGCCACGATAAAAGGCTTTTGATGACTCTGCGTCAAATCATAGAGAAACCCTGAAATAAGGGGTCCACTGATTGCCGCAAGCGAAAAACCCGTGCCAAAAATTCCGAAAATGCTTCCAAGGGATCTAAGACCATAAAACCTTCCCAGAATGGTAGGAAACATCGGTACCCATCCACTGTAAAAAAAACCGAACAGAAAACCAAACAGGTAAAGGGACCATATATCTACTACCACGAGAATAAGAATTATAGAACTCGCTTGGAGATAATAACAGACAAACAGTATACGTACGTCTTTTAATATGTTGGTCACCACTGCTGAGAAGAAAATCCTCCCGAATATGCTTCCAAGTCCTATAAAAGCTGGTGCCCCTGCTGCGACAAGAGGAGTTATTCCTGATTTTATTGAGAAATCAAAAAGCTCTACGACGACAATCAAAAAAGTGTTAAAGCCGAGAAAAAAAGAGAGATACATAAGCCAGAAACTTGTGCTTGAAAAAGCTTCCTTGGGGCTCCAGTCAGAATCGCTTGCGGGCTGTGACGCGTCTTGTTCTCCTTCTCCATACGCTTTGAGATTCATATCTTCAGGGTGGCTTCTTATAAGAAACGCCGCGCACAGTATAAGCGTGAATATAATTGAGAGGTATACAAGAGCGCTTTGGTAACCGAACGATTCTATAAGCCAAGCTGTAATCGGGTTGACGATGAGTCCGCTTACCGGAACCCCTGCGGTCGCAATTCCTATTGCAAGAGCTCTTTTCTTTAAGAACCATCTGCTTATTACGGTTACAGGCAATATGTAAAGAAATCCATCTCCTATCCCCACGAGCACGCTGTAGGTGATATAGAGTTCTAAGATATTCTCAGCGCGGGATGATAGGAAAAGACCAATTGCTCCAATCAGCCCTCCAAAAAATGTGACATATCTTGCGTCGTGGCGATCTATTAGCCTTCCCGCAAACACAAAGGAAAAGGCCATGCATACGCATCTTACGGAAAAAAAGGACGACCCGGTGGTTTTTGACAGTTCAAACCCTTCATTGAGATAAGGAAAGAATATCCCAAACGAATAAAGGATCATCCCATCAAGCGTTATGAGCAGATGACCCGCTATTACTACTACCCATCCGTAGAAAAATCTGTTCTTAAGCATTAGGTTCTTTAAAACGGCTTTTCTGTCAGATCTGTGCTGTGATCAGACAAGTTTTTGGAAATCTTTCATTCCATTGAAAGATTCAAGTTTTTTGAGAGGCAAGGTTTTTTCTTCTCCAGTTTTCATGTCGCGGACGGATAAAACTCCTTGCTCAAGTTCATTATCTCCAATAATAATAGAATAGTTCGCTCCTGCTTTATCGGCTTTTCTCATCTGGCTTCGCAGGCTTTTCGTTTCGTATTCAGTTTCAGTTCTGACTCCATTTTTGCGAAGAATAGATGCTAACCTCGCCGCTTCATTTTTTGCCTTCTCCCCGATATGTATTATGTGTGTCAGGTGTTTTTTCCTAGGTTGGCTTTTCTTAGTTCCAATTCTCTGCTGAAGTAACATTATTCTCTCAACTCCCATAGCAAAGCCCACAGCGGGCGTATGCGGTCCACCCATTTTCTTAACTAACAGGTCATACCGTCCTCCTGCGGCTACGGCATTCTGAGCGCCGAGTTTGTCTGTTGTTATCTCAAAGACCGTGTCTGTGTAATAGTCAAGCCCCCGTACTATTTTTGTGTTAAGAGAAAATGGTATGGATTTTTGGTCAAGTGAACTAAGAACGTAATCTAGATGATCCCTGCTTCGCTCGGACAGATATTCAAAAATTGAAAATGGAATCTCAGAGGTGATTTCACTGCAGACCTTTTCTTTGCAGTCAAGTATTCGAAGTGGATTCGTCTTAAGTCTTTTTTCACAATTTTGGCATAAAGATTCTTTTTTCCGCAAGAAATATTCTTTGATAGCGTTTTTATATAACTCCCGCTCGGGAGGTTCTCCTATGGAGTTGATTTCTAGTTTTACATACTCACTAAGTCCAAGTCTTTGCATTACAAGCCACAGCATCTCAATAACTTCTGAATCAGATATAGGGTGTGGAGAACCGAAAAGTTCCGCGCCTATCTGATTAAAACACCTCTGTCTTCCCTCTTGAGGCTTTTCATACCGAAACATCTCTCCTGAATAGTAAAGTTTTGTTACTAGAGATTTTCTGTGAAGAGAGTTCTCAATAAATGCTCTTACTACTCCCGCTGTCCCTTCGGGTCTCATTGAAACGTATTCTCCTCCCTTGGTCTCAAACGAGTACATTTCTTTCTGTACTATATCTGTGGTGTCGCCAAGTCCGGTGAAATAGACTTTAGAGGGTTCAAGCATAGGTATGATTACTTCTGAGAAACTAAAAAGTTCGAATGTTGCTTTTACTGTATTTTCCACAAGACGCAACTTTTCTGTCTCAGGAGAGAATATGTCTCTGAATCCGTGAAGACGGGACGTTTTCATGGTACGTTCTTTTGTATAAGTCATTATCTTTAGAAGTCGTAAGGTTATACATTCATTGCTAAAAAATAAAGAATACAAACAATTACGAGTAATGTACGTGGGAAGCCCTCCACTTTTTTCCAGAGGAGCGAGCGCAGTGCATATGATGAAGATGTGTCAGGCGATGACAAGACTTGGAATTAAAGTTGAGTGCGTCCTGCCCGGACGCTTTTCTAAGGATGCGTTGTTTGAATATTATGGCGTGACCACGCCTTTCCCCATAACTTTCATCCCTTTTACAAATGGCGTGGGAAGGCAGATTGTCCACGGATTTACGAGCGCGCTACTGGCGCTAATAAGAAAAAAGCAATACGACTTTGTACTCACGAGAAATTTGGTTTTTGCATGGATGGCTACCGGGTTTCTCTCAATCCCGGTTGTATATGACGCGCATCACCCTCCAGTAAACATGGTCGCCCAAAGAATGATAAAGTTTTTTTCACGCAAAAAAAAGTTACTCGGCATGTCATTTAATTCAGAGGGTCTAAAAGAACTTTATGGGGAATTAGGGATAAAGGGGAAAAATTTCTTTGTCGCGCATAACGGAGTTGATATTGAGATGTTTTCCAGAAATGCGGACAGACCTTCACTTGCCACTCGGCTTGGCTATCCTGCTGGAACAAAAACCGTTTGTTACTGCGGAAATACATATAAGGGTAGGGGGATAGATGTTCTTGTGAATGCTGCAGAGAGGCTTTGCGAGGTAGTGTTTGTTGTGGTTGGAGGCAGAGAACAAGACAATGTTACGTACAGACTAGATGCCGAAAGAAGGGGGATAAAGAACTTCATAATGGTTGGTTTTGTCGATCAAAAAGAAGTTGCTTCTTATCTTTTGGGTTCCGATGTTTTGGTTATGCCTTACTCCTCCGCGGTGACTATTAAAGGAGGTACGCAAGCGGGTGATTTTACCTCACCACTCAAACTTTTTGAATATATGGCTACAGGAAAACCAATTGTGGCTACTGCTATTCCCTCTGTTCTTGAGATACTTGAGTCTGGAAAAAACTCTGTTACTGTTTCACCAAATAATTCAGAGGAATTTTTTTCTGCTCTTGAGTTTGTACTGTCCGAACCTGAATTTTGTTCTAAGATTTCTTCTTCTGCTCTTGAAGATATTAAGAAATACACCTGGGAAAACAGAGTACGCAAGATAATCAAAATTACTCAGACATCTCACCCAAAAAAATTGTATTAACTGGTGATTCTGCGAGAATCAGTGCGAAACATATTACTTAGTTTTTCTTTACGCTCCACAAAAAGACAATTCAGACCTTCTCTGGAGACATTTGTGCTGTCCAAAATTTGTATGCATATCAAGGGGTTTTAGAAGGGCGCCCTCAAAATCCCCCTGTGGATAAAGCCACGACAAAGATAATTCAAGTTTCGCAACCTTACGCACATAGGTAGGTACAAGAGAAGAGGAACGAGAGACTGCAGATTGACCATCCCTAGACCTTACCACCTTGAGTACGGGGATGGTGGATGATCTGGGATAGGCGTGTCGTCTGGGAGCATATAATTTGGTGTGGGTTCGCAGTCTTCATCAATTGGGATATAACAGTCTTCACTTGGGACGTAATATAATGGGGGTTCATAGTCCTCCGGGGGTTCGAAGACCTGAAATCTGTCAACATATTGAATAGGTGAGGGTTCATAGCCTTCACTAGGCGTGATTCCGATTTCATCAAGTTCTTTTTCTATATAGGCATTGTACGCCTTCTTATTTTTACGTTTGTATTTTTCACTTTGTTCTGGCATCATCTCATTATATCTCTTATCCGAATCTAGTAGTACTTTTTGTTGTTCTGGTGTCAAGTTCTTGTATGGTTCCTCAAATTTTACAGATACTAAAAGTGCCACAAAAGGACCTAGCAAGATCAAAATAAACAAAAAGTCGTGTAACTTCATAATGCAACCTCCTTTGTAAATTATTCCATCGCCCTTTCAACTACTTACCTTTAAGGACATTCTTCGTTGAAGTAGTTGTGTCGTATTGACAATGTTCATACTGTGGTCATAACTCAGCGATTAATGGCCGAGACAAACTCTGAGAATGGATTAATTGTTTCCATCATTAAATTTCTCTTCAAATTCCGGGATTGGGATAGCAGATAAGGTCTCTATATGGACTGTACCCCGTGAACCAAGTTCTATTACGACCTTCGCAATTGTCTCGTTGTCAGAGGCTTCAACTATATTAACGAAGTCGTAAGGGCCTAATGCTGCATACTGGGCCACCACTTTAGCGCCCATTTTTTCAAGTTCCTTGTTTACTTCTTGTATTCTCTCTGGCCTCATTTTTACAGTTCTTCTACCTTCATCAGTAAGGTTGCTGAGCATGATATATTTAGCCATTTTAACTTCTTAGTTCAGAACTGTTTTCAGGCAAGAGACTCGTCAAGCGCTTTTTCTATTTCGCTCTTGGGAACCGCACCTATTATCTGTTGTTTCACTTCACCGTTTTTGAACACTATGAGGGTGGGGATGCTTCTGATACTGAATTTCATCGTAACTTCTGGATTTTCATCAACATTTATCTTGCCTACCTTGACCTTACCTTCATAATCTTTTGAGATCTCCTCAACAACGGGAGCAAGAGCTCTGCAAGGACCGCACCAAGGTGCCCAAAAATCTATGAGAACGGGAATAGAACTTTCCATGACCTGCTGGTCAAATTCAGAATCAACTACTTCAACTATGGTTTCGGATGGCATGTTTTTGTCTCCTATTGATGTATTTTTTGGCAAATATAATTTGGAATCAAAAGAATGCAAGAGAAAGAATACCTGATTTTCGTAGTATTACGTTTTCCTGCGCATCTATTTGTGCTAGTAGTGTATACTCTAAGGCAATGAGACCCCCATGCGATTGCTGAGTCTGGGTTTTCCAGAAGCAGTTTGGAAAAAGGCAGGCGGGGCTATGGAGAAACCACACTTATGCGTATTCAAACAGGAGTTCTTTTTCTACTTTCAGTTTTCTTTCTTTTCCCGAGAATTTCTTTTTCTCAGTCAACTGATTCACCACCCCAAGGTCCTCCCCCGGCACCTGTCTATGTGTCCGCAGTTGTGGAGAAAACCATAAGAAAGCCCGTGAGCCTCGCAGCTGTAACTTTTCCAGCGATGAAATCTATTGTGTCCACAGAGGTTGCGGGGATAGTGAAATCTATAATAGCCCAAGAGGGTGAGTACGTTGAAAAAGGAGATATACTTGCCGAGATAAAAAGCGAGAAGATAGACCTTTCACTACAAGAACTTAAAAATGAGAGAACAAAAGCTCTTGTAAATGCGAAACTTTCCGAAAAAGACTTAGGAAGAACAACAGATCTTTACAAAAAAGGCATATTATCCGATGTAGATATTGACAAAGCCGAAACCCAAAAAGATTCAGATATGGCGGTGCTGCAGAGTCTAGAAAACAGAATAAACAAGGCGGAATACGACCTGATGGCCTCAAAAATCACCGCTCCGTTTAATGGCTATGTGACAAAGCATCATGCAGAAACGGGACAATGGGTCAATGAAGGTGGCAAGATTCTATCGCTTGTGAACATAGACACGATTGAGGTATGGGCGGGTCTTCCTGAGATGTACTTGGGACAGGTTGTTGAGGGTACTGAAGTTGAAATCATTATAGGTTCTATGGGTTCAGAGGTTTTCCAAGGTAAAGTGGCGACGGTGGTGCCTGATGCGGACCCGGTGGCTGTTTCATTTCCGATAAAAATTGTGCTTGCAAATCCAGAACACGCAATAAAATCCTCAGCCGGCGCCATTGTTAAAATAAGAGTTGGTGAAAAAGAGAAAATAACATGTGTTCCCAAGGACGCCATAGTCAGAGGTCCTGCGGGAACGGCTGTTTTTGTCGTAAGAGACGGCGTCGTTCACCCTGTGCCCGTGAAGAGTATAGGTTGGTATGGAAATGAAACCCATGTTGAGGGGGGAATTTCTGTTGGTGAAAACGTTGTGGTCAGAGGAAACGAAAGACTTATACCAATGCAGAAAGTCAGAATAGTTGAGACCCTGAAGCAATGAAACTCGTTGAAGCATCAATAAAAAACCCTGTAACGATAGCCGTAGGAATAATATTCATAATTATCTTCGGCGTCATCTCATTTTTCAGGATACCAATTCAACTTACCCCAGATGTTGAAACACTAAGAATTACCGTTAGCACTTTTTGGAGAGGCGCAAGTCCCTTTGAAATGGAAAGCGAAGTGGTGAATGAGCAAGAAGACGAATTCAAAGGAATAACAGGTCTTACAAAGCTTGATAGTGAAAGCTCGGACAGTTCAGCTGAAGTCATACTTGAATTCAAGACAGGTGCCGATATTGACTCAAAGGTTGTAAAAGTATCAAACAGACTTGATCAAGTGAAAGAGTATCCAGATGAGGTGGATAGGCCAGTTATAACAACCGTTGACCCGAGGTCAAACGCTATGGCTTGGTTTATTCTTAAGCCTCTTGCTGATAATGATGCAGATATAAACCTTTACTACGATTTTGCGGATGAGGTTGTCCGCACAAGACTTGAGAGAGTTCCGGGAATAGGCGCGTCTAATGTTTTTGGAGGTAGAGAGAGGAGAATAGAGGTGCTTTTTGATCCGGTGGCGCTAGCGACTAGGAATATCACCATAACGGACCTTGTCCGAGCCATTGAAAGTGAGAACGAAAATTTCAGCGCGGGTTCTTTTGATGAGGGGAAAAGACAGTATCTGGTTAGAACTGTTGGAGAGTACAGAACCACAAAAGATATAGACAATATTGTAGTCCGCGTATCAGAACAAGGAATTCCAGTTTACCTGCGGGAAGTTGCGACTGTACGATTGGGATACGAAGACCCTGATTACACCGTAAGGCAAAACGGCGAGCCCGCAATAGCTATAAACGTGCTAAGAGAAAGCGGGGCGAATTCCATAGAGGTAAAGGAAGCGCTTTTCAAAGTTGTGGAACAACTCAACAAAGGAGTTCTAAGTGACAATGGACTTTATCTCTACAACGTTTATGAAGAAACCGGATATATAAAAAGCGCTATAAATCTTGTGAGAGGAAACCTTCTCATAGGCGCTGTGCTCGCTTTTATCGTGCTTCTTCTTTTTCTTCGTAGCGCAAGTAGCACGATGATCGTTGGAATTGCCATACCCTCAAGCGTTATTGGGACCTTTATAGCCTTTGATATGTTAGGAAGGACTATAAACGTTATAAGCCTTGCGGGGATGAGTTTTGCGGTCGGAATGGTGATAGATAACTCCATTGTGGTTCTTGAAAACATCTACCGACACATGCAAATGGGAAAGACAAGAGCCCGAGCCGCCTACGAAGGCACAACTGAGGTCTGGGGGGCGGTGCTTGCAAGTACTCTCACTACCGCAGCGGTTTTTATACCTGTGATATTTATCCAAGAGCAGACTGGGCAACTTTTTCGAGACATAGCGATAGCGATAAGCGTTTCGGTGCTACTGAGCCTAATTGTCTCAATTACGGTTATACCATCTACATCCTCCAAGTATCTTTCGGTAAAGGATGCCGCAGGCGCTATTGAGAGGCTCCGTTTTATGCCTCGTCTTCTGAGTCTTGCCAGTGCGGTCTCTATTTTTATAAACGACTTCACAAAACGCATAATGCGTAGCGTGAAAGAAAGGGTGGTTCTCGTCGCGTCATTTACCCTTTTGTCAATACTATTTATAGTCGCGGTTTTCCCCAAAACCGAATATTTACCTACGGGAAACAGAAATCTTCTTTTCGGAATACTCATTCCTCCCCCTGGATATAATATCGCAGAATACACAGACATAGGACGGAGAATTGAGGCCAATCTTTCTCCGTACTTAGATAAAGAAATCTCGGCAGAGAAAAACCTTCCCGGCATAGAGAACTTTTTCTACGTGGCAAGGGGCAAGCAGATTTTCATGGGTGCGGTCCCTCGGGATGAGAGCCGTTTAAAGGAACTTTTTCCAGTTCTTCGTAGCACTATAGCGCAGATTCCAGGGATGTTCGGAGTCATAATCCAGCCGAGTATCTTTAACAGCAATATAGGGGAGGGTAGATCAATAGACGTCCATGTGACTGGAGACGATCTAGAAGAAATACTCGCTGTGGCCAAAAGAGTGTTTTTTGCTGTTATGGAAAAAATTCCGCAAGCCCAAGTAAGACCAATTCCAAGCCTTGACCTCGGCAATCCAGAATTGCGTGTTCTTACTAATCGCGTACAGGCCGCTCGACAGGGGATTACCAACAGTGAACTTGGGTTTACCATGAGGTCTCTTATAGATGGAGTGGAAGCTGGCGAGTTTACTCTAGAAGGACAGGAAGTTGATATAATTTTGCGGGGGCAGCAGAACTTTTCAAAGAAGACTCAAGACATAGAAAATATAATGATAGCATCCCCAAGAGGGAATGTAGTCACCGTGGGGTCAATTGCGGACGTAAGGATTATGGATTCTCCAGAGCAGATAAACCATCATGAAAGGCAAAGGGTTGTGACAATACAAGTAACTCCTCCCGAAGATCTGACACTTGAAGAAGCTATTGAGATCATAAGTTCAGAGATAGTTTCTCCTCTGAAGCAGAGTGGCACTGTGAGCGACCGTACGAATTTTTTGCTAGCGGGAACGGCTGACAAGTTAGCTGTGGCAAAAAGCGCGCTTCAGTGGAATTTTTTGCTAGCGGTACTTATATCTTTTTTACTGATGTCGGCTCTTTTCGGAAGTTTTCTGTATCCGCTGATTATCTTGGTGACGGTGCCGTTTGCATCCCTTGGCGGATTTCTCGGGCTTTTTGTGCTTAACCTTTTTACCTATCAACCTCTAGATATTCTAACCATGTTGGGTTTTGTGATCCTTATAGGAATAGTAATTAACAACGCCATACTTATAGTTCATCAAGCGCTTAATAATATCCGTACGGGGATGGATCTGGGAGAGGCTGTGAGCGAATCGGTAAGGGTAAGGATAAGGCCAATCTTTATGAGCACGCTTACAAGCGTTTTTGGAATGCTGCCACTTGTGCTTTCGCTTGGGGCGGGATCTGAACTCTATAAGGGTCTTGGAAGCGTTGTGGTTGGTGGATTGGTTTTTTCCACAGCGTTTACGTTATTTCTTATCCCTTCAGTGCTCAGCTTGGTGCTTGAGTTGCGCAGAAAACCGTCTGTATTATAGAATAGGTTTTTTCGTGGTACAATTAGCGTTTTTCAAGTCAAAAACACATATCAATTTTTGGAGGACAATCTAAATGGCTAGGATCAAATACAGAGTGGAATCGGATTCAATGGGGAAAATGAAGGTTCCTTCCGACGCCTATTATGGAGCGCAGACAGCTAGAGCGGTTGAGAACTTTCCGGTGAGCGGCCGTACACTTCCTAGAGAGTTTATAAGGGCTATGGGTCTTATAAAACTCGCTGCAGCTCAGACAAATGCGGAACTTGGGTATTTGAAGAAAAGCGTCGCTCGTGCCATAGAAAAAGCGGCTTGGGAAGTCGCCAAAGGCGCTTTGGATTCACATTTTGTAGTTGACGTGTTTCAAACCGGTTCTGGCACCTCAACCAACATGAACACAAACGAGGTCATAGCCAACAGAGCCTCGGAAATACTCAAGGGTAAAATCCGAATTCATCCTAACGACCACGTGAATATGGGACAGTCAAGTAATGATGTGATTCCCACAGCCATGCATGTCTCTTCGCTTGAGTCAATTGAAAAAAACCTTATTCCATCGCTTGAAGCTCTTAAAGTTGCTCTATCTAAAAAAGCCAAGCATTTTGACCATATTGTAAAAATAGGGCGTACGCATCTTATGGATGCGACTCCGATTCGGCTTGGTCAGGAATTTAGTGGGTACGCAAGCATGGTTGATCACGGTATATCAAGATTCAAAGCGGTGAGAACCGATCTATCAGAACTTGCCATAGGAGGAACTGCTGTCGGGACAGGAATAAACACCCATAGGGATTTCGGAAAAAAGGTCGCTACAAGAGTAAGCGAGACAACAGGCGTTAAGTTTAAAGAAGCTAAAAACCACTTTGAAGCTCAAGCGTCAAAAGACGCAATTGTTCAAACAAGCGGAACGCTCAAAACCGTGTCGGTAAGCCTTATGAAAATAGCAAATGACATACGTTGGCTGGGAAGTGGTCCGCGTTGCGGTTTCGGGGAGATACTACTGCCGGCGATACAGCCCGGTTCATCCATCATGCCGGGCAAGGTTAATCCTGTGATCGGGGAGTCGGTAACGCAGGTCGCGGCCCAAGTGATTGGAAACGACACGGCGATAACCATTGGCGGCCAGTCAGGTAATTTCGAGTTAAATGTTATGATGCCTATGATGGCGGATAACATTCTTGAATCAATAAGACTTACCTCTAAGGTCTGCGAAATTTTTGTTGAAAAGTGTATCTCTGAAATAGATGCTGATGAACAACGCTGTGGGGAAATCATAGAGCAAAGTCTTGCCATGTGCACAAGCCTTGCTCCTATAATAGGCTATGATGAAGCGGCTGCGATAGCCAAACAAGCGTATGCGTCGGGAAGCACCGTGAGAGAAGTCGCGATAAAAAAAGGGGTGCTTTCAGAGCAAGAACTTGATGAGGTGCTTGATCCTATGTCCATGACAAAACCCATTTCATAGTTTTAGTTCTTTTGTCTTTATATACTGACTGATATAAAACATTGACGATGAAGTTAATCCCTTTGGTTTTTCTAATTTTTTTCACATCATATCCCTTCTGTTATTCCGAGGAAGGCGGCTACAAGTCCTATACGGACATCGGAGAAGTCGCGGAACCGCAAGTGACAATCGCGCAAGTTTTCTCTTCCCGAGATCAATACCATAGAAAGGTTTTCACTCTTGAAGGAGAAGTTAAAAAGGTTGCTTACAAAAAAATGGGTAACGGCAAGAAGTTTACGATGTTTCACTTTTTTGATGGCGAACCGGAAAAAGTGATAAATGTTTACGCAAGAGGGTTTGTAAAAGGATTAAAAAATGGGAATAGAATAAGAGTTTTGGGACGTTATAGCAAAGACAAAAAATATTTCATATTAAAACGCAAAAACGTTATGAAAGCCAGAAAGATTCAATTTCTTCCATAGACTCAAAAATAGTAAGAAATACCTCCCGAAAATAAAAACCCTTCTCAATAGATGTTTACTGAATAATTATCTCTAGATTTTTCCCAAGAAAATGGCGTGATTTGTTGTCAACTACTCTTGATCATATAGTTGCCATATGGAATCTAAATCAAGATTAAGATATTTTACGGTTTTGAATTCCAACCAAGGTTTCTCAACCGTAGCGCATCCCATTGTTCTATGCGGATTTCAAAATACGTCTTTTCCTTGATTGTAGTAGGGAAAAGGTAATGGATGTTATGTCTAAGGAATTAAATAAGGTTCTTTATCTTGGCCTCTAAACTAGCTCTGTATTCATCAAGGTCAATATTAATTCTAGAAACCTCAGTTTCCATAGCGGCTTTTGCGACCGCAACTGACTCCCATACTAAAACCCTAGGGTCAAATGGCTTTGGAACTATGTACTCAGGTCCGAACTCAAATTTTTGGCTTCCATAAGCCTCGGCAACTTTGTCTGGTACGGGTTCCTTTGCTAGATCTGCAAGAGCGTATGCCGCGGCTACCTTCATCTCGTTATTTATCTTGGTTGCTCTTACGTCAAGCGCTCCTCTGAAAATAAACGGGAATCCGAGAACATTATTAACCTGATTTGCAAAGTCTGATCTTCCAGTGGCGGTTATAACATCACTTCTTGCGGCCTTTGCATCAACTGGAAGTATCTCAGGGTCGGGATTCGCCATGGCGAATATTATGGGATTGTCCGCCATGCTTTTTACGTTGTCCTTGTTTATGGCGCCACCATTGGAAAGCCCTACGAACACATCTGCACCCACAACAGCGTCTCCTATTGTTCTTCTATCCGTATCAGAGATAAATCTTTTTTTCTGGGGATTGAGTCCTTCTTTTCTTCCCTTGTATATTACGCCACGACTATCGCACATGATTATGTTTTCCCTCTTGGCGCCTAACTCTATGAAAAACTCTGCGCACGCGATAGCGGATGCGCCCGCTCCGTTAAAGGCCATTTTGAGATCACTCATTTTCTTGCCTGAGATTTCACAAGCGTTAAGAAGGCCAGCTCCAGATATTATCGCAGTTCCATGCTGGTCGTCATGAAAAACCGGGATGTCCATCTCTTCTTTGAGCCTGTCTTCAATATAAAAGCATTCAGGCGCTTTTATATCTTCGAGGTTTATACCGCCGAAGGTGGGTTCTAGATACTTAACCGTTTTTATGAATTCATCTGGATCCTCTGTGTTTATTTCAATGTCATAAGCGTCAACATCCGCAAATTTTTTGAAAAGTACTCCTTTGCCTTCCATCACGGGTTTTCCCGCAAGAGCGCCGAGGTTTCCAAGACCTAGTATCGCAGTACCGTTTGATACGACTGCGATTAGATTCCCCCTATTTGTATATTCATAGGAGAGGTCTTTGTCCTTTGCTATTTCCCTGCATGGTTCTGCAACTCCAGGGGAGTACGCGAGGGAAAGTTCCCATGCGGTGTCGCATGGTTTTGTGGGAACAACCTCAAGTTTTCCTTTTCTGCCGCTTCTGTGGTATTCAAGGGCAGCTTGCTTCATCTCTTTTTCGCTTTGGTTCATGTGTAGACCCATCCTCCATAGGTTGTCTCGGAAAAAATAAGATTATATACACGCTTCTCAATTGTGCAATTTCAGCAGGAAATCAGCAACAGCTACATCCCGACTGTGTGCAGCATCCTGAACTTTCTTGTGGGGTGGGCTCAGCGGTTGCGGTATTTTTAAGCCCGAATGTCGAAAAAAGTTTTTCTGTATTTTCAGAGTCGCAACACGTACACTTTATCGCTTCATTTGAGTCAAAAACTAATGACTCAAATTGGTTTCCACAATCAGAACATTTAAGTTCGTATAAAGGCATTTCAACCTCCGTACTAGTTTGTATATATAAAAAATATAAAAAATATTAATTTAGAGTCAATATTTTGGGGAATTATATACTTAAAATATCATGACTAAGTTTATCCAAAACCTACTAAAATCCGACTGATTTGGTTTTTTTGCCTGCTTTGCCTGATCCCATTTCTCTTAGTACAGAGACTTTCAGCCCACCGAAACATACGCCATACGCCGACGGAGTTGTCAGATAACCGACACCTTTTGAATCATCGTCATTTGATGAACGAAGCATCTTGATATCTACGTCGAACATAACCATATAACGAATCGTTCAACCAAAAAGTTATCAGTTTCTACATGTTGAGGTATTCAAGGGTGATGGCGGCGGGCCAAGCAATCACTCTTTGACCAAATAGCTACGTTTCTTTTTGTTGATGAGGAAAAGAGTTTCTTTCCCAGAAAACTCCATCTTTATACCCTTGGATGGTCGGATCTTTTTGTGCAACCCAAATTCGTTTTCTCGCCCAGCAAAGGTATTCCATGCTAATATCAATACCACACCAACGTCTCCCCAGTTTTTCTGCAACCACAGCTGACGTCCCACTTCCCAAAAACGGATCAAAGACAAAATCATTTTCTTTTGAGCTTGCAAGAAGCAATTTCGCAAATAGTTTTTCCGGCTTTTGTGCAGGATGAGAAGTGTTTTCAGGCATTGACCAAAAGGGCACGGTTAAATCCGTCCAAAGATTAGATGGATGAGTTAACCGGAAGTTGCCATCGCTTTCCTGCTTCCAATCTTTTGGGTTTCCATTCACGCGATAAGGAGCTAGCACTTTACGTTTCAACTTTACGGCATTCACATTGAAATAATAATCTTCGGAATTGGTACAGAACCAGATGTCTTCTGTATTATTTTTCCAATTTCGCCTCGCGCCTCTTCCTTTTTCTCGTTCCCATGTAATTCTGTTTTGCACAAAGAACCGTTCTTCTAAAACTGGCAGAACCAACGCTGATGTCTTCCAGTCAGAGCATAAATAGAGAGTTGCTGTTGTTTTCATCATTGGAGAGAGCAACCCGATAACTCTCTCAAACCAAGACCTATAACTGGTTTTATCCAGTTTTCTAAAATGATTTCCGTTGTAATTTTTTGTGAGGTTATATGTCGGATCAAGTATTAACAGGTCAATGAATTGGGTTGGAAGGTGATCTGCTACTTCGAAGAAGTCGCCTTCAATAAGCTGGCGATTCAAACTTTGACAGTCAATTGGTTTTTCAACCCGCAAAGTAGACTTAGAAAACTCAAAAAATTCTTCAGGGGTGCATGTCAACGTTCGATTTCGGGGAGCACGGCCAGTCATATCATTTTACGTAGATGCGGAGGCTCAAATATGTGCTAAACGTCACAAAGACTTTTCTTGCGATGCAAACGTAACACGTTTAACGACTAGACTCAGTATTACGTTATTGAGGTAGACTTTATACCTCTACTTGGGAACGCTGACCGTCAAGCAGGCATCCCGCACATGCAGATTTTCCATTTTGCGGATATGTAATCAAGCATGGTCTATTTCCACGGCAGTCATTGAACATAACACAACGCCGTATGAGTTAAATCAAAACGCGTATTTCATAACAAGACTGACTCCGAATGCGCTTAAGTCTTCAGTTTTCGTCGTATATTCGACAGTTGGTGTTCCAACTCCGTTATTTGACGCGTGACTACGTAATTGGTCCCATGTATCTCCGTCGCTGAAATCGCCATATTTAACCCAGCGGCCCTTGATTCCAAGGGATGTTTTCTCAGTCAGCAGATAGTCAACGCCTATAATCGCCTGAAAACCAAACACGGTATCTTCAAGAGTATGACTTTCCGTTGTTGTGGTGCCTGCGACTCTTTCATGAAAAGCTTCTCGGTCAGCATCTTGATCTCCACTGCCTTTGTATTTTGCTTCATCAGCAGTTTTGATCGCGTCTGGGTTAACGTTACGCCCCCAATAACTGCCATACTTCGCTTCAGCCATACCGAATCCCACCCCGCCTCCAGCATATGGTCTGAGGTTTCCGGAAGTTGGAAGATCATAATAAAGGTTCAAAAACAAACTGTTTATAGAGACCTGTCCTATGTGATCTTCTGCGCGGACAAGTTCTTGATTCGCTTTATCTACGACATCCCCACCTACACCACCATCCGTATTATTCAAAAGAGAGTCAACCGAGTCATAATCTGAACCAAAGTAAAAATATTCAGCTTCAACCCGTATTCCCAAATCGGTACTGAGACCTAAGGACATTCCGGCAAGTATACCGATTGAACCATCATGGCTACTTGACCAGTCGGAATCTGAGGTACATCCACCCACAGGTTCAAAATGATCCGATGGATCAAGGTATTTATCACACGTAGTTGGAAAATCGTTATCACTGGAATTAAAATCAAGAGATTTTCCAAAACCAAAGCCGATCTCTGTGCCGATATAAACCTGCTGAGCGTTTGATGATAACGGCAGTAGCGCACAGATAATCAAAAGACACGCAAAAGTCGTAACTCTAAGCATACTTGATCCTCCTCATTAGATGTATTTAACTCAATATTAACATATACTTACTTTCTATTAAGGATTAATCCTCTTCTTTCTAGTTCCCGTGCTAATCGCTGTATGCGTATTTTATCCCAAATATTAGGGACTGTATTAGTTCGGTTTTTTTTCCTCTTGTACGATTTTCTTTGTTTCATTTGTTTTTCCTCATATCTTTTCAGAGTTTGATTTCTCCTAATGATCGCAGATATGACGTCAACAATCAACAGGTTTTTATAGACAATAGGATAAAGATTTCACAATTTAATAAACCTTTGATGAATATATTCGACATCGTAAATATTCGTAAGCGTTCGTTCAAGGGGTGTTTATAGGGGGTTTGAGCGATTGAGGATTTGTCTCCAATTCCTGTGAAGCGGTCGTAGCCAAATGTCCTTTTTGGGTTTATCGCATCGTTTATAACGATCGTAGCGGCCACGCCCCTGTGTAGTTCCAACGCGTATCCATCCAGATGCCCGGTATACGGTGCCTGTATATGTCGGAATTTGTACAAACGTCTCAATGAGCACAGGTGTGAAGTTGTATCGTTGCTTCCACTCCTTGGGCAAGCGGCGACAGACTACCGAGAGTATGTGTGACCCAAGATTGGGTATCTGTATCCATGGAAGAATCAGGAATCTGGGGTTGTCGATAACCAGCGGTAAATTCTTTTCACGTTGCTCGGATGTCCATCCTATGAAGGTATCACGCGGCGCAAGTCTCCATGCGGCGGTGGAGAAGCCTAGCATGGCCAGCGGCGAACCGTGGCGGTCGCGCACTGCGTAGCGCATCTGAGCCCCGACTAATGTCTTATAACCTAAGTAGTGATAACGAGCTACAAACTCGTTCCATAGTTTGCCTTGCTTGGTGCCACTGACAACAGTGTGAACCTGCAGTGGACGGACTTCGTCAAGGGTCTCGGGAACCGGTAGTATAGGCGGTTCGGTGTCCACTCCAAAGACAATAGGCTTGGCTCGGGGCGACACTCGGGTGGGTGGTGGTAACTTGATGATGCCATCCCTATGCATGGATAGCATGGTAACTCTGGCCGTCATATCCTTGAGTCCGCCATCGGGCTTGTACCACCCAATACGTCTGCAAAACTCTCTGGACAGAGCAGTCCGGTTGAGCCGCTCGGGCCCGGCTATCAAAGCGCGTAGCAGTTTCATCTCCGCAGCCGTGAACTCACGCCCGTAGTAGCGGCACTCAACCTCGTCGGTCATCTCTTGGCGCCAAAGTCGCGCAAACGTTGCTCACTCATTGACCATGGCAACCAAGGCGATAGATCTTTTGGAGGACTCCTGCCATCTTCCGCGCAGGCTCTCAACCATCCCTTCAGCCAACTAAGAACGTCAATGCCATTCTTTGCGAGCGTACCCAGCACCGTGTATAGAATGGCTGATGTTCTTGCGCCCTCTTCACTGTCAGATCCAAAACTTACTTTACGGGCGATGGCCAGCCAGCGTAGCGCTCTCTCCGCAATATTGTTATCCATGGGAACTTGGGGATGTTCAACGAACACGCTCAGCCCTTCACGATGATTCATAAGCGACTTAAGTGGCTTTCGCTCACGCGCATCTTCCGCTAACTCGGATAATTCACTCTCAGCTTTGCTGAACAATGCGTCGCACGCTTTTTTCAACTCTATCTGTATTCGTTCAAACTCTACAGTATTACCTGAGACGTAGTGATCACACCGCTGTTTATTTAACTTATACATCTCTGCAATGCGTTCTATCCATTGTTCATTCCATTGCTCAAGCTGCTCGTCTCCTGCAGCGCATTTTATAAAATCTCTTCGTACATGCGCCCAACAAAAACACAGCGTCACCTTCTTATTGAGTTCTTCGAGGAAATCCCGAACCATCTTCTTATAGGAACCGTGGCGGTCGCAGACCAAGAAAATACAATCAACGCTGTCAATGAATAGGACCTTTGCAGCCTCAGAACTACGCCAACGGTGTATATTGAATAAGACAGAGTCTTTGCTCACAGATGTCCATAGCCAAGCGCGTTGAGAACCCCCCACTTCCTTCAGTGACTGGATTCGCCAACTTGTCTCGTCTGCATGACGCAATTTCTCTTCGTTTTGATGGGCGAGAATAGCGTCATAGAGAGTCTCGAACAGAGGCAGCAGGCGCTTTGCGCTGTCCGCTAGAGTCCCTGCCGAAATCTTAAACCCGTGGTCGCTAAAACATTTCTCTATACTACGGTAGGGCCTCAGGTTCCAGTAGCGCTCGTATATCAATAGAGCCCAGACACTGGTCCCATATGGCGTATGTTCAAACAGCCGCGCCGGCGCTGGCGCAGTCACATAGAGCGGAGATGACTCACAGTCGCATGACCTACGATAACGGAAGCGGTTAATCCTGCGCGTGTGCGCCTTAACCTTAATCTCTGATATCTTCGAGGTCCGCTTCCCATTTGCAACGTACCGCTCCCCACAACAAGAACAGGTAATCTCATCATCTGACGGATGCCACGACTCTTCTACCACCTCAATATCTGGTCGGGCTGTACGACCATGACCAGGCGCCCCAGGCTGTTGTCCTCGTCTACGCCCCGAAGGTGAACTCTTCTGCTTCTCACTACGACGTCCGTACAACGAATTGGACAGAACCTTACGGTTAGAAAGCAGGTTCTTGACCTGCTTCTTCAGCTCTGCATTCTCATTCTTCAAGCTGCCAATCTCCATCCGCAACGATACAATCGTACTACGCTTGCGCCTATCTACTCCAACCTCGTCTAGCAATGCTCTAAGTCGTTGTACTTCTTTGTCCAACGATAAAGCACTTTTCGCCACACGACTGATACGCTTTACTTCCTCATTTTTCGCGGCCAACTGAGTACGCGCTTTTTCCCAACAGGATTTATAATTCCCCGACTGTGATCGTTCCCGCGTCAATTCATGTTCTAACTCCTGATGTTTATGTTTTAACTCCTGATAAGCCGCTAGCAACTCTTCGTACGAAAACTTACAGTCTAACGAAGCGCATCCCGACGTAGTCGGCATGCAATTGATGCATCCAGCGTCATCTTTATCCAATAACCTGACAACCCCGATCTCTTTGTCGTGAACAATCATATGACCGATGATAACCGATCAATTAAGGAGTGACCAGTCTAAATGCAAAAAAATATTTAAGACGGGATTAACGAACGATTAATCAAGCAAACACCCCTTGAACGAACGCTTACAAATATTCTATGTGCGCATAGTGTTTAGGCACAGGTTTCTAAAATCTTTTCCAGAAATCAATTCCTAGGGCATCGAATATTTTTTGGCCATAGACGTTTAGATAGTAGAGATCATTTGAAAACATCATTATTCCAACTATTATCAAGCATCCTCCCACTATGTAGTTATAAAATCTGTAATATTTCCTCACGCCCCTTAACCACCGCAACATTCCGTTAAACGCAAGGCCAATTAAAATAAAAGGTATTCCAATGCCAAGGGAGTAAACGGCTAGTAAAGTCACACCATCAAGAGTTTTTTGCGCAGTACTCGCGTATAGAAGTATAGATCCTAGAATCGGTCCGGTGCAAGGAACCCATCCGAATCCAAACGCGAAGCCAAGAAGATAGATTCCAACAAGCCCTCCTCTTTTTTCTGATACGGAAATTTGTCTCTGCGTCTGTAGAAAAGGAATTTTTACTATTTCCATGACGAATATCCCGAAAAATATTACGAATATTCCGGCTATTTGGAGTAAAAGGGTTTTATTTTGCGCTACCAGGCTTCCCAGATGAGAGGAGAAGGCTCCTAGTGAAACAAATACGGTCGAAAACCCCAATATGAATACTACGCTTGGTAAGACCACTCTCGAAAATTTTGGGAGAGACTGCGATTCACTAAGGTCCTTATACGAAAGCCTAGTCACAACCGATAGATATCCGGGCATAAGAGGTAGAACGCATGGAGATAGAAACGCTATCACTCCCGCCGTAAATGAGGCAAATAATCCTACGTCAAGGGTTTCAAGACCCATCATATTCTCCAATTATCGCTATTTTGCGCTTGGGGCTTTTTCATTGATTTAGTATGCTACGAAATCTCTGCCCAAGATCCCAGTCCCTGTTTTCTATTTCCTCAATACAGATGTCGCTTTCTTCGTCGATATCGCAAAGCGTCCTTAGCGTTTGGTAGTACACGCCATCTTCTCGCAATATTCTTTGGGTTTCTGAGAGCACGCTTTCACTACTCCAAGGTATACCTGAAAATACTCTATCTTTTTTTTCACAGAGACCAAGGAGGTAGTATCCGCCGTCAGAGGCGGGACCGAGAACCGCGCGAAACTTTTTCTCTGAAAGAATAGAAAAAGCGGTTTCTAAATCTTTCTTGGTTATCAAGACGCAATCTGTTCCTATTACCACGACATTGCAAAAACCTAGGGAAAAGCATTTCGCAAACGCGTGTGAAATTCTCTGTCCGAGTGATTTCCCCTGTTGAGCGAAGAAAGATCCCTCCACATTAGCAAGCCATTTTAGGGTTTCTTTTTTCCTATTTTCTGGAGTGTAGAAAAAAAACGTTTCCCAAAGATAAGAAGATGAAAAGGTCTTAGCTACAAACTCAGCCGCTATGCGGTAAATTTCAGTAGCTCTTTCTATTCCTATATCTGCTCCCAGACGAGTTTTTACTTTTCCAGGCTCAGGATATTTGACGAAAACAATAAGAGCATTTCTGTGTTTGTGCCCCATGGAAGCCGCGCGTCTTTTTCAGGACTTAGTAGTCACTCCGCCACAACTACTTCCCGCTCCGGCGGTACAGCCGAAACAGTGAACGCCGAATTTTATCTTTCTTCTCAGTGCGCAGTTAAGGTCAAAGTTAAATATGGTCAAAGTTTGCCTTCCTTTCTCTGCTGGTATTTCAAGCATCTGGTTAAAGTCACAGTCGTAGATATTGCCTTTGTGGCTTACGCTTATCATAGATCGGCACATTATGCCTGCTATGGCTAGGGGATTAAACGCATCTACGAGTTTTTCTATGTACTGCTCATAGCAGTTATGCCTTTTTAGATCTCTTTCAAACCTGTTGATCGGCATGTTGGTCAGGGTGTACAGATTATCAAATTTTATTCTGTGGTCTTTTTCAAGTTTTTCCCGAAAATCTCTCTCAATGCTTTTCTGATCTGGCGGAAGAAAAGCCCCCGAGGGGTTGTATACCAAGTTTAGTTTGAGTTCACCTTCTCCATAGCCCTGTTTGTTCAACATCTTGAGCGATTCAATGCTTTTTTCAAAAACGCCTTTTCCCCTCTGTTTGTCTGTGAAATAGGTGCTGTAATATGGAAGTGAAGATATGACTTCGACTTGGTTTTCCGCAAAAAACTCGGGGATATAAGTTTTTTTCTCTCCTGTCTGAGGGTTTCCATCAAGAGTGACCGTGAGATTGTGCCTTACCATAAGGTGTTTTCCGAGAGATTTCGCTTCTTTGACGAAATAGTCGAAATGGGGATTGAGTTCGGGGGCGCCTCCTGTGAGGTCAAGGTTCTCAATGCAGTTGTTTTCTCTGAGTATCTCAAGGCACCTATTTATGCATTCAAGGTTCATGTGTTCTCTTCTTTTGGGGCCTGCGTCGACATGACAGTGCGTACAGGTCTGGTTGCAAAGTTTTGTTATGTTCGCCTGTAGCGTGCTGATCTCAATAGGGTCTACGGAGAGTCCAGAGGAAGTAACTTTGTGGAGAAAATCATGGCTGTTTACTTTTGGATTTACCTTCACTGTGATTTTGTCCTTCGCGCAGATGTTCTCTCCAAAATCTGTGTGGTTTCTCATATCAATATGGGTTTTTCTACAGAACTCGGTTTTTTTTGAGCGTGTTATGCATCTGGACAGCGTGAATGAGTTTTACTCCTGCGGATATTGACGCCGCTACGTGTACAGCCTCTGTCATCTGCTCTGGGTCTGCCCCAGTGCTTAGACACTGGTTCGTGTACGCATCTATACAGTAGGGACATTTCTCCGTGTGAGATACTGCGAGGGCGATAAGCGCTTTTTCTCTCTTAGTGAGCGCTCCGTCTTCTGCAGTTGCAGAGTTGTAGTATTCAAAGAACTTGTCCATTAGTTCTTTGCTGAATTTTCCAATTTCTGGGAATCTTTCGAGGTCTTCAGGATTATAGTAATCCATAGATTTATCCTCCTTGCGGTTGCTTTTTCTATAGATTTTCAGCATTCTTGCCGGAGATAAACTAAGATACTATTTGATAAACGAGTAAAAGAAAATGATTAAAGCGCTAGTATTTGATTTTGACGGGGTGATAGCGGACTCAGAACCTGTTCATCTGCGCGCTTTTCAAAAAACTGTAGAGCAATTGGGACTCTCACTTCCGTCTTCTGAATACTACTCTATATATCTAGCATGCGACGACAGAGCTTTTTTTACTACGTTTCTTGAGAAAAACGGTTTTTCTGCTGAGTGCGAAGAGATTGAACGACTGATCTCGAAAAAAGGAGTTCTTTTCGAACAAATGGCGACTGAGCAAGTGAGAATATTCCCAGGAGTTGTAGAATTTCTGCAAACCGTACATGGCAGATTTACTCTGTGTATAGGTTCTGGGGCGCTTTCAGAAGAGATAAAGAGTGTACTTGAGAGAAGCGGGCTTTCTCAGTTTTTTGATTTTATTGTGGGGGCTGATCATACAGAAAAATCCAAACCATCTCCTGAGGTTTACTTAAAATGTCTAAAGAGAATAGAGGATGTGGGCGCAGAGACTGTCTCGCCTCAACAGTGCGTTGTATTTGAGGATTCTCCCGGAGGAATCCTAGCTGCCAAAAGGGCGGGAATGAAATGCGTTGGTATCACCAACACGTGTGGAGCCGAAACTCTTGTGCTTGCCGATGTCGTGTGTAGTGGTTTTTCTGAAATCACAGAGCAAATGCTTGCAAATCTCTGATTTACGTAGTACAGTTCCTACCCATATAAAAGTCTTTCTTTTACATTATAGGAATTAAATAGTGGTTATCTTTATATGAGCAAACAAGTACACGAAGAACTTAAATCTAAGATCTGGGAAATTGTGAACGGGCTCCGAGATCCGTGCCCGACTCCTCAGCATCGGCTAGTCATGCTTCCTATGGTCGTATTAAGTTGCCTTTATTGCGTACTAGAACCAACCAAGGCTGATGTCCTAAAAGAGTTTAAAAAACTTAAGGTGCAGAAAATGGCCGAAGTGCAATGGACTGCTTGCTCGCCCCCCCCCCCCCTATGAATATTCAGTTTTCCTGAATGTTTCTAGGTACATAGCTATCACCAAGATATTAACTCTGACCTTAGACCTGAAGGAAACCTTCCGCACCGTAGCAAGCCAAGAGCATCAATCCATCACCAATACGGTATGGCTACTTATCCGAGATTACTACGAAGCCAATAGTATAACTGTCCCGAGCCCCCAGAACTTCCAAAACAACAACGGGGAACAATCAGCATGATCAGGACGATTAAACAGGTCTGCCAATTCAATTCCATCATTCACGATTACCGCATGAGCCAAGGCATTGAGAACCTAGTGGACCTGATTAATGGTGAGGGGGATGGCCAAGAGTTCTTTTCCAAAAACTATGTTACTCGCGGCATGGAGCAACTCTTCCGTGAAGGTATGCTACGCCTCTCCGGCAAATCAGACCAAGCGGTGTTCGAACTCACTCAAGCTATGGGTGGCGGTAAAACCCACATGATGATTGCCTTGGGGCTACTGGCTCAACATGACCATTTGCGTCCTGAGGTACTCCCCTCTGATCTTAATGATCGTCTGGATTTCGGCAAGGCACGGATCGCTGCCTTTACTGGGCGCAACAACCCGGACAACTACATCTGGGGTGAAATTGCCACACAACTTGGCAAAGAAAAAGCCATTCTGCCGTATTGGGCATCTGGCCCGAAGGCGGTAGATCAAGCGAAGTGGAAAGAGATTATCGGAGAGACTCCAACGCTGGTCCTGCTTGATGAGTTACCCCCTTACCTAGATAACGCCAGCACCCAGATCATTGGTCAGGGAACCTTGGCCAACATGGTCGTCTACAGCCTCAGCACGCTGATGAGTGCGGCCCTAGAACTACCGAACTGCGCTATTGTCATCGCTAACCTCTCTGGTAGTTATATGTCGCAGACCAAAGCGTTGACTGATGCGATTTCCAACCTCCAGCAAGAGACTTCTCGCCAGGCGATGACCATCACACCGGTTCAGTTGTCGGGAAATGAAATCTACAAAATTCTGAAAAAACGCCTCATTGATGAGCTACCTGACGAAGGCACCATTTCGGACATCGCCGAAGAATATACCCAGCAAGTTAAAAAGGCTGAGGATAGTGGTTATATAGTTGCGTCCAGCATTGAGCAGATCGCCGAACAACTACGGGAAACCTACCCCTTTCATCCCTCATTCAAACACCTAGTTGCCCTATTCAAAGAGAATGAAGGCTTTCGCCAAACCCGCGGCCTGATGCAGTTTACCGCTCGCTTGCTCAAAAGCGTTGAACAACGGGAGATTGATGATGTCTTCTTGATCGGTGCTCAGCATCTCAATCTCAATGATGGTCAGGTCAAGGATGAAATTGATCGTATCGCACCTAAACTGATTCCAGCGGCTACCCGAGACATCGCCGACAACGGCAACGGCATTGCTGAAAATATTGATGATGAGTTGGGTAGCGATGCAGCCGTCCAAGTCATGACCCTGTTGCTGGCTTCATCACTATCCAGAGCGGTCGGAGGTCGCATTGGTCTGTCCGAAAGCGAGGTCATTGAATTCCTTGTGGCTCCCAACCGCAAGCCCGACGAGTTTCTGGATGCCCTACAGCTCCTACGTGAGCAGGCTTGGTACCTGCACCGTGAGGATCGGCGCTTCTTCGTCAAGGAGACGGAAAACCTCTCCAAGCAGATTGAGCGCAGTGCCAAGGATATTCCTCAACCGAAAATCGACCAAGCGTTGATCAATCGCCTGACCGGTATCCTACAACCGTCAAGTAAGAATGCCTATCAGGAATTGCGGGTCCTACCACGCATGGACGAACTGAGACTCAGCGGACCTCGTGTATTGATTGTGATTCGGCCTGACGGTAAGGTGCCCCCCAGCGAACTCAACCATTTTTTTGAGTTTCAGCAGGAAAAGAACAACCTGTTGGTGCTCACCGGGCAAGACAGCCACATGGCCGATGCCGTTGATGATCGTCTGCGGGAACTCTACGCCATTGAACAGATCAACAAACGCCTCAAGCCTAGTGACACCCTGTATGAAGAGGCACGAGACCGCCTTGAAGACTCGGAAGAGCGCTTCGCTAAGGCCCTTGCTGCCGCCTACAACCGAATCTATTTCCCTAGTCCTGACGAGATGGACGGGCGTGAAACACTGGTCAGCGTCACCATTGACAACGGTCTGAAGATTGGCCAGGGTGACCAGTCGGCAGAGACCCAGATCGAAATCCTGCTTTCAAGCCCACAAGCCAACTACAAGCTGGCGATGGACCTCAAGGGCAAATTCAAAGAGTACTTTGCCATGGCCGAGATCGAACTCTGGCCATCAGGCAAAGACAATCGACGTACTCCTTGGAAAGACGTGATCAGCCGTGCCAAGAGTAATGCTGCATGGCCGTGGATGCCCGGTAACGGTGGCATGGACACTTTGAAGACCGAGGCACTCAAGCAGGGGCGTTGGCGTCTGGGTAAAGATGATTATATAGAAAAGGGCCCCTTTCCGAAGGAAAAGACCAGTGTTAATGTCTCAATGATCGGGTCAAACCCCGAGTCCGGCGAATTGATGCTCAGCCTGACACCCCGTAACGCAGGAGAGATCCCGATCATCTACTACTCCACCAAGTCGGATGTCAGTGAAAGCGATTCCCAGGTGGATGATCTGGAAAACTTCAGCACAGGAGAAGGCACGCTCTATTTCTGGGTCAAAGACACCACCGGCAAGTACAAAAGTGGCCCATCCACTCGTTGGACAGCAGATCTCAAGATACGCCACCAGGTGGAACCCTCGGTGGACAAGCGCAAGGTCACCCTGCAGTGCACGCCGAAGGCCGAGATCACCTACACCCTAGACGGTTCTAACCCGAAAGATGGTAAGACCTACGACAGCCCGTTTGAGATCGGCTCGGACGCACTCCGCTTGTTGGTCTACGCCAAATCGGGCGAGGCCACCAAGAATGCCGATTTTCAGATCCCGCACAGTGGTGACAAGACTGTTCAAATAGCTGATGCCAAGCCTGCTAAACTTAGGAATAAGCGTGTGGCGTTGGATACCACGGACCGGGTCTACGGCATAATCAATCGTTTCCGTGAACAGACCAACACCCGCTTCAAGGGTGTCCGCATTGAGATCGGTGAAGGTGAAAACACTGTCACCGTCCGCTTTCAGGAACGCGAAATCACCGCTGCCATGATCGAAGGCACCGTTAATAGCCTGCGCGAAGTGCTTCAGGAAGATCAATCACCAGTGGCCATCACCATAAGCGATAGCATTCATTTTGAAAGCGGCTTTGAGGCCAAAGAGTTTGCCAAGATCGCAGGCATAGAACTGCGCTCCGGCGAAGTAACACAGGAGGACTAACCCGATGTCAGTCTGTTCTGGTGCAAAGGCTAACCAAGCAACCAAGAAAAAGGCTACAAGAACCGACTCCAACACCGGTAATGCCTCATCACGTAAGGGAACCTATGCCCACCAGACTCTTGGTTTTGGTGTGCCTACAACCAGCGACCCTCACCACTTCAAAGTGGTGATCCCAAAGGCCAACAGCGGTCGGGTCCAGATTAGCGAATACTTGGGTTTGCAGGCATCCAGCGACGAATTTGCAGTGATTGACCGCGTGGCGCTGGAGCGTCCCCGCTGGACGGCGATTCGCAGTAAGTTACAACGCGCCTTCAATGTGCGTCTGAAGGCACACAACCTCAAGAGTGCCTCCTGGAAGGTGGGTGATAACTATGTTGATCGCCTACTTGGCAAAGAGTTGTGCGTCTTGGTCTGGGCTGTCGAAGGTATGGAGATGAAAAACATACCAGTTGCTGTCCGCAACTGGCTCGCCCTGCGACCAGAGGAGCGCTGGTGGCTGTTTGGCATGACGGCTATGAGTACCGGAGGTATCAATAACGGCAACAAAGGCTGGCGCTTAGCATTACGTCACGCCCTAGGCGATGTTGCCCAAAACGAGTTACTACAACCGCGTGGTCGCAGAGAGACTGTTAAGCACGGTACGCTGTCAACCCTTGATCTTTTTGATGATGATTAATTTATGGCTAAACCTATCCCTCTACGACTAAAGGACTCACCCGCTTTGATTGAAGAGGTCTTTCCTGCACAAAAGGTCTCGTTTGAGGCTCAAAGGGAACGAAAAGCGGGGCCGGGAAGCAATCTGACAACGATTGGTTCTTATTGGAAAGGACGTAAGCCGCTGATCCTAGTTCGGTCAATCGTGTTGGGCAGTTTACTGCCACAAACAGATGATAATGAAAAAAACCTTGAAATCTTCGAGGCACTTATGGGATTTGACGATGAGGGGCTTGCTCGACGGGCTTTGATTCAAAATGCGATTAAACCTAAGGATTTCGCTTCACTTATTAGGCTTGGCAATCCTTGGGATTTCTTCACTTACACAATCAAGGCATCTGACATTAGCGCAGAAAAAGTAGAAAACTGGGAGTTCCCCTTCAATGCGGATGCTAAAGGGATCACACTGCGCTGGAGACATAATATTGATGATGACAATAAACTCGTTCTCTTTCGCAAGGCACTAGACAAACTTGAGAGTTATGAGGAGAAGGCATCGCTATGTAAACGTCCCGATGAAGTAGATCCAGATTGGCTGTTTGCTCCTGTATGGAAAAATTTAAACAATCATTATGCTTATCTGGGAATCAATGCAAGATCTCATCAAGAGCTTATTGAGCAATTAGGCATCTTGCGCTATGGTCATCGACCTCGTGTGGGAGACGTGTTTTGTGGTGGTGGTTCAATCCCGTTTGAGGCTGCTCGGCTAGGTTGTGATGTAAATGCATCGGACCTAAATCCGGTTGCATGCATGCTCACATGGGGTACGCTGAATATTATTGGGGCTCCTATTAAACGAAGATCGGAAATAGAACATATACAACAGGAAGTAGCAAAAGCTGTAGATAAGGAAATAACAGGGCTTGGTACTGAACATGACGAGCATGGGAATAGAGCAAAGGCTTTTCTCTATTGCTTGGAAACACGTTGTCCGGAAACTGGCTGGCTGGTTCCTATGGCTACGGCATGGGTTATTTCCAAAACTCGAAATGTAATAGCTAGGCTATCACCGAACTATCAACTCAAGCGTTTTGATATTAAAGTAGTGACCGGTGTAACAACTCAAGAGATGAAAGCTGCTCAAGTTGGCACAGTACAGAAAGGGACACTGGCATATGAACTTAATGGGAAAACCTATCGGACTCCGATTAAAACCTTAAGAGGCGACTATCGCGACAGTAATGGTATCAACCGAAATCACTTACGAAAGTGGGATAAACATGATTTTAAACCAGCGCCAGATGATATTTTTCGGGAGCGACTTTACGCGATTCAATGGATAAAAAACGATAGTCTCAACCAATCACGCCAAGAGACATTTTTCGAATCTATTACTGAGTCTGATTTGAAGCGAGAACGTATAACTGAAGACTTTCTCACTGAGCGCATAATTTCATGGCAAGAAAATGGTCTTGTACCGGATATGCAAATCGAATCAGGTGATGAAACTGATAGGTTAATTCGCGCTCGTGGCTGGACCTATTGGCACCACTTGTTTAACCCTAGACAACTACTTTCTCACGCTCTATTGAAGAAACATTCAACAACCGAAACATACTTAAACGTTGCTAACTGTCTAAACTTAAATTCAAAACTAAGTATGTGGGATTCATATAGGGTGGGAGAGGTCAAACATACCTTTTATAATCAAGCACTCAATCCTTTGTTCAATTATGGATGCAGAAGCTGGTTCTATCAGTCCTATATGCTAAGACCTGCATCCTTCTATAGCGAGATATCTAGTTCGCGTTTTAGTATTGCATGTCAACAAGCTTCTCACGTGTCAAACGCATCAGATGTCTGGATTACCGACCCTCCATACGCTGACGCAGTCCGTTATCATGAGATCACTGAATTTTTTATTGCATGGCTGCGGAAAAACCCGCCATCACCATTTGATCATTGGACGTGGGATTCTCGACGTGCACTAGCTATAAAAGGCTCCGGAGATGATTTCCGTCGTGGCATGATTGACTCCTACCATGCGATGGCGAAAAACATGCCGGATGACGGCATGCAATGCGTCATGTTTACGCATCAGAACACCGGCGTCTGGTCAGACATGATTGGTATCTTTTGGGCAGCCGGACTCCAAGTCGTAGCGGCTTGGTACATAGCAACCGAAACCACCTCCGAGCTTAAGAAAGGTGGTTATGTGCAGGGCACTGTGATCCTGATGCTACGCAAGCGTGCTCTAGGCGACCGGGCCGGTTTTAAGCAACGCATCCTGCCTGCCGTTCGCACCGAGGTAAGACGCCAGATCAAGACCATGATGAACCTCAACGATGAGGTGAAAGACAAGATGGGAGAGCCGGTCTTCAACGACTCCGACCTGCAGATGGCCGGTTATGCCGCCGCCCTCAAGGTATTGACCGCTTATACTCAGATTGGCGGCGAAGATGTCACTGTCTTTGCCATGAGACCGCGCCAACGAGGTGAAGTCACCGTGGTAGATGAAATCGTTCAACAGGCCGCCGAGGCGGCAAACAGTCTGTTGGTGCCGGAAGGCATCAACTCAGATACCTGGCACAAGTTGAACGGTATCCAACGCTTCTACCTGCGCATGATGGATATGGAGAGCACCGGTGCATCCAAACTGGATAACTACCAGAACTTCGCCAAGGCCTTCCGCGTGGTGGATTACACCAAAGTGATGGCGAGCCTGACCGCCAACAAGGCGCAGTTGAAGCATGTCACCGATTTTGTCTCGCACGATCTGACCGAAAGTACCGAACTGGGTGTGACCTGGTTAGGCCGACTGATCATCGGATTGCAACAACTATTGGCCGATACCGAACCACAGGTGGTGATTGGGCAACTTCAGGCTGAGTTATCAGACTTTATGGAAGCGCGTCCATTGTTGATTGACATGCTCAGCTTTATGGAGAAAATGGCTTTCGAGGACGAAGTACGGCAGGCGGCAGAGGTGTTGGGATCCCGTCTGCGTAATCTGCGTGCGCTCGGCCAATAACGGAAGGCGTTTCTAATGGACTCAAGATATATCCGGCGTTTCTCTTCTCGCAGCCACCGGCTCGACAGCGGCTTTCTGTTGCAACACCTAGAAGGTGCACGCAGTTACAAACGTATTGCAGGATATTTCACCAGTTCCTTGTTTGAGGTGGCCAACGAACTGCTATATGCCATCCCTGAGGTCAAGATCGTTTGCAATGTTGATGTCCACCCAGATGACCTCAAGGTCGCGCAGTTACGTGAATCGAAGATGATCGGTCGCTGGAACGAAAAGGCGATTGAGACCGAGGCGCTACTGAATCGCGACCGGTATCGTCGCCTAGACAGTTTTCTGCAAAAGCATGGACAGGCAGTTCGCGTTGCCCCGGATAGTGTATGCGGCTTTCTCCACGGCAAGGCCGGGGTCATTGAACTGGCCAATGGCCGGAAGCTTGGTTTTATCGGTTCAATGAACGAAACCCGCAGTGGGTGGCAGCGTCATTACGAGATCCTCTGGGAAGACGAATCCTCTGAGGGTCTAGACTGGATTGAAAAGGAGTTCAATTACCTATGGAATGCCGCAAAAGAACTACCCCGTGCTGTCATCCGAGAGGTTCGCCGGCGTGGCTATCGGTGCGAGTTGATACTTGACGAGATCAATGAATACGGCAATCTGGCACCGGCTGCACTGATCGAATCCCCGCTCTACCGGGAGGGTCTGTCGCTACAACCCTGGCAGCAAGGGTTCATTACTGAATGTATCCGTCATTATCAGAATCACGGTATCGTTCGGCTATTGCTGGCCGACGAGGTTGGTCTTGGTAAAACCCTCTCAATGGGAACCGCGGCCCTAGCACTTTGTTTGCTGAACGACAAAGAGCATAAAGCCCGACGGCCCATTGTCATCTTCGCCCCTGCCACCCTGTGTGAGCAGTGGCAGACGGAGATGATCGACAAGTTGGGCATCCCCTGTGCCCGATGGCAGACTCAGAAAAAGGTTTGGCTAGACCATGAAGAACGGATCATCTCGCCGCCTGGACGTGAACAAATCGCCAAGTGCCCACTACGTATCGGGATCGTTTCCACTGGCCTGATGATGCGTGATTCTAGGGAAAAGCAACATCTGCTTGGCCTTCGATTTGGCTCCGTCATTCTGGATGAAGCGCACAAAGCTCGTAGCCGCCAGGGATTTGGCAAAGACGCCGGGTCGCCCAATGAACTACTCGCCTTCATACGGGAGATCGCTGCCCGCTCAGATCATGTACTGCTCGGCACCGCCACTCCTATCCAGACGCGACCCGAAGATCTTTGGGATCTCGTTGATATTCTGCACCAGGGCAAAGGGCATTTCGTACTCGGCAATGATTTCGCCAAATGGCACCAAACTCAGGAGGTTTTGCCAATCCTCTCTGGTGATCAGGAGGTCACAGAACCCTCATTTGCCTGGGAACTCCTGAGATCACCGTTGCCATTGGTCAATTCCACCCAGGAACCCCGGGCTCGTCAGTTGTATAGCGCGATTCGCCAGCATTTGAGCCTAGATAACTCCAATTGGGAATCAAATAATCCATTTACTGATCTTGACGATATTACGCGAGAAGACCTCGAAAAGGAATTGCAATACGAGATATCTGGCGCTACCTTCTTTCAGCGGGAAAACCCCTTTGTGCGTCACATCGTATTGCGCAAACGATCAACCCTCGAAGATTCAGGCATGCTGACTAAGATCGGTGTTGATGTTCACCCCGACCGAGACCTAGCCAAGGAAGTCCATTTATTCAATGTACTCTTTGAGGATAACGCCCTACGGACCAGTGAAGATTTCCGAGAGGCCTATGCAGAAGCAAGACGATTTGGTAAGGCACTGGCCAAACGCATCAAGGGTGGCGGATTCATGAAGAACCTGATGGAACAAAGAATTTGCTCCAGTATCGCTGCCGGCTTGAATACGGCCAAGAGACTTCTTGCAGGCCGGACTCTTGAAGTGGAAGAGGATGATCAAGAGATTGAGTTGCAGCTTACCCAGAATGAGAGCAGTGCCGAAGAACGTTCTGTGCTGGAACGGATGATCGTTCGGCTCGAAAAGATATCAGAAGATCCGAAGATGCAGGCCGTAGTCCACTATCTAGACAAGGAAAAGTGGCGTGAATTCGGTGTCATCATCTTCAGCCAATACTATGACACAGCAAAGTGGGTAGCGGACTCACTAGCAGCACGTTATTCCGATGAGGCCATAGGTCTCTATGCCGGTGCTGGTCGTAGCCGGCTCTATCAGGAAGACACCAGCGTAAATATTGAGCGTGAGACACTTAAGAAGATGGTTGCCGAGCATGAAATCAGCATTATGGTCGCCACCGATGCTGCCTGTGAAGGCTTGAATTTGCAAACACTGGGAACGCTGATCAACGTTGATCTGCCCTGGAATCCAACCCGGCTCGAGCAGCGCATCGGCCGCATCAAGCGATTCGGACAAGTACGCGAGAAGGTTGATATGTTGAACCTTGTTAACGAGCAAACCGTCGACGAGAAGGTCTACGAGCGCCTATCAGAACGAATGCGCGACCGCTACAACTTATTTGGTTCGCTTCCCGACACTATCAAAGACGAGTGGATTGAAGACATCGAAACGCTGGGCGAAAAAATGGACGAGTACATTAATGCCCAGAATGAAGCGACCGGCTTTGACCTTCGCTATACCACAACAATGGCTCCATCAGAAAAGGACTGGCGGGATTGCTTTGAAGTCCTGTCACGAAGGGATTTTGCGGAACTGATGAGTAACGGATGGAGCGACAGCCGATAATTGCATGAAAATACAATAGTTATTTACGATCAACTCATGCTGTCTATATAAAAACTCTGGTCAATTTGGGCGGCTCAGAAAGCATTGGTAAAATATACGAGGAAGATGTTGAACTTGAGAATTTCGACGAATAGAGTCTGGCAATTCTCTACAACCTAGAAAAAAGTAATCAGACTGAAGTAGTATCTCATTATCGCTGTAACAGGCAGATACATACGAAACGCGAATAGAACCAAAGGTTTTTTCTTTAGTGATGGAAGATAGTGAATTCCGTTCAGTTGTGCATGAGTACTTGGCAAATGAGATTCTCCGAGGGATACGTGAGGAGCGAACCGCCGAGTGATCAAGGTTTTGCCGGATCAAGAACAATCACTCTTGAAGTACATCCTTTCAGTCTTTTTGATGGTTCCTGATAGTTTTAAATACGCCTTTTTGCGTTTATAATCCTACCATTATGAGCGGAAGGTTGTTTGTTATATCAGGTCCTTCAGGAAGTGGAAAAAGCACTCTTGTAAAACACGTTCTCGCCACGGTTTCTGATCTCCGATTTTCTGTTTCCTACACCACAAGACCGATGCGCAGGGGAGAGGTGCAGGGAGAGCACTACCAGTTTGTTTCTAAAGATCGGTTTTGTGAAATGATAGAGACTGGGTTTTTTGCGGAATGGGCGGAGGTGCATGGAAATTTTTATGGAACTCCGGTAGCGGACATAGATCAGTGGACCGCTTCGGGATCAGATGTCATTCTTGACATAGATGTTCAGGGGGCCGATAGACTGCGTGGCGCGTTTTCAAACGCGGTTTTTATATTCGTAGTTCCACCTTCTGCAGAGATCCTTGAGAGGAGGCTTCGAGCGAGAAAATCGGAAAAAGAAGAAGATATTTTCACGCGCCTCGCGATTGTAAAAAAAGAAGTGGCTTGCTCTGAGTGCTATGACTATATTGTGATAAACAAGGATGTGGAGCCGGCGGCGGAAAGAATTGAGGCTATAATTGTTTCTACAAGGGATGATATAGAGCACCCACTACGCCATCGCATGCTTTCCCTTGCCGAACAGTCAAGGACTCAAAACGTGTACGGACGTTCGTTCTTACAGAATTTTGGTCTTGCGTGAGGTTTGATCCTATGATCAGAGTCGCCGACATCATTGAAAAGGTAAGAGAGTATCCAGATATTGAGGAGAAAGATCTTGAAATAATACAAAGGGCCTATATCTATTCCGCTCAAGTTCACTCAGGGCAGAAAAGAATATCTGGAGAGCCGTACCTGAACCATCCTCTTGAGGTTTCCTATATACTTGCAAATCTGAGACTTGATATCCCATCTATAGCGACTGGACTTCTGCACGACACGATAGAGGATACTCTCGCTACGCGCGAGGAAATTGAGAATCGGTTCGGAGAGGAAATAGCGTTTCTTGTTGATGGCACCACGAAGATAAGCCTTCTACCTCACGTATCCGATGTGGAAAAACAGGCCGAGAGTTTTCGCAAACTCATCCTTGCCACTGCTACAGATATAAGGGTGGTTCTCATAAAACTTGCCGACAGGCTGCACAACATGAAAACCCTTAAATACTTGCCCGAACACAGGCGCAGGAGAATCGCCCGCGAGACGATGGAGATTTACGCGCCGCTTGCTCATCGCCTAGGAATGAACTCAATATCAGTTGAACTGGAAGACCTCGCGTTTCAATTTTCAGAACCGGGAGAGTACGCGCGTATCTCCAAGACGGTATCATCAAAGAAAGAAGAATGGAAGAAGTACACAAAAGAAATTCCCTCGCTACTTAAAGCGAAAATGGCTGAACTTGGAATCTCGGGTGATATTTCATGGAGATTCAAACACCTGTACGGAATTTACAGCAAGATGAAAAAGGGAAACATCAGTTTGGACAACGTTTACGATATACTAGGCTTTAGAATTGTCACCTCAAACGAAAATGAATGCTACCAAGTTCTAGGCGTCGTACATACCTTGTGGAAACCCATCCCCGGAAAAATAAAGGATTATATCGCTCTTCCGAAGTTAAATAACTACCAGTCCATTCACACGGCGGTGATAGGTCCTTTTGGAGAGCAGATGGAAATTCAGATACGCACGGAGCATATGCACAACATAGCTGAGTACGGAGTTGCGGCTCACTGGAAGTATAAGCAGGGAGACAATGAGCAGGACGAAGCTGAGAAAATCTATACAAGTCTTCGACAACTAGTCGAATTCAAAGATATAAAAGATTCTACGGAATACCTTGAAGCCATAAAGGGAGAACTTATTCTAGATGTGATCTATGTGTACACGCCCGATGCCGATTTGCTTGAATTTCCCACGGGCGCAACTCCAGTGGATTTCGCCTACTCAATTCACACGGACATAGGGAATCACTGCGCCCGGGCGTATGTGAACCACAAACTTGTACCTCTTGATTACAAACTGTGTACGGGAGATATGGTGAAGGTCATAACATCTAAAGACAAGGTTCCAAACAGGCAATGGCTTGATTTTGTTGTTACGGCGAAGGCCAAAAACAGAATAAGAAGTTGGATGAGGCAAGAAGAGAACAAAAAAGCGGAGCAGATGGGGGAGGTGATAACTCGGCGTAAATTCTCGGCAAAAGGTCTCAGTTTGCAAAACTTACTTAAAAATAACAGAATTTCAGGTTCTCTTGAAAAACTTGAGTTTTCAAAACTCAGTGATTTCTACAGATCAGTTGGATTTGGAAACACTGCGGCAGATGAACTCATACAGGTCGTTTCCCCTGAAAAATTTGCTGGTAGAGAAGATAAAAGCAAGAGAATAAAGAGTATAATGAAGCGTATATCTAAAGACGAGTACAAAGACGCCGTACTGGTTAAGAAATACGATAATATACTCATAAACTTCGGTAAATGTTGCAACCCGGTTCCCGGTGAAAATGTAATAGGTTTTATAACTAGAGGAAGGGGAATAACAGTACATATCCATGACTGTCCTAGGTTGCTTGAGGTAGCCCCAGAGAGAAGAATAGAGGTTAGTTGGAACGAAAAGTATTCAGGCGATTTTCCGATCAGCATATCAGTACATTGTGAAAACAGAAAGGGGATGTTATCTGATCTTACAAGCACCGTGTCCGGCCAGAATGTTGATATAGTTAGCGCGGACATAGACCAAGACGAAACAGGGCAGGGGAATGTGAAATTCGAAGTGACGATCAAAGACATAGCGCAACTTGAAAAACTCATTGAATCACTCAGAAACCTCAGGGGAGTGGTGTCGGTTGACAGATCAATAGAGACTTCTCATTCTGCGGATTAAAGATAAAGCTATGTATGAGTCTGCAGGTATCTTTACAATGATTACTCAGTGGATAAGAAAAAAGTTTGCTATACGGAGTTCAAGGAAGCTTGTACGTATGACAAAAACCTTGATGCGTAGCAAAAGAACTATGCTTGCTCCGCGAGAAGCAGAGCAGGCGCAAGTAAGGATAGACGCGTGCGAGGACGCTATAAGGTTAAACTCTCTTCACGAGATAAGAACATCAAGAAAAGCGCTTGCCATTTTCTTTGAAGATAATCTCAGTTCCTATAGAAAATCATTGCTAAGGCAAAACGTAGAGGCGTTGATAGTCGCGGTCGTTCTCGCTCTTATGATAAGATCATTTATAGTTCAACCTTTTAAAATTCCTTCGGGTTCTATGATACCGACTCTGCTCATAGGTGATCATATACTGATAAACAAATTCACTTATGGGACTAGGATTCCTCTAACCGACTACAAATTTTCCCCTTTTTCTGAAATTCGCCCTGGCGACATTGTAGTTTTCAAAAAACCCCAGCCTTCGGGTGAACAAGTTTTCTACGTAAAGAGAACCATAGGCGTGGCAGGTGACGAAATAGACATAAGAGGTCGCGATATTTTTATAAATGGAAAGGTTGTCCCGCAGACATATTCAGGTGATTACGAGTATGGAGGTAGTGGATATTCTTATTCTGCGGACAGATATTCGCAATCGCTCTCCGATAACGAGTTCAGCGTGCTTTACGAAAAGCAAAGAGAATCCACCGCCAAGGGAAACAGGGATTTTCCGCTTGTAGTTCCCCAAGACTCTATTTTCGTTATGGGCGACAACAGGGACAATAGTCTTGACAGCAGGTTCTGGGGATTTGTTCCGGTGAAAAAAGTCTATGGAAAAGTGTTTATAGTCCATTGGTCGTGGAATTTCTCAGCTCCCGACCTGCTGGACAAGGTGAGGTGGAAAAGGATTTTTTCTCGGGTGCGGTAATCTCGCCCCGCCTCTTCTTTCAATAACCGTTTTTGGATGTATCATTTTTGCCGATCATGGGAATTGAGAAAAAAAAGAAACCTCTTGACGAAAAAGCCGAGCAGTTCTTTTCAAAAATAATAAAAGAAATCTCTCGCAAGCGTCTTGATGATCTTATAGTCATAGGGATAAAGACGAGAGGAGATTATCTCGGTAGGAGGCTTGTCAGGCGCATAAAGGAACAGATGGGCAAAGAGGTCCAGTTTGGCACCATTGACATCACGCTTTACAGGGATGATTTTGAAAACCGTAAAAACTGGCCCCAACTTCGAACCACTAGTATTCCTGAAGATGTTAAAGAAAAGGACATAATACTCGTTGATGACGTTCTCTATACCGGGCGTACGGTTAGAGCCGCGATAAACTCAATTATGGATTATGGAAGACCTTCTTCTATCAGGCTCGCTGTGCTTGTAGATAGGGGTGGAAGAGAACTGCCTGTACAGGCCGATTATACGGGAATCACTATTGATGCGTCTTCAGATGAAATGGTCAATGTTTGTCTTGAAGAAGTGGATGGATGTGAAGAAATTGAGATAACTAGAAAAAATGGCGTTTAGAAAAAAACACATCCTCGGTCTTGATGACCTGTCCGCAGATGAAATAGGAACCGTTCTTGATACCGCAAAATCAATGAAGCAAATTTCGATGCGGGACGTAAAAAAAGTTCCAACACTTAAAGGAAGAACCGTTGTTAATTTGTTTTTTGAACCTAGCACCAGAACTCGCTCATCGTTTGAGATTGCGGAAAAGCGTCTCAGTGCGGATGTTCTAAATTTTTCAGCTGCGCAGAGTAGCATAGTAAAAGGCGAGAGTCTTGTGGACACGGCCAGAAACTTCGAGGCCATGGGCGCAAGCATAATGGTGATAAGACACGGAATGTCAGGCGCGCCGTTTGTTCTTGCGCGCGAGATAGATGCTTCAATAATAAATGCTGGCGACGGACTACATGAGCATCCAAGCCAAGCGCTTATAGATATTTTCACAATAAGAGAGAAAAAGGGTAGGGTTTCCGGTCTAACTGTTCTTATAGTTGGGGATATTCTTTCAAGTAGAGTCGCAAGATCTGACATTTTTGGACTGCGCAAACTAGGTGCCAACGTTAGAATAGCCGGTCCCGCAACCATAGTGCCCAGATACTTCCAAGATATGGGGGTGGAGATATTCTACTCGCTTGAACACGCGCTTGAGAATGTAGATGTGGTGATAATGCTCCGAGTCCAGAGAGAGAGAAAGACGCTTGAATATTTCCCGTCTCTAAGAGAGTATTCTGGACTTTACGGACTAACCCGCGAGAATCTACGTCTTGCGAAAGATGACGTTATAGTGATGCACCCAGGGCCCATAAACAGAGGAGTGGAACTCACTTCTGCGATAGCCGATGGCCCCGACGCTGTTATACTTGAGCAGGTGGCAAATGGAATCGCAGTCAGAATGGCCATGATATATCTTGTGGCGCTTGGAGAGGGTCTCTAGTATGGGCGTACTTATAAAAAACGGACGTGTCATTGATCCATCACAGTCCCTTGATGCTAACCGTGATTTGTATGTGCAAGGTGAACGAATAAAGGAGATGTCTGAGCGCATAGATGTTCCTCATAAGTCTGACACCGTGATAAATGCTACGGGCAAGATAGTCGCCCCTGGATTGATAGATATTCACGTACATTTGCGGGAACCTGGATATGAACACAAAGAAACCATAAAAACAGGGTGTCTTGCAGCCGCTGCGGGTGGTTTTACTTCCATAGTGTGCATGCCAAACACAAATCCCATAAACGACAACGCGTCTGTGACCGAATATATAATGCTAAAGGCTAGAACCGAGGGCGTGGTTAACGTGTTTCCGATAGGCGCTATAACTAAGGGAGAAATGGGTGAAGAACTTGCGGATATAGGGGAAATGTGCGAGGCGGGATGTGTCGGAATTTCTGATGATGGTATGCCTATAACGGATTCGGGTCTTATGCGCAGGGCTATGGAATACGTAAAGCCCTTTGGGATTCCAGTTATTACTCACTCAGAGGATGTAAAACTTTCTGCGGGCGGGGTTATGCACGAGGGGTTTGTCTCCACGGAACTTGGACTTCGTGGTATTCCCGGCGCATCGGAAGAGGTGATGGTGGGGAGAGATATAATTCTCTCTGAAATCACTGGTACGCCGCTCCATGTGTGTCATGTTTCAAGCAAAGGGACTGTCAGGCTCGTAAGGGAAGCTAAAAAGAGGGGAGTGAGAGTGACTGCGGAAGCGACTCCTCATCATTTTACTCTTACCGACAAGGCCGTTTATGGTTATAACACTAATGCGAAGATGAACCCGCCGCTTCGGACGCAGGAAGATATAGACGCCATCCTTGAGGGGCTTGCAGACGGAACCATAGATGTGATAGCCACTGACCACGCGCCGCACAGCCAAGATGAGAAAAACGTGGAATTTGATCTAGCTCCATTTGGAATAGTGGGTCTTGAAACCGCGCTTTCACTTTCGCTAGAACTGGTAAGTAAAGGGGTTCTTACGATTGGCGAAATGATAGAAAAATTCACATCCGCTCCGTCGGCGGTGGTGGGAATAGAAAGAGGTACGCTTGCGGTGGGGGCAGTCGCTGATTTAGTGGTTTTCGACCCGCAACAGAGCCGTTTAATAGAACCTGAAGATTTTTTTTCAAAGTCAAGAAATACTCCGTTCTCTGGTCGGGAACTTCGCGGAGTGATAAGCAATACGTTGGTTGCTGGAAAAGTTGTTTTTTCACGGGACTAACGCCGATTCTTTGTTAACGCTTGCATTATGATACTAAGGAGTCTTGAGTCATGAAGTATAATGAGTACAAAGTTGTTGAAGTTTATGAAGGGTTTCTGGGTAGCATTATATTTGGTTCGTCAAAACTTCCGATTGCGAAAATAACTCGGGAAATAAACGCGCATGCAAAACAGGGTTGGAGTTTGGTATTTCAGGTGATTGAGTCTAAGAGACTGTTTTTGTTTTGGCAGAGGGAGTCTATGATCATAACTTTCGGTAGGTGATAATGAGGTTATCTGATATCTCTGATCAAGAAATATATTTTGAACGTTTTTAGAAAACCTCCTTTGAGCATACTTCACGTTATCGCCACTGTAGTGGCGCTTGATGTGTCGCAAATGCTTTAAACAAGTTTATCTTTAATTTCTCTAAGTGTGAGACGTTGCTCTTTAAGAGTGGATATCTGCTCAATACGTTTAGCCATATCAGGCGAATAGAGTTGATACCCAGATTCGGTGAGATCAGCCACTTCAAGTAACCCCTGCTTGGTCCAGTGGCGGATAGTGGAATTACTCTTGCCTACCTGTTTTGCGAGTTCACCGATCTTGAGCAACTCATTACTTTCCGGCTGCTCGGCAGTTTCGCCGATAGCGGCTTTTAAGTATATATCCAGTGAGCGGTCTACCGCTTTGGCAATGATTTTCAGATAATCATCTTTGCGTCCACCCAACTGAGCTTTTTCTATTGAACTGATATAGGACAAGAGGTCACGCTTGCGAATGATAGCTACTGGATAACCCATCATAAGCAAAATCATATTCATTAACAATCGGGCGGTACGACCATTGCCATCAGTGAAAGGGTGAATGGTCACCAACCGGTAATGGGCTTCGGCTGCCAACTCTACTGGATGCATTTTTTTACCTTCGTTAAGCCACCCAACAAAACCAGCCATAAGGTCAGGTACTTTACGAGGATTGGGTAGAATGACCGGTGAACCAGAAATACGCGCTGACATGGAACGATAACGTCCGGCGTTAACATCATCAATTCCTTTGAAGATGACGTCGTGAATATGTAAGATATCTTTCTCAGTCAAATCTGAGGGTTTACGCCTCACTTGAGTCTCAACCCAATCTAGCGCATTCGCATGGTTAGCGGCTTCTAGATGTTCGACAAGAGTTTTGCCACCCCCAACGGTTAACCCTTTTTCGACCACTATCGCCGTTTCGCGCCGGGTAAGCGTATTTCCCTCAATCGCGTTACTACTATATGTCAGTTCGATTCGAAACCAGTCATTTAGGTTGCGAACAAGAGTATCGGGCAATGGGCGTAAATCGTCTAATCGTTTTTTTTTCGTTGTTAGTTGATGATACATCACAGATTAAACCATAAACCATAACCTTATAGTTTGCAATTGGTTTTGTGTTAGCTTAGAATGCGTTTTTACCGAAACACCTCAAATCGTGCTGATTTTGAGATGAAATGGAGGATGGTGTGATTTGACCTGTCAATAAAACTTTCGTAAATTTCTCACAAGGCTTTTAAGCACAAACGCATATCGTCAGATCAGGCGCTTTTACTATTGCAAAAAGGTGGTGTCTGCTCCAGCGGGGCTCACTTGCGGGCATAAGGAGAACAAGGTTCCACCTCAATGATACTATCTCTTTCATTGTTGATACAAATTCCAACTACACAAATGTTCTCAACACAAAATATCTTTTCCATGCTTCTGCGAAGATCCAAAGAGCGCGTGATTCATACGCTAGGAGTGTTTACGGGTTAAGAATTTAATAATAACCCAAAGTAGAAAATGATTAATTGGGAGGAAACAAAAAAACAGAAATCGGTATCTTCAGTTGGCATACAGAACGATACTTCAAAGTTTCACAAGACTTTGCGCACATTATTTAGTGATGGGACAACTGCCGTGAGTCTCAGCCCTCAAAAACAATATATTTTCGCGTTACTCTCTCTCTTTCTGCTCACATGCGTCGTCTACTTCCCCGCTACCAACGCGGGTTTCGTCTGGGACGATTCCCTAATTGGAGAGTTAAGAGCCATTTCAATTTGGGAAGGGATATGGCAATTCTGGTTTGACCCTATAACTGCTTACACCCCAGAGGGCAGGTACCGAGAGGGACATTACTGGCCTCTTCTTTATACAACCTTCTGGATAGAACACAAGCTCTGGGGATTTTCTCCCAAAGGCTACCATATAGTCAATATTCTGATTCACTTCGCAAATACAACTCTGCTTTACTACTCGTTAAGACGACTTTCCGTTCCCGGCACATGGTTTGCGGCCGCGATTTTCGCTGTTCACCCACTACATGCAGAACCCGTAGCATGGATAATGGCAAGAAAAGATTCGCTGTCAACCCTGTTCTGCCTAGCCTCTTTGGCTCTATGGCTCCGTTATCGGGATTCTCAGAACCTGATAGACTACGCAGGGTCGCTCCTGTTGTTCGTAGCGGCCATGCTCTGCAAGCCAGTCGTGGTCGTTTTCCCTGCGACAATGATAATCATTCAGTGGTGGGAAGATGGAAATATCTCTCAGGCATTCCTGCTACGAGTAGCACCGTTTTTCCTGCTAGGATTCGCTATAGCAATTGCAGACATGTTGTTCTATCAAAAGATACAGCCCGTCTCTTTTGATCATTCGATAATTGAGAGAGTACTAATAGCGTCGCAGTCTTTCTGGTTTTATGTGAGCAAGCTGTTTTGGCCCACGGAATTGGCTGTCATCTACCCTCACTGGGACGTAAGTGTTACAGATCCTTTGGATTGGCTGTACTTCATCGCAGTAGTTGTATTAGTTGCTACGGTCTGGCTTCTTCGACACAGGCTGGGACGAGGCCCACTTGCCTGCGCGCTTTTCTTTGGGATTATGCTCTTGCCTGTGCTTGGTTTTATTGATTATGGCTATATGACCTATTCCTTTGTCGCTGACCGCTACCAGTACTTGGCAAGTACCGGTGTAATTGTGCTTTTCGCCTCGGCATTTTGGTATTTCGGATCGGTAGGTATTCAAAGATTAGTAAAGAAGGTAGTTTGTTTAGCGCTACTTGCTTTTCTGGGTGTAGCGGCTTGGAATCACACAAGCATTTTCAAAGATGAGATCACCTTTTTCAAACATGTAATTTCTATTAACCCACAGGCTCATACTGCCCATCTCAACCTTGCCCACGCCTTACTATACAGTGGAGAGAAAGGACCACGAGAAGCTCTTCCAATAGCCCGTGAAGCAGTGAGACAACAGCCAAATTATTATAATCCTCACAGCGTCTTGGGGGTGGTTTTATCAGCACTGGGTCAACACCAAGAAGCGGAAAAGCACCTGTACAAATCCATTAAATTGAACCCAGGACACGTACCGACTTATCTAGCTCTTGCCGAACATTTTAGACGACGTAAACATTATAAAAAAGCGCTTAAACTTTATGAGGCTACGATAAAAATAAACCCAGGTTCTTCACTTTCCTATGTCGGTATCGGGTATACGCTATTTAGTCTTAAAAGATATGAAGAGACTGTCTCAAATCTAAAACATGCTCTTTCGTTGAATCCATATTTAGATATGGCGCCTACAATACACAACCTTATTGGAAGAGCGCTTTTGAATATTGGGGGACGAAGGAAAGAAGCAAAGTGGCATCTACGTCATGCGAAAAGACTTGCTCATTCCAAAACCCCTTGATTTATATACATATATTGAACAGGGCGAATAGCTCTTCTTAGACAAAAACTTGTTGAAGGCCAGTATATCAAAAAAAGCCCCACAGGTAAAACCTGCAGGGCTTGGGCTTGGTATAAATCTGTTTTCTTTAGTTGACATCTGTAAAAGTCCATACTCTTGTGTCTGGATTAGCTGCTCTATTTGCAAACTTATATTTAGGATCTGAGGAATCAATAATCTTCATCGCTTTTCCTTGATCTAGCTGGTCGTTTGCATCAAATATCTCAATCAAATCATTCCTACCTCCAACGTTAATTTTCCCTGCCGTGCCAGCAGTTACTGTTCTAGTGGCAAAAGAAGAACCAAAATAGAGTTTGTCTTCATTCAAGTCAAAGTCCTTAATACGTGTTGAGCCTGCCGATTTCGAAACAAAAAAAGTATCAGCTCCCTCTCCTCCGGTAAGAATATTAGTGCCAGATCGTGCGGTAAGAATATCGTCTCCATCTCCTCCATTTAGGGTATCGTTTCCAACCCAACCAATAAGAATATCGTCGCCAGCTTCGCCGTTTATGGTGTCGTTCCCATTATCTCCCCAGAGGAAGTTGTCTTGATCGTTTCCGGTAATCATGTCATTGCCAGAACCGGCCATAAGATCCTCAATACCTTCAAATGAAAACGTTCCAGTACCTGTGATAGCAGTCCCATCAAAACTCCCCGAAGAAAGATCAAAGGTTACGTTAGCAGAAACCTTGGTTCCATCACCATAATAGAGACCTCTCTCATCCGGCGCAGGCGTAGTAGCAGGAATAGAAAATAAATACAAGATATCTCTACCGTCACCGCCTATAAAATGATTATCGCCTGCATCACCTCTAATGAAGAAATGGTCAAATCCAGCTCCGCCGTTGAGAGTATCATCGCCATCTCCGCCAGATAACATATCAATACCATCTTCGCCGTTGATTTCGTCATTGCCCGCTTCACCTTTGATATAATCCAGACCACCGGCACCGTAAACAGTATCATCTCCACCCCCCGCGGTAATTGTATTGGCAACTCGAGTCCCACAAATAACATCTGCTTCATCTGTTCCGGTGAGATCATCCTCCTCAATACCTAATATCCCCTGTATTCCATTGCTAACATCGCACCTAGGATCACCATAACCAGGCCCTTGGTCACCAACTCGCCCATCTGCTCCCGCAGGCCCCGGCGCTCCGTCTTTTCCTGGGTCGCCTTTATCGCCTTTCGCTCCGTCCTTCCCGTCTACTCCATCCTTCCCCGCGGGGCCTCTCTCCCCCTCACAAGCTACAAAGAATACTGCTCCAGTGAGCAGTAAGAACATCACTAATAAACTACGTAACTTCATATTACAACCTCCTGTATATGTTGTTCCATTTATAAATGGACATTTACCTAGCAAAACTTTGTTATAAAACCCTCATTCTTAAGTTAGCCTTTTGAGTTTACCCCCCCCCCCCCCCCCAGGGCTTTCTAATTTTCTAGAGGTGTAAGGCGTTGATATTACCGAGTATATCTTTTCAAAGAGAGTTTTGCATCTTAGAGGTTGCCACTACGTCATGGGGAGAAATTAGAGACTCATTTGTCTCCCCTTTCTAGCTGACATGTAGAAGAATTAGGCTCGGTTTCAGTCCTTCATAAGTTTTTTCTTATAACAAACACTTCTGAATTATAATCTGCGGAGTTGGATATGTAGGGAGAATATATCCAAGGTAGTACATTGTCATTTGGGGATTTGAGAAAACAGTGAAGTCATATTAGTACGTTATAATCCGGATATTCCAACAGAGATATTAAGTTGACAATTCGATTGTTTCGTTGTCAGGTTTCGATCTGGACGTTGCGAATTTAGAGCTGGCTATTCATTACATGATGTGGTATGGTGTAGATCATGAGTAGGCGGACATCTCAGGACAATAAGATTGATCTGCGCGCGGTCACAGTACGTCCTACCTATGGGGAACAGGAGCGTCGTCACTGGGACCACTTAGTCAGACTACATCACTATCTTCCATTCCATCGCGTGTTCGGCAAGGGATTGCGTCATGTAGCGGAAGTTGGGTCGCGTTGGGTGGCGCTTATTGGTTGGCAGGCAGGCGCATTCAAGTTAGCGGCCCGAGACCGCTGGATTGGCTGGAGCGCCGAGCAGCAGTTTGGACGCTTGCATCTGATTGCCAACAATGTGCGTTTTGTCATTCTGACACGGCAGCGGGTGGCGAACTTGGCATCGCGAGTGCTGGGTCTGAGTCTGAGGCGGCTGTCTTCGGACATGCAGACAGCGCACGGTTATCCAGTGTTTCTGGCTGAGACGTTCGTAGATATTTCACGTTTTAATGGTACTTGCTACCGGGCGGCCAACTGGCAGTCTTTCGGGCTAACGCGCGGGTTTGCCCGTGAGTCTGGAGGGTCTGCGCGGTGGCGCTATCATGGTCAACCCAAGGAGGTCTTCATGTTTAATCTCGTTGATAATGCTAAAGAAGTATTAAGTCAAGAGGAATTACCACCAGAATGGACCGGTGGGGTTCGTAAGGAGCCTATGACGGCGCCACAGTTACGCAGTCTCAAAGATGTTCTAGGTAAGGTGCCTGAGTTCCGAAAGTCTCAAGGTAGACGCTATCCTCTTGTCACCGTGTTGGTTCTCGCTGTCGCCGCCCGTTTGGCTGGATACCGCGGGGTGTCCGCCATAGCGCAGTTCGCCCGACTACTTAGTCAGGAACAGCTTAAGGCCGTTGGAGCGTTCTACAGTCCCAGTAAGAAATGCTACACTGCGCCGGTAATTGGCACCTTCCATAACATCTTCGCAAAACTGCCACCCGACACGCTTGATAAAGCGCTGAACCTGTGGGAAGCCCGCAAGACCTCGCCCGCAGCGCCGGTGGCGATGGACGGCAAGATGATTCGTGGCGCAGCCAAGCAGACTGAGGGTGGAATTAGAATGATGGTAGCTGCCCTCGAACATAACACCGGCGTGGTTCTCGGTCAACTAGCAATCAAAGAAAAGAGCAGTGAGATGCTAGTGGTACGCGACCTGGCCAATAAACTCGACATTGCTGGTCGTACTGTCACTCTAGATGCGCTGCATGCCCAGCAGGATACGGCGCGCTGTCTGCTGGAAAATGGAGCCGACTATGTGATGACCGCCATCAAGGACAATCAAAGAACGATCAGCAAGGAAATAAAGGGATTGGACTTTGATGCTGTGCCCGGATGGACAACCGAAGATTATAAACATGGGAGGATTGAAGAACGGACCTGTTGGGTAGTAGACCTATCCGGTTCTGAGTGGGATGGACATGTAGGCATGCACGGACGGCGTCAAGCCATACGCATAGTCCGCAAGCGCACTGAGAAGAAGACAGGTAAAACCAGTTGCGAGACTGTCTATGCTCTGACCTCACTTGGCCCAGAGCAGGCTGGAGCCAGGGAGTTACTTGCTCTGGTTCGCAACCACTGGCACATTGAGAACCGTCTGCATTATGTGCGTGACTTCACCTACGATGAAGACCGTTGTCGGGTATCAAAAGGGTACTTACCGGAAAATCTTTCCTGTCTGAGCAACGTTGCCATCGCCATAGTGCGTTGTGAAGGTAGATTCAACTATCTGCCTGAAGCTAACCGCCACTATGCCGCCCGGCCTCAGGAAGCTATTGAACTTATAATGAAGCCGTTGAACTGAACGGTCGCACTTTACTCACAACCCCGCCGGATAGCCTGTGCACTGCTCAGGTCTGATACCCTACGACTACTGGACGGACAAAGGCTGCGTACACTGTAAGATGAAGCCAAGTGGTACCCTTGTTTCTTGCTAAAACTCTCCATCTGAAGTCCAAATCACAATCCAAACACTCCAAAACCTCTATCTACCCAACCCTATACAAAGTCCCCGCTACGAAAACTGAATGGTCCTGCCCCCCCCCCTCACAAAGTCAAGAACAAGTGCCTAACGAAAAACAGGCTTTTTTTGTAAGCGAAGGGGTGTTTATAGAAGGTTTGAGTGGTTGAGGATTTGTCTCCAACTCCTGCGAAGCGGTCGTAGTCAGATGTCTTTTTTGGGCTTATAGGATCGGTTGTATCGGTCGTAGCGACCATGTCCCTGTGTAGTTCTAACGCGTATCCATCCAGAGCACGGTATACGGTGCCTGTATATGTCGGAATTTGTACAAACGTCTCAATAAGCACGGGTGTGATGTTGTATTGTTGGGTCCACTCCTTGGGCAAGCGGTGACAGACTACCGAGAGTATGTGAGACTTGGGGTTGAATATCTGTATGGAAGGGTCTGGGGTTGTTGAGACGATGTGATGAATTGCTGTGCATAGCCGAGCATGATGACTTGAGCCACGATGTTCTTGAGTTCTCCGTCGTGGTTTGTAACAGTCAAAGGGTTTGCAGGACTCATTGAACAGAGTCGTACGGTTGAGTTTTCGTGGGCTTAGCAATCAGATTACGTAGTAGAGATCTGCGCAGTCATAAAGGCACACCCGTAGAGCGGTAGTTGTCATGTTTGAAGTATCTTTCTGAGTAGAGGTAAACAACATGCTCTGCATCGTCCTCCAGCCAACAACCAAAGGGCATCAATATCGCTCTTTAAGAGCGTTCTCAGTTGTGTATAGGAGGATGGCAGTTGTTGGGGGCACAGTCTTGGCTGTTGATTCGGAATTAAGTTTGCGTTTGGCGATAACTCCCGCAGGGCGATTTTTCGTAAGGTTGTGCAGAACTTCGCACAAAAGATCTGGTGTGGTAAATTATCCAACTAAATCTTATCAGAACGGAGTAAAACCAACCCTAAGTGTTACACTTCATAGTTTAAGTCGGGGGGGGGGGGTAAAATCTAGATGAAGTTCGACGAACCTCCTGCCGATAAAAAGATTATCTGAGTTGACCGCGCGCTCCAAAATTCAAAATGCGCTGCGTAAGGGTGTTTGTACAATGCAAGAAAGAAATCAAGAAGACAGCCAGTTTGAACTGAGAAAATCCAAATCGCAACAGTTGAGAGAAATGGGAGTAAACCCTTACGCAAATGGGTTCTCTCCAGAAAATACCGTGCAAGAGTTGCTATCATCCTACCTATCACTTTCCTCTGAAAAGATTGAGGAAAACCGACAAGTTTTCAGCCTCGCAGGTAGGGTAATGTCAAAAAGAGATTTTGGCAAAAGCGCGTTTTTTCATATCTCTGACCGTACGGGACGCATCCAAGGATTTATACAGAAAAATTCTGTAGATGAAAAAACTTATACCATCTTTAAGAAGCTACTTGACATAGGGGATTTCGCCGGAGTACATGGAGAGCTTTTTAAGACCAAAACTGGAGAACTTACCATCAGGGTGAAAGATCTTTTTTTTCTCACAAAGACCCTTCGTCCACTTCCCGAAAAATGGCACGGTCTGCAGGATGTAGAGATTAGGTACCGACAGCGCTATCTTGATCTTATAACGAATGAAAAAACAAGGAAAATCTTCACAAAAAGATCAAAAATAATAAACCTTGTGAGGAGGTTCCTTGACGAAAGAGATTTTCTTGAGGTAGAAACCCCAATCCTCCACCCAATCGCAGGAGGCGCTGCCGCAAGACCTTTTATCACACACCACAACGCGCTTGACATGGATCTCTACCTAAGAATAGCCCCAGAACTTTATCTCAAACGACTTGTCGTGGGAGGTATTGAAAGGGTCTATGAACTTGGAAGAACGTTTAGAAACGAGGGCGTTTCCACAAAACATAACCCCGAATTCACCATGGTAGAGTTTTATCAGGCATATGCGACTTATAAGGACCTTATGGGTCTGATAGAAGAGCTTATTTGTTACTTAGTACAAGACTTCACGGGTTCTTCTAAAATTCTGTACGAAGAACAGAACGTAGATTTTGCGAGACCGTGGAAAAAGATAAACATATACGACTCGCTTGTGGAAAAATTTGGTGCGCAGATAACCGCAGATAACGTTTTTTTATTTGAAAAGGCTGATTCCATGGGGGTCCGTCACAACAAAATCAGAGGTAAGGCGCTTACCGGGATTTTTGAAGTTGCAATGGAGAATTCCCTTGTAAATCCAACCTTTGTTTACGGGTTTCCGCTTGATGTCTCCCCGCTTGCGAGGAAAAGTGACACGGACCCTGATATTGTCGATAGGTTTGAACTCTATATTTGTGGTAGGGAGATAGCAAACGCCTTTTCCGAACTTAACGATCCAGTGGATCAGAAAGAACGTTTTTCCGCTCAAGTAGAGATGAGAAAAAAAGGTGAGGATGAATATCACGAAATGGACCAAGATTACGTGTCTGCGCTTGAGTATGGAATGCCTCCCACAGCCGGAGCGGGTATAGGCATTGACCGTCTGGTGATGTTACTTACGGGGGCATCCTCTATAAGGGAAGTTCTTTTCTTTCCTCACCTCAAATCCTAAATAATGAGTTACGAATCGCTTATTTCCTTTAGATATCTGAGATCCGGTACGGGAAAGGGCTTTTTATCCATCATAGGCTTTATTTCCATCTTGGGGGTTTTCCTAGGAGTGACTTCACTTGATGTGGTGTTATCAGTAATGAAGGGGTTTGAAAATGAGCTAAGGGACAAAATAATCGGCGCAAGTTCCCATGTGGTAGTAATGAGTTATGATGGAGATTTCGGCGACTACTCTGAGATGGAGAAAAAACTCGCAGAACTCTCAGGAGTGACTTCCACAAACCCATTTATTTACAACCAAGGCATGCTCGTAACAGAGTACTCGGCATCAGGGTCAGTAATAAGAGGCATAGACCCGTATAATGCAGCGTCTGTCGAGATGTTGGCAGAGGCTGTAGGCAGGGCAAGTCTTAGCCATCTGGAGGCAAGCCGCAAAGAATTTTTCACAGAAGGGAAAAGGGTTATCTCAACCATCCAGGGAAAAGCCTCATCAGGAGACCCTCAGATTATTATAGGAAAGGAACTCTCTGCAATTTTAGGCGCAAACGTGGGCGACACTGTAAATCTTGTCTCCCCTTACGGAAAGATAGGTCCTTTTGGTCCCACGGCGAAAATAAGAAAATTCTTTGTGGCGGGGATTTTTGACTACGGCATGATTGAATATGACTCATCTACGGCGTATATATCGCTTTCTGATGCTATGGATTTTTTTGAGAATGGCGGGAAAATAACCGGCATAGAGGTTCGAGTAGATGACATATATTCTGCGCGTGAACAAGGGACTCGGATAGCAGACCTTCTCGGATTTCCATTTTATGCAAAGAACTGGCAAGATTCGAATAAAAGTCTTTTCCGCGCGTTACGTCTTGAAAGAATAGCGATAGGCATCTTTCTCGGTTTTATAGTCCTTGTGGCGGCCCTTAACATAGTGAGCACTCTTACCATGCTCGTTATGGAGAAGAAAAGAGATGTCTCCGTACTTATGTCTATGGGCGCGCGTAAAAGCGGCATACGAAGGATATTCGTTTATGACGGTATGATGATAGGTGGTATCGGAACAGTTTTAGGAACCCTTTTTGGGTACGCCATTTGCCGGTTTCTTGAGACTAGTAACTTTATAAAGCAAATGATTCCCTTTGATGATAACGTTTATCCTATTTCTGAATTTCCTGTTAAAATAGAACTTTCCTACTTCGTTTTTGTGGCTTTGGGGAGTCTTGTTGTGTGTTTTCTTGCCACTCTGTATCCGTCTTACAAAGCCTCACGGCATAATCCAATGGAATCATTGAGATATGAGTGAAATTCTTTACAACGTAAGAGGTCTTGAGAAAGTGTTCAATACGGCTGGTAATCGGGTTTGCGCTCTGCGTGGAGTTGACATTGATATTTTTGCGGGAGAAACTTTAGGGATAATCGGAGTTTCCGGTTCCGGCAAAAGTACTCTTCTTCACGTGCTGACCACCCTTGAATCTCCGACAAGTGGTTCTGTGCGTTACTGCGGAAGGGATCTTTTTTCAGAAGACGAAACCCGGCTTTCTGTTTTCAGAAATTCCGAGATTGGATTTATTTTTCAATTTCATTACCTTCTTACGGAATTCACTGCACTTGAAAACGTGATGATGCCATGTCTTGTGGGAAGAGAAAAGTCTTGTGAAGCCAAGGAAAAGGCCAGTGGAATGCTTGCCAGAGTAGGGCTTTCCAAGCGGTTACACCACCTTCCAGGAGAGCTTTCTGGGGGAGAACAACAACGCGTAGCGATAGCTAGATCAATGGTTAGAGATCCTAGAGTGATATTCGCTGATGAACCTACTGGAAACCTCGATACAGCAACTGGATTTTCGGTTCTTGATCTGTTCTGTGAACTCAACAGAGATTATGGAGTTACAGTAGTTATGGTCACTCATAACGATGAATTCGCAGGACGTATGGGGAAGACTATTACAATATCCGACGGAATGATTGCCAATGCCAACTAGAGTTTTTTTTCTGTGTCTATACGCCTATGTTCTCTTTACGGCTGTTTGTCTCGCGGAGCCTGAGGCTCAAAATATTGAGGAAGAATCAGAACCTATAACGCTTGCCTCACATGAAGGTGAAGTTGCGCAAGTAGTTGTCTCTGGGAACAGAAGGACCCAAACCACTCTTATATCACTTCAGATAAAAACCTCTGTGGGCGACCAATACTCACCGCAGTCCGTGACAGAAGACGTAAAAAGCATATACAGACTCGGATTTTTTCAGCAGGTAGTAGCCGATGTATCCGTATCTGAGGATGGTATAAAAATTGAATACATAGTTTCTGAAAACCCTATCCTCGCGGAACTGCGCTTTTCAGGAAACGACAAACTCAAAGATGATGATATGAAAGAGGCTCTTGAGTTTCGAGAAGGGCGCATCATAAGTTTGCGGAAAATCATTGAGGGTAGAGAGATAATTCTCGGCCTCGCTTCTGAGAAGGGAATGGTCGGAACTGAAGTTCAGTACGAGATTGAACCCAGAGGGGATGGCGTTGCGGATGTTGTCTACGACATTTCTGAGGGAAAGAGAAAATATATAAAAGAGGTGCAGTTTATTGGAAACGCTGAACTTGAGGCTAAGAAAATCAAGAAGAAAATATATTCCAAGCCCAAGTATTTCCTCTCCTTTCTCACCAAAAGAGGACTTTTCAAGATTGAGGAAATAAGACGGGATTCGGACAGAATAAAAGCGGTCTACATTGACAACGGATACTTAGACGTAAAGGTTTCTGAACCCGAAACCGTTTTTGATGAAGAAAAAGACGGTTATGTAGTGAGTTTCTCCATAGAAGAGGGAAGGCAATATAAGGTAGCCAGCGTGACTTTCTCTGGAGAACTTTCTGAGAACGAGGAGAAGATACGGCCCAGACTCAAACTTGAACCTGACGATATTTTTAGCAGTTTCACTCTTCAATCCGACATAACGAAGATTACCGATTATTATGGTGATCAAGGGTACGCTTTTGCAAATGTGAGTCCTGATGTAAGGCTCGACAAACAACAGGGCCTTGTCAAAATTGATTATTCGATTGAGAAGGGCGAGAAAGTATATATACGCAACATAGACATTCTAAATAACTCAAGAACTCGAGACCATGTGATAAGAAGAGAGTTATCGCTCAAGGAACAACAACTTTACAGCGGTTCTAAGATAAGGGCTGCCCGAGGCGAAGTCCTTCGTCTGGGATATTTTGAAGATAGCATAGAGGTGACCACAAACAGGGTCGCGGATACCGAAGACCTTCTTGATGTCAACATAAAGGTTGAGGAACGACCCACTGGCTTTTTCAGTTTCGGTGGTGGGATAAGTTCTGTAGAGAAGTTTCTTTTTGCTGGGCAAATACAAGAATCCAACTTATTTGGATACGGAAAAACGCTTTCCCTTGACGCGCAAATCGGCGGAGTGACGCAGATGTTCAGCCTTAACTATCAAGACCCCTATTTTCTTGGCACAAACTGGCTTTTTGACGCAAGCATATTTTCTTATAAAAGAGAGTATAGGGATTTTGACAGAGATGCTAAAGGAATCTCAATAGGGGTGGGACGTAGAATAAAAAGACATTTCAGGGTGCGGCTGTTCCAAGAGTTTGCGTATCAGGATGTGACAGACGTAGTAGGCGACGCGCAACTTGTAATTCAAGAGAGAGAAAGAACCATAGTTTCTACGGGAATTGGTTTATCTTGGGATAAAAGAAACAACTATCTAGACCCCACTCGGGGCTTTCTTCTAAGCACCGCGGCGGAATACGCGGGACTTTTTGCGGGAAACACCAAATTCATAAAATATGACGCTACCGCCAAAGGTTGGATACCGTTTTGGAAAAGCACCTATTTTGCGCTTAAGGCCAATTATGGGCGTTTGAATCTTATAGATATGGGAGACGACCTTGTTGTGGAAGAGAGGTTTTTTCTGGGTGGACCAAACACTCTTAGAGGATTTCGTTATAGGAGGGTAGGTCCGAGAAGAGATACTCAAAGCGGGGGTTATGTCATAGTTGGCGGTGTTCAACAGATTCTGGGTTCTGTTGACTTTGTCCTTCCTTTGAGTCAGACTGTTGGCTTAAAGGCGGTAGGTTTTTTTGATATAGGAAATACTTTTGACAAAGGTGAAAGTCTGAGTCTCAATCCCTCAAACCTAAGAAAAGACGCAGGTTTTGGCCTGCGGTGGATATCACCTTTGGGTCCAATGAAGTTAGATGTCGGGTTCCCTATCGGTGACAGGCTCACTGATGAAAATAAATACGAAGTGCAGTTTACAGTCGGCAACCTATTTTGATCCTTTCCGGTCCGTTTATTTATAAGGAGGCATTAATCAAATGAGAAGATCTTTGTTACTTTTTGCAGGAGTTTTTTTGCTGTTTACGTTCTCTGCATACGCTCAGCAAAAAGTGGGTTTTATAGATATTGATGTTGTCTTAAGGGATTCAAAAGCTGGCAAGGAAGCCAACGATTTGTTTCAAAAAGATGCTGAGTCTAAACAGTTAGTTCTGCAACAGAAAAAAGAAGCTGTTGACAGTATGAAAAAGGATTTATTGGAAAACAGTTCTGTAATGAGCATTGAAAAAAGAAGGTCCTTAGCTGAAAGGATAGAGAAACAGGAAAAGGATCTTAAAAGGACTCGAGAAGATTTTGCGGTGGAACTTAAGAGAAAAGAGTTAGAACTAACCCAAAACCTACTAAAAGAAGTAGAAGTTGTTGTTATGAAAATTGGCAAGGAAAAAGGATTTGACATCGTAGTTGAGAAAACAACAGCTGGCGTTCTTTACGGAGGTCCAGGTACCGATATAACGGCGGATGTAGTAACTGCTTATGATGCGTCTAGGTAAGCAGAAAGTAGGTTTTATAGACATTGAAGTTGTTTTAAGAGATTCAAAAGTTGGAAGGGAAACGGGCGCTTTGCTTCAAAAAGAGCATGAATCCAAGGAGTTAGTACTAAGACAAAAGAAACAACTTATTGAGAATATGAGAAAAGATGCGCTGGGAAACGGCTTTGCAATGAATGACGATAATAGAAAAGTTTTGGTTGAAAGAATTTTGGAGCAACAGAAAGACTTTGATAGAACTTTAGAGGATTTCAGGGTGGAAATGGATAGAAGGGAGCAGGATTTTAGGCAGAATGCCTTGAAGGAAATAAAGGACATTGTCATAAAGATAGGCAAGGAAAGGGAATTTGACATCATAGTTGAGAGAAAAGAAGCGGGCATTCTCTATGGAGGTCCTGGCACTGACATAACGCAAGATGTAATATTGGCTTATGATGAGTCCGGAGATATAAAGGGTGCGGATAAATGGATTTCGGCGTAGATGAAATAAAGCAACTTGTTCCCCACAGAGAACCTTTTCTATTTGTAGATTCAATTTTAGATATCGAAAAAGGCAAGAAGATTACCGCGCAGAATCTTTTTACTGGCAAGGAGTTTTTCTTTGAGGGACATTTTCCCGGAAACCCAATAGTTCCAGGAGTCATACTCACTGATGCGATGGCCCAAGCGGCCACTGCTCTGTTTACCTTTTCTTTTGGCGATTATGTAAGAGAACAGGGGTTTTCCAATGCCTATCTTATGGGTCTTGACCATTGCAGGTTTAGAAAGCCAGTCGTTCCTGGAGACACCGTAGTTTTCGAAGTTGAACTTTTAAAAAGAAAATCAAGGGTAATCTTTTTTTCCGCAATCTCTTCTGTAGACGGAAAGAAAGTAGCGCAGGCAGAAATTTCCGCCTGTCTTGTATAAAAGGCGACTGCGTTTGAGATTAACGCTAAATTGTTCTTTCAACCTGATTCTGACTACCGGTTTTTTCCTAAAACCCTTGAGAACTTATTGTAAGTCACATTGATTTCAGAGTAAAAAATAAACTCTACTATGCTAATTTTAAGATGCTTGCCTTATTCGTAAGGTTTAGCATGTTTGCTGAACGCGTCTTTATTTTTTTACGAACAGATGCGAAATAATGAATCAGATTGCTAATGGCTAAAAAAGCCACCCGTAGTGGTTGACATTTCTATTTGTAACAGTACTCTAAAGCGTTTACTGTAAAAAGAACTACTTTACCCAAATTTTAAGCTGGTTGAGAAAGTGAATCTGGAATTTGCAAAGATAAAAAGCTGGCGTAGCTCAGGGGTAGAGCAGCTGATTTGTAATCAGCCGGTCGGGGGTTCGAATCCCTTCGCCAGCTCTCCTTGTTATGTGGATAAAACAGGGGAGGTGGCTGAGTGGACAAAAGCAGCAGACTGTAAATCTGCCGGCGAAAGCCTACGTAGGTTCGAATCCTGCCCTCCCCATAAAGTCAAAGCGGGAGTAGCTCAGTTGGCCAGAGCATCAGCCTTCCAAGCTGAGGGTCGCGGGTTCGAGCCCCGTCTCCCGCTCGTTTTGGCAATTGCCCACGTAGCTCAGTCGGCAGAGCACGTCCTTGGTAAGGACGAGGTCAGCGGTTCAAGTCCGCTCGTGGGCTTAAGATTATCAAGAAGTTTTTTGAAAACAAAAAACAAGTAATGAAGCAACGGAGGTAAGAGAGAAGATGTCGAAGGAGAGATTTGAGAGGGGGAAGCCGCATTTAAATATAGGGACGATAGGGCATGTGGATCATGGTAAGACGACGTTAACGGCGGCGATAACGAGTGTATTGTCGAAGAGGGGGCAGGCGGAGTATGTGGAGTTTGAGAATATAGACAAGGCGCCGGAGGAGAGGGAGAGGGGGATAACGATAAACATAGCGCATGTGGAGTATGAGACAGAGGGTAGGCATTATGCGCATGTGGATTGTCCGGGTCATGCGGATTATGTGAAGAACATGATAACGGGAGCGGCGCAGATGGATGGAGCGATATTGGTGGTGAGTGCGCCGGATGGGCCGATGCCGCAGACGCGGGAGCATATATTGTTAGCGAGGCAGGTGGGTGTTCCGTACATAGTGGTGGCGTTGAACAAGGTGGATATGTTGGAGGATGAGGAGTTGTTGGAGTTGGTGGAGTTAGAGGTGAGGGAGTTGTTGAGTGAGTATGGTTTTCCTGGGGAAGATATACCTGTGGTGAAGGTGAGTGCGTTGCGGGCGATAGAGGGTGAGGAGGAGGCTGTGGGGCAGGTGTTGGAGTTAATGGAGAGGGTGGATGGTTATGTGCCGGAGCCTGAGAGGGATATGGACAAGCCGTTTGTGATGGCGATAGAGGATGTGTTTACGATATCGGGTAGGGGAACGGTGGTAACGGGTAGGGTGGAGAGGGGGAGGATAGTGGCAGGTAATGAGATAGAGATAGTGGGATTTAAGGATACGGTGAAGACGGTAGCGACGAGTTTGGAGATGTTTCGCAAGATATTGGATGATGCGCAGGCTGGGGATAATGTGGGAGTATTGTTGCGAGGTATGGGTAAGGAGGATGTGGAGAGGGGGCAGGTGTTGGCGGCGCCTGGTAGTATAAAGCCGCACAAGAGGTTTAAGGCGGAGGTGTATGTGTTGAAGAAGGAGGAGGGGGGAAGGCACACGCCATTTTTTCCTGGATATAGGCCGCAGTTTTATTTAAGGACTACGGATGTGACGGGGTCGGTGATATTGCCAGAGGGTGTGGAGATGGTGATGCCGGGAGACAATGTGAGTATGGAGGTGGAGTTGATAGCGCCTGTGGCGTTGGAGGATCAGCTTCGGTTTGCGATAAGAGAAGGGGGAAGAACAGTGGGGGCGGGAGTGGTAACCCAAATTATTGAATGATTTAGTGGAGAAATCGTTAGGGCAGTAGCTCAATTGGTAGAGCAGCGGTCTCCAAAACCGCAGGTTGGGGGTTCGAGACCCTCCTGCCCTGAAGAAAACTGGATTATGGAAAAGTTTGATAGAATCAAAACCGATACGACTAAATACCTCACCGGCGTCGGGACTGAGCTGAAGAGGATAACTTGGCCTGAGCGGAATGAAGCGTTTAAATCGACTCTAGTGGTTGTTATCATAACCGCGATTTTTTCGCTGTTTTTCATGGCAGCTGATTATATCTTTTCTTTTCTTTTCGGCCTTATATTGAGTTAGAAACAGACACCTCTGGAGAAGTTGTTTAATGGCAAGTAAATGGTACATAGTGCATGTGAATACTGGTTTTGAGGAAAGAGTTAAAACCCAGATAGAACATGGATTAAACAGCGCGACAACTGACGCGAATTTTATGATTGAAGAAGTTTTTATTCCAACAGAAACTGTTGTCGAAACCCAAAAAGGTGGAAAGAAAAAAGAATCTGTAAGAAAGTTTTTTCCCGGTTATCTGATAATCAAAATGCAACTTAATAAGGAAACCCTTGATTTTATAACGGAAATACCTAAAGTGATAAGTTTCGTTGGTGGTCGTCCTGTTGATGGAAGGATAAATATCGAATCTATTCCAGAGGTTCCCGAAGAAAAAATAAACGAAATAAAGACCCGGGCTAGAGAAGGTACTCTGAAGCCTAAACCTAGCGTCGCTTTTGAGAAGGGAGAATCCGTAAGAGTGGTAGAAGGCCCTTTTGCTAATTTTTCTGGAGTCATAGAAGATGTAAAACCTGAGAAAGCTAGGGTACAGGTTCTGGTCAGCATTTTCGGCAGAACCACTCCCATAGAACTTGATTTCAACCAAGTGGAGAAAATCTAAGTGAAGAAAATAAGCGGATACATAAAATTACTAATAGAAGCGGGAAAAGCTTCTCCTTCTCCTCCAGTAGGTCCAGCGCTCGGACAGAGAGGAGTGAATATAATGGAGTTCTGCAAGGCGTTTAACGCCCAAACTTCATCTTCTGAAGGACTTCTTCCAGTTACCGTGACCGTGTATGCCGATAGATCTTTCGATATACAAGTAAAAACTCCTCCAACTTCCTATTTGTTGAAAAAGGCCGCTGGGGTGCAGAAAGGTTCAGGTACGACTCCTAGAACTAAAGCCGGTAGTATAACGGAAGCGCAGGCGAGAGAGATAGCGCAGACAAAACTTGAAGATCTCAACGCAACCGACATAGACTCAGCGTTTATGGTAGTGTGCGGAACCGCAAGGAGTATGGGGATTGATATAAAGGGATAAAATCCTGGAGAAGATTAAATGGCTAACAGAGGAAAAAAATATATTAATGTAAAAAAGAAAGTAGACGCTTACAAGGAATATATGGTAGATGAGGCCATGGATCTTTTAGTTCAGACCCACTATGCGAAATTCGACGAGACGGTGGATGTGGCAGTAAATCTGGGAATAGATCCTCGCCACGCAAATCAACAGATACGTTCTGCGGTAGTTCTTCCCCATGGCCTCGGGAAAAATGTTAGGGTTCTTGTCTTTGCTGAGGATGATAAGGCAGAGGAAGCAAGGCAAGCAGGAGCCGATTATGTGGGTCTTGACGATATTTTGGAGAAGATTACAAAGGAAAACTGGCTTGATTTTGATGTAGCTATTGCGACCCCTGATGTTATGTCGAAGGTTGGTAGGATCGGAAAAGTGCTCGGACCTAGAGGGCTTATGCCCACGCCCAAGGTGGGCACGGTCACGTTGGATGTGGCTAGCATGGTAAAGGAATCGAAGTCTGGACGCGTTGAAGTTAGGAATGATAAAAGTGGGGTGATACATGCTCCTATTGGGAAGGTATCCTTTAGTAAACAGATACTGAAAGACAACTTCCTTGCTTTTATGGGCTTTCTTTTAAAGGAAAAGCCATCAACTTCAAAAGGCGTGTTCTTAAAGAAAATCTCGCTATCTTCGACCATGGGTCCGGGAATCGGGGTGAGCATAACGGATCTCAGAAACGAACTTAAGAATTTGGGAGTCGCCGCATAAGCGCGACGCTGAAACCAAACGAGGGAAAACGCATTATGCTTAGCAAAACCGCAAAACAACAAGTAATTGACGACCTAGCGTCTAAGTTTCACTCCAGCATATCGGTGTTTGTGGTTGAGTACCAAGGACTGAAAGTGAGCGAAATGGAGACGCTTAGAAAGAAACTCAGGCAGACAGACACGCAGTTCAGAGTTGTAAAAAATACGCTTTTAGAAAAAGCATCGAAAGGAACAGCGGTGGAGAAGATGAAAGATCTTTTCGCTGGTCCCACAGCAATCGGAATATGTAATGGAGAATCATCCGTTGCCGCAAAGGTCTTTGTTGATTACGGCGCAGACTATCCTGAGATATTCAAGATAAAAGGTGGATTGTTCGAAGGTGAAGTGGTTGATATTAAAAAGATAGAACGTATAGCCAAACTTCCATCAAGAAAAGATCTTATCTCTGAACTTGTGAGCGTTCTCTCTGCTCCCATGAGCAACCTTGTGGGAATTTTAGAGAATACGCGTTCTCAAGTCGTGTATGTGCTTGAAGATCTTAAAAATAAAAAGAAACAATGAATTCTAGAATGTACGACAAGGAGGAATAAAACAAATGTCCGAGATTAACAGAGCTGATGTTATAACTTATCTAGAGCAGGCTAGTATGTTAGAGATATCCGAACTTATAGAGGATATAAAGACTAAGTTTGGCGTTACTGCCGCCGCGCCGGTGGCTGTCGCTGCTGCTCCCGCTAATGGAGAAGCTGCTCCCGCAGTTGCAGAACAGGAAGAATTTCAGGTTATCCTCAAGGCTTTTGGTGATAAAAAGATACAAGTTATCAAGGTAGTAAGGGAAATCACCGGCCTTGGTCTCAAAGAATCCAAAGATCTTGTGGAGGGCGCTCCAAAACCTGTAAAAGAGGGAGTGAAAAAGGAAGAGGCTGAAGAACTCAAAAAGAAGCTTGAAGATGCTGGTGCGACTGTCGAAGTCGCTTAAGGCTTTTTCACAATTTCTTTTACTCAGATTTTTAAAAAGTTAGGAGGTGCAATTTGATCATAGAAAATCTGGAATCCCAAGAGCTTAGAAAAGATTTTTCGAAAATTCCTGAAGTCCTAGAGATTCCTCACCTGCTTGATGTACAAATAAAATCGTACAAGGATTTGTTGCAGGCAGACGTTGCTCCAGACCAGCGACTAGATATTGGTTTTCACGGGGCGTTCAAGGCCGTTTTTCCTCTAGAGGAACAGAATGGCAAGGCATCTCTGGAATATCTGAGTTATAGGCTGGATAAACCCAAGTATGATTTTGCGGAATGCCGACTCAAGGGCTATACCTACACCGCTCCGCTTTACGTCACATTTCGTTTAATAATTTGGGATTATCCTCAAGATGGTAAACCACAGTTGGACGAAGCGGAAAGGCAGATACGCGATATAAAGGAGCAAGAAATCTATTTTGGAGAAATCCAACTTATGACCGAAAACGGTTCCTTCATAGTAAATGGAACTGAGAGAGTTATAGTAAGCCAACTTCACAGGTCTCCTGGAGTCTTCTTTGATCATGATAAGAGCAAGGACCAAGTTTCCGGTAAGGGGGCTTTTGTAGCCAGAATAGTTCCCCAAAATGGCCATTGGCTTGATTTTGAATATGACCTTAAGGATATGCTCCATGTTCGTATAGACAGAAAGAAAAAGTTTCATGTCACAGTTCTGCTCAAGGCTATGGGATATGATGAAGTCCAGATAATGGATTTTTTCTATCCTGTAGAAACCTTCCAAATAGAACCAGTAGAGTCTGATGATACGTCCTATTTCAATAAAAAACTTTTCAAAAACATAGTTGCAGAAGTTACTCATCTGGAGGCTGAAGGGTTTATAAAGAAAGAGACCACGGAGATAATCGCCTCTCAGAAAGCTACCGAGGACATACAACATCCTGAGACTGGTCAAGTCTTAGTCAAGAAGGGGAGAAAGTTTAGAACGTTCCTTAAAGCATTTAAAGACTCTGATGTCACCTCAATACCTGTTTCAAAAGAAGACTTACTTGGTAAACCCTCCGCGCAGGTTGTTGAGGACCCCGAAACAGGAGAAGTTGTCCTTGATTTCAACGAAGAGATAACAGAAGACAAACTTGACGAACTGATGCGTATACACAGTGGTCCTCTCAGAGTGTACTATATAGACAATACGATCTTTGTGAGTTCTCTTCGTACTACGCTTCTTTCTGATAAAATAGATTCTTGCGAAGACGCTGTAACAGAAATATACAAAAAATTTAGGCCTACCGAACCGCCATCACAAAAAGTCGCTCAAGATTTCTTTAATGGCATGTTTTTTACCCCTGATACCTACAGGCTTTCAAAAGTAGGACGCGTCAAGATAAATTATAAACTCGGGAGAGAACATGTTCCTGAGGACCATCTAGTTCTGGACCATGGAGATATTCTTCTTGCCGTAAAATATTTGCATGACCTCAAAGGTGGCAAAGGCGCTACCGACGATATAGACCATCTCGGCAACAGAAGGGTGAGAACGGTTGGAGAACTCATAGAGGACCGTTTCTATCACGGCTTAGAAAAACTTGCTCGGTCTGTAAAGGAGAGAATGGGTTATCAGAACATAGAGAACCTTATGCCTAACGAAGTATTGGTTCCAAAAACAGTGACTTCGGTTCTCAAGGAGTTTTTCACCACAGGACAACTTTCCCAGTTTATGGACCAAACCAACCCACTCTCAGAAATAACGCATAAAAGAAGACTGAGCGCTCTTGGTCCCGGAGGTCTTACAAGGGAAAGAGCTGGATTCGAGGTAAGGGACGTTCACTCTTCTCACTATGGAAGAATATGCCCTATCGAAACTCCTGAAGGTCCTAACATTGGTCTTATCTCAAGCCTCAGCACTTATGGAAGGGTTGATGAATCCGGGTTTATCCAAACCCCGTACAGAAAAGTGTATGAAAGACCTATTGGAAATTATTCAGCTCAAGACATCTACGATCCAGATACTGAAGAAAAGATACTTGGTTTTGGTGAGGAAATAACTGAGGGAAACCTCAACAACGCCCGCGCCGTTGCAGAAAAGTCCAGCAATATACTCTATTTTGATAAAAGAAAGATTGAGAAATTGTGGGAGTTTTTCAAGGTCCGCTATTCTGAAAAAGGGATTGATAAAAAACGGGGCGAGATCAAGAGCAAGAAACCATCTCAATTGAGCCAATTTCTGTCGGATATTCATGATCCAGACACTGGGGAAAATGTGCTTGATTTTGATGAACGGATAGCGGGAGAGAAGGTTGAAAAATTACGGGGCATTGCGGAGAAATTTGAGGTGAAAGATTTATTCGATGAATGTGTCGAAGAATATGATCTAGAAAAAAGAGAAGTGCGCGTTACGGGTCAGATAGATTATATGAACGCGCTTAAAGAGGAAAGTTATAAGGTGGCGCAGGCAAACGCCCCGCTTGGTCCTGACGGCTCTTTTAATCTTCCGATGGTTTCCGCAAGGGAAAAAGGTGAGTTTAGGATGGTTCCTAGAGAAGAGGTTGAACTAATGGATGTGTCTCCTTCTCAACTTGTTTCTGTTTCCGCTTCGCTGATTCCGTTTCTTGAACATGACGACGCGAATAGAGCGCTTATGGGTTCTAATATGCAACGTCAGGCCGTGCCTTTGGTAAGAAGTTGCTCTCCTATAGTGGGAACCGGGTTTGAAAGCAAGGTGGCAAAGGACTCTGGGGTTACGGTTGTTGCGAAACGAGATGGAGTAGTGGAGTACGCAGATGCCGTCAGAATTGTTGTTAAATCCACTGATGAAACTCTTGAAGAGAGTGGGGTGGATATCTACAACCTGATAAAATTTCACCGTTCGAACCAAAATTCTTGCTGGAATCAAACCCCTATAGTCAGTTATGGGCAGCATGTGAAAAAAGGTCAAGTTATAGCGGATGGTTGTTCTACCGATCAAGGTGAACTCGCATTGGGGCAGAACATGGTTGTCGCATTCATGCCCTGGGGAGGATACAACTTTGAAGATGCGATTCTAATATCTGAAAGAGTTGTAAAAGATGACGCGTTTACTTCAATACATATTGAGGAATTTGAGTCCACTGCTAGAGATACCAAACTTGGAAAAGAAGAGATTACCAGAGATATACCGAACGTATCTGAAGAAGCGCTACGCAATCTTGATGAAAGTGGAATTATAATGATAGGAGCAGAGGTTGAGCCCGGAGATATTCTTGTCGGGAAGGTGTCGCCAAAAGCGGAAACCCAACTCTCTCCCGAAGAAAGGTTGCTCAGGGCTATATTTGGGGATAAGGCAGGGGATGTTAAGGATTCATCTCTCAAAGTGTCTTCTGGAGTGTCCGGCACAGTCATAGATGTTGAGACTCTCGTAGCTCGTTCTGTAGAAAAAGATGAAAGAAGCGTCTATATAGAGAAAATTGAGATTGAAAAACTGAATGAAGACAAAAACAACGAAATCGCGATACTAAAAAAAGATGCTCTTGAGAGGATAAAAGACGTAGTCGTTGGTAAAACATCGCTTTCAAAGATTACTGTCAACAGGAAAACGATTCTTAAAGCCGGGCAGGAAATTACAGAAGATGTCTTGGATAATCTTCCGCTTGAAAAAATCGCGGAGATAAGGCTAAGAGAAGACGCTGATAAGAGTGGGCAACTATTGGGGATAGTACAGAGGGTGTTAGGTCGCATTGAGGAGTGCGTGAAAACTTACGATCAGCGTGAGGAGAAGTTCCGTAAACCCGATGAACTTCCTCCAGGGGTTCTGAGGGTGGTTAAAGTGCGTATCGCGGTTAAGAGGAAACTTCAAGTCGGCGATAAGATGGCGGGACGTCACGGAAATAAGGGGGTTGTATCGAAAATACTCTCACAGGAAGATATGCCCTACCTTGCGGACGGAAGACCTGTGGACATGGTTCTTAACCCGTTGGGAGTGCCATCAAGGATGAACGTTGGGCAAATCCTAGAAACCCATCTTGGGTGGGCGGGTAAAGAACTCGGAAGACAAATTGGTGAATATCTTGAAGCGGAATTTGGCGAGGAAGCGCTTAGAGCGAAGCTCCTAGAAATATATGGTGATTCCTCAAAGCAAAGCGAATTTATAAAAGATCTTGATCACAAAAGTCTTGTGAAACTGGTAAAAGAATTAGAAAATGGGGTTCCGGTTAAATCTCCGGTTTTCGATGGCGCAAAGGAATCTGAAATTGCGCAAATGCAAAGACTTGCCGGAATTAACGAGGATGGAAAAACTATCCTTTTTGATGGTCGAACTGGAGAGCCCTTTGACCAAAAGGTGTGCGTTGGGGTTATGTATATGCTCAAACTTCACCACCTTGTAGAAGAAAAGATTCATGCAAGAGCTATAGGTCCATATTCCCTTGTAACCCAACAACCGCTTGGAGGAAAAGCCCACTTTGGTGGGCAGAGGCTTGGGGAAATGGAGGTATGGGCGCTTGAGGCTTATGGAGCTGCCTACACTCTTCAAGAGTTTATCACCATAAAATCCGACGATGTAGCGGGAAGAACTAGGATCTTTGACTCAATTGTAAGAGGTAATATGAATTTCGAACCGGGACTTCCAGAATCCTTCAAGGTTCTGCGCAGAGAGTTGCAGTCCTTAGGGCTTGATGTTGACCTTATTGAAGAAGAATTAGCAGAGGCTGAACCGCTTCACAAACAGTGATTTGGAGGGAACACAGCAATGGATATAGATACGTTTTTTGAAAAACCTAAAAATCCTTCTGATTATTCGGCCATAAAAATTTCCATAGCGTCTCCGGAAAAAATCAGATCATGGTCAAATGGTGAGATAAAGAAGCCAGAGACCATAAACTACAGGACTTTCAAGCCGGAGAGAAACGGTCTTTTCTGCGCTAAGATTTTCGGGCCGGTGAAAGACTACGAATGCACATGTGGAAAGTACAAAAGGCTTAAGCACAGAGGCATTACATGTGAGAAGTGCGGCGTTGAAGTGATTTCTTCAAAGTATAGAAGGGAAAGAATGGGTCATATAGAACTTGCTTCTCCTGTAGCTCACATATGGTTTCTGCGTAGCATCCCGAGCAGGATAGGAATGCTTTTGGACATGACCCTCAAGGACCTTGAGAGAGTGCTTTATTTTGAAGCCTATATAGTTAAAGATCCTGGGATCTCCGACCTTAAGTTCGCTCAGGTAATAACTGAAGAAGAGTACAGGGAGAAAAGAACTCTCTACGCGGATGAGTTTACCGTAGGTATGGGAGCTGAGGCATTAAGGGAGATGTTGCAGGACGTAGACCTAAACGAACTTTCTACTGAACTCAGAACGGAGATGAGAAATACCAAATCTCCAATAAAAAAAGCGCGTATTGCGAAGAGACTCAGGATATGCGAAGCGTTTCGCCATTCAAAGAACCGCCCGGAATGGATGATTCTTACAACCATACCAGTTCTGCCGCCGGACCTAAGACCTCTTGTTCCACTTGACGGAGGCCGCTTTGCCGCATCTGACCTGAATGATTTATATAGAAGGGTCATAAACCGTAATAACAGGCTTAAAAAGCTTATGGAACTTGGTTCTCCAGACATAATTGTGAGAAATGAAAAAAGGATGTTACAGGAGGCGGTGGACGCGCTTTTGGAAAACGGTAGAAGAGGAAGACCTGTTCTAGGTCACAATCACCGTCCGCTCAAGAGTCTGAGCGACATAATCAAAGGCAAGCAGGGAAGGTTCAGACAGAATCTTCTTGGAAAGAGGGTTGACTATTCCGGTCGTTCCGTGATTACGGTGGGACCAGACCTGCGTCTTCACCAGTGCGGGATACCGAAGAAGATGGCGCTTGAGCTCTTCAGACCATTTATCTACCAGAAACTTGAAAGATGGGGGCATGCGGCGACTATTAAGATAGCGAAAAAATTGCTTGATGAAGAAGCTCCGATAGTTTGGGACGCTCTTGACGAGGTGATAAAGGAGCACCCCGTATTGCTTAACCGGGCTCCAACGCTTCATCGTCTGAGCATACAGGCGTTTGAGCCTGTACTGATAGAGGACAAATCAATTCAGTTGCATCCTCTTGTATGCCCTGCCTATAACGCGGATTTTGACGGAGACCAGATGGCGGTGCACGTTCCACTTTCAATTGAAGCGCAGACAGAGTGTCGTTCACTTGTAATGTCGACAAACAACATTCTTTCTCCTGCGCATGGCAAGCCGATAATACTTCCCACCCAAGACATAGTTCTGGGGCTTTATTACATGACTAGAGATGTAGCCTCTGACAATGGCGCGGCGTGGCCCTCACGTCTTTTCTCTATACGCGAGGTGACTTTTGCCTATGAACTTGGGAAAATTGGTTTACACGAGAATATAAGAGTTAAGATTGGCGAGAAAGTACACCAGACAACCGTCGGTAGGGTTCTAATGTATGATGTGGTTCCCGAAGGGATTCCGTTTGATCTTGTGAACAAACCGATGACTAAAAGAGCGATAGAGCGACTTGTGGATGAATGTTTCAGAAAAACAGGTGGTAAGAGTACGGTGTTGCTCGCGGATAATCTAAGAACTTTGGGCTTTAAGTACTCGACCAGGTCTGGAGCTTCCATTTCGATTACTGATATGATTATCCCTGAAGCCAAAGATAGTCTTCTGCAAAGCGCTCAGGAGGAAGTGAATAAGGTTGAGAACCAGTATCGTCAAGGGCTTATAACGGATGGAGAGAGATACAATAAGGTCATAGACATCTGGGCTAAAACAAGTGACTCAGTCGCCCAAGAAATGATGGATAAAATTTCCTCTGAATCCGATGACGAAAAGGAATCTGTATGGAGAGAAGACCTGCTTGGGAAAGTTTCTTCAGAATCTGTAATTAACCCTCAAACAGGTGAAGTCATACTTGAAAAAGGCAAAAAAATAACAGAGAAAAAATTCAAGGAGCTAATCAAAGCGGGTAGAGAAGCTGTCAGAGTTTTATATTCAGCGGAGGGAGATAGCGAAGTTATGAGTTCAAATCCCAACCCCATATATATGATGATTGATTCTGGTTCTAGGGGAAGCAAGACGCAGGTAAGGCAGCTTGCCGGGATGAGGGGGCTTATGGCCAAACCGGATGGGAGCATAATAGAGACCCCGATTACTTCCAATTTTCGGGAAGGACTTTCAGTTCTGCAATACTTCATATCCACTCACGGCGCTAGAAAAGGGCTTGCTGACACGGCGCTTAAAACGGCAAATGCGGGCTATCTTACAAGAAGGCTTATTGATGCCTCCCAAGATGTGATGATAACGGAACTTGACTGCGGCACGATAGAGGGGATGACCGTGAGGGATCTAGTGGAGGGAGGGGAGGTTATAGAGAAAGTTGGTGAGAGGGTTCTTGGAAGAGTGGTGCTTGAAGACATATTAGATCCAAAAACAAAAGAAGTCATAGTCTCGGCAAATGAGGAGATTGACGAAGTAGCGGTTGAAAGAATGGATGAAGCGGGCATAAGCGAAGTGCATATACGGTCAGTTCTTACCTGCGAGACCCGCTATGGAGTGTGCAGGCTTTGCTATGGAAGGAATCTCTCAACAGGAAAACTTGTAAATATGGGTGAAGCGATTGGGATTGTGGCTGCGCAGTCCATTGGAGAGCCTGGTACTCAGCTTACTATGAGAACGTTTCATATTGGTGGTACTGGACAGCATCGAGCGGCTGAGAGCACTCTTGAAAATCAACATGAGGGAATAGTTAGATTCAAGAACGTGCAATCAGTCAAGGGACGCGATGGTAAACTGGTAGTAATAAACAGAAGTGGACAGTTAGCTATTGAGGACGATAAGGGCTACGAAAGAGAAATCTATTTTGTGGTTATGGGTGCGAGGCTTAACGTAAAAGACGGAGAAAAAGTGAAAAGGGGTAAAATACTTGCCGAGTGGGACCCGTACACAACCCCCATAATCTCACGCTTCCCCGGACGCGTAAGATTCAGGGACCTTGAACCTGGAGTCACTTTTAAAGAGCAGGTGGATGAGGTTACGGGTGTTCTTCAAAGGGTTGTGGTAGAGACTAAGATACTGGAGATGCATCCAGCTTTGCAAGTTTTGGTTGAGCAAGAAGAATCTCATCAGAACGAAAACGGAGAAGAAACAGAAACCGCCGCGCCTTATACCGAACCACTCCCTGTGGGTGCGGTAATAGAAGCCGAGGACAAAAAAGAGGTAGAGGCGGGAGATGTGCTTGCCAAGATCCCGCGAGCCACTTCCAAGACAAAAGACATTACTGGAGGACTTCCCAGGGTAGCCGAGTTATTCGAAGCGAGGATTCCCAAGGATCCGGCTGTAGTCAGTGAAATCGACGGAGTTATCTCTTACGGAAAGGAAGTCAAAGGTAAAAAAAGAGTCATAGTAACTCCTGAAATGGGAGAAGAAAAGGAGTATACGGTCCCACGAGGAAAGCACATACTAGTTAGGGAAGGGGAGTTTGTCTCTTCTGGTGACCAACTCGTTGACGGTGCTGTAAATCCTCACGATATTCTCAATATCATGGGTGATAGGGCTCTTGCCAACTACATGGTGAACGAAATTCAAGAGGTTTACAGGCTCCAAGGGGTGAAAATAAATGACAAGCACATAGAAGTCATCGTGAAACAGATGCTCAGAAGGGTAAAGATCAAAGACCCGGGCGATACTACGATGCTTGTCGGTGAAGCCATAGAGAAAAATGTTTTCTTTGAGGAGAATGAAAAGGTTGGTGCCGAAGGTGGGCAGCCTGCGGCTGCGGAACCGCTTCTTCAGGGTATAACTAGAGCATCGCTTAGTACGCGTAGCTGGCTCTCTGCGGCTTCTTTCCAAGAAACCACCAGGGTTCTTACCGAGGCGTCATGCGAGGGCAGAGAAGATGTTCTCAGGGGACTCAAGGAAAATGTTATTGCCGGCAGACTTATTCCCGTCGGAACGGGTCTTCCTATGTACAGGGATATAAATATAGAGGTTGAAGCTCCTGAGATTCCTGTGCCTGTGCCTGAAACAGTTGATCAAGTAGCGCTTGAAGACTAACGTTTTCCTGCCGATGTCGTTTCTCTAGCCAGTTATGAAAAAAAGTTACGACCCTGTGGATGTTGAGCAGAGGATCTATAATTTTTGGACAACCCAAGGGCTTGATAGATCCTCTGCAACTGGTTCAGCGCCGAAGTTCTCAATCGTCATTCCGCCTCCCAACGTTACAGGATCACTTCACATTGGTCACGCTCTTAATAACACTATTCAAGATGCGCTGGTCAGATACAAAAAAATGAAAGGGCTTGATACCCTGTGGGTTCCGGGAACGGATCATGCGGGCATAGCCACCCAGATGATGGTGGAAAAGCGACTTGAGTCTGAAGGTCTTGCAAAAGACGACCTTGGCAGAGATAAGTTTCTAGAAAGAGTCTGGCAGTGGAAGGAAAACTCAGGTAGCAGAATAACTGAACAGATGAGAAGGCTTGGTGCTCTCCCCAACTGGGATAAGGAGCGGTTTACCCTTGATGAGGGACTCTCAAAAGCCGTCAGAAAAGTTTTTGTTGATCTTTACTCGCAAGGACTTATTTACAAGGACAAAAGGCTTGTGAACTGGGACCCCATGCTTTTAACCGCGATATCAGATTTGGAAGTCGAACAGAAAGAAACTCAAGGAAATTACTGGTATATCAAATACCCCATAGAAGGAGGTGATGGTCTTTCTATAACAGTGGCCACTACGCGTCCTGAGACAATGCTTGGAGACACTGCTGTTGCGGTTCACCCAGAAGACCAAAGATATTCTTCTATGGTGGACAGAAATGTCGTCATGCCTCTTACCGGTAGAAAAATTCCTATAATAACAGATGAGTACAGCGATCCAGAAAAAGGTACTGGAGCGGTAAAGATAACGCCTGCCCACGATTTCAATGATTTTGAGGTCGGGAAGCGAAGAAATCTTGAGGTAATGAACATATTTGATGAGCGTGGTTTTGTCACAGGTGATGTTCCAGAGAAATACTTAGGTCTTGAAAGGTTTAAAGCTAGAAAGGCGATAGTTGCGGACCTTGAGGAACGGGGTTTTTTGATAAAAGTAGAAAAAACGATTCACACCGTTCCCTACGGTGACCGTTCAGGAGTTGTGGTAGAACCTCGACTTACCGACCAGTGGTATGTAAAAGCGGAGGAATTGGCTAAAGAAGCGATTTTGAGGGTTAAGCGAGGGAACATTCAATTTCATCCACCATTCTGGAAAAACACCTATTTTGAATGGATGAGGAACATAGAACCTTGGTGTATATCAAGGCAATTGTGGTGGGGGCATCGCATTCCCGCTTGGTATGGTCCAGACGGGGAAGTTTTTGTGGCTATAGATGAAGATGAGGCTAAATCCATAGCGAAAAAACATTACGGGGAGAACGTAGACCTGATAAGAGATCCGGATGTTCTTGACACTTGGTTTTCTTCAGGCATTTGGCCGTTTTCCACGATGGGATGGCCAGAGGATACAGAGCAACTTCGAACCTACTATCCTACTTCGTGTCTTGTCACAGGGTTTGACATCATCTTTTTCTGGGTAGCGAGGATGATAATGCTCGGGTTAAGGTTTATGGACGATGTGCCTTTTAGAGACGTGTATGTTCATGGGCTTGTTAGGGATGCAAAAGGTCGTAAGATGAGTAAAACAACGGGCAATGTTATAGATCCTATAGACGTCATTGAAAAGTATGGCGCCGATGCGCTTCGTTTCTCGCTCTCTTCGCTTGCTACCCAGGGAAGAGACATAAAACTCACTTTTCCCGTTATAGAGGGTTATAGAAACTTTATAAATAAAATATGGAATGCATCAAGATTTGTATTTATGAATCTTGATGCTGAGTTTATAGATGCATCGGAACTTGATCAACGACTTCTCGGCATTTCTGACAAATGGATCCTTACTAGGCTTAACTTGACTCTACGGGAAGTTGAAAATTTCATTGAAAACTATGAATTTGATAAAGCTTCCCAGGTTCTTTATCACTTTATCTGGGATGATTACTGCGATTGGTATCTTGAGATGTCTAAGTTCTCTCTTTACGGTGAGGAGAAAGAATCAAAAAAACAAACCTTAAACGTGCTTGTTAGGGTGTTGCTCCGTTCTTTGCGGGCACTTCATCCTTTTGTGCCTTATATTACAGAGGAAATATTCAGTATTTTCAGAAAAAAGGAGATAACTCTCCCACAAATCGAAGGGCTTGAATCAAAAAGCGTTCTTGAATCTGGATACCCGTCATCATTGGAAACCGAGATCTTTAAAAAAGAATCTGAGCAAATTGAACTTGTAAAAAATGTCGTTACGGGAATAAGGAATCTTCGAGCTATCATGAAGGTTCATCCTTCGGAAAAAGTACCAGTAAGACTTAACCCAGAAACAAAAGAATCAGAAGATATTCTGAGAGAAAACCTTGAAATCATCTCCGGTCTTGCATCTCTTGACCAATGTGTTGTCAGCAACGAAGAAGTTGATGGTAAGGCTGTGTCAGAAGTTGTTTACGGCGTGGAGATAGTCATGCCTGTGGAAAACTTGCTTGACCTTGAAAAGGAAGTTTTTAGGTTGGGCAAAGAACTTGGAAAGGCTTCAAAAAATCTAAGGGAAGTGGAGCGTAAACTCTCGAGCGAAGATTTTATTAATCAAGCTCCTCAAGATGTTGTGGAGAAGGAAAAAAAGAAGTTTGAAGAGTTCAATAGTCATAGAAAAAAGATTGAGGAAATACTAAAGAGAATTTCAAGTTAGTTGAACGGAAAACAACATATTATTCGATTTGTGATTTTTCAAAGAATTGATCAGTAAATTCTTGACTCTATTTTCAGAGGAGATTCTCTACTCAACCCGTGTGACCTAAAAAAGGTCCATCTGCTGGTGTGTCACTTTTTCGTCCGCTATCTCCACTGGATAGTCTCCACTAAAACAAGCGAAACAGAACCCCGAGTGTCCATTAGGGGAATTCCGCGGATTTGAAACCACTTTTGCTATCCCCTCAGTGCTTAGGTACCCGAGGGAATCAGACGTTATGTAATCTTTTATTTGATCTACTTCTAGAGAGTTAGCGATCAGTTCTTCTTTCAACGGGGTGTCTATTCCATAGTAGCATGAAAATTTCATGGGAGGAGAACTTATTCTCATATGAATTTCTTTAGCTCCCGCATCACGTATCATCTTCACGATTTTTCTGCTGGTTGTTCCCCTTACTATGGAATCATCAACCACTACTACTCTTTTTTTATTTATAACTTCTTTTATCACGCTGAGCTTGAGTTTCACACCGAAATTTCTTATTACCTGCTGAGGTTCAATAAAAGTTCTTCCAATATAGTGGCTTCGTAGAAATCCTGTCTCAAAAGGAATTCCAATTTGCTCAGCGTATCCCATAGCGGCGGGAGTTCCTGAATCTGGTACAGCTACCACTATGTCAGCATCAGCAGGAGACTCAATTGCAAGTTGGCGCCCCATGTTCTTTCTCATTTGGTAAACATTTTGTCCTTGGGAAAATGAATCTGGTCTTGAGAAATATATGTTTTCAAATACGCAGTAGTTTCGTTTTTTTTCTTGAAAGGGTTTAAAAGATCTAATTCCACTCTCGTTTACAAACACTATCTCGCCAGGTTCTATTTCTCTTATAAATGTCGCTTCTATTAAATCAAAAGCGCATGTCTCAGAGGCCACAACGTAGGAATTGTCTATTTTTCCTAACACAAGGGGTCTGAATCCATAAGGGTCTCGCGCGGCCACAAGTCCCTTGGGAGTAAGAAATACAAGGGAATAAGCTCCTCTACATTGACCAAGTGCTTCTATTGTTCTTTCTAGAAATGTTTTTTCTTTTGAGCGCGCTATAAGGTGCACTATCACTTCGGTATCTGTGGTTGATTGAAAAATAGAACCTTCTTTTTCAAGATTGTATCGCAGGGTCTTTGAGTTAGTAAGATTTCCGTTATGCCCGACTGCAAGCTCTCCTTTTTCGTAATTCATCATGAGAGGCTGGGTGTTCTTATTGTTACTTGACCCTGTTGTTGAATACCTTACATGGCCTATGGCGGTAGTACCCTTTAGTCTTGATATGGATTCCTCATCAAACACTTCGGTCACAAGCCCCATTTCCCGATGGGAATAAAGCCTTTGACCGTCAGTTGACACTATGCCTGCGCTTTCCTGTCCTCTATGTTGAAGGGAGTAAAGACCTAAGTAGGTGAAGTTGGCTGCTGCTGGATGGTTATATATTCCAAAGACTCCGCACTCTTCACGTAGCTTCGTCATTGTTATCCCTCTTGGGATAAGATATTCTTTTGAAAACCGCAAAACCACGCCTCGTAAACTTCTGAGGCGTTCATATCAATCAAGTTTCCAATGCAGAATTTGTCGTTGTCTGTAACTACTCCAGCAACTGTGATTGGTACGCCGAATTGAACTGACATTGCTTTTATTCTATCTATACTGTTTTTATCTATACTTGCTATTACTCTTGATTGCGTTTCAGAAAAAAGAAGAAAGTCATTTCTAATGGAACTTTGATTTATGTCAGACGGCTTTACACAAACGCCCCTTACGCCATCTGGATTGAAGCAACATTCTGCAAGCGCCACTGCAAGACCGCCTTCTGATATGTCATGCGCAGATTTAAATATACTTTGTTCCGTACACTCAAGCAACAATTCCACGAGATTTTTCTCAGACTCAAGGTTAACTGCAGGTGGTCTTCCACAGATCTTTCCGTGCTCAGTCTTTAAGTATTCACTTCCCCCTATATCTTCTCCAATAGGACCTCCAAGAAGTAGTACTATATCACCCAGGCTTTGAAACCAAGGTTTGACTACTTTTGAGATGTCTCTTACTAGGCCGACCATGGCTATTGTTGGAGTAGGGAAGATGGAAACTCCTTCTGTTTCGTTATAAAGACTTACGTTTCCACTTACAACAGGAGTGTTGAATATTTTTGAGGCCTCAGATATCCCTTCAACGCTTTGCGCAAACTGCCACATAATCTCAGGGTTTTCAGGATTTCCAAAATTAAGGCAGTCTGTTATCGCGATAGGCTCGGCACCGCAACAAGCTAGATTTCTTGCGCTTTCAGCCACTGCTATTTTGCTTCCTTCTTTTGGGTTAAGATAGCAGTATCTAGAATTCACATCAGATGTCATTGCCACTGCTTTTTGCGTTCCTTTGATTCTTATTACAGCGCTGTCAGCTCCCGGACTCAAAATTGTATCTGTTCTGACCATATGGTCGTATTGCTCATAAACCCATTTTTTGCTCGCAATCGTTGGAGAGGAAAGGATATTGAGGAATGTTTTTTGTATATCTTGCGGTTCTGGCAGGTCCAGCAGGCGAAATTTTTCTGTTTTTTCTAGGTACTCTGGTCTTTTCATTGGTCGTTTGTAGACCGGCGCCCTAGTTATAAGGTTTATGGGGATGTCTACAACCGCTTTATTCCCTTCGATTATTGTGAGGTTTTTAGAATCTGTCACTTTTCCGATTACGGAAAAGTCAAGATTCCATTTCCTGAAAATCTTTTCTGCAGTTTTTTCCTTTCCTTTTTGCAGAACTATAAGCATTCTTTCCTGAGATTCTGAGAGAAGTACTTCATAAGGGGTCATGCCTTTTTCACGACGAGGCACCTTCTCTATTTCTATTTCAAGACCGGTTCCTGCTCGATCGGCCATTTCGGTTGAGGAGGATGTAAGTCCAGCTGCTCCCATGTCCTGTATGCCTACAACGCAGTCAGTTTTAAAAAGTTCAAGACATGCTTCAAGGAGTAGTTTTTCAGTAAAGGGGTCTCCCACCTGCACAGCGGGTCTTTTTTCTTCTGTTTGCTCTGTGAAGGTATCAGAAGCCATGATAGCTCCCTGTATACCATCTCTTCCGGTTTTTGATCCAACATATATAAGCGGGTTTCCCACTCCAGAAGCATATCCACGGAAAATGTCTTTTATTTTTGTCACCCCGAGAGCGAATGTGTTTACTAGAGGATTTCCGTTGTAGCATTCATCAAAATATATTTCTCCTCCGACAGTAGGGATTCCCATACAGTTTCCGTATCCCGCTATTCCGGAGACCACTCCTTGGGCAAGAAATTTTGTTTTCTGCATATAGGGGTTTCCAAAACGAAGCGAGTTAAGAAGCGCTACGGGTCTTGCGCCCATGGTGAATATATCCCTCAGTATTCCTCCGACCCCGGTAGCCGCACCCTGATAAGGCTCTATGAATGATGGGTGATTATGACTTTCCATCTTAAACACAACACAGTCGCCGTCTCCTATGTCTACCACTCCCGCATTTTCCCCTGGTCCTTCTATAACCCGTTCTCCTGTGGTAGGAAATTTACTGAGATGAACTTTGGAACTTTTATATGAGCAGTGCTCCGACCACATAACTCCTAACACTCCGACTTCAGTCATATTAGGTTTTCGGCCAAGAACTTTGACTATCTTTTCGTATTCGTTTTCTGTGAGACCGTGTTCTTTTGCGAACTCAATTTGTGTTTTATTTTTCATTGCCACTTAAAAGATTGGGTCTTAGCCCGGATATCTCACCAAGTTGGTGATTGTGTTTGATTTTAGATATTTTTGAGCATGCAGGTTGGGTTTTGGCTAGATGACCTCCCCAACACGCTTTTTATACCACACAATGATACTCAATAGGTCAGAAAAAACCGTTTTTGACGCAGTGCAAAAGGATAAAAAGCGAGTCCAGACGTACCTACCCCTTAACCCAAGTTTACCCAAAACCTACTAAAATTTGGCTATTTTGCAAGCGTTCGTTCAAGGGGTGTTTGCTTGATTAATCGTCCGTTAATCCCGTCTTAAATATTTTTTGCATTTAGACTGGTCACTCCTTAATTGATCGGTTATCATCGGTCATATGATTGTTCACGACAAAGATGTCGGGGTTGTCAGGTTATTGGATAAAGATGACGCTGGATGCATCAATTGCATGCCGACTACGTCGGGATACGCTTCGTTAGACTGTAAGTTTTCGTACGAAGAGTTGCTAGCGGCTTATCAGGAGTTAAAACATAAACATCAGGAGTTAGAACATGATTATCAGGAGTTAGAACATGAATTGACGCGGGAACGATCACGGTCGGGGAATTATAAATACTGTTGGAAAAAAGCGCGTACTCAGTTGGACGCGAAAAATGAAGAAGTAAAGCGTATCAGTCGTGTGTCGAAAAGTGCTTTGTCGTTGGACAAAGAAGTACAACGACTTAGAGCATTGCTAGAGGAGGTTGGAGTAGATAGGCGCAAGCGTAGCACGATTGTGTCGTTGCGGATGGAGAATGGTAGTCTGAAAGATGAGAATGATAGCTTGAAAGATAAGAATGCTAACTTGAAAGATGAGAATGCCGACTTGATGGATGAGAATGGCAGCCTGAAGGATGAGAATGCAGAGATGAAGAAGCAGGTCAAGAACCTGCTTTCTAACCGTAAGGTTCTGTCCAAGTCGTTCGTTGTACGGAAGGCGTAGTGAGAAGCAGAAGAGGCCATCTTCGGGGCGACGACGAGGACAACAGCCCGGGGCGCCTGGTCATGGTCGTACAGCCCGACCAGATATTGAGGTGGTAGAAGAGTCGTGGCATCCGTCCGATGATGAACTTACCTGTTCCAGTTGTGGAAAGCGGTATGTTGCCAATGGGAAGCGGAGTTCGGAGATGTATGAGATCAAGGTCAAGGCGCACAAGCGCAAGATCAACAAATCCCGTCATCGTAGGGCATGCGACTGTGAGTCATCTCCGCTCTATGTGACGGCGCCGGCGCCGGTGCGGCTGTTTGAGGGTACGCAATATGGGATCAGTGTCTGGGCTCTATTGACATACGAGCGTTACCGTAATCTGAGGACCTACCGCGGGATAGCGAGATTGTTTAGCGACCACGGGATTAAGATTTCGGCAGGGACTCTAGCGGACAGCGCAAAGCGCTTGGGGCCTCTGTTCGAGCCTCTCTATGACGCGATTCTCGCCCATCAAAACGAAGATAGATTGCGTCATGCAGACGAGACGAGTTGGCGTATTCAGTCACTGAGAGAAATGGGAGGTTCTCAACGCGCTTGGCTGTGGGTATCCGTGAGCAAAGACTCGGTCTTATACTATATAGACCGTTCGCGTAGTTCTGAGGTTGCGAAGGTCCTATTCGTGGACAGCGTTGATTGTGTTTTCTTGGTCTGCGACCGCTACGGCTCCTATAAGAAGATGGTTCGGGATTTCCTCAAAGAATTCAATAAGAAAGTGATACTGTGTTTTTGTTGGGCGCATATGCGAAGAGATTTTATAAAATGCGCTGCAGAAGACGAGCAACTTGAGCAATGGAGAGAACAATGGATAAAACGCATTGCAGAGATGTATGAGTTAAACAAACAGCGTTGTGATCACTACGTCTCAGGGAATACTCCAAAGTTTGAACGAGCGCAGGCAAAGCTGAAAGAAGCGTGCGACGCAATGTTTGCCAAAGCCGAGAGTGAATTGTCCGAGTTAGTGGAAGATGCGCGTGAGCGAGGACCACTTAAGTCGCTTATCAATCATCGTCAGGGGCTGAGCGTGTTCGTTGAACATCCCCAAGTTCCCATGGATAACAATATTGCGGAGAGCGCGCTACGAGGCCCTGCCCTCGCCCGTAAAATAAGTTTTGGATCTGACAGTCTAGAGGGAGCAAGGACATCAGCCATTCTATACACGGTGCTGGGTACGCTCTCAAAGAATGGTATTGACATTCTTAGTTGGCTAAAGGGGTGGTTGACTGCCTGCGCGGAAGATGGCAGGAGTCCCCCGGAAGATCTATCGCCTTGGTTGCCATGGTCAATGAGTGAGCAACGTTTGCGCGACTTTGGCGCCAAGAGATGAGCGACGAGGTTGAGTGCCGCTACTACGGGCGTGAGTTCACGGCTACGGAGATGAAACTGCTACGCGCTTTGATAGCCGGGCCCGAGCGGCTCAACCGGACTGCTCTGTCCAGAGAGTTTTGCAGACGTATTGGGTGGTACAAGCCCGATGGCGGACTCAAGGATATGACGGCCAGAGTTACCATGCTATCCATGCATAGGGATGGCATCATCAAGTTACCACCACCCACCCGAGTGTCGCCCCGAGCCAAGCCTATTGTCTTTGGAGTGGACACCGAACCGCATAAGCTACCGGTTCCCGAGACCCTTGACGAAGTCCGTCCACTGCAGGTGCACACTGTTGTCAGTGGCACCAAGCAAGGCAAACTATGGAACGAGTTTGTAGCTCGTTATCACTACTTAGGTTATAAGACATTAGTCGGGGCTCAGATGCGCTACGCAGTGCGCGACCGCCACGGTTCGCCGCTGGCCATGCTAGGCTTCTCCACCGCCGCATGGAGACTTGCGCCGCGTGACACCTTCATAGGATGGACATCCGAGCAACGTGAAAAGAATTTACCGCTGGTTATCGACAACCCCCGGTTCCTGATTCTTCCATGGATACAGATACCGAATCTCGGGTCACACATACTCTCGGTAGTCTGTCGCCGCTTGCCCAAGGAGTGGAAGCAACGATACAACTTCACACCTGTGCTTATTGAGACGTTTGTACAAATTCCGACATATACAGGCACCGTATACCGTGCATCTGGATGGACACGCGTTGGAACTACACAGGGGCGTGGCCGCTACGATCGGTACAAACGATGCGATAAACCCAAAAAGGACATTTGGCTACGACCGCTTCACAGGAATTGGAGACAAATCCTCAATCGCTCAAACCCCCTATAAACACCCCTTGAACGAATGCTTACCTCTCCTTTTTGGGGTTATAAGGCTATTTAACCCGTTATGATAACTAGATTGTATCACAAAATACTGTCCAACTCAACTATTATTGGTGAGATATTTGGGCTAGGTTCCTTCTGTTCATAATCTCCTTAGTGAATTTTCCCCTGACATCGGAAACGGTGTCAGGGGTTTTTATTAGTCGTTCTGACTAGCTGAGATGTTGAATATCCGAGAGCGAAAGTCTGACCCGAGATCTTTAATAGACCTGAACAGATCAATTTTCTTCTGGTCAACTTCCCTCGCAACTTCAAACTTCTTTATATCTTCTTGAGACTTCTTTATTTGCTTGTGAGCTTTTTCTATGTTCGCATCGTGTTGCCTCAAGATGTCTTCTTTTTCTTCTATAAGGTAGTTGATATGTTCATAAAGAATCTGCCGACGTTGGTTATTGCTCATTGAAAGATCCTCACTGTTTTACGCAAGTCTCGGTAAATGGATAGAAGTACGAGTTTGCGAAAGAACTTCCACCTTCCCAAACCTCTACTTCCCCAGCAGGTATAACCATTCGTCCAGACGTGGTTATTGGGCGTTCTTCAAAACCGACAATCTCAGCCCATATATCATGCGGTGCAGGCCCACAGAGGAATCGAAAAGGCATCACATCAGCTCGGAAACAAAGTTCAAGTCTTTCATCACTTATACTCACTATCGTCCAATGTCCAGCGATATCTGGAGGTGCCGTACCAATTCTGCATTGATTCCATTGTTCTCTCATATCGTCCGGATAAAAAAGACCGGACTGATATGTGTCCCTGAAAGTTCCATTAGAATTTAGGGTTAGAGTGCGGCACGTATCCTGAAACCCGACAGCAGTTCCGGAACACACCCAGGTGCCCACTAGAGCGGCAGGTTGTAAATGCACATCATCAGAATCCGAACCAAGGTCAGGGAACGGAACGACCCTAGCGGCAGCCTCGCAGTCAGACTCTAGTGTTGCGTCAAGGTCAGCATTTTGTGTATAATGTGTTTTAAGGCGAGGGATCTGTGTCCCGAGTCATATTTCCACAACAAAGGAGGAGGAACCATGAAGAAGTACATTGTGCGCCTGTCGGAGGCGGAACGCAAGACGTGTCAGGAGGTCATCGGAAAACTCAAGGGTAGCAGTCAGAAAGCGCGCCGGGCGCGAATTCTATTGCAGGTTGATGCGGATGGGCCAGATTGGTGCGACCATCAGGTCGCAGAGGCATACGGTTGTTGGGAGCACACCGTTGCGAACGTGCGCAAACGTTGCGTGCTGGAAGGCTTTGAGTTAGCCCTCAACGGGCGGCAACGAGACCCATCCACCTGGACACCGAAGCTCTTGGACGGGCGACAGGAAGCTGCGGTGATCGCGTTGCGGCTGGGGCCGCCACCGGCTGGCTGCGGCCAATGGTCGCTACGTCTGCTGGCAAGCGAGGCGGTTGAGACCGGCATCTGTGAATCAATCAGCCACGAAACCGTCAACAAGACGTTAAAAAAAACGGCATTGCGGGGCGCTATCTGCAGTACTGGGTGATTCCGCCGAAGGCGGACGGGGAGTATGTGGCGGCCATGGAAGATGTTCTGTCGACCTACGAGGAGCCTTACGATGAGCGACGACCAGTGGTCTGTATGGACGAACAGCCGGTACAGATGGTGGGGGAAACCCGCCAGCCATTGCCCGCAACCCCGGAGCATCCGCGTCGTGTGGACTATGAGTATCAACGGGCTGGCATGGCCTCGGTGTTCCTGTTCTGTGAACCGCTGGCAGGTTGGCGTACGGTGACGGTGCGAGAGCGGCGCACCAAGTTAGACTGGGCGGAGGAGGTGGCGGCTCTGCTGGAGAACCGCTATGTAAACTGCGAGATGGTCACGCTGGTGCTGGACAACCTCAACACGCACACGCTGGGAGCGTTATACGAGGCTTTTGAGCCGGAGCGGGCACGGCGGTTGAGACAGCGCATCAAGTTCCAGTACACCCCAAAGCACGCGAGTTGGCTTAACGTGGCGGAGTGCGAGTTGAGTTGTCTGACGCGGCAGTGTTTGAAGGGTCGACGGATCGGGGACCTAGGCGAGTTGCGGGCCGAAGTAACGGCGTGGTCGCAACGCGTCAACGCAAGCCAGCGTGGTGTGAACTGGCGTATGTCGGTTGCCGATGCCCGCTGCAGACTCAAGTCCATCTACCCAAAAAATCATTGCTTGACGGAACACTAGGTCAAAAGATGGTCTTACGCTCGTACTGCCGCCATCACCACCACCGCCATCACCACCACCACAACCGATAACTACAAACGAAAAGATAATAACTAAGATTATTTTCATCATATCTCTTTCTCTTTCAGGTGGATTATTGAACACTCCTATGTTCTGTTATCGGGGAAAAACTTGCAATAATCTTTCCCTTCCTTCCGATCGGGATAAGGGGTAAAAACACCATGCGGGTGATTTAGATCACGACGACGTTCGCAAAGTTGAAACCTTTCTTCACTAATTATTTTTTCTGCTAGATGCTGGCTTCGTTTTCCATCCTCATAAATAATAAATACTTCCTTTCCAAACAAAGAAATCTTGCCGTTCTCTGCTGTCAACTTTGGTTTATTGATTTCGTGAATTGCGCGATGATAATAAGCGCGAGATTGAGAGAGATTGATTCTTATAAGTGCGGGATTTTTTATTATTGGGGGAGCACCATAATAACTATCAAACCAAGTGTAAGCGTTTGAGTAAAGTTCCTGTTCTCTATATCCGTCAAGTACAAGAAGATCATCTTCTATTGAAAAGTCCCTGATTATATCTGCCTGTTGCTTTAAAGCAATAAAGTGACCGTCCCAATAATATTCATGTCGTGCTTTTTTGTAGAATACATCTTCACCAAGCCCTCCAACAAGTACATTTCTCGCAGTGTCGTTACCGTCACCTCCATCAATCCAATCATCCCCCCCTGCGCCGTAAATAATATCTTTCCCCTCGCCTCCCCGTATAACATCATTGCCGCCGCCACCCCCGATATGATCACGGCCGTCGCCCCCATGGATATTATCGTCTCCGTCGCGCCCACGGATCTTATCGTCGCCCTCGTGCCCACGGATAAAATCATCTCCGTCGCTCCCACGGATAAAATCATCTCCGTCGCTCCCACGGATAAAATCATCAAGAGAAGTACCGTAGCCTGTCTCATGTCCCCCGAGTAAAAACAGAATTGAAAAAACTGCTATAGCTAGTCTCATAGTAACCCCTCCTTGTATAAAAGAACCGAGAGCCAATGTTTGGGTTCATCAACTATGAGCTCCCCTACTCCACCGACTCCCGATGACCTGATTGTAACATCTGAAACGAAAACCGCAACTGTAAGGACTTCGGAAAGTGACCCTTACTAAACCCTTCAGAAGGTCAAAAAAACGGCTTAGAATCGATCTATACGACCCGAGTTTTACGAATCCAAGGGGAAAGACTACTATGACCCGCAAGTGATAGGTTAGAAGGGAACCCTTTACCTGACCCGTACAAAGCTTCCCGCGAAGTGTAGAGATTGGAACAAAAGAAGAAGAACGATGTTTTGAATAAGTCTAGAGTTGATGACCAAGTTACAGCGACGGAAAAGACAGCTGTACCGTCCCCGTAGTCTGTATCATATTCAAGAAACGAATTGATACCGTTTTCCGTAGTCTTAACGACTTCGGTGTCTGAACTCCCTAGAACAGTAACCGAGTTCACCGGCGCAACTAATAATTCCATCCTATCCTTTTCAACTGGATTCCTTAGGTCATACTCAACTTCGTAAATACAATTATCTAGTGTTTGTTTTAAAGTTTATAATGCTTTGACTTTACTTAATTAATTAGGTATTATTTCATCCGTAGATTAAGGTAAAAAAGCCATTTTGGGGCTATTTATGCACAAATTGGCTTGATTTCAGCAATTCTTCGGGAGGAAAGTATGAGACAAGTACGCAAGACACAATTAGAATTCGGCAAGGTTCGCATTGAAGACATTGAAGTGAACCTCAAATCTAGAGATGACATTCCTGCTCTGTTAATAGGTCTTCAGCATCTCTACAAAAACAAGAGATTTCGGGCTCTTCTGTTTGAACTCATGAATAAGTACATACTTCCCGGTATCAGTAGGAAGGAGGGGAGACCAGGTATGGAGATGTGGAAGATTCTAGTGATGGCCATAATCAAGCAGGGGTTAGGCTGTGATTTTGACCGTCTTCACGAAATGGTGAACGAGCACAAGACGATACGTCTGTTCCTTGGACATGTGGATATTGTAAGCGTTCGTTCAAGGGGGTGTTTATAGGGGGTTTGAGCGATTGAGGATTTGTCTCCAATTCCTGTGAAGCGGTCGTAGCCAAATGTCCTTTTTGGGTTTATCGCATCGTTTATAACGATCGTAGCGGCCACGCCCCTGTGTAGTTCCAACCCGTATCCATCCAGATGCACGGTATACGGTGCCTGTATATGTCGGAATTTGTACAAACGTCTCAATGAGCACAGGTGTGAAGTTGTATCGTTGAGTCCACTCCTTGGGCAAGCGGCGACAGACTACCGAGAGTATGTGTGACCCGAGATTCGGTATCTGTATCCATGGAAGAATCAGGAATCTGGGGTTGTCAATAACCAACGGTAAATTCTTTTCACGTCGCTCGGATGTCCATCCTATGAAGGTATCGCGCGGCGCAAGTTTCCATGCGGCGGTGGAGAAGCCTAGCATGGCCAGCGGCGAACCGTGGCGGTCGCGCACTGCGTAGCGCATCTGAGCCCCGACTAATGTCTTATAACCTAAGTAGTGATAACGAGCTACAAACTCGTTCCATAGTTTGCCCTGCCTGGTGCCACTGACAACAGTGTGCACCTGCAGTGGACGGACTTCGTCAAGGGTCTTGGGAACCGGTAGCTTATGCGGTTCGGTGTCCACTCCAAAGACAATAGGCTTGGCTCGGGGCGACACTCGGGTGGGTGGCGGTAACTTGATGATGCCATCCCTATGCATGGCTAGCATGGTAACTCTGGCCGTCATATCCTTGAGTCCGCCATCGGGCTTGTACCACCCAATACGTCTGCAAAACTCTCTGGACAGAGCAGCCCGGTTGAGCCGCTCGGGCCCGGCTATCAAAGCGCGTAGCAGTTTCATCTCCGTAGCCGTGAACTCACGCCCGTAGTAGCGGCACTCAACCTCGTCGCTCATCTCTTGGCGCCAAAGTCGCGCAAACGTTGCTCACTCATTGACCATGGCAACCAAGGCGATAGATCTTCCGGGGGACTCCTGCCATCTTCCGCGCAGGCAGTCAACCACCCCTTTAGCCAACTAAGAATGTCAATACCATTCTTTGAGAGCGTACCCAGCACCGTGTATAGAATGGCTGATGTCCTTGCTCCCTCTTCACTGTCAGATCCAAAACTTATTTTACGGGCGAGGGCAGGACCTCGCAGCGCGCTCTCCGCAATATTGTTATCCATGGGAACTTGGGGATGTTCAACGAACACGCTCAGCCCCTGACGATGATTGATAAGCGACTTAAGTGGCTTCCACTCATCCGCATTTTCCGCTAACTCGGACAATTCACTCTCGGCTTTGGCAAACATTGCGTCGCCCGCTTCTTTCAGCTTTGCCTGCGCTCGTTCAAACTCTGGAGTATTGCCTGAGACGTAGTGATCACAACGCTGTTTGTTTAACTCATACATCTCTGCAATGCGTTTTATCCATTGTTCTCTCCATTGCTCAAGTTGCTCGTCTCCTGCAGCGCATTTTATAAAATCTCTTCGCATATGCGCCCAACAAAAACACAGTATCACTTTCTTATTGAGTTCTTTGAGGAAATCCCGAACCATCTTCTTATAGGAGCCGTAGCGGTCGCAGACCAAGAAAACACAATCAACGCTGTCCACGAATAGGACCTTCGCAACCTCAGAACTACGCGAACGGTCTATCTTGTATAAGACCGAGTCTTTGCTCACAGATACCCACAGCCAAGCGCGTTGGGAACCTCCCATTTCTCTCAGTGACTGAATACGCCAACTCGTCTCGTCTGCATGACGCAATCTATCTTCGTTTTGATGGGCGAGAATCGCGTCATAGAGAGGCTCGAACAGAGGCAGCAGGCGCTTTGCGCTGTCCGCTAGAGTGCCTGCCGAAATCTTAATCCCGTGGTCGCTAAACAATCTCGCTATCCCGCGGTAGGTCCTCAGATTACGGTAACGCTCGTATGTCAATAGAACCCAGACACTGATCCCATATTGCGTATGCTCAAACAGCCGCACCGGCGCCGGCGCCGTCACATAGAGCGGAGATGACTCACAGTCGCATGCCCTACGATGACGGGATTTGTTGATCTTGCGCTTGTGCGCCTTGATCTTGATCTCATACATCTCCGAACTCCGCTTCCCATTGGCAACATACCGCTTTCCACAACTGGAACAGGTAAGTTCATCATCGGACGGATGCCACGACTCTTCTACCACCTCAATATCTGGTCGGGCTGTACGACCATGACCGGGCGCCCCAGGCTGTTGTCCTCGTCGCCGCCCCGAAGGTGGCCTCTTCTGCTTCTCACTACGTCTTCCGTACAACGAATTCGACAAAACCTTCCGGTTAGAAAGCAGGTTCTTGACCTGCTTCTTCAGCTCTGCATTCTCATTCTTCAAGCTGCCAATCTCCATCCGCAACGATACAATCGTACTACGCTTGCGCCTATCTACTCCAACCTCGTCTAGCAATGCTCTAAGTCGTTGTACTTCTTTGTCCAACGATAAAGCACTTTTCGCCACACGACTGATACGCTTTACTTCCTCATTTTTCGCGGCCAACTGAGTACGCGCTTTTTCCCAACAGGATTTATAATTCCCCGACTGTGATCGTTCCCGCGTCAATTCATGTTCTAACTCCTGATGTTTATGTTTTAACTCCTGATAATCCGCTAGTAACTCTTCGTACGAAAACTTACAGTCTAACGAAGCGCATCCCGACGTAGTCGGCATGCAATTGATGCATCCAGCGTCATCTTTATCCAATAACCTGACAACCCCGACATCTTTGTCGTGAACAATCATATGACCGATGATAACCGATCAATTAAGGAGTGACCCGTCTAAATGCAAAAAATATTTAAGACGGGATTAACGGACGATTAATCAAGCAAACACCCCTTGAACGAACGCTTACTGGATATTTGGGATGAGTATATATACAACTATCAGACTATAGTGGACAATGTAAGTTTGGTGAGTGCGGAGTTTCTTGCAGAGGTTAATGCTCTGATTGTGGAAGCTGGCCATGAGGTGGAAGGTAGGAAAGTTGGCGAGTCCTTACGCGGGCGATGTGACTCGTTTGCGGTAGAGACCAATGTGCACTACCCCACGGATGTGAATCTTCTGTGGGACGCTATGCGCTGTCTGATCCGTACTACAGGTAAAGCGGCGGGAGAGCATGGAGTTTCAGGTTGGCGCCAATGGAAGTATCTGACGCAGACAGTAAAGAATTTGTTTTACAATGTCAGAGTGACTCACCGTGTTAGTGTGGAGCAAGTAGATGCATATCTGGGGCGTTGTAAAGAGATTGTGGAGCGTGCTGAGAAGACGTTGTTGTCTCTGATGGCGAAAGAAGTGAAAGCTAGTAGAGTTGAGGAGATCAACGGCTACATTGTGCATGCCAAGCGACAGATAGACCAAATTAACCGTCGTGTAGTGCAGGGCGAAAAGATTCCGCATAGAGAGAAAGTGTTTTCAATATTTGAGCCACACACGCGCTGGATTTCGAAGGGAAAAGCAGGATGTCCTGTGGAGTTGGGAGTGCCAGTGTGTGTTTTAGAAGACCATTTTGGTTTTATACTTCACCATGAGGTGATGTGGGAGGGTAGCGACGTGGACTATGCGGTGGAGATGGTGAAACGAGCTCAGGAGTTGTTTCCGGGTCTTTTTGCGGTGAGTTTTGACCGTGGTTTTCACAGTCCAGAAAACCGTATTAAGCTTGACGAATTGCTTGAACACAACGTGCTACCGAAGAAGGGTCGTTCCAATAAGGCTGATTTAGAGCGAGAGGGAGGCGAAGAGTTCGTAGCGATGCGGCGCAAGCATTCTGCAGTGGAGTCAGCGATAAACAACCTTGAGCACCGAGGACTGGACCGTGTCCGAACACGTGGGGCAGATGGTTTTGCTCGTACAGTGGCACTCTCAATAGCCGCCTGTAACGTTCACCGTATAGGTCTTCTACTACGTCGGCGTAAGCGACGACGATATGCGGCCTGACGACTTCACCTTCCAAAAGACACCAATTTTTTGACCTGTTCTAAGCGGGAGCGGTGACCTATGCGCTGATGGTGATTATGGCCCCTAAAATTGGTTTCAAAAGTAGAAAATCACTGTTTAATACGCGCAAAATTCACAAAGAAATCTAAGTCAACTTCCGTTTGACTCTCGGGTCAGGTAGAATAGCAGTCTTCTATCCCCGAAAATGGGGTTTTCTGTCGAACACTAACTACTAGACGGCGTATCTTCGATGCTTACGTTGACGTAGTAAATAGTGAGTGTTAGAAGCAGTTATGTAGAGAAGCACTACGCGGGCAATATGGCCTATTCCGTGTGTCCAAACCCTGGACATTAGTGCTCAAGGTTATTGGTCACTGAGTCCACCGTCAGATACTACTGACGACGCACCGCAACGAACTTTCCCTCCTGTTCGTGTTCTCAATTGGCTTATACCCACTAAAATTCTTGTATCCTCATACGACTCGCTATTCACTTAAACCAAACTTATCAATACGTCGGCATTTTATCTGTCCTCGCATATACTTCTCATCTGTTATCTTGCGTGAACACGATTATCCTTTATTCCATATCTTCTGCGAGACTTTTTGTACATGCTTGTGCCCAATAATCTTGTTCTCCTTGGTTCCACGCCTCTTTGTTATAATCAACAGTGTTATATTTTTCGAAAAGTTAGAAAACTGGTCGTCTTTACATAGTTGGTATTTGGGAGTTAACGTATTTGCATGAATAGTTTTAAAATTGCTCTTATACAGTGCTATGTGGGTAAAGATAGGGAGGAGAACCTTGAACAGGCTATACTAAGCTTAGAGAGATCTTGTTCTTTGGGTGCAAACATCGTCTGTTTTCCAGAACTTTTTCTGAACAGATACTTTTGCCAGTCTGAAGACGTAAATTATTTTGACCTTGCAGAACCTATACCCGGTCCCGCAACGAACAGATTTTGTAAAGAAGCGAAAAAAAGAAAGGTTTTTATTCTATGTCCCATTTTTGAAAAAAGGGCCTCCGGAATATATCACAACTCCCTTGTCCTGATCAGTCCCAAGGGAGAGATCTGCGGTATTTACAGAAAAATGCATATACCGGATGACCCTGGATGGTCTGAAAAATTCTATTTTACTCCTGGAGACACTGGTTTTGTATGTTTTGATGCTGGAGGGGTAAAAATAAGCGCTCTTATCTGCTGGGATCAGTGGTACCCAGAAGCCGCACGCATAGTTTCACTTAAGGGAGCAGAGATTATTTTCTATCCAACTGCAATAGGATGGCACGCAGATGAAGATGAACAATCCAAGCGTGCGCAACTCCAAGCTTGGAAAACAGTTCAACGCGCTCACGCTATCTCAAATGGAATTTATGTAGCGGCGGCAAACAGAGTGGGTTTTGAGCAGATGGAAGAAAACGGTGAAGGTACGGATTTCTGGGGAAACTCATTTGTGTGTGATCCGCAAGGGGTGGTGATTTCTGAGGCATCGGGAGATAAAGAAGAGATCATACTAGCTGACATTGACACTGGAGAAATTGAGCGGACCAGAAGAAATTGGCCTTTTCTTCGTGACCGTAGAATTGACGCCTATTCAGAGATTCAGCAAAGGTTTATCGACGATGATTTGGAAAACTAAAATTGGTTGATTCTCAGTTGCTTCGCTACAGATTTCCAGCTGAATGGGAGCCTCATAGCGCCACTTGGGTTGTGTGGCCTCAAAACGTAGACGATTGGCCGGGGAAGTTCCAAAAAATCAAGTGGGTTTACCGTGAAATCATAACTCACCTTTCAGAATCGGAAAAAGTGAGAATAATCGTTGATTCTGCCCAGAGGCAAAAGCGAGTTGAGAGATTTCTTCAAAAGAGTTTTATTGATTTTGCCAACATACGGTTTTATAACTGTTCCACGGACAGGTCTTGGGTGCGGGACTTCGGCCCTTTTTTTGTTAAAGATGGTTTGGGGAATCTGATAGTTGTTGACTTTAAATTCAACGGATGGGCGAACTATCCAAACTGGGAAAATGACAATTTAGTTCCAAAATTTGTTGCTGAAGCGTTAGATTTTGACTCGAAAAGCCCGGTTCATCTTGGAAGGGATGTTGTTCTTGAGGGTGGGAGTGTTGACGCAAATGGAAAGGGTTCCCTCATTACAACAAAACAATGTCTTCTCAGTTCAGAAAAGCAGTTGAGAAATCCTTGTCTTGGGAAAAAGGATTACGAAAAAATATTCTATGAGTATTTAGGCGTGACCAATGTTCTCTGGCTAAACAGAGGAATAGAAGGAGATGATACAAATGGCCATGTTGATGATATATGTAGATTCACAGGTCCCTCAACGATTGTCTTATGCGCAGAGAATAGACCTGAAGATCAAAATTACTTCCCACTTCTTGAGAATCTTGAAATATTGCAGGGACTAAAACTTGAGGACGGTGGGAAAATTGAAATCGTTCCCATCCCAATGCCTTCACCACTTTTTTTCGACGGTGAGAGACTCCCGGCTACGTACGCTAATTTTTATATCTCAAACGAAAAGGTCTTCGTTCCTGTCTATGACGACCCCAACGACCTCGAAGCGCTTGGGATATTATCAGAACTTTTTCCGGGAAAAAAGGTGGTAGGAATCAACTGCGTGGACTTGGTTTGGGGATTCGGAGCTATTCACTGTGTGACAAAAGAAGAACCTAGTTTCTAACCACATAACTTCAAACTAAGTACGGTTAGGTTGAATCCTCACCCGCATTAGTTTTTGATTGACACTCTTGAAACTGATTCCGGTTTGAAGCGAATTTGTCTCATCTGTAAGTCCTTGACCTATCTGTGTGTATTTAACATCGTGTCTTGCTACTTCTGATTTACAACTGTTTTAAGAAAAGATAAACTTTATTAAAGTAAGTTCACAACACAACTTAAATGGGTAGAACGAGACCGAGGGATCTCAGGTTCTTATACATCAACAGAGTATTGGTTGGTCTTATTCACTCTTTCTTTTCAACCGAAATCAGTAAACAGGAGATGCTGACTTTTCATGTTTGCAAACCAACTAATTTCCAAGATTGTCGAGGGTGAAGACCTCTCAGAAAATGAAGTGGCAGAAGTTTTTGACCTTATGATGGAGGGAGAACTGCCCGAAACTCAAGTGGCAGCTTTTCTTACCGCGCTTAGAATGAAAGGGGAGACGGTTTCTGAGATAACTGGCGTGGCAAATGCCCTTTTTCGCAGAGCGCGGGAGATAGAATGCGGTATTGAAAGCGCTGTGGATCTTTGTGGGACCGGAGGAGATGGAAGTGGGACGTTTAACATATCAACCACCTCTGCCTTTATAGCTGCAGGTGCCGGGGTCGTTGTGGCCAAACATGGCAATAGGTCGGTTTCAAGCCCGGTCGGAAGCGCAGATCTGTTGGAGGCGCTCGGGGTGAACATAATGATTTCTCCATCGGTTGCGCAGAAATGCCTTGAGGAAGCGGGAATTGTTTTTTTGTTCGCGCAGGTTTATCACTCAGCCATGAAAAATGTCGCCAAATGCCGAAAAGAACTTGGAATCCGGACGGTTTTTAATCTTATAGGCCCCATGGTGAATCCCGCGAGAGTAAAAAATCAAGTTATGGGAGTTTATTCTCCCGATCTTTTAGGTTCTGTGGCAGAGGTATTTAGAAATCTCGGTTCACAAAGAGTCATGGTGGTTTGCGGCGAGGGCTTTGTTGATGAAATAACTGTGACGGGGAACACTTCAGTTGCGGAACTTTGCGACGGAGACATTAGTAGTTACGAGTTGTCGCCTGCAGATCTGGGAATAAAAATACGAAAACCTGAAGAACTTGCAGGAGGAGGCACGGCGGTTGCAAACGCCGAAATAACTCTTTCTATTCTCAGAGCAGAACAATCTGGAGCAAAAACCGATGCTAGCCTTTTAAATGCCGCAGCTGCCATATACGTGTCCGGCGCAACTGACAATCTTGCAGAGGCGCTTGCACTTGCAAAGCAATCTCTTCAGAGTGGAGCAGCCCTTGAAAAACTTCAAGAACTTGTTGAAATAACCAATCGGGAATAGTGTGATGATACTTGACGATATAATTACCCACAAGAAACTTGAGGTGGCGCAAGTGAAAAAAAACATTCCGCTACGACAGATTATATCTGTTGCCAATCGCAGTTCTCCGGCTATTGATTTTATTTCACTTCACACCCGGACCTCGGGAATAAAAATAATCTCCGAAGTGAAAAAAGCATCGCCTTCGCAAGGAGTTATAAGAGAGGATTTTAACCATCTGTCGATTGCTCGCGAATATGAGGATGCTGGTGCGTTTGCCATTTCTGTTCTTACGGACGGAAAATTTTTTGGGGGAGACCTATCGTTTCTCTCAGATATAAGACCCCATTGTGGGATTCCTCTGCTACGCAAAGACTTTACAGTGGATATTTACCAAATTTATGAGGCTAGATGTCACGGTGCTGACCTAGTGCTTTTGATAGCGGCGGTTCTTTCACGCGTAGAAATAGAGGAATATATTGATCTTGCGCATACTCTAGGTATGAACTGCATAGTGGAGGTTCACAACGAAAAGGAGCTTGAGACTGCAGTGCTCTGCGGAAGTAAAATAATTGGAATAAACAACAGGGACCTTCGCACGTTCAGCGTTTCTCTTGACGTGTCAAAAATTCTTGCGCCGATGGTTCCGGAAGGAACAGTGACGATAAGCGAAAGTGGCATATCCTCACCCGATGATATGGCTGAACTTTGCGCTTGCGGCGTAGACACTTTTCTTATAGGGGAAACTTTTATGAAAGAGAAAAGACCTGGAGCTGCGCTCCGAAGGTTTTTGAATTGAAGAGGTCTACGCTACTATGGAAAAAAGGAAAAGCCCCATACTTGCCGTTTTGCTCTCAGTTCTTTGGCCGGGACTGGGTCAACTCTACAACGGACATTACGCGAAAGGGATTGCGTTACTAGGGCTTGTGTTGGCGATACATTTTCTTTCTAGAGAACCTACGAATATCGCTATGGAGTTCAATGAGAAGGGGATGCTTGCGCAAGTTCCAAATGATACGGTGGTTTTGATTCTGGTTTATGCTCTTGCGGCTCTTTTAATTACGGGTGTGGCCATTTATGATGCCGTAGTAGTGGCGAAAAAAATAAACAAAGGAGATATCTAAAATTTTTTTACGGTTTAATAATCTTGGCCTTCTCTAGAGTAGGCTGTAATTACTTTTTTATGAATAAGTCAAGGCAATAGAAATTTGTTTTAAGGAGGAGAATTTAATGGAAAGAAAAGGCGCAACAACTATGAAAGGAAATCCGCTTACGCTTATAGGTCCAGAACTTGAAAAGGGTTATGTGGCTCCTGATTTCAGATGCGTTGAAAATTTGGGAAGTGAGATAACACTTGGAAGTTTCGGAAGTGACATAAAGGTCTTCAATGTGGTGGTTTCTGTAGATACTCCAGTTTGCGATGCTCAAATACGCAGATTTAACGAGGAAGCTGCGGGACTTTCCGATAAAGTTCAGGTAGTGACGGTGAGTATGGATCTTCCGTTTGCTCAGAGCAGGTACTGCTCCGCTACTGGAATAGACAGAGTGAGAACTGCGTCTGATTATCAGTATGCATCTTTTGGGGAGGCATATGGAGTTTTGATAAAGGAAAACCGGCTTCTTGCCCGAGCGATTTTTGTTGTGGATAGCGATAATATCATTGCGCATGCGGAGTACGTAAGTGAAATAGCCGAAGAACCTGATTATCAAGCCGCTCTTGCGGCCGTGAAATCTGTGAGTTAAAAGGGGATTAGTTCAATGAAAATGATCGGAGCGGTAATAGCCTTGGTCGTGGCTTTTTGGGTTTATCGGGACGCGAAAATAAGGGGTAAGACCACAGCGATGGCGTTATTATGGTTTGCAGGGGTTTTTCTGCTACTCATCTTGTTTCTTCCGCTGTGGTTTATATTAAGACCGAAGAACATCTGTCCCCACTGTAACAATTATTATAAATACAAAGATATGGGCAGATACTGCCCGATGTGCAATGTTGAGTTACTAAAGGGCGAGTGATATTATTATCGCAAGGTGGTTTTAACAGTGAGTGAATCGACTGAAAAAAGCGAAGTTACCAAAGACGACATAATGGCGGTTCTCGGTGATATATATGATCCCGAGATACCTATAGACATAGTAAACCTAGGACTTGTATATGGAGTAGTTATAGAAGGTGGACGCGTGGGTATTGACATGACTATGACATCTCCCGGATGTCCCGCTGCCGCGCAGATAGTGGCCGAAGCCAAGTATCTTGTCGAAGAAATTCCCGGAGTTTCAGAAGTTAATGTTGAGATCGTGTGGGATCCACCGTGGGACCCTGGAAAGATGAGTGAAGCTGCCAAGGAAAGTTTGGGTATGTTTTGAACTGACTTACTTAATAAGGAGATTGTGAAAATCATGGAAAAAGTTCAACTGGGTAGTTTAGCTCCTGATTTTGAAGCGGAAACTTATGGAGGGGACAAGGTAAAGCTCAGCGATTTTTATTCTACGGGAACGGTAGTTCTTTACTTCTACCCAAGGGATAACACTCCTGGATGCACCAAGGAGGCATGTTCTCTTCGCGATGGGCAAAAGGCGCTTACAGATCTCGGCGTACAAATAATAGGAGTGAGTACTGACAGCGTAAAGTCGCATGAAAATTTCAGAAACAAATATTCTCTTGATTTTCCGCTTCTGAGTGATAAAAGCAGGGAGATAGTCGAACTCTACGGTGTGAAAAGCAAGTTCAACTCAGCGCGTAGAATCACTTTCCTCATAGAAAAAGGCGGGAAAATAGCCCATATATGGAAAAAGGTGAAAACGTCTTCTCACGCGCAGGAAGTAATCGAAAAAGTACGAGAACTCAACCTTTAGGCTTTTTCTTGCAGCTCTGTGATGAAAAAACTTCCCAAGGCGGTTTTTATTACCGGTACCGATACCGGCGTGGGCAAGACCGTTGTTACTGCCGCTCTTGCCTGCTTGCTTGAAAAAAGCGGCGTAAATGTTGGGGTAATAAAACCGTTTCAGACTGGAACGGAACTTCAAGGACTGTGTGATGCGGAATTTGTATACCGGTTTCTTGACAAGGAATGTGATCTCTCAGAGGTTTCTCCTTGTCGATTAGAGGCTCCTTTGTCTCCTTACTTTGCCGCTATTAAAGAAGGAGAGAGAGTTGACCTAAAAGAAATTATCCGACACGTGCGTGACTACATTTTGGGTCACGATATAACGCTTGTTGAGGGGGCAGGCGGGATTTACGTTCCAATTACCGCGGATTTTATGATGGCGGATCTTGCAGTTTCCCTTGATGCCCAAATGGTACTTGTCTTGCGACCGGGTCTTGGCACCCTCAACCATACGGCGCTTTCTCTTGAGTATGGGAAAAACAAAAAAATTTCTATTTTAGGAGGAGTAATAAGCGGTTTTCCAGACCCTCCAGATATCGCGTCTATGACTAACCCCATTGTTCTAAGAGATGTTTTCTCCATGGATATACTAGGGGTGCTTCCCAAGTTTGAAGGACTCTCAGTGGAAGACGGTTGTTTTTCAGATCTAGGAAAGTCCCCACAGAAATTTTTCTGTCCGTTTTTCGGTGGAACTTTTTCCTCAAGGGATTTTTTGGATGGGCTTTTATGTAGGTCTTATAACTGATCTTTCCACAAGAATCGCTTTTTGCTATATCGCTTCAGATGCAAATTACTGTCAGGTGCGAATTGTTATTTCTTGACAGATTAGAACAAAGCGCTAATAATAATGCTCGTTTTGATTTACTTCCTAATTAAATAACCCGCTTTCAGCAAGGTTGAAATGAGAATACAAACTAGGACGTCACTGCCTATTTTTATAATTGTTTTATTTTTGACCTCAGGACTCTGTGTGCCTCTTGTTTCCAATGCCCAAGATAAAGGGCCCGCCCAGCCGATACTCTTTAGTCACAAAATTCATGCGGGGGATAACCAGATACAATGCCAGACCTGTCACAGTTATACGGAAGTGTCCAGTCATCCAGGAATTCCTTCGGTAAAAAAGTGCATGGGGTGCCACTCTTATGTTGCAGGAAGAGATGTTGAATATACGACGCAGGGCGGACAAACGATTAACATAAGACAGGAAATAAACAAAGTTAAGGGATATTGGCGTCGGCAGGAGCCAATACCTTGGGTGAAGGTTTCTGGAATGTACGGTACGCAATCCGCTGGACTTCCAGATTACGTGCGTTTTAACCATAAGAGGCATATAAAACGTGGATTTGACTGTAGTACTTGTCACGGGGAAGTGGAAAATATGGACGTGGTCCACAAGGCAAAAGATATGACGATGGGCTTTTGCATATCATGTCATGAGGAAAACGCTGATGACGAACAGCACAAAACTGAACTCAAGGATTGTCTGACCTGTCATTACTAGGCTGGAGGAATAAATGTCTGGGAAAGAAGAAAACGGAAAAAACGGTATGAAAAGGAGGGATTTCCTGAAGGTGCTCGGGGTTGTGGGAGGCACAGCAGCTGTAGCCTCAAGTTGTTCTGAACCCGTTGAGCAAATAATCCCCTATGTCGTTGCTCCTGAAAACGTAATTCCCGGCGTGCCGAATTTTTACTCAACTACTTGCAGGGAATGCCCCGCGGGATGCGGTATTGTGGTGAAAAACCGTGAGGGGCGAGCCATAAAGGTTGAAGGAAACCCAGAAAATCCAATAAACAAAGGAAAAACCTGCGCAGTCGGCCAAGCTTCTCTCCAAGGTCTTTACAATCCTGATAGAATACGCTCTCCGCTCAAACGCAATGCGAAAACCGCAAGACTTGAGCCAGTAGGGTGGAATCAGGCAGAATCCGTATTCGCAGAAAAAATAGATTCTCTACAATCAGGAGAGGTTGTTTATTTGGGTAACCACGTTACGGGAACCTATCCTGAGTTGGTAAACCAATTCCTCAAGCCTCTTGACGGAAAACACTACGCTTATGAAACCTTTTCCCACGAGCCAATAAAGAAGGCAAATTCCATTGTTTTTGGAAAAAACGAAATACCTTCTTACAGAATAGACAAGGCGGACTATCTGCTTTCTTTCGGAGCGGACTACCTTGAAACATGGCTTTGTCAGGTTTCAAACGCTGTTGGGTATTCCAAGATGCGAGAGGTCAATAATAAAAAGACCGGGAAAATAGTTCACATAGAGCCCCGTTCTGGAATAACCGCTTCCAATGCGGATGTTTGGATTGCCGCCAAACCCGGGACCGAACAGTACCTTGCGCTTGCGATAGCAAACGTGATGATCTCAGACGGACTTAACAGAAAACCCGCAGGGCCTATAGCTTCAAAAGTTTCGGCATATAGTCCCCAAAAAGCGTCTGCGCTTACCGGCGTTCCTGCAGATACTATAAGAAAAATCGCCCGTGATTTTTCTTCTTCTCCCTCAAGCCTAGCCATAGGTGGAGGGGTGGCCAACACGGGGTCTAACGCTACGGAGATTCTAATCGCCGTGAATTTCTTGAACTATCTTGCCGGTAATATAGGCAAAACAGTTGATTTTTCGGACCCTCTTTCCATTTCAAACGTAGCCGGATTTGCCGACATCAGGAGTCTTATCAAGCGAATGCAGGCGGGAAAAGTTGAAATTTTGATTCTCCACGACGTAAATCCCGCTTTTACTCTTCCGGCCGGACTTGGTTTTTTAGACGCGCTTGAAAAAGTGCCTTTTGTGGTGAGTCTTTCTTCATTTCTTGATGAAACTTCAGAACATGCTCATCTCATACTCCCTGATAATACGACTCTTGAGAGTTGGGGTGATTATAGTCCGAAAAAGAGCGTGACGGGAATAATTCAGCCTGTTATGAGGCCAGTTTTTAACACAAAATCCGCGGGTGATACGCTTATCTCCGTTTCCAGTAAAGCAAAAGCGTTGCAAGGCGTATTTACTGAGAAAAAATACTATGACTACCTTAGAAACGCGTGGAAAAAGAAAGTCTCTCCAACAACCGATTTTGAGAAATTTTGGAAAGACCTTTTAGTAAAAGGGCAGTTTATAAATTCTCCTGCTCCTGTATCTATCTCGCTTCTATCATCAGTGAATTCTATTTCTTTCCATGATCCAGAATTTGTGGGAGAAGGAGATTTCCATTTCATCGCTTATCCCTCTTATAGATTTCTTGATGGAAGAGGCGCTAATAAGCCTTGGCTCCAAGAGTTGCCTGACGCTCTCACAACTTCGGTTTGGGATTCTTGGGTAGAGGTGAACCCCAAGGTTGCCGATAGAATGGGTCTTGACGACGGTTCTTACGTAAAGGTAGACCTTCCCGGAGGGAGTTTTGAGGCGCAGGTGTTTGTCTATGAGGGGATCAGATCAGATACTGTGGCTGTCGCTCTGGGACAGGGACATACTTCCTATGGAAGATACGCAAAGGGGAGGGGGCAGAACCCTTTTGCTTTTCTGCCAGTTATAACCGATTCGCTTTCCGGAGGGTTTGCATTGCTCTCAAGCAAAGCCAAAATATCCTCGCTCAGAAAAAAAGATCTATTGGTAAGAACCCAGTACACAAAATCCCAAGGCGATAGACCTATGGCCAAGACAATAGCACTTATGGAAATAGGTGACAAAAGTTCGGACAAATATAAAGATCACCATCATCCTGACTTCTACCCTGAAAAGGAGTATGCGAAGTACAGATGGGGAATGGCCATAGACCTTAACAAGTGTACGGGTTGTGGAGCCTGTGTGACGGCCTGTTATGCGGAAAACAACATTCCGTTTGTAGGAAAAAAGCAAGTCGCAAAGCGTCGCGAAATGAACTGGATTCGCATAGAGAGATATTTTGAGAAAAACAATGACGGATCTCTTGATGTGAGATTCATGCCTATGCTCTGCCAGCAGTGCGGAAACGCTCCTTGCGAACCGGTATGTCCCGTATTTGCTACTTATCACAACCATGAAGGGCTCAACGGCATGATCTACAACCGTTGCGTGGGTACTAGATATTGCGCAAATAACTGTACTTACAAGGTGAGAAGATTTAACTGGTACGCCCAAAGTTTTCCGGAACCGCTTAACTGGCAACTCAATCCTGATGTGACGGTCAGATCAAAGGGAGTTATGGAGAAGTGCACTTTCTGCGTTCAGAGAATAGCTTATGGAAAGGATCTGGCAAAGGATCAAGGAAGACTTCTTCGGGACCGTGAAGTTCTTACGGCATGTGAGCAGGCGTGTCCGAGTGAGGCGATAGTGTTCGGTAATCTGCTTGACCAAAATAGTAGGGCTTCGATTCTGTCTGAGGACAAAAGAGGATATAAATCCCTAGAAGAGATTAATACAAAGCCTGCGATCACATATCTTAAGAAAGTCAAACAGGAAATAATGTAATGAGCCAGACAGAACAAACGACTCCCCTAACTTACTCAAGGATTACTGAAGATGTAGTCAGAATGCTTGATAAGCCATCAAAGAAGTGGTGGGCGCTTTTCTTGCCGACTCTGCTACTTGTGGGACTGGGTGCCTCGTGCTTTTTCTATCAGGTAGCCACTGGTCTCGGAGTTGCAGGTTATCGCCACCCCGTTTTCTGGGGGGTTTATATAACCGATTTTGTTTTCTGGGTCGGTATAGCTCATTCTGGAACTCTTATATCTGCGATACTTTATCTGTTCAGAGCTAGGTTCAGGATGTCCATATACAGAATCGCTGAAGCTATGACGGTCTTTGCGGTTCTCACAGCCGGACTATTCCCAATCATTCATCTCGGAAGACCTTGGAATTTCCTTTGGCTGATTCCGTATCCTAACTCAAGAGAGTTGTGGATAAACTTTAAATCTCCTCTGGTCTGGGATGTCTTTGCGGTAAGCACCTACCTTACCGTCAGTTCTCTTTTCTTTCTAATTGGAATGATTCCTGACATCGCGTCTATAAGGGATAAAGTCAAGGAAGTGCCAAGAAAAATCATATATTCTATCCTTTCTTTTGGATGGAAAGGTTCTAATAGAGAGTGGCTTCACTACACAAGGGCCTATCTATACTTTGCCGCTCTTGCTACTCCTCTTGTACTTTCGGTTCACAGCGTCGTGTCTTGGGACTTTGCCATGGGTAACGTTCCTGGATGGCATACTACCATTTTCCCCCCGTACTTTGTCGCGGGAGCCATTTTTTCCGGTCTTGCGATGGTAATCACCCTTACCATTCCAATAAGAAAGATATTTCATCTTGAGGATTACATAACGCTTGATAACTATGACGGGATGGCGAAGTTAATAATTCTGACTTCATGCATAGTGGGATACGCCTACGCGGCAGAGTTTTTTATGGCATGGTACAGTGGAAGCCCGTATGAGTGGGGGCAATTCATGTACCGAGCCACAGGGGAGTATGCTCTTTTTTACTGGACGATGGTTATCTGCAACTGTGTTGTTCCTATATCTCTTTGGTGGGAAAAAGTCAGAAAGAATATAAAAGCTCTATTCGTTATTTCCATTTTGATAAACATAGGAATGTGGTTTGAACGGTTCAATATTATCGTCATATCGCTTTCTAGGGATTACAACCCAGGGTCTTGGGGAATATACAAAATATCACTTGTCGAAGCCGGAATAACAATCGGTAGTTTCGCATGGTTTTTTATGTTCTTTTTGCTGTTTGTAAAAACTCTTCCAGCCATCTCCATAGCTGAAATGAAGGAAATGCTTCCAATTCCGAAAAAGGGAGGTTCGAAATAAATGAATCAGGGCGTAATAGGAGTTTATTCCTATCAGGATTCAGTTCTATCCGCGATAAAGAAATTAAAGGATGGGGGATATAGAAATATGAGGGTGTTCTCCCCATGTCCTGATCATGAAATAGAAGAGGCGGTTGATCTACCTGAGAGTCCTGTTCGGTTTTTTACTCTTTTTGGGGGACTGTTAGGGGCGAGTTGCGGAATTGGTTTTACAGTTCTGACTTCAAGTTCTTGGCCTATAGCTGTGAGCGCAAAGCCTATAGTATCAATAATCCCCTATATGGTGATTGTTTTTGAACTCACTGTGCTTTTCGGAGCTCTTTCCACTTTCTTGGGACTCATTGTGAATTCCCTTATTATAAAGAGAACGCCTGTGAGACTCTACGACGAGCGTTTCTCTGATGATAAGTTTGGTGTTGCTGTTATCTGTAAAAAAGAGAAGATGAACGAGGTTGAAGCCATATTAAATTCTACAGGAGCTGAAGAGATTAAGTTTGATGGAGCATAGAAACTTTTTTCCGATTTTTCCTCCTGTGGTCAAAGAAAAAATTCTTACAGCGGTTTTAGCTATCTCTATTACAACTGTATCTTTTTCCTCTGCCCATTCTCTTCCATGGTCATGGGACATGTGGTCTCAGGACGCCATTCAACCTTATGAGGAGCCTGTTATCTATCCTAGGGATTCAATTTCCACCGAGGGTCAAAAAACTAGACTTGAAAACAGAGAGGTAGTTGAACTGATAAAAAAAGGTCCTATTCCCGCAACTGCAGAGTCGGTGTCTAGAGGGGAAAAACTTTTCGGACAGCACTGTGCCGTATGTCACGGTCCCGCGGGAGCCGGTGACGGAATCATAATAAAAAAGGGACTTGGTTTTTATCCGGTTAATCTGACCACTGCTGCGGTAAAACAGAGAACCGACGGCTACATATACGCATACATAAGATACGGGGGAAAGGTAATGATGCCCGCTTACGGGGATAGCATTTTTGAGGAAGACTCTTGGAATGTGGTCAATTACATAAGAAATCTTCAGGACAGAAATTCTGCCAAGGAGAACAAATAGAAAATGGATCAGTCCATAAGCCAAGAGATACTTGCGAAAAGAAATCAAATTCCCGGATGGGTATTCAAGATTTTTTTCGCTCTTGCCATTCTAGGCGCAGGTGCCTTTGTGATGGGCATAAGGGGAGAGAAAGAAGAAGAGGCTTGGCAACTTTTCTTGGTGAATTTCCTTTTCTGGACAGGAGTTGCTCAAGGTGGGCTTGTGTTTTCCTGCATACTGAGAATAACTAACGCTAGATGGGGAAGAGGACTACTACGCATAAGCGAGGGGTTTGCAAGTTTTACCATAGTATCATTTGTGCTCCTTTTAGTTCTCTTTCTTGGAAAGGAAGTAGTTCTTCCATACAGTCATCACCATTACCATAGTCCCAAAGATCTGTGGCTTAACACGGACTTTGTGATGGCAAGAAACGTCATTGGTTTTGCCGGGCTTCTTGTACTCAATTATTTCTATCTGAAGACATCTCTCAGACAGGAATTAAATGGAGAGCAAAAGATAGTCAAACTCAAGAAACTAGCTCCGGCGGTAATCGGCGCCTACGTGATTGTGTTTTCCCTTTTTTCTTGGGATTTTATGATGTCGCTTGATCCTCACTGGTTCAGCACTCTTTTTGGCCCTTATTATTTCATGGGAAGTATCATAGCGGCCATAGGAGCTACCATAATACTCTCTGTTCCTCTCAAACGCTATATGGGACTTGACGGATATCTTTCCCAAAACCACTATTGGGATATGGGAAAGATACTTCAGGGCTTTTCGCTTTTCTGGGTATATCTTATGTTCTCGCAATTGCTTCCAATATGGTATGCCAATATGCCTGAAGAAACTGGATTTGTGATAAAAAGAGTAGTGGATGAACCATTTCGTTCTTTCGCTTGGGCTATTTTAACGTGTTGTTTTATATTTCCTTTCGTATCCTTTTTACCAAGAACCCATAAGATAGTTACTCCGATAGCCGTGTTTATCGCCACAGTCTCTTTTTCGGGTCTGTGGATGGATAAATTTTTGCTAGTTGTACCTTCTCTTACCGATGATTTGGTATTTGGATTAAATCATTTTCTGATTACTTTAGGCTTTCTTTCGGGGTTTGTGGCGACTTTCCTTCTGTTTGCAAATAGATTCCCGATTATACCTTTCGGTGATCCGTTCTTTGATGGAAAATCAGGGAAAAGAGGACATTAAATGAAACTTACTCCTGAACAACTGGACAAAATAATCTTGCTTTTCACTGTAAAAGTCGCTATTGGGATTGCCGCTTTCATAGGTGTGGTGGCTACGGTTGCTCTTTTTGGAACCAAAATAGCTCCTCTTATGGGAAAGCTTCCTTGGTAGTTATACTTTTTCTTGTTGAAGTTATGACTGATGTGTACTTGCGTAAACCGCTCTAGGGGATTTCATGTCCAAAGACGCAGAGATAAAAATTGTAGTGACGCTAGGTGATGATAATATTCCAGAGCAAATACGCTGGGATGCTTCACAGTCAGACCTTGGGGAAACGCCATGCGAAGCGGCATTTATTTCCATATGGGATTCGGAAAAAAAACAATCTCTGACGATAGACCTCTGGACCAAGAAGATGGAAATTTTGGAGATGAACTATCATTTTTACCAGACCATTATGAAGATGGCCGATACTTACCAAAAAGCCACTTCGCAATCTCAAATATCCAATAAGATAAGAGAATTTGCTAAAGAGTTTGCAGATCTTGCGGTAAAATCTTTTGAAGAAAATAGCAATCACTGACATCTCTATTATTGCTTTCCTTTCGGTTTACGGAGCATCTAAAGGGATATGACAATTCAGCTTTGTGTCTTTGTGCCAAGGTAGTTTTCATAATATCCCGCATTTTTGGGATCCCAATCAATTTCTTTCCTGTCAGAAAAAGCGAAATTTAATGGGCGTGTGAATTCTACAGGCAGTCTGTCCTATTCTGTGGGACTATCAAGATTCTTTATCTGAATTCAGGTATAACTTCTTCTGCAAACAGTTTTATCGTATCAGGGTTTATAACGTCGGAAAAGAAAATCGTATATTTGGATATTCCCTTCTTTCTATCTGAATGGATCTTTTCTATGCAGTCCTCTGGAGTTCCTACTATTCCAAATTTTTCTATGTTTCCAAAAAACCCATAACGCCTTTGAGCCTTTTCAAGTTTTTCAGGAAGGTCTTTTCTATCTTTGACTAAAACGCATACTGTCTGTTGAGATATGATTATATCGTTTATATCTCTACCCACATCCTCACAATGCTTCCGTAGCACCGAATATTTATGGTCAAACTCAACTGCACTTGATGCAGGACAGTTCCACTGATTTGCGACTTCTGCAACAGCCCTGAGGAGATATTTTTCTCCTGCGCCCCCTATGCATATAGGAATATATGGTTTTTGTGTTGGTTTTGGATTGCAGTGCGCGTTCTCAATTCTGTAGTAATTTCCTTTGAAAGTTGCTGATTCCTCTGTCCACAGCAGTTTTAGTATTGATATAGCCTCTTTGAGCATCTCTACTCTTTTTTTTACCGTAGAAAAGTTGTATCCGTAAGCGTTAAATTCTTCTTGGTACCATCCTGCGCCGATTGCGAATTCAAGGCGCCCGTTGCTTATAACGTCAAGCGTGGCGGCCATCTTGGCGAGAAGAGGAGGGTGTCTAAATGGGTTGCAAAGCACCATGGTTCCGAGTTTTACATTTTCTGTTACAGTTGAAAGAGAGGACATAAGAGTCCAAGGTTCGTAAATGTCTATTTCGATTATTCCTTGGCCTAAGACATGGTCATAAAACCAGACCGAGTGATATCCAGATGAATCGCACAATTGAGCTGCGGAGACGATGTCTTTAAAATCTATTTTCTGCTGTCGGAGCATTACTCCAAATTCCATTTTGTTCATTTGTTTCCCTTAGCGAGTACAATAAACTGAATTATCCTTGCTCAGTTGTGTTCTGTAAATATAAAAAGATCAAAAAAAAGCCCAGCAAGCGTTAATCTGCTGGACTTTTCAATTCTCCACACCGAGATTCTTTAGTCATCTGTAAAAGTGTAGGTTCTTGTCTTTGGATCAAATTTAGGGTTATTTACAAATTTAACGGCACCAGTCTTGCCGGCTATCGCTGCTGCGTGAGTAGTGCTTGTGGAGCCATCCTTATGAATAACCGCAAAAGTAGTCGTACCAGCCAATAGGTTTGCGCCTGAATTGGTTATTGTCCTGCCTGACTTTGGATAATCGTTGAGATAAATTACATCTTCATCCAAGTTGAAATCTTTAATAACATGATCTCCCGGTCCCGGATCTGGCCAATGTTCAAGAACAAAAGTATCTGACCCAGCTCCACCGGTAAGAGTGTCAGTGCCAGAGTACGAGTAAAGCAAATCGTCTCCAGCATCGCCGTTTTTTGTGTCATCTACAGCATCGCCGAAAAGTAAATCATCGCCATCTCCGCCGTTTATGATATCGTCGTCGCCCCCTCTGCTAAATAGAGCGTTGTCTTGGTCGTTTCCGGTGATCGTATCATCGCCCATTCCAGCATAAACATCCTCAATACCTTCAAATGTAAATGTTCCAGTGTCAGAAAGAGAAGAGCCATCAAAACTCCCCAAAGAAAGATTAAGTGTTATAGCATCGTTCATTGTCTGCTCAGCTGTAGCAGTATAAAAACCAGCGGTCAGATAGTGAGTGGAGATGATGTTCTCGTGATTCTCATAGCGAAAATAGATCACATATTTACCCTCACCACCAATCCATTTATTGGCGCCTGCTTGTTTCCAAATGTAGAAATGATCATTACCAGCTTCCCCGTCAAGCGTATCATCGCCATCTCCACCTATCATTTTGTCATTACCAGCGCCCCCGTAAACAATATCATCTCCACCTTTTGCCCTAATCTCGTTATCACTATCATTTGCGCAAATAACATCGTCACCATCGGTGCCTTGAATGTCACTCACTATTCCTTTAGGGATTTCTATCCCGTTACTGCGGTCGCATCTAGGATCGCCCGGTGGTGTTAGGTCATCGCCTTTCGCGCCGTCCTTCCCTGCTGGGCCTCTCTCACCGGTATCACCTTTATCGCCTTTTGGTCCTGCTGGGCCTTGCGCTCCGTCTTTCCCGTCTTTCCCCTCACATGCCACAAACAAAACTGCTCCAGTGAGTAGCAACAACATCACTAAAAAATTGCGTAACTTCATAATAAAACCTCCCTTATAAGTTGTTCCATTTATAAATGAACATTTATCTGGCAAAACCTTGTTATAAAAACCTCTTTTTTAAGTCAGTCTTTTGAGTTTACCCCCCCCCCCCCACTCACATAAGTCAAGGACTAGCGAGAAAGAGGTCTTGTTTTTTTTTATATATGTTTTATCTGTCCGTTTAAATTTGAAATTAGGCGAGAAAATCCCAAATGACAGAAGAAACTCAATTGTTTGAGAGAAAAAAGAGGGGTCTCAAGTGATTATGTGCGCATGCTAAGCGTTCGTTCAAAGAGTGTAGCGGGTTCGAGCGGTTGAGGATTTATCTCTAATCCCTGCGAAGCGGTCGTAATCAGATGTATCCTTTTTGGGTTTATTGAATTGTTTGTACCGGTCGTAGCGGTTACATCCCTCTTTAGTTCCAACGTGTATCCATCCAGAGGCCCGGTAGACGGTGCCTGTATATGTCAAATTTTTACAAATATCTCAATAAGCACGAGTGTGAAGTTGTATCGTTGATTCCACTCGTTGGGCAAGCGTGTCGACAGACGACCGAGAGGATATGCGACCCGAGATGGGAGTGTAGCAATCAGGTAGCCTAATAGATAAAATCACGTCCTTAGTAGAGGTACTTGGCAGGCTTGAACTATTTTCTGCGTAAGTTGTCAACTATATCTTCTCTAGCCAACGAAGGACATCAATATCAATCTTTGGGAAGTACTCAGAACTGTGTATAAGGGTAGTGGTCGTTCAGGGGTGCAGTCTTGGCTGTCAGATCTGAAGTTCAGTTTGGGTCTGGTGGTAGCTCTCGCAGGGCAGTTCCCGAGAGGGTGTGCTGGATCACTTCTCACAAAAGATCTGGTGTGGTAAATTATCCAACTAAATTTTATCAGAACGGAGCAAAAGCAACCATAGGTGTTGCGTTTCATAGTTTAATGAGCGTCAATAACATTCTATATTTCTTGCCGACTGTTTTCATTCAAGATAAACTTGGTTGTCCTAAATATCCCTAACTAGAGGTTTTCAATGAAAAGTTCAGTTGTTTTGGCCTTATTTTTCATTTTTGCGTCAATTGTTTTTTCTGGTGGACAGAACTACTCATACGCCGCTAAAGATAACGGCAATTCCGCCAAGCCTAATGTAAAAAAAGAAAGGAGCGTCCCAATGGTTCTGATTTCAACATCAAAAGGAGATATAAAGCTTGAACTTTACCCCGAACAAGCCCCGATTACTGTTGCTAATTTTCTTTCCTATGTCGAAGATGGCTTTTATAATGCCACTATTTTTCATAGGGTTATAAACAAATTTATGATACAAGGGGGTGGTTTTACCGCGGATATGAAACAAAAGCCGACCAAGCCTCCGATAAAAAACGAAGCGGATAATGGACTGAAAAACGATCGTGGCACCATAGCTATGGCTAGAACCGGTGTTGTTGATTCCGCTACATCTCAGTTTTTTATAAACCATAATGACAATACTTTTCTTAACCACGGCATGCGAGATTTTGGCTATGCGGTGTTTGGAAAAGTAGTTAAGGGTATGGAAGTTGTTGATGCTATCGCTATGGTGAAGACTAAACCGACAGACGTACCCGTTGAACCAATATCCATTGTTTCAGTAAAAGTTTTAAAGAAATAAATTTCTGCCGTGTCAGAACTTGACTATAAAAGCGCCGGTGTGGATATAGAGGAAGGCGACAGGTTTGTCCGTCTGATAAAACCTCTTGTAGAATCAACCTACGGCGCAAGAAAAGTGAGTCCTCTTGGAGGTTTTTCTGGCGCGTTTCCTTTTGAGACAAAGAGTTTTCGTCAACCATTACTTGTATCCGCTACCGATGGAGTGGGCACCAAGCTTAAGACGGCGTTTGCAGTTGAAAAGTTTGATACGATAGGCATAGACCTTGTCGCTATGAGCGTTAATGATGTTATTACTTGTGGCGCCGAACCTTTATTTTTTCTAGACTATCTGGCTTGTTCACATCTTCGCTCCGAACAGGCCGCCGAAGTTGTTAAAGGTATTTGTGAGGGTTGCATTCGTGCAGAATGCGTGCTTATGGGAGGCGAAACGGCTGAAATGCCGGGTTTTTATGCCTCAAATGAGTTTGATCTTGCAGGGTTCTGTGTTGGAGTGGTGGAAAAAGACCTATACATTGATGGAAGTAAGATCAGCCCGGGAGATGCGCTTGTAGGGTTTGCTTCAAGCGGACTTCATTCAAACGGATACTCGCTTGCGAGAAAAGCGCTTTTTGACTTGGCTGGCTACTCTCTTGATTCAAAACCACAAGGACTTAATAGAACGCTTGCAGAAGAGCTTTTAGAGCCCACAATTATATACTCAAGGGTTATCCGTGAGTTTTGTGCAGAATTTGATGTGAAGGCTTTTGCCCATATAACTGGTGGAGGAATTCCTGGAAATTTATCGCGAGTTATGCCAGAGAATCTTTGCGCGGTGATTGAAGAAAGAAGCTGGACCTCTGCGCCTATTTTTAGTCTTATAAAAAAAGCCGGTAATATTAGCCAAAAAGAAATGTATAAAACCTTTAACTGTGGTATTGGTATGATTGCCGTTATACCTAAAACACAGGCGTTACAGGCTGTTTCTCTTGCCCAAGATTGTGCTTATCCGGCATTTTTGATAGGAAAAGTAGAGCAGGGTAGTAGGTCTTCAGACAGAGTTCAGATATCTTAAGTAAGTATATCTAATTGTAATACCTCACCCAGGTTGGGAGCTTATAGTCAAAGGTTGCTGGTATCCTAAGTTTTTCTTCTTCCCAACTCTTTGGGAACGGGTTGTAGGGTGAAGCCACTTTTATAGTTCGTAGAACTTCCCTGTCAAGTTCTCTAAAACCTGAAGATTCAATGATTCTTACGTCTTCAAGCGACCCGTCTTTTTTTATGATAAAAACAATTCTCAGATCACCCTGCTCCCTTCTAGCCTTTGATTCTTTTGGGTACTTCCAGACTTGGTAGATTTTTTCTTTGAGTTTTGTGAAGTAGGAAATGTATTTATATTCAGTTGTGTTTAGATCTACTGTAACCTCCTTGTTATTAACTGTCGGAGTTCCCAAAAGTTGCTGATCGGTTTTATAGTCGTACGGAACATCCATAAGATTGGGATTGGTCATCTGCGACCCTCGGGATTGAGAACTTTCTGGTTGTTTTCTTGCTATTGTGTTCTGTGGCGTTTCCCTTTGATTCTTTTTGTGTAACTCAGGTTTAGGCTTCTCCACCGCAACAACTTTTTTTTCTCCTTTTTCGGGAGAGATTTTTTTCTTTACCTCTTTTCGTTTTTGTGTTTGAATAGGTTTTGAGGGTGGGGAAGGTTTTCTCTGCACTCTTTTCCTATTTGTCATTCCTTGAGGAACAGATTTTGAAAGTTTTGTTATCTCATCCCTTGTACTCTCTTTTTTTGCTTTGTGAGACTTTTCAGCGAGTCTTTCTGTTTTCTCAGGAGGTTCTGTTTCCTCTGTGATGGGCATCTCAAGAAGTTCTACGTAGAATTTTTTCTCTTCAGCGGATTTAAGATCCTTAGGATTAGGGCTTACGGCCACAAAGAAGAACTGAAAAAGTAGAAAGTTCAGTATAGCCGAGATCAGTAGGAAAAGAGAAAGAGGCGCTTTTCTGGTTTTATGTGCGGAGATCTTTTCTTTGTATCTGGTCATAGTATGGCGTGGGAATACGAGAAAATTTCTAATTTTGTTCATAAGGATTCTCCGCATCTCGCCTTCTGTACTAAACTTTTAACTACTGCTTTAGTATATTTTGTATAAGAATCCTAGCAAAATCTTCCGTCTTCAGTTGGCCTCCAAGATCTTGAGTTGTGGCACCTTCCGCAAGGGCTTGATTATAGGCTTTTTGGATTTTATCCGCTGCTATTTTCAGTTCTTTTTTTTCTTCTAAGTCGGCAATATATTTAAGCATCATTGTTCCTGACATTATCAGTGCAAGCGGGTTGGCTATCTCTAGTCCCGCTATGTCGGGAGCCGTGCCGTGTACGGCTTCAAAGACTGCGTACTCATCACCTATATTGGCGCCTGGAACCACGCCTAATCCTCCAACAAATCCAGCGCAGAGATCGCTTACGACATCGCCATACAGGTTTTCAAGTAACAATATGTCAAACTGATTTGGGTTTTGAACCAGTCTCATACATCCAGCATCTATTATAATTTCTTCATACTTGATTTCTGGGTATTGTTCACTTACTTCTTGAGACTTGCTGATGAAAAGTCCATCTGTGATTTTCATTATGTTAGCCTTGTGAAAAACAGTCACCTTTTTTCTGTTCCTCTTTCTAGCATACTCAAAACTCCACTTCGCAATCCTCTCGCATGCTCTTCTGGTCGCGACTTTCATGCTCATCACTACCCCTGGAGAAACTACATTTTCGACTCCGCTGTAAAGACCCTCGGTATTCTCTCTAACTATAACTATGTCTACATCAGAGAATCTGGTTTTCACTCCCTCAAGACTTCTCACAGGTCTTACGGCCGCGTAAAGATCAAGTTGTTTTCTGAGTTGCACATTTACCGATGAAAACCCCTCACCTATAGGTGTTATACATGGTCCCTTTAGCGCTACTTTGTGTTCTTTTATGGCTTCAATAGTGGACTCAGGGAGTACCTCTCCGTGTTCAATCGCCGCGGAGGCTCCTGCGTTTCTCTGTATCCATTCAATTTTCGCTCCAGAAGCTTTTATAACCTCTTTAGTCGCATCAGTAATTTCGGGTCCAATTCCGTCTCCTGGAATTAGAACTACTTTTTTTGTATTCATAAGGTTTTGTATCCTGATTAGATTTGAAGATGACCTCTAGATACTAATTAGTATACTCATACAACACCGAATATTATCCGTATTCGTTTACCTGATTGGTAAAGAAAAAGAGTCTTGATGTAGTTTCAGACAATTTTTCTGAAAAACAAAATACCGGCCACTAATAGTATGAAGAAGAGAACGGAAAAAATGTTGAAATACTTTTCAATAAATAGTTTCATTCTTTCTCCGAAAAAGGAAAGAAGAGATGCTATCACCATAAATCTTGCCGTTCTTCCCAAGATGCAAGCAGCAGTAAAAATAAGAATATCAACTTTGAAAACACCCGATGTCACAGTAAATGCTTTGAAGGGGATTGGCGTGAATCCCGCTAAAACAATCGCCCAAAAAGCATTTTCATTATACTTTGCTTCTAGCAACTCAAATTGATCGGGAGTTGCAATATGAGAGAGAAAAAAACTGTCAACAATTTCCCAAAAACCGTATCCTATGATATAGCCTGCCAGTGCTCCTAGCACTGAGAAAATGGAGCAATAAAGTCCGAAGCGGTATGATTTTTCTGGTTTTCCCAAACATAGAGCCATCAAGAGTGGGTCGGGAGGGACTGGGAAAAAAGAAGCTTCGGCAAAAGAGATTGCGGAAAGCGCTTGTGGTCCATGTCTTTTCTCTGCCCAACTTAGAACCCAGTCATAGAGACGCCTAAGCATGATTTTTCAACTTTTCGCTGAGTTCCACTAGATATTCATGATCTGTCATATCAAGCTTTATCGGAGTCACTGACACATATCCTTCAATGACGCAATCTATGTCAGAATTGTCCAGTCTCACATGATCAAGTTCGTTTCCGCCAATCCAGTAATATTTTTTCCCTCTAGGATCGGTTTTTTCCTCTATAGGAGCTTGATAAACTCTTTTTCCTTGGCGCGTCACCTTAATTCCTTTTATTTCTTTTAGCGGGAGATTAGGAACGTTTACGTTGAGGAGGGTGTTTTCAGGAAGTCCTGCTTTAAGTACGAAATCTGCAGCTACTTTAGCATAGTGAGCGGCTGAGTTAAAAATAAAATCTTTTTTCGCAGCGAGCGATACGGCTATTGCGGGGATTTTCATAAGAGTAGCCTCCATTGCAGCACTTACCGTTCCCGAGTAGGTTATATCATCTCCCATGTTAGCGGCCATGTTGATTCCTGATACCACAAGGTTGGGTTTTCTATCAGTGAGAATTCCGTTTACGGCTAGATTCACGCAGTCTGTCGGTGTACCGTCCACAGAGAATCTTTTTTCGGAGAATTGCTCAATTCGCAGGGGTCTTGTGAGGTTAAGTGAATGGCCTGCGGCGCTCTGGTCTCGGTCTGGGGCTACTGTGTAGACATCTCCTAGTTCGCATAGAATGCTACTGAGAACTTTTAATCCTTCGGAATTTATTCCGTCATCGTTTGAAACTAAGATCCTAGTGTTCATTTTCTCTGAGAATGGTCGGGGTGACCGGATTTGAACCGGTGACCCCCGGCTCCCGAAGCCGGTGCGCTACCAAACTGCGCTACACCCCGCATGAAGAACTCCGGCAAAATTGTAACCCATAAGGTATTTTCAGCAACAGGAAATTAGCAGAGCCTTAATAAGGTTCTTGGGTCTAGATAATCACTAAAATACTAAGGACTAGAAACACTAGGGTATCAAGGTTTTCTTCATAATTTAACCCTCTAACCATAAAAAACATTTCAATACAGTTCAAGTCGCGATGACGTTTTTCTGATTCCAAATTAAAGCAAAAATAATATGATATACTTTCAAGAAAAACAATGGAGAATTAACTAAAGCAACTTGAATTCTTCCTTTGGGAAAGTGCAGATGTATTCAGAGGCAGTGTTGATGCGTCTGAATTTAAGGGCTACATTTTGTGATTAATTATTTCAATAAATCCTTGGTGCCACCTGTCACCGAACGGTTCATCGAATTGGCAAAAGAGAAGTTTAAGTGATGGATGGTTTTGCGTTTTCAGTAGAAGTAATTCGCACAGACAGAAAAAGGTCTGCATTCATTTACCTTGATGGTGAGGTCGTCAAGGTCAGAGTTCCGAAAACACTATCTGATAACCAAATAAGAGACATAATCAGTAAAAAAACTCCTTGGATTAGAACAAAGCTCAAGGAGCAATCTGAAAGACCTACTGTAGAACCTAAAGAATTTGTCAGCGGGGAGAGTTTTTCATATCTTGGTAGAAACTACCGTTTAAAAATTATAAAAGGTGCTAGTCCTTCGCTTAAGTTGAAAAATGGTTGTCTTCAGATGACAGTCTCAAATGCAGATAAAATCTCCGGAGCTGCTGTCAGGCATCTACTGATATCTTGGTATAGAGGCCAAGCGAAACTGCGCTTAGTTGAGAAAACGAACCGACTGGCAAAGATTGTAGGTGTTATCCCAAATTCTATTTCAATCAAAGACTACAAGTCTCGTTGGGGGTCCTGTTCAGTTAAAGGTGATATCATTTATAACTGGCGTATTATTCTTGCTCCCCACCGCATTGTAGATTATGTGGTTATTCATGAACTATGCCATATTTTAGAGCACAACCACTCCTCAAAATATTGGAAACAGGTTGAAAGATATGTTCATGATTGGAAAGAGCGTAGAGAGTGGTTGAAAAACAACTCTCTTAGTTTTTAAGTCGGGAGTATTAATCATTACTCAGAATTTGGTGTTTGTCTTTCATCAGTTTTTATATTATTGTCTTCTAATGCCTGAACAGTAACTCCGTGAGCAAGTATGATTTTGCGGAAGTCATCGTCGATTCTAGCCCACTCAATGAGATCAACCTTAAAGGGTAGATCAGATTCTCCAAAGCCTTCTCCTAGTGCTGAGATTATATGTAGAGGTAGAGGTTTATCATTCAAGATAACAAGATCAAGGTCGGAATAGTTCCGTGCGGTTCGAGTTGCGCGTGAGCCGAATGCTAGTACCTTTTGACCCGGCACGTGATTTTTTAATATATTCCGCACAATAACCCAGTGATCTGAACTTAGGTCTAAGGGTGGCACAGACTCACTCATGACAACCGTTCCCGCAATTTATTTCGTAGATAGATTACCTCTTCGATGAAACGCGGAATGCTTGCGACCACCTCAAGTGCAATATTCTCATTATAAGTGTGGCTGGTACGAGTACGCATATCACGAAAGCCACGCCAATCCACCCAGTTGCCCAATAGCATTCCCTGCTCATTTGCGGTACGGATTAAGTCCTGAAACGTCATTTCGTCGAACTGTTTAGGGTTAGGCGAAGCATATTTGAGATAACGCTTCAAAATCTTGTGTCCTAACTCATATGTGAACTCAAAGCGCTGAATTAGACCGTCACGAATTTGGTCGTCATTGGTATCGCTCTGATACCTAACTAGCCCATCTTCAAGTTGCTGAATAGCTCGCTCAAATGGGCTAATCTTAGGTTTGTCTTTTGACATTTTTTAAACCTCTTAATATAGCAGAAGATATTTGCGTTGTAGCGATTTTTGATGCTGATTGCCTTTGATGATGGTGGAACCGCTATGGGTTTATTTCTCCATAGATAGTAGATTTATCATTAATTTAGGCAGTGACAATGCTACTACAAATGGTTATGAGTTTCCGAATAACAAAAAATCTGTGATGTCATCTACCAAAACAAAACCGATCCTCCGGAGTGATATATTCGGACCGTTTGCAGATGCGGTGGTGAAACCCTCAGCGCTCTTAACTGGAAAAAAAGAGGACAACCTTAGGCTAGGCTGTCCTCTTTTTTCAATAAATCCAAATCATCCGTCGTAGGTTAAATCAAGTGCGTTTTTTCAGAAAAACAACCGAGAACAGAACAGACACCATAAGCAACAGATTAACCAATGCACTTTGAGATGAATTACCTGTCCCAGCAATCGTGCATCCGTCATCGTCATCTTTAGACGATTGCGTTGCTGAAGACGCTTTTGGATAAATCCCAGAACCAACGATATGGAGTAGATTATTCACTTGAGTTATATTCTCAAGAGATGGATTTTCTTTAATAGCTTCAGATAGCAGATTCACAACCTCAATATAACTCACTTTAAGCGAAGTACCGGGGACAATCTTCTCTTTAAGGTAGTTCTCATTTTCATCATTTTGAACTTCAGGGTTATCCCAGCGATAGGTAACTCCGTTAGCAGAGTATCCAGCTTGAGGTTTGTCGCTGTCTTTTCCTTCTAACAACTTCTTTCGAAACAGAGTCACTATCTTTTTGTCATTGCCTTCTAGTTCTTTATCTTCTAACTCCAATGTGAGACCATTCAAATCGGGATTGTTCGCGTTGACAACTACAGTACCGTCCTCGGTTGGTGTCATGACGAAAAGATATATATTTCCATGCTTGAAAACTTCAGGGGTACTCAGACAAGCGGATAAACCACCTATTTCCCCAAGAGCATCGGTAACGAATTTTACCCTACCCTGCTCAGTAGACAAGTCTAAAGTACCAGCCTTCTGGTCATTGATCAACTTTGAAATTCTAGCACGCAGAGCTTGTTGATACGATCCAATGGAACTTTTTACATAACCTTTAAGCAGGTCTTCTGTTGGGTTCTTGTATACATTCTCAGCGGTAACTGGTAGATCTGGAAAAACAGAGCAGTCAGGTTTAGAAAAAGGGTTGTCATCCTCATCTGTTCCATGATCAAGACCTACTATGATCTTTATACTGTTCTTAGTTCGTCCGAAAGTTACGCCAGCTCCACAAGCTTGTCTCGTTTTACCATCATATTCATAACCCACACACGGATAGTTTTCGTCTTCTACAAGCGGTTCGTTAATTAATTCTTTTATAGCCGCCGCGGGAGTATTAGGCATTGAATCCGGTTTAAGCTTATACCCAAACAGATCAGGATATTTCGAGTGACTTGATACAAATCCACTAGAATTTACTACAATCACATACATTCCATTAGTTTTATAAACTTCTTGTGTTCTGAAATCCCTTGCAATAACTGAAAACACTTGGTCTGCCCTTTTACCAGTCTCTATAAGGGAATCATAATGTCCTTTTACATGCGAGAGAAATTCTCGAACATCACTTTCAACAGTAGGCTCTACATCTTTAGCCCCTTTATCATCCATATCTCCAACATTCCCACCCTCAACATTGACAACATGAGCAGATGCTTCAGTGGAAATGAACAAAAAGACCAACCCCAACAGAAAAACCAGAGTTGGAACTCCTGTGGAGCAAACATTCTTTACATGATTACCACTTTTCATATCAGTCCTCCTTACACAACATCTATAAGAGCCATTATCTCAAGACACTTAACAGAATAGCATCACCCCCTACCTAAGTCAAGATTGAGGTCTTTTCCTTCGCCCCAAAAATCGTTGTAGCGTAATTACCTCAAGTTAATAACAAATTCATCATCTACAAAAGAAATAAACCCGTAACGGTTCCACAATCATCAAAAGAAATCAGCATCAAACGATAACTCCGCAAATGCCTCTAGTAGCAAAGTAAGCGTTCGTTGAAGGGGTGTTTATAGGGGGTTTGAGCGATTGAGGATTTGTCTCCAATTCCTGTGAAGCGGTCGTAGCCAAATGTCCTTTTTGGGTTTATCGCATCGGTTGTAACGATCGTAGCGGCCACGCCCCTGTGTAGTTCCAACGCGTATCCATCCAGAAGCCCGGTATACGGTGCCTGTATATGTCGGAATTTGTACAAACGTCTCAATAAGCACAGGTGTGAAGTTGTATCGTTGCTTCCACTCCTTGGGCAAGCGGCGACAGACTACCGAGAGTATGTGTGACCCAAGATTGGGTATCTGTATCCATGGAAGAATCAGGAACCGGGGGTTGTCGATAACCAGCGGTAAATTCTTTTCACGTTGCTCGGATGTCCATCCTATGAAGGTGTCACGCGGCGCAAGTTTTCATGCGGCGGTGGAGAACCCTAGCATGGCTAGCGGTGAACCGTGGCGGTCGCGCACTGCATAGCGCATCTGAGCCCCAACTAATGTCTTATAACCTAAGTAGTATTCGCCAGAAAACCCCCTCTTTACAGGAATGTCTTCTCTAGATTTGAGGTTCAACTCAATGTTTCCAATGCGAATCTTGCCGAATTCTAGTTGTGTATTGCGTACTTGTTTTATACTTTCCTCCCGAAGAATTGCTAAAATTGGTCAATTTGTGCATAAATGGCCCAAAAACGGCTTTTTTGCCTCAATCTTCGGATAAAAAAACACCTAATTAATTAAGTAAAAACAATGTATTATCTCTTTTTCTGACAAATACTAAGTAGTGATAACGAGCTACAAACTCGTTCCATAGTTTGCCTTGCTTGGTGCCACTGACAACAGTGTGCACCTGCAGTGGACGGACTTCGTCAAGGGTCTCAAGAACCGGTAGCTTATGCGGTTCGGTGTCTGCTCCGAAGACTATAGGCTTAGCTCGGGGCGACACTCGGGTGGGTGGCGGTAACTTGATGATGCCATCCCTATGCATGGATAGCATGGTAACTCTGGCCGTCATGTCCTTGAGTCCGCCATCGGGCTTGTACCACCCAATACGTCTGCAAAACTCCCTGGACAGAGCGGTCCGGTTGAGCCGCTCGGGCCCGGCTATCAAAGCGCGTAGCAGTTTCATCTCCGCAGTCGTGAACTCACGCCCGTAGTAGCGGCATTCAACCTCGTCGGTCATCTCTTGGCGCCAAAGTCACGCAAACGTTGCTCACTCATTGACCATGGCAACCAAGGCGATAGATCTTCCGGGGGACTCCTGCCATCTTCCGCGCAGGCAGTCAACCACCCCTTTAGCCAGCTAAGAATGTCAATGCCATTCTTTGAGAGCGTACCTAGTACCGTGTATAGAATGGCTGATGTCCTTGCGCCCTCTTCACTGTCAGATCCAAAACTTACTTTACGCGTGATGGCCAGCCATCGTAACGCGCTCTCCGCAATATTGTTATCCATGGGAACTTGGGAATGTTCAACGAACACGCTCAGCCCCTTACGATGATTGATAAGCGACTTAAGTGGTCCTCGCTCACGCGCATCTTTCGCTAACTCGGACAATTCACTCTCGGCTTTAGCGAACAATGCGTCGCACGCTTTTTTCAGCTTTATCTGCGTTCGTTCAAACTCCGGAGTATTACCTGAGACGTAGTGATCACACCGCTTTTTATTTAACTCATACATCTTTGCGATGCGTTTTATCCATTGTTCATTCCATTGCTCAAGCTGCTCGTCTCCTGCAGCGCATTTTATAAAATCTCTTCGTACATGCGCCCAACAAAAACACAGCGTCACCTTCTTATTGAGTTCTTCGAGGAAATCCCGAACCATCTTCTTATAGGAGCTGTGGCGGTCGCAGACCAAGAAAATACAATCAACGCTGTCGGCGAATAGGACCTTTGCCGCCTCAGAACTACGCGAACGGTCTATATTGTATAAGACAGAGTCTTTGCTCACAGATACCCACAGCCAAGCGCGTTGAGAACCTCCCACTTCCTTCAGTGACTGAATACGCCAACTCGTCTCGTCTGCATGACGCAATCTATCTTCGTTTTGATGGGCGAGAATCGCGTCATAGAGAGGCTCGAACAGAGGCAGCAGGCGCTTTGCGCTGTCCGCTAGAGTCCCTGCCGAAATCTTAAACCCGTGGTCGCTAAAACATCTCTCTATAAGGCGGTAGGGCCTCAGGTTCCAGTAGCGCTCGTGTATCAATTGAGCCCACAGACACTGATCCCATATTGCGTATGCTTAAACAGCCGCACCGGCGCCGGCGCCGTCACATAGAGCGGAGATGACTCACAGTCGCATGCCCTACGATGACGGAAGCGGTTAACCTTACGCTTGTACGCCTTGACCTCAATCTCATACATCTGCGAAACACGCTTCCCATTTCCAACATACAGCTTCCCACAACTGGAACAGGTAAGTTCATCCTCGGACGGATGCCACGACTCTTCTACCACCTCAATATCTGGTCGGGCTGTACGACCATGACCGGGCACCCCGGGCTGTTGTCCTCGTCGTCGCCCCGAAGGTGGCCTCTTCTGCTTCTCACTACGACTTCCGTACAACGAATTGGACAGAACCTTACGGTTAGAAAGCAGGTTCTTGACCTGCTTCTTCATCTCTGCATTCTCATTCTTCAGGCTGCCAATCTCCATCCGCAACGATACAATCGTACTACGCTTGCGCGTATCTACTCCAACCTCCTCTAGCAATGCTCTAAGTCGTTGTACTTCTTTGTCCAACGACAAAGCACTTTTCGCCACACGACTGATACGCTTTACTTCTTCGCTCTTCTCATCCAACTTGGTAAGCCCTTTCTGCCAATACCTTTTATACCTCCCCGCCCAGGACCGTTGCCGAGTTACTTCATGTTCTAATTCCTGATAATCATGTTCTAACTTCTGATGTTTATGTTTTAACTCCTGATAAGCCGCTAGCAACTCTTCGTACGAAAACTTATAGTCTAACGAAGCGCATCCCGACGTAGTCGGCATGCAATTGATGCATCCAGCGTCATCTCTATCCAATAACCTGACAACCCCGACATCTTTGTCGTGAACAATCATATGACCGATGATAACCGATCAATTAAGGAGTGACCAGTCTAAATGCAAAAAAAAATATTTAAGACGGGATTAACGGACGATTAATCAAGCAAACACCCCTTGAACGAACGCTTACCTCTTAGTAGGAGTAAATACAAAAATGCTGTCTTCTCGGTTATTTTTTGGGGAGTGTGGATTGTTTCCCTACTGACATTTCTCAAAAGCACTTTAAGTTGTCCATTAAACTATAAAATCTCAAATTTCGTATATTGGACTGTTTTTTAAAACTTTTAAAGCGTTTGATACGCGATACGTTTAGTTTCAAAGAACTTTTTGGACACCCTGATATGCAAGAATGGTCGGGGTGACCGGACTTGAACCGGTGACCCCCGGTCCCCCAGACCGGTGCGCTACCAACTGCGCCACACCCCGAAATAAACATTGAGTTTTCTAGAATATGTAAGACCCTGTTATAACCCCTCGGAAATAGATATTAACTCGTCTAGAACTTCCTGCAACAGCACCTTATCAGTGCGAGCAGAGAAACCCTCTTCTGACCCACTTCTTTCGTCCTTTAGCATTTTCCGTACTCCCGCTATAGTGAATTTTTGTTCGTAGAGCAAGTGTTTTATTTTGTGAAACAGGCGTATGGTGTCCTTGTCGTAAAGTCTCTGAGAACTTCTTCTGATGGGCTTTACCGAATTGAACTCAGTTTCCCAGTACCGGAGGACATAAGGTTTTACACCTATAATGTCACTTACTTCTCCTATTTTAAAATATAACTTGTCGGGCAAAGACAAATTGGGAGGTCTATCAGACATGCTCGTAAAATAATTATGAGTATAAAGAAAAAGTCAAGTTAAAAGGCTAGGTTGCAGTACACCTTTAAAAGACTTTCTATGTATAGGGCATGGACCGAGATTCCGAAGCGCTTCGAAATGTTCTTTTGTCGGATATCCTTTATGCTTTGAAAAACCGTATCCCGGATACTTTTCTCTCTCCATTGCGACCATAATTCTGTCCCTAGTGACTTTCGCCACTATAGACGCGGCTGCTATGCATGCGCAAAGAGAATCGCCTTTAACAATAGTTTTTTGTTCTAGAGGAAGGGATGTTTTTTGGTTGCCGTCTATAAGCAGACAGTCAGGTTTTTTCTGCAGGGAAAGAACGGCTTTCCCCATAGCTAATAGCGTACTCTGAAGAATGTTTATACGATCAATCTCATCTGGTTCCGTCATCGCAATTGCCCAAGCGAGAGATTTTTCTTTTATTACCTCAAAAAGTTCGTTTCTTCTCTTTTCAGAAAGTGTCTTAGAATCCCTAAGACCGAAAATAGGACGGGTGGCGTCAAGAATAACTGCGCCTGCCACAACTGGGCCCGCAAGACATCCTCTTCCTGCTTCGTCCACTCCTGCGACGAGTTTCTTAGAGACAATAAAGGAACGTTCTATATTGGAAAAACTCATAATTCAGACATTTCCAAGGAGACCATACTCACTTAGCGTCTCTCTCAGTGTTACAAGATTTTTGTCTGAAAGCTCGTAAAGAGGTGCCCTTATTTCAGGTTTTATTTTTCCCATAAGCGCAAGGGCGGCTTTTACCGGTATTGGGTTTGATTCTACAAACAAAGCCCTGTTGAGTGGAAGAAGTTTGTAGTGAAGGTCTTTAGCTTTGTCTACTTCTCCTTCCTTAAAGGTATTGTACATTTCTGATACGTCTGAGGGAACAATATTTGCGGTTACGGTTATAAATCCTCTTGCGCCAATTGTGAGTAGAGGGTAGTTAACCGCATCGTCTCCAGAGAGAAGAATTAGCTCCTCTCCACAGAGATGAATGAGTCTGCTTGCCTGTTCAAGTGAACTAGATGCTTCCTTGATTCCAACTATGTTTTTACAGTCGTTGAAAAGATGGGCTACGGTTTCCGGTTCTATGTTTACCACTGTGCGTCCTGGAACATTGTAAAGTACGAGGGGAAGAGATGTTTTTTCTGCGATTGAACGGAAGTGCTGGTAGATTCCCCGCTGTGTCGGCTTATTGTAATAGGGAGTTATGACAAGTGCTGCGTCTGCTCCCGTATCCTCTGCGAATTTGGTTAGTTTTATGGCCTCCATAGTACTGTTAGAACCGGTACCTGCGACCACAGGAATTCTACCTCCTACCTTTTCCACGGCGAACTCTATAACTTGTTTGTGTTCTGCGTGAGTGAGGGTAGGGGACTCTCCCGTAGTTCCGACTGGAACTATTCCGTGAGTGCCATTTTCTATTTGAAATTCTATTAGTTGTTCAAGTCTGTCATAGTCAACTTCACCGCCTTCAAACGGCGTAACGATCGCAACTATTGACCCTTGTATGATCTCTTTGTTCATATCTTGGTCTCTATATTTTCACTTTTTTCCCGCAGGAGAAGCAGAAGACGCTTGCCGTGGGTATCTTGTCTCCACAGTGCATGCAGAAAAAAGTTTTTCCCTCTCTTGCGGAAAGTTCAATGCTTTGTGCGATGATACTTTCAAATTTTTCTGAAAGATTCTCAAATTCTTTTAGGTACTGTCTGTGAAATGTTATCACGTCATCTGCGTCAACCGTCTTTATTTCAAGTTTAAGTCCTTTGCTCCTGACAGAACTAAATTTGTGTCGCGTTATGGTATCAAGTCCTATATCACGTACTACATTCGCTTTTTTTCCGCTTTTGAATATTAAAACTCTTTTAGTTGTCAGCATCAAAGTGGCTCTAAAAAAACTGTTTCTATCCATCCACGCCCTTGGTTTGTAAGTGCAACTAACCGTTGGGACTGTGAGCACCACCGTTTCGTTTTCATAAAGTAGTCCCTTTAGTTCTTGCTGGTCAACACCTTGATGCGCGAGAAAGAAATCAGAAAGTCTTTTTAAGATACCGGTTTTAGGCATGACCACGCACCAAAAGCTCTGCTATCTGCACGGCGTTTAGCGCTGCGCCTTTTCTTAACTGATCACCGCTTATCCAGAGGCAAAGACCGGTTGAATGCGTGTAATCCTCTCGTATTCTTCCCACAAAACAGTCATCTTTTTGTGAACTATTAACCGGCATTGGATAATTAAAATTTTCGGGGTCGTCAACTAGGCGTACTCCGGGAAAATCCCTCACGGACTGCTTTACTTCTTCGACAGATAGTTTTCTTTCAGTCTCTAGATTCACTGAAATGCAGTGAGACCGCCATATAGGAACTCTCACTGTTGTGGCCGTGACAGTTATGGAATCATCTTCAAGTATCTTTCGTGTTTCATTGTGAAGCTTTATCTCTTCTTTTGTATATCCGTTCTCTGTAAAAGAGTCTATGTGCGGAATTACGTTAAACGCTATCTGGTGAGGAAAAGTACCGTTTTGAGTTTTCAGCTTTTTGTTTTGAGACCAACTTCGCGTTTGGTTTTCAAGTTCCGCTATGCCACCTGCCCCAGCCCCTGAGACTGACTGAAAACTTGTAGCTACCACTCTTTTTATCCGTGATAAATTGTGAATAGGCTTGAGTGCCATTAACATTATCGCCGTGGTGCAGTTAGGATTTGCGATGATTCCTTTTTTCTGGGTGAGCCATGCCGCCTTGGGGTTTATCTCGGGTACCACAAGCGGAACGTCGATATCCATTCTGAAAGCGGAGCTATTGTCTATAACCACTGCTCCGCTCTGAACAGCGCTTTGCGCGTAATCCTTGCTTCTTTGTGATCCCGCAGAGAAGAGAGCTATATCCGCACCGGAAAAAGAATTTTCTTTTAGTGCAGAAACTAATATCTTCTTTCCAGCAAATTCGTATTTTTTACCCTTAGAACGCTCTGAGGCCAAAAGGCGTAACTCTCCCACAGGAAAATCCCTTTCGGCAAGTATTTTTATCATCTCCTGTCCCACAGCACCCGTTGCGCCGGCTATGGTGACATTGTATTTTTTGTTTGACATCTTTTTAGTCTGCTTGGTTCTTATATTTTGACTCAATTTTGCCAACTTTTTCTATGTTTTCCTTTTCAGACGGGTCCGGGCTGTTTGAAAACCACGCGTCAAGAATTTCTTTTGCCACTGCAGTAGACGTAAGACGCAGACTCATTGCCAAAACATTCGCGTCATTCCACTTACGAGCACCTGCAGCAGTCTCTGAATCCGTACAGAGAGCTGCTCGTATTCCCTGAACCTTGTTTGCTGCTATGCTTACGCCCGTTCCTGTTGAGCAAAAAACAATTCCTTGATCACATTTTCTTTGGGAAACTCTTTCCGCTACTTGTTCTGCAACCTCCGCCCATTCCGTATTTTTATCCGCAAGTGGTCCTAATAACTCAACTTCAATGCCTCTTTTGCGAAGTTCTTCTATTACCTCATCAGTAAGAGTGGTTTTCTCGTCGCTTCCTATGGCAATCTTCATTGTTTTTAATCTCGTCTATTAAACTGTGAAGCGCAACAACTATGGTTGCTTTTGCTCCGTTCTGATAAAATTTAATTGGATAATTTACCACACCAGATCTTTTGTGCGAAGTGATCCAGCACGTCCTCGCGGGAACTATCCTGCGAGAGCTACCACCAGATTCAAACTGAATTCGGATCTGACAGCCAAGACTGTGTCCCCGAACGACCGCCACCTTTGTACACATTTCTATTCTTGTTTATATCCTTTTCCATTTTTTCAATTCTTCCTTCGTAATCCTTTATCCTGCTCTCATGCGATCCTATTAACTGCTGAAGTCTTTCTGCGAGACTCATGAATGTGCCTCCTAATAATGTTTGTTATTGGCAGTATATCAAAAAAAAAGCTCAATCGGCCCGAATATCTCACCAAGTTGAAGATATTAGATATCCTTGAGCATGCAGGTTGGTTTTTGGCTAGATGACCTCCCCGACACGCTTTTTATATCACATAAGAATATTCAATAAACCAGAAAAAACTGTTTTTGACGCAATGCAAAAGAGTTAAAATCCAGTTAGACGTACTTACTCCTAGCGATAAAGATAGAAAGTCTGACTGATGAGTTTCATCATGGAGAAGAATTTATATTCTCGACAGAGATTTGTCTTTGTATCTGCTCCACGGAACTATAGAGAACCGTTGTTTCAATCCCTTGTTTATCCCTCTAGGCAAGAAAAGGAATATGGCTTAAAGGGATAGGAATTTATAGTTTGCTTGCATTTAGTTTTACGTTATTAAAGTGCAGTCTTTGAGAAACCGTTATTGAGCAAATGCATTGTGAATTTACATTCTTGACAGGGCATGTTTTGAGTATTTATAATGATACGTTCACAAAAGATGAGTTTTACCCGTATTTTTCCTTAAAATCTGTATTTCAATCAAATTACGTCATCAAGGAGGTATTACAAGGTGAAACTAGTGGTTTTTATAACGCAGACCCAAGATACCGAAGCGGTAATAGAAGTCGACTCGTCGGGTAGTTCAATAAATACCGAAAGTATGAAATGGATCATGAACCCCTACGACGAGTTTGCTGTAGAGGAAGCTATTAAAACTAAAGAAACGTATGGTGGAGAGGTAATTCTTGTGGCTGCCGGTCCTGCGCGTGTCGCACAGACGTTACGTGTGGGGTTAGCTATGGGTGCCGATTCAGCGGTGCATATTTCAGATGAATCTCTCGCGGAAACAGTAGATTCCCTTGTTATATCCAAGCTTGTGGCCTCTGAACTTCAGAAAATAGAAGGAATAGATTTGATTTTCACTGGTATGAAGATTATAGACGAGGAATCAGTGCAAATAGGGATACAAGTAGCTACAGAACTAGGAATTCCACATCTCGCGCTTGTAAGTAAAGTGATTGAAGTTCGTCCCGAAGAGAGAAAACTGATCTGTCAGAAAGAGATTGATGGTGGAAGCGTCGCCGTGGAGGTTTCCCTCCCTGCGCTTATTACATGCCCTGACGCCATGAATGAGCCCCGTTACGCATCTGTTCCAAATATAATGAAAGCTAAGAGAAAACCGATGAAGACTGTTTCACTGGATGATGTGGATTTCGAATCTCTTGGTATTTCAAGAGATTCTGTGGGCAAAAACGGAGCTAAACTTAAAACTGTAAGTCTTGAAGTTCCTGAAGTACAGAGAAAACTTAAGATAATAAAGGGAAGTGACGAGACAACAGTAAAGGGAAACGAAATCGCCGAGTCAGCAAGAGAACTTGTAAAGTTGCTGAGAGAGGATGCGAAAGTCATATAATCCGGAATTTCCCGGAGCCAGTTTTAAATAATTTTTAGGAGGCTTGAATTAAGATGAGCAGTGAGATTTGGGTTGTTGCCGATCTAAAGGCTGATGGACAGATAAGAAAAGTAACGTTTGAGGTTCTTTCCGAGGCGAAGAGAAATTTTCAAGGCGTGGTATGCGCAGTATTGCTCGGAGATGGGATTTCTGATAAAGCTTCTGAGCTTGCAGATTACGGGGCGGAAAAAATCTACGTTGTGGACAATCCCAACCTCAGAGATTTTAACCCTGATAGTTATGTAAAGGCTCTTGGTGAGTTAATAAAAAAATACTCTCCAGCGATGGTACTCTCAGGTAATACCGCTTTTGCAGAAGATTATATTCCGGCGGTCGCTTCTGTAGTGAGTTCAGGGCTTGCTATGGACTGCGTAAATATTGCGACAACCGACGACGGAAGGCTCAGAATAAAGAGGTACTCGCATTCAAGCAGAGCCATATCCACTCAAGAGTTTAATGGAGATGGAAGCACGCAGATTGCCACCGTAAGACCTAATTCCTTTAAAGAAGAGAAATCTTCTGGAGTTGGTGAGGTGATCAATGAAGAAGTGGAAATTACGGATGCAGACGTAAGAACAAAGATCATAGAGATAAAAACTAAAGAATCTGACCGTCCCGAGCTTACCGAGGCGGAAAGGGTGGTCTCTGGAGGCAGGGGACTTGCCAGTGCAGAAAATTTCCAACACATATACGACTTTGCAGATATTCTAGGGGCGGCGGTGGGAGCTACTAGAGCCGCGGTAGATGCGGGATACTGTCCTTATGATATGCAAGTTGGCCAGACTGGCAAGGCCGTATCGCCAGTTCTTTATGTGGCGGTTGCCATATCGGGGTCGGTACAGCATTTTTCAGGAATGGGGTCTTCAAAGGTCATTGTTTCAATAAATAAAGACCCTGAAGCGCCTATTTTCGCCAAGTCGGATTATGGTATCTGTGGTGACCTTTTTCAAGTTCTACCACCGCTTACAGAAGAGTTAAAAAAAGCGCTTGCGGAATAACTGCGTTTTTTCGTCACACTATATCGGTAACTTCAGTTTTTCCAAGAGGTTTGCCTAGAAATCTAGATGCTACGGATGTGAAAGTCTCTGAGTCATCGGTTAGATAAAAAGAGATTGTTTGCTCAGAGACTGTGGTTTTTAAGAGTTTTTGTTCTCTCAATATGCTCTCTGTCTGCTTAGCCGTCTGCTCTGCGGAATCTACAAGCATAACGTTATAACCCATTACCGTTGCGATTGTTTTTTTCAAAACAGGGTAGTGGGTACATCCAAGTATAAGCACATCCACTTTTGCCTGTCTCATTGACTGCAAGTATTTTTCAGCTACAAGAAGAGCAGTTTCATCATTTTCCCAACCTTCCTCGGCAAGAGGAACAAAAAGTGGGCAAGATTTTGAATATATCTGAATCGAAGTAGAGCAAAATTGCCGTAACTTTTTCTCATAAGCGCCGCTTTTTATAGTGGCAGGAGTTCCTATCACTCCTATTCTCCCTGTTGTGGTTAGTTCCGAAGCTCTATACGCGCCTGGCTCTACAACTCCTATAACCGGAATTTCAAGCCGCTCTCTGAGCATCTCCATTGCGTAGGCAGATGCGGTGTTACACGCTACCACGAGTAGTTTTATATTCTTTGAGAGAAGAAAATTCGTTGTGCTCTCAACGTATTTTCTTACCGTTCTGGCGGATTTCGTCCCATAGGGAACGCGCGCGGTGTCACCAAGATATATAAGGTCTTCCGTAGGAAGACGACTTATTATCTCCTTTGAAACTGTGAGTCCGCCTATTCCAGAATCAAAAATTCCTATCGCTTGGTTTTTACTATGTTTGTTTATTACGCGCACAAGAAACTTTCCAAGCGTGATTTTGGATATGACTCTACGGTTTTTCTCCGCAGACGACTCATTTACGCCACTTGCGAACCTAACTTTTTATATTCGTTTAGATAATCGCTTGCGAACTTCTTGGTTTTTCTCACCCTCGTAGTTCTCCGTTCCTTTCTTTTTTCCGCTTCTTTCCATAGGCGGATTTCATACGGAGTTTCGGGTTTGAACTGTGGAACCGGGATTGGTTTTCCCTGCTCATTTACTTTGACATAGGTCATAAAGGCTGTGCATGCATGAGATGCTTTCTGGACTTCCGAGTCATAGGAATCAACCTTGATTGCAAGTTCAAGAGACCTAGGTCCGACATAAGTAATGCCAGCTTTGAACTCAATGAGGTTCCCGACGTTAAGGGGGGAGTAAAAAAACAGATCATCAAGTGATCCCGTAACCAAAATTCCACTGGAGAACCTTTTAGCGAGTATAGCAGCGCTTTCATCTATGTGCTTCATCAACTTTCCTACAGACATGAACTGTCCGTAGAAGGCGTCTTCAGGAAGCACTATTTTTGTCGTATTGAAATTGTGTCTGGTATTTTCAGTCTCATCTGCTATGTTCTGTACGCTACTTCTCCTTTTTTTTATCTCAGGAAGCCTTTCTGTTCTTCTTTTCCGGGCAGCATCTATGAGTTGTTGTTCAAGAGCGTTTGAAGGCTTGAGTTTTGTTTCTATCTTCCTCGGTTTTGTGTTTTTATCTACCGCTACAAAAGCCATATAGGAGAGAGTTATAAGTTTTTTCTCATCGGTTTCGCCATCTTCTGAATGTACCCTGACCGCTATCTCAATTGATGATTCTCCAACATGCTCAACCCAACTTTCAAGAACCACTATCTGTCCAATCTTCACAGGGCTGAGAAAATCTATGCTGTCTGTGGCCCCCAAAACCGCTGGTCCGTTTGCGAACTTAAAAGATGTGATGCTGCCTGTGAGCATTATCCAATCCATCAGTATTCCGCCATGTAAAGTTCCATGGTTGTTTGAGTGCTCGGGAAGCACATACTGAACCATCTTGTTTGCGGTTTCGCGTATAGAAGTTATACTAGTCATCTTTACCTCTAGAGATTCAGTCTGCTTTAGTTTTCAGAACTAACCGGTTTTCATCTTTTAGGGAGAAAATCGCTCTGCCTCCTCCCGAGAGTTTTCCGAAAAGAATTTCTTTTGAAAGTTTTTCCGCAATTTCTGAGTTTATGACTCTCTGGACAGGTCTTGCGCCAAGTTGTGGGTCATAGCCCTTGCGAGCTAGGTAAAGCCTCGCTGCGGGCGTAAGAGTGATAGTGACTTTTTTCTGAGATAATCTCTGTTGCAGTTCTGCAACTGTTTTGTCCACGATTTTTTCCACCACCGATATATCCAGCGACTGAAAAGTGATTATTTCATTGAGTCTGTTTCGGAACTCAGGAGAGAAGTAACTGTCTATGGCTTCTCTGCTTCTATCTTCAAACTCTTGCTTAGCAAATCCAACATTTCTGTTTGAGCTTTCCTGAGAGCCGGTGTTTGTTGTAAGAATAAGGATTACTTGGCGGAAATCCACTTTTCTTCCATTTGAATCGGTGAGTGTAGCGTGATCCATTACCTGAAGGAGTATGTTGTATATATCTTCATGAGCCTTCTCTATTTCGTCGAGTAAAAGCACGCAGTGCGGAGATCTGTATATGGCTTCTGTAAGTTGTCCACCTTGGTCATAACCCACATACCCTGGTGGTGAGCCTATAAGACGAGAAACTGTATGTTTCTCCATGTATTCGCTCATATCAAACCGTACGAATTCTATTCCCAAAAACTCTGCAAGTTTTTTGGCAAGTTCTGTCTTGCCTACCCCCGTAGGACCTGAGAACATAAACGAGCCCACAGGTTTTTCCGGTTCGCTTATGCCTGCGCGGGACATCTGTATAGTGCTTACAAGTTTATCTATGGCCTTGTCTTGAGAGTAGATAAATTCTTTGAGATTGTCCGCTAGGTCATGAAGTAAATTGCGGTCTTCAGCTCTTACCGATTTTTCAGGTATTTTCGCGATTTTCGCTATAAGTTTTTCCATATCGGAAACTTTTACCTGTCTTGTTATTTCAGGATGGGGGTTGCGAAGCTTTGCCGATGCTCCCGCCTCGTCCATAATATCAATCGCCTTGTCCGGAAGTTTTCTATCTGTGATGTACTTATCTGAAAGTTCAACGCATGCCTTTATAGCTCCTGCGGAGTATCTGACGTTGTGATATTCTTCGTAATGATGTTTGAGTCCAAACAATATCTTTCTGCAGTCCTCAACTGAGGGCTCATTAACGTTTATTCTCTGAAACCGCCTTGAAAGCGCATGATCCTTCTCAAAGATCATTCTGTATTCTTTAAGCGTTGTCGTACCTACGCATTTAATCTCCCCGCTTGCAAGGGCGGGTTTGAGCATGTTTGATGCGTCAAGACTTCCTCCAGAAACGGCGCCAGCTCCTATTACAGTATGAATTTCATCTATAAAGAGCACGTTGTTTGGGTCTTTTTTGGTCTCGTCTAATACCACGCTTAGCCTTTCCTCAAAGTCTCCCCTATACTTGGTTCCCGCTGTAAGCGTTCCTATGTTAAGAAGATATATCTTGAGATCTTTTATTGATTCAGGGACCTCGTCCTTGACTATCTGTAACGCCACTCCTTCTACAATAGCTGTTTTTCCCACTCCGGCTTCTCCTACGAGCACCGGATTATTCTTTTTTCTTTTGCTGAGGATGTGGATTATTCTTTGTATTTCTTTCTCTCTTCCTATTAGGGGGTCAATATTCCCTTTGCGAGCCTTTTCGATCATATCCGCGCAGTAAAGTTCAAGCGGACTCTTTGGCTTTGTTTTTTTCTCTTTTTTAGTTTTTTTCTCAGTATCTGGTGGTTTTTTCTCGTCTTTTTGCCTTGCCACAACTCCATGGGATATTTGTTTTACCACGGAAAACCGGTTCAGTCCTTGGCGGTTAAGAAAATAGACGGCGTGGGATTTGGGAATGCGGAAAAGCGCCGCAAGAATATTCGCCCCGGTTATCTCCTTTTTCTCTGCGCTTTCAGCATGCCTAGAAGCTAGCCTAAACACCTGTTTGCTTCCTTCAGAATAGGTTGGTTCGGGATAGGGGAGAACGGAGGAATCAATTGAAGATATGTTCTTACTTAGATGTTCTTCAAGATCCTTTGTCAGTATTTCTGTATCAACATCGCATGCTATAAGAACTTCCGCCGCAGTCTTGTCTTTTGTGAGTTCAAGAAGAATATGTTCGGGGGTTATGAACTCGTGCTTGCGGTCTTTTGCTTGTTTGTAGGCTCTGTACAGAGTTTTTTCGAGTTCTTCTGATGCTAACATATCAGTTGTCAGTCTTTTGAACCTCAATTACGCATTTGAGAGGATGCTCATACTTCTCCGCAAGAGACTCTACCTGTTTTAACTTGGTGGTGGCTATGTCGTAAGTATAGCAATCAATGACGCTTTTTCCCGAGTTATGAGCTTCAAGCATAATTCTCTCACTTTCTTCTTGGTTTTTGAAAAACACTTTCATCAACACCCATACCACAAAATCCCTAGGAGTATAATCATCATTGAGAAGTAACATGAGATACATATCCGGCTTCTTTATGCGGACTTTCTCTTGCGTAACTTTTTGAGGGCCGTTTATGCGTATATGTATTAACCGCTCCATAACGATATATACTATATAATTTCCCCCAATATTCCACCTCTCACTTTTTCACTGGAGAGAGCCGATTGTACTCAGAGATCACTGAACGCATGTGGGGTCGTTCTGCTCTTAAAAAATTGTCTATTGCTACTCGGGCCGCACGATCAAAAAATAGATGTGAGCTGTGTACGGCGACTGCTGAAAAACCGCGTAAGAATTTGTGCTCACCTTGAGCGCCTGCCTCAAAAACGGCTATTCCATTTGATATCGCATACTCTATAGGTTTGTAGTAGCAACACTCAAAGTGAAGATAAGGGATTTCTTCAACGCACCCCCAATATCTTCCGTAAAGTTTTTTATTCTTTCTAAAGTTTATCGTACCGCCCATGGGTCTGCCATTACGACTTGCTTTCACAAGAACTGTTCTTTCTTTATACCTTTGGAAAATAATCTCAAAGAAATCCCTGTTCAGGTACGCGTTTCCCCATTTTCTCAAGTTAGTGTTCAGGTAAAACTCCCAGATAGAGTTTATATCTTTTGGACATATACTGTCTTTTTCCAAAATGGAAATATCCACGCCGGAGTCATAGAGCCGTTGTCTTTCTTTTCTTATCTGTTTTCTTTTGCTTGAACGCAGATCTTTAAGAAAATCGTCAAAACAACTGTAATTTGAGTTGTGCCAGTGATACTGATGGGTTATCCTCGGTAAAAATCCAAGTTCGTTCAGAATTTCCTGTTCCTGTCGTGTTATAAAAAGGAAATGTACCGAAGATACATCCATGCGAGAGCAGACATCAATAATTTTTTCTGCAAGTAACTTTGCGCACGTTTTGTAATCATAGTCTGAGTTCACGATTAATCTGCTTCCGGTTGTCGGAGTAAATGGCACCCCGATAACGACTTTGGGGTAGTAACTAAGCCCCGCGTTTTGGTATGCCTGCGCCCACTGCCAATCGAATATATACTCGCCGTAAGAGTCGGTTTTAAGGTAGAATGTGACTGTGCCGGCTAGAGTCTTTCCGTCATACATTAATAGATAACGAGGTTCCCAGCCGGCCTGGGCGCCTACGCATCGGGATTTTTCCAAAGCGAATAGAAAATCAAACTCAAAAAACGGATTATCAAGAGGCTGAATCGAATCGTATTGCTCTTTGTTCACCTCAGTTATAGAGAAAAGCAGTTTAAATTCAACTGATTTTTTAGACGGTTTTATGGGTTTGTTCATCAGCCTTTCTGTTTGTCTTGCGGTTGCGTATAAGTTGTCACTCTATCTAAGATAGTATCAGATTTACTTGGTTTTTGCCTATATGTGCGCCTAGGTTGTTTTTCCGAAGTGGTGAGTCAGGTTTTGAAATCACGATGTTGCGAGGATAACTTATATGGAGTTTTTGTTGTAAAAAGAACCAGACAAATAGAATTTTGGTTCTGAGGCGTTTGTTTTAGATGATCAACCTTTTAGGAATATGCCAATCTTTTTCTGGAAAGGACCTTTTCCAGAATCTTGAGTGGAGCATAAAGAAAGGAAGAAAATATGGTCTTGTTGGTCTTAACGGCTCCGGGAAAACTACTTTGCTTGAAACTATTTTGGGAACTTTCTCGCCGGAAAAAGGATCTGTTTCTTTTTCTTCTGGGCTTACAACGGGTTATCTACCCCAACTGATGGATCAACGCACATCTGATCTCAACGTGCTTTCAGCTACGCTTTTAGATGGCAAAGAGGATGCAGAGGAGACTTCACAAAAGCCAGTTTATGAAGCTGAAAAAATTCTTTTCGGATTGGGTTTTACAGCAGAACAACTCTCTTATAAAGTATCTTCTCTCTCAGGTGGATGGAAAATGCGGGTTGAACTTGCGAGAATTCTTCTCCGTGACCCAAACGTCTTGATGCTTGACGAGCCAACCAACCACCTTGACATAAACAGTATAGAATGGTTTGAGGAATATCTGAAGGGATATCGTGGCACTGTGGTTTTAGTATCCCATGACAAATACCTACTTGACCGTATGGTTGATACAATAGTAGAACTTGAAGACGGAAAGATAAGGGAGTTTCGCGGGAACTATTCCTCGTATCTTGAAAAGAAAGAGCAACTTACTGCGATTGCCGAGGCGACTGCTAAAAATCAGCAGAAAAAACTCAAAGCCCAACGCCATTTCATAGAAAGATTTCGATATAAGGCTTCCAAGGCGAAACAAGTGCAAAGTAGGATAAAGATGCTTGAGAAAATGGAACCGCAAACCCAACTTGGATCAATGCGAAAAACCCTTAAGTTTAATTTTCCCGTTCCTAAGCGGGAGGGCAGGGTTGTTTGCGAAATAAGTGATTTTTCCAAGGAATACAGAACTGCGAATGGAGGTCGAAATGTAGTCTTCCGCAACTGTCCTGCGCTTAAAGTTCAAAGGGGTGACAAAATAGCTTTAGTAGGCAGAAACGGGGAGGGAAAAACTACGCTTTGTAGAATGATAGTTGGGCGGGAAAGTTTTATGGGCGCAAGTCACATTGGCCATAATGTGGCTCTTGGCTACTATGCACAAAATCAAGACGAGATGCTTGACTCTCAAAACACCGTTTACGATGAGTTTATTTCCACTTATCCACTTTTTTCCCAGACAGAAGCCAGAACTCTTTTAGGTTCATTTCTTTTTACCGCCTCAGACATAACCAAGAGAATTTCAGTTCTTTCTGGAGGTGAGAAAAGCCGTCTTTCTCTTCTCAAGATCCTTGTTTCTGGTTCAAATTTCTTAGTTCTTGACGAGCCAACTAATCACCTTGACATGGAATCAAAAGAAGTGCTTTGTCGCGCTCTTGAGCAGTTTGCAGGCACTTTCTTACTCATAAGCCACGATAGATATTTTGTTGATAGATTGGTAACCAAGGTCTGGAACGTGCAAGGGGGCTCAATAGAGACGTTTATCGGTAATTATTCAGAATTCCTTCAGAAAAAAGCCCGACATACAGAAAAAACTTGTCTAAAGTCTTTGAACTCACAAACCCACCAAGAAGTCGTATGTAAATCTGAAAAAATCTTGCAGGCGCAAAAGCGTAATCTTCTATACAGAGAACTTAGAGAGAAGGGAATAGAAAATATGGAGAATTGGAAATTCCTCTCAAAAAAACAGATGGAAAAAGCTCTTTGCGATCTTGAGAGCAAGATTTTTCTTTATGAAACGAAAAAAGTGGAAATAGAGAAATTCCTTGCAAATCCACAAGAGTCAGCCATGAATACGGACTGGGAGAAAAAGACAAAAAGATTTAGCGAACTTGAAGCGAATCTTCGCGTTCTTTACGCAAGATGGGATGAAATAACTGAGTATTTGCAAGAAGATTTGACATGAAATTGAAGTTCTTTATTCCCGGTTTTTTGTTTAGATTCGCAAGACGCCTTCTTTCTTTACAGAGGGAAAGTATATGAATGCGGCGCTTATAGTTGCAGTGGTAGTAGTTTGTTACCTCCTTGCTTATAGGTACTACTCTAGATTTATTTCAGAAAAAGTTTTAGGAATAAAACGGGATGAACCCACACCGTCTCACTACATGAAGGACGGTGTGGATTACGTGCCCGCTCGTAAGTACGTGCTCTTTGGACATCATTTCGCTTCCATTGCGGGCGCTGCGCCTATAATAGGGCCCGCGATAGCTGTGTTTTGGGGTTGGGTTCCGGCGATTTTATGGGTTGTTTTCGGAACTATTCTCATTGGGGCAGTTCATGATTTTAGCGCTCTTGTGATCTCTGCTAGAAACAGAGGAAGATCTGTTGGCGACCTTGCCGGAATATTTATAAGCCCGAGAGGTAGAACGCTTTTTTTGCTCATAGTTTATTTTCTCGTGTTTTTCGTTATAGCGGTGTTTGCATATGCGATAGCAGTTTTATTCGTGAATTTTCCGTCAAGCGTACTTCCAGTGAATTTTCAGATATTGGTGGCTTTGGTGCTAGGAATGCTTTTTTACAGAAAAAACGTTTCTGTTCTCTGGCCATCTGTCATAGCGATTGCGCTTCTTTATATCATGGTCTGGGCCGGAACCAAAATGCCTCTTTCAGTTCCTGAGATAATGGGAAGCCAAGTGGTGACTTGGGTTATCATTCTTATCGTTTATTCATACATAGCCTCGGTTCTTCCCGTGTGGGTATTACTTCAGCCAAGAGACTATATAAACGGTATTCATCTTTTTGTGGGCCTTGCGATAATAATAACGGGAATTATGGTTGCTCATCCGCAGATGCAGGCTCCTGCGTTTAATTTCTCAGCGGATGGCCTACCAGTACTTCCTTTTCTCTTTATAACCATAGCGTGTGGAGCTATAAGTGGTTTCCATGGTCTTGTATCAAGTGGAACCACTTCAAAGCAACTTGACGCAATGCCTGACTCGCGATTTATAGGTTATGGCGGTATGCTCGGGGAGGGCACCCTCGCTATGGTGGCCACGCTTGCGGTTGCGGCAGGAATAGAGCATAAAGAATGGCTTAGTCATTACGATTCATGGGAATCTGCATCAAGCGGAGGAATAGCGAATTTTGTTTATGGTAGCTCCACCTTTCTCGCTTCGGTAAATATTCCCGAAGTTCTTGGCACAACCCTTATAAGCGTCATAGTGATAAGTTTTGCGGCTACTTCACTTGATACTGGCGCAAGGATACAGAGGATCGTGATAGGAGAACTGGGTGAAGCCTACGGGGTAAAGACCCTTAAAAACAGGTATGTCGGCGCTTTTTTCGCCCTTGTTCCCCCTCTCTTACTTGCGCTTTTTGCAGAAGTTCCCGGCAAGGGACCGGGATCTGGAGGCTTTTTACTCTGGCCTCTTTTCGGAGCTACAAACCAACTCATAGGTGGTCTTACGCTTCTTCTAATAACGTTGTATCTAAAGAGAAACGCAAAACCTATTATCTATACTTTGCTGCCTATGCTATTTCTGGTGGTTATAACTATAACTTCTATGCTTCTTAATCTGAGATATTTTCTAGACAATATTCTACTTTTCAGCCTTTCAGCGATAATGCTTGTACTAGCCGTCTGGCTTGTTCTTGAAGCTTGGGTTGTGTCAAGAAAATCTTCAAAAAAGGGATAAAAAGGGTACCATTACATTTTCTGTCTGTTTCGCAACGCTTTTCCCAAAGTAAGTTCATCTACAAACTCTATGTCTCCACCAACTGGTATTCCGTACGCTATCCTTGAGGTGGTCACCCCTAGAGGCTTTATCGTCCTTGAGATATAGATGGCTGTGGCTTCGCCTTCCACATTTGTTCCTGTGGCGATTATTATTTCTTTTGTGTTCTCTTTTTGCACCCTATCAATCAGTTCCTTAATTTTTAAATCTTCGGGTCCCACGCCTTCAAGAGGCGATATAACTCCATGTAGAACGTGGTATTTGCCTTTAAATTCACCGCTTTTTTCTATGGCGACTAGATCAAGGGGTTGTTCCACTACGCAGACCGTTGCTCCGTCTCTCAAAGGAGATGCGCAGATCGCGCATATCTCCTGTGATGTGAAATTAAAGCATGTAGAGCAGGCGCGTACGTCTGATTTGGTTTTGATTATCGCGTCTGAAAGGCTTTTTACATAACTCTCATGAGAACGAAATATATGAAAGGCAAGACGCGTTGCGTTTTTCTCCCCGATTCCAGGAAGTTTAGAAAGTTCTTCTATAAGTCTTGAGATAGGTTTAGGCAGTCCTACTCTTTCCATCTCAGACAAGTCCCGGAGGTATTCCCAAGCCACTCGTGAGACGGGAGACCTCTGTTGTCATAAGATCCTGCCCCTTTGTAAGAGCATCGTTTACAGCCACTGTCACAAGATCTTCAAGCATTTCAATGTCTGTTTCCTTTACTATCTCGGGATCTATATTTATTGACACTATCTCACCTCTAGCCTTCGCCGTTACCTTGACCATACCTCCACCAGAAGAAGCCTCAACGGTCTTTTGCCCTGCCTCGTTTTGAAGCCGCTCCATCTGTTCCTTCATCTTTCCCATCTGCTTCATGAGATTTTTCATATTAGTTCCGCCAAATTTCATCTACTCACTCCTCAATCAGATTTTTTTCTATTTATTAATAACAGTTGCGTCGAACTGCTCAATTGCATAACTAATGATATCATCTTTGCCCGGATCAGTCTTTTTTGTCCTTCTGCTACCTCTGGGAATTTCTTCATCTACGGTTTCTATAGAAAGTCTTATCCTATCTTTGCCAAGCATCTCCTGCAAAAACCCTCTGAGATTTTCATCTTCTTTCAGGTCTTTCCCGTAATTTATTCCGTTTTTGAGAAACTTTATGGTGATTTGGTTACCCTGCACTTCAACAGAGTGAGCTTGGGAAACTTTCTTTGCGAGAAACCTATCTTTTTTGTTCAAAAAATTAATAATATTCTCTCTTTCTATAGTTTTTCCGACTAACCCAGTTTCAGAATCTTTGAGAACCTTAGTGCTATTTTTGGTTTTCTCCTTGTCTTTTTCCACCACTTTTTCTTTGGTTTCTCTAGTTATTTTTTTCTGTTTCTCTGAAGAGACAAGGGTTGGGTTTTGTTTCAGTGGCGTTATCTTTTCTGTTCCTAAGTTTTCAAGTCTTTTAAGCATCTCATCTATTTTTTCCACTCGTTCTATAGTGCTCATTTTCACAAGCGTAAGCTCAAGTACCACCTCAGGATAAAGAGAACTTCTTATTCTTTCTCCTGAGTCGATGAGCAGATTAAAAAGAAGCTCCACGGTTTCTGTAGATTCGTTTTTCACAATCCCTGAGAGTTCATTTTTTTCATCAGGTGAAAGATCTGAGACAAAATCTCTTCCACAGATTTTGAGATAGATCAGATTTCTGAACATGTATATTAGGTCTTGAACCATTCTTCTTGAACTTATCCCTTTTGATGCCGCGTTGCGTGCAAGTTCAATGCACTTTGCCGGGTCTTTTTCGAAAATAGCCTTTGCGATGTTTTGAAGTGATTCATTGTCTGGGATGCCTAAAAGCTTTATTACCTCTTCATGGGTTATTTGATCTGTAAATGAAGCGGTAAGTTGATCAAGAAGACTCAAAGAGTCTCTCATGCTTCCCTCTGATTCTTTTGCGATTAGGTATAGGGTTTTTGAGTCAATTGTTATCCCCTCGGCGCTTGCTATGTTCTCAAGGGATTTCTGTATCTTCGCCACGGAAATTTTTTTGAAATCATATCTTTGACAGCGTGACAGTATGGTTTGAGGAACTTTGTGAACCTCTGTAGTGGCAAGCACGAAAACGGCGTGATCTGGTGGCTCCTCCATTACCTTTAGCAGAGCGTTAAAGGCTGACTGAGAAAGCATGTGCACTTCATCTATTATGTAAACCTTTTTCGTTCCTGAAGACGGAGTGTACTTTACGCTCTCTATTATCTCACGGACATCCGCAACTCCAGTATGCGATGCGGCGTCAATCTCCTGAACGTCAAGAGACCTTCCTTCAGATATGGCCTCGCAAATTGAACAGGGATCTGTTGAGCATGATGGATACTCACCACTTTCTTTTTTTTCGCAATTAATGGCCTTGGCGACTATTCTTGCCGTGGATGTTTTCCCCGTGCCTCTGGGTCCTGCGAACAGTAACGCGTGGGCTATTTTGCCAGATTGGATGGAATTTTGTAGCGCGACGGCGGGAAACTCTTGACCAATAAGATCCTTAAATGTTTGCGGGCGCCATTTTCTGGCTAGTACTCTGTATGAAGCCATTGTGTATTGAAACCGGCGGCCAGGTATCCGTAACGCACCAAGGTTATTGTTACCGTTGCTCCCTTCCGGGCCTGGCGGGGTTCACAAGCCCAAGTCGTACAGGCCCAGCCGCTGGATTTATTTCCCAAAAAATAGAGATTATTTAATAGTAATTCGCAGAACTAATCTACACAGAAATAACTTGTTTAGAAATATGGCAAAGCAAGTCTATTTCCCAACAGACTGAAATTCGGTTTTTATTCGCACATAGAATTTTTTCTCACTACATATTTATTAGGCATCAAAAATGTGATTATCCCTAATGGGTGGACAAAAATATTTTTATTTGCTTTTGCTACCTTGAGGCATTTGCGCTGTCCAAAATGCGTATGTATTACCAAGGAGTTTTAGAGAGGGCAAAAAACTTTTTACTTCCCCCTATAAACACCCCTTGAACGAACGCTTACTTCGAAAATAATGTGAGATAAGCGCCCATTAAACTGTGAAGCGCAACACTTTAGGGTTGGTTTCACTCCGTTCTGATAAGATTTGGTTGCCAACAAATCCAAGCAGGAGTCGCACAATCGTGAGATTGCGGCTTTGAAAAAGGAACATACCGATATTCAAACCAGGTTCGTCTTGTGGATTTACTGGCGGAAGGTGTTTTGCTACCGGATGATTACCGTCATAAGCACGAATCTCTGAAGAACCGCCAGCATGATCTGGTAAGCCTGATTCACGCTTACGACGAAGCGGATAGCAGTTTTGGCGGAATGATGGAAAAACTCATGAAAGTGGCTATAGACGCGCACAGGGCTTTCCAAAATTCGAACTTAGAAGACAGAAGAGAATTGCTCAATTTTGTATTTTCGAAGCTATGTCTGAAAGGCGCAACCCTATGTCATACTTACAATTTTCCATTTGGAGTGTTCGAAAATATGGGCGATTGTTCCAAATGGCGGAGAGAGTGGGATTCGAACCCACGAGGGAGCGTAATCCCTACACGCTTTCCAGGCGTGCACCTTCAGCCACTCGGTCATCTCTCCACGCGTTTTATAAAAGTTGTTTACAACTTATATTGAATCATAAATATTGTAACGGCATAACAAAATTTGTTAAAATGGATGATAATGATAAAAAAATGGAAAATCAAAGAAAACACCCCTCTTAATAATTACAAAATTTTCTCAACCAAGAGGCAAAGCGCCATTTCACCTATTGATGGGCAATCCCATGATTTTTATGTGATAGATTCTCCAGACTGGGTTAACGTCATTGCAGTTACTCCAGAGGAAAAGATAGTTCTCATAAAGCAGTTCCGCCACGGTACGGAAGAGATAACCCTTGAAATTCCTAGTGGAATAATTGAATCCAGAGAAAGTCCTCTTGAATGCGCAAAAAGAGAATTACTTGAGGAAACTGGTTTTACGTCATCGCAATGGGAAAGGATAGGGGAAGTGAGACCCAATCCAGCAATCATGTCGAACTACTGTACCACTTTCCTTGCCTTAGATTGTGAAAAAACAGCTGAGACTTCTTTTGACGGTACAGAAGACATAGAAACGCTACTTGTGTCTCATCAGGAAGTTAGAGAGCGACTGAGGGAAGGAATCATAAATCACTGTGTAGTGGTGGCAGCGTTTGGATTTTATTTTCTTTCAAGCTGATTTTGTTGATTTCTCTACGTTTGGTAATAATAATAGTTCTTATGCTAGTAGGGCGGGTGGCGGAATAGGTAGACGCGACGGCCTCAAAAGCCGTTGGGCTTCGGCCCGTGAGGGTTCGATTCCCTCTCCGCCCAGAAAAAACAAACTATCTGGGCCGTTGTTATTTGCTTTATCCAGTATTTATAAGGTTCCTGAGCCTTTTAACAGAGCGTTATCCAATTCATTAGCATGCAGATACGCATCTCTCTTTTTAAGGCGATCTACATACTTTGCGAAAACTGGCTTGTCGGGGATTGTCTTCATTACGTTTATGCTCCAGTCAAGATGTGACCCAACATAAACGTCTGCAGCGGAAAACCTCTTGCCGACTATATAGTTGTTGTCTCTCAAATCACTCTCAAGAGTGCGTATGACCCTATCTATACTCCCATATCCTACCATACTTTGTTGTGTTCCTCAGTGACTTCAAAACCGAACATTTTATTGGTGATTGCGGCCTCAATTGGTCCTGCAGCAAAAAACAGCCATTGATAATAAAGTCCTCTCTCCGAGATAGTTGATGGCGCAAGCATTGAATTTGGAAAGGTATCCGCCAAATACGCGCAAATTGCTGCTGTTTCTGTGATTACAGTTTTATTGTGACGAAGCGCTGGCACCTTTCCCATGGGATTGATATTGAGATAAGTCTTGGATTTGATCCAATCATGGGGAGAGACATCGTCTGCTAACAATTCATCTGAACCACCAGTTTCTGCATAACTGATAATAGATGTTTCGTAGGAAATATTCAGTTCTTCAAGCATCCAGCGCACAACGCGCCCGCGCGACAATGGGATGAGTGTAGAAAATAAGTTGTGAGGACATTGTATTTACGGTGAGCAGGCGTTGTCGTTCTAATGATCTTTGAAGAACTCAGTACGTGGGCATATCCGAATCGCACCTCTTGGCCCACTCGTTTATTCCACCTTTTAGGTTCTTGATCTTAGTAAATCCATGCTCAGCAAGAATAGTTGCAGCCTTCATGCTTCTTCCGCCATGGTGGCAGTGAAGTACTATGTTGTCCTCACGGTTAAGTTCCTCTATTCTGTTCTTGATTTCGCCAAGAGGAATGAGCTTTGATCCTTCTATGTTGCATATTTCATACTCGTGAGGTTCCCGCACATCAATTAATACTATATCGGAGCCATTGGTCCTGATTTGCTTAAAGTCCTCAACAGATATCTCTTGCACGACCTGTTTTTCTTGTTCAGGCTTCTGCTCTCCGCCGATTTGGCAGAACTGTTCGTAATCTATCAATTTTGTAATAGTAGGATGCTCACTGCAAACGGGGCAATTAGGGTCTTTGCGAAGTTTGAGTATGCGTGGTTCCATCTCTAAAACATCAAGAAAAAGCAGTTTCCCTATAAGCGGTGTTCCTTTTTCAATTATAAGTTTTACTACCTCTGATGCCTGTATAGTTCCCACCACTCCTGGCAGTATCCCCAATACTCCACCTTCTGCGCAACTAGGTACCTCCCCTGGGGGAGGAGGTGTTGGGTAAAGACACCTGTAGCAAGGGCCTCTTTTTGCGTCAAAAACGCTCACCTGACCTTCAAATCTGAAGATACTTCCATAAACGTTTGGAATTTTCAGAAAAGCGCAAGCGTCGTTTGTCAGATATCTAGTAGGAAAATTATCCGTTCCATCAACAACCACATCATAACCTTCCATTATTGCCATGGCGTTGTCAGAGTTAATTATTTCGTTGTACGTAATAACGTTCACATCGGAGTTAATCTCTGCAATTCGTTCTTTAGCCGATTCAACCTTCAATTGTCCCAAGGTTTTTTCGCTGTGAATTACCTGTCTCTGTAGATTACTGAAGTCTACCTTATCAAAATCCAGTATCCCTAGAGTGCCGATCCCTGCGGCTGCAAGGTAAAGGGCAAGGGGGGATCCCAGTCCCCCAGCGCCGATACAAAGGACTCTCGCGTTCTTGAGTTTCTTTTGTCCCTCAAGCCCTACCTCCGGCATTATGAGATGCCGACTGTACCTCTTTATTTCTTGGTTGCTCAAGTCCATTGTACAAGTCCTCTCCTCCAATGGAGTTTTCAGCCCATAGAAACGACCTTATCTGTGAGTAAAACTAGCCGCTGTTTTCATTTTTTCAACCCTATGCAAACGCAACTACCCGTTGGAAGTAATAAACAGCGGATTTTGCCAAGTTTTAGAAACGAAAATACGGTGTTTAAAATTTCTCAGATTTTTACAACGTTTGCTGCGGTGGGTCCTTTCTTTCCTTCTACTATCTCGAAGGTTACTTCGTCACCTTCATCAAGGCTCTTATATCCATCGCCTTCAATTGCGGTGTAATGAACAAAAACATCTTCCTGCACTTCGGCAGAAGTTATAAATCCGTAGCCCTTAGAGCCATTAAACCACTTCACAGTTCCCTGCATGTACTAATACCTACCTTAAAATAGAATGATGTTAATATTTCATGATAAGAATATTTTTGTCAATAGCATCAATTATATTTTTCAGGTTCAATGACTGATTCAAGCTAACGAAGCTAGAAAAATCGGTATTTGTTCGAGTTAGTTTTCTTTTATATTGTGGTTTGAGAGTATATAATTTGAGTCCGAAGATAAGGGGCTTGCCGCGCAATTTTTAGGGTCTGGTTTTGGGGTTTTTTAGAGTGTGGGCTTTTACGATTATCAGGAGACAAAAAATTATGGAGTACAGAAAAAGAAAGAGAATTTACATTTTATGCGTGGTGATTTTTCTAGTAGGCATAGTTCTTTTTTTCCGAAACGTAGCAAGCAGTTTTGGTGGACTCGGAAACACGCTTACAGAATTTGTTTTTCCTGGAGAGCATGCGTTTGAGATTGAAAAAGAGGGAGATTATTCAATCTACCACCAGTATCAAAGTTCTGAGGGAGAACAGTGGAAAGGAGTTACCACAGAAGGTATAAGCGAGCAGATAACAGTTTCGCTAATGCTTTCTGATGGTCAAAGCGTTGAACTTAAAACTCCCAACTCTAGCAAAAGATACAGTTATATGGGAAAAAAAGGGGTGAAGATATTTGAGTTTGAAAGCGCTGGTCCATCAAACTACCAGATAAAGTCTTCCTATCGAGACTCATCTTACAGTGGATCCTATACGCTTGCTCTTGAACACGGCTTTGAGGTAAAAAGACTCAAAGGGATAGTTTATTCACAACTGATTTTGCTCGCTCCAACTCTTTTTGCGATAATACTCTTTATGCGCACATATATAAGGAGTTAATACGGATTTAGATGTTCAAGAAGGTAAAAGATAAGGTTCTTTGTTTTGACATAGAATGGATTCCTGATCCTGTGTCTGGAAGGGTTGTATATGGACTTCCAGAAGATACAAGCGATCAAAAAGTGATGGAACGCATGTGGAAAGAGGGAGGGGCTACCGAAGAGAAACCTAGGCCGTTTATAAAGACCGTTCTTTGCAGAATAGTTTCTATTTGCATGGTTTTTCGCAATTTTGAACCAGATGCTGATCGCAAACTTCTAATGCACTCCATTCCTACCATTCCAACAGCGGAAAAAGACTGTTCGGAAAAAAAGATTATAGAAGAATTTCTCAAAATTCTTAACAAGCATCGCCCGCAACTCGTTGGGTTTAACTCCATGGGCTCCGATATTCCTATTTTAATTCAAAGGGCAATAAAACATGGACTTCAAGGTGGTTTTTTAACCGAACGGCCTGAAAAACCTTGGGAAGGTCCAGACATGTTTACCCGAGGAAACGACTGGAATATTGATCTGATGTCATGTCTGAAAATGCGGGGTACTTCTCCGTCGCTTCATGAAATATCAAGCGTAAGTGGAATTCCGGGGAAAATAAACGGGATTGATGGAACCTGCGTAGCTTCAATGTGGCTTGAAGGGATGCTTGACAACATAGTCGCTTACAACGAATACGACGCTATTACCACATATCTTCTTTGGCTCAGAATGGCACACTCAGCAGGATTGATTAAAGAGTATGAAGAAGAGCAACAGATAGTCCGTGACATGTTAACGGAAGAAACTAAAAAACCAGATAGAAAACATCTTATACGATACCTTGATAGATGGGAAAAGATGGGCAAATGAACGGACGGCAAAGCGCCGGGGTGCGTGTACTTTCTTTTTACAAGTTTGTGTATATAGATGAACTTGAGGGAATAAAAAATTCACTTATTTCTCTCTGCGAAAAAAGCGACATAACTGGTACTTTTATTTTGGCTTCTGAGGGAATAAACGCTACTGTAGCCGGTGCTAACGAGTCTGTGGACAGAGTTATATCGTGGCTTGAGCAAGATCCAAAGTTCGTTGATATTCCCATTAAATTCTCTTATTGCGAGAAAAACCCGTTTCATAGATTGAAGGTAAGGATAAAAGATGAGTTGGTTCCGTTAGGAATTGACTGGGTGGACCCTTTGCGGATTTGTGGGGAACGCGTCTGTGCTGAGAACTGGAATGAACTTATAAACCGTCCTGAAGTACTTGTTATAGATACAAGAAACGATTACGAGTATCGCGTTGGAACTTTCCAAGGAGCGGTAAACCCTCAGACCGTTTGCTTCAGAGAATTCCCATCTTATGTGGAAAAAAATCTTGACCCAAAACGACATAAGGAAATAGCCATGTTTTGCACGGGAGGGATAAGGTGTGAGAAAGCAACTTCCTATCTTCTAAAAAAAAGATTTCGAAAGGTGTATCAACTTCAAGGAGGAATACTTTCTTATCTTCAAACCGTTCCAAAAGAGGAGAGCTTGTGGGAAGGGGAGTGCTTTGTATTTGACGGTCGCACATCCCTCGGACATGGTCTTTTTAAGGGGGAATGGAGTGCTTGTCATAACTGCAGGGAACCCGTTTCACTACAGGATCGGTTCTCAGATGAATTTCGTGAAGGCATATCGTGTCCGCGCTGCTACTCAACCCTCACATCCCAGAGAGTCTCATCGCTTGAGGAAAGACAGAAACAAATAAGACTTGCTAGGAAAAGAAACTCAAAGCATCTTGGCGCCGTTATAAAAAGAGGAGGATATTCCGCAGATAGAGGAGACTGAATTTCAGGCGTTTGCTGTGAGATTATCCTTTAATATTTTGTAGTCTATGCTGTCGACAAGCGCTTTCCAACTTGCCTCAACTATATTATTAGAAACACCTACGGTGCTCCAAGTCTTTTCCCCATCTCCTGATTCGACAAGAACCCTTACCACAGAATCCGTACCGCTTCCAAGAGACACCACCCTCACTCTGTAATCTAAAAGTTTGAGGTCCTTGAGTCCAGGGAAAAATTTCTCAAGCGATTTTCTAAGCGCCATGTCTATAGCGTTTACAGGACCGTTTCCCTTAGCCACTGTATACTCAGTGGTGCCGTTCACTTGCACCTCTGCGGTCGCTTCGGATAATGGGGTTTTGTCTCCTTCTCTTTTTTCAACCAATGTTCTCGTATTTTTCAAATAAAACCGCTTTTTGTAAGTTCCCATCGCCTTTCTTACCAAAAGTTCGAAAGAAGCGTCCGCTCCTTCAAATTCATAGCCGCGATTTTCAAGCTCCTTTAACTGGTTGAGTATTTCCACAAGCTTTTTGTCTCCGGGGTCTACATCCATTCCCAGTTCCCGCGCTTTGTAAGCTATGTTTGCGCGTCCGGAAAGATCAGAGACCAGCACCCTCCTTGCGTTACCCACGCTCTGGGGTTCTACGTGTTCGTATGTTAAAGGATTTTTCATCAGAGCGCTTACATGTATTCCCCCTTTGTGGGCAAACGCGCTTTTGCCTACAAATGCCTGTTTTTTCAGCGCAGGGAGATTCGTCAGTTCGTGGATATAATGAGAAACAGAGTAAAGTTTGCGTAGGTTTTGCTCAGAAATCGAATTTATTCCCAGCTTCAGCGCCATATTAGGTATTATGGCGCACAGGTTCGCGTTTCCGCACCTCTCGCCATAGCCGTTAATGGTTCCCTGTACCTGACACGCTCCCTCTTTTACCGCATAAAGCGTATTGGCGACACCTACCTCGCTGTCATTATGGGTGTGTATTCCCAGACTAGGATTTTCAAACCTTTGTTTTACCGTTTTTATTGCGAATTCTATGTCCCAAGGCATAGAGCCGCCGTTTGTGTCACACAGAACCACCGTGTCCACGCCTGCCTGATAAGCGTTTTGAAGAACGCTAAGCGAGTATTCTGGATTTCTTGCAAAACCGTCGAAAAAGTGTTCTGCATCAAAAAATACTTTGTCTGCATAGCGTTTGAGGTACTCAATAGAGTCTCTTACAAGTTCGAGATTTTCATCAAGGGCTATATTCAGAGCTTCTGTAACTTGAAAGTCCCAGCTTTTGCCTACGATTGTTACAACTGGGGTCTCAGCCTGCACAAGCGCCTGTATGCTTGGGTCTTGCTCGCAAGTTTTCTTTGCGCGTCTTGTGCTTCCAAAAGCCGCTATTTTTGAGTTTGTAAGCGAAATCTTTTTCACTTTTTCAAAATATCCCTTATCTCTTTCGTTTGACCCTGGCCATCCCCCCTCAATATAGTGCGTGCCTAGATCGTCAAGCCTTTCCGTTATTCTGAGTTTGTCGTGTATGGAAAAGGAAATGTTTTCGCCTTGGGTTCCGTCACGCAGAGTCACATCGTATATTTCAACTGTTCTTGATCTATTCATTTGGATTACCTAGACCAAAGGCTTTATGAAGAACTCTTACCGCAGTCTCTGTGTCTTTTTCCTCAAGTACGCAGGATATTTTTATTTCAGAAGTACCGATCATTAATATGTTTATTTGCTCTTGCGCAAGCGCGCGAAACATCCGGGACGCGACTCCAGAGTGAGTCTTCATCCCCACGCCCACTAGTGAAACTTTTGAGATAAGGTTATCTGAGAGCACGGTTTTTGCTCCGAGGCTTTCTGCCATCTCCTCACAAAGGCTTATGGATTTCTTAAAGTCCTGTTTGGGGACCGTAAAAGTGAGATCAGTAGACCCATACCTGCTAACGTTCTGCACTATCATGTCTACCAGGATGTTTTCCTCTGCAAGTGAGGAGAACATTTTTGCCGCTATACCCGGCTGGTCTGGCACCTGAGTTACGGTAATCTTCGCCTGATTGAGATCATAAGTCACTCCTGAAACAACTATTTCTTCTGCGAAATTCATAATTTTTTTCTCATCAACCACCCAAGTTCCGTCGTTTTCCGGCTTCGAAGTTGACTTAACATGTATAGGCACTTTAAATTTTTTTGCAAATTCAACTGCCCGCGCTTGAAGCACTTTTGAGCCAAGAGAGGCCATCTCAAGCATTTCCTCATATGAAATCATGTCAAGCTTGCGCGCTTTTGGACAAATTGACGGATCTGCAGTATAGACACCGTCCACATCATCCTTATACAGTTCGCACGCATCGGCCCGCATCGCCGCTGCAAGCGCCACCGCGGTGAGATCAGAGCCACCTCGTCCGAGAGTTGTGAGGTTTCCTCCCTCGTCAATTCCCTGAAATCCCGCTATCACTACCGCTTTTTTATCTCCAAGCGCTACACGGATATTGCAGTCATCAATAGATTTTATCTTTGCCTTGGAGTAAATATTGTCGGTGGTAATCCTTATTTGGTGTCCTTGAAAGGATATGGAGTTATGTCCCAAGGATTTTATCATCATAGCGACAAGTCCTGAGGACACCTGCTCGCCAGTTGATGTTATCACGTCAAATTCTCTTTCATCAGGCGGATCCATAACTTTTGTTGCTAGAGCGACTAGACGGTCGGTTTCTCCAGCCATAGCGGAGACAACTGCTACAACGTCATTTTTTTTCTTTTTTGTCTTTATGATGTGTTCCGCCACACATCTTATTTTTTCGATACTAGCAACGCTTGTTCCACCATATTTTTGAACGATAAGACCCATTTTCCTCCACCTGTTATTTTCAGTATTCTACAATTTTCCGTCCCGTCTGTGGTAAATAGAATATCAATCATAGTGGCGTCTGAAGGCAACGCGTCACGTACTTTTTCGGCCCATTCCACAACCGAGATGCCGTTACCGTAAAAAAACTCTTCATAACCCGTATTTTCAAACTCCACTCCATCCGACAGACGATAGACATCAAAATGAAAAAGAGGCTTATTCCCTTCATAGCAGCTCATTATGACAAAAGTCGGACTATTGGGCTCCTCCGTAGTTTCAAGACCAAGGGCAAGCCCTTTGACAAAAACTGTTTTTCCCGCCCCTAATTCGCCATTGAGTCCGACCACAGAGCCGCTAGGAATCAACCTACCCATGATTTCGCCACAGAGCATAGTCTGCTCGGGACCACTTACTTTGAGGGAAAATTCTTTTTTCATCAGGTTATCTTACGATTGTGAAATGTTTTTCTTCCGTTGCAAAAACAACGGAATTTCTAGAAGCGGGGATTTTACGCGATATATCCGAAGCGGTAAAGCCGACAGTCTCCGTTTCTTCAAAAAGCAGGTCGGCTGCGTAACCATGGAGAAAAACGCCTAGCAAGCACGCGTCTTGTGGTTGGTATCCCTGCGAGAGAAGTCCTCCTATCACGCCCGTTAGCACGTCTCCGGTTCCCGCTGTGGCCATAGCCGGATTTCCTGTGGGATTTATAAACGTTTTTCCAGACGGACAAGAGATAACCGTTCTTGCTCCCTTGAGCACTACGTAACAGGAGTGCTCGCGCGCAAATTGTGAGCATATCCCAACACGGTCATTTTGCACATCCTTTGTTGAGACGCCGCAGAGTCTTGACATCTCTCCGGGATGGGGAGTTATTATCACAGACGCTTTGATTTTTCCGAGGATTGCTAGGTTCTGTGAGATTATGTTAAGCGCGTCGGCATCAAGCACTACAGGCGCGCGACACTGTTCAAGCACTTTTTCGAGAAATTCTGCCGCTGTTGGCGAGGTCGACATTCCGGGTCCGATTGCCCAAGCGGTTTTGCCTGCAGAAAGGCTTTCTACAACTTCTAAACAAGCATCTGGGGAAAACGTTCCATCCTCGCAACTCTTAAGTGGAGATGACATGACTTCGACTGTTTTTTCCTCTACCACAGAGAATATGCTTCTTGGAACTCCAAGCGTCACAAGTCCACTCCCTGCGCGCAACGCTGCGCTTGCGCAAAGAACCGCAGCTCCACTTTTCCCCGGAGATCCCGCAAGCGCCAGAAGATGTCCATAAGTTCCTTTATGAGAATCCGTGGCTCTTTTCTTTACAATTCCTGCGCATTTTTTGAAAGTAAGAAGTTCAAAAGGAATATCTTTTTCGAGGATTTTTGGAATGGTTATATCCGCTACGTAAAGGTCTCCTACGTAATCCACTCCCGGGTATATGCACATTCCAAGCTTTGGCGTTGCGAAAGTAACCGTAACGTCAGCCTGTACGGCCGTTCGCAGAGGACGACCCTTATCAGCACAAAGCCCTGAGGGAATATCTACGCAAACCCGAGGGGAGGATGCGCGGTTTACCGATTTTATTAGTTTTTCATAAAACCCTGTTACTTTCCTTGAAAGCCCAGTGCCAAAAATGGCATCTACCACCACATCAACATTTTTAAGCGAGGGTGTTTTTCCGTCAAGGTTTTTTACTGGTATTTTTGTAAGTAAGAGCGAATCTAGATTAATTCGGGCATCTGCGCGATACTGCTCTTTTTCTTCAGTTAGGTAAACGACTACGGTTTTTCCCGCGCACGCAAGATGCCGCGCGATGACAAATCCATCCCCACCATTGTTTCCACTTCCGCATACAATCGCTATTTTCTCCGCATAAGGGTATCTAGAAAGAATTACAGTAGCTGTTGCTCTTCCGGCGTTTTCCATGAGAGCAAGGCTCGGAATAGAGAACTGCTCAATCGCTCTGCGGTCCATCTCTATTGAAATTTTCTTTGTGGAAAGTTTCATTTTTTCTCGCCCATTAAACTCTGAGTATAGATGCTCAATACAGATCTACTTCCCCATTCCTCCCGCGGCGGAAGGTCTAGAATCCCCTAATTCGGTTATGAGTGATTTAATAAACTGTTCTGCGTGGGAAAAACAAAAATAGTAGGAAAGAAGGGTGCTTCCGCTTCTATTTACTGTTATGAGTTGGTAGTGCCGGCTACAGATGTCTATCCCGCATTTTATACACTGCTTTATCTGAGTTCTCTCTCCTTGTAGTTCGCACTGATCACCTTTGGGATTTTCATGATCACACTGGTAAATTTCAACCTCTATAGTTTTTACTGACACAGTTTTTACCTCCGCTTAGGTTTTTAGAGATAATTATACAACTATGTACGTGAGTTTGATAACTTTTGGAGAGTTGGTAAATTGCGGGAATAAATTTATAATTAGAGCCCTAGTACGATGATATCCACAAAGCAAGCAGTGACCGGAACGCTAAAATACTTTTATACCAGAGTTACTGGAAGGCCAAAACTTCTCAATCTTGAGATAACCAAACTCTGTAACGCCCGTTGCGATTTCTGCGATTACTGGCAGACAAAACATGAGGAACGTCTTTTAGACTACACTCCAGTTATAAAGAAGATAAACCCACTTGTTACGGTCATAACGGGTGGAGAACCTATGATCAGGAAAGACCTTCCCGAAATAGTAAGGCAGATAAAAGGGTGCTCTATGTTTATCTTCACCTCAATGGTTACGAAAGGAGATTTTCTTACTGGGGAAAAAACAGAAGAGCTTTTTGATGTGGGGATGGATCAGATAGCGGTATCTCTTGATTTTCCCGGGGAAAAACATGACATCTATAGAGGGATTCCCGGTCTGTGGGATAAACTATCCCAAACTATTCCAGAACTTTCCCAACGTTTTGCAGACAAAAGCCTTGTACTTAACACCATAATAATGGAAGACAACCTTGACGAAGTGGTGGACATAGCGCGCAAGGCGAGAGACTGGGGCGTATCAATATCGTTTAGCTCCTATTCTTTGATGAAAACTAATAACGAGGACCATTTCGTAAGAAAAGAAGCTCTGTCAAAGGTAAAAGACCTTGTTGAGGAACTGGTGGCGCTTCGAAAAAAGTGGAAGGGCACGATACTCTCAACTGAGTATTATCTAAGGGAAATCCCGGGCTACTTCGAAACAGGGAATGTTCCCAACTGCATGGCCGGCATAAATCAAATACACGTAACCCCAAGCGGTCATCTCAAACGTTGCTCAGAGATGCCAGTTGCGGCGCATTACGATGAATATAAACCAGACCTTTATAACAAGACCAATTGCACCTCATGTTGGTATAGTTGTAGAGGAGAAACCCAAAGCCCCGTGAATCTAAAAAGGGCTATGGAATACATGGGAATTTATATGTAAGTTGTTGTAATCAGCGCAGTAATTTTTCTCGTTTGTTCACTGATACAAGAAAAAAGGACAAAACACTATCTCTGCGCTTTCCAATCGGTACCGTCTACTCGGTCCTCAAGAACTATCCCCAAAGAACTGAGATAATCTCTTATTTCATCCGCTTTTTTCCAGTTCTTTTCTTTTCTAGCTAGGGTTCTTTCATTTATAAGATTCTGTATTTCTTCGGGACCTATCTCGGAAATCATAGTTGATCTCCTCTGCTTCACATATTCAGAAGGTTCTTGGGCGAGTATGCCTAACACGCCACATACTTCTTTTATTTTCTCAACGGCAATTTCAACTCCGGAAGTTTTTCCAGTGGCATCAAGCGACCTGTTTATTGAACGCACTAAATCAAATAAATTTCCAATGACATCTGCTGTGTTGAAATTATCGCTCATTGATGTGAGAAAACCCTGTTCGAACTTCATGATAGAATCTTTAAGGGAGGTTTGACCTTCTTCTTTTCTCTTGGGGGTCTGGGATGCTCTGAGCAATGTAAGATATATTCTTTCTAGGGATGCCTCGTTGTCATGCATACTTTTTTCTGAAAAATCTGCCGGGCTTTGGTAGTGGTGAGAGAGAAAGAAAAGTCTTATGGCTTCTGCAGACCATCTTTTTGTGGCTTCTGAAAGGGTAAAGAAATTTCCTAGAGATTTTGACATTTTCTCTTTGTTTATCCTTATCAGACCATTGTGAAGCCAGTATTTGGCAAACGGTTCTCCTGAAGCTGATTCTGATTGCGCTATCTCGTTTTCGTGATGAGGAAAAATAAGGTCCTTTCCACCTCCGTGTATTTCGAAGTTAGTTCCGAGATATTCCATGCTCATCACAGAACATTCTATATGCCATCCTGGTCTACCTTCTCCCCAAGGACTGCTCCAAGAAGGCTCACCCGGTTTTGATTCTTTCCAGAGAGCAAAGTCAAGCGGGTCTTTTTTGTCCTCACTTAAGTCTATCCTCACCCCTTCAAGCATATGATCAAGAGAGCGTCCAGAAAGGTTTCCATAAGATGGGAACTTTCTTACAGAGAAATAGACATTGTTGCCAGATTGATAGGCAAACCCTTTGTGCAGTATCTGTTCTATAAGTTCCTTTATCTGCTCAAGGTGTTCTGTTACCTTGGGTTCGACATCAGGGGTCTGTACTCCCACAGAAGCCATATCCCGTCTGTATTCATCTATATAACTCTCTGAAATTTCCTCGCAACTTACTCCCTGCTCGTTCGCGCGGTTTATTATCTTGTCGTCTATATCGGTGAAGTTTCGCACGAAAAAGACATCATATCCTGCATGTCTCAAAAACCTTTGTATAACGTCAAAAGATACAGCGGAGCGAGCGTGCCCAAGATGCGCGGAGTCATATACTGTCGGACCGCATACGTACATCCTTATTTTGGTTCTTTCAAATGGAATCAGAGGTTCCTTGGTTTGAGAAAGGGAGTTATAGATTTTTATCTTAGGAAGTGGTTTTCCCATCGTAAAAAGAATCTACGACAACTATCAATTCTTATAGTTATAGAGATGTTCTATGCATCTAAACGGTGTTTAAAAAATAGAATTCTACGCATCTGTCAGTTGAAATCAAGGAATCTGGTTGAATAGCAGATGCATCAGTTGTTAAAATCTCTGTTAACTACTTAATAATCTGATATTTCGGTTCCTAGGTTTTTTCACGGAAGTTCGAAAGAATAGCAGTTCTTATCAATACTTATTTATCGTTATGCTTTGTCTGATTGTCGGAATACGAAAATAAATTTCTCAAAAGTCTTGTCAAAGTAAAAATGCTTGTTAATATGATGGTCTCTTTTGTTACGAAATTGCACTGACTGGTTTTTGATATTGACAATTTTTTAGCAAAAGGTATCGTAACTAACCCCTTTTTTTGGGGATTGATCTTTGAAAATTTAATAGCAGACGGTAGCGGGCGAATCAGAGCAGTATCCGTAAATTCTTTTAAATTCTCATGAAGAGTTTGATCCTGGCTCAGAGCGAACGCTGGCGGCACGCTTAACACATGCAAGTCGAGCGAGAAAGTGACTTCGGTTACGAGTAAAGCGGCGGACGGGTGAGTACAACGTGGGTAATCTACCCTAAGGTCTGGGACAACCCCGAGAAATCGGAGCTAATACCGGATAAGACCACGGCATCTGCGGATGCAGAGGTAAAAGATTTATCGCCTTTGGATGAGTCCACGCCCCATCAGGTAGTTGGTAAGGTAATGGCTTACCAAGCCTAAGACGGGTAGCCGGCCTTAGCGGGTGAACGGCCACATGGGGACTGAGACACGGCCCTGACTCCTACGGGAGGCAGCAGTGGGGAATATTGGGCAATGGGCGAAAGCCTGACCCAGCGATGCCGCGTGAGGGATGAAGGCCTTCGGGTTGTAAACCTCTGTCAGGAGGGACGATGGGACTTCGGTCTTGACGGTACCTCCAGAGGAAGCCCCGGCTAACTCCGTGCCAGCAGCCGCGGTAATACGGAGGGGGCAAGCGTTGCTCGGAATTACTGGGCGTAAAGGGTTCGCAGGCTGTCTGGCAAGTTGGATGTGAAAGCTCAAGGCTTAACCTTGGAATTGCATCCAAAACTGCCTGACTAGAGTCCAAGAGAGGTTGGCGGAATTCCCGGTGTAGCGGTGAAATGCATAGATATCGGGAGGAACACCAGAGGCGAAGGCGGCCAACTGGCTTGGTACTGACGCTCAGGGACGAAAGCGTGGGTAGCAAACCGGATTAGATACCCGGGTAGTCCACGCCCTAAACGATGGATGCTAGGTATGGGGAATTTATTCTCCTTGCCGTAGTTAACGCATTAAGCATCCCGCCTGGGGAGTACGGTCGCAAGGCTGAAACTCAAAGGAATTGGCGGGGGCCCGCACAAGCGGTGGAGCACGTGGTTTAATTCGATGCTAAGCGAAAAACCTTACCAAGGCTTGACATGTTAACTTAAGCCTATACGAAAGTATGTGGTGGATCTGAGTTTTCTCAGAACAGTTATCACAGGTGCTGCATGGCTGTCGTCAGCTCGTGCCGTGAGGTGTCCGGTTAAGTCCGGTAACGAGCGCAACCCCTATCTTTAGTTGCCATCACTTTAGGTGGGCACTCTAAAGACACTGCCGGCGACAAGCCGGAGGAAGGTGGGGACGACGTCAAGTCATCATGGCCCTTACGTCTTGGGCTACACACGTGCTACAATGGTTGGTACAATGGGCTGCAACCCCGTGAGGGCAAGCCAATCCCATCAAAGCCAATCTCAGTTCGGATTGTAGGCTGCAACTCGCCTACATGAAGTTGGAATCGCTAGTAATCGTGGATCAGCACTGCCACGGTGAATACGTTCCCGGGCCTTGCACACACCGCCCGTCACACCACGAAAGTCGGTTCTGCCCGAAGTAGCTGTGCTAACCTTCGGGAGGCAGGTTCCTAAGGTAGGGCTGGTAATTGGGGTGAAGTCGTAACAAGGTAGCCGTAGGGGAACCTGCGGCTGGATCACCTCCTTTTCACGGAGATTTCTGCCTGTTTTTTGCTCGCTGTCTGCTTTTACTGAAAAAATAGTTTTGCTGCGCTTAAAAGCAACGGGGCCTATAGCTCAGCTGGTTAGAGCGCACCCCTGATAAGGGTGAGGTCGTTGGTTCAAATCCAACTAGGCCCAAATAGGGGGTGTAGCTCAGTTGGGAGAGCACCTGCTTTGCAAGCAGGGGGTCGACGGTTCGAGTCCGTTCACCTCCATAAATGAACTTTTTTTGATCTTTGACAACTGAATAATAACGCTGAGAAAAAGAATTAATTGTGTTTTAGTATTATCGAGGATTTTCACGCTTCGCAGATAAGATATGTAGAGCAGAAGAGGTGGATGCCTTGGCGACGGACGGCGATGAAGGACGTAGTAAGTTGCGATAAGCCTCGGGGAGCCGCTTAACAGGCTTTGATCCGGGGATTTCCGAATGGGAAAACCTGACCGAGCAGACCTCGGTCATGCCATCGTGAATATATAGCGGTGGTAGGCTAACGGGGGGAAGTGAAACATCTCAGTACCCCTAGGAAAAGAAATCAACCGAGATTCCCTTAGTAGCGGCGAGCGAAAGGGGAAATAGCCCAAACCGGGAGGAACTTCCTCCCGGGGTTGTGGGACCTCAGCATGGGACTTTTATAGGTAGCGGAACAGTCTGGAAAGTCTGGCCATAGAGGGTGACAGCCCTGTACGCGAAACTTTGATAAGCCCTAGAGGTATCCCAAGTACTCCGGCACACGTGGAATGTTGGAGGAATCTGGGTGGACCACCATCCAAGGCTAAATACGTGCCGTCGACCGATAGCGAACTAGTACCGTGAGGGAAAGGTGAAAAGAACCCCTGTTAGGGGAGTGAAATAGAATCTGAAACCATCTGCTTGTAACCAGTGGAAGGGCTATGTCCATTTCTTATGGAAACGCCTGACCGCGTGCCTTTTGCCTAATGAGCCTGCGAGTTATCCTCAGTGGCCTGATTAAGCCGATCAGGTGTAGTCGTAGCGAAAGCGAGTCTGAATAGGGCGATAGTCACTGGGGGTAGACCCGAAGCGAGTCGATCTATCCATGGCCAGGGTGAAGCAGAGAGAAAACCTTTGTGGAGGCCCGAACCGGTCAGGGGTGAAAACCTGTCGGATGAGCTGTGGATCGGAGTGAAAGGCTAATCAAGATTCGTGATAGCTGGTTCTCCCCGAAATATATTTAGGTATAGCCTCATGTGATGACCAACGGAGGTAGAGCACTGATTGGACTAGGGGGTCGAAAGATCTACCAAACCCAGACAAACTCCGAATGCCGTTGGGTTAACATGGGAGTCAGTCGGTGGGAGATAAGTCCCATTGGCGAAAGGGAAACAGCCCAGATCGCCGGCTAAGGCCCCAAAATACGAACTAAGTGGTAAAGGATGTGAATTCGCATAGACAGCCAGTAGGTAGGCCCAGAAGCAGCCACCCTTTAAAGAGTGCGTAACAGCTCACTGGTCGATGCGTGTTTGCGCCGAAAATGAATCGGGGCTAAGTTCGTTGCCGAAGCCGCGGGTTATATATTCATATATAGCGGTAGGGGAGCGTTCCCAACGGGTTGAAGAGTTACCGTAAGGAAGCTTGGACTGTTGGGAAGTGAGAATGCAGGCATGAGTAGCGATAAAGGTGGTGAGAATCCACCTCGCCGTAAACCCAAGGGTTCCTGGGCAAGGCTCGTCCTCCCAGGGTAAGTCGGGACCTAAGGCGAGGCCGAAAGGCGTAGTCGATGGAAAACGGGTTAATATTCCCGTACCAGTCGGTCTGAGTGATGGGGCGACGGAGAAGGATAGGTCATCCGGGTGCTGGACATCCCGGTTCAAGCCGGTAGGAGGAAAAGACAAGTAAAACCTCTTTTCATTACTCCGAGAAGCGAGTACGAGAGGCGTAAGCCTCATAAAGTGATTGAGTCCATGCTTCCAAGAAAAACCTCTAAACGTTGACGGCCGAGTGCCCGTACCTAAACGGACACACGTGGGTGAGTTGAGAATACTAAGGCGCGTGAGAGAACTTTGGCTAAGGAACTCGGCAAATTAACCCCGTAACTTCGGAATAAGGGGTGCCCATGTTACGTGAAAGCCCTTGCGGCTGGAGCGGAAATGGGTCTCAGTAAATTGGCGGTAACGACTGTTTACTAAAAACACAGGGCTCTGCAAACACGTAAGTGGACGTATAGGGTCTGACTCCTGCCCAGTGCCGGACGGTTAAGGGGATGGGTTATCTTCGGAGAAGCTCAAAACCGAAGCCCCGGTAAACGGCGGCCGTAACTATAACGGTCCTAAGGTAGCGAAATTCCTTGTCGGGTAAGTTCCGACCTGCATGAAAGGAGTAACGATTGCCGCACTGTCTCGGCCAAAGACTCAGCGAAATTGTGGTTCCGGTGAAGACGCCGGATACCCGCTACGGGACGGAAAGACCCCGTGCACCTTTACTATACCTTAGCATTGAGTTTTGGTGCTGTATGCGTAGGATAGGTGGGAGCCTGTGAAACTTTGCTTCAGGGCAGAGTGGAGGCAATGGTGAAATACCACCCTTATAGTTCTGGAATTCTAACTTAGGTCCGTTATCCGGATCAAGGACAATGTTAGGCGGGTAGTTTGACTGGGGCGGTCACCTCCTAAAAGGTAACGGAGGTGTGCAAAGGTTCCCTCAGCTTGATTGGAAACCAAGCGTAGAGTGCAAAGGCATAAGGGAGCTTGACTGTGAGACTGACAGGTCGAGCAGGTGCGAAAGCAGGTCTTAGTGACCCGGTGGTTCTGTGTGGAAAGGCCATCGATCAACGGATAAAAGGTACGCCGGGGATAACAGACTTATCTCCCCCAAGAGTTCACATCGACGGGGAGGTTTGGTACCTCGATGTCGGCTCATCGCATCCTGGGGCTGGAGAAGGTCCCAAGGGTTGGGCTGTTCGCCCATTAAAGCGGTACGCGAGCTGGGTTTAGAACGTCGTGAGACAGTTCGGTCCCTATCTGTAGCGGGCGAAGGAGATTTGAGAGGATCTGCTCATAGTACGAGAGGACCTGAGTGGACGAGCCTCTAATGTACCAGTTGTCGTGCCAACGGCAGTGCTGGGTAGTTATGCTCGGAACGGATAACCGCTGAAAGCATCTAAGCGGGAAACCAACCTCAAGATTAGATCTCCCGAACGTAAAAGTTCCTAAAGATCCCTTGAAGATTACAAGGTTGATAGGCTCAAGGTGTAAGTTCCGTGAGGAATTAAGCTGATGAGTACTAATTGGTCGTGAGGCTTATCTGTGGAGTTTGAAAATTCTTGATATATAAAGCACAATTTCTTAGCGTTACATTCGGTTGTCTTAGATTTTTTCTTATAACTTTTCTAGACAAATTCCGCATAGGCAGTTGTATAGGGATTTTACCTCTCTGCTTTGCGGTAAACTCAAATCAATTTAAACTGTTTTCATTATGAACCTATTTGGCGTGCTGATTTTTCTTGTAGGCACTGGGGTTATTGTGCTTCTGTACATTTTGTTCAGACAGAACGGACGCCTCCGAGCCACGGAAACGGAACTCTCTCTTGTAAAAACAGCAAACAAAGAGTCTCAAGACAAGATCGCTTCCTATGAGAAGCGAATAACTGCGCTTACTTCTGAGGTAGGTGAAAAAAGGGAAATGATTTCAACTCTGAAAACTAACGAGGAGTTTTTGCAGAACTCAGAACGAATATTGCGTGAGCAGTTTACTAACCTCGGAAACAAAATTTTTGAAGATACTACAAAAAAATTCGCCAATGAAAATAAAACCAACATAGAAAATCTTCTTGCTCCACTTCGTGAGAGAATCAAAGATTTTGATAAAAAGGTTACAGATACTCATAGGGATGCTACCGTTGATAGAAACTCCTTAAAAGAACATATAGAAGATTTGAAAAAACTTGGGGAGCAGATGAATCGTGAGACGCTTAATCTCACAACAGCTCTTAAGGGTGAATCCAAAACCCAAGGCGCTTGGGGAGAAATGATACTTGAGAGCGCCCTACAGATGTCAGGACTCCGCAAAGACAAGGAATATCAATCACAGGCGAGTTTCAAAGATAGCGATGGAAATACCCTACGCCCAGACGTGATTGTCCATCTTCCCGAGGGTAGGGACGTGATAGTTGATTCAAAGGTCTCCCTTACTGCCTACGAAAAATACACATCCTCTGAAAATCCCGAAGAAAAAGAGAAGCATATTCGTGAACACATATTGTCTTTTCGAAACCATGTGAAGAGTTTGGGATCTAAGAAATACGATGACATACCCGAGATAAGGAGTCTTAATTACGTCCTTATGTTTGTTCCCATAGAGTCCGCTTTTATGCTTGCTGTGGAAAAAGAACAGGACCTTTACTCAGACGCTTTTGCGAAAAATGTGATAATTGTGAGTCCTTCAACTCTTCTTGCCACGCTTCGAACCATACACAGTCTCTGGCAGTTGGAGTATCAGAACGTAAACGCGAGAGAAATAGCTGAAAGCGCGGGCAAGATGTATGACAAGTTCGTTATCTTCGTTGAGCATCTCAAAGATGTAGGAAAACGTATAAGTCAGTCAGAAAAAGCATATACTGATGCCATGAAAAGTCTTTCTGAAGGTGCGGGCAATCTTGTTGGAAAGGCGCAAGCTTTGAGAGACTTAGGAGTGAAAAGTTCAAAGCAACTACCTCGCGATATCTCAGAGAAATCACAGACCTCAGAATTTGTCGCTCCTTCTCCAAAAGTCGAAGACATAAAAGATATAAAAAACTCTTTCAATTCTTCGTAATCCTTTATCCTGCCTTCATGCGATTCTATTAAATGTTGAAGTCTCTTCGCTAGGCTCATGGTATTTCCTCCCGGATTGTTTTTACCATTATATCAAAAAATCAAAAAAAGCCCCGCAGATAAAAACCTACAGGGCTGTGATGTTGGTATAAATTTGTTTTCTTTAGTTATCTGAACGTGTAGGTTTTTGTTTTCCCGAATGTTGCAGTTACAAACCTATATCTTGTTGAGTCGTCTTTAATACTCGTCGCTTTTGTGTTGTCTAGCAAACCGCTCTCATCATGTATTTCAATATATTCCGTTCTACCTACCGAAGTCTTACCACCCGCAACGGTTATTGCTCTATTACTCCCTGATGCGGGGAAGTTGTGAAAAGTAAGCATTCGCTCAAGGGGTGTATTTGTTTGGTTGATTATCCTTCTAATAACACCTCATAAATACACCTTTTGGACAGCACAAATGTCTCAATTTGTGTTGAAAAAATAAAAACGACATATTGACATGTCGCATTATTGCATTATAATATACTATATGACTGATCAACTCACAATTGAAGAACTGAGCAAGTGTACTGGTGTTGAGATTCGTACTTTGCGATCATGGGTTAGTGAAGGATTGCTAGCTCCACCATTTAGGCCGGGGCGTGGCGCTCGCTACCCAGCTAGTAACGCAGACCGTGCGTTGGCAGTTAGGACGCTCAAAGACTTACGTGGACTGTCATTATTGGAGATTGGACGACTATTTATGACGGCAACCGAAGACCAAATCAGGGAATGGGCGATTGAAACCGGCCCAACTTCCGCCCCGCTTGGATCTGCTCGCGATTATCTGAACAAGATTCGAGCCAGCAGCGCTTCGGTTAAACCAACTCAATCTTCAATGAATTCTACTTGGCAAAAACTGCCTTGGAGTGCGTCAAATCCACCATCCCTTGAACAGGGTTTGAATCAGGCGTCAACGTTGTCCGGTCGCATAGCACGCTCAGAAGGCAATAAAGCTGAGTTAGCGAGCATCGAATGGTTGATATTTCAGTTGGAGAAAATACTAGGAGCCTCGGCACCTCGTCACTCACGAGGAGCCGTTTGGACAAGAATATCGGTTACTTCCGCTTTCGAAATTTCTGTTCGCGGCAACCTTAAGCCCCGAGAGCGGATTCTTTTTGAACAACTTGCGGATCAATTCCGCACCATTCTTACAGGAGGAACAAAGAATGAATGATGTAAACTTTATTGTAAATGCCACCTTTGACCGCCAATTCTATTGGAAAGGTGGAGATTCTGTGCGTTATCTTGTTGCTCAACTTCAAGCAACGCAAAGCAAGGATGACCATGATTCCATAGACCCGGCACCTCTCAACATCGCCCTTGTGATTGATGCGAGTGGGTCTATGCATGGTGGAAAACTTGAGGCAGCCAAGCAAGCGGCACTTGGTTTGACTGAGCGTCTGACGGATAAGGATCGTATTACCTTAGTTTCGTTCGCATCCGATGTTCGGATACACCTTGACGCGGTACCGGCGACTAAAGAAAATGCAGTCCGAATACGTAGCGAGATTATACAGCTACATACCCGAGGCTCAACCGCATTGTCTGAGGGATGGTTCGCCGGGGTTGAGTGTGCGGCACGGGTTGCGGAAAATGATAGCCGAATGACTCCCCGCGTGATTATCCTGAGCGATGGCCATGCCAACGTAGGTATAGTAAACCCTATAGAACTTAAAGTGCATGCTGACGAATTCAGAAAACGTGGTGTATTTACTTCTGCTCTCGGTATTGGTGATGGGTACGATGAGTATCTATTGCGAAGCATAGCTGAGAATGGTGGTGGCCGTCTCCATGATATAGAACTGAGCAGTGAATTTTCAACTGTCCTTTTAGGTGAACTCGGAGACATCCACAATACCATTGTTGAGGGTGCAGAGATCGTTCTGACCGTACCGGCGGGCGTGCGAGTTGATGTGCTGAGTAGAGAAAATTTCAGCTTCCATGACAACTCCGTCTTTGTTCAACTTGGAGCGATTCAAAATGGCATTGAGAGTGTTACTGTCTTCAAAGTAACTTGCCCCGGTGGAAAATCCAAAGACATGTTGGAGTTTAAATTGGCTTCAAAAGCGCGCACTGTCAATGATCAGCGTCTGCTTGAGGCTAATCCAATGTCAGTCAGTCTCGCTGCTGCAAATGGTACGGACAACAAACATCAGTTGCGTGACACGAAGATTACGGCAATCGTCGCTAAGATATGGATTGCTCATATCGTTCTCTCTGCAGCTCGGATGAATCGGGATAGAGCATATTCCGATGCGAAGGAATACGTTGAGCGTGAACTGCACTATTTTCGCCCTTATGTGCATGGCTTAGATCAAGGAGATGAAATGGTGCGCGAACTTGAGTTGCTTGCGCAACGTGTTGACCGAGATATTTCTTCACGGGTGCGCAAAGATATGACGATTCAGTCACATCTAGATACGAGTGGTCGGGTAGATCACAGAGGTAGAAGAGATAGGTGGAGCACACGAATGGAACGCGGTGAATGAGATGACCAAGCAACAGGTAAGACACACTGTTAGTAAGGCTGGCATGGTAGCGCGTAGCAATTATTTCGAAGGGGGTGATTCACCCACGACCCAAATTTATAACCTAGAGAAGAAGATTGATTACATATCAGTCAGCAAACTTAGATATAAGAAAAAAATTGAGTGACGCTATATTTTGTTACCAGATTAGTGTCTGCCTAGAACCTTATCTTATCTGAGACAGCGAGTTATTGAGGCAGACACTAATCTGGTTTTTGTTTGATGCGCGTGATTAAAAAGATTTTAAGTAGATGCTATTTTCAAATGCGAAGAAAATATAAGGTGCAAAAAATAGCTGGTTTGGAAAAGTATTTGGCGCTTAGAATCCGCTCACAGGAGATTGAAAATGGAGGAGAATGAGAGATGACCGATATAACCGTGGGTGGATTCCTACCACATATGAAATTGGATTGATTGAGTGGTACGGTTAGAAAACATACAATAGAAAGAAATCATTTCTGGTTGAATAAGTTGTTTACGAACGATAAAATACGGAAATATGACTAAGTTGACGGATACCAGTTGCGACGATATACCTGAAGAGAGCGAAGATGAGGAACAATCCATTCAGAGTTTCTCTCTAGGCAAAATAGTTGCTCTAAGCACCCTTTGCGCACTTATTATAGCATTAATTCTTTACCTACTGTTTGATTCTGAGAATTCAAGCATTCCTTGGGGTTTAGTCATTGGGCTTATTGTCATCACCTCAATAAGTTTAGTGATTTCTTTTTGGACCTATTATATCCGTTCAATTTACATCAAAGATGGACCCGCTCTCGTTCCAGAAAAATGGGGAGCAATTATCGGAGAATTGATAAAGTCTTCGAAGATATCTCATGCTCAATTTCAAAAAGCTTTGGAGAAGGTTCAGAATTCATCAGAAGAGCAGTCCAAGAAATCGAATAATCTGCTTGAAAGTTTTCTTACTCTGCAAAATGCCCTCAATACCAAAGATGAAGAAATTTCTAGGCTTAAAAAAGGGTATGATGCTAAGATTTTCAAGAGATTTCTGATGAGGTTTATCCGAGTAGATCGGTCTCTTAGGGAAATGAGTCAAGAATCCGAAAGTGAGAAAGAATCAAAAAATTACAAATATCTTTCTCGTATTATGCAAGACGCTTTGGATGAGTGTGGGGTAAATAAATTCACTCCTGAAATTGATTCTGACTACAGAGATGCAGGCCCTCAAATAGCGGATGACCCAATTGTTTTGCCCACTGATGATGAATTGCAGGACTTTAAAATAGCCTCAGTCAAATCCGTTGGATACGTTTTAGAAGGGGAAGGAGACGTGGAGGTTATTATTCCATCAAAAGTCTCAATTTTTCGGTTTGATTCTAATAGTGAAGGAGACGAATAATGTCAAATTACGTGGGAATAGATCTTGGAACAACCTTCTCAGCTGTCGCTTACATTGATGAAAGTGGGCGACCTACAATCATAAACAATGACCGTGATGAGAATATTACCCCGTCTTGTGTTGCTAAAATTAAAGGCGAAATTGTTGTCGGTGAGAGAGCTAGAAGGCAGTGGGGAAACGATGAAGCAAATGCTACAGCAAGATTTAAGAGAGACATGGGTACGTCTATAACTCACAAAATTGGAGACAAAGATTTCACACCAACTGAATTAAGCGCATCAGTTTTGAAGAAAATCAAAAAAGATGTAGAAGCAGAGATTGGTCCAATAGTTGAAGCAGTCATCACTATCCCGGCGAACTTCTCTCAAGAGGCTCGTGACGCGACTATGGAAGCGGGTCGCATGGCTGGACTTAATGTGAAATACATCATTAACGAACCAACTGCAGCAGCTCTTTATTATGCGTATCAATCTGATGGTGAGTTGGCAGGAACATATGTTGTTTTTGACCTCGGAGGTGGAACATTTGACGTTTCAGTCATTAAGGTCAAAGGGCAGGATGTTGAGGTGGTTGCCTCAAATGGCCTACATAAACTTGGTGGAGACGATTTTGATCGGTGTCTTTGGGATCTAATTGCAAAAAAATATAAAGATGAAATTGGGTCTAACTTCTCAAGAGAGGACTTTCCAATAAATGATGTTGAAGAAGAAAAGAAATCTTTGTCGGGAAGAAAAAGAACTACAGCAGAAATTGACAAAGAACTAATAGATATAACCCGACTCGAATTTGAAGAAAGTATTTCGAGTTTAATGGCTCAGATTGAAATGATGTGCGAAGCGACACTTGATGAGGCTAATATAACACCAGAAGAAATAACCTCTGTGTTTTTGGCAGGAGGTAGTACGAGAATTCCTTGCGTTGTTGAATGCGCAAAGAAGGTATTCAAGCAAACCCCAACTTCAACGGTGAATGTAGATGAGATCGTTGCCCTCGGAGCTTGTTTATATGCGGCTTATAAGAGTGACGGTTCTAGCCTCTCAGAAATTCAGAAAAAGTCTGTTTCCAAACTTAATGTGTCTGAAGTAACGAATGAATGCTTTGGGACAATCTGTGTAGAATTTTCGGAATCTAAAGGAGAAGACGAACTCGTTAACTCAATTTTAATTCGAAAAGGACAGACTATCCCGTGTTCTGTTACACGGACTTATTACACGAGATTTAATGGACAGGACAGAATTGACTGTAAGATTACAGAGTCAAAAAGTCCGGAGACAAATCCTAAATTTGTGAAAATTATTTCTGAACAGGAACTTGAAATACCTCCAAACAGACCAGCTGGTCAAGAAATAAAGGTGACGTATTCTTATGACGAGAATCAGATGATGCATGCGGCTTTTAAGGATGTTGTATCTGGTAAAGAAACCAAAATATCTCTTTCTAGGGCATCTGGGGAAACCATCCAATCTGAGATTGATAAGTTTTTAGTGGACTAGACATGGAAGCAATTTTCTTTATTTCGCTAATCCTCTTTGTGGTATGGGCTCTTAGTTTTTTTCTTGACCTTATTAAAGGCGTACCAGAATCACCCGTCAAAGGGACATATTTTGGTCCTCCACAACTTAAGTTCTTTGATGAAATACATGAGGGAACCGAGATCAAAAGGATATTGTTTAGAGGCAGAATGCCAAACGATAGCGACATGAGTATTTCATTTGCTCTCTCTGCTCTTGATGTCACTGACGGAGAAAAAAATTTCAAACCTGTTTTTTCGCTTATAAGTTCAGCGCGAGAATCTGACACGATTTGTTATCAGATGTCTGGTAATTTTGGTCAAGTTCCTAAGGGCTTTGTGGTTGCCGGCTGGATTGATTTGGGAGTGATTGTTCCAAACTTAATCCAACCCGCCTGTTCAGGTAACAGAAAGATTAATGTGATTCTCCGCATGTTTAATTCTGATAAACCACCAAAGATTCGAGGTGGATTGTCGAACAACGATGGTGAATTGCTCCTTTTTGAGTCACTAACATTTAATTATGAATTCAAAGAAAAGGGATATGAAGAGGCGTATAAGGACAGAGAAGAAGCTCAAGCGATATCTCTAAAAATTGGTGTAGCAGTCGCGATGGCAGATACCAATTTGGATGATAAGGAAGGAGAAATTCTTAGAAATTGGATTATCAAAGAGGTATCGGGATATCCTAGGAATGAACGGGAAAAACTTAAGAGGGTCTTTAACGAAGCCCTTAAAGAAGGTTTTGCCGAGGCGAAAAAAGGAGATCTGTCCCTATCAGAACTCGTTGACCGTTTATCTGAGGTTGGTGATAAGAAAACTAAATATGATGCGGTTGAACTGTGTCTAGATGTCATGGCAGCGGATGGAGTCGCGGACCCAGAAGAAATGTTAGTGATACGAAATATTGCAAAGGGTCTTAATCTTGACATGAATGAGATTGAAAAGATGAGAGAGAAGGTAACTCTTAATCTGTCAACTGAGTTGACATCAGAGCAAGGACTAGAGTCATTGGTAGGAATTGAGTCCTCGTGGTCTGATGAACGAAAACGCAAGCATCTCCGGTCAGAATTTCAAAAATGGAGCAACAGAATTAGTTCATTGCCTGAAGGTGAAGAAAGAGATGCTGCTCAAGGAATGCTTGACAACATCGCAACATTAAGAAAGAAGTATGACTGACTTGAAAACCGCACGCAAAATCGCTTCATTTGTGCGGTTATCTGAAGACAAAGAAGAAGATTTGAAGTTCAACCCTCGCAATCTAAAATGGGGAGAACATGGGAAAGACACTATGCTGAGGCATGGTGTTCTTTTGTCTGAATCAGTCACACCACTCCTTGAAAAACGCCTGTCCTCCGTTTGTGAAACTCTTAGCATACCTAGAGAGAATGTATCCGCTTTTGTATATAACAGCGCAGATGTTCAAGCTGATTGTTTTATTGACACTCCTGAAACATGTGTTCTTAGATTCACGTCAGGTCTTGTGAATCTGATGAATGAAAAGGAATTTCAATTTGTGACAGGTCACGAACTTGGTCATTTTCTTTTAGGTCACGTGGCTTACTCGCAAAATTCAGCAGATGGGTCATCTGAAGATTACATGATAAGAAGGGTGAAAGAGTTGTCGGCAGATCGTATAGGATTCCTGTCAATTGGAAGCTTGGATGAATCAATCCAGGCGATCATAAAAACATCATCAGGACTAGGAGACGAGTTTCTTCGGTTTGACGTTTCAAGTTTCTTATCTCAGACCGATATGATCTCTAACCCATCGCAAGGTGAATCTCGAAACAGCACTCATCCATCTATGCTTATCAGGTGCAGAGCATTGCTATGGTTTTCAATGTCTGTCAAATCTGTTCACGATGTCCCTAAAACATCTGAACATCAAATACGAAAAGTAAATTCACGAGTAATCAAGGATCTGGAAAAATTTGTTGATGGGCAAATTCTGTTGAGAAAAACTGAGTTTGAGAACGATATCGTTCTTTGGAAATCTGCGCTTCTAGTTTTTCATTCAGGATCGTTCAGAAAAGAGGTTCAGACCCGGCTGGCTAAGAGTTTAGGTGAGGAAACTCTACATAGCATCAAGTCATTTTTCGGGCTTTATAGTCGTGTTGAACTTCTAGAACAGATTAAACATAGACTGAAGGATTCTTTAGCATCGGTTCATCGTGAGTTCCCGTCGTCCGCAAAGGAGATTGAAAATATAGGGTTTGAGAGAGCTTATAAAATCGTACAGGTTCAACAACCCAGGAAAACTTCCTAACCCATCGTTTACCCAAAACCCAATAAAATCAAACCAAATCTGGCCTTTTTCCCACAATCTGTCTCAAGAAAATATAAGATGCCGAGTTGGAATAATCGCTGGTTTTAGAATAAAAACCGCAAATCATGTAAAGTCCTGATCTACAGATTTAATATTCGAGGAGAGGTGATACAAACTTGTTTGAAAATTCCATCAAAGGTCACTGGGCGCTTATACTTGGCTCCTCAAGTGGTTTCGGAGAGGCATGTAGTATAGAGCTTGCCCGTAGAGGAATGAATATTTTCGGCGTTCACTTAGATCGCAAGGGGACAATGCCAAAGGTACAAGGGATTATTGAAGAAATAAAAAACTTGGGAAGTGATGTGAAATTTTACAATGTAAATGTCGCAGATACTGAAAAGAGGAGCGAGGTTCTCCAAGACATAAAAGATGCCGTCGGAGATAAACCGGCAGTAAGAGTTTTGGTGCATTCCGTTGCATTTGGCACTTTGAAAAACTACGTGGCGGATAACCGCTCGCAAGTTCTCAACAGCAAGAATATGGAAATGACGCTTGACGTGATGGCTCACAGCCTTGTTTACTGGACGCAAGACCTTGTAATGGAGGGACTTCTGGGGCAGGGGGGCAGAGTGTTCGCAATGACAAGCTCGGGAAGTCACAGGGTATGGCCTACCTACGGCGCCGTCTCTGCGGCTAAAGCCGCAATAGAGGCTCATATACGCCAGTTAGCGGTTGAACTCGCTCCGCGTGAGATCACCGCAAACTCAATAATGGCGGGAGTAACGGATACTCCGGCACTGAGGAAAATCCCGGGAAATGAGAAACTTTCTCAGCGCGCACTTGAAGCAAATCCTTCGGGAAGGCTCACAACGGCTGAGGATGTGGCAAGGGCAATCGCTATTCTATCACTTGCCGAAGCGTCTTGGATTACAGGAAATGTAATAGGGGTTGATGGGGGAGAAGACATAGTTTCATAGAGTCGCAATGTTGTTGTTCTATATAATTCTATTACCGTAAATCTTTTTCCAGAAACCAGAAATTTTTGCTGTTGTCTGAGCATACATATAAATCAAAAAGATTTGAAAAAGAAAGCTCGGACATCTTACAATGGGATGGTTGCTCTTCCGTCCGAAAAAAAACAAGTTGAGTAGTTTTACCACAGTTAGATTCCTTAATTTACACAGAACGCGATACTGATTTCTATAGATTTGCCAATTGAGAAACTTACCAATTCCTATAACTCAAATCTTTCAGCAAGACTTCTTTTTGCTTTGGTCTCCTGATCTGTTATAATAAAACCTGATAAAGCCAGATTCTGCATTTTGCTTTATGAGTGGCGGGTTGTAAGGTTGGGACTGTCACTTTCAATCTTGGTTTTAACAATATTCAAAGGAGAGATAAGAAATGCCCAAAGACACTTTATCCATTACGGACAACAGGACAGGTAAGAGTTACGAGTTGGCTATAGAGAACGATACCATAAAGGCTACGGAACTTCGCCAGATAAAGGTTAACGATGATGATTTTGGGATGATGAGTTATGACCCCGCCTATGGAAATACGGCTTCTTGCAAAAGCAGTGTCACCTTTATTGACGGGGAAAAAGGGATTCTAAGATACAGGGGATACCCTATAGAGCAGTTAGCAAGGAACAGCACTTTCCTTGAGGTTGCGTACCTACTCATCCATGGTGAGCTTCCGACCAAGGAAGAACATGACAATTGGGTTCACGATATAACCCACCACACTTACATGCATGAGAACATAAAAAAGTTCATGGACGGATTTCGATATGACGCTCACCCAATGGGAATGTTACTTGCCACGGTTGGGGCTCTCTCAACTTTTTATCCAAAGGCAAAGGACATATTTGATGTTGAAGTACAGAATCTTGAAATAAGAAGGCTTATAGCCAAGATGCCTACTATAGCAGGTTTCTCCTATCGGCAGATAATGGGCCTTCCCTATGTCTACCCAAATAACGAGCTTAGTTATCCAGGAAACTTCCTCTCTATGATGTTCAAGATGGCTGAGACGACTTACAAGCCAAATCCGGCTATAGAAAAAGCTATAGACGTTCTTTTCATTCTTCACGCCGACCATGAGCAGAACTGTAGCACAAGCGCCATGAGAAACGTCGCAAGTTCCCAACCCGACCCGTATTCGGCTGCCGCCGCTGCCATAGCGGCGCTTTATGGACCACTACACGGTGGGGCGAACGAAGCGGTGCTTGAGATGTTGGCTGATATAGGTTCTGTTGACAAGATCCCTCAGTACATAGAGAGGGCGAAAAAAGGAGAGTTCAGGCTTATGGGTTTTGGACATAGAGTTTACAAAGCATATGACCCTAGAGCCGCAATAATAAAAGATATTGCGCATGATGTGTTTGAAGAGACAGGAAAAAACCCACTACTAGACATAGCGCTTGAACTTGAGAGAATAGCGCTTGAAGATGAATATTTTGTAAGAAGAAGACTTTATCCAAACGTTGATTTTTATTCCGGTCTTATATATCAGAGCATAGGTCTTCCCACTAGCATGTTCACCGTGCTGTTCGCTATAGCGAGAATGTCTGGATGGCTTGCGCAGTGGCTTGAACTTCTCAATGACAGCGAAACTAGAATTGCAAGGCCACGTCAGGTTTACCTCGGAGAGGGAGAAAGAGACTACGTTCCGATGAACGATAGAGGGTAGATGTTAAGAAGCAACACTCCTTTGTTGGTATTGGTTGGGATCGCATCCCCCGTTCCGCATCAAACGTGGGATGTGGTTTCAGCTTGAGGAAAAATGTCTTCCGATTACTGTGTTGTAATAATAGTCAATTGTATGTTCTAGGGTTTGAGTGAGTAATAAAGCCACTTCTTTTTTCCCTTCATCTGAAAGAAAAAAGGTTTTTTTATCAGGAAGATCCGCAACTCTTAACTCAATGGCTTCTGCAAGGGATTTACGAAAAACTTTTCTTTCATCTCGAAGCGCTATCTCAAGAAGCGATCTGTCTTGAATGTCGTACTTCTTGCTTTCTATTTCCGCAACAATAACTTTGTGAAACTGTTTTGGGGAGAGTTCTGGGAAACTCTCACGCAAGGTTTCTTCAAAAATGAAGAGAAGGTCTTCTGTCATTACTATATACCTTTTTATTAACTACGGATGTCAAATTTGTCTAGGTCTTTTAGTAGACAGGATACAAGGTTTATGGTGTGGGAGATGTCACTTTTGTAGGCTACAGAACTTGGACTGTGAAGATACCTCGTCGGAACAGATATAACTGCGGCTCTAGTTCCCTTTCCTGTAACCTGCATTGCTGTTGCGTTTGAACTTCCTGCTTTTTTAACCGTTACTTGGCAAGGGATTTTGTTTCTTTCCGCAAGTTCTTTTATAAAGAAACTAAATGGTCTGTGCGCTACCAAAAACCTGTCGGAGAGCCTTATTTCGGGTCCTTTGCGGACAGTTGCAAATGTTTCACTTCTATGGACTCTTGGTATGTCCATTGCTACTGTGCCCTCAAGCCCCACTGCGAAATCAGGTTCGTAAACAGGTGTTATGATTCGCGCTCCACGAAGTCCGACTTCTTCTTGCACAGTGAAAGTAACTATAAGATTGCATCCCAGATGGGGAGTATTCCGAAGCGCTTCAATTATCACAAAAATTCCCATCCTATCGTCAAGAGCCTTAGAGATTACCGCATCATCTGTTTCGTCAAGCGAGGTGTCAAACGATACTAAATCACCTTGTTTGACAACATCTGTGACTTTTTCAGCACTAAGCCCAAGATCTACAATACAGTCTTCAATCTCGGGAACCTCTTTTGCGCCGCCGGAACTTTTGGTTACGTGTGGAGGTACAGCCGCCGCTATAGCTTTAAGAGGTCGTTTGCCCCATACGACAAGCCTCTGTCCATAGAAAACCCTTGGATCTACTGACCCAAGTGGGGTTATACGTAGGAAACCTCTTGAGTCTATGTGATGCACCATAAACCCAACTTCATCCATATGCGCGTCAAGAACTAGAGTAGGTCCGTCTCCGGGTATGCGGGCAATTAAGTTTCCTAAAACATCTTCGGTAATATCCCTAGAGAACTTTTCTACTTCTTCGGCAAGAATTTTTCTTATTGCGCCCTCATCTCCGGGCATTGCTGGAGTGTCGCAAAGTTTTTTCAAAAATGTTATGTCCATGACAGCCTGAGATTATAACCAGAGCAAAATCGTTTCCAAAACCAACGCTTTTAATCACCTGCTAATCCGGTAGTCTTTGCTCTCAGACATGTACCGTTACAAAAATTGTATTCTGCTTCTACAGGTTGTCGCCTTGATGTTGGTTCACTGTGCGAATTTACAGAACACAGTTAGGTGAACTCAATTGAATTCTGACGACCCTAGTCTTTTCGGACTTGAGAGAAAAACGCTACCTCTTGCTGAGAGAATGAGGCCACAGACGCTCGCAGAGATGTTCGGCCAAAAACATCTCCTGGGAACAGATGGAGTAATAACGAAAATTCTTGAAGCGGGAGGACTTCACTCCATCATATTCTGGGGTCCTCCGGGAACGGGTAAAACAACTATTTCAAGGCTTTTGGCGGGAGAAGTCGGGGCGAGATTCGTTCAGATAAACGCGATTTCCTCTGGCGTGAAGGATTTAAGAGATATAATATCTACGGCGAGAGATGCTCGTTATTCTGGAAAAAGAACTGTTCTTTTCATTGACGAAATCCATAGATTTAATAAAGCGCAACAGGCAGCTCTTTTAAAAAGCGTTGAGCAAGGAGTTGTGGTGCTTATTGGCGCCACGACAGAGAACCCATCATTCGAGGTCATAAGTCCTCTTCTTTCTCGTTGTAGCGTGTATGTGCTGAACCCGCTCTCCGCAGAAGATCTCAACTTAATAATAGAAAAAGCGCTATCCGATGAGGATGGTCTTTGCAAAACAAGCATATCTTCAGAAGCAAGAAACGAACTCATCGCTCTATGCGGCGGAGACGCAAGAGTGATGCTTAATTCACTTGAAATTGCATATTCCCTTCTTCGCGCAAGAGATCTTACAGAAATAGACGTCGGGATTGTAAGGGATGTTTTTCAAAAAACAGGACTTCTTTATGATAAGTCTGGCGAAGAACATTACAACACAATATCCGCCTTTATAAAGAGCGTGAGAGGAAGCGACCCTGATGCCGCGGTCTACTATCTAACGAGAATGCTTGAAGCTGGAGAGGATCCAAAATTCATCGCCCGCAGGCTAATTATACTCGCATCAGAAGACATAGGAAACGCAGAACCTTATGCGCTTACGCTTGCCACTGATTGCTTTACCGCAGTTAATTACGTGGGTATGCCGGAAGGACGCATCATTTTATCGCAAGTTGCCACTTATCTTGCAAGTTGCCCAAAGAGCAACGCATCCTACAAAGCTATCTGCAAAGCTGAAGCAGATGTGAGAAAAAACCCCGGTCTTACGGTTCCTCTACACCTAAGAAACGCCCCCACCCAGCTTATGAAGGATTTGGGTTACAAAAAAAATTACAAATACGCTCACGATTACGAAGATCACTTTGTTGAAGATGATTTTCTCCCCGAAGAGATAAGAGATAGAATTTACTATGAACCATCTGAAAAGGGTAGGGAGGCTAACCTAAAGAAATACTTAGAAACTAGATGGAAAAAAAGGAGAAATTAACTCTGGTGATTAGTTTTTTCTCTGGATCAACTCAATTTTGTATGAGTCGGGGTCTTCTACAAACGCTATCACAGTGGTTCCATGTTTCATGGGTCCGGGCTCTCTGATTACGCTACCTCCTGCCTGTTTTATCCTCTCACACGCGTCGTATATATCATTAACTCCAAATGCCATATGACCATATCCAGATCCAAGATCATATTGCTCTGTATCCCAATTGTGGGTGAGTTCCAAGAAAGGTTCGGTATCCCCTCCTTCTCCCAGAAAGGCAAGCGTAAAACGACCATCTGGATAATCTTTTTTTCTGTGGAAAGAAAGCCCCAGAATCTCAGTGTAAAAATTTATCGACTTATCAAGATTGCCGACCCTTATCATCGTATGCAGATACTTCATCGTTTTTCACTTTCATTTATCAGATTGAGTGTATTATACTTACAAGGGTTATGACGTGCAAAAGTAGAATGGAAATGTTCATGGAAAGTCTTTTCAAATCAATAGAACTCTATAAAAATAGATATATTTTCTTATATAACGGAGAACCAGTAGAATTTTATGACTTCTATGGAACCAGATTGAAATCTAATAACTAAGTTGTTTTCTATGAGGCATATTACTTGTGAGGTGAATACGTGACTCCTCATAATCCCCCTTGGGTGGAAGAAGAGTTGATCCTTGCGCTTGATCTATACTTGCGCAAAGGACTTCTCAGCAAAGAAAATCCAGCAGTAAAAGATCTTTCCGACAAACTCGGAGCTTTGCCATTTCATTTCAATCGTCCAAACCTAAAAAATTTCCGCAATCCAACCGGTGTTTATTTTCACCTCGCCAGTTTCGCTACTCTTGATCCTAACCACCCTAGTTCTAGTATAGATTACAGCAAGCGTGCTGCCGAAGTCTGGGAACGATACGCATCGGATGAGGATGCGCTTGCCGAAGCAGCGGAAGCGATTAGGCAAAGTCGAAAACTTCCAATGCTACTGCCTACGGAAACCACTAACTCCGGTATCATTGAGATGGAGACTGATGAACATTACGGAGAACAGTTCAAAGTTTCTTTAACGTCCCAAGGTATTGAAGTAGACAAACGCGAACAGCATCTCATACTAGCATACCGTGATCATTTAGAGGGAAAAGGACACAAAGTGAAAAGGCATATTTATTCGCCGTCTGGAACCAGTTCTCCAATTGTCTGCGATCTCGTAGATGAGACTGTTTCTATGATTTACAAAGCTAAAGGAGATATTAGACGTACTTCGGTGAGAATGGCCATTGGGCAACTCCTTGACTATCGCAGATTTGAGCAAATGCCGATGAACCTAGCCGTTCTTCTTCCGCGTCAGCCTTCCCGAGACCTAGTCGAGTTTATTCGTTCCGTTCCAGCATCAGCCGTCTGGAGAACCAAAGATAGTTTTATAAATGCCAAGCCGTAGGATGGTCGTCGAGAAAGCCGATTACCCAGCTTGGATAGCCCCTAAATATCTCAGCAAGTATGGATATAGAAGGTTATTTTGGATGCTATTCTGTGTGGTAGTGGTTTTGTTTTGGTTGTATAATCTACCGTCGCGTTTTCTTATCCCGCAAAACAATACTCAAGTTGCGAAATGGCGGTTACGACAAAAAACCAAAGAATTTAGAGAAAAAAGTAGGAGATGAAATGCCATGAAAAAATTATCAATTATAGTTTTAGTTTTGTTCTTTATCTCTTTGTTAGCAATCCCAGCGTATAGCGACACGCAACACAAAGGCCAGGAAGATCGGCGCACTGAAGAGACAGGCTCTGAATTTAATGGAGATACGGAGAACCTCTCTGAAATAGAACTTGAAGGCAGAAAGGTTGTCCTTAAAGATGGATCAGAGGTTGTTATTGTAGATGTCCCTGATTCATTGATGAAGGAAACTAAAGTACGTTTTGACAAAAAAAATGGTAAAGCGCGTGTTTCATGTCATTAACAAACAGTCTTTTGTGGGGACGCTTTTCTTCCTGTTGAGTTTTTTCTCTTGGGTTCCAAACAGTTTATCCATTACATTTGAACCTTTATATATTGATGCGCCGAGAACAGGATTTTACGATAGAAGCTCCTTGACGCCAACGGAAAAGACACTATTTCTCGCCGGTGGTAACAATGCGCAGACCCTTGGGGAAGCAAGAAGAAATGCTTTCGAAGCAGTCCTCAATCAATTCGAGCTCTGGTTTGTTGGTAATAGCACGGTCAGAGTGCAAGCATCATTTCAAAACTTAGAACCAGATGTCTTAGCCAGTTCCAAGCCGGGGAATATTGTATACAACTCTTCTTCTCTGGAACCCACCGGGATTCCCATAGCGCTTGCGGAAAACATTTCGGAAGACGAAATTAACAGTACAACAGAAGCAGACATAGTAATAATATTTAACGAAAGACGCTATTTTGATTACGGACTGAATGAAGAGACTTTCCGACGGCCATTTGGCCCTGCTATTTTTGTTCTTATAGCAATTCATGAGTTCTTTCATGGAATGGGCTTTTTTGAGTTAATCAGACCGGATGGTTCTTTTCCATTAGTAAAACCAACTGCTTCAGATATACGAATAAAGAGCATTTACGATTTGAATCTGTATTCAGAAAGAGATGATGAACTTCTTATAAATCTTTTTTCCAATGATCAAAGACAAAGGGCATTGACCTCAGTGACAGGACTTTTATGGGACGGGACAGGTGATGGAACTAACAATTACAGTTGCGCGCAGATAGCAGGAAAAGCTCAAACGGACCTGCTATCCCCCTACGGAGTGGATTCTGAAGGGAGAATAAGACTTTATGCTCCCGCTGTTTGGAAGCAGGGAGGATCTGTCTCACACCTTGTAGAATCTACGGTTGACATAATGAAGCCCAGTTATGGTTCACTAACACATGTACAATTCACCTTAGGAATACTCAGGGACATAGGTTGGAAACTTAATCGGGATAATGTTAAACCTTTTGTTACAGAGGAATTCCTAGAACGCTGTACGATATCCACAGAGCGAGAGTTAGAACCTAGACAAGATCCCAAACCTGAGCAAGAACTAGAACCAAGACAGGAGAGAGAAACCAAGAGCAGTGGATGCGCTGTTGCTGAGACTAATAGCGCAGCAACAACCACGACGCTCAACCTATTCGGGGTTCTGTTTATTATACTTTTAAGTGTTTTTTCAAAAACCGCAGGGAAATTTCTAATCAGTTTTTGTCTCAGAAACCTATTGGTAGTTAGTCGGAGCTTAGATGCGCTACGCAGTCCACGACTGCCACGGTTTACTGCTGATCATGCTAGGTTTCTCCACCGCCGCATGGAAACTTGCGGCGAACGACATCTTCATAGGATGGACAGACTCTCAACAACTCGAACAAAACCTACCGCTGGTCATCGACAATAATCCCTCGGTTAAGAAAATGAAAGGATAGGGACAGGACCGGAGCAAGAGCGGCCTTGGCAATCGGGATGCCGGATTACTCAAACCGTTTTGTGTAATGCGTGGCCAAAAACTAGATAGTTACCGCGTAGCAATGCAAGCGGGCGGTCGCCCGCCAACTGGCCGGGAATACAGTCAATACTGTGCAAGGGCGGAATTGGGGACGCAAACCTTCTTTTATCACGGTGGAATCAAGTCCATGGGAATTCCTGGAACATCTGCAATCATTAAGCAGGTGACCATTCGGCGATTTGCTGATTGGTACGTAATCTCTGTCGATGGATTTGAACGCCATGAAAAATGTCTTCAAGACCAGATGATTCCCCAAGCAATGGCATGGCTGCCTGTGCCTGTGCGAGAAATTGACCCTTTAGTCCATTTTCCATGTACGCCTGTTGCCACCAGTTTTGCATGCGTTCTCGGGAACGGAGTAGCAGTTCTGCCGACGGCAGTCTGTTTCTTTTGCTGCTGTTTATTTGCTTGGCAGTGGGCAGTAGATTCCACAGATCGTTATTAGGCCAGTGGGCCCAGGGGAAGCAATGATCTACCTCAATGGCGCGCTTGGTGATGTCTCGCTCCGACCAGGTACAGACTATCCTTTGCTGCGCTCGCTTCAGATTGTCAATACGTTCTCGTACGCCCGATGTATCGCGATCATAGTTATATTGGAACCATTGTAGCCCTTTATAACAGTCATCGCGCTTCAGAGAGGAATCCCAACCGCGCATCAGATTGATCCACTCATTGACCAGCGCTGGCTCCAGCCAGCAGGCGTACTGGCTGAATGCCTGCCAGAGTTGACGTGGCACCAAGAACTCGCCGAAGTGGGAAAGATATTCCCGGTTCAATTCGATGGGCTTTTTTGTTTGGCGGACTGTTTGCCAGATTACCTGGAAAACTTGATCCTTCTGACCCGGACGGGTAATATATTCAGCTGGATTTTTTTTGATAGTTGCACAGATATCTCGAATTGCACCAGTCACTGCTCTTGCATACCCCCCTGCTTCAAACCAGGTACCGATTCTCAAGTCTAAGAATGACTCCTGTTTTGCTAGAAATTTGAAAGCTTCACCAACAAAGCCTATGCCTTTAACGCTGGGCGGCAATACCGGCAACTGATAAATCGCAATTGATGGCAGATACATTTTCAGCCAGTTGAGTCCGATCAATCCCAGTGGTAGACTCACCCAAGTTTCGTCCTGCTTCAGGACCATGCCGGGTGTACGATCAGCCGCCCATAATATGGCCCGCAGTAGCCCGAGTTTGTAGGTGGCGGTTTTTTTGTCGTTGATGATGATGTGCCGTAACAGTGGCAGACTACCGGTGCCGTCATCCAATAACTGATAACACTGGGTATGCCAGCGGACGCCAGCGCGACCGAGGGAATCCACCTGGTCGCTACTCTCATGCAGCAACCGCAGTGCCCGCTGGCGACCTAGATGCTTCAATTCTTCCGGACTGACTTGGTAAAACCCCTGTTGCTCACGCGTGCGTGCATCGGGCTCGTTGCAAAAAGAAATGACCAACAGCCCACCTGATGCCAGCAGATCACTGAGAATCTGCATGGCTCTTTCCCGCTGCCCGGGAAGCAGATGCATCCATACCGCACCGAGTAGAATCAACTTGAACTTGAGACTGCTACCTCTGACCCGATTCAGTTCCGGGAGTTTATCTTGCTCCCAGGTGATTCTGTTGTGTGCGGCCAGATAAGAGTGGGTTTGCGCCTGTGCCAGCATGGCTTTGGAAGGCTCTACGGCGATGACTTCCCAGCCTTTCTGCGCCAGCCATCGGGCATCACGCCCGCTGCCGGCACCCACATCTAGGGCCAGCCCAGCTTGAGGCGGCAAGAGATGAGACCAGCAGGCATGCACCTGCTCCGGGTCTGCCTGATTGTACCGGTCGCTGAGTTCACGGGCGTGGGTGTCGTACCAAGTCACATTTTTACTCTAACCGGTTCAATATCAGTAGTCATCCTGACCCAGCCCGAAGGCCATTTTTGCGGATGGCAGAGGTGAGTGATGAAGTCGGGGAGAGTTGAACTCTTGTTTCTCGGTTCAAGGTCTGAGGATATAAATGCTTAGCGTCGCCTACTGATAAGACGCACTGTCAAGGGGAAAACGAGAAAAAATACACGGATACAAAACCACCCTAAAAACGGCTGAATAAGAGTAATATGGGAGAGTTATGGTCTAAAACAGGCAGATTTACCTCAAAAGTTCAGTTTAGAAAAATTCGGTGTCTTTGTTCTTTCCAGATACCCGTTTAATGGGCGGTGCCAATCCTTATCATATGCACGGAGAACCTTGTCTTCCGTTTATCTGATTGCGTTTGTCCATTATACTTCTGGATGTAGAGAACAGAAATGACTGCAGAAAAACTTAAAAAACTTAAGATAAGAAAACCTGTTGCGACAAAACCCGGAAAGGCTATTCCCTCAAAAAAAGAGATTGAGGCTAAAAAGCGATTCAGAAAACCGGACTGGAAAAAGGAGATATCGAAATAGATAGACAAGAAGGATTCTCCGCAGAACAGTCATTTTGGACGCAAGACAGCACAATAAAGGTAAAAGGGCTTTGCAAGCAGTTTAGTTTTTTTCCTATTCTTCAAAATATAGATCTTCATGTGAGCAGTGGAGAGTTTTTCACCATATTTGGTCCCAACGGCGCTGGAAAGTCCACTTTGCTCTCCGTACTTTCAACGTTTATAAAACCTACCACAGGGCAGGTCCAAGTCGCCGGTTACGACGTTACTCGCGATAAGGAGAAAGTACGAAGACTTGTGGGGGTTATCTCCCATAATACGATGCTTTATGAAAATCTTACAGCTATGGAAAACCTCTGTTTTATAGGAGAGTTCTACGATATTGCGGATATTACTGACAGGAGCTTGCAGATGCTGAGCAAGGTCGGAATCTACTCAAAAAAAGACGACCTTGTAAACACTCTTTCCTTTGGAACGTGCCAACGCCTAACTATTGCGAGAACCTTTCTTCACAATCCGCAGATTCTTTTTCTTGACGAACCATATAGTGGTCTTGATTACAGAGGGGCGCAGATTCTAACATCGGTTCTTGAATCAGCAAAGGGTGAAAAGACAATCATCATGACTACTCATAACTTAAACCAAGGTCTTTCTCTCTGCGACAGGACAGCAATTCTTGACCAAGGAGAACTAATTTACATTTCAGATGGGAAATTGAAACAGCACGAGTTTCAACAAATCTACACATCGAAAATAAGAAGCGACTCTGCTTTATGAAGAAGATACTGCTCATATTTAGAAAAGACTTGCGAGTTGAGTGGCGCACAAAACAAATATTCCCGACGATGTTTGTGTTCTCGCTTCTACTTCTTGTGATTTTCAACTTAGCTTTTGAATTTCGCTCTGACGTTGATTTCCGCACCGTATCTGCCGTGGTATGGACCACTTTTATTTTTTCAGGACTTTTTGCTCTTGCCAGATCGTTTTCTCTTGAAAAAGAAAACAACGCTCTTTTGTTTCTGCTTCTAACCCCCGTTAAGAGAAGTTATATCTATTTAGGGAAACTTCTTTCAAATCTGATTATGGTGCTGCTTTCAGAGGTTTTTATACTTCCACTTTTTCTGTTGTTTTTCCTAGATTTTCAAATTGTCGCCTCAGTCTCTCTGTTAGCCACCATGGGACCTCTTTTGGGAACAGTTTTTCTTGGAACGCTTGGATTTGTGGCCATAGGTACGTTTTTTTCTTCTATGGCGCTTAACACCAATCTTCGCGATATGATGCTTCCACTGCTTGTTTTTCCTCTCATAACTCCAGTTATTATAACTTCGGTCAGGGTGTGCGCTTCCATACTTGAAGGAAAGCCTTTGGAGCATTATATGTTTTCTTTACAGGTGCTTGTTTCATTTGATATAATCTTTGTCCTTTTATGCTCAATGCTGTTTGAGTATCTTATTGAAGATAGTGGGAACTGATCGTTTCCCGGACCAGAAAATAATGAAAAAATCACTGTTTTTTGTTACGTTCACGTTTATGGCGCTTGCAACGTGGATGACCCTCTTTTACGCGCCTACAGAAGTAGTGATGGGGCATGTGCAAAGGATTTTTTATTTCCATATGGGTACGGTTTGGGCGGCCACTGTTGCGTTCACCGTGGTTTTTGTGGCAAGCATCTGTTATTTAAGAAAAGAAACGGAAAAATGGGACGTTATGGCATATTGCTCTGCAGAAGCAGGAATGCTTTTTCTCACGCTTACCATCATTACCGGAGCTATATGGGCGAAGCCGGTATGGGGGACTTGGTGGACATGGGATCCGCAACTTACAACGACTTTTATTCTTTGGGTTCTATACGCGGTTTATCTACTTCTGCGTTCAGGATCGGGAGGGAGAGGAAGAAGAGCTAAGTATTCGGCTATTTTTGCTATAATAGCGTTTGTGGATCTCCCTATAGTCTATGTGTCCGCTCGAATAAAAAGGGGAATATCCCCTGTGGTTTTTGGGCCGGGCGGAGGGGGCATAGATCCTGCGATGATGCATACGCTTTTAGTCACGCTTGTAGGATTCACTCTACTTTTCTTTGTGCTTCTTAGGGAAAGGACAAGAATAATGAATATAGAAAACGAACTTTACGCCCGTAGAGGGCAGGGCGCTTAGGTCTACGATGGAATATTTTTTCTGGTCAAACGTTTTGGTCTGGATATCTCTTGCGGGTTATGCGCTTTACTTAAGAGAAAGATCACTCTCTGTTCGCAAAAAACTTAAAGGGGCTGTAGATGAGTCCAGCGGTGAAGGTGAGATAAGTTGAAAACAAAACTTAGAATCCTTGTTCCCATAGTTGTAATAGTGTCTCTTGTGTGTTGGCTTGTTTTTTCAGGGATAAAAGATTCAATGGTCTACTACATAACCGTTGATGAACTCCTAGCGCAAGTCCCTGACGTTTACGGACAGAAAGTAAGGGTTTCAGGTACTGTCGTTTCCAACTCAATTGTAAATGAACTTGATGATTCCCTAAAGTTTTCTATCGCAGATGGTCATGGTTCAGTGAGAGTTGAATATGACGGCGTTATACCCGATATATTCGCCGATGGAGTTTCTGCAGTTGTTGAGGGAAAGTTTTCAAAGAGCGAAGTTTTCAAAGCAGACCTACTACTTGCTAAATGCCCCACCAAGTATGAGCCAGAAGGTTCAACCTATCAGGAAAAAAAGGACTGAGCATGTCCAACCTCGGAAGTATATCAATACTTCTCTCCTTCTTTGTCACTCTTTATAGTCTTGTAGTATGCGGGACGGCGATTGTGACAAAAAGTCGCGCTTTTGCGCAGAGCGGGGCAAATTCCCTTGCCGGCGTAGCATTGCTTTTAGCTGTGGCTACTGGATCTCTTGTTTACGAACTTATAACGCTTGATTTTTCACTTAAATACGTAGCGCTTAACACTAGTACTGACCTTCCCGTGATATATAGAATTACGGCTTTGTGGGCGGGACAATCTGGTTCGCTCCTCCTTTGGAGTCTTATTTTATCTCTGTACATCGCTTTTTCAGTGCTCCGTAGGAGAGGACAGGGAGCAGACCCTTACACTAACTCAGTTCTGGCCGCGGTTTTGATTTTCTTTCTGTTTTTGATTGCTTATGTGGAAGACCCTTTTGCTGAGTTAGGAAGAGCCGTGACCGAGGGACGTGGTCTAAACCCCATTCTTCAAAACGGTTATATGGCAATACATCCTATAACCCTGTATATCGGATATGTGGGAATAACAATACCTTTTGCTTTTGGTATGGCTGCTCTTATGAGTGGCCGTTTGGGGGACGAATGGATAAGGAATTCCAGAAAATACACTCTTTTTTCATGGATGTTTCTCTCTGGAGGTCTCCTTTTGGGCGCTAGATGGGCGTATCTTGAACTTGGATGGGGAGGATATTGGGCATGGGACCCTGTGGAGAACGCCGCATTTATGCCCTGGCTAACCCAGACCGCTTTTCTACACTCGGTGATGATCCAAGAAAGAAAAGGTATGCTCAAGAAATGGAACTTGATTTTGCTCGCTACAACCTTTTTTCTATCCATATTCGGCACTTTTATAACCAGAAGCGGCATAGTCTCATCCGTTCATTCTTTTGCACGCTCTGATATAGGCCCACTTTTTGTGGGCTTTATGATCGTGATACTTCTTTTTTCCTTTTTTCTTATTGCATGGAGAGCGAAAGATCTTAAAAGCGACGAAAGATTTGATTCTCCTCTTTCAAGGGAAAGCGCGTTTCTTTTCAATAATCTTCTTTTTTTAGGGGCTGCGTTTGCCGTATTTCTAGGAACAATATTTCCAGTGCTATCAGAGGCTTTTACAGGAAATAAAATTCTTGTCGGACCTCCGTATTTTAATACGGTTGGGATGCCAATAGGGCTTGTTCTCATTTTACTTATGGGTATAGGCCCTCTTATATCGTGGAAAAAAGCTTCTGCTATGAATCTCAAGAAAAATTTTATTTTCCCTACAACGGTTTTCTTTGTAGTTCTTACTGCGCTACTACTTGTGGGGATGCGTGAGCTGGTTGCGCTTTTGAGTTTTGCTTTATGCGGTTTTGTTACTGCTACGGTGTTTGTTGAATATTTCCGGGGAGTTAAGGTTAGAAGTAGTAGAGGGGAAAATCTCGTAATTGCTTTTTTCAATCTTATTTCACGCAACAGAAGGCGCTATGGAGGATATATAGTGCATTTGGGAGTGGTACTGGTCGTGATAGGGATTACTGGTTCATCTATTTTTGTCACCCAAAAAGAAGTGATTCTTTCCCGTGGAGATGTGTTCTCCCTTGGTAGATACGACCTTGAGTTTCTGGGAATGCGCTTTATATCAAATGACGCAAAAGATGGATTCTCCGCAGAATTTGCGGTAAGAAGCGGCAAAAAAGAATTGGGGCTTATGCGTCCAGAGAAAAATGTCTATAAATACAAGGGAAATAGAGAGATAAACCAAGAAACTGAAGTATCTTTGCGTTCAACTTTTAGAGATGATCTATACCTCATACTCTCAGAGGTCGCTCCCAGTGGAGAGGTGAATATAAGAGCGCTTCTAAACCCAATGGTTAACTGGATATGGGCAGGAGGGGTGGTTATTGTCTTGGGTGCTCTTGTAACTATGTGGCCACAACGAACGAGAAAAAAAGAGGCACACAAATATGATTGAATATATACTCTCTTTTTTCCTCATGTTGCTTATATCCGCTTTTGCCATACATCCTTTTCTACAAGCCCGAGCAAAGGATGAGCTTTTTGCGGAAAACGATACTGAATCTGAAAGGCTTGCCCTTCTTTACGAAAAAAGAAACCTATACCAGCTCTCTCTAAGAGATATAGAGCTTGACCGCGATATGGGAAAACTTGATAAGCAAGATTACGCGAAGCTGTCTGAGAAATACCGAAAAAAAGCGAAGGAAATAGTGCAAGACATTTCCGAACTTGAAGACCGTAACGCCGATAGTTCATCAGAAAAGAAGTTGCAGACAACTTCTGCTTTTCAAACGCCAAATGAGTAGCCCAAGACGTTTTGTTGTGATGAACTGCCAAACTTTAAAAAAAACGTTTCTGCGGGTTATATACATTTTTGCGTTTTTTATATTCTTTCAGACAACCGTAACTGCCCAAGTTGCTCCGCTTTCTGGCGGAGAAATTTTTATCGAAACAGGTTGCACAAGATGCCATACCATCGGAAAGGGAAGGTTTGTTGGACCTGATCTTTTAGGTGTGGGGGAAAAATATTCAAGAGAAGAACTTATAAATTGGGCTCGCAACCCAGAACTCATATACGCAAAAAAAGGAAAAAAACCCGTAAACGATGGCTATCCTCCAATGCCTCCTGCCAATCTTTCCAAAGAATCCGCTGAAAAAGTAGCCGATTATCTCCTCAATTACTCTCCCCCGGTAGATAGCTCGAATACCGGAGAAATAACAGGAATAGTGACCAATGTGACTGCTTCTACGCCACAGCAGGGAAGTCAACTCATTCTTATCTCATATATGGGCGATAGAGAAAAAGAGAGGCGTTTTGCAGAAACAAATTCCGACGGCAGGTTTTCTTTTTCCGGTCTGAGATGGGACAGAAGTTATGAGATAACGCTTTTTCACCAAGGAGTGCAATATGTTTCAGGGAAAATGGTATTTTCTCCTTCAGAAGAAGAAATAGAGGTTTCCCTACCTGTATATGACACTTCTGATTCAGATGAATCGGTCTCCGTTTCGGAACTGAGCATAATCGTATATCCAGACGATGAAAACAACTACTTAAACATAACGTCGCTTTACGTCTTTGAAAACAGAGGGAACACTGTTTTTACCGGGAAACAGAGCGATTCTGACACAATAACAACACTTTCCTTTCCGATTCCCAAAGACGCAGAAAACATAGGTTTCTCAGACGTTCTCGGTCCTGAAGACACAATAAAAAAAGAAGGGAGGTTTTACAGTAAATCTCCGCTTCTTCCGGGGATAAAAAAAGTTGTTATGGGTTATTCGATTCCAATGCCTGAGGCTAAGGGGAAGGTTCCACTGAGTTTTGATTACGACATTGCCGTTTTTTCTCTATTCATAAGAAAAACAGATGTTGAAATAAAAGCAGAGATACCTAGCGCAGTCCCACAAGACATAGAAATTCACGGAGATTCATTCTTAAAATATGAAAAATCCTTTGTAAAAAGAGGGACTGTAGAATTAAAAATCTCTGAATCCTCATTTCTTAAAAATTCTATGAGCAGATATCTTCCAGTTATAGCCTTCTTTTTGCTTGTGTTAACAGCAATAGCGTATTTTCTTCACAGGAAAAAGATTTATTGGGGATGATCTCCTGTTAATTATCATGCGTAATATACGATGAGTGAAGGACAAAAAGACTCAACCCCGCTTCTCAACCCGGGTTTTGTTCTCATCACCTGTATTGCGTGCCTTTATTTCTTTAATTTTCATTCTTTTCTTCTTTTACCGATAAGAATTTCTGATCTTGGAGGAACCGAAAAAACGGTTGGATTCGTTATGGGGATAGCGAGTCTTAGCACACTTTTTCTCACTCCCTATGCAGGACATATAACCGATAAGTATGGAAAAAAACTTTTTTTATTGCTCGGATACGCATTGCTTGTGGTTTCGACGTTTCCCCTAGCGTTGCTTGAAAAGGTTGATTACCTCTACTACGTGATAAGGATAATCCATGGTTGTTCTTTTTCTCTTTTTTTTATTTCTGCAGGCGCGCTTACAGTTGACCTTACAAGCGAGAGAAAAAGGGCGCAAGCGCTGGGGATATACGGCGTTTTCACGATAATAAATTATGCAGTCGCTACATATGTAGGTTCTTTCCTTATGGAAGGATTCGGATTTGATTTCTTTATGTTTTTTCTCACCTTTACAGCGGTTTTGGGTTTTTGTCTTTCCTTTTTTATTTCAGATAAGAGCAAGCCTGCACAAAAAGAAACGATAGTTGGTTCCAATTACCTTGATTGTCTTCGAAATAGGTCTGCTTTTGTTTCCGCGATTACGCTTTTTATCTGTGGTGGGGCGTTTATAACCACTTTTAATTTTATTTCTGTTTTTTCACTTTCAATAGATATACAAAACTTCCAAATTTACTTTCTTTTCTACGCAGTTTCCGTTCTGGGGATTAGACTTTTTTTAGGATGGGTTCCGGATAAATACGGTAAATGGAGGGTTGCCACTCCATTTGTGTTTTTCTTAGGATTAAGCGTATTTTTACTCAGTTTTGTCAGCGGGGTGGAGCTTTTAATTGTATGCGCGGTTATGTTTGGTTGCGCGCACGGGTTTGTATACCCGTCTATATATTCCATAATAATAGATTCAAGTCCCAGAGAAGCTAGATCTAAGGCTTTTGCTATAAGTAGCGTTTCATTCACAGGTGGAGGAATGGTCTGGTCTTTTGTTTTTGGCGTAGTGGCTGAGATTCTTGGGTTCAGAGCTATGTTCGCTTCGATGGGGGTTTTTGTATTTTTAGGGTTTTTGTTTTTTGCAAAAAATAGAACATCTATGGAGAGTGTTTTATGACAAAAGAATCATTGAAGTTCCCTGGCCGTCATCCAAAGATCTTCGACACAATGCGGATTGAAATACTTAAGATGGAAGATGGAGAGGCGGAACTCTCTATGCCTTTTCTTGAAGAATATTCTCAACATTATGACATGCTTCATGGAGGAGTTATTTTTACGCTTGCGGATGCTACCTGCGGAACGGCTGTTTCAACCGTGGCTTGGGAAGGGAAAAGGTTTGTAACATCAAGTATGAATATCACTTATCTAGCTCCAGTGACGCAGGGCATTACAACATGTTTGGCAAAGGTTATGCGTGAGGGGCGAATTATTCCGGTGGAGAGTGAAGTATGGAATTCAGGGGTATGTATTGCGAAGGCAACTGCAATCTATACCTTAATTGACTGATCAGACTACAATCAAAAACAGGTGAATTTTTCTGAAAACTCAGATTAAATTAAGGATTTAAAATAGGAGTCTGATTACAACTGCCAAGAATGACAATTTCTCTTCAGTCAATCTCAAAAGTGAAAAAAGGTACCTAGTGTTCCGTCAAGCAATGATTTTTGGATAGAGAGACTTGAGTCGGCAACGGGCATCGGCAACCGACATACGCCAGTTCACACCACGCTGGCTTGCGTTGACGCGTTGTGACCACGCCGTTACTTCGGCCCGCAACTCGCCTAGGTCCCCAATCCGTCGACCCTTCAAACACTGCCGCGTCAGACAACTCAACTCGCACTCCGCCACGTTCAGCCAACTCGCGTGCTTCGGGGTGTACTGGAACTTGATGCGCTGTCTCAACCGCCGTGCCCGCTCCGGCTCAAAAGCCTCGTATAACGCTCCCAGCGTGTGCGTGTTGAGGTTGTCCAGCACCAGCGTGACCATCTCGCAGTTTACATAGCGGTTCTCCAGCAGAGCCGCCACCTCCTCCGCCCAGTCTAACTTGGTGCGCCGCTCTCGCACCGTCACCGTACGCCAACCTGCCAGCGGTTCACAGAACAGGAACACTGAGGCCATGCCGGCCCGTTGATACTCATAGTCCACACGACGCGGATGCTTCGTGGTTGCGGGCAATGGCTGGCGGGTTTCCCCCACCATCTGTACCGGCTGTTCGTCCATACAGACCACTGGTCGTCGCTCATCGTAAGGCTCCTCGTAGGTCGACAGAACATCTTCCATGGCCGCCACATACTCCCCGTCCGCCTTCGGCGGAATCACCCAGTACTGCAGATAGCGCCCCGCAATGCCGTTTTTTTTAACGTTTTGTTGACGGTTTCGTGGCTGATTGATTCACAGATGCCGGTCTCAACCGCCTCGCTTGCCAGCAGACGTAGCGACCATTGGCCATAGCCAGCCGGTGGCGGCCCCAGCCGCAACGCGATCAGCGCGGCTTCCTGTCGCCCGTCCAAGAGCTTCGGTGTCCAGGTGGATGGGTCTCGTTGCTGCCCGTTGAGGGCTAACTCAAAGCCTTCCAGCACGCAACGTTTGCGCACGTTCGCAACGGTGTGCTCCCAACAACCGTATGCCTCCGCGACCTGATGGTCGCACCAATCTGGCCCATCCGCATCAACCTGCAATAGAATACGCGCCCGGCGCGCTTTCTGACTGCTACCCTTGAGTTTCCCGATGACCTCCTGACACGTCTTGCGTTCCGCCTCCGACAGGCGCACAATGTACTTCTTCATGGTTTCACCTCCTTTGTTGTGGAAAGATGACTCGGGACACAGATCCCTCGCCTTAAAACACATTATACACAAAATGCTGACCTTGACGCAACACTAGTGAGAAACTAGTTTCATTACTGTCTAATAACTCTTCCCAAGTATCCCATTCTTTTTTTGCATACCGAGTGTGACGCACTTCAACGAAAATCCCTGTTTTTTCTCCTATCATTTTTTCAATGCCACCACCAAACGTTCCTCCAAACAGAGCCTTGTCGTAGAAAACGCTCCCTGATGTAAATTCTGTTTCTGCGCAAAGTTTATCAGCAATAAGACAACCATTATAATCAGCAGTGGTGAGTTTTGTGTGTAGACGTTGGAACCCTCCAAGGATGTAAACTCCTGCCCTTGATACCAAAAATGAAGTGAGAACCTCGGGACTTGCGCCGAGCAAAAAGGGTCCGCCATAATTGAATTTTCGCTCAACTGTCAACTTGTCGGGCCATAATTCTCCTAGCTGGTTTTTCCCCTCGGATTGTCCTTTTCCTACGAACATCCCAGTTGGTTTGCCGCTGTCAATTCCTCCATTGGCCTCAATAGCTAAATAAGCTGTTCCAGTTGAATCTAGATTTAGCTGGTAGCCAACAAACAGTCTTCCCCCAAAACCTGTTTTATTTATAGACTCGGTTTCACTGTAAGAGTTTCCTTTCTGAAGATAACTGTCCGGTACATTGGTATTGTCAATCGTTTTTGCATGCTCAAATCCGCTTCTAACAACATCGCCAGAAAAACCGATATAGAAACTACCATTCTTGGCAAAGGCATCGTTTGAAATACCAAAAATCAGCGTTGTCACAAACAGGAAAACTTGAAAATAAATTCTGTGATTTTCGATTGTTTTGATCATGACCTTCCTCCAGATATCTAAGTTGAGTTTTTATTTTTAACTGAACAAACTCAACCTAAATTATAACCATACGGATAGAACTTATACAAAGAAGCATTTGGACTATATGTCGTGGGTTTGGTAAGCAATACAAAGCAATTTAATTGACGTTGTATATGAAACATTTGTGCTATAGCGTTATTTTTCAAATGTGATTTTGATGTAAAGTATATGTATATGGTAAGCGTTCGTTCAAGGGGTGTTTATAGGGGGTTTGAGCGGTTGAGGATTTGTCTCCAATTCCTGTGAAGCGGTCGTAGCCAAATGTCCTTTTTGGGTTTATCGCATCGTTTGTACCGATCGTAGCGGCCACGCCCCTGTGTAGTTCCAACGCGTGTCCATCCAGATGCACGGTATACGGTGCCTGTATATGTCGGAATTTGTACAAACGTCTCAATAAGCACAGGTGTGAAGTTGTATCGTTGCTTCCACTCCTTGGGCAAGCGGCGACACACTACCGAGAGTATGTGTGACCCAAGATTGGGTATCTGTATCCATGGAAGAATCAGGAATCTGGGGTTGTCGATAACCAGCGGTAAATTCTTTTCACGTTGCTCGGATGTCCATCCTATGAAGGTGTCACGCGGCGCAAGTCTCCATGCGGCGGTGGAGAACCCTAGCATGGCCAGCGGCGAACCGTGGCGGTCGCGCACTGCGTAGCGCATCTGAGCCCCGACTAATGTCTTATACCCTAAGTAGTGATAACGCGCTACAAACTCGTTCCATAGTTTGCCTTGCTTGGTGCCACTGACAACAGTGTGCACCTGCAGCGGACGGACTTCGTCAAGGGTCTTGGGAACCGGTAGTATAGGCGGTTCGGTGTCCACTCCAAAGACAATAGGCTTGGCTCGGGGCGACACTCGGGTGGGTGGCGGTAACTTGATGATGCCATCCCTATGCATGGATAGCATGGTAACTCTGGCCGTCATATCCTTGAGTCCGCCATCGGGCTTGTACCACCCAATAAGTCTGCAAAACTCTCTGGACAGAGCAGTCCGGTTGAGCCGCTCGGGCCCGGCTATCAAAGCGCGTAGCAGTTTCATCTCCGTAGCCGTGAACTCACGCCCGTAGTAGCGGCACTCAACCTCGTCGGTCATCTCTTGGCGCTAAAGTCACGCAAACGTTGCTCACTCATTGACCATGGCAACCAAGGCGATAGATCTTCCGGGGGACTCCTGCCATCTTCCGCGCAGGCAGTCAACCACCCCTCTAGCCAACGGAGAATGTCAATACCATTCTTTGAGAGCGTACACAGCACCGTGTATAGAATGGCTGATGTCCTTGCTCCCTCTAGACTGTCAGATCCAAAACTTATTTTACGGGCGAGGGCAGGGCCTCGCAGCGCGCTCTCCGCAATATTGTTATCCATGGGAACTTGGGGATGTTCAACGAACACGCTCAGCCCCTGACGATGATTGATAAGCGACTTAAGTGGTCCTCGCTCACGCGCATCTTCCGCTAACTCGGACAATTCACTCTTGGCTTTGGCAAACATTGCGTCACACGCTTCTTTCAGCTTTGCCTGCGCTCGTTCAAACTCTGGAGTATTACCTGAGAGGTAGTGATCACACCGCTGTTTGTTTAACTCATACATCTCTGCAATGCGTTTTATCCATTGTTCTCTCCATTGCTCAAGTTGCTCGTCTCCTGCAGCGCATTTTATAAAATCTCTTCGCATATGCGCCCAACAAAAACACAGTATCACTTTCTTATTGAGTTCTTTGAGAGGAAATCCCGAACCATCTTCTTATAGGAGCCGTAGCGGTCGCAGACCAGGAAAACACAATCAACGCTGTCCACGAATAGGACCTTCGCAACCTCAGAACTACGCGAACGGTCTATCTTGTATAAGACCGAGTCTTTGCTCACAGATACCCACAGCCAAGCGCGTTGAGAACCTCCCATTTCTCTCAGTGACTGAATACGCCAACTCGTCTCGTCTGCATGATGCAATCTATCTTCGTTTTGATGGGCGAGAATCGCGTCATAGAGAGGCTCGAACAGAGGCAGCAGGCGCTTTGCGCTGTCCGCTAGAGTGCCTGCCGAAATCTTAATCCCGTGGTCGCTAAACAATCTCGCTATCCCGCGGTAGGTCCTCAGATTACGGTAACGCTCGTATGTCAATAGAGCCCAGACACTGATCCCATATTGCGTATGCTCAAACAGCCGCACCGGCGCCGGCGCCGTCACATAGAGCGGAGATGACTCACAGTCGCATGCCCTACGATGACGGGATTTGTTGATCTTGCGCTTGTGCGCCTTGACCTTGATCTCATACATCCCCGAACTCCGCTTCCCATTGGCAACATACCGCTTTCCACAACTGGAACAGGTAAGTTCATCATCGGACGGATGCCACGACTCTTCTACCACCTCAATATCTGGTCGGGCTGTACGACCATGACCGGGCGCCCCGGGCTGTTGTCCTCGTCGTCGCCCCGAAGGTGGCCTCTTCTGCTTCTCACTACGTCTTCCGTACAACGAATTCGACAGAACCTTACGGTTAGAAAGCAGGTTCTTGACCTGCTTCTTCATCTCTGCATTCTCATCCTTCAGCTCTATATTCTCATCCTTCAGGTTGCCATTCTCATCTATCAAATCATCATTCTCATCCATCAAGTCGGCATTCTCATCTATCAAGTTAGCATTCTTATCTTTCAAGCTATCATTCTCATCTTTCAAGCTATCATTCTCATCTTTCAAGCTATCATTCTCATCTTTCAAGCTATCATTCTCATCTTTCAAGCTATCATTCTCATCTTTCAGACTACCATTCTCCATCCGCAACGACACAATCGTGCTACGCTTGCGTCTATCTACACCAACCTCGTCTATCAATGCTCTAAGTCGTTGTACTTCTTTGTCCAACGATAAAGCACTTTTCGCCACACGACTGATACGCTTTACTTCTTCTTTTTTCGCGGCCAACTGAGTACGCGCTTTTTCCCAACAGGATTTATAATTCCCCGACTGTGATCGTTCCCGCGTCAATTCATGTTCTAACTCCTGATGCTTATGTTTTAACTCCCGATAAGCCGCTAGCAACTCTTCGTACGAAAACTTACAGTCTAACGAAGCGCATCCCGACGTAGTCGGCATGCAATTGATGCATCCAGCGTCATCTTTATCCAATGACCTGACAATCCCGATCTCTTTGTCGTGAACAATCATATGACCGATGATAACCGATCAATTAAGGAGTGACCAGCCTAAATGCAAAAAAATATTTAAGACGGGATTAACGAACGATTAATCAAGCAAACACCCCTTGAACGAACGCTTACGTATATGAATGCAGATTCAGCACTGTTTCAATTTATATTGAAACAGTATGATGACTAAGTCTCTGGATTTTCATGGAAGGTGGCATTAATTTCCGCACAATTATCAACCCTTAGACGCAACAATCAATTCACACGGTCACTACTGCTAAAATTTTCGGATGGAAATCAACAACTGATCCGTTCTGGGTGAAATTTGTGGATTTTGGCTCAAATCACCCCGTCCAGAAAATAGAAAGTAAGAATCAAGAAGTACGGAATTCAAGAGTACGCGTTATAAAGGCAAACACAATTTATATCCTGATTGACTGATCAGATTGCGATCAAAAAATAGGTAGCCTTTTTTGATCGTTCAAATTAAACTACAAATTTAAGATGCGGATACGATTGTATCTGCTCGAAAATGATATTTCTTCTCAAGTCAGTTCAGAAGTAAAAAATCGTCCCTAGTGAGAAATTAGTTTCATTGCCGTCAAGCGATAGGGGAATATCTGGCCCTTCCGTTTCCTCCCAAGCATTCCATTTCTTTTTTGCGTACCGAGTGTGGCGCACTTCAACAAAAATCCCTGCTCTTTCTCCAATCATTTTTTCAACGCCACCACCAAACGTCCACCCAAATAGAGCCTTGTCGAAAGAATCGCTTCTTGATGCAAACTCTGTTTCTGTGCAAAGTTTATCAAGAAAAAGGCAACCACTATAATCGGCAGTGAGTTTTGTGTGCAAACGTTGGAATCCCCCAAGAATGTAAATTCCCGAAGCCGAACCCAAAAGTGAAGTGAGAACTTCAGGGCTTGCGCCGAGTGATAAGGATCCACCATAATTGAATTTTCTCTCAACTGTCAACTTGGCAGGCCATAATTCTCCTGGTTGCTTTTTTTCCTCGGACGGTCCTTTTCCTAAGAACATTCCCGTCGGTTCAGCGTTGTCGATTCCTCCGTTGGCCTCAATAGCTAGATAGGCTGTTCCAGATGAGTCTAGGTTTAACTGGTAGCCAATAAACAATCTTCCCCCAAAACCTGTCTTGTTCATAGACTCGGTTTCACTATAATAGGTTCCTTTCTGAAGATAATTGTCCGGTACTTTGGTATTGTCAATCGTTTTTACATGCTCAAATCCGCTTCTAATAACATCACCAGAAAAACCGATATAGAAACTACCGCTCTTGGCGAAGGCATCGCCTGAAATGCCAAAAGTCAGGGTTGCTACAAGCAGAAGAACTTGAAAATAGATTCTGTGATTTTTGATCATGGTCTTCCTCCAGATATCTAAGGTTGAGTGTTTGTTTTTACTGAACAAATTCAAACCGAAATAATATTATAACCATACAAAGAGAACCTATACAAACAGGTATTTAGACGATAACTTTCGTGAGTCTGAGTCCTAATATTAATAGTTTTGGTGTTGTATAACTCTGTTATTAAGAAATTGCTGTAAAGTCGTAACTAGTTTTTTCTAGTAAATAACCTACTTTGATCAAATTGCACTTGTTTAATTTGCTAATCGTGTTATCTTCATCGGGTGTTTAAGGTATTTAGAGATGATAAGATACGGGTGTTTGGTTCTAACCTCTGGACGATATGAACAATAGTTCTGAAATGAGTTGATTGAGAATGAGGCAGTGTATAATCCCAAGTGAGAGTAACAAGCGATGGTGGAGTGGATAATGACTGTTCCAACGATATTTAAGGCGTGTAAACCACGCCCAGATATTCTGACGGGAAGGGTGGCGGAGGCTGATTTTGCAGCTGACTTGGCCCAAGTTATCGCTGGTAAAGGTACACCTAATTATGCCGACCCGATCCGCTTCTTTAACAACACTTATCCCACAAGAGGGATTAAAGACCTTCTAGCCCAAGTGTGCAATAGATTAAATTCTGGGGGGGGGGGGGGCAGTATTCAGGCTGGATACTTCCTATGGTGGCGGGAAGTCACACGGGCTAATCGCACTCTGCCACGTTGCACGTGACGGGGCTAAAATACCCAATATAGAGGAGTTTATTGATTCTTCTTATCTCCCACAGGGTCAAGTGCGGGTCGCTGTCTTTGATGGCGAGAATGCTGACCCGGCCAATGGACGCCGGATGCAAGAAGGACATCTTGCCTACACTCCGTGGGGAGAGATTGCCTCCGCGCTAGGTGGTAAAAACGGATATGAACGGGTTCGCAAGAGCGATGAAAATCAAGTAGCACCTGGGTCTGCTACCTTATGCGAACTGTTTGGTGGTAATCCTACACTTATCCTGCTTGACGAACTTTCAGTTTATTTACGCAAAATTCACGACCGAAAAACTGGACGTGAGCAGTTAACAGCGTTCCTGACTTCGTTGTTCAGTGCTGTAGAAAGTACTCCAAACGCAGCACTTGTTTACACTCTAGCGATCGGCAAGGATAGACAAGCAACCGACGCCTACACCGACGAAAATCAGTTCATCGCAGACAAGATGGCTGAAGCCGAAAGCGTATCAGCACGCAAGGCGACACTATTGAATCCTACTGAAGAGGACGAAACAGTACAGGTATTACGTCGTCGACTGTTCGAATTCATCAATGAGAATGTTATAGATTCCGTGGTGGACGCCTATTGGGAGCAGTGGAATACCCAGCGAAAAGAATTGCCAGAGAGTATAACCCGGCCGAAAACCCGTGAGGTTTTCCGTTTAAGTTATCCTTTGCATCCAGAAGTTCTAGAGACTTTAACAGCAAAGATGTCAACGCTCAGCAATTTTCAACGTGTGCGGGGCATGTTGCGCTTGCTAGCCTGTACCGTATCACATCTTTGGACAGAGAAACCTAGTGATGCAACGGCTATTCACATTCATCACATAGATCCTAGTTACGAACCAATTCGCCGAGAAATCGTAACGCGACTTATGCAGCAGACTTATCTCCCAGCTATTTCTAATGATATCTCCGCGGGACCAGCGGAAAAAATGTCATTAGCCCAAGAAATTGATGTAAAGCACCATAAAGGGCTACCCCCTTATGCATCCTACGTTGCTCGAACAATCTTCGTGAACACTCTCGCCTTTAACGATCAACTGAAAGGAATTTTACCAGACCAATTACGCTATTCAGTGCTAGGCCCTGCTATAAATATCAGTTTGGTAGACGAGGCACGTAAAAAGTTCCTTGCTGAATCGGCATATCTTGACGATCGTCCCGGTGCACCAATGCGCTTTCTCGCCGAGGCAAACCTACGACAGATCATTCGCCGAGAGGAAGGCTATGTAGATGCCGAACATGCCCGTGCGGAGTTAAATGATCGGATTCGCGAGATATTCAATGGCAAGACCCTTTGCACTGTTTCGTTTCCTGGAGGACCATTTGATGTAGCCGATGATATTGCAGATGGTCGTCCTAAACTTGTTGTATTAGGATATGATGCGGTGACTATTGGTTCTTCTGTGGATACGGTACCCGAATTAATCAAACGCATTTATGAGCGAAAAGGTTCAGACGAGTCTGCCTTTCGAGTACTCCGAAATAATATAATTTTTGTGGCCGCTGATAAAGAGCGTAGAGATGAAATGATTCGCAAGACCTATTTCCATCTAGCGTTGGTGGAGATGAAGAGGCCGGAACGGCTTGTCGAACTAGCGGAACACCAGCAGAACCAAGTACGGGAGATAGAAGCGAGATCAGAGTATGAACTCGCAATTACTATTCAACAGTGTTATCGACACATTTTTTATCCTTCTCGTGACTATATAGATACAAGTAAAGTCAACTTGGCACATTCAGCAATTGATATCTATTCCACATCTGACAAACCAGGTGCGGGACAGCACCAAATAGTGCGTGCCTTACGTGATCTGAAAAAACTACGTCTCTCCGAAGATGAACCGGATTCACCTGATTATATTCGCGACCGGACACCACTCAAGAAAGGAAAAATCTCAACGTTGTCTCTGAGAGATGAGTTTCGCCAAGACCCAACTTTACCAATTCTTATAGATGACGATATCTTTATTCGTGGGGTGGAACTCGGAATTGAACAGGGTAAATACTTATACAAACGCGAAAACCTCTTAGTCGGTCCAAATGATCCTAGGGTAAAAATCAAGATTGATGAGCAATCTGTTATTTTCACTATCAGTCATGCAAAAGAGACCGGTCTATGGCCACGAAAACCTGTTAAAGCACCAGGAAACCGACTGGACGATACTAAGAAAAACAGAACAAGCGACCCTGTAAGCGGAAAAATAAACCAACTTTCCCGGCGACGAGTATCTAGTGGAATAGCACCCAACCGTTTTGCGGCCGAAGGCACTCTTCAAGAAGCACTCACTCTACTTTGGGAACAAGTCCACGCGAAGAAAGTGGAAGCTGTGGCGGTGCTGACTATACGCATTTTTGAAGCTACAGATGCATTCCGCCTACTTAATCCTGTAGGTTCAATATCAGGTGCAGAAAAGACCGTTAAAATCACAGGAGGCTATGAGACTCATAGTGGTGGCTCTTTTCATATAGAGTTTCAAGGGTCGGTATCGGATGCACAACCAGTTCAGGAGTTTCTTAGGCCACAGTTACGCGATGCTAGCGAAAGACATCTAAATGTGGAATTTGAACTAACATTCGAAAACGGTCAGTTCCCAATGAACGATAACGCGATGAAAAAAATAACCGAACGACTTTGTTCTTTCGCAACCGATGCTCCTGCTCATGTTTCAGTTATAGCAGAGGTTAATGCTTAGATATTACTTATATTATGGGACAAATATCACAGGTCAGAATGTCTGAATCTACACCACGATACGAGTTGCGCGTGCAGCGATATGGACCAGCAAATACCGAATACGAGATCTGGCAGTTATCAGCAATTGCTTCACCTAATGTGAAATTCGCTTCGCGTGTTGCAGCAATTAGGGGTCGCAATTTGGAACTAGTGGAACATTGGGTTTTGAGAGGACTTTTGCAAGCTGGGGTCAAGTTGGGTAGGCAGTCTGATGTAAAGAAGTATAACTATGCGCTACCGGAAGACATCGCTCTGCTGTTTGGGCTTCTGTTTCGAACATTGGCGCCAATGCGTAGTCGTAAGAACATGAGGGCGGTAGTTCAGGGAATTGAGTCCATGGGACGTGAAGAAGCGGCGTACTGGTTTGGTATGTCTATGCATCGTAAAAATCCGCGACGTGTATTAGCGGCGTTACGAATTCTTCTGACAGAGCCGAGAACGAAAAGTGCTTAAATATTAAGCAGTAATGCAAACATCTGCACAAGAAGAAATTTTTCTAAACAACAAAGAACATTTGCCTATTCTTTCCACTACAAATCAACATAATTTCAATGCTTATACCTGAAAAAATTTTCTCTAGCTCTGTTCAGGAATGGACTTAAGTAAATGTCCGATATCCGACTGATTGAACGTTGGTTACCTATAGCGATTCTCGGGGAAGAAAGTGTCCGCGAGCGGCGTTCCATGACGGCTTTGCCTCCAATATACTACTTGCATGTCTGGTGGGCGAGGCGGCCTCCGGTAGCATCACGTGCCGCTGTTCTAGCGTCACTACTTCCAGAGGACGCTGACCGCGAAAAATTCCTATATGTATTGGGAATTCATGGGAACCCAGTAGAAGCAAAACAGCGAATTGACACTGCCAAGAAGGACAAGAGAAAACTAAACAATCCATACGGGTATAAAAGAGCATTCACATACACACCAAACAAAAATGATAAGCAATGGGTCGAAACTACAATTGGTAGTCCTCTTAATACATTCTCAATACTTGACCCGACTGCGGGAGGAGGAAGTATTCCATTTGAGGCCGAACGGATAGGTTGTAGAAGCATTGCAAATGATTTGAACCCGGTGGCCGCTCTCATATTGAAGGCTACTATAGAGTGGCCCATACTGTATGGAACCCAGTTGGTAGAAGAATTCCGTACTATTTCTCGTCGGTTCGTTGCTATCGCTAAATCTAAGTACCGTAGTGTGTTTCCGTATGAATCTGAAGATACTCATATTATTAGTGGCTATCTCTGGGCTCGCACTATCACATGTCCATATTGCACCGGACTTGTCCCGCTTTCTCCAAACTGGCGTTTGGCGCCAGATGGAACTGGAGTTCATCTGAAGCCAAAGATTTCCTCAGGACCGAACTCGAAAGGTCGTGTCTGTTCGTTCGAGATTGTAGCAAATCTACGAGATCAGTCTCCCGGTACGGTTTCGCGTGGCGATGCTACATGTCCATATTCCGATTGCGGCCGTGTCATCAGCGGTGATGAGATCAAGCAACAAGCCCAATACGGTCGTATGGGAGAACAACTCTATGCAGTCGTGTATAAAAAACTTGCGTTAAGCAAAACCCTCAAGTCTGGCAAACAGGGGAAAGAAAAATGGGTTCGATGCTATCGTGCACCACGACCTAAGGATGACAACAGCACGCATGTCTCTGCGATGTTAACTGAAAAAATTCCTGAATGGGAAGCACTTGATATAGTACCTAGCGAGCGATTTCCTGAGATTAGCAACGACAACAGACCTATTCAATATGGAATGCCGTTATGGCGGGACCTGTTCTCGCCACGACAGTTGTTCTGCCATGGCATCAATGTCGAGGTTTTCAGGGAAATGCTTCAAAACGACCAGAAAAGAAACGAATTAACAGACATCCAACGAGCTGCATATGGATATTTGTCTTTCTCATTGGATAAACTCCTGAGTTATAACTCGCGGATGAGTCTTTGGCATGGGAACCGAGAAGTAATCAGTAGTGTATTTGATCGTCACGATTTTTCTTTTAAGTGGTCTTATGCCGAAATGGCCCCTATGGTCGTAGGTTTGGGTTTGGATTGGGCGATAGAGCAAACATCTAAATGCATAAATGAATTAGTGTCGCTCGTCCGTCCCAAAATAACCGGCAAAGATGATCTATTCGCAACTGAGAATATTCCATCACCCCCTGTCACAATCTCTTGCAAGCCCGGCGATAGCCTTGATCATATTGAAAACGATAGCGTTGATGTGGTTGTCATGGACCCTCCCTATTACGACAACGTTATGTACGCTGAACTTTCAGACTTCTTCTATGTATGGCTCAAACGTACCGCTGGCTATGTCTATCCTGAATTTTTTCGGAGAAATTTGACTGATAAGGATAGCGAAGCCGTGGCAAACCCAGCACGGTTCCAGGATCAAAAGGGTTCCAAAGCACAAGCCGGCCGAGATTATCAAGAGCGCATGATGTCTATCTTTGAGGAGTGCCGCAGGGTTTTGAAATCAGACGGTATACTGACCCTGATGTTCACGCACAAGGCAACAGGAGCTTGGGATGCGCTTACAAAAGGACTAATAGAAGCAGGGTTTACCATCACTGCATCGTGGCCCATCAACACTGAGGCACCAAGTAGCCTTCACATTAGGGAGAAGGCGGCGGCCAAAAGCACAATTTTCTTGGTGTGCCGTCCGTGCACAGACAACCTTAATAGACAAGATATTTATTGGGAGGACGTAGAACCGAAAGTAGCTAAGGCGGTTCGACAACGAATTGGGGAGTTTCAGGATGGAGGTATTACTGGAGTCGACCTGTACCTCGCCTCATTCGGTCCAGCACTTGAGGAATTTTCTCGCCATTGGTCTCTAAAACGTGGTACCCCACGGGAGAAGCCTGCGGCAACCCGTGGACAGTTAAAATTTCCCGATGACAAATGGGACCCGTATGCCGCAACACCAGAAAATGCGCTAAATGCTGCATGCAGGGAGGTCAAACGCTGGCGTCTAAATCAATTGACTCATTTGAAGGCCAATGCTGACTTGGATCCACCCTCTGCTTTTTTCATTCTTGCTTGGGACACATTTCGAGCACCAATGTTTTCCTACGATGAAGCATTAATACTTGCCCACTTCGCCGTGGGAATTGACCTAGAACGTGATATCGTAGGGAGATTTGCAGGAAAGAAAGGTAGCAACATCGTTTTATGGGATAGTACACAAAGAGCTGCCAAGGGTACGCTTGGTCCAACTGACGGTTCGCAAGGAATGATTGACGCAATTCATCACAGTGCCAACTTGGCTCGAACAATGTCTTTGAACGCTGCTCGGGAGATGCTGGCATATACGTTATTAGATCAGGATACACGCTTTTTCGCGACCTTAGAGGCAGTACTTGAAGTCCTACCAGTTTCTGCTAAGTTCACCGGCTTGGATCTTGAAGGTCAGGTAGCTGCATCTGGAAGCGATTTCGAAGTTCTTTACGAACTAAGTCGTCTCGCTTACAGTGATAAGATTGGCGAACCAAAACAACTTAATTTCTGGCGGAACAACAAATTCTGATTATGCTTAGAAATCATCAATGGAACATAAAGTACAATTCAGACGACGGCAACCTAGTCAATTTATTTTACATACCTGCACTTAAGGACGCTAAACGTTACGACCGTCTTACCGGCTACTTCAAAGCAGAATCTCTAGCTCTGGTAGCACGTGGAATCGAAGGGCTAGTACAAAACGATGGACGTATGCGACTAGTAGTAGGTTGCACTTTAGAGCAGCCCGAGATTGATGCAATCAAGAAAGGTGCATGTCTCCGCGACCTCGTTGAACGGCGGCTGACAAGTATTTCACTCACTCCACCTGATTTTGCATCTGAGAACGCACTAGGTTTATTAGCTTGGATGGTGAGTAGAGGATTTCTTGACGTGAAAATTGCCGTTCCCTGTAATGCGTATGGCAATCCAATCCCCTCAGATGCTATCTTTCACGAGAAGACAGGTATTGTTGAGGACCGCAATGGCAATAGGATCGCTTGGACAGGAAGTTTGAACGAAACCAGCGCAGGTTGGCAACACAATTGGGAAAGCATTAGTGTTTATACGAATTGGAACGAACCTGAAAGAGTAGATTCTGAGGATGATGGTTTTACGAAAATCTGGTTTGGCAAGACAAAAAGAGCAATCGTGTTAGACGTGCCTAGTGCCGTTTGCCAAGACTTAATGCGTTTTATGCCTGCACCAAACGACCTACCTTCTCAACTAAAAAATACGCACCTTACTGATAAATTAAGAAGTTTATCACATCAACAGTCAAAATCACTATCGGCAGACCTACTGAGAAACCAAGTATGGACATTTATTCAAGAAGCGGCCTCTTGGCCGAGTGGTGAGAGAGTTGGCGAGGCAACTGCATCTGTCAACCCTTGGCCACATCAGGTAAAGGTTCTAGATCGCCTCTACCGCAATTGGCCGCCAAGACTCTTGATCGCCGATGAAGTTGGGCTTGGTAAAACCATTCAAGCCGGATTATTGTTGCGCCAATCTTGGCTAGCAGGACGTGCTAAACGGGTCCTGATTTTAGCACCTAAGGCTGTTCTAAGCCAATGGCAAACCGAATTGCGGGAAAAATTCAATCTTAATTGGCCAATCTATGACGGCGACAAACTGACGTGGTATCCATCACCGGCAAAGCGCGAGTGTCATGAGCGAAAGATCGGTCGTGATGAATGGTATAGAGAACATTTTGTAATCACATCAAGCCAACTAATGCGTAGAACTGACAGGGCAGAGACTCTCCTTGAAAAAGCTGAACCTTGGGATCTGTTGGTGTTAGCCCAAGTTTAACATGTCCAAAAAATAAATGTTAGATATCAGTTGGTTAGATGTCATAAAAAATTGGTGTGGCACTACATTTTGTTACGGGAACTATTTTCTGCAAAAATAAGCGCACATTATACTACCGTCTTTTGCATTCCTCCCGCCGTGAAGTCAGCCCCCAATGCACCTAAAATTTCCCGCTGCTCTGACTCCGGTTGACTAGTCGTGCGCACATGTAGCGTTTTACCATCACGGCGACGAAGGGTCGAAGTGGTACGTCGTTGGTCCTCAAGAATATTGCGTAGCGTGTTCCAACTAGCTTGCTTACCAGCCAGACGTAACTTAGTACGGATAACCTGTACCAACTGATATGCTATCACTGTAATGAACAGATGCCCTTCGGCTCTAACCGATTTCCAGTGGAAAATCGGGCGTAACCCAAGTTCTGACTTCAGAGAACGGAATACCGCTTCTATATCAGTGAGAGTGAAGTAAGTTCGCCACAGTTTGGCTTCGTCCCAATCAGTTTCGTTGCTTCGCAGACAGTACACTCCAGGATCAGTGAGCATCGTGCCGCTCACCGGCTTGCGAGTAAAGCGTACTGCAGTAGCGTATTTACCACTGTCGTCAGTATCAACTTCCACCTTATAGTGTTGAGATATTCCTTGACTTTCTCCTTGCAGACGACCTATACTCTGCCATATCTTATCAATCCGTTTTACTGTGCGCGGTCGTGTAAGCTTTTCCGATAGAGCAGTTAGTCCTTCTTCAAACTTCTCGGTGAACCGCTTGCTGATGGATTCTTCCTTCGCCGCTCTGGATTCAGAGAAACAGTACAGTCTCACCTCTTTGCCGTCCTGTGAAAGCACTTTTTTTAGAATGACTCCATGATTTGATGCGGTCTCAAGACGTATAGCTCCCTCAGGGTCAAACTGACGATTACGTTCTCTGCTGACGACAACATACTTATAGCCTTGTTCTTGTAGCCACTGTACTCCGTCTTCGGTGGCAATCCCTCGGTCCATCACCACAAGGGCATTTGCGGGAGCGTCAAGTTGTTCCAGCATCTCAGATAATGTTTGATGCTCTCGTACATTACCTGCAAAGACTTTGAAGTGCCGAGTAAACCCGCTAGCGTCAACCACCATCCCCAAAGTGAGTAACGGACAGTCAGAACGTTTCTCCTTAGAGTGCCCGCGTTTTGCCTCTGCAATACCGTCTACACCTCCCTCAAAATAAGTATTGGTCAGGTCGTAGAGTGTGATCGTGGGACTCAGATCAAATAACTCCATCGCTTGTTCGAACAAATGACGTTCCAGGGTCTCACGGTGCGCCATTAACGCATCAGAAGCGCGATATAACTGCATTGCTCCCATCTTCTCAAACTCAACTCCTATCAACTCACCAAGCGCGCTACTTTTGGCTAACCAACGCCTAGTGGCTTGCTCAGAACCCGGCTCGGCCATACGCGCTACTATAGAACCTATGGCGGCATCGCGCAACGACGGAGTTAATTCCAATTCATTAAGTAACTGACGCAAACCAAGTTGGTCCATTGCCCACAGAGCTACGTTTTCTACTCCTACCGAACGGGGCCGAATCGTCTTCGTAGAGTTAACGTCAACGCACTGATAGTCGGGCTTTGAGTTCTTACTAGATCCCAGTTCGGTTGTGAAGCCAACGCGTCGTTTGGCCAACAATTGCGCAGTAATCTGTTGGGCATGAGATTCCAACTCAGAAGGTATCTCATAATCTAATAGGGAAGACTGACCAGAGAGAATTTGCTTGATTCGATAGCAAAGCAGGGACCAGTGTTTGGGATCAACATTAAAATTACTTCCTAGGTTGAGCAAAGTACGTTGCTTCACCTTTTTACCTATACGCTCGGAGCGTACGAGGCGGAAGGTGAAGAAATCATGGTCCTTTCTGGTTTTAGTGCGACGAATGAACATATATAGAGATATTATTACATTGTAAGATGTATGTCAAGGGGTAAAAAGCGTAGTATGGCACTACATTTGCCTTTTCAAAATTATAAATAACGGCATATCACTAACATACGAAGCTCACCCGTAGGAAAAAAGAGAAAAAAAGGCCGAAAATAGCCAATTTTTAGGGGTAAGCGTTCGTTCAAGGGGTGTTTATACCGAACTTGCGGAACGATTTTGAGATAAGGCATTGGCATTATTGATAAAGTAAAAAAATAACATGCTCTTTACTGGACAGGTTTTAGTTTAACCCCTAATAATTTGAAGATCTTTCGTTGTAACTCTTTGGGTCGGGTTATAATTTCAAACGGCTCAGCGTCACTCAATGGCACCGCCACACGATTCTTGGAAATCGTTCCCAAGTGCTTAATCAAAGTGCGGAAACTATTCAAGGGTTCTCCCGAAGCTGTGCGTCTGCACCGAGATTTGTTTTTGGCCGAAGGTGAAGTTTCTGCTGGCTCTACCACTGATGATCGCACGCTCTGCGCTACTTCAGGCTCCTCGTCATCAAACAATAACGACTTGAGACTCTGACGCATATGCCACTCAACGTAATAAGCTAACATGCACAACAATACGTGCGCTCTCACTCGGTTGGATGTGTAGTGATAGATAGGACGCACCTTCAGATCTACTGTCTTGAAACTACGAAAGGCATTCTCCACTACACTCAGATCCTTGTAGGCTCGTACGGTTTGTTTAGCATCAAGTTCAGTGGCAGGCAAACTGGTGCGCACTATGTATATACCATCAAGCGCAGATTCAGTTGCTATGGAATCTCTTTTACGCCGATATTCAAATGTGTCCTCTGTGATGTCTAGTTCAAAGTGCTTGCCCATCTTGTGTTTGCCGATTACCTTGCCTACTCGAAGCGCAATCTTCTCCTTACCCTTGAGCCTGCGTTTGTCACGCTTGGTTGCCTCAACAATAGGATCAAGTAAATCTTCTGTAGCTTTTAATAATTCCTCTCGGCTCTCCTTGCGCTTAGATGCCAAACGTTTATTGTGGCACACGATCAAACGCTCACCAGGATAAGCATCATTGTGAATCTCAGCCAAATCCGTATCGTCAAATAGTGAGAGTTGCACAGCGCCAGATACCACCAAGTCACGGATAGCCGTTGTGCGTAACGCGCTAATCCAGTCTAACCCCGCAGGCTCAACCTCTTTGCGAATGCGCGCTTCGGTTAGCATCCCTCGGTCACCAACAAATACTACCCGGGAGAGTCCAAAGCGATTGCGTATCTTGTCAATCTGTATACTCAAAGTTCTAGGATCAGATGTGTTTCCTTCAAAGACATGAACAGCAATCGGACATCCCTCGTGATTACACAGCAAGCCAAAAACTATTTGCATTTTATCTCGCTTGCCATCGCGTGAGTATCCGTGTTTTGCCAAAGGACAACACTTGCCCTCAAAGTACGTGGATGTGAGATCATAGAGTACCAGTGATCCATTGCGTAAATGGCGTTTGGCTAAACGCTTTTCAATGATGTCTTGGCGTTGTAGCAACCAGTCCATAGCATCGTAGAGATCGTCTTTGGTTGTAGTCTCAATATTGAGTATTTCGGCAAGGGAACTGCTTGCAGTGTCATAATCTAATCCGCGTGCAGTGGCCAGTTTTGACTCTGGATCAATTATACGCGCAACGATGAGGGCAATAGCGCGTTGGCGTTGGGCAGAGGGGGAAGAGTCAAGTATGCGGTCCAGACCTAGTTTGCGTAATGTTCCGAGTGCTGCAGCGACATGGCCGTGGGGTAAGGACTGAATAATATCAAGAACTTCAGATGAGTCAGAAACAGCACGGCCGCCTTTGAGCAAAACACGCAATCCTTGGATAACTTTGGGTGAAAACTTGGATAAGTTGGCGATGGTACGTTTATGGGCTTTTCCGTTTTTCCAATAGGACTCACGTAGCAGAATAGTGGGTGGAGAGTTTCTGTTTGGGATACGATCTATATACATGGACAGAATAATATATAAAGAAATAAAGAATATCAAGTAAAAAAAGTAAATAAATTATAAATATACATGGACAGAATATTGCACAGAAAATAAGAGGAAACAAAGTAATATGAGTAAGTTACACTCAAAAAGAGGCAGGTTTTTCCCGCAAGTTCAGTCTAACTCCTGATGTTTATGTTTTAACTCCCGATAAGCCGCTAGCAACTCTTCGTACGAAAACCTACAGTCTAACGAAGTGCATCCCGACGTAGTCGGCATGCAATTGATGCATCCAGCGTCATCTTTATCCAATAACCTGACAACCCCGATCTCTTTGTCGTGAACAATCATATGACCGATGATAACCGATCAATTAAGGAGTGACCAGTCTAAATGCAAAAAAATATTTAAGACGGGATTAACGGACGATTAATCAAGCAAACACCCCTTGAACGAACGCTTACTATCAAATTAAACGGACAGATAAAACATATATGAAAAAAAACAAGATATGTTTCTCGCTAGTCCTTGACTTTGTGAGGGGGGGGGGGGTAAAATCAAAAGACTGACTTAAGAGTGAGGTTTTTATAACAAGATTTTGGAATATAAATGTCCATTTATAAATGGGACAACTTATTAAGGGAGGTTGTATTATGAAGTTACGCAATTTATTAGTGATGTTGATTTTACTCTGTGGAGCAGTTTTCTTTGTAGCTTGTGAAGGGGAAAGAGGACCGGCAGGAAAGGACGGAAAGGACGGAAAGGACGGAGCCCAAGGGCCAGCAGGCCCAAAAGGGGACAAAGGGGATAAGGGGGATTCGGGCGCAGATGGGAGTGATGGAGATTCAGCAGGAGAGGGCGATCCTAGATGCGACCGCAGTAACGGGAGAGTGATAATAGGGAAAGGGATAGCGGGGAACCTTCAAGGAACAGATGATGACGATGTTATTTGCGGAAACGATGGTAATAACGAGATTAGAGCCGAAGGCGGGGATGATGTTGTTTATGCAGGTGCTGGTAATGACAAGTTGATAGGCGGAGACGGTGATGACACGCTGTACGGTGAAGATGGGCAAGACCATTTTTACCTTGGGAGAGAACCCGGTGCTAATAAATTCATTGGTGGTGAAGGTAGAGATGTAATCTATTGTGAAATTGAAGGCTCCAATTCATTTATCATCCGAGGTCAGTATTGGGATCTCTTTAATGGTCTTTATGATACTGCTAATTTCGGTAGTGGGGGTAATACCAACAAGTTTAAGAAGGCAACAACCATTGACCTTTCTTCTGGGAGTTTTGATGGGTCTGCTTTTGACACTGGAACGTTTACATTTGAAGGTATTGAGGATGTTCTATGTGGCACTGGCAATGACACAATCACCGGGAACGACCAAGACAATTATTTTTACGGGGATCTTGGCAATGACACTATTAACGGCGGTGCTGGAAACGATGTCTTTCTTGGAGGTAAAGGAAATAACACCATAAACGGAGGTCCTGGAGACGATCTTCTATACGCAGGTGCAGGTGATGCGGCAGACCACGCAACAGATACTCTTACCGGAGGAGCTGGGGCTGACACTTTTGTTATTGAACGTTACACTAAGGATCGATCCCATGTTATTAAAGATTTCAACTTAGATGAAGATATAATCTATTTAGTTAATTTTTCGGGTGCAATAACCGCCAGCGGCGCGAACTTAAAAGCTGGTAGCAAAGTTGCTGCGATTATTCATAAGAACGGTTCGCCAAACCCTGCTCACGCAACAGCAATAGCCGGTAAGGCTGGCACCGTTGAGCTTAAAGGTTACCCTAAACTTGACCCAAAAACACGAACCTTCACTTTCCCAAACAATTAAGAATCTCGGTGCGGAGAATTAAAAGGTCCAGCAAGTTTTCTGCTTGTTGGACCTTTTTTTTTGATATAATGGGCGTGGCAAAAACACTTTTTAGGATGCCTGTATTCTCACTAGGAGTGACTTACCTTGGTAATAAAGATCGGCCTTTAACTCCGACAGAGTTTTTTGTTGGGCTGTGGTTATTTCTTTGGTCGGGTCAACTTTAAGACACCATATCTTTAAACACCCAGTGTTCTTCAAACTGAAACAAGAGAGTTATGTCAACCATGCTCTGGAAATCAAACTTAATGAAACTTATAATATACACACGTCTTACTCGCTTATACTTAGGTGCAAGTACAGACAGTTAATGGCGCATATTAATGCCTCTACCCAGAAAAAATAAAGTAATAAGTATTTTCATAAGTTGTCTTGTTGACAATTTTTTCCCCGAAGTAGGAGAGGCTATGGTCAAAGTTCTCTCTAAGATGGGACTTGAACCCAAATTCCCCAAGAACCAAACCTGTTGTGGACAACCCGCTTTTAATTCAGGTCACAGAAACGAAACAGAAAAAGTCGCATCTCATTTTCTAGACGTATTCGACGACTATGATTGTCCAATGGTCTGCCCCTCGGGTTCATGCGTATCTATGGTAAAACATTACTATAGAGAACTTTTTCGAGATAATCCTGAAAAACTTACTCGCGCGGAAAAAATCTCGTCTAGAATCTATGAGTTCTCAGAATTCGTTTTTGACAAAAAACAGAATCTTCGTCTTGAATCCAAATATAGGGGGAAAGTCACGTTTCATGACTCTTGCCACGCGCTTCGGGAACTCGGAATAAGTTCTAAACCACGAGAACTCATCAGATCGCTTGATGGAGTGAATCTTGTTGAAATGGATATGTCTGATGCCTGTTGTGGGTTTGGGGGAACCTTTTCAATCAAATATCCAGAGGTGTCAAAATCTATGCTTGAGGAAAAAGTGAACTCTATAATGAACTCAGGGGCGGATGCCGTTGTCTCAACTGATATGGGTTGTCTCATGAACATAAGGGGACTTGTATCTAGAAAGAAACTTTCCCTAGAAGTACTTCATCTGTCTGAACTCTTAGCTTTTGAAGAGAACAAATAAAAATGTTTATTAAACCTATAGATTTTAAGAAAAACTCTATTGAGGCTCTCAAGGACCCAAAGCTTAAAAAGTCTCTTGTGAATTTCACCGATAAGGTGAGAGCATCAAGAAAAAAAGCTGTGGATGAGGTTTCTGACTGGGAAAAACTAAGAGCTGAGGCAAGACGGATAAAAGAAGATGCGATTGAAAATCTTGACAACTATCTTTTGGAACTTGAAAAAAGTATTTGCAGTGTAGGGGGAGAGGTACACTGGGCAAAAGATGCTGAGGAGGCTTCGGCTATAGTGGTTGATATAGCCAGAAAAAACAACGTCAGAAATGTTGTCAAGAGCAAATCAATGGCCACAGAAGAGATAGAACTTAACAAACATCTAATATCAAATGGAATAGATACGGTGGAAACAGATCTTGGAGAATATATAGTTCAACTTTGCGAAGATCATCCGTTCCACATAATCGCCCCAGCGATCCATAAAACAAAAAAAGACATTTCAAAACTTTTCTCTGAAAAATTTGATGTGCCTGAATACCAAGAATCACAAGAACTCACTAATATAGCTAGAAAAAAACTGCGAGAGAAATTTCTCTCAGCCGACATGGGTATTTCTGGAGTCAATTTCGCGGTGCCCGAAACGGGAACTATAGTAATAGTGGAGAACGAGGGTAATGCTAGACTTACGACTACGTTTCCCGACATACATGTTGCGGTTATGGGAATAGAAAAAATCGTGCCTAAGTTCGAGCAACTCTCAATTTTCCTCAGCCTGCTGGCAAGAAATGCAACGGGTCAGAAATCCTCAACTTACGTATCCCTAATAACTGGTCCGAGCAGGGCAGGGGATACTGACGGTCCCCGCCAGTTTCACCTAGTTCTCCTTGATAACGGAAGAAGTGAAATCGCGAAATCAGAAGAAACTAGAGAGTCGCTTTACTGTATAAGATGCGGAGCCTGTCTCAATATATGTCCAGTTTACAGACAGGTCGGAGGCCATAGTTATGGATGGGTTTATTCGGGGCCAATAGGCGCGGTGATAACCCCTCAGTTAAACGACCTTCATAAGACTAAAGATCTGCCATTTGCATCATCTCTATGCGGAGCATGTAAAGATGTGTGCCCGGTAAAAATTAATTTTCCTCATCTTCTTCTTTCCCTAAGACAAAAGATAGTAGAGAGAACTGGAAAGAGATTTGATATAAGCAAATTAATGGAAAAAGCGGCCTTTTGGGTCTGGAGTTTTGTTTTTAGTAGACCTTTTTACTATGACCTTGCTGGAAGAACGATGATTATATTTCAACGCTTTTACCAAAAAGACAATGAATTGCGAAAACTGCCATATCCTTTTTCCGCTTGGACAAAAGAAAAAGATTTCCCATCCTTTTCAAAAAAACCGTTTAGAAAAAGATGGAGAGAAAAATACGAAAGCAGAAATGGAGAAAATAAATGACTTTTAACGAGTCAAGAGAGCTTATACTTCAAAATTTGCGTTCCGGCGCGACTGGGAAAAAGAGCGCATCAACAAATACTGAATCTTTTTGCTTTTCCAATGAATTATCTATTGATCAGAGGCAATTGCAAAATGATTTCAAAGTGAATTATGAGGCGGTGTCAGGTGAAGTTCATTTTCTCAGAAAAAAGGAAAGTTTAACTGAAAAAATAGATGAACTTGTTGAGAAACTCGGCGCTAATTCTGTTGCTTTTTGGGGCATGGAAAATCTAGAATCGTTTAAATTCAAGCATGAACTCAACCTAGCGACTGCGGATGTAGGAATAACCGGAGTTAATTTTGCCATTGCTGATACTGGAACACTAGTTCTTCTGTCAGGTCCCAAACAGCCGAGACTCACTTCAATCTTGCCTCCCACTCACATAGCGATACTCAAAAAAGAAGCAATAGTCCCTGATATCCACTTTCTGTTCCTAAAACTCAGAGAGACATATAGCAACTATGATGAAATCTGTTCCTGCATTTCCTTTATAACAGGTCCTAGTAGAACTGCCGATATAGAACTTGATCTTACTCTGGGAGTGCATGGTCCGAAAAGAGCAATAGTAGTAATCATATAATGAGAGAGATAAATATGGTGAGAGTAGGGTAGCGCTGCTCCACGATAACTGATCACTAACCGCTCTGACTGTCGTGTTTTTCAACTACTCTTGAGTTATACCAAATTGTTTAGCGATGTAATCAAGTTTTTCCACGACTTCCGGATGAATTTCTTCTGCCTTCATTACTGCAGCCATCAAATACAGGTCGAGTTTGGGAATCTCCATTCCAGCTGTTTTTAACAATGGAATCAAAAATTCATTGCTGGCTTTCATGCGAATAAGCGCTACATGTTTTCCAAAAAGGTTTGTCCCTTTCGGTATTTCCTTATAAAATTCACCTTCCACATGCTCTTTTACTTTTAGTTGCAACAACGGGAGATTCTCTACGAAGCGAATTATTGCTTCTGGTTGAAGAAGATAGTTTTCAATTTCATAACGGTCCCACTGTAACAACTTTAGGTCTGCTTTTGTGAACTCTTTATCTGGCTTGTCTTGATTATCTCCATCAATTAAGCAAATTCCACGTATATCTTTAGTAGTTGCTTTTATAGCGAAGAAGTGCGCTCTTGCTTCTTTTAGATTTCGTCCGCCAAGTACATGAACAAAACCTCGTTCGAAAAAAGTTCGTGCTGGATGATCTAAGATTCGTGCCCATTCGGTTAGAATTCTCTCATCTGATTCACCCTCTACATAGAGCACGTTCCCGGTTTCTTGAGCAATCAAAAGTTCAGTGGTTGTAATTCGCTTTAACGCTTCTCTAAGTTGATCACGTTCGGTCGTGCTAGCAAGCATAAAAGGTGTTTGCCCTAGGAATCCTAGCACGCGCTCAGGTGGCGTTGCGTTCAGAATAACTTCAGAATGAGTAGCTACGATCACTTGCCCATGTTGATCATGCGCCACCTTACGAATCAAGTCATAGACTTGTCTTTGCAAAACGATATGTTGATGCGCATCAGGCTCATCAATCAGGATTACAGTTGCATCCCGCGCGTATAAAAAAGCAACTAAAAGAAGTACTTGAAGCGTCCCGCTCCCGACGTTGGAGAGATCAAGAGGTCGTGTGAGGTTAGGTTCTTTGTATTCGCAAATTATATATGGTCTGTTTGGAGAATAACTTGGCTTAATTAACTCAATCTGAAATAGGTCATGGATATGTTTTTGGAGTTTTTGCCATAGTAAGACATCCTTGTTTTCAGCGATTTCCCACAGCAAATTTCGTAGGACCTCCCCTGGTCTTCCTTGCCCAACTAGTAAGTCCTGCATACCACGGTCTCGTCGAGGCTCATCAAGATCTATTCCAGAAAGCGGAGGAACATGAACAATATTCAGCGATTTTGCCGCTTCCGGTGGAAATTGCTTGATAGCGTCAAGTCCAAGTTCTTTTGTGCCTTTAGGACGTGCATATATCAGTTCTGAGTTCATATACTGAATTTCTATCCCACAGTTCCACTTTTGACCTTTGATCTCACCTTCTAGGTTTATCTCAATCAAGCGTCGCCTTCCAGACATGCCTTTAGGTCCAGTAACCTTCCGGTTTTCCCAGAGAAGACTCATCTCTCGAAGTGGTACCGAAGTAATATCGTTGCGATGAATAGCTACGCCTGACCGTTTGACAGCCTTACTTCCTTTTCGTTGAGCCATCCATTGATTAAGACAGAGTTTCCATGTGGCAATCGCCTGAAGTAATGTAGATTTTCCAGTGTTGTTCGGCCCCGCAAGAACCACAGAGTCCGACAGGTCGAACTTATGTTCACGAAAACGTTTGAAGTTTTTGATCGTGACGTGACGAATCACCGCTATACCTCCGAGCGCAAAACTCTACTCATGGTTAGTTTTCAATAATACCACATTCGTTATCACGTAGAGTCCCTCGAAAAGCAAGACGGTTAAAAATATCTTAATATTGAATGCTTTTTGACAACCAAAACTCGTGAGCGAAACAACGATTGCGGAAAGGTAGGATATTAATAAAAGAAAAAAAGTTATGCTATGAAAGTTCAACCAAATTTAAAGATGTAACTACTTTTCATTTTTTTAATAACTTTTTGAGTATGGAATTTACGATTTTAGGGTCTGCTTTTCCTTTCGTTATTTTCATTGTTTGACCGACGAAAAAACCGAGAAGTTTTACATCGCCGTCTTTGTATCTTCCCACTTCCTTAGGATTTTCTTTAATTATTCTCTCTATTATTGAAGAAAGTTCATCCTTATCTGTTATTTGAGTAAGGCCCTTCTTTGCTATTATTTCCTCTGGTCCTTGTCCCCCGCTTATCATCTCAGAAAATATTTCCTTAGCTATCTTACGGTTTACTTTTCCTTTTCCAATAAGATTTAACAATTTTGCGAGACTCTCTGGTTTAACTGAAAATTCCGCTATTGCGCCTTCGGTTCCAACTTCTCTTAACATTTCGTTTAAAATCCAGTTGCTCACAGCCTTTTTGTCATTTACCTGTTTTGCGCACTGTTCAAAATATTGCGCAAGTGGTTTTGAAGATGAAAGAATTTCAGCGTCTTTTTTCGGTATATTGAATTCATCTACAAATCTGTTGAATTTTTCTTCAGGAAGTTCCGGTAGAGACAAACGAATTTTCTCCAAATAATCCTCAGTCACCACGACTGGCAAGAGGTCTGGATCTGGAAAATATCTGTAGTCATGATCTTTTTCTTTTGATCTCATCGCGAATGTGACCCCTTTTTGAGAGTCAAAAAGTCTAGTTTCCTGAACAACTTTTTTCCCACTCCGTAGAACCGCATCCTGTCTCTTTATTTCATACTCTATAGCTTTTTGTATAAAGCGGAAGGAATTGAGGTTTTTGATTTCGGTTTTCGTCCCAAGTTCAATCTGTCCAACTGGACGTATGGAAACATTTGCGTCGCAACGCAAACTTCCTTCCTCCATATTTCCATCACAAACTTCAAGATATCTCAAAACTGTTCTCAGTTTCTTTACGTATTCAGCCGCCTCTTCAGCAGTTGAAATGTCAGGTTCACTGACTATTTCCACAAGTGGTACTCCAGCCCTATTGAGATCTACAAAGCTTTCATAGTCAGAATATTCGTGCACAAGTTTCCCTGCGTCTTCCTCAAGGTGTATACGGGTTATTCTGATTTTCTTTTTACCTTTTTGCGACTCTATTTCTAGATGTCCTCCAAGACAAAGCGGTTCATCGTACTGAGATATTTGATAACCTTTCGGAAGATCTGGGTAGAAATAGTTCTTCCTTGCGAACCTAGATTTTCTGGCAATTTCACAGTTAGTCGCCAGTCCCACCTTTACTGCGTATTCAAGAACTTTTTCATTAAAAATTGGTAATACCCCCGGCATTCCTAGACAGATCGGATTCACTTGGGAGTTAGGAGGTCTCCCAAATTTGGTTGAAGCAGAGGAGAATATCTTAGATTTGGTAGCAAGTTGGGCGTGTACTTCAAGACCAATTACCGCTTCGTATTTCATTGATTATTCCTTACAAAGTTTAATAGATGTATAGGCGGGTTTGACGCAGAGCAAAAGTACATCTCAAGATTCCAGTGAAAATCATCAAGAACCGTTAACTCTCAAGACAAACCACATACTTTACCTCAGGTGGAAATCATCTGTGAGAACCAATGTAGTCGTGACTTAAGATTGCATTAAACTAGAGAGGTCAACCCTGCAACAAGCCTTTCATTTTGAAAACTGAACCCGAAGAATTTTTGCAACGCAAGTAATTCGCAAATGCTTTGGATTGGGTTGCAGAAATTAGTCATTTTCTAGAATGTTTCTCAAAGTTCTTTTGCGAGTTTTACCGTGCAAAGTAATATAACTTTTGGCTTTATTTCTAACCCAGAATAAAGATCCTTTCGTATCTAACCAGTTGTCTAAATTGTCAAAAACGTAAAGACTAGCTTCCTCCGCTGAACCGGGACTGTAGTATTCAGGTCGTGTATCTTGTATTGATGTTGTCGAAATCAGGAGTTTTGGGACAAATGAATTTACCTTTAACGCCTGATCAAGGGCTTCTGTAGAACGGGCAGAGTCTCCCTCTTTTCTGAACAGTAAAAGAGCCATGTTCCAACACCATGCACCTAAACGTGATTCCTTATAAAGTTCTAAGATACTCTCAACTTCCGATAGGTCATTAAGCCTAAACAACCTAGCCACGAGAAAAGTTCGCATCCCCTGATTGTCATTAGGATTTAGTTTAAGCATCTTCTTTAGAATGGCGATTGATTCCTCTTTATCTCCTATTAGCCACAAGCAGCTGGAAAGAGCATCTAGAGCTATCATGTAGGAACGCGTATTCAACATACTCCAGAAATGTCCAGCATGCTTAGTAAAGGCATCAGGACCGAACTCAAGTTTTATAGCATTCTCCCCGGCCATCACTCCACGACTGACAAGATCTTTCGCCTCAAGAATATCATCGCATTCACCGGAAAGAAGAAGCCAAGCATCCACACAAAGGTCTGAAATCTCAAGAACTTTTTTTGCCAGATGAATTTTCTCATATCTGTCTTGAGGTTTCGGTGCGTTGAAAAAGACATCCTCCGCTCGTCTAAGTTGGGAAAGCCTTATGGCGTTTGACTCAGAGCAATCCCCATAATTAGTAGAAGATAGGTTTTCATCTATCCGAGACAAAATGGATTCTATATGAGAATTGTCTGGAAGAGCATCGTCAGAAAAACCGGCGTCTAACTCTGAAAGATTAGAAGATGCGATTGCGCTTCTTGGAGGTTTTTTTATCGTTCGTTTTTTGCGAGATTTACTTTTACGACTGTTTCTAGCTGCCATTTGATTTATTTACGCTTAAATGTGGATGAAAAGCACCATATATTCTATTTACCTTTTACTCTGTATAAAACTCATTTGCTGTACTTGCAACCAAACTTCTCCATTGCTCTCATAACTCTCTTTCTCGTTGGTAAGATACCCTTTCAAATCCTCTTTAAGTAGTGCTCCCATTATCATCTATAACCATTTCTTTTCCTCATCTTTATCAATAAATTCAGCCTCAAAATCTCCATTAAATTATGAGAGTTTGCGTCTTTTTCCTCACATTTCGCAATGCTTTTCTCGGCAATCGCCGTTCTTATCATCAGCGCCGGTAAAACTTACTACACATCAACTAGCACAACCATCAAAATTATGACTGACGGAAAAATCTTAGTACGTATGCGGTTTGTATAGGCTACCTATATAGTCTATGATAAGCAAAAAAAATAGGGGCTATTTTTGGTCCGGATGAGTACTATTCAACAAAATCTAGGTGCACTTGCCCTACGCGGGCAACATCTTCTGGCAAATTAACAGGTTCGTGAATGCCGAGAGTACAGCCAATCGGTTGGCGTTTTTCTCCAGACCTCAATACCTCACCTTGTCATAGCCAAACTGACGTTTGATAGTTCTGAATGGATGCTCCACTTTTGCACGGATGCTGGCCTTGGTCTTTTCAAGAAATTGCTCCTCAGCATTCATCGTCTTGCGCCTACCCGGACGTTCAGCTATTTCCCATTTGATCTCCTTGTCCTTGAGTTCTTCACGCTTCTCAACTCCCAGATAACCCGCATCACCGTAGCAAGTCACTTCCTTGCCATGTAACAGGCGCTCCGTCTGGGTGATGTCATGCGCGTTGGCAGCAGTGGTCTCCATGCTGTGAATAACACCAAGGTCTCATCCACACCAATGTACATCTTCATCCCAAAATACCATTGATTGCCTTTCTTGGTCTGGCGCATCTCCGGATCACGCTTGCCCTCTTTGTTCTTGGTTGAGGTCGGCGCTGAGATAATAGTCGCATCTACTATTGTACCTTCTCGCAAAAGCAGACCATTACGTTGCAGGTGATGATTCACTTCTTTGAGGATCATCTGGCCCAACTGATGTTTCTCCAGAAGATGACGGAAGTTCAAGATAGTGGTTTCATCCGGTATTGGCCCGGTCAGGCTCAGGCCAGCAAAACGGCGCATGGACTCAATCTCGTACAGCGCATCTTCCATCGCCGGATCGCTCAGGTTGTAGAACAACTGCATGCAGTGAACCCGTAGCATCTTCGGCAGAGGATAGGGTCTACGACCTTTCCCGGGCTTCGGATAGTATTTAGTGTTTGTTTTAAAGTTTATAATGCTTTGACTTTACTTAATTAATTAGGTATTATTTCATCCGTAGATTAAGGTAAAAAAGCCATTTTGGGGCTATTTATGCACAAATTGGCCCGATTTCAGCAATTCTTCGGGAGGAAAGTATGAGACAAGTACGCAAGACACAATTAGAATTCGGCAAGGTTCGCATTGAAGACATTGAAGTGAACCTCAAATCTAGAGATGACATTCCTGCTCTGTTAATAGGTCTTCAGCATCTCTACAAAAACAAGAGATTTCGGGCTCTTCTGTTTGAACTCATGAATAAGTACATACTTCCCGGTATCAGTAGGAAGGAGGGGAGACCAGGTATGGAGATGTGGAAGATTCTAGTGATGGCCATAATCAAGCAGGGGTTAGGCTGTGATTTTGACCGTCTTCACGAAATGGTGAACGAGCACAAGACGATACGTCTGTTCCTTGGACATGTGGATATTTGGGATGAGTATATATACAACTATCAGACTATAGTGGACAATGTAAGTTTGGTGAGTGCGGAGTTTCTTGCAGAGGTTAATGCTCTGATTGTGGAAGCTGGCCATGAGGTGGAAGGTAGGAAAGTTGGCGAGTCCTTACGCGGGCGATGTGACTCGTTTGCGGTAGAGACCAATGTGCACTACCCCACGGATGTGAATCTTCTGTGGGACGCTATGCGCTGTCTGATCCGTACTACAGGTAAAGCGGCGGGAGAGCATGGAGTTTCAGGTTGGCGCCAATGGAAGTATCTGACGCAGACAGTAAAGAATTTGTTTTACAATGTCAGAGTGACTCACCGTGTTAGTGTGGAGCAAGTAGATGCATATCTGGGGCGTTGTAAAGAGATTGTGGAGCGTGCTGAGAAGACGTTGTTGTCTCTGATGGCGAAAGAAGTGAAAGCTAGGGAATATCTGAATAAGTTCCTTAAATATGCTATAGTATCGAAAACTCACTTTATGAGGTGGCCCCATGAACCAGATAAGTTTCTCCGTAGCAGAATATCCCTACAAAAAGCTTAAAACACGTCGTGAGAAGTTTCTTGAGCAGATGGATAAATTGATTCCTTGGAATCAGCTAGAGAACAAAATTGCCAAATACTATCCGAAGCCCGGGAAAGGTCGTAGACCCTATCCTCTGTCAAAGATGCTACGGGTTCACTGCATGCAGTTGTTCTACAACCTGAGCGACCCGGCGATGGAAGAAACGCTGTACGAGATTGAGTCCATGCGCCGTTTTGCTGGGCTGAGCCTGACCGGGCCAATACCGGATGAAACCACTATTTTGAACTTCCGTCATCTTCTGGAGAAACATCAGTTGGGCCAGATGATCCTCAAAGAAGTGAATCATCACCTGCAACGTAAAGGTCTGCTTTTGCGAGAAGGTACAATAGTAGATGCGACTATTATCTCAGCGCCGACCTCAACCAAGAACAAAGAGGGCAAGCGTGATCCGGAGATGCACCAGACCAAGAAAGGCAACCAATGGTATTTTGGGATGAAGATGCACATTGGTGTGGATGAGACCTTGGGTGTTATTCACAGCATGGAGACCACTGCTGCCAACGCGCATGACATCACCCAGACGGAGCGCCTGTTACATGGCAAGGAAGTGACTTGCTACGGTGATGCGGGTTATCTGGGTGTTGAGAAGCGAGAAGAACTCAAGGACAAGGAGATTAAATGGGAAATAGCTGAACGTCCGGGTAGGCGCAAGGCGATGAATGCTGAGGAGCGATTTCTTGAAAAGACCAAGGCCAGCATCCGCGCAAAAGTGGAGCATTCATTCAGAACTATCAAACGTCAGTTTGGCTATGACAAGGTGAGGTATCGAGGTCTGGAGAAAAATGCCAACCGATTGGCCGTACTCTCTGCATTCACGAACCTGTTAACTTGCCAAAAGATGCTGTCCGCGTAGGACAAGTGCGTCTGGATTTTGCCGAATGGCAGAATTTGGACAAGAAACAGCGAATAGATGGGTATAATTCACCCCAATTTTGGTGTCATAATGGAAAAATGGAGTTTTTGTTCAATTTTGGATAGTTGATCAGAGGTTCCCTAGTAGAGTTGAGGAGATCAACGGCTACATTGTGCATGCCAAGCGACAGATAGACCAAATTAACCGTCGTGTAGTGCAGGGCGAAAAGATTCCGCATAGAGAGAAAGTGTTTTCAATATTTGAGCCACACACGCGCTGGATTTCGAAGGGGAAAGCTGGATGTCCTGTGGAGCTGGGAGTGCCAGTGTGTGTTTTAGAAGACCATTTTGGTTTTATACTTCACCATGAGGTGATGTGGGAGGGTAGCGACGTGGACTATGCGGTGGAGATGGTGAAGCGAGCTCAGGAGTTGTTTCCGGGTCTTTTTGCGGTGAGTTTTGACCGTGGTTTTCACAGTCCCGAAAACCGTATTAAGCTTGACGAATTGCTTGAACACAACGTGCTACCGAAGAAGGGTCGTTCCAATAAGGCTGATTTAGAGCGAGAGGGAGGCGAAGAGTTCGTAGCGATGCGGCGCAAGCATTCTGCAGTGGAGTCAGCGATAAACAACCTTGAGCACCGAGGACTGGACCGTGTCCGAACACGTGGGGCAGATGGTTTTGCTCGTACAGTGGCACTCTCAATAGCCGCCTGTAACGTTCACCGTATAGGTCTTCTACTACGTCGGCGTAAGCGACGACGATATGCGGCCTGACGACTTCACCTTCCAAAAGACACCAATTTTTTGACCTGTTCTAAGCGGGAGCGGTGATCTATGCGCTGATGGTGATTATGGCCCCTAAAATTGGTTTCAAAAGTAGAAAATCACTGTTTAATACGCGCAAAATTCACAAAGAAATCTAAGTCAACTTCCGTTTGACTCTCGGGTCAGGTAGAATAACAGTCTTCTATCCCCGAAAATGGGGTTTTCTGTCGAACACTATTTAGCAATTTTGTTCTCCAACTGTTTCCAAGGAATCAATTTATCCATCCACTCAAGAAACTTCTCACGACGTGTTTTAACCCCAGTTTACCCAAAACTTATGAAAAATCAGCAACTGATTTTTAGGGGGTATTTTTGGAGTAAAAAGTTTTTTGCTCTCTCTAAAAACCCTTGATATACATACACATCTTGAATATCGCAAATGCCTCTTTCTTGCTAGTTATTGACTTTGTGGGGGGGGGGGGGGGTAAACTCAAAGGGTTAACTTAAGAACGAGGATTTTATAATAAGATTTTGCCAGATAAATGTCCATATTTATAAATGGAACAACTTATAACGGAGGTTGTAATATGAAATTACGCAGTTTATTAGTGATGTTCTTACTGCTCACTGGAGCAGTTTTCTTTGTAGCTTGTGAGGGGGAGAGAGGCCCCGCGGGGAAGGATGGAGTAGACGGGAAGGACGGAAAAGATGGAGCGCAAGGGCCAGTAGGGCCACAAGGCAAGCCCGGACCATCTGGAACAGATGGAAGAGAAGGACGTAATTTTGGTGATCCGAGATGTGATGTTAGCAATGGGATAAATGTGATATTAGGTATTGATACAACTGTCACCGGAACCGATGATGGCGATGTTATTTGTGGAAATCGGGGTGATAACTATATTAAAGCCGAGGGAGGTGATGATGTTGTTTACGCTGGCGCTGGGATTGACAGACTGTCAGGGGGAGATGGAGATGATACTCTTTATGGTGAAGATGGCAATGATCATTTCTATCTTATGAATCAAGCGGGTGACAACAAATTGGTAGGTGGGGGTGGTAGTAGTGACATAGTATATTTAGGCGATGATGCTACGACTGTAGCAACAGGTGGTGGTTTGAAGTTTTATCTAGGATTCTCACCAACTGGTGACATGACCTTTGATCTTTCTTTGGGAACCTTTGACGGAGCTTCTAATTCCCTCAGGGGATCTGGAACGTTTACATTTGAAGGTATTGAGGATGTTTTTGGTGGTACTGGCGCTGACACTATTACCGGAAACGACCAAGATAACTATATCAGTGGACATAGTGGAAACGATACTATTAACGGAGGGGCTGGCGATGATACTATTGCTGGAGGGGCCGGAACCGATACTATTAACGGAGGGGCTGGCGATGATGTTCTTTTCGGATGGAATGGTAGCGGTGAAAAAGACATTCTTACCGGAGGAACTGGAGCCGACACTTTTATTTTCCCTCATCAAGCCAGCCCAGGGCTTTCGGTTATTAAGGACTTTGACTTGACAGAAGATAAGATCTATTTCACAAATTTTCCAGCAAAATCTGGAAATAATAGAGATCTATCCGTTGCAAGCAACAGCGGTCAGATTTCGGTAGGTGGTAAGGCTTATGTTGAAATACATAATGATGCCGGTACAGCAGACAACGCAAAAGCAACGAACATCAAAGATGACTCAACAAAATATAGGTTTGTGGCGCGGGGGCTAACATTAGAACCAAAAAGAAGATACACTTTTACAGACAACTAGAAATTGATTTATACCAAAATCTAGCCCTGCAGGTTTTTACCTGTAGGGCTTTTTTTATACACAAGTAATTCGCAAATGCTTTGGATTGAGTTGTAGAGATTATTCATTTTCTGGAATGTCTCTCAAGGTTTTTTGCGAGTTTTAATGCGTAAAGGAGTGACACTTTTGGCTTTATTTTTAACCCAAGATAAAGCGCCTTTCGTATACGCCCAGTTTTCTATGTTACTAGAAACATAAATATTAGCCTCTTCCACTGAACCAAGATCGTAGTGTATAGGGAAAGTATCTGGTATTGATGTTGGCATAGTCAGGAGTTTTGGGACAAAGGAATTTACCCTCAACGCCTGATCAAGGGCTTCTGTAGAACGGACAGAGTCTCCCTCTTTTCTGAACAGTAAAAGAGCCATATTCCAACACCATGCACCCAAACGTGGTTCCTTATAAGACTCTAAGATACTCTCAACTTCTGATAGGTCATTAAGGCTAAACAACTTAGTTACTAGACTAAATCGTACCCCTTGATTGTCATTGGGATTTAGGTTGAGCATATTCTTTAGAGTGGCGATTGATTCTTCTTTATCTCCTGTTAACCACATACATTCGGAGAGATACTCAAGAGCCATCATGTAGGAACGCATATTCAATATACTCCAGAAATATCCGGTATGTTCAGTAAAAGCGTCAGGACCGAACTCAAGTTTTATAGCATTCTCTCCGGCCGTCACTCCACGACTGGCAAGGTCTTTCGCTTCAAGCGTATCATCGCATTCACGGGAAAGAAGAAGCCAAGCGTCCACACAAAGGTCTGAAATCTCAAGAACTTTTTTCGCCAGACGAATTCTCTTATACCTGTCTTGAGGTTCCGATGCGTTGAAAAAGACATCCTCTGCTCGTTTAAGTTGGGAAAGCCTTATGGCATTTGACGAAGATAGGTTTTCACCTATCCGAGACAAAAGGGATTCTATAGTAGATTCTATATGAGAATCGTCTGGAAGAACATTGTCAGAAAAACCGGCGTCTAACTCTGAAAAATTAGAAGATGTGATTGCGCTTCTTGGAGTCTTTTTTATTGTTCGTTTTTTGCGAGATTTACTTTTACGACTCTTTCTAGTTGCCATTTGATTTATTTTCACTTAAATGTGGATGAAATGTGCCATATATTTTATGTATCTTTTACGCTGTATTAATTCACTTGCTGTTATCTACAACCAAACTTTTCTCCATTGCTTCCATGACTCTCTCTTGTTGGTAAGATACCCTTATTAATTCCTCTCTAAGAAGTAGTGCTCCAGTTATCATCTACAACCAACTCTTTCCCTCATCTTTATCAACAAACTCAGCCTCAAAATCTCCATTAAACCATGAGAGTTTGCGTCTTTTTCCTCACATTTCGCAATACTTCTCTCGGCAATTGCCGCTCTTATCATCAGCGCCGATAAAACTTACTACACGCCAACTAGTACAATCCCAATATGCCTGACGGAAAAATCTTAGTACATATACGGGTTGTATATATTACTTATTAGTCTATGATAAACAAAAAAAGTGCTCAGCAAGCTAAATGTCCCACCAATCTCAACCTAATGATATGTATGTCGTGACGAGCCAAGAAGAGAAACCTGATCAAACGCTTAGATTAAAAGTAACTCAGCTTAGTGAAAAATTAGGGAGATTCCACATTCATGCTTGATTTTATCTCTCAACATTGAGTTTAGTCTTTTGCGTATGGTAAACCGAATATGAAAAGTGTGAATGAAGATTGTATATACCTTGATTACCAAGCGACCACTCCGGTTGATCCAAGGGTTGTAGAAGCAATGTTGCCTTACATAACAGGTGGATTTGGCAATCCCCATTCTGAACATTCTTTTGGTTGGCAGGCATATGATGCGATTGAGCGGGCAACTGAATATGTCGCGGACCTAATCGGGTCTGCCACGGGTGAAATCATCTTTACCTCAGGCGCTACAGAGGCTAACAATATTGCTATTCAAGGAGTTACGCGGAGTTCTACTCGGCGAGGTTCTCATGTCCTTACATCCGCCATTGAACACAAGAGCGTACTCAACACAGTTCTTTCTCTAAGCAATATTGGATGTGAAGTTCAAGTAGTGCCTGTCAGTAATAAAGGCTTGATTGATACTGAACATGTGGTCAGTTGTCTGAGAGATGATACGATTTTAGTATCCGTAGGCTTAGCCAACAATGAGATCGGGACCATACAGCCAATTTCCGAACTCGCCGCCTTGTGCCGAGAACGGGGGATTGTCATGCACACAGATGCGGCGCAGGCCGTTGGTAAGATTCCAATTGATGTGGTTGAACTTAATGTTGATCTGATGAGTTTCTCCGGCCATAAGCTCTATGGACCAAAAGGAATTGGGACTCTCTACGTCTCTCATCATTGCCCCGTAGTCCTTGAACCCCTGATTCTTGGCGGAGCGCAACAACAAGGTTTGCGTGCCGGTACTATGCCCACTTTTCTCTGCGTTGGGTTGGGGGAGGCTTGCCGAATTGCCAATGCGGAAATTGAGACCGATCAAACAAATATTCGTCGTCTTCGGGAACGATTCCTGTCGGTTTTGTATGAACACTTCGATGATCTTGTCATAAACGGTACTCTCAAGCAACGTATTGAAGGCAATCTTAACATTCAATTTCCAGGTCTTGATGCCGAGGCTATGCTTTCATCTCTGCAAGGTCGTATTGCCGCCTCAACCGGTTCAGCATGCAATACTGGACTTATGGAGCCTTCCCATGTATTGAAAGCTCTTAATCTTTCCCTAGATTCCATGGCTTCATCCGTAAGGATAGGATTTGGAAGATTCTTAAATGAAGACGATGTAACAACCGCTGCGGAGTTAATAGTAGAAAAAGCTAAAGTTTTACGTATGAATAGAATGTCGTGTTGACATCAACTTTCGGAAAATGTAGTGTACAAAGGTGATTATAGTTTTGTTTGAAATCCATAAAAGCGACAGCGGTTTGCGGTATTAGGGCAAAGTAAAAAATATTGAATTGAACGAAAAAACAAGCAAAACAGATGGTTGAAGCCATACTTTCAGTATTTTAATGGTAGCCTTTTTGATAGTTATTTTATAGTTCGCCCATTACTCATCAAGGAGTCTAGAAGAAAGCAATATGATCCATGGCCCTCTTGCTGATCAGGGATATAAAGGCCATTTTTCTGGCCACCAAACCTTCCCACTTCGCCAACTTTGGCTACGTAAGGCATATGATGAGGTTAAACGGGCAGGGGAGGGCGCGTCCAAATCCATATTTTCTGACCCAGATTCCGTAATAACCTTTGGTGTTGGCAAGAATATGGTCTCAGCAATCCGTCATTGGGCTACCGCTTGTAATATCATAGAGAATTGTGATGATGGTCTCCGCGCTACTGAACTCGGAGAATTTCTGTTTGATTTAAAAACCGGACGAGACCCTTACATAGAGTCGCCCGCTACAGTATGGCTAATACATTGGATGGTCGCTGGTAGTCCGCCACCTAGGAAAACGACTACTTGGTTCTACGCTTTCCACAATTTTACTGGGCAAACCTTTAACCGTGAAACTCTAGCAGAATCTCTGCGAGAGTGTTGTGAATCTTCTCCAAAGTGGCCCAAGGCATCATTGGCCACTATTAAGCGTGATATTGAATGTTTCATTCGTAGTTATGTATCTACCTCGAATAATAAAGATAAATTCATTGAAGATAATATGGATACGTTGTTGGCAGAACTTAACCTAGTACAGCCTATAGATTCTAAATCTTTCGGGTTCCGACGAGGAGCCAAGCCCAGTTTGCCTGATGGGGTTTTCCTTTTCGCCCTGTATGAGTTTTGGGAAAAACATGCTCCTGATCAGAATACTCTTTCAGTTGAGAGCATTACCTATTTACCGGGGTCGCCCGGACAGGCATTCAAACTTGATGAATTTTCATTAATTGAGCGTTTAGCAAATATTGATCAAGCCTCGGATAACCGTTATACATGGTCTGAAACCGCTGGAATCAGAAATGTCGCCCGACAACTAGATAAAATCGACAAATTTCATCTTCTAGATCTTGCATATTCTAACACCTTAAACTGAAGCGCGATATCCGCCCATGAAACTCACAGACCACGTTACTGTTTCTAGACGTTTTCAAAGATCAGTACGGATAGACAGTGATATGGACGTACCTAACGCTCTTGATGGTTTTATCTGCCACCATTCCAACCATGAGGTTTTAGAAAACATGGCTAGGCTGATTGCTTCTGGTCAACGCGTTTTTACTTGGACCGGACCTTACGGTGGAGGCAAGTCTAGTTTGGCGCTTGTATTAGCAGGGCTTGTAAACAGAAATGTTGAACATCGTAAAAAAGCTCTTAGCAGCATTGGCAACATAAATGGAATTAAAGAGGCTTTTCCGATTGGAGAAGATCCTTGGCTTTTTATACCGGTGATTGGCCGTAGAAGCGATCCAGTAATGGATATTCGAAATGCTCTTGGTAAGGCGATTTCAGCGGAACCGGGTAGGGCGAAGACCAACAGACGACAAATTGATATAGCCGGTCACGACATCATAGAACGCCTTGAAGACGAAGCGAACTTGAGATCCACCGGGGGCGTTCTCTTGATTATTGACGAGATGGGGTGTTTTCTTGAACATGCGTGCAATAATGACGTCAATATTCATTTCTTTCAGGAATTGGCTGAATCTGCAGGACGATGTGAAGGTCGACTTATCGTTCTCGGCATCTTGCACCAAGCCTTTGAACAATATGCCAACCGACTTGGCAAGGACTCGCAGGATGAATGGGCCAAAATACAGGGCAGATATGTGGATATTCCAATAATAACGGCAGCTGACGAAATAATTGATCTTATCAATCACGCAATTCAGTGTCGGATTGACCACCCTGATAGTTTGCCAGTAAGCACTTCGGTAGCTAATGCAATTATTGAACGTCGTCCTAGCAATCCTGATGATCTTGCAACTCGGCTTGATGGCTGCTGGCCGATTCATCCAGTAACTGCCGCTTTGCTCGGTCCGATATCCCGCAGACGCTTTGCGCAAAACAAACGTAGCATCTTCGGTTTCCTTAGTTCTGCAGAACCGCTTGGATTCCAAGAGTACCTGAGAAAAGAAGTAGAAACCGACGACCTAGGCTATAAACCCGCACATCTCTGGGATTATCTCCAAATCAATCTTGAGCCAGCGATCATGGCCTCTTCCGATAGTCATCAATGGGCTCAGGGAGTCGAAGCCGTTGAGCGCTGTAGGTCTCAAGGCGGTTATGTCCATACTCAACTGACCAAAACTATTGCAATCATCAATCTTTTCCGTAATAGTTCTGGTGTTGTGGCGAGTTACGATATTCTAAAAGCTTGTGAAGGAAAAATAAGGGGGGGGGGGGCAGGGGTACACTGAGTCAACACTCAAGGACCTTGAAAACTGGTCTGTTGCCATATTCCGCAAACATCTTCAAGCTTGGTCCCTTTATGAAGGTAGCGATTTTGACATTAATCATGCTCTTGACACGGCGAGAGAAAGAAACGCAGGCTTTGACATTTCCGAGATTAGTAGCATGGTGCAAATGCCCTCGCTACTTGCTAAACGACATTACAACAAAACTGGAACGCTCCGCTGGTTTGAAGCAGGGTTGGTTAGCCTTGGTGATTGTCGTAACGCCGTTCTAGATTTTAAGCCAAAAGACAGTTCTGCAGGCAAATTTCTTCTAGTAATTCCGACTAAAGGTAGTACGGAAAAAGAAATAAAGACTGTCTGTTGCAGTGCCTCAGAACTTGCAAAAGATCACCCTGTCGCGGTTGGCTTTCCTCAAAATTTTCAGCAACTGTTTGATCTTGCATCCGAATTCATAGCCGTTAAAGAGGTGGTTAAGACAAACCACGAACTAGAGGGCGATGCTGTTGCCCGTAGAGAATTGCGCACGAGACTTGCCGAGGTCAAGATACGCCTTGAAGAAGAGTTAAGAGTCGCCTTTATTAAAGCCACTTGGTATGTGCGAGGCAATGATCGCACAGAGACCAATGAATATGCGCAATCACTATCTCGTTTAGTTTCCAAACTGGTAGATGAAACCTTCAAAAACGCTCCAATTATCCAAAGTGAGTTGATTAATCGAGTTAGACCTTCTGTTAATGGTCGCGCCGCTACAAGAAAATTGCTCTATCAAATGGCTAAAAATTCTGCCGATAAATATCTTGCAATTGAGGGGTTTAAGGCAGAATACGGACTTTACAGCACCATACTTGTTTCTGCCGGATTGCATATAAAAGTCTCAGAAAACAAATATGAGTTCCGATCTCCGAATGGTAAAAGCAAAACTGCAAACTCATTCAAACCAGTATGGACCGCCACCGAGAAGTACCTAAAACAGACAAAAGATCTGGTTCCACTGTCAGACCTTTATGAATTTTGGATGAGTCAGCCATATGGTATCCGTCAAGGAGTACTTCCAGTTTTGGCAATGAGTTTTATTCTTGCTAAAAAGGATTCAGTTGTTGTCTATGCTGAGGAAATGTTTCAGTACGAGATAAATGACTACGTGGTGGATATTCTCTTGCAGGACCCTAGTAGAATCAAGTTACGACAGGTCAACTTAGGGAAGAAGCACGTAATTTATCTGAAAACGCTTGCAAAAATTGTTGAAAAACAAGCCAAGTCAACATCTTTTAATATAAATTCTCTTTCAATCGCGCGCGAATTGGTGCGTTTTGCATTTAGCCTTCCTGCTTGGACCAAACGCACCATGTCACTATCAAAATCAACTCAAGAAGTACGAAACATACTGCTCCACGCAACGGACCCTTATCAGTTGTTGTTCGTTGATTTACCTGCGGTTTTTGGCGGCACGCCAAACCCAAAAATCGCTCTAAAACTCGCGGAAGCGCTAAGAGAACTTAGCGATGCTTACCCAACCATGCTAGCGGACTTGCGAGAACGTATGCTTAATGCCCTCGGACACATTGGCAATGATTATAAATCCCTGCATGATCGAGCAGAGACTGTCTACGGGTTGACGGGTGATCTTCAACTTGACGCTTTTTCCACTCGACTGCTTAAGTTTGGCGATGACGATACTCAAATGGAATCAATCGCGAGCCTTTCCATCCACAAACCTCCCCGTGATTGGTCGGACAGGGACGCTGAGCAATCTGCGCTGGCGTTAGCCGATTTCGCTCTTAGATTCCGCCATGCTGAAATGCTAGCCAATATCAAAGGACGTGATCCGACGCGGTATGCCGTTGGTATCGTTTTTGGTACCGGTAATCAAGGCCGTACAACGATGAAAAGTTTTGATGTTTCTGATGCTGAAGAGAAAAAAGTTCAGATTTTGGCTAAGAAAATTTCAAAAGAGCTAAATGGTACTGGAGACGAAGTCCATTTAGTTCTTGCTGCCATAGCTCATGTAGGTGCGAAGATACTGGAAAATAACACTGATGCCACTGACCAGAACTGTAAGAAAAAGGAGGCTTCACCATGACTGAGAAACATGTGCTTGGCCTTTCTGGAGGACGCGATAGCGCGGCCTTGGCCATTTTTATGCGGCAAACCTATCCAGAACTAGAGATTGAGTATTTTTTCACTGATACAGGAAAGGAACTCGTAGAGGTTTACGATTATTTGGGTCGTCTGGAAGGTTTTTTGGGCAAGCCAATTCTACGTCTCAACCCAGATCGGGATTTTGACTTTTGGCTACGTGAGTATGGAAATTTTCTACCGTCGCCACAATCTCGCTGGTGCACACGCCAGTTAAAACTCCGACCATTTGAGAAATGGATAAAACCCGATTTGGATGCTGGTACTATTGTCAACAGTTATGTCGCGATCCGTTCCGACGAACCTCAACGTAGCGGAATGAAAACTACTGCCCCGAATCTAAAGGTGCAATTCCCATTCCGAGAACATGGAATAGACAAAGCCGGGGTAATTAACCTTCTGGACTCAGCCGGTCTTGGTCTGCCCGCATATTACCGCTGGCGTTCGCGTAGTGGTTGTACTTTCTGTTTTTACCAACAAAAAATTGAATGGGTTCGGTTAATGAAAGAGCACCCAGAGCAGTTCCAGGAAGCCAAAGACTATGAAAAGACAGCACTTACCCACGGTTCTCCTTTTACATGGAGTCAACGGGAATCGCTTGCGGAACTTGAGCACCCAGATCGAGTTGCTGAGATTGAAAAAGATTATGAAAAGCGTCTTGCTCGTGAACGCGCTCGGTATCCTGTTAATCCGCTTAGAGAGGGAATTGATGAGATTGATATTGACGAAGTTTATGGAACTGCAGAAGTGGCAGCTTCATGTGTTATCTGCCATAAATAGAAAGTGGAAGCATCTATTTTTGATCTTAGGAGTTAACTATTGTGGGTAATCATTTGATTGACTTTCTATCTGTGTATAAGGCAATTCCTGATGATAACAATCTGTATGACGAGTTTGTCGTACAGGTGCGAACGAGGAAGGCAAAAATTAGTCCTATCTAAGTAAGTTATGGTCGCAAGTTCAGTAAATCCAAAATACAGCCTTTATCCCTATCAACGGCAGGTAGTTAACGACTTGATTCGCTTCCTTACAACTAAGGGTAGGGTAGTAGCGCACCTTCCAACAGGTGCTGGCAAGACTCGGGTCGCGACTCATGTTGCCTCTGGACTTTTGAATTCTAGTCCGCACGATGACCGTGGTTTGCTTATTTGGTTAGCGAGCACTGCAGAACTATGTGAACAGGCGACAGAGGAATTGAAACTTGCATGGGCCTGTTTGGGACGGTGGAATGCTCCCATTCACCGCTTGTGGGGAGATTATGACACCGACATCTCATGGATATCAGGCGGATTTCTTATTGCCGGCTTACAGAAGCTTTGGTCTATTAGTTGTTATGATCGTCAATCGCTAATCAGATTGTCTTCAATTACAGCTGGGATTGTCTTTGATGAAGCACATCAGTCAGTAGCGCCTACTTATGAGAGTATGGTCAAAGCCTTGTTGTGGGAAAATCCGCCGCTACTAGGCTTAACTGCTACTCCAGGAAGAGGATCTGTTCCTAATGGTTCTGATACTCGTCTAGTTGAATTATATGGCTCAAATAAGGTTTCAATTGACCCCCATGGCCATCCGAATGCGGTCGCATTTTTAATTGAAGGTGAATATCTCGCTTCCCCATCGTTCCGTCAAGTGCTTTTCGAAAACGAGTCATCTGACATCCATGAGTCTGCCAATAATAATGATAGTGATTATAGTTCAAAGCTTTTGGAAGCAATTGGTAATGATCAGATGCGATTCACGCGAGTAATTGATTTAGTAGAGCAAGCACTTCGTTGTCATAATCGCATCATGGTTTTCTGTCCCAGTGTCTCCAATGCGGTTGCTACGGGCAAGGAATTATTATGCCGAGGATGGTCAACTGGTGTTATTACTGCCAATACTCCCTCCGAAGAGCGTACTCAAGTTATCAACTGCTATCGAAATAATAACAGCACGCCAATGGCACTGTTGAATTATGGTGTTCTAACTGCTGGTTTTGACGCTCCGCTCACGAGGTGCGTCGTAGTTGCTCGTCCTACCACTTCAGTGGTTCTATACTCTCAGATGGTAGGGAGAGCCATGCGTGGTCCGCGTGCTGGTGGAAACCGATATTGTGAAATTTACACGGTGGTAGACACCAATTTACCGGGCTTTCGCTCCGTTGCAGATGCTTTTATCAATTGGGAGGAATTATGGTCCTAGAACAACTTGAACTTTTTGAACCACGTGCTGCGGCACTAGCTTTAAGAGACACTCCTTACAATAGTACAGCACATGCTCTTGCTGAAATCGTGGACAATTCAATAGATGCACGTGCTAGGAATATTGATATTCTCGTATTGAATAAACGTGAATCTACTCCAGCAGGACAGTCAGTCCGCGTGGTACGAGGACTTGCAGTGATAGACAATGGGGAAGGGATGTCTCCTGAAATTCTGGCTAGAGCACTCGTAGTCGGAGGTCGCCCAACAGAGAGAGTCAGTACCCGAAAGCGGATAGGAAAGTACGGAGTTGGATTACCTACTTCCTCTCTTTCTCAGTGTCGGCGTGTAGATGTCTGGTCTTGGCAAAAAACGGGTCCGAGTTCTGCTTGGCGTTGCTATTTAGACGTAGATGAAGTCAAGGCCGGGAATATCCGAATTTCTGCCCCGTCGCAGGAAAGTATTCCCGATTTTTGGTCTAAGCAAAGCCGTTCGGATATATCCGGTTCAAAGAGTGGCACCTTGGTTGTATGGTCCAAACTTGACCGCGTAGACTGGAGGACACCTAAAACCACAATGAACCGGGTTGAAGAGGAAGTGGGTCGCATCTACCGTAATTTTATCCAAAAAGGTGAAGTTTCGTTAGTTATGAAAACATTCAATGACGAGGGTCTTGCGGATCCTAGTAAGTTTGTAAGACCTAATGACCCTCTTTACCTGATAACCGATACGGTTCATCCACATTGGAAGTCAGGTGATTCTATGTTTGAGAAATGGCATGAAGAAAAGCATCCTGTGGTCGTAAATGGAGCTCAGTACTATGTTGAAATACTTTACTCTAGAGTCAAAGAAGAGGTGTTGCTCAAACAGGACACTAAGACAGCAGGTGCCACTCCATACGGGCAAAAAGCAGCTCGAAACATAGGTATATCAGTCATGCGTGAAGGAAGGGAGTTGATGACTTTGCCACCATTGAACAATCTTGGCGATCCAAGACATCGTTGGTGGGGTTGCGAATTACGATTCAATAGAAATTGCGATGACCTTTTTGGAGTTGACCACAGCAAACAACTAGCAGCTCGCTTGCAAGCTGTTCACAAATCTATTCAAAGAGCAGATAGAACATCTAAGGATGATGAAGAGGAACGAGCAGTTGAAAATGACCAGAACGTTTTAACTCTATATGATATCGTGAAAGCTATCAACCAAAACACAGCTCAAATGTTCCGCGAAATTCGCAATATCCGTAGCAATCCCCAAAAACAAAGTTCTAATGATTCTGGTTCCGACTTCTCAGGAGGTGCTGGAAAGGAGGCTACGCGGGATATTCAAGCCGCTATCAATAAAGGTCAGACGAAAGCCACTGCCACTGAGGAAGAACGTGGTAGTTTGGATCCTGACCTTGTTAAATCTGAGGTGGAAAAAGACCTTGTCTCAGATGGTTTAGAACGTGAACTCGCCAAATCGATTGCTTCTTGGGTGGCCTCCAACAAAGTCGGCTATGTTATAAACCCTGGCCGTGTCTCTGGGTTTTCCCTTTTTGATGTTCGCAATGACCATGGTACTGTCCGGATTGTTTTAAATCAGGAACATCGTTTGTATCCATTGTTAAATATTTTGTCTGACCATGACGATCGAAATAAAGATACAGAAGAAAAGAAACCCGAAGATGCTTCTTTGCTACTTTATTTGTTGCTTTGTGCTTGGGCCAGAATGGTAGAACAAACCCCAAACACCGAAGCACGTCAAGAATTTGAAGATATTGTTAGGCGTTGGGGAAAAGAGGCGAATCATATGCTTACCACCATGACACATCGGTTGGTAGGAGAAAAGGAATGACTTCTCCTTGGGAATTGGTGACATCCAAAGCAGTGGATTCAACAACAGTAGTAATCGCATCTCCCTACATCAAGGAAGACAGCCTACAAAGGCTGTTGGACATTTCTTCTCAAGTCCTATCTCTTACCTGTGTTACTCGTTGGAGTCCAACTGATCTCAGAGCAGGAGTGTCAGACGCTTCCGCACGTGAGATCATAGTAAAAAGAGGAGGTTCCTTTCTCTTGCATCCTGCACTTCATGCAAAGTATTATCGATTTGATGATGAGGTGCTTATCGGTTCCGCTAATCTGACCGGATCAGGACTTGGATTAGTGGCGAATCCAAATTTAGAAATACTTTTTCCACCTTCAAATGCTTTCAATCTATTAGAATTTGAACGTATATTACTCTCTAAGTCTAGAATTGTAACAGACTCCGAGTATGAAAGATGGACTTCAATCCCCGTGAAGACTCAATCACCCGTAGTAGTTCCCGAATCTTTAATATTGGCTTGGCGTCCTATGACTAGAGACCCGGAGGATCTATGGCTGGTATATTCTGAAAAGCAAGAAGATGATTTGCCTGAAGAAATCCTTAAAAAAATTGACTATGATTTATCCGCTGTTCTAGCCCCACCAAATTTGGACCACAGCACTTTTTCAGCTTGGATTTCGTCTGCTTTTTTAGCATCCCCTTTTGTTTCAGACGTTCTTAATATTTCTGATGATGCTGGTCCAAAAGCCTTTATTCAATTAGGCGAATCTTGGGATATGTCTCCAGGAGACGCTCGCTACGCTGCGGAAACGGTCCATAACTGGAAACGCTATTACTCCATAGAGAACTAACTTTTTCAAATTACTCTCTTATTGTAAAATTGATCTGAAGCGTTAGTTATGACCAAAACACCAATGATCAACTACTACATAATGAAAAGTATTCAATGTCTGATAATGTATATTATGTTAACTTAACTGATTATGGTTCAAATGATCTGAAGTTTCCACATCTATCCCAACCTACCACATATCTCAATTATTTCTTTATGAGCATTTAAACTTATAGAAGTCGAATAACCGCAACCAACGGTCATGTGACCAATCTTCAATTCCGTGGTATAATCCTTCGTAATCAAATTTTTCTTAGAAACTTTAGGAGAAATAACAAGAGATGCCTATTTACGAATATGAGTGTAAAAAGTGCGAAGGTGTTTTTGAAATATTCCAAGGTTTTAACGATAAGCCTGCCACTAAATGCGAAGAATGCGGCGGGAAACTCAAACGCCTCATCTCTCTTTCATCTTTTCATCTTAAAGGATCTGGTTGGTATGAAACTGATTATGGAAAGAAAAAAGTTACAGAGCCAAAACAGTTAAAAGATCACGCAGATACAGACAAAGATACTTCTAACGCTTCTGAGTCTTCTCAAAATGGTTCCACACCGTCTGACAACCGTGGTAATGATGGTGCAGATACCGGAGGTTTTGTATATGACTCAATAAAATCTGACACGAAAAAAGCTAAAGAGAAAGATAAATAATATTTCCTATGGACCTTGGAATAAAAGGAAAAACAGCTCTTGTATCTGCATCTAGTAAAGGAATCGGAAAAGCGATCGCTTTAGGTCTTGCTGAGGAAGGAGTGAATCTTTCCCTTTTCTCTCGCACCGAAAAAGATATAAACCGTACTGCGGATGAGATAAGAAAACAGTTCTCAGTTCATGTAATTGCGGCTGTGGCCGATGTAACAAAAAAATCCCAGATTGATTCCGTTGTAGAGCAAACAATCTCAAGATTTGGTAGCATAGATATTCTTATAAATAATGCGGGAGGACCACCTCTTGGGTTTTTTGAGGATTTTGAGTTCCTTCAATGGCAAGAGGCTCTGGAACTTAACTTGCTAAGTGCAATCTATTTATGCAAAAAAGTAACTCCGTTTATGAAAGCGAAACACTGGGGAAGGATAATAAGTATAACGTCTATCGCCGTCAAACAGCCACTGGAAGGGCTTGTTCTCTCAAATACGGCGCGTGCAGGACTCACAGGATTTTCAAAAACTCTTTCAAATGAGTTAGGAAAATACAATATTCTAGTAAATAGCATATGTCCTGGAAGGATTTACACGGATAGAATAAGATTTCTTGCAGAAAAACGCGCTACTCAGTTGAACATTGATTACGAAGATGCCATCGAAAAAATGCAAAGTGACATTCCACTTAAAAGAATTGGTGACTCAGAAGAACTTGCATCACTTGCCTGTTTTTTAGCATCGGAAAAGGCAAGTTATATAACCGGCACGACAATACAGGTTGATGGAGGTCTTGTACGTGGACTTTTCTGAACCATCCGCCCTATTCTCTTTACTCGTAGGATGGGCGAAAACATGTAATCCGTGTGGAGATTTGAGTAGTATTAGGTGAGTAACTAGCCGGATGCAGTTATAATGAACACAATATTGTCATGAAATTTAGGCAATATATAGAGGTCGTTATCGGGTAGAGAGGGTTGGCTATGCATGCCTCCATCGCTGAAAAGAGAGAAGAACTAGCCGAAATTTGTCGACAATACGACGTGGAACGTCTTGAAGTCTTCGGGTCGGCGGCGAGGGGTGCAGATTTTGACCCAAAAACAAGTGATGCCGATTTTCTAGTTAAATTTAGACTTCAAAACAACCGAGCACCCCTCCAACAATACTTCGGTTTTGCTAAGGCATTGCACCAGACTCTGGGTTGCCCTATTGATCTAGTTGAGTCGGATGCAATCCGGAATCCATATCTGCGCGTAGTTATCAACAAATCATGTGAACTTGTCTATGCGTCCTGACCCTCGTGTCTTGCTAGCAGATATAAAAAGTGCCGCCGAAGACATCATACATTTCATAGAGTGCATGGATTATGATACCTATGCTAATGATACTCGGACTCAAGCCGCGGTTGAGCGCAAGTTCGAAATCATTGGCGAGGCGCTGAACCGCTTACGTCAAACCTGCCCCGAGACTGCCGAACGAATCCCTACCCTACGAGAAGCCGTTGACTTCCGCAACCTGTTGATCCATGGCTATGCCGTAGTGATACCCAATCGCGTTTGGGATCATGCCACATATGATTTACCTGAACTCTATCGGATTGTGCAAATGCTACTTGCCGAGTCGAGACCACCTGAAGCATAAACGTCGGTCAGTTACTACTTTTCTTATCAAAACAAACAATTTTTTCTGAAAGTTCAGATTAAAATGATAATACAAATGGTCCATGGCTCGAATCCTATAAAATGATGTCAAGTGATGTCGTCTGTACCGACTTTTTGAATGTATTGACTATTCTGTTCACTTTGTGGTCCATACATCCTGCCATACCGCATATTCGGATGGTTGCACTTTGTAGCGCGCAAAATTGCCATCATGCAACCCTATGAGTTCCTCTTCGACCACTTCTACAAAAGCATCCTGGTCATCAATTTTGATTCTGTTCTCGGCCCACTGTGCGATTTCAGTTGTGGCTTGCGCGCGTCCGACTCTAGTTCGAATTAATTTGGCTATGATTTCACGCAATTCCGCCTGATATTTGAGACGAAAAACGTCCGGTTCTCCTAAGGCCTGCTGGACAGAGATGTACTTTGCTACTGACCGTTCGTAGACACTTAAAAAGACATCCTTGAGCAACGCAATATCATTCAGTTCATATACCCCGAGGGTAGCTTCCGTATAGATATCCTTCGGAACATCGGCGAAAGACAGAGGCGCGAAATTATTACGTATTAGGGGAATGTTAGCCGCTAGACGCGAAACACGTCTGTTTACATCTTCGAAAGGCTGCAGATAAGGTATGTGAACCAATACGAAAAAGGCTTGCTCAAATGGGTCCTTGATACTAGCTGCCTTGAACAGTATCTGAGCAAAATATTCTTCAATCAGTTGTGGTATCTCAAGCGGGTGGAAAGCCGATTGCCCGATGCCAATGGCGATACTACGTAACCTTCCAGATGCCGCACGGTTTGCCAACAGGTTGTTCGAAAGCAACGCATGCAGGTTAAATATTGAATGTCTGTTGAAGTCGATTTTGTCAGCATATTCGACTAGAAACTCAATTGCGTCCTTGTGGTTAAGGATCATCTGCGTCTCAGTGTGATCCCTGCCTGCCGCCTCTTCGCCAAATTCGATCAGTCGCCTAGTGTCAATCAGTGAATATGTATTTCCTTCTAGGCGGCTGGAATTCCACGCAAGATCAATCAGCAACCGATTAAGGATATATCTGGCATATGTCCCGGCGGGTTGTCTGGCAGTTTGCATCTCCCCAATTTGTCTGAGATGGTTTCGTTCCTGTTCTTCTAGATAGAAGGTCTCGTTTGGTCGATATTGATCAAGGAAATCGCGATTATAGCCAACCGGCTTACGTGCAAAAACCGACTGTCGTACATAGTTGCGGACTTTGTGTCCCCCTTCGGACAAAGCAATGAAATGGTTATAGGCTTCCTCCTGTTGATCTAGCTCAGTGAGTGTTAATGCATCAGTCTTCACGAGACGATATTTCGCCCCTCGACCACTTCCCGTGAGACGCAGGCGGCCTATGGTTACAAGTTGTTTCAACCGGTATTGGAGAGTTCGGCGTGGAATATCGTTGGACAACTTCTCTGCAATGCTGGACACTGAAATATCGTCCGAATGCGTAGCAACAATATCTAGCACTTCCCGGAATGCGTCTTCAGTTACTTTTTTTACCATCACAGACTCGCTTTTTCATATAGATAAAACATCCAGAAGGATGAGCAAAGTGAGATCTTCCAAACCGCTCGCATTTGAGCGCCATCCCACTTAGATATATCAAGGGGTACAGCAACACAACAACAAAAGCCCAAAGCCTACTACTATCCATCTTTATATCCTCACTAGTGTTTTGTGTTTACCGGCGGGTCGCTCTTATTATCAAATAGAGTAAAAATCCCTCCATAAAGGCTAAACCACCCTCTATAGATAATACAACTATCGCTCTTAAATGCGCAAATGTCATTGCTGAATGTGCAACTATCGCTCTTAAATGCGCAAATGTCATTGCTGAATGTGCAACTATCGCTCTTAAATGCGCAAATGTCAAGTTCTGCTGATAGATGTGTTTAACTGTTTGATGAGTGTGAGTATATGAATCAAGGAGTGATTTTAGGATGTTCTAACCGGAACTTCACGGTCATTTTTTCTTGATTTTACTATATAACCACATTGATTTAATTATTCTTTTCCTCTTGTTTGAAGGCAAATACTTTTAGCTTTGTTTACATGTATTATAATTTTTATTCTTGACTGTATTTCATATCTGTATTAGTATAATAGTCAACCTTAAGTTTACATGTACATATCTCTATGAAACTCCGTATTGATCGTATCCCAAATCGTAACAGTCCTCCCGCTATACTCATTCGCACCTCCCGCCGCGAAGGCGGCAAAATCCGCCACCGAACTCTCGCTAACCTCTCTCGCCTCCCCAAAGACCTCATCGCCTGCATAGAAACCTGCATCAAAGGGTGGCGTGACCTTCTCTTCACGTAAAGATACAGTCACCATCAAACGTTCCTTGTCCTTCGGACATGTCTTCGCCATTCTTAAGACTTGTCGCCAGCTTGGTCTGGACCAACTGCTGTTCAGCACACCTTGCCGTCAGCGTGATCTGGCTCTAGTGTTACGTCAAGGGCAACATTCTCTGTACAATGTGTTTCAAGGTGAGGGCTCCGTGGTCCGAGCCGTCTTTACACAACAAAGGATCGGTTGCTGATGCCAGTTGCAGACTTAAGTCCACCTACCCAAAAAATCATTGCTTGACGGAACACTAGCAGCTATCATCACCAGAATTATCTCCGCTGAATCCAAACTTGCTACAGCCCGTGGTCTCAGCCCTGCCACCGCCGACAGTTGTCTTGGACCTCTGCTGGGTCTTGAAGAGGTCAAGGGTAATGAGATGTTGGACATGCTTGATTGGCTACTGAAGCGTCAATCACATATAGAACGTCGCATAGCCAAACAACATCTCACCGGAGCCACAATGGTTCTGTATGATGGTAGTTCTTCAACCAATTGAAACTGTCTTGCCGCGAGTTCCTTTCTTCGTCGGTCACCGCGGTGTTAAGCACATTATAAATTGACGGATTATTGTAATCCTTCAACTATACGTAGACGTAGGCATTTTCAAACTCAGCAAGGATGTCAACGCTTTTCATAGGCACTCCGTGAAATGTGGGTTTGCTCCTGTCCGTTTCGTCGAAGACAAAGGTGTCCAATGAGTCCTCAAAACAGAATTCGAAACCGCCAACCTCAACAATCTTCATTTGCCGAGGCACCCCATGTCATTTTCAATTTCTTGGTTAATGAGAAAACCAAATGCTTCGTCAATTGAGTTCGGTGTAATTTTCAGATAACTCTCGGTAGAAGATGCTTTTATCTCACATGTATCTGGATCATAGTACAGACTATGGAATCGTACATGATCCTCTTTGCCTTTATCCATGAGCAGATCAAACCACTTGAGCAACACATAGTCATGGGTCGCCAAAATGATCTGCTGACCGTTGCGCGACAACTCCAGCAGAATTTGTACAAGCAATTTCATTAGGTTAGGGTTCAGGTTAGACTCGGGATCGTCCCAGAACAGTGGGCCGGTGATGCCAGGTTGGATTGCGCCAGTCTCCAGAAGGCGGAAGAGTATCCCCACCTTGCAGAACCCTTCTGCTATAGAGTTGGACGAGTATTCGGCATTGTCGGTCTTGAAGTTCACCTTGCCGCCACCATAAAAAACGAAACGACCACCACAAATGCTTTCAATTTCTGCCATGGCCCATTTGGATTTCTCATGCAAGGCTTCCAGACGGATCTCGGGGAGGTCCAACAACAAACAGATGTCCCCATAGGTCCGGTCAAAGGAAAGTCCGTATTTCTCATACAGGCTGTTAAATCCCTTCATAAACGAGAGGACTTCTTTGGTCGGGATAAATACTGCCTCGGCTTGGTACTGCTCGTAGTTAGTGCGATCTTGGACAGCCAGAGCCTTGGAGTTATTGAAAAAGGTCGTGGCAATCTTCTGTCCTCCCGCAAACTGAGCCGATAAATAGGCATGGTCGGTCGCGCCATGGTGATGCATCTTGCCAAGTTTGTCATCTAGTGGCATGAAGAGACGGAGCAGTTTAGCAGTCAATGCCGTTTCAAACTCATCCTCACTTATCTCTGATTTGTTCTTAAATAAGTGTGCACCTGCACAAAGCCCATAGGCCGCCTTGAGCAAATGGGTTTTACCGGTGCTATTCTCACCGATGATTACGTTGATCTTAGGCGAAAGATCAAGTGCGAGGTCGGTGAATACCATGAAGTTTCTCAGTTCAATACGTTTGATCATATTTGAATTCTTCTCCCTTCGCGAATTTCTTCTAGTAACCCCTCACGCATGGATTCTAAGTAGTGTTCGCCAGAAAACTCCCTTATTACAGGAATGTCTTCTCTAGGTTTGAGGTTCAACTCAATGTTTTCAATGCGAATCTTGCCGAATTCTAGTTGTGTATTGCGTACTTGTTTCATACTTTCCTCCCGAAGAATTGCTAAGGAACCTCTGATCAACTATCCGATATCCAAAATTGAACAAAAACTCCATTTCCCCATTGTGACACCAAAATTGGGGTGAATTATACCCATCTATTCACTGTTTCTTGTCCAAAATTCTGCCATTTGGCAAAATCCAGACGCACTTGCCCTACGCGGACAGCATCTTTTGGCAAGTTAACAGGTTCGTGAATGCAGAGAGTACAAACAATCGGTTGGCGTTTTTCTCCAGACCTCAATACCTCACCTTGTCATAGCCAAACTGACATTTGATAGCTCTGAATGGATGCTCCACTTTTGCGCGGATGCTGGCCTTGATCTTTTCAAGAGATTGCTCCATAGCATTCATCGTCTTGCGCTTACCCGGACGTTCAGCTATTTCCCACTTGATCTCCTTGTCCTTGAGTTCTTCACGCTTCTCAACACCCAGATAACCCGCATCACCGTAGCAAGTCACTTCCTTGCCATATAACAGGCGCTCCGTCTGGGTGATGTCATGCACATTGGCAGCAGCAGTTTCCATGCTGTGGATAACACCCAAGGTCTCATCCACACCAATGTGCATCTTCATCCCAAAATACCATTGATCGCCTTTCTTGGTCTGGCACATCTCCGGGTCACGCTTACCCTGTTTGTTCTTGGTCGAGGTCGGCGCTGAGATAATGGTCGCATCTACTATGGTACCTTCTCGCAAAAGCAAACCATTACGTTGTAGGTGATGATTCACTTCTTTGAGGATCATCTGGCCCAACTGATGTTTCTCCAGAAGATGACGGAAGTTCAAAATAGTGGTTTCATCCGGTATTGGCCCACTCAGGCTCAGCCCAGCAAAGCGGCGCATGGACTCAATCTCGTACAGCGCATCTTCCATCGCCGGATCGCTCAGGTTGTAGAACAACTGCATGCAGTGAACCCGTAGCATCTTTGACAGAGGATAGGGTCTACGACCTTTCCCGGGTTTCGGATAATATTTGGCAATTTTGTTCTCCAGCTGTTTCCAAGGAATCAATTTATCCATCCGTTCAAGAAACTTCTCACGACGTGTTTTAAGTTTCTTGTGGGGATATTCTGCTACGGAGAAACTTATCTGGTTCATGGGGCCACCTCATAAAGTGAGTTTTTGATACTATAGCATATTTAAGGAACTTATTCAGATATTCCCTAAAATTGGTCAATTTGTGCATAAATGGCCCAAAAACGGCTTTTTCGCCTCAATCTTCGAATAAAAAAACACCTGATTAGTTAAGTAAAAACAATGCATTATGTCTTTTTCTGACAAATATTAAGTAGATCTCCATGTCGGCCTTGCCTACAAGCCAATCTTTCTCGAAAAAGATTTTTACTGTGTGATAAGACAGATACTTAATAAGTGATCCTGACTTGGTCGGTGGTGGATGCTTCAGTCCTTCGTTTGATGTGGCAACTCCACTAGGTTCTAAAGTGATCTCATTTAGTTTTGGTTGTTCCCATGATGTTATTTGAGAAAGTAACCGAGGACACTTATTTTCTTCAAACAAGTTTAGTTTATCACGGATGACAGCAATCAGTTCCTGACCTTTAATGGTAGCATTGAAGTTGTTGAATGTGTGGGCGATTTGTTCTTGTTGTTCGCCGTTCAGTGTAGCAAATTCATCCATGCCAAAAAGACGGTCTTTAATGTTGGCAATCTTTTCCCTAGCTTTGGCAATCTCAGTCTTAATCTGGATGTAAGCGTTCGTTCAAGTGGTGTTTGCTTGATTAATCGTCCGTTAATCCCGTCTTAAATATTTTTTGCATTTAGACTGGTCACTCCTTAATTGATCGGTTATCATCGGTCATATGATTGTTCACGACAAAGATGTCGGGGTTGTCAGGTTATTGGATAAAGATGACGCTGGATGCATCAATTGCATGCCGACTACGTCGGGATGCGCTTCGTTAGACTGTAAGTTTTCGTACGAAGAGTTGCTAGCGGCTTATCAGGAGTTAGAACATAAACATCAGGAGTTAGAACATGAATTGACGTGGGAACGATCACAGTCGGGGAATTATAAATTCTGTTGGGAAAAAGCGCGTACTCAGTTGGCCGCGAAAAAAGAAGAAGTAAAGCGTATCAGTCGTGTGGCGAAAAGTGCTTTATCGTTGGACAAAGAAGTAGAACGACTTAGAGCATTGCTAGACGAGGTTGGAGTAGATAGGCGCAAGCGTAGCACGATTGTGTCGTTGCGGATGGAGAATGGTAGTCTGAAAGATGAGAATGATAGCTTGAAAGATAAGAATGCTAACTTGATAGATGAGAATGCCGACTTGATGGATTAGAATGATGATTTGATAGATGAGAATGCCGACTTGATGGATTAGAATGATGATTTGATAGATGAGAATGGCAACCTGAAGGATGAGAATATAAAGCTGAAGGATGAGAATATAGAGCTGAAGGATGAGAATGCAGAGATGAAGAAGCAGGTCAAGAACCTGCTTTCTAACCGGAAGGTTTTGTCGAATTCGTTGTACGGAAGACGTAGTGAGAAGCAGAAGAGGCCACCTTCGGGGCGGCGACGAGGACAACAGCTCGGGGCGCCCGGTCATGGTCGTACAGCCCGACCAGATATTGAGGTGGTAGAAGAGTCGTGGCATCCGTCCGATGATGAACTTACCTGTTCCAGTTGCGGGAAGCGGTATGTTGCCAATGGGAAGCGGAGTTCGGGGATGTATGAGATCAAGGTCAAGGCGCACAAGCGCAAGATCAACAAATCCCGTCATCGTAGGGCATGCGACTGTGAGTCATCTCCGCTCTATGTGACGGCGTCTGCGCCGGTGCGGCTGTTTAAGGGTACGCAATATGGGATCAGTGTCTGGGCTCTATTGACATACGAGCGTTACCGTAATCTGAGGCCCTACCGCGGGATAGCGAGATTGTTTAGCGACCACGGGATTAAGATTTCGGCAGGCACTCTAGCGGACAGCGCAAAGCGCTTGGGGCCTCTGTTCGAACCTCTCTATGACGCGATTCTCGCCCATCAAAACGGAGATAGATTGCGTCATGCAGACGAGACGAGTTGGCGTATTCAGTCACTGAGAGAAATGGGAGGTTCTCAACGCGCTTGGCTGTGGGTATCTGTGAGCAAAGACTCGGTCTTATACAAGATAGACCGTTCGCGTAGTTCTGAGGTTGCGAAGGTCCTATTCGTGGACAGCGTTGATTGTGTTTTCCTGGTCTGCGACCGCTACGGCTCCTATAAGAAGATGGTTCGGGATTTCCTCAAAGAACTCAATAAGAAAGTGATACTGTGTTTTTGTTGGGCGCATATGCGAAGAGATTTTATAAAATGCGCTGCAGGAGACGAGCAACTTGAGCAATGGAGAGAACAATGGATAAAACGCATTGCAGAGATGTATGAGTTAAACAAACAGCGTTGTGATCACTACGTCTCAGGTAATACTCCAGAGTTTGAACGAGCGCAGGCAAAGCTGAAAGAAGCGTGTGACGCAATGTTTGCCAAAGCCAAGAGTGAATTGTCCGAGTTAGCGGAAGATGCGCGTGAGAGAAAGCCACTTAAGTCGCTTATGAATCATCGTGAGGGGCTGAGCGTGTTCGTTAAACATCCCCAAGTTCCCATGGATAACAATATTGCGGAGAGCGCGCTGCGAGGCCCTGCCCTGGCCCGTAAACTAAGTTTTGGATCTGACAGTCTAGAGGGAGCAAGGACATCAGCCATTCTATACACGGTGCTGAGTACGCTCTCAAAGAATGGTATTGACATTCTCCGTTGGCTAGAGGGGTGGTTGACTGCCTGCGCGGAAGATGGCAGGAGTCCCCCGGAAGATCTATCGCCTTGGTTGCCATGGTCAATGAGTGAGCAACGTTTGCGTGACTTTAACGCCAAGAGATGACCGACGAGGTTGAGTGCCGCTACTACGGGCGTGAGTTCACGGCTACGGAGATGAAACTGCTACGCGCTTTGATAGCCGGGCCCGAGCGGCTCAACCGGACTGCTCTGTCCAGAGAGTTTTGCAGACGTATTGGGTGGTACAAGCCCGATGGCGGACTCAAGGATATGACGGCCAGAGTTACCATGCTATCCATGCATAGGGATGGCATCATCAAGTTACCGACACCCACCCGAGTGTCGCCCCGAGCCAAGCCTATTGTCTTTGGAGTGGACACCGAACCGCCTATGCTACCGGTTCCCAAGACCCTTGACGAAGTCCGTCCACTGCAGGTTCACACTGTTGTCAGTGGCACCAAGCAAGGCAAACTATGGAACGAGTTTGTAGCGCGTTATCACTACTTAGGGTATAAGACATTAGTCGGGGCTCAGATGCGCTACGCAGTGCGCGACCGCCACGGTTCGCCGCTGGCCATGCTAGGGTTCTCCACCGCCGCATGGAGACTTGCGCCGCGTGACACCTTCATAGGATGGACATCCGAGCAACGTGAAAAGAATTTACCGCTGGTTATCGACAACCCCAGATTCCTGATTCTTCCATGGATACAGATACCCAATCTTGGGTCACACATACTCTCGGTAGTCTGTCGCCGCTTGCCCAAGGAGTGGAAGCAACGATACAACTTCACACCTGTGCTTATTGAGACGTTTGTACAAATTCCGACATATACAGGCACCGTATACCGTGCATCTGGATGGATACGGGTTGGAACTACACAGGGGCGTGGTCGCTACGACCGGTACAACCGATGCGATAAACCTAAAAAGGACATTTGGCTACGACCGCTTCACAGGAATTGGAGACAAATCCTCAATCGCTCAAACCCCCTATAAACACCCCTTGAACGAACGCTTACTTCTGGATAGTGATTTTCTTCTGTAGCGTTTTCACTTGCATTCTCAGTATAATCTTCCACTCGAAAAGGGGTTTCTGGCGAATACTATCTAAAGATGTACTCAATATTGGCTGATTTCACAAAACACATCTCAACCCCTTATTTACTGGAGCAACAGATTGACGCTACGATGGAAAATCAATTCCCATAAATCCTGAAAAAATCCTCTACTTTCACACGGTTTTGTCGACTCTGCTCCCTTCTTTTTCTATCTACTGAGGTCCTTATTCCCATAAGAACCTCTTCTCTAGATATGGTAGGCTCAATCTTATATGCGATATCTCCAATAGCGGTTTCTATGATCTCTATACCTTTTGGAGTTTCAAAATCTTTGTATTCTGAATACTTATCAAGCGCAATGTTCATAAAATCTTTCCACACGGGAGCAGCAGTAACGGACCCAGCTTCATCCTCACCCAGTGAAGTGTTATCATCTTTTCCAACCCATACGCCGGTTATAAGTATGGGGCTGTAGCCAATAAACCAAGCATCTGTATAGTCGTTAGTTGTTCCTGTTTTTCCGGCTATAGCGGCCTTAGCGTTAAGAGATCTGGTTACTACTCCAGTTCCTTGCGTCACGACGCCTTTTAGTATATCAGTCATGATATAAGCGGTCTCAGAACTTATAATTTTTTTTGCCGACTGCAAATCACCGGCAAAGTAATAAATAGGAACTTTTTTTATCAGCGCTTGAAATTCCTCAGCTGTAACAAATTCATCCTGTCGGTCGGTAAAAACATTTGTAGCCAAAGGATTCAAAGCGGTAGACGTTGATTCTGCCGACCGATACTGACTTTCCTCTTTCTCCTGCCCTTCCCTATTCTTTTCTTGCTGGTTCTGTCTATGTTTTAATTTTTTTTCGTAGGCAAGATACATCTCACCCGTATTATCCTCTACAAGGCTTCCATTTCTATCGTAAATCCTGAGTATGAAATTGGGTTTTCTGTACACGCCTGAGTTAGCGAAAACAGAGTAAGCCGAGGTGATTTCAAGTAATGTCACCTCAGAACTTCCGAGGGCTAAGGAAGGATAAGGATCTATTTTACTCTTAAAACCGAAAGATTTTGCGTAGTTGGCAACATATTTGGGGTCTATGTCCATGATAAGTCTTATTGAAGAGAGGTTTCTTGAGTTGATAAGAGATTCTCTAAAAAAAATCGAACCCATATACTCTTCATCATAATTTTCAGGGGCCCAGTCATCTATTATTATTGGAACATCCAGTAACTTGCTCGTTTGGGTATATCCGCTGTCTATGGCCGCAGCGTACACAAAAGGTTTAAATGCGGAACCTGGCTGCCTCTTAGCTTGAACCGACCGGTTAAATTTTGAGGTGGAAAAATCATATCCACCCACCATAGAGATAATGTTGCCATTTGTATCAAGCGACACAAGCGCCCCTTGCGTCTGTGGAGTGATCAGTGGAACTACGCCAAATTCTCCGTTGTCGTCTTCTAACGCCCTAACCCTTATAACTTCCCCTACTCTCAGTTTTTCTGGAAGCAGATACACGCCTATTGGAGGTGGCAGATAACGGTTCAAATCAACTATGTAATTAAAATTGAATTCATAACCTCCAATTTCAATCGTCGCAAAGAAACTATCCGTATCAACGCTTCTGACAGAGGTTATCACTGCTTGGTATATTTTTTTATCTTGCAGAACAAGACCTTTTTGCTCATCTTGGAAATTTCTGATTTCTTCTTCGGTTCCAAGTCTTCTTACTGTAAATCTGTCTCTTCCGCGCCGCGTTTCCACATTGCGTATTCCTTTTCGCAGTGCCCTATAGGCAGCGAGATTGAGGTCTAGGTCTAGAGTCGTATAAACCTTATACCCACCTTTTTCATAAGCTTTTTTCCCAACTTTTTCCTCAAGGTATTTCCTTACGTACTCTACGAAATAAGCCGCTATGTACTCCCCTCGCGGTTCTTGACGTGGAATTATCTTTATTTTATAGTCAAGCGCTTCTTGTTTTTGCCGAGTGGTTATAAATTCCTGCTCATGCATTATCTTGATTACTGTCTTTTGCCTCCGTAGGGCTTTTTCTATCCGTAATCTAGGGGAATAAAACTCTGGCCTTCTCGGAATTCCCGCAAGCAGACATGCCTCAGCTATGTTTATGTCCCGCACCGATTTTCCAAAATAGTTTCTGCTCGCCATCTCAACTCCATAGACCCCGTCAGCAAGATATATGTGGTTGAGATAGAGATAAAGAATCTCGTCTTTAGATAGGTTTTTCTCTATCCTCGCCGACAAAATAGCTTCTTTTATTTTCCTCGCGTAGGATTTCTGCGGTCCCAGAATGAGATTTTTGGTTACCTGCTGAGTTATGGTGCTTCCACCAGAAACGATTTTCCCTGTAGTAAGGTTCTGGGCAAGCGCCCTTATAACGCTTTTTGCGTCCACCCCACTGTGCTGATAGAACCTTCTATCTTCAATCGCTATAAAGGCGTTTTGAACGTGTTCTGGGATTTCATCTAGATTCACAAGCGCCCTTTTTTCAATACCTACATGCGCCATGAGTTCTCCGTTTGAATCGTAGAATTCGTTAAGAATTGCAGGCTGATACCCTGTTAAATCGCGCAAGTTGGGTAAATCCTTTGCAAAATACGTATAAGCCGCAAAAACTGTGATAAGCGATGCGACCATAAACGCCGAGAGCAGAAGAAAACGGGAAGGTGAGATCTTTTTTTGGGTTTTACCCGATAGGTCTATTCCTTTGTAGAGATTCATCCAGACCTCTTAGGATTATACATTTGGAAATCAATATCAGAAGAGTTTATCGCAAAAAACCGCTTTTTGGGTTATTTTATATGGAAATCATGACTGACTCCCAAGAAAATCAAACTCTGGGCGATCTCGGTTCCTACATAAAGACCGTAACTGACCAAGAAATAAAAGTGCTCCTTCTCAAACTCAAAAATGAGGCAAGAAAGGAAGATGTCTCGTGGGAACAGATAAAGCAGATACTAATTAAGATCGGAAGCAAAGACATCGGCACGCTCAGAGACATCATCACGTTGCTAATATAAACGAAGCGCGCTGCGTAAAAATTACAAACGCAGAATACCAGACAATGAAAAAACTTGCCGACTATATCGGAAACACGCCTATAATAAACCTCAAAGACATGGGACAGTGCAACAACGCAACCATATGGGGAAAACTCGAAAACCTAAACCCTGCGGGAAGCATAAAAGATAGGGCTTGTATGTCTATGCTGGAGCGAGCTGAGAAAGAAAAACTGATAAAACCGGGCAAAACAACCATAATTGAAGCATCCAGCGGAAACACCGCCATGGGGCTTGCCCTTTGTTGCCGAGCCAGAGGATACAGTCTTTCAGTGGTTGTACCTGAAGACACTGCGACCGAAAAAATCGAACTGATAAAAGCATACAAAGCGCGCGTGATTCTCTCCCCCGCGCAACTCGGAATGCTTGGAGCGATACAAAAAGCAGAGGAAATAGCGCGCAAGAGTCCTGATTTTTATTTTCTCAATCAATTTGCAAATACAGCGGATATAGATATGCACGCAGAACAGACCACATGGGAGATAAAAAACCAGATACTCGGCCCCCTTGACGCCCTTGTCTGTGGAGTAGGAAGCGGTGGAACTCTTATGGGACTAGGAGCAGGACTCAGAAAAATTTATCCAGAAGTCAAAATCGTAGTGGTAGAACCTGAAGAGTGCGCTATCTTTTCCACAGGGGAGAGGGGAAACCATGGCATATGCGGAATATCCCCCGGATTTATAGCGCAGAAGATTGATCCCTCAATTATTGACACCATTTATACGGTTTCCACGGAAAAGGCCCAAGAATGCACAAAAAGACTTGCCCGCAAAAAAGGATTGCTTTTAGGAATATCATCGGGCGCATGTCTTTACGGGGCGTTTGAGGTTTGCAGAGATATACGCTCTGGCGGCAACGTCATGGCTATTTTTTGCGATGCGGGGGAAATGTATCTCGGAACCGATCTTTATAACTAACCCAATTGACCAAGCATAGCTCACTACTGTGATGACAAGCGGAAACATGTGGAATGCGAATTGAGCCAATAATCATTGCCATTACCTGCTTTATCCTTTTCGGATTTATCCGCCATAGTGACAGTATTTTAATGAAAGTGACCGCATCTAGTTTATTGCATAGTGGATCACGCGCAACCGTTAGAGCCATATCAAACCAACCGGAAGTTGATGAAATTGAGCCAGGAATTGATGAAATAAAACCTAATGGATCTAGTTGGGCTTGCTGTAAAACTCATCAGATCAATCGGACATTGAAGAAGTAGAACCAGAAGTTAGTGAAGTAGAACCAGAAGTTGGCAGAGAGGAAATTACAACCATACAATATGATTGTGAGAGGGTTGCAGAGTTAGCCCCATTACCTGCGGGTACTCATCCAGCATCAATCGTGGGAAAATGGAATTGCGAATATACCGATGGAATGAGAACAACTGAAATTCTCAATTCTAATGGAACCATTTTTTCCCGTATCCACAACCCCGAACACCCCAATTTCTCCGAAAATCTGGAGGAATTATGGAATCTGTGGGATCAGTGTAGAATAGGAACTCCTCCTTCTACTTTTGCAGGACATTGGGTCTTTGTTGAAAGCAAAAACCTTGTTTGCATTAGATTAGATGTCGTACCTTTTTTCGTTTTGTGCAATCCTTTCCGAATAATACAAGAGGAATGGGTTGGTTTTTCTTCCGATATGGGAGATGTTTATGGTATAGATGGAGAACTTATATACTCAGAGTCTAGTGGTCAAGGCTTTACCTGTGTAAGGGAATAAGGCAATACGCAATAATAAATGTCAGATGCAACGACTACTTGAAACAAATCTTTGACTGTCTGATTTTCCTCAAGATAGCGAAAGAATACGCCAAGTCGCCGTACAACATATAGGTGTTGGTGTGCCTGAGGGTCTTTAACTGGACGAGTTTAACCAGTCGGTGCGGTGCGGATATTGAGACATACTTATTGAGATACTATATGACTTGAGCTTAGAAAGGAGAAGGGTTTGCTGGATCAGTTCTCCACCAATATCAGAGGAAGATCGACTACTACAAACAAGTTCCTTCGTCCAGTTGAAATGAGATTTAATTGTGTTATTTTATCCTATGGATGTTTTCATCTGTAGAAGATTTATTAAAAACCGGTGAAGTAAATTATGTCAGGAAATATTTTCAGAAATTTAGTGTTGTGGATAGCCGTGTTTGTAGGAGTATTTGCAGTATATCAGTTTATGAACACTTCCGCAACCGTCTATCCAGAGATATCTTATAGCGCGTTTCTTGATCACCTAGACAACTACAGAATAGCGAGCGTAGAGTTAGGTGAGGACAAAATCAAAGGTGAACTTAAAAATACTGATTCTAAGGAACGTGGATTCACTACCACGGGACCCGCAGGGGAAATTCTCATCTCAAAACTTCAAGAAACCGGGACGGAATTTAGTTTTTCCCGTCGCAAAGAGAGTTCACTTACCCGAGTTCTGCTGAACTGGGGTCCTCTTTTTCTTCTTGTAGCGCTTATGGTCTTCTTTATGAGACAGGTGCAGGCAGGTGGAACAAAGGCGATGAGTTTCGGCAAAAACCGAGCGCGCATGCTTTCCGAGGGACAGAACAAAATCACATTTAAAGATGTGGCCGGGGTTGACGAGGCAAAGGAAGAAGTAGGAGAAATAGTAGAGTTTCTGAAAAATCCAGAGAAATTCACCAGTTTAGGAGGAAGAATTCCTAAAGGAGTTTTGCTAGTGGGTCCGCCAGGAACTGGAAAAACGCTTCTTGCTAAAGCGATTGCGGGCGAGGCTGGTGTGCCGTTCTTTATCATAAGTGGAAGTGATTTTGTGGAAATGTTTGTCGGAGTCGGCGCTTCAAGGGTAAGAGACCTGTTCATACAAGCGAAAAAGAACGCGCCATGCATAATTTTCGTTGATGAACTTGATGCGGTAGGAAGGCACAGAGGAGCTGGACTCGGAGGAGGTCACGATGAAAGGGAGCAAACTCTTAACCAACTTCTGGTGGAAATGGATGGTTTTGAAGGCAACGAAGGCATCATAGTAATGGCAGCCACCAATCGCCCCGATGTTCTGGACCCTGCGCTACTTAGGCCCGGCAGATTTGATCGTCAGGTTATGGTTCCAAGACCGGACGTCAGGGGTCGTGAAGCTATATTGGTCGTTCACTCAAAGAATACGCCTATGGATAAGGATGTTGATCTTTCTGTCATCGCTAGGTCCACGCCAGGTTTTTCCGGCGCTGACCTTGAGAATCTCGTAAACGAATCCGCTCTTCATGCCGCAAGGAACGATAAACAGCGGGTTTCCATAGAAGACTTTGAGTACGCAAAAGACAAAGTAACCATGGGGGTTGAGAGGAAAAGCATGTTGATAAGCGACAAGGAAAAGAAAATCACCGCTTATCATGAAGCGGGTCACGCTCTTGTGGCAAAAATGACTCCTGAGGCGGACCCCATACACAAGGTCACCATCATCCCGAGAGGGATGGCTCTTGGAGTTACTCAACAACTTCCCGAGGAGGACAAACACACTCTGTCCCGAAGTTATCTGCTTTCCACAATCAAAGTGCTTCTCGGAGGCAGAGCCGCAGAGGAAATCGTGTTTTCCGAGAGAACCAGCGGCGCGGCGAATGACCTTGAAAGAGTTACCGATATCGCGAGAAAAATGGTATGCGAATGGGGAATGAGCGAGGTTGTAGGACCCGTTACATTTGGTAAGGCGGAGCAACAGCCATTTCTTGGAAGAGAGATATCCAAGGCAAGCAACCACAGTGAAGATACTGCGGTGCAAATAGACCATGAGATAAAAAAGATCGTAAATGAAAGTTACGATGAAGTGGTGGCGCTACTCCGAGAGAATCTAGATATTCTACATAAACTCTCTTCTATGTTACTTGAAAAGGAAGTTGTGGACTCAAAGGAACTTGAAGAACTAGTGTCGAAGAAAGCGCCAAGTTTTATCAGACCGGAAACAACAAAGCCTTTGGACATTACCAACAGGATTTGATCCGTTGGAAAACGATAACTTCTGTTAGGGCTGGGGGTGCGAACCGATGCAAAACCCTCAAGTTGTTAATCTTGGCAAAAAAAGTCTTGATTTTACCAAGAAGCCTCTTTTAATGGGGGTTTTGAACATGACGCCTGATTCTTTTTCTGACGGCGGCATGTATAACAACCATCAAGAGGCCATGTTTAGGATTGATTCTCTTATAAGGGACGGAGCGGACATTATTGATATAGGAGGAGAATCGACAAGACCTGGTTCTCGCGGGGTAAATGTCCAGCAAGAAATTGAAAGGGTAGTTCCTGTAGTAGAATCGGCCGCAAGAGAGTTTGATACGGTGATATCTGTGGACACGACAAAAGCCGTTGTTGCAGAAGAAGCTCTTAATAAGGGAGCGTCAATCGTAAATGACATAAGCGGACTCAAATTCGATCCTGAAATTGCAGAGAAAGTTTCAAAAGCTAATGCGGGCATAATCCTAATGCACACTTCTTCACGGCCAAGCGATATGCAACAAAAAACTAGCTATAGGTCTCTTGTAGACGATATAAAACAAAGTCTGCTTGGCTCTGTGAGTGCCGCTGTTGCGGCGGGAGTGCAACAGACCAAGATTATGATCGACCCGGGAATAGGATTTGGAAAGAACACCGCGCAAAACATTGAGATAATAAGAAAACTTGAGGAGTTTTGCAATCTTGGCTTTGCAGTCTGCATAGGCACTTCGCGAAAATCGTTCATAGGAGAAATACTTCAAATTCCTCAGACTAACAAAAGGTTAATAGGTTCTGTCTGCTCAGCAATATTATCAATGTTAAAGGGTGTTTCCGTTATAAGAGTTCATGACATACTTGAAACAGCTCAGGCAATACGAATGGTAAAAACTATATATGAAATAGAGAGTGAAGAGGCAGTCTAATGGGAGACTCTATACAGAATTTTCGATTGGTTTCCGATAGTTTGGACATTCTTATCGTCGCCATAATATTTTTCTACATACTGAAGTCTATAGAAGGCACTAGGAGCTCCCAAATATTGGTTGGCGTAGGAGCTATGGCTATCTTATACTTCGTTTCAAGAAAATGGGGCCTTTTTACCCTTAACTGGCTTCTTACTCACTTCTTGGGAATCGCAATACTCATAGTAGTAATTCTGCTACAAGATGATATAAAAAGGGGGCTGGCCAACATAGGGAAAAAGCCTCTTCTACTGGGATTTAGAACACACAAGATAAGCGATATCGTTGTGCAAGAGGTTGCGGAAGCGTGTTTTTACCTGTCTTCGCAAAAAATTGGAGCGCTTATAGCCATAGAGAGGCTTGAAAGTCTAAAAACTTATGCCGGCAAACCAATTAACGGCACGGTATCAAGTGAAATCATAGCGACTATTTTCAACCCCGCATCCTCTCTTCATGACGGCGGTATGATAATTAAGAATGACACCATCCTTTCAGCAGGGGTGTTTTTTCCGATTAGCACGGACCCGGAACTTAAGACTGAATTTGGAACGAGGCACAGGGCGGCTATAAAACTTTCAAGCGATACCGATGCTTTGGTAATTGTGGTATCGGAAGAAACTGGGAAAATTTCGCTTGTTGTGAGCGGAAACCTCAAGAGAGTTAATAGTGAAGAATCTCTGAAAGAAGTTCTTTTCGCAGAACTCAGAAAAGAAGACACCAGCGCAAGAATAAGCCAACCGGAAAAAACTTAATATGGATAAAAAAATCTTTTTCCAAGGTCTTTCCAAAAAGACTTTTGCGCTTATACTCGCACTTATATTCTGGGCGGTTACGAATCTAGAATTTGATGTGGAACGAGAAATAAGCGTTCCTCTCAAGGTCAGCGGTCTCTCTGATAATCTAGTGGTGATTAGTAAGATCCCTGAAAACGTCTTCTTAACTCTTCGGGGGCCTAGAAGTCTTCTCTCATCGTTTGTTTATTCAAACAATCCAGTGACTGTTGACTTACAGAGAAAAAAGCAAGGACTCCTCAGAATAGACCTCACGCATGTAGCTACGGCAATAATTCCTAGAGGTATTGATCTTGTTTCTACAAACCCCTCAAAGCTATCATTTAACATAGATAGTCTTATAACAAAAAAACTTGAGGTAAAACCCCTGCTAGGAGAACCGGATTCGGGTTATGAGATATCAAAGAAAGTCAAAGTTAATCCTGAATCCGTAACCGTAAGAGGACCCACATCTCAGATAAACAAACTTGAAGCGATAGAGACTACGAAGATAAATCTTGAGGGCGAAAAAGCGGAATTCACCGTCCCAGTACAGTTGCAGTTCCCTTCCCTGTATATCGAATCCATTGAAGGAGACAGAGTAAACGTAACTGTCTACATAGAGGAAATAATCGTGACCAAAGAGTTCAGAGATGTAGAAATAGTTCCAAAGAACTTTGAACACCTTGAGTACTCAAAAGGCTCTCTTCCCAAGGTCAACCTAGTTTTTCAAGGTAATTACAAAGCTATAAACAACCTAACAAGCAAGGATATAAAAGTTTTTATAGACGGAAAAAACATTGGTGAGAAAAGCAAGGGATCTCTTGATATAACCATTGACTACCCTACCCCTGATCTTCTCAAACTTATCAGCGTAGATCCAGATACTGTAGAAGTAAGGGTAAAAAAGCAGAAGGGAGAGTCCTCTGGGACATAGTTTCATAATGAGCTACTTTTACGGTGTTTCAGGGGAAAAGATTTTTGGAACGGACGGGATAAGGGGAGTTACGAATACCTACCCTATGGTTCCAGAGGTTTCTCTTGCTCTTGGCAAGGTGCTTACTGCATATCTTCTAGCAAGAACATCTGGACGGGTAAAGGTGGTTATCGGTAAGGACACGCGTCTTTCAGGCTATGTATTTGAACAGGCGATAGCGTCCGGCATAACTTCTATGGGAGCCGATGTGTTGCTTGTGGGACCGATGCCGACTCCCGCCATAGCGTTTTTAACTTCGGATATGAGAGCAACTGCGGGAGTAGTTATCTCCGCATCTCATAACCCCTATACGGATAACGGAATAAAGATCTTTGATTCAAAGGGATTTAAATTTCCAGACAACACGGAAACAGAAATAGAAACTATGATGCTATCTAAACAGGATGATTATGCTCAACAACCCATACCATCTCTTACGGGAAAAGCCCATAGGATAGAAGACGCGGTTGGACGCTACATAGTGTTTCTGAAAAACACATTTCCAAAGAGCATGAGGCTTGACGGGGTGAAAATCGTACTTGACTGCGCAAATGGAGCAGCATACAAAGTCGGCCCCACAATTTTTACAGAACTTGGAGCGCAGGTCATTACCATCGGCACAGAACCCGATGGTATGAATATAAACGTAGACTGCGGAAGCCTTAGTCCTAAAATACTTTCTCAAGAAGTAGTGCGCACAGGGGCAGACATAGGGATAGCTGTTGATGGAGACGCAGATAGAGTGGTTTTCTGCGATGAGAACGGGGTCATTGTTGATGGAGACCATGTGCTTGCGCTCTGCTCATCGGAGATGATGGAAACAGGGTCTCTTATGAATAATACCGTAGTGGCAACCGAAATGAGTAATATGGCTCTTGAACATTACCTTAACGACAAAGGACTTAAACTCCTAAGGACTCGCGTGGGTGATAGATATGTGGTGAAAGCGATGAGGAAAGTAGGAGCTAATCTCGGTGGCGAGAAATCAGGACACACTGTGTTTCTCAACCACTCAACCACTGGAGATGGATTGCTTGCTTCACTTCAGGTTCTCAGCATAATGAGAAAGAAAAACAAACCTCTGTCGGAACTTGCTGGAATAATAAATATGTTTCCCCAAGTCCTAAAAAGCGTGGAGGTAAAGGAGAAAAAACCATTTGAAAAGATTTCCAAGCTCTCAGATGCGCTTTCGGGTGCGGAAAGCGTGCTGGGAAACAAGGGCAGAATTAACCTCAGATATTCTGGTACAGAACCTCTTGCGCGCGTTATGGTTGAAGGAGAGAATCAGTCTCTGATAAACAAAATCGCAACCGAAATCTGTTCTGTAATAAGTGATGATATGAAATTTGCTCAGAACAATGAAGATAAAACTCAATGTAAACGTTGACCATGTGGCCACAATTAGACAAGCGAGAAAAGAAACCGAGCCTGATCCTATTGTGGCAGCAGTCATAGCGGAGCTTGCAGGAGCGAGCGGAATAGTCGCTCATCTACGCGAGGACCGCAGACATATTCAAGATAGAGATCTATTCATGCTTAAAAAGACTTTGCAGACAAAGCTTAATATGGAAATGGCTATTACAGATGAAATGTTGAAAATAGCGGAGAAAATTAGTCCAGAGACAGTAACCCTAGTCCCAGAAAACCGTATGGAAATTACTACAGAAGGCGGTCTTGATGTTATGGACAACTTAGAGAGGATCAAAAACGCTGTGAAAGAACTTAAAGGACTAGGAATTTTTGTAAGTCTATTTGTGGATTCTGATTATAAACAAATAGTGGCTTCTCGCAAGGCTCAAGCGGACATGGTGGAAATTCATACTGGAACTTACGCAAATGCGCAAAATGAAGAAGAAATAATATTAGAACTAAATAAAATCAGAGAATCCACACAGGAAGCTCTTGGATGCGGACTCAGAGTATCGGCAGGACATGGACTTAATTATACAAATGTCTGGGCAGTAGCCCAGATAGATGGAATTGAAGAACTGAACATAGGCCACAGCATAATCTCACGAGCCGTGTTCTCCGGTATGGACAAAGCAGTGAGAGATATGCTCGGTATTATACAAAACTGATTTAAGGTGAAGGGGTTATATACAAGGGATAGTAGTGGACTTCGACTAGATGATCTCAGTGCCTGTACTTTACCAACTCACAGGTCGGGCGTATCGCGTAACCGCGCACAGACCAAAACTTGCCAATAAAAAACTCTAAATCGTCAAAAAGTTCTAGAAAACGCCGTCTGCGGTTATAGTTTCCGTGCTTCTGTCTTGATTCTTGGCACAAGTGAAATAATTTCTTGGAGATAAGGTTTTCAGAAACATGGTTATAGGAATAGGGGTAGATATGGTTCGTATTAATCGCATAGAAAACCTTGTGAGCAAATGGGGAGAGAAGTTTTTGAGGAAAGTGTTTACAGAGCAGGAACTCTCAGAAACCAGTGCTAGCCAGAATAAAACCGCAAGTTATGCTGGCAATTTCGCGGTTAAGGAAGCCTTTGTCAAAGCGCTTGGAACGGGATTTCGCAAAGGTATAAAATTCCGTAATATAATGGTCAGAAGAGATGAATTTAAAAAACCTTATATAGACCTTCGAGGAAGCACCAAAGAATTTGCCGAGCACAAGGGTCTAACCGGTATACACGCGACCATATCGCACGATGGAGACTATTCAGTAGCTGTGGTCATACTTGAAAACTGATTCTGCCGAAAACAGTATGTTTCAAAACCTGCAGAAACTTCGTTTTACGGGCACAGATACCGTAAAACCTGGTCTCAGAAGAATTACCGAAGTATTAGAAAAACTTGGGAACCCTCAACGCAAAAAGGACTATCTAGCTGTGGGGGGGACAAACGGTAAAGGTTCTGTAGCTACGTTTTTGACTTCAATATTCGAATCAAGCGGGTTTCGTGTTGGACTTTTTACTTCCCCACATATTCTGAATGTAACGGAAAGAATAAAGATTGGGGAGGAAGAAATTCCACCAAAATGTTTGGACGAGATTTTGGGAGAAATCTTTTCTGTTTGTAAGACTCTAGGCACTGATCTCAGTTACTTTGAACTGCTTACAGTAGCCGCGTTTCTTCATTTTAAAGCTTCAGAAATAGATATGGGGGTTTTGGAAGTTGGAATGGGAGGTAGATGGGATTCTGTAAATGTATGCGACCACATAGCTTGTGTGATAACTAACGTATCTCTTGATCATACTGAATATTTAGGAACTACTATACCGGAAATTGCTGTGGAGAAAGCGGGAATAATCAAGAAAAACTCTTTGGTGATAACGGGATGCGAGGGTGAGGCTCTAGAAATTATAGAAAAAACTAGCACTGAACACAATGCTATCTGTCTGTGTTATGGCCAGGATTTCATATACAAGGAAAACAAGGACAAGAGTTTTAATTACTTAGGTCTCGGGTGGGAGATTCAGAATCTCAGAACATCTCTTGAGGGAAATCACCAAATAAAAAACGCAATTATATCCACAGCGGTAGCGGAATTGCTCAGTATTCATACCAAATATAAAACGACTCCTGAGAATATCAAAAAGGCTCTTTACAAGGTGAAACTTCCAGGACGTATGGAATATATAAGTACAGAGCCTACTGTAATAATAGACGTAGCGCACAACCCTGCTGCAGCTGAAAAACTAGTAGAGTCTCTTGAGTCTTGCCACCCTAACACAAAATTCAATTTTCTTTTCACAATGCTTGAAAATAAAGACGTTAGCAATTTTTCTGAAGCAATTTCACGCATCTGCGGTAAATTGATAATAACGGAACTCAAGACTGAAAAAAGATCTCTCAAAGTAGAAAAAATTTTTGAACTTTTACAAGGACAATTTGATTCTGTTGAAATGGCAAGGGATCCTCTTGAGGCATACAGAAAACTTCTGAGTTACGGAGAACCCTGTTGTATCTGTGGCTCCTTTTACCTTCTAGGATATCTGGGGAATGCTCTAAAACATGAAAAAACTATCAGTTGTGATCAATGACCTTTTTTTATCTCACAGCAATCCCCCGGGTCATCCCGAGTGTAGGGAAAGACTGTCTGCGATTTTGCAAACATTACAGAGTTCAGGCCTCTTAGAAAAAACAGTTCCTGCAGACAGTCAACCGGCTACAGAAGAGCAAATAACTCTTGTACATAGCAAATCCTATTTTGATATGGTGAAATCCACCTCCGACAAGGAGTTTTCTCAGCTTGATGACGATACATCTACTTCTGAAAAATCATTTGATGCAGCCCTTATGGGCTCTGGAGGGCTTATATCCTCAGTGGATTCCATTCTCAGTGGAGATATTGATACCGCATTTGTACTTTCACGCCCTCCCGGACACCACGCAGAACACGACAGAGCTATGGGTTTTTGTCTGTTTAATCACGCGGCTGTCGCATCCGCTCATCTTCTTACCAGCAACAAACTAAAGAGAGTCTTGATAATAGACTGGGATGTACACCACGGAAATGGAACTCAACATATATTTTACGACACGCCGCATGTGCTCTATTTTTCAGTACACCAGTTTCCCTTTTACCCTGGCACAGGAAGTCTCAAAGAACTCGGATACCAAGATGGGCTTGGATACACGGTGAATGTCCCATCCCCTTCTATGCTGGGTGACGAAGACTATATGAGGATCTTTAACGAGATTCTAGGACCAATTGCAGAACAATACTCTCCAGAGTTCATAATAGTATCAGCTGGCTTTGACGCATACCAAGCAGACCCTCTGGGAGGAATGCTGATTACTCGGAATGGTTTTGCTAGGCTAACTAGTGTTCGACAGAAAACCCCATTTTCGGGGATAGAAGACTGCTATTCTACCTGACCCGAGAGTCAAACGGAAGTTGACTTAGATTTCTTTGTGAATTTTGCGCGTATTAAACAGTGATTTTCTACTTTTGAAACCAATTTTAGGGGCCATAATCACCATCAGCGCATAGATCACCGCTCCCGCTTAGAACAGGTCAAAAAATTGGTGTCTTTTGGAAGGTGAAGTCGTCAGGCCGCATATCGTCGTCGCTTACGCCGACGTAGTAGAAGACCTATACGGTGAACGTTACAGGCGGCTATTGAGAGTGCCACTGTACGAGCAAAACCATCTGCCCCACGTGTTCGGACACGGTCCAGTCCTCGGTGCTCAAGGTTGTTTATCGCTGACTCCACTGCAGAATGCTTGCGCCGCATCGCTACGAACTCTTCGCCTCCCTCTCGCTCTAAATCAGCCTTATTGGAACGACCCTTCTTCGGTAGCACGTTGTGTTCAAGCAATTCGTCAAGCTTAATACGGTTTTCTGGACTGTGAAAACCACGGTCAAAACTCACCGCAAAAAGACCCGGAAACAACTCCTGAGCTCGTTTCACCATCTCCACCGCATAGTCCACGTCGCTACCCTCCCACATCACCTCATGGTGAAGTATAAAACCAAAATGGTCTTCTAAAACACACACTGGCACTCCCAACTCCACAGGACATCCTGCTTTTCCCTTCGAAATCCAGCGCGTGTGTGGCTCAAATATTGAAAACACTTTCTCTCTATGCGGAATCTTTTCGCCCTGCACTACACGACGGTTAATTTGGTCTATCTGTCGCTTGGCATGCACAATGTAGCCGTTGATCTCCTCAACTCTACTAGCTTTCACTTCTTTCGCCATCAGAGACAACAACGTCTTCTCAGCACGCTCCACAATCTCTTTACAACGCCCCAGATATGCATCTACTTGCTCCACACTAACACGGTGAGTCACTCTGACATTGTAAAACAAATTCTTTACTGTCTGCGTCAGATACTTCCATTGGCGCCAACCTGAAACTCCATGCTCTCCCGCCGCTTTACCTGTAGTACGGATCAGACAGCGCATAGCGTCCCACAGAAGATTCACATCCGTGGGGTAGTGCACATTGGTCTCTACCGCAAACGAGTCACATCGCCCGCGTAAGGACTCGCCAACTTTCCTACCTTCCACCTCATGGCCAGCTTCCACAATCAGAGCATTAACCTCTGCAAGAAACTCCGCACTCACCAAACTTACATTGTCCACTATAGTCTGATAGTTGTATATATACTCATCCCAAATATCCACATGTCCAAGGAACAGACGTATCGTCTTGTGCTCGTTCACCATTTCGTGAAGACGGTCAAAATCACAGCCTAACCCCTGCTTGATTATGGCCATCACTAGAATCTTCCACATCTCCATACCTGGTCTCCCCTCCTTCCTACTGATACCGGGAAGTATGTACTTATTCATGAGTTCAAACAGAAGAGCCCGAAATCTCTTGTTTTTGTAGAGATGCTGAAGACCTATTAACAGAGCAGGAATGTCATCTCTAGATTTGAGGTTCACTTCAATGTCTTCAATGCGAACCTTGCCGAATTCTAATTGTGTCTTGCGTACTTGTCTCATACTTTCCTCCCGAAGAATTGCTGAAATCGGGCCAATTTGTGCATAAATAGCCCCAAAATGGCTTTTTTACCTTAATCTACGGATGAAATAATACCTAATTAATTAAGTAAAGTCAAAGCATTATAAACTTTAAAACAAACACTAACTAGATTTGTAACTGAACTTGCAGAAAAACATTGCGATGGCAACATAGCTTTTTTGCTTGAAGGTGGATACAACACGGCAGAACTAGGAATGATCGTACAGTCGGTTATAGAAGAAATTCTTGATCTCAGCACATCGAACACCGGATTTGACTCAAAACGCACCACGTGTGAACATACGATAAAAGAGACAAAGAGGGTTTATTCAAAGTTCTGGAATTTCTAAAGATCCAATTAGTTCAGATAAAACCGAATTTTTCTTCTTTGATGACAAAAAACCTTACCTTACTCCTCTACCTTGTGCTCATACTGTTATATAACTGAGGCATTTCACTGTAATGGTTTAAGGGACGGTCGGTTTCCTTTGACGCTGTAGAACTGACATGGCTTTATTTTCTCCGTAAGTAATGAGCATTACCTCTATTTGAATCTGGTATTCTCTATGATTTCGGAAGACACCTGAGTTTTATAGAGCATTTTTGCTACTCCAGCCCAAGCGATCCCTGCCGCACACCACCAGTATCATACCGTACAGGCTTGTATAGTTTCTTCAGATACCCATCAGCAACCGCCCTCTTGAGCCACACATTCAACTGCGTTTTGCTGAGAGAAAATTCTTCAACAAGTTCATTGGCACTCCGAGGGTGGTCCGCACAAAGTAAAGTAACCTTAGATACAAACAGACTATAAAATGAAATTTGGAACAAATCGACAGGATTGTAAATACTCGCTTTTACAGTAGCATTCGTATCCGTACCGTTTTTACGATCAATACTCTTGATCTCTTCTTTTAAAGTTGATTCGTTGGTCTGGGATTCTACAACTTTCTCTACAGCTTTTGCAGGCAAATTATCCTCGTCATCAATCGAACTGGTGCTGAAAATATCATGTGCAATTTTGGACGACTGTTCTGTTATCCTGAGAAACACCTCCACATTTACCTCATCAATACTAGCTGGTGCTTTTGATGCGCCAGCGGAGATAAGTTTGCTATTTCCCGCCTCTGGGTCGTTGGCATACCTGACCCATAACGGCACCCAGCCTTTTCTTAAATTTTCCTGTGCACCACTCCAAGTACCACCCCCTATCCCCGAGTGGACGGCGAGTGCAGTGTCTGCGAGACAATAGATATACTTATTCCGCGCCATTGCATTGCCTGCATTAAATCCCGCTTCAGGATTGAACGGCGAGACAAGTACTAGATTGTTTTCCATCAACGCACGACGGTATTTTCCACTGATAGATGCCCGTAGCAGGTTATTGGCTAGTACTCCTACCGCTGTACCTTCTGCGCCAAGTGCTCCAAGCATAGCCGATTCATCAACCCCTTTTGCACCACCGGAAACGATAGAAACACCAGCATTGGAGGCCAGTTCACCAATTTTACTGCTGTAGATAAGATCATCTTGGGATACTTGACGTGACCCGATTACAGCCAAACCTCCGGAATTAAGCAAATATCTGTTACCACAGCCAAACAATACGGCTGGAGAATCACTACGAAGATGGTGTTTAAGTCTCTTTGGGTAGTCATCATCTGAACGGGTCATTACCCATAGCCCTGAACGTAACCATTTCTCCATTGATAGAGCAAGGGCAGCCCCCCGGTTCAAAAGAGATTCAATACGCTGAACTGTAACTGTCTTGTCCTGCCATTCTAGTAACAGTTTCTGCAAATGAGCACTCAGAAGTTGCTCGGGTGTTATAGATTGTAGTTTGAGCCATTCCGCAAAGCGGCCATATTCTTTGGGCGTCAGTGGCTTGTTAGTACTTGAGTAATCATAGTTGCCAAACCGGGCTGTCAATAATAATATCGTCTGTGTGTTTGGTGAAAGTATCATTTAACCACCACTGGAAGTTGATGCCAGTGCAACAGGAAAAACTGGTCCGCTCCCGGCCTGTTTTAAAGGAGCCGCCAGTACTGTTATAGTCCAGCCGGAGTCTATTATATCGTCTACCAATAGAACGGGTCGCCTAGGTATCTCAGGAATGACTCGGAATACACCATCAAGGTTCCGACACTGATGAAAACGATTCTGCTGGAATTTTTGCGGTTCGTTATCCCGAACTTGGCTGATGGGATTGACAAACGGCAGTTCAAGTCGCCGGGCCAAACGGGCAGTGAAATCCGGAACCAGCGTCGGATGGTTCCTTGAAACCACGCAAGTCACCCACCGGGGTGGAGGGTCAGGTCGCCAACGTTCGCAAACCATTTCTGCCACCGCATTCACTAACTCATCACGAAAATAGCCACTGTGCTTATCATCTGCTACCAACCTACCCCAACCCAAGAATCACCCCAACGCGAAAGAATACGGCCCTCCTGTGCCTGCAACAGGTCTGGCAAATTACCTGAAAACCCATATATCTGAAATGCGTTGGCTGCAACTTGCTTTTTTGGATTGATAGACATTTCTGCATGTCGAAGAAAACGGCCAGCATCAATGACTAAATCACGGTGACACTCTAACTATTGTCATATTGACTGACAATAAAAGTAGGAAGCATGCTGTAGTGCTTTATTCTAAAGTGGTTTCTGAGAGGTCCTTTTCTTAAGCCAGTTGAGTTGTCTAAGAAGCACCTCCGCTCTGACCTCAATTTGATTGTCTGATTTGCCAAGTTGATCTATCTTTCTACTAATGCTTTCAAGAACATCTATAATGTCTGGGATATTTGCCTCAAAGTGTTCAAGTTCAGTTAGACACTTGCTAAGCCGATCAAAAATTTCAAGATCTGGGTTTTTCGCATGCAACTGGTAAACGGTTTGTCTCATCTGCTCAAACTTTCTTTGAACACTAAACTGAACCTTTTCTTCTCTTTGCTCAGTTTGCGCTACATACCCAACATCGCGAAGAGACTTACTAGGAACAAGCGATAGGTCAAGATCAAGAGCGTGAGCAATGGTTAATAGGCTGGAAAGACGTATATCAACGGCATTGGACTCAATTCTTGAAACATGTGATTGAAGCGTGCCTGTCAATGAAGCTAGATCTCGTTGACTCATTCCTTTTGCCAATCTAGCCGCTTTTAGTTTCTCAACTATAGATCTTGTTCTTTCATGATTCATTGAATTTTATCATAGGTTATTTGGCAATTTCTAATATATAAAAGCATATCATTATTTTTTGAAATTTTAGCTTATGGAGACAATTATCACTTGTTTTACATATTTTTAAGAAAAAACAAACTAAAAATTCACACATAGTGAGTTGCAGTAATAGCAATTGAAAATGTAAAAAAATGATATAAATCCAAGTCAGACAGAAAGTGCCCTTTTTCTGTAGTCATTCCCTTCTATAAGAAATAAGTTGCACATCTCTCGAAGTCTTGATGCTATTCTCTCCCCCACTCTATCCTCCAGTATATCTGTTTTCCGGGAATTTTCAGGCAGATAATCCTTGGCAACAAAATTTGTAGTAATCAGAACTGTCTTAGAATAGTTGTAGCGATTAGAAATGATTTGGTCTAGAATATTTAGTTCCCATTCAGAACTTTTTCCTTTCCCCATTTCATCTATTACCAAGACATCTGCTTCTATCAAAGGCCCTATTATTTCATTTTCAGGAATCCCATCAGAATAAGCTCTTTTGAGATCACTCAGAAGATAGAAAAAATCAGTAAAAAGGCATTGTACGGCTTTTCGTAGAGCAAGTTCCGCTATGGCTCCGACGGCAAGGCTAGTTTTTCCGACACCTGGACCACCCATAAGCAAAAAGCCCTTTCCATTCGGATATTTATCGACAAAGGATTTCACGTATTCCATTGCCTCATACTGACTGTCACACTGCGGATCTATATTGTCTGACCGCAAAATAGATGAGAATTTTGACGGGATTTTCGCGTTGTTGTATCTTCTTATTTTGAGCCTTTCTATTCCACACTCATCGCAATATTGAAGATATTTGTACCCATTATCATTTTCCGAAAAGACAGTACCAGTCCCTCCGCATTGGACACATTCAGAAATACATGAGCATATTTTCGCTTGGGAATAATTACCTTTATTAATAATTGTGTACCCGATTCCAGAGCAGATATTGCAGTTTTTGGTAATCTGTTTTTCTATGCTCATATCACCTAGTCACAAAAACGTCACGAATACCTAGGTTTTTTGAAACTATTTCATCCCGAAAAGCGTTAAAAGTTTTTTCTCTGGTAATCTCATCGTAGAACTTGGCCTCTGCTGGAAGTTTATCCTTTACAGAAGTCGTTATTTCATCTTGCTGCTTCTGTGGGAGGTCTTTGAATAGATTCCCCATAAATTCCATTCTGAGACAATCAAACCGCTTGTATAGATTAGAAGAGTCAACCCTATCCTCTCTACGAACCTTATACCTCAACTCCTCATACCTTTTCCTGATATTGCTCCTAGTTTCTGTGGCAATTACTTCGTCAAGCCTTTTTATAACCCGCTCTATTAAACTGCTTTTGGCAAAATTGCTATTCGTAGATATGCGTTGATCAGTTTCTCCCGTTAAAAAAGATTCTTTTATATATTGTTCGACCTCTCGTTTTATATCAAAAAGAGATCTAGGCTTTTTTTCTCCTCTGTGTTTTTTTTCTTCAAAACCACTTGCTATAGCTTTGATTACAATTTCTTTTGGAACAGAACTTTCACCTAGTTTTCTTATAAAATTATAATCTTTTGTGGAAAGCATAAGCCCTTTTCCCGCAAGTCTAAGAAAGTAATGTTCTATGTCCGTTGCGTAGTTTCTTTCAGTGTTCCTCATTTCAACATTGAGCGCTCCGCTCCAGATATTAATGTAGATCTCAATTCACACCGCTACTTTGCCATGGCAATACTCTATAATAATGGCATTGTGACTTGATCACTACTCCTTCTGATCTACTCATCACTCTACTTTCTTTGTTACTAATGCTTCAATTCCCGGTTTCAAAAAAAAAGCGTCCACCACCTTTCTCGCAAGACAAAAAACTTACAAGGAGATAGTGTCTGTTTTGAGGTTCTGAAACTGACTCTAGTTTTCAAACCAACTTTGCCCACTCTCTGCTTTTGTTAGTAATTTCTTCCAGTTAACTCTCTTTTTCGTAATCTCTAGAACGATGGATTGTGACAACTATGAACTCCCCACCACCTCGGTGAAAACCAAAAGTGAATATTACTTTATCTCATTGTCTGAGTACCTTATCATTAAAAAAAACAAGCCGATTCCGTGGCTAACGTGGGCAGGCATTGTTCATTATCTTGCGCATAGACGACATGGTTTGAACATAATTCTTTGTTTTGTATATTCCAGAACCGATTACTGCTATATCTGCACCTGCCTCAATTACCTTGTCAATATTGCTAAGATTTATTCCCCCATCCACTTCAATAAGTGGCTTCTTCCCTTTCATTGTATCAATAAATTTTCTGAGATTTTTTATTTTCGGAAGCATTTCTGGAATGAATTTCTGACCTCCAAATCCTGGCTCTACTGTCATTACAACTATTAGGTCCATATGCCCTATTAATTCTTTTTCAATGGTTATTAGAGGTGTCGCTGGATTAATGGCTACTCCGGCCATAACGCCTCTCTGTCTGATTGATTGAAGTGTGGTGTAGAGAAGCCCACAGGACTCTATCTGAACTGTAACAACTTTTATATGAGGGGTTGCAGCGTTCATAAATTTATCGGTGAAATTCTCCGGGTTCTCAATCATAAGATGTATATCCATTGGCGGTATTGACTTCATCTGGGCAATCGCTTCTACCACAGGTATTCCTACGCTTATATTAGGAACAAAGCGTCCATCCATTACGTCCACGTGTATAAGATCTGCGCCCGCATCACTAACAGATCTTATTTCTTCTTCAAGATGGAGATAATCGCAAGCAAGGATTGAAGGAGCAAGAAGTTTTTCCATAAAATCTCCAGTAAAGCGTTTTGGTCATGTGCTCCGTGGTCTTATATCTGCACCAAAACGATTAGTCTGAATCTATAGGATACCTGATTTGGGTTTTCGAATCCAAAACGTATAACTCTTGGGGCATTTGTTTGCCACCTATGTTAGTAAAATAGCAAATTCTACGTTTCCATGTAGAAACTACCATGAAGTGCCGTTCCAATCTAAAGTCAGTGTCTTGTACAGACTCTACCTAGTGTTTGTCCGAAGGAGTTATTATCGGAGTGTTGGTTATATGAGGTGTTATTTTCAGTGTTTGCAATTATTTTTGCTACAGAGTTTAAAGTTACGGATGTGGGCGGTTATCATTATGGATGAGCCTATCAGCGTAGGTATTATTTCATAGTCTTCTGTTACGATAAAGGCGCCTACGAGTAGGATAAAGAGGCCTGAGAGGCCGAGGAAGAGTACGTTGAAGTCTTTGTGTTTTCTACAGCCCAGGAACAGCGCTGCGGCGCTTGAAGGGATAATGAGTAGTAATAGGAGTTGGTGGAAGATTTCCTTAAATATAAAAATAGAGCTTATGAGAGGGAACAGCACCAGCATTACAGGTACCAGCAGGCAGTGAACGAAGCAGATTCCTGCGATGGATATTGCGAAGTATTCCGTAGCTCTGTGAATATGTTTATTGCTCATTGCAATATTCTTTTGGTTAGTTTTTGAAATTCCCCTTTCATAAGAAATTCCATCGATTGGTTAAAGATAGTATTGATCTGCTCCGCTGGAATGTCAAATCCAAGGTCTTTTACCAGCGCAGGTTACCTTTGAGCATGACGCTGTTTTGCGCGTCTATAGACTGTTGTTCCCTTCTTGCGCCTTCAAGGTCAATATCAATTCCGTCGCCCAGACGATAACGCGTACCAAAGCGCCAGTACCTGCCTCCCTGATCCTCCAGACCTATCCCCGCGTATGGGCTTAGCACCGAATTCCTGGCCACGTCTCCGATACCGAAGCCGTGTCCGATTTCGGCGTCCAGGCGTCTTTGCGCGTCTATTCCACCTGTGGTCAGTAACTCAGCGCTGTTACGGTCAAACAACCTGTCAATTCCGCTTGCGGTCTCTCCTCGTGAGGACTCAAGCCTTAAGAACGCGCCTCGTTGATCAGCCCCAGGCTCCAATGTCACTGAAGCGCTCATCCCCCACTCCTCCCAATCTCTGTTGTGATCCAGTAGCGCTCGCGTCCGCACCTCCAGCGTCAGCCCCACCGGATTGTTATAACTCAGCGTCGCTCCCGCTTCCAAACCGGCCCCGCCATCTATATCCCCTCCGTCATGTCTTACTCCTATCTCCAGTGATGGCGTTACCGTAGTCCCTCCCTCTAAGACGCGCTCATGCGAGGCTTGTAGCGCCAGGCGTAGCCTGCGTACATCCACCTCAAGCTCTTCCAAACCCTTATCAGCTTCTGTCTTTGAACGCGCGAACGACCCCTCTCCCTTAATCGCAAATCGCGTCACTCCACCGGAAATCATGTTCGCGCTTTGACCCAACGCTAAACGACCACCCACAGCCGCAGTGGTAAACGTCAGGTCCGCCCGGCTTATCACCGTCTGGTCTTCTCCTACCCTAACGTTCCCTCTGCCATAACCTACGCTCCCCCACACGCTTGAACCTCCCGGCGACAACCACGCCACGTACGGGTGCGCTGAGGTCAAGCTGGTCTCGTACAGACCCTGATACCCTTCCCCGTCAGCGTCAAAATCCCCTTCCGAACGCGACACCGCCCAACCTACCAGCAGTTCAGGTCGTAAACGAACATCCGCCCCTAAGTGCGCAGACCATAAACCCCCATCCCAGGTAATATCTTCATCCGAGCCTGATAGAGACATCCAATTCCCTCTTCCCCACACGGCCCATGGCATCTTCCCGTCATCCATTTGTGACGCGCTCTCGCCATTGGAACCATTGAGCCCTAAACTGAATTGCGCCCCATTTAGCGCCTCGCGCATACCTACGCTAAGGTCCTCAGACAGTTCTTCGGGCCACAGCGCATCCACATACTCTTCTTCAGATAGCGCTCCGGGCGTAGCTCCAAAACTCAAAGTCGTATCCGCTATACCGCCTAAAGCCGCCGCCTCTATCCGGTATGAAATCGCATCCAGCGACTGAGACATCATCGCCGCCGTAACTCGTGGCAAGACCGCCCGATTTATTCTGTTCAGACGCTCTGCCGTAGCGTCTTCCACCGTAACCTGTACGGAGTCTATCTTCACCAAACTGTAGTCTCCGCCTGACGCGCTGTGCGTTAGCGTCACTGTCTCATCCTCCAGGTCCTTATCGTTGGCTGCGCTTACCGTTACCGTCTGCTCAGTATCCCAACTGTCCACGGTGAACTTAAGCGATGTCTTATCCACCGTCACATCTCCCGCCATTCCACTTACCGTTATCGTCACCTCATCCGTAGGCTCGGTCTCAAGCGCTACCGCGTATGTACCGCTTGACCCTTCCTTCACTGTCAACGACGTAGGCTCCACCTTCACCCCTGCGGTGTCATCTTCCGTTACCGTTATCTCCACCGAGTCTATCTCTACCGCATCGTAACCACCGCCTGACGCGCTATGCGTCAGCATTACCGCGGCATCCGCAACCGCGTCATCATCTTCCGACGCGTTTACCGTCACCGTCTGCTCAGTATCCCAACTGTCCACGGTGAACTTAAGCGATGAGTTATCCACCGTCACATCTCCCGCCATCCCGCTTACCGTTATCGTCACCTCACCCGTGGGCTTAGCATCCAGCGCCACCGTATACGCGCCGCTCGCTCCTTCTTCCACTACCAATTCAGTCGGCGCAACCGTCACCGCAGCCGCTATGTCATTATCTATTATCGTCCCTTTGGCCACTCCGTCTGAAATGCTTACCCCTTCGGACGGTTCTGACAGCGTCACCGTGAACGTCTCATCATCCTCATCAACGCTGTCATCAGTCACCGACACCGTTATTGTCGTCGTAGTGGCGTCAGCCAATATGCTCCCCTCCGTAGCCGTACTAACCGCAGTGAAGTCCTCTCCTGCCACCGCAGTATCTTCTCCTTCCGCTGTTACCGTGTATTTGAAACTTATTTGTGACGATGGCGCTTGCGTAGCCGTCACCGTAAATGCGAACGTCCCGCCTTCATCCGCTGACACATCCGCAATGCTCAGTGAGACGCCGGTGGTCTTTACTCTTGGCGTGGCGCTTGCCTCCTGATAGGTCTTAAGCACGTTTCCGGAAGAATCTAGGGCTCTTACCCTGAAGCTGTATTGCGTGCCATTGGTCAATCCCGTCACCGTATGACTGGTCGTGGTTGGCCCTGAATTCGGAATATCTATCCAGGGCCCGTAACTCTCTTCCCCTGCATTCTGAGATTGAAGGCGGAGACTATTCCCGGAACTACCCTCTCCACCCCCTGCGGGCTTCTGTTGGTATTGCCACTTGGCTATTCTGTCATCTGAGGGGTCTTCCCATGTTAACGTCACTTGCCCATCGCCCACCGTCACGCTCATCGTACCCAAGGGCTCCGGCGTATCATTGTCCGTGATTGTCACCGTGGTGGTTGAGTTACCCAGCGTAAACCCATCGGGTAGCGCGCTTGCTGACGCTATCGTTACCGTTATAGTCTCGTCGGACTCAGCTTCGTCATCATCCGTTATCGGTATCGCTATGTCCTTAGTCGTTTCAGTCGCGTTAAAACTCACAGAGGCGAGCGCATCATTGTCGTAGTCTCCGTTTGACGGGTCTGACGCCCCTGTCGCCGTGCCGCCGTAAGTGATGTTAAACGTCACCGCTTCACCAAAAGCTTTAGATGCCGTTATCGTTACTTGCGCAGTGCCCGCATTCTCCGCCACCGTTAACGCCGTTGGCACTGAAACCGTCTTCGCGGTACTGTCGTTTAGCGTACCGTCGGCGGTCACATCGTCGCCGACCGCATAACCGGTCCCGTCGCCAAGCGTTATCCGGTAGGTCTCGTCGTCCTCCACATCTGAATCCGGGCTGGTCGGTATCGTCACCGTGGCGGTAGAGCTGGCTGTGTTGCCGAAGCTGGCGGTGAAGTTCCGTGGACCGAGCGCGCCGGTAATGTCATCGGCGTCGAAGGCGCTTGAACCACGAGCCGCCAGGGTCAGACTCACCGTCAGATCACCCGTCAGCTCTCGGTCGGAGGTCACCGTGAGGCTTATATCCGTACCCTCGGTCACCGCCGCCGGGTCGGTTAGCAGCTGCAGCGTTGGCGTCGTGTCCGTCACCGTCACCGAGACATCGTCTATGTTGAGTGAGGCGCCGTAGTTCGTATCGCTACCGGATGCGGCGTGCGTCAGCGTCGCCGTATCGTCGTCCGCATCTCCGTCGGCTGCGGCGTTCACCGTTATCGTCTGCGCCGTGTTGTAGTTCGCCGGCGTGAACGTCAGGGAAGCCGGGTCCACCGTCACTTCACCCGATGCGCCGCCAACCGTTATCGTCACGTTACTTGAAGGCTCCGTGTCCAGCGCCACCGTGTAGGTATTGCTACTCCCTTCATCCACCCTAAGCGCGGTCGGTGAGATCGTCACGCCTGAGGCGGTCGGCGTCGCTCTCACCACAACTGACGGGTCGCTCGTTCCACTGCTGTTCTTCGCCCGGATTCGGAAGCGGTACTCGCTACCGTTGTCAAGTCCCGTCACCGTGTGCCTCGTCGTATCAGCGTCGGAACCGGTGATGTCCGTCCAACCACCCCAGGCGGCGCCCACCTTGCCGTACTGCGCCTGCCAAACCGTTATACTGTCGTTGTCCGGGTCTGTCCATGACAACTCCACCTGTCCATGTCTCGCCTTGGCCGATAAACCCGTCGGCTGGGCCGGCGCAACGTTGGTGACCGTGATCACCACGCTCTCCGTATCGCTGTTGCCGTTGCCGTCAGACGCCGTCACCGTCATCGTGTACGTACCTATATCCGGTGGCGTAAACGTTAACCGCGCCTGGCTCACGCTGGCGCCACCCGGTATGGCAGGCGATGTCTCTCCGGACTTACGCGTCCAGGCGTAACTTATGGCATCGCCGTCCGCATCCGTCGCAGAAGCTGTAATATCCACATCATCTCCCAGCATGACCGTCTTGTTTGTTATCTCCGCCAACTCCGGTGAACTGTCATTATCCCTTATCCTGCCCTTCGCCGTGGCATCGCTTATCATCACGCCTTCGGATGGCTCCGATAGCGTCACCGTGAACGTCTCGTTTTTCTCATCAAGACCATCATCGGTCACCGACACCGTTATCGTCGCTGTGGTCGCGTTTGCCGCAATCGTCTTCGCTGCCGCTGTCTCAACCGCCGTGAAGTCCGTACCCGCAGTCGCCGTGTCTCCACTCTCTGCCGTCACCGTATACTTAAAACTCACCTCTGATGATGGCGCCGGCCTGGCTGTCACCGTGAACGCGAACGTCCCATCCTCATCCGCCGTCACGTTAGCCACGCTTAGCGATACCGCCTTCGGCGTCGCGGTTTTTATAGACGACTTCGGTCCATCGCCCAGACTGCTCACCGCCCGTATCCTGAACCGATACTCGCTACCGTTCGTAAGCCCACTCACCGTGTGAGTAGTGGTGCTCGCGTCAGAACCGCTAATATCCGTCCAAGCGCCCCATGACTGCCCTACCTTGCCGTACTGCGCCTGCCAACCCGTTATAGTGTCGTTATCCGGGTCGTTCCATGACAACTCCACCTGCCTGTCACCCTTAGTGGCGCTAAAGCCCGTCGGCTTTGTCAGCGGGTCTTTCACCGCGCCCTCCGTCGTCGCATCGTCACCCACCGCATAGCCCGTACCGTCGTTAAGCGTTATCCGGTATGTCTCCTCTCCCTCCGCAGTGGCGTCCGCGCTGGTCGGAATGCTCACCGTACCTGTCGTTCTACGGGTATTGCCGAAGTTCACCGTGAACTCTCGCGGCCCGAGCGTACCAACAATATCCGCCGCTGTAAATCCACTTGAGTCCCGGTCAGATAACGTCAACTTCACTTTTAACGTACCACGCAGGGCCTTGTCCGATGTCACCGTCAGGATTATGCTTGACCCCTCCGCCACTTCCGCAGGAGCCGTCAATAGCTGTAACGTCGGCGTCGTATCCGTCACCGTCACCGAGACGCTTTTTATTACTAGTGAGGCATCGTAGCCATCAGCGCCAGATGCGGCGTGCGTCAGCGTCGCCGCATCATCCGTCGTGTCCTCATCCGCGGCCGCGCTCACCGTCACCGTCTGCGCCGTGTTGTAGTTGGCCGGCGTGAACGTAAGGGAAGCCGGGTCCACCGTCACATCCGTGCCTGATGCGCCACCTATCGTTATCGTCACATTCGCCCCCGGCGCGGTGTCAAGCTTCACCTTGTAGTTCCTGCTGCCTCCTTCCCTCACCGTCAGCGACGACACTGACACCGTCACGCCCGCGGTCTCCGGCTGCTCCGGCGTCGCTCTCACCACAGCCGACGGGTCGCTTGGTCCACTGCTGTTTCTCGCGCGGATTTGGAAACGATACTCGCTGCCGTTGGTAAGCCCTGATACGGTGTGGCTTGTGGTATCGGCGTCAGAACCGGAGATGTCGGTCCAAGCGCCCCATGATCTTCCCACCTTGCCGTAACGCGCCTGCCAAACCGTTATGCTGTCGTTCTCAGGGTCGGACCATGACAACTCCACCTGCGCATTGCCCGCGCTTGCCGTAAGTCCCGTCGGCGCAGCGGGCGCCGGCGCCTTCGGCGTCACCTTCACGAAGTCCGACCACGCAGACTGCGCAGAGCCAGCGCGGGCAAACATTCGAAACGTGTATTCCGTATCATTCGTAAGCCCCGTTACCACCACGCTCGTCGCGCTCCCTCCTGTTACAGTCTTCTGTGGTCGCGCGCTCCACTCCTGCGTACCGCTTTTGTACTGATATACCCAACTCGTAACTCCGGCCTGTCTCTTCCACCTCAATGTGACTGACCCGTCACCCGCCGTAGCTCTCAAGACCGGCTTGGCTACCCTATTCTCCTCCGGCGTCGCTTTAAGCGTAGCCGACTCACGACCGTTACCGCTACTGTTCACCGCCCGTACCTTGAAACGGTACTCGCTGCCGTTATCAAGCCCACTCACCGTGTGACTCGTAGTATCGGCGTCAGAACTTTCTATATCCGTCCAATCGCCCCAGTCTTCGCCCACCTTGCCGTAACGCGCCTGCCAAACCGTTATAGTGTCGTTGTCAGGGTCGTTCCACGATAACTCCACCTGCGCGTCACCACCGCTTACCGAAAAACCCGCCGGCCTTCCAGGCTTCGCCAACGGGGTCGCCTTCACGTGGTCTGACCAGGATGACTGCGCAGAGCCAGCGCGACCAAACACCCGGAACGTGTACTCCGTACCGTTCGTAAGCCCCTTCACCACCACGCTCGTCGCGCTGCCGTCGTTCACGATCTTCGTCGACGTCCAGCTCGTGCCACCATCGCTACTCGACTGGTAGCCCCACGCCGTCACGCCGGAACCCGGCTGCGCAGGCCAACTCAACGTCACCGACCCGGCGCCCGCAGTCGCCGTCACCACCGGCTTCACCACTACACGCGGCGTCGTGGTTTTTATAGACGACTTCGGTCCATCGCCCAGACTGTTCACCGCTCGTATCCTGAACCGATACTCGCTACCGTTCGTAAGCCCACTCACGGTGTGAGTAGTGGTGCTCGCGTCAGAACCGCTAATATCCGTCCAGGAACCCCATGACTTCCCTGCCTTGCCGTACTGTACCTGCCAACCCGTTATGGTGTCGTTATCCGGGTCGTTCCACGACAACTCCACCTGCGCATTGCCAGGACTCACGCTAAAGCCCGTCGGCTTTGTCAGCGGGTCTTTCACCGCGCCCTCCGTCGTCGCATCGTCACCCACCGCATAGCCCGTACCGGCGTTAAGCGTTATCCGGTATGTCTCCTCTCCCTCCGCAGTCGCGTCCGCGCTGGTCGGAATGCTCACCGTACCTGTCGTTCTACGGGTATTGCCGAAGTTCACCGTGAACTCTCGCGGCCCGAGCGTACCAACAATATCCGCCGCTGTAAATCCACTTGAGTCCCGGTCAGATAACGTCAACTTCACTTTTAACGTACCACGCAGGGCCTTGTCCGATGTCACCAAAAGACTTATGCTTGACCCCTCCGCCACTTCCGCAGGAGCCGTCAATAGCTGTAACGTCGGCGTCGTATCCGTCACCGTCACCGAGACGTCGTCTATGTCAAGCGAGGCGCCGTAGTTCGTATCGGTGCTGGCCGACGTATGCGTCAGCGTCACCGCATCATCCGTCGTGTCCGCGTCCGCAGCCGCGCTCACCGTCACCGTCTGCGCCGTGTTGTAGTTGCCCGCCGTGAACGTAAGGGAAGCCGGGTCCACCGTCACATCACCCGATGCGCCACCCACCGTTATCGTCACATTCGCCCCCGGCGCGGTGTCAAGCTTCACCTTGTAGGTCCTGCTGCCTCCTTCCTTCACCGTCAGCGACGACACTGACACCGTCACGCCCGCGGTCTCCGGCTGCTCCGGCGTCGCTCTCACCACAGCCGACGGGTCGCTTGGCCCACTGCTGTTCTTCGCCCGGATTCGGAAACGATACTCGCTGCCGTTGGTAAGCCCTGATACGGTGTGGCTTGTGGTATCCGCGTCAGAACCGGAGATGTCCGTCCAAGCGCCCCATGATCCCCCTACCTTGCCGTAACGCGCCTGCCAAACCGTTATGCTGTCGTTCTCAGGGTCGGACCATGACAACTCCACCTGCGCATTGCCCGCGCTTGCCACAAGCCCCGTCGGCATAGCGGGCGCCGGCGCCTTCGGCGTCGCCTTCGCGAAGTCCGACCACGCAGACTGCGCAGAGTCAGCGCGGGCAAACATCCGAAACGTGTATTCCGTATCATTCGTAAGCCCCGTCACCACCACGCTCGTCGTGTTTCCTCCTGTTACAGTCTTCTGTGGTCGCGCGCTCCACTCCTGCGTACCGCTTTTGTACTGATATACCCAACTCGTAACTCCGGCCTGTCTCTTCCACCTCAATGTCACTGACCCGTCACCTGCCGTAGCTCTCAAGACCGGCTTGGCTACCCTATTCTCCTCCGGCGTCGCTTTAAGCGTAGCCGACTCACGACCGTTACCGCTACTGTTCACCGCCCGTACCTTGAAACGGTACTCGCTGCCGTTATCAAGCCCACTCACCGTGTGACTCGTAGTATCGGCGTCAGAACTTTCTATATCTGTCCAATCGCCCCAGTCTTCGCCCACCTTGCCGTAACGCGCCTGCCAAACCGTTATAGTGTCGTTGTCAGGGTCGTTCCACGATAACTCCACCTGCGCGTCACCACCGCTTACCGAAAAACCCGCCGGCCTTCCAGGCTTCGCCAACGGGGTCGCCTTCACGTGGTCTGACCAGGACGACTGCGCAGAGCCAGCGCGACCAAACACCCGGAACGTGTACTCCGTACCGTTGGTAAGCCCCTTCACCACCACGCTCGTCGCGCTGCCGTCGTTCACGATCTTCGTCGACGTCCAGCTCGTACCACCATCGCTACTCGACTGGTAGCCCCACGCCGTCACGCCGGAACCCGGCTGCGCAGGCCAACTCAACGTCACCGACCCGGCGCCCGCAGTCGCCGTCACCACCGGCTTCACCACTACACGCGGCGTCGCTCTCACCACAGCCGACTGCGGTCCCACCTCACTACTGCTCTTCGCTCGTATCCTGAAACGGTACTCGCTACCGTTATCCAGACCAGTCACCGCGTGAGTGGTAGTGCTCGCGTCAGAACCGCTAATATCCGTCCAGGAACCCCAACTCTCGCCTACCTTGCTATGCTGCGCCTGCCAAACCGTTATGCTACCGTTCTCAGGGTCGTCCCACGACAACTCCACCCGCGTATTGCCGGGACTGGCCGTAAGTCCCGCCGGCTTTGCCAGCGGGTCATTCACCGCCCCATCCGCCGTAGTCTTGGCGCCCACTACGTACCCCGTACCGTCGTTAAGCGTTATCCGGTATGTCTCCGCGCCCTCTGAAGTGGCATCTGAGATAGTCGGAATACTCACCGTACCTGTCGTGCCGGCGGTGTCGCCGAACGAAGCGGTGAAGTCCCGCGGACCCAGCGTACTCTGAATGTCGTCCGCATCAAAACCGCTTGGTCCACGGTCCGCAAGCGTCAGACTCACCGTCAGATCGCCCGTTAACGCGCGGTCCGAAGACACCGAGAGACTTATGCTTGTCCCCTCCGTCACCGCCGCAGGGTCCGTCAATAGCTGCAACGTCGGCGTCGTATCCGTCACCGTCACCGAAAGGTCTTCCACTTCCAGAGAAGAACCGTAGTTCGTATCGGTACTGGATGCCGCATGCGTCAGCGTCGCAGTGTCATCCGTCGCGTCCGCATCCGTCCCCGCATTCACCGTCACCGTCTGCGCCACGTTGTAGTTGGCCGGCGTGAACGTCAGCGGCGAACCCATAACCGTCACTTCACCTGACTCACCGCTCACCGTCACCGTCACTTCACTTGAAGGTTTAGTGTCAAGCTTCACCTCGTAGGTCCCGCTACCACCTTCTTCCACCGTCAGCGCAGACTCAGACAACGTCACGCCCGCCGTATCATCATCCGTTATCGTACCAGTGGCTTCTATGTTCCCTTTGTTCCCGGCAAATACCACACGCGCATCTTCCGTCCTTATGCTACTCAACTGCAGAGTAAACTCCTCTTGTTCTCCCTCATCTATATCATCCCCCAGTACCTGCACCACCACCGTCTTACTTAATCCACTACCCGTCGCGCCCGCGGCAAAAACCACCTCCTTGTTTCCAGAGTACTGCCTGAAGTCCTTCCCAGCGCCTTCCTCTGCCGTACCGTCCTTGGCAACAGCGCGAACCTTAACCTCATGACTCGGCGTACCACTTAACGTCACGGTGAAATTCATACTCGTACGCGCGCCAGAGTCACCCTCGGTTACCGTCGCATCCCCCACTGAAATCTCATGCCCGCTAGCCGTAGCCTCGTCATCATCCGTTATCGTGCCTGTCACTTCCAACTTGGACTCACCTCCCGCAAAAACCACGCGGGTATCTTCCGTCCTTAGGTTGTTGAGTAGCAGGATAAACTCCTCATCTTCCTCATCCACCTCATCTCCCAGTACCTTCACTCGCACTGTCTTACTTAGACCAGCGCCTGTCGCGCCTGCGGCAAAAGCTATCTTCCGAGCCCTAAAACCTATGAAATCACGCCCAGGCCCCCTGCCTCCCTTAGCCGCCTCTCCCGTAACTCCCTTCGCCCACGCCGTAACTTCTATCCCCACCTCGTGACTCGGAGTCCCGCTTAGCGTCACCGTGAAACTCATCTCCTTCTCTCCCACGTCACCCTCGGCTATCGTCACATCCTCTACCGAAATCTCATGCCCGCTAGCCGTAGCCTCATCATCATCCGTTATCGTGCCTGTCACTTCCAACTTGGACTCACCTCCCGCAAAACCCACGCCTGTCAAATTAGTACGTATATAGTTGAGTCGCAGGATAAACTTCTCATCCTCCTCATCCACCTCATCTCCCAATACCTTCACTCGCACCGTCTTACTTAAATCAGCGCCCGTCGCGCCTGCGGCAAAAACTATCCTCCGAGCCCTAAACCCTATGAAATCCTGACCAGCCCCTTTACCTCCCTTTGCCGCCGCTCCCGTAACCCCCTTCGCCCACGCCGTAACTTCTATCTCCACCCTATCGCTCGGAGAACCGCTTAACCTCACCTGAAAATCCATCGGCGTCTCCCCGGAATCCCCCTCCTCCACCGTCATAGCCTCCACGGAAATCGTAAGCGCGCCCGGCGTCGCCGTCGCCTCCGACGACCATCCGGATTGCGACGTCAGCCCTGCGCGAACGAATACGCGGAACATGTACTCCGTTCCGTTCGTAAGCCCCGTCACCACTTTGCTCGTCCCGCTCCCTCCTGTTATAGTCTCCTGTCGGTCCGTACTCCACTCCTGCGTACCGCTTTTGTACTGGTAAACCCAACTGGTAATCCCCGTGTCCGGGTGCGTCCAACTCAATGTCACTGATCTGTCGCCACCAGTCGCCGTCAACACCGGCTTGACCAGCAAACTCTCCTTCGGCGTCGCTGCCAGCGCCGGCGACGGTTTACTCTTACCAGCGTCGTTCACCGCTCGTATCTGAAAACGGTACTCGCTACCGTTCGTAAGCCCCGTCACCGCGTGAGTGGTAGTATCAGCGTCGGAATCCGCAATGCCTGCCCACTGCCCCCAAGACGCGCTACCCTTCCGTTGCCGCATCTCCCAACCGGTTATGCTATCGTCTTCAGGGTCTCTCCACGACAACACCACACGCGCGTTGCCCGCACTGACTTCAAACCCCTTAGGCTTTGCGGGAGGGTTACTGACCGTTATCACCACCTCTTCACTATCGCTGTTCCCATTGCCGTCAGATGCCGTCACCGTCATCGTGTACTTACCCACCTCGGTCGTAGTGAACGTCAGACGAGCCGCATTCAACGCCACGCCGTTCGGAAGCGCCGGTGACGTCTCACCCGCCTTGCGCGTCCAGGCGTACGTCACCGTATCACCGTCCGCATCCGTCGCCACCGCAGTGATGTCCACTTCACCCCCTCGCTTCACCGTACTATCATCTATCTCCTCCAACTCCGGAGAACTATCATCATCCGTTATCGTCACCGTCGTTCGGACATTCCCTAACTCAAAACCCGCAGGCAGCGAACTGCCCCCCGCCAGGGCGATTGTTACCGTGAACGTCTCGTCATCTTCGTCCAGATCATCATCCGTTATCGGCACTGCAATGTCTTTTGTCAGATCACCCGCTCCAAACGTTACCGCCGTCACCGCATCGTTGTCATAGTCGCCGCTGGCAGGGTCGTTGTGCCCCGTCGCGCTCGTACCACCATACGTCACGTTAAACGTCACAGACTTACCCAACGCCGACGAAGCCGTTACCCTCACCGCCGCCGCGTCCGTACCCTCCGTCACCGACGCCGTCGGCGACACCGACACCGTACCCTTATCGCTTACCGTGACCGTCACTTCCTCAACGCCCGTGTTGCCGTTGCCGTCACTTGCAGTCACCGTCATCGTGTACTTACCCTTCGCAAGCGGCGTGAACATCAACCGCGCAGCGTCCAGCGCCGTGCCATCCGGTATCGCAGGGGACGTCTCCCCGGACTTACGCGTCCATGCGTAGCTGATCGTATCGCCACTGTCCGCATCCGTCGCAGACGCCGTTATATCCACCGGCTGCCCCAAACTAATCGTCTTATCCTCTATCGCCGCCACCACAGGTGAATTGTCATTGTCCGTTATCGTCCCTGTCGCGGTGGGATCACCCAACTCCACCCATTCGGGAAGGTCTGACAACGTCACCGTGAACGTCTCATCCGACTCATCAATGTCATCATCCGCCACCACAACCGTTATCGTCTCCGTGGTCTCACCCGCCGCAATCGTAACCTCGGTCGCCGTCTCAACCGCCGTGAAGTCCGTACCCGCAGTCGCAGTGTCATCACTCTCCGCCGTCACCGTGTACTTAAAGCTTATCTCCGAAGCCGGCGCAGGCGTCGCCGTCACCGTGAATGCGAACGCGCCGTCCTCCGCAGCCTCCACGTCCGCAACGCTCAACGATACGGTCCCTCTCACCTCCGCAGTACCAAACGCCGTCGCGCTTCTTCCATTAGAACTCACCGCTCTAACCTGCACCCTGTAGTAAGTCCCCGTCGTTAATCCCGTAAGAAGATGACTCGTCGTACCCGCGCCCGTTATGGCAGCCCACTCACCCCATTCACCTCCAGACGCCCTGTGCCTAACCTCCCATCCCGTACGGGACGCATCCGTCGGCGCCGTCCACCTCAAACGCAACTTGCCACTGCCCGCAGGCGTCACCGTTAATCCCGTCGGCGCCGCTATCGGCACTACCGTCACCTCATCCGATTCCGCGCCGTTGCCCGAGCCGGCGACAGCGCTATTTAGCGCGCTATTCACCGCGCGCGCCTTAAACGTATAACTGACGCCGTTTGTCAAACCCGTGACCGTACCCGTTAACCTGGAAAGAGATCCGCTCTTTGATACCGTGATGTCCGTCCAAGCCTCATCATAAGCGCCGCTACCGGCCTTCTGCTCATATTGCCACTTCGTTATGTTCGCATCTTCTGGGTCTGCCCACTCCAACCTCACTTCCCCGTCCCCCGGACTGCCCGTCACTCCCGTCGGCGCCGCAGGAGCAGCGGTCACCGCTTCTGGCGTAGCCGTCGTCTCATCTGAATAAGGACTGTCTCCGTTTGGATTACGCGCCTTTATACGAAAAGTGTATTCCTCAGGCGCTAAACCCGTGATAGTTGTCGCTGTAGTGCTACCATCTCCAGCATCCACTATCACCTTACTCTTATAACTCTCTGACCCACGCTTGTACTCCACCACCCATGCCGTGATCTGCTCTCCCGTCTGCCCATCCCAACTCAACGCTGCGGAACCAGCCCCGCCTGTAGCGCTCAAACCACCCGGCTTGCCCGGCGCGGTAAACGTGACGCCAACAGCTTCTGACTCAGGACCTGTCTTACTACCGTTTAACGCGCGAACCTGCACCTCCCTCGCGCTACCATCCGCTACGAGTATCAACTCCATCTCCGCAGGCGTCCTTGCCGTAGCGCTGTCCCCAAAACTGCGCAACACCTCATTGTCCGTCCACTCGCCCCACTGCCCGTTCGTCTTTATACGCCTCTGCATATTGGTTATAGCGCCGCAATCCGCAGGTATCCTCACCTTAAACGATATTGAGTAAATTGATTGACCGCCGGGGAACGGACTGGCATCCGCCGTCGTCGATACATCCACCACCTCCACCTTACATGGCGCTTGCGTCTCATCATTGTCCGTTATCGTCCCTGTCGCGGTGGGATCACCCAACTCCACCCATTCCGGAAGGTCTGACAACGTCACCGTGAACGTCTCATCCGACTCATCAATGTCATCATCCGCCACCACAACCGTTATCGTCGCCGTGGTCTCTCCCGCCGCAATCGTCACCTCGGTCGCCGTCTCAACCGCCGTGAAGTCCGTACCCGCAGTCGCAGTATCATCACTCTCCGCCGTCACCGTGTACTTAAAGCTTATATCCGAAGCCGGCGCAGGCGTCGCCGTCACCGTGAACGTGAACGCGCCATCCTCCGCAGCCTCCACGTCCGCAACGCTCAACGATACGGTCCCTCTCACCTCCGCAGTCCCAAACGCCGTCGCGCTTCTTCCATTAGAACTCACCGCTCTAACCTGCACCCTGTAGTAAGTCCCCGTCGTTAATCCCGTAAGAAGATGACTCGTCGTACCCGCGCCCGTTATGGCAGCCCACTCACCCCATTCACCTCCAGACGCCCTGTACCTAACCTCCCATCCCGTACGGGACGCATCCGTCGGCGCCGTCCACCTCAAACGCAACTTGCCACTGCCCGCAGGCGTCACCGTTAATCCCGTCGGCGCAGCTATCGGCACTACCGTCACCTCATCCGATTCCGCGCCGTTGCCCGAGCCGGCGACAGCGCTATTTAGCGCGCTATTTACCGCGCGCGCCTTAAACGTATAACTGACGCCGTTTGTCAAACCCGTGACAGTACCCGTTAACCTGGAAAGAGATCCGCTCTTTGATACCGTGATGTCCGTCCAAGCCCCGGTACCCTGCTGGTATTGCCACTTCGTTATGTTCGCATCTTCTGGGTCTGCCCACTCCAACCTCACTTCCCCGTCCCCCGGACTGCCCGTCACTCCCGTCGGCGCCGCAGGAGCAGCGGTCACCGCTTCTGGCGTAGCCGTCGTCTCATCTGAATAAGGACTGTCTCCGTTTGGATTACGCGCCTTTATACGAAAAGTGTATTCCTCAGGCGCTAAACCCGTGATAGTCGTCGCTGTAGCGCTACCATCTCCAGCATCCACTATCACCTTACTCTTATAACTCTCTGACCCACGCTTGTACTCCACCACCCATGCCGTGATCTGCTCTCCCGTCTGCCCATCCCAACTCAACGCTGCGGAACCAGCCCCGCCTGTAGCGCTCAAACCACCCGGCTTGCCCGGCGCGGTAAACGTGACGCCAACAGCTTCTGACTCAGGACCTGTCTTACTACCGTTTAACGCCCGAACCTGCACCTCCCTCGCGCTTCCATCCGCTACGAGTATCAACTCCATCTCCGCAGGCGTCCTTGCCGTAGCGCTGTCCCCAAAACTGCGCAACACCTCATTATCCGTCCATTCGCCCCACTGCCCGTTCGTCTTTATACGCCTCTGCATATTGGTTATAGCGCCGCAACCCCCAGGTATCCTCACCTTAAACGATATTGAGTAAATCGATTGACCGCCGGGGAACGGACTGGCATCCGCCGTCGTCGATACATCCACCACCTCCACCTTACATGGCGCTGGCGTATCATCATTGTCCGTTATCGTCCCTGTCGCGGTGGGATCACCCAACTCCACCCATTCCGGAAGGTCTGACAACGTCACCGTGAACGTCTCATCCGACTCATCAATGTCATCATCCGTCACCACAACCGTTATCGTCGCCGTGGTCTCACCCGCCGCAATCGTCACCTCGGTCGCCGTCTCAACCGCCGTGAAGTCCGTACCCGCGGTCGCAGTATCATCACTCTCCGCCGTCACCGTGTACTTAAAGCTTATATCCGAAGCCGGCGCAGGCGTCGCCGTCACCGTGAATGCGAACGCGCCATCCTCCGCAGCCTCCACGTCCGCAACGCTCAACGATACGGTCCCTCTCACCTCCGCAGTACCAAACGCCGTCGCGCTCTTTACATTACCGTTCACCGCTCTAACCTGCACCCTGTAGTAAGTCCCCGTCGTTAATCCCGTAAGAAGATGACTCGTCGTACCCGCGCCCGTTATGGCAGCCCACTCACCCCATTCACCTCCAGACGCCCTGTGCCTAACCTCCCATCCCGTACGGGACGCATCCGTCGGCGCCGTCCACCTCAAACGCAACTTGCCACTGCCCGCCGGCGTCACCGTTAATCCCGTCGGCGCCGCTATCGGCACTACCGTCACCTCATCCGATTCCGCGCCGTTGCCCGAGCCGGCGACAGCGCTATTTAGCGCGCTATTTACCGCGCGCACCTTAAACGTATAACTGTCGCCGTTTGTCAAACCCGTGACCGTACCCGTTAACCTGGAAAGAGATCCGCTCTTTGATACCGTGATGTCCGTCCAAGCCCCATCATAAGCGCCGCTACCGGCCTTCTGCTCATATTGCCACTTCGTTATGTTCGCATCTTCTGGGTCTGCCCACTCCAACCTCACTTCCCCGTCCCCCGGACTGCCCGTCACTCCCGTCGGCGCCGCAGGAGCAGCGGTCACCGCTTCCGGCGTAGCCGTCGTCTCATCTGAATAAGGACTGTCTCCGTTTGGATTACGCGCCTTTATACGAAAAGTGTATTCCTCAGACGCTAAACCCGTGATAGTCGCCTCTGTAGTACTACCATCTCCAGCATCCACTATCACCTTACTCTTATAACTCTCTGACCCACGCTTGTACTCCACCACCCATGCCGTGATCTGCTCTCCCGTCTGCCCATCCCAACTCAACGCTGCGGAACCAGCCCCGCCTGTAGCGCTCAAACCACCCGGCTTGCCCGGCGCTGTAAACGTGACGCCAACAGCTTCTGACTCAGGACCTGTCTTACTACCGTTTAACGCCCGAACCTGCACCTCCCTCGCGCTACCATCCGCTACGAGTATCAACTCCATCTCCGCAGGCGTCCTTGCCGTAGCGCTGTCCCCAAAACTGCGCAACACCTCATTGTCCGTCCACTCGCCCCACTGCCCGTTCGTCTTTATACGCCTCTGCATATTGGTTATAGCGCCGCAACCCCCAGGTATCCTCACCTTAAACGATATTGAGTAAATCGATTGACCGCCGGGGAACGGACTGGCATCCGCCGTCGTTGATACATCCACCACCTCCACCTTACACGGCGCTTGCGTATCATTGTCCTCTATCGTCACCGTCGTCGTGGCATCTCCCATTGCGAAACCATCAGGCAGCGTGGCGGTCGCAGGGGCAATCGTCACGGTGAACGTCTCATCAGCCTCTTCAAGATCATCATCCGTTATCGGCACCTCAATGTCTTTTGTCAGGTCGCCCGCTCCAAACGTTATCGCCGTCACCGCATCATTGTCATAGTCGCCGCTGGCAGGGTCGTTGTGCCCCGTCGCGCTCGTACCACCGTACGTCACGTTAAACGTCACGTTCTCACCAAACGCGCCCTCCGTCGTCACCGTCACCACCGCATCGCCATCATCCTCCGTCACCGACAGCGTCGCCGGCACCGAGACCACGCGCGCCCGTACCACCGTGATCTCCACTTCCTCCGTATCGCTGTTCCCATTGCCGTCAGATGCGGTCACCGTCATCGTGTACGTACCCACCGAGGTAGACTTGAACATCAACCGAGCCACTTCCAGATCCGCGCTACCAGGTATCGCAGGGGACGTCTCCCCGGACTTACGCGTCCAGACATAGCCGATGTCATCGTCGTCCGCATCCGTCGCCACCGCAGTTATATCCACCGACTGCCCCAGCCTTATCGTTAAATCATCTATATCTCCCAATACCGGGGAATTATCATCATCCGTTATCGTCCCTGTCGCAGTGGCGTCAGAGAGCGTCACCCCGGAGGTCTGCTCTGACAACGTCACCGTAAACGTCTCATTGTCCTCATCAAGATCGTCATCCGTCACCGACACCGTTATCGTCGCCGTGGTCGCGTTCGCCGCAATCGTCACCTCGGTCGCCGTATCAACCTCTGTGAAATCCGTATCGGCAGTCGCCGTATCGCCGGTCTCCGCCGTCACCGTGTACTTGAAGCTGATCTCCGAGGCCGGCGCAGGCGTCGCCGTCACCGTGAACGCGAACGTACCGCCCTCCGCCGCCGTCAGGTCCGCAACGCTCAGCGATACCGCATCCGCATCCGCGCCCAGCGTCACCGTAACCTCAGAAGAAGCCGCGCCAGCGCCGACACCGTTCACCGCGCGAAGCTCGAACGTATACGAACTCCCGTTCGTCAGATCACCAACCGTCCCTGTCAGCGTCGGAAACGCGCTACGTGTCCGGCTGTGCTCAAGGTCCGTCCACTCACCGTAAGCGCCGCTACCCGTCTTCTGCCGGTACTGCCACTTCGTGATCGTATCGTTCTGCGGGTCGGTCCACGACAGCGTCACCTCGCCGTCGCCCCCCGTCGCCCTCACGCCCGTTGGAGCGGGCGGAACCACGGTCGCAGCCGTCGGCGTCGCCGTCACCGTCGACGAGGCCGCGCTCAGACCGTTCTCGTTCCTAGCCTGCAAACGGAACGTGTACTCCTCTGCCGCCAGACCCGTCACCGTAGCCGTCGTCGTGCTGCCGTCCCCGGCATCCGCCACGTGCAGGTTCCGGTACGACTCGGAACCCCGCTTGTACTGGACGTTCCACGACGTGATCTGCTCCCCGGACTGCGCATTCCAGGTCAGCGTCACCGAGGCAGCGCCAGGGGTCGCGCTCAGCCCGCTCGGTGTGGGCGGGACTTCGAACGTCACCGACACCTCGTCGGACGCCGGACCGACTCGCGCGCCGTTCTGCGCGCGCACCCGAACCTGATGCTTGCCGCTGCCGGAATTCAGGAAGACCAGCTCGATTCCGGAAGGCGTCCTGGCAGTGGCGCTGTTAGCAAACGTACGCAGACCCGCGTTCTCCAGGTCCACCCACTCCACATCGCCCCAGCCCTGACTCAAGGTCTTGATCTGACGCTGCATCCCCGTGATCGGACCACAGTTCGCCGGTATCCGCAAACCGAACGAAATCGAGTAAACCGGCAGAAAACCACTGTCGTCAATCGCGCGGTAGTTCGTCACCGACACCTTGCAGGGCGTCGCGGCGCCGTCGTTCAACGTGCCGTCAGCCGTCACATCGTCGCCAACCGCATAGCCGTCGGCATCGCTAAGCGTGATCCGGTAGGTCTCCGCGCCCTCCGTGGTCGAGTCCGTGCTGGTCGGGATCGTCACCACGCCCGTCCTGCCGGCGGTGTTGCCAAACGATGCGGTGAAGTCACGCGGACCCAACCCGCCCGGAATGTCGTCCGCATCGAAACCGCTCGAACCACGGCCCGAAAGCGTCAGGCTCACCGTCAGATTACCCGTCAGCGCCCGGTCCGACGTCACCGAAAGACTGATCGCCGTCCCCTCCGTCACCGCCGCAGGGTCCGTCAATAACTGCAACGTCGGCGTCGTGTCCGTCACCGTCACCGAGACTTCGTCTATGTCAAGCGACGAGCCGTAGTTCGTGTCGCTGCCGGACGCCTCATGCGTCAGCGTCGCAGTATCGTCCGTCGCGTCCGCATCCGACCCGGCGCTCACCGTCACCGTCTGCGCCGTGCCGTAGTTCGACGACGTGAACGTCAGCGAAGACGGGTCCACCGTCACCTCGCCTGATTCTCCGCCCACCGTCACCGTCACGTCCGCCGTCGGCTCCGTGTCCAGCGCCACCGTGTACTCGCCGCTATCACCTTCCTCCACCGTCAGCGAGGTCGGCGAGATCGTCACGCCCGCCGTGTCGTTGTCCGTTATCGTACCCGTCGCCGTAGCGTCGGAGAGCGTCACCCCGGAGGACGGCTCTGACAACGTCACCGTAAACGTCTCATTGTCCTCGTCAATATCATCATCCGTCACCGTCACCGTTATCGACACGCTGGTCGCGTTCGCAGCAATCGTCTTTGCCGTCGCTGTCGTAACCGCCGTGAAGTCCGTACCCGCAGTCGCCGTATCGCCGGTCTCCGCCGTCACCGTGTACTTGAAGCTGATCTCCGAGGCCGGCGCAGGATCAGCCGTCACCGTGAATGTGAACGCGCCATCCTCCGCAGCCGTCACGTCCGCAACGCTCAGCGATGCCGCTTTCGGCGTAGCCTTCACATGGTCCGACCACGAAGACTGCGCGCTGCCAGCGCGGGCGAACATACGGAACGCGTACTCCGTGTCGTTCGTAAGTCCCGTCACCACCACGCTCGTCACGCTGCCGCCCGTCACCGTCTGCGACGCGCTCCACGTAGAACCACCATCGCTACTCGACTGGTAGACCCAAGCCGTCACGCCGGAACCCGGCTGCGCAGACCAGCTTAACGTCACCTTACCGTCGCCCGCTTGCGCCGTCACCACAGGCTTCACCAGCACCCGGGGCGTTGCCGTCACCGCAGGCGACCGCGCGCCCAAGCCACTGCTGTTCTTCGCCCGAATCTGAAAACGGTACGTGATGCCGTTCTCAAGACCCGTCACCGTGTGAGTCGTCGTGCTCGCGTCCGATCCCGACATCCTCTTCCATGAACCCCAGTCCTCACCCTGCTTGCCGTAGCGCAACTGCCAGACGCTGATGCTCGCGTCCTCAGGATCATCCCACGTCAACTTCACCTGGGCGTTGCCGGGACTCGCGCTGAAATTCGCCGGGGCGGCAGGCGCCGGCGCCCTCGGCGTCGCCTTCACAAAGTCCGACCACGCGGACTGCGCGCCCGGACCCACCGCAGCGAACATACGGAACGCGTACTCCGTGTCGTTCGTAAGCCCCGTCACCACCGTGCTCGTCGCGCTCGCGCCCGTCACCGTCTGCGACGCGCTCCACGTAGAACCGCCGTCGCTGCTGTACTGATACGTCCAGGTCGCGATCGCAATGCCCGGCTGCAACTGCCAACTCAACGTCACCTGAGCGTTGCCCGCCGTCGCCGTCAGCACAGGCTTTGCGGGATTCGCCTGCGGCGTCGCCTTCACCACCGAAGACTGCGCGCCCGCGCCGCTCGGGTTTACCGCACGGATACGAAAACGATACTCACTGCCGTTCTCCAGTCCCGTCACCGTATGGGTCGTCGTCTCCGCGTCCGAATCCGATATCGCAGTCCACGAACCCCAGGCGTTCCTCCCCTCCTTCTGCTGCAACTCGTAACGCGTGATTGAAGCGTCCTCCGGATCGTCCCACGACAGGGCCACCTGAGCGTTGCCTCCCGTCGCCTCGAATCCCGCAGGCTTGCCCGGCAAGAAGTCGTCATCGGTGATCGTACCCGTCGCCGTAGCATCGGAAATCGTCACTCCGGCAGACGGCGCTGACAACGTCACCGTGAACGTCTCATCACCCTCTACCAGAACATCGTCCGTCACCGCAACCGCAATCGTCGCGCTACTCGCGTTAGCCGCAATCGTCACCTCAGTCGGCGTCGACACCCCGGTGAAATCCGTACCCGCAGTCGCCGTGTTCCCACTCTCCGCCGTCACCGCGTACTGGAACGTTATCAGCGAACTCGGCGCCGGAGTCGCCGTCACCGTGAACGACATCGTACCCGCAGCCTCCGCTACCGTCGCATCCGTGATACTTAGCGAAACCGCCGTCGCTGGGGCCGGCGTCGGCGTCACTGTGATCCCGGCGGTAGACTTGCCCGCCACACTGTCCTTCTGCCACGCCCGAACCTGGAACGTGTACTTCGTGCCGTTCGTAAGCCCCGTCACCGTGTGTCTCGTCGTCGTCGCATCACCCGGAATAGCGGTCCACCTGCCGTACTCGCCGTCGCCCGCCTTCTGCCGGTAGCTCCAGCGGCTGATACGATCATCATCCGAACTGTCCCAAGACAACGTCACCTGACCATCGCCCGGCGTCACCGTGAAACCCGTCGGCGCCTCGGCAGGACCCCGTACCGGCGTCGCCATCACCTCCGACGACGCCCCCTTGCCACCGCCGTTCTCCGCGCGCACCTCGAACATGTACCGGGTGCCGTTCGTAAGCCCCGTCACCGTGTGGGTCGTCGTCCCCGCGCCGGAACCGTCGATCGCCATCCACTCACCGTACTCACCGCCATCCGGCTTCTGACGGTACTCCCAGCCGGTGATCGTACTATCACCCTGATCACGCCACCGCAATATCACCTGACCGTCGCCGTCACTCGTCGCCAGGTTCTGCGGAGCCCCAGGCGGCGTAAGCGGCGTCGCCGACACCACCAACGACCAGTAACCACCCACGGTACCGAACGCGCGCACCTGGAAGTCATACGCCGCGCTGTTCGTAAGCCCCGTCACCTCCACGCTCGTCGTCTCCGCATCCGAATCGGACACGTCCTTCACCGCGCCCCAAGCGCTGGCGCTGGCAAGCTTCCAACGATACTGCCACTTCGTGATTGACGCGTTGCCCGGGTCCGTCCATGACAGCGTCACCTGACCATTGCCCGCCTTCGCGGCCACGCCCGTCGGCCTCACGAACGGCTCAACGCTTGGCGTCGCGCTCAAACCCGTCGAAGCCGGACCCGCGCCCTGGTCGTTCACCGCGCGGACCTGGAACGCGTACGGCGTACCGTTCGTCAGACCGGTGAACGTATGACTCGTCGTCTCCGCATCGGAACCGCTGATGTCCGTCCAGGTATCAGGCCAGTTACTGGCGCTGTCCAGCTTCCGTCGCGACTGCCACTTAGTCACGCTCGGGTCCCCAAGGGCGCGCCACAACACCCGTACCTGACCGTCGCCCGGCTCGCCGGACGTGAGCTCCGGCTGCCTGGGTACGCCCCCCGTCGGCGTCGCCGTCACTTCCGAAGAAGCCGCGCTGGCGGCGCTCCCGCTCCTTGAGCGAATCTGGAACGCGTACTCCGTACCGTTCGTAAGCCCCGGCGCCGGATAACTGGTCGTCCCCGCGCCGGAACCGCTCATCGCCGTCCACTCGCCGTACTCACCGCCATCCGGCTTCTGTCGGTACTCCCAACCCGTCAACGTCGGGTTCGCCGCGTCCGTCCAACTCAACTTCACGTGCCGGTTGCCCGCCACCGCCTTCAAACCTGCCGGCTGCGACAGCGGACCAAACCAGATGTGCGCAACCACCGATTCCGGACCCGCCTTATCCCCGTTGAGCGCCCGCGCCCGCACATTGCGCAAACCCGTCAGCGGCGGAAGGCCCGGTGGCGACAGGTTGAACGCTCTAAAGACCGTCTGCGGCTGATCGCTGTTGGACAGGTCCAGGTTCCCCAAGGCAATCCAAGACACGTCGCTCCACTCCTGAGCCGCGGTCTTGACCTGCATCTCCGCCTTCGGAACTGGTCCGCAGTTGGCCGGTACGCTCATCGTCACGCGCAGTAGCCGCCGATTCGGACTACTCAACGACGAAATCGCAATCCTGCACGGCGCCGCCATGACTGTGGACGTCGTCACCGTGATCGTCACAGTCCCGGTGTCCTCGTTGCCGTTGCCGTCTGAGGCCGTCACTGTCATCGTGTACGTGCCCGGCGCCGTCGTCGTGAACGTCAGTTGATCCTCGTCCAGCACAGTGCCGTTCGGAATCGCCGGCGTCGTCTCGCCCACCTTGCGCGTCCAGACGTACGTCACCGTGTCCCCGTCTCCGTCCGTTGCCGACGCCGTGATGTCCACGTCCTCGCCGACCGTCACCGTCTGAGCCGTCAGCGCCGCCAGCACCGGCGATGCGTCGTCATCCGTTATCGTTCCACTCGCCGTCGCCGTCGCAGTGGGGATCGTGGCGTTGCTCTCATTCGAAAGCTTCAACACCACCGTCTCGTCCACCTCGTCCAACTCGTCGCCCGTCACCGCAACCGTAATCGTCTTGCTGGTCTCACCCGCCGCAAAGGTTAGAGTGCCGGCGCCACCCGTGAAGTCCGTCCCCGCAGTCGCAGTCGAGGTCGCGTCCACCGCATAATCCACCGTCACCGCACGACCGCTGGCCGCATCCAGCGCGACGGTGAACGTCATATCGGCGCTGCCGCTGTCACCTTCCGCAACCGCCGTAGCCGGCGCCGCGATCGACAGAGCAGGCGGATCGTCGTTGTCCGTGATCGTGCCTGTTGCGGTGGCGTCCGAGAGCGTCACCCCGGAGGACGGGTCCGACAACGTCACCGTGAACGTCTCATCAGCCTCATCCAGGGTGTCGTCCGTCACCGACACAGTGATCGTCGCGCTGCTCGCGTTCGCCGCAATCGTCTTTGCCGTTGCCGTCGTCACCGCCGTGAAGTCCGAACCCGCAGTCGCGGTGTCACCGCTCTCAGCGGTCACCTTGTACTTGAACGTCACCTCTGCCGAAGGCGCCGGATCCGCCGTCACCGTAAACGTAAACGTCCCGTCCTCCGCCGCTGTCACATCCGCCACGCTCAGCGACACCGCTTCCTCCTCCGTCACCGTCACCGCAATCGTCCCCGCGGGATCAAGCAGCGCCAGCGCCGGAAAACGGACGGCGTGCTCAATGGCGGCGCTGCCGGCGGCAACCCCCGTGATCGTCACCGGCTGCGCGGTCCGGGCGGTGGCACGGGTGAACGTCAGCGAGGCCGGGCTTACCCGCACACCGCTGCCGCCCGTCAGCGTCACCTCCGCCGTCCGATCCAGGTACGGGAGCGCCGCGGCGCTCAGCCTCACGCCATAGGTTATGCTGGCATCCTGCGCAACGCTTGCGTTCCAGGCAACGCCGGCGCCTCCCGTCCTCGTGATCCCGCTGCCGCTGAACTCCAGACCCAGGTTGTCGGTGTTGACAATGCTCACCTCCGCCAGTTCCGACCACGGACTGAAGGTCTCCTCCTCGCCTCCGCCAAACTCCGGCGGGATCGGGACGACAACCACCGCCCGGACCTGATACTGACCCACGCCCCCGTGCAACGTGGTCCTCTTGTTCAGGGTGACGGATCGGGTCGACGCCGTGCTGTTCCTGACATCGAACGGATACCACCCACGCCAGCTGCGCTCCTTGTTCTTGAACCGGTACTGCCACTTGTCAATCTCGGGGGCGGTCCGGGCGGTCCACCGCAGCGTGATCGCGTCCTCCACCGCCGTGATGCGCAACGAGGTCGGCCTGGCGATGCCCTCGTCGTCGTCAGAGATCGTTCCGGTCGCCGTCGCGTCCGTGATCGTCACGCCCGAAGACGGCTCGGACAGCGTCACCGTGAACGTCTCGTCGCCCTCGACCTCGGTGTCCTGGAGGAGCGACACGCTGATCGTCGCGCTCGTCTCGCTCGCCGCAATGGTTGCCGTGGTGGCCGTCGTCACCGCCGTGAAGTCCGAGCCGGCGGTCGCGGTGTCTCCACTCTCTGCCGTCACCGTGTACTTGAACGTGATCGGCGAGGACGACGCCGGCGCCACCGACACCGTGAACGACATCGTTTCGCCCTCCGCCGCCTCCGTGTCCGAAATGATCAGCACGATCGCACCGGCGCCCAGGGCCGGCGCGTCGTTCAGCGCGCCGTCGGCCGTGTTGTTGTCCTCGTCTACCGCGTAGCCGGCGCCCTCGTTCAGGGTGATCCGGTAGGTCTCCTGGCCCTCCTCATCCGAGTCCGTGCTGGTCGGGATCGTCACCGTCCCTGTTGTGCTCGCGGTGGCGCCGAAGGATGCGATGAAGTCGCGCGGACCCAACGTGCCCCGGATGTCATCCGCATCAAAATCGCTCATATCACGATCCTCCAGCGTCAGGCTCACCGCCAGACCACCCGCCAGCGCCTTGTCCGATGTCACTGTCAGATTGATCGCTCCGCCTTCGGTCACTGCCGCCGGAGGCGTCAATAACTGTAGCGTCGGCGTCGTGTCCGTCACCGTCACCGATACGGACGGGGCTGCGCTCACACTGCCGTAGTCGGTCACGGCATGACTCACCGTGACGCTCTCGTCGCCGGTATCGCCATCCGGCACCGCCGTGACCGTCACCGTCCGGGGCCTGTTCCAATTAAAGCGGGTGAAGGTCAGCGGACCAGACACCGTCGCCGCTCCGGGGTCGTCGCTGCTCGGCGTGACCGTCACATCACCCGCCGGCTGCGTATTCAGTACCACGGTGTAGTTGGCAGTGCTGCTTTCCGTCACCGTCAGTTCAGAGACCGAAACCGTCACGCCGGGGGCGGCAGGGCTAGCGATGCTCTGCGCCCGCATGTCCTGCGGCGCAAGGACGGCGAAGGCCATAAACGCGAAGAAGATAAAGGCGAAACCCGCCCTCAGGCAGTGGGCAGTTCTACCAAGGGCACGCACCGCCTCAACTCCACGCCCGGATTTTCGGGTGAACAAAGTTGGGGGGGGGGGTATACATTGTGCTTATTAAGGATACCAAATCTCAATTTTTTGTCAAATAATGAGGCATTTGCGCTGTAGTGATTCTTGGCGTTGATTTCCTTTGATGGTGAGGGAAATCCACGGGTTTATTTCTCTTATAAGATCGGGGATGATAAACTTGGTAGTTACTCTACTCTACAACTATAACTACAATGACATTTTTTAGAACTTTCTCCTTGAAGATGACCAAAAACAAATTTGACTTAAATTAGCCGAGTTCGGAGTTTTTGTGGGAAATTTTTGAGACCCCTTTTAACTTCTAAAAACCTGTTTGATATGCGTAAACACCTTGAACAGCGCAAATGTCTCACTCTTCACTCCTCCTTTGTTATGACAGTTATATTTCACCTCGGTCACATTAGATTATTACAATCCCATTTGATGATATTTTAATGACCTAAGAGATACTTCCATAGTTTTACAACTCTGAAACGTATTTTCATGCCCTGATCCTTTCATTTATATATCATTCCGAGCCACATTATCATAATCGGCGGTGTTACGTTCCAATCTTAATTGTCCGTTTGACAGAAAACGCGGAATAATTATAGTATTTTGGCTTTATATAAAGAGGTTTCCAAATGCCCCCTAAGAAATTCATATTTACATCTGAATCAGTAACAGAAGGTCATCCAGACAAAATTGCCGACCAAATATCAGATGCGATTTTAGATGCTATGATAAAGCAAGACCCTGAAAGCAGAGTTGCGTGTGAAACGCTTATAACCACGAATTTAGTAGTAATTTCCGCTGAGATAACGCCTCAACCCTGTGGAAAAGTGGATATTCTGAAAGTAGTGAGAGACACTATAAGTGATATTGGTTATACAGACTATTCTATGGGTTTTGACGCCAACACCTGTGGCGTTATGGTTTCAATTGACAGGCAGTCCCCATATATAGAAAAAGGAGTTAATAAACAAGGGGCTGGAGATCAGGGTCTTATGTTCGGTTACGCCTGTGATGAAACAGAGCAGTTTATGCCCTCCCCTATACTTTATGCTCACAAGCTTACAAAACGTCTTTCGGAAGTAAGAAAAGACGGTACTCTTCCCCTTCTAAGGCCTGACGGAAAGAGCCAAGTTACTTTTAGGTACGAAAATGAAAAGCCTGTCGGCCTAGACGCAGTGGTGATATCGTCTCAGCATTCAGATAAATTTCTTCGCGCAGACCTTGTCGAGGGAATAACGGAAACTGTGATAAAATATTGCATGGGAGATTTTCTCCTAGCGGACACGAAGATTCATATAAACCCCACGGGAAGTTTCGTGATAGGAGGTCCTGTGGCAGACACCGGTCTTACCGGAAGAAAAATTATAGTTGACACCTACGGTGGATGGTCAAGACACGGAGGGGGCGCGTTTTCTGGTAAAGATCCAACTAAAGTGGATAGAAGTGCCACTTATATGGCTAGATACGTAGCGAAGAACTTGGTCGCGACCGGACTTGTCTCACGCTGTGAGGTGCAAGTTGCCTACGCTATAGGGGTTGTAGAACCAGTTTCTGTAATGGTTGATACATTTGGTACCACCGATATTCCAGAAAAGAACATATCAAATGCCGTAAGGGAAGTTTTTGATCTTACACCTGAAGGAATAATTTCCCATCTTCAACTCAGAAGGCCGATTTATAAAAAAACCGCATCGTACGGACATTTCGGGAGAGACGAAGAAACTTTCTCTTGGGAAAAAACGGACAAAGCCACAGAACTCAAAAGAGTTCTTGAGAAAGTCTGAAGACAGCTTTAACCCCTGCGCAGCCACCAAACATAAAAACTACGGAGGAAACAGATGAATTATCACGTAAAAGATTTGGATCTCTCAGATCAGGGAAAACTTAGAAGCGAATGGGCCGCACAGGAAATGCCAGTTCTCAAGCATATAGAGGAGAGATTCAGAAAGGAAAAGCCCCTTGCTGGAATAAAGGTCGCCGCATGTCTTCACGTCACTACAGAAACAGGCAACCTGATGACTACGCTTACTGCCGGAGGAGCCGAGGTTTATCTCTGCGCGTCAAATCCTCTTAGCACTCAGGATGACGTAGCTGCTAATCTTGTGAAAAACCACGACGTCGCAGTTTTTGCGATTAAAGGAGAGGACACTACAACCTACTATGACCATATAAACGCCGTGCTCAAAGCAGGACCTCAAGTAACAATGGACGACGGAGCAGACCTTGTGTCAATACTGCACAAGGAAGGAAAGAGAATAGATGAAATTATTGGTGGAACGGAAGAAACCACTACAGGGGTGATAAGGCTCAAAAGCATGGCCAAAGACAATGTGCTTAGGTATCCAATAATTGCCGTTAACAACGCTGACACCAAACATCTTTTTGACAATCGTTATGGCACAGGACAAAGCACTCTTGACGGAATTATACGGGCTACAAATAGACTCGTTTCTGGTACGACGTTTGTCGTCGCTGGGTATGGATGGTGTGGCAAGGGGCTTGCGATGAGAGCAAGGGGACTCGGAGCAAACGTTATTGTGACCGAAGTTGAGCCACTAAAGGCTCTTGAAGCCACTATGGATGGGTTTAGGGTCATGCCAATGGAACAGGCATCACCTGTCGGGGATTTTTTCTGTACGGTTACGGGAAACATACATGTAATACGCAAAGAGCATTTTGAACAAATGAAAGACGGAGTTATAGTGGCCAATTCTGGACATTTCAACGTGGAACTTGATCTTGAGACCCTTGAAATGATAACTAAATCTAAGAGAGTAATAAGGGAGTATGTTGAAGAACACACTCTCTCAAACGGAAAAAGAGTTAATGTCCTTGGCGGAGGACGACTTATAAACCTTGCAGCGGCAGAAGGTCATCCTTCAAGCGTTATGGATATGAGTTTTGCAAACCAAGCGTTGTGTTGTGAGTATATGGTCAAAAACTCGGCATCCCTTGAAAATGATGTCCACAACGTCCCCGAGGAAATAGACCGAATGATTTCCAAAATAAAACTCTCATCTCTAGGAGTAACGATAGATGCTCTTACCGAAGAACAGGAGAAGTATCTTAATTCTTGGCAGATCGGAACCTAGTATCAAATGGACGAACACCTTGATTCATTCCTCATATATCTGACGATGAACAGGGGACTTTCTAAAAATACTGTTGAATCCTATTCAAGAGATATAACCTCTCTTGCGGTTTTTCTTGAAAAAAAAGACGTAAAAAAACCCGCAGAAATAACTGAGATACACATATCTGATTTTGTCGGTTATCTAAGTAGAAAAGGCCTCAGCCCAAGGTCCATTTCAAGAAACTTAGTTTCCGCAAGACAGTTTTTCATGTACCTGCTAGCAGAGCAAATAATAGCTGAAGACCCGATGAGAAATACAGTTCTTCCAAAGCCCGCAAAACCCCTTCCCCACACTCTGTCGCTTGACCAAGTAGAACAATTACTTAAGGAACCAGAAAAGAACGACTCTGCCTTGTCCATAAGGGACAACGCCATGTTAGAGGTTCTTTACGCCACGGGGCTAAGGGTATCAGAACTTATACAACTTGAGATAAATCGGGTCAATCTTGACCACGGTTATGTAATCACTATGGGAAAAGGGAATAAGGAAAGAATCGTGCCTATGGGAGATTCAGCAATAAAAAAAACTAGAAGATACCTTGCCGATTCAAGACCGGAACTTCTCCGTGGAAAATCTTCAATCTATCTTTTTGTGACGAGAAAAATGGCAAGCAGAATGAGCCGCCAGCGGTTCTGGCGAATTATAAAGGACTACGCGCTCTCTGCAGGCATAAGTTCACATATAACTCCCCACGTACTCAGGCATTCGTTCGCTAGCCATCTTTTGGAACGCGGTGCAGATCTACGGGTTATACAGGCCATGCTCGGTCATTCAGATATTTCTACCACTCAGATATATACTTATGTTGAAAGAGAAAGGTTAAAACGCATACACGAAAAAGCGCATCCAAGGGCATAGAAGATGGACATAAAATTTTATCTAATACTAATTCCCGTAATTCTATTTTCACTGACGATACACGAATATGCGCACGCGCTTGCGGCTTATAAGTTAGGAGATGATACCGCAAAAAAAGAGGGAAGACTTACGCTGAACCCTCTTGTGCATCTAGATATTCTCGGAACCCTGCTTCTTTTTATAGTGCATTTCGGATGGGCAAAACCCGTTCCCGTAGATCCTAGAAATTTTAGAGACCCGAGAAAGGGAATGCTTTTGGTGGCGCTTGCCGGTCCCGTGTCAAACTTACTGACAGCTGTGGTAGCAGCTGTCGCGCTCAAAATGATATTCCAGAAGTATGTGGTTCTCGGACTGCCTCTCACAAGTGAAATGGAAGTTATTGTACGGATGCTCGTATGGTTCATATTCATAGGGATAGTACTTGCCGTCTTCAATATGATCCCCATTCCACCTCTTGACGGCTCAAAGGTTCTTTTTGGCCTTCTTCCCGAAAGTCTAGCATACAGTTATTTAAGGTTTGAGACCTACGGAATATTCATTCTTTTCGGCATTCTGATCTTCGGAGGTAACTACCTAGGCTACTTCCTGCAAACTCCAGTGTCTAAATTCATAAGTATGTGTAATTTCAGCCCAAGTGAGTTAGAAATGATTATCTGGGCAATAAGACCACATTAATGAACTATTCTCCTGAAAATATAGAAGATGATATCTCCTCTTACAATGTAGAACTTGAGGTTTTTAACGGACCTCTTGACCTGCTTTTACACTTGATTAAAAAAAACAAGCTGGATATCTATGACATACCTATTGCCCGCATAACGCAACAATATCTTCAATACCTTGAGTTTCTAAGGGAAGTGCGCCTTGAAGTGGTGGGAGACTATTTGTCAATGGCTGCAGAGCTGGGGTACATAAAATCACGGATGCTTTTACCCAAAATAAAATCAGAAGAAGACCAGGAAGAGGAACAAGACCCTAGAGAGGAACTGGTAAGACGTCTACTTGAATATGAAAAATACAGGGATGCTGCAACAAAACTTGAGGGCGCAAAAATTCTTGGAAAAGAAGTTTTTCTATCTGGTTATGACCGAAGAGAGGCGTTTGGGGAACCAAAAATAGAGACTGAATTTGTGGAATTTGACCTATGGGCACTTGTGGATTCTTTTTCACGGCTGTATCAAGAGAAAAAAAGTGCTCAGACCGATCAAATATTCTTTAGCCCAGAGACATATACGGTGGAGCAGAGAAAAGTTTATGTAACTGAGATATTAAGATCCAAAAAAGAAATGCTTTTCCTTGATCTTTTTCAGAAAGAGAAGAGTCGCTCTGGGCTCGTAGTAACATTTCTTTCGATACTTGAATTGCTCAAAGAAGGAGTTGTGGACATTGTTCAATTGGGTTTTGAAGAGGAAATAAAAATAGTTCTAAAAGATAGCAATGAATAGTGAGACTTCCCTTTTAAGCATAATAGAGTGCCTTGTATTTGTCTCTGAATCCCCTCTAACCGTTGAGAAAATATCCAAGGTTCTCAAATCTACGGAGAAAAAGGAGATAGAGAAAGCGCTTTGTAAACTCATAAAACGTTGGGAACAAATGGGAACAAGTTTTGTACTTGCAAACATAGCAGATGGTTATCAGTTCCGGACCCGCCCTGAATACTCAAATTACATAGTGGAATTCAACAAGGAATTAAAGAAATTCAGGGTTTCAAAAGCTGCCATGGAAGTACTTGCGATTATAGCTTACAGACAACCGATTACGAAGATCGAGGTTGAAAAAATAAGAGGAGTGGATTCCACAAGTAGCGTAAAGATGTTGCTTGACAGAAGGCTAATTGAGATTGCTGAAAGAAAAAATGTTCCCGGAAATCCTTTTCTTTACAGAACCACTGATCTTTTTCTTGAAACATTTGGACTCAAAAACTTAAAAGACCTGCCAACTGTAGATGAAATAGAAAAAATCACACAACTCTCCGAAGATGTGGAGTAACTTTTGTTACGATATTCTTACGCCTTTTACGTAGAATGAATCCCGGAAAGATAATTGAGAACTTCTTTTTCTTTTTCGCGCATTTGTTCTCTTTGCTTTTTTCTTTTGTGATCAAATCCGATCAAATGCAAAACAGCGTGGATTATTAGTAGGCGCATTTCTTGTTCAATGGTGATTGAAGATCTTTGGGAACGCCTCATCGCAGTCTCATAGGATATTACTATGTCTCCCATAAGCGTGGGGTTGATGTTGTTTTCTTGCGGAAAACTGAGAACGTCAGTTGTTGCGTTGATTTGTCTATAGATACTATTAAGTTCTCTCATGTCGTGATCATTCACTAGAGAAAGACAGAGTTCGCTCTGTTGTGGAAGACCAAGATATACAAGAGTCTTTTCAACTAAAAATCGTATGCTTTTCCTTTCCTCTAAACTGATAAAATTCTCCCTGTCAATCACCGATATTCGCATATTTAACCAGACAAAGAATTTGTTCCAGTCAGATGGTAAAAGATAAGGGAAGTGTAGTAAGTGCAGGGAAAAACGAATATTAAACTGTCAAATCTGTCAAGTACTCCACCGTGTCCCGGAAGCAAAGAACCGGAATCTTTTACTTTTGCGCCTCTTTTTATCATAGACTCAAAAAGATCACCTACAACCGCGGCTCCCGTTATTATCAAAGCGTAAACTGCTGTCCAACCTACAGAAAGTGGGTTCTTAAATATAAAATTCACCACAAACGCGCTCAAAACCGCTACACACAAACCTCCCAAGAGTCCCGCTATCGTCTTTCCAGAACTTATGTGGCGGGCCAACTTTTTTTTCCCAAACTTCTTTCCAAAGAAAAACGCTCCTGTATCGTTAAGAAAAGTGCAGGAAACGGCAAGAACTACGAGAAAAAAACCTGGATCATCTACCCCTACACCAAGTTCAAACGAATTGTGACTCTGCATGCTTTTGTCGTCTGCGATATTTCTCAGCAACACGCCATAGGAAAACATCCAACCGAAATAAACAATAGGCACTAATGTCATACCTAGGTCCTTTAGGCAATCTGTAAAGTCTTTTTTCCTGAATTCGAGTATTATTGAAAGAAATATTAATAAAGAGAAAAAAAGACTCATAAAAACGAAACCTAGAAATGCGCTTACGATAAGAATAAGAGAAGTTACAATTATATAGGTTTTTTTCTTCTTCTGTGTCTCAGAATCAGTGAGAGCAAAGAACTCCATCAAACAGAGTCCCGCCACCACACAAATAAATATGAGGTAGTACCATTGCCCCAGATAAAATATTAGAAGAAGGATAGGTACCGCAACCACAGCAGTCATTATCCTAGCGATAAGGTTTTTAGTTTCTTCCATTTTCAGGTGTATTTCCTACTGCACAGTCAAATAAAAACTATAACGAAAAGAAAAGCAATGCAACAAATAAAACTTGTTTATGCGGACCTTAACCGTCCAATGAAAATTCTTGTGCTTGCCTCAGGCTCAGGAACAAATTTTGAGAAAATACACTCAAGGCAGAAAGAACTTGAAAGAAGAGGAGATAAAAACTACGGAAAATTAGAGTGTGTTTTTTCAAACAATCCTGATGCCGCGGTTTTGAAAAAGGCGGAGAAACTGAAAATAGCCACATGTTCATTAAGTTCCAATGAGTTCTTTAAAAACTTGGGAAAACCACCTTCAGACAATAATGGAAGAGAACTCTATGACTCAGCCGCGATTTCACTGACAAGCAAGTTCTGCAAGCCCGATTTAGTGGTGCTTGCGGGCTATAGAAGGAAACTCAGCAGGCTTTTTATAAAGACATTCCCGAACAGGATTGTGAATCTTTATCCTGGAGATACGACCAAAACCTATCTGGAAAGAGGAAAAAGCGCATGCGTATCGGCTATTGAAAATGGCGAAAATTCAATCAGGTGTACAGTATATCTTGAAAATGATTATGAAAAACGATTCGGGACAGAAATTGTTCAGTCAGAAGAGATATCGCTTGAAGGTTTTTCTATCCATGATTCAGAAAAAATGGAAAAGAAAATAAGGGAACAAGGTGAATGGTCGCTATTTCCTTTCGCAGTTCATGATCTGATTGCAAATGCAAGAGTGGCTATTGACGGGGAAAATGGAGTATATGTTGATGCTAAAAAGACAAAAAAAGGTGGCTTATCTCTTTGTTAGTCTAGAGTTTTTGATGAGTTACGACCATAACTGAGGTCAGATAATCGCTGAAAAAATGCATCCATAGATAACCTCACCCGTTTAACAACTTACTGAAAAATGCAAAAGGCTTTGACATTCTCAAAAACAGTTGTACAATTGTACAACTACAAGGTGATTATAATTGAATATTGTGATTGACACTTCAGCTATCATAGCGGTGATTATAGGAGAACCGGAAAGAGTGGCTATTATCTCCGCCACATCTGGGAAAGAACTTATAGGTCCTGGTTCCATACCGTGGGAAGTCGGAAATGCTTTTACCGCTATGATGAAACGAGACAGGATTGAAGTTGATCAAGTATGGAAAGCCTTGGATATTTTCAAACGTATTCAATTGCGATACGTTCGAGTTGACATGAAAAACGTCGTATCTATTAGCCACAGGTTTGATACCTACGCGTATGACGCGTATTTTTTGGATTGCTCTGTTAGACATAATGTGCCTTTACTGACATTAGATCTGACAATGAAAAGCGTAGCAAAACAACTGGGCATTGAGATCTTAAATATATAAGGAAACCTAAGTATGCAAATCTATTCATATTCAAAAGCTAGACAAAAATTGTCAAGTGTGCTAGATGAAGCAGATCTAACTGGAAAAGTATTGATACGTCGAAGAGATGGTCGAATGTACTCGCTTGTGCCAGAACGTGCTCCTGTTTCTCCCCTAGACGTTCCTTGTGTAAAAGCAAACATATCTACTGAACAAATCGTCTCGCTTATAAAAAGCGAACGAGGCAGAACAAAAGGCTAACCGAGGGAAAATAGAGAGATATTAAACGACTTGAACACAAAAACGGCGGCAAAAAAAAGCCCCACAGGGGAAAACCTGTAGGGCTTCTAAATTCTCCACACCGGGAATTCTTTAGTCGTCTTTGAAAGTGTAGGTTCTTGTCTTTGGGTTCATTCTAGGATGATTTACAAATTTAATGGTTTCTGTCTTGGCGGCTATCGCTGCGGCGTGAGTTTCACTTGTGGAACCATCCTTATGAATAACCGCAAAAGTGGTTGTACCAGCCAATAGATTAGCACCTGAATTTGTTATAGCCCTGCCATTCTTTGGATAACCGTTGAGATAGATTATATCTTCATCCAAGTTGAAGTCTTTAATAACATGAACTCCCGGGGTTTGGTAATGTTCAAGAACAAAAGTGTCTGCTCCATCTCCGCCGGTAAGAGTATCCGTGTCGTTGTATGCGTAAAGAAGATCATCGCCGGCGCCACCGTCTTTTATGTCATTTCCTCCTCCACCGTAAAGAATGTCATTTCCACCCATTCCCTTAATAGTGTCGTTTCCACGATATCCATTGAGGTAGTTGTCTCGGTCGTTTCCTGTAATGGTGTCAGCGCCAGTACCGCAATAGACATCTTCAATACCTTCAAATGTAAAGGTTCCAGTATCATCGGAAAGAGAAGTACCATCAAAACTCCCAGAAGAAAGGTCCAAAATTACAGGATCGGAGATAGTTAACGATATGTTAGTACTCCAATAGAAACCCATAACATGCGAGTCGGCTGGACTTCCGACAATAAACCCGTTCGGGTCTTCCTCTTCGCAATAGATCATGTCTTTACCCTCACCACCAATCCATTTATTAGCGCCTGCTTGTTTCCAAATGTAAAAATGATCGTTGCCCCCTTCACCATCAAGCGTGTCATCTCCAGCACCTCCTAGCATTTTGTCATCTCCAGCGCCTCCGTAAACGGTATCATCCCCGCCTCCCGCTCTTATTTCATTGTTAACCCAAGTCCCACAAATAATATCGTCTCCAGCTGTTCCGGTGAGCTTGTCCTGAGAAATACCTACTACTCCCTGTATTCCATTACTAACATCGCACCTAGAATCACCATAACCAGGACCTTGGTCACCAACTCGACCATCTGCGCCCGCTGGACCTGCTGGGCCTGCCGGTCCTCGCTCACCGGTATCGCCTTTATCGCCTTTCGCTCCGTCCTTCCCTGCCGGCCCTGCCGGCCCTCGCTCCCCTTCACAAGCTACAAAAGCAATTGCTCCACTGAGTAAAATCAACATGACTAAAAAACTGCGTAACTTCATATTACAACCTCCCTTATACGTTGTTATAAAATCCTCATTCTTAAAAATGATCCTTTGATTTTACCCCCCCCCCCCTCACATAAGTCAAGAACTAGTAATGATGAGGCATTCGCGCTGTAGTGATTCTTAATGCTGATTTCTTTTGATGATTGCGGAACCGCTACGGGTTTGTTTCTTTTGTAGATGATAACTTTGTTATTAATTTGAGGTAGTTACACTACAACGATTTTTGGGGCTTTTTTCTTGAGGATGACCAGAAACAACATTGACTTGCTCTTATAGGAGAGAAGAAGGTTTTGCTAGCAAATTATAATTTCAACCTATGAAGACACCTTTATAGTGACATTAAAAATAAATGAGATCATCAAGTTATTTGTTTTTTGGAGAATTTTTACAGAGCTTATATCAACTGATTTTAGTGTGGGGTGAAATTTCTGGGTTTTGGCTTACATTAGCTGATTTTAGGGCTTTTTTGAGGCATTTTTTTTGGGGGGGGGGGGGGGATTTCTGGGGTAAAAAGTTTTTACCCCTTCTAAAACCCTTTGATATTCATACATTTTTTGGACAGCGCAAATGCCTCATGATGATTTGACCTTCCTGTTTTCAAAGGGGCAGGTATGCTGAAAGAAGGAAAAGATTTCAACTAGTAGGTTAAATTATCATGGCTAGGAATTATAAATGTGATTATTCACTGTTAGGAAATTGAAATTATTGACAATTTTGATAAACTTTCGGAAACGGTTTCGCTTTACGAATACTGTAATAATCAGGGTTTTAAGGCACATCTATGAATAATACTGAACACTCACAAGGTATCCGATACGAGGCAGACGAGAAGCCACCACCCATGCTTGCTTTTGGTCTCGGAGTTCAACTCGCCATTCTAATTCTAGGTGGCATCGTATTCACTCCAGCGATTATCGTACGAGCTGCTGGGGGTACAGAAAATTACCTCTCTTGGGCCGTTTTTGCCGCAGTTGCCATAAGTGGCCTGACGACTATACTGCAGGCTGTCCGGATTGGCCGACTGGGTGCGGGCTATGTTCTTGCCATGGGTACGTCAGGGGCTTTTATCGCCATCAGCGTTGCGGCACTCGAAAAGGGTGGACCTGGAATGCTCGCAACTCTCGTAGTAGTGGCTGCGTTGTTCCAATTTGTGCTTTCCGCACGACTTTCCCTGTTGCGCCGAATTCTCACTCCAACTGTCGCAGGAACCGTAATCATGCTGATTCCCGTAACTGTGATGCCTTTAGTTTTCCAAATCCTTAATGATCTGCCCAAAAGCGCTCCGGCATCCGCTGGTCCGATATGTGCAATACTAACCTTGCTCGTGTTCACGGTGATTACGCTCACAACTTCTGGCGCATTGCGTCTGTGGGCTCCTGTCATTGGAGTTATTGTCGGCTCAATTGTAGCAAGTTTCTATGGAATCTTTGATATGGCTCGTGTGGCTGAAGCATCTTGGCTTGGTTTGCCAGAAGGAACTTGGCCTGGTCTAGATTTCAGTTTTGGCCCGGTCTTCTGGGCACTGCTTCCCGCATTTGTCTTTGTGACCCTAGTCGGAGCCATTGAAACCATCGGTGACTCAGTTGCCATTCAGCGCGTATCTTGGCGCAAGTCCCGGGCGGTGGATTTTCGAGCAGTACAAGGGGCCGTGGCTGCAGATGGAATGGGCAATCTGTTGTCGGGACTGTTCGGGACGGTTCCCAACACGACCTATTCAACAGGCGTTTCGGTCACCGAACTTACCGGTGTCGGTTCCCGCCAAGTAGGGGTTATGCTGGGTCTGGTAATAATTGCCATTGCTTTCCTTCCGAAATTTCTGGCTTTGGTACTAGCGATTCCCGGACCTGTCGTGGCTGCTTATCTCACGGTACTGCTTGCCATGCTGTTCGCTCTTGGTATGAAAATTGTGGTGCAGGATGGTATTAATTACCGGAAGGCACTGATTGTTGGTGTCGCTTTCTGGCTGGGAGTGGGGTTTCAAAATGATTTGATTTTCTCTGGTCAGTTTTCAGGCTTTGCTCAGATATTGCTTGAAAATGGCATGACTGCTGGTGGACTAACGGCAATTATCCTAACACTATTGATGGAATCTGCCGCACCGCGCAGATATAAACTACAAGTGCCATTTGATATCTCCGAGCTTCCAAAAATTAGAGAGTTTCTCGCGAACTTTGCTTCCAATCACAACTGGGATGAAAGCATGTCTCACCGTCTGGACGCTGTCGCTGAGGAGACATTGCTGACAATGTTGTCCCATGGGGAAATATCTGATACTGAGAAATCTGATAAAGGTCGTCAAACCATGTTGGGCATAAAGCATGCTATTTTCAGAAAAAAAACTGACGCTCCAAGGAATCTTTGGCTCACTGCATATGAAGAAAAAGGTAATGCAATCCTCGAGTTTATTGCTACTCCTGGAGAAGAAAATCTGCAGGACCGGATTGAATTGCTTAGAGAACAGATGGATGAATCAAATTCCGAACGGGAAATTTCGCTTCGAATCCTGAAACATCTAGCTTCTTCAGTCCACCATCAGCAATATCATGACACAGACATTGTAACTGTGATTGTTGACAGTCAAGCGAATCTGAAAAACTAAACAAAATCCTATGATATTTAAATGGGCGATATGAAAAACAAAGACAAGAAAGAGACTGACACACAATTAAATATGGATTTCACCACAGTTGGCGAAGAGTCCTTGCGACTCGCAAGATTAGAAAATGCCAAGAAAGGCGAAAAATTTGAGAACTTACTTTTACATACTATGCCGTTTATCCCTGATTTGGAAATCAGTCAATGCTGGCGATGGAAAAATTTACCCGAGGAAATTCGCACGAATGTGTTTTCCGGGACAACTAAACAAGATATCGGTATAGATCTTGTCGCTCAGAAAAAAGATAACACTTATGTTGCAATCCAAGCTAAATGCGTACGCCCTGACAAAAATATATATGCAAAAGACCTTATCACTGCCCCCAGTGCGATGGTATGGCGAAAGAACATCAATCAGTGCTGGCTGATTACTACTGGAAATTGGACAAAAAATATTGAACAACAACTGGGTGAGGGGTGGAGTTTCTTACACGCACCGTCAAAATGGGCAGATATTCCAATAGAACCAGAAAAAAGAAAAACGACTGAACTTGACACACTACAACGAGTGGCTCTCCAAAAAGTGCTTAAGGGTTATGAAGAAGGCCACGACCGAGGTCGTCTTATCATGGCATGTGGAACAGGGAAAACACTTGTTTCTCAACGCGTAGCCGAAATCATAACACCAATAAATGGTATTGTTTTGTATGCAACTCCCAGCATCGCGTTGACTGGACAATCACGCCAACATTGGCTTAGAGAGGCAGAAAGAGAAATCAGAACAGTTGTTGTATGTTCGGACACCGAAGCAGGAACAACTACAGACAGATATACCAGAGAAATAGAATCTCCAGCCACCACTGATCCAAAAAAGATTGTAGATCTTGTAAACAAGGCACAGGGTTCTTTGAGCAATACCAGACAGGGCATGACAGTCATTTTCACCACATATCAGTCCATGCCAAAAATTATCCATGCGCAAAAACTCAAAAATGGACTACCAGTTATTGACTTTGTCGTTGCGGACGAAGCACACCGTACCGCTGGTATAGTAAGAAATAATAACTCAAAAGCATTTCAGATGATACACCACGACCTTAACGCTAGAAAACGCCTATACCAAACTGCTACCCCAAGAATATATTCAGAACGCTCAGTCAAGACACTGATTGATGGACTGGAAAACAAAGAAGAAATAGAAACACGTGTCATTGACATGAGAAACGATACAGATTTCGGTCCAGAATTGCACAGGCTAACTTTCAGAGATGCGCTAACTGCCCCAGAAAAGGAACGTAGACTCGTTGATTATGAAATTATTGTTGTCACAATCGACAGCCAAACAGAGTTTGATATTGCGGATGAAAAGGGAACCAAAAAAATCAGCAATACCTCCTTGTACCAACGCATGGCGGCAGTAGGAATGGCATTATACGGTGTAACACTTACTATCCAGAATACCCTTCCTGCCCCCCCCCCCCCAACTTTCAACTGAACTGATACATTCCTGCATCGGTTACTGCAACACAAGAAATGTTGCAAAAGAAGTAACTCGTGTGATGGATGATGATCGACTTGAATCTTGGGTAAAAAAACAGGCGTTAGAGCACATTAAAAAAGAGACGCCAGTAAGAAAAGTGACGAGTGGCTACATTGATGGTAACACTCGCGTCGTAAAACGATTTGAGGAACTAGCTAAGCTTGAAAATGCGCGTAAAAATAACGACACGCACATTACAATGAATGCGAAAGTTCTGACAGAAGGAGTGAATGTGCCAGCACTGGACGCGGTGTGCTTTATGGAACCTCGAGACAGTGAAGTTGATATCGTACAAGCCGTGGGTCGAGTCATGCGCAAGCCAAAGAATGTTAACAAGACTAAGGGTTATATCATTGTGCCCGTAGTTATGAGCATGGAAAATTTATTATTTGATGATGTGGACGAGACGTTGTCTAAATGGAATCAAGACTGGCGGGTATTAGGACAAGTCCTCATGGCGCTTAAAAGTCATGACCCAGATATTGAGACCGACCTACATAAACGAATCAATATTCGAATCGCATGCAACACTAGTGAAAAGAAAAGTAAAGAACCGGGTCCCGATTTTTGGGGAAAATTACAGGAAGGGGTATTCAATAAGTTAATACCGACAATCAAGTCTAAACTGAGTCAGATTACCGAGCAAGAAATACAGATTAGTCTGATTAAACAAGCGGTTATCGGTGGGGCTAGGTCCATACAACAAGAAACTGGTCTTGCGAAAAAACTTGCTGACATAGTCGGAGTCGCAGACAACAAAAACAACCCAGAAAAACGAGCCTGTCTACAGTCCTCACTAATATTAACAAACACCTTGCTAATGCACCAGCGTCTGCTTGAACAAAATTCTCCTGAAGGCCAAGGACTTACAGATCTAGAAGACGTACACAGAAGTAAACATCCAGAAACTCTTTTGTTGCAAAGTTGGCAAAAAGTTCTTGAACATGATTATCAAGCTATTTTTGAACCTGGGGTAAGTATTTTAGAACGATCAAGAACGGGGAAAAATGCTGCAGAAGGAATGCGTAGTGCTCTGCGGACATTGGCCGAACACTGCAAAAACATCGCAAAACAGTACGCAGAGTTAGGCATGGACCAGGCTGGTGAATTATTCCAAGCCGCAATGGATGAAGCGGACGCAGAAGGCGCTTATTATACGTTACCTCCTAGCGCTATGCTATTGGCAGAAATGGCCTGTGATGCACGGGCTACTGAGAAGGACCCTCTTTGGCAAAATCCAGATACGTGGAAACATGAATCTATACTAGATCCAGCTTGTGGTTCTGGAACCCTACTCGCGGCAATCGCAACCGCTATACGAAGACGTCGTAGTTCAGACTCTGATAACCTCTCGGACAAGATACTTGTAGAAGAAGGGCTAACTGGGATAGATCGTAATGCCCATGCCATACAGATAGCAGGAACTCAAATCGCTATACAGTCCAAAGCTCCATCTCTACAACAATTAGGTATTTACAAAATGCCTTGGGGAAAAATTGACCCTGACATGCGTTCACAAATTGATGATGTCCATCTTGGTAGTTTGGAATTACTACGAAACAACCGTGAAGGATTCTATAATCAAGCACCTCTTCTTCAGGACGTAAAAGACGAGAACAAAATAGAGCATCGACTGACATTTGATCAAACAGCACAAAACGCGCAAGAAATACATGAGCGATTGTCGCGTACAGTAATCGGCATATCCAATCCACCCTACACAAAGGGCGCAAAAGTGGACAGAAACTTACAGGCTGATGTTCGTAAAGCCATTCAGAAACGACGCAAGTCCCTGTTGAAATTGATGAATTCCCACAGGGATGACATCGGAACCATGCTGGAAGCAGATAGTCTGAGTCCTTGGTTTTCCGTATTACTTGAGGAAATGGTTGACAAAGGCAAAGGCGTAATAGCAAAAGTCATGCCTACAACAGCATGCCTAGCAACGGACCCCAGTGAAAGGCTCTTCTGGACAAGACACTTTGATATTCTCTACATAATTACATTACACAACCCAAAACAACCAAATTGGAGTGTAAAGACCGGCATTACTGAAAGTCTCATGATAGGAAGACGGAAAAAAGACGGATATAAATCCCCCAATACGCAATTCATCAATCTGCAACAACGACCCAATAATGGCGAAGAGGTTCTTGCTCTGAGAAATGCTATTATCAATAAGAATATTGATGGTAAATGGGGGAAAACAACTGTATGTCCTGCAGAAATTATGCAGTCAGGAGACTGGAGCGCATCTGTCTGGTATGATCCCGTACTAGCGAAAGTCTCATGGGAAATGGAAAAATTAACGGAAAGTGAAGCATGGGAACGCTTACAACAATTAGGACATATTTACACAACAAAAGAAATCGTCGGGAAACAAAAATGGGAAATAACTAAAGAATCAGATCCTAATATAGTTAGAGAAATATCAGTAGCAAAGAATGCTGGAAAAGACGGATATAAGTGTATGGAAGGTTATGCCGACGCTTGGGCAAAGCGATCTGAAAAATATAAAAATGATCCAAAAGAACTTAATAATCTACTAAGTAAAAGAGGGCATCTGATGCTTACAAACACTCAGAATTCAACAAGTGGAAGACTGACAGCATTTGCATCTGAAGAAGCGCTTGTGGGATATACTTGGACGCCTGTACAGGGGACAACGCTGATAGAAGCCAAAGCGCTAACAATTTGGTTGAACTCAACTCTTGGACTGATTGCGATGCGACGAGTCCTCTCACGGGCACTGACTTGGCCTATGTGGCAACCATCAGCATTAATGAAAGTGACCATACCAAATATACGTAGCACTGAAGGGGGAAAAAGACGAGATATTTTATGCGAAGGCTTTGAAAATCTTAAAAAACAGAAACTAGAACAATACAGTAAAGGATATACGACAACACGACAAGCAATTGATGAAGTTGTGGCAAAAGCGACAAACATTTCAGCAGAAAAACTCAGAGATTGGGGGGAAAGATTGTTTGAAGAACCTATGATAAGACGAGACAATCTTGATGAAAAAATCGAACCCAACCTAGACAGTGAAAAAACGGCCACGTCAACCACGGATTAACTTTTGCCCATATCCCTGAATTTTTTTAAGATATCTATATCCCTTGCAACTTCTTTCGGGGGAAGTTCCACTATCATATCCATATCAGCAAAAAAAGGATGTCCTACTATTGCTTTGAAGCCTTCAACCCCTATCTTCCCTTCCCCTATATGCTCATGGCGGTCTTTGTTGGAGTTAAATTCCGCTTTGGAATCGTTTGCATGAATGAGTTTCACTGTATCTAGATCAAATACTGAAAGTATTTGGTCCACAAGGTTATCCACATTTTCAGCAGTTCTTATATCATATCCGGATGCAAACATGTGTGCAGTGTCTATGCAGACCCCGATATCCTCGTTTCTTGTCCGTGCGAGTATAGAAGATATTTCATCAAAACCCACTCCCACGGTATGCCCTTGCCCCGCCATATTCTCAATTAAGAGTTGAGTAGTACCTCGGTAATCGCCGAGAATCTTTTCAAGAGATGAAATCACGTTGGAGATGCCCTCCTCTCTTGTAATCTCTTTCGCACTTCCGACATGGATCATCAAATATCTGACTCGCAAGAGGCTTGATCTCTCGAGTTCCTCTCTCACTAGGGTTGCGCTTTTTTCTCTAAGGTCATCTTGTGCCGATGCCAGATTTACAAAATAGGGAGCATGTACGTAGTAATCGCTTATTCCAACATCTGAGCAATTTGTAAAAAAGCGTTCAAGCAATTTGTCTTTAAGTTCAGGAGGCTTGCCTCCTCTTGGAGATCTAGTAAACATCTGAAAGCATTCACAACCTAGTTCTTTGGCCCTAATCGGGGCGTTTTCAATACCACCTGCTATTGATACATGTGCTCCAAATCTCATTTCGCATCTCCTTTTTTCCATGGTTGACAAAATCAACCAGCAAATATAATTTAAGGTCACCAAAACTGGAGACTATATTCATGATACCCACAACGGCTTTTGTCACCAAGGGAGTAGGCAAACACAGAGAAAAACTTTCAAGTTTTGAACTTGCTCTCAGAAACGCAGGCATAGCTCGGTTCAACCTTGTGAAGGTTTCGAGCATTTTTCCTCCAAGTTGTCAACTTGTAAACCGGGAGAAAGGACTTGAAATGCTCTCGCCAGGACAAGTTGTGTTCGTCGTTATGAGTGAGAACTCCACAAACGAACCCAGCAGACTCATAGCAGCCTCAACAGGCATTGCGATCCCAAAAGACAAGAATCGCTATGGTTATATATCAGAACACCACAGTTATGGACAGAAAGAGACTGTGGCGGGCGAGTATGCAGAAGATCTCGCGGCATACATGTTAGCAACTACTCTCAACGCTCCTTTTGACCCGGATAAAAGTTATGACGAACAAAAAGACATCTGGGAGATAAGTGGACACAAAGTAAAAAGTAGAAACATAACCCAGACAGCGATTGGAGATAAAAACGGTCTCTGGACAACAGTTATAACTTCGGTGGTTTTCTGCTCATACAGGAAATCCTGAATTCTCGTTAGCGCTGTTTATAAGTTCTCGCGCGGCTTCTAAGGTTTTTTCAGAAACGCTCTGCCCGGCAAGCATCCTACTTATCTCAACAACTCTTTGCTCTTCTGTAAGAGTATCTACAGAAACATCTGTTTTGTTGTGATCAAACTGTTTGGAAACAAGAATGTGGGTATCGGCGAATTTTGCGATTTGCGGAAGGTGGGTTATGCATATGACTTGGTTGCGACCAGAGAGGTTCTTTATTTTTCTGCCTATTGTTTCTGCCACAACCCCTCCTATTCCCGCATCCACCTCATCAAACACTAGAACTGATCCAGAATCACTCGGAGAAACAAAACTTCTGAGTAAAAGCATTATTCTTGAAAGCTCTCCTCCAGAAGCAACTTTACTTACCGGTCGTGGTTTCTGCCCCGGGTTTGCAGAAAAAAGGAACATTACGTTGTCAACGCCATCGAAAGAAATTTCTTTTTCTTTAAGCTCCACTGAAAATTTCGCGTTTCTAAGCCCTACGGAATCGCACTTGTCCTTGAAAAGCATCTCAAGCCGACTCGCAGCTTCTTTTCTTTTAGTGGAAAGCGTTGTTGCCATATTAAAAACCTTTTTCAGAAGAGAATCCCGTTTTTGTTTTTTCTCTTCAAGAACTGAGGCGTAGTTCTTGAAATCATCAAGCTCTCGCTCCATCAGATCACGGTTTTTCAATATCTCCTCAATCGAACCCCCATATTTTCTCTTAAGTTTTTTTATTTCCTCAAGACGAGATATCGTTTCATTAAGCCTCTCTGGGTTGTGTTCGACCTTTCCCGCAAATTCGCTCAGACCATAGAAAATATCTTCGGTTTCTATAAGCACATCCGAAATTCTTTTGTGAAGTTCCCCAAGAGATGAATCAAGACCGCAAACCTGCTCAAGGTGGGACACTGCCTGTTTTAAAAAACCTGTGGCGGAACTTTCTCCCTCGTAAATAACATCCGTAGCCTTTGCAAGAGAACAAGAAAACTTTTCAGAGTTTTCAAGCATTACCCTTTCCGTATCAAGAGTTATATCCTCTCTGGGTTGCGGAGACACCTTCGTTATCTCATCCACAGAAAATCGTAGAAAATCCTCTCTTTGCGCTCCTTCTTCTTCTTTTTTCTCAAAAGCCTCAAGTTCAGATTGAACGCGAGTAAGTTCGGCGTAAGCAACACTATATTCAGAAAGATCATTTTTCAATTGAGAAAAAGCATCTAAATAGTCCAAGTAACTACTTTTTTTAAGCAGAGATTGATGTTCGTGCTGACTAAATACGCTTATAAGACCTTCGGTTAGTGTAGAAAGCACTCTAAGCGGAATTATTGACCCATTCACATATATTCTAGTTCTTCCACTAGTAGTAAAAGTTCTTTTTATAACCAAATCCCCGTTGCACTCAACGCCACTATCTTCAAGCTTTTTTAATATGGCTGAATCTGCGGGAACCTCAAAAAGAACTTCTACGGATGTTTGGATTTCCTTTGACTTCACTTGGTCTTGATTGAATTTTCCACCTAGAATTATGTTTATAGCTTCTACTATCAGAGATTTTCCAGTTCCTGTTTCACCTGTAATCACATTTAGACGGCTCCCCAAATTAATGGAAATGTCATCTATTATGGCAAAATTTTTGAGTTTGAGTTCAACTAGCATCCGTTTTCAAGGAGATTGGTCTGGGAAGTAGAAAATCCATAGCGTCGTTTTCAGCTCAGATTAGATTAATTGTTTTTTTCAGGTTCTTACCTGTCCATCTCCTCTTACGACGAATTTTGATGTCGTCAATTCCTCTATCCCCATGGGGCCGAATGCGTGAAGTTTAGAGGTGCTTATACCAATTTCAGCTCCAAGACCTAATTGATAACCGTCATTGAACCGAGTAGAGGTATTAACCATAACAGCGGATGAGTCAACTTCTTTTATGAATTTTTCCGCGTTTTCAGTGTTTTCCGTAACTATGGCGTCAGTATGCATGGAACCATATTCCTGTATGTGGTCTATGGCTTGGTCAATAGATGAAACGATCTTTACGTTAAGAATCAAATCAAGGTACTCCTCGTACCAGTCGTCCTTCCCTGCTTCGGCCATTTCTGGAAAAAGTTTTCTTGTCTTTTCACAGCCTTTGAGCACCACTCCGTCCGCCTCAAATTTTTTTACTGTATTAGAAAGAAATTTTTGGGCGCAGGAAGCATGAACAAGCATTGTTTCCATTGAATTGCACACTCCAGGTCTCTGAATTTTTGCATTACGACAAATTCTTTCGGCTATCTCAAAGTCAGCGTGTTGGTCAACATAGACGTGACATACGCCTTTATAATGTTTGAGTACTGGAATACGAGAATTTTGCGAAACAAATCTTATGAGTCCTTCCCCTCCCCTAGGAATAATAAGGTCTATTTTATCTTCAAGCTTGAGCATTTCCGTAACAACTTCTCTATCCGCAACCGGAATCACTTGAGCTGAATAAGGAGATAGACCGCTTTTGAGAAATGCATTGGCCATTATGTCATGAATAGCTAGATTTGATCTTACGGTTTCAGAACCTCCGCGTAAAATCACTGAATTACCTGATTTTACGCATAATCCTGCAGCATCAGCGGTAACCCCAGGTCTTGACTCATAAATGATTCCTATTACACCCAAAGGAATTCTTCGCTTTTCAACTGAAATTCCGTTTGGTCTTGTCCATTTTGCGGAAATCGCACCTATGGGATCTTCGAGTTTTGATACCTGCCGTAGGCCATCGGCAAGGTTTTCTATTCTTAAAGGAGTGAGGCTTAGACGGTCTACAAGCGCAGAGGAAAGTCCTTTTTCCTTAGCATCAGCCACATCTTTTGCGTTTTCAACGATAAGGTCTTCGCTTCTTTCCATAAGGAGTTCAGCAAAGTGAATGAGAAAATCGTTTTTCTGCGAAGTAGGAGCGCACGCAAGAGCACGTGCGGCCTTTCTTGAGTTCTCAGCTATAACGCTTATAAGTTTTGTTGCTGGGAGGGAACTAAGTTGTCCAGATTCTTTATGCGAAAAAGACATATTGATCTCCCTGCAGAATTATCATAAAAAATCGCCCGAGACACAAGCGGAACAGATACTTAGGATAAATCACTACAATGCTTATCCACCAAACAGATACCTACAGAATGTTAACTACGTTCTTTTTTCTGAGATAATCAAGTATTTGTTGCTTGCACTCTTTAATAGAGAATTTCTCCGTATCAACTGTTATTTCGGGGTTCAGAGGTTCTTCATACGGATCGTCAATTCCAGTAAAACCTTTTATAACTCCTTCTCTAGCTTTTTTGTAAAGTCCTTTTACATCCCTCTGTTCACATTGCTCGACCGAACAATTAACGAATATTTCTAGAAACTCTCCTTCTCCGACAAGTTCCCTTACTGTGTCACGGTCAGCCCTGTATGGTGAGACAAAAGCCGAAAGCACTATAACGCCAGCATCCATGAAAAGTTTTGAAACTTCTCCTATTCTTCTTATGTTTTCCTCACGGTCCTCAGCGGAAAAGCCAAGGTCTTTGCAAAGCCCCATCCTTATATTATCTCCATCCAATATATAAGTACGACAACTGCTGCTTATAAGTTCCTTTTCAATCTCGTTTGCGAGAGTGGACTTTCCAGAACTTGGAAGTCCCGTGAACCAAAGAATCAAAGAACCGTGACTGTTGAGTCTTCTTCTATCCTCTTTAGTGATTTCATGCTGATGTGGAATAACAAACCTTTCCATTTTACTTCCTCCGTGAAGTATGGCGTTAAAAACGATGTGATGTCTGAGAACAAAAAAATCAAAAGATACACAAAGCCCAAAATACGAATAATATCTCAATCAGCAAGCCTGAATTAGAATCCGTAGTTTCTAAAAGTAGCAGGGAAAACAAAACCTTGCAGACAACTGCTCTCAAATTCTCGGCAGTATTCTACAGTAGTAAAGCATAGATTGTCCAGAAACGCCTTTTCTCCAAGGCAGAAATAGCGCTATATTTAAAACTTCGCTTCAAAGTGCTTTAGTCGTGTAAGTAGGAAAAAGACAAGCAATATTATAGGATAAAATGTATTTAATAGAAAACTTGCTTGAACTCGGTTTTCTCCCGAAATTGAGCAACCTCCCTCAGTTGATTCAGTTCCATCATTTAAAGGGTTAATTGGCGGATCTGGGTCTGGCGTCTCATCCTCTGCTGGTCCAGTTCCATCATTTGAGGGATTAGTTGGCGGATCTGGGTCTGGCGTCTCATCCTCTGCTGGTCCAGTTCCATCATTTGAGGGATTAGTTGGCGGATCTGGGTCTGGCCTTCTATTCACCACGCCTATTTTTACAGATACATCTGCGGGTTTAGGCAATCTACTATAGAACCTATCATTAGTTATAATCTCTCCAAATTCAACTGAATAAGCCTGCACTCCAGTGTTTTGGCGGGAATTTGATGCCGTTACGGTAATCTCTTTGGGACTGGCCCAGTCAGCAGGCGTAAACACAAGAGTAGCCGGTGAAATATTGATTTCGCTCAAATCACTACTTGTCACAGGTATTGAAACGTTACTCATTGGTTCTGAGTCAAGTTCTACCGTGAATACTCCCTGACCCTCAGTTCCTAGAGTAGGAGTATTAACAGTTATCCCGGTTGGGTCACAGGATGGTGGAAACTCACTATCATTGATTTCCCATCCCATGTCCCGTAACATTCCAAGGCTGATATACATGTCCCTAGATATAGGGTAGTCAGACTTCATAATATCTCCGATATCTGGAGAGACGTGTACATAGGAAGCACCTTTATCAAAAGTATCTGGGGTAAAAAGCAGGGGTCTGCCATTTGAATCTATTCCAGATGATCTTAATTCGGAAATCCTCCGCGCATAACTGCAATGATTTACGTTTTCCGAGGTCCCATCCCAAGAAAGTTTCATTTCAGAGACAAGTGATTTTGATCTTTGCGCGTCAGAGATTTGGAGAAAAAAGTTTTTATCTAACTGTGAATAAACCTGCATATCATAGATCATTTTTATTGGTATCCGGTTCCCTGTGCCAGGGGTTGTAAGACGAAAAGACCCGCCTTGCATCACAGCCGAATCAAACCCCATCCCGTGAAAGACCTCGTGCATTACAACTGGGACAAAATCTATAGTGTTGCTTAGCGGATTCCCGTCCAAACCGTAATAAAAATTGAAAACTTCATCACTGAACGTTATAGCGAAATCAGCCGTTATGTTGAATGCCTGTTCACACTGTCGTCTTATTATCCCAATTGTTTCGGCAAGCGCGCAGGGATAAAAAATTCCTGGAAAACGTGATGATCCCACCGAGACAATGTAGGGGCTAGATACGGCAATGGTTTGTTCATTGTCAAGCGAACTAAATCTGACTTCTACAGTTACTACGTTTCCGGATTGAAACTTTTTTCCAATAATTCCCAAAGCATGTTCCAAAGCGTTTTTTCTCGCTTCTCCCAAAGTGTTTGCGTTGTTATGTGTAGAAGCTAAAGTCTGTTTCTCTAGATCAGAAAGAAGAGTTTCATCATTAAATCCAGTTTTCGGAGGATCACTGTAAATAGGTGTAATCGTGATTGAAAGGCCATAATAAATAGGAAAGAACAGAACAAGTAAAAAAACAGGTATCAGTAAGAATTTGATTTGCAAATGGCTATCAAAAAAAAATGATTGAATCTTAAAGTTCATCTCGCAACCGTATAAAAGTACCTTGAACTCTGAAAAACTGATACATAAATCGAAAATGAGTCATTTGGACCGTAGCAATTTTGAGGACTTATTTTCCACATTATGTATATAGACACCGCATCAACTCATACCACGTCATACTGAGGTAATTCTGACAATCAGAATTTTATTTACACAGCCCTGAGTTTTATCCTTAAAATGAGACTCTGCACCGTCAAATAATTATACTCGGTAATTAGCACCGAATTAAATTGTCGTGACTTAAGAATGCATGTAATTACAATTATATACTCTAGCTCTAGGAAATTAGATTCTAAAAAACGCTACGGCACAAATGCCTTGTTCTATTGATTTTCATATTCTATGGTTTAGGATTTAGTTTCAGAGTTGTAGCAGGTTTTATTTGAGTTTTCCAAAAGATTTGTAGAATCAATTCCAAGGAGAGCACCTACGTTGTCGAGCCGCAAGGAGTTTGAGAGAAAAAACCATACAATGACTTTTAGATTACCTGTAAGCCATCAGGAGTACGTAAACTTAAAAGCAAATGACAAAGATATATCCAAAAGTGAATTTATAAGAATCATTATAGATAAAGATCGGAGAGGAGAAAGCGTTAAAGACCCTACAGAGAGTGAAGTGGTCTCTTTTCTAAAGGCACTCTCTTCCGAGGAAAGAGAGTGCCTTCTAGATAAGGTGGAAGGAAACGAGAAAAGAAGAATCAAATTCTTTATAGACAAAACCATTGAAGAAAACCCAAAATACAAAGCGAATAATATTGCGAGGGTTGTAAATAAAAGATTTAAGATACCAATTGACCTTAACCTCAAGCGCCAGATAGGCCTCCGGATAAAAAGTGCAAAAAGAAAGAAAAAATTCGTTGATTCACTCGAAAAAAATTAACTCTCACGGTGCTGGCCATCAATAATAAAGTCTCTCTGACTATGTGACAAAGCAGTTCTTTGCATCACTTATCAATAAATTCCTTGGAGGTGAAATAATGGAAGTGCAAAAAACACTATCAATAGTAAAACCTGACGGAGTTGAGAAAAATTTTTTAGGTGAGGTTCTCAACAGATTTGAGAGTAAAGGAATAAAAATAATTGCTCTCAAGATGATACGCATGTCAAAGACTCAAGCTGAAGGTTTTTATCATATTCATCGGGAAAGACCCTTTTTCTCAAGCCTTATAGATTTTATGTCCTCTGGTCCATGCGTAGTAATGGTTCTTCGGGGAGAAAATGTCATTGCTCGGGTAAGAGCTATTATGGGATCTACAAACCCCGAAGATGCAGAACCCGGAACGATTAGAAAAGATTTAGCCTCAGGGATTGAGAAGAATATAGTACACGGTTCGGACTCACCCGAGTCTGCCGATTACGAAATAGGATATTTCTTCAATCAGTTTGAAATTATGAATTGATATATAACCTGCGGTAATTTAACAATTCCGATCGGAATCACACACTCATAATGCCTATATCGACGGAAACTGTTGATATTCATCCTGTCATCGTAGTCAGAAGCATTCAATCTGTTCTTGTAGAAGAATTTATTAATAATCTCAAAGAAGAAATTTCCAAAGATCAAAGAAAACTGCTCTTTGAGAGCAGGAATATGGCAGATACTGCTTTTTCGGAAATAGTCCAGGAAGCAAGAACTTTTCCGATGTTTTACGAAAAAAAATTGATTGTTGTCAAAGGATATGACGGTTTTTCCAAAAAAGATCTTAAGTTGTTAGAAAATTACGCTTCTGCTCCTTCTTCTTTTTGCGTGCTCGCTTTGATCTCTCAAGGAGCCCGGAAAACTAGAACTAAAGTATCAAAAGACATAAAGATTATAGATCTTGATAAAGGCAGAGTCATTGATCGGGAAATAATGCGTCTTGCTAAAAAACTCGGGATGAACCTCAGCCCAGATGCAGTAAGTTTCGTAAAAAACATGCTAGGTGAGGATATGAATCTTATAAGAAATGAACTTGAAAAGATATCTCTTTACAAAGGGGGAAAAGAATCCGTAGGTGAAGATGATCTGAAAGGGTTTGTGGAGAAACGTGGTACAGAAAACGTATTTTCTCTGTCTACCGCGCTTTCAAACAGAGATTTGAAAAGCTCCCTGAGAATACTTAGAGAACTTGAAAAATCAAGAGAAGAACCGCTTTCCATGCTATATATGATCGCTTGGAGATTCCGGCAGATATTCAAAGTCTCCCAACTTATTCGGGATGGAAAATCTAATGAAGAAATCGCAAAAGCGGTAAAAACATCCCCCGGAGCTGTCTACTACATTAAAAAAAGCGTGAAAAACTTTATACAAACCGACCTTGAGAGGGTATTGGCACTGATAGAACAAACCGACTACGGGATTAAAAACAACAGTTCTGCGGTTAGTTACGTGCTACTTGAAAGGCTTGTACTGTCAATATGCGCCAAAAAAGCTAGTTCTACTTATATAAGCAGTTAGGAACCGGGGGTTAATATGCGGCTAAGGTCATCAAATTTCTTTGAAACCCTAGATATGTGTCTTGAGGCTTTTCTTCTGTGGATTGTGCCTTTAGTCGCAGCCTTATCTGTGAGGGAAACAAGCTCTTTCAGAAGGTCTCCAGATTTTCCAATATCCTTATTCTTAAGAGCCTCTTCATAGCGCTTAGTCTTAGTTTTAAGAGTGGACATAACAAACCTATTTCTTTCTTGCCTTTTAAGACTCTGCCGGTGTTTTTTCTGCGCTGATTTTATTCTAAGACCCATAAAAAAACCTCCGTGGTTAACAAATGAGGTATGAGTCTACATTTCCTATGGATTTTGTCAAACAGGGATAACTCCAAAAATGCTTACTCTATAACAATTTTAGGTTCAGTAAATAGATATTCACAGATTCAAACTTCTAGAGTAAGCGTTCGTTCAAGGGGTGTTTATAGGGGGTTTGAGCGATTGAGGATTTGTCTCCAATTCCTGTGAAGCGGTCGTAGCCAAATGTCCTTTTTGGGTTTATCGCATCGGTTGTAACGATCGTAGCGGCCACGCCCCTGTGTAGTTCCAACGCGTGTCCATCCAGATGCCCGGTATACGGTGCCTGTATATGTCGGAATTTGTACAAACGTCTCAATAAGCACAGGTGTGAAGTTGTATCGTTGAGTCCACTCCTTGGGCAAGCGGCGACAGACTACCGAGAGTATGTGTGACCCGAGATTGGGTATCTGTATCCATGGAAGAATCAGGAACCGGGGGTTGTCGATAACCAGCGGTAAATTCTTTTCACGTTGCTCGGATGTCCATCCTATGAAGGTGTCACGCGGTGCAAGTCTCCATGCGGCGGTGGAGAACCCTAGCATGGCCAGCGGCGAACCGTGGCGGTCGCGCACTGCGTAGCGCATCTGAGCCCCGACTAATGTCTTATAACCTAAAGTAGTGATAACGAGCCACGAACTCGTTCCATAGTTTGCCTTGCTTGGTGCCACTGACAACGGTGTGAACCTGCAGTGGACGGACTTCGTCAAGGGTCTTGGGAACCGGTAGCTTATGTGGTTCGGTGTCCACTCCAAAGACTATAGGCTTGGCTCGGGGCGACACTCGGGTGGGTGGCGGTAGCTTGATGATGCCATCCCTATGCATGGATAGCATGGTGAGTCTGGCCATCATGTCCTTGAGTCCGCCATCGGGCTTGTACCACCCAATACGTCTGCAAAACTCCCTGGACAGAGCGGTCCGGTTGAGCCGCTCGGGCCCGGCTATCAAAGCGCGTAGCAGTTTCATCTCCGTAGCCGTGAACTCACGCCCGTAGTAGCGGCATTCAACCTCGTCGGTCATCTCTTGGCGCCAAAGTCACGCAAACGTTGCTCACTCATTGACCATGGCAACCAAGGCGATAGATCTTCCGGGGGACTCCTGCCATCTTCCGCGCAGGCAGTCAACCACCCCTTTAGCCAGCTAAGAATGTCAATGCCATTCTTTGAGAGCGTACCTAGTACCGTGTATAGAATGGCTGATGTCCTTGCGCCCTCTTCACTGTCAGATCCAAAACTTACTTTACGGGCAATGGCAGCCCCTCGCAACGCGCTCTCCGCAATATTGTTACCATGGGAACTTGGGGATGTTCAACGAACACGCTCAGCCCCTGACGATGATTGATAAGCGACTTAAGTGGTCCTCGCTCACGCGCATCTTCCGCTAACTCGGACAATTCACTCTTGGCTTTAGCGAACAATGCGTCGCACGCTTTTTTCAGCTTTATCTGCGCTCGTTCAAACTCTGGAGTATTACCTGAGACGTAGTGATTACACCGCTGTTTGTTTAACTCATACATCTTTGCAATGCGTTTTATCCATTGTTCATTTCCATTGCTCAAGTTGCTCGTCTTCTGCAGCGCATTTTACAAAATCTCTTCGTACATGCGCCCAACAAAAACACAGTATCACTTTCTTATTGAATTCTTTGAGGAAATCCCGAACCATCTTCTTATAGGAACCGTGGCGGTCGCAGACAAAGAAAATACAATCAACGCTGTCCACGAATAGGACCTTTGCCGCCTCAGAACTACGCCAACGGTCTATATAGTATAAGACCGAGTCTTTGCTCACAGATACCCACAGCCAAGCGCGTTGAGAACCTCCCACTTCCTTCAGTGACTGAATACGCCAACTAGTCTCGTCCGCATGACGCAATCTATCTTCGTTTTGATGGGCGAGAATCACGTCATAGAGAGGCTCGAACAGAGGCAGCAGGCGCTTTGCGCTGTCCGCTAGAGTCCCTGCCGAAATCTTAAACCCGTGGTCGCTAAACGATCTCTCTATAAGGCGGTAGGGCCTCAGGTTCCAGTAGCGCTGTGTATCAATTGATCCCAGACACTGATCCCATATTGCGTATGCTTAAACAGCCGCACCGGCGCAGACGCCGTCACATAGAGCGGAGATGACTCACAGTCGCATGCCCTACGATGACGGAAGCGGTTAACCTTACGCTTGTACGCCTTGACCTCAATCTCATACATCTGCGAAACACGCTTCCCATTTCCAACATACGGCTTCCCACAACTGGAACAGGTAAGTTCATCCTCGGACGGATACCACGACTCTTCTACCACCTCAATATCTGGTCGGGCTGTACGACCATGACCGGGCGCCCCGGGCTGTTGTCCTCGTCGTCGCCCCGAAGGTGGCCTCTTCTGCTTCTCACTACGACTTCCGTACAACGAATTGGACAGAACCTTACGGTTAGAAAGCAGGTTCTTGACCTGCTTATTCAGCTCTGCATTCTCATTCTTCAGGCTGCCAATCTCCATCCGCAACGATACAATCGCGCTACGCTTGCGCGTATCTACTCCAACCTCCTCTAGCAATGCTCTAAGTCGTTGTACTTCTTTGTCCAACGATAAAGCACTTTTCGCCACACGACTGATACGCTTTACTTCTTCATTTTTCGCGTCCAACTGAGTACGCGCTTTTTCCCAACAGGATTTATAATTCCCCGCTCGCGCTCGTTGCCGCCTCAATTCATGTTCTAACTCCTGATATTTATGTTTTAACTCCTGATAATCCGCTCTAGTAACTCTTCGTACGAACACCTGCAGTCTAACGAAGCGCATCCCGACTCAGCCGGCATGCAATTGATGCATCCAGCGTCATCTCTATCCAATAACCTGACAACCCCTATATCTTTGTCGTGAACAATCATATGACCGATGATAACCGATCAATTAAGGAGTTATCAGCCTAAATGCAAAAAATATTTAAGACAGGATTAACAGGCGATCAATCAAGCAAACACCCCTTGAACGAACGCTTACGTTTCTGGTCATCCTCAAGAAAAAAGCCCCAAAAATCGTTGTAGTGTAACTACCTCAAATTAATAACGAAGTTATCATCTACAAAAGAAATAAACCCGTAGCGGTTCCACAATCATCAAAAGAAATCAGCATTAAGAATCACTACAGCGCAAATGCCTCTTTCTCATTAGTCCTTGACTTTGTCAGGGGGGGGGGGGGGTAAAATCAAAAGTTAATTCTTAAGAATGATCTTTTGATAACAAGTTTTTGCCAGATAAATGGAACAACTTATAAAGGAGGTTGTAATATTGAGGTTACGCAATTTATTAGTGATGTTGTTGCTACTCACTGGAGCAGTTTTCTTTGTAACTTGTGAGGGGGAGAGAGGGCCGGCGGGTCCAGCAGGGAAGGACGGGGCGAAAGGCGATAAAGGCGATACCGGAGAGAGAGGTCCAGCAGGGGAAGATGGAGTTGCTGGCGCGAAGGGTGATGACCGAACGGGCGATTCTAGATGCGACCGCAGTAACGGGATGGATGTATCCGCAGGGGTAAAACTCATCTATGGCACCGATGATGCAGATGTAATTTGCGCAAATGATAGTGATAACGAAATTAGAGCCGGCGAAGGTGATGATACAGTTTACGGTGGTGATGGAATAGACAAAATGATTGGTGGCGATGGCGATGATACGCTTTACGGTGAAGGTGGCAACGACCACTTTTATATTTGGGAACAAAAAGGCGCTAATAAATGGATTGGTGGTGATGGTAAAGATCTTATCTACCTTCGGCGAGAAGCCTCGGCCTCACGTCTGAATCTCGGTCTATATACTCGTAACGACAACGACATGGTTAGCGATGATATTTCTTTTGATCTTTCTTCTGGGAGTTTTGATGGGACTTCTCTTTCAAATACTGGAACCTTTATATTTGAAGGCATTGAGGATGTTTACGGCGGGTCTGGTAATGACACAATCACCGGAGACGCCAAAGACAACTTTCTCAATGGCGACATCGGCAATGACACTCTAAACGGCGGGGCCGGGAATGATATTCTTAACGGGAGTCCAGGAAACGACACTCTAAACGGCGGGGCCGGTGATGATACTCTTTACGGATACGAGGGAAATGATGTTTTTACCGGAGGAGATGGAGCTGACATCTTTCAGATTGCACATGCCGATAACCCAGATCTCATGGTTATTAAGGACTTTGATTTGACAGAAGATAAAATCTATTTTAGGGGGTTTCCAGCAGAGGACGCTAATAGAGCAATAACCGTTTCGGGCGGTAAGATTTTAGTAAAAGCGGTTGAATTTGTTGAAATACATAATGCTGCCGGTTCAGGAGACAACACAAAAGCATTGAGTATCAAAAACGACAAAAAATATAGGTTTGTAAGTGCAACATATAACGGAAAAACACGAACCTACACTTTTACAGACAACTAAAGAATCTCGGTGTGGAGTTTTGAAGCCCTATAGGTTTTTACCTATGGGAGGCATTTGCGCTGTAAGGTTTTTGAGAGTGATTTTAGACGTAATGAGGTCATATGAACATATGTTCAGCACCGTTTTAGTTCGTACTGATTCGTATTTGAACAATCTTAAAACTATTGTCAATCCTTGAGTTTATAAGTTCTATAGAATTCCTAAGCTTATACTCCCGCTCCCAGATTACTGAACCATACGGAGTCGGGGTAAAAATACGAGGGTCCTTCTCCAAAGGAACGCGTATGGAGAAGCCATATTCGTAAGCGTTCGTTCAATGGGGTGTTTATGGAAGGTTTGAACGATTGAGGACTTGTCTCCAATTCCTGTGAAGCGGTCGTAGCCAAATGTCCTTTTTGGGTTTATCGGATCGGGTTGTAGCGGTTGATTTTGTCTTGAAGTAAATATTTTCTATTCAGTCAAATATAAAAGTTCTAGGATTTTCAAGCATATCGCATAGATGTCTTAAAAATCTTGTGGCCTCAGCTCCGTCTATGATTCTATGGTCATAGGAAAGCGCTAGGGGGGCCATAAGTCTTGGCACAAACTCTCCCTCAACATAGGCCGGCTCTATAGAAGCCCTTGACGCTCCAAGTATGGCAACTTCGGGAGGATTTATAATAGGTGTGAAGAAAGTCCCCCCTATACCTCCTAGATTAGTCACGGTAAACGTACCTCCAGCGAGTTCATCAGGTGAAACTTTTTTCTCTCTTGCTCTTTTTGAGATATCCGTAAGATCAACGGCTATCTCTGCGAGACTCTTCTTGTCCGTATTTTTTATCACGGGAACAAGAAGTCCTCTTTCCGTATCCACAGCAACTCCTATATTCACGTATTTCTTATAGACTATTACGCTCTCTCCCATATGTATGCTTGAATTGAACTTGGAGTATTCCAACAACAGAGATGATACCACCTTTACAAGGATGGCCGTCATTGTAAGATTCCCTCCCTGCTCTGCCACTTTTTTCTTGTTCAATTTTCTCAGACGCTCAAGTTCAGATATATCTGCCTTGTCCTGCTCTGTTACATGCGGAGCCGTCCATGCTTGGGAAAGCCTCTCAGCTGTAATTTTCCTTACTGTGGAGAAGCTCTCTGTCTCTGTTTCTCCCCAACTTGAAAAATCTGGAAGGTCGGGTTCAATGGACGTATTGAGTATGCCACTTGAGAGTAATGTTGTTATGGCTTTCGTGTGAAGTTTTACATCTTTTCTGAAAATTCTTCCCCGCGGACCTGAACCTTTAACAGACATTATGTCTATTCCTAATTCCCTCGCAAGACGCCTGACCGAAGGTGCAGCGGGTACTGCGCCGGGACTCTCTGTAGAGGAGACATGCGCATAATGGGTTTCTATCTCTAAAGGTTGGGGTGAAATGTTTTTTTGCGGTTCTTTTGGAGGCGATTGGGTAGAAGCAGATTTTCCCTTTTTTTCTTCAGGGTCCGGTGCAGTTTTCTTTGTATCAACAGAATCGCCTTCTATTACTACTAGAAGTTCATTTACGTTTACCAAGTCACCAGTACTCACACATACATCGGTGACAGTGCCACCTGTGGGTGATGGAAGTTCAACCGCAGCCTTGTCGGTTTCCACTTCAATCAAGGGTTGTTCTACAGATACGCTATCCCCTACAGATACAAAAACCCCTATTATCTGTCCCGAGGAAACTCCTTCCCCAAGTTCAGGAAGCCTAAATTCTACAAGTTCACTCATCTCATCATAAAGTGGATGGGTCTGGCTTGATTCGGTCAATTCTTAATCTGTCCGCAACCTCCAGAACGGTTATTTCAGAAACCTCACCTTGTTCATAAAGACCGTAAAGCGCGGAGTATGCGATATGCCTGTAGTCAACTTCAAAAAAGTCACGCAGGGCATTTCTTGTATCGCTTCTTCCAAATCCGTCTGTTCCCAAGCAAATCAAAGGTTTTGGGAAAAAGGCAGAAATAGATTCAGGAAGGGTTTTCATATAGTCGCTTGCGGCTATAAAAACCCCATCTTCTCCTTCCATGCATTGCTCTATATAACTTTTTCTTCTCTTTTTCCCAGGGTTGAGTCGATTGCGTCTCTGAACATCATGCGCGTCGGAATAAAGTTCCTTATAACTTGTTATGCTCCAGACATCCGTAGGCACCCCATATTCTTCCTCTAGAAACTCTCTTGCCCGAAGAATCTCGTTCATTATAGCCCCGCTCCCAAAAAGGTGTACTTTTTTATTACCTGACTCCCGAATATCTGAGGTGCAAAACCTATACATTCCCTTCATTACGCCTTCTTCAACTCCTTGAGGCATTTCCGGCTGCTTATAACGCTCATTCATAACTGTTATATAATAGAATTCATCTCGCTCATCCTGATACATTCTTTTTATTCCTTCCTTCACTATCACCGCTATCTCATAGGAAAAAGCCGGGTCATATGCTCTGAGATTGGGATAGGCATAGGCAAAATGATGACTATTTCCGTCTTGATGCTGAAGCCCTTCGCCCGCGAGAGTGGTTTTCCCCGCTGTACCTCCGACGAGAAAACCTCTACATTTCATGTCGGCTGCAGCCCAAATAAGGTCTCCTATCCTCTGAAAACCGAACATGGAGTAATAAATGAAAAAGGGAATCGTATTTATGTTATGAGAGCAATAGGAAGTGCCAGCTGCTATAAACGAAGACATACTTCCAGCTTCAGTTATACCCTCCTCAAGAATCTGTCCGTCAGTCGCTTCTTTATAATAAAGGAAAGTGTCTGCATCCACAGGCTCATAAACCTGTCCCACGCTTGAGTATATGCCCACTTGCCTAAAAAGCGACTCCATGCCAAAGGTTCTCGCCTCATCAGGCACTATTGGTACTATCAATCTTCCTATGTCTGGGTCCCTCATAAGTTTTCCAAGCATCTGTACGATTGTCATGGTCGTTGCGATCTTGCGCCGTGGTCCAGAAGCTTTTTTATACTCTTCAAATATCTCCTCGGGAATCTTCTCAAGAGGTTTTGTCTTAACTGCGCGAGTGGGAAGGTATCCGCCGAGTTTTTTTCTCTGCTCGTGGATATATTTCATCTCAGGACTGTCCTCGGGGAGTCGGTAAAATGGAGCATCAAGGATATCTTCTTCGGAAATTGGTATGTAGAACCTTGATCTGAATCTCTTTAGTTCTTCTAAATTAAGTTTTTTCTGTTGGTGGGTTATATTTTTTCCTTCTCCCGCTTCACCAAGTCCATAGCCTTTTACGGTTTTTGCCAGAATCACTGTGGGACAACCAGTGTTTTTAACCGCAGATTTATATGCTGCATAGACCTTTTCTGAATCGTGTCCCCCTCTAGCCAGTTTTTCAAGTTGCACATCTGAGTATTTTTCGACCATACGCAAAAGTTCTGGACGAGTGCCGAAAAAATGCTTCCTTATATAACTACCTGCCGACACCGTATACCTTTGGTAGTCTCCGTCCACGCACTCCTCCATTCTTTCAACTAAAAACCCATCTTTGTCTTGGGCCAAGATCGGGTCCCAGTTCGCTCCCCATATGACCTTTATTACATTCCACCCTGCCCCCCTAAATATTCTCTCAAGTTCTTGTATGATCTTACCATTGCCTCTCACTGGACCATCAAGACGTTGCAAATTACAGTTAATGACAAATATGAGGTTGTCTAGCTTTTCCCTTGAAGCAAGAGTGATAGCTCCTAGAGTTTCAGGCTCATCGGTTTCACCATCCCCTATAAAAGCCCACACCTTTGCATCTGTACGTGGCTTAAGACCTCTGTTTTCAAGATATCTGTTAAACCTCGCCTGATAGATGGCCATTATGGGACAGAGTCCCATAGAAACTGTGGGAAACTGCCAGAAACCGGGCATAAGACGCGGATGCGGATAGGATGAAAGTCCATTTCTGCCAATTTCTCTTCTAAAGTTCCTTAACTGTTCAAGGGAAAGAGAACCTTCTAGAAAAGCTCTTGCGTATATACCAGGTGATGAGTGGCCTTGGAAATAAATCATATCCCCTTCTGTGTTTTTATCTCCTGCCCTGAAAAAGTGGTTAAAGCCTATTTCGTAGAGAGTAGCGGCGGAGGCGTAAGTTGAGATATGTCCACCTATGCCTTCCTCAAGTCTGTTTGCCCGCACTACCATGGCCATAGCGTTCCATCTTATAACGCTTCTTATGGTGCGCTCTATCTCATAGTTGCCGGGATACAACGGTTGATCACCCGCAACTATGGTATTTACATAGGGAGTGTTAGCCGCATAGGGGATGCTAACGCCTCTAGTGCGAGAATATATTCGCAATTTGCGGAGAATTTCAGAAGCTCTCTCTCTTCCTGAATTCTCAATCACATACTCAAGAGACTCTATCCATTCCCTGTCTTCAATCTCTTTCTCTTGAACTATTAGAGGCTCTTTTTCCATATTGTGAATAAAATTGCAAGAAATACGCAGGATGAACTACGCCACGAATTTTACCCACAAATACAGAAAATAACTAACCTTAAAGGGAAAATCTCTATTATTTCCTCAGTTCAAGATAAGGATATATTCAGGAAGAACAGATAGTGGTCTTTATTTCTCTTCTGTGAACTCGGCGTCTATGACGTCATCAGTTGAGGACTCGTCTGATTGCTGCGCAGAACCTTGCTCTGCGCCAGTCTGCTGCTGGGTCTGTTCCTGCTGTTTTTTGTATACAAGTTCTGCGAGTTTATGAGATGCTGAGGTTATTTTCTCAATCGCCTGATCTATTTTCTGAGAATCGCTATCCTGTTTTAGGACTTCTTTTCCCTCTTCAAGAGACCGTTTGAGATCCTCTTGCTCTTGCGCTGAAAGATCTTCGCCCAATTCCGCAAAACTTTTCTCCGTGCTATAGACAAGTTGATCTAGCTGGTTTCTTTTCTGTACCTGTTCACTTTTCTCCTTGTCTTTCTCACTCATCCTCTCAGCCTCTTTTACCATAGAGTCTATTTCTTCAGAACTAAGTCCGCTTGATGCCTCAACCTTTACCTTTTGTTCCTTCCCAGTTGCGTTATCCTTAGCCGATACATGTAGTATGCCATCTGCATCCGTATCAAAAGTAACCTCTATTTGAGGAATTCCTCTGGCAGAAGGGGGAATACCGTCAAGAATAAACCTAGCAAGGGTTCTATTGTCAGTTGCCATCTGTCTTTCCCCCTGTAACACATGAATTTCGACGGAATTTTGGTTGTCCTCTGCGGTTGAAAATATCTGGCTTTTTTTAGTCGGTATAGTTGTATTTCTCTCTATTATAGTGGTCATCACGCCTCCTAAGGTTTCTATTCCGAGAGAAAGCGGCACCACGTCTAGAAGAAGCATATCTGTCACATCTCCACCCAGAACGCCTGCCTGGATGGCCGCACCCATGGCCACTACCTCATCAGGGTTTATTCCCTTGCTTGGCTCTTTCCCAAAAAAGTCTGTCACCACTTTTTGAACAAGAGGAATCCTAGTGGATCCACCAACAAGTATGACTTCCGATATTTCTCCGGCCCGCAGGCCTGCATCCTGAAGCGCCTGCTCACAAGGCTTGAGCGTGCCCTTGACCAAGTCCTCTATGAGTTGCTCAAACTTTGAACGCGTTATTTTGAGCAGTAAGTGTTTAGGACCGCTTGCATCAGCAGTAATAAAAGGCAGATTGACTTCTGTCTCAACTGTGTTTGAAAGCTCAATTTTAGCTTTCTCCGCCGCCTCCCGCAATCTCTGAAGAGCCATTTTGTCATTTCCAAGGTCTATGCCTGATTCTTTTTTGAATTCAGACACTATGTAGTCGATTATCTTTCTATCAAAATCATCTCCACCTAGGTGGGTGTCTCCATTTGTCGACTGAACCTCTATGACGTTATTTCCGATCTCAAGCACAGACACATCAAAAGTTCCACCCCCAAGGTCGTAAACAATCACTCTACCCTCTTTTTTCTTGTCAAAACCGTAAGCAAGCGCAGCAGCTGTCGGTTCATTTATTATCCGCTTTACATCAAGACCAGCTATTTTCCCCGCATCCTTGGTCGCTTGACGCTGACTGTCATTAAAGTACGCAGGGACGGTAATAACAGCTTCGGTAATAGTGGAACCTAGATAATCTTCTGCCGCTTTTTTTAACTTCGTAAGCACATGGGCTGAAACCTGTGGAGGAGAATACTCTTTACCCTCAACTTTTACCCAGGCATCTGATTTAGTTGATTTTACAACTTCATATGCAAGCCCTTCCACCTCTTTGGTTATCTCCTCAAATCTCCTCCCCATAAGCCTTTTATTTGAGTAAACGGTGTTTTTGGGATTCGCTACGGCTTGGCGTTTTGCGGGCCCTCCAACCAAGATCTCTTCCCCTCCTTTGAGAAACGCGACTATCGAAGGAGTAGTTCTTGATCCCTCCTCGTTTATTATTACATTGGGTTCACCACCTTCGACGACCGCGACGCATGAATTGGTCGTTCCAAGATCAATCCCTATTATTTTAGAAGCCATTTAAACGTATTTCCTCCTAGTTTTCGTTTTATATCAGCTAGATATATTCAAATTGCGAAGTTTTTCTTGATATATGCGCCAAGTTTCCTTACAGATTCGAGTTGTATTTGTCGTACCCTTTCTTGGGAAACTTTCAAGTCTTGTGCTATTTCATGAAGTTTCCTCGGAGGCTCGCAGAAAAACCTCTCATTTATAACCTTGCGTTGCCTTGAAGAAAGCAACTGCATCGCTTTGTCAAGTTTTTCCTTTGCCATGCTGTCGAACTGTAAACGAGAAAGCGCCTGTTCATGATTTTCCGAAGAATCAGCAAGTCTTTCTTCATAAGTTGTTATGTTTTCCTCTCCCACGCTCTGTGAAAGAGAGAGGTCTCTTTTAGAAACCCGGACATTCATAACAGAAACTTCTTCTGTCTGCACTCCTAGATGGTCTGCAAGACGATTGAGGTCATCATCTTCTATTTGCTCCCCAGCTATACCTAAACGGCGCTTTGCGCCTTCTATTTTCTGGAAAAGTCTTCTTTGTGATTGCGTGGTACCGATTTTCACATTGCTCCAGAACTTAATTATGTGGTTTTGGATCCTCACCCTTATCCACCACACGGCATAGGATATAAACCTGTATCCCTTATCAGGATCAAATTTCTTTACAGCCAACATAAGCCCTATTGACCCTTCCTGTACAAGATCCATAAGTGGAAAACCATAAGATGCGTAATCAGATGCGGTTTTGACTACAAACCGCAGATTTGAAACAACCAACTTATTAGCCGCCTCAAGATCTGCATGCTCACGGTATCTTCTCGCGAGTGAATACTCCTCTTCCTTTGAAAGAACAGGGTACTTTTCCATTTCCCGCATGAAAACAGAAACAGAGTCGGGTATCGCAATCGCTTTACTCATGATGTGCCTCCACGACTCAAAATAATCATCAAAAGGATGCTGTCAAGGTTTTCTAGCGGAAATAAAAGGTAGAGAGAGGGTTGCTGTTTTTTGATAACTATTACAAAAATCATATCAACTCTCAAAAGACAGATAATAATACGCTCGCTCATTTTCATAACCTTAAGACTAATATCCTGTTTCTGTTTACAGAGGTTTACAGAGTCTTATAAAAAAGAATCAAAATTTGTCTTGAATGCTGAACGGTTTTTTCTTCTTAACGTTTTCTGCCAATTTACATCTTCAAATGAGTTGTGATAGGATAGTAAAAGCAAAAAGAAACAGGAAGTGTGTCCGAAAGTTACGGGATTGTTACGGATCTCTTGAAACAGGGTAGCATAACGTATTCCTTTCGCTTAGGTACTTCCTTAATTGGAAATTGAGACTTTAGCCGTAATAATCGGTTTTTTTTTCAGATAGTGTATGTTCGTGTGGAGTATGAGAAATTTGATTCAATCTCTACTAAAATTACTAAAGTGGTTACGTGGATTACTACCAAATAGACATAGAAACATTCCCAACAACAATAGTTCAACCCACATACCCCAAGATCTGGATGAATCGAACCCTACAGGAAAAAAAGACCCATCATTAAATAAGACAATCAGTGAAGAGAAAGAGTCGTGCCATCCGTCATCCACGGCGAGAACCTCGGAAAATAACATTGAATCCGATGCAGGTTCGCCATCTTCTTCACCTAGTCCAGAGTTCAGCGCGCCAGCGCCGACACCATCTGAAAAGTTGCCCGACCCAGACAGCAGTTCAACCGACAGCATAAATTCTGACACTAATAGCAGAGTCGGTTATGAGCAAACAACTAGCAACCCTCCTTACGAGAAAGATGTTGAACCAAGTATTACAGAGAAGGAAGTGCTGACAGAAAAACCAACCAGCATAATAGAAAAGCACCAATCGCCGTTATCCACAACAGACGCTTTAACCCAAGAAAATAAAGTTGAACCTGACATAAGTCCACCATCTTTTTCACCTAGTCCAGAGTTCAGCGCGCCAGCGCCGACACCGTCTGAAAAGTTATCCAACTCAGATATTAGTTCAGCCGATAGTACAAATTCTGACACTGACAGCAGAGTCGATTACGAGCAAAGTACTAGCAAACCTCATTACGAGAAAGATGATAAACCAAGTATTACAAAAGTGCTGACAGAAAAACCAACCAGCATAATAGAAAAGCACCAATCGCCGCTATCCACAACAGACGCTTTAACCCAGGAGAATAGAGTTGAACTTGACACAAGTCCACCATCTTTTTCACCTAGTCCAGAGTTCAGTGCGCCAGCGCCGACACCGTCCGAAAAGTTATCCGACTCAAATACTAGTTCAGCCGATAGTACAAATTCTGACACTGACAGCAGAGTCGATTACGAGCAAAGTACTAGCAAACCTCATTACGAGAAAGATGATAAACCAAGTATTACAAAAGTGCTGACAGAAAAACCAACCAGCATAATAGAAAAGCACCAATCGCCGCTATCCACAACAGACGCTTTAACCCAGGAGAATAGAGTTGAACTTGACACAAGTCCACCATCTTTTTCACCTAGTCCAGAGTTCAGTGCGCCAGCGCCGACACCGTCCGAAAAGTTATCCGACTCAAATACTAGTTCAGCCGATAGTACAAATTCTGACACTGACAGCAGAGTCGATTACGAGCAAAGCACTAGCAAACCTCATTACGAGAAAGATGATAGATCAAATATCGCAAAAATGTCTGATGCAAATGAAATCCAAAAGCATCCTAATGGGTCCAAGAGCAAACAAACTGACCAGCATAACTTGTCTACTAAACCGCCAAAAAAAATTGCGGGGCGGAGAGGTAAGCAAACAGCACATATTAGGTCATTCCCACAACAGCACCGTACCCCAAAACCTGAACTCATCTGTCGGAGACACTCAGAGTCTTCCACTTGGCAAGTTGTCGTTGTGACACAGGACGGGATAAAGTCCGTGCGTCAAGGCGGCCACGAATTGACGGTTGAAAAAGGACTGTGTGTTATTCACTCATTTACCGAAGTTCTTTCTTTTTTCTATGGAGATAAGTATTCCACTGATCTTGAAATTTTCGGAAACCAATCTGTTGCAATCTTCAAATTCGCTACGAACTGGACTGGCAAAGGTCATAAGGTTGAGCGTATAACACATGGCCACTATATTGTCATTGCTCCTAGGGACTTCTCTCAAATTGGATACATTCCCTGTGAGAAAGAACCATGCAACGACACTAGATATCTCGCATTTTTCTTCTACATCGAGGAATCTAGCGATCATCCTATTGGATTTGCCCAGCATAAATTCCGTGTAGAAGCAAAAAAATTTCAATTTGATTATACTCCACTGTTTGACTGCTCGGACATGGGGCCATTATTTGTCGGTACAGTTCCAAAATTAGTAACATCATCTGAAATTAAATGGGTACGCATTGGTGAAGAACGGGAAGATGGTTGGAGAGGTGAGAACTTCCAACCACATGAAAACAGTCTTGAGCATGTGTTGAATGGACGTCAAGGAAGGTTTTTCTTGCGTATGTACGACGACTACTCAAAAATGGTTGATAGTGGTGAGTTTCGTTATATCCAAAATCTTAGCGAAATCCGTGTAAATGGCGACATTTTTACCCGATCACAGATAATTCTACCAAATCAATGCGGTCATAAACCTAGCACTATCTCATTCATAAATAGAAACAATGCAGAAATTCAACCTAGCCTTGTAAAAGAGTCGCCTTATGTAAGTTTTTTCGATAACACTATAGTTGTCGCTCCCAACGCTAAAGGTGACCGTATATCTTGCTTGCTACCGACCGAAGACACTCCGGTCGAAGTAACTGTGGTTCTGCCACGTGTATGGTGGCGAATAGAATCGTGCGACGAATCATCCGACAACTGGCAGGACAAGCCTGTTGTTGTTTCACGTAGTCGCTTCCAGCAATTAGCGAAATCAAGTGCTACCATTTGTTTAAAACTACCTAGGTACATCAAGTACATCAAAGTGGGACTCAATGGTAAGGCAGACCGCAGGTATCCAAAGAAAGTCTCTGATCAACTCGCACGAATACCTTTAATCGACTTTGTCTACTACCAACAGATAAAAAGTTGTCCATATGATCAAGTGATGCTGAATGCTAGTCTCGCCGAAGGAAAAGCAGTTAACTTGCTGAAGATAACTGCAAACCCTCTACCAACTATATTAAGTTTTGAAAGCGACCCAACCGAAATCTTGGAAGGGGAAATGGCCACGATTCGCTGGACCACGCATAACACGGTCCCAGGTAGCATTATCATTGAACCTGAAATCGGTCATGTCGAACCTAACGGTAGTCGAGATGTTTCGCCTCGTTCTAGCACCAGTTATACGTTACGCATTGATGTGCTCGGGAAAGACAACATAACCTCAAATACATCTATTTTGTTAAAATCTCACGTTCATCAAAGTCAACTAGTCCCACGTGTTAAGAACTCACGTGGTCTGCGACAAGGAAAAGGATTCAGTCTAGGTGAGATCAAACTCCACAACAAAGGAGGGCTGAATTGGATTTAACTTACGCAAGAACCGTACTTGGGCTACGGATCGACAAAAGACGTAAGACTACCCACCAACACAACGTCAAAATTATCAGAGAGGTAATTAATGAATAGAAATACTGTCCCAGAATGGGCAGAGAAAATCCGACAACGCTATGAGAACTATCTTAAGACATCTTTCTACTTCATGGATCCTCATCTACGATTGTCTTTTCAAAATGCTCTACAAAGGGGAAAAGCACTACTTGTTGGACCCTTCCCCGAGAAAAACCATAGTTTCAAGACTTCTGATGACTCCAGAGCGCTCGCAGATTATTGTTTTCCCGATCTTAGCCAAGAATTATATCCAGCGTTACTTAAATACCCACTCTACTCACATCAGGAACGTGCTATCCGTGCGACTCATATAGAAAAACGCAATGTCGTTATCGCAACCGGTACTGCCAGCGGTAAGACTGAGTGTTTCTTGTACCCAATTCTATTTGAATTGTACCAGCAATATCTTGATGGTCGGCTCAATGAACCTGGCGTCCGTGCGCTTATCCTCTATCCGATGAACGCGCTGGCAAACGACCAGCGAGACCGACTTGGCAAAATCTGCAGTGATTTAGATAAAGCAAAGTCTGGATTTATGCCCACGTTTGGCCAATATATAGGACAAACACCAGAGAACTCTCAAGATCGTTTCCGTAATGCGAAGACTCGAAGCAAAGAACGTCTCACTTCTGAACTCGTATTTCGAGAAGAAATGCGGGAAAATCCACCTCACATCCTTCTCACTAACTACTCCATGTTGGAGTATCTATTGATCCGACCTAACGACACCCCACTGTTCGATAATGGGAACAGTGCTCACTGGCAGTACATCGTTCTTGACGAAGCACACCAGTATCGTGGTGCCAAAGGTATGGAAATGGGCATGCTGATCCGGAGGCTCAAACAACGCCTTCGTGACGGTGGAAGACAATCACCCTTTAGATGTATTGCTACCAGCGCTACCATCTCCTCAAACACAGGAGAGGATGAACTCCAAGCAGTTGCGAAGTTCGCCAAGGAACTATTCGACGACCACTTTGATCCTTCCAATGTGATTTTCTCAGAACATACAACCCTAGAGAACACATCACCTCGACGCTATCACGCATTTCTTCGCGCTCTAGAAGGTGCCTTTCTAATTCACAGAAACGGTAAAGATCATGTCGTACTCAATCGCAAAAGCGAGGAGGATGGCATACAACCTCTCGAAATCGCTTTATGTCGTGAATGCGGCCAGCACTACTACGTTGGCATGCACAGCAACGGTAAGTTGGAAGAAGCATTCCGAGACCCAAGCCATCCAAGTTTTGGTGTGGAATACTATTTCCCTTCAGAAAATGGTGATAAATCGTTGTGCCGGTGCTGTGGGTTGCTCTCCGACCAAGTTCCGGACTGCGATTGCGACGCAACCATTCAAGTTAAGCGGTGTAAGTCTCGTAAAAATCAACCAGACCAACTCAAAAAGTGTGAGAATTGCAACTATCAGCGTGGCGGAGTCGGCGACCCTGTTCAAGAGATTGTACATGGGTCCGATGGACCTAGTGCAGTGATTGCGACAGCGTTGCATGAGTTACTTCCCGAAAAACAACGAAAGATATTAGCATTTGCCGACAGCCGCCAAGAGGCCGCATTTTTTGCATGGTACTCTGAAGATTCCTATGAGAAGGTTCGCGACCGCAATCTTATTCTTCGGGCAATTGAATCAGAGACAGTAAACGATGAAGGACTGTCCATTGATGACTTAAAAAACCGATTACTTCTCCAATGGACCGAAGCAGGTTTGTTCAGCACTTCAGATACCATTGAGAGCAAACGTCGTAAAACCCTTACCTCAATTCTGAGGGAGATACTTACAAGTGAACGGAGGCTGTCTTTATCTGGAGTCGGCACTGTTAAATGGTTTGTTGCGCTACCCAACTCTCTTAAAATCCCTGAGGTTATGTATGATTCACCTTGGAACTTCACAGAAAATGAAGCTAGACAATTTATGGTTTACGCATTGGATGAACTACGAATACACAGAGCCCTCAACCTTCCTTCTACATCCGATGCACCAAGTTGGAGTGATGTATCACCTTGGGAACAAACTGCTTGTGGTCTCGGGGCGCCAGGTAAGCGGCGTCAGGTCTTTGAGTGGGGTAGCGCACAATCGTCACTTGTCAAACACTTTCTCCACCGTATTTTAGCGAAATTTGATTTAGTCAAAGATAAGGATGCGGCACGCGATGTTTCAACCAGCCTTATGAAAGAGGTTTGGTATGCTCTGCAGGAAATCTCAGGTGAGCCTGTTCTAGACCCCGCGAAAGTCGATGGTACCTTCAGGCTCAACCCATCTTGGTTGCGCGTTAACATTGCAGAGCCATCTAAAACTTGGGAATGTGATACGTGCGCGAATGTAACTACGCACAATATACGTAATATATGTCAACGTTTTCAATGTCCCGGGGAATTAATACTTGCTGACCAAAATCGCTTGGCCAAGAACCACTATCGTATTCTTTACAAAAACAGCACCCTTCCACCCATTTTACGGGCGGAAGAACATACTGCTCAGATTGACAGCGATAGAGCCCGACGATTGCAAGACCGCTTTAAGAGTGGAGATATCCATCTACTCAGTTCATCAACTACCTTTGAAGTTGGAGTTGATCTAGGTGATTTAGACGTTGTTTTTCTCAGAAACGTACCGCCAGAACCGTTTAACTACATTCAACGCGTTGGAAGAGCCGGTCGGCGCGAAGGGAAGCCGGGCTTTGCTATAACCTACTGTCGACGCAATCCGCATGACATGTATCACTACGAGAACCCCGAAGGACGTATTCTCAAAGGTGATGTGCATCCTCCGCGTCTGCACATGACTAACCAGAAAATTATCCTCCGGCATATGGTTGCTACTGCGATGTCAGCTTTTTTTCGACAGAACAAGGCACGATTCGACAATGTGGAAACCTTTGTAGGCGATTGGAATAATCCATCTGCCACAGCCAAGTTAAAAGACTTTTGCAACTCTGACCAGCATCTAGCCCAATCACTGCGACAAATAGTTCCCAAGGAAATGTATAGAGCGACGGGACTTATGGATAATTCTTGGGTTGATAAGATCACCGGCGATAGCAGTCGGTTAAGTCTTGTCGAAAAGGATGTGTGTGCAGATTTTCGTAATATGCAGGAACTACGGGAACATTACTTCCACAAAGGCGATGACGGTCGTGTGAAACAAATTGGTAACCGTAGAAAAACTATCGCACGAGAAACAACACTAACATTTCTCTCTCGCAAGGCGGTTATTCCAAAATACGGTTTTCCAGTAGATGTGGTTGAACTTGAAACACGGACATCTGATGCCAAGCCACCTGGGATATCATTGCAAAGAGACTTGTCTCAAGCCATCGCAGAGTATGCCCCTGGCGGCAAGGTGGTTGCAAACAAATTGGAGTGGGAATCGGCTGGAATAAAAAAGTTGTCAGGAAAAGAGTGGGCTGTTCGCTACTACAAATATGATGGGCAACACAACTTCAAGCAGTGGAGCGAACATGGTTCTTCGAAAAAAGCCTCTGCCAATTCAAAAAAGTACCTTATACCTGAGTTTGGGTTTGTCACATCGCTTTTTAAAAAACCAAAAGAGCCCAAAGGCCGTGCGCAGAGACTTTATACGACAAGACCATTCTTTCGAGGATTCGATGGTGAGAACAACCCCAAAACCAAAAACATACTCGGTATTAACATCACCAAGGTGGTTCCAGGCATATTAGTGGTGCTTTGCGAGGGGAAGAACCGAGATGGTTTTCACATTTGCCGCTCTTGCGGGGCACACATGGTAGAACCCGCAGCTAAGCATAAATCGCCTACCGACTCGGAGTGTCAAGGGTCATTAGATCGATTCTCACTTGGTCATGAACTCATAACAGATGTCGTTCGATTACAATTCCCAAATACACATGATCAATGGGAAGCATACTCTATTGGTTATGCGGTTCTTCTCGGGGCCGCGGAAACTCTAAACGTACCAAGTAACGACCTCAATATAACAATAACAGGCATGCAAGGCGAAACCGCAATTGTACTATATGATAACGTTCCTGGTGGAGCGGGTTTAGTTGCAGAGATTGAAGAAGAAACTACCTTCGTCGCAATGCTCAAAAAATCACGGCAACGGGTCAAGGGAGGATGCGGTTGCGACTCAAGTTGCTATGGTTGTCTGAGAAGTTATCGAAATCAGTTTGCTCACCCTCATTTAACGCGTATGAGAACATTGAATGTATTCAACACAGTGTTATCTGAGTATGGTTGAGTAGAGAACCATGTTTTATATATAATGTTCGCGAGAAATCTCCCTTTTTTGGAAATACTCTGTGACCTTTGACATCTAAGCGGAGTTTATGGAAAATGAACCTATGAGTACAATCTTTACGCAGATAATAAACAAAGAGATTCCAGCCGATATCGTATACGAGGATGATATCTGCCTAGCTTTTAAAGACATAAACCCACAAGCTCCTGTCCATGTGCTCCTGATACCAAAAAAAGAAATAGTATCAATGGCAATGGTTGAGTTCAAAGACAAGGAGATACTAGGACACCTTATGGTAAAGGCATCAGAAGTAGCTTCAATTCTCGGTCTTGCGGAAAACGGCTATAGAATAGTCATAAACACAAATGAGGATGCGGGGCAAAGCGTTTCGCACATACACCTTCATATCCTTGGTGGGAGAAAGTTATCTTGGCCTCCGGGCTGATACCGCAACAACAGGTGCAATAAGCGCAGAATTTTTACTCAGATTATCGAATCTAAAATTAGATTCCCACTGCAAAAGAGTCTCTGTCGCTTAGCAAACTTCCGTTTGATCTCTCTATTACGGTTTTCCCTCTCTTCCATGACCTCTCACACCTTGGTTCTTCTGAGAGATTGACGAGGTCTACTTGAATCTCCTCACCCATAGAAACTTCAAACCTACTCACGCCGCAGAGATCTTCAAGTTCAGACTCAAACTTCTTTATCTCAGCGTAAAGGTTTTCCGTCACCCTGACATTAAGCCCAACATCAAGCGGATTTTTAAGACCTCTATCTGCTCGCGCGTCTTCAAGAACTTTAAGGCACCTTTTCCTGATATTCATGACCTCGCTCCATATTTCATCCACATTGACCCTCTGTCCTGTAGGAAAAGTTTGAAGATGTATATTGACAGTCTCATCCTTTTTCAGGGATTTGTAGGCTTCAAACGAAGTGTGGACAAGAATAGGCGCAAGGAATTTGATTATTCCCTCGGCTATTTGATACATTACGGTTTGCGTGCGTCTTCTTTTTCTGCTATCCCTTTTCTCACAGTAAAGCCTGTCTTTTACGCAGGCAAGGTAGATTGCGCTCATATCATCGCAACAGAAAGAAAAAAGAAGGTCGCTCGCCTGCTTATAACGGAACTGTGAATAGGCATCGGCAATTTCTTCAGCAAATTCCGCAAAACGACAGTACGCCCAGTAATCAACTGAATATTTATCATCTGACTCAAACTCAATATTATTTTGTTTTGGGTCAAAATCGTTTAGGTTTCCGAGGAAGAATCTTATGGTGTTTCTTATTTTTCTGTACTGGTCAGCCGCTATTTCAAAAAACTCCCAATCAACCTTTATATCATTGGAATAACTAAGCGAACTTACCCACCAGCGGCAGATATCCGCACCATATTTAGAAAGCATGTCTTCAACTTCTATCGCGTTATCACCGGACTTGCTCATTTTTTTTCCTTGCGCGTCCACCATAAACCCATGGGTAAAAAGCGCACGAAAAGGAGAATGCCCCGTAGCCCCTAGAGCAACTAGAAGGGAGGACTGAAACCAACCTCTATGCTGGTCCGAGCCCTCAAGATACATGTCAGCTGGATATCCGATATTTCTCGCATTAAGAACAGAATTCCAAGAAGATCCCGACTCAAACCATACATCGAAAACATCACAACCTTTGCCAAGCCCCACTATGTCTTTTTGCGACGCAAGCCAAGATGGTGCATTTTGATCGTCTTCAGGGTCATATTCTCTGAGAAGGTCTTCCGCTTCAGAAGAAAACCACTCATCGGAACCTTTTTCCCTTATTGTTTCAGAGACGCAACGTACCATTTTCTCGGTCATAACCACTCTTCCCTTTTTGTCTGTAAAATAAGGAAGCGGAAGTCCCCAAGATCTTTGCCTAGATATACACCAATCGGGCCTTGATTCAAGCATTCCCATAAGTCGGTTCTTTCCCCACTCTGGATAAAAATCAATTTCTCCGGCAACTGACTCAATAGCTTTTTCTCTCAGCGTTTTTCCATTTTTTCCAAACGGTTTGTCCATGTGTATGAACCACTGGCTTGTCGCTCTGAAAATTGTGGGAGTTTTACTTCTCCAGTCATGTGGATAACTATGCGTGTAGGATTCAGAACAGAAAAGATTCCCCAATTCATCAAGCTTACGTGTTATTATGTCGTTACTTTCCCACACTCCCCTACCCCTTATCCATTGCGGAACCGTATCATCAAAAGTACCGTCCTCTTTTACAGGACAATATATATCGAGTCCTTGACCAAGACCCGTTCTATAATCCTCGTCACCATGTCCAGGAGCTGTATGAACGCATCCCGTACCCGTATCAAACGTAACGTAATCAGCGCATACAACGACGGATTTTCTGTCAATAAACGGGTGTTGGCATAAAACCTTGCAGTCCGAAAGATCTTTTCCAAGACATGACCCAACTTTTTCATAGTGCTCTTCCCCCGCCTTGTCAAATACCCGTTGGCAGAGATCTTCCCCCACAATAACGTTTTTATCTGAAGATAATCTGTAAAGGCCGTATTTACCGCTAGGAGAAACAGCAACAGCAAGATTTGCGGGAAGAGTCCATGGAGTTGTGGTCCATATGATGACATGAACTGGTTGTCTAGGGTCGGCGCCAAGAGACCGAGGAAGTATATTTGGATCGTCAACCCTGAATAAAACATAAACGCTTTTGTCCTCTCTTTCATGATATTCAAGTTCCGCCTCAGCAAGAGCTGTACGGTTCTCTATTGACCAGTGAACGGGTTTTAGGTCTCTGTAGACGATGCCTTTTTCAAGTAGTCTTGCAAAAGCGTCCAGAACTCTGGCTTCATAGTCTCGGGTCATCGTCAGATAGGGATTTTTATAATCGCCAAGCGTACCTAAGCGGATCATCTGTTTTGATTGTAGTTTCACGTACGAGGACGCGTGTTTACTACAACTTTTCCTTATATCAAGAGGCGACATGTTAAAAGCTTTTTCGCCTAGGTCCTTGAGTACCTTGTATTCTATAGGAAGTCCATGACAGTCCCAACCGGGTACAAACTCTAAATCAAAACCCTCCATTATCTTTGATCTTACAACCAAATCTTTGAGAACCTTGTTAAGTAAATGTCCTAGATGTATGGGACCGTTTGCGTAAGGTGGGCCGTCATGAAAGATGAATTTTTTCTCTCCGCGATTTTTTTTGAGTATTTTTGCGTATAAGTCTTCCTTTTTCCATAATTTTTGTATTTCAGGCTCTTTATGCTGCAGGTTCGCCTTCATCGGAAAATCTGTTTTGGGAAGATTAAGGGTGTTTTTGTAGTTTATTTTTTTTTCTTTTTGCATTTTTACCGCACCGGGTTGCGCGTCTGGGGCTATGACCGGGAGACTGTTGGTTTCGGTCTATTTATTCTGCGCGAATTGTCAGACGGCATCAAAAAAAGATTCGAACTCTTCAAGTAGATTGTTTGAAAATTCCACCCATTCTTCCCATTCATCCATGTACTCTCTTGATTCATCAACTTTTTTCTTGACGATTATCCCGTTGTTGAAATTCTCTACAAGAAAATACCCGACCTGCTGGAGTTTTTTTTCAAGCATTGAAGAATACTTATGAAGAATGAGTATTTTCGCCTCGTCAGCCTCTCTGTATTCCGCAATGAAATAGCCATTTACTTGCGGGGAAGGCATATCCATCGTTACGTGTTTGAACATAGTTGGATTTATGTTTTCGGCTTTCATTGATATGTATAGTTCCATTTTATCTACACACGCCCTCCATAATAAAGCAAGATTTTACAATATTTTTCGCAAGATTGCTTATAAAACTGTGTTGTAGTTAATGAATGCCAAATATCTTTCCTATTTTGTAATCCTCAAATGTCTCGGTATTGTTTTTTCCGGTAATGGCTTCTACTATTGTTCTTAACCGCAACGCAGGCAGTTGCTCGGAGATTGTTCATTCCCACCACCGTACAATAAACGAAACAAAGTTTTTACATAAGGAGAGATTAAATGAAGTTTTTCATAGACTCTGCAAATATGGATGAAATCCGTAGCGCCGTAGACTTTGGAATAGTGGATGGAGTGACCACTAACCCTTCGCTTGTATCTAAGGAAAATAGCCAAAGCAGTTTTGAAAACCTCATAAAAGAAATATGTGACGTAGTAAAGGGACCAGTGAGCGCAGAGGTGCTCAGTACGAACTACGAAGAGATGCTTTCTGAAGGAAGAAATCTTGCAGGAATAGACGACCACGTCGTTGTAAAACTCCCAATGACAGAAGACGGAATAAAGGCCACAAAAACTCTTTCCGATGAGGGGATAAAGGTTAACGTAACACTGATTTTCTCAGCAACCCAAGCGCTTTTGGCCGCAAAAGCGGGCGCCGCTTATGTAAGCCCTTTTGTGGGAAGGCTTGACGATGTATCGACAAATGGAATGGACCTTGTGCTTGATATATGCGAAATATACGCTCACTACGACTATATAACCAAGATATTGGTTGCAAGCGTAAGACATCCGATGCATTTAGTAGAAGCGGCTAAAATGGGAGCGGATGTCGCTACTTTTCCGTACAAGGTATTTACTCAACTTTTTCGACACCCGCTTACAGATACGGGCCTTGAAAGGTTTTTAAGTGATTGGGGGGTAAAAAAGAAATAAGCCTTTACTTAATGGCGCAGAGAAAAAACTCCTTATTGCCGCTTGCGCCTTTTATCGGAGATTCAACAAATCTTTTAACTTCAAGCCCTAATTCTTTGATATAAAGCGCTATTTTATCGATAGCATATCTTTGCTTCACCTCATCTCTAACAATTCCCTTCTTTCCCACATTATTCTTTCCAACTTCAAATTGAGGTTTTACAAGCGCTATTAAAACTCCATTTTTGCAAAGTACTGAAATTGCGGGTCGCAGTATATTTGTAAGAGATATAAAAGAAACATCCACTGTAACTATATCCACATTTTCTCCTATATCCTCAGGTTTTAGATACCTGCAGTTTATTCTTTCCTTAACGACCACTCTATTGTCATTTCTGAGTTTCCAATCAATCTGACCATACCCTACGTCAAAAGCATAAACTCTAGACGCGCCGAACCGTAAAAGGCAGTCAGTAAAACCTCCTGTGGACGCTCCTATGTCCAACGCTGTTTTTCCTTCTACGGGCACGCAAAAATGCGTTATCGCCTTTTCAAGCTTGAGTCCTCCCCTGCTTACAAACTTTCTGGGATCTTGTTTCACTTCTACAAGGAAGCCTCTTTTCACTTGGGCTCCGGGTTTTTCTACCCTCTGCCCCTCCACCAAGACTCGTCCCGACATTATAAGGGTTTGGGCGTAGGTTTTACTCGATGCTAGTTTTTTTCCCACCAAAAAACTGTCTAATCTTATTCTATTGTTCTCTTTCACGCAGAAAAACCGCTATTTCCCGAAGCGGATTCGGTTCTCTTTCAAAATCCAGAAGTTTTTCTATAGCCTGATCGGTAAGCTCTTTGACCTTTGCTATAGAACTCTTATGACCCATAAAGGATAAGTAAGTCTGTTTTTTCACCTCTTCCCGATCATCTAACCGCGTTGTATCATCCCCAGAACTATCAAGAATGTCATCCATTATCTGAAAGGCTATTCCCAGTTTTTCCGCATACGACCTGAGTTTTTCAAGTTCCTTTTCTCTCGCCCCAGCAATAATGGCTCCGCAAAGAACCGAAGCCGAAAATAACATTGCTGTCTTCATTACATAAGAGTCTGTGATATTTTCGGAAGACAACCTTTTTTTTTCTCCTATTTCGAGATCAAGGAACTGCCCCAGAACCATGCCTTTTGACCCTGCCGACTGCGACATAAGAGAGACAGCGCGTAGAGCAAGCTCTGGTGGCACTCCAACCTCAGGTAGTTTTTCCGCCATCAAACCAAATGCGTCGGTTAAAAGAGCATCTCCTGCCAGTATGGCTGAAGCATCTCCAAAAACTCTGTGGTTAGAGGGCTTTCCCCTTCTCATATCATCGTTATCCATTGAGGGTAGATCGTCGTGGATTATGGAGTAGGTGTGAATCATCTCTATGGCGCATGCGGCAGGTAGGGCGTTTGTATAACTACCGCATATAACTTCGGAAGCGGCTAGACAAAGTATGGGTCTTAATCTTTTTCCACCTGGGAAAATACTATAGGCGACTGAACCAAAAAGCGGATTGGCTACCTCACCCCACAGTAGGTATTTCCGCAAAGCTAAGTCAATGATCTTTTCTCTATTTTCAAAATATGCTTTTAAGTCAAAACTCATTTTATCGCTACCGCGTATTCTGAAGTAAAAAGGAACGGTTAGTCTTTCCGGCCGGAACGAGTAAAGAAATTAAGTGAAATCTTAGAATCAAAAGATTTTGCATAACAACAAAAACCGCTGTAAACCTCCTATATGAACTACTGCCTCTATCTGGTTGCTTGGGCTTGTTGACATTGATTGAGAAACATCTCAATTTTGGATCAAGTCTGCGAATAATTTTAGGAATTTTGAGTCTAGATTTATTTGGGGAAATTCCGTTCGAAGCGAGTCCGTATTTTTTTGTAGACTCAACGTATAGCGATATAGCGACAAACTGATTTTATTCAATTGATTTAGGGGCAATATTGGAATCTGTTGCCTCAGCATCACTGAAATCCTTAAGATCAAGAACTCCTTCCGTTTTTTCCTCTATGATGCTTATTTTCTTCTTTACACTCTCAAGATTAGCGTAGCACTCCCTTATAAGTTTGGTTCCTTTTTCAAATTTTTTCATAGATTCATCAAGGGAGCACTTGCCGCTTTCAAGATCTCCTACGATCTCTTTTATTTCTTCAAGAAGATTTTCAAATGATTTCATTACAAGCCCTACATAAATTGTTATTTATATTTCAATAAGTTCTTTTTCCGTTCCACTAAGCACAGAAGGGGTTGCATCAAGCCCAGCAACAGGATTCATATCAAACATAGTGATAAAGTCTCCAAGATCAAGTTGCAAACCTTTATGGTAAATCTCAATATCACCAGTTTTGCCTCTCTCAACGATAATTGGAATCAGGTTCTCTGGAAGCATTGCATCAAAATTCCTTTCGTTTGTCTGCTCCTTGGTAATCGGGGACCTGAACACTACGTACTGTTTATCCAGAATCTTACCATATAGTTTTATCATGTCGATTTTCTTGCCAAAAGCAAGAGGAACTCTAAACCTTCTCATTTCTTCAATTTTTGAAGGGTCCGCCACCCTGTTAATAACCGCACATGCGGTAGAGGTTTTAAAGTCTATTCTTGCAAGCCTACAGCAAAGAATATTGACATGATCGCTTGTTGTAAGAGACAACAACGTGTCAGCAGACGAAATTTCCGTTTTCTCAAGGTGTTCTGCAGACAAACTGTTACCCATAACGGCATTGAGACCCTCCTCTTTTGATGCTTCTACAAGATCCCGATTTGTATCTATAATTCGGACCTCCTTTCCGATTCTCTCAAGCAATTTTGCGACAAATCTCGCAAAGTCATTAGCCCCTACTATAACCACCTTGCTATTTGTGTCATTTACACCAAGTATTCTTGATACAAACCCTGCCGTAGCTCCCTGAAGTAAAACTGACACAGCTATAGTGAGAAATACAAGCCCTTGAATTGTTTGTCCCCCTTCAATGTTTTTTTCATAAAGACTCAAACTAATTATCGAAGCTATGGACGCAGAGATTACTCCTCGAGGAGAGATAAATGAAAGAAATAGTTTTTCCTTAAAGGAAAGGTTAGAATCTGCACTCAGAAGAAAGATTTCTACGGGGCGCACAACAAAAAGCAACCCTAAAACTACTAAAACTCCGTTTAGACCCAAGTTCATTATGTAGTCAAGTTCAAGGCTTGCCGCAAGAAAGACAAAAAGAAGAGAAATAACAAGTAAGGTGAGTTTCCCCTTGAATTTTTTCATCTCCTCTTCTTCTGGAATACTAACATTTCCGACAATAGCCCCGGAGATAACAGCCGCTACAAGACCTGCATCCGTGGACAGAAACTCGGAGACTCCGTAGATAACAAGCGCTATAGCGAGCATGGAAAGATCTACAAAGCCTTCCATATATATATAGAACCTTTTTACCGCAAGTGCCGCCGCATAACCACCCAAAATTCCAAGCACTCCACCTAGAATGAATTTGTAGACTATATAGCCAAGTCCTTTGACTACACCGATTATATAGTCAAATTGACCGAGCAAGTCCTTTCCCACCAAGACAAAATTGGCTTCCAGCAATATCATTTCAAGCACAAAGATAGCGACCAGTGCTCCTAATGGATCAATTAGAACTCCCTCATATTCCAGTATGTTTTTCAGATTGGTTCTGACTTTGATTTTCCTCATAAGCGGCTGGATAACTGTCGGACCGGTTACTATGACCAAAGAACCATAGAGAAACGCTAGGTCTAAGGGGAAATCAATCAGATAGTAGGCAAGTAATGCGCCTCCGACCATCGTGATAAACATTCCCACAGTTATAAGTCGCAGTATTATACTTCCATGGCTCATTGCCTCTTCCTTGTTCAGGTTGAGCCCCGCCTCGAAAAGAACAATCGCAACGCAGAGTTTGACGATTACTTCAAGCCCTTCCCCAAACTCTTCGGGATTTACCAGATGAAAAAATTCTGGACCGGCGAGGATTCCAAAAACAAGAAAGAAAACAATGCTTGGAAAACCTGTTCTGATTGAGAGCATCTGTCCAACCACTCCCAACAACAAGGCTAGAGACACCATTATAAGCAAGAGATAGTTCCACCTTTTAGCAAGAAGAAATATAGGAATACAAAAAACTTCATATTATCGTATCGTACTTTGAGCATGATTCAAAAAAAGACATCTATTGCTTATATTAGAAAAAGAAATTAATATGTTTCTATTGAGTCTTAAATAACACAATTTTAATCAACACAACATATATCCATTATGAAATCACTACGAAGACAACTTAAAACGCGCCGTACGCAGTTGGGTATGAAACAACACGATATGTTCCTGCGTGTTGGTATATCCCGTCAACAATACCAGCAAATAGAATCTAAAGGCAATCCAAGACTCAATACACTTGAACTCATCGCCAAAGGACTGAAAAGCGAAATACTGCTGATTCCTCAAGAGAAACTAAGTGCAGTTAAGTCTATTCTCAAAGGAGAACCACTCATGCAAGGGTCTCATGCTAAGGAAGGTAAAAGTTTATCCGATGACCCTTGGCAAGGCTTATTAGGAGATGACGAGTGAGCAGGGGGAATGACAATGAGGTGAAAGTCCTTCAGTTGGCACTCCACGGCAAGTTAGTTGGTTATCTGTCTGGTTTTAACAACGGTCGCAATGTCCTTAGCTTTGCAGACGAGTTTATAAACAACCCTAACCGCCCTACATTCAGTTTGATTACCCATCCCAAGTTTCCACGTTCTGAAAAAATCATGTCCAAGCCATGGATAAGAAAACAAAGATTACATCCAGTTCTGTCTAATTTGCTACCTGAAGGTTCTCTGCGAGAGTTATTAGCACAGGGATTAAAAGTCCATGTAGATAACGAGTTTAATCTCTTCTCTTATTTAGGTAGAGACTTGCCCGGCGCGATAGTCGCAAAACCTATGGATCCTGAAGACGTGCCCGACAGCGTTTTGCGCAAGAACGATAAAACAAGAGTGGTTAAGTTTGGTAAAAAATCACGAGGTTCTAGGTTTTCATTGGCAGGCATACAAATGAAATTCTCCATGAAAGAAACAGATGGACGCTACAATTTATCAAAGAATAATCAGTTAGGTGATTGGATTATCAAAACGCCATCAACCAAACACAAAAATGTACCACTCAATGAATACACGGCAATGTCTTTAGCAGCGATGGTCGGCATTAATATTCCAGAAATAAAGTTAGTTTGTCTAGACAAAATCAGTAATCTACCTCAAATCAATTTGCCTGATGAGAAGCAAGCATTCGCCATCAAGCGATTTGATCGTAGTAAGAATGAACGCATTCATATGGAGGACTTTGGGCAAATACTAGTGAAGTATCCACACGAAAAATACAACTCTGCAAACTATGAACAATTAGGAAAAGTAATTTATGAATATTCCGGTGACGGACTAGCTGATGTCCAGCAGTTTGCCCGCAGGTTATTAGTCAATATATTGCTTGGCAATGGTGACGCTCATCTCAAGAACTGGAGTCTAATATATCAAGATGATGTGACACCAAGACTCTCTCCTGCGTACGACATAGTCTCAACAAGCGTTTATATAAGAGATGAAAGAGAATACGCGCTAAATCTTTCCAAAACAAAGGATTGGTACAAAGTAACGATGGCCAATTTTCAGTCTTGGTCTTATAGAGCAGGTATACCTTGGAGAACAATTAAGCCACATATTGAGGACGTGGTGGAGAAAGCCCGATTGCTATGGCCGAATGCTTTGAAAGATATGCCCATGGATAAAATGCACAAAAATGGGTTAAAAGCCCACTGGAGCAATTTGCAGCAGGATTTTAGAATTGAGACATAACAATTGCACAACTTCTGTTGATTGCAAATGATTTGTTTTCCATAGAAATCAATTAGAACTCTCAACAACTCCTCTTGACATAATCAGCAATTTCATTATTCTTGTTCGTCCAAGTTTCTGACGCGGGGTGGAGCAGTTTGGTAGCTCGTCGGGCTCATAACCCGAAGGTCGCGGGTTCAAATCCCGCCCCCGCTACCAAATTTGTCCTTGCGCGGGAGTGTCTCACAAGCCATTTAGACTGAGATATCTACGATGAGAAATCTAAGGAACCTCTGATCAACTATCCAAAATTGAGGTGAATTACCCCCATCTATTGGCTGTTTCTTGTCCGAATTCTGCCATTCGACAAAATCCAAACACATCTGTCCTACTCGGCAGCATCTTCTGGCAAATTAACAGGTTCGTGAATGCCGAGAGTACAGCCAATCGGTTGGCGTTTTTCTCCGGATCTTTATACCTGATCTTGTCATAGCCAAACTGATGTTTGATAATTCTGAATGAGTGCTCCACTTTTGCGCGGATGCTGGCCTTGGTCTTTTCAAGAAATTGCTCCTTAGTATTCATCGTCTTGCGCCTACCCGGACGTTCAGCTATTTCCCACTTGATCTCCTTATCCTTGAGTTCTTCACGCTTCTCAACGATAACCCGCATCACCGTAGCAAGTCACTTCCTTGCCATGTAACAGGTGCTCCGTCTGGGTGATGTTATGCACGTTGCCAACAGTGGTTTCCACGCTGTGGATAACACCCGAGGTCTCATCCACACCAATGTGCATCTTCATCCCAAAATACCATCGGTTGCCTTTCTTGGTCTGATGCATCTCCGGATCACGCTTGCCCTCTTTGTTCTTGGTCGAGGTCGGCGCTGAGATAATAGTCGCATCTACTATGGCACCTTCTCGCAAAAGCAGACCATTACGTTCTAGATGATTCACTTCTTTGAGGACCGTCTGGCCCAACTGATGTTTCTCCAGAAGATGACGGAAGTTCAAGATAGTGGTTTCATCCGGTATTGGCCAGGGAAGGTTCAGCCAGCAAAACGGCGCATGGGCTTCATCTCGTACAGCGCATCTTCCATCGCCGGATCGCTCAGGTTGTAGAACAACTGCATGCAGTGAACCCGTAGCATCTTTGACAAAGGGTAGGGTCTACGACCTTTCCCGGGCTTCGGATAGTATTTGGCAATTTTGTTCTCCAGCTGTTCCCAAGGAATCAATTTATCCATCCGTTCAAGAAACTTCTCACGACGCGTTTTAAGCTTTTTGTGGACGATGCAAAAAATATTTAAGTCGGGATTAACGAGCGATCAATAAAGCAAACAACCCTTGAACGAACGCTTACGAGGCATTTGCGCTGTCTAAAAGGTGTATGCATATCAACAAGAGGTTTCAGAAAGGGTAAAAAACCGCTCTCGGGGGGGGGGGAGTCTTTGGAATGAGAGTTTTTTAGTTGTGTAGTTATCCACCACGTACAATACGAGCAAAGGTCTAGTCGAACGACAGGAATTTCTCAATCACACTTAATTGTTCTTTCTCTATTTCAATAAAGGAATGATGCTCATCAATGCCACCTCTATCCTTGTTTATACCCTTTTCCAATTTCTCAATTCGGCCCTCATAGTCCTTTATCCTGCGCTCATGCGATTCTATTAGCTGTTGAAGTCTGTCTGCTAGTGTTGCGTCAAAGGCAACATTTTTTGTATAATGTGTTTTAAGGCGAGGGGTCTGTGTCCCGAGTCATCTTTCCACAACAAAGGAGGAGGAACCATGAAGAAGTACATTGTGCGCCTGTCGGAGGCGGAACGCAAGACGTGTCAGGAGGTCATCGGGAAACTCAAGGGTAGCAGTCAGAAAGCGCGCCGGGCGCGTATTCTGTTGCAGGTTGATGCGGATGGGCCAGATTGGTGCGACCACCAGGTCGCGGAGGCATACGGTTGTTGGGAGCACACCGTCGCGAACGTGCGCAAACGTTGCGTGCTGAAAGGCTTCGAGTTAGCCCTCAACGGGCGGCAACGAGACCCATCCACCTGGCCGCCGAAGCGTCTGGACGGGCGGCAGGAAGCTGCGCTGATTGCGTTGCGGCTGGGGCCGCCACCGACTGGCTACGGCCAATGGTCGCTACGTCTGCTGGCACGCGAGGCGGTTGAGACCGGTATCTGTGAATCAATCAGCCACGAAACCGTCAACAAGACGTTAAAAAAAATGGTATAGCGGAGCGCTATCTGCAGTACTGGATGATTCCGCCGAAGGCGGACGGGGAGTATGTGGCGGCCATGGAAGATGTTCTGTCGACCTACGAGGAGCCTTACGATGAGCGATGACCAGTGGTCTGTATGGACGAACAGCCGGTACAGATGGTGGGGGAAACCCGCCAGCCATTGCCCGTAACCACGAAGCATCCGCGTCGTGTGGACTATGAGTATCAATGGGCTGGAATGGCCTCGGTGTTCCTGTTCTGTGAACCGCTGGCAGGTTGGCGCACGGTGACGGTGAGAGAGCGGCGCACCAAGTTGGACTGGGCGGAGGAGGTGGCGGCTCTGCTGGAGAGCCGCTATGCAAACTGCGAGATGATAACGCTGGTGCTGGACAACCTCAACACGCACACGCGGGGAGCGTTGGAGGCTTTCGAGCCGGAGCGGGCGCGGCGGCTGAGGCAGCGCATCAAGTTCCAGTACACTCCGAAGCATGCGAGTTGGCTGAACGTGACTGAGTGCGAGTTGAGTTGTCTGACGCGGCAGTGTCTGAAGGGTCGACGGATCGGGGACTTAGACGAGTTGCGGGCCGAGGTGGCGGCGTGGTCGCAACGTGTCAACGCAAGCCAGCGTGGTGTGAACTGGCGTATGTCGGTTGCCGATGCCCGCTGCAGACTCAAGTCCCTCTATCCAAAAATCATCGCTTGACGGAACACTAGGCTCATAGTATTTCCTCCTTGGATATGTTCTTGCCAGTATATCAAAAAAAAGCCCCATAGGTAAAAACCTATAGGACTTCTCAATTCTCCGCACCGAGATTCTTAATCCTCTGTGAAAGAGTAGGCTTTTGTATCTGGGTCAAAAGTGTGAATTACAAACTTATATTTCTTATCGTTTTTTATACTCGTTGCTTTCGTGTTATCTGGTGAACCGTTAGCATCATGTATTAAAACCCAGGGAGACCCCCCCACCGAAATCTTACCGCTTGCAACGGCTATTGCTCTAGCTGACTCACCTTTTGGGAAATTCCTAAAATAGATCATATCTTCTGTCAAATCAAAATCTTTTATAGTGTCAGTTCCTTGGTCTTTCCGAATTAGGAAAGTGTCAGCGCCAGCCCCACCGGTGAGCGTATCAAAACCACTCTCACCGTAAAGAAGATCATCACCATCCCCACCGTCAAGAATATCAACAATACCACTCCCACCCCCACCAACAAGCGTATCATCTCCTCCCCCACCTTTAATCGTGTCGCTTCCCCCTTCTCCATTGATATAGTTGTCTTGGTCGCTTCCAATAAGCGTATCATCCTTCCCCCCGCCAAGAATATCTTCAATTCCTTCCAATACAAACGAACCCTCGCCAGAGTAGCTGGTCAGGTCAAGCGTCCCCGAACTAAGATCAAAGTTTATATTCACCGACGACACATTGGTTGCATAAAAACCTAAACCATCACGAGCTGTGCCCACCGCTGGCGCGAACCCCAAAACCACGGTGTCATTATCTCCCGCCCCACCAATATATCTATTAGCGCCTGGCTGCGAAATCAACCAGAAATGGTCGTTGCCCCCTTCACCGTGAAGCGTGTCATCACCAGATCCGCCTATCAGTAAATCATCACCACCGCCACCATAAACCGTATCATCACCGCCACCGGCTCTAATATCGTTTTGCACCCACGTCCCACAAATAACATCATCTTCATCTGTGCCGGTTAGGTTGTCCTGAGAAATACCTACTATCCCCTGTATCCCATTGCTAACATCACACCGAGCATCACCATACGGCTCACCTTGGTCGCCAACTCTACCATCAGCTCCCGCGGGCCCTGGCGTGCCGTCTTTCCCTGGATCACCTTTGTCGCCTTTCGCTCCGTCTTTCCCTGCTGGCCCTGCTGGCCCCGCAGGACCTCGTTCCCCTTCACAAGCCACAAAGAAAACTGCTCCAGTGAGCAGTAACAACATCACTAATAAATTGTGTAACTTCATATTACGACCTCCTGTATAAATATCCATTTATAAATGGATATTTATCTGGCAAAACCTTGTTGTAAAATCCTCATTCTTAAGTTAGTCTTGAGTTTACCCCCCCCCCCCCTTACAAAGTCAAGGACTAGCGAGAAACGAGGCATTTGCGCTGTAGTGATGCTTGATGCTGATTTCTTTTGATGATTGTGTGGAATCGCTACGGATTTGTTTCTTTTGTAGATGATAAATTTGTTTTTAACTTGAGGTAGTTACGCTACAACGATTCTTAGGGCTTTTTCCTTGAGGATGACCAAAAACAACGTTCATTTACTCTTATAGGAGATGAGAAGTTCTGCTAGCAAATTATAATCTCAACCTATGAAGATGCCTTTATAGTGACATCAAAAACAAATGAGATCGTCAAATTATTTCTATTTTGGGGGAATTTTTACAGAGGTTGTATCAACTGGTTTTAGTGTGGGGTGAATTTGTGGTTTTTGGCTTACATTAGCCAATTTTAGGATTTTTTTGGGGGCAAAAAGTTTTTTACCCACTCTAAAACCCCTTGATATACATACACATTTTGGACAGCGCAATTGCCTCGCTTACAAATTTTAGTAGGTTTTGGGTAAACTTGAGTCAAGCCCGAACAAGGGAGGATTAAAACATCTAGACAAAGGTTCAGTGATAGCATTTGGAAGCGGCAAAAAATCACCTGACAACTGGAATTGGTATCAATACAGTAATTCTAGTCAAGGACTTTATTGACTATGACATCTCCAATGCATAAGAGAAACTGTAAATCGGGTACCATAGGCGTTCTTGGATGTGACCGTTCACCCTCTAATTGATAACCTGACAACCTAGGGCAATTACACACCGAGGTCTGACAGCATGTTTCGGCTTTATTTCGGAGCAACCCCGACGATCTAATCTTCGGAATGTATAGTTTTTTCCCCGCAATCCCGGCAGGAGATAACTTGGGTTTTGATCGGCCATTTATCCGTCTTCCAAGCAAATACTTTAACCCTAAAAGCATTATGGCTCCCAAGGAGGCTGGGGGAAATGGGGAAAAATTCAATTGTGACGAGTTACGCTGTTTGTGGAAAGACATCGTAAAATAAGTCCACACTTTTGGTTTAGTTCGTGGGCGGGCGTTTTCAAAAAAGCGAGATTGATCAATGGATCAGTGAGCAACGCAAAAAACAAAAGGAAATAAGCATGACAAGCAACGGACAACGTAAAGCCCTACAACGCCAAATCAACAATGTTCGCGGTGCAGTCGATGACTGGGACTTTAAGCAATATGTTCTCGGTACGCTATTTTATCGCTTTATCAGTGAAAACTTCTCCCGCTACATCGAAGCCGATGACGAAAAAATCAATTATGCTGAGCTACCTAATGACCTCATTACACCGGGGATCAAAGATGATGCCATCAAAACCAAAGGCTACTTCATTTACCCCAGCCAGCTGTTTGTAAATATCGAAAAAAGTGCCAACACCAACGAGAGCTTAAATACTGATCTTACTGAAATCTTTGAAAATATTGAAGCCTCGGCCAGTGATTACCCATCCGAAGATGACATCAAAGGACTATTTGCGGATTTTGACATAACCAGCAACCGCCTCGGCAGTACGGTGAAAGATAAAAATGACCGATTAGCAAAAGTGCTCAAAGGCATTGCCGGGCTGGAATTCGGTGACTTCCACGGCAACCAGATTGATTTGTTCGGTGATGCCTATGAATTCCTGATTTCAAACTATGCTGGCAATGCGGGTAAATCAGGCGGTGAGTTTTTTACCCCGCAGCATGTGTCCAAGCTGATTTCTCAACTCGCCATGCACAAGCAAACCAGTGTGAATAAAATCTATGACCCTGCTGTCGGCTCCGGCTCGTTGCTTTTACAGGCCAAAAAGCAATTTGACGCGAATATTCTGGAAGAAGGTTTCTTCGGTCAAGAAATCAACCACACCACCTACAACCTTGCCCGTATGAATATGTTCCTGCACAACATCAACTACGACAAATTTAATATCCGACTGGGAAATACGCTGATTAATCCGCATTTTGGTGATAAAAAGCTCTTTGATGCCATCGTCTCTAACCCACCATATTCGGTGAAATGGGTCGGATCGGATGACCCAACCTTAATCAACGATGACCGCTTTGCCCCTGCCGGTGTGCTTGCACCAAAATCCAAGGCGAACTTTGCCTTTGTCATGCATGCGCTGAGTTATCTCTCTGCCAAAGGGCGTGCGGCGATTGTCTGCTTCCCCAGCATTTTTTATCGTGGCGGTGCGGAACAGAAAATCCGCAAATATTTGGTGGATAACAACTATATGGAAACGGTGATTTCTCTTGCACCCAATCTGTTTTACGGCACCACCATTGCCGTGACCGTTCTGGTTCTGGCTAAAAACAAACAAGACACCACCCAGTTTACTGATGCCAGCAGCGAAGACTATTTTAAGAAAGAGACTAACACGAACATCATGCTAGATGATCACATTCGGGACATTATGGAGGTGTTTGATAGCAAGGAAACGATTCCGCATTTTGCCAGCTCCATACCGTATGAGAGAATTGTCGCCAATGATTACAATCTCTCTGTCAGCTCTTACGTGGAGCCGAAAGACACAAGAGAGGTTGTTGATATCACCGAACTAAATGCAGAGATCAAAACCACCGTCAGCAAGATTGACCGGCTGCGTAGCGACATTGATGCCATTTTAGCAGAGATTGACCCGCCTGCCGGCGGGCAGGAGGAGATTATGATGTTTTATACCTACGTTTTACTCCGTGATGATGAATCATACTATAAAGGTTTTACAAATGATCTTGCCACCGCTACCAGCAACATGTGAATGTCAAGGATGCAAAGCACAAGACTATGAAAAGAGCTTATTACCAAACGTTTGAAACAGAAAAGGAAGCCATAGATCAAGAAAAATACTTTAAATCCGGTTCAAGCCGTGAATGGCTAAAAACGCAACTAGAGCTGTTGGAGTGCAAAACATGATACTGGAAAACAAACTAGGCATTATCAATCAGATTGAGCTGGCCAAGGCAGAAGAGAAAATCAGCAAGCAAAAAGCCAAGCAGTTCTTTGACTCCGGCGATATTGATAAGGTGGAGGTCGGCACCTTCAAAGGGCTGGCTTTCATTCATGCCTATTTATTTAAAGAGATTTATGAGTTTGCCGGGAAAATTCGCAATGTGAATATTGCCAAGGGCAATCTACGCTTTGCACCAATGATGTATCTGCAAGCCTCGCTAGAACACATTGACGCCATGCCGCAAGGCAGTTTTGATGAGATCATTGAGAAATATGTTGAGATGAATATTGCCCATCCCTTCCGCGAGGGCAACGGACGCGCCACCCGCATCTGGCTGGACCTAATCCTGAAAAAAGAGCTTCGTAAGGTGGTGAACTGGAATGGGGTGGATAAGGATGAATATCTCTCTGCAATGCAGCGTAGCGTGGTGAAGGATGTGGAAATCAAAGCCCTGCTGCAAGGTGCACTAACCGACCAGATTGATGATCGCGCCTTGTTCATGAAAGGCATTGATGTCAGCTATTACTATGAAGGCTATAACGAATTCAAAACCGAAGAGCTGTAGCCATCAGCGAGCTGAGTTACATCGAAAAACTGCTGGATGGTGCGGAGGTGGCGTGTTGCCATTGGGGGATGTTGTTAATACTGTTATTGCTCCTGCGAAGCTGAAAAAGGAAGCTTATCGTGAGATTGGAGCAATACCGATCATTGATCAAGGAGCTTCTTTTATAACAGGTTATACAGACGAGAATATAAAGGCACTACCTTCTGATGAATATGTTATCTTTTGTGATCACTCTGAACATATTAAGTAGTATTCGCCAGAAAACCCCCTCTTTACAGGAATGTCTTCTCTAGATTTGAGGTTCAACTCAATGTTTCCAATGCGAATCTTGCCGAATTCTAGTTGTGTATTGCGTACTTGTTTTATACTTTCCTCCCGAAGAATTGCTAAAATTGGTCAATTTGTGCATAAATGGCCCAAAAACGGCTTTTTTACCTCAATCTTCGGATAAAAAACACCTAATTAATTAAGTAAAAACAATGTATTATCTCTTTTTCTGACAAACACTAGCTAACCTTTTTTAGCAGACTAACCACTTGATAGTAAAAAAACGCAGAAGTAGAAAAAGCGATGGCTAAAAAGAAAATCCATTTTCAGAAATAAGGCTTTTAGCCATAGAAACACCACCAGAAGACGCATCTTCTATATCGCATTTCCAAGAATTGCGAAAAAATCTATTTTTTTCCATATCTGCAAAAAAAGCAGTCGCCACTATTTTACCAGAAACTATCTGTGCGCAACAACCAAGTGGAATACTGCAGTCTCCGCCAAAAGCCCTAAGAAAAGAACGCTCAAACGCAACTATGGGTTCGGTTTCCAAGCAGTTTATTTCGGACAAGAGATCTCTTGTTTCCATATCGTCTTCTCTGCATTGAACGGCCACTACCCCTTGACATGGAGCGGGAACCATCTCTTGCAAAGAAAAGTATTCAGTAATGCGGTCTAAAAACCCGAGTTTGTTAAGACCAGCTACGGCAAGAACCACACCATCAAGACATTCTGAGTTGATCTTTGCAAGGCGAGTGTCAATATTGCCCCTGATTGGAACAACTTGCACGCCTGCAAATCCAAAAAGCAATTGTATCCTTCTCCTTTCGCTTCCAGTGCCTATTCTAGCTCTAGAAAATGGCTTTGTTACAATTTCCGGATCTCTTGAAACAAAAGAATCTCTGGGATCATCTCTTTTCAGAACAGCCCCTATTATAAGCCCATCGGGAAGATCAGAAGGCATGTCCTTCATGCTGTGAACCGCAATATCCGTCTCACCGTTTATAAGACTCTGTTCTATTTCTTTTACGAACACACCTTTGCCCCCGATCTGGGAAATATTCTGTTCTTGGTATAGATCCCCCGAGGTTTTTATTTCGATTATCTGTGTTTTCAGAGAAGGAAAAACAGCCTGAAGATGAGTCTCGACAAGTCGAGTCTGAGCCCTAGCAAGTCTGCTACCTCTGGTCCCAATTCTCAGCATCTTCATAAATATCTGACGTGTTCTGTAAGGAATCTTCAGAATCAAGATCAAAAAGTTTTCTCGCAACCTCAGAATAAATGGCCGCTTCGTAGCCAGATGATCTTTTTTTGAGGTTAGTTATTGGGTCATGAAATATCTTGCCAATTAGAGATTGGGCTAAGCGTTCGATGATATCCCTGTTCTCTAAACCTTTGTCGTTTATCTTTCGCAATGCTTTTTCCACTTCAACTTCTCTTATTCTTTCAAACTTCTGTTTGAGCCCCACTATGGTTGGGAAAACCTTGAGACTTTCTGTCCAAGACGCAAAATTTCTCTCCACTCTTGAGATTATTTGCTCCGCTTTCTCTAAACTTTTCTTTCTTGAGTTGAGGTTCTCTCCTTGAACCACCTTCAAATCATCTATGTCATAAAGGTACACTCCGGAAATGGAATTTATTTTCGGATCTATATCGCGCGGAACTGCTATGTCAATCATAAAAATTGGCTCGTTTTTTCTGAGTCGGAGAGATTGCCTCACGTGCTCGCTTTTTATTATGTAATCAGCAGACCCAGTAGCCGTTATGAGAATGTCAATGTTCTTGAGGAGGTAAAACATATCCTCAAACCGCACTGCCCGACTACCCTTTACAGATTCTGTAAATTTCTTTGCACTTAGGAAATTTCTACTGACAACGTAAAGTTCTTCTATTTTATTTGAGACAAGGTGTTTTGCGAGAAGTTCTCCCATCTCACCCGTTCCGATGAGCATAGCGGTACGGCCCTCAAGATTTTCAAATATTCTCTTGGCAAGTTCAACCCCCAGATAACTTATCGAAATAGCTTGGGAGGAAATTCCAGTTTCGGTTCTTACTTTCTTTCCAACGAAAAAAGCCCTATTAAATAGTTTATTGAGTATGAGTCCAACGCTTTTCTCCTCTAATGCCACGTTGTATGAGTTTTTAAGTTGTCTGAGAATCTGGGTTTCTCCAATCACCATGGAATCAATGCTTGCCGCCACTTGGAAAAGATGTCTTGCCGCATCTCTACCTGAAATGGTGTAGAAGTGAGAAGCGAAGTTCTGTTGCGGGAGTTTATGGAAATCAGCAAGAAATGACTTGATTTCATGCTCGCACGTGACAAGGTCTTCAGTTACAGCGTAGATTTCCACCCTGTTGCATGTGGAAATTATACAACACTCATACACATTTTTTTTCTGAGAAAGTAGTCTAAGAGCTCTATGAAGATTCTCTGTTGAAAAAGAAAACCGCTCACGCACCTCTACAGGAGCTGTTTTGTAACTGATTCCCGTTGCTAATATTTCCACCATATGGTCAACAACCTTTTTACGCCTATAAACTACCCGTAGATGGAACTATATCAATCTCATCAACGGTTACTCCAGAGGGCTGATTCGCAACAAAAACAATAGCTCTTGCTACCGATTCAGGAGACATCATCTTTGAGTTATCCCATTCTCCGGGAAGTGACTCCCATACATCAGTGCTGGTCGGACCCGGAAGAACGGCTGAAACAGAAATTCCCCGGCTCCTTACCTCTTCTCTAAGCGCTTTTGTAAAACCCAGCATCGCGAATTTAGAAGCACAGTACGCTGACCATCTCGGAAAACCCTTCTTTGACGCATTAGAACCTATGTTTATTATCCGCGAACCGTGAGTCATAAACGGAAGACAATGCTTTACCATAAGGAACATCCCCTTTGCGTTTATCGCCATCATCTCATCCCATTTTTTAGAATCGGTTTCTTCAACCGGATTGACATAAACTACGCCCGCATTGTTTATAAGCAGATCAATTCTGCCCTTTTTGTGCGCAATCAGAGAAACAAATTCCTTAACTTCATCTTCAACAGATACGTCAACAGCGGTTACCACAAAATTTCCAGCAAAAGAAGAACTAAGGTCTATCTGAAGAGAAGCCACGCTTTGGGGGGTCTTTGAACAGAGTCCCGTAAAATAATCCACCTCTAGGAGTTGTCGCGCAACCGCTCTTCCTATACCCCGAGTGGCTCCCGTTACTATGGCAATTTTTTTGCTTAGTTTCTTATCCATCGCAACTCTCCCCAAAATACTCAAAACAACTTCTCGGATTTTCCCATACCTTTATGCGGAAAAGCACGCCTTCGGGAACAATTTCTGAGAACTTCTTCCAAAAATATTTCCCGATATTCTCAACGGTGGAAACATTTTCTCTGAAAAATGGAATATCTTTGTCTATCCACTTATAATCTAGTTCTTCAATTATCGGCGTAGCGAGTTTATCGAAACTACGAAGATTTATTACCATACCGCTCTCCGGGTCTATTTCTCCTATTACTCCTACTTCAACTAAATAATCATGTCCGTGTCCCGCAGGATTTGAGCACTGGCCAAAGATGGCAGAATTTTCCTTTTCTGAAAGCTTAGGGATAAAAAGCCTGTGACTTGCGCAAAATTTAAATATTCTTGTCAGGACAACATGCTCTTCTATATCAGCGCCTACTGTAGTCGACGAAAAGTTCATCGGTTTCATACACCCTTACATTGTAAAGACTGCAGTTGCTTCTCCCCAAAAGACATTGCTCTACCGCATCCCAAAGAACTTTCGCTATATTTTCCGTGGTAGGCACAATATCTTGGAAAGCGGGATGGTCCTCATTGAGGTTTTTATGGTCAAAATCCCCGATAACAGAGCAAAGTATCTCTTTTAAGTCGAAAAGGTTTATTATCATTCCTGTTTCAGGATTTATTTCCCCCTGTACTGTGACCTCAAGCGTGAAATTGTGCCCGTGGCTACTTGCAAGACTTGATTTGCCGTAAAACTCGTGGTTTTTTTCCTCGCTCCAGTTCTTGTTCCAATACCTGTGCGAAGCGGAAAATCCAATTTTTTTTGTTATAAGTTGTCTAGGAGAAGGCATCTATCTGAGTAATGAGCCTCAACATAATTAAGTACAACTAAGATATTAGGGAGTTTCTCCTAGGTTTTCACTATCCGCTTGCAGTATTTTTTCCGGCCGCGCTTCCATTATCATTTTTGTCACCGAAGGTTCCATTCTTGCAAGAAAAGGCTGAGGATAAACTCCCATAAAGAACATCATTACGGCAAGGGGAATCATAATAGATATCTCTCGGTAGTTAAGGTCCTTAATCCCTCTGTTAATAGTTTTTACAACAGGGCCAAACATCACCCCTTGGTAAGCCCAGAGCATGTATACCGCTCCGAGTACGAGTCCTGTCGCTCCTAACGCGGCATACCAGTGGTTTTCAGCAAACACCCCGAGCAGAATGAGAAATTCTCCAACAAAACCATTTAAAAGTGGAAGCCCTATAGATGAAAGCATTGCGACCATGAAAAATAAGGCAAAAAGCGGCATTATTCGAGCAAGCCCCCCGAATTCAGAAATCATTTTAGTGTGACGTCTTTCATATATCATACCTACGAGGATAAACAGCGCGCCTGTAGAAAGACCGTGTCCTATCATCTGGTAAATTCCGCCTTGAACCCCGTGAAGGTTTAAAACGAATATACCAAGCATTACAAGCCCCATGTGGCTTACGCTTGAATAAGCAACTAGTTTTTTAAGATCCTTCTGCACAAACGCTACCATAGCGCCGTAGATTATTCCTGCTATTGAAAGCGTTATGAGAAATGGAGTATAGGCATCTATGGCTTCCGGGAAAAACGGTATTAAAAACCTTATCACCGCATAGGTTCCCATCTTGAGCAGTACTCCTGCCAGTATGACGCTTCCAGGAGTAGGAGCCTCAACGTGCGCGTCAGGAAGCCAAGTGTGAAACGGGAACATCGGAACCTTTATTGCAAAAGCGAGAAAAAACGCGGTAAATACAAGTCCCTGCGGACTTAGTAAACCATTGAAAATGAGAACCGTTTCCTTTAGGTCAAAAACATTCATTGAAGCAAATCCAAACTGATCTATGTGTTCATAGTACATATACATAATAGCTATCAACATAAGACCGCTTCCAAGCGCTGTATATATGAAAAATTTTATAGCAGCATAGACTCTCCTTGAAGACCCCCATATACCTATTATGAAATACATTGGAATTAACACCGCTTCCCAAAATATGAAGAAAAGAATCATGTCCAAGGCCACAAATGTTCCTATAAGAGCCGATTCAAGAAAAAGAGTGAGGCATAAAAATGCTCTCCAACCTCCCTTTATGGCATTCCATGAACATAAAACAGTAATAGGAAAAAGAAATGTAGTGAGCAGTACTAAAAAGATGCTGAGACCATCAACTCCTAAGTGGTAGAATATGCCTAAGTCTACGAGCCAAGGAATTTTCTCTTCAAACTGTATGGATGAGAGAGAACCGTCAAATCGTAGAAAAAGTAACAGTGAGAGCGCAAACTCAACCAGAGTTACGCAGACCACGGTTATCTTCATCAAGTTGTTAGAAACTCGGAATAAATAAGGAGCAATAGCAAGCGCAACCGCTCCCGCGAGGGGAAAAAATATCAATATTGAGAGAAGATAGGAGTCAAGTAGCATGTTCCACGAAACCAAGCAAGAAGGACGACAAAATCGCCCCTATTATACTTTTATAAGATTTTGTTCTCAACTGCTTGCGTAAAAATATTAGCCAACGAATCGCTCAAAATATCGTATAAATTCTGGTAGTCTGTTTTGAATACAATATTGATTGTGGCTCAATTGCACTATAGAAAAGACCTCCAGCGAAAGCATCCTTCATACATTCTGTAAAATATCCCTTCCCTCAAAGTAACGCGTATTTTTACTACCTTGGAATTCCTTAAATCATCTCTAATTCGCATAAAGCAAATTCTCAACTGCAGTCAAAATACGATCAGATAACAGTACACCCTTCGGGTGCATTGTCGTGAGGAAAAAAGCGGAAAACTCATATAGCTCTCAGTTTTTCTGGAAATCATTAGGAAAACGCCCCGGCTGTTATCTCCATTACCTCTACTGCACTTTGCTTGCCGACAGGCCCAGGAACCAATATAGCAAGAGTTACTCCCGCTGAGAAATGCTCTTCTAGTTTCTTTTTGCAGTTCTGCGGCGTTCCAGCAAGCGCCACTGAATCTATAAGTTCATCTGTAAACACATCAGCTGGGTTTGCCCCGTCGTTTATCTGGTCAACTACTTCTCCAAAACCTATGTTCCGTATAAGTCTCTGGTAGAAAGGTAATCTTGCATAGGGACCGAGACCTTTTTTAGCTGATGCCACGGCAGCCGCCTCGTCATCAGAGACAAAAGATGGGATACCGTTTGTAATCGTGATTGCAGAAGCGTTTCTTCCTGCTTTTTCCGCACCTGCAGCAACCTGTTTTGCCAGCGTCGCAAGATATGCGGGAGGACACATATACGGCATTATTCCATCTGCGATTTCTCCTGCAAGCTCCGCTGTAGCCTTGGTGAGTCCTGCGATATAAACGGGAAGATCTGGGACTTTTCTCTTGAGGGAAAGTCTAGGCGATGTTCCATCGGCAAGCGCCCTCACCTCACTTATATAGTCTCTCATAGACTCAATTGGGTTTCCCATATCAATGTCATATCTGTTGTTTACCGGTTTGTGGCTTACTCCCAGTCCTAGAATCATCCTACCACCAGTTATTTCCTGTATGGTAAGAGAGCCAGCGGTAGCAATTACCGGTTGACGCATGTAAATATTCGCTATCCATGTTCCCACATTCACTCTCTCTGTGCACTCAGCAAACACTTGGGCATTGGCTATAGCGCTGAAAGGCGGCACTTCAGGAGAAAAAATCCCGTCAAAACCAGCTCGCTCAGTGATTCTCGCAAGCGCCCTAAGATCACTTAAACTGCATCCCCAGACAGGGGAAGTAGTTGCTATTTTTCCCATTTCAATCTCCTATTGAACTTTAGTACTGGTTTACAACATCCCGATAATAATCAGGACGTAGCAAAGATTCATCTTTTACTTTCAAGATTCCTTCTATTTCATTAAGAATTTTTGGTTTTTCTTCAGGAAATCTAGCTTTCACGGAAAGATAGTTGGATATGTGATTCGAATAAAAGTATCCACCTGAAAGCTCGGTGTTTTTAACTATTGTTTTGAGTTCCTCTATCATCTGAAATTTTTCTGGAAGCTCAAAAGAACCTTCTTCCCACTCTTGGTAGATCGGCGCGCCTGGACGAAGTTGAAGAGAAAGCGCTCCAACATATTCTGGATCACATCTGGTAAGAAGATTGCCTGTGGCAAGCGCATGTTCTCTGCTTCTTTCCTTCCCGCCAATACCGAGCAATATCATAGCGGAGTTGACTATTCCCGCTGCTTTAAGTTTCGCAGAGGCTTCTACCGTTTCTGCAAAATTTGCTCCCTTTTCTATTTTCTTAAGTACTACGTCATCTCCACTTTCAAAGCCTATATAGACCATTGAAAGACCATTCTCTCTGAGAAGTTTTAGATCTCTAACAGATTTTCTCAGTATGTCTCCAACATTTGCGTACATAGTAACTCGCTCAAGACTTGGGGCTTCTTTGAAAAGGTATTCCATTATCTCCATCAGTTTTGAGGTGGAAAGCACAAGAGCGTTTCCATCCGCGATAAAGACCCTTTTACCTAATTGTCCTTTCAATTTGGCTACATCAATTATTTTCTTTATTTCAGCCATAGTCCTCACCCGGAATTTCTGAGATTCCTTTCTGTACATAGCACAGTAGGTGCACTTGTTGTGAGAACAACCAATAGTAGCTTGTAGAATAAAACTCTTGTGTTCGCTTGGAGGCCGAAAAAACGGTGTTACGTACTCAATCATGAATTTAAAGTCTAACAAAAACCTAAAAATATTCAAATCAAGGCATTTGCACTGTCTAAAAGATGTACGCATACCAAAGGGGGGTTAGAAGGGGTAAAAAACCGACACCAGTTGGTAGCTTTTTGGACGTTTTTTTGGAATAAGAGCTTTTTAGTTGTGGATTTATCCACCACCTTACAATACGGGCAAAGGTCTCCAGAGAGTCGGAGCCGAACGATAGGAGTTTCTTAATAACATTAATTTGTTCTTTCTCTATTTCAATAAACGAATGATACTCATCAATGCCACCTCTATCCTTGTTTATACCCTTTTCCAATTTCTCAATTCGTCCCTCATAGTCCTTTATCCTGCTCTCATGCGATTCTATTAACTGTTGAAGTCTGTCTGCTAGTGTTTCGTCAAAGGCAACATTTTGTGTATAATGTGTTTTAAGGCGAGGGCTCTGTGTCCCGAGTCATCTTTCCACAACAAAGGAGGAGGAACCATGAAGAAGTACATTGTGCGCCTGTCGGAGGCGGAACGCAAGACGTGTCAGGAGGTCATCGGAAAACTCAAGGGTAGCAGTCAGAAAGCGCGCCGGGCGCGAATTCTGTTGCAGGTTGATGCGGATGGGCCAGATTGGTGCGACCACCAGGTCGCGGAGGCATACGGTTGTTGGGAGCACACCGTCGCGAACGTGCGCAAACGTTGCGTGCTGGAAGGCTTTGAGTTAGCCCTGCAACGAGACCCATCCACCTGGCCGCCGAAGCGTCTGGACGGGCGGCAGGAAGCTGCGCTGATCGCGTTGCGGCTGGGGCCGCCACCGGCTGGCTACGGCCAATGGTCGCTACGTCTGCTGGCACGCGAGGCGGTTGAGACCGGCATCTGTGAATCGATCAGCCACGAAACCGTCAACCAAACGTTAAAAAAAACGGCATTGCGGGGCGCTATCTGCAGTACTGGGTGATTCCGCCGAAGGCGGACGGGGAGTATGTGGCGGCCATGGAAGATGTTCTGTCGACCTACGAGGAGCCTTACGATGAGCGACGACCAGTGGTCTGTATGGACGAACAGCCGGTACAGATGGTGGGGAAACCCGCCAGCCATTGCCTGCAACCACGGAGCATCCGCGTCGTGTGGACTATGAGTATCAACGGGCTGGCATGGCCTCGGTGTTCCTGTTCTGTGAACCGCTGGCAGGTTGGCGCACGGTGACGGTGCGAGAGCGGCGCACCAAGTTAGACTGGGTGGAGGAGGTGGCTGCTCTGCTGGAGAGCCTCTATGCAAACTGCGAGAGGATTACGCTGGTGCTGGACAACCTCAACACGCACACGCAGGGAGCGTTATACGAAGATTTCGAGCCGGAGCGGGCGCGGCGGCTGAGGAAGCGCATCAAGTTCCAGTACACCCCGAAGCACGCGAGTTGGCTGAACGTGGCGGAGTGCGAGTTGAGTTGTCTGACGCGGCAGTGTCTGAAGGGTCGACGGATTGGGGACCTAGATGAGTTGCGGGCCGAGGTGGCGGCGTGGTCGCAACGCGTCAACGCAAGCCAGCGTGGTGTGAACTGGCGTATGTCGGTTGCCGATGCCCGCTGCAGACTCAAGTCCATCTACCTAAAAATCATTACTTGACGGAACACTAGGCTCATAGTATTTCCTCCTTGGATTTGTTCCTGCCAGTATATCAAAAAAAAGCCCCATAGGTAAAAACCTATAGGGCTTCTCAATTCTCCGCACCGAGATTCTTTAGTTGTCTGTAAAAGTGAAGGTTCTTTTCTCTTGACCAGCGGTGGCAGTTACAAACCTATACTTTTTTTCGCTTTTTATTTTCCCTGCTTTTATGTTATCTGGTGAACCGTTCGCATCATGTATCACGACCTCTGTTCCCCCGACAGTCAGCTTACCGCTCCCAACGGTTATTGGTTCCCCGCCTTTTGTAAAATCTCTGAAATAGATCATGTCTTCTGTCAAATCAAAATCTTTAATAACATCAGTCCCATCGCCTTTTTTAATTAGGAAAGTGTCTGCACCCTCACCACCAGTAAGAGTATCGGCACCGCCACCTGGGTAAATAAGATCATCTCCCGCCCCTCCGGTAAGAGTATCGTTGCCGCCAGCACCCTCAATAGTATCATTCCCCGCCTTTCCGTTAATAGTATCATTCCCCCTTTCTCCATGAATCCAGTTGTCTTTGTCGTTTCCGGTGAGAGTATCATTTCTTGACCCTCCGAAAATATCTTCAATGCTTTCAAATGTAAACGACCCCATCCCAGCTCCTGAAAGAGAAGAACCATCAAAACTTCCCGAAGAAAGATCAAGGGTTAGAGATAAAGCAACAACCTGGCTTGGCAGAGAAATAATGTTAGAAAATAATTTCGTCGTAGCCGCCGTCGGTGAAATACCGTGATAAATTATGTCATAACCATCCCCACCTATAAATTTATTATCGCCAGCGTCCTGGGCAAGGTAGAAATGATCTTGCCCTCCTTCACCGTAAAGCGTATCATCCCCATCACCGCCTATCAGTCTGTCACCACCATCGCCACCGTAAACAATGTCATTTCCTCCACCCGCTCTAATATCGTTACTGAACCTATTCCCACATAGGACATCGGCACCACCGGTTCCTGTGAGAGTTCTTGTTAACGCCTGAATTCCATTGACAATATCACATCTAGGATCAAAATACTGACTAGCCGCATCCTCACCATCTTCTCCAGCCCGCCCATCTGCGCCCGCAGGTCCGGGGGTACCTGCTGCCCCTTGCGCTCCGTCCTTCCCTGCTGGCCCCGCCGGCCCCACTGGCCCTGCTGGCCCCGCCGGTCCTCTCTCTCCCTCACAAGCCACGAACAAAACTGCTCCAGTGAGCAGTAACAACATCACTAATAAATTACGTAACTTCATATTACAACCTCCTTATAAGTTGTTCCATTTATAAATGGACATTTATCTGGCAAAATCTTGTTGTAAAATCTTCATTCTTAAGTCAGTCTTTTGATTCTACCCCCCCCCCCCCCCTTACAAAGTCAAGGACTAGCGAGAAACGAGGCATTTGCGCTGTAGTGATGCTTGATGCTGATTTCTTTTGATGATTGTGCAACCGCTACGGGTTTATTTCTTTTGTAGATGATAAATTTGTTATTAACTTGAGGTAGTTACACTACAACGATTTTGGGGCTTTTTCCTTGAAGATAACTAAAAACAACATTCACTTACTCTTATAGGAGAGGAGAAGATTCTGCTAGTGTTCCGTCAAGCAATGATTTTTGGATAGAGAGACTTGAGTCTGCAACGGGCATCGGCAACCGACATACGCCAATTCACACCACGCTGGCTTGCGTTGACACGTTGCGACCACGCCGCCACCTCGGCCCGCAACTCATCTAGGTCCCCAATCCGTCGACCCTTCAGACACTGCCGCGTCAGACAACTCAACTCGCACTCCGCCACGTTCAGCCAACTCGCGTGCTTCGGGGTGTACTGGAATTTGATGCGCTGTCTCAACCGCCGTGCCCGCTCCGGCTCAAAAGCCTCGTATAACGCTCCCTGCGTGTGCGTGTTGAGGTTGTCCAGCACCAGCGTGACCATCTCGCAGTTTGCATAGCGATTCTCCAGCAGAGCCGCCACCTCCTCCGCCCAGTCCAATTTAGTGCGCCGCTCTCGCACCGTCACCGTGCGCCAACCTGCCAGCGGTTCACAGAACAGGAACACCGAGGCCATGCCGGCTCGCTGATACTCGTAGTCTACACGGCACGGATGCTCCGTGGTTGCGGGCAATGGCTGGCGGGTTTCCCGTAGCATCTGTACCGGCTGCTCGTCCATACAGACCACCGGCCGCCGCTCATCGTAGGGCTCCTCGTAGGTCGACAGAATATCTTCCATGGCCGCCACATACTCCCCGTCCGCCTTCGGCGGAATCACCCAGTACTGCAGATAGCGTCCCGCTATACCGTTTTTTTTAATGTCTTGTTGACGGTTTCGTGGCTGATCGATTCACAGATGCCGGTCTCAACCGCCTCGCTTGCCAGCAGACGTAGCGACCATTGGCCGTAGCCAGCCGGTGGCGGCCCCAGCCGCAACGCGATCAGCGCGGCTTCCTGCCGCCCGTCCAGACGCTTCGGCGGCCAGGTGGATGGGTCTCGTTGCCGCCCGTTGAGGGCTAACTCAAAGCCTTCCAGCACGCAACGTTTGCGCACGTTCGCAACGGTGTGCTCCCAACAACCGTATGCCTCCGCAACCTGGTGGTCGCACCAATCTGGCCCATCCGCATCAACCTGCAACAGAATTCGCGCCCGGCGCGCTTTCTGACTGCTACCCTTGAGTTTCCCGATGACCTCCTGACAGGTCTTGCGTTCCGCCTCCGACAGGCGCACAATGTACTTCTTCATGGTTCCTCCTCCTTTGTTGTGGAAAGATGACTCGGGACACAGATCCCTCGGCCTTAAAACACATTATACACAAAATACTGACCTTGACGTAACACTAGTAAATTATAAATTCAACCTATGAAGACACCTTTATAGTGACATTAAAAACAAGTGAGATCATCAAATTATTCGTATTTTGGGGGAATTTTTACAGAGCCTACATCAACCGATTTTATGTGGGGTGAAATTTGTGGGGTTTGGCTTACTTTAGCCGATTTTAGGGCTTTGTTGATGCGCACCTTCTAAAAGCTCTTGATTGTATATACCTTTTGGACAGCGCAAGTGCCTCAATCTAGTGTTGTGTCAAGTAATGATTTTAGGTAGATGGATTTGAGTTTGCATCGGGCATCGGCAACCGATCCTTTGTTGTGCAAGGACGGCTCGGACCACGGAGTCCTCACCTTAAAAACACATTGTACAAGAAATGTTGTTTTTGACGCAACACTAGCTTGATAACGTTTCTTAAATCATCATTTATCATCAGAACGAAACAACTACGGTCTCAAGTGTTATGCTTCATAATCTAAGTTGTGAGGTGGTTTTTGCCTTATCTGGAAATCCTTAAGATTTATACGCGTGAATTGAACAACTCAATTGTACTGATCCACTTTTTTGCTTGACACTGAAACCACTATTCAATAGCCTTTCCCGTGAATTATGAGACAATCCCGGCAGATATCTATCGGTGATGTAAAAATAGGTGGTGGAGCCCCTATTTCCGTCCAATCAATGACAATTACCGATACAAGAGATGTCCCTTCAACCGTCGCTCAAATAAAAAGACTCGAAAAGCAAGGTTGTGACATAGTTAGAGTTGCGGTTCCAGACATGGATGCGGCAAAATCCCTCGGGTCGATACGCCAACAGATAACCATTCCCCTAGTATCCGATATACATTTTGACTACAAGTTGGCTTTAGAATCAATAGAGCAAGGGGTTGATGGAATGAGGATAAATCCAGGGAACATTGGTGCAAGGTACAGAATAAAGGCCGTTGTAAATGCATGCAGAGAAAGACAAGTCCCCATAAGGATTGGGGTTAACTCTGGATCACTCGAAAAAGACATCCTTAGAGAACATGGAAGTCCAACTGCCGAGGCTCTAGTGCAAAGCGCAATGAGGCATATAAGAATACTTGAGGATCTTGATTTCTATGACATAAAAATCTCTGTTAAATCTACAGATGTAAGAAAAATGATTCATGCCTATAGATTACTCGCAGAAAAAACTAAATATCCGCTTCACTTGGGGGTTACCGAAGCTGGAACTCCAGCAATGGGAACAGTCAAGTCATCAATTGGAATTGGCACTCTTCTCGCAGAAGGAATCGGAGACACAATAAGAGTGTCTCTTACTGGCGATCCGGTTGAGGAAGTCATTGTTGGGAACAATATACTCAGATCACTAGGGATGAGAAACAGAGGGATTGAGATCATTTCCTGTCCAGGATGTGGAAGACTTGAGATTGATCTTGAAGAACTTGTTTCTGAAGTGGAAAAACAAGTTTCGGGCTTTAAACTCTCAAAACCTATAAAGGTGGCTATCCTAGGTTGTGTGGTTAATGGACCAGGCGAGGCTTCCGAAGCGGATATAGGCATAGCGGGAGGCAGAGAAAAGGGAATGCTTTATCGAGGTGGTGAATTGGTAAAATCATTTAAGGAATCTTCTCTAGTTGAGGAGCTCGTCAAAGAAATCAGGGAAAATTATATTAATTAAATTAAAGAGTTTCAGTCAATACTTAAACTTTTACTTCATTAAAGAGAAAGTCATATGAGATTTTCTTCATATTTCATACCCACGATCAAGGAAGACCCTTCAGACGCAGAGATAGTAAGCCACAAACTTATGGTAAGGGCGGGGATGATAAGAAAACTTGCCGCTGGAATTTACAACTATCTTCCTCTAGGACTCAGATCCATAAAAAAAGTTGAAAACATTGTCCGGGAAGAAATGAACAGGGCTGGTGCTATAGAACTTCTTATGCCAGGGGTACTTCCAGCGGAACTTTGGGTTGAAAGTGGAAGATGGGATTATTATGGGAAGGAACTTCTACGGTTTAGTGACCGAGCAAATCGGGATTTTTGCCTAGGACCTACCCACGAGGAAATAATAACGGACTTGGTAAGAAAAGAAATCCGCTCCTACAAGCAACTTCCTGTCAATTTTTACCAGATACAAACTAAGTTCAGAGACGAGGTTCGCCCTAGGTTTGGGGTTATGAGGGCACGTGAATTCATAATGAAGGATGCCTACAGTTTTGACGTGTCAGATGAACAGGCAGACCGATCCTATCAAATTATGTACGATGCTTATATGCGCATATTTGAGAGATGCGGGCTTGAATTTAGGGTTGTTTCAGCTGATTCGGGAAACATAGGAGGAAGTTTTTCCCATGAGTTTATGGTCACAGCGGAAACAGGAGAAGACATCATAATGAGTTCCACAGAGGCAGACTACGCGGCCAATCTTGAACTTGCAAAGATCGGTGTCTCAGAAGAGGAAAGAGAAGGTAAGAGATCTGTTTCTGGTCTCAAAAAAATGGAAGAGATACATACTCCTAATCTCAAGACGGTTGATCAAGTGGCTTGTACCCTTGGAATTAGGTCTGCAGACCTAATAAAAACGCTAATAATAAGAACAGAGCAAGAACCCGTGGTTGCTCTTGTAAGGGGAGATTCCGAACTCAGCCTGACGAAACTACGCAATTTTCTTGAGTGCCAGATTGTGGAATTGGCTTCTCCGCAAATCATAGTTGAAGTTTCTGGTGGTCCGTTAGGTTTCAGTGGCCCTGTGGGTCTTTTGAGAGAAAACGTCAAAATAATTGCAGACAAATCTGTACGTAATATGAAAAATGCAGTTATTGGGGCAAACAAAGCGGATTACCATATAGTCGGTGTCAATCCTGGAAGGGATTTTGAAGCGCACGCCTATGCAGACATCCGTGTTGCGAAGGAAGGAGACCCATGCCCTGTTTCACAAAACGGAGTGCTCCGCGCATCAAAGGGAATAGAGGTTGGACACGTCTTTAAGCTTGGAACCAAGTACAGCGAAGTTTTAGGAGCCACGTACATTGATGAAGGAGGAACTGAAAAACCTATTGTGATGGGATGTTATGGAATAGGAATAGGAAGAACGGTCGCCGCTGCCATAGAACAGAGAAACGATGAGTATGGGATAAAATTCCCAGCTCCTATAGCCCCTTTTGAAGTCTCAGTAATCCCCCTCAATCTCAAGCAAGAAAAAGTGAAAGATGTAGCGGAGAAAATATATTCAGAACTTCTCACAGCCGGGGTGGATGTTCTGATTGATGACAGGACAGAGAGTGCTGGGGTGAAATTCAAGGATTCTGATTTGCTTGGAATTCCTTTTCATATCGTAATAGGAAAAAGAAATCTTGATCAAGGTTTCGTTGAGATAAAAAGCAGAATCTCGGGAGAAACCGTTGAGGTTTTCCCGGAGGAAATTACTCAGAAAATCGTAACCGCTTTAAATAAACAACTTTAATGGCGGTTTATTAATATTCTTTCTGCAAATCATAATGAGTAGGTCGGTTGCCATAGTGTATACCATGCCCAAAAAATAACTGTTGGATCAGTGCGCCTTATGAGGCATCTACGATGTCCGACAACACACACACTTTTAAGAACCCTCGTTAAAATAGATTTTTAAGAATTCGTAAACTTGTTTCTTTTGCGATTCTGATGCTGATTGTACTATAGCGACCACATTGAGCCATCCGGTCTCATCATCCCAATAATTTTTCTTCATTACTTGATGTCTTCCACATAACGGTTGCCAACTATCAACTTCACTTGGGTCTGTTATTGCGTGAACTGCATGAGGAGTTTTGTGGTCAGGTGTCAATTTCACCGTTCCACCACCTACTGGATCAATGTCGCCTTCTTTCAGACCACATATTATGCCACTTTCAACCCAAGCACATTGATGATCATATTTATCTAATATCTTTAACCAAATATCAGTTTTAGGACGGATGTTTGGCCACCGTTTTACGTTGTTCAGCGTTAGGCATCATGTACTCACTTACCCGTAAGTTACCACGATTCCGCCAAGACAATATTGTATAGCCTTTATCTGTTCTTAACTCCGACAACCTTTGGTGCCAGTTTTCTGGAACACGTTTTGTAATCGGATCTGTAGCAACTTCAATCAGTTGTTCGCGTGTTGCTATTTTTCCTCCCATATTGGACTATGAAGGACAATATTGGGTGTCCATTTTGTCTCGTTCTGATAGGATCTAGCTAACACCATCATCACACTCAACGCTTAAGAATAACTTTACCACACCTGATCTTTTGTGCGAAGTTGTGATCATCATGACTAGCATAATGATCATAACTGCTTTGGATTTTGTATAACCTTCCCGATACTGCTCACAAAGCAGACACCCTAATTGTCGTCATCCCACATTTTTCTTGTGGTTTCTCTGTTCAACACAAAACTAAACGCTTAATGAGCGTATGCTTATGTGAAATATATTAGGACTCAATGTTTGATTGGCTGTGCTGCGGCGCGGTTTTTTCAGTTCTTTTCAAAGCTGAAAGTTCCATCTTGGTTCACGTCCACTACTATAGAGTCTGAGTCTTTGAATACTCCTTCAAGTAATTTAGTCGCAAGAGGATCTTCAACATATTTCTGCAATGCTCTTTTAAGTGGTCTTGCTCCAAAAACCGGGTCATAACCTAGGTCTGCAAGTCTGATTACTGCTTTTTCTGAAAACTCTAGACCCAGATTTTTCTCCGCAAGCCTTTTGCGGAGAAAACCGATCTGTATACCCGCTATTTTTACGATTTGATCCCTACTTAGGCTTCCAAATATAACTATTTCATCAATTCTGTTTAGAAACTCTGGACGAAAATGTTCTTTGAGCGTTTCATTTATCATTTTTTTCATTTTCTCTTGGTCTCCAGACAGTTCTTTTATGTACCGACTTCCGAGATTTGAAGTCATTATTATCACAGTATTTCGGAAATTCACCGTTTTTCCCTGTCCGTCGGTAAGCCTTCCATCATCAAGTATCTGCAAAAACAAATTAAAAGTATCAGGATGCGCTTTTTCTATTTCGTCAAAAAGTACTACGGAGTAAGGACGCCTTCTCACAGCTTCTGTAAGTTGACCACCCTCCTCATAACCTATGTATCCCGGAGTTGCGCCAATCATTCTAGATAACGAGTGTTTTTCCATATACTCACTCATATCAAGTCTCACAATCGCGTTTTCATCGTCAAACATAAATTCTGCAAGCGATTTCACTAGTTCGGTTTTTCCAACCCCTGTGGGTCCTAGGAATATAAACGACCCTATGGGTTTTTTCGGATCGGAAAGCCCTGCTCTTGACCTACGAAGCGCATTAGAGATAAGCCTTATGGGCTCAAGTTGTCCAATTACTCTCCCTGACAGTCTCTCTTCCATGTGAACAAGTTTTTCCACTTCCTCTTCAACTAGAGTAGAAGCGGGTATTCCTGTCCATTTGGCTACCACGGTAGCTACGTCCTCTGCAGTTACATCTTCACGAAGCATTTTTTTCTGACTCTGTGTTTTCTCAAGTTCTTCCCCTAGTATATCTGCCTCCTTCTCAAGTTCAGGAATCTTGCCGTAAATAAGTTCTGATGCGCGAGACAAATTGCCTTCTCTTTGTACCATCTCCGCTTCTGTTCTAAAACTTTCTATTTGCTCCTTGATAGTCCTTATTTTTGATATGCAGGACCTCTCCTCTTTCCAATGCGCTTCAAGAACTGATTCCTCTTCCTTGAGTCTGCAAAGGTCTTTTTCAATATTCTTCAACTTTTCTGAAAGTTCAGGATCCGCTTCCTGTTTTAATGCCTGTCTTTCTATTTCAAGACGCATTATCTTTCTTTTGATTTCATCTATTTCCGTGGGAACAGAATCAATCTGCATCTTGATCAAAGATGATGACTCGTCTATAAGATCAATTGCTTTGTCGGGAAGGAATCTTCCAGATATATATCTGTTTGAAAGCTCTGCGGCTGCCACAAGCGCGCCGTCTTTTATTTTGACTCCGTGGTGAACTTCATATTTTTCCTTTAGTCCTCTGAGAATGGATATCGTTTCCTCAACGGAAGGTTCGTCCGCGTAGACTGGCTGAAACCTACGCTCAAGCGCTGGATCTTTTTCTATATACTCTCTGTACTCATCAAGAGTAGTGGCCCCTACGCATCGAAGTTCGCCACGAGCAAGCGCGGGTTTGATCATATTCGAAGCATCCATTGACCCTCCCTCCGTCGCGCCTGCTCGGACAATGGTGTGTATCTCATCTATAAAAAGGATTATCTGCCCATCAGATTCCTCAATTTCTCTGAGTACCGCCTTGAGTCTTTCCTCAAATTGCCCTCTGTACTTACTCCCAGCAAGCATGCTAGTTAGGTCAAGCGAGATAAGTTTTTTATCTATAAGCCCTTCAGGTACGTCAGAATCAACAATACGCTGCGCAAGCCCTTCCACTATAGCAGTTTTTCCTACACCAGCTTCTCCTATAAGTACAGGGTTGTTCTTTTTTCTTCGAAGCAACACCTGTATAATCCTTCTTATCTCATCGTCTCTCCCTATTACAGGATCTATCTTTCCACTACGCGCAAGTTCCGTAAGGTCCTTTCCGTACTTACCAAGCGCATCCATAGTATCTTCAGGATTCTGCGTGTCCACTTTTCTATCACCTCTTAATTGTTTCAATGCTTTGAGTATGGTTTCTTTTGTTATCCCGAGTTCTTTGAACTTAGTAACAATTTTCCGGTCCGTACAAGTGCTAATTCCCAGAAAAAGGTGCTCGGTACTTATATAGGAGTCTCCGAAATCCTGAGCTTCTTTCTCCGCAGTACTTATTGAGGAACCTAAATCTTGGCTCGCGTATGTATTGTCTGACGCGCCCTGTACCCTTGGAATTTCAGATATCCACTGCTGTGCTACTTTCTGAACAACCGCGGGGTCTATTCCAATCAATTTCAGAACATCAGTGGTTGTCCCAGATTCACTCAAAAGCGCTGAAAGAAGATGGGGTAAATCAACCACTTGATTGTTATTGTCAGACGCGAGTTTCGCTGCATACTCAAGCGCTTGGCGCGCCTTATCCGTAAATTTTTCTGGTGAGAGCATCTTGATTACAAAATAGTATCTGTTCTCACAGAATCAAGATTAATTGCTGCGCTGGTTTGTTTAGAAAAGGGGTTAAGAAAACTTATATTGAGTTTGCTGGTCTTGATCAGAAAATCAATAGTACACAGAACACAAAAACAAGGTATAAAGCGTCTACAATATTTATGCCAGAACAACCTGCTTCTGATCATCTATGCTACGTCACGGATCTTTAAGGCAAATGGGAACTAACCGTTAACCTCAATTCTAAAAGAAGCAATTAAAAACTTTTCTAGCAGCCATAAAACATGGAATTCTAATGTCAGATAAAGCGTAAATCGACTAACCTTAAAGAGGACTCTCTAGTAAACATTATCTTCCTAGAATACTCACAACGCATGTTATCCCATCCATAGCGGGTTGCGCTCCTCCCATAGTTTCAATGATGCCGACCTTTGCGTCCTTTACCTGACGTTCAGGCTCAACTTCCTCCCTTAACTGCCTTACGATCTCTGCAGTCTGAAGAAGTCCTGTTGCTCCAACGGGGTGTCCTCTTGAAAGAAGTCCACCGCTTGGGTTAACCGCAACTTTGTCTCCTCCCACCCAAGTACTTTTTTCGTCTACAAGTCTCGCCCCTTCTCCCTTCTCGCAAAAGCCTAGAGATTCAACAACCATCATCTCTGCTATTGAAAAGGCATCATGGATTTCAGCCACGTCCATATCTTCCGGCCCAAGCCCCGCCATCTCGTAGGCCATCTGCGAGGTTCTCCATACGTTTTCGGAAGGATCACAGGTAAGCCCTTTGGGACTACTGTATTTCCCGGATTGCGCAACGCAACCAAGAATTTTTATTGGCATTTTGCTCGCCAGTTCTTCGACCAATTCCTCTGAACACAACACAGCTGCAGCCGCGGCGTCACCCACCGGACAGCACATATTTCTAGTAAGGGGGTCTGCGATTACCGGTGCTCCCAGCACTTCTTCTACAGTGGTGGTTTTTCTGTATTGCGCAACAGGATTAAGAGAAGCATGGTGACGGCTTTTTACCACCACCTCTGCAAGTTGTTCAAGCGTAACCCCGTATTCATCCATATATTTGGAAGCTCTTATCGCGTAAAGGCCTGGCATTCCCATTCCTATGGAAACCTCAAGATCATCTTCCTCAAGAGGCAATGGACCCCCAGAGAGAATTCTGCTCAGATTTTCTACTCCCAGCGCAAGAGCTATATCGTATTGCCCGTAAGCGACTGTTCTCCAAGCTTCCCAAAGTGAAAGGGTTCCACTTCCGCATGCTCCTTCAACATTTATAGTAGGTTGTCCAACAAGTCCTATGTCTTTAAGAGCTCTTTGGCCGACACCCATTCCTTGGTATACATGACCGCAAAACGCTATTTCTATTTTGCGTGCGTGAATTCCTGAATCTTTTATCGCTGCCCAAGCCGCTTCCCTCGCAAGAATATGGGCAGGTTTATCGGGGAATCTTCCACATGCGGTGTTTCCGACTCCTATTATATAGACATCTCTCATTGTTGATTCCTCCTAATTTACACTCTCAATTTTACTTATAACCTTATTATCAGAATTTACATGAAACAGCCTTGCTTGTAAAATTTTAGGGACTTACGTTTTTCTAGATGAATTTTCCTCAATTTGTGGTATTATTAGGAAAATGAAAAGTGTTTAGAGAATTGCTCTAAAAAAATATCCAATAAGGAGGTTACTATGAGTAATATACCAAGTGCCAGCGAAGTTAACGTGATGGACACGTTCAGCGCTATAGGAACAAGGAGGTCTATAAGATGGTATGAACCCCACCAGCAAGTTGAAAAGTGGAAGATTCAGGCCATGTTAGAAGCCGCCAGACTTGCTCCTTCAGCAGGCAACTTCAATGGACAAAGAGCAATAGTTGTATACAGGGACGAGGATCCTGAAATATGGGAATTCATATCTGACTGGAGCCAGATCACCACGCAGATGGCTCCTGTACTTGTGTTTTGGTGTTATGACATGTCTAACTATGATACCCAGGGACAGTCAATACACGATCTTATGAGAACCGGGGCGCTAGACAAGGCCCATGGTTGGGAATACGACAGAGTATCCAATCTGTTTCCGCTTCCCGGGCTTCTCCCCGATGCGATACTTCATCGTCTAGCTGCTATTGACCTAGGTAATGCGATAGAAAATGCGATACTCACCGCAACTGCGCTAGGTCTTGGCACTTGCCTAAACGGTGCAAGCGGTGGCGCTAGGAGAAACACCAAGGCGAAATTCGGGTTGCCTGATACTTATGTTTTCAGTTGGCTTATGACTGTCGGTTATCCCTCAGAAAATATGGATGGAGGTGGCGCGAGGTGCCGTCCTCCGTTTGAAACTATGTTTTTTGAGAAAAAAGTCGGAAACGCTTTCCCAAGAAATCCAGAAGTAGTGAGCCTTTTGCAAGAACTGAACATGCTTCAGCCAGCGGGGCCGCTCCCAGGAAGGCTTGAGGAGATCAACAAACTCACTAGGCGCTTTGGCCTTGGAGACGAATGGCTTACAGACTGGAAGTTTGAGGAATCTCAGCTAGGAGAGGTTGCGGGAGATAAAAAGTTCACTCATCTCAGCAATGAGGAAGTATTGAATTCCGCTACAGGCTCATCTCCAGACCCATCTGGCTTCAAGCTTGCTCCAACTGTAAAAAGGGAAAAAATTGAAGAGTACAGAAAAGAGAAAGGAATTGAGGACTGATATTAACTAGGAGGTTTTTAAAATGGCAGAAATAACTATAAACATTCCAGATCCTATTCATAACAAAATCAAGAAAAGAGCCGAGCAGACAAACAACAATGAGATAGGCATTATTATCGCTAATCTCGCTCTTACTTTCGGCACTTCAGATTATGATGACACGAAATGGATCAAGAACCTGAAGGGACAGGACGACGCGTCCAAGCCTTGGTAAGGTTTATAGAGTAAACTTAGAGAAAAGGAGATACTCCTAAAAATAGGAGTATCTCCTTTTTTTTTTACCAACTTACACATAATAGACCCGGCATCATGATTATATTGCGCGCTGTGCGGTCTTTCGAAGACTTGTCTGTAGGCTCATCAAGTTTCCGCTGATTCTCTTTTCCTCAACAGATCTCTCTATATATAGAAGCAATTCTCTCATATTGATACTGTTTTTTGCTGACACAAATGGGACCTGTGGATAAGCTTCGCGGAGCGATAACTGCGTATCTTGATCTGTTTGATCCAACTTGTTAAATACCATGACACTTGGTATGTTCTCATATTCCATAGATTCCATTATTTTCATTACTGATTCTATTTTGCTCTGTATTTCTGAGTCACTTGCGTCTACAACATGAATCACCATGTCAGCTTCACCTATCTCTTCAAGAGTGGCTCGAAATGCATTTACAAGTTCTTTGGGAATTTTGCTTATAAAACCCACAGTATCCGTCATAAGCACATGGGTTCCTCCGGGAAGCATCACTTTCCTAGTTGTCGGGTTCAGAGTCGAAAAAAGTTTGTTCTCAGTATCGGTAGCGGATCTGGTCAGACGGTTAAAAAGAGTTGATTTGCCAACATTCGTATATCCGATAAATGACAAAGTGGGGATTTTTGAGTTTTTTCTGTTTTTTCTCGTATGCTCTCTTCTTCTGCAAAGATCATCAATTTGTCTTTCAAGATACTCTATTTGTTTTCTTGTATTTCTTCTTTCTTGCTCTAGTTTCTTTTCACCAGGCCCCCTAGTTCCTATTCCCCCACCGAGTTGTGAAAACCCTACTCCCCTACCCTTGAGCCTTGGAAGATTATACTGCAATTCTGCTAGTTTAGCTTGGATTTTCCCTTCATTTGTTTTTGCGTGGCGGGCGAATATTTGTATTATAAGTTGACTTCTATCTATTACGTCAAGATCTGATTCTTCGGAGATAGCAGATGCCTGCGCGGGAGTCAACTCAGTGTCAAACGCAAGAGTATCCGCTCCTAAGTGCTTTGCGTGGAGCACTATTTCCCGTAGTTTTCCTCGACCGATGAGATAACGAGGATCCATCTTTTTTCTTGTCTGCACTACTCTGTCAAGCACTATCTTCTCTGCAGAAACTGCGAGAGAATCAAGTTCTTTAACTGATTGTTCGGCTATATATCGAAACTTGGTACTAACCCCAATAAGAATGACTCCCTCTCTGTTTTCATTACCTCCATTTCTGAGAAATGCGCAACGAAGTCGCCGTTCAACTTCTTCTATCTCTCTTTCAAAATTGATGTTTAGTTGGTTTGGGTCAGAATACCTTGAAATTTCCCACTTCTTTTCATCCTTTTGTCCACTAAATGGAACCAAGGTAGCATATTCAACGCCTTTCTGAGTACCATTCGTACCTGCATAAAGTGACACCATAGCATCTAACCTCTGATATGCAAGCGTGGCTAAATCATCTCCAGTAAGACCCGGGGTTTTAATGCTGGTTCTGACTATGCGAAATCCTCTGAGTCTATATTTCGCTTTTCTTCTTCTACCCAGAAGTTTTTCAAATGGGAAATCAGATGGCTCTCCCACGAAAACGAATCCAGGTTTGCCTTTGCGGTCAATAAGTACTGTCAGATTTCTTTTAAGTTCGTTTGAGACTGTCTGGAGGGTACGGGCGAATTCAAGAGTTAAAAGTCGGTCGCGAGGGATTTTCCTCCTGTATAATCTGAGAGCGTTTTTAAGATCGCTTTTAGTTAGACCCGAAGTTTTACCGTAGAGTTTTTCTATTTTTATTTCTCCCTCTGTAAGTATATTACGTTGTGGAGGAATTTTGAAGTGGATTCACTAAGGCTAGATAATGTCTTGAATAAATCTGCAGAATTTGAAATATGAAAAATTGATGGAACCGGAAAAAGAAACTTGGATAAAAGAGTTCTATGAGAGACAGAGAGCATCGGAGATTGCGGAAACAATCTCTTGTGATGCTAGAAAAGCTATGGATTTCCTTTTTCGCAGTTTTGATAGGTATATAGAGTCGCTCAACTCTCAATATGGAAACGATTCAATAAGCATACTTGCTTTACCTAGAGGTTTTGTCTCCGCATTTTTTGGATCAGGAGAACAGGATCCGGGTTTTTTGATTATTTTCGGTAGAGAAAAAACTGTCATGGTTTTCTACGGAAAAAAGAGTGAGTTTACATTTGTAGGAAGGAAAACTGGATCTAACTCCTCTAATCTCCCAAAAAATCTTAAACTGCTTCAGGTTAACTGGAAAGAAAAAGGAACTGGAGAATATATCTTTAGTGATAGCACTGGGGTCAGAATTCGAATCCATGAACTTCTCCAAAGAATTGTTCTCTGGGGAACTACTTAAGGATTGAGTACCAAATGCGTTAGAAAGGCTATAATAAGTATAAGGCCGATCAGCAGAGGTACTCCAAGGATATAATGAAATCCTTCTTTCTCGTGAGGCTCAAGTTCAAACATAGTTGTGAAAGTATACTTTACTTTTTCCTATTTACAATATAGATAGAAACATTTGCAGTTTATAAGAAAAGCCAATTGATAAAAGCAGTCATATTCGATCTTGATGGAGTTGTAATAAACAGCGAACCCCTGTGGGAAAAAAGCGAGTCTATTATGCTCAGGGGAAAAGGGATTGCGGGCAACGAAATCTATAGAGAACAATATCGCCAGAAGATTATGGGACTTAACCAGAAAGATTCGATAGGTCTTTTGAAGAAAACCTTCGGTCTTGTTGAGTCAGAAAAGGAAATTCTTGATATGCGTCTGGAAATTTTACTAGACCTCTATGAAAAGGAACTTGAATTGTTTGACGGAATTGAGGAAATATTACAAACACTGAATAGTGAAAAAAAGATAAAAACAGCACTTGCGTCGGGGTCTCCGATGAAAGTGATAGAGTTTGTCCTTAAAAAATTCTGTATATCAGACGCTTTTGAGATAACTCTCTCTGGAGACTGCGTGATAAATGGAAAGCCAGCACCTGACATCTACATTGAAACTGCAAAGCGCCTTCGGGTTTCTCCCTATCAATGCGTAGCAATTGAAGATTCAATAAACGGGATAATATCGGCTACAAGCGCAGGGATGCGATGCATTGCGGTACCTGACCAAAGAATAGACCCAGAAGACTACCCTCCTGCAGACCTTTTCAGAAAAAATATTTTTGAAATTCGCATTGAGGATATAAAAAGCATTTAAAAACAAAGGTTAATAGTTTTTTGAAAAGTAGATTCATCTATGTAAACATCAATTCAAATGAAGTCTTTCCCCTTTTCGCCAGTTCCATGGCCAAACAAATTTTCCGCCCCAAATTCCCCTACTGGACTTACTAGCCATCCGCTCAACGTCAATGTACATCTTGGAATACCGACGATAAGCAAGCGCATAGCCGTTCTTAACCATCCAACCGTTTAGGTCAAACTCGTTTAAATAACAAATACCAAGGAAGCTCTTCTGAATATGGCAACCAGATTGGATCGAAGTTAGATCAAATTCGCCTAGATAACAAATGCTAATAAGCCTGCCATAACGGTCACGCGTTTCCCCTTTGCATGTGATAGAACTGTTCCCTATTTTAACTCTAAGAGCATTAGTTGAGACGAGACCACAACTATAACTTTTTCCCGTGGCATTGATACATTGTTGTTTTATCTCCGGCGCATCAATACCTTGTAGTCGGATTGTTTCCCCTGAGATTTTAACCGTATCGCCATCCACTACATAAGGTTTACCTGTAACTGCTTGCGTTTCAGTAACTCCCCAGACAAAAATCAAAAACAGTATTGGAATGCATAGTAATTTCGGTGTGCCAGCGCCCGGAGACCCAACTATGTTCTGAAGATCCATTTCTAGAGCGGAATCGTCTTTTTTGGGGCGCTGCTCAGCAGTTATAACCACATAATACAAAGGGTCTATTGTCTCCAGTTAAATTTTCTTTCTAGAGGAATTTAGAAAAAAGCCTCGAAAAGTTACGCAATTCTATCAATGAGGTCTTGCCGCTGGGGCCATGAATTCAGGTCCTATAGGGCTTGGGACAAACAATCTTAGGATCCTATCTATCTCATCCATTGAATCGTCGTCTATCGTCCATCCAAAGATCTTGTCCAAATTGTTGAGTTGCTCAGGACGACGAGATCCCCAGAGAGCCACACCGCTGGGACATTTATCAAGAATCCACCTAACAGAGAGTTCAAGTACTGTTTTTCCAAACCGCTTCGACGCGAGTTTGTCAAGTTCTGATACAGCTCCTAGATAATTTGCGTAGACAGGTTTGCGGAATTTTGGATCAAAATTCCTTAAGTCATCTCCGTAAAACACTGAATCTTCACTGAGCTTCCCGCTCAAAAGCCCTCTGCACAAAGCTCCGTAGAGAAGCATTGTGATTCCTTGCTTTTCACACCAAGGAATAATGTCGTCTTCTATTGATCTCTCAAAAATATTGTAAGGAGGTTGATTTGAGTGTAGTGAACACACAGATAAAAAAGTTTCCATCTGATCTATTGAGTAATTGCTTACTCCCACAGCCCTTATTCTTCCACTCTGAAGGAGATTCGCCATGATTTCTGCTGTTTCCTGCACCGCAACTAACGGATCTGGCCAATGTATCTGATAAATGTCAATGTAATCTGTTCGAAGTCTTTTCAGCGAATCATCAATCTCTTTGATTATCCTTTGTGGAAGCGAGTTTCTCAACACCCTTTCTTCACCCCACTCAAGCCCCGCCTTGGTGGCGATTACCAATTCATCCCGTATCCCGCTCTGAGAAATAACTTCTCCCACAATCTTTTCTGAAAGCCCAAATCCATAAACAGGCGCTGTGTCAATCAGATTAACACCCTTATCAAAGGCTTTGTATACGGTTCTCACACACTGATTTCTATCGCTACCACCCCAAAGCCACCCTCCCATGGACCAAGTTCCAAGACCTATTCTTGACGAACTAATTTGGGTTGTTCCTATATTTGTAAACTCCATGTTTATTTCTTTACACAACACCTCTTCGTATAGCAGCTTGTACGAGTCATCGCGCTATAGTTGTTTTCCGTATTGATTATTTCGTTTCGGAAAGAAGAACTTCCCTATATTTATTTCCTTTTTCTTCACACTATCTAGGAAGAACTTGAGAAGGTTACTCAGAAACTATAGTTTTTTCCCTATGGTAATTTCTGCTAAAGAGAAAATAATGTCTCTGACCTCATCTGTAGAACGAACCTTGTACTTAGCCTTTGAAGGACCGAAACCTACTTTTATTGAGTAGGCAGTTTCGGGAAGTTGTTCAAAAATATCCTCGTCTGTCCAATCATCCCCGACAGAAATAACAAGGTCCCATTTCGCAGATTTAAGCCACTGAGTTGCTGCTCTACCCTTGTTTACAAAAGAACTTTTTATTTCTACAACCTTATTCCCCTCTAAAACCCCTATCTCAAGATTTGCCGTTATGTGGGAAAGCATATCTTTGAGTTCACCCACCCTAACATTTGAAAGCGCCGGATCAACTTTTCTGTAATGCCAAGCTAAGGAATAGTTTTTCTCTTCAATAAGAGACCCTGGAGTCCTATCAACAAAGACTTCCAGTATGGGCCTTATTTCATCCTTCCATTCTTGAGAAACAACGTCCAACACCTCCCATTTCCTACGCCTTATCCAGAGACCATGTTCTGCGGCAAGACCGTTGGTAACATCCCCCAACCACTTAGTAAGAACTTTTCGGTCTCTGCCGCTTATTATAACAAGTTCATTACTTTTCTGCGTAGAAAGTATGCCGAGAGCGGAATACAGTTTTGGATCAGGTTTCGCGTCCTGTGGGTTATTTTTGAAAGATACTAGCGAACCGTCATAATCAAGTAAGAAAAGACAATTTTTACTCTTTTTGTATTTCTCAATCAGCTCATTCTTTATCTCTTGACTCACTCGTCGAGAAAACATTTTTATCTGCTTTTCCTTTGTCTCATCAAGTCTTTCCATAAAGTCCGCGGTCCAAGTATGAATGTCGTATCTGCCCAGACGACTTTGCATAGTTTTCATTCGTCTTTTCTGTTCTGATGCACTCATGGAAAAGGCAACTTCAAGGGCGTGCGAAGTGGCTTCCAGATCATTGGGATTTATTATAAGCGCCTCGCTTAGTTCTTGGGCTGTCCCTGCCATCTCTCCGAGTATCAGTACACCAGTTCCATTCTGCCTTGTCGCAATATATTCTTTTGCAATTAAGTTCATACCGTCACGAAGCGGAGTGATAAAAAGTATGTCCGCGCTTGTGTAAAGAGAAATTAAATCCTCAAATTCAAAGGATCTGTACATGTAATGAATTGGATTCCAGCCTATTGTTCCGTAGCGGCCATTTATGGAGCCCACTAGGTTGTCAACTTCTGTTTTCAGTATTTTATAGTGAGTAACTTCGGTCCTTGAAGGAACGGCTACCAGTAAAAGAACTACCTTGCCCTGAAGATTTGGGTTTCTCTCAAGGAAAAGATCATAGGCCCGTAACCTCTCTGGAATCCCTTTTGAATAATCAAGACGATCTATGGAAAGAATAACTTTACGGTTGGCTCCAAGAACTTTCGTGATTTCGTCTTGTTTTTTACGAATTTTACGATTTGCTGGTGCTTCGGAGAATCTTTTGTAGTCAATTCCCATGGGAAAAGTATCAATTCTTATCTCCCGCTCACCCATTATGAACCTTCCCAGAGAATGCTCGTGTCCTAGAATTCTTCTTACGCTTTCAGCAAAGTGCCTTACGTAGTCAAATGTGTGAAAACCTATTAGGTCTGCGCCAGTTAACCCCTCTATTATCTGGCGACACCAAGGAATAAGTCTAAAAATCTCAGAAGACGGAAAAGGTATGTGTAGGAAAAAACCAATGCTTGACAAAGATAATTTACTTTTCACAAGATCTGGGACAAGCATCAGATGATAGTCATGAACCCATATGTAATCATCTGGTTGCGCCACTTCAAGTATCGCATCTGCGAATTTGCGGTTTACGGTTATGTAAGATTCCCAAAACTCTTTTTTATAAGTTCCATACTGAACGAAATAATGAAAGATAGGCCATATAACCTCGTTGCAAAAACCGTGGTAGTAATCATCTACATCTTTTACGGTCAGATTCACTGGATAGAAGTTGTTTTTTCTAAGACTAGTATCCACTTCATCTCTCTGCAGAGAAGAAAGACCTACGTAATCCGCACCAGGCCACCCTATCCAATACTTTTCATAATCTGTATCAAGAGAACTCAGGCCAGTTGCAACTCCTCCAATACTCGGTTCGAAAATCAACTTTCCGTTTTTCTCCCGTATTGTGGTCGGGAGTCTATTAGACACTATAACAAGTTTTTTCATTAGGGAATGCCTGTCTTGCTGGCTTCAAGAGAAAGAAGTATCCCGTCCGTACGATAATCATTCCCACATTCATGACAGTGAACCCAGTTTATCGTGGAATATATTTCTATTGTTTTTTCGCTTCCAGTTTTTCCATGTAAACCATCAGCCGCCTGCGTCAAAACGCAGTCCACATTGCAGAGAAACTCTATCTCATAGATAGCCTCGTGGGCGGGAGATGGAATCGCCGCTGAAATACTAGGATAAAAATCTCTTATTTTCTGCCAGTACTCTTTTCTGACTTTTATGTCATTCCTGAATTTCCCTATTTCTGGATTGAGACTCAGATCAGAGACATCGGGTAGTCCTGCCTCCAGAGAAAGTTCAACTCCTGTCAGAAAAACCACTTGAGTAGACTCCTTGATCCAGTTTATAGTCGCCGAGAGAGCATCCTGTTGCGGTCCACTCATATCAGGTTTGATTATAACTTATATTCAGCGTAAGATGGAATAGCAATCAAACGGGATGCATTTGCGCTGTAGGGTTTTGATGTTTACGGTTTCCGCACAGTGATATTGCTTCTCACTGATCATCCCGGAATGTACTTGCCGCGCAATCGCCAACTCTTGAATTTAACGACTCATTCGCAGTTCAGTTCATATCGGAAAACATCTAAATTACCTGGAGAGAAACTCTATCCGGTATTTAGGGGGCGCTCTACGTCTTTTTTACCAGCGTAGGTTACCTTTGAGCATGACGCTGTTTTGAGCGTCTATCGACTGTTGTTCTCTTCTTGCGCCTTCGAGGTCAATATCAATTCCCTCGCCCAGACGGTAACGCGTACCAAAACGCCAGTACCTGCCTCCCTGATCCTCCAAACCTATCCCCGCGTATGGGCTTAGCACCGAAGTTCTTGCCACGTCCCCAATACCGAAGCCGTGTCCAATCTCGGCGTCCAGGCGTCTTTGCGCGTCTATCCCACCTGTTGTCAGCAACTCAGCGCTGTTACGGTCAAACAACCTGTCAATTCCACTTGCGGTCTCTCCTCGTGAGGACTCAAGCTTTAAGAACGCGCCTCGTTGATCAGCCCCAGGCTCCAATGTCACTGAAGCTCCCATCCCCCACTCCTCCCAATCTCTGTTGTGGTCCAGCAACGCTCGCGTCCGCACCTCCAACGTCAGCCCCACCGGATTGTTATAACTCAACGTCGTCCCCGCTTCCAAACCGGCCCCGCCATCTATATCCCCTCCGTCATGTCTTACTCCTATCTCCAGTGATGGCGTTACCGTAGCCCCTCCCTCTAAAACGCGTTCATGCGAGGCTTGTAGCGCCAGGCGTAGTCTGCGTACATCCACTTCAAGTTCTTCCAAACCCTTATCAGCTTCTGTCTTTGAACGCGCTAACGACCCCTCTCCCTTAATCGCAAATCGCGTCACTCCTCCGGAAATCATGTTCGCGCTTTGACCCAACGCTAAACGACCGCCTATAGCCGCGGTGGTAAACGTCAGGTCCGCCCGGCTTATCACCGTCTGGTCTTCTCCTACCCTCACGTTCCCCCTGCCATAACCTACGCTCCCCCACACGCTTGAACCTCCCGGCGACAACCACGCTACATACGGGTGCACTGAGGTCAAGCTTGTCTCGTACAGACCCTGATACCCTTCCCCCTCAGCATCAAAATCCCCTTCCGAACGCGACACCGCCCAACCTACCAGCAGTTCAGGTCGTAAACGAACATCCGCCCCTAAGTGCGCAGACCATAAACCCCCATCCCAGGTAATATCTTCATCCGAGCCTGATAGAGACATCCAATTTCCTCTTCCCCACACGGCCCATGGCATCTTCCCATCCTCCATCTGTGACGCGCCCTCGCCATTGGAACCATTAAGCCCTAAACTGAATTGCGCCCCATTTAACGCCTCGCGCATACCTACGCTAAGATCCTCAGACTCTTCTTCCGGCCACAGCGCATCCACATACTCTTCTTCAGATAATGCTCCGGGCGTAGCTCCAAAACTCAAAGTACTATCCCCTATACCGCCTAGAGCCGCCGCCTCTATCCGGTATGAAATCGCATCCAGCGACTGAGACATCATCGCCGCCGTAACTCGTGGCAACACCGCCCGGTTTATTTTGTTCAGACGCTCTGCCGTAGCGTCTTCCACCGTAACCTGTACGGAGTCTATCTTCACCAAACTATAGTCTCCGCCTGACGCGCTATGCGTTAGCGTCACTGTCTCATCCTCCAGGTCCTTATCATTGGCTGCGCTTACCGTCACCGTCTGCTCAGTATCCCAACTGTCCACGGTGAACTTAAGCGATGTCTTATCCACCGTCACATCTCCCGCCATTCCACTTACCGTTATCGTCACTTCATCCGTAGGCTCGGTCTCAAGCGCTACCGCGTATGTACCGCTTGACCCTTCCTTCACTGTCAACGACGTAGGCTCCACCTTCACCCCTGCGGTGTCATCTTCCGTTATCGTTACCTCCACCAAGTCTATCTCTACCGCATCGTAGCCACCGCCTGACGCGCTATGCGTCAGCGTCACCGCGGCATCCGCAACCGCGTCATCATCTTCCGACGCGTTTACCGTCACCGTCTGCTCAGTATCCCAGTTATCCACGGTGAACTTAAGCGATGAGTTATCCACCGTCACATCTCCCGCCATCCCGCTTACCGTTATCGTCACCTCACCCGTGGGCTTAGCGTCAAGCGCCACCGTATACGCACCGCTCGCTCCTTCTTCCACTACCAGTTCAGTCGGCGCAACCGTCACCGCAGCCGCTATGTCATTATCTATTATCGTCCCTTTGGCCACTCCGTCTGAAATGCTCACTCCTTCGGACGGCTCTGACAGCGTCACCGTGAACGTCTCATCATCCTCATCAACGCTGTCATCCGTCACCGACACCGTTATTGTCGTCGTAGTGGCGTCAGCCAGTATGCTCCCCTCAGTAGCCGTACTAACCGCAGTGAAGTCCTCTCCTGCCACCGCAGTATCTTCTCCTTCCGCTGTTACCGTGTATTTGAAACTTATTTGTGATGCTGGCGCTTGCGTAGCTGTCACCGTAAACGTAAACGTCCCGCCTTCATCCGCTGACACGTCTGCAATACTCAGTGAAACGCTGGCTCTTGGCGTAGCGCTTACCTCCTGATAAGTCTTAAGCTCGCTCCCTGAACTATCTACCGCTCTTACCTTAAAACTGTATTCCGTATCATTGGTCAACCCCGTCACCGTATGACTGGTCGTCGTTGACCCTGAATTCGGAATATCTATCCAAGAACCGTAACTACCCCCTGCGGCCTTCTGCTGGTATTGCCACTTGGCTATCCTGCTCTCCGAGGGGTCTTCCCATGTCAACGTCACTTGCCCAGCGCCCGCCGTCACGCTCATCGTACCCTCCGGCGTATCATTATCCGTGATTGTCACCGTGGTAGTCGCGCTACTCAGCGTAAACCCATCGGGTAATGCGCTCGCTGGCGCTATCGTTACCGTTATAGTCTCGTCGGACTCAACTTCGTCATCATCCGTTATCGGTATTACTATTTCCTTAGCCGTTTCACTCGCGTTAAAACTCACAGAACTGACATCATTGTCGTAGTCTCCGTTTGTCGGGTCTGACTCCCCTGTCGCCGTACCACCGTAAGTGATGTTAAACGTCACCGCCTCTCCAAAAGCCGTAGATGCCGTTATCGTTATTCGCGCAGTGCCCGCATCCTCCGCCACCGTTAACGCCCCCGGCACTGAAACCGTCTTTGCCGCAGCATCGTTCAGCGTCCCGTCAGCGGTCACGTCGTTGCCGACCGCATAGTTATCGCCGTCGTTCAGCGTGATCCGGTACGTCTCCACACCTTCCGCCGCATCCGAATCGGTAGCCGTCGGTATCGTCACCGTGGCGGTCGTCCTGGCGGTGGCGCCGAACGATGCGGTGAAGTCACGCGGCCCTAGCTCGCCTGTAATGTCGTCCGCGGCAAAACCGCTCGAACCACGGTCCGCCAGCGTCAGACTCACCGTCAGATCACCCGTTAACTCTCGGTCCGACGTCACTGTAAGGCTTATAGCCGTACCCTCCGTCACCGCCGTAGGATCGTTCAAAAGCTGCAACGTCGGCGTCGTGTCCGTCACCGTCACCGAGACATCGTCAATGTCAGGCAAGGCGCCATAGCCCGTGTCGCCACTCGCTGCCGTGTGCGTCAGCGTCGCCGTGTCATTGTCCGTATCTTCGTCAGTTGCGGCGTTCACCGTTATCGTCTGCGCCGTGTTGTAGTTCCCCGACGTAAACGTCAGCGGCGAACCCGTTACCGTCACATCACCCGATTCACCACTCACCGTTATCGTCACGTCACTTGAGGGCGCCGTGTTCAACTTCACCGTGTAGGTATTGCTACTCCCCTCCTCCACCGTCAGCGACGTCGGAGAAATCCTCACGCCGGCAGTGGCTACCGGCGTCGCCTTCACCTGGTCTGACCACGACGACTGCACCCCGGGACTGACCGCCGCAAACAGCCGAAACGTGTATTTCGTCTCGTTCGTAAGCCCCGTCACCCGGACGCTCGTCCGGCTCCCGCCCGTGACCGTCGTGGTCGTGCTCCAGCCCCCTGTGCTCTTGTACTGGTAGCCCCAGCTCGTTATCGGAATGCCCGTCAGGGCGCTCCAGCTCAGGGTGACCGAGGCATCGCCTCCTGCCGCCGTCAGAACCGGCTTGGGAACCGTATTCGTCGGCGTCGCCTTCACCTCGTCCGACCACACCGACTGCACCCCGAGACTGACCGCCGCAAACAGCCGGAACTTGTATTCCGTCCCGATCGTAAGCCCCGTCACCGTGGCGCTCGTCGCGCTGCCGTCCGAAACCGTCGTGGTTGCGCTCCAGCTGCCACCCGCGCTCTTGTACTCGTACCCCCAACTCGCAACCGTCACCCCCGACAAAGCGCTCCAACTCAGCTTCACCCTGCCGTAGCCCGCCGGTGCCGCGCTCAGCACCGGCTTGGGAACCGCCGCCGACGCCGACGGCGTCGCCTCCACTATCGCCGACTGCGCGCTGTTGCCGGACCCGTTCCGCGCCCGGATGCGGAAACGGTACTCAACATCGTTGTCCAGACCCGTCACCGTGTGGCTCACCGTGTCAGCATCCGAACTGGGAATCGCGGCCCAACTGCCCCAAGCAGCGCTACCCTTCTTCTGCCGCAACTGGTACCTCGTGATCGAATCGTCCTCCGGGTCGGTCCAGGTCAGCTCAACCTGCGCATTGCCCGCCTCCGCCGACAACCCCGTCGGCTTGGCGGGGGCCGCCGTGGGTGTGGCGGTGACTTCGTTGGAGTCAGGATCTGCTGTTGTCTGGATCATCGCAGGTGGAGGACTCGTAACTCCGCGTGAGACCTTGAAAGTGTATGCGGCGCCGTTTTCCAGACCTGTCACGGTGTGCGTCCGGACGGTCTTGCCACCGGGAATCGCCACGCCAAAACTGTAACTTCCGCTGCCTTTCTTCTGCGCGTAACGCCAGTGATCAAACGCCTCCCCATCGTCGTTGGTATAGGTCCAGGACAACTTCACCTGCCCGTCCCCCGTCGCGGCGGTGAGGGTGATGGTCGGCATCGCGGCCGCGAGGGTCGTGCCGGTGGCTTTTGCGCTGCCGCCTGGAGGACAGACCGCAGCAGGATTGGCAGGATGCGTCGCTTCAAGAGAGACCGAGTATCCGGTGCCGGCCTCCAGGCCGGTCAGCGTGTGGCTGGTCGCGGCGGCATTCGAGATGGTGACGGCGGTCTCACTTCCCCCGGTCTTGCCGTACGACAATCTCCAGCCGTTGCGGAAGACATCGGTCGGTGCATTCCAGGTGACGGCAAACCCGTCCGAACGCGCCGCGAGGCTCAGGTTCGTCGGTGCGACCACGGGAGGGCAGCTGTCCGCAGGCGTCGCCGTCACCCAGCCCGTGGCAGCGCCGTCGCCGGAGGCGTTCACCGCACGGATCATGAAACTGTATTCGGCGTCGTTGTCCAGACCCGTCACCATGTGCCTCACGGTGTTCGCGCCCGAACCCGTCATGGCGCTCCAGGTGGCGCTGGCCTTTGACGGCGTCTTGGCGTGGCGCAGCTTGTAGCCGGTGATCGTGCCGGCCGGCTTGGTCCACGTCAGCAACACCTGCATGCTGCTGCCCGCCGTCGCCGTCAGACCCGTCGGGGCGGCGGGAACGGTCGTGGTTGTGGACGCCGTCGGCGTGGCGGTCACCCAACCCGTATTGCCTATCACGGTCTGCGCCAGGGTGTCTCCACGTGAAGTCACCAGTCTGACCCGGATATTGTAGGTATCGTCGTTGACCAGCGCGGGGCGTCCGGAGAGAGGGAGAGCGACGCTGCGCGCAGCCACTCCGCCCGGGATATCGCGCCATTGATCGCCAGTGCTTCCGGTGAAGTATTCGACCTGCCACTTGGAAGCGTGCGTGGTGGAGCCGCTATAGCTCCACGACAGGTCAATCCTGGCATTGCCCGGCGTGGCGGTGAGATTGATGGTGACTGGCGGGGTGGCGGTCGGCGTCGCCGTCACCACATCGGACCAGGGACTGGTATTAATGGAGCTGCCACTTCGGGCCCGGATACGGAAGTCGTACGACGAGCCGTTGGTCAGGCCTGCACTGCTGATGGTCGTTCGGGTAATTGTCAGGCTCGTTGTAGCACCGGTCCCACTAATGGTGGACGACGCAGCGGGCCAGTTGTCAGTGCTCAGCTTGACCTGGTAGAGCCATTGGGTAATCTGCTGGCCCGGTTGGGCGTTCCAGGTCAGCACGACATTTCCTGCACCCGGCGTCGCGGCCAACCCGGACGGCTTGGCAGGCGCCTGCGCCTGCGCGTCCTGCGGCACAAGCACGGCAAGCGTCACTAGCGCGAAGAAGATGAAGGCGAGTCCCGTCCTCAGGCGGTGGGCGGTTCTCCCGAGGGCACCCACCGGATCAACTCCGTACCCAAATTTCCGAGGGGGGGGGGGGGGTGAATGTATTAGACATTGTGCCTGCTGAGAATAACAAATCTTAATTTTTTGTCAAGTCAATAAAGCATTTGCGCTGTAGCCACTCTTGGCTCTAGTCTCCTTTGATGGCGGGGAATCTCACACACGGGTTTATTTCTCTCGTAGATGATTAATCTGTTTTTAACTTGTGGTAGGGAACCTCTGATCAACTATCCAAAATTGAACAAAAACTCCATTTTTCCATTGTGACGCCAAAATTAGGGTGAATTATACCCATAGCATCTTTAAGGGAATTATTCTATGAGATTATTCAGAGGTTCCTTAGATAGTTTTATATCTTTTTAGTTATGAATGATTATACTAGGAATAACGTATTCAGAAAATGCTAACTAAACAGGTTTAAGATCAGAATCTATCAATGAAGAAAACTATTGCTTTAGGAGTGTGCATTGCGGGGCTTTTAGGATATATTCTATTCACCGGTCTTAGGGAAAATCAGACTGCACAAGATTTTTCAGTTATCAAGGGTAAACCCGCGCCAGAATTCGTGCTGAATTCATTTGATGGCGACAGAATAACACTTTCTGATTACAGAGGAAAAACGGTGCTTCTTAACTTCTGGGCATCGTGGTGCGAGCCTTGTAAGAGGGAAGCGCCTGCGCTTGAAAAAACTTATTCAATACTTTCAAACAGACAAGTTGAATTCATAGGAATAAACGTAATGGACCAAAAAAAGGACGCAGAACGGTTTTTGGACTTGTTTGGAAGCACCTTTATAAATGCTTATGACCCCGAAAAAAAGATACATATTGACTATGGGATATCAGGCGTTCCAGAAACGTATTTTATAAACTCCAACGGAATCATAACCGCCAAATACAGAGGTCAACTCACAGAAGAAATTATCATGCATTATATGGAAGAGGCGTTGTGAATAGTTGTTTGTTGTGGATAGCGGGCCGTTTTCAGTCAGTTAAATTTTACTTAGTCCATATTGTTCATTTTGATAACATATCTTATGGAGAAAGGGAGGGTATTGAGTTGTTATTTGATGGTGACGCCTCAGTGCTTCCGAGAACTCTGGAGTTCTCTAGTTACAGCAACCATCCCTGCAGATGATAACTAATGATCACATTGAAAAATTTACTGGGTAAGTTCTAACAAGCCCCCGTTTAACGCAACATTTTAATTTGCAGGCAATCGTTTTGGAAAAAAATAGGTCATGAATTTATCTATTCAGAGAAATAGTCGTATTTGGCTTGCGCTTTTTTTCCTTTTTTCCTTCACATCCGTGGTTATAGCATCTGACACTCTTGAAGACCGAATCACCGATGTATCTGCAGAACTTATGTGTCCGGTATGCGAAGGACAGAGCGTCGCTGAATCAAACGCACAACTTGCCCGAGACATGAGGACTCTTATAAAAACGAAACTACAACAAGGCGAGTCAAAACAACAAATACTAGATTACTTTGTATCAAAGTACGGAGAAACCATTTTAGCATCCCCTCCGAAAAAAGGGATCGGGATCATACTCTGGCTTTTGCCTGCATTATCAGTACTTATAGGAGCAGTTATAATTTTTCGGACAATTTACTCATACAAGAAGCCTGAATAAAAAACGAAGAAAGGTATCGTTAACCCAAAAAACTGCGACATTTATTGATTACATCCTTTCTCTGCGCAGTAGAAAACCAATTGATTTCCTGTTCCGCACGAAGCCAAGTCATCTGTCTTTTAGCGAATCTTATGGTTTCTGTTTTTGTGCTCTCAATCGCGCCGTCTAAATCTTCATGCCCGTCAAGAAACTCGTTTATTTGCCTATACCCTATGGATTTCATAGGTTTGAGGCGAGGTCCGTATCCCATGGTTCTTATTCTTTTTACTTCTTCGACAAGACCTTGACTGATCATTGAATCCACACGTTTTGCCACTTCTAGTCGAAGATTGTCACGATCTTTTTCAAGACCTATCTTTAAAGTGTTGAACCTGCGCTCAGAAAAACGGTGACTGTGTTGTCGAGAAGAAATTGTCTGGCCGGTTAAGTGGTAGACTTCAAGCGCTCGCTCAATTCTTACGTAGTCATTGGGATTTATGCGTTTGACTGCCTCAGGGTCCACAGACTCAAGTTCTCTGTAAAGCGCCTCAATTCCCTCTGATTGCCTTCTGCTAGAAATGAACTTTCGAAACTCAGGGTCTGTTGGAATACCTTCGGCAAGACCATAAAGAAGCGCCCTCACATACAGAAAAGTTCCACCCGTAACAACTATTTTTTCCCCTTCCGCAAAAAGCGCAGATATGCGCTCAAGCGAGTGCCTCATGTAAATGCCGGCATTAAATTTCTCGTCAGGGTCGGCAATATCTATTAGAAAATGTGGAACCCCTAACCTTTGCTCCTCGGTGAGTTTCGCGCTACCTATATCAAAATGCCTGTAAATTTGTATGGAGTCTGCACTTACAACGCATGCACCGGTCGCCAACGCTATCTCAAGCGCCATTTCGGTTTTACCCGAAGCGGTTGTCCCTAAAACAACAACTAACTTTGGTTTTTCACCAGAAAAAAGTTCTCGTGCGTTTTGGTCAGTCAGAAATTCTGTGATCTTCTATATTTTCGTCAAGCGCCGCCTTTCTACTGAGTCTAACCTTACCATCCCGTTCAACTGATAAACATTTCACCAAAACTTCTTCATTTTCCTTTAGGATGTCGGTTACATTGGCAACCCTGTGGTTCTCAAGCTCTGAGATATGCAGGAGTCCATCCTTTCCTGGACCAAGCTCCACTATCGCTCCAAAGTCCAAAATACGCTTGACAACTCCTATATAAATCTTCCCAGCCACTATATCTTTCACTATCCTCTTTATAAAACTCTCCGCTTTTTTGCAAGCTTCGTGATCTGGGGAGAAAATTTTCACCACGCCACTGTCATCTATATCTATTTGGACTCCCGTGTCTTCGACTATTTTCCTTATAGTCTTACCGCCCGAGCCTATCACCGCTTTCACTTTTTCCGGTTTGACCTGCATTGTTAAAAACCTAGGGGCATACTCAGAAAGTTCTTTTTTAGGTTTGCTTATTACCTCATCCATCTTGCCAAGAACATGCATTCTAGAATCCTTTGCTTGGGCAAGCGCCTTTGTGAGAATTTCCTCAGTTATACCTGTTATCTTTATGTCCATCTGTAGCGCGGTGATGCCGTTTTTGGTGCCCGCAACTTTGAAATCCATGTCGCCAAGATGATCCTCATCGCCAAGAATATCAGAGAGGATTATAAAATCGTCGCCATGTTTTATAAGCCCCATAGCTATACCAGCCACAGGGTCGCTTATGGGAACCCCTGCATCCATAAGAGACATGGATGTACCGCAGACAGTGGCCATTGAGGAAGAGCCATTTGATTCAAGAATTTCAGAAACAACTCTAATTGTGTAAGGAAAATCATCATGATTTGGTAGGATAGGAGCTATAGCTCTTGCGGCAAGCGCTCCATGACCTATCTCTCTTCTTCCCGGACCTAGCCGGTTGCTAGTTTCTCCTACAGAATATGGAGGAAAATTGTAGTGAAGCATAAAAGATCTAGTGAGATCTCCTTCAATTGATTCTATTCTTTGCTGATCTTGAGAACTTCCAAGGGTGGTGACCACCATTGCTTGGGTTTCTCCTCTAGTAAAAAGAGCAGACCCGTGAGTCCTCTGTAGCATGCCGACTGAACCAGAGATAGGTCTCACTGTGGTAAAGTCCCTGTTGTCAGGACGAGTTCCGTTTACTATGCAATTTCTGACACGTTCTTTTAATATGCTTTCAAACGCCTTATCCACCTTTGGTCTGCTTTCAGGGTCTTCCGCGATCAGCCTTCCAGCTGTGTTTTCGTAAAATTCCTCAATGATTTTTTTTCTCTCACCCTTAGACTCTGAGACCAACTGCCCATCGGTTATAGATCCAGTCAAGGAAAGAAGCGTTTGCTCAATGGACTGATCTACCTGTTCTGTCGGGAGCATCCTTTTTTCCTTTCCTATTCCCTCAATAAAACTGTTTTCAAAAGCAATGATTTCCCTTATTCCTTTATGAGCGAAGGCAAGGGCTTCTATAACTTCAACTTCGCTAACCTCTTTGGAACCACCTTCAACCATCACTATGGCTTGGTCGGTGCCAGCAACGGTTATCTCCATTGTACTCCCCTCAAGTTGCTTAGAAGTTGGATTTGCTACAAGTTCTCCATCAACCTTTCCAACCGTAAGAGCGGCTAGGGGTCCTGCAAAAGGAACATCCGAAACCATAAGCGCGGCAGAAGACGCTATGACGGACAAAACATCCGTAGCGTTCTCATCATCTGCAGAGAGGACTGTTATGATGACCTGGGTAGGATAACAAAAACCTTTGGGTATAAGTGGCCTTACAGGCCTGTCGATAAGCCTTGATGTAAGAATTTCCTTTTCTGTGGGTCTTCCCTCTCTTTTGAAATAGCCTCCTGGAATCTTCCCAGTAGCATAGGATTTTTCCTGGTAGTTGATTGTGAGCGGTAAAAAATCGTCATCTATCCTTTCTTCCGAAGCGACTACCGTGGCAAGCACCGTAGTTCCTCCGCAGGTAGCCAGAACTGCTCCGTTCGCCTGTTTGGCGAGCTTTCCCGTCTCAAGGTAAAGCTTCCTCCCGAACAACTCTGTCCCCATCTCTTTTACTTGTTCAGTCAATTAACTTCCTCCAAATTTTTACTGCATTACTTTCTAAGACCTAAGTTTTCTATCAGTTTTCCATATTCAAGTGGGCTTACTTTCTTCACGTAATTGAGCAGTTTCCTCCTCCTAGCCACCATAGAAACCAACCCTCTTCTTGAATGATTGTCCTTTGGCGTCCTTTCTACATGCCCTGAAAGTTGTTTTATTCTCTCATTGAGAATTCCTATCTGTACCTCTGCAGAACCTACATCTTTATCATGTTTCTGAAACTCAGATATAATCTGCGCCTTGTGCTCTTTTTTCAAAGACATAAATTTTCCTCCTAATCCTGTTTCCTTGCTCAGTTAAACACTCTCAAATGCCGAAACACTATATCTTTATCTCCCATATACTCAACTTGGCGAGAATTCTGATTGGCCTCGCAGATAGATAGAATCTTGTTACAATAAAAGAACGTAACTATATCTTTTTTTTCAAATTCAGGCAATTTCGTAATATCAAGAACTTCTCGAAAAAGAGGTGTTCCGTTACGAATCATAGATGCGATCTCACAACTAACATCCACTCTCGGATAATCAGAAAGAACCTCTTGCAGTCCCAAAAACGAGTAACTGCCTATTTCTAGGTCTTCAATGCTGTGAGCTATCTCAAGCGTGAACGGACCGCTTCTGATTCTTCTAAGAGAGCGCAGACACGCACCACATCCGAGTTTTTCACCCACATCAGACGCTATAACCCTTATATACGTTCCTCTTGAGCACTTCACATAGAAAGTCACTATGGGAAAAGAGAAATCAACAACTCTTATATCCTTGACAAAAACCTGTTTCGGTTTTCTCGGGACATCTTTTCCTGCCCTCGCAAGAGTGTAAAGTCGGGTACCCGACACCTTCGCCGCAGAATACATCGGTGGCGTCTGTAGTATCTCTCCCAAAAAACCTTGAAATACTCGTTCTGCGTTCTTGCGCGTTATCCCTTGCGCTGAGCGTCGTTGTAGAACAACACCAGTATTATCCATCGTATCGGTCGACGTCCCGAGAATCATCTGCGCTTGGTATTCCTTCGTATCGTCTCCGAGATAAGGAATAGTCTTGGTAGCTTGGTTAAAACATAGTGGCAACACTCCAGTCGCAAATGGATCAAGCGTACCAGTATGACCGGCTTTTTTTACTTTCAGGATTTTTTTGACTTTGTTAAGCGCTTGGGTGGATGTAATTCCTCTGGGTTTATCAAGAACCACCACTCCATTCATCAAAGAGTTTTCCTTATTGAACTAAAAAGCTCGCTCTTAACGGTTCTGAGTGGAGCGGACATCTTGCATCCGGCAGCTTTTCTGTGTCCACCGCCACCGTAAAGCGCGGCAATGCGTGATACATCTACATACTCTTTAGATCTGAGGCTCACTTTCCATTGTGTTTCCGATTCCTGTCTGCAAAAAACAGAAACTTCAACTCCTTGAATTGACCTGCCAACGCTCGCAAGTCCTTCTGTGTGTTCAATGGTCGTTCCCGTTTCTACAAGCATCTTTTCTGAAACGTAAAGAAACGCGATCTTCCCTTCGACCTCAAGGGTGTTCATAGCAAGAGTCCTTAGTTTGATCTTTCCCAATGGTTGATTGTCGTAAATAAAACGGGCGATTTTTTCTGGGTCGGCGCCGTAATTTACAAGGTCAGCTGCGATTTCAAAGGTTTCAGAGCAGGTGTTTGAATGCCGGAAAGAACCTGTATCCCCAACTATGGTGGAAAAAAGGCACTCAGCCACGCTGGGACTTATAGAAATCCCCATGCGTTTTACTATTCTGTAGAGAAGCACTCCGGTTGAAGAAGCGTTTTGATCTACGACACGGTATTCACTGTCAATTCCATTTGTCGCGTGATGATCTATAAACGCAACCTCATTTGCACCCTGCGAGGCAAATTTCTCAAACTCTCTACCCGGCCGTGCGACGTCAGCGCAATCAAGAACTAAGATCACGTCCTTTTCTTCTTCATCACAAAGAGAATCTCTTACGAGAGAAGCGTCGGGTAGAAATTGCAAATAACTAGGGACTCCGTCTACATTATACATAACAACATCTTTTCCCATCCCCCGTAGAACCATTGACATAGCTATGGTTGAACCTAGGGCGTCGCAGTCGGGATTTTCATGGGAGACTATCAGAAACTTTTTGTTCTCTTTTATAAGTTCTATAACTCTATCAATGCTGTCCATCGTCTGATGCATTCCTTATAATTTCATCAATCCTTGCTGTTTTTTCCGCTAGACTGTCATATTCAAACCCTATTGACGGAATTTTTTTCATCTTTAATCTCTTTGCCAATAGGCCTTTTATATAACCTGAGGCTCTAGTGAGACCACTTAGCACTCGGTCTGTATCGCAGGACCTGTCAAGACAGGTGAAAAATACCTTTGCGTGCCCTAAATCATCAGAAACCCTGACGGCTGTTATGTTCACAGATGACACCCTAGGGTCTTTTATCCGTCCACGCACAAGCATTTCAGATATTTCTTTTGTTATAAGTTCAGAGACCCTGATTGATCTTTTATAACTATGAGCCATCTTAGAAGGCACCTAGAAATGAATGATCTCCACATCCTTTTCACCGATGCGGAAACTTCCTACACTCTCAATATGAGAGATCACTTTATCAAGAACTGAATTTACAATAGAAACGTTGTTGGAAACATAACTGGTCCCTATCGTTGCCTTATCCCAGAGATCAAGAGAATCAACTTCAACTATAGCAAGACTCGGAAATTTAACCCTAATCCTATCTAAAAGACTTTTTATCAACCGTCGTTTACCTTTTAATGACCCATTGCCCGACATCTAGAGATCAAATTTTGCTATACCTACAATCATTAGGAACTTAAACGTCAGAGCCCCTGCTTTATCTCCTTGACACTGTATAGCTCAAGAACGTCTCCTCGTTTTATGTCATTAAAATTTTCTATAGTTACACCACACTCATAACCTGAGGCAACTTCCCTTACATCTTCTTTGAAACGCCGTAGTGAACTTATGCTACCGTCAAAAACCACGGTTCCATCCCGCACAACTCTAATGCCATTATCCCTTTTCACCTTACCATCGGAAACCATACACCCAGCGATAGTTCCAACCCTTGATACAAAGAAAAGTTCTCTTACCTCTAGATGGCCTTCCACAACTTCACTAAGCACAGGTTCTAAAAGTCCTTCCATAGCATTTTTTACTCGGTTTTCCACATCGTAAATTATTGAGTGAAGTTCAAACGACACTCCCTCTTTTTCGGCAACTTTTAGAGCATTCGCATCTGGCCTAACATTAAAACCTACAACCACGGCATTTGATGCACTAGCAAGGACCACATCCGACTCATTTATTCCACCCGCGCCCGCATGTACGATTTTTACCTTACACTTATTTGTTGAGAACTTTTCAAGAGAATCCTTAAGCGCCTCGACTGACCCCTGTGTATCGGCTTTGATGATGAGCGGAAGTTCCTTAGCCTCTTCATCTTCAGCGGAATTGAAAAAATCCTCAAGAGAAAGTTTTTGGGCTGGAACAATCAGGCGAGATCTCATCTTGCTCTCCCTGTGAGAAATTATCTCTTTTGCCGTTTTGTCATCCTCTACCACATAGAACTTCTCCCCTGCCTGGGCAACTCCGGAAAGCCCCATTATCTTAACGGGAAGAGATGGCCCAATGCTTTTCACCCTCTTTCCCTTATCATCTGTAAGAGCTCTTACCTTCCCACTGTATACCCCGGATACTATGCAGTCTCCGACCCGCAATGTACCTTCTTTGACTATAATTGTGGAAACCGCCCCTTTACCCTTGTCAAGTTCTGATTCCACAATCACCCCATTCGCCCTTTTCTCAGTCGAAGCGCTGAGTTCAAGGATATCCGCTTGGAGCAGGACAAGTTCAAGCAGTTCATTTATGCCTTTTTTCTTCTTTGCTGAAATCTCGGCAAAAAGAGTTTCTCCTCCCCACTGCTCAGAGACTAGACCTATTTCAGAAAGTTCTCTTCTGAGTCTTTCGGGGTCTGCCCCTTCCTTATCTATCTTGTTTATTGCGACTATTATCGGTACTCCAGCCGCTTTTGCGTGATCCACCGCTTCAATTGTCTGAGGCATAACGCCGTCATCGGCCGCCACTACCAAAATAACTATATCGGTTATGCTTGCGCCTCGAGCCCTCATAGAAGTGAAAGCTTCATGTCCGGGAGTATCCACAAAAACTATTGTGGAATCCTTTACTCTCACAGAGTATGCTCCTATATGCTGGGTTATGCCACCAGCTTCGCCCGCTACCACATCCGTTTTTCTAATAGAATCAAGGAGAGTCGTCTTTCCATGATCAACGTGCCCCATAACCGTGACAACCGGTGGACGTGGAAAAACGGTTTCTTCGCCCAGTTCCTCTTTTCCAAAAAGCAGATCATCCTCTACAAACCTCTCAACCGTGATATCAAAACCGAAATCATCGGCCACAAGCGATGCTGTATCGCTGTCAATTGACTGGTTGATTGTGGCGCCAGCGCCCATAGCCATCAATTTTCTCGCCACCTCAGAAGCTTTTACGCTCATCATTTTGGCAAGTTCCGAAACCACCACAGTCTCCCCTATTTTGATGGTCTTTTTCGCTGTATGCGCGCCTGTTGGATGAATTGCTCTAAGACCAGACTCTGTATCTTCTGTCTTTGATTTTTTATGTCTGTCAAAATTTTGCTTGAGTTTGGGTTTGCGGTTTTGTATTACATATTCTTTGCGGCTTGGCACTTTGGTTTTAAAAGCCTTTTCAAGCTGCTCAAGCGTTTCTTCATCATGTATTTCTTCTTTTGCTACCTTACCTTTTTTTGTTTTTTTCTTCGGCTTTTTTCCCTCTCTATCGCTCGCTATTTCTGAGGCAGAATCATGAGACTCTTTAAGCTTGGGCGAGGGGATTTCTTTTTCTTCAGGAAGTTCGGCTACAGTTTCAGAAGGAGTTTCTTGCGCGTCGCCGGCCGGATCCGATTCTTCCCGCCTTTCCGACTGGGGTTCTACTACTTCTTCCGCTTGCTTAGATGTCTCTACTACATCTGATTGCGCGGGCGGAGGCTCTTTGAGTTCAGTAGAAAGTTCGGCGGTCTCAAGGGAAGGGATGGATTCCTTTTTAGCATCAGGTTCAACAACCTCTTTTTTCTCTTCTACTTCTGGCGGCTTGTCTTTTTTCTTTTTTCTTCTTCTTACCACCACCCCTGTATCACTTCTTCTTTCAACTTCGACATGACCACTTTCAGATTCAATGATTCTGACAACTTCCTTCTGTTCCTCTGCTGGTGGTTCCGCTGATCTTTTACCAGCCGCAGAAGAATCCACAAACGCTTTTTTTATCCTTTCTTCCTCGACTTTAGTGACAACGTTTTGGTGGCTGGTCACGCTGAGGCCAAGACCTGCAGCCAGAGTTATAACTTCCCTGCTTTGCACTCCAAGTTCCTTGGCTATCTGATGTATTCTTCTTTTAGGCATATTCTAAGAAATCCACTTATTCGTAGTAAATGCAGACCGCCGGCGTCTTTAGGTGTCTTTAGTCAATCCCTCTACATCTTGCCCAGCATCATGGTCTTGGGCATCTTGATGACTGGAATCCTCTTTTTCCTGCTCAACAGGAATTTTCTCAAGTTTTTCCACAAGCGCAACGCGCGCAGCCTTCTGAAGAGCTAGGACTTCGGATTCTTGCAGACTTGCAACTTTCATGAGCACTGCTGGCTCGCAGAAGGCTATGTGCTCAAGTGAGTAAAATCCTTCATTGTAGAGAAGACTAGCTGTAACCTCGCTTACAGAAGGAAGGCTCATAAGAACAGAAACCACTTCTTGCTGCTCCTGTTTCACTCGCGATTCGGTCTTTATATCTATTTTCCACTCTGTAAGTTGCGATGCGAGTCTCACATTTTGCCCTTTTCTGCCTATCGCGAGCGAAAGTTGATCATCATCAACTATTACATCCATGGAACGGTTGTTTTCATCAATCACAACTTTGTTTACAACAGCAGGGGAAAGCGCATTGCAGATATAACGTGCGGGGTCTTCTGACCAAGGTACGATATCAACCTTCTCACCTTTGAGTTCTTGAATTATACTCTGCACCCGTGATCCTCTCATTCCTACACACGCGCCCACAGCGTCCACATCGGAATCGTTTGAGGCAACCGCTATCTTCGTCCTACCTCCAGGGTCTCTTGAGATGGCTTTTATTTCCACTATATTTTCTGTTATTTCAGGTACTTCAGCTTCAAAGAGCCTCATCACAAAACTTACATGCGCTCTTGAGAGAATGAGTCTGGGTTCCCCTCGGGGCGACTCCTTTATATCTAGTAGCACCGCCCTAATTCTATCTTTCATCTTGTAATATTCTCTGGGAACTTGTTGGTCGGGGGGCATAACGGCTTCTACTCTACCTAGGTCAACTATAATGTGTCTTCTGTCGACCCTTCTTACTATGCCGCTTATGATTGTGCCCTTTCTGCCAATAAACTCGCTCTTTATAACCTCTCCTTCCGCCTCTTTGAGTTTTTGTAGAACTTTCTGCTTCGCGTTGTGAACAGCTATTCTTGTGTACTCGGGACTTATCTTTACTCCTAGCGTGTCGCCGATCTCCGCTTCGGGGTCAAGTTTGTAAGCCTGCTCAAGTGAAAGCTCAAGTTCGGGCTCGGTCACAACTTCCACAACTTCCTTATATTCAAAGAGTTCAACTTCCCCTTCATCAGGATTGAAGTAAACCTCAATTTCTTTGTTCTCATTTTTTTTCTTCAGAAGTTTTTCGGCTGCAGAAAGAACTGCTTCTTCAACAACGCTTATTATTTGCTCTCTTTCTATGCCTTTGTCTTTACCTACGGAATCTATAACTCTAGAAAGTTCCGTAATCATTTTTTCTCTCCTTTTCCGAAATCAATTTCGAGATTCGCTTTCCCAACAAAATTAAAGGGTAGTTCGTAATATCGGTTATCAACTTTCACAATGACCTTCTCGCCACTAGTCCCCACAAGCGTCCCGACAAACATCTTTTTTTGCTCAATTGGCTCAGTCATTTTTATCCTTATCTTCTTTCCCTTAAACCTGTCGTAATCCTCTCTCCTTAGAAGCGGTCTGCGCAAACCAGGAGAAGATACTTCAAGCGTGTAGGAATGCGGAATAATATCGTAGGCATCAAGCGCAACACTTAACTCCCGGCTCACATCCGCACAGTCATCAACAGTCACTCCTCCTTGCTTGTCTAGGTATATCCTCAAGACCTTACCACTCTGTTCGCTCATGTATTTAATATCCACAAGTTCGCAGGAATTGTCTTCCACTATCGGATGTAGAACCTCTAAGACTAATCTTTCAATATTGCTATAGCTGTTTTTCACTATAAGTTCTTTCACCAAAATGGTCTGAAAATAAAAAAGAGCGGGTAAGACCCACTCTTCTCATACTACCCCAAAACCCTCGCAGGAATAACTCTACATAAAACAAAAAAATCGGCAAGGAGATATACAGATTTATCATCTACAAAAGAAATAAACCCGTAGCGGTTGCACAATCATCAAAAGAAACCAGCATCAAGAATCACTACAACGCGAATGCCTCAAATTCTTAGAACTTCACACAAAAGATCTAGTTGCAATTGATTCCAACCGACTTATACAATAGTTTTTGCGTATCTGATTTCAATCTCCTGTAACTTCTTTATTCTGTCACGGAACTGGGCTGCTTTTTCAAATTCAAGTTTTTTCACAGCAGTCTTCATCTCGCGAGAAAGTCCGGCCACCATTTCTGGAATTTTGTTCGGCGCAACGTCAAGTAGATCTTGTTCTTTTGCGTAAGAGAGATCAAGGTAATCAGATTGGTATATAGATCCCAAAATGTCTGTTATGTTCTTTTCTACAGTCTTGGGAACGATGCCGTTTTCCTTGTTATATTTCATCTGTATGTCTCTTCTTCTATTTGTCTCGGCAATCGCCGTGCGCATAGACCCTGTCATAGAATCAGCGTAGAGAATCACCCTACCTTCAACGTTTCTTGATGCGCGTCCAAATATCTGGATAAGCGAGGTTTCAGAACGAAGATAACCTTCTTTGTCCGCATCAAGAACCGCTACCAAAGATACTTCTGGTATATCAAGCCCTTCACGAAGAAGGTTTATTCCGATTAGGATGTCAAAGCACGCAGCACGAAGATCTCTCACGATCTTTATCCTTTCAAGGGTTTCGATTTCAGAGTGTAGATACTCCACTCTGAGTCCCATTTCTCTGTAATAATCGGTCAGGTCTTCCGCCATCTTCTTTGTAAGCGTGGTAATAAGCGCTCTGTGTCCCGCTTCTGCTGTTTTTCTAAGCTCACCAAATAGATCTTCCACTTGGTTCTGCGCAGAACGCAACTCGACTTCTGGGTCCGCAAGCCCCGTAGGTCTTATTATCTGTTCCACTACGGCAAAATGTGAACGCTCCATTTCGTAATGACCTGGCGTGGCCGAGACATATATCACCTGGCCGATTCTTGCTTGGAATTCTTCAAAATTAAGAGGTCGGTTGTCAAATGCGGAAGGTAGGCGAAAACCGTTTTCCACAAGAGATTGCTTCCTACTCCTATCACCTAGATACATGCCTCGAAGTTGAGGAATCATTTGGTGGCTCTCGTCTATAACGCACAGAAAATCGTCCGGGAAGTAGTCAAGCAATGTGTACGGAGGCTGACCGGGATTGCGTCCGGAGATATACCTTGAATAGTTCTCTATTCCGGGGCAAAAACCCATTGTTTCAAGAAGTTCAAGGTCAAACTTTGTTCTTTCCTCAAGACGATCCGCTTCTAGTTGCTTTCCCTGCGTTTTTAGTTCCGCAAGTCGAATCTCAAGTTCACTTTCTATGTTCTCAATAGCCTGCTCAATTACGCTCTTGGGAGCCACGTAATGCGACCCCGGAAAAATGGAGGTTTCCTTTATTTCTTCAATAGTCTTTCCACTCACGGGGTCTATCTTTCTTATAGACTCTATTGTGTCTCCAAAGAACTCAACCCGTAACGCAGTTGATTCCTCATGGGATGGGAACACATCCACCACATCCCCTTTTACCCTATAATCGCCACGATCAAGGTCATTGATTTTCCTTTCATAACGTACTTCCTCCAATCTCCTCGCGAAATCATTCCTTGAAAGGTCCATTCCCGTTTCGATTTCAGTCAGCATTCCGTAGTAAATCTTTGGCGCTCCGATTCCGTATATAGCCGAGACGCTTGAGACTATTATCACGTCTCTATTTGAGAAAAGAGCTTTAGTGGCCGCATGACGCATGCGGTCTATGTATTCGTTTATTGAGGCGTCTTTTTCTATATACGTGTCGGTCTCTGGTATATATGCCTCTGGCTGATAGTAGTCGTAGTAACTTACAAAATAGTGAATCTCATTATCGGGAAAAAGGTCTCGCAGTTCCGCATATATCTGCGCCGCTAGGGTCTTGTTGTGAACAAGCACAAGAGACGGACGATTTGATTTGGCTATGACGTGGGCGATGGTAAAAGTTTTACCACTTCCCGTGACTCCAAGAAGAACTTGCTCTGCACGTCCAGTTTTAAGACCTTGAATGAGAAATGAAATAGCCTCCGGCTGATCCCCCTTGGGTTGAAAATCGCTTTTCATTTTGAAAGATGGTTCTCTTTGAGGCATATCAAACACTATTTTAACAAGCACTAACTCTTCTATAAAATATCTATCTCAACAGAATATAACGATAACCTAGAAGTAGCGATAGTCAGCACCACCTTTCTTAATATATAATGCAAGACTTTAGGATTAGACAAAAACTGACTAACGCGGGGTTGTTGGACAAATCAGCACGGAACTAAGGAACCTCTGAATAAATCCCTTAAAATATGTTATGGTATTGAAAACTTACTTTATTAGGTGGCTTCATGAACCAGATAAGTTTCTCCGTAGCAGAAGATACCCACAAAAAGCTTAAAACACGTCGTGAGAAGTTTCTTGAGCGGATGGATAAATTGATCCCCTAGGAACAGCTGGAGAACAAAATTGCCAAATACCATCCGAAGCCCGGGAGAGGTCGTAGATCCTATTCTCTGCCAAAGATACTACGGGTTCACTGCATGCAGTTGTTCTACAACCTGAGCGATCCGGCGATGGAAGATGCGCTGTACGAGAGTGAGTCCATGCTTCGCTTCGCTGGGCTGAGCCTGACCGGGCCAATACCGGATGAAACCACTATTTTGAACTTCCGTCATCTTCTGGAGAAACATCAGTTGGGCCAGATGATCCTCAAAGAAGTGAATCATCACCTGCAACTTAATGGCCTGCTTTTGCGAGAAGGTACAATCGTAGATGCGACTATTATCTCAGCGCTGACCTCAACCAAGAACAAAGAGGGCAAGCGTGATCCGGAGATGCGCCAGACCAAGAAAGGCAACCAATGGTATTTTGGGATGAAGATGCACATTGGTGTGGATGAGACCTTGGGTTTTATTCACAGCATGGAAACCACTGCTACCAACGTGAATGACATCACCCAGACGGAGCACCTATTACATGGCAAGGAAGAGACTTGCTACGGTGATGCGGGTTATCTGGGTGTTGAGAAGCGTGAAGAACTCAAGGATAAGGAGATCAAGTGGAAATAGTTGTACGTCCGGGTAAGCGCAAGATGATGAATGCCAGAGAGCAATTTCTTGAAAAGACCAAGGCAGCATCCGTGCAAAAGTGGAGCACTCATTCAGAACTATCAAACGTCAGTTTGGCTATGATAAGGTGAGGTATCAAGGTCTGGAGAAAAACGCCAACCGATTGTTTGTACTCTCGGCATTCACGAACCTGTTAACTTGCCAAAAGATGCTGTCCTCGTAGGACAAGTGCGTCTGGATTTTGCCAAATGGCAGAATTTAGACAAGAAACAGCGAATAGATGGGTATAATTCACCCCAATTTTGGTGTCACAATGGGAAAATGGAGTTTTTGTTCAATTTTGAATAGTTGATCAGAGGTTCCCTAAGAGACTGCTGAGGCTTTTTCGATCATTCCATTCATAGAGTCTGCATCACATATTCTATGGTTCGACAGTTTACTTCAAAAGTATTTCAGGATGCAGTTTCTGAAATAGCAAGTTATATTTGTGTTAGGAACTTGGAAAGAAAATTGAGAGAGACAAGCACCCAACAACGCACAGCCTTACAACGCCAAATTTGGCAGACCGCTAATGATGTTCGAGGCGCAGTTGATGGCTGGGACTTTAAGCAATATATGCTTGGTACACTGTTTTATCGCTTTATTAGCGAAAACTTTGCCAGTTATATTGAGGCCGATGACGACAGTGTCAACTATGCAAAACTACCTGATAGCGTCATTACGCCAGAGATTAAAAATGATGCCATCAAAACCAAAGGCTATTTCATCTACCCCAGTCAGCTATTTGCTAATGTTGCCAAAAACGCCAACACTAATGAAAACCTGAACACCGACTTAGCCAAAATTTTCGCTGAAATAGAAGCCTGCGCCAGAGATTACCCATCAGAAGGCGACATCAAAGGCCTGTTTGCTGACTTTGACACAACCAGCAACCGCCTTGGCAATACGGTGAAAGATAAAAATGACCGCTTAGCAAAAGTGCTCAAAGGCATTGCCGGATTGGAATTCGGTGACTTCCACGGCAGCCAGATTGATTTGTTCGGTGATGCCTATGAATTCCTGATTTCAAACTATGCTGCCAATGCTGGTAAATCAGGCGGTGAATTCTTTACGCCGCAACACGTATCAAAACTGATTGCTCAGCTGGCCATGCACAAACAAACCAGAGTCAATAAAATCTATGACCCTGCCTGCGGTTCTGGCTCCTTACTACTACAAGCCAAAAAGCACTTTGACGCACATATCGTTGAGGAAGGTTTCTTCGGTCAGGAGATCAACCACACCACCTACAACTTGGCGCGGATGAACATGTTTTTGCATAACATCAACTACGATAAGTTTGATATCCAGCTGGGCAATACCCTTATCAATCCGCATTTTGGCGATGAAAAACCGTTTGATGCGATTGTCTCAAACCCGCCTTACTCGGTGAAATGGATAGGTTCAGACGATCCAACCCTTATTAACGACGACCGCTTTTCCCCTGCAGGTGTTCTCGCTCCAAAATCAAAGGCAGACTTTGCTTTTGTGCTGCATGCGCTTAGTTATCTCTCCAGCAAAGGACGTGCTGCGATTGTCTGCTTCCCTGGCATTTTTTACCGTCGTGGAGCAGAACAGAAAATCCGCAAATATCTGGTAGACAACAACTTTGTGGAAACCGTAATTTCTCTCGCACCAAACCTGTTTTATGGCACCGCCATTGCAGTGACGATCTTGGTGCTGGCGAAAAATAAACCTGACACCAACATTCAGTTTATTGATGCCAGCGGTGAAGAATTCTTCAAAAAAGAGACCAACAACAACGTGATGTATGATGACCATATTCAGCACATCATGGAGTTGTTCGACAGCAAAGAGAATATCCCTCATGTGGCAGCGTCAGTGCCGTTTGAAGCAGTTGAGGCGAATGATTACAATCTATCGGTCAGCTCTTACGTGGAAGCAAAGGATAACCGTGAGGTGATTGATATTGCCAAGCTCAATGAAGAGCTGACAATCACTGTGAACCGAATCACCGAATTGCGGGCAGAGATTGATGCCATCGTTGCGGAGATTGAGGCGTGAGCAAGTTGAGTTACATCGAAAAACTGCTGGATGGCGCTGAGGTGGCGTGGTTGCCTTTGGGGGATGTTGTTAATACTGTTACTGCTCCTGCGAAGCTGAAAAAGGAAGCTTATCGTGAGATTGGAGCAATACCGATCATTGATCAAGGAGTTTCTTTTATAGCAGGTTATACAGACGAGAATATAAAGGCACTACCTTCTGATGAATATGTTATCTTTGGTGATCACTCTGAACATATTAAGTATGTAGACTTTGCATTCATCCAGGGTGCAGATGGCTTGAAAATTCTAAAGCCCAAATCAGATAGCGCTCGATACATCTATCATTCATTTCAAAATTTTTATCGGAAAGAGCCAAATTACAAACGGCATTGGTCAAAAGCCAAAGAAACGCTTATCCCCATCCCATGCCCGGAGGATGCGGAGAAATCGCTTAAGATTCAGGCGGAGATTGTGCGGATTTTGGACGCATTTACCGAGCTTACCGCCGAGCTTACCGCCCGCAAAAAACAATACAACTATTATCGTGACCAACTCCTCACTTTTTCAGAAGACGAAGTGGATCATTTGCCTATGGGGCAAGAAGAAGTTGGCGAGTTCATTCGCGGCGGCAATTTACAGAAAAAAAATTTTACGGAAACGGGTGTTGGCTGCATTCACTACGGTCAAATCTATACGCATTACGGCACATATGCAGATGAAACAAAATCCTTTGTTTCCGAAGAGTTTGCAAAGAAAGCGCGTAAAGCTCAAAAAGGGTGATTTAGTTATAGCGACAACAGGCGAGAACGATGAAGATTTGTGCAAGGCTGTTGCTTGGCTAGGAAGTGAAGATATTGCCGTGAGCAATCATACCTGCATTTACAAGCATAATTTAAACCCAAAATATGTTTCTTACTTCTTCCAAACGGAACAATTCCACAGTCAAAAAAGGCAATATATTACTGGTGCAAAAGTACGGGAGGTGAATGCCAGTAATTTAGCTAAGACATTAATTCCTGTACCTTCTCCAGAAGAACAGGCCCGTATCGTGAACATCCTCAATAAATTCGACACACTCACGAACTCCATCAACGAAGGTCTGCCGCTTGAAGTCAATCTACGCCAGAAGCAATATGAATATTACCGCGATTTGCTGCTGAACTTCCCTAAGCCTGAGGAGGTGGTGGCATAGTATGAGCAAAACCCTCACCGAAATCGCTCAACAGTTAAAAGGTGCCAGTAAAAAAGTGCAGTTGATCTATGCTTTTAATGGCTCAGGTAAAACGCGCCTTTCGCGGGCGTTCAAGCAGTTGATAGCTCCGAAAAGCGTCGACGCTGAGGGTGAAGAACAAGGTGAATTGCCGCGCACCAAAATCCTCTATTACAACGCTTTCACGGAAGATTTGTTCTACTGGGATAATGATTTGGACTTGGATGCCGAGCCTAAGCTGAAAATTCAGCCCAATACGTTTACGGACTGGGTGCTGAAAGATCAGGGGCAGGATCGCAACATCGTCACCAATTTTCAGCGATATGCCAATCAGAAGCTCACACCACGCTTTAACGAGGCATATAAAATCAACGACCTGAATGATCCCAAAAAGGAAATAACCATCAAAGCCTTCTCAGAAGTGACATTCTCCCTTGAGGCCGGTGATGATGAGCATTTAGGCAATCTCAAAATATCCAAGGCCGAAGAAAGCAATTTTATCTGGAGCATTTTTTATACGCTGCTGGATCAGGTGATCACCATCCTTAACGTCCCCGACATCGGCGATCGCGAAACAGATCAGTTTAATCAGTTGGAATATGTATTCATCGATGACCCCGTTAGCTCGCTTGATGAAAATCATTTGATTGAATTGGCCGTGAATTTAGCAGGCTTAATCAAGGACAGCAAATCTGATCTGAAGTTTATCATCACGACACATAGCCCGCTTCTCTACAATGTGCTTTACAACGAGCTAAACAACAAAAATTGTTATCTGCTCGGGTGCTTGGATGATGGCACATTTTCTCTTGAGAAAAAGGACGGCGATTCCAACAAGAGTTTTTCCTATCACCAGTATTTAAAGCAAAGCCTTGAGCAGGCCATTTCCAGTAATCAGGTTCAGAAATACCATTTCACGCTATTGCGTAATCTATACGAAAAAACCGCCAGTTTTCTGGGCTATCCGAGATGGTCGGAACTTTTGCCCGATGATAAACAGGCTTACTTAAATCGTATTATTCAATTTACCAGTCATAGCACTTTATCAAACGAAGCCGTTGCTGAACCCACACTGCAAGAAAAGCAAATAGTGAAGTTTTTGCTTGAACACTTGCGGGATAACTATAACTTCTGGCAGCAGGAGGAACAACATGGCTGAATATACTAAACCCATCGCAGAATCGAACCGCTTTATTGTTCTCAATAAATATACCAAGGAGTGGAAGGCTGCTGAAAGCTACCAAAGCGAAGATGACTTGGAGCGTGATTTACTCAAGGACTTGATCAACCAAGGTTATGAGTTTTTACCTGATTTAAACACGCCAGAAGCCATGCTGGCCAATGTGCGTGTGCAACTGCAAGACTTGAATAAGGTGCAATTCTTGGAAAGTGAATGGTTGCGGTTTGTTGAAACCTATCTAGACAAACCCAGCGACAGCATTGTCGATAAAACCCGCAAAATTCACAATGATTATATCCATGATTTTGTGTTTGACGATGGCCGTATTCAGAACATCTATCTTCTGGATAAAAAGAATATTGCCCGCAACAAAGTGCAGGTGATCAAACAGTTTGAGTTAACTGGCAAACACACTAATCGCTACGATGTTACTATTCTAGTCAATGGCCTGCCGCTGGTGCAGGTAGAGCTGAAAAAACGAGGCGTGGCTATTCGTGAGGCTTTTAACCAGATACACCGCTACAGTAAGGAGAGTTTTAATAGCGAGCACTCGTTGTTTAAGTATTTGCAGTTGTTTGTCATCTCTAACGGCACGGATAGCCGTTATTTTGCCAATACCACGCAGCACAATAAAAACAGTTTTGACTTCACCATGAATTGGGCAAAGGCCGACAACAGCCTAATTAAAGATTTAAAAGACTTTACGGCGACCTTCTTCCAGAAAAACACTCTGCTCAAAGTACTGCTACATTATTCGGTATTTGATGTCAGCGATACCTTGCTGATCATGCGCCCTTACCAGATTATCGCCACCGAGCGCATTTTGTGGAAAGTAAAGAGCTCGTATGAGGCCAAAAATTGGAGTAATCCTGAAAGCGGTGGGTATATCTGGCATACCACAGGTTCTGGTAAAACACTGACCAGTTTTAAAGCGGCTCGCTTGGCTACAGAACTTGATTTCATTGATAAAGTCTTCTTTGTAGTAGACAGAAAAGACCTCGACTACCAAACCATAAAAGAATATCAGCGCTTTTCACCTGATAGCGTCAATGGCTCTGACAGTACTGCTGGGCTTAAGCGTAATCTGGAAAAGGACGATAACAAAATCATCGTCACCACTATCCAGAAGCTCAACAATCTGATGAAAAGTGAGAACGAACTAGCAATTTATAACAAGCAAGTGATATTTATTTTTGATGAATGTCACCGTAGTCAGTTTGGTGAAGCCCAGAAAAACCTGAAGAAGAAATTTAAACAGGTTTATCAGTTCGGCTTTACTGGAACACCGATTTTCCCACAGAACGCTCTTGGTGCAGAGACCACTGCCAGCGTGTTTGGTCGTGAATTACACTCCTATGTAATCACCGATGCCATACGGGATGAAAAAGTGCTTAAATTTAAGGTGGATTACAATGATGTCCGTCCTCAGTTCAAAGCCATTGAAACTGAGCAGGATGAAAAAAAACTCAATGCTGCGGAAAATAAGCAAGCCCTTCTGCACCCAGAGCGTATCAGTGAAATATCCCGATACATTCTTAATAATTTTCGCCACAAAACCCACCGCCTTCAGGGAGGCAATAAGGGTTTTAATGCTATGTTTGCCGTAAGTAGTGTGGACGCTGCCAAACTCTACTATGAATCTCTTAACAAATTACAGGCGGATAGCGACAAACAACTAAAAATAGCAACTATCTTCTCGTTCGCTACCAATGAGGAACAGGATGCTGTAGGAGATATTCAGGATGAAAGTTTTGATGTGTCTGCAATGAGCAGTAGCGCCAAAGAGTTTCTTGGTGCCGCTATAGACGATTATAATGCCTTCTTCAAAAAGAACTTTAGTGTGGATAGTAGCGGTTTTCAGAACTACTACCGCGATTTAGCCAAACGGGTTAAGTCTAAGGAAATAGATCTGCTGATTGTGGTTGGCATGTTCCTAACAGGCTTTGATGCCCCCACGCTTAACACCTTGTTTGCGGATAAGAACCTGCGTTATCACGGTTTGATGCAGGCATATTCACGCACCAATCGCATTTATGATGCTACTAAAACGTTTGGAAATATTGTTACCTTCCGTGATTTGGAGCAGGCCACTATTGATGCGATTACCCTATTTGGCGATAAAAACACCAAAAATGTAGTGTTGGAAAAAAGCTATAAGGAATACATGGAGGGCTTCACAGATACAGTCACCAATGAGGCACGACGTGGATTTATAGATGTGATAACGGAATTAGAACAGCGCTTTCCGAAACATGATGAAATTGTCAAAGAGTCTGACAAGAAGGCTTTTACTAAACTGTTTGGAGAATATTTACGCGTAGAAAATGTGCTGCAAAACTATGACGAGTTCACAAGCTTAAAAGCCCTTCAAAATATTGATGTGAAGGATGCTGAAGTAGTCGAAGCGTTTAAGTCAGAACACCACCTAAGCGATGATGACTTTAGCGTCTTAAAATCCATTAAAATGCCAACTGAGCGTAAGGTGCAGGATTACCGATCTACCTATAACGACATCCGTGATTGGTTGCGACGCGAAAAGAATGCCCAGAGACAAGAAGAATCTAACATCGACTGGGATGATGTGGTTTTCGAAGTCGATCTGCTTAAATCTCAAGAAATTAATCTGGATTATATTCTGGAACAGATTTTTGAGAACAATAAAAAGGTGAAGGATAAGAAAGCACTGGTTGAAAATGTTCGCCGGATGATTCGAGCTAGCATCGGCAACCGCTCTAAAGAAAGCCTTCTGGTTAATTTCATAAATCAAACAGATCTTGATAAACTTGGCGATAAGGCAAGCGTCATTGATTCGTTCTTCACTTTTGCTCAAGAAGAGCAGCAACGGGAGGCTGAGGAGCTTATTAATGGTGAAAATCTAAACACTGAAGCCGCAAAACGCTATATCGCCACCTCCATTAAACGCGAATTTGCTAGTGAACATGGTACGGAACTTAATGCAATCTTACCTAAGATGAGTCCACTAAATCCAGAATATTTAACCAAGAAACAAAACGTTTTTCAGAAAATTTCTGCGTTTGTTGAAAAATTTAGAGGTGTTTGTGGGCAAATTTAAATAGTATGATGCTCAATGTCGGGCAAGATATTGATTGACGCTTCTCCACAATATTGCTCTGGAAAATAGATTCGAACAAGAGTTTTCTTCTCAACTCCAAGTCTTGTGCGAGAAAAGAACTAAGCCCAACCATATAAAAGTAGTTTTTTCTTCAATGCCTAATGTGGGGATGCTTTGAGAATATACTCGTATACAAGAAAACTAGGAACACACCTTCAGTGGTGGCAGAATTATTTGTAGTCACAATTTGTCTAAATAAATGTAGTTTTGAAAGATATCATCACCGAAGCAAAAATTGACAGGCAAGCGCATATCAGCAATTACCATGATATGAATGATAAAAAGGGTAAAGTTTATCTCATCGGAGCTGGTCCCGGTGATATAGAGCTTTTAACGCTCAGAGGAAAAGAAATTCTAGAACAGTCACAAGTGGTTGTTTATGACTCCCTTGTAAATCCACATATACTCAGATTTTGTCGCAGTGATGCAAAACTGGTTTTTGTTGGTAAGCGTAAAGGACAGACGCATATTCCGCAGGAAGAGATAAACAAACTCCTTATGAAGTCAGTTGAGCAAGGTAAAACTGTAGCTAGGCTCAAGGGCGGGGATCCTTTTGTCTTTGGCAGAGGAGGGGAAGAAGCAGAAGCCTTAGTCCAAAAAGGAATTGAGATTGAGATTGTCCCAGGAGTGAGTTCGGTTACCGCAGTACCCGCATATGGAGGAATTCCAATCACTCATAGGCAGTACAACTCATCTTTTGCTGTTTTTACCGGACACGACGGTGATAGTGAGGATTTTGACCCTGAACTAACTAGAGTTGATACCATGGTTTTTCTCATGGGGCTTAGTTCTATAGAAAACATAATGAAAAAATTACTCAAACTCGGGAAAAAACCTTCCACTCCTGTAATTGTGATATCACGGGGCACTCTACCTGAACAAGTGTCAGTTCTGGGAACAATCTCAGACATAGCAGAGAAAACAAAAAACCTTGAGATTCAGTCTCCAGCAACCATAGTAGTAGGAGAGGTAACTGCCCTAGGAAAAAAAACCGCATGGTATGAGAAAAAGCCCCTTTTCGGAAAAACAGTGATGATAACCAGAGAATCAAATAAATCTTATGAGTTTTCAAGATCTCTGGTTTCTCTAGGAGCAGGAGTTGTAGAGTTTCCGACAATAGAAATAAAACCCAGAAGAGGCACAAAAGAACAAGAATCTTCCGTCCATAACATAGAAAAATATGATTTTTTGATATTCACAAGCGTAAACGGAGTTAACCACTACTTTGATGTGCTCAAGTCCTATGGAAAGGATTCCCGCTCACTTGGAGGAAAAAAGGTAATAGCGATCGGAGAAAGTACTTCAAAAGAACTTGCAAAGTACAATATTTTCTCTGACTATGTCCCCTGTAATTATACGGCGGAAGGAGTAATATCCGTTGTGGAAAAACTCGACTTTGAAGGGAAAAATGTGCTTATTCCTAGAGCGTTTGAGGCTCGGGAAATACTCCCAAAAACATTTCAAGAAATGGGAGCAGACGTGGAAGTGCTTTGTGTCTATGAAACAATTGTTCCCGACTACAGTAAAGAAGAACTTTATGCTATGAGAGAGAAATTTTGGGACAGAAAAATAGACCTAGTCACATTCACCAGTTCTTCAACCGCGAAAAATTTCTTTTCGCTTCTTGGAAAAGAGCCCATGCTTTTTGCTAAAACAGGCTTTGCCTCAATAGGCCCCATAACTACCGCTACACTCAAAACCCTTGGTTTTGAGACAATTCTAACTGCGGATGTTCATACGGTGCATGGTCTTACGAAAAAAATTCTTGAGTTTTATTCTTGAATTGAAAGCAAGGATGATTTGAAATGTCTAGGTTCCCGATTGGAAAAAAGGTTGTTTCAAAAGATGGCAAGACTCTCTGTGGAAACATATCCTTAAGTGATTACTTTCACATAACAAAAGTACTGAGACTTGAGCCTGGCGACCAGATAACAGTTTTTGACGAAGAGTGTTTTGAATATCAAGGAACAATAAGCAACTTACACTCTAAAACTATAGAGTTACGTATTGAGCATTCCCATAGACTAGAAACGGAGTCTCCACTTGAGTTGAATCTGTTCCAATCAATTTTGAAAGGGAACATGATGGACGGACTAATTAGACAGGCGACTCAGATTGGAGTGTCAAGGATTTTTCCTGTTATTTCGGAAAGAACACAGGTCAGAACAACCGGTAAGAAGGTAGATAGATGGAATAAGATAGCACTTGAGTCAACCAAACAGTGTGGAAGATCAACTACTCCTGTGATATCAAAACCAATTGACTTTCTCTCTTCCTTTAAAATAAGAAGTAAAAGTGAATTAAAGATAATATGTTACGAAAACCAGAACGAACTACTTCGCAATTACATAAACTTTTGTAGTTATCAGGTGAAGTCAATAAATATTTTTATAGGACCTGAAGGAGGATTTTCAGAAATGGAGATCTATTTAGCTAAAGAAAATGGCTACAATGTACTAGGGCTTGGAAAAAGAATACTGAGAGCGGAAACGGCTTCAGTCGTAGGCCTTACGCTTTTGCAATCGCATTTTGGAGATATCTAAGTTGAACTTGTGAGAAAAATCGTAAGCGTTCGTTCAAGGGGTGTTCGCTTGATTGCAAGCGTTCGGTTTAGACAAAGACCTTTTATAACTAGTTTGATGGGTTGAATTCTCCCCATCGTACACAATAATTACAACAAGCCTACCCACGGAGAGAGAAATCGGTTGCTTCTGAGTGACTAAACAATGAAATATCAATCACTGAAAGCATCACGGATTTTTCAAAAGGATGTTGAATCTGTGGGTATACAAACTAAACCGGAGTCACTTGAATTTTTTTCCTGAGTGGGTCCATACCCCAGAGAGACAGAGAAACCTCATCCCCCATCTTAAATATATTGCCACCGGTATTGGAAAGCGGAAGTTCTATCAGAAACTCAGGTATATAGACATTAAATCTGTTATATTTTTTGGAACTAATATAACCTGTCGCCCCTCTTATCTCGTTTTGCAAGATATAGCGTATAAGCCAGTACCTCACTCTACTTCTCTGCGCGTTCTTTATCTCTCTTGTAGTTAGGCTTACACGCGCGTTGGTATCTTGAAGTTCGGCTTCATTATAAAAAACTTTTTCTTCCTTGAGCCAAGACACAAGTTGGCGTTGCATAAGAATATCTGTATACCTTCTAATTGGAGAAGTGATCTGAACATAACTGTCGACTCCAAGAGATTTATGAACCTGTGGCATAAGAGTAACAAAAGTCGGTTTGAGATGCTTTATCACTTTCAAGGGGAAAAGGGTGTCTAGAGGGTTAATATTTCTAGCTTCTGGGTCAATATCTTGGACCTGAGACCGAAAAAGCGCAGGGACGTCGTTTTTTCTGAAAAAATCTCCACAGAGTTGATTCATAAGTACCATCATCTCAGATACTACTTTGTGCGCTAAAGAATCCATATGGTCTTGGGTCAAAGAGATATTGTTTCGGTGATTTACGTTTATCTTCAACTCAGGAAGTTGTACTATAAACGCTCCCTTTTCCACTCTTGCGCATCGTAGAGAATTCGCAAGATTAATGAGGGCTTGGCCCCATTGCGTCTGGCGGAATAGGTCGGTCGCCTTACCATAGGAAAGATTCTCCGAAACTTTAATAACGGTTGTTTCAAAAGCGTAGTCAATTAGGGTCAGGTCTTTCTTGTTGAAAGTAGCAAACAGAGAAAGCGCAGGACGCGCGTTGTCTGCAGAAAGACTTAATCTTTGCTCAACTAGGTTAGATGGAAACATATCTATAGATCCCTCAGGGAAATAAGCAGTCTCCGGACGATCAAGACATCCTTTATCAAGAAAAGACCCCTGCTCAATAACATGGGCTACATTTGATATGTGAACGCCAAGAGTTATACGGTCACTGTTCTGTTCAATAGAGATGGCATCATCAAAATCTCTTGTGGCCTCGCTATCTACGGAAAAAACACGAAGATCCGTTCTGTCAATAAGCCCTGAAAAATCTTGTTTTGCTTCTAAAATATCTTGAGTCTCTCCAAGAGACCTTGCAGTGTGACGAAAATAAAATGTGATTTTTTTTGATTCACAATCATCATCTTTTTCCCAAAATCCGATTCTTATCAAAAATTCAACCGCGCGCGGAATTTCTTTGATCCCTGTTTTGGAAAGAAAAGCCTTGGCCTCTTTTGCGCGTTCATAGCCATTAGGATCTATAGCATAACGCTCAATTAGTTCGAGAAACTCACGATACCGCTCATCCACTTCCGGTATCGTTTTGCCAGAAAGAATAGACTGCACCCAATTGGCAGCGGCGAGGCTTTGTTCCTCTTTTTTTCTTCTAAGTTCTACAGACTGCAAAGTACGAGAAACTTCCTCGGGAGAGCGAATCAAGTAACCATTCTCCGCTCTTTCCAAATAGACAGAGTTTTTATCAACGGCCCAGAAAAAGAGAACCCTTTGCCAAGGTTCAAGATCTTTTTCTGAGTAAAGAGTTAACAACTCCTCAAAGTTCACCAAGTCTTGTTCACCTGAGAAACACTCCCAAAGCGGTTTAATATCAATCTGCCCTCTTCCTTCTTCGAGATTTCTTCTCCGTTTCTTCATTTCGAGTTTTCGCTCAGAATCATTCATATTGGTAGGCATAATAATTCCACTTAGTAAAACGATTTTTTTCGGATCAACATCGTAGCGCTTCCCATCTTCACAAAAAAGCGACATCTTAGCAGGCTCGGAATTGATAACGATGCCAAGAGCCGGTTCCCTTCGTTTTCTGTAGAGAACAAGTTCATCTATTTTGGGATAATTCATCGGACAAAGAAACTCAATCGGAAAATCCGATCATTTTTGAGAATTCTTGTATTTTAAAGCCGCGCTTACAAAATTCTTGAAAAGCGGATGAGGCGATAAAGGTTTTGATTTGAATTCAGGGTGAAACTGGCATCCAACGAACCACGGATGGTTTTCAATTTCCATGATTTCAACAAGATTACCATCAGGAGACAACCCGCTGAAAACCATCCCTCCCGTTTGCAGAATATCCCTATAATTATTGTTCACCTCAAAGCGGTGACGGTGCCTTTCCGAAATTTCGGATACACCGTAGATTTCTTTTGCAAGCGTACGAGGTCTTATCACGCAGGGGTAGGCACCAAGTCTCATCGTTCCACCCATTTCGCTTAGATCTTTCTGTGATTTCATTATATCTATTACTGGATTAGGGGCATTTTCGTTGGTTTCCGTAGTATCGGCATCATCAATCGCACACACATTTCTCGCAAATTCGATGACGGCCAGTTGCATACCGTAACATATACCAAAAAAGGGAATTTTTTTCTCTCGGGCGTATTTAGTCGCATCCACCTTGCCATCAATTCCCCTTTCCCCGAATCCTCCGGGAACAAGTATGCCATGAACATCAGAGAAATATTTTTTGGGTTTGGATCTAACAAGATCCTCAGAGTTGACGTACTTTATTTCCACTTTTGAATCATTAGCGACCCCACCGTGGTAGAGTGCTTCATGCAAACTTTTGTATGCGTCTCCGTGAGAAACATATTTCCCCACTACAGCTATGTGTACGCTTTGATTCAGGTTTTTTATTTTGTGGAGAAGCTCCTCCCACTCCTCCATATTGGGTTTCTTGGTCCATATACCAAGGTACTCAATAACTATCTCCGCAAGCCCCTGTTCTCTATATATAAGAGGGATCTCGTATATGTGCTTAACATCCTTTGCGGTAATAACCGCTTTATGCTCAATGTTACAAAAAAGTGCTATCTTCCTTTTGACTTCTTCGGGGAGGAACCTGTCCTCAGTACGACAAAGAAGGATGTCAGGCTGGATTCCTATTTGTAGAAGTTCCTTCACGCTGTGCTGCGTCGGTTTAGTCTTTAGTTCTCCGGCAGCCGCCACGTACGGAACATAAGTAAGATGGATAAAAAGAGTGTTGCTTCTGCCAAGATCAATTCGAAGTTGTCTTACAGCCTCAAGAAAAGGAAGACTCTCTATATCTCCAACAGTGCCTCCGATTTCGACTATGATAACGTCGTTGTCATCTTCAAGGGCGAGTATACGGGATTTTATCTCATCAGTTATGTGGGGAATAACCTGAACTGTCTTACCAAGAAATTCCCCTCCCCTTTCCTTTGAAATAATCAAATCATAGACTTTGCCACTTGTAAGATTATTCTTTTTACTGAGTCTGGCAGCTGTAAACCTTTCGTAATGGCCGAGGTCAAGATCTGTTTCTGCTCCATCATCGGTGACAAATACCTCACCATGTTCAAAGGGATTCATGGTTCCGGGATCAACATTTATATAGGGGTCAAGTTTCTGGAGAGTAACCTTGAGACCACAACACTCAAGAAGGAGCCCTATTGAGGAAGCGGAAATTCCCTTTCCAAGAGAAGACATCACTCCACCTGTAATGAAAATGAATTTAGCCCTTTTCACTATGAAAGCCCCTTTATGTTCAGTACCTTAAGGAACAAACCGTTTGCTCATTTCTTTGCCTCATACTTTGACCAGAAACTTCTTTTACGACCATGTGCTTCAATGACCTGCTCTTTGAATGCTTCATGATGATTAAATGCTTTCCAATCGGAAACGGTTACCGCAAGTTTGTCCAGTTTCTTCAAATAACTGACACCATGGGAATAAGCTTTGGTATAACCATGTTCCAGAATGGAGATCAATAAGCTCCTGTAAATCAGGCTGACGACAAGATGTTGTCGTTTTTCCGATTCCATCGCTTCGGCTAAAGGAAGCAGGGATCTATAACGGTTACCATTAAACTGATCAGCGAGGCTCAGAAGGTATGATCCAGCTTCATCCATTTTCCCAATTGCGATCAAGAACTGGGCATCCGACAAACTGAGGCTGGTACTCTTCAGAATCAACTTAACTTCCTCATCAATAATCTCATCCCGTTTGTCGTTGCCAATAACATCCAAAAGCGCCTGCAAAGTGTCAACGGAATGATAAGCTCTGAATTTTTGGTACAGAAGATCCGCCAGTTTTTCAGAATCTCCCTGCTTTTGGTAGATTTCTAACAGCAGTTTCTCCCGTTTATATGCTTCAGAGGTTTCTCTTTCCGGAATTTTCTTCAGCCAAGAATGAGCTGTTTCAACATCGCCGCTTTCGAGATACACTTGAGCTATATCAACGAGTGCTTCTGTGGACGGTTTTCCTCTTGAATCTATGCAGGTCTTTTCAAACAGTTCGGCATCCTTGATCTGCCGGGCTAGCGATTTGATAAACGTCAGACAACCAATCTTATCATATTCATCTTTATCCCTTTTCTGAAGGGTAGTAATCATGGTGCGGATAACATCTTCAGGTAGGCATTCTCCGGCGCAGTCAATCAATGTATCCCGAACGCCGTAATTATCCTCTTCATTCAACTTCAGAATGATATCTACGATTTTTTCCTTATCAGCACAACGCGAGGCATATTCCACAAATAACTCTTTAGCATCATCGCAGAATACACTGGCAATATAACCACTAGAGTCATCACACATCTCAAAAATGGTCTCATCGGCTTCGTAAAACGCCACAACAAGCTCAATACCTGTAAGCGGATCATCCACACCGGCCTTCACTTCCTGCAGTAGCCTTTCAAGTTCCCAGGCAAATTCGTCAATCTGTTGCCAACCAATAAAACGACTTGAATGTTTAAGGTCTGAAAGTTTTTCTTTAAACCGTTGAACATTTTCCTTAGGTTTAGAAATCAATAGTTCAATCATATCATCCGCTTCATTGGAATGGACGGCAAGACGCAAAAGCACATCTGCGAGAGCCTCCACACCCAAGTCAATCAGTTTTTGTTTGCGAGATCCAGCCATTTACTCTGCTTCTAATTTCTTGATACATACATCGATCATTCAACACGTTAGACAACTCCGATTCAATATGACAAGAGAGACTATAATTCACCTTTGAGAGGAAATATAAGAAAGAAGTTTACCAGATGCGACGGCCCTGTGGCTTATAGTATTTTTTACTTTAGTTGGAAGTTCCGCCATGGTCTTTCCGTATTCAGAAATATAAAAAACCGGGTCGTAACCAAAACCTCCCGCGCCTCTTTTTTTCGTAAGGATCTGTCCTGCACATTCTCCCTCGAAAAACATTTGTTTTCCACTTAAAAGCGCAAGAACTATACAGCAGATAAACCTCGCATTCCTGTTTTTTTCCCCAGAAAGTTCGAAGAGCAGTTTTTGGTTATTTTCATCATCCGACGACAACTCTCCCGCATATCTTGCAGAATATATTCCCGGGGCCCCACCCAGCGCGTCAACAACAAGCCCTGAATCATCCCCAAGAGCATCCATATTGAGAAAGTCACAAACCATTTTTGCTTTTATAAAGGCATTTTCTCTGAAAGAATTTCCAGTCTCCCTTATTTCGGGAATCCTCTCAAAATCCGCAAGAGAAAGAATTTCGTCATAGACTCCGCTTAGAATTGACCTGAATTCTCTGAGTTTCCCTTTGTTTCTCGTAGCGATTACTATGGTTTTCCGCAATGTTTCACATTAATTACGTATAGTAACATCTATCTAACTTTCTCTGACACAAGTTTTTCCACCAACTCCATCGCGTCAACTGGCCAGAAGTCTTCAGGTCGTGGGCGATTTACACCCGGTGCTCCTTCCTTAGGACGACAATTCAGCACTTGATCAATCCATTGACCGGGTACAGCATCAATCCCATACACAGATCCCAAAAGAGCCCCGCAGATGGCCGCATTGGTATCCGTATCTCCACCCCGCATAACCGTATCAACAACTCCTTCTTCCAAATTAGGTGCGTGCAACAACTGCCATAAAACGTTTTGAAATGCGATCAGCACCCATCCCTGCTGACAGAAATATTCTGCAGGAGGCGCTTTTTGAGCATCTAAAACCACCTTCATCAGAGACCCTGGAATATCAATTTCTGTAGCCCATTTGACAATGTTCTGATATAAAGACTCAGGGTCCGTCTCTGTTTTGATCGCATGAGTAATCGCCATAGTAAAAAGAGCATTAACTTGCTGACATACTAAATGAGGATGGGTCAGCGCCGCATCTTGCCGAGCCCAATTGGCAACTGTCTCCAACGGATAATTAATTCCAAAAATCCCCAGTGGAGATACTCGCATCATCGCGCCATTGGCTTGGCTCTCATAGTTTAACTCCCCCAGAAACGCAGAATAAGTGGTTCTACCCATGCTAAACGGACCAGAGAAATACCATTTCTCATAGGCTTTGAATGCTTCTGTTGGACTGTAAGTATGCTGTTCAACCAGCATACGGGCAAGCATAAGCGCCATTTCTGAATCATCTGTGGGCTGACCAGCAAGAATATTATGTGGTCCACCATCTGCAAGTTCACGTACGCCGTTGGGATATTTGCCTCGTATGTACTCTGACCGCTCAGATTCAACCAAACTACCCAGTGAATCTCCGGCAATTTGACCCAGCATACAACCCTGCGCTCGTTTAATCTTCGTCATTTATAAAACACTCCTAAATTTATCAATATTAAATTGGCGCTAAATATTATTCTTGCTCGTAACTCTTGAATCAAAGTCAAAACTACTTAACTAGATCAAGAAAAATTTAACAATATAAATCACCCGAACCAAATCGTCATGACTATCATAATCTCAAGGTGCGGTTATTGCCGTATTACATACCTCTGATATGATGCATCGGCCAACCACCTAAATCGCGTAAAGCAAACTAGTCGAACACAACTTTCTGAGAACTAGTGGTTTCTTCTAATTTGATATAAGTTTCTCCGCCAACTCCATCGCGTCAACTGGCCAGAAGTCTTCAGGTCGTGGGCGATTTACACCCGGTGCTCCTTCCTTAGGACGACAATTCAGCACTTGATCAATCCATTGACTAGGCACAGCATCAATCCCATACACAGACCCCAAAAGAGCCCCGCAGATGGCCGCATTAGTATCCGTATCTCCACCCCGCATAACCGTATCAACAACTCCTTCTTCTAAATTAGGCGCGTGCAACAACTGCCATAAAGCGTTTTGAAATGCGATCAGCACCCATCCCTGCTGACAGAAATATTCTGCAGGAGGCGCTTTTTGAGCATCTAAAACCACCTTCATCAGAGACTCTGGAACATCAATTTCTGCAGCCCACTTTACAATGTCTTGGTACAGAGACTTGGGATCTGTTCCTGTTTTGATCGCATACGCAATTGCCATGGTAAAAAGCGCATTAGCTTGTTGACACACGGTATGAGGATGGGTCAGTGCCGCATCCTGCCGAGCCCAATTAGCGACTTTTTTCAGCGAATAATTAGATCCGAAGATTCCCAGTGGAGATACTCTCATCATCGCGCCGTTAGCTTGGCTCTCGTGATTTAACTCCCCTGCAAACGCAAGAGAAATAGTCCCACCTATATCAAAAGGACCGGATGCATACCACTTCTCGTAAGCTTTGAATGCTTCTTTTGAACTGTAAGTACGCTGTTCAACCAGCATACGGGCAAGCATAAGCGCCATTTCTGAATCATCTGTGGGCTGACCGGCAAGAATATTATGAGCGCCGCCATCTGCAAGTTCACGCACGCCATTTGGGTAATTATCTCGTATATCATTAGCCGACTGAAACTCAACTAGACCTCCCAATGAATCTCCGGCAATCTGACCAAGCATACAACCCTGCGCTCGTTTAATCTTCATCATAATATCTCGGTTAAATATTAGGAACCACTTTTGTTTTTTTTGCCAAACTTATTCCCAAACGCATACAGCCATTTAACCTAAACCTGATGGAAAATCATTAACTCAAGTTTATCCTGCGCAAAAAATAAATGTTAGATATCAACTGGCTAGATGCTATAAAAAATTGTTCTGGCACTACATTTTGTTACGGGAACTATTTTCTTCGGAAATAAGTCGCCTGTTATACGATCGTCTTTTGTATTCCTCCCGCCGTGGAATCAGCCCCCTATACGTCTAGGTTGTTGTTATCTCAACTGCGACCTATGTCGTCTTAAACACAAGCGGAATTTGCCCATCGTGGTAACAAAAAGAGAAGTAATCATAGCATTTTTCAGTACAATGAACAAACATAAAAAAATGGTAAGCGTTCGTTCAAGGGGTGTTTATAGGGGGTTTGAGCGATTGAGGATTTGTCTCTAATTCCTGTGAAGCGGTCGTAGCCAAATGTCCTTTTTGGGTTTATCGCATCGGTTGTAACGATCGTAGCGGCCACGCCCCTGTGTAGTTCCAACGCGTATCCATCCAGATGCACGGTATACGGTGCCTGTATATGTCGGAATTTGTACAAACGTCTCAATAAGCACAGGTGTGAAGTTGTATCGTTGCTTCCACTCCTTGGGCAAGCGGCGACAGACTACCGAGAGTATGTGTGACCCAAGATTGGGTATCTGTATCCATGGAAGAATCAGGAATCTGGGGTTGTCGATAACCAGCGGTAAATTCTTTTCACGTTGCTCGGATGTCCATCCTATGAAGGTGTCACGCGGCGCAAGTCTCCATGCGGCGGTGGAGAACCCTAGCATGGCCAGCGGCGAACCGTGGCGGTCACGCACTGCGTAGCGCATCTGAGCCCCGACTAATGTCTTATAACCTAAGTAGTGTTTGTTTTAAAGTTTATAATGCTTTGACTTTACTTAATTAATTAGGTATTATTTCATCCGTAGATTAAGGTAAAAAAGCCATTTTGGGGCTATTTATGCACAAATTGGCCCGATTTCAGCAATTCTTCGGGAGGAAAGTATGAGACAAGTACGCAAGACACAATTAGAATTCGGCAAGGTTCGCATTGAAGACATTGAAGTGAACCTCAAATCTAGAGATGACATTCCTGCTCTGTTAATAGGTCTTCAGCATCTCTACAAAAACAAGAGATTTCGGGCTCTTCTGTTTGAACTCATGAATAAGTACATACTTCCCGGTATCAGTAGGAAGGAGGGGAGACCAGGTATGGAGATGTGGAAGATTCTAGTGATGGCCATAATCAAGCAGGGGTTAGGCTGTGATTTTGACCGTCTTCACGAAATGGTGAACGAGCACAAGACGATACGTCTGTTCCTTGGACATGTGGATATTTGGGATGAGTATATATACAACTATCAGACTATAGTGGACAATGTAAGTTTGGTGAGTGCGGAGTTTCTTGCAGAGGTTAATGCTCTGATTGTGGAAGCTGGCCATGAGGTGGAAGGTAGGAAAGTTGGCGAGTCCTTACGCGGGCGATGTGACTCGTTTGCGGTAGAGACCAATGTGCACTACCCCACGGATGTGAATCTTCTGTGGGACGCTATGCGCTGTCTGATCCGTACTACAGGTAAAGCGGCGGGAGAGCATGGAGTTTCAGGTTGGCGCCAATGGAAGTATCTGACGCAGACAGTAAAGAATTTGTTTTACAATGTCAGAGTGACTCACCGTGTTAGTGTGGAGCAAGTAGATGCATATCTGGGGCGTTGTAAAGAGATTGTGGAGCGTGCTGAGAAGACGTTGTTGTCTCTGATGGCGAAAGAAGTGAAAGCTAGTAGAGTTGAGGAGATCAACGGCTACATTGTGCATGCCAAGCGACAGATAGACCAAATTAACCGTCGTGTAGTGCAGGGCGAAAAGATTCCGCATAGAGAGAAAGTGTTTTCAATATTTGAGCCACACACGCGCTGGATTTCGAAGGGGAAAGCTGGATGTCCTGTGGAGCTGGGAGTGCCAGTGTGTGTTTTAGAAGACCATTTTGGTTTTATACTTCACCATGAGGTGATGTGGGAGGGTAGCGACGTGGACTATGCGGTGGAGATGGTGAAGCGAGCTCAGGAGTTGTTTCCGGGTCTTTTTGCGGTGAGTTTTGACCGTGGTTTTCACAGTCCAGAAAACCGTATTAAGCTTGACGAATTGCTTGAACACAACGTGCTACCGAAGAAGGGTCGTTCCAATAAGGCTGATTTAGAGCGAGAGGGAGGCGAAGAGTTCGTAGCGATGCGGCGCAAGCATTCTGCAGTGGAGTCAGCGATAAACAACCTTGAGCACCGAGGACTGGACCGTGTCCGAACACGTGGGGCAGATGGTTTTGCTCGTACAGTGGCACTCTCAATAGCCGCCTGTAACGTTCACCGTATAGGTCTTCTACTACGTCGGCGTAAGCGACGACGATATGCGGCCTGACGACTTCACCTTCCAAAAGACACCAATTTTTTGACCTGTTCTAAGCGGGAGCGGTGATCTATGCGCTGATGGTGATTATGGCCCCTAAAATTGGTTTCAAAAGTAGAAAATCACTGTTTAATACGCGCAAAATTCACAAAGAAATCTAAGTCAACTTCCGTTTGACTCTCGGGTCAGGTAGAATAGCAGTCTTCTATCCCCGAAAATGGGGTTTTCTGTCGAACACTAAGTAGTGATAACGAGCTACAAACTCGTTCCATAGTTTGCCTTGCTTGGTGCCACTGACAACAGTGTGCACCTGCAGTGGACGGACTTCGTCAAGGGTCTCGGGAACCGGTAGTATAGGCGGTTCGGTGTCCACTCCAAAGACAATAGGCTTGGCTCGGGGCGACACTCGGGTGGGTGGCGGTAGCTTGATGATGCCATCCCTATGCATGGCTAGCATGGTAACTCTGGCCGTCATATCCTTGAGTCCGCCATCGGGCTTGTACCACCCAATACGTCTGCAAAACTCTCTGGACAGAGCAGTCCGGTTGAGCCGCTCGGGCCCGGCTATCAAAGCGCGTAGCAGTTTCATCTCCGCAGTCGTGAACTCACGCCCGTAGTAGCGGCACTCAACCTCGTCGCTCATCTCTTGGCGCCAAAGTCACGCAAACGTTGCTCACTCATTGACCATGGCAACCAAGGCGATAGATCTTTTGGAGGACTCCTGCCATCTTCCGCGCAGGCTCTCAACCATCCCTTCAGCCAACTAAGAACGTCAATGCCATTCTTTGCGAGCGTACCCAGCACCGTGTATAGAATGGCTGATGTTCTTGCGCCCTCTTCACTGTCAGATCCAAAACTTAGTTTACGGGCGATGGCCAGCCAGCGTAGCGCTCTCTCCGCAATATTGTTATCCATGGGAACTTGGGGATGTTCAACGAACACGCTCAGCCCTTCACGATGATTCATAAGCGACTTAAGTGGCTTTCGCTCACGCGCATCTTCCGCTAACTCGGATAATTCACTCTCAGCTTTGCTGAACAATGCGTCGCACGCTTTTTTCAACTCTATCTGTATTCGTTCAAACTCTACAGTATTACCTGAGACGTAGTGATCACACCGCTGTTTATTTAACTTATACATCTCTGCAATGCGTTCTATCCATTGTTCATTCCATTGCTCAAGCTGCTCGTCTCCTGCAGCGCATTTTATAAAATCTCTTCGTACATGCGCCCAACAAAAACACAGCGTCACCTTCTTATTGAGTTCTTCGAGGAAATCCCGAACCATCTTCTTATAGGAACCGTGGCGGTCGCAGACCAAGAAAATACAATCAACGCTGTCAATGAATAGGACCTTTGCAGCCTCAGAACTACGCCAACGGTGTATATTGAATAAGACAGAGTCTTTGCTCACAGATGTCCATAGCCAAGCGCGTTGAGAACCCCCCACTTCCTTCAGTGACTGGATTCGCCAACTTGTCTCGTCTGCATGACGCAATTTCTCTTCGTTTTGATGGGCGAGAATAGCGTCATAGAGAGTCTCGAACAGAGGCACTATGCGCTTTGCGCTGTCCGCTAGAGTCCCTGCCGAAATCTTAAACCCGTGGTCGCTAAAGCATTTCTCTATACTACGGTAGGGCCTCAGGTTCCAGTAGCGCTCGTATATCAATAGATCCCAGACACTGGTCCCATATGGCGTATGCTCAAACAGCCGCGCCGGCGCTGGCGCAGTCACATAGAGCGGAGATGACTCACAGTCGCATGACCTACGATAACGGAAGCGGTTAATCCTGCGCGTGTGCGCCTTAACCTTAATCTCTGATATCTTCGAGGTCCGCTTCCCATTTGCAACGTACCGCTCCCCACAACAAGAACAGGTAATCTCATCATCTGACGGATGCCACGACTCTTCTACCACCTCAATATCTGGTCGGGCTGTACGACCATGACCAGGCGCCCCGGGCTGTTGTCCTCGTCTACGCCCCGAAGGTGAACTCTTCTGCTTCTCACTACGACGTCCGTACAACGAATTCGACAAAACCTTCCGGTTAGAAAGCAGGTTCTTGACCTGCTTCTTCAGCTCTGCATTCTCATTCTTCAAGCTGCCAATCTCCATCCGCAACGATACAATCGTACTACGCTTGCGCCTATCTACTCCAACCTCGTCTAGCAATGCTCTAAGTCGTTGTACTTCTTTGTCCAACGATAAAGCACTTTTCGCCACACGACTGATACGCTTTACTTCCTCATTTTTCGCGTCCAACTGAGTACGCGCTTTTTCCCAACAGGATTTATAATTCCCCGACTGTGATCGTTCCCGCGTCAATTCATGTTCTAACTCCTGATGTTTATGTTTTAACTCCTGATAAGCCGCTAGCAACTCTTCGTACGAAAACTTACAGTCTAACGAAGCGCATCCCGACGTAGTCGGCATGCAATTGATGCATCCAGCGTCATCTTTATCCAATAACCTGACAACCCCGATCTCTTTGTCGTGAACAATCATATGACCGATGATAACCGATCAATTAAAATGTGACCAGCATAAATGCAAAAAAATATTTAAGACGGGATTAACGAACGATTAATCAAGCAAACACCTCTTGAACGAACGCTTACAAAAAATGAACAGTAAGGGGGAGTAACCTCTGAAATCTTTCTACACTTTCTACGCCTGACGCGTAACACCATAAACAACAGTGACTTGCGCTCTGGAAATGTGCTCTTTGAACATTCTACACTGTAGAAAGGTCTTTCTACTCCGGCGACCTTTGTAATGATTTTGCCATCCAGAAGCCGATTTCTAATCGTTTTGCCAGCAGTATAATAGTTTCGCCAGAATCTGCGGGGGAGATAAACAAAAAGCCCACAGATGTTAATCCACGGGATTCAAAGATATGATTGTTTGAAAATCAGCGTTTTTTGTTGGACTGAGACAGAATGGAGCCTGTGAGTGATTTTGTCGTGTTGTTGTATCTTGGGCTCTGCAGAACCTTTGATGTGATATCTTCCATCTCCACGCTGGTCTGATGTTTGGATTTCGACTGTGACAGTGCCGACCCAGCCAAAGATTTCTGGATCTGAGAAGTATTCTGATCTTTAAGGATATCAGATGCCAGTGAAGCGATTTGTTTTGAAGTCTGTTTCTTGTTATTTGCCATGAACCTATCTCCTTACGTTACTGATTCCTGTGGGATTCCAGTATATTTTCAATCAGTTTGTAGACGGTCGTTCCTGTGGCGCGGGGCCAGTCACCGCAGGGAGGGTCTTCCCGTTGTCTGGCCTTTCTGATGGCATCGGCAATCATCGTGTCCGATATTTTCCTGACATCAATGCCTTTGTCATAACCGGGAAGATGACGATCCAATTTTTGTGAACATATCTGTGAACTGCTGACGCCGCTGCCATCCTCGAAGTGCAGAAGAAGCCAGAATTCAAATTTGGGGTTTACTGAGTGCAAACCCATAATTATCCGCTTGCTGAGACCATTGATGTAGCTGGGACAGTTGTTCGTCAGTCCATTGATCCTTACCAACCACAAGCCATGCTTCATCCGATTTTTTCAAGCCTTCCTTTTTTAGGTGGCTTTCCATTCTGGCAAGCACCTGCGGCGGTGAACTGTCGTGTTTGCCTTTGAGGCAATCTACCCGGATCACCGAATTCTGATCGTTGAAGACAACAAAATACTGAGGTTCTGTTTTAATACCTTCAACCGCCAATATGAAGATATTCCGATAACGGCGTTCACCCAGTGGCCGACTGAATTTTCTTCTTTTGGGAGGCATCAGTCATCCTCCCTTCGATTTGTCAGGGCGTTACTCACCAGGATTCTTGGTACACCTCCCAATCTTCCTTGGAGATAGCTTTTACGGATATCCTTGTCATACCGGACATCTTTATAATCACTAAAGGAAAGAAGTTCGGAGTTACCTTTACAGTTCCTTTCAGCGACCCATATCTCATCCCGCCGGAAAAGTCCCTGATCCATCAGAAGAACATCATGGGTGGTTATCAGCAATTGCGCCCGACTGTCAGTGCCGCAGTTCTCCAGATATGCTTTGATGAGTTGCCGTGTCAGCAAGGAATGAAGGCTACGGTCAACCTCATCAATAACATACACCTTCTTGGAACTGGCGGCCGATACTTCGAGAAATGCCGGTAGCAGATCAATCACCCTTTGTGACCCATCCGATTCCTGACGGATGTCAAATTTGGCTTCGGTTCCGTCGCTTCTTGAATGAAACGTGATCAGTTTTTTAGCAACCATCTCACCGGCTTTCCGCGTAATTATAAACCGTTCGTTTATCGGCGAAGCGAGGAAACGGATGGTCATACCTTCCTTGACGTTCTCCTGTAACTCACTTTTGATGCTTTCCGGAAATGGAATGTTTTCGAAGGGAATTTCCTCTCTGCCCAGATGGGAAATACCGGTGTCCAGCTGTGGCAGCATCTCATTCATGGTGCTGTACAGAGGATGGCCTTCATCAAGAAAATGTTCAAAAGGTTCAAATCTTGAGTCCGGAGCGATCAGTTCCAGCGTGTCCTTGAACCAGTCATAAACAGGTCGGAAAATATCAACCTTCTGAGACACCGAATTTGTCAGAAACAACTGATTGTCACGCGTTCCTTTAAACGCAAAATGCAGGAACTGATCCTTGTTGAGGCTTGGGTCGAAATTCGGTGCGTCTCCCTGCCGGGCATATAAAACCTTTTCGCTGGTGCTTGTGATTTGAATCAGTTTTTCCTCTAAAATCGCCTTTCTGGTGACAGCAAAGCTGAATTCATAGATGGTTTCATCAATCAGCAATTCCAACCTGAAGCGGGATGGCTTGTCGATATTGGCGCTATCCAGTCGACATGTTTCAACGGGAATAAGGCTATCCGGACCGGTACCTCTTACAACTAGCCCTTTGACAAAATTCAATGCCTTGAAAAAATTAGTCTTTCCAGATGCATTACCTCCGTAGATAGCAGCAATCGGCAAAATTCTGGTCTGATATTTGGCGACTTTGGGAACTCGGTCTCCATGCTGCCTTTCTCTGCTGGCAACCATGGAAAAGGAGACCGAGTCACGAAAGGACATCCAGTTTTCAATTGAAAAACTTATTATCATTTTATAGTCTCCTATTGAGAAATTAGCTTATAAACACCATTCAATATATGCATTTAGGTTGTCACTGTCAATTTTAATGAGGTATTTTCTCGTTAATCAAGATTCGACTGATTGGGTGGCGCAGAGCTTGATTCCGTAGCGTTTCTGGCTGATGACAACATCAAATTAAGCCTCGCGGATGATTTCAAGATCGTTGGCAAAACGCCGAGCAAACTGCCTCAATAAATCCATTTCAAACCGGAGACCAAAATCTCTGGCCACGCGTTTGAGTGCCGCAAACAGTTCCCGAGACAGCACCTCTTTGAAGCAGCCGTATTCTTCAAGCTCTACCTGATACCGAGCAATAAAATCCTGAATGTGATCCACTCGGCGATGATTGTTGTACATGTCCTTCCGATCTGCCTAAAAAGCTGGTAGTAACTGACAAAGGGACATATGGGGCCTGATCCGAGTGAAAAACCGAACTCGTTCATTCGTTCCCAATATTTCCGTCCGATGTGCTGAAGATAGCAACCTTCAAGTCCATACGAAGCAGGGTTCTTTCCATCACAATCACCGCCAGAAAAAACAGAGCAGTCACCAAACTCTGTCTCCACGAGTTTTGCCTCAATGAAGATCCGGCCAGTCTCCTCACCTGAGATTGCCAAGTCGACGGACGTAGGTCGTCCTGAATCCTCGTGAAAGATTGCTCGGTCATCATATTCAAATCCAGCAGTGAGCTCTCCGGTCGGCCAAGGTATGCCTGCCTCCATAATTATGCGCAATGGCTCAAGGTCCATTTTAACAATCAATGGTCCCACAAGACTGAAAACCATTGCCTAGCAGCTCAAATCGTGGTGAAGGTATTTGTGAAGCGGAAATGAATTCTTACCTAAATTCCGTTCATGTTGTTTTTTGATATACTCAGTTACATCGGGGCAAATGATATTTTGTGGCCAGAGATCAAGGGATTTGAGGACTTGCCGACACCTCAACTTCCTGACACTCCGATAGAGACAGGCTGACCATTTCCGTCTTTGATCATTTGGGCTGCCGTATCTGCGACAACCTTGAAATTCAATAGGCCCTAAGTTGTTTCTACATCATTCCATTCCACATGGATGCCTCTTATTGCTTTTCAAAAACTTCGATTAAATTGCCATCAAGATCATGACATCTAAAGAAGCGCCGCTTTGATTGTCCCCAGCATTCTAGTGGGGTGACAACCTGAATACCTCGCTCCATGATCCAGTGATATCGGTTTTGAATATCAGTAACTTCGACACAGAACAAGCTACGGAATCCTTGAGATTGAAATTCCCTGCCATAATATGCTGGTGCAAGGACAAGCCCCTGATGAAAAACAACATATTTAGACTGTTTTTTGATTGTCAGCCCCAGCAGTTCTTTGTAAAACCACACTGATTTTTTAATGGACGCGACAGGTAATTTAGGCCCTAAGTTAAGCCTATCTGCCTGCATATCTCCTTGAGGTTGATTAGGCGTGGTTTGCTTAGCTGACAACACGATTTCAGGTGCCCTTTGCTGGCTGGCAAAGTTGCCCTTGGAGATTTTATTGATATAGATTGTCTGTCCTTCAGAGGTGATAAACCGTCTAAATTCAACTTTATACTTGCTGCTTCGGCCTACTTGATCTTGCCCACAATTGACCTTTGCGATTCGACCGTCCGGGAGCTTTACTTGGCTTGCGTCGGGTGCAGATACAATATCATCAATCCAGTTCTTAAGAGCCGTTCTTTTGACGAGCTCAAAGCTTGGGATACTCTCGGCCTGACAAGTGCCAAGTTTCAGAGCTGTTTTTTCAAGATAGTTACAATCTTGTATTCCACTCTTCACCGACGACAACCAGTCTGAACCATTGATACACCCCAGCAAACCACCGGTCATGGATGCAATAGTGTCCGTATCAGAACCAATTGCGAAGGCAGCCTTTATCACACCGCTGATTGGATCTGCAGCATACCGTGATGCAAGATAAACAGACGCTACTGTAGCGACTGTACCGGCTCCGCTAATCTGCTTATTAAAACACTGAAGCTTTTCGAGTACATCATCATCAAAATTCAATGCACCTCTGGAGATCTCTGTTTTACATATATCCAGATATTTTAGAATTTCGTCCTTTGTCGACAGCCAGAGCTTTTCATAATCTTTCAGATGCTTTTGAGCCTGAGCCAACCAATCCTGCAAAAGGTTGTCTTGAGTTGGTATCGGCGACCATGTCGCTTCGTTCGCGATTATTTCTTCGATTAATTCGCCATAACCTAACTTCGTGTTTTTTCTTAAAGATGCCCAGAGTGCATACCCATAAACCAAAGCACCTAATAAAGCCCTTGGATGTCCGTGTGTTATAATCCCATCCATAAAAATGGAGTTGGCGACCTTGCCGAAGTCTTTCTCGCAAAGGTAAAGAGCATGTGGCAAAGCACGCATAGCGACACCATTACCACCTGCTTCAAAGTATCTTTTTAAATCCTGCGGTTTTCGGTTTGGATTCCATGGCTCAATTCCATCTTGCCAAGAATCAACCGCTCTTTTTGTAGCACCACCACCACCACGCTCATATAGTGACCAGAAAGGCAGTTCTACTTGAGTGTAAAATTCAAACCATTTTTCACCCTTGAGTAGAGACCTACTCAGGCAAAGAATAAGTTGCGTATCGTCGCTGTATTCACCCGCTTCAATAATTTCTTCATGAGGAAAAAAACGACCGCCAGACCGGCGGGTCCATCTCCTGAATTCATGGAGGCGGCCTTGTGGTTGTTTTGGCGCTTTTGATTTGCCGACTCGTTCGTTCGGCCACCCCAACGCATCACCACAAGCTGCCCCCAACATAGCACCGACAGCTTTGCCGGATTTAAACTTTGTTGGCATGTTATCGGCCATAACTACCTCCGTTTCTATACAGTATTTCTGTTGCTCTAACTCCTCGTTGAATCAAGCTGGAAAGCGTTGTTCGCTCAAAAAAGTCCGGAGCAATGTAAATAGACTTATCTATTGAAATTCCTTGCAGGTTCAACCGGCATACCTCCCGTTGCGCCTGCTCCTCTGATTGAACAACTATGCCAGTAATAGAATTCAAGGGAATAGGGTCTTTAAGTAAAACTTCGGCTTGGATGTCAGTTGGTGCTGCTGGTAAATGCCCCGATGGGCGAGAAAAACTAATTCCGGGAGACGTGGCGGCATAAAGCGACCTAAATCCCTGAATACCTGTCTGGATGTAACCACCACATGATCTGGCTGCGTTGCAGGGGCAGAAGCATGTTTCCGGGTGCCAGAGATAATTGGGCTCAATCAGCAAAACTACCCAGTCCTTAAACAGGTGGTCGTACTCCCTGACTTTCACAAAATAGTAAGTATTCGGATATTCAATTGAACAGCAGATCAGATCATCCCTGCCATCATAACGGTCCGGATCTGTCGGGTTATGAGGCATGTCATGATTTTGAAGCGTCCTTGTTGAACAAAGTCCAAAAGGGTCGTCAAAAATGTGAGCCAGATTCCTAGACTGAGTAAAGTGGCACAGCCTCGTGATGCCTCGACTATTACATTCCTGCTGAATCTGATTCATGGACGGACCTCCTGATAAAGGTTCCCGTCCACTGGCAGCAACGAAGTCAGTTCATTACTGTACAGTAGGATCAGGTTCGTTTTTGCCCGTGTTACCGCAACGTAAAGCAATCGACCATCATGAGTCAGGGCATCTTTCTCTCCATGGGATGCCACATGGTCCTTATCCGGTAAATTTTCAGAATCCAGAAAAGGAAGAATGACCATATCAAACTCAAGCCCTTTGGCAGAGTGATAGGTTCCATGATAGATACCTGGACCATAATTCCATACCGTCAAGTCACGGTGCAGACGAGTAGCGCTTGTACCCAGTTGTGAACTGAAGACCTTTTCCTGCTCCCGGTTTTTTACAAGGATAGCAACACTTTGTGTCGTTGAGATATTTCTTGCCGCCTTTAAAGCAAGGTCTACCTGTTGAGTTTCATTGCTGCATTTAGCGAGAGTGGGCAGTGCTCCATCGGCACGAGGTGATGTCGGCTCAACTAAATCCGGAATGTCATTAAAAAAGGGCATCCGAGATATGGCCAACCCGAGTTGGGCGATTTGTTTTGTATTTCTATAATTCTCTTTGAATAGCCACTGCTGGGGAATGCTTAGGCCCGATGAACGCCAACTCATCCTCTGACCGTAAATCTGTTGAGCTACATCACCGAAAAATGAAAGGGAGCCATCCTCTGGTATGGCCGCAGCCAAAGACCGAATCATCTCAGGAGAAAAATCCTGTCCTTCATCAATAATGATGTGCTTGTACATTCGAGTTGAATCGTCATCCTGGAATTCTTTCCGCACATGTAGTGCAAGATCATCCCAGTCGTACATGTTGCCGGTTTGATTGCGTAGCTCAACATACTTCTCAAGGATTTCATACATCACCGGTCTCCATTTCCGAGACAGGTTGGTGCCGATACGTCCAACGCGATCAACCTTTACATATTCATCACTTGATGTGATTCCATGACTGAAAATCCACTGGATTTCATCCATGAAAAATTCGATGGGCCGTTTGAAGAATTTAGAAGGCTTATATCTTGTCTCCATAGCCTTCACCGCTCGTGAGATATATCCTCTACGCTCATCAGGATCACCGCAGATGCAGTTGAAGCGCATTTTGCCCCGAACATTCAAATATCCCCGGGCAAAGGTGTGATAGGTTTCAATCTGGACATTCCTCAATTCAGCTGGCTTGAGATACTTTAGGTAGGTCACCAGTGCTTTATTAAATGTCAGGAGCAGAGTTTTCCCGGCATGAGGCATTGATGGTTCTGACAAATACGCAGCTCTATATAAAGCAAGGGTTGTTTTACCGCTGCCAGCAGTCCCCAAAACGGCGGAATGGCCGGTAGCAGGCATGTACAATACCTCTCGCTGCTTTTTAATTGGCTTTGGTAAATTCCCAGCCATCGCTATTTGGCCTCCTGATATTTCTTGAAGTTTTCAGCCTGCTCGAAAATTTCTTTATAGACCTCATCGCGGTCGACAGGAGGATATTTGTGTTTGGCAAGAAGGAGGGTCAGCTTGACCTTCAATTCGGCCCCGACTTAAACTATAAAGCTTAACACTTAGGGTTGAGTTTACTCCGTTATGATAAAATTTAGTTGCGCCCATTAAACTGTGAAGTGCAACAACTATGGTTGCTTTTGCCCCGTTATGATAAAACTTAGTTGGATAATTTACCATACCAGATTTTTTGTGCGAAGTTGATCAAGCACATCCTCTCGGAAACTGCTCAATCTGAAAGGATATCTATAACTGGACGCGTGCAGAGACCCTGTCCGAAGAAAACAAAAAATACCGACCCAAACAGAGAAGGAACGTGAGAAGAATGGAGAGAATCAGGGGGCTAGAGAGAGGTTCCGGAAAGATGTCAAAACGGCCGAAACCCTTTGAATACAAGAGGAAAAAGAAAACCCGTCTACCCAGAGGATCGCTCTGGAGAGACTGGTTGTCTTTTTTTTTAATGGTGGAGGCGCCGGGAATTGAACCCGGGTCCGGAAAAAGTTTGACCAAGCTTCTACATGCTTATCCTGTCTTTTCAATCAAACGACAAAATCACCGGCAGGCAGGTTCTTTATCGCAGTCCTAGAGTGAGATCTTACCAATTGAGCGCTCCAGAAATCACGCAATGGCCAGCCCGTCTAAATTGCGCCACAGAAAGCCAGTCGGGCATGACCTTCTGAGACGTCGCAGTCTTTGTTAAGCCGCGAGTGCGTTAATTGGTTCGGCACTTATCGTGCTTGGTCAGTTTTACGAGTTAACCAAAGCTCGGCATGCAACATAGGCTACCCTGTTTTCCGTCGAAGCCAGATCGCCCCCTTGTGTTATAAGCGTTTCAAAGATCGTTTAATGGCTTTTTGCATATCTCTCTGAGCCTCTTGACGTTTTATATCTTCCCTTTTATCTCTAGTCTTTTTACCCTTGCCAAGACCGAACTCAAGTTTTGCAATGCCGTCTTTAAAATAAATCCTTAATGGAATAAGAGTATAACCCCTTATAGTTGTTTTTCCAGCCAGCCTTTTTATTTCATGAGCATTGAGTAGAAGTTTTCTCTCTCTTCTCGGCTCATGATTGAAAATATTTGCAGACTTATAGGGAGCTATATAACAATTGACAAGCCGCACTTGGTTTTCTCTTATGAGCGCGAAACTTTCCTTCACGCTTGCGTTTCCACTTCTAAGTGACTTAACTTCAGAGCCCTTAAGGACCAAGCCCGCTTCGTATTTCTCCTCAATTAGGTAATCCTTGTGAGCTGTTGGATGAGTACATACCGTTTTCATCTTCCTTAATGTACTACTCTGTAGTAGAAATAACCAACGGACGACATCAAAAAGCCTTAGCACTATCAAGAAGAAGGGTGACGGGGCCAGAGTTTACAAGAGAAATATCCATATGATCCCCAAAAAATCCGGTTTTTATAGGTACCCCGCTCTCTGTGAGTTTAGCGATAAAGATTTCATATAGATCCTTTGCAAAATCCCCGGCCGCAGCATTCTCATATGAAGGTCGTCTTCCCTTTCTGCAGTCTCCGTAGAGTGTGAACTGCGATACAACCAGAATTGCTCCTCCCACAGCGTCTATACCTAAATTCATCTTCTCAGAGTAATCTTCAAATATTCTAAGATTTAATACCTTCTTAGCCAAGTAAATTGAATCTTGTTCCGAATCTTCTCTGCCAACACCTAGAAAAACCAACAGTCCTTCTCCGATATTTACCACATCTACTCCATCCACTACCACAGAAGCCCGGCTCACTCTTTGAACAACCGCTCTCATCTTATCTATACGTTCCTAAAAAGACCGCCGCGGATCATACATAAACTCTAGGAACTCTACGAGATATTCTGGACATAATTTCATAGGATATGGTCTGAGCCCACAGAGAAACATCATCCACGCTTATAAGACTATCTCCAAAAAGCGTCACTTCGTCCCCTAGACAAACATCCGAAACGTCTGTGACATCAACCATTATAAAATCCATACATACAGATCCTATTACCGGTACAACCATTTTTCGGACAGAAACCTTTGCTTTATTAGAAAGCGCGACAGGGTATCCATCCGCGTAACCGATTGGAAGCGTAGCGACAAGAGTTTCTCTTTGGGTGACAAAACTTCCACCATAACCAACTGGAGTGCCCGTGGGAACTTTTCTTAATTGGACTATTTTTGTTTTCAGACTCATCACTGGGCTAAGAGAACAACATCGTATTCCCGAACCATAAAGCATTATTCCTGGTCTCACCATATCCATGTGAGAATTAGGAAATCTCTGCAAAGAAGCGCTATTAGCTGCGTGGGCGTAGCGCCACTTCTGTCCGTGTTGCGAGAGAACCGATAGAGTCTGATTGAAAACCTCAAGTTGAAAATCCGTGTAATCGCTTTTTTTGTCTTCAGAACAGGCAAGATGGGTAAAAACCCCTTCCATGAATATATGGGGCAATTTCACTGCAGAAGCTGAAAACGACATAACGTCCCTTGGACATATGCCTATCCGGGTCATACCGGTGTTTAACTTGAGATGATAAGGGAGAATTTTCTTTTTCTTGACAGCAGCAGACGAAAGCGCGCGAAGCACTGCCGTAGAATAACAAGCGGGCGTAAGACCGTTTTCTACGACTAAATCTGCTTCCGTAGGATCAACACCTCCAAGAAGAAATATCTCGCTTTTGATTCCCGCTTCTCTTAGTTCAATAGCCTCTGCAACAGTTGCGACCCCCAGTATATCCTCTCCGCACTCAATTGCGACTTTGCTTATTCTAATAGCCCCATGACCGTAGGCGTTTGCCTTCACCACTGCCATGATCCGGACATTTTCACCGACGAGTCTTCTGACTTCGTTAAGATTTTCTCGGAAGGAACCAAGGCTGATTTCAGCCCAAGTAGGTCTCATACTTCAATGAAGAACAGGGTATTAACCATAATCTAACCATAATCTAACCATAAGAGAAAACAGAAACGCGGATCAGGCTTATAAACCTGAGCATGTCTGAACAGATGTCTAATAACCTGTGCTTAGAAAACAAGCCTAATGCCGCCGCCGAACTGATGTCCACCAACTTCCGCTTTCAACGGAATGCCGATTGTGGAATCTTCAAACTCTAGATCTTGAACTGCAGCAAAGTAGCGATAACCGAAGGAAAAAACAAGGTCGCTAGTTCCCAGTTTAGCAACCTTTACGCCCACTCCTCCTCCTATTTGGTAAGTTAGAACATTGTCTTTGTCATCCACTATGGTAGCAGGACATCCAACTCTTGCATTACATTCCATCTTTGCGGAAAACCTAGATACACCAAGTCCTGTGCCAACATAAGGGGCAATCTTTCCGCCGCGGTCAAAATCAAAGTAAGCGTTTGCCATTAAAGATAGCCCGGTAAAATCACCATTGACATCAACTTTTCCAGTCGCATCAGACCCAGAAGATGAAGCATCAACCCCTTCTAAAACTTGGAGCGTTCCCGGCGCATCCACATCCATGTCGTCAAAGCAACTACTCAGATAACCACCTTCAGCTTCAATACGGAGGCCGGTTTCAAACTTATACCCCATTGTTACGCCGAGACTGTACGCATCTTTGAAGGTAACCCCAGCATCAAGGCCGTCATATTTAACATCTTTGAAGGTAAAAGAATTTGTGCTTAACGACTGCTCGCTAATAATGTTCGAGGTTCCACTGAACCCTATAGTAAATCCGCTCTTGTTCCAAGAATCTTCCTGAGTTTTAGGTGCAGGTTCCAGAGATACAGGCTCTGGTTCTGGCTCTACAGGTACAGGTTCCGGTTCCACAGGTACAGGCTCTGGCTCCACAGGTACAGGTTCCGGTTCTACGGGTACAGGCTCTGGCTCCTGTACTGGTTCAGGTTCCACAGGAGTTTTATCTTCTGGAAGACCTCCAGCTATAGACACGGAAGAAAATACAATCCCAAAAAACGCAAAAACAAAAAATATCATCGGTATTATAATAAAATTAGAAAACCGTGAAATATAGTTCATTTATCTCTCCTTTATGAATCTTAAAAACTTGCGGCCAAGCCATCCTAACATGCACTTACCGCTACTGTTATCTCTTTTTTAACACATCACCCATTAAACAAAAGACCCAACATAACCGAACAGAGAACCGGTAAGAATACAAAATGATACACACGCCAATCTACTATTTCACATCGTATATAAGGAATGCTGAAATCTAATAGCAATTCACGTACTTATAACAACTACCCAACCGCAAAAAGTATGCGCGCAACACAACCACTGAAGAATATATTTGCCATGAGCCACGTAAAATCAGAAACTCGCCGCACCGGCGTTTTATCCACATCAAGGCTTTAAAATAAATTTCTTCCACCAATTCAAAACCTATTTCCACAATATGAAAGTATGTCTTCAGGCTTTCTGCACAATCAGAACAACAATAAATCTGTCATAGAGACAATTCCTACTAGCCACAGAACACCTTTAATCTGAATAACCTATTAGTATTATATAGCCTTTTTTTTGGTTATTCTATAAAGCACTTTTTTAATTATCTTATAGAATTTTACAATTGTCAAACGCAGAAATTCCCTGTCTTTGAACATATTGGCAGGGGTTGTTATTTCCCCAAGAATCTTGCCGGAAAAAACCTTGGAAAACCGCATAAAACTGAACAGAAAAGAACTCCGATGCGTTCTCGTAATAGGAACGATAATAGCTCTTAGACTCCTAGGAATATTTCTCATAATTCCCGTTTTCAGCATATACGCCATGGATTACCAGGGAGCGACTATATCATCTGCGGGGGTTGCGTTCGGCATATATGCCCTTACACAAAGCCTGCTGCAAATACCACTAGGAATGCTGAGCGATAAGTTTGGAAGAAAGCCTGTAATGCTGTTGGGACTTGTGGTATTTTGCATAGGTAGCATACTGTGCGCGTTTGCAGATAATATCTGGGAACTTGTTATAACAAGAGCCATCCAAGGAAGTGGTGCCATAGGGGCAGTAGCAATAGCGGCACTGGGAGACTCGACAAGAAACGAAGTAAGAGCTCAATCCTTTATGTTCACAGGGATAATTATTGGTGCCGCATTTATAATTTCCCTTGTTATGGGTCCTGTACTTGCCGTGAAGTTCGGCTTTGAAAGCCTATTCTTCATACTCGCTGCCTTAGGAATTGCAGCTGCATGCGTAACTTTTTTCCTGTTTTCCGAACCTCTAGGAAAGAAAAGCGGAGACAGAAGGGAAATTGTTCTCAAACTACGGGACTCAGAAATAAGAAAGATATTTTCTTCGACCTTCGTAATATCGCTTACTCTTAATCTCATTTTATTTATCTATCCACTTGACTGGAGTAGTCTCGGTACGGGCCCCGGGGAATTGTGGCTAGTCTATCTCATAATACTCGCTCCAGGCACGCTTGCCGTTCAAGCTTTCATCAGAATCTCAGAGAGAAAAAAATCTCTAGGTCGGGCCACTAATATAGGACTTTTTTTCCTAGCAGCAGCATTTTTGATCTATCTGTTCAGAGGCGCCAACAGTTTTACCCTTTACCTCGCTGGTGGAGTGTTCTTTATCGGCCATTTAATATTTCAATCAATACTGCCTGCGTATATGACGCAGCGAGTTTCCTCTGAAAATAGAGGGGTGCTTTCAGGGTTTTTTAATCTGGCGAATTTTATGGGAGCATGCATTGGAGGAATGTCAGCTGGCGTACTTTACGAAACTCATGAATCACTGCCCTTGCTGTTCGGACTGATCTTTATCATAATGATGAAGTTAATTGGACTGCCATCTTCACCATCTGTGGACACGGAGAAAAAACGATGATATACACGCTCGAAAGAACAGAGTTAGTGCCAATTCCAATTAAGGATGCTTGGGATTTTTTCTCCAACCCGAACAACCTTTTGAAAATTACTCCCCCTCAACTTGGCCTTAGTATAACTTCTGGAAAGCAAGGCAGAATATACGACGGGATGATAATCACATATAGTGTAAATCTTGCTCCATTTTTGAGAAGTAACTGGGTAACAGAAATAACTCATTTGAGTGCGCTCGAATATTTTGTCGACGAGCAAAGATTCGGACCATACAGTTTTTGGCACCATAAACACTTTTTCACAGAGAAAGAAGGTTCAACAGAGGTAAGAGACCTTGTTCACTATCGACTACCACTAGGTCTGCTGGGAAGAGTAGCAAATGCGCTTTTCGTAAGAAAACAGTTGGATTTTATATTTGATTATAGAAGTTCAAAACTTGATGAACTGTTTGGAATCTAAGATTGAGAATACTGAATCTACAGCGGATATACTCCTCAATGGAAAATTGAAAGTTGTCCCGTTTGAAATAAAGTAATGCAGTTGTTATCTTACACTTATAAATTAGGTATGAAAGCTTGCGTAAATTGCATTTCAAAGATATCCACCTTACCTAACCCGCCCAAATCCAAATCACGCACGCGCCTTACTTTGAAAATCAGAGTTGATAGGAGTTTTTGAATGTCCGCTGCTAGTCCGACATTGAAGACAAAAAAACCAACTAAAAGAAAGACCACTCGCTCTGAAACCCGGCAGATAATTCTTTCAACAGCTATGATGGTGCTTGTCATTGTACTGCTCGCTGAAACTCTAGTTCTAATGAAGAACTTTAATATTGTAACTGAGGCAGAAAATAAGAAACATACTTCTTTCCTTCTCGCAGAAGAGTTGCGTCAGAGTTTTGATGATCTCACGAAAATGGCACGAACGTACGTGGAAACAGCCAATCCTAATTACGCCGATTATTACTATGAGATAATTGGGATTCGTAACGGAGAGATTCCTCGTCCAGAGAACTATAATTACATGTATTGGGATCATGTAATAGCTGGGGGACGCAGTGAAGAAAGTCGACATTCAAGCGCCCCCCCGGTAGCGCTAAAAGATCTGATGATAAAAGCTGGTTTTGTAGATTCTGAAATGCAATTGCTTGAGCATTCGCAAAAAGAATCAAAGAATCTTCTCAATCTAGAGCTTGAAGCATTCAAAGCAATGGAAGGTCTTTATAAGGATGATTCTGGCAAGTACTCGCGGCGTGGAGATCCTGATCCTAACTACGCGCGTTCACTGCTTTATAGCGACCAATACAATAAAGCTAGAAAGCGAACTCTGGTCCCTATTGAAGCATTTCTCAAACAACTCGAGAAAAGGACTTTAGAAGAAATGGAGAAATTTAGAAAACGGGAAGAAATACTTATCCTAGCTATGGTAGTAACCTCAAGCGTAACATCCATGTTCGCCGTGTTTTCCATTGTTCTATCGGCTACAGCAAAAACACGCACATCCAGATCTATACGAATTATGAAAGAGATGCGACGAAAAAACTACCAGATACAACAAAAACCTACGTATTCAGACCCGACCTCTCCAGAAAAAGAAGCGAAGCATGACAACTCTGAAAACAGAGATAGCGACAACGCTGAAAATTGATACGTCCCTTGAATGAACGCTTACGCCTTGCTAGACGCGAAAGGTTATGAAATCTGTGCTCCAAAAAACTTATTGATAAATAAAAGTCTCCAGATGAGTTTGAATCTTTAGAGGCTGACATGAATACTTTTATCCAGATTTTGTTGTTGAGAAAAACGAACCGCGAGCGATAAATGTTCGGTTGTACCTTGGAGTTTTTGAAACGGTAATCAAGTGGACAATTGGATTTAATGGGGGATGTTATTGTAAAAAGGGAGAGGAATATGGAAAAGAAAGAACTTTTAGAAGGGGAGAAAATACGCAAGTTCCTAGTGATGTTGCTTTTACTCAGTACCGCTTTTCTTTTTACAGCTTGTGGAGGGGGCGTGGATGAAGCAGGACCAGCAGAGCCAGCAGTACCACCAGGACCGAAAGCAGGGGATGATGCACGTGAACTGATCCCAGTAACAAAAGAACCAGTATTACCGCCAGGACCAGCAGGACCGCCAGGACCAGCAGGACCGCCAGGACCAGCAGGACCGCCAGGACCAGCAGGACCGCCAGGACCAGCAGGACCGCCAGGACCAGCGGGGCCAGCAGGACCACCAGGACCGGCAGGACCACTAGGACCAACAGAGCCAGCAGGACCAGCAGGCAATACAGGTGATCCGGGACCGGCAGGGAAGGACGGAAAGGACGGAGTGGATGGGAAAGACGGAAAAGATGGCAAGCCCGGGCCTGCGGGAGCAGATGGTAGAGTTGGTGACCAAGGGCCTGGGTATGGTGATCCTAGGTGCGATGTTAGCAATGGTATACAGGGGATAGTAGGTATTGCTCAGGATGACCTCACCGGAACCGCTGAAGATGATGTTATTTGTGGGACTCGGTTGGACAATACAATTACCGCGGGGGGCGGAGATGATACTGTTTACGGTGCGGGTGGCAATGATTATCTCCAAGGTGATGCCGGTGATGACGAAATCAACGGGGATGATGGTGTTGACAGGTTATCCGGCGGTGCTGGTGATGATACTCTCAACGGCGGTGCTGGTAATGATCATTTCTACATTAGAAGTGAAGCAGGCGACAATCATTTTATAGGCGGTGATGGCAAGGATATGATTTATTTTCGTTCTATTCCCGATGTTAATACGAGTCCGGACGCCGGCGGTAATTATGTTGGCGGAGCCACTATTAGTACCCCTATAACCTTTGATCTTTCTTCTGGGAGTTTTGATGGTTCTTCTTCTCTTTCTGACACTGGAACCTTTACATTTGAAGGCATTGAGGATATTTACTGCGGCAGTGGTAATGACACTATTACCGGAGATGATCAAGACAACTATATTTTTGGAGGGAACGGAAACGACACTATTACCGGCGGGGCTGGAGATGATTATGTTTACGGTGGAGCCGGAGCCGACACTCTAAACGGAGGTGCTGGAGATGATGTTCTTTGGGGATACTTTGGAGCCGATACTCTAAACGGAGGAACTGGAGCGGACACTTTCTTTATTATCGAAGGTCAGGGGCTGAAGGTTATTAAAGATTTTGACTTAACAGAAGACAATATCTATTTCTTAAGTTTTCCTACTGGTAGTAGCACTAGAACAATAACTGTCTCAGGAGGTAAGATTTCGGTAGGAGGAACGGAATACATTGAAATACATGATGAGAACGGTTCACAAGATAACGCAAAAGCGACAAGCATTAAAAACGACTCAACAAAATATAGGTTTGTAGTTGCAAAATGGTTTCCAAAGACAAGAACCGCCGCTTATACAGACAACTAAAAAAAACAGACAGAGACTAAACCCTAGCCTTGCAGGTTTTCAACCTATTGGGCTTTTTTTTGATATACGTAAACACGGACAATGAATTTCTCTGAGTACAAAAACAGCAAAAAAGACAAGACCCTTATATCTTTTGAGGTGTTTCCTCCGAAAAACAACCTTGAATTTGAAAAACTCAAAAAGACCCTCGCAAAACTCGCCGGATTTTCCCCCGAGCTTATAACCGTAACTCACGGAGCCATGGGCAAGAATCGCAAAAGCACCGTTGAGACAGCCTCCTATATAAAAAACAATCTGAAAACAGAAAGCGCATGCCACCTTACCTGCATCAGGTACTCAGTAGATCAAATAGACGTCTTACTGAATAAAATAAAAGAGAATTGTATAAATAACATAGTCGCGCTACGAGGAGATGTTCCAGAGAACAGTACAGAAGAGCGGGTCCTAACGGGAAACTTTCAACACGCGAACGAACTTGTAGAACATATAAGAAAAAATGAGCAAGGAAAATCCCATCGGTTCTCGGTAGCAGTCGCAGGCTACCCGGAAAAACACCCTGAGTCTCTTAGTTTTAAAGATGACATAGCGAACCTTAAGAAGAAGGTGGATGCGGGAGCCGATGTGATAATTACGCAACTTTTTTTTGATAACAAGTTTTATTTTGATTATGTAGATATGGTAAGAACCGCTGGAATAAACGTTCCAGTTATCGCAGGTCTTATGCCTATTATTTCATCTCGACAAATATTGAAAATATCATCTCTCTGTGGGTCTAGCATCCCCTCGGAACTGAAAAAGAAACTTGAGAGGGCAGAAGATAATAACACAAAGGCAGCTGAGATAGGAGTTATCCAATGCGCGCAACAGGCAAAAGAACTTGTAAACAAAGGGGTCGACGGACTTCATTTCTACGTTCTTAATAGAACATCCAATATAGAAAAAATATTGAACTCTCTGTAATGCCTGAGACAAAAGAAATTTTCGACGAAGTCGCTCACCGCTACGACTGGCTAAACACCCTTTTCAGTCTGGGAATACACAAATTCTGGAGAAAAAGGCTTGCCAATGAGCTTTACGGCAACGAACACAACCTAGACGTAGCAACTGGAACAGGAGAGGTCGCAATCGAGGTCGGAAAAAAACATCCGGGAATAAAAACAGTTGGAATTGACCCCAGCATGAATATGCTAAGGATTGCGAGCAAAAAGATCAAAATGCTAGGTCTTGAGGAAAAAATAAGGCTAGTAGCAGCCACGGCGGAAAATCTTCCAATGGAGGAAAATCGATTTGATTCCGCTACGATCGCGTTCGGCATAAGGAACACAGTTGACTACGAACTTTCATTGAGGGAGATAAGACGGGTTCTCAAGGAGAACGGAAAACTGCTAATACTTGAATTTACAATTCCTCAGAATCCCACATTTAAACCTCTTTACTTGTTTTATTTCAGAATCCTGATGCCGCTTGTAGGAGCTATGTACGGACGGGGAAAGCAGTACAGATACCTAGCTGAATCCACAGCCGCTTTCCCGCAGAGACAAAACTTTGTACGACACCTTGAAAACGCAGGATTTAGAAATTGTCATTACTACGAACTCACAATGGGAATAGTAGCGCTCTATTCAGCTACCAAATAACCCCCCCCCCCCAGGACCATTCAGTTTTCTTGGCGGAGACTTTGGATTTATCGGTAGGTAGAGGTTTTGGAGTGTTTGGATTGTGATTTGGACTTGAGATGGAGAGTTTTGGCAAGAAACAAGGGTACATTCGGCTTCATCTCACGGTGTACGTAGCCTTTGTCCGTCCAGTAGGCGCAGAGTATCAGACCTGAGCAGGGCACAGGCTATCCGGCGGGGTTGTGAGTAGAGCGGTGACCGTTCAGTTCAACGGCTTCATTATAAGTTCAATAGCTTCCTGAGGCCGGGCGGCATAGTGTCGGTTAGCTTCAGGCAGATAGTTGAATCTACCTTCACAACGCACTATGGCGATGGCGACGTTGCTCAGACAGGAAAGATTTTCTGGCAAGTACCCTTTTGATACCCGACAACGGTCTTCATCGTAGGTGAAGTCACGCACATAATGCAGACGGTTCTCAATGTGCCAGTGGTTGCGAACCAGAGCAAGTAACTCCTTGGCTCCAGCCTGCTCTGGGCCAAGTGAGGTCAGAGCATAGACAGTCTCGCAACTGGTTTTACCTGTCTTCTTCTCAGTGCGCTTGCGGACTATGCGTATGGCTTGACGTCTTCCATGCATGGCTACATATCCATCCCACTCAGAACCGGATAGGTCTACTACCCAACAGGTCCGTTCTTCAATCCTCCCATGTTTATAATCTTCGGTTGTCCATCCTGGCACGGCATCAAAGTCCAATCCCTTTATTTCCTTGCTGATCCTTCTTTGATTGTTCTTGATGGCGGTCATCACATAGTCGGCTCCATTTTCCAGCAGACAGCGCGCCGTATCCTGCTGGGCATGCAGCGCATCTAGAGTGACAGTACGATCAGCAATGTCGAGTTTATTGGCCAGGTCGCGTACCACTAGCATCTCACTGCTCTTTTCTTTGATTGCTAGTTGACCGAGAACCACACCGGTGTTATGTTCGAGGGCAGCTACCATCATTCTAATTCCACCCTCAGTCTGCTTGGCTGCGCCACGAATCATCTTGCCATCCATCGCCACCGGCGCTGCGGGCGAGGTCTTGCGGGCTTCCCACAGGTTCAGCGCTTTATCAAGCGTGTCGGGTGGCAGTTTTGCGAAGATGTTATGGAAGGTGCCAATTACCGGCGCAGTGTAGCGTTTCTTACTGGGACTGCGGAACGCTCCAACGGCCTTAAGCTGTTCCTGACTAAGGAGTCGGGCAAACTGCGCTATGGCGGACACCCCGCGGTATCCAGCCAAACGGGCGGCTACCGCGAGAACCAACACGGTGTCAAGAGGATAGCGTCTACCTTGAGACTTTCGGAACTCAGGCACCTCACCTAGAACATCTTTGAGACTGCGTAACTGTGGCGCCGTCATAGGCTCCTTGCGAACCCCACCGGTCCATTCTGGTGGTAATTCCTCTTGACTTAATACTTCTTTAGCATTATCAACGAGATTAAACATGAAGACCTCCTTGGGTTGACCATGATAGCGCCACCGTGCAGACCCTCCAGACTCTCGGGCAAACCCGCGCGTTAGCCCGAAAGACTGCCAGTTGGCCGCCCGGTAGCAAGTACCATTAAAACGTGAAATATCTACGAACGTCTCAGCCAGAAACACTGGATAACCGTGCGCTGTCTGCATGTCCGAAGACAGCCGCCTCAGACTCAGACCCAGCACTCGCGATGCCAAGTTCGCCACCCGCTGCCGTGTCAGAATGACAAAACGCACATTGTTGGCAATCAGATGCAAGCGTCCAAACTGCTGCTCGGCGCTCCAGCCAATCCAGCGGTCTCGGGCCGCTAACTTGAATGCGCCTGCCTGCCAACCAATAAGAGCCACCCAGCGCGACCCAACTTCCGCCATACAACGCAATCCCTTGCCGAACACGCGATGGAATGAAAGATAGTGATGTAGCCTGACTAAGTGGTCCCAGTGACGACGCTCCTGTTCCCCATAGGTAGGACGTACTGTGACCGCGTGCAGATCAATCTTATTGTCCTGAGATGTCCGTCTACTCATGATCTACACCATACCACATCATGTAATGAATAGCCAGAACTAAATTTGCAACGTCCAGATCAAAACCAGACAACGAAACAATCAAATTGTCGACTTAATATCTGTTGGAATATCCGGGTTATAACGTACTAATATGACTTCACTGTTTTCTCAAATCCCCAAATGACAATGTACTACCCTTGGATATATTCTCCCTACATATCCAACTCCGCAGATTATAATTCAGAAGAGTTTGTTATAAGAAAAAACTTACGAAGGACTGAAACCGAGCCTAATTCTTCTACATGTCAGCTAGAAAGGGAAGACAAATGAGTCTCTAATTTCTCTCCATGATGTAGTGACAACCTCTAAGATGCAAAACTCTCTTTGAAAGGATATACTGCGTAATATCAACGACTTACGCCTCTAGAAAATTAGAAAGCCCTGCCCCCCCCCCTATTCCTCTTTCTTTTCTTAGATTCTAGGCGCTGACTTACGGGTAAAGCCTGTCTATACTCCATCCACCGTCTAGAGAAAGAAGATATCTGAAACGGTCATGGAGTCTGTTCTCCCTTCCCTGCCAAAACTCAAAACGAAAGGGACTTACAACATATCCTTTCCAGAAATCGGGTCTTTGCGTAACTCTGTTTTTCCGCTGAGTGGAAAACCTGGCGTACTCCTGCTCAAGAAAAGCGCGACTTGAAAGAACCTGACTTTGTTTTGAAACCCAAGCCCCTATGCGGCTTTGCAGAGGTCTCCCCTCAAAATACTGGTCTGCAACCTCATCGGACAACACAGAAACTCTTCCATCCACCCTAACTTGTCTCTCAAACTCCGGCCACCAGAAACAAAGCGAAGCAACGGGGTTAGAATTCATATCTTTACCCTTGCGGCTAAGAGAATTTGAATAAAAACAGAAACCGTCCTTGTCATAATCTTTTAAAAGAACAATCCTTGAGGACGGAACTCCGTTTGAGTCCGCCGTACAAAGAGTAAAAGCATTTGGAAAGTTGAGGTTGTCAGACTCAATTTCTCTATACCAAACATCGAACTGAACAAATGGATCATTTCGAAGGTCTTTCCTCGAAAGAGTGGATTTGCGATACTGTTTAGATCCTAAATCTCTTTGTTTCATCTTATCTTGAAACAATTTCCTCAAGCGCATGGCGAAGGTCTTCATGCATAAACTCATAACCACTTGATTGAAGCCTTTGTGGCAAGACTCTAGTACTTGCAAGCATCGTCCAATATCCCATCTCTCCAAAAAAAGCTTTTATCGCAAAACTAGGGACAGAAAACCACGAGGGCCTGCCCAAAACGGTTGCAAGCGTCTTGGTAAATTCCATATTAGTAACCGGAGTGGGCGCCACGGCGTTTATATGTCCACTTAAACCTTCGTTCTGAACAAGGTAAACAATCATGCGGCAAAGATCATCAATCGAAACCCAACTTATATACTGACCCCCACTACCAACAACCCCTCCGAGACCTTTTCTAAATATAGGGAGCAGAGAACCAAGCATTCCTCCCTTGTGACTCAGCACAATTCCTATACGCAGATTGACTACTCTTATCCCAAGATCAGAAGCTCTTTGCGCCGCAGATTCCCATTCTCTGCAAAGTTCAGACAAAAAACCCGTACCGATAGACGAAAACTCGGTGAGTTCCTCTTCTCCTCTGTCTCCGTAATACCCGATAGCGGAGGCGCAGATAAAAGTCTTAGGCGGCTTCTTTAGTTTAGAGAAGATGTCCACCAAGAACCGAGTGCTGAGCACTCTGCTCTGTCTCATTCGATTCTTTTTCCTAGCACTCCATCTGCCTATTAAACTCTCCCCTGATAAGTGAACGACGGCATTTAAGTCTTCAAGCAGAGATAGGTCACTTATCTGATTTTTTAATGGGTCCCATAAAATAATATCAGGAGATTTCTCCCTGTACGACCTTACAAGACGAAACACACTAAAAGAATTTGGAGAGAGGAAGTTTATAAGGTTTCTTCCTACCATGCCAGATGATCCTGAAATAAGTATTTTTTTCATGATTTATTTCTAGAATAACTTCTACTACGTCATGAGGAAAAAGCATTAATGAGACGTTCTTGGTACTCTCTTACCTCCCTGAAATCCAAAAAATAGTGTGGAGCACTGAGTACCGCCAGATCCAAATACTGCTCGTACTCTTTCACTCTCTTTTTACAGTACTCCGCGTCCCCTACAATAGAAAAAGTATCTACCATATCGTCACTTATGTTTTTTATCATCGCATTTACGTCTTTTCTTCGAAAAGCCTCCCTTACAGCCTTTATCTGATTAGTAAAACCATGAAGAATAAAAGGGGGGTTATAAGCCTTAACAGTGGCGTAAAACGCTATTGTAGCCCGCGCGGCATCTCTGGCTTTTTCCACGTCATCCGAAACAGCGCAGGTTATTATTGAGCATCTAGTAAAGTCCCCGTTTTCTTCAGCCCTATTTTCAAGCCCTTTTTGTAGAGAAGGAGAAACCACTTTTTTTATATACTCAAGTGAACAGACCACATGTCCTATATAACCATCAGCAATCTCCGCAGCGGCGCACACCATTGCGCTTCCCACACCTGCTAGAAACACCGGTATTTTGCCCCGCACCGGCCCATACGCCCTAGTATAACCCATAGTATTCATAGTGTAGAACTGACCATCAAAATAAATGTCTTGTCCAGTATGTATTTTCGAGGTGATGTCTCTTACAATACTCACGCACTCTCTTATCCTTGCAACCGGCTTATCGCCAAAACTTACACCATGGAAATTCTCGTTGGTTTTCTTAGCTCCTGTACCAAGCCCTAGTATCATTCGCCCGGAACTGATCTCGTCAAGGTCAAGAGACGTAAGCGAAGTGACAAGTGGACTTCTAACAAACGCAAGAGCTACGGACGTACCGAGTTTAATAGTGGAAGTGACTGGGGCTACGGCGCAAAGTTGTTGAAAGGGTGTTCTGTAAAGCTCAGTTGCCCAAACAGAATGAAAACCCGCATTTTCTGCAGCAATGGCAAGTTCTTTCAGATCTTCTATTGATTCCGCATCAAGAACAAATCCGACCTTGTTCATCAAGATCTAGTATAAATAATATTTGAGTTAGAAAAAACCCCGAGTATCTCGCCCGGCGAAAATCCACGGGTAAAGCAGTTGGGGAAGCAGAGAAAAACTAGAATTCTGACTTTGAGGGAAATCAGGTTTTTTCCTTTGGTTTTTCCTCAAAATCCTGCTTTTGCTCCGTATCGGTAGTTTCTTGGGCGGGTTGGGTTTTCTCTGCATTGGTATCGGACTTATCAGACGTAGCCGCAATATCGGTTTGCTCTGTTTCCACGGATTGTTCTACGGTTGTCTGTGGTTGTTCTTGTTCCGTAGTCTGAGAATGTTCCTCTTTGACAAGACCGAGGTCCTCTGCGGATTTTTTCTTAGAACTCTTTTCTCCCTCATCTGTAATATCGGCAGATGAGATACTTTCCGGTTCCTTTTTTTCTTCAGACTCGAATTTTTCCTCTATAAGTTCAACAATAGAAATAGGGGCATTATCGCCCTTTCTATAACCAAGTTTCACTATTCTTGTATAGCCTCCGGGACGATTCATGTATCTCTCGGCAAGCTCAGAGAAAAGTTTTTCCACGACAACCCTGTCTCTTATATAGGCCAAAGCTTTTCTTCTAGCATGCAGACTTCCGTTCTTTCCAAGAGTTATAAGTTTTTCAACAACTCTTCTTATTTCCTTGGCCCTAGTATCAGTCGTGTTTATCTTTTCATTGCGGAGCAAATCAGTGGCCATATTGCGGAATATCGCCTTTCTATGTTTGGTTACTACTCCGAGTTTTCTTCCTGATTTTCTATGTCGCATATCTTCACCATATTAAGGATAACAACGACTATTTGTCCTCACCGCGCTCCAGGTCCTGCTTCTCCCTCTCTCTCTCAAATGTCTCGCTGTCTATGGTCATGCCGAGCTCAAGACCCATATCTTCAAGCCTAGTTGTCACTTCCTGAAGCGACGTCTTACCGAAATTTCCAAGGTCAAGAAGTTCCTTATCCGTTTTCTGTATAACTTCTCCAACATATAATATGCCCGCCTTTTTAAGGCAGTTCTCCGACCTTACTGACAAAGCAGGCTGAAGGTCTTCTATTCGCATAAGTAGTTGCGGCTCATACCCTATTATCCCAACCGGTTGCTCATCACTCGTATCATCCGCCTGTTGCTCATCAAAATCAATGAAGACATTTAACTGCTCTTTTATTATCTTGGCGCTATAGGAAAGTGCTTGTTCAGGAAGAATCGTACCATTAGTCCATATTTCAACAGTGAGTTTCTGATAATCGGTTCTCTGTCCCACCCTTGCGTTTGTGACGGTATAGTTAACTTTCTTTACCGGAGAGAAGAATGCATCAATATGTATAAGTCCTATAGACTTCTCAGTCTCTCTTCTTGAAACAGGATCATAACCACTTCCCATATTCACTGTGAGTTCCATGTCAAGTTTAGCGCCTTCCGCCAGAGTGGCTATGTGTTGCTCTCCGTTGACCACCTCTACCATTAGAGATTCTTCCACTAATATATCAGACGCTTTTACATTACTAGGGCCCTCCGCGCTGAGTCTCAGTCGCCTAGGTTCGTAGGTATGCATTTTGAGGTCTACGTTTTTCAGATTAAGTATGATCTCAGTGACATCCTCTGTGACTCCTGCAATTGTTGAGAACTCATGCTTTACGCCTTCTATCCTGACTGAAGTTATAGCAGGACCCTGTATAGAGGAAAGAAGTACTCTTCTCAGCGCGTTACCCAAGGTAATGCCATAACCGGGTTCTAGAGGCTCACAAATGAATTTGCCATAAAACGGGGTTGACACTTGTTTATCTTTTTCAAGCGCTTTGGGGTACTGTAGATCTTTCCAGTTCTTTTGAAAATTCTTCAAATTTTATCCTCCGTCTCGTCTTATGACGAACTTTTAAACCCTTGAATAAAACTCAACGATAAGCTGTTCATCTATCGAAACTGTCACGTCTTCTCTTTGGGGAAGTTTAGTAACAATACCGCTGTAATTATCTCTGTTAAGTTCAAGCCACTGTGGAAAACCTCTTCTTTCAAGTCCATCAAGTGATAGATTGACATGCGCGTTGCTTCTGGTTTTTCCCTTGATCTCTATCTTATCTCCCTCACTCACGCTAAATGAAGGAATGTCCACTTTTTTGCCATTTACAATAACGTGTCCAAGCCAAACCAAGTGCCTAGCTTCGTTTCTAGAACTTGCAAACCCGAGCCGATAGACCACATTGTCAAGCCTTCTCTCAAGAAGCAGTATAAGCAGGGAGCCTGTTACGCCGCTTCTCCTAGCGGCTTCGGCAAAATAACGGCTAAACTGCTTTTCGGTAAGTCCATACATACGTTTTACTTTTTGTTTTTCCCTGAGCCTTATTCCATAGTCGGAAAACTTGCCCCTTCTAATTGATGCTCCATGAACCCCAGGCCCCTTATTGGGTCTTTTCTGTATTGCGCACTTCGATGTATAACATCTAGCGCCTTTGAGGAAAAGTTGTTCGCCTTCCCTTCTACAAAACTTGCATAATGGTCCTCTGTACCTAGCCAATTATTTTCTTCCTCCTAAGTGTAAAAACTTCCACCGGGGCAATCGCTTGCTTTATACCCTTCTCCTTCCCGGGGGCCTGCAGCCATTATGCGGAATTGGAGTCACATCTTTTATGGTCAAGACCTTCACTCCGGCGGCCTGAACAGCCCTTATCGCAGGTTCTCTTCCAGGCCCGGGTCCACTGACATAGACATTAGCTGATTTAAGTCCATAGGTCTTGGCTTTTTTTGACGCGTCATCTGCAGCTACTTGGGCTGCAAACGGCGTACCTTTTCTCGTACCTTTAAATCCTTTGTTCCCAGCGCTAGACCAAGATATAACGTTCCCCTGCAGATCACTGATCGTGATTATGGTGTTGTTAAAAGTGGCTTGGATATTAACCACTCCCTGCTCAACAAATTTTTTTGTTTTCTTTCTAGTGAATTTTTTATTCATCCGGCAACTTCCTTGTTATTTGCCCACTTTTTTCTTCTTCGCTATTGCCGTACCTCTACGCCCTTTTCTCGTTCTCGCATTGGACTTAGTTTTCTGTCCTCTCACGGGAAGTCCTGTTCTGTGCCTTATCCCTTTGTAACACCCTATCTCCACAAGCCGTTTTATATTGAGTTGAACCTCTTTTCTGAGGTCACCCTCAACCGTGTATTCACCCTCAATTATGGCCCTGAGTCGTGTCACTTCTTGATCATCAAGATCTCCTGATCTTTTGTTTACATTTATACCCGCCTTTTTCAGTATGGCGTTTGAAGTCGCTTTACCTATACCATAAATATAGGTAAGACCTATCTGCACTCTTTTATTCAGCGGTATATCAACCCCTGCTATTCTAGGCATTAAAACACTTTCTCCTCAACGCGCGCATCATCCCTGCCTCTGCTTATGTCTTTTATTGACGCAGATCACCCGCACCACACCTTTTCTCCTGATGATCTTGCACTTATCACATATTTTTTTAACTGAAGCCCTAGTTTTCACTTAATTAGTCCGTGCAATCATTTTTTCAGTCTGTAGGTAATCCTTCCCTTAGTAAGATCGTAGGGAGATATTTCAAGTTTCACCTTGTCCCCAGGTAAAATCCTTATAAATCTTGTTCTCATTTTGCCAGAAACGTAAGCCAACACTTCGTGATTATTCTCTATCTCTACCCTAAACATCGCGTTGGGCAAAGCTTTGATTATCGTTCCTTCAAATTCTATTTTCTCTTCTTTTTCGTTCTCCATATCTTCCTTTTTTAATGAACTCTATCGGTAAGAATCTCTGGGCCGTTGTCTGTGAGAGCTACCGTATGCTCAAAATGGGCGGAAAGTCTACCATCATAAGTCACCACTGTCCACCCGTCATCAAGTAATTTGGTTCCCTCAGAACCCTCATTCACCATGGGTTCTATAGCTATGACCATCCCAGAACGTAGACGAACGCCTCTTGCCGAAGACTTTTGGACAATAAAGTTTGGCACTTGAGGTTCCTCGTGTAGTTCCCTACCTATGCCATGTCCTACATAATCTCTCACAATCGAAAAATCATAACTTTCAACATATGTCTGTATCTCTTTTGATATATCCGAGACTCTATTTGAACTGGTCATCATGTCTATGCCCTTATAAAGAGAGGTCTTGGTAACTTGGATAAGTTTTTCCGCCACAGACCCTATGTCGCCTACGGCAACGGTGATTGCCGAATCGGCGTAGTAACCTTCGAGAATCGCGCCGAAATCTATTCCTACTATATCTCCGCTTTTGAGCACCTTTTTTTTTGAAGGGATACCGTGAATTATCTCTTCGTTAACAGCAAAACATACAGAGGCAGGGTAATTAGAATAGCCTTTGAATGCCGGCTGAAAACGCCCTGATTCACACATCCTCTCTGCAATCTCATTAAGTTCCCAAGTAGTAACTCCTTCTCTCACTTCTTGCTCAAGCCTTGCCAGAACCTCGGAAACCGCCTCTCCCGCAGATCTCATTTTTTTAAGCTCTTCTTTGTTTTTAAGACGAATCATTTATTGAGCCTCAAAAGCACCTGGTCTATTCTCTGCGCTATTTCTTCTATCTTTCCAACTCCATCAACCCTGTACAACACGCCAGATTGTTCATAAAAATCCCTGAGAGGCGAAGTCTGGTCTTTGTAGACCTCAAGTCTGTTTCTCGCAACATCTTCTGTGTCGTCCGCGCGACCTTCTTTTTTCTGACGATTGAGTATACGCGCTACAACCTCATCGTCTGGAACCTCAAGAAAAATTACCGCGTCAATCCCCATATTGGAACTAGACAATATGGCATCAAGCGCTTTTGCTTGATCAAGAGTTCTAGGAAAACCGTCAAGCATGAAATATTTTTCCAAAAGCGAGGATATTTTCTGTCTTATTATTTCCGTTACAATTTCATCCGGTACAAGTTCGCCTTTATCCATAAACGACTTGGCGTGAAGCCCGACTTCCGTTTCGTTTCTTAGAGCCTCGCGAAGCACATCTCCCGTGGATATATGCTCAATGCGATATTTTTCGCGTATGAAATCAGCTTGCGTTCCTTTGCCAGCTCCCGGTGGTCCAAACAGTATCAGTCTCATAATTTCTTTTCTGAACTAGAATCTATACCTCTGAGGTTCCTTCATCCCCTTTTTCTTTATCAATCCCTGATAACTGTGAGTTATAAGAAACGATTCAATCTGCTGCATGAAATCAAGCGTCACGCCTATCACGATCAGAAGCGACACTCCTCCAAAATAAAACGGCAGATTAAAAGGCTCACGTTCTAAAAACGCCGGTAATACGCATACAGCCGCCACATAGATAGCGCCTATAAGAGTAATTTTCCCCAGTATATTCGCTATATATTCAGAAGTTTTTCTGCCAGGTCTTATTCCCGGAATATTGCCTCCGTTCTTCCTCAAATTGTCTGACAGATCATCCGGATCATAAACTATCCCAGTGTAGAAAAACGCAAAGAATATTATAAGAATCGCAAAAATCAAGTTATACATAAATGTGTTCTGAAATACTAGGTCAGAAATGTTGCGAAGCGCGGGAACATCGGCAAACGTCAATACCGTAGCAGGAAAAATGAGAAGAGACGATGCGAAAATCGGCGGAATCACCCCTGAGGGGTTTGTTTTAAGTGGCAGGTGTGAACTCTGTCCTCCCATTACTTTTCTTCCAACGACCCTTCTCGGATACTGTACTGGAATTTTTCTATATGAACGTTCAAAGAAAACGATAAGCCACATAAGAAATCCAAGGAAAACAAAGATAAGGAGCACGCCCAGAACAGATATTTCACCCGTGCTTACAAGCCTTGAAAGATTCCAGAAAGCTCCTGGTATGCTCGCGATGATTGAAGCTGCGATTATAAGCGACACTCCATTCCCAATTCCGTTTTCCGTTATCTGCTCTCCAAGCCACATAACAAAAAGTCCGCCTGCTGTAAGCGTAAGAACAGTTGTAATTCTGAACATCAATCCAGGGTCTGTAACCGCGCTACCCACAGTGGCCGCGCCCACCCCTCCTCGTTCAAGCGTAACTGCTAGCATAAAGCCTTGGATAAGGCATATAAGCACCGTGCCATATCTTGTGTACTGGTTTATTCTTCTTCTTCCCGCATCTCCTTCTTTCTGCATGGCTTCAAGGCTCGGGAATGCCTTTACAAGAAGAGACATGATAATTGAGGATGTGATGTAAGGCATCACGCCCAAGGCAAATATAGATGCTTGCTCAAGAGCTCCCCCAGAGAACATGTTGAGTATGTCAAATATGGTGCCACGAGTCTGCTCAAACATTTTTGAGATTTGATCTGGATCAATGCCAGGAACTGGCACGAAAACTCCTGCCCTGTACACAATCAGCATAAGCGCTGTGAAAAGAAGTTTTTTGTTAAGTTCCGGAATCCTCGGAAGTGACGCGATGTTGGTACTCATACTATTTCCACTTTACCTCCGGCGTCTGTTATCTTACGCTCGGCAGCCTTACTGCAAGCATCAAGAGATACTGAGAACGCAACGGATACCTTGCCCACGCCCAAAAGTTTCACAGGCTTTTTCCCACTCACAAGCCCCGCTTCGACAAGCGCCTGCACGCTTACCTGTCCATCCTCTGCAAAGCGATTGAGATCTCTGAGGTTGATTATGTCATAACTTTTTTTGAAAATGTTGGTAAATCCTCTTTTCGGACTTCTCATTTTAAGAGGAGTCTGTCCACCCTCAAACCACCTAGATACCCCCTTTCCCGAACGAGAACCCTGTCCTTTGTGTCCCCTTCCACTGGTTTTTCCTTGAGAACCAGCACCTCTTCCAACTCTTTTTCTCGTGGATCTTGACCCTCTCACTGGCGAAAGTTCATTAAGCATTTTGTTCCCACTCCAACTGCGCGCTCATATCAATGCCTCGCATCGTAGTAACCCGGAAGATCTAGGTCCTTTATTTCTTTGTTTCTCATTTTCGCAACCTGCTCTGGAACCTGCAGTTCGGAAAACCCCTGTATAACGGCCATGACAACGTTAAGCGGATTTCTTGATCCGACAACCTTCGAGAGAACATCATGTATCCCAGCAAGCTCAACCACTGCTCGAACCGCGCCACCAGCGATAACCCCAGTACCCGGCGCCGCCGGAAGAAGCATTACTTTGCTTGATACGTACTCGGTGCGAACTCCATGAGGAATTGTGTTTCCATTCCTCGGTACTTTTATGAGACTTTTTTTGGCCTTTTCTACAGCTTTTCTTACAGCATCAGGAACCTCATTTGACTTGCCAAGCCCCGCTCCAACAACCCCATCGGAATTGCCCACTACCGCAAGAACAGTAAAATGGAATCTTTTTCCACCCTTGGTGACCTTGGCAACTCTCCTTATGTGAACCACTTTCTCTTCTAGTTCAAGTTCCGTCGCATCTATTTTCTCTTCCGCCAAAATAAAAGCCTCCCTATTGTTTTTCTTGCTAAAACTCCAAACCGGCTTCGCGCATACCGTCGGCAAGAGATTTCACTCTTCCATGGTAGGCGTATCCACCTCTATCAAAACGTACTTTTTTTATGCCCCGTTCAATCGCCATCTTCCCCAAATGATTACCCACTTGCTTCGCCACCTCGGTCTTCCTCTGGCCATCCACAGAAAGCTTCTCTTTGGTTTCTGCGCACATAGTAGACGCATTAACAATAGTCACTTGAGCTATGTCATCCACTATCTGGGCGTATATATGCCTTGCAGAACGAAAAACAGAGACCCTAGGAACCTCAGCGGTGCCGTTTATTTTTTTCCTTACGGCAAGACGTCTTCTCTTACGCGCGTCATTTCTGCTCTTTTTTCTTGTCATTATCTAGCCGCTCCAGCTTTTCCAAGCTTGAGTTTTAACTCTTCTCCGTCGTAGCGCACTCCCTTTCCCTTGTAGGAATCAGGCGGCCTTACTTTTCTTATACGCGCCGCGGTCTCCCCCACCAACTGCTTATCACTTCCATGAATGGAGAGTAAGGTTCCTCTTTCCTCCACAGTAGCCTCAATTCCCTGTGGAAGCGGAAAATCAACCGGATGAGAATAACCGAGGGAGAGTTTTAGTGATTTCTTGCCTACGAGATCAACTTTATAGCCAGTTCCAGTTATACGAAGCACCTTGGTGAAACCATCGCTCACCCCAATAACGCAATTGTTAATAAGGCTACGAGTAAGGCCATGAAACGCTTTTATTCTTTTTTCCTCGCCTCTCCTTGAAACTACGACAGACTCATCTACTACCGAAACGTCTATCCCTTCGGGAATCGCAACTTCAAGACTACCTCGAGATCCGCTGACTTTTATTTTTCCTTGTTCAGAAATTGCCGTCACTCCATTGGGAATGACTACAGGTTTTACACCTATTCTTGACATTTTGTTACCTCAAATCACGGTACAGAGGATCTCTCCACCTATATTCTGAGTTCTTGCGTTCACTCCGGTCATTATTCCCTTAGACGTAGACAGTATTGAAATACCCATTCCTCCCCTTATTCTAGGAATGTCTTTCCCTCTTGTATAAACTCTTCGAGATGGTTTGCTTACTCTTTTTATCTCTTCTATGCCCGCTTTTCCATCCGCGCCGTATTTAAGTTTGATGTTGATGGTTTTCTTCGCCCCATGTTCAGCAATATTGTAATCCAGTATAAACCCCTCTTCTGTTAGAACCCTAGCTATTTCAGTTTTTATTCCCGACCCCGGGATGTTCACTTGTTCATGGCCAACCATAAGAGCGTTCCTTATTCTGCTTAACATGTCCGCTATTGGATCTGTCATATTCTTTACCAATCCTTATTTTTAGAAACTCGCCTTTCTAACGCCAGGAATATGTCCCTTGCTCGCAAGGTCTCTGAAACAAACCCTACAGATACCGAACTTCCTCATAAAACCTCTTGGCCTTCCACAAAACTGACAACGATTTACCGCCCTCACGCTGAACTTTGGTTGTTTCTTTGATTTCTGAACTAATGCTTTCCTTGCCATAATCCCTCTCTTTTTAGTTTTTCGAAAACGGAATGCCAAGACATGAGAGGAGCTCAAATGCTTCCTCATCTGTTTTCGAAGTTGTAATTAGGCTTACATTGAGACCCTTATTGTGCTGAACTTTGCTATAGTCTATTTCTGGGAAAACTAAAACCTCTTTTATTCCCAAAGTGTAGTTACCCGAACCATCAAAAGATTTACGGGAAACCCCTTTGAAATCCCTTATCCTTGGAATCGCAAGATTGACCAAGCGGTCAAAAAACTCATACATTCTCTCACCCCGAAGAGTTACCATACAACCTATTGGCTGACCTTCTCTGAGCTTAAATCCCGCAATGGATTTACGTGCGCGCGTAACCACGGGTTTTTGTCCTGTGATGTTCGAAAGTTCAACTACAGCTTCATCTATAACCTTGTTCTGCCTTCCTGCTTCACTCAATCTTCCAAGACCCATGTTAACTACGATTTTCTCAAGCTTTGGAACCTGCATGGGGTTTGAGTACGAAAATCGCTCAATCAGAGCCGGCGCGACCTCATTTTTGTATAGCGTCTTTATTCTCGAAATCATTTCTTTAGATTTCCTTTCCGGTTTTTCTGTTTACTCTGACCTTAATACCGTTTTCCCCAACTTTGTATCCAACCTTCACCGGAACGCTCGCATCCGTATCGTAGATCATCAAATTAGATATGTGTATACCAGATTCCTTTTCAATTATGCCACCACCAGGGTTTTTCTGGGTGGGACGGCTGTGTCTTTTCACGATGTTAAGTTTCTCAATAAACGCCCTCTCAGAATCTTTGTCAACGCGAAGCACCTTGCCAGTTTTTCCTCTCTCCTTACCTGACATTACGTAAACGGTGTCTCCGGCCTTTATATGAAATTTTCTTTTTCCAGACCTCATCTTCACACAACCTCTGGAGCAAGCGAGATTATTTTCATAAACCCCTTGACCCTGAGTTCTCTGGCAATTGGCCCGAAAACCCTAGTCCCTACAGGCTCGTTTTCCTTATCTATTATCACAGCCGCGTTATTGTCAAAACGCACATAAGTTCCGTCAGGTCTTCTCTGCTCTTTTCTCACCCTGACGATAACCGCCTTATAAACAGAGCCTTTTTCCACCTTGGACTTAGGAATAGCCTGTTTTACAGAAACCACAACAACATCACCCAATCGAGCGTACTTTCTCCCAGAACCCCCGAGCACCTTTATGCAGAAAAGCCTTTTCGCCCCCGTGTTGTCAGCCGAATCTAGATAAGTGCTTGACTGAATCATCTTTTTTCTCCCACAGTTTTGAGCAGAATCACGAATCCCAAATTAGGTTTCTGTGGTCTGTTCAACCACTCTGCTCACTCTCCATCTCTTGGTTTTACTGTACGGTCTTGATTCCATTATCATGACCTTATCTCCGACTTTACACTCGTTGCGTTCATCATGAGCCTTGAAAAGCTTGCTGACCCTTATCTGCTTTTTGTAGCGCCTATGGCTCTTTATCCTCTCAACCTCAACAACCGCGGTTTTATCCATCGCATTGCCCACGACAACGCCCATTCTCGTCTTGGTTTTTCCTCTTTCCATGAAATCAGTTTTCCTCTGCTATCTTTTCTTCTTTCTTTATCGTAAGTATTCTTGCGATTTCTCTTTTGAGTTGTCGTATCCTAGCGTTGTTGGGGTTCTGCCCTGTGGCAACTTGTATTCTGACGTTAAAAAGTTCTTCCGCTACGTCTCGGTGGCGCTTGTTAAGTTCCTCTGTAGTAAGATTTCTGAGTTCTTCTGTCGTGGGCATCAGACAATTCCCTCATCTTCTCTTGACACTATTCTAGTTTTAAGAGGAAGTTTGTAGGAAGCAAGCCGTAGCGCAGAACGCGCGAGGTCCTCATCAACCCCTGATATTTCGTAAAGGAGCTGTCCTCTCTTTACTGGGGAAACATAATGATCAACATCCCCTTTTCCCTTTCCCATTCTAGTTTCAGCGGGTTTCTTGGTGATCGGCTTTGATGGGAATATCCTTATCCAAAGATTGGCGCCTCTTTTTACATGCCTTGTTATAGCAATACGAGCGGCCTCAATCTGTCTTGCGGTTATATTACCGTTCTGAACTGTCTGCAGCGCAAGATCCCCAAAAGCGAAATTCACTCCTCGAGTTGCGACCCCCCTATTTCTGCCTTTAAACTGCTTTCTGTACTTTGTCTTTTTAGGCTGAAGCATCGGTAATTACCTTTTGGTGGACTTTTGTTGTCCAGAATCGGCTTTTTTCTTTATTATCTCACCTTTGAATATCCACACCTTAACCCCTATTATCCCGTAGGTGGTTGACGCCTTAGCAACTCCGTAATCAAGATCGGCGCGCAACGTTCCGAGTGGCACCCGTCCTTCCCTGTACCACTCCCTTCTTGCTATTTCAGCTCCGCCTAAACGCCCAGAGACCATGACCTTTATTCCAAGCACTCCAGCGCGTATGGAAGAAGAAAGAACTCTTTTCATTGCCCTTCTATAAGCAATTCTTCTTTCAAGTTGAAGAGCGAGGTTCTCTGCAACTAATTGAGCACTTGTCTCTGGTCTTTTAACTTCCCTTATATCAAGAAACACCCCTTTACCGGACATCTTCTGAAGTGTTTTTTTGAGTTGGTCTATCTCATATCCCTTTTTCCCTATTATGATCCCAGGCCTTGCCGAGTAAACCAGAATCCTCACTTTGTCCGCCGCAGCCCGTTCGATCTCTATGTTTGAGATAGCTGCCTGATAAAACGTCTTCTTTATATAATTACGAATATCTCGGTCTTCACTGAGAAGAGATTTGTACATCTGCTTTTCAGCAAACCACTTAGAATCCCAAGATCTGGTTATTCCAAGGCGAAGTCCTATAGGGTTTATCTTCTGACCCAACTTAAAAACTCCTCTGTTCAAGTACTATAGTTATATGGCTCATTCTAGTCTTACGAGCAAACGCCCTTCCCATCGCTCTAGCCTTATAACGCTTGAGCGTCGGTCCATTTGTTGCGTATATCTCCTTTATGTAAAGATCATCATCTGAGTAACCTTTTTCTTCCGCATTAGCCAAAGCTGATTTGAGAATCTTGTTTACAAGAGGGGAAACCCTCTTTCTAGTAGAACTCAGTATTGAGGAAGCTTCTTCAACACTTTTCCCTCTTACAAGGTCAAGAACCAGCCTCGCCTTTTTTGGCGATACCCTCGCATATCTGTGAACCGCTTTGGAAACCATGGTTTTATTCATTTAATTTTCTACCTTTTCTTAGCCTTGCGATCACCCGCGTGACCGTGATAGGTCCTTGTGGGAGAGAATTCCCCAAGTTTATGTCCTACCATTTGCTCTGAGACAAACACCGGAAAGAATTTAGCTCCATTGTATACAGCGAAAGTCATTCCTATCATTTCGGGGATTATCATTGAGGCTCTTGACCATGTTCTGATAATCTTCTGGCTTCCCGTGCTCTGGGCATGTTCAACTTTCTTCATGAGTTTTTCGTGTACGTACAAACCCTTTTTACTTGATCTTGGCATAAACCGCTCCTGTGGCTAATCCATCCCGTAGCCGACTCTTCTCGACTTCACTATGTATTTGTCCATTCTCTTATTGTTTCTCGTTTTCTTGCCTATGGTGATCCAACCCCAAGGAGAAACCGGATGGGGATTCCCTTTAGTCGCTTTACCTTCTCCTCCACCATGAGGGTGGTCAATTGGATTCATCGCCACGCCTCGTACGGAAGGCCTTATACCTTGGTGGCGAGACCTACCAGCCTTGCCCCAAACCACAAGTTCGTTTTCGGTGTTTCCTATTCTGCCAATCGTGGCCATACAACGAAGATGAATTAATCTTATACCTCCAGAGGCGAGTTTCACCTGCGCATAGTCGCCATCTTTGGCTACTATCTGCGCAGAAGCGCCAGCAGAACGGACAAGTTTTCCGCCCCCTCCTGGCCTTATCTCTATATTGTGAACAACCGTACCCACCGGAATTTTCCCTATTGGAAGAGCATTTCCCGCTTGGACTTCCACATCAGGACCGGAACTCAAGATATCGCCTACCTTTATAGCGGCAGGGGCTATTATGTATCTTTTCTCACCATCTGCGTAAGAAAGAAGAGCGATTCTTGCAGAACGGTAAGGGTCGTATTCAATAGAGATAACCTTTGCCGGAACCCCGTATTTATCCCTTCTAAAGTCAATCTTCCTATAAAGCTTCTTGTGTCCTCCACCTTTTCTAAAGTTCGTGATTCTTCCGTTGGAGTTGCGACCCGAGTGTTTTTTCAAAGAAACGGTAAGAGGTTTGTATGGAGATTTTGAGGTTATTTCCTCAAAATCGAATCCTGACATGAATCTTCTTCCAGGGGAAGTAGGGTTGTATTTCTTTATTCCCATGATCAAACTCCCTCAAATAGGTTTATTTCCCCTTCCCTAAGTTTTATGTATGCTTTTTTAATCGCAGGTCTCTTTCCAACGGGTCTCCCTAGTCTTTTGACTCTCTTCCCCGGGAGCACAAGAGTTCTCACTTTATCAACCCTTACGCCAAAGATCTTCTCAATAGAGTCTTGTATTTCCTTTTTGTTCGATTTTCTGTCAACTGAGAAAACGTACCAACCGTTTTCCTTTGCTTCCGTGCTTTTCTCGGTTATCAGAGGAAGTTTTATAACGGAACGAGGATCTTTCATAATAACCTCTCCTGTATTTTTTCCACCGAATCGCGCACCATGACAAGATTCTCGTGTCTGAGAATATCATAGACGTTGAGACCCTCGTCTCGTAGCACTCTGACATTGGGCATATTTCTCGCCGATTTGCTCAAATTTTGGTTGTCAGAAGCGATAACGACAAGCGCTTGTGAAAGTTCAAATTTTTTGAGGAATCGCGCAACCTGTTTGGTCTTTATCTCGGGAAGATCGAATTTGTCGAGTACAACGATCGCGCCTTGACTGAAACGACTAGAAAGAGCGGATACAAGAGCGCCTTTTTTCACTTTTTTGGGGACCGTGTAGGACCAGTCTTTGGGTCTAGGTCCAAACGCAACGCCTCCTTTGCGCCATATGGGAGACCTTCTAGAGCCTGCTCTAGCTCGACCAGTGTGTTTCTGTTTCCAAGGTTTTGCTCCTCCGCCTCTCACTTCCGCTCTTGTTTTCGTAGATGATGTTCCGGATCTCCTTTTGGCAAGCTGCCAGTTAACAACTTCATGCAGAAGATGTTTTTTAACTGGAGCCTCAAAAAGTTCAGAGTTTAATTCCATGGTCCCGACTTTTTCCCTTGATATATCATAGACGTCAACTTGCGGCATTGGATACTCCCTTGGACGTACGTCTCATATACACCGTTGCTCCAACCGGACCTGGTATTGAACCCTTAACGAAAAGAAGGTTTTTTTCCGCGTCAACGTCAACTACCTCAACACCTTGCACCGTGATATTCTTCGCACCCATGCGACCCGGCATTTTGAGTCCTTTCCACACTTTAGCCGGATAGGACGCCTGTCCTATGGAACCTGGTCTTCTGTGGGCCATACCACCATGAGACATCGGCTGTCTTGAGAAGTTATAATGTTTTATGGTTCCCGCAAAACCTTTTCCCTTACTTTTTGCGGTTATGTCCAAGACATCCCCTATGCTGAATATATCAACCCTTATCACATCTCCGACTTGGTAATCGTCTGTAGTGGCGGAAAATTCCTTGATCTCTGAGGTTGGATTAACTCCCGCTTTCGCGAAATGACCTTTAGTGGGCTTGTTTACTCTCTGAGGTTTTTTCTCCTCAAATCCCAATTGAACGGCTTGATACCCGTCTTTATCCATGGTCTTTTTCGCAACCACGGGACATGGACCGGCTTCAACGACTGTAGTAATCACTTTAACCATGTCATCGTTGAAAAACTCAGTCATCCCTTTTTTCCTTCCTATAAGTCCTTGAATCATTTTTATGAGCCTGTCAGTTTTATTTCCACTTCAACGCCGGAGGCAAGATTTAGTTTCATAAGTTCGTCTATTGTCTGCTGTGTAGGGTCAAGTATGTCGACAAGCCTTTTGTGCGTTCTTATTTCGAAATGCTCTCTTGAGTTCTTATTCACATGAGGTCCTCGAAGTACGCAGAACCTGTTTATCTTCGTTGGAAGAGGAACTGGACCAGCCACCCTCGCGCCGGTTCTCTTCGCAGTATCTACTATCTCATCCGTGGAATTATCAAGAATCCCATAGTCAAAAGACTTGAGTTTTATCCGTATTTTAGAAGCTTTGCTCATCATTCAATAATTTGGGTTACCACTCCCGCCCCCACTGTTCTTCCCCCTTCTCTTATCGCAAACCGAAGCTGATCCTCCAACGCCACAGGCGCTATCAACTCCACCTCCATACTCACATTGTCTCCCGGCATCACCATCTCCACACCCTCTGGCAATATCACCGACCCCGTCACATCCGTCGTCCTTAAATAAAACTGCGGCCTATATCCAGGAAAAAATGGCGTGTGCCTTCCCCCCTCCTCCTTCTTCAACACATACACCTCCGCCTTAAACCTCTTGTGCGGCTTTATACTACCAGGCGCCGCCAACACCTGCCCCCTCTCCACATCCTCCTTACCCATACCTCGCAACAATACTCCCACATTATCCCCAGCCTGCGCATCATCCAATATCTTGCGAAACATCTCCAAACTCGTCGCTACCGTCTTCACCGTATCCTTAAATCCCACTATCTCTATCTCATTACCTGCCACTATCCTCCCCCTCTCCACCCTACCCGTTACCACCGTTCCCCTACCCGATATCGTAAACACATCCTCTATCGCCATCACAAACGGCTTGTCCATATCCCTCTCAGGCTCCGGCACATAACCATCCACCCTCTCCATTAACTCCAACACCTGCCCCACAGCCTCCTCCTCACCCTCTATCGCCCGCAACGCACTCACCTTCACCACCGGTATCTCTTCCCCAGGAAAACCATACTCACTCAACAACTCCCTCACCTCTAACTCCACCAACTCCAACAACTCCTCATCCTCCAACATATCCACCTTGTTCAACGCCACCACTATGTACGGAACACCCACCTGCCTCGCTAACAATATATGCTCCCGCGTCTGCGGCATCGGCCCATCAGGCGCACTCACCACCAATATCGCTCCATCCATCTGCGCCGCTCCCGTTATCATGTTCTTCACATAATCCGCATGACCCGGACAATCCACATGCGCATAATGCCTACCCTCTGTCTCATACTCCACATGCGCTATGTTTATCGTTATCCCCCTCTCCCTCTCCTCCGGCGCCTTGTCTATATTCTCAAACTCCACATACTCCGCCTGCCCCCTCTTCGACAATACACTCGTTATCGCCGCCGTTAACGTCGTCTTACCATGATCCACATGCCCTATCGTCCCTATATTTAAATGCGGCTTCCCCCTCTCAAATCTCTCCTTCGACATCTTCTCTCTTACCTCCGTTGAAAAAAGAACATAAACACATAATCAACTCGCATTCGCAGTTTGTTTTAACTCCTCAGCTATGTTTGCCGGAAGCGCAAAGTAATGTGAAAACTCCATGGTAAACGACCCGCGTCCCTCGGTCATTGACCTTAAATTAGTCGCATAGCCAAACATCTCTCCTAATGGAGATTCTCCTCTTACGGCCTGCATAGCGCCTCTCATTTCCGTACTGCTAACCCTTCCTCTCCTAGAACTTAGATCACCAATAACCGTTCCCATATGAGCTTCGGGCACAACTACTTCAAGTTTCATTATCGGCTCAAGCACAACCGGGGAAGACTTCTGAACAGCTTCTTTAAAAGCCATTGATCCCGCTATCTTAAAAGCGATTTCAGAAGAGTCGACATCGTGGAATGAACCATCATAAAGTGTGACGGCAACATCCACTACTGGATACCCAGAAACTACGCCGGTCTCCATCGCTTCCACTATTCCCTTTTCCACTGCAGGAATAAACTCTTTTGGTATAATGCCTCCCTTTATTTGGTCGTTAAACATAAAACCCTCACCCCTTTCAAGAGGCTCCACTTTTATTTTCACATGTCCATACTGACCGCGACCACCAGTCTGCCTTATATATTTGCCTTCTGTAGAAGCGCTTGTCGTTATCGTTTCCCTGTAAGCAACCTGAGGCTTTCCTACGTTAGCGTCAACGTTGAACTCTCTTCTTAATCTGTCAACTATGATTTCAAGGTGAAGTTCACCCATACCAGAAACAACTGTCTGGCGGGTCTCTTCATCGGTGTTTACCTTGAAGGAAGGGTCTTCCATAGCAAGTTTGCTCAGCGAAAGGCCGAGTTTTTCTTGGTCAGCGTTTGATTTTGGTTCTATTGCGATTGAGATGACAGGGTCGGAAATATGGAGGCTTTCAAGAATGACGGGGTCTGAACCCGAACAAAGAGTGTCTCCGGTAAGGGTATTTTTCAGTCCCACGGCCGCGGCTATGCCTCCGGCTTCTATTTCTTTTATGTCTTCGCGCTTATCCGCGTGCATTCGGAGAAGCCTTCCGATTTTCTCGTTTTTCAGATTAGACGAATTGTATACCGTCGTTCCTGATCTGAGTTTCCCAGAATAGATCCGGAGATAGGTAAGCTGTCCTACGAAGGGGTCGGACATGATTTTAAAAGCGAGCGCTGAAAAAGGTTCGTTCTTATCTGGTTTTCTTTCAATTTCATTTTCTGTCTTGGGGTGGATCCCCCTTACTGGAGGAAGGTCTATCGGCGCAGGCATATAATCAACCACCGCATCTAAAAGCAGTTGAACTCCCTTATTCTTAAAGGCCGAGCCCAACATCACAGGCACTATTAACGCCTCAATCGTCTGATTCCTTATGGCCTTATGTATGATTTCCTGAGGGACATTATCTCCACCTAAGTAAAGTTCCATGATCTGTTCATCGTTGTCTGAAAGCGATTCAAGAAGTTTTTCTCTGTATTCCGCCGCCTGGTCTTTTGAATCCTCTGGAATATCAATAAATTCAAATTTAGCCCCTAGACTCTCGCCATCCCACACAGCCATTTGCATTCTTACAAGATCAATTATTCCCGCAAATTCGTCACCATCGAACCAGGGGATCTGAAGACAAACAGGATTCGTACCAAGCCTTTCCACCATCTGATCGACAACCTTGTAGAAATCAGCACCGGTTCTGTCCATCTTGTTCACAAAACACATTCTAGGAACAGAGTAGCGGTCGGCTTGTCCCCAAACGGTCTCTGTCTGAGGCTCAACGCCTCCAACACAGTCAAATACGACGACAGCACCGTCTAGCACCTTTAGCGACCTTTCCACCTCTATGGTGAAATCAACGTGGCCAGGAGTATCAATGATATTTATTCTGCAGTCTTTCCAGAAACAGGTTGTCGTAGCAGAGGTGATCGTTATTCCCCTCTCCCGCTCCTGCTCCATCCAGTCCATAGTGGCTGCGCCCTCATGAACCTCGCCTATCTTGTAAGTTATACCCGTATAGAAAAGGATCCTCTCCGTGGTAGTAGTCTTGCCGGCATCTATGTGGGCGACTATTCCGATGTTTCTTACCTTGCCTATAGGAAAAGTTTGTTCTGACACCTTAGGTCCTCCGATGGACTACCACCTGTAATGGGCAAAGGCCCTGTTAGCCTCAGCCATTCTATGAATATCCTCTTTTTTCTTGACCGCATTACCCCTGTTTCTGTGAGCATCTATTATTTCCGCAGAAAGTTTATCTACCATAGATTTTTCCGATCTTGCCCGAGAAGAGTTTATAAGCCATCTAATTCCCAACGACTGTTTCCGAAAGTAATTCACTTCCATGGGAACTTGATAATTGGCTCCACCCACTCGCCTAGATCTTACTTCCACCGCAGGCTTGACGTTATCAAGCGCCTCGTGGAAAACTTCAACAGGGTCCTTCCCCGTTTTCTCCTTTATTATGTCAAGCGCTTCGTAAAAGATACTCTCCGCCTTGCTCTTTTTACCGTCGTACATCAGGCCATTTATGAATTTGGCCGCTATCAAATCACCGGTTTTAGTATCCGTAAGGATTTTTCTCCTTGTTGCCCTACCTTTTCTCGGCATATTTTTGTTCCCTTAACCTATTTAGGCTTTTTGGCTCCGTACTTTGACCTTCCATTTCTTCTGTTAGCAACCCCAGTGGAGTCAAGAGTTCCTCTGACGATGTGATATCTCACTCCCGGAAGGTCCTTAACCCTACCTCCCCTAACAAGCACAACTGAGTGCTCCTGCAAACTGTGCCCTTCTCCAGGTATGTAGCCTGTAACCTCTATACCGTTTGTAAGCCTTATCCTAGCCACTTTCCTCAAAGCTGAATTAGGCTTTTTGGGAGTAGTAGTATACACCCTCACGCATACTCCTCTTCTCTGTGGACATCTCTGAAGAGCCCTAGATTTACTTTTCTTCTTAACAGTTTCTCTTCCTCTGTTCAACAGTTGACTTATCGTAGGCATAAATCCCTTTCCCTGATTTAGATAATCTTATTATTAATAGCGAAAAAGAATTTCAATGTCAAATATTAAAGACAATTAAAAACTCTACGCTACTTTAGATAAAAGAGCGACTATATTACAAAAACGCCAAGAATTTTCAATACAAAAAATAAATTTCCGCCCGCAAAAAAATTCGTATCGCGGAAACATCGCAGGCAAATGTAAGAGAAAACAACTGAGTTATTGGAGTCGAGCAATGGCCTTCGCCCCAATATCAGTTCTGAAAACAAGACCGTCTTGGGAAATAGAATTGACCACATTATAGGCTTTGTGGATTGATTCCTCTATTGTGTCAGCTAAGGCCGTAACCCCTAAAACTCTTCCACCTGCTGTAACCAACGCGTTTTCGTGAAATTGGGTTCCTGCGTGAAAAACCACAGCGTCTTCTGTATCTGAAAAGTTTTCAAGATTTCTGAGGCGAACGCCTTTTTTATAACTTGTTGGATAACCGCTGGACGCAAGCACCACGCAGACGCTAAAACCATCTCTCCATTTCACAGGGCGCTGCGGAAGCGAACCACGCGCTACGGACAGAAGCATCGGGACTAGATCAGATTCCATTTTCATCATAAGTGGTTGCGCTTCTGGGTCTCCAAAGCGACAGTTAAACTCAAGTACTTTTATATCTTCGCCGTTTATTATAAGCCCTGCGTAGAGCACTCCCTTATAAGGTCTTCCCTCAGATTTCATGGCATGTACCGTGGGAAGCATAACTTCGTCAATTATTCTCTGCCGCAGTTTTGGATCCACAAGTGGCGCGGGAACATAAGCTCCCATTCCTCCCGTATTAGGTCCTAGATCATCATCAAGAAGAGGCTTGTGATCTTGAGATGGCTCAAATGGAACTATTCTCTCGCCATCGGTAAGAACAAAAAATGACACTTCCTCACCCGAGAGAAACTCCTCTATTACAACTTTTATCCCAGCGTCTCCGAATGCTTCATTCACCATCATGTTATAAATGACGTCTTCTCCTTCTTTCCGGGATTTGCATATTACAACTCCCTTGCCGGCTGCAAGACCATCTGCCTTTACTACAAATGGAGGATTCATCTCCCGTACATGATCAAGCGCTTTTTTTACGTCTGTGAAAACAGCGTACCCTCCGGTGGGAATACCATACTTTTTCATCAGATTTTTTGAGAAACTCTTGCTTCCCTCAATTTCCGCCGCTGCTAAAGATGGTCCGAAGACAGTAATACCTCGGTTTTTAAAGAAATCGGTTATCCCATTGCACAGAGGCTGCTCAGGACCAACAACCGTAAGATCTACAAGTTCCTTCTTCGCAAAATCGGCAAGCGCATCAAAATCCGTGGCGGATATGTTAACGCATTCTGCGTGACGACGTATGCCCGCGTTTCCAGGAGCGCAAAAAGTTTTTTCCACAAGCGGACTCAAACTTATTTTCCAGCAGAGAGCATGTTCTCTACCCCCGCCTCCGATGACCAGTATCCTCATAATATGAAAATCTCTTGTTTCAAATAATTTCTCAATTCTGAAACCGCCCGTTGCAACACGCTAGTTCCCAAATGCCAACTACAACTTATGTAAGGATAAGTAATAATCTAATTTTCGCAAAATACAAAATAGTTGCGCAATTATTTTGTCTTGCTCAATTTTCTAATTACTTTATTGGTTAAACGTTAGTTTTTAATCATATTATTGAAACAATAATTATTTTAAGAGATGGTCTAATGGGAATAAAAACTTTAGGAACGCGTCCTGCGGGCTACGATTATTTGCTTAGTAGATTTAGTCTAGCATCAATGCCCAGATGGCACCATTCCTCAGTTGTAAAGTTCGGTAGTCATCGGCAAAAAATACTAAACGATGACCATGCTGAGGATATTTACCCTGCGCAATACTGGCCCGGCAAAACAGTTGGAGATCACCTTGAATTTGCCTTAAAGTACGACGGCGTAAACCTGAGTTGCTTGAAGATTATTTTTGATGCCGTAGAGGAGACTGAAGTTGTAGATTACATAAAATCTAAACCAACTGGAAAATATGCTCGGCGCATTTGGTTTCTCTATGAATTTTTAACCTGCAGCAGGCTTCCCATTGAAGACCTTTCTATGGGAACTTATCTGCAGTTACTTGAACCTGAGATCTATTACACCATTGCTCAAGGAAAAAGGTCCCGAAGGCACCGCATTATTAACAATCTGCTAGGAACCAAAGAGTTTTGCCCAATTGTTAGAAAGACAGAAAAACTTAAAGAAATGGATTCAGTCAGATTCCTAAGGAAATGCGAAGATATAATCAAACCGTATCCTCCACTACTTATTAAAAGAGCCTTGGGATATCTTTATAATAAAGAAACTAAATCTTCCTTTGAGATAGAGAATATTAAACCCGGTGCTACGCGTACCGAAAAATTCATAGCTTCTTTAAGTATGGCAAAATGCAAGGATTTCTGTGACAAGGAGTCACTGATTAACTTGCAAAATCAAATCGTAGACTCACGGTTTAAGAACAAAGACTATCGGACAACTCAAAATTATGTAGGTCAGACAACTTCCTATCAAAAAGAATACGTACATTATATTTGTCCAAAACCGGAAAATATTCCGAGTCTCATGCGAGGACTATTTGACTGTCATCAACTTATAATGGAAGGCAATGTCTCAACTGTCATCCACGCTACGGTAATTTCTTATGGTTTCGTTTTTATTCATCCGTTTGAAGACGGCAACGGCCGGATCCACCGGTTCTTAATCCATAATATTCTTTGCATTCGAGGAACGGTCCCAAAAGATTTAATGTTTCCCGTATCCGCTGTAATGCTTAACAACCCAGAAAGTTATGATGACTCTCTGGAAAAGTTCTCGTTTCCACTAAAACGACTTGCCAAATACAGTCTAGATGAGCTTGGTCAGATGACAGTTCATAACGATATGGAGCACTGGTATCGTTATATGGATATGACAGCACAGGCAGAATCTCTGTACAATTTTATAGATCAGACCGTAGAAAAAGAATTGACAGAAGAGTTAAGTTTTCTTGCCAGTTACGACGAAACCAAAAGAACGATTCAGGAGGTTGTCGATATGCCCGACCGCCTAATAGACTTGTTTATTCGGCTTTGTCTTCAGAATAACGGAACCTTGTCTGCGAAAAAAAGAGAATCTCATTTTTCTTTTTTGACCGACGAAGAACTAATTTCAATGGAAAACGCGCTAAGCGGAACTTGCGGAACAATTTTGAGATAAGGCATTGGTATTATTGATAAAGTAGAAAAATAAAATGTTCTTTACTGGACAGGTTTTAGTTTAACCCTAGATGAGTCAGAAACAGCGTGGTCGCCTTTGAATAGTACATGCAATCCCTGAATAACTTTGGGTGAACATTTGGATAAACTAGAGATGGTACGTTTATGGGCTTTTCTGCTTTTCGATAGGACTCACATAGCAGGATAGCGGGTGGAGAATTTCTGTTTGGGATGCGATCTACATACATGCACAGGATAATATATAAGAAAATGAAGCCTGTCAAGTGGAAAAAGCAAATAAACTACAAATATACATGGACAGAATATTACACGAAAAACAGATAAAAGTAAACTAATATGAATAAGTTACACTCAAAAAAAGGTAGATTTTTCCCGCAAGTTCAGGCTAAGAGAAAAATACAACAATCGTATCTAATGATAAGTTCAAGAATAAACTTACTCTCTTCACTAGGATGTCAGATTATGGCAAGGCTTAGTATTTCAACCCGTATGTGAGGAATCTGAACCTATAGATACTTCTTCTTTTTCCAGAGTTTCTCTGAGTCTGTCCAAAATGCCGTTTACAAAACCTGTTGAGGATTCAGATCCAAACTCCCTAGCAACTTCTATCGCTTCGTTTATAGTGACAGGCGTGGGTATATCGCTTAAGAAAATCATCTCATAGGCAGAAAAACGCAGAATATTTCTGTCAATAACCGACATTCTAGACACATTCCAGTTGTGAGAAGAATTCTCTATGACATGATCTAGAGTAGTCAAGTTCTCAATTACGCCCCTGCAAAGCAAAAACGCAAATTGCAGAATTTCAGAATCGGTGGACGGATGATAAAAGGAGCAGAATCGCTCAAAATTCGAACGCGCCCAAGAAACATCTTCACAACTGGTCTTTAACTCCGAATCAATCTGATACAGGAACTGAAGAGCGGTTTTCCTTGACGACCTTCTTTTCCCCATAGAGAAACCTTTAGGAAAACTCTCTTGCAAGATTTGCCATCTCAAGCGCACCCAGCGCAGCATCACTTCCTCTGTTCCCTGACTTCACCCCAGCTCTTTCAACAGCTTGTTCTGTGGTTTCCGTGGTTATTATTCCAGAGCACACAGGTACGCCAGTTTCAAGAGCCACCTGAGAAAGATCTTTTGTGACCTGCGCGGCGAGAAAATCAAAATGAGATGTCTGTCCCCTTATTATAGCTCCGATGGCTATGATCGCATCGTATTTTCCCAGCAACGCCGCTTTCTTTGCAGCAAACGGCACTTCAAAGGAACCAGGCACCCTTATTATATCTATCGAACTCTCGCTCACTCCGTGACGCACAAGAGTACCCACAGCCCCCTGCGTAAGAGATTCCGTGATAAAACTATTCACTCTGCTTGACACCACCGCAAAGCGAAACTTTTGCGCGCTGAGTTTTCCTTCTATTATTTCAGGCATTCGCCTCTCCCAATCATTTTGATATGGAAAGAATGTTACTATAATCTGTCTGGTTTGCTATAGCAGCCTCTTTTCCTAAACATTCGGAAATATCTATAGGCACGGTTCCAACCATCTTAAGTCCGAATCCCTCAATACCCTTAACCCTTACGGGATTGTTCGTAAGAAGTTTTATATTCCGCACACCTATATCCCTGAGAATTTGCGCCCCTACTCCATACTGTCGGAGTTCCACACTTGATTCATAGCGCTCTGAAGACAATCTAACATCAACTCCGATCTTTCCGGTCGCATACCGGTTTATCTTCCTTGCGAATCTCTCGTTGTCTGACTCTTGATTTATATAAACCAAAATTCCAGAACCGTTTTCTTCTATCATTTGCAACGAGCGGATGAGTTTTGCCCTGCTATGGCAGTAAAGTGAACCAAACACATCGCTTATCGCGCAATCTGAATGCACTCTCACAAGAGTGTCATCCTTTGAAGAGTCCATCCGACCTTTAATAAATGCCATGTGCTGTACGCAGTCAAGCTCATTTTCAAAAACTATAACGTGGAAAACCCCGTGTTCGGTTGGCACGTCAGCTTCTTCTACCCTGTGCACAAAACTCTCTTTTCCTATCCTGTATCTTATCAAATCCGCTATCGTCGCGATTTTTATGTTGTGCCTTCTAGCGAACGTAATAAGGTCGCCAAGACGCGCCATATCACCGTTTTCCTTCATTATCTCGCATATCACCGATGCGGACCGGAAACCAGCAAGCCGGGATATATCGACAGATCCTTCTGTGTGTCCCGCACGGACAAGCACTCCGCCTTTTTTGGCTATCAAGGGGAAAATATGTCCGGGGCGTACAAAATCCTCTGGTTTTGAATCATCTGATATGGCCTGTCTTATGGTGGTTGCGCGGTCATGAGTGGATATGCCAGTTGTTACATCTCTTTTTGCGTCTATTGGAATGGTAAAAGCCGTATGCTCAGGAGCGTCATTGTACTCGGGCTTTATCGGCTGAAGCGCGAGGCGGTCAGCATCTTCTTTGGTAAGGGAAAGACATATAAGTCCACGACCGTGAGTTGCCATGAAGTTTATCATTTCGGCAGTCGCGTTCTCCGCCGGTATAACGAAATCCCCTTCATTTTCCCTGTCTTCGTCATCAACTAGGATTATAATCCTACCCTGTCTGACATCTTCAAGTATTTCTTCTATTGAGTTCATTTTCTGCTTTCTGTGGATATGAATGAGTTAAGCCTTAACAACTAAGCAAAATATAGAACAGATGCGATTTCTGTCAACAAAACTATAGTTATTTCTAGGTACGAAAAAGACCAACTTTGTCTTTTATTTCATCCATATTTTTCTCAGCTAATTTTTTTGCCTTAAGTGTACCTTCATGCAAAAATTCCTTTACATCTCGCTTTCTACTTTCGTACTTAGATCTTATTTCCCTTATGGGTTCAAGAAGGGTGTTTATCGCCCGCGCAAGTTTTCTCTTTACCTCAACATCTCCCACATTTCCGGTTCTATAGCGGTCCTTAAGATCATTAACTTGTTCGGTGTCAGTGTTAAAAAGATCATGGTAAACAAATACGGGATTACCCTCAACCGTGCCAGGAATATCCGCCCTTATTCTCTTTGGGTCGGTATACATACTCATGACCTTGCGCTCAACTTCTTTTTCGCTGTCACTTAGGTATATGCAGTTATCAAGGCTTTTGCTCATTTTCCTGTTTCCATCAGTGCCCACAAGACGCGACGCATCGCTTATAAGTGGCTCGGGCTCTTTGAAATAATCGCCGTAGAGAAAATTGAACCGTCTCGCAAGTTCTCTTGTAAGTTCCAAATGGCTTAGTTGGTCCTCTCCAACAGGAACTTTGGTTGCATGAAACATGAGGATATCCGCGGCCATAAGTACCGGATATCCTAAAAGCCCGACTGAATAGTTGTCCCCCACTCCCATATCTTGAATCTTTTCCTTGAGCGTGGGAATTCTCTGCAGTCTAGGAACTGAACAAATCATTGAGAGCACCATGGCGAGTTCGGTTATCTGGGGAACTTGGGATTGCACGTAAAAAACAGAGATATTTGGGTCCATTCCCACAGAAAGCCAGTCGCACACCATTTCTATTGTATTTTCTTCAACTTCCCCCGCTTTATCGTAATGCGTGGTGAGCATGTGGATGTTTGCCACGAGAAAGAAACATTCATACTCGTTTTGAAACTTAATGCGATTTTGAAGAGAACCCACAAGGTGACCCAAGTGAAGTTTGCCGGTCGGACGATCCCCTGTAACTAGAATCGGTTTGGAACCCAATTTAACCTCCGAAAAGTCAATGTTTAGCTAGTAATCATTTTAATAATCGCCCAAAAAACCCTACAGCGCAAATCCCTCGCTTCTCGCTAGTCCTTGACTTTGTAAGGGGGGGGGGGGGTAAACTCAAAAGATTGACTAAGAATGAGGGTTTTATAGCAAGGTTTTGCCAGATAAATGTCCATTTATAAATGGAACAACTTATGAGGGAGGTTGTATTATGAAGTTACGTAATTTATTAGTGATGTTATTACTGCTCACTGGAGCAGTTTTGTTTGTGGCATGTGAGGGGGAGAGAGGACCGGCGGGAAAAGACGGAGTAGATGGGAAAGATGGGGTAGATGGGAAAGATGGTGCAAAAGGCGAGAAAGGAGACAAAGGCGACCCGGGAAAAGACGGAGCAAAAGGCGATGACCTAACCAATGGCGATCCTAGATGCGACCGCAGTAACGGTATAGATGTATCCCTTGGAGTAAAACTTATCTACGGAACCGAGGATGCCGATATTATTTGCGCAAACAGTACTGATAATGAGATTAGAGCCGAAGGGGGAGATGATACCGTTTACGGAGGCGCGGGGAATGACAAGATGATAGGCGGTGATGGTGATGACACGCTTTACGGTGAAGGGGGCAATGACCATTTTTTCATTTGGGAACAAGCAGGTGCTAATAAATGGGTGGGAGGGGATGGAAAAGACACCATTTATTTTCGTAGAGAGGACGATGGCAATGGTGTTTCTGGGGGGTCTGGGGGCGGGTATTTTTATCTTAGATATAGTGACGATAGGATTACTGAGAATCTAACTTTCGATCTTTCTTCTGGGAGCTTTGATGGTTCTGCTCTTTCTGACACTGGAACCTTTACCTTTGAAGGGATTGAGGATGTTGTTGGCGGAACGGGCGATGACACTATCACCGGAAACGACATAGACAACTTCCTTACTAGCGAGAGTGGAACCAACACATTTTATGGCAAGGGGGGAGACGATGTCCTTATCGGCGGACTTGGAGTCGACACACTTAACGGCGATGATGGCGATGATCTGCTCTACGGAGTCACTGAAGATGATGTTTTGACTGGAGGAGATGGAGCGGACATTTTCCTAATTCGGAAAGATCAAGGTGTTGATGTTATTAAAGATTTCGATTTGACGGAAGATAAAATCTATTTAAGGAATTTCCCAGCAGGGGATAGCGCTAGAGCAATAACTAGAGATGGAGCCAAGATTAAGGTAGGTGGAACCGCTTATGTTGAAATACATGATGGAGCCAACGGAGTAAGTACCTCACAAGCAACCGAACTTTTTAAGAAGAAAGATGAAGTCATTAAGTTTGTAACTTTTACACTTTCAGGAATAACAAGGGTCTACACATTCACAGAGGAGTAAAGAATCTCGGTGCGGAGAATTGTAAGGCCCAGCAAGTTATCTGCTTGTTGGGCTTTTTTTGATATACTGACAACAATTATCCAAGAGGAAATACTATGAGCCTAGCAGAAAGACTTCAACAGTTAATAGAATCACATGAAAGCAGAATAAAGGATTACGAGGGAAGAATTGAGAAAATGGAAAAAATATAAACAAGAATAGAGTGGCATTGATGAGTATCATACCTTCATTGGATGAGAGCAAGAACAAATAAGCGTGATTAAGAAATTCTTATCGTTCTGGACCTGACTATCTGGAGACATTTGCCGTGTTGTACGTGATGGATAAATCCACAACTAAAAAGATCTCATTCCGAAAAAAGCCGCCCAACAGACTACCTCCTGAGAGCGGTCTTTTACTCCTTCTAAAACCCCTTGATATGGTAAGCGTTCGTTCAAGGGGTGTTTATAGGGGGTTTGAGCGGTTGAGGATTTGTCTCCAATTCCTGTGAAGCGGTCGTAGCCAAATGTCCTTTTTGGGTTTATCGCATCGGTTGTAACGATCGTAGCGGCCACGCCCCTGTGTAGTTCCAACGCGTATCCATCCAGAAGCCCGGTATACGGTGCCTGTATATGTCGGAATTTGTACAAACGTCTCAATAAGCACAGGTGTGAAGTTGTATCGTTGCTTCCACTCCTTGGGCAAGCGGCGACAGACTACCGAGAGTATGTGTGACCCAAGATTCGGTATCTGTATCCATGGAAGAATCAGGAATCTGGGGTTATCTATAACCAACGGTAAATTCTTTTCACGTTGCTCGGATGTCCATCCTATGAAGGTGTCACGCGGCGCAAGTCTCCATGCGGCGGTGGAGAACCCTAGCATGGCCAGCGGTGAACCGTGGCGGTCGCGCACTGCGTAGCGCATCTGAGCCCCGACTAATGTCTTATAACCTAAGTAGTGATAACGAGCTACAAACTCGTTCCATAGTTTGCCTTGCTTGGTGCCACTGACAACAGCGTGAACCTGCAGTGGACGGACTTCGTCAAGGGTCTCGGGAACCGGTAGTATAGGCGGTTCGGTGTCTGCTCCGAAGACTATAGGCTTAGCTCGTGGCGACACTCGGGTGGGTGGCGGTAGCTTGATGATACCATCCCTATGCATGGCTAGCATGGTAACTCTGGCCGTCATGTCCTTGAGTCCACCATCGGGCTTGTACCACCCAATACGTCTGCAAAACTCTCTGGACAGAGCGGTCCGGTTGAGCCGCTCGGGCCCGGCTATCAAAGCGCGTAGCAGCTTCATCTCCGCAGCCGTGAACTCACGCCCGTAGTAGCGGCACTCAACCTCGTCGCTCATGTCTTGGCGCCAAAGTCGCGCAAACGTTGCTCACTCATTGACCATGACAACCAAGGCGATAGATCTTCCGGGGGACTCCTGCCATCTTCCGCGCAGGCAGTCAACCACCCCTTTAGCCAGCTAAGAATGTCAATACCATTCTTTGAGAGCGTACCCAGCACCGTGTATAGAATGGCTGATGTCCTTGCTCCCTCTAGACTGTCAGATCCAAAACTTATTTTACGGGCGAGGGCAGGACCTCGCAGCGCGCTCTCCGCAATATTGTTATCCATGGGAACTTGGGGATGTTCAACGAACACGCTCAGCCCCTGACGATGATTGATAAGCGACTTAAGTGGTCCTCGCTCACGCGCATCTTCCACTAACTCGGACAATTCACTCTCGGCTTTGGCAAACATTGCGTCGCACGCTTCTTTCAGCTTTGCCTGCGCTCGTTCAAACTTTGGAGTATTACCTGAGACGTAGTGATCACAACGCTGTTTGTTTAACTCATACATCTCTGCAATGCGTTTTATCCATTGTTCTCTCCATTGCTCAAGTTGCTCGTCTCCCGCAGCGCATTTTATAAAATCTCTTCGCATATGCGCCCAACAAAAACACAGTATCACTTTCTTATTGAGTTCTTTGAGGAAATCCCGAACCATCTTCTTATAGGAGCCGTAGCGGTCGCAGACCAAGAAAACACAATCAACGCTGTCCACGAATAGGACCTTCGCAACCTCAGAACTACGCGAACGGTCTATCTTGTATAAGACAGAGTCTTTGCTCACAGATACCCACAGCCAAGCGCGTTGAGAACCTCCCATTTCTCTCAGTGACTGAATACGCCAACCAGTCTCGTCTGCATGACGCAATCTATCTTCGTTTTGATGGGCGAGAATCGCGTCATAGAGAGGCTCGAACAGAGGCAGCAGGCGCTTTGCGCTGTCCGCTAGAGTGCCTGCCGAAATCTTAATCCCGTGGTCGCTAAACAATCTCGCTATCCCGCGGTAGGTCCTCAGATTACGATAACGCTCGTATGTCAATAGAGCCCAGACACTGATCCCATATTGCGTATGCTCAAACAGCCGCACCGGCGCCGGCGCCGTCACATAGAGCGAAGATGACTCACAGTCGCATGCCCTACGATGACGGGATTTGTTGATCTTGCGCTTGTGCGCCTTGACCTTGATCTCATACATCTCCGAACTCCGCTTCCCATTGGCAACATACCGCTTCCCGCAACTGCAACAGGTAAGTTCATCATCGGACGGATGCCACGACTCTTCTACCACCTCAATATCTGGTCGGGCTGTACGACCATGACCGGGCGCCCCGGGCTGTTGTCCTCGTCGTCGCCCCGAAGGTGGCCTCTTCTGCTTCTCACTACGTCTTCCGTACAACGAATTCGACAAAACCTTCCGGTTAGAGAGCAGGTTCTTGACCTGCTTATTCAGCTCTGCATTCTCATTCTTCAAGCTGCCAATCTCCATCCGCAACGACATAATCGTGCTACGCTTGCGTCTATCTACACCAACCTCGTCTAGCAATGCTCTAAGTCGTTGTACTTCTTTGTCCAACGATAAAGCACTTTTCGCCACACGACTGATACGCTTTACTTCTTCTTTTTTCGCGGCCAACTGAGTACGCGCTTTTTCCCAACAGGATTTATAATTCCCCGACTGTGATCGTTCCCGCGTCAATTCATGTTCTAACTCCTGATGCTTATGTTTTAACTCCCGATAAGCCGCTAGCAACTCTTCGCACGAAAACTTACAGTCTAACGAAGCGCATCCCGACGTAGTCGGCATGCAATTGATGCATCCAGCGTCCTCTTTATCCAACGACCTGACAACCCCGATCTCTTTGTCGTGAACAATCATATGACCGATGATAACCGATCAATTAAAATGTGACCAGCATAAATGCAAAAAAAATATTTAAGACGGGATTAACGAACGATTAATCAAGCAAACACCCCTTCAACGAACGCTTACTTGATATGCATACACCTTTTAGACAGCGAAAATGCCTAGGATCTTGTACATTTGACATTGCACCTGAAAACAGATAACTTTAGTTTCTTATGTTTCGGCTAATGTCTCAAGTAGAAACGAGGAAATTGGTACGGGCTCTACTCGTCGTTGTTTTCCTGAATGTACAAATATTTTCTTTATTGCATATTGCGACGGATCATGAAGAGCATGAAGAAGATCATTGTGTTATCTGCCTCTTACTGAGCCAACAATCAAATATTTCTCTTTTTGTCCCCTCAGATGTTTTTCTTGAGCAGCAGATTGCTGAGCATCCAAAATACTTTCTTCAATTACCTCTACACGCTTTCCGCCTAGAAACCATCCGAGGTCCTCCGCTTTTCTCCTAAAAACCAACTACAGCGCCTGAAGAAGAATGCTAGTAAACTTGGCGCCTGTTTTGCGCGGTTACTCAGTTATAAAAATCAAGGAGAAAAGAAATGAAATTCACAGTTGTTGCGCTGATGGTAGCGCTTTGTACCATCATATTTTTTCCCAACAGTAAGGCTTTTTCGGCTTCCGATGAGGTAGAAACTCTTCGGGAAGAAATACGTAAGATGAAAAGAGAATACGAAAATCGGATTATGCAGATGGAAGAAAAGCTCATAGAAATGGAATCTGATAAAAGAACTTCCGCTGTCGATAAAAGTTATAAAAGCAAGAAAAGTACCGTTAACCCCACAGTTAGAAGCATATTCAGCAACGAATTTAATCCTTCAATCGGTTTGGTTGTCGGAGGACGTTATGCACACTTCTCCGCGGACGAGGGGGAAATAGCGGGTTATCCCTTAGGTCATGGTGGAGAGAGAGGAGCAGAAGGGTTTTCGCTTGCGGAGTTAGAGACCAATTTTTCAACCAGCGTTGATGATAAATTTTATGGTTCTTCCACCATAGCATTTGTTGATGAGGGAGGAACAGCAGAAGTAGAACTTGAAGAGGCATACATAATGAACCTTCCAGGACTAGGACTTCCAACGGGAACAACTATCAAATTTGGGCGTGCGTTCTGGACCTTGGGTTATATGAACGAACACCACGCCCACTCAGATGATTTCGCCGACCGTCCCTTACCATACAGAACGCTTCTAAACAAATCGTTTAACGATATTGGCGCTCAGATATCATATGTGCTCCCAACGGATTTCTATATTGAAGCAGGTGGAGGAGTTTTCCGCGGAGATGATTTTCCATTTGGAAACGCGGATGGATCTGACATAAACACTTTCAGCGGATTTCTGAGGACAGGAGGAGATATAGGCAACTCGTCTTGGAGAATCGGGGGTTATATCCTGGACGGAAAGGCAAAAGACAGGACATTAGGACATGGGCATGGGGATGAGCACGGACATGAGGACGAGCACGAGCATGAGGATGAAGATGAGCATGGGCATGAGAATGAAGAAAGCATGGAGAGATTCTTTGCCGATGGAATGTATACGGGGGACACTAGGCTTTATGTGGCCGATCTACGCTATACTTGGGCACCCACAGGTAATCCAAGCCAGCAAGAGTTACTTCTGCAAGGTGAATATTTCCGGCGAAGCGAAAAAGGCATCTACACCATTTCAGAAGACGATGAGATTGAGGAGGAAAAACTAAACGGTTCAAGTCACGGATGGTACGCCCAAAGCGTATATAGATTTGCAAAGCAATGGAGATTCGGAGCACGCTATTCCAAGATGTACGCGCCTAAAGATATAGAAGATGGTTATGACCCCTATGAGTTTGCTATTATGGGAGACTGGAGAAATAGTGAGTTTTCAACTCTTCGAATTCAGTACAACCGAGAAAAACCGATGGAAGACGTAACAGATAACCGGTTTATAGTTCAGTACATTATGAGCATCGGCGCACATGGAGCGCATTCTTACTAAGGAGGTGATTAAAATGAAGAAACTGTTAATTTACATTGCAATTTTTCTCGGAACATTATCCGCATCTCCCGTGCAAGCAAAAGTAAACGTGTTTGCATGCGAACCCGAATGGGCTGCACTTGCGCAGGAAATTGGAGGTGACAAAACAAATGTCTTTTCAGCCACCAAGGCTTTTCAGGATGCTCATTACATAAGGGCGCGGCCCAGCCTGATAGCAAAGATTAGGAACGCCGACCTGCTTGTCTGTTCAGGCGCGGAACTTGAGATAGGATGGCTCCCTATTCTACTTAGAAAGGCAAATTCCAACCTGTGGCCAGGGTCCGTAGGTTATCTGATGGCCGCAGATTTCGTTCCAGTGCTTGAGGTCCCTGTGGCAGTTGACCGAAGCATGGGAGATATTCATCCACAAGGAAACCCTCACGTGCATCTAAACCCTTACAATTTGTTGCTCGTAGGAAAAGAACTTTCAGAGAGACTCGAGAAAATTGATCCGGAGAATGCCACTTTTTACCGCAATCGTCATAAAGATTTTTCATCGCGCTTAGGTGCTGCGATAACTAGGTGGGAATCTTCTGCGAGAAATCTTCGGGGAAAGCCAATTGTGGTTCACCACAACGCGTTTATTTATCTTTTTGACTGGCTTAAAATGGACCAAGTGGCAACTCTTGAGGTAAGACCTGGCATCCCACCTAAAGCTTCTCATCTGAATGCTCTACTTAAACAGTTAAGAAACAAACCTGTGAAAGCGGTTGTCCGCACTCCTTATGACACTGATAAAGCAAGCTTTTGGCTTGAGAAAAAAACAGGAATAAGGGCAGTGATGCTCCCCTACACAGTAGGCGGAGACAAAAGCAGTGAAGATTTGTTTTCACTTTTTAACCAGACAATCAAGCTTTTACTAGAAACATATGATTCTCAGTAGTGGAGTTTTGGAGATCATAGGTCCCGCACTTGTAGCGGGACTTATGATCTCTCTTACCCATGCTCCTCTAGGAATTGAAGTTTTGCGCCGCAATATAATCTTCATTGATCTTGCGGTGGCACAGATCGCAGGTCTTGGGCTCATAGCGGCATCGTTATTTCTTGTCAATCCTTCACATTGGGTAATACAGTTAGCAGGATTGGGAAGCGCTATTGTAGCTGGGGTGCTTTTCCGCAAGGTGGAAAAATCCCTCCCCATACAGCAAGAAGCTATTATAGGATGTTGCTTTATTCTAGCCGCATCATTGTCGCTTCTTCTGCTTGCAGACCACCCACACGGGGGAGAGCAAATAAAGGAGTTGCTCTCAGGACAGATGCTGTTTGTCACATGGATTGATATTCTCAAGCATGCTCCTATCTATGTTTTTATAGTCACTGTGTGGTTTGTTCGACCATCTGTGCGGATAAACTTTGGATTTTACCTTATGTTTGCTCTTGCCATCACCTCATCAGTGCAACTGGTGGGTGTATACGTGGTGTTTGCAAGCCTCATACTACCTGCGCTTGCTGCTTTTCACTCAGATAGACCATATATTGCCGCGTGGCTATGTGGGGCAATATCAGTATTTGCTGGAATAGGGGTTTCTCTTGCGTTTGACCTACCTTCAGGCCCTGTGACGGTTCTCTGCTACTCGGTGACAGCGATTACCATGAGAACTTTGCCGCACCGCATCCGAAAAAACTTAATATCAATATGATTAGGTAAAAATTACTCAGGCAATACTTGGGAATTGGCACGCCCGGAGGGATTCGAACCCCCAACCTCTTGATCCGTAGTCAAGCGCTCTATCCAGTTGGGCTACGGGCGCGTATTTATTGAATACTTGGGTAATATTCTCTGAGCATATCTAAGCAGTCAATTCTAAAAAATCACGTAGAACATGTTAACAACATATGTTTCTTTATTATAATACTATTTTTGAATTTTTCTTGTAGGGGTCAATATCAAAATCTGAGCGACTCAAAACCCACAGGTGAAGGACCCAAAATGTCTAGTAATAAAGATTACAGTAGTGACTCTACACAAAAAGCCGAACCGCTCGCAAGTCCTTTTCGAAAAAGAGGAAACATACGAGAACGTGAGTTGGAACAAGTAGTCTCAAGTAATAAAGTGGACAAGACAAATCGGGTAGGCCAGATCAGATGTTTCGAACCTATGATAACCGCCCTGCGGGATAAAAGTATCAAGGCAAGTTTATACTTTGTCGTCCCCTACAACAAATTTTCTTTTCTATTTGTGGGATACGCCAAAGCGCACTTCGGTGCAGAGCATTGGCAGAGAAAAAATTCGTAGCACTTGTTCTGACTCTAAGGACACCGAAAGCAGGCACCACTTTGGTTTTATACAAACAATCTCAATTGCAAGGTAGCGGAGGATAAACAACTCGCACAATGGAAAAACTTGAATCACTTCTTGACGCGGAAGTAAGCGCCTATCTTCTCATGTTAAGAAAGAAAAACGAAGTAAAGGATCTTATCAACGGAACCGTCAGCAAAGAGACTTACACAAAATTTCTACTTGCTTTTTACATAATTGAATATCTTAGTCAGAGAGCAGTTAACATGGCAAGCATAAATACTCAAGATTCAAACTCTTATCTGAGCAAAAGATTTCATTCCTGCGCGCAGGGTGAGCTCGGACACGCAGAGGTAGCCATTCGAGATCTCAGAGATTTGGGGCAAACCGAAATAGATCCTTTTAGTATCAAAACCGTAAAAGAATACGACCAGTTTCTCCAAGATGCCGCTGAGAATTTTCCGCTTGCAATACTCGGTCACTCTTATCTGTTTGAAAACGCATCAGGGATTCTTTTTCCAGAAGTGAAGGAAAACCCATTCCCTTCACTTTTCATAGAGGTCCACGCAAAAGAAGACCCCATACATTCTCTTGCAATTAAAAAAACTATTAGAAGAATTGAAGGAGACTTAAGCGATCAGGATAAGCATAGAATAACGCAGTTTGCAAAAGAGAGTGGAGACCACCTCATACATCTATTTGATGTCTTGGGATAAGGTTGAAACTTCTGCGTGCCGAAAACACGAAACCATATGGTCGTTTACAATCCCAGTAGCCTGAAGATGCGCATACAAAATCGTCGGACCCATGAAACGAAAGCATCTTTTTTTAAGATCTCGGCTTATTGCCAATGAGAGTTCTGTCGAGGCAGGTACTTCAGACATATCTTTCCATCGGTTGGTAATGGTTTTCCCACCGGTAAAATTCAGAAGATATTTGTAAAAACTTCCAAACTCTTTTGTTATTTTGAGAAACCCCACCGCATTTGAGATTGACGCCTCTATTTTCTTGCGATTTCTTATCATGCCCGGGTCGGCAAGCATCGGTTTTATTTCTCTTTCCGTATAACGCGCCACAGACTCTGCATCAAATCCTTTGTAATATTTCCTATAACATTCCCTTTTATAGAGAACAGTGCGCCAACTGAGTCCCGCCTGCGCGGATCCAAGAACCAAGAACTCAAATTGTTTCTCGTCAGATGTTGTCACCACTCCCCATTCAGTGTCATGGTAATCAATCAAAAGTTGCTCATCTCCACACCAAGAGCATCTGCTTTTTTCATTCATATTCGCTCCAACCTCTATAGAATGGCATTGTAAAGAAGTCCGAAAAAAATCACCTGAGGAACTGCTATTACGGGGAGAAGTAGAGCGGTTTTTCTGCCTATGTTTGTCCACAGAAGCCCGATTTCCGTATAATCGGTCACAACACCCGCCATCAAGAACACAAAAGGGTTGCCAAAAGAGCGGACCATGTCATATATCTCAAAAGCAACTGGTGAACTACCCTCGCTGCACACTTCTATAATGGAAGCAACGCCTAACGTAAGAAAAAGTCCTTCCGCGTTAGGACCTAAATATCGGGTGAAAATTTCAGTTGGCACATATACGTCAACGGCAACCGCGATAAGAAGACCGATCACAAGCCACCACAGAACCATATTCGAGAGAATAACGCTACCCCTAAGTATTCCCGAGGCGCTCTGACGCAGGGAAAAGTTCTTTACCTTCTCCCATTCGTATAAATCTTCTGATAAATCCGAAGTCATTTTACTGCCAATCCATCCACGATTTTCAAGTATTTGAAACACAAACCCCGTAAAAAGTGCGATAACACAGGATGTGACCATAAAAAGAACCCCTTTCCAGCCAAAAAAACTTACAAGAAGTATCGTTATCGGGAAATTCGCCCAAGGAGCTGCAAGCAAAAACGTTATTACCGATGCCGTACGGGCACCTTTTCTATGAAGTTGTATAGCTATGGCGAGGATGCCATGGGAACACGAAGACATGATAAAACCCGCAGCCGCAGAATACAGAAGCGAGAGTCTGCCAGGTTTTCCTAAGTATTTGTATACAAAACCTTGAGGAACAAAGTAATCTATAGCACCACCTAGAAAAAGACCTAAGATAACAGGAATAGCAAGTAACTTTAGGTAACTTAGAAGAGAAGCATTGAGAGCGCTAAGTGTTGGAAGAAATGAAACTGCAATCAGAAAAAATAACAGAACGAGGGAAATCTTCAGATTTCGTCCAAGGCGAAGTGGTTCTTTGGGTTGGGAAGTGTGACAACAAGAAGTTCCGTTCATTTTTCTGTTTAAAGAATCCGGGGTTTTCCGTCCAAACCTACAGACTTTAATCTGTTTGGAAAAACCTAGTCTTCTAAATAGTGTTCGACAGAAAACCCCATTTTCGGGGATAGAAGACTGCTATTCTACCTGACCCGAGAGTCAAACGGAAGTTGACTTAGATTTCTTTGTGAATTTTGCGCGTATTAAACAGTGATTTTCTACTTTTGAAACCAATTTTAGGGGCCATAATCACCATCAGCGCATAGATCACCGCTCCCGCTTAGAACAGGTCAAAAAATTGGTGTCTTTTGGAAGGTGAAGTCGTCAGGCCGCATATCGTCGTCGCTTACGCCGACGTAGTAGAAGACCTATACGGTGAACGTTACAGGCGGCTATTGAGAGTGCCACTGTACGAGCAAAACCATCTGCCCCACGTGTTCGGACACGGTCCAGTCCTCGGTGCTCAAGGTTGTTTATCGCTGACTCCACTGCAGAATGCTTGCGCCGCATCGCTACGAACTCTTCGCCTCCCTCTCGCTCTAAATCAGCCTTATTGGAACGACCCTTCTTCGGTAGCACGTTGTGTTCAAGCAATTCGTCAAGCTTAATACGGTTTTCGGGACTGTGAAAACCACGGTCAAAACTCACCGCAAAAAGACCCGGAAACAACTCCTGAGCTCGCTTCACCATCTCCACCGCATAGTCCACGTCGCTACCCTCCCACATCACCTCATGGTGAAGTATAAAACCAAAATGGTCTTCTAAAACACACACTGGCACTCCCAACTCCACAGGACATCCTGCTTTCCCCTTCGAAATCCAGCGCGTGTGTGGCTCAAATATTGAAAACACTTTCTCTCTATGCGGAATCTTTTCGCCCTGCACTACACGACGGTTAATTTGGTCTATCTGTCGCTTGGCATGCACAATGTAGCCGTTGATCTCCTCAACTCTACTAGCTTTCACTTCTTTCGCCATCAGAGACAACAACGTCTTCTCAGCACGCTCCACAATCTCTTTACAACGCCCCAGATATGCATCTACTTGCTCCACACTAACACGGTGAGTCACTCTGACATTGTAAAACAAATTCTTTACTGTCTGCGTCAGATACTTCCATTGGCGCCAACCTGAAACTCCATGCTCTCCCGCCGCTTTACCTGTAGTACGGATCAGACAGCGCATAGCGTCCCACAGAAGATTCACATCCGTGGGGTAGTGCACATTGGTCTCTACCGCAAACGAGTCACATCGCCCGCGTAAGGACTCGCCAACTTTCCTACCTTCCACCTCATGGCCAGCTTCCACAATCAGAGCATTAACCTCTGCAAGAAACTCCGCACTCACCAAACTTACATTGTCCACTATAGTCTGATAGTTGTATATATACTCATCCCAAATATCCACATGTCCAAGGAACAGACGTATCGTCTTGTGCTCGTTCACCATTTCGTGAAGACGGTCAAAATCACAGCCTAACCCCTGCTTGATTATGGCCATCACTAGAATCTTCCACATCTCCATACCTGGTCTCCCCTCCTTCCTACTGATACCGGGAAGTATGTACTTATTCATGAGTTCAAACAGAAGAGCCCGAAATCTCTTGTTTTTGTAGAGATGCTGAAGACCTATTAACAGAGCAGGAATGTCATCTCTAGATTTGAGGTTCACTTCAATGTCTTCAATGCGAACCTTGCCGAATTCTAATTGTGTCTTGCGTACTTGTCTCATACTTTCCTCCCGAAGAATTGCTGAAATCGGGCCAATTTGTGCATAAATAGCCCCAAAATGGCTTTTTTACCTTAATCTACGGATGAAATAATACCTAATTAATTAAGTAAAGTCAAAGCATTATAAACTTTAAAACAAACACTAAATAGGGTATTACTCTACACCAAAAGCATTACGATTCGGCATTGCTCTCATTAAGTATACTGAATAGTGAAGATATTGTTTTATTAACGCAATCATTGTAAATTTGGTAAAGATGACCACGAGGCGTAAGAAAAGAATAATTGTAGCAATGAGCGGAGGAGTTGACAGCGCCACCACTGCCGCCCTTCTCAAATCCCAAGGTCATGAGGTGATAGGGGTAACAATGCAGCTTTGGGATTACGGAGAGAGCGAGGGAGGGTGTTGCTCGGCGGATGAGGTGTGTGATGCGAGAAGAGTAGCTTATGAAATAGGCATACCGCACTACGTGGTAAATTACATGGATGCCTTCAAAGAGCTTGTAGTTTCTGATTTTGTGAGTAAGTACGATGCGGGAGAAACCCCAATTCCATGCATCCTCTGTAATCAGTTCATGAAGTTTGATTTTCTTCTTCGCCGCGCGCTTGAACTTGACGCGGATTTTCTAGCTACAGGTCATTACGCGAGAATATCTCGCAATGATAACACCGAAGATTATTCGCTTGAGCGGGCGACTGACTCAACAAAAGACCAGTCTTATTTTCTTTTCACCCTAAGTCAAAGAGAACTGCAAAGGCTTATTTTCCCTCTAGGAGACAAAACCAAAACTGAAGTAAGAAAAATCGCAGAGAATATGGGACTAAGAGTGGCGTCCAAGGCTGAGAGCATGGGCGTATGTTTTATAACCGGAGACAGTTATAGAGAATTTCTAGAACCCTACCTAAAGAGAGGAAAGACAGCAGGGAATATAGTGGACATGGAAGGAAATACCGTGGCGAGACATAGGGGGACCGCATCCTTCACTATAGGACAGAGGCGTGGGCTAGGTTTTGCCAACGGAAAACCAATGTACGTAGTCGGTATTGATTCAGAGAGAAATGAGGTCAAGGTTGGAGAGGAAAAAGATCTTTATAGCGATGCCCTCACTGCTACAAAACTATCTTGGGTGGGGAATCCTCCTGATGTGGATAACCAACTGTCCGCAAAAATAAGATATCGCCACAGCGCGGTTCCCTGTAGCGTAGAACTCACCGATTTTGGAGAAGCGATTGTAAGTTTCAAAGATCCACAGAAATCTGTAACTCCCGGCCAAGCAGTAGTGTTTTACAAAAACCAAGCAGTTCTGGGAGGCGGATGGATAAGGGATGCAGTCAAACAATGAAGAGAATTTCAGTTGTAACTCTTGGGTGTAAGGTGAACCAGTATGATACCGCAACTTTACTTAATCACCTACCTGCATCTGAGTTTGTAAAGAACGAAAAATTCGATGACCCCGCAGATGTGTACGTCATAGATACCTGCACGGTTACCCACAAAGCGGATTCAGAAGCGAGAAACTACGTATACAGGGCTAAAAGATCAAACCCTGATGGGGTGGTAATCGTCACTGGATGTTACGCGCAGGTATCAAGTGAGTACCTATCTTCTATAAAACAGATTGACTACCTTATTGGAAACTCTCACAAGTCATCCTCACTGCTTCGGACCGTTTGCGGGGGGAAACCTCAAGAAAAGCCTAAAGTGCTTATCTCGGATATATTCAGAGAGAAGAAAAGAAAATTTGATACGCAGGACATAAGATTTTTTCCAGACAGAACCCGCGCCTTTTTAAAGGTGCAGGACGGATGTAACTACGCGTGCACGTTTTGCGTTATCCCTAGAGCGCGTGGAAGATCTAGGAGTCTTGGTCCAGATGAAGTGATCTCAAGGCTCAATACGCTTGCGAGGGGAGGATACAGAGAAGTAGTTCTCACTGGAGTTCATCTGGCAAGTTACGGAAAAGATATAGGTTTTGGGCTTGTACCACTGCTTCAAAAAATCGAAGACTCAGGCCTAGTACCTAGGATAAGACTTAGTTCGCTTGACCCAGCAGATACCGGAAAGGATTTAATAGAATTTGTTTCTGGTTCAGAGGTAGTGTGTCCTAGTTTTCACGTAGCGCTTCAAAGCGGAGACAGAGAAGTACTACGGAGAATGAGGAGAAGATACAGTCCCAAGCAGTTTCTTGAATGTACAGACTCAATACGCAGACTTATGCCTGAAGCCTCAATTGGAACTGACATAATGGTTGGATTTCCCGGGGAAACTTCCGAGCAATTTGAAAACTCAAGAAGTATCGCAGCCAACTCAGAACTTACTTACTTTCACGTTTTCCCATACTCTTTGAGGAAAATGACCCCCGCAGCAAACATGAGAGATCAGATATCTCCTCAGGTAAAAAAAGAGAGGGCCGCTACACTCAGAGAACTGGGAAAAAGAAAGAAAGAAAAATTCTATAGGAAATTTATCGGTAAAACGGTTGAAGCGATCGTTGAAAGCAGATCGAATTGTACCACAAGAAACTACATGCACCTAAAACTTCTGGGGGATGAAATCAAACCCGGAACGGAAATAAGAGCGAATATAAAAAAGGTAAAAGACGAAATCGCGTGGGCTACGGCTATATAACTTGAGACAATTTTGTCGCTTTGCACAACCTAACTTGTGTTATATAAAACACGTTATCTTCTTTGATATTTAAGATGGCTTATTGTAAATCAAAGAAGACCGCAATTCGGCCTGCACGGTGGAAAACAAACCAAGATCAAACAGAATATACAAAAATGCAAAGAAATTCTGAACGACTATACAAAAAAACAAGCAATATAAACTTTGGTCATGCCCTGCTTTTCTAAAATGTAATTTTTCGCTTTTTAGGTTGACAAATTACTTGTCTATGCAGTAAGGTGGAGGCATTTAGAAGCAATCATTATTGGCTTCTACGTTACATTATGTCTTGGGGCAAACTAAAATCATCAGCCAAGTTAGATCCTCATGATTCGCAATTTTGATGGCATAAAAGCATGACTGTAAGCATGGAAGATTAGCAATGAACGTTCTACAAACCTCTGGATTGAGATAGTGCCGAGAATAATATTGTGACACAAAAACAGTTAGAACTTGACCTTACAGAAAGACCAGTCGTGCGGGATGTTCTTGACAAGATTCGCTCTGAAAGTCGCGACGAATCCGAGAAAGGACGCTGGTTCGAGTTGCTGTTCATGCGTATTGCGCTTCAAGAACCTGAGTTTGAAATAGACAGAATCTGGCGTTGGCGTGATTGGCCGGAACGAGAGAAATTGACCGGACTTGACGGTCGAGATATAGGAATTGACCTAGTGGCAAGGCGAAACTCCGGTAAGTGGGTAGCCATCCAGTGTAAGTGCTATGACGACAAGCACACCCTCAGGAAGGGCGAAATCGACAAGTTTCTCGGTGGCTCACAACAAAAGATATTCAGTCTGCGTTGGATGGTGGCAACTTGTAGGTGGGGACCGAATGCCCAGAACGCAATCCAAAACGCTTGCCCTCATATAACGCAAATTGATTTCCAGAAATATCTTAATATTCAGGTTGAAGAAGAAAACTTCAGACGCCCTGTGCAGGAACCTTGGCCCCTTCAGTTGGAGGCAATCGAAGATGTTGTAGATGGGCTCTCCAACCACGACCGAGGTCGACTTATAATGGCTTGCGGCACAGGCAAGACGTTCACAGTACTTCGCATTGCCGAGAAGGTCGTAAATGACGGAGAGCGGATACTCTTTGCAGCACCAACCATAGCACTAGTCTCCCAAGCACGGCGTGAATGGTTGCGACAAACTACTCGTCCGCTTAAGTGCATCGTTGTGTGTTCTGACCCATATGCCGGAGGACGCAATGAAAACGAAGACATCCGAATCTCCGAACTCGAATGTCCCGTATCCACAGACCCATCCGAAATTGCATGTTTACTTAGCGGCGATGGTCCAGTTCGCGTTGTTTTTTGTACTTATCACTCGCTGGGAAGGGTTACCGAGGCGCAAGCGCATTACAACGCTCCAAAGTTCGAACTAGCCATTGCTGACGAGGCCCACCGTACAACTGGAGCCCTCCTCCAAGATCAGAAGTCAAATGTCATCCGTAAGATTGATTTCCAAGAGTTTCATGACGACAAGCGACTACGTGCTCACAAGCGCCTGTACATGACCGCTACTCCTCGAATCTACACTGAACGTTCTAAGAGAACACTCGCGAAGCAAGGAATTGAAGTCGTAGACATGGAAGATTATGATGTTTATGGTCCAGAATTACACCGACTCCCATTTGCAAAAGCCGTAGAACACCGAATTCTATCAGATTATAGAGTAATCGTGCTTGGTGTCGGTAAGGCAAGTGTAACACCGAGACTGCGTCGACGTCTTGAAGAACTTGACACCTCGACAAATCGCAAAAAACCAATAACTACCAACGACATGACTCGCGTGCTCGGGGTTTCGCTCGCAGTAAATGGAATCACTGAAGGCAGAACATTGGAACAACCAAACAAGCTATCGCGTACTATCGCTTTTGCAAACACTATCCAACGCTCAAAGTGGTATGCCGATGCTCTAATGGAAAGTCAGATTCTGAGAGCTACCACTCGGCGAATGCAAACTGGACGTGCAATGAAAGTTGTCGCCCGACACCTTGATGCGTCAGCAAGCGCTCTACAACGCAACCAAGAACTTCGAGCCCTTGCCGATGCCGATAAAGACGGAGAATGCCGAATGGTTTGTAATGTAAAACTATTTACTGAAGGAGTGGATGTGCCACAACTTGATGCCGTTGCGTTCCTTGACCCACGAAACAGCCAAGTGGATGTCGTGCAAGCTGTCGGGCGGGTTATGCGAAAGGCACAAGGTAAGCGCTTCGGTTATATCATCATACCTGTGGTTGTAGAACCAGGCCATGACATCATGGCGGCATTGGAAAAGGGAACAGAAGGTTATAGTACAGTTGGCCGAGTCCTTAGGGCGCTTCAAGCACATGATGGACGCCTCGCTGAATCACCGGCTACTTTTATAAAGGTCTATGAACAGGTTACCGTGCCTGTTCTGAGAGACTCAAGCGATGGCACGGTTAACGAATCAGAGGGGAAACGGATCCAAAACGAACTTGACTTGAAGGAAGCAGAACAGGGAATTTATACGCATGTGGTGGCCGCATCGGGACTTGGCAAGCCAGGGCAACTTGTCGCTGACGAAATCGCAGATGCAGTTAAACGCGCTAGCGATATACTTCAAGAAGAAAAACTAGAAGAACCACTTGCAGATGCTTTGGACCTTGTCCCAGAAGAGGACGGAGGGGCAAAGGGAATTTGCACTGTCGCTACTCTTATGCTATGTAATGCTTGCTTACTGCAACGCCGACTACGCGATGAACCGGAGATGAAAACCATCGTAAGTCGGCTTGACAAGGTTATGGGTGCAAGCAACCCAAGAGAGATTCTCAAGACCGCGTGGGAATCTATTCTTGAAAAAGATTATGCGCCGGTATTCAGGCCAGCTCTGTCGGTTCTTTCAGCTCTAAGAGAAGGAAAATCAATTGATAACGCAACACGAGTGCTGACCGAATGCGCGAACAGGGTAGCCGATTCACTGAGCGACCTCGGTTATGACCACGCCGGACCACTCTATCATCGCATCCTTGGCTCTGCAAAGAGTGACGGCGCTTTCTATACAAACAACCTATCAGCTATAATGCTTGCGCGCCTCGCATTTACCAAGGACTTTATTGACTGGTCAGACCCAAACGTAGTCGCGAATCTGCGGATTATTGACCCTGCGTGCGGAACCGGAACGTTACTGATGGCAGTGCTTCAAACTATCAAGACGCGCGTGGCCGAATCAAAAGGAATGAGCGATGAGGACCGCAATGCCCTGCACAAACGACTCGTAGAAGATATGCTCTGCGGTCTTGATATCAATCGCCACGGCATCCAACTTGCGGCTTGCAATATGACGCTTGGCGCACCAACTGTGGACTATAAGCGCATGAATCTAGCCACCATGCCGCACGGACCACAAATTGATGGGCAACCACCCAAGGCGGGATCATTAGAAATCCTTATCGCGGCAGACCATACTCGTCAAGACCTGCAAACATTAATCGCCCCGCCACGGTCACTCAGCCCTCTTGACGCTACACAAGTCAATGAAAACTCAGAGATTCGATTCCCGTTGCAAAATCTGGACACGGTCATAATGAACGCTCCATTTACCGCGAACAAGAACAGGAATGAAAAGTATGGTGAAATCGGAAAAAAGGCTATGCAACGCCATGAACTTAGAATTCAAGAATATGTAGAGCGAATAGATCACTTAGCAAAAAATGTCATTACATCCAACAGCATTAGCACCTTCTTTACTCCTTTAGCAGACATATTACTGTCAACTGAGCGTGGGACACTCGCCAAAGTTATCCCAACCACTGCATGCACAAATACAAGCGGATTGGCAGAAAGACAGTTCCTCGCCAATCGATTCCATATTGAGACCGTAGTGACCAGCCATGACCCAAGACGACCCAACTTTAGTGAGAACACAGCCATCCATGAAACACTACTAATTTGCCGAAGAAAAAAGGGGGGGGGGGGCAGTTATCAGAACCAAGCAACCCGCTTTGTCGCATTGCATAGAATGCCATCCACATCTGATGAGGTTATTGAAGTTGTGGAGGGTATTCAATCGGGCAAAGTTGGGAAGTGGTTTACCGTTTATGAACAACCTGAAGCACGAATCAGAAAGGGTGACTGGCGACCGTGCCAATTTCTTGACCCCGAACTAGTTAACGCCACATTAAAGATAGAGAAAACAAAGGGGTTGGTACCACTGAAAAACAGACATCTTCTTGGTCCCTCTGGAAGAGGTGTTCGAGGTGCGTTCTATCCAGTGAACGACGACAGCAACATGAGGTATCACGTGTTCTGGGGACGCTCAAAGGATTTGAGAACTACCATGGAAGCAGACCCTGAGCAGAGGGTAATCGACAAGAAAAAGAAACTCGCAAACCGTTATAGAGAACAGGCAGGCTACGTTCTTCTCGCATCGAAGTTCAACACTTTATCCGGTCGGCTCCTCGCGATTTTCAGCAACAATCCATCTGTTGGTTCAATGTGGGTTCCCATACAAAGCCAGACTACTAGTTTAGACGAAGCAAAGGCACTGTGTGCTTGGTTTAACAGCACGCTTGGGGCGCTAGGATTTTTCAACAGTCGAGGATCAACATTAATGAATCCGTCATTCTCACAAGAGAGGTTGGCAATGCTACGCGTGCCAGACTTTAAAAACACAAGTGCAGTTGTTCTCACTGAAGCATATGAGCACACCAAGCACATGAAGGTTGAGCCATGGAAGAAGGCAGGCGATGATGATATACGTGATCAGTTAGATCAAGCCGTAGCACAGACAACGGGTATTGACATTGAGAAGATACGGGATTGGAGGCATCGGGTCAGTTGTGAACCTACCATTACCAACAAACGTTTTACGAATAATTCAGAATGAATTTTTTTTGTTTGGTTGATTGAAGTTGATACTACCTCCTATTTTGTTTTTCAGTGGTGGTTTGACCTTGTGTCCAACATAGCACAAACTACGCCACTAGTTCCTGTCTCGTCATCACAATCAACTATTGGTCAGTAGTAGGAGTTATAAGAGGGGAAAGAAGACATCAGTAGAAATTCTTATGGGCTTGGCGGAGAGAGTGGGATTCGAACCCACGAAGGGGCTTTCACCCCTTACTCGATTAGCAATCGAGCGCCTTCGACCACTCGGCCATCTCTCCTCAAAAGAACAGAGAAACAGATGATAACTTAACAACGTATAGAGTCAAAAACCATCTGCCGATTTTTTCCAGTTCCTGTGGAAAAGAATTTCAAGTACGAAAAGAGGTTCATCTAATACATTTTTAACAACGCAACTAACCCCTTCCTCAACTAGAAACTCTTCTCCAGCAGAAAGGGCTTCTACTTTTTGCTTATGCCTAATAACGGCCTTTCCAGAAAGGACTAGAAGTTTCAGGGAAAACGAAGGTACGTTTTGGGTTTCATATGATGAGCTGGAAAACACTGTAGTTTTTGCTATACAAAAGCGGTTGCTTTTTTCAACCTGCTCTCTTTTTCCCCAAGAATATTTTTGTTCTTCCTTTTCGACTTCCTCGCAGAATTGTTCAGCAAACACTCCAGCTTTGTCCGACTGGTCAAGGTCAGAGACAAAAACAGCATCTCGAGTTTCTATAACCGCAACCCCACTAAGACCATTCACGCACACAACCCTGTGACCACTTTTTATAAGAGAGTCTTTTGTGTCTTTAAGAACAACATTTCCCTGTACTACGTTATCCCCATTGTCCTTTGGAAAGAAATCGTGAAAAAGTCTCCATGACCCCACATCGCTCCAGAGAAAAGAAGATGGTATCACTGCAGCGCAGGAGGTTTTCTCCATCACTGCGCGATCAACAGGAACAGAAGGAATATCTGGATAAGCATCTTCAAGTGTTCTTTTATAAAACGCATCGTAAAGCGGGTTGTAGACCTCTGGACAACAGATCTTGAACTGTTCAATCATTGTCTGCGCTCGGAAAACAAACATGCCGCTGTTCCAGAAAAAATTGCCCGAAGAAAGGTACTGTTCCGCAGTCAAAGCATTGGGTTTTTCAACAAATCTTTTTATCTTAAGTCCATCTTCGCAAATAGATTCCCCGCCTTCTATATAACCGTACCCGGTCTCGGGACCGCGAGGAGTGATCCCAAAACACACTATATAATCTTCTTTGGCAAGAGATACAGCTTTTGTCACGTGGTCATAGAAATTTTTTCCTTCCTCTATCAGATGATCTGAAGGAAAAACAATCACAACTGCGTCTTTATCTTCTGAAGCGACCTCAAGCGTACCAAGTAAAACCGCAGCCGCAGTATTTCTCCCTTCTGGTTCGCTCACAATTTTCACTGGCTCGGAAAAATTCGCAGAGCGCATTTCATACTCCATTAACGACCGCTGTTTCTCGGCAAGCACTATAAAAATGTTCTGTGGAGAGACAATTCCCCTCGCGCGGCGAAGCGTACTCAGCAAGAGTGATTCACCTTGCCCTATGTTTAGAAATTGCTTTGGGAAGTTCTCTCTTGAAAAAGGCCAGAGTCTCGTTCCCCTACCCCCAGCCAAAACAACGCAGTAAAGGTTTTTTCCTGCCATCTCAAAAACTCGTTATAAAAACTGTTTTGTGCGTTACCTTACCTGATGAGGTTTCTTGAGAAGATCCCACACAGTTTTAACCGGATTAAACGTAGACAGCGGAACTTCCACAAAAACAGTTATCCATCCTGACATAGAACCATTCCACAAACCTGGAAGTTCAAGAACTCTTATCTTCTTACCCTCAAAACTCTTTTCCGTGATAATCCCCGCTTCATTATCAACAAACTTATGGAGATCAAACTTCTCTCCACGAAAATTTCTCAGTCCACAAACTATGTCCACGGGATTAAAGTGCGTTGAGTTCTCCCATATAGCCCATTGCGAATTGGAATCTGCGTCGACTTCCGCACTCTCAACTATTTGAAGAGACTCAGAGCCGTTTTTCTCAACCCAGAAGGGACCCCCTCCAGGTTCACCTTCGTTTCTAACAACACCACAAACTCTTATTGGCCTGTCAAGGATTCTGAGGAGTAAATCCCTTTTAGCAGACACTGAAATATCACAAAGATTATCTGAGAGGTCCATAAAAAGTTCCCGTTGGCAAAAAGATACTATTTCTCGTTCAATCGGTTGTGAAACATCTGAAGAAAGAACAGTTTTTAAATATTGAAAAATCGTAGTCTGCAAATATATTAGAAGTCCTCCGAGAGTTTTTTTCCATCTTTCAGTATCGCTAAGAAGTTCTTCTTTTACCACGTTATCTATATTCTTTATGAAAACGCAATCGTATGTAAGCGCATTGAGATTTTCGAGAAGCGCCCCATGACCCGCCGGTCTTTTGAGTACACGACCTGTGGAATCCGTAACGAGCGAGCCATCTTCTGTTATCGCTACGGTATCGGTTTTCGGATTCTGAACTGAATAAGTCACATCAAACAAAACTTCTTGGGAGGAAAAAAACAAAGCCGCTTTTTTCTCTTCCGCTACAAATTTCTTTACAAAATCAGGTGAGATAGTGAAATGAATAGAAGCTTTATTGTTTTGGTAAATATAACCTAAAGATTCTCTGAAATGTTCACAGAAAGCCGTTCTTGTTTCTGTCAGATAACGATGAAAGGGAACAAGTCCTTTTGGTATATTTGCGTATCCAAGCCCTGTGTTTTCGAAAAGAGTATCTAGAATAAGTTTGAATTTCTGTTCAGAGAGAACTTTGTCAAGTTCTCCATCAAGTTTTTGGGAAAGGTCTTCTGAAAAAGCGAATTTCTGCAGGTTAGCAACGAATTTTAGGAGCGTATTTTCGTGGTTTTGGTCATAAATAGCGCTGTCCGTAGAAAGAACTTTGTGTAACGCCTCAAGTTCGCGAAACATTCTAGAGGCTACACCAGAAGCCGGGACAAACTTGCACACGTTTGTTTTATAAAGAGCGGTTTGGTATCTGCGTGTAAACTCACGCAATTCATCTTCTCTGAGTTTTCTTATTCCGTCCCCAATAGTCGCCGGCCGAACCAGCTTGCGGTGAGGGTAGCCCTTTTCAAATCTTTTTATCTGTTGTTGAATATTCAGAGACACTGATTTCACCTAAAGACTTTGTCACAGATACAAAACTGATTCTATAAAACGAGCGTATACGATGAACATAGACTGAATTCAACGCCCTTTCCTTCATCACAATATCTTTTTTCTAACCAGATAAAATTTTAACCATTCTACCAAGGATGTAATTTGTGGTTCAGATATGGTTTCAAAAAAATATGCATGGGGGTTGCAATGCTCGGAACTGAAATTTCTTGTCGGGGTGGCGGGACCGACGGGATTTGAACCCGCGACCTCTGGCTTGACAGGCCAGCGTTCTGACCAAGCTGAACTACGGCCCCGTTTAAAATGGTGGGCGGTACAGGATTTGAACCTGTGACCCTCTGCTTGTAAGGCAGATGCTCTCCCGCTGAGCTAACCGCCCAACAAAAACTTAGTTTTATAACCGAATAAAAATGCTTTGTCCAAAACTGCAATGAACAATGGTATTAAATCCCGTTTTCCTCCAGGAATCTTTCAGCGTCGATAGCAGCCATACAACCGCTCCCTGCAGCAGTTATCGCCTGTTTGTATCTCGTGTCTTGTATATCTCCCGCTGCAAATACTCCCGCAACGCTTGTTTCAGAAGTACCGCTTTTAGTAATAAGATATCCGTTTTCATCCATCTCAAGTTGCCCTTTGAAAATTTCGCTGTTAGGAGTATGCCCTATGGCAACAAACATTCCCTGACACTGCTTTATATAACTCTTACCTGTAATCACATCCCTTAATTTCACCCCTGTCACTCCGCCTTCTTTTGAACCTAGCACTTGCTCAACGACAGAATTCCATATGAAATCTATTTTTTCATTATCACGGGCGCGTTGTTGCATTATCACAGACGCTTTGAGCGCGTCTCTTCTGTGAACAACTGTAACTCGGGAAGCGAACTTTGTAAGAAATATGGATTCCTCCATAGCGCTATCACCACCTCCAACTACTACAAGTTCCTTATCTTGGAAGAAAAAACCGTCGCAAGTGGCGCAGGTGGAAACCCCATAACCTACAAGTTCCCGCTCTGTTGGAAGTCCGAGCATCTTCGCCGTGGCACCCGAAGAAATGATAAACGCAGATGCCCGCACCTCTTCTTCGTCTATCCACACGCGGAAAGGTCTCTGCGAAAAATCAGCTGACGTGACTGACTTTTGAACGCACCGAGACCCGAATCGTTGAGCCTGTTCTCTAAGAAGGTCCATAAGCTCTGGACCCATAACGCCTTGGGGAAACCCCGGGAAATTCTCCACATCCGTAGTTGTAGTAAGCTGACCACCAGCCTCAGGCCCCTCAAGGACAAGGGGCTCAAGGTTAGCCCGCGCGGCATAGATGGCAGCCGTAAGTCCCGCGGGACCAGATCCCATAATTACCATCTTATAACTTTCTTTCAGTTCACTCACTCTTTTCACTCCGCAATTTTTTCAAGGATGTGTATATTACTGCCATTAAGTGGTTTTTCAAGCAGAAAAACCCGTACAAGAAAATTACGAATATGACCAAATCTTTGAAGAAAACCCCTTTTTACGAAAAACAAAAAGCATGCGGCGCAAGGTTCTGTGAAAGTTCGGAATTTTGTCTTCCACAAAATTATGGCAACCCATCCGCAGAGACCCAAAACGCAAGAAAAAACGTAGCGATAGTCGACATCTCAAACAGATCAAAGATTGTTATTCGCGGCAGAGACCGCATAAAATTCCTACAAGGAATGCTTACAAACGATGTAAAGGAAAAAGCCGCAGGAACAGGCGTCTACGCGACTTTACTGACGCCAAAAGGAAAGATGATTTCAGATATGAGAATATTTGTAGGCAAGCACTCTGTCTACATGGATATAGAACCTTGCATGGGCAGAGGAGTTGCGCAGATTCTTACCAGATTTAAGCTCTCCTATAAAACCGAAGTGGTTGATGTGACAGAGGAATACTGCGTGTTGCATGTGTGCGGTCCCGATTCTTCAGAATTTATTGCCGATAAACTAGGTGTAAAAACCGCAGAGATGCGCGAGTACGACCACGCAGACACAAGCAACTGCCAACTCACAGTTGCCAAGATAAATAGAACAGGTGAAACCGGTTTTGACCTACTCTTTGAAAATCACGATGCTCTTGCAGTATGGGAATTACTATCTCTAGATTATAGTGACTGCGTTTCTCTTTTTGGCCTAGACTCTCTGGAAACTTTGAGAATAGAAGCTGGGATTCCTATCTATGGAAAAGATATGGATTCCTCCACCATACCAATTGAAGCCGGAATATGGAACGCTCTTGACTTTGAAAAGGGATGCTATATCGGACAGGAAGTCATAGCAAGAATAAAATGGAGGGGAAGAGTTAACTGGCATCTTGCCTACTTTGCAGCGGATCAAGGTACGAATGTCTCTGTTGGTGATGAACTTTTGGCTAGAGGGAAAAAAGTGGGAAGAATAACATCATCTGCCTTCTCTTCTTTATTTGGAAAGAATATCGCTTTGGGCTACATAAGAAGAGAGTTTCGAGATTTTAAGGAAAAACTGACCATTAATAGGGAAACCAATGATGAAAAAGCCTTGGAGAAAGTAACGATTCTTGAAGAACCTGTCTGGGACCATTTTAAATAGTTAAAAGTTGTGTTAAAATATTTTGGGTTAACAGTGTTCGATTTCTATGTCTTAGGTCTTCAACATGGTTTCGGCATCGCCGCCGGACGCTACTCATTTCAGAAGGAAAATTGAGGTATTCGAAAAGATGAATTTTTTTGAGAGCATCATAAGGTCTTTTTCAAACGATTTAGCAATTGATCTTGGAACCGCAAACACGCTAGTGTACTCAAGGGGAAAGGGGATAGTCTTAAACGAACCTTCTGTGGTTGCTCTGCAAGAGATTCCAGGGCAAAGACCTAAACTCATGGCTGTAGGCACAAAAGCAAGAGAGATGCTAGGAAGGACACCCGGTGCAATAAAGGCCATAAGGCCGCTTCGCGACGGGGTTATCGCCGATTTCGACGCCGCGCAGAAAATGATCGAATATTTTATAAAGAAATGTAACAGCAACAAGATAGAACTCCTGCGTCCAAGAATAATAGTATCGGTTCCTCTGCAGATTACTGAAGTGGAAAAAAGGGCTGTTAAGGAATCTGCAGAAGCCGCTGGGGCGAGAAAAGTGTATATTATTGAGGAGACAATGTGCGCCGCCATAGGATGTGGAATGGACGTTAACGAGCCTGCTGGAAAAATGATAGTTGACATAGGAGGTGGTACAACTGGAATAGCGATAATTGCTCTGTCTGGAATAGTCGTAAGCGAATCAATAAAAGTTGGTGGAGACAAAATGGACGAAGCCATACAGCAATGGGTGAAAAAAAAATACGGACTTATAATCGGATATAGAGCCGCAGAGGAATTAAAGAAAAAGTTCTCAACTCAACCGGATATAGCGAACAAGAAGATTCAGTTAAAAGTAACCGGAAGAGATAGTATCTCCGGGGTCCCAACGACATGCTCAATTGATATAGATGAGATCCCCGAAGCCTTGCAAACCCCCTCAAATCTAATAGTTGACGCTATCATGCGGACACTTGAAAAAACTCCTCCAGAACTTTCAGCTGACGTGTACGAAACAGGAATAGTGATGGCGGGAGGTGGCTCACTTTTACGGGGGCTGAGTGTCAGCATAGAGAAAAGAACCGGCATTAAAACAAGAAGGCCGGAAAACCCACTTGACTGCGTGGTAATGGGGTCGGGAAAAGCCCTAGAAGATTTAAACCTCCTCAAGTCCGTCGCAACATAGAGTCTTTTACGCACGCAACTTCAGAACTCGGTTAAATAGAAACTTTTAGAAACAACATATATAACCTACGCCCATTATAGATCTGCATACGTATCTTTAATGCATCTTTATATTACCACGGAATCCCCTTCTAGCCGTAAAAAGTTGGACTTCAAACCCTAATTTCTTCCCGCCACTCTGTCCTTTCGCACACACACATAATCAGATTTTCATCACCCAACTTCGCATTTACTTATACACGTAGTGATCTGATTTTGATCGCAATAGAAAAATCTTAGACTATTAACAACATATTGTATTGACAAATCCTGTAGAAACTGTATATAGGTATATTTAAGTATAAAAAAGATATTTTTTTGAAGCGTCAAAACATTGTCAGTTAAACCACAAATTAGGAGGTATTTCCTAGGAAAATTTAAGAGTTTGTAAACGTTTTTATTTTCTGAGGAAAAACATGTCCTTAGTCGTCATGAAAACCGCAAATGAGGTCAGTCTTGTTTCAACGTCAAACTTGGTTTGCACATCGTTTTCGTGTCTGGTGCTTTGTTCTGTTTTAGCGCCTAGGGTTAGTGTGAATATTTAATATAACCTAAAGTGTATGAAGAGATTTTTAAGTAAAAACCAGTTTTCTCTCTACTTTATTCTGGTAGTGCTATTTATCAACTTGGTTCCGCTAGCCTTTGATCTGGCAAACAAAGAGGATGGTTATGCCACAAGGCTTATGCTGGGAATGAACAGAAGTTCTGGGGCTCTTGTAAATCACATCAAAGATAAAACAAGTTATTACTGGGACCATTATATTCACCTTTCAAATACCAGTATAGAGAACTCTCTACTCAAGAAACAACTTCAGGAAATGGAATCGCAGAGTCTTTTAATTGAGGAGTTGCGACTTGAAAACAATAGGCTCAAGACCCTACTTGACTACAAAGATTCTTCCGCTTCAAAAACGTCCATGGCCAAAGTCACGGGTGGAAGCCCTTCTGTCGTGGAACCCGGTTTTCTTACAATAGATAAAGGGAAGTCTGATGGAATAAACAAAGGGTTCCCGGTGATGAGCAACTCAAAGGTTGTTGGAACTGTATACTCGGTGAGCGCAAAAAACTCATTGGTGATGCTTATAACAAACCCTTTGAGCGTGGTTGACGCTATTGTTCAGAGAACGCGCTTACGGGGAATCGTAACCGGTGCGGGGAACAACTATATAATGAAATATATTGATCCAGAAGGAGATATTGTAGTTGGAGACAAAATCATATCTTCTGGCAAAGACGCTATTTTCCCTAAAAGCGCAATCATAGGAACGGTTACTAAAGTTGAACAGGATGATGGAGGATTAAAAAAAGCTCTAATAAAGCCTGAAATTGATATTGGCAAGATTGAAGAAGTGCTTGTTGTTATGCCATCTTCTAAAGAACTGGCAGAAACTCGCCCGGATATAAAAATCCGGCAATGAAAAATACGTTATCGTTTTTTTTCTACTTGTTTTGTTGCTTTGGTTTCTTTATCTTTCAGACCAAGGTCATACCCGAAAGTTCCTTAGGTAAGTTCACGCCAGACTTAAATTTAATACTGGTAATCTGCCTTGCGGTTGAGACGGGGACTTCATACCTTTTCGTCCTCGCTGCGCTAAACGGCTGGTTTATAGATGCCTCAGTAGGAAACACCGTTGGAATTCATACTCTCACAAGACTGGCCATATTTCTTATTATACGTATTGGCATACGTAATATCAGGTTAAGTGATAATTCACCCTTATCCCTTCCTATCATGCTATCATCAGGAACTTTACTTGTTTTCCTGTTTAAAATGCTTGCGGAGCAATATGGTCAAGTTGACTATCCTTATTTAAACCTTGAACTATTTGTCTATCAGGTTGTCATCAATACTGTAGTTGGAGTTCCAACAATAAAGATCCTAAAGAAAATCAATGTATTTATTAAAAAGTAGGCTACTAAAAGTCTGTTTTCTGCCTCTGCTTGCCTTCCTTGTCTTTTCCGCAAGGTTCTACTATCTTCAGATATACAAGGGCGAGCAGTACAGAAATTTCTCCCGTGACAACATCCTCAGGACAATTCAACTTCCCGCTCCAAGAGGACGCATTCTAGATAGAAATGGGAAAAAGATTGTCTACAACAGACCGTCGTTTAGCATCTATGCATTTCCAAACGAGATAGACGACCCTCTTGAGCTCTCAGAAAAACTTTCCAAGGCAGTAGAAATTCAACAGGAAAAACTTACGGAAAAACTCACAAAAATTACTAATAGAAGAAGTTTTTATCCAGTTCTCATAGCATCGGATATAAGTTGGGAAGAACTTCTTCGGTTTGAAAGAAACAAACCAGAACTTAAAGGATTGATACTTGAACTTGGATACAAAAGGCATTACCCCAATGGAGATTTAGCCGCTCCGCTTCTAGGTTACTTAGGGTTTGCCACCGAAGATGAGATAAAACCTGACAAAAGGATCAGTCCACAAACCCTATTGGGAAAAACAGGAGTGGAAAAGGCCTTTGACGATGAAATTCGAGGTACTAGAGGTCTCAAAAGCGTGACTGTAGACGCGCATGGCAAAATAGTCTCCAATTCCTTTTTTCCCACTGCCACGAGCAGGAAAGCAAGGAAAATGCTTCCTGGCAAAGACATTTATCTTACCATTGATCTAGATGTTCAAAAAGTTGCCGAAAAAGCTCTCGGCGAAGAAAGGGGATCCATAATAGTAATGGATGTAAGAAATGGGGAGATTCTGGCTATGGTCAGCCATCCAAACTATTCTCTAGAAAAAGTATCAGGCCGTATTTCGCAGGACATGTGGAAAAAATTTGAACAAGAAAAGTCATCTCCTTTCCTCAACCGCGCAACGCAAGGTATCTACCCTCCAGGATCAGTCTTGAAAATAGTTACCGCCCTTGCTCTGCTTAAGGAAAAAATAGCAGACCCGACAGTTCCAGTGCAATGCCCTGGCTATTTTATACTTAACCAAAAAAGATTTAATTGCTGGCGTAAAGAAGGTCATGGACCCACGGATCTAAAAAAAGCTCTTGCCGAATCCTGTGACGTCTACTTCTATAAACGTTCTCTCCAACTCGGGGCTCAAAAACTTCATAATTACATTGAGAAATTCGGGTTCGGAAAAAAAACTGACATAGTCCTACCGGAAAAAACAGGAATTAATCCCTCACCTTCTTGGAAAAGAAAAAATCTCAAAAAACCTTGGTATTTGGGTGAAACGCTGATTATGTCCATAGGTCAAGGGTACTTAACCACAACCCCTATTCAAATAAGCGTTATGACAGCGGCAGTGGCAAATGGAGGCAAGCTTGTAAAACCTGTACTGAGAAAAGAGCATCAAACGGAATCAACGACAAAGCCGACCACTATGGTTGAAGGTCTTGATGAAAAATCCCTCTCTTTTCTGAAGGATTCTCTATACAGAGCAGTAAACGGATACAGGGGAACAGGAGCTTTGGCCAGATCAAACAAAGTTTCTATTTCAGGTAAAACTGGAACAGCGCAAGTAGTATCCTCCAGCATTAAATCAAAGGAGAAACGGTTTATGGATCATGCGTTATTCACCTCATACGCGCCTTCAGACTCCCCGGAAATTTCTGTTACGATTGTGGTTGAAAACGGGGGTAGCGGTGGCCTAGTAGCAGCGCCGATGGCAAAGAAAATCTTTGAAGCTTATTTTAAGTTAAAAGAGAATCGCAATGAAATTTGAACTGTCCAACCTGACGAGATCAAATTGGATATTGATGCTTCTGTTACTACTCTGTGCAACGGGACTAGCCAACCTGTACAGTATTTCCCTAGATACAGAACTTGGCATATTCAAAAAACAGATGACATGGGTGGTTATTGGAATCGTTGTAGCGACGGTTATAAGTTTCATCAAGCCTGCCAACATAAAAAGACTATCCATGGCCTTTTACATAGTCTGTTTCATTTTTTTGGTATTGACCCTTGTTTTCGGAAAAACAGTATCCGGTTCTCAGAGTTGGTTTCAATTAGGCCCTGTGTCAATACAACCTTCTGAATTCATGAAAATCGCTATAATAGTGGCAATTGCAAACTATTACGATAATCATCTCGTCCCATTAGGCGGGTACAATCTCAAAAGCATAGCAAAACCCCTCTTACTTCTACTTCTTCCAGTCGGTGTTGTACTTATGCAACCAGACACAGGAACGGCATTAACCATTTTTCTTATAGGAATAAGCATGATTCTTTTTCTCGGTATCAGCAGGGCGTCAATGGCCAAAATTATAATAATCCTTCTTATATCAGTCATACCCGTATGGCATCTCGGAATAAAGGAATATCAAAAACAACGTATATATTCCTTTTTAGGAATTCACTCAGATCCACATGGGGTAAGTTACAACCTAATCCAGTCTCAGATCGCTATAGGTTCTGGCATGGGCTATGGAAAAGGATTTTCCCTGGGGTCACAATCAAATCTGAGCTTTTTACCTGCAAATCACACAGATTTCGCATTCTCGGTAATTGCCGAGGAATGGGGTTTTCGAGGATCAGTGTTTGTTCTCCTTTTGTATTTTTCAATAGTTCTTCTCATTCTCACTACATCAATGTCTTATGAAGAGAACTTTCCGATAATCACATGCTTTGGAATAGCAGCGATGTTTTTCTGGCATGGAGTGATAAACATAGCCATGATAACAGGACTCCTACCTACCATAGGCACCCCGCTTTTTCTAATAAGTTATGGGGGATCATCCGTGTTAACCGCGTTTATCGGGATCGGAATTGTGCTGTGCCTGAGAAAGAAGTAAGCCCATGGAAAACTCGTCATTATAAAAACAAACATAACGTCAAAAAAGGCTACAATGCAATGCCTCCAAAATACGAAATTCTTGACAGAGAATCAACATAGGATACAATCTAGCCTAACTTAGGATTTGGGGAATAACGAACAGACTTTTTCCCAAATTGATTGATTTTTACGAGAAATATCTTCAAGAATATCTTCATCTATATTTGAAAATAAACTCTTTAAATTATGCGGAGGTTTTTTGTTTTTGTTAGCATTATGATTGCCTCAAATACGGGTTTATTTCTTGCTGTACCTAAAAGCCACTCCATCTCCAATGTAAACGATTTGGAGGATATAGGATTTGAAGAGAAGTTCGGCGAGTCAATTGACTTGAGCGTGCAACTGGTGCAAATAGATGGACGGCCAGTGAGCATATCTTCGTTCTTTAGGCAAGAAAAGCCAGTGGTTCTAAACCTAGCGTATTTTACTTGTCCGACAATTTGTCTTCTAGGAACCGATGGGGTGCTTGAGGTCGTAAACGGGCTTGATTCATTCAGGCCCAGGAAGGATTATACGATTTTGACTGTAAGTTTTGATCCTGAGGAGCCAGTTAGCGTGATAAGCGCCAAGGCGGACCAATACAGAAACGCGCTTGCGGGAGGCGTAGAAGAATCTAGTGATTGGCATTTTCTCACCGCGACGCAAGAAAATATACTGAAACTGACCAACTCCGTGGGATTTCGCTTCCGGGAGGATGGAGATGAGTTTGCTCATCCATCGGGAATCATTGTGCTCACGCCTGAAGGTACGATTTCTCGCTATTTATACGGCATTGAATATGACCCGCGTAATTTTAAACTATCCCTGATAGAAGCTTCGGAGGGTAAGATAGGCTCTTCAGAACTTCTTAATAAAGTGATTATGTTTTGTTATCAATTTGATCCCATAGGAAAGAGATACGCTCTTGCGGCCCTAAACGTCGTAAAGGCGGGAGGCATGATAACTCTCGCGGTTCTCACTGCGTTTCTTTGCATTATGTGGAGAAGAGAGAAGAAAATTTTTTAATTATCCGCGGAGGTTGTAAAACATAAATGTCCACCTGGATACCGGAATCTGCATCTAATCTCGCCGCAAGCGTTGACAACATAACCTTATTCGTGACGGTTGTATCGGTATTTTTCTTCGTCCTGATCTCAGTTGTCCTCGTGGTTTTCTCAATAAAATATAGGAGAAAAAGCGAAGACCAGCAGACCTCATACATAACGCACAATTTGGTTTTTGAAACCATATGGACAATAATTCCAACTATACTGCTCATGGTTATTTTTGCGTGGGGATGGATAGCTTTTAAAGAACTCCGAAATCCTCCCGCAGAAGCCGTTGACGTGAATTTAACGGCGAAACAGTGGCTATGGGAGTTTTCGTATCTTGACGGCAGAAAATCTCTAAATGAACTTTTTGTTCAGCAGAATAAACCTGTGAGGCTCATAATGAGATCAGATGACGTGCTTCACAGTTTTTTTGTGCCACAGTTCCGAGTAAAACAAGATATTTTGCCGGGCAATTACACACAACTTTGGTTTACGCCGACCAAGGTGGGCACCTTTGATCTTCTGTGTGCGGAATACTGCGGTTCTGGACACTCTCAGATGCTTGCAAAGGTAACCGTCCTGAGCCCGGAAGCGTTTGCAAGATGGGAAAAAGGAGATGAGTTTGCAGACCAGGGAATGGCGGTAGCCGCAGTTGTATCTCCCGCAGAACTTGGAAAAGACCTTTACTCACAAAGAGGTTGCCTTGCATGTCACAGCATAGACGGTAAGGAAGTTATCGGACCAACTTTCAAGAATCTTTATGGAAAGACGGAAACGCTTGCGGACGATTCCACGGTACTTGTCGATGAAAACTATTTGATGGAATCAATTTACGAACCAAATGCGAAGATGGTCAAGGGTTATCCACCCACTATGCCTTCGTTCAAGGGAATACTTACAGAGAAAGAAGTCACAGCTATTATTGAATACATAAAAACCCTTAAATAGGAAGAAATCTGCTCTAGGAGGAAAAAATGGCAAACGGAGTCATGACGCACAATCAGCACACATCGTTTCTGGCTCAACAAGGTTGGAAGTCGTGGATACTGACGACAGACCACAAAAGGATTGGGATTCTTTATTTGATATCTATATCGTTCTTCTTCCTTATCGCTGGATTAACCGCTCTGGGAATGAGATACGAACTTATGACCCCAGAGCTTGATTTTTTTAGAAACCCGACTGAATACAACGTAGCTTTCACTTTGCACGGCTCTCTGATGGTTTTTTTCTTTATCGTTCCTGGAATCGCAGCAAGTTTTGGCAACTTCCTCATACCGCTTATGATTGGGGCGAGGGATGTGGCGTTTCCGAGAATCAATTTACTCAGTTTCTGGATATATCTCGTCGGAACGGCAATTCTGCTTTCTGCGCTTCTCCAGCCAGCCGATACCGGATGGACGTTTTACACCCCCTATAGCATACAATCTGGCACAAAGGTGATCATGATAACTCTAGGGGTTTTCGTTCTTGGGTTTTCATCAATACTGACGGGAATGAATTTTATAGTGACCATCCACAAGTTAAGAGCTCCTGGAATGACTTGGGGTAGACTACCGCTTTTTGTCTGGGCATCCTACGCAACCGCAATACTTCAGTTGCTCGCAACTCCCGTTGTAGGTATCACTCTGCTTTTACTTATAGCCGAACGGGCACTTGATATAGGTTTTTTTGACCCGGCAAAGGGAGGAGACCCTATACTGTTTCAGAACTTCTTCTGGTTCTACTCACATCCCGCAGTATATATAATGGTCATACCGGCTTTTGGAATAATATCGGAGATAATTCCCGTTTTTGCGAGAAAACCTATTTTCGGATACAAGGCCATTGCGTACTCAAGTTTCGCAATAGCCATAATAAGTTTCTTTGTATGGTTACACCACATGTTTGTAAGCGGAATATCGGAAATAGCAGCAGGTATTTTCTCATTCCTTACAATGCTCGTCGCTATTCCAACGGCTATAAAGGTGTTTAACTGGACAGCAACTCTATATAAAGGATCCATAGATTTTCACTCATCAATGCTTTACGCGTTATCATTCATAGTGCTTTTCACCGTAGGAGGTCTTACTGGAGTCTACTTAGGAGCGCTTGCGGTTGATGTTCATTTGCATGACACCTATTTTGTGGTCGCTCACATGCACTACGTGATGATAGGAGGGACGGTCATGGGGTTTTTCGGAGCCCTTCATTTCTGGTATCAGAAATGGTTCGGAAGAGTATTCAATGAACTCATGGCGAAGATTTCATGGTTTTTGGTATTCGTAGGATTCAATGTGACGTTTTTCCCTCAATTCTTCATGGGCTTTCAGGGAATGCCAAGAAGATATGCCACCTACCCAGTTGAATATACGTCCTATCACTCGCTTTCAACATATGGATCATGGATCCTCGGACTCGGTGTTATTATAATGACAGTGAACCTTATCCTTCCTCTACTGAAAAAAGCGGAAGGACCGTTACCGTCCAATCCGTACGGTTCTCTCTCTCTTGAATGGCAGGTTCCTTCACCGCCACCCCACGAGAACTTTGACAAAATACCAACTGTAACCGACTGGACCTATTCCTATGGGAAAAAATAGAACGGAGGCTAATACGAGAAATGAGTAGTACTGCACAACATGCTGAGGGCGGCCACGCGCACGGACACGGACTCGGAGACGCCGTATCACATATTTCAGCCAAATTAGGAATGTGGCTTTTCCTAGGAACAGAGGTCCTACTGTTCGGAGGTCTCTTTGCGGCATACACGCTTTTTAGGGCAAAGTTTCCAGACCTATTCTATGAGTCCCATCTGAAACTGGATATGACCATGGGAGCGGTAAACACCATAGTGCTTATCTTCAGCAGTTTTACAATGGCCCTTGCAGTGGCGGCCTCGCAGAAAAAAAACACAAAACTACTAATAATAATGCTTGCGGTCACTTTTATCTGTGGAGCGGCTTTTGGAGTAAATAAATACTTTGAGTACAGCGCCAAGTTTCATCATCATATTTATCCAGATACAAACATATTCTTTGCGCTTTACTTCTTAATGACAGGACTTCATATGCTTCACGTATTTATTGGGATGGGCATAATCTTGGCTCTGATAATAATGGCTTGGCAAGGAAGATTCATAAAAGGGAGATATTCAGCTGTCGAGGTCGGAGGACTTTACTGGCATCTAGTTGACCTGATCTGGATATACCTGTTTCCACTCTTATATTTAATAGGATAACTGGAGAGAAAATGAGCACGGAAAATCATGCTGAAGAACATCATTCTGGACTCAAGACGTATGCGTTTGTATGTCTTGCGCTGTTTGCGCTTACAGGAATTACCGTCTATTCCACAAAGTTTGATTTCGGCGACTTGAACATAGTAGTCGCCATGATAATCGCGTCGGTAAAGGCATCAATCGTGGCCTATTACTTCATGCACCTCAAATTTGAGGACAAACTGACTTGGGTATATGCGCTCTACCCACTGTTTTTGTTGCTTCTTCTCATAGGCTCCACTCTGTTTGAGACCTTTACAAGAGTGCCAGTTATAAGATAAAGCTCAACTGGGCAGAAACGGTCATGCTTGCAAGAACAGCCCTAGGGCTTCTGTTCATACTACTAATATGGGGGAATGTCGTATCTGGACTCAAAGCTGGTCTTGCATGTCCTGATTGGCCCCTGTGTCACGGACAGATAGTTCCACCGTTTCGTTGGGACATTTACGTTGAGTTCTCACACCGAGTGGTAGGCGGCATAACTTCTATCTTTCTTTTCATTCTCTGCTACAAGAGACTGCGAACCTACCACAAAGGTTATAAATTACTTCCTATAGCCGTAGTGATTCTCCTAGCGTTGCAGATAGTGCTCGGCGGCATAGTGGTTCTCACAAAACTCCCCGTAGACCTTACCACTATTCATTTCACCAATGCGATAATAATCTACTGCATCACTCTTTATATGGTTTATTTTGACGGAAAAAAAAGAAAGCCTTATTTAAAGTTTTCAGGCCCAGCGGGTCTTTTCTTTGTTCTGTCGCTACTAGTAGTGCTACAAGCATCCTTAGGAGCGTACGTAAGACACCTTGAAGCTGGTCTCGCGTGTCCTGATTTTCCCACATGCCTAGGCTACTGGATTCCTCCCGAACTTTCTGGAAAGGTACTTGCTCACTTCTCTCATAGAATGGTTGCGTATCTGCTTACGCTTGGATTTGTAGGAGTGTTGCTTTTTTGTAGAAAATCAACTTCTTTATCTAGAGCGAGGAAAAACATGTCATGGGTAGTAGCGTTACTTTTTCTGCAGATAGGCATAGGGATTTTGGTCGTAACATCAAAACTTACGTTTTACATAACAGCGGTTCATCTTTCGGTCGGTCTTGTTATACTTTCGCTCTCTCTTCTCACTTGGTTTAATTATGTAGGAGAAAAAAACAGACATACGAAAGTCTTTCAGTCATGAGTGAAGAGGAAAAAAAATCTGTTGGACAAATGGCAGTTTCCGCCGTGGTTCTATCAAAACCCGGAATAATCGTGAGCGTAGCGGTTACCGGCGTTGCGGGAATGCTGATGGCAAACCGCGCCATTCCTCCAGCGGAAATGCTTATTCTCTGCGTAACTGCGCTTCTTTTGAGCGCTGGAGGGTCCGCAATCCTTAACAACCTGCTTGACAAGAAAATCGACAAGAAAATGTCCCGCTTAGAAAAAAGAGTTGAGGCGCTACGGATTTTCGGCGACAAAAACGCGTGGGGTTTATCCATCATCATGATTGCCGCATCTCTTGTAATCTCTATTCTCTATTTCAATTATGTAAATACTTTTCTTATTCTTCTTGCGATTCTGAGTTATACGCTTATTTACACGCTTTTTCTGAAAAGAACCTCGCCTTTTGGCACGATACTCGGAGGTGTACCTGGCGCACTTCCGGTGCTTATCGGTTATACGGCTATAACCCCTGTAGTGAAACTTGACATCGTAGTGCTGTTTGTGTTCATGATGCTATGGCAACCTCCTCACTTCTGGGTACTTGCGCAGAAATACAAAAAGGATTATGAAGAGGCTGGCATAAAAGTGCTTCCTGTGGCGATGGGAACTAGTTATACGAATATGCTTATACTTATATATTCTCTATCTCTTATACCGCTTACTTTCGTGCTTTGGCTTACGGGGACGAATTCTGTCTATTTCGCTATATTCGCCGCGATAGCGGGAACGTATTTTAATTATCTAGTTGTAATAAGCGTCAAGCGCAATCGGGGCTATGGACGGGCGTTTGGAGCCTCAATCCTCTACATGCTACTTATAATGCTGGGAATTATGGTTGATATAATCATTTCATCAATGTCCCCTGTAAACAGGGTTATCGGTCTTTAGCAACCGAAGGCAAAAGCATTTTGAGTTCCTCAAGTGGCCTTGTGAGAGTGAGTATAGCGTCTCGCCAGAAATCTTTCTGGGTTATGTCATCCCCAATTGACGTTTTTACCGCGCCTTCGGCATCTTGAGAGCCTGTAAGCGCAAGGAATTCCTCATAAACCGGAATAAACTTCTCTCCGTACTTAAGGAATTTTTCAAAAAGCGATCTACTCAGCAGATAGCCAAAGGTGTAAGGAAAATTATAGAAAGTCACCCCAGTTATATAGAAATGAAGTTTGGACGCCCAGAAAAACGGGTCACATTCTCCTAGCACGTCCCCAAACACATTCTTCTGAGTAGTGACCATAAGTTCCTTGAGTTCGCTGACAGAAAGTTCCCCCTTTATACGACGTTCGTAGAGTTCTTTTTCAAACTGATACCTCACGGGTATGTCAAGTAGGTATATGGCCCCATGATTTACCTCCGCATCTCTTACAAGCACCTTGTCCTCTACGCTTGTCCGCGGACTACGCAAAATTCCCTCGGCAAGGAGCATTTCTCCAAAGGTTGAGGCGGTTTCAGCAAGAGTCATCGGATAGAACTGAGCATAGGGACGAAGGTCTCTCATCACATGAGAATGAAACGCGTGACCCGCCTCGTGAGCAAGAGTCAGCATATCACCGAGTCCAGCATTGTATGTCATAAATATTCTTGATTCACCGGTTAGAAGAGACCCTGTGCAGAAACCACCAGGTCTTTTGCCCTCTCGTATCTCCCAGTCTATCCACTGGTTTTTGCACACTTGATCAAAGAAATCGCCCATACGTGGATACGCCTCTGAAAAAGAACCGTGAACCATAGACTTGGCATCAGCCCAGTCAAACTGACCTGTCTTTTCTATATCTGCTGGAGCACCCAAGTCATACCAACTGATCTGCTCAAGTCCCATGCTCTCAGCCTTAAGTTTTAATATACTTGTTGGAAGATCAGTGTTCTCCATTATGGCTTCCATCATTGCCTCAAGCGTTTCCTTGGAGACCGCCGCATCAAAAAGAGCAACGTCAAGAAAATGATCAATTTGCCTGTGTCTGTAAAGCGTGTGTCTGGTTCCAGATATAGCGTTTATGGCAGCCGCCGCTACATCTTCGAAAACCTCCCATGATTTGTTTCCACCGAAAAACGCGGCTTTTCTCACTTCCCTGTCCGGGTTTTCCATAAGCGACCTTCTCTGTGACATAGGAATCCGTTTTTTTGTTCCATTCGGGTAGATCATCTCAAAACTCATTTTTGAGGAAACGGTATCGTAAATTCTTCCCCAAGCGTTTATTCCGTTAACTCCTAGTTCTGATGCGAGGATTTCTTTTTGTGGTGACATGGTGAAGCGGGAATTTTTATGAAGCCTCCTAATGAAATGCTCTGCAGATTTAATTTCCGGAGTGGAAACAAATTTATTCAGCAGATCATCATCCACATCCCTAAGCGCTTTGCACAACTGAACTTTAAGTTTTTCTAGGTTAGACCCCAGAACAGAGACCGCCGCCTCCTCGCGAAGGTAATCCTCTCGGTTTGAGTTTGCGGCGCAGAGACATCCCACGTAGGAACGTATATGGGAGTACTTGCTTATGAGTTTCTCCGTCTCTAAAAAAACATCTTTCCAGAACTGGATATTAGAGTCGCATAGAGGATCTGAGGTCAACGCTTTTTCCTCAAGATCCTTTATCTCTTGGGTTAAGTTTTCCCAAAATTGCGTATATTCGGTCCCAAAAAACTCGGGGAAATATGAAGTAAGATCCCAACTCATATAAGGCACACTCCCATTGGGGCTAATTGCGGGTTCTGAAACAATCGTGAAGAGAATACTATAACAACCGAGAAATTCAAAGATCTCATCCTGATGCTAATTGCAAAGCAGGCGGTTGACATTAAAAAACAGATGTATAACTTAACGGGCCAAATGAGCGACAAAGCGTACTTAGTTTTTGAAGGCGGAGAAGTTTTTGAAGGTAAGAGTTTCGGCGCCGTCGGCGAAGCAACCGGTGAGATGGTGTTTAATACATCCCTTACCGGCTACCAAGAGATACTTACAGATCCATCATACAAAGGTCAGATTATCGTAATGACCTATCCCGAGATAGGCAATTATGGAATAAACTCTGAAGATTTCGAATCAGAAATGCCTTTTCTAAGTGGGTTAGTTGTAAAAGAATATTGGGATCACCCGAGTAACTGGAGATCAACGCAAACTCTTTCAGAATTTCTTTCAGAATACGGAATACTAGGAATACAGGGAGTTGACACTAGGGAAATAACAAGAATCATACGGACGCGTGGAGCTGTAAAAGGCATCATTTCAACTGTTGAGAGCGATATTGATGCTTTGGTGCGGAAAGTTGATTCTTCGCCGCCGATGATTGGACGCAATCTAGTTAATGACGTGATATGCTCTGACTCTTACCAATGGAAAGAGGGAACAGGACGATGGCAGCAGAGTTACGAAAGCGAACTGGCAAAAAGGTTCAAAGTTGCAGTCTACGATTTTGGAATAAAGAGAAATATTCTCCGCAAACTCACAGATCTCGGGTGCGACATTACGGTATTTCCCGCAAATGCTGCCCCCAAAGAGATACTTGATTTCGATCCTGATGGGATATTTCTCTCAAACGGCCCTGGAGACCCAGCCGCAGTTGATTACGCTGCGAAAAACGTAAGGAGTCTAATCGGAAAAAAACCGATTTTCGGGATATGCCTTGGACACCAAATACTAGGTCTTGCGCTTGGAGGAAAAACCTTCAAACTCAAATTTGGACACCGTGGAGGTAACCAGCCAGTAAAGAATCTTTTAACTGGAAAAGTGGAAATAACATCCCAAAACCACGGTTTTGCAGTTGACCCCGATTCTATTGGAGATAAAGTTAGAATCACACACGTAAACCTCAATGATAATACCGTTGAGGGAATGAGTCACAGGGAGTACCCACTCGCTTGCGTTCAGTATCACCCAGAAGCATCGCCTGGACCACACGACTCCTCTTACCTTTTCAAAGACTTCATAACGATGATGAAGAATTGCTCAAAATCTGACGAAGCGGTTTAACCCAACAATTAAATTAAGATTGGAAAACAAATTAGTCGCTTTATATCCATTTGATTTGTTCTAAGATGACTAAAAAAGGCATACTTCCTTCTTAAGCAAAGCAACGTATTTATCCGCAAGCCTTGTGGGTTCTGGAATTCTTAAACCGCTTAAGCACTTAAGTACAATAGCAACCGCCGTATCAATATCGGTTCTGTAACCAACTGATATAAATACGGGCTTTACACCATCCCTTGTTCTCAAAACCACCCCTATTACGTCAGAGTTGTCTTCTCCTTTTATAAACGTTCTCTCACCTCTTGCGAGACCAAGATTATCAAAGGTTCCGTAAAGGCTTTTCTTCGCAACCCCAATTGCTGGGACATCTAGCAACACGCCGACATGACATGCGAGCCCAAATCTTCTCGGATGAGCAATTCCGTGTCCGTCTATCATAAGCATGTCACAACGGTTCTTGAGTTTTTTGAATGTTTTCATTACAGACGGAGCTTCCCTAAAACCCAAAAGACCCGGAACATAAGGAAAGACTTCATCCGAAACGGTCCAGACTCTCTCAATCTCTTTTATCTCTGGGTAGGAAAAAAGAATGATTCCACAGATAAGTTTTTTCTCCTTTGCGCTGACAGCTATATCCACTCCAGCTACAGTGCTTACATCTGCAGAACTTGGGATCTGAACCACCATCTGTGAAAGATTTCTCTGAATACGGAAAGCCTCCTTTACGGAGGGCAAAAAGCCAAGGCGGAGTTCTTCGATTTCCTTATTTATGCTGTTTCTACGGTGAATAATTGTGGACAACACTTGATTAGAAATATATCAACGTTGTGTACGCGCTAACTTGTGGGTCTTATTTCCGTAGTAGCGTATTTGCAAACAGAAATGTTACTAATTGCGGTACATCAATTCTGAATTCTGGAAGGAAAGAACAAGGGCGGTTTTTAAACCGCCCTTGTCCAATCAGCAAATCTTAAAAGTCGTATAAATTAAGCGCGTCTTCTCAAAAAAACAATTGAGAACAGAACAGATGTTATCAACAATAGATTAACCAAAGCGTTTTGAGATGAATGGTCTGTTCCAGCAATCGCGCATCCGTCATCGTCATCTTTAGTCGCTGGAGTTGTTGGGGTTGGATAAATCCCAGAACCAACGATCTTGAGAGTTACGTCGTCCAGTAACTGATCAAGTCCTGGAATCTTCCGAATCTTTTCGTCAATTCCAGATGTTATATCCGTCACTTGAATATAACTTTTCTTAGGAGTAGTTCCGGGAACACTTTTCTTTTCAAGCCAGTCCTTAATCAGGTCAGCACCGTTTTTAGCAGGGTCGCTCCATCGGTATTCGACTATAGCGGAATCTCCAACTTTGGGTTTCTTTTCCTTTCTATTTTGAGGTATCAACGCATTTCGAAATAGAGTTACTATTTTTTTGTCATCACCTTTTTTGTCATCACCGTCTAACTCTTCATCTTCTAACTCTAGTGTAAGACCATTCAAATCGGCATTGTTTCCGTTAACAAACACAGTACCTTCTGGAGTTGCTGTCATGACGAAAAGATATATGTTTTCATGCTTGAATTCTCCAAGACTCATACAACCAGCTAAACTATTCAGTTTAATAGCAATTTTTTCAGCAAAATCCAATTGTTTCACCGGAGTAGATAAGTCTAGGGTATTCTGCTTACCTACTAGAGTGGACATCCCTTCAGCTACAGCGTTGTTAAGCGATTCAATAGCTTCTCTTACATAAGCTTTAAGGTTGGCCTCCGTCGGATTTTCAGATACCTTCTTAGCGGTAGTTCCTAACTCTAGAAAACCAGGGCAATCAGGTTTAGAAAAAGGGTTGGTTTCATCTAGTTTTGTCTTATCATTGTCATCCCTATTCTTATGATGAAGACCTACTACGGCCGTTAAAGCATCCTCTAATGGTCCGTAATCTACACGGGTTCCGCAGGCCCATCTCGTTTTATCACCATATTCATAATCTTCGCACTTAGTATTACCTCCAGTTGACTCCTTAATTAAAATTTGCAAAGCCTCCGCAGAAGATTCCTTCTCCTTCTCAGAATCTACATCAAACTTGTACCCAAATAGGTCGGGATATGCCGAGTGATTTAATACAGTTCCACCAGAGTCTATTAAAATTACATACATTCCGCTACCAAGGTCTTTGTAGACCAGATTGGTCCTTAACTCTCTGGCGACAGCTGCAAACTGTCGCGATGTTGATGAGTCTTCACTTATTTTCTTTAACGCCGATTCCGATAGAGACTCATAATGCTCCACTACATGTGAGAGAAATGCTTTGACCTCTGCCTCACTTGTAACATCTACGTCTGAAGCTTTCTTATCATCGGCATCGCTAGGATCATGAGCGAATACTTTAGTAGTATGAGCGAATGTAAATAATAACACGCCCATAAAACCTACGAAAAGTAGGCTTAGGATTCTTATAGAATGAGCCCTTTGAAAGCATCCAACAAACTTCATATTACACCTCCTAAAAATATTTATGGGTTAATCATACCATTTTTTTGGTTTATCTTCAAGAACTTAATAATGGGGGGGGGGGGGGGGGTCAGAAAAAGCTCATAATGCTTTAGTTTTACTTAACTAATCAGGTATATTCTTACCTGAAGATTAAGACAAAAAAACCGTTTTTATGTCACTTATGCGCAAATCAGACCGATTTTAGCAATCCTTCGGGAGGAAAGTAGGAGACAAGTACGCAATACACAATTAGAATTCGGTAAGGTTCGCATTGAAGACATTGAGTTGTACCTCAAATCTAGAGATGACATTCCCGCTCTGTTAATAGGTCTTCAGAATCTCTACAAAAACAAAATTTTTCTTGCAATGAATTTAGCAACTCTTTTTGACTTTCTTGGTCAAGAACTTTATACTCTTTGCTCATAGTGACGTGTCCCCCTATTAATTGATTTTTGATGAATTCAAATTAACCGAATACGCCGCTTTTTTTTCAAAATTTACTCGTACACTACTTTTAACAATACCTCGCCACAACTAACATCAACTAGATATGGGTGGATTAGTGTTTTTTGAAGATTTCAGAAAAGAGAAAATCAACATCGACAAAACAGAGATAAACACTGTCTGGGGAGGTAAAGGGGAGCCATTGCTCCTACTCCACGGTTATCCGCAGACGCATGTTATGTGGCACGAAGTAGCGTCATCACTTAGCTCGAATTTCATGGTCGTATGTCCCGATCTGAAAGGCTATGGAGACAGTTCTAAGCCTTCCGGAACAAAAGACCACTCAAACTATTCAAAAAGGTCTATATCTAATGAAATGGTTTCCCTGATGGAAAAGCTAGGATTTTCAAGTTTCTTCGCTGCAGGACACGATAGAGGAGGCAGAGTACTTCACCGCATGTGTCTTGACCATCCCAAAAGAGTCAGAAAAGTCTGTGTTATAGACATAGTGCCCACGCATCATATGTTCACCACCGCAGACAAGCAACTCGCTACGGGCTATTATCACTGGTTTTTCCTTATTCAACCCGATGGACTTCCAGAAAAAATGATAGGAGCCAATCCGGAGTACTACCTTAGGGAAAAACTCAGACGATGGAGCGCTCCTAAAACACAGTTTCATCCCAATGCGGTAAAAGAGTACATACGCTGTTTTTCAGACCCATCTGCGATCCACGCAAGTTGTGAGGACTATAGAGCCGCAGCTTCAATAGACATGAAGCATGACGAGCAGGACTCAGATGCAAAAATAGAATGTCCGCTTCTTGTTCTATGGGGGAATAAAGGTTTTATCCACAGAACCTACGATGTACTAAGCGTGTGGAAAGAGAAAGCGCTTTGCGTCTTAGGCAAATCTCTTGATTGCGGTCATTTTGTCCCAGAAGAAAAACCTAGAGAGACAACAAACGAATTTCTCTCATTTTTTGTGTGAAAAATTTTGTTTTTCCTCAACTTACAGACAAAAAGCTTCCGTAGAGCATTGTCCACAGATACCGTTTTATATAGAGTATCAGCATGTTAAAAATGCTCTTTGTTATGGATCCCATTGAATCCATAAATATAGGGAAAGATACAACCTTCGTCATAATGCTTGAATGCCAAGCGAGAGGACATTATGTTTATTATTGCGAAACAGCTAATCTTTTTACAAGGAATTCAGAAGGTTGGACAGACGCAACACCGATTCGTCTCCAGAGAAAAAGCGATTATTACGCAAAATTTCCCACGCAATCCTGTCCACTTGATCACTTTGATGTTATATGGATGAGAAAAGACCCACCCTTCAATACAGACTATATTTACTCAACCTACATACTCAACAGAGTCGATGAGAGAACAACACACGTTATAAATCATCCAGCTGGAATAAGGGAATCAAACGAGAAGATGTATGCTCTGAATTTCGCTAAATATATGCCCCCTACCCTAGTTTCGAAAGATATCGGAAAACTTAAAGAGTTTCTCAAAGAGTCAGGAGGCGAGATAGTGATAAAACCGCTTGACGGCTATGGAGGGGAAGGAATATTTCTTGTAAAGCAAGATGACCCAAATCTAAACGTCATTATAGAGAGTTCTACAAGTTTTGGACAAACTTACGTAATGGCGCAAAAATTCATAGCACAAGTATCTAAAGGGGATAAAAGAGTAATTATTCTCAACGGAGAACCATTGGGAGCAGTGATGAGAGTGGCAACTAAGGGAGAGTTTAGAAGCAATTTCCATTCTGGAGGTCATCCCGAAAAAACAGAACTTACAGAAAGAGACCTTGAGATATGCAACGCCCTGCGAAAAAAGCTGCTTGATGACCGGCTTTACTTAGTCGGAATTGACATAGTCGGAGGCTTTCTAACTGAAGTCAACACCACAAGTCCAACATGCGTTCAGGAAATAAATTTCTTCTCCAAAACAAAACTTGAGTCACAAATAGTAAATTTTGCAGAACAACTAGTCCAATGGGGCGTTGCACCACCATCTTAAACCTCTGAGGAGAAAAAGCCATTGTAATGAAAATATCAGAAAAAGACGTGATTGCTACAGCAGAACTTGCAAGACTTGAGTTTGACGATAAAACGCTTTTGATGTTTGTACGTCAGATGGAGGACATACTTGATTATATAGAAAACCTTTCAGAACTTGATACGGAGAATGTTGAACCCACTTCACATGTGCTTGAACTCTCTACCCCTCTTCGAAAAGACGAGGTAAAGCAATCAATTACGCAAGAACAAGCCCTTTCAAACACCCCGTCAGACAAAGACGGCTTTTTTACAGTCCCTAGAATAATAGAAGATCACAGGTGATTGAATGTCAGTTCCTAGAACCATAAAAGAAACGGCAGAACTGATAAGAACAAAGAAAATCTCCCCTGTCGAACTGACGGAGTTTTTTCTCAAACGGATTGCAAAAGATGACCAAAGACTCAACTCATATATAAGCGTCTGGAATGAAACAGCGCCTGAGGTCGCTCGCAAAGCGGAAAAACTCATATCCGAAGGAACCTATCTAGGTCCTTTGCACGGAGTTCCAATATCCCTTAAGGATATATTCGTAACAAGAAACTCAAGAACCACTTGTGGATCCAAAATGTTAAAAGATTTTGTCGCTCCATATAACTCCACCGTTGCGGAAAAAATGGAAGCCGCCGGAGCGATAATACTAGGAAAAAACAATATGGATGAGTTTGCCATGGGATCTTCAAACGAGACGTCTTATTTCGGTCCTGTAAGAAATCCATGGAATACAGAGAAGGTCCCTGGCGGTTCAAGCGGAGGAAGTGCCGCGGCCACAGCGGCAAATCTGTGTATAGCATCTTTAGGAACAGACACTGGGGGATCTATAAGACAACCCTGCTCGCTTTGCGGAGTTGTAGGGATGAAACCGACTTATGGAAGAGTAAGCCGATACGGCATGGTAGCGTTTGCCTCTTCGCTTGACCAAGCGGGACCAATCGCAAAAACAGTTGAAGACGCAGCAATAATTCTCCGCTCAATAGCAGCGCATGACCCTCTTGACTCAACGTCGGTTAATATTCCGGGCGTAGATTATCACGCTGCGCTTAACCCTGAAGTAAAAGGGTTACGGATAGGAGTGCCAAAAGAATATTTTGTATCTGGAATGGACCCAGAAGTTGAAGGATCTGTCAAAAAAGCCATCTCCGAGTTTGAAAGACTTGGGGCTGAGATAGTTGAGATCTCCCTTCCTCACACACGCTATGCAATTTCAACTTACTATATAATAGCGCCATCTGAAGCGAGCTCAAACCTCGCAAGATACGACGGAGTAAGGTACGCATACCGTTCCACACAAGCACAGACGCTGAGAGACCTCTTTTTTAAAAGCCGCTCCGAAGGGTTTGGAGACGAGGTCAAAAGAAGGATAATGCTCGGAACTTATGCGCTTTCAAGTGGATATTATGATGCCTATTACCTAAAAGCCCAGAAGGTAAGAACGCTAATAATAAAGGACTTTGAAAACGCTTGGGAAAAAGTAGATGTAATAATAAGTGCCACCTCTCCAGAGACAGCGTTTGGAATCGGTGAAAAGTCAGACGACCCTATCAAAATGTATTTGTCAGATATTTTAACCATTCCCTGTAACATAGCGGGACTTCCGGGGATATCTATTCCCTGCGGTCTAAGTTTAGAAAAACTTCCCATAGGACTTCAGATAATAGGGAAGCCTTTTGATGAACAAACAGTGCTAAACACAGCATACGCCTACGAGCAGAGCGCTGGACCGAACACAGAGCGATTAATACCACCGGGGTGGTCAAAATAGTTGAAAATTCTCATAGCAAACATGTTATAATTTAAGCATATCGTTGGGAAAGGAGAAACCATCATGGGTGAAGAGAAAAAATGCATGATGTGTGGCAAGACCTCCTCAGACACTATATGCGATCCATGTAAGGCAAGTGTTCAGGCCGAAGCTGTTGGAGAGAAAGCCAAGATGGAAAAAAATGTAAATGTTAGCGGCAAGTTAGCAGACGAACAGTCTAAGAAAAAAACCTGATTCGTCATCTATCCCAGATTTTAAGAGCCTCTCTGTATATTTCATTTTTAGCCACTCCGAAAGTTTTACTCGCAAGAGTGACTGCTTCGCTCAGTGAAAGACCTCTTTCCCTGAGAAGTTTGAGCATTCTCTGCGTTATATACGCAAGAATATCTTTTCTCCCATCTCTGCTCCCTTGCACAACTATCGTTACTTCACCCTTAATAGGTTCTCTTTCTGAAAGAATGGAAAGCACCTCAGAAAATGAGCCTCTAATCGCTTCTTCATACAATTTTGTCATTTCCCTAGCTACGCATATTTTTCTCTCACCTAAAATTTCTGACATGGTTTGTAGAGTATTCTCAAGTCTCTTTGCAGATTCATAGAAAACCAGAGTATAAGGATAATAACTTATGCTTTTGAGTAGAACTTTTCTTTTACCAGAAGTTTTAGGGAAAAAACCTAGAAATAAAAAGCCATCCGAGGCAAGTCCAGATATGATAAGCGCAGCAAGTACAGATGAGGGACCTGGAAGGGGAACCACATCAATACAGTTTTCGATCGACAGAACAACAAGCCTCCAACCTGGGTCGGAAATCAGAGGAGTTCCAGCATCAGAAACAAGCGCTATGTTTTCTCCCCGTCGCATTTTTTCAAGAAGTTTAGGCGACTTTTCAATCTCGTTATGTTCTTGATAACTTGTGATAGGAGTTTTGATTGAATAACGAGCGAGGAGTTTTTTAGTGTTCCTAGTATCTTCACACGCTATAAGATGACAGTTTCTGAGAACATCAAGAGATCGTAGAGTCACATCTTCAAGATTTCCTATAGGAGTGGCGACCACAAAAAGTTTTCCAAGCATGTGCTGTTCTGCAACAATACTGCGAAGGAGTCAAAATCACGCTTTTGCTTTTGGCGGAGGGCGAGGGATTCGAACCCCCAAGTCCTTTCGGACGCCGGTTTTCAAGACCGGTGCATTAGCCGTTCTGCCAGCCCTCCAATGAAATCAGATTATACGGAATTTTTCAATTCAAATAAACACAGAAGTCTTCCAAAAAGTTTTTCCAAGAACTAGAATAAAAAAACAGAAATCGCTAGACGCTAGTTCAAATCAGTTGATTTTTAAAAACTTTTTGGAAATCAGGGTGATTTTTACCCGTCTACAATCTCTTGCTTTCTTGATACATACGCATATGTTCAACAGCGCGAGGTCTACCTACTTGTCCACCACAGTGATATTTATTTTCTCTGAAACCACCGGAGGCTTGTGCGGTATGTGCGTATAACTTCCCAGAACAAGTTGTAGAGTGTGTTTTCCGGGAGCGAGTGTTATCTCTGCTTCTGTTTGACCTCCTCCAAAATGTTTTAAGTTCTTGCTGAAAACAAGAGGCTTGCCCAGGTCAGGTAATTTATCAAAATCAATCAGCAGATGGTGATGTCCAGTATTGGGAAAATCCACTCCGGCGGGTGCGATCCCCATGTTTTTAAGACCAAATTTCACAACGAAAGTTGTGTCAACTGTTTCCCCATCCTGAGGGGAAATTATATAGGCTCTAGCTCCAGTTGGTGATTCTGAGAACTGAGTCTGCGCAAACGCTAAACTATGCGAAAACGCAACCGCAACAAACAATAAAAATATTTTCCTCACTGGTTTATATTCAAACTCGTATAAATCTGAGAACTGACCTACATACTTTTCAGAAAATTGTCACCAAGCAAAAAATCAAGAGCGTTGAGTCCAAAGATCAATCACTACCCTTCCCACCTGACCCCCTTTCAGTATAACATCTATTTCATGGTCAAGCCCCTCAAGAGAAACCACTTTACACATACTTTCAAGCGTATTAATCTTCCACTCTTCTGCAAGTTTTTCCCACACATTCTGCCTTTTCTCCATTGGACAACTAGCAGAATCTACTCCGGCAAGGGTGATTCCTCTGAGGATAAATGGATATACGTTTGTATTGAGTTTATGAGATGAGACATTACCGCATGTGGTAACAATTCCTCTCTGTTTTGTGGACTTAATAGCGCTGGCAAGTATATCTCCTCCCACGGTGTCAACTACTGCAACCCACCTACCTTTGAGAAGAAGTCTTTTTGAAGAATCAACCACATCCTCTCTACTTACAACCTCATTTGCTCCAATTCCGGAGAGAAACGGTAATTGATCTGTTTTCCCAGTAGATGCAGTTACGTTGTAACCAGCCTTTGCAAGAATGGCAACGGCCATGCTCCCAACTCCACCCGTAGATCCAGTCACCAAAACTTTTCCGTCTTCGGGTCTCACTCCACTCTCTACAACTTTGAGAACAGACTGCGCAGCGGTGAATCCCGCTGTTCCGTACATCATTGATTCGGCAAGTGAAAGTTTTTCAGGCAATCTAACTACCCAGCAGGCAGGAATACGAATATACTGGCCAAACCCCCCGGAAGTGTCCATCCCAAGATCGTAACCATGCACTATCACTCTGTCTCCGCGTTGAAACTCCGAGTTTTCAGAATGCTCCACCATACCAGCGGCATCAACACCGGGGGTGTGAGGGTAATTTCTAGTGACTCCTTTATTTCCCATTGAGGAAAGAGCGTCTTTGTAGTTAAGCGATGAATATTCAACTTTGACAAGCACTTCCCCTTCTGGAAGGCTGTCAACCTTTCTAACAGAAATCTCTCTACTAAATTCGCCATTTGCATTCTCACTTACAACCATCGCCTCAAAACTGTCTATATTCATCTAGTAAAATCTCCTATATCATTTTCCGTGTCGGCGCAAAGATCTTCAAGCGCAAGCAAAAGAGCTTGAGTTCCCAGTTTTCCGTGCCCCAGAGTGGAAGCTCTATTATAAAGGGACTTGACAAGCGAAAGACCGGGAAGAATGATTCCCGTACGTTGGGACTCAGAAAGAATTATTTCCATATCTTTTATAAAGTGGTCAACTAAGAATCCCGGAGCATAGTCACCCCGTGCTATCCTAGGAGCAAGATTCTGAAGAAGCCAACTCGACGCTGCCCCGCTTCCCACCGATCTGAGTGTTTTCTCAACAGAGAGTCCCACTTTGCGACAGTAAATAAGGCTCTCGCAGATACCTATCATTACTCCAGCAACAGTAATCTGATTACACATCTTCGCGTGCTGGCCGCAACCCGCACCCCCATGGTAGACAATGTGATTACCCATGAGATTAAGAATCTTTATCAAAGATTCAAAAACACTCTCATCTCCTCCGACCATTATAGATAATTCCCCTTTTACCGCGCCTATGTCCCCGCCAGAAACAGGGGCATCAAGAGAAGTTGACCCTAGTTCAATAGCACTTTGGTATATCCTCTTTGCGAGAGATGGCTCGGTAGTGGTCATATCAACGAATATACGCCTAGAGACAGGTTCTTTGAGAAGCCCGTTCTGACCAAAATAGACCTCCCGTACATCATCCGGATAACCCAGCATGGTAAAGACTACATCTGACTGTTTAACCAGTTCTGTGGGCGACTCCACCCACTCAGCCCCCTGAGTTATAAGTGTTTGCGCTTTTTCTTTTGTTCTGTTGTAGACGCAGACTTTATAACCAGAGTGAATAATGTGGTCACACATCGGAGCCCCCATTATCCCAGTTCCTATCCACCCTATCTTGGGAACGTCTTTTTCATCTTTCATCTGTACACAAGATTGCGGCAGTTATCGGGAAGCGACGCTCTGTTTGAGCATAGGAAGATATTTTCCACCTAGAATTATGTGACCGTTGTCGGAACCAGCCATAAGTCTTTTTACTAGGTATTCCCTGTCAGGACCTAAAACATTAACCCCGTGATCGGATTCAACTAGGCAGAGAAGTTTTATGTCCCCACCATTTTTACTTGCGGTTTCATAGATTGCAGAATAGTTGAGAATAGCAGCTTCCGCAGTTCCACAGGGAAGAGAAGGGTTTTGAGCCCCCTCATGGTGCTCGCTTGATAGAAACCAGCACGGGTCGGGATAACCGTGGAAATGCAAAATGCACATTTCGTTTTCAATTAGAGAAGGAGCGTAAAGAGTTGAAGACAGCGCTTGGGCAAGGATAACATAAGTATCAAAAGAAGGTCTTATGTCTTTTCTTCCAAGATCAATGCCTTTTGGGATTTGGAGATGTAACTTGCCTTTTATAAGACCAATTCTCACTATATCTGACGTAGGATTTAGGTTGGTCTTGTCGCACCCTGACCTTGAAGTGACAATCCACACATCAGGAACCTGCTGATATACAGTACTCCCCCTGATAGAGGTTTTTACATGCCATCTGCCACTTGGAGATTCTCTTACTTCGTCTGCGTTGTATCCCGAGGCTCCTACAAAAGAATCCCATTGAATTTTATCCACGTATTTCTTTCCCTCATATCGTGGGGCTTCGGCAAGCGCTATAAAACCGTAGGAAACCCCCGTTCTTCCGTCTAGAATTTTGGTGGCCACGTCCCTATGAGAACGACGTTTTATCTTATCCGCAAACTTTGACCCTTCGGGAAAAAGTTGAGTTCTTCTCAGATCTGCGCCTAGAGATGAAAGTTTCTTTGCGTATTCAAACTCATTGGAATTATATTCACCTACCTTAAAGCGAGTTAGTATTGGTGGTTTTATTGGGGCGTATACTTTTGGAATGAGCGAATTGTATACAAAGTCATCAAGCTGCTCATGGTTATACACTGAGTCAGACAAATTCATGTTTATTATCGCGAAACTGTCAGATGAGACACCTATGACGATTTCCGACATAGTGTTTATCAGTCTTTTGAGCCCTATTGCGATCTTTTCATCGTAGGTGGTTTCTTCTTTCTCAAATTCGGGATCAAGTGACATTATGGTAATGACTTGCGTGTTGTATGGATCCTGCAGATAGCCCACGGTGAAATCATCAGCCCATCCACTTATCTTAAGTATGTTGCTTACAGAAAGGCTGTCTTTTCTTGTAAACAGATAGATATTTTCAGCTATTTTGCTCAGAAACCATCTCAAGGGAGAAAGGTTTTTCTTAACATCTATTACAGCATTTACCTTTCTTCTTACTGACTTCATACCCATGAGTTTGGAAATTTTTCCAAAAGATGCATTGACAACTGTCGCATCATCCCACGAAATCACATTCACTCCATTTCTTATAAGAGAGTCCATTAGTCTCTCTCTGTATCTAATTATCTCTGAGTTCTGGAACTTTTTTGGAAGTGGTTTAAAAGTAACAGTCACTCTACCTGACATTTCTGCAGGGTTTTTGGGATTCACTCTATCCTGAGCTTTTGGCATTCCAGAAAGAGTTGCTATAGTGTCTAGACTCAAATCTGCAATTACCTGATTATCACTCATAAAGATAAAAACCTCTTAAATACTCGTAGTTGACCGAACCAATCTTCAACCTATAATAAAATCAGGCATATAACACAGGATGGTTTTGGACGTTCACAATTCTTTGCTTAGTGTCTGTAAAAAACCTGTTTCTGATTCTTTGTCAAATCACTTTTTATGTTTTGCTAATTCATCATAAGATTAAAAAACTTAGGAAGATTCTGTCTTCAAAAAATTGCTCAGGATTTATTTCTCGCCATATCAATCAAATCTGGCATACATAAAGACCTTCCCGTGCAAAACAATTTAGTTAACGTACTTTTATAATGTACCCGAACAGAGGATACAAGTGAAACCGAGAGGCATTTGCACTGTCCAAGAGGGTTTAGATTCTCTCTGCTATTGTAAGCGTTTTTGCTAGGCCCATTAAACAGTTGATATCTAATATTTATTTTTTAGGCAAGATAATTTGGCTAGTCTAGCGGTCAGCGTAGCCAAATTGTTGACATCGGGCTGACATCCTTACGAAAGTCGGGTCAGCATCAACGCACTCACTCCCTATTCCGTGGCAATATCTTTCTAGGCAAGCGGTGGGAACGGCACCGGGCATCCATCGCAGTGTACAACACTATGATATTGAAACGGCTAGGATAACCGTCCATTTGATTTCACTCTTGCAATTCTTGGTCACGTATCATAATATTATATTTTCGTAATTTTACGTCAAACTCGAAAAGAATGTAGGCAATGACAAGAATCCAAGAGATGAATAAGGTCAACGACGATGGGAAGATAAGGGTCACCGTGAACGACAAGCCAGTGATCCTCGCCGAGGCAAAGCAGACGGGCATAAGCATTAAGAAAGTTGCAATTGAGCAAGGCGCGAACATCAAGGAAGACTTCGTGCTGAGCATTGAATTAGGCGGCGGCAAGACGGAGCTAGTCGGTGACGAAGAATACTTCGAGGTCTATGCCGGAGAGCGGTTCCTAGCCATTGAGAACGACGATAACTCATGACCAATATTTCACCGTCGGTGGCTCAGGCCATCAAGCAGATTCGGTGTACTTTCAAGGGATGTAGCATTGAGTTTGAAGAGGACGGTTCCGGTGGAGCGTTCGTAGTTGTTACCGGGATCCGGCTTGGGCCTCCCTATGTGCAGGCAAATGTCTGGATCGGTTTTCAGATCACTTTTCAGTATCCGTATGCCGATGTGTATCCACATTTCACGAACGCGGATCTGTCACGATTGAATGGCGCCGAACTCGGCGATGGCTTTGGAGCGGGTTCCTTTCGAGACCAGCCGGCGATACAGGTCTCTCGGCGATCGAACCGGATTAACCCGCAAACAGACACGGCTGCTCTGAAGCTGCTCAAGGTTGTGAAATGGATGAAGAGCCGACCATAAAACCCTGGAGACTCGTGATTCCTTCGGGGCTGAATCAGGAGTTGCAAGAACACCTCTTTCCTGGCGACGACGAGCATGGGGCAGTGATCCTCGCGGGAACCTGCGAGTCTGAGCGAGGCCTCAAACTTATTACGCGAGAACTGCACCTAGCGAAGGACGGAGTGGACTATGTGCCGGGCAAGCGTAGTTACCGAATGTTGAAGGCCGAGTTCATCCAGGAACTGGTCCTGCGGGCACGGGATAAGAGACTAGCGTATCTTGCAATTCACAACCACGGCGGAACTGACTTGGTCGGGTTCTCGGAACCTGATATGGCTTCACACGAAAGGGGCTATCCGGCACTACTTGACATTGCACGAGGTATGCCGGTCGGTGCGCTGGTATTTGCGCGTTCAGCAGTTGCTGGTGATCTGTGGCTCCCCGGATGCCGCCGTGCTCAACTGAGTCAAGCAGAGATCATCGGACATCGGCGACAGTTGCTCTTCCCGATGCCAAAGAAGCGAGTTGCCACCGTTGGAATGTACGATCGACAAAGCCGTCTCTTTGGCGATGTCGGTCAAGACTTGTTGCGACAAACCCGCGTGGGAATCATCGGATTGGGTGGCGCGGGTTCGGTCTTGGCCGAACTGCTAGGACGCTTGGGGGTCGGTGAGTTCGTTCTGGCAGACCCGGACCGGGCCGAGGATACCAATCTTCCCCGACTGCTCGGGGCGCGAGGGCGCGACGCTGTTCTGCCGGCGTGGGTACCGAGCATTCTCGCGACACGGCTGCGAAGCACGAAAGTTCGGATGGCAGCCCGAAACATACGCCGTGCGAATCCGAAAGCGCAGATTGAGGCATTGGCCCGGAATTTTCTGGACGACGACGTCGCGGTGCGCTTTACGAACTGCGACTTCCTTTTTCTCGCAGCCGACACGATGGGAGCACGCCTCCTGTTTAACGCAATAGTGCACCAATATGGTATCCCAGGTATCCAAGTGGGCACCAAGATTCCTGTCTCGGAAAATGGGACTGTCGGAAATGTGTTCTGTGTCAGCCGAATGGTCACACCCGAACAAGGATGCCTGTGGTGTAATGGACTCATCAACGCCGGCAGGTTGCAAGATGAAGCGGTACCGGAGGCGGCCCGCAAGGGATACGCCTATGTGGACGACCCGGATGTTGCGGCGCCGAGCGTGGTGACCATAAACGCGGTAGCGTGTGCGCATGCTGCGGATGATTTTTTGTTCCACCTTACCGGACTGAGGAACGAAAATGCGCAGACGGGATGGTTCCGATGGAGCTCGCGCCGTGCGGTGGCGGGCTATGACATGCCACGACGCGATGCGGACTGCACAGAGTGCTCTTCATCGGAGCACAGCCGGTTGGCAATGGGTGACAACGCCGCCTTGCCAACAAAGCATACAGGTCATCTGAGTTAACGGTCTTTCGCCCGGCACTCGTAAAGGTCATCGTCTTTGATGATAGTCAAGATCTCCTGCCCCTGCCCCAAAGTGTCGACGTCCTTCGTGAAGAGCAGACCAGGCAAATGAAGTGCTAGGAGTCCGTCGCCATCTTTGCCCGTGGAGGTCGCGTCAATAATAGTGTGCCCATAAATGCGGCGCATTCCGGCTGAGGAGTGGTTATAGGAATTGATGGTGGCAATCTCGGTTATCCAGGCGAAGTGAGGCAGGTGGAGAGCTAGCAGAGCATCTTTGAGGTCATCGCAGGCGGTGCTATCGACGACATACCGACGATAACCAGCAGCCGAAGTCAGATAGGTACGCAGGACGATGTTGCGACCGGCATATGCCCGCCGAAGTTTTTCCAATAATTGATCATTCACAGGCAATCCACACGTAACCAACTTCTGTCGTATATGCGGCAACCCACTCAAGGTCGAATTAATGCAATCACAAGCAGATACTTCAGCAACAGCTGCCGTTGAGAAGACCCTAGGCGACATGAGAGCTACTGCGAAAATTGCATGGCTCGCACTCAACTCGACAGTGCGGGAAGACAGATGACGCATAATTGTATCACCGTCGAAGGGGTGCGGCGTTGAGGACGGGTCCTGGACCGGGAGCAACATATAGGGGCCTCCTTGGTCGTCGTGGACGATGTATGCAGGAACATAGTCAATCGCGGCGTTGGTCGGTTGGTCCTGTCTTGCGAACACGCGGCCGATGACTGTGACCGCATGCCCGACTTCAGTCCCAATGTTGAGCCCGAGGATGACGGGAATTCCTGACTCAACATAAGGCAGGATGGCGCAGGCGATGTTCGATCTGCCGAAACAGAGGGGTTGATATCCCGCCTCTCTAATGGCCCGAAGCATACGTTCAGATGTGAGAAAATCCGATCCGGCTGGCAATGAGATGGCTTCGTCGCGAGTTATTGGAGTTGCCAAGCGCGTAATGTCCGCGACCGAAACCCAGTTGTACCCGTACCGTGCATGCAAGTGTCGCATGCCGACCCAGATAGAGACTTGGGCACAAGCACCAACACGGGCATCCTGTTGCAGATACGCAGTACCAGTTATCTTGAAGTCCATGCCGAGAAGATTCGCCTCAAATTCAGCGCGGCAAGTGACGGTCGACTCCATTTCTGGGTGGCCACGTACCTCAGCCAAAAGGACACTTCTCCCAATCGGCGCCTTTGGCAAAGGACGAATTACACAGAAACCACAATAGCTCGTACGGGCGACTTCTCGGAACTGATGAAGTTGTTCTGTTCCGCTGACCGAGGCTGAGCAAGAAGAGACGAGATGTCATCAGAAAAAAAGTGTATACGCTTGCAGTGGCGCGCATGCGCTCGAAACGTGCCAGCGTAAAAATGGTGATAGTCGGAGGAATAATCGCGGTCGACGTAAGGGTCTTCAAGAACATAGGACTTCGCACCCAAAATACGGAGATGGCGAATAGTGCTCTGAACCACCTCGGGATGCCCATCACCAAAGATCTCAGCAAGCTTTGCCCAAGCGTCAACTGTGTCAAGTGACTCAATAGTGTACGTGATCTGCATGTATGGTGTTGAGATTCCGAGCGGGCATCATAATGAACGCAACTTAGTCTCCTAAGTTTATCGCCAAGAGAATTTCTGAGCTTCTTGGATAACTTTGATGGTCTCCGCTTCAATCCGGTCCACTTCATCTAGCGCCTTTTTACTAATGGTTAGCGATACGCCAACCTCTCTTGCGAGGATGCTCTGTCTCTTGGACACTTGAGCATCATCTTCAGATGAAACTGGGACATAAGAACAATCTTTGTCTGTCATGTTTGTTTCTCCATGTCTGATGTTTTACTGGTACAAAGCCAGTCATCAACATATTTGTAATACTTTCAGTAATCCAAGTTTATCATGCCTAAAAAACATTACCGTAACATCTATGTCCCGGAACGATTTGCCGTAGCAAAAAGTTCCGTTACACAACCTTTCTACAAACGAACATAACTAGGAACATATTACAGTGCTGGCGCCTTTTGTCAATAGTCTGAAAAGCCGATGTAATACTATTCTTTTCTATTGGCAAGAAGTCTAGCAAGACCCTTCTCCCCTATCTTCTTTACTTGTATGGTCCCTATTAAAAAGATCGCCCATAATTGCTTCTCTTTTCGCTATCATGATGGACGAATTTTTCATGTGTTTAAGATGACCTAGTGTTATGTCAAGGGCAACATTTTTTGTACAATGTGTTTCAAGGCGAAGCTCCGTGCTCCGAGCCGTCTTTGCACAACAGAAGGCTCGGTTGCCGATGCCTGCTGCAGACTCAAGTCCACCTACCCAGAAATCATTACTTGACGCAACACTAGTTCCAGATGACTTGTGCCAACCTCTACGTGATTTCCTGCGAGGGTTGTATGGCATCGGCGAGCGGAAGACTAGCTGAGTAGACAATGCTCAAGATTTCACTATCTTCGGCTTGGTAGATGCGATCCGAGGAGGAAAAGACGAACTACTCTCCAAAGACTGGAGGCTACCGGATAGTCCTGCGAATAGTTTGACTCGAATGACACCCGAAGAACTTCACAAATTGGAGGAAATTGACTTAGATGATTGAATAAGTATCAGTCTCAACGTATTTCATGAGAACAAATGACAGCACCGGACTTTGGATCGCCTTTCAATCGGTCAGCAGTGCACCGTAATCCTGCACTTGTTGCTACTTGACAATCTATATCCTATGATTATGGACCAGCCGGAGGACAATCTAGACAATGCTTTTATTACAGAGCGAATTGTTCAGGAGTTACGCGTTGCGAAGATCAAGCGCCAGTTCCTGTTCCCAACACATAATGCGAACATTCCTGTCTTTGGCGATGCAGAGTGGATTGGGGTCTACTCGGCATCTGAGGAGCACGCGGAAATGCCTATATCTGTTCAGGGATCAATTGACACTCCGACAATTCGCGACCATGTGGCAAGTATCCTCGAAGGTGGCAAGAATGCCTTTATGCAGCGCAAAGAAAAATACGGATTTGATTACTAATGACAAAATCTGAACTACTAGAACTTATAGCAAACGGAGAGAACTCTGGCGTAGAGTTTAAGCGCGATGATCTACGTCCCGAACAATTGGCAAAAGAAGTTGTAGCACTAGCCAATTTCCAAGGGGGTCATATTTTGCTCGGAGTTGATGATGACAGAACCATTACAGGAATTCAACGTACTAACCTTGAACAATGGGTAATGGATACCGTGTTCGGACGATACGTACATCCAGTAATCATTCCTTTCTATGAAGAGGTGCAAATTGAAGAGCAGAAATATGTAGCAGTGATTACGGTGAGTCAGGGATCAACCAAGCCTTATGTGATTCGCCACCAAGGCAGAGAAGATATTTACATCCGATTAGGAAGTACCTCTAGACTGACTACGCGAGAACAGCAGGCGCGGTTGTTGCATGCACTTGGCGGGATGTTGCATGCGGAACTATTACCTGTCTCAGGAAGTGCCTTGGTAGACCTCAGTCTAGATCGGTTAAAAGACTACCTGACAACGATTGTGGGAGATAAAACACTACCAGCCAGTGATGAAGAATGGCACACACGACTTTCAGGCTTGGGATTCATGGTTGAACGTAAAGACGGCCCACCTATTTGCACGATTGCTGGCCTCATTCTATTTGGCCACTCTCCACGACGATACCTCTGTCAGGCTGGTATACGGTGGATGGCATTTGAAGGAAAGAGCAAATCATATCGAGCTCTTGACGATCGCGTGATTGATGGCGCGCTAGTAGCGCTTTGGAAGAAAGACAGAAAAGGAAATCGAGAATTAATAGAAGATGGGATCATTGAGAAACTAGTGAATGCGATGCGGCCATTTATCTCAGAGGAAAAAGACGAGATAGATGAATCCATGCGCAGGGAACACCGTTGGTTATATCCAGTTGAAGCGTTACGAGAAGCAATAGTTAATGCGCTTGCTCACCGAGACTGGACGCGTTATGAAGAGGTTGAAATTTCGCGGTACGCAGATCGGCTTGAGATATTAAGCCCCGGTGCTTTGCAAAACACTATGACTGTGAAGAAGATGATCGCTGGCCAGCGCTCACAACGCAATTCGTTGATTGTCGGAACTCTTTGCAACTACGGATATGTTGATGCGAGAGGCATGGGGGTGAGAAACAAGATTATCCCTCTCATGCGAGAACAAAATGAAACAGATCCAGAATTCATAGCAACCGAGGACTATCTCCGACTCATCATGCGCATTAAGCAATTAAGATAACACTCCTACGGTTCCTAGTTCTCTGCGCAGATTCTTTCAATTTCACCTAGCATTCGTTCCCTAACAATGCTTTGAAGAACACTGGACCCTTCTTTCCCTCTAGGAAGACTCTTGGTATCCACAGGATCAAGAATGCTCACAATAACTTCTCGGTCGGTATTAAGTTCATAAGAATTTTTTTTTCTTATATCTTTACATCCCCATATTATCATCGGCACAACCGGCACTCTAGCAAGTGATGCGATAAGAAATCCTCCCTGCTTGAAAGGAAGCAGCTCTCCATCCTCGCTTCGTGTGCCCTCGGGAGCTATAATTAGGGAAGGTCCTTTCCTTATATTTTTAACAATCTCTCTTACCTTATTCATATCTTCTACAGATCCGTCCCTTGAAACAAAATAATGCCCACTGAGTCTAGAAACCCAGCCAATAAAAGGAATTGAGGCCACTTCTTTTTTCATAACAGCCTTCCACTCAAACGGAATCACTGCGGAAAAAACCGGTATGTCTAGGGAACTCTGGTGATTACACATAACTATGACAGGAACATCGGGGAAATTTTCCTTACCGATCAATCGAAGACGGACTCCGCAGGACCAAAGAACCGTCTTGCCCCATGGCCGTACAGAGCACTTTATTACGTGTTGAGTTGTAACAAGCGACATCAACATCCCGACAAAACCCCACCAGGCCGTAAAGAAAAAACTAAGAACAATAGCCAAAATACTTCTTATTTTTTTCATCTAGATTCATCCCCCCTAGAAACTATAATTCTTATTCCTCGTTCACCCACGACTATTTCATGTTTTCCCGCGCAAAGAGTAAAGGTTTCACCGTCTATGTGTGCGGGAAGATCAACAAGAGTCTCAAATTCTAGTTTTTTTATTTTAAGTATCTTCACTCCATCCATCCCCTCGTGCTTTCCCTCAAGCACTTTAGGTATTCTGAGAAGCCTCTGTAGCGACTTCATGTCGTCAATAACATGAATATCCAGAAATCCATCAAAGACGCTTGCATTAGGAGCTAGACGGAACTTTCCTCCTTGAAAAGAACCGTTTGAAGCTCCAAAAAGAAGAAGCTTTTTCTCTTGAAAGCGTTCTCCTAACACAGTATTGATGTTTGTAAAGAAGCCGCGAAACCTAAATGCTTCAATTATCGCTCCGACCACGTAACCAAAAGAACCGAGATACTTCAACCCCCGAGAAAACGCATAGGCCACAGCACCATCCATACCGGTCCCAAACCCGTTTATAAAGCATCTATCGTCTATAAAAGCCACGTCAACTTCGCGTGGGATACCTGAAAAGATATTTTCCACAGCGTCGCAAGCGTTAATAGGTATGCCTGCGGCCTTGGGGAAATCGTTTCCGCTTCCGCATGGTATAATTCCCGCAATCGCTTCACTACCCCGCAAAGAACTCACAATTTCACTTGATGTGCCGTCTCCTCCGAGCGAGATAAAGTGAGTGAATTCTCGCCTGAGTCCATCTGAGGCAAGTCTTGCCGCATGCCCTTTAGACTCTGTAACTCTAATCTCGTAGAATATATTTCTTTTTTTTAAAGCGGAAACAAGCAACTTAAGTGTTTTTTTCGCTTCGCCACTACCTGCTACGGGATTGGCTATCACAAGATATTTCATTGGTTTTTCACTGTGCACCGCACATATATGATAACCAAGAACTTGATTAATATTGGTTTTTCCGGTATTAAAAACGGTTTCTAAAAGGAAATTGGAGGATCGTTAATGAGAGAAGAAGAAGTTGTAGTTAACAGTAAACTTAGTATGAAAAGCCTGCTTGAGGCGGGAGTTCATTTTGGGCACCAGAAAAGTCACTGGAATCCGAAAATGAAATCCTATATATTCGGAGCCAGAAACGGAATTCATATAATTGATCTTCAGCAGACAGTTCAACTTTTCGGTAGAGTTTATAATTATACGAGAAACACTGTGGCAAACGGTGGAACCATTCTTATGGTTGGAACAAAAAAACAGGCCAAGGGGATAATTGAGGAAGAAGCGACCAGATGCGACATGCCGTACATAAACACACGGTGGCTCGGGGGAACGCTCACTAACTTTAACACCATACGCTCTAGGGTTGATTATATGTTGGAACTAAAAGACCTTGAGAAAACCGGTAAGATGGACCTGCTTCCGAAAAAAGAAGCGAAAAACCTAAGGCGAGAGATAGTGAAACTCGGAGGGCTTCTAGGTGGGGTAGTTAATATGAAGAAAGTCCCTGATGCTATTTTTGTAGTTGATACGAAAAAAGAACATATAGCTATTAAGGAAGCGAGAAACCTCGGTTTACCCATAATAGCTATTGTGGATACAAATTGTGACCCGGAAAACGCGGATTACTTGATTCCTAGCAATGACGACGCTATAAGGGCTATCAAGCTTTTCACCTCAAAAATAGCGGATGCCTGCATTGAAGGTAGCCACGCATACCAAGAAAAACTGGTATCCGGGGAAGTGGAGCAAGCAAAAGAACCGGAATCCAGTAGCGTGGTAGTAGAAAGAAAAATGTTTGTCTTTAAAGAATCAAACAATGACTCAACTGAAAAGACCAGTGATTTCGTTTCAGTAGCGATTTCTGAGGGAGATGTACAACAACAGACAACTGAGCAGAAAAACGAAACAACTGAGAGCAAAGAGATGAAAAAAGAGGAACAAAATGGCTGAGATAAAAGCAACAATGGTAAAGGAACTGAGAGATAGGACTAGCGCGCCATTTCTTGACTGCAAAAATGCCCTTATGGAAACGGATGGAGACTTTGAAAAAGCCTCGGAAATTCTGAGAATAAAAGGTATAGCCAAAGCATCAAAGAAAACCACAAGAAAAACCGACCAGGGAGTTATCTCTTCCTATATACACGCAGGCGGCAAGATAGGAGTACTACTAGAGGTCAACTGCGAGACGGACTTTGTAGCAAGGAATAGCGAATTCTTAAATCTTTGCAGGGAAGTGGCTATGCAGGTGGCAGCTAACAACCCTTCCTATGTACGCAGAGAGGATGTCTCTGAACAAGAGATAGAAAAAGAGAAAAGAATTCTCAAAGCTGAGGCGGTGGAATCGGGCAAACCAGAGCAGGTCGCCGAGAAAATGGTTGAAGGAAGAATAAGAAAGTTCTATGAGGAAATATGCCTTCTTGATCAACCATATATAAGAGATCCAAAGGTGAAGGTTGGCGATATGGTCAGCAATTTGATAGCAAAAATCGGTGAGAACATAGTTGTAAAAAGATTTGTAAGATATCAGTTAGGTGAATAAAAAACGGCAAAATGGGATCTTCTGAAAGAACCACCCTAAAATACAGAAGAGTTCTTCTTAAGCTCAGTGGGGAAGCTCTTCAGGGTAGTGGAAGTTTTGGAATAAATCCCGACGTGCTGGAGTATATATCCAAAGAGATAAAAGAACTGCATCTTCTAGGAGTGCAAACGGCCATTGTAATAGGCGGGGGGAATATTTTCAGAGGGGTCCCCAATTCATCAAGTGGTATGGACCGTTCCACGGCCGATTACATGGGGATGTTGGCCACAGTTATAAACGCGCTTGCCCTCCAAGATTCCCTTGAGAAAGAAGGACTTTCCACTAGGGTACAGACCGCGCTTGAAATAAAGCAAGTAGCAGAACCCTTTATCAAGAGAAAGGCCATCCGCCATCTTGAAAAGGGAAGGATAGTCATATTTGCATCAGGAACCGGCAATCCATTTTTCACCACTGACACGGCCGCAACGCTCAGAGCGCTACAACTAGGATCAGACGTGATAATAAAAGCAACTAAGGTTGACGGAATTTACGACAAAGATCCTGTGAAAAATGATGACGCTAGAAAATTTGACAAACTTACCTATATGGAAATTCTGAAAAAAGGACTGAGAATCATGGACGCGACATCAATATCATTATGTATGGAAGGGAATATACCCATAGTGGTATTTGATCTTTCTGAAAAAGGGAATATGGAGAAAATAGTGAGAGGGGAGAAAGTCGGAACCATAGTAAGGAGTGGAAAGGAAAATGAGTGAACCATTGTCTGTTGAGGAAATCTGCATTGACGCTGAAGACAGAATGGAGAGAACTATAAGCGCTTTTGAACAAGAACTTTCAAAAACAAGAACTGGTAGGGCCCATGCAAGTCTGGTAGATACCTTGAAAGTTTCTTATTTTGATGCGCAAACACCTATTAACCAACTTGCAAACGTATCGGTCCCCGATAGCTCCACGATACTGATTCAGGCATGGGACCCAAGCGCGGTTGACGCGATTCAAAAGGGAATAACGCAGTCAGAACTCGGAATAACGCCGTCTGTTGACGGAAATACTATAAGGCTTGTGATCCCGCCCCTTACTGAAGAGAGAAGAAGAGACCTAGTTAAGCGAACGGCTAAGATCGCAGAAGATCACAGGATTTCCGTAAGACAGATAAGAAAAGATGTAAACAACCTTATAAAAAAGACAGGTAAGACTGATAACTTACCCGAAGATGAAACTAAAAAAGTTTTGTCCGAAATACAAGAACTTACAAACAGCGCGATAAGCAAGGTGAACTCTCTGCTTGAAAAAAAGGAAAAAGAGATACTGGAAATCTGATTTTTTGTTCACCTCAGCGGCCGATCACCCTTAGACCATCCATGTAGTGAACCAAAACCTCGGGAACCGCAACAGTTCCATCTTCATTTTGAAAATTCTCAAGAATAGCAAGAAACGCCCTACCAACCGCCACCCCCGACCCGTTGAGCGTGTGTAAGTATTCAGGTTTTTCCCCTCTCGTTTTTCTGTACCTTATATTGGCTCGCCTCGCCTGAAAAGCCTCAAAATTGCTACAAGATGATATCTCCCTATACCTTCCTTCACTAGGCACCCAAACTTCAATATCGTAAGTCTTTGCGGATGAAAAACCCATGTCTCCCGTACACAGAATCACTATTCTGTAAGGAAGCCCCAAGAGTTCAAGAATCCTAGCCGCATCAGCGGTTAGTGTCTCAAGTTCATCGTAGGAATTTTCCGGTTCCACAAAACGCACCAACTCCACTTTATTGAATTGGTGCTGTCTTATTATCCCGTGTACGTCCTTCCCATAAGAACCCGCCTCCTTTCTAAAGCAAGGGGTGTAGGCCACGTACTTTACCGGAAGTATATCCGCAGGAATTATCTCATTACGGTGTATATTCGTAACTGGAACCTCGGCTGTGGGGGCCATGTAGTAATCAGTATCGCTGAGCTTGAATAGGTCTTCTTCAAACTTCGGGAGGTTACCTGTCCCTGTGAGACTTCCGCTGTTTACCATAAAAGGTGGAAGCACTTCGGTGTAGCCGTGTCTACCGACATGAACGTCAAGCATGAAATTTATCAAAGCTCTTTCAAGTCGTGCACCCGAGCCTTTATAGAGAGCAAATCGCGCGCCGGTTATTTTCGCAGCACTAGGAAGGTCCAATATATCTAGTTCCGTTCCTAGGTGAACGTGATCTTTTATCTCGAAATCAAACTCTCTTGGCTCACCCCATTTTCTTATCTCTACATTGTCCGTATCGTTAATCCCCTTAGGTACTGATAGGTGCGGTATGTTAGGCATCTGGAGGAGAACGTCTTGTAGAAGTACCTCTGTTTCCGCTTTATGCTCGTTAAGACTTTTTATCTGTTCTGAAAGAGACTTCATTTCTGGAAGAATCCGAGATAGTTCTTCTTGATTCCCTGATTTTTTTAAGAAACCTATTTTTTTTGAGCCCTCATTTCTTTTTTGCTCAAGAGCCTCAACTTTTTTGATTATTTCCTTTCTACGAGAATTAAGAACTGTAAATTCCGAAAGGTCAGCCCCAGATCCCCGTGAATCAAGTCTTTCACTTACAAAATCAATATCCTGTTCAATCAGTTTGGGGTCCAGCATACGCTGTCTGTTCTCCTGCGTGAATTTTGGGAATGGGGAATAAACTTTTTAATGTACACTTCCAACTAATATTTTCAAACAGTTAGGGAATACAAAAATCTAATGTCCATAACGGGTTCTTGTAATTCGCCGCAACCTATTGTAACATGAATTGATCTTTCATGAATCAGGTAGCAAGAAACCAACTGAGGTAGAACTCAATGAAAATACTCAATAATGGAATAGAAATAACCTATCTTGGACATTCGACTTTCACCATAAAATCAGTCTCAGGAAAAAGGATCGTGATTGATCCATGGCTTGAGGGAAATCCTTTGTGTCCAAAGCAGTTCCATGAACTTGACCAAGTTGATGCCATAGCTTTAACGCATGGGCATTTTGATCACATAAATAGCGTAATCCCACTTTGTGAGAAACACAACCCAAAGGTAGTAGCGAACTGGGAAATCTGCGACTGGTTGGAATCAAAGAATGTCAGTAACTGCATACCGTGTAATAAGGGAGGTAACGTGGAAATAGATGGAATACGATTCACGATGACTCACGCGCAACACAGCAGTAGCATGAAAGAACAAGACGGTACAACAATTTACGGGGGAGAAGCAGCAGGTTTTGTAATAAAGTTTGAAAATGGATTTACAATATATCACGCAGGAGACACCAATCTTTTTGGTGATATGAAACTTATATCCGAAATATACAACCCAGAACTAGCCATGCTTCCCATAGGTGACCTTTTCACAATGTCTCCGCTTGAGGCATCACACGCATGCAGGCTCCTTAACGCAAAATGGGTTGTTCCAATTCACTACAAAACATTTCCACTTCTAGTGGGGACCCCTGAAGAGTTCAAATCCCTTACTGTGGATATAGAAAATCTGACCGTGGTTGATGTAAATCCCGGAGAAACAATCAGTTAATCTATGAACAAGGCTCAGTTGACAGTGCATCTATTTCCTAAAATACTTACCAAATGATAAAAATCGCAATAAAATTGCTTGTCGTCGGCACGCTTATTATCACGGTTTCTTGTGGTGGTAAAAAAGCTATTTACGAAGGAACAGCGGAACAACTCAACCAAGAAGTTACGGAAGAATTGGCAAAGGAAAGCAGGTTTTCCTTGTTCGGTGGGACTAACTTTGATAAGGTGTTTGAAATACTAAAGGAAATACAGATCCGCTACCCCTATACCAAATATGCGGCCTTGGCGGAACTACGTAGCGGGGATGTTTATTTCAAGAAAAAAGAATATGTCCTAGCCGCTGAGGAATACGAAGATTTCATATCCAACAATCCCGGTCATGCAAAACTTGATTATGCCATGTATCGACTCGGCCTATCTTATTATAAAATGAAAGCCGGAAAGGATAGAAACCACTCAAGACGGCTTTCCGCGTTAAAATGGTTTTATGCTCTTGAAGAGACCTATCCAACATCCCCTTACGTTGAGCAAGTACAGGATAAGATTCAGGAATCTAGAAAGATTATGGCCGAAAGGGAAATCTACATAGGAAAGTTCTACTACAAGAAAAAGAACTATAAAGCCGCAATGATGAGATTTGAGAACGTTCTGGAAAAATATCCCGAAACAGAGTACGTAGAAGAGGCGTTACGTCTACTAGAGACATCTCGCGTTAAATTGTCAGAACAGCAATCCTAGGAACCTGCGCACAAACGCATCAATAATACCTCAGCAAGTCCTATTTCACCCCTTCGCTGAACCTCGAAACCCAGTGATATTGAAAATCTACATATTGTCTACCTGCACAATTATACTCTTGCTAGCCACATCGTGCGGTACTGACAATAAAGAGAAGATAAACATGCTCATGGATAAAAGATCTAGAGCTTTTTCACTTAGAAACTCTGAAATATATGCGGAGTGCATACATGAAAACTACAGAGTAACGAACAAAGACGGAAAAACCTTGGGCAAGCAGGATTTAGTCAACATTTTCAAAAAGACTATGGCAATAATTGACTCTATCTCTTTTGGCGAAACCAGAAGGTACATATACGTCTCCGATTATAAGGCGAATGTTATCGCCGTATCCCTGATTGAAGTAAGAGTGGGTGATTACTCAGTTGTATACGAAGCCAAAGAAGTGTTCGGTCTAACAAACACACTTATGGGGTGGAGGATCACAAGGGAGTCAGGGTTTGATCTGCTCAGCGGAATGAAGATACTTAATGAGTAGAGCCTATCCAAATTTCTTTTCCTGATCTTCCTGTTCCTCCTTACATTCTATGCAGAGAGTGGTCTCTGGCCTTGCAATTAGCCTCTGTTCAGAGATTTCATCGTTGCATACTTCACAGATACCGTAAGAACCTTCTTCAAGTTTCAACAAAGCTTCTCGTATTTTCCGAAGTAGTTTTCTTTCCCTATCTCTTTCTCTGAGTTCAAGGACCCTGTTAGATTCAGACATAGCCCTGTCAAGTGGATCTGGAAAGGAATTTGTTCCCTTACTCATCCTATCTACGGTATCATAGGCTATACCTAAAAGATTAGACATCTTCTTGAGCAAAATGGTTCTAATTTTTTTCTCAGTCTCTACGTTCACATAGAGGATTATATACTTTTAGATGTTTTTTGTAAATTTGAGGCATTTGCGCTGTCTAAAAGGTGTACGTATATCAAGGGGTTTAGAAGGGGTAAAAAACCGATACCAGTTGGTAGCCTTTTAGACGTTTTTTTGGCGTGGAATAAGAACTTTTTAGTTGTAGATTTATCCACCACGTACAATACGGGTAAAGGTCTTCAAATAATCAGGACTGAATGACAAAAACTTTTTAATCACATTTATTTGTTCTTTCTCTAATTCAATAAACGAATGATACTCATCAATCCCGCCTCTGTTCTTATTTATCTCTTTTTCCATTTTCTCAATTCTTCCCTCGTAATCCTTTATCCTGTTCTCATGCGATTCTATTAACTGTTGAAGTCTTTGCGCTAGGCTCATAGTATTTCCTCCTTAGATATGTTCTTGCCAGTATATCAAAAAAAAAGCCCAACAAGCAGATAACTTGCTGGGCTTGGGAATTCTCCGCACCGAAATTTTTACTGCTCTGTATAAGTGTTTCTTCTTGTCTCTGTATTAAAAGTACTTGTTACAAATTTATATTTAGGATCTGAAGCGTTAATGATACTATTAGCTTTATCTTGATCTAGTTGGTCATTTGTAAATATCTCAACCAAATTAGTCTTACTTCCAACTGTAATTTTTCCTCCCGTGGCACTTACTGTTTTATTAGAAAAACCTTGTAAATAGAGTTTGTCTTCATTCAAGTCAAAGTCTTTAATCTTTATTGTGCCTGAGGTGTTCCAAACTTCAAAAATATCAGATCCCCCACCACCGGTAATAACACCAGGGCCAACTTGCAGGATAAAAATATCGTCTCCGTCTCCGCCATTTACGGTTTTGTTCCCGCTCCCAGCTTGAATCTGATCGTCTCCGTCTCCGCTATTTACGGTATTGTCGCTTCCGGCATCTATGTAGATATAGTTATCTTGGTCGTTTCCGGTAATGGTATGATTTCCCGTCCCGCCGTAAATATCCTCAATACCTTCAAATGTAAATGTTCCAGTGCCTGATAAAGAAGACCCATCAAAAGTCCCCGAAGAAAGATCAAAAGTTACGCTAGCAGAAACCCGAGTTCCATCATTGATATACATACCAAACCACGGCGCCGCCGTAGCAGCAGGAATATTATTAAAATAAATCATATCTTTGCCATCACCGCCTATAAAATGATTGTCGCCTGCTTCACTTCTAATGTAGAAATGATCATTACCAGCACCGCCGTTGAGAGTATCATCACCAGCACCGCCGGATAACCTGTCAACACCATCATCCCCGTTGATTTCGTCATCGCCTGCTTCACCTTGGAGATAATCATTGCCACCGGCACCGTAAACAGTATCATCACCGCCCCCCGCGGTAATTGTATTGGCAACCCGAGTCCCACAAATAACATCATCTTCATCTGTGCCGGTGAGATCATCCTGAGCAATACCGACTATCCCCTGTATACCATTGCTAACATCGCACCGAGAATCACCATACGCAGGCCCTTGGTCACCAACTCGACCATCTGCGCCAGCAGGCCCCACCGTACCGTCTTTCCCTGGATCGCCTTTATCGCCTTTCGCTCCGTCCTTTCCTGCTGGCCCTGCCGGCCCCGCAGGCCCTCTCTCCCCCTCACATGCCACAAACAAAACTGCTCCAGTGAGTAGCAACAACATCACTAATAAATTACGTAACTTCATATTACAACCTCCTGTATAAGTTGCTCCGTTTATAAATGGACATTTATCCGGCAAAACCTTGTTATAAAACCCTCATTCTTAAGTCAGTCTTTTGAGTTTACCCCCCCCCCCCCTTACAAAGTCAAGGACTAGCGAGAAAGGAGGCATTTGCGCTGTAGTGACGCTTAATGCTGATTTCTTTTGATGATTGTGGAATCGCTACGGGTTTATTTCTTTTGTAGATGATGAATTTGTTATTAACTTGAGGCAGGTAGGCTACAACGACTTTTGAGGCTTTCTCCTTGAGAATGACCAAAAACGACATTGACTTGCTCTTATAGGAGAGAAGAAGGTTTTGCTGGCAAAATATAATTTCGACCTATGAAGACACCTTTATGGTGACATTAAAAACAAATGAGATCATCAAGTTATTTGTATTTTGGAGAATTTTTACAGAGGTTATATCAACCGAATTTAGGACTTTTTTGAAGAATTTTTGGGGTAAAAAACCGATACTAGTTGGTAGCCTTTTAGACGTTTTTTGGCATGGAATAAAAGCTTTTTAGTTGTGGATTTATCCACCACGTATAATACAGGCAAAGGCTCCAGATCGTCAGGACCAAAGCCTAGGAAAACTTTCAGGGTCTCAATCTGCTTTTTCTCTATCTGCGATATTCCACCGCCGCATTTTGCCGTTTAAAGATTGATCCTCCGTTTCTTTTATCCTGCCTTCGTAGGCTACCACCTGCTGCTTATGCTCATCTAAAAGGCTTGAATCTTGTCGGCTATGCTCATCGTATTCCCTCCAAAGCGTTTTTGCCAGTATATCAAAAAGAAGGCCCTATGCCGGCAAGCGCCAACACAGAGCCTTCAGATCTCCACACCGAGATTCTTTAATCGTCATCAAAAGACCAAGTTCTCGTTTCTGGATCAAGTTGCGGATTATCTACAAACTTAACGGCGCCTGTCTTGCCAGCTATCGCCGCGGCGTGGGTAGTGCTTGCCAAATCATCTTTATGAATAACCGCAAAAGTAGTTGTACCAGCCAATAGATTAGCGCTTGAATTAGTTATTGCCCTCGCTGAATCGCCCGAGGGATAACCGTTGAGATAGATTATATCTTCATCCAAGTTGAAGTCCTTAATAATGTGCTTCCCAGGGGTAGGCCAATGCTCAAAAACAAAAGTGTCTGCCCCAGCTCCGCCGGTAAGCGTATCCGTGGTCCTATTGTATGCGTAAAACAAGTCGTCCCCGTCGCCGCCGTTTATTATGTCATCCCCGGCACCCCCGCGAAGCATATCATCGCCACCCCCGCCGTTTATGGTGTCGGCTCCGTAACCTCCATGGATGAAGTTGTCTTTGTCGTCTCCAGTGATAGTGTCATCCCCATCGGCACCTCTAACAGCCTCAATGCTCTCAAATGTATACGAGCCAGACGTAGACGAAAAAGTAGCATTGAAACTTCCAGAAGAAAGATCAAAGGTTATATCGCTGTTAGGGGCATCAGAACCATCACTCTGCTCAGTATACATACCAGCACTAACACCCGTTTTTATTCTTGTTGCATTCGGATTATCTCTCCAAAAATAGATCATGTCTTTCCCATTCCCACCAATATATTTATTAGCGCCTTTTTGTTGCCAAATAAAAAAATCATCAGCGCCATCTTCGCCGTAAAGCGTATCATCGCCATCGCCACCTATCATTTTGTCAGCTCCATCCCCACCGTAAACCGTATCATCGCCCCCACCGGCTCTAATCTCGTTATCAAGGCGAGTTCCGCAAATAACATCAGCATCGCCTGTACCATCAATGAGTCGTATTCCTGCGGGTGGAGCTATCCCATTACTGCGGTCGCATCTAGGATCGCCTTCGGTTAGGTCATCGCCTTTCGCGCCCGCCGGCCCCGCGGCTCCGTCCTTCCCTGCCGGCCCTGCTGCCCCTCGCGCTCCGTCCTTTCCTGCCGGCCCTGCTGCCCCTCGCGCTCCGTCCTTTCCTGCCGGCCCTGCTGGCCCCGCGGGCCCCGCGGGCCCTCGTTCTCCCTCACAAGCAACAAACAAAACCGCTCCAGTGAGCAGTAACAACATCACTAATAAATTGTGTAACTTCATATTACAACCTCCCTTATAAGTTGTTTCATTTATAAATGGACATTTATCTGGCAAAATCTTATTGTAAAAACCTCATTCTTAAGCCAGTCTTTTGAGTTTACCCCCCCCCCCAGGACCATTCAGTTTTCGTAGCGGGGACTTTGTATAGGGTTGGGTAGATAGATGTTTTGGAGTGTTTGGATTGTGATTTGGACTTCAGATGGAGAGTTTTAGCAAGAAACAAGGGTACCACTTGGCTTCATCTTACAGTGTACGCAGCCTTTGTCCGTCCAGTAGTCGTAGGGTATCAGACCTGAGCAGTGCACAGGCTATCCGGCGGGGTTGTGAGTAAAGTGCGACCGTTCAGTTCAACGGCTTCATTATAAGTTCAATAGCTTCCTGAGGCCGGGCGGCATAGTGTCGGTTAGCTTCAGGCAGATAGTTGAATCTACCTTCACAACGCACTATGGCGATGGCAACGTTGCTCAGACAGGAAAGATTTTCCGGTAAGTACCCTTTTGATACCCGACAACGGTCTTCATCGTAGGTGAAGTCACGCACATAATGCAGACGGTTCTCAATGTGCCAGTGGTTGCGAACCAGAGCAAGTAACTCCTTGGCTCCAGCCTGCTCTGGGCCAAGTGAGGTCAGAGCATAGACAGTCTCGCAACTGGTTTTACCTGTCTTCTTCTCAGTGCGCTTGCGGACTATGCGTATGGCTTGACGCCGTCCGTGCATGCCTACATGTCCATCCCACTCAGAACCGGATAGGTCTACTACCCAACAGGTCCGTTCTTCAATCCTCCCATGTTTATAATCTTCGGTTGTCCATCCGGGCACGGCATCAAAGTCCAATCCCTTTATTTCCTTGCTGATCGTTCTTTGATTGTCCTTGATGGCGGTCATCACATAGTCGGCTCCATTTTCCAGCAGACAGCGCGCCGTATCCTGCTGGGCATGCAGCGCATCTAGAGTGACAGTACGACCAGCAATGTCGAGTTTATTGGCTAGGTCGCGTACCACTAGCATCTCACTGCTCTTTTCTTTGATTGCTAGTTGACCGAGAACCACGCCGGTGTTATGTTCGAGGGCAGCTACCATCATTCTAATTCCACCCTCAGTCTGCTTGGCTGCGCCACGAATCATCTTGCCGTCCATCGCCACCGGCGCTGCGGGCGAGGTCTTGCGGGCTTCCCACAGGTTCAGCGCTTTATCAAGCGTGTCGGGTGGCAGTTTTGCGAAGATGTTATGGAAGGTGCCAATTACCGGCGCAGTGTAGCATTTCTTACTGGGACTGTAGAACGCTCCAACGGCCTTAAGCTGTTCCTGACTAAGTAGTCGGGCGAACTGCGCTATGGCGGACACCCCGCGGTATCCAGCCAAACGGGCGGCGACAGCGAGAACCAACACGGTGACAAGAGGATAGCGTCTACCTTGAGACTTTCGGAACTCAGGCACCTTACCTAGAACATCTTTGAGACTGCGTAACTGTGGCGCCGTCATAGGCTCCTTACGAACCCCACCGGTCCATTCTGGTGGTAATTCCTCTTGACTTAATACTTCTTTAGCATTATCAACGAGATTAAACATGAAGACCTCCTTGGGTTGACCATGATAGCGCCACCGCGCAGACCCTCCAGACTCACGGGCAAACCCGCGCGTTAGCCCGAAAGACTGCCAGTTGGCCGCCCGGTAGCAAGTACCATTAAAACGTGAAATATCTACGAACGTCTCAGCCAGAAACACTGGATAACCGTGCGCTGTCTGCATGTCCGAAGACAGCCGCCTCAGACTCAGACCCAGCACTCGCGATGCCAAGTTCGCCACCCGCTGCCGTGTCAGAATGACAAAACGCACATTGTTGGCAATCAGATGCAAGCGTCCAAACTGCTGCTCGGCGCTCCAGCCAATCCAGCGGTCTCGGGCCGCTAACTTGAATGCGCCTGCCTGCCAACCAATAAGCGCGACCCAACGCGACCCAACTTCCGCTACATGACGCAATCCCTTGCCGAACACGCGATGGAATGGAAGATAGTGATGTAGTCTGACTAAGTGGTCCCAGTGACGACGCTCCTGTTCCCCATAGGTAGGACGTACTGTGACCGCGCGCAGATCAATCTTATTGTCCTGAGATGTCCGCCTACTCATGATCTACACCATACCACATCATGTAATGAATAGCCAGCTCTAAATTCGCAACGTCCAGATCGAAACCTGACAACGAAACAATCGAATTGTCAACTTAATATCTCTGTTGGAATATCCGGATTATAACGTACTAATATGACTTCACTGTTTTCTCAAATCCCCAAATGACAATGTACTACCTTGGATATATTCTCCCTACATATCCAACTCCGCAGATTATAATTCAGAAGTGTTTGTTATAAGAAAAAACTTATGAAGGACTGAAACCGAGCCTAATTCTTCTACATGTCAGCTAGAAAGGGAAGACAAATGAGTCTCTAATTTCTCCCCATGACGTAGTGGCAACCTCTAAGATGCAAAACTCTCTTTGAAAAGATATACTCGGTAATATCAACGCCTTACACCTCTAGAAAATTAGAAAGCCCTGACCCCCCCCCCCTCGCAAAGTCAAGGACTAGCGAGAAAGGAGGCATTTGAGCTGTAGTGATGCTTGATGCTGATTTCTTTTGATGATTGTGGAACCGCTACGGGGTTATTTCTTTCGTAGATGATAAAATTATTATCAACTTGAGGTAGTTACGCTACAACGATTTTTGAGGCTTTTTCCTTGAGGATGACCAAAAACAACATTCACTTACTCTTATAGGAGATGAGAAGATTCTGCTAGCAAATTATAATTTCAACCTATGAAGACACCTTTATGGTGACATTAAAAACAAATGAGATCATCAAGTTATTTGTATTTTGGGGGAATTTTTACAGAGGTTATATCAACCGATTTTAGTGTGAGGTGAAATTTGTAGTTTTTAGCTTACATTAGCCGATTTTAGGACTTTTTTGCGGATTTTTTGGGGTAAAAAGTTTTTACTCCTTCTAAAAACCCTTGATATGCATACACCTTTTGGACAGTGCAAATGCCTCAAATTTGACTAACTGTAGTCAATAACATTAACTACACCATAATGTCACTTATCATCAGACTCACAGCAGAGATTCCGGTACACATAACGGTGGAGGTTTCAGACCTGATGTTAGGACTTGGAGCACAGGCTGTCAGTGAAGAAAGTAGAGAATTCAAAAATCCTCTGGTACATGCATATTTTGAGCAAGAGACAGATACAAGTACAATCAACCAGACGATAAACGATTTTCTTTTTCTACTTGACCCTGACAGTGAACCAGTCAGGTTCTATTCTCAAATCATCAAACCCAAAGACTGGGAAGAATGGAGATCTCATCTGAAGTCAGTAAGGGCAAGCCGCCGTATAACGATTAGGCCCCCTTGGGAAAGACAACAAAGTGCAGAAAAAGAGAGGGTTAATGTTGAAATAAACCCAGCAGCCGCATTTGGTACCGGTCACCATGAGACAACGAAGATATGCATAGGCTTTCTTGATGAAATTCTTGAAGACCACACACTCTCTAGGGTGCTTGATATTGGGTGCGGGAGCGGCGTTCTCGCCATCTGCTCAGTTTTGCTTGGAGCGCACATGGCGACGTGCGTAGATATAGATTCAAACGCAATAAAGGAGACTCTTTTGAATTCGAGGAGAAATGGAGTATCTGACAAAATAAGAGTCTTATGCGGATCAATTGATTGTGTATGCGAGAAATTCGACGTAATAATGTCTAACACATCAAAAGAGACCCTTATTTCTATGAAGGACCAATTTAGGAAAAGACTCTTACCGCAAGGCTATCTGATAATCTCCGGAATACTGATTACAGAAAAAAACCAGATAAAAAGCATATATAAAAACTCGGGTTATGATGTCATAAACCATAAGTCTCAAGGAGAATGGGCAGGAATACTTTTTATACACAGCGCATCAATGACAAAGCAGGCATGAATTCCTTTAATACCATAGAATGGAAAAACGATAAGGTCGTTATGATTGACCAGCGAGAACTTCCCACAAAAGAAATATATCTTCAGTGCGACACATTTGAAGAAATCGCCGACTGCATAAAAAATCTTGCAATCAGAGGAGCGCCCGCAATAGGAATAGCGGCGGCTATGGGAATGGCGCTAGGGTCTCTCCATACAAGTGACAACTGTAGTTACGAAGAGTTTGTAGAACAAATGAAAACTGTATCAGAAAGACTAGCCGTTACCCGCCCAACGGCGGTAAATCTTTTCTGGGCTATAGAAAGAATGAATGCACTTGTTTCTGCAAACCGCAAAAAGAAAGTAAAAGAGATCAAAGACATTCTTGTGGCAGAAGCTGTCTCCATACAGCAAGAGGACTTCAGCACATGCATCCAAATCGGGGAACATGGATCTCAACTCATAGAGAAAGACTCAGTGGTACTTACTCACTGCAATGCCGGAGGACTTGCTACTGCGGGTTATGGAACCGCTCTTGGGGTAATACGCTCGGCTTTTTATCAAGGGAAAAACATAAAAGTTATATCTTCTGAAACTAGACCGGTTCTACAGGGAGCAAGACTTACCACGTGGGAACTTGAGCGCGAAGGTATACCAGTCCGTCTTATAACCGATAATATGGCCGGACATCTGATGAGCAGAGGCGCTATCCACTCGGTAATCGTTGGAGCGGATAGGGTGGCTTCAAATGGAGACACGGCAAACAAAATAGGAACCTATTCCCTGTCCATTCTAGCAAAGCATCATAAGATCCCTTTTTACGTCGCAGCCCCCACTTCGACTATAGATCGCAACTGTTTAAAGGGGGAAGACATTGTAATTGAGCAACGAGACCCGGAGGAAATAACTTATATAAACGGAAAGCGCATAAGTGCCGAAGTGGATGCGATCAATCCCGCATTTGACATCACTCCCGCAGAAAACATCGAATGCTTAATAACTGAAGTCGGTTTGTTCAGAAAACCTTTAACTAAAACACTCGCATCCTTAAAAACAGGAGACCTCTAGTTTTCTCTTTCAATCTCCTCTTGAGCCTCAATACTTAACTTTGTAAAGGGCATGGCGAATAATCTTTCTTCTCCTATTTTCTCTCCAGTGACTTCACAGTAACCGTACTCACCGTTTTCAATTCTCTTCAGCGCATCATCTATTTGATACAATTTACTTCTCTCCCTGCTTGAAAGCGTGAGCGCAAGTTCTCTCTGCCTGTCTTCGGACGCACGGTCATAAAAATCTCCAACATTAAAACGTAAATGATCAGACTCTTCTTTCATTGATTTGGATACATCTTGAAGAAGTTCACTTCGCATCTGTTTTAGCACTGATGTGATCTGCCCAAGGAATTTTTTCGTGTATTTTTTAGACTTGGTTCCTCGGGAAGAGGTTTTTACCACAGATAACGTTCTTTTTTTTGAAGACTTTTCTTTAGTCTGTTTTTTGCTTCTTTCTGGCATATAAATCTCCCAACAAACAAGATTTGCACTTCTCAAAAGAGTAGATTAAAATAAGAATCCTATTGTTTTTGTCAACCACTATTATCAATAAAATCTGTCTTCGTTTGCAATAAAAGCGGGCATCCGTAGCAATCTAGGTCTTGTTATAACCATTTTTGCTCTAAAATGAGAAACGGCGCATCTAACAAAAGGGACGCTTGGTCTACCAAGACGGGACTGATTCTCGCAATGGCGGGTAATGCCATAGGCCTTGGTAACTTCCTCAGATTTCCCACACAGGCTGCAGAAAACGGTGGCGGCGCCTTTATGATCCCCTATTTTATAGCTTTTGTCTTTCTAGGAATTCCGCTTATGTGGATTGAGTGGGGAATGGGTAGATACGGAGGCATCCGCAAGCACGGAAACACCCCTGCCATATTCAATCTTTTCTGGAAAAGCCCCATATCCAGATTCCTTGGCATCATAGGACTATGGATACCGCTTGTAGTAGTAATATACTATGTTTATATTGAGTCTTGGACCTTGGGTTACGCATTGCATTTCCTTATGGGAACCAACCCGGGAGTTGATGTAGGAACCGCGGCAACTGCTGCTGAATACACAAAGTCATACAGTAATTTTCTTTCTCATTACTTAGGTGCTGGGGAGGGAGTAATTCTCACCCCTTCAACAATGGCGATAACGGCTTTTGTAATCACCGTGACGGCAAACTTCTACATTATGATGAAGGGAATATCAGGAGGCATAGAAATATTCGTAAGGTATGCGCTCCCAACTCTATTTCTTCTAGCAATAGTGCTTGCGGTTATAACCTTCACGCTTGAAACTGAGACCGGAACCGCTGTTGATGGCTTTAACTTCATGTGGAATCCAGATTTTACAGTCCTTAAAGACCCAGGTGTTTGGATAGCGGCCGCAGGGCAGATATTTTTCACTCTAAGTCTAGCTTTTGGAGCTATAATAACTTACGCATCCTATGTAAAAGCAAATGACGATATAGCGCTTAGTGGTCTCACTTCCGCTTCAATCAATGAAACGGCAGAAGTGGTTCTAGGTTCTTCTATAGCTATTCCGGCAGCAGTAGCGTTTTTTGGGACCGCAAGCGTAGTCACAATCGCTCAGTCAGGCGCTTTTAGCCTTGGCTTTGTGAGCCTCCCCGCAGTGTTCAGTAGCGTTCCCGGAGATTTGCTGGGAATTGAAGTAGGGAGGATTCTTGGATTCATCTGGTTTTTCCTGTTATTTTTCGCTGGGATGACATCTTCAGTAGCAATAGCGTATCCAGTGGTTGAATTCCTTCAGTCTGAATTTAACTTCTCAAGGCAAAAATCCGTGGTATGCACCATGGTGATAATTATTGTAAACGTACTTCCCGTGATACTGGTAAGCGAGGTTCTTGATGTGTGGGACTTCTGGGCAGGTACTATAATGCTTGTGGTGTTTGGATTCATTGAGGTAGTGATATTTATGTGGGTATTTGGAAGCGAAAACGCTTGGAAAGAGATGAATTCTGGAGGATTTATAAAAATACCTCGAATATTTTACTACGTAATGAAGTACATAACGCCTGTTTTCCTGTTAGTTTTAACTATACTATGGAGTTATGAAAAACTACCTTCGGTTATTTCAACTGGTGGGTGGAATATTTGGTTTGCAAGGTTATATCTCGTGGGATTGTTTGCCTTTCTCTCTGTTTTAGTTTATATAGCCGGAAGGAAAAAAACCTAATGGATTTTTCATCTGCACTTTTTATGATCGTCTCTTGGTCAGGGGTACTTGGTCTACTAGCTTTTTGCATAATAAAACTCTACAAAAAGTCAAATTAACTTTTTCAGAAAATGGATTTTTAAATTAATTTCCCCCCGCCCATTAAACTGTAAAGTACAACAACTAGTGTTGCGTCAAGGACAACATTGTGTGTATAATGTGTTTCAAGGCGATGGATCTGTGTTCTGAGACATCTTTCCACAACAAAGGAGAGGAACCATGAAGAAGTACATTGTGCGTCTGTCGGAAACGGAAGGACATCTGGCTACGACCGCTTTCACAGGAATTGGAGACTAATCCTCAATCGCTCAAACCCTTTATAATCACCCTTTGAACGAACGCTTACCTAAATAGCGCTTTACTTTTAAAAGAAAAACATATATATATTTCTTTCATAAAATATGGGCAAGCACATCGACAGCACCGACAGCAAGATACTCCGGCGGATTCAGTCTCGCAAACGGGGCTGGGTCTTTACGCCTGATAGTTTTACGGATCTCGGTACCCGCCGCGCGATTGATCTTGCCCTGATGCGACACCGGCACAGCGGCCTTATCCGCCAACTGGGCCGGGGGCTCTATGATTACCCGAAAATCGACCCCCAGCTGGGCGCACTACAACCGTCAACGGATGATATCGCACGCGCCCTAGCCGGGCGGGATGCCATCCGTTTGCAGCCCTCCGGAGCCTACGCCGCCAATCTCCTTGGGCTTTCCTCTCAAATTCCCATGAAGGTCGTATATCTTACGGATGGTCGTACGCGGACCGTCCAGGTTGGCAAGCGCCAGATCCTCCTGAAGCACACCACGCCCCGCAACATGGCCACAGCAGGGAAGGTTAGTGGGCTGGTCATTCAGGCCCTGCGTCACCTCGGGAGGAAGAATGTCGATCAGCAAATCATCAAACGGCTCGATCAGCGACTTGATGATGCGGCACGCAAGCAACTGATGAAGAATATTCGATACGCCCCAGCTTGGATCGCCGATATCGTTCGCACGCTGGCCAGCCGGAAAAGCGTAGCATGAAAAAATTCATTGAGTTGCCGGAAGAACGCCGCCGGCTGGTCTGTACGGAGGCTGGTGCGCAACTGAACCTGTTCGAGATCGCCGTCGAGAAAGACTTCTGGGTTTGTTGGACTTTGCGCAAGCTGTTTGAGTTATCAGAATGGGGCGAACACCTGACGTTCAAGGGTGGAACGTCACTGTCCAAGTGCTGGAACCTCATCGAACGTTTTTCCGAAGACATTGATATCGTCATCGACCGGGGTGTCCTAGGCTTTGGTGGAGACAGTGCACCCGAAACGGCACCCAGCAAGAAACAGACGACAAAGCGCCTCAAGGCGTTAAAAGAATCCTTCAACAAACCATCAGCGACAGGATTCAGCCGGCACTCACCGAATCAATTTCATCGGAACTGCCGGGCGAACTCGAATGGGTGCTCGAGCCCGACCCCGACGATCCCGACGGGCAGACCTTGCTGTTGGTCTATCCGACAGCATTCCCGGAGTAGGCCACCTATCTTCGACGTGCCGTGAAGATTGAGATGGGCGCCCGTTCCGATACGGACCCTGCCGAATCCATTGAGATCAGACCCTGTATCAGCGACGCATTTCCGGATTTGCTCTCAGAGCCGCAGGCACGTGTCCGCTCGGTCATACCAAGACGCACGTTCTGGGAGAAGGCGATGCTCTTGCACGAGGAGACTTTTCGGCCGAAAGAAAAGCGGCGGCGGAAGGCCATGGCCCGGCACTACTACGACCTCTATCGCCTGATCCTCGCTGGCGTGGGCGATGAGTCTGCACGGGATATGGACCTGTTCGATCGGGTCGCCGCCCACCGTCAGGTCTTTTTCCGCCATACCTGGGTCGATTACTCAACGCTGAATCCCGGCCAATTGCGGTTATTGCCCGCGGATGCCGACCGGTCCACCTGGCAAACCGATTACGAGAGCATGCAGCAGGAAATGTTTTATGGTGACGTACCAACGTTTGATGAAATCCTCACGGTGGTGGGCGAGTATCAGACCAGGCTGAATGCTGTATAGATCGCGCCCGCGAAAACCTGTTCATAGCTGTCCACTGAGTCCCCGGGCCTTACCCGCCACGGCAACGCGAGCCGCCAACTCGCGTGCCAAGGATGGGGCCGCGTCCAGCGGCAGGACCATTCAGTTTTCGTAGCGGAACTTTGGATTTGTCGGTTGGTAGAGGTTTTGGAGTGTTCGGACTGTGATTTGGACTTGAGATAGCCTTTGTTACGCCCTGATAAAATTTAGTTGTATTACATATAAGAACAACTCAAAAATATTTGCCTTCAAACAGTAAAAACGATAATGAAACTCTGGTTAAACTCATGTCCGTGAGGCAAGGACTGGCTCCGGCGGCAGGACTCGAACCTGCGACCTAATGATTAACAGTCATCTGCTCTGCCAACTGAGCTACGCCGGAACTGCTGATAAATAGAAAAAACCCAAGAAATGGTTAATCTATACAAATAAGAAGAACAGTCAACAGGATGAAACAATATGTCCGATGATAAGAAAAAAGAAAAACAGCATGCGCCCACCTCCCACCTTCCTGTACCGTCCAACTCTCTGCAGAGTTATCTTGCGCAGATAAGAAATCACCCTGTTCTGAGCAAGAAGGAGGAATATGAACTGGCAACTAGATTTAGGGAAACTGGGGATGTCGAAGCCGCAAGAAAACTTATAATATCAAATCTTAAGTTTGTTGTGCGTATTGCAAATGAATATAAAAACTACAATATAAACACCATGGACCTTATACAGGAAGGCAATATAGGGCTTATGAAAGCAGTACGAGGTTTTGATCCTACCAAAGGATACAGACTTATCTCCTATGCAGTATGGTGGATACGCGCATACATACAGAACCATATAATGAAAACTTGGAGTCTGGTAAAGGTTGGAACAAACCAGTCACAGAGAAAACTTTTCTATAAACTTAGATCAACCAAAAACAAAATTGAAACAGACGGCTCTGCACTACCGAAGGATGTACATTCCGAGATAGCTAGAGAACTTGATGTATCTGATAGTCAAGTGGTTGAGATGGATAGAATAATGTCAGCAAAAGATCTGTCTCTAGATTCAAACTTAGAAGGTAATAAAAAATATACTTACTTAGATACTCTGGGGGATTCTTTTGACCATGAAAAGTTTATGGAAGATTCTCAAATTCGCCCTATAATAAGAAACAAACTAAATGAAGTAATGAAAAATCTAAAAAGTAGGGAAAAGTATATTCTTGAAAAACGCATTCTTACCGACGAACCTGAGACGCTTGAAAAGTTGTCCCAAAAATTCGACATATCAAGAGAACGCGTACGACAGATAGAGAAAAACGCTCTCCGTAAAATTAGAGAGAAGTTTCAAAAGGAAAACATCCAACCGCAAGACTTATAACTCGGTAAGTATTGCTGTTGTGCAAAAAGTTCGAATATTGAATAAGCGGCGTAATTTATAAAGACAAGCAGGTACGAAGATATTACGTATTCAAACAAGTTCCCGTGCGCGGCGTAGCATTTCAGGTATTTTCTTGGGATTGTTTCCACCTGCCTGAGCCATCTGCCCCCTACCCCCACCCTTACCACCAACAAGTTCAGCAAGTTCACCAGCAAGTTCGCCCGCGTTGTAGGTGTCGGCAATATCCTTGGTAATACCTACCAGAAAAAAAACGCGTCCCGAATTCTCCGTAGCAAGAACCACAACTCCTTTCTTCATCTTCCCCTTGATTTTGTCCCAGAGAAAACGTAATTGCGCAGGACTAGGAACAGAAACTTTACAACACAAAAGATTCACCCCATTTACAGATTCTGTCTTGCTAATTAGTCCATCAGCTATTTCAGAAAGAGCTTTTGTACGGAAAGATTCGATTTCTGTCTGAAGTTGGAGGTTTTCATCAATCACTGAGGCGAGTCTTAAAGAAAGTTCCTGCCTAGGAGCATTAAGAGTTGAGGAAAATTCATTGAGAATGATGTCCTGACTTTTTATATAGTTCCAAGCTGATCGACTACTTACGGCTTCTATTCTCCTCACTCCAGAAGACGATGCGCTTTCAGAGACTATTTTTATCATCGCTATCTCGCCTGAGGCGTTCACATGGGTTCCTCCACAAAGCTCTTTGCTATAGTCCCCTATTGTAACCACTCTTACCCTATCAGCATATTTCTCCTCGAATATCGCTGTTGCGCCACTGTTTATAGCATCTTCGTAAGAAATATTTTCCTGCGTTATGACAGAATCATTTTTTCTTACTCTTTCATTGACTATCTCTTCAACTGCGTTGAGTTGTTGTTTTTTAATCGCCTCATAGTGACTGAAGTCAAATCTTAATCTGTCATATCCCACAAACGACCCTGCCTGATTCACGTGAGTTCCCAGAATTTCTTTCAAAACAGCGTGAAGAACGTGGGTTGAGGTATGATGAGCCGCCACTTCTTGGCGAAACACGGGGTTCACTTCCATCAAAACTTGATCACCAACGCGCACGTGACCTTTTTCAATAACAACCTCGTGAATAAAAGCAAAACCTCCTAAAGAAAGTTGTCTTTTCTTGGTGTCATTGACTTTCGCCAAAAAACTTTCTCCCGTTATCTTTCCTTTGTCTCCCGTCTGCCCTCCCGATTCTCCATAAAAAGGCGTCTTGTCGACAAACAACTGCACTTGTTCTCCCGCTTGAGCGCTATCAAGCCATTTTCCGCCACTTGTTATCCGAGTGATGACACTATGACAGGAAAGCATGTTATAACCAACAAACTCTTGAGAAACAACGGCTAGATCCGCATCCTCTTTCGTTGTCTGTATATCCCGCACAATTCCGTCTTCTCTCGCTTTATGGGACTTGGCTCTTTGTTTTTGCATTTCTTCCTGAAAACCTTCAAGGTCAATGTCTATGCCCTCGCTTCTTGCCACATCTTCAGTGAGATCAACTGGAAACCCGTAGGTATCATAAAGGCTGAAAACAACCTTGCCAGAAATCTTCCGAGTTTTTCCCAACTTCGCGATCTCTTCGTTAAGCAAGTCAAGACCTCTATCCATGGTTTCAAGAAACCTTTCCTCCTCGCTTTCCACCACCTGGGACACAAAATCTAGTTTCTCGCTGATCTCTGGATACGTCTGCCCCATTATTTCTTCAACCGAAGGTAAAATCCTATAAATAAAAGGCTCATTCATACCAAGGAATTTGGAGTGTCGTACAGCTCTTCTGAGTATTCTCCTAAGAACGTATCCTCTTCCCTCGTTCGATGGAAACACTCCGTCTGAAATAAGAAACGCAAGCGCTCTTGAGTGATCGGCTATAACCCTCATTGCAACTTTAGTCTCGCGGTCTGCACAGTAATTCCTTCCAGAAAATTCTTCTATACAACTTATCACGCCTCTTAGCAAATCAGTTTCGTAATTGCTTTGCACTCCTTGTAACACAGATGAAAGCCTTTCAAGTCCCATCCCGGTATCAATGCTGGGATTTGGAAGATGCTTTATATCCCCTTCTTCGTTTTTTTCAAACTGCATGAATACCAAATTCCAAAGCTCAAGATAGCGGTCGCACTCACATCCAATCACGCCACAGCTCACCTTTCCACATCCAAACGCCTCACCCTGATCTATAATTATCTCAGAACACGGACCACAGGGGCCAGTATCTCCCATGGACCAAAAGTTGTCCTTCTCCCCCATCCTCACTATTCTTTCTCTGGGAATTTCAGTATCTCTATCCCAGATTTCATAAGCTTCGTCGTCTTCTTTGAACACCGTGGCCCAGAGTTTGCCCTTGGGAAGTCCATACACGTTGGTTATAAGGTCCCAAGCGTAACTTATAGCCTCTTGCTTGAAATAATCACCAAAAGAAAAATTGCCAAGCATTTCAAAAAAGGTGTGATGTCTCGCCGTATAACCTACGTTGTCAAGATCGTTATGCTTGCCCCCAGCCCTGAGACATTTCTGGGAAGTGACAGCCCTTGTAAAACCCCTAGTTTCATCTCCGGTAAAAACATTTTTGAACTGAACCATTCCAGCATTGGTGAAAAGAAGGGTTGGGTCGTTTTCAGGAATAAGACCAGAGCTACGAACTGCTCTATGTCCTCTTGTGGAAAAGTATTCTACAAATTCTCTTCTTACATCTTTCCCTTTCATCATCATATAATTCTGACAGAGCAGAGATTTAACCAAGAACAACTTTCCCGCAAGGCAGAAAGTATATAACAGGAATTAAAAAAGGGGAATTGCCCAAGGTATTAAGGTTGGAAATATTATTTCCCCAACTGCTCCAGAGCTTCTTCCTCAACACCCGTCACCGCATAACACATTCTGTTGCCAACTTTTTCCCGTCTAACCACAAGATAGTCCTTGAGACTTTCACGGAAATCCGTAGTGACTAGAATGTTCCAAGCGCGTGCTGTGCTACAAAGAACTTTCGCTTCATCAACCACAGATTTTGCAAATAGAGAAACGTCTGCTTCGGTAGAACTTGGAAAAATAGTTGAGGAAATTCCTATCTTAAGTTTGATTTCATGCAAACCGGGACTTAGGCGTCCTGACGCACTGGCGAAAAATTGAATCATCTCAACTGCTGAGCATACAGAACTCAGTTTTGCTGAAATATCCGTCGCAACGTTCGAATTAGTAAAAAACACTACAACCTCATCTCTTAACATAGCCTCCACATCTCCTCTGAAAGAAGTAACGGTTTCTGAGATAGATTTTCTGTATTTAGCCATAAGTGAATTAATATCAGACGGAGAGAGTCCTTGAACCACGTTCTCATACTCTGCTATTCTTATGACAACAACGCAGAGTTCAGTACCACTGCCCTGTTGAGAGTCATAAGCGTTATCACCGGCAGAGTCAGTTGTTCTCTGGACAGTTTTAACATCCATATCGCTGGAAACATCCACATCAACGATTTCGATAACTTCGTGCTCTGTTATATCTTCATCTTGTTCCACAATGGTCTCTCTATCTTTTTGGTTCTCCATACCCTCTATTTCTTCATGTGTACCGGCCTGTGGCTGGAAAACCTCTTGCTGCTCAGGCAAAAGATCAACAAATTCAATTTCAGACTCCTCCGTGTCATCTGTGGCTGTGGGCTTATTTTCAAGAGAAAAGACCATTTCATTGAACTCACGGCAAAGTCTCTTCACTCTTTTACCAGCAGATGGAAAGGAGTTTTCATCAAGACTGACGCGGTAATTTCCGCGAGCAACAGAATTTATCCCCTTTGAAAACTCCTCAAGGAACCGAAAAGATCTGGAATTCACAAAGCGGATAAAGTAAGAGAGTATGGCGGCCATCAAGGCACCGAACAATATACTCCAGAGCAAAGAATCGGAGTAAAACCTGTTGTTGACCGGTTTTATCCCCATAAGAATTTTTTTTCCTTCCGGTCCACTTAGGGCAAGTTTTGTATAACCCTCGTCTTGCTGATAACCAAAACTCTTTTCAGTAATTCCATTCTCATCAAGAAGTCTCACATATCCAACATCGCTTCTTGTATTGAGAACAGCTTTTGCTCGTTCAGTGAAAAATTCTTCTTCCTCAAATATCTCATCCATCTCCATGACTCTGAGAGTCGCATATCTTTCTGGAAAATATAGATACTGGAACAGAAAAATCGTTAAAGAACAAAGCAAAAAACAAACGATATATATATAAGGGAAAGAGGCAAAGCCTGAAAAGTCTTTGCGGTTTCTCGAAGAACTCAAATCAGTTTCCTACTAAACCACCGGGAGGCAATACCCCAGCAGAACAATTACAAATTAGTTGGTAATTATAATCCAGCCTAAGAAAAAGACTAACTCTAAGCACAGAGAAATCAGGTGGGGATAACTGAAACGTTGGTTCTGCCCTTTGCCGACTTTTCAAATTTCACCACTCCGTTACAGAGAGCGAATATGGTATGGTCTCTTCCAAGCCCCACGTTGGAACCGGGTTTCATTCTTGTGCCACGCTGTCTGACTATTATATTACCGCTTACTACTTGCTGGCCTCCAAACTTCTTTACCCCGAGGCGCCTACCTACAGAGTCTCTTCCATTTTTGGAACTTCCACCACCTTTTTTTGTCGACATATATTCGGCCTCCGCAAATTAAGCACTTATGTTAGTGATTTCAACTCTAGTCAGTTCCTGACGATGACCAGCTTTTCTCCTATATCCTTTTCTTCTCTTGAATTTGAAGATCACAAGCTTTTCTCCCTTTTTCTGGTTTACTATCCTGCCGCCAACTGTGGCGTTTTCAACCAGAGGTTTTCCAACCTTCACTTCCTGTCCATCAGCAGAGACAAGCAAAACTTCTTCAAAATTAATCTCTTCGCCCGGCTCACCAGAGATTTTTTCTATATCAATAACATCGCCTAACTCAACAATGTACTGTTTTCCACCAGTTCTTATAACAGCATGCATAACATCCTCCGCTAAAACAAGAAGGGTTATTTTGCCCGATTACAAACTCTTTTGTCAAATTTCGAGAGTTTCCATTTTCGCAAAACAGTATAGCTAGAACCGCGCGGATTGAGGTGGCTCTGCACCAGTCCCACTTCGTCAATACAAAACTCTATAGAAGGCGGTGAGGGGATTTTCCATGCCTTGGTAAAACTTCCTTTTATTCTACCAATGGTCACGTGAGGAACAAATTTTCTTTTCTCCGGTGAAAAACCGTTTTTAGCAAGCGCGCATTGCGTTTCAGCAAAAACAAACCCAAAGCGTTGGGTGGCAGAAAAGGTCAGTGCAAATACCCTAGGATTTTTTCGAGTGGGGAACAATTGATATCCGCCGATTCCAGTGTCAATGATTCCAGAACCGCAAAGCGCAGACCCAACTTGCTGTGATATGCCCTCTACCTGAGAATGGTCAACTTCACCGAGAAATCTCAAAGTGATGTGAAGTTTTTCCAGTGGTTCCCATCTCATTGATGTGACTAGGTTCTGGAGTGACTGCGCATACCGAATAATTTCCTGCTTTGTTTCAGTTGGCAGAAAAGCCGCAATAAAAAGTCTCAGACTATCTTGCTTCGTTATCTTGCACACCAAGTGGAAAATGAACTGTCGCCTTGGCGAGCAAGTATAGTTTTGTTCTCACCGTTGAGATACATCATATAAATTCGTCTTTTCCCTTTTTTTCCTGATGAAAAGGTGATGTAATAACCGTTGGGAGACCACGAAGGATGCTCATTATTCCCTGAAGAAGTAAGTCTTATCTCTCCATCTCCGTCAGGAGATATAGTGTATATATCAGACTTAGAACCCTGTGTTCTAACAAAAGTAATTCGGTTGACGTAAGAATTTGGAGACCACGAAGGATCGGTGTTGTAGCCGCTGTATGTGATTTTCCTCCTGTTTTTTCCATCAGAACTCATTACATATAGATTTGGCCTTCCTCCATCATCAGAAACAAAAGCTATTTCTCGTCCATCTGGAGACCATGTAGGAGATGTCTCTATGCTTTTGGACATAGTAAGTCGTCTGAGTATTTCCCCAGAAGGTGACGCGACATATATATCTCCATCTCGGGCAAAAGCGACTTCAGAACCATCCGGAGACCAACGGGGCGAAGTGTCAAGATTAATGCTTCTAGTTATCTCCCAGCCTTTTGTAGGAAAAATTTTCGTATCCTCGAAATCTAACCTATACAAATCATGATCCCACGTTCTGTTAGAAGAGAAAATTACACGTTTTCCATCGCTAGAACAGTCTGGAGAGATGACAAAGGCGCCGTGTTTTGTAACCTTGCGCAAGTTCTCCCCATCGTATTCCATGATAAAAAGATCTCTTTTGTAGTTTGACCCTTTTACAAATACGATTTCTGAGTTAAAAAAACCATCAAGACCTGTTATTTCTTTCATGATCTCCCCTGCGAATTCGTGCGCCACATACCTTATCTCAATAGGAGACACGACGTATTTTTTGCTTATGCGCAACTGAACCTCTGGCACATCGTAAACCCGTAGATCGTAAAGAACGCCTTTTTGCGAAACTGTCAGACTTCCATTGACCAGATACCTTATTTTCTGCGCATTGAGGTATTCAAAGTCTATGTTTTCTACAGAAGATGAAAACAGTATGCTCACCGACCTTACGTCAAAAAGAGCAGCCGCCCGAAGGTCTTTCTCAACAGTTTTAATGAAGTTTTTTCCATATGCGAGTGGAGCTGTATCTGTCTTCAACACGGAAATAGCAATTGGTATCTTACTTATTGGAGAAGTTGCGGGAGGAAGCACTATCTGCGCCGTGGAGACGTATGGAAAACACAGCAGAAGAAGCAAAACTGTAAAGATAAGTCTCATCCGTCTTTTCTCCCAAATAAGGGTTCTCCGAATACAACTAAGGAGATTCAGATGCCTGCAAAAGCATCTTTTTAGATAAATTTCAGTCAATAAGTTCAACATTCCAATAAGACATGTCCACAAAACTTAGAAAAGGCTCCCATTCCTCATATCTTACCGTCTTGAAATTCAGGTTAGAGAAAATGCTAGGAGCGGGTTTTATCGGCTCGCTGAGCAGTTTCATATTAGCCTGATGAGGAGTCCTGCCTCCTTTTTTCCTATTGCAGGGAACACAACAACATACTATATTGTCCCATACGCTTTTTCCGCCCATTGATCTTGGAACGACGTGATCAAGTGTAAGTTCGCTTTTAGGGAAATTTTTTGAGCAGTACTGGCAAGTATCCGCATCCCTTCTAAAGATATTAATTCTGTTAAACTTAGGCTGCTTTCTATGATATCCGTCATACCTAAGCAAAAGAATCACTCTTGGAGCCCTTATAACGCTTGTGACAGTTCTTACGCAGTCATTGGCGTCGGTGGAGCGAATATCTTTCCATGAATCAAAGTCAAAAGTCTCATATTCCCTGTTTACAGCTTTGACAGCACCTCCGTAAAGAAGGATGAAAGCTCTTTTCAAACTCGTTACGGAAACAGGGACAAAAAATTTATTTAGAACCAGCACGGGAGATTGAAGCATCTTAGGCGACTACTTTACCAACTTGTTTTCTTTATTCAAGAACACCGATCAGTAGTTTTTGCTTTTACGAACCGTTTGTTAGAATTGTCAGCGCAGGTTTAGAATAGGTATTATTTACAAGATGAAAATTGAAACTAATTTTATTATCCAAATAATACTGTGCGCAGTCGTTTTCGTTTCCATATTTTTTCTTTCAAAAACAAACTCTAAAACAGAGAAACAGTTTGAATCAACAAAGGAGGAACAGTAGATGTACCCTGAGTTGCTGAGAATAGGGGATTTTCACATATCATCCTTTGGGACTATGGTGGCCCTCTCCTTTATTCTGGCCTTTTGGATATCCTCCATTGAGTTTCGAAGAAAAGGGATGTCTCAAAAACTTCTTGAACACGGATTTTTTGCATCCGTGGTAGGAGGGATGTTGGGAGCTAGGCTTCTTTTTCTTGTAGAAAATTTCTCCATTAGCACATTGCTTTCCCGCCCTATAGACTTCCTGCTAACCAGAGGAGGTTTTACTTTTTATGGTGGTTTTTTGTTGGCCATCTTGGGATTTTACGTCGTAAGCAGAAAACACAAGGAGAACTTCTGGAAAGTTCTTGACGCATGCGCTCCTAGTTGCGCTATTGCCTATGCCACCGGAAGAGTGGGATGTCTCCTTGTGGGAGATGATTACGGAGTTCCATCCTCTCTTCCTTGGGCTATGGCGTTTCCCCAAGGGTCACCTCCAACGCTACAAACAGTTCATCCGACTCAAGCGTATGAAACAATTTTGATGACTTTAGTATTTCTCTTTCTTTGGAAAATAAGAAAACAGAAACGGCCTGCCGGATGGCTTGCAGGGATATACTTTGCGCTTGCGGGTATTGAGAGGTTCTTAGTAGAGTTTATAAGAAGCACAACGGAAAGCCCCATAACCGGTCTTTCCGTAGCCCAAGTAACGGCGCTTGCGCTGATTGCCGTTGGGACATTCAAATACGTATCAACAAGACGCGGACCGGCATATTGAGAACGGATTACCGACCGCGGGATGAAAAGTTTTCGAAGATCTGAGTTTATCCGAAGTGCGATTTTAGCCGCGGGGACTGGAGCGCTTTTCTCTGCGTCTCTCTTTTCAAGTTGGCTAGGCGTGCTAGGCTGGGTTTGTTTTGTTCCACTGATTACCGCTATTTCCGGGAAAACCAGTAGACACTCTCTGATACTGGGAATGATATCGGGGACTGTGATGAACCTTGTTTCGCTTTACTGGCTAGTCGGAACGCTTAATAGGTTTGGAGGGTTTTCCATCCCCACAAGTGCAGTAGTCGTTATGATTTTCTGCGTTTATTCGTCTCTTCAGTTCGGAATTTTCACCCTATACGTCTCCCGATTCAAACTTCTTCAGAAAAAAACTTTTTCATACGCGCTCTTCATATCTTTTGCTTGGGTGGTTACAGAATTCTTTTTCCCCGTTCTTTTTCCCTATGGAATAGCAGTTTCCCAAGGCTATTATCAACAGATAATTCAAATTGTTGATACCTTTGGAATACATTTTTTGGGATTTGTAATGTTTTTTACAAATGTGTCGATTTTTTACACCGTCTCCTGCGTTTGGGGAAAAAAGAGACCTCCTCTTGCGACAATAGTTGTTTGCGTTGCGCTGATAGCGACAGTACTTGCGTATGGACCCCTGAGAATAGAACAGATTGAAGAATTTCTCAGTACAAAGTCCCGTATTAGAGTCGCAATGGTCCAAGCGAATTTTGACTATGCGGAAAAAAGCACGGAAAACGAGCAGGTAATAACTGAAACGCACAGAAAAATGTCAGAAGAACTTACCGGAGCAGATGTTGTCATCTGGCCAGAGACATCCGTTCAATACTGGTTTTCGGCAAAAGAGCCTGTCTATGCGATAGACCAAAGAAAGATCGTTCCACAAGGACATGGATCGTATTTTCTGATTGGAGGACTTTCCTACGTGGAAAGTCCCGAACTGTTTGCCGATGGATGGGATGAGGAGGATTTTAAAAAGTATAATACCGTGTTTCTTGTTGACCCCCAGAGCAATATATTGGGCACATATAGCAAGACCCGGCTTTTTTTTCTAGGAGAATATTTCCCTTTGGTAAACCAAGAACTTCGGTTTCTCAAGCGGATCTTCCCGATGATAGGAGACCTCTCACCAGGGGAAGAACTCGCAACGCTTGAGATCCCAGAGAAAAACATCAAAATTGGCCCCCTTATCTGTTATGAGGACATAATGCCGAAGATTTCTAGAGAGTATGTAGCAATGGGGGCAAATCTGCTTGTGAACCTTACAAACGACGCGTGGTTCGGAAAAAGCCATGCGCCATTTCAGCACTTGCTTCTCTCAATCCCAAGAGCTGTTGAAACACGCCGCTACTTAGTGAGGTCAACCAATAGCGGGGTAAGCGCCGTTATATCCCCTACCGGAAAAATAGAGAGTAACACGGATATATTCACCACAGAGAATCTCAGTGCCGAAGTAGTTTTAATTGACTCGCTTAACACTCTGTACTCAAAAGTTGGAGATCTATTCGCGTGGATAGCTCTTGTCGCAACGGCGCTTTTCGCGGTAAAAACCTATCTATCAGGGAAGTATGCTGACTAAAGCGCTAACTAACTTTTCATTTTCCTCTCTAGTTCCCACGGTGATCCGAAGACAATCAGAAAGCCTGTCTACTCCTTCAAAGCGGCGGACCAAAATGCCATCTTCCACAAGTTTGAGAAAAACGGAATCCGCGTCTCGAACTCTTACCAAGAAGAAGTTAGCATCGGTTGGATAAACATCCAGACTCCCTAGCTTCTTAAGTTCCCCACATAACCTATCTCTCTCCTTAAGTATCAGGCAAACTCCACGCTCAATAATTTCGGTATGCTCAAGCGCAAAGGCCATTATCTCCTGACTAAAAGAATTTATGTTATAGGGAAGACGCGCCTTGTTGACTTCTGAGACAATCTCGGGGCGAGCAAAAAGCATCCCGAGCCTCGCCGCGGCAAAACCGATTTTCGACATTGTTCTGAGCACCAACAAGTTTTCGTACCTATTAATAAAAGGTATATAACTTTTTTTAGAAAAATCACAGTAAGCCTCATCAATCACCACCACGCCCGGACACTGTTGTACTACACTGAGTAGTTTCTCCTCGGAAAAGGAATTGCCAGTAGGGTTGTTCGGGGTTGAGAGAAACACTATATCAGAATTTTTATCTCTGAGAGCATCAAGAGTAGAATCAAGGTCTATATCAAAATCTTTATCAAGAGGAATCTCCACAACCTGTTTTCCCAGAACAAGCGAAGTGATTCTATACATTGAGAAAGTAGGAGATGGAACAAGTACGCAATCGCTTGTTCCTGAAAAAGCCTCAATTATCATCTGGATAATTTCATCTGAGCCGTTGCCGAGCAATATTCCATCTGAAGGAACTCCGGTCAGACGAGAAAGAGATTGTATCACTCGATCAACTGAGAAATCTGGATAGCGGTTGACTGAAATTTCCGCAAGCCTTTTGCATAGCGCGGTTTTATTCTCTGAGGGAAGGTCGTATGGACTTTCATTTCCGTCAAGCCTTACTGGGCAGTCAAACCTCGGTACTGAATACGGAGATATGTACCTTAGGTTTTCTGAAACCCTGTCTTTAATTGACATAAGAACCTCAGCGCTCGCCAGTGCTTACGCTTGTAACCACTCTCAGAAATCCTCAACTCTTTTTTCTACCGAAACCGAATGGGCGGAAAGTCCTTCCACTCGCGCAAGATTCATGACAGTGTCTGCAAGAGAGGAAAAACCTTTTTTAGACATTGAGATGGTACTGGGCATTTTAATGAAATCGTAGACACTCAGAGGGGAAGAGAACCTAGCCGCACCTCCCGTGGGGAGCACATGGCTCGGACCTGAGACATAATCGCCGAAAGGTTCTGTTGAAAGGGAACCCAAAAAAATCGCTCCCGCATGATTTATACCCTTAAGAAAACGTTTTGGGGATTTCACGCAGAGTTCAAGATGTTCAGGAGCGCATGCGTTTGAAATGCTTACGGCTTGCTCCATGTTTTCTGTAACATAAATCTTCCCATTATCAGTCACAGAAACTCCTGCAGTCTGTTTTCTTGGGAGTTCTGAAAGCTGGGAGAGTAGTTCCTTTTTCACTCGTGTTGCGTAACTAAAGTTGTCGGTAACAAGAACAGCAACTGACATCTCATCATGCTCAGCTTGAGCAAGAAGGTCCGCAGCTACCCATTTTTCAGGACAAGAACCATCCGCTATGATCAGAACCTCTGTCGGTCCCGCCAACATATCAATGTCACAGAAACCGTAAACAATTTTTTTCGCTACCGTCACGTATATGTTTCCGGGACCTACTATTTTGTCCACCTTTTCTATGCTTGCGGTTCCAAAAGCGAGAGCTGCGACCGCCTGCGCGCCGCCAACCTTGTAGACACGATCTACGCCCGCAATTTCACACGCCACCAAAATCTCTGGACTTATCCGTTCTTGTGAACATGGGGTAACAGCGCATATATCTTTTACTCCAGCAACCCGCGCCGGTATCGCCGTCATAAGCACCGTTGAAGGATATGAGGCTTTCCCCCCGGGAACATATATTCCGATCTTCTCAATAGGTCTTATGATCCACCCAAGTTCGTTTCCCTCGCTGTCTTTGTAAGAAACGTTTCTAGGCATCTTCTTTTTCTGATACGAGCGAATACGGGCGGCGGCTTTTTTCAGGTCCTTGACTGTACGAACGGAGACAGCTCTTTTCGCCTCTTGGAATTCGCGTTCAGATACTTTCACGTTTTTTTTAGTTACTTGAGGTCCGTCAAATTTCGCGACGTAGCTGAAAAGAGCTCGGTCCCCTTGCTTTCTTACATCTTCAACTATTTTCTCCGTCTGCAAAACGATATGTGGATCAAAATGCAAAGAGGATTTCCGTATCTCTTTACATCTTTTTTCTAAGTTATCTGAGTTGATTTTTACAATTTTCATGACACTTTGACTTCGTAGAGGGATAAAGAAAAATTAGAGACAGTCCTAGATACCCTCTCCAAAACCGCTTTCGATCAGCGTTGATATCTCATACATCGCGATTTCCGAGTCCTCTCCCTTTATAGTGATGGAAATTTCAGTGCCGCATATTGCTGCGAGCGACAAAACCCCCAATATGCTCTTTCCATCTATCTCAAAGTTCTCCCTGCTTATAAGTATACTTGAACTGAATTTGCTGGTAAGAGCCACCAAAATAGCAGCCGCTCTTGCGTGAAGACCCAGTCGGTTTTTTATCATGAATTTTCTTACTACTGGTTTATTGGACAAATTACTTCCCCTCAACAGACCGGGATAAGGAAGAAACCATATCTGAGGTCACCCGCAAATCATCGCCATAAGTAACGCTAAGACTATAACCTTCGGTCTTGAACACAAGTTTTGTTGGGAAATACGTGCGCGGGGCGACTTTTTTGTAGCGTGAAAACCGTACCGTGGCCTCCTCACCTTCCATAAACAGTCCATGAATTGCAGAAATAGAGTTTTGCTTCAGATCAAATTCAATCAGGGAAGGCCAAGGTCCCGCCGACTGAAAAACCGCTATCCCATCTTTTGCCGGTTCGACTACGGTGTAAGTATCTTGGGAAAACGGAAAAGGAGCGCCTGCAAGCAGAAAATCCACAATGTTCTTAACTCCTATATGAGGCGAAAGTCCTGGATAAAGAAACGAGAGATTAAAATGCTCTGAATTTTCAAAAACAAGCTCCTCTCTAGCGGTTTTCATCCTTACGCTCTCGCCATTAGAAGAAACATTTAGCAACATTTCTCCATAAGGAGCAAAGACGGCAATTTCGAAAACATCTGGACGCTTTACTAAAGTTACTTGATCAAAAACGACCTTTCCCTCTGGAGATTCAACCACCACCCTAGCTAAGGATTGAAGAGATATGAAACTCATGTGAGTCTTTACGGCGTCTGAAAGCGCATTTGGGGAAACTTCAACCTTGCCCTGTGGAAATTTTCCTGCGCATGAAGAAAACAGAAGTAGCAAAACTATGAGGGGAAAAAAATTCGTTCTACGCCTCACTAGATTTTACTTCCTCCAGTTTCTGCTTGAGCCGCAAACGGACTTTCCCATCTTCAATGTCAACATGCTTTTTTGAGTCCAAAATTTTGAGGGCCTTTTTATAGTTCTCAAGAGCCAATTCTGTGTTTCCGAGTTTTTCGTAGGCGTTACCCACATGTTCGAATATCACTGCAGAAGCAGGTGAAATCTCCGAAGCGCGAAGAAGAGTCTCAAGAGCTTTTTGAAAATCCCCTTTTTTGTAGTACACCCACCCGAGACTGTCAACTATATAACCCCGCTGTGGGGCAAGTTCCAAAGCTTTTTTTATTAAATCCTCTGCGTAATCAAGTTTTTCACCTCTTTCTGCGTAGGTATATCCAACAAAATTTATCGCATCGAAATTCTTGGGGTTTTTCCTCATCAGACCTTTCATTACGGAAAGTGACTTCTCCACCCGGTCATTGTAGTAATAGGAGACACCTAGGGAATAAAGCACTGATTCATCAGATGGGTTTCTCCGCAGATACTTTTTGTAAAACGAAATAGTTTCTTCCCATTTCCCAAGTCTTCCATAAAGTTCGCCTAACGCTGTTACTACCTTTGGATCATAAGGGTTTTTTTCATAAAGTTTGTTCACAATATCCAGAGATTTTTCCGGCGACCCTTCAAGCTCATATATATGCGTGCGTAAAAGGTCTACATCAACTCGAATCGGTGAATTTTGAGGGATGGAGTCAAGAAACTTCTCTGCCCTAGAGTATTTGGCAAGATTTATTAGGGCTACAGCGGAGTAGTATTTGGCCCCTATATGGGAAGGATCCACTGTAAGAACGCTCTTTAATTTTTCAACAGCTTGTAGGTAGCGACTAGTGCTGATTTGCATGAGGGCTACTCTATACTTGACTTTAGCGTTATTAGGGTCTTCCTTCTCAGCGTTTATGTACTGGCTAAGCGCCTCCTCATACATTTCATGGCGTCTGAGCATATCCGCATAGGATAGAAAAAGACCGCGATAAGGCGTAAACTTTCCAATCGCTTCATCATAGCGAGATATAGCCTCTTGCACCTTGCCCGCCTTCTCAAGGGTTTCCACCAGAGCAGAGAACGCTGGGTAGTATCCGCGATGGATAGTTAAAGCTCTATCGTAATGTTTTATCGCAGCGTCAAAGTCGCCTTTGCTCGCAGCGATGTTTCCCAGATAAAAATGCCCCCTGACATCTATTGAGTTTATGGAAAGTCCTTTTTCCACATACTTCTTAGCAAGATTGAGATTTCCAGAACGTAGTTCGGCCACGGCAAGCAAAAAATAGGCATCACTATCGCTATCATCAATATCAACCGCTTTGCGAAGAAAGACTTTACCCCTTTTTCTGTGTTGTCGTTGTGGAGAAGATATGTAGATCCGACCAAGTTCTCTGTACGCAGAAGAATTTGACGGATCAAGCTTTATGGACTGATTGAACTTGGTTATAGCCTTGTCATACATGTTAAGAAACATATAGATAAGGCTCAGCCGGTATTTTATCTCTGAAGACTCAGGATTGATTTCCTCGGCTTTCACAAGACTTTGTTCCGCGCGACGGATGCTCCCTTTTTCTAGATATATCTCCGAAAGCATGAAATGATAATAGGCATCCACTTGACTCTGGGAAAAAAGAGTTTCTTTAGCATTTCTAGCATCTAAGGAAACCGCAGGAGAATGCCCAGCGCAAAAGACAATAGAAAGAAAAAAAACGGGAAAAAGCGTTTTTTTCAAAAGTTTTTTCAATGCACCTACCTGAATTTTCAGCAACTTTATTTTCACAAATCAGAATGCAACTCCGACAGAGTCGCGCAACATCTGAACAGAGGATGTTTTTTAGAGATAACCAACAGTAACAGAATAACAAAAACAAGCGTTAAAATATATACTGATAGACGCGGATTGTACTCAATAAATACGTAGTTGACTTTGAGGTTGTGATTGGATTTATTAGTTGCGTTATGCTAGAGGTCAAAGACATATATCACAGAGTTTTTGAACAGAAACGCGTATCGCCAGAGCAAGCACTATTGCTGTTGCAAGAAGGTGATCTGCTCCAATTGGGCTCACTTGCGGGCATAACAAGAAGAAGGTTTCACCCCGATGATACTGTAACTTTCGTTGCTGACACAAACCCCAACTACACAAATGTTTGCGACACAGAATGTCTTTTCTGCGCCTTTTGGAGACCCGAGGGAGCGCATGACGCATACACTATGAGCGTTGACAAAGTTATTGAGGTAATGCGCGCATCATACCACAATGGAGCAACTACAGTGCTTCTTCAGGGAGGACATAACCCGAGACTCAAACTTGATTATTACATCGAAATTGTAAGAAGAGCTTCAAAAGAGATACCAGACCTTCATCTTCACGCCTTTTCAGCTCCAGAAATAGCGGCGATTGCCAAATATGAGAATCTTGACACCAAGTATGTCTTGCAAAGCCTCTGGGATGTGGGATTAAGAACAATACCGGGAGGTGGGGCAGAGGTGCTTTCCAACAGAATAAGAAAATCCATAAGTCCTCTGAAAATAGATGCGGACACATGGATGAGAATCACTAGGGAAGCGCATCTAATAGGGTTTAAGACGACTGCTACAATGATGTTCGGACATATGGAACAGGATGAGGATATAGTGGAGCACTTAACAAGGATAAGAAACCTCCAAGATGAAACTGGGAGTTTCCTTGCTTTTATTCCTTGGACGTTCAAACCAAAAAATACTCCTATTGAAAAAAGAATAAAGGATGAAGTTGGAGGAGAAAGATATCTGCGAGTTTTAGCTGTATGCAGGATATTTCTTGACAACTTCATACATGTGCAAGGTTCGTGGTTCACGCAAGGAAAGAAAATGGGGTCAATGTCAATGCACTACGGAGCAAACGACCTTGGTGGAACTCTTTATGATGAGAACGTTCTGGGATGCGCTGAAAACAAAATCCGTTCAACTTTAGATGAACTTGTTCACATGATAAAAAGCGCAGGATTCAATCCCGCGCAAAGAAACACCTATTATGAAATCCTAGAAAGGTTTTGAGTGGAAGTTTTTCTTAATTTTCTATTGAATGCTCGCCAATTAGGCTCTGGGATGTGTAGCATTCATAATAACGGTTAACCTTAATGACCTCTCGACAACGATATTAATCGTGTGTTTCTATTAACTGCGAGTTATTGTCAAATCTAGTGTACAAGGAAGAATCAAGCGACGATCTGATTTTTTGAATTCACCTCTTTGTTCTCTTGAATTGTCTCCTCAATTCCATCTTTGAATTTCGTACCCATTATCACTTTTCCTACGTAGTCAAATCCATTTAGCCTTCGCCAGGTGTTCTCGGATAAAAAGTAATAGTGTTGTGTCAACGGCAACATTTCCTATACAATGTGTTTCAAGGCGAGAGACTCGTGTCTTGAGCCGTCTTTCCATCGCACAATACAAGGAGAAGGAACCATGAAGAAGTACATCTACCCAAAAAATCATTACTTGACGAAACAATAGGCATATTTTTAGCGGGTCTTGCTCCGCTTATTAAATCAGCTGGGACCCCAGTTTTTTATAGGAGATATTACAAGCCCGCTATTTCCGAAAAAAAGGTGCTGTGCAAACGCAAACTATGAAACGAGTTTGAGGAGAGAAATCAAGAGAACAAAGAGGTGGCAGAGCGTCGATTGATTCTCGCTCGTACGCTAGATTTGACAATAACTTCATCATTTTTTCCTTTCCCTTTGTCAATTTGCTGTTTTTAATCAATCGCCCATTGTCGATTCTTGAGTCTATGACAGAGATGAAACTCTAGACTTTCTATTGGATACTTTCGTAATCAATCTCCTTACGTGGTATAGGCATTAAAGAAGCATGGTGAAGTGCCATTTTCCATTCTTCGTTGAGAAGTTCAAATATGTTAGTCACTTGAGCAAGCATAACGATCCTACGGTTTTCTATTGAGTATGTTGCCCTCTCAATACAGTTAAGCCAAGCGGAATTCTCCTTTACTTCAACAAAAAAGTCAGAAACATCTACATGATTAAAACCACCTGTTTCAAAGATAGTTTTCCAACTTTCCCTTATAGCTTCCCACCCAAAAATTATCGGCCAGCCAGCATGGACGCATTTAGCCCGACCATCATTGATCCACACCCCCTCAATCAGGTCAATATCGTAACGGTTGCGGGCATCATAAAATCTTTTATTAGTCCTAATTATATTTTCTTTATCATGACTCACAGAAGATGCACCTCAACTTCCCACAGTATCAATAACGTAATGAATCTCATTCAAGACATCGGTGTCGGTTTCACAAGCAAGCAGATTCTGAAGATCATCTAAGCACTGATCACCGCAAAGTTTCCAAAGAGCCCAGACCGCATGAGATCTTATTAATGGCTCTTTATCCCGAAGAAGATCTTTCACGTATTTTATATACTCCTTATTTCCCGAATTTCCAACAGCCACAAGCACATTTCTCATAAAACCCCTACGCTTGGACCTCTTCACCGGACTTTTTCTGAAGACATTTCTGAATTCTTCTTCGTCAAGCGAAAGAAGCCAAGAAAACTCAGGAGCTAGAAACTTCTCTCTGGGTAAAAACTGTTCTTTCAGAGTAAAAGCGGCGCGACGGTTCCATGGACAAACATCTTGGCAAACGTCACAACCGAAAACGTTATTCTCTATTCCACTTCTGAGTCTTTCTGGAATTTTTCCCTTAAGTTCTATCGTGAGATAAGAAATACATTTCGTAGCGTCAAGAACATAGGGACGCACTATTGCATCTGTAGGGCAAGCATCTATACATCTTCTGCAACTGCCACATCTATCGGTAACCGGAGTATCGCCGGCAAGTTCAAGATCTGTTATTATCTCACCCAGAAAAAACCAAGAACCAACCTTCTGATTTATAAGGCATGTATTTTTGCCAATCCAACCGACTCCAGAACGGGCAGCATGCGTTTTTTCAAGAACAGGACCTGTGTCCACATATACCTTTGTATCTGCATTCTGTTGGCAGATGCTTTTTACATAACCGGCAAGATCATCAAGCATCGCTTTTATAACATCGTGGTAGTCATCTCCCCAAGCATACCTCGCTATCCAGCCACTTGAGTTATTAGAAACTTCGGTCGAAAGAGGGTGTTCCGTGTTGTAGTTAAGCGCGCAGGATATAACTGATCTCGCACTTGGAAGTACCCTCCGGATTTCCTTTCTCTTAAGCGCACCTTTCTTAAGATAACCCATTTCTCCCGCGTAACCGCTTCTGATCCAATGTTCAAAAAAATCCCCCTCAGGATAACGCTCATCAACTGAACTTATTCCAACCAGATTAAAACCAAGTTCTTGCGCGCGTTCTTTAACAAGAGCGGAAAGGTCAGTGGCGGTTTTCATCGCAACAATTTTCAACCTCGCTTCTTTGAGTTCACAACTAAATTGGCGATTTCTGTAAAAGCCAATTCTCCTTCATAGCTTGACACATAATCTGATTCGGTCTTAAGCAAAAACGGAGCGGAGACAGACGCTGCGCAAAAAGCCGCGAAGGGGAAAAAATCAATATCTGAGTCCTCAGAAGCAAGAAGCACGCAGTCTTTTTGCTCTAGTTTCTCAAATACGCAGTCTCTGTCTTTTAAAACAGTGTGACCGTTGTTCTTAATAACGGTGCGGTAAGCATGTAAAAAATCGCATTGATAGTCTCCGTAAAATATAACTTCTGTTTCCAGTAGGCGCAGTTGAGATAAAACTTCACTAGGAGAAACCTCTCCCTGCACTTGATGGTGAGGGTTTTTATTAGATAGAAATAGCCATGCATTTACAGCAACTAGCGAAACTTCGAGAAAAATTCTCTTTATATCAGTCCTAATCACCTCAAGACTTTCTACTACATTTTTCTGTGACTTCTTTTGCTTTTCGTTATCCATTGAATCTCCTAAATTCAAGTATACTCAAATACTATGATACCGGTTAAAAGTACAATAAGAACCGAATCCATCCCATACGTGAACTACACGCTCCTGGCTTTGAATGCGCTTTTTTTCTCCTACACTCTGTTTTTGGATAAAGAGGCACTTGAAATGTTTTACCAAACGTACGGTATCGTACCCAGTGAAGCGACATCCCTTGGCGCTTATGGATTTCTCAAGCAGACGGCCAAGTTCTTCAGTTCTATGTTCGTACATGAAGGTTGGCTGCATATAGGTGGGAACCTAATTTTCCTATACATCTTTGGAAAAGGAGTTGAAGGAATGACGGGACACACTAGGTATCTGCTTTTGTATCTATTTTGCGGTCTTTCAGCGCTTCTTGTGCAATCAGCAGTTGACTCTAGTTCGCAGATTCCGGTGGTGGGCGCAAGTGGCGCGATTTCCGGAGTACTGGGAGCTTACGCTATTTTTTTTATGAAGTCAGATATCCTAGTGCTTCTTTTGATTCCAATACCTTTACGGTTCGTGAAAATAAAGGCTTACGTGTTTATAATAATCTGGTTCCTTACCCAGTTCTCGTTATATATAGGATATATTGGTGAGCCCAGTACAGATACCATCTGGGCGCATATGAGTGGATTCGCGTGTGGGCTTGTGTCTGTGGCTAGTTATATGAAAACTAGGGAATACCGAAACAAAAAATATAGGATGGATATGTCATCAAGATAAGTATAAATAACATGGAGAAACAACTATGAATAAGGTGGGACTTATAGCGGCAGGAGGGCCTGCGCCTGGTATAAATGGAGTGATAAGTTCAGTTACCATTGAAGCCAACAACCGGGAAAAAGAAGTAATTGGCATTGTTGACGGATTCAAGTGGATATCCAAAGGAGATCTATCAAAGGTAGTGAATCTTGATGTTGGAAACACTTCAAGAATACACACTACGGGAGGGTCTATAATCGGAATATCTAGACACAGTCCTCTTACTACGGAACAAGCCTTTAAAAACACAGTTTCCTCTATCGAAAAATTGGGAATAGGGTATTTGGTAAGTATAGGCGGCGACGGAACAATGTTTCTCGCTCACGTTCTTGACAAGCATTTTGGTGGGAAAGTGAGAATAGCTCATCTTCCCAAAACAATAGATAATAACATTGCTCTACCAGACTACATATCAACATTCGGATTCGAAACCGCAAGAGATGTTGGAGCCAAAGTGATGAACCACATAATGGAGGAGGCCCGGACCACTTGCAGGTGGTTTCTGATCATAACAATGGGAAGAAGAACCGGCCACCTCGCCCTTGGAATTGGGCAATCTTCAGGATCTACTCTTACAATAATTCCTGAAGATTTCACAGAGCAGAAAGTGTCGCTTGACAACCTTTTGGGCATTCTTGAAGGGGCAATAATAAAAAGACTCTCTATGGGAAAAGCCTACGGAGTTGCAATACTCGCAGAGGGCATGATTGACAAAATAGACCCAGTAGACTTGGGAATAATGGATAGAGACAATATGGGAAGAATAAAGTACGCGGACATCAATTTCGGCCAACTCCTGAAAAATAGTCTTGGAGAAAAACTTTTATCAAAAGGGGTTGATGTCGACCTTGTACACAAAAGGCTTGGCTACGAACTCCGATGCGCTCAACCCATTCCCTTTGACGTCGACTACACGCGTAAACTCGGCTACTGCGCAACTAAGTACCTACTTGGAAAAGAATATTCAGGTGGAGCGCTTGTGTACGTAAGACGAGGGAAAATGCAGGCAACACCATTCTCAGATCTTATAGATAAAGAAACAAACGCCATAAAGGTCAGATACATGGATACCAACACCGAGGCTTATGAGGTGGCCCAGAAGCATATGGTCAAGATGACGCCAAACGATCTTAAAGACCCAGAGACCTTAGAAAAAATTTCTTCATTCACAAACCTTTCACCGAAAGAATTCAGTCAATATTTTATGAAGTTGTTTCAGTAAAGTCAGTAAAAAATAGGCAAAGCCGACGAGGGGATTTGAACCCCTGACCTGCTCATTACGAGTGAGCTGCTCTACCACTGAGCTACATCGGCAATAATCTTCAATATGATAAATTATGACACAGGAAAAATTTTTTGTGAATATTACAGTTTTGCCCTATCCCAAATTGATTGACAACCAGCAGGTGTTATTGGTAGTTTTAGTGGAAACGCAATCGGTGGGTTTATCAGCCCAAACTAACCTAGAAAGAGTGTGTTTTTGAATAGGCGTTTAGGTCAAAGTATCATAGACGTCCTTTCTATGGCATTGTAAATCGGTCTAAATCATGACAAAAGAACAACAGATTGAAGATGCTCTAATCCGAACTTCACCTGATTTTCAACTTTTATCTCTCACTTAACACATTGAGATTAAACGAGTTTTTGCCTAAAAAGAGGTGTTTTGCCTGCGCATTTTGTTTCCAGTGCATAACACCCTATACAACCTCTATTCCCCTTTCCAGTATTGTTTTAATAAAATATATTGACTTCTTATTGTTTCCAGTGCAGAATAATGCCATGTTTTTATGCATTGAGTTTTATTTGCTCGGTCATCCAGAGATAACTATACCCGTAATTGCTTTGCTAGTATCTTTGTGCCAACATTTACAACAAAAGGCATTTAAACTACTCAATATTCACCCGACCCTGTTTGTTTCCAGTGCAATGACAGGTTGAATTCGCCTATATCCTAATACTGTATTGACCATTCCGTATTTTTAACAAGTGAAGTTCGGTCTAATTGGCAAGTTAAAAGACCTCAAATATACCTATCGCGATGATATTAGAGATAAAGATTCGTTAGAAAAAAACTTCCGAGAAAAGTTTGAGGCGCTTAACCAAGTCACTCTTACCGATACGGAATTCTCTCGCTTGCGCGATGAAATCATCACCTATGATGTGTTTGCCGCAGCAAAGACACTGCGGGAGAGAAATACGTTTACTCGGGAAGACGGTACGCATCTACAATACACGCTTGTGAATATCAAAGATTGGTGCAAAAACGATTATGAAGTCATCAATCAATTACGCATCAATACTGATAACAGTTATCACCGCTATGACGTCATTTTGCTGATCAATGGCGTACCTGTGGTTCAGATTGAGTTGAAAATGTTGGATGTAAGCCCACGTCGCGCCATGGAGCAAATTGTTCATTACAAAAACGACCCGGGGAATGGTTATACCAACACGTTACTTTGTTTTGTGCAGTTGTTTATTGTCAGCAATGAAAACAACACATTTTACTTTGCGAACAACGACAAGAAACATTTCAACTTTAACGCGGAAGAGCGGTTTTTGCCCATTTATCGACTGGCAGATAAAGAAAATAACACTATCGTTCATTTGCATGATTTTGCTGAAGGGTTTCTGGCCAAATGCGCGTTAGGGAAGATGATCAGTCGCTACATGGTGTTAATAGTTAGCGAGAAGAGATTATTGATAATGAGATCTTATCAAATCTATGCTGTAAAAGCCATAGTAGATTGTATTCAGCAAAACCGGGGTAATGGGTATGTATGGCATACTACGGGCAGTGGGAAAACGCTCACGTCATTTAAGGCTTCTACTCTTCTCAAATACAATCCGGACATTGAGAAGTGCTTATTTGTGGTAGATCGTAAAGATCTAGACCGCCAAACCCGGGAGGAGTTCAATAAGTTTCAGGAAGGTTGCGTTGAAGAGAACACCAACACCAGAGCTTTGGTGAGACGGATGCTATCTGATGATTACGCGGATAAAGTCATAGTCACCACAATACAAAAATTGGGGCTTGCGCTTGATGAAAACAGTAAGCGTAATAAGTTCAGAAAAGGTAAAGGCCGAGTTACTTATAAAGAACAACTGAAGCCACTTCGTGACAAACGCATGGTATTTATCTTTGATGAATGTCACCGTTCACAGTTTGGTGAGAATCACAGATTGATCAAAGAATTTTTTCCCAAAGCGCAGTTGTTCGGTTTTACGGGAACGCCAATATTTGAGGAAAACGCGATTTACCGAGAGATTGATGGCAACCTTAGTTCACTTAAGACTACCGAATCTATTTTTGAGAAGGAGTTGCATGCCTACACTATCACAAACGCTATTGATGACCGCAACGTGTTGCGGTTTCATATTGACTATTTTGGCGAGAGGGCAAAAGGCGACAAAGGGGATAAGAAGGGCGTAAGACCTAAGTCGCCACTGCCAGAGTCCGTAGTAGATGAGATATTAAAAAAGCATGATGCCGCTACCAATCAGCGTCGTTTCAACGCGATACTTGCAACAGGCTCAATTAATCGCGCTATTGAGTATTATGAGTTATTCAAACAGGCGCAGGCTCAAAGATTGAAAGAGGATGAAAGTTACGAACCTCTAAATATAGTCTGCGTGTTCTCACCGCCTGCTGAAGGGAACAAAGACGTACGCCAAATTCAAGAAGATTTACCGCAAGAGAAAAAAGACAACCAAAAAGAACCTGATAAGAAGAAAAAGGCTCTCACTGCCATTATTGACGACTACAACGCTCAGTATGGCGCCAACCACAGCATCAACGAGTTTGACCTCTACTACCAAGATGTACAGAAACATATTAAGGAACAGGAATATGCTAACAAAGATTATCCTCGTAAAAAGAAAATCGACATTGTGATTGTGGTAGATATGTTGCTCACTGGTTTTGACTCTAAATACCTAAACACCTTGTACGCAGATAAAAACTTGAAGCATCACGGATTGATTCAAGCCTTTTCACGTACCAACAGAATACTGAACGATACCAAGCCCTACGGCAACATTTTGGATTTTCGTTATCAGGAAGAAGCGGTAAACCAAGCCATTGCGTTGTTTTCAGGTAGAGACTTGAGTCGAGCGAAGGAGATCTGGCTGGTTGATTCTGCGCCTGAAGTGATAGAAAAGTTCAAGGGCGCTGTGGAAAACCTCAGGGACTTTATGCAAAACCGTGGTCTGGACTACGTACCATCACAAGTAGCTAACCTTAAAGGAGACAGTGGTCGTGCTGAGTTTATTAACCGATTCAAAGAGGTGCAGCGCTTAAGAACCCAACTTGACCAATACACTGATCTTGGTGATGACGGCATTGCGAAGATAGAACAACTGATGCCTGAAGAGCAAATGCGCGCTTTCCGAGGCGTTTATCTTGATACCGCTCAGCATTTGAGAGAGCAACAGGGCAGGGACGCAGACGGGAACAACTTGGAAGTTCAACAAACTGATTTTGAGTTTGTTTTGTTTGCATCTGCGGTGATTGACTATGACTACATCATGAATTTACTTTCTAAGTACACCGAGGGTAAACCTAGCAAAGAAAAGATGACTCGTGAGCAGATTATTAGCCTAGTCTGTTCAGACGCTAACTTAATGGATGAGCGCGACCTTGTGACTTATATAGAAAGTTTGCAAGTGGGAGAGAGGTTGAGTGAAAAGGCCATCAATGAGGGTTATCAGAAATTTAAGGATGAAAGATTCACTGAGGACCTTGTTGGCATAGCAAAAAAACATGGGGTAGCAGAAGAATCTCTGCAATCTTTTGTTGATGATGTTATGGAGATCATGATCTTCGATGGTGGAAAGCTCTACGATCTGTTCGCCCCACTAAACTTAAATTGGAAAGTCCGTGTTCAGAAAGAGCTGGCTTTCATGAAAGATTTAGGGGCGTTGCTGAAAAAACGAGCAGGGGCGCGTGAGATATCGGGGTTGTCGGCGTATGAGTAAGTTAGAGAAAAAAGCATTGATGCCTAAACTGCGTTTTAAGGATGATAAAGGTAAGGAGTATCCGGGGTGGGAGGAGAAGAAACTGGATGATTGTCTAGACTATGTTCAGCCAACTCAATTTTTAGTGAAAAATTCGACATATGACGATAGGTATAAAACTCCGGTTTTAACGGCAGGTAAAACCTTCATTTTAGGATATACCAATGAATCACAAGGAATATTTTCAGATAACTTACCAGTAATTATTTTTGATGATTTTACTACATCAACGAAGTTTGTAGATTTTCCATTCAAGGCGAAGTCATCTGCTATGAAGATCCTATTGCCTAGAGAAAATAGCAATATTAGGTTTTTTCATGAAGCAATGCAGATGATTAAATATGAAGTTGGTGAACATAAAAGACACTATATTTCAATTTTCTCAAAATTCAATATTACTACACCATCTCTAAAAGAACAGCAAAAGATCGCAGATTGCCTCACTTCTATTGATGACCTAATCACTGCCCAGACTCAAAAAATCGATACCCTCAAAGCTCATAAAAAGGGCTTGATGCAACAACTCTTCCCCGCAGAAGGAGAAACTACGCCTAAATTGCGGTTTACGGATGATAAAGGAAAAGAGTATCCGGGGTGGGAGAAGAGAAAATTAGGGGATGTTGGAAAAATAATTGGAGGAGGTACTCCTGATACCAATCAAAAAAGTTTTTGGGATGGAGGTATTAATTGGTTCACACCAACAGAAATAAAATCCAAATACTCTGAGACTAGCATTCGAAAAATATCCGAAGAAGGGTTGTCCCAATCGTCTGCCACGTTATTACCTGCTGGAACGATATTGTTTACCAGTAGAGCAACCATAGGTAGGGTAAGTGTTGCAAAGGAAAGATGTTCTACAAATCAAGGCTTTCAATCAATTAAAGTAAACAACTCATTTTCGAATGAATACATTTACTACTGGATTCTCCAAAATAAAAACCAGTTTCTACGTAGAGCAAATGGTTCAACTTTTCTAGAAATTGGTAGGAATGAGATAAAGAAAATTCCACTATACATACCTCTCAAGAAAGAGCAGCAAAAGATCGCAGATTGCCTCACTTCTATCGACGACCTAATCACCGCCCAGACTCAAAAAGTCGAGACTCTCAAAGCTCATAAAAAAGGCTTGATGCAGCAGCTCTTCCCCACAACGGATAAAGAACAAACTAAGGAGCCTGCAACATGACAGAAAAAGAACGCAATCAACTCGGTAAAACTCTCTGGAATATTGCCGATGAGTTACGCGGCACGATGGATGCCGATGACTTCCGTGATTATATGTTGTCGTTTTTGTTCTTGCGTTATCTCTCAGACAACTACGAAGCGGCTGCACGTAAAGAACTAGGCACGGAACACCCCAAATTGAAAGGTAAAGATAAGCGTGTGCCCTTATCCGTTTGGTACGATGCCAACGCTGGAGATGTATCTCTTTTTGAAAAACAGATGCGTCGCAAAATGCATTATGTGATTAAACCAGAATATCTGTGGACAAGCATTGCCGAGATGGCCAGAACCCAAAATAAGGAACTGCTTCGTACTTTAGAAAAGGGCTTTAAATATATTGAGGACAAATCTTTTGAAACCAACTTTCAAGGCTTGTTTTCCGAGATCAATCTCAGTTCTGACAAACTGGGTAAAAAATATCAAGATCGCAATTCCAAACTCTGCGAAATCATCCAGAAAATCGCCGAAGGCATTACAGAGTTTTCAAAAGATAGCGATACTCTAGGCAATGCTTATGAGTACCTGATAGGACAGTTTGCGGCTGGTTCTGGCAAGAAAGCAGGTGAGTTTTATACACCACAACAAATTTCCACTATCCTTTCCCGAATTGTTACGCTTGACAGCCAAGAACCGGCTACCGGCAAAAAGAAGAAACTCAATAGAGTTTTGGATTTTGCCTGTGGTTCTGGGTCGTTGTTACTCAATATTCGCCATCAACTTAAAGGACGCGACATTGGCAAAATCTATGGGCAGGAAAAAAACATCACCACTTACAACTTAGCGCGCATGAATATGCTTTTGCACGGGGTAAAAGCCTCTGAGTTTGAAATCCATCACGGTGATTCTTTACTCAATGATTGGGATCTTTTAAACGAAATGAATCCTGCTAAAAAACTGCAATTCGATGCTGTGGTAGCCAATCCACCATTTAGTTACCGTTGGAAACCAACAGAGACTATGAGTGAAGACTTCCGATTTAAGAGTTATGGCTTAGCACCGAAATCTGCTGCGGACTTTGCCTTTTTATTACATGGTTTTCACTTCTTAAATGACGAAGGCACAATGGCGATTATTCTTCCACATGGCGTTTTATTCCGTGGTGGAGCAGAGGAGCGTATTCGTACGAAACTACTCAAGGATGGACATATTGACACTGTAATTGGATTGCCCGGCAAGCTGTTTTTCTCAACCGATATTCGAGTTTGCATTCTAGTTCTAAAGAAGTGCAAGAAACCGGATGATGTGTTTTTCATAAACGCTAGTTCTGAAGAGAACTTTGAAAAAGGAAAGCGTCAAAACCACTTGCTTGACGAACATATTGAAAAAATTGTAAAAGCCTACCGATACCGCAAGGAAGAGGAGCGTTATTCTCGTCGCGTACCAATGGAAGAGATTGAGGAAAATGATTACAACTTGAACATCTCTCGATACGTAAGCACTGCCAAACCTGAACCGAGAGTTGATCTGATAGCGACAAATAAGGAACTGATTGATTTAGAGGAAACCATAGTTTCTGCCACAGCTAAACACAACCGTTTCCTCAAAGAGTTGGGATTGCCTTTATTACCCCGTAAATGACAGAAGAGATTAAACTAGAGCGTTCAAAATTTCAGTTATCAATCTATTATCAACGCACCTCGGGATATAGTCAGGCACAGACTATATCATCAATAATCCTACGGGAGGCAAGGTTACCTGAGCGCACACAATCAGAAATTCCTACCCCCATGTAGGCTCCACAGAGACCAAGCCCTTTGTATCTTGAGATTCTCTCAGAAATCTCCGAAATGGTCTTTGGATGTCCAACAGCAAAGTGTGGCATAGACTCTGGATACTTTCTTATCCAAGTTTTCACAGGGTGATTATCCGCACCGAATATACTTAAGAGTTCATCTCTTAGAACCATCTTTATTCTTTGCTCACTCCATGACGCTACCTCAGGATTTTTTTGCCCACCTAGAAAACATCTGATTACTACCTTCGCGCTACCGCACTTACTGGGAAACTTCTTACTGTAAAGCGAGCAAGCGACGATGTTCATACCTTCTGTATCGGGAATTATTATCCCAAACCCATCAGGAAGACCAAAAAACTCTTTTTCTTCAAAAACACAGACCGCAACAGCAGAAGATATATACTCTATACTACAAAGAGTTTTCGCAAGTTCAGGGGCAACGTCCAAAAGCAATGATCCTGCCGCATACGCAGGCACGGATAAAATAACCGCGTCAAACTCATCTTCTCCGCATTCTGTTTTGACAATCCATCTGCCATCTGATTTTCGAAGAGAATTAATAGGTGTCTGAAAACGCGTATCTGAAAACCTAGCGCTCCCAAGCAGTCTCTCCGTAAGAACAGACATTCCATCTCTAAGCGTAAGGAAAAGTCCGTATCTCGCCCCACTCTCTCCCCGAGATCCGGGAGGATTACGGAGAAGACTGAGAAGAACGCTTTTGTTTTGCTTTTCCATTTCAAGGAACTGAGGCACTGTGGACGCAAGGCTCAGATTTTCAGGATCGGACATATATATTCCACCCAGAAGAGGTTGGGCCGCCTTCTCAAGGATTTCGTTTCCGAGTCTTTTTCTAACAAACGAAGCTATGCTTTGATCTCTATTGGAACTACGAGGAATCAACGGTTCAAGAAGAAGCCTAAGTTTTGCCCGCGCGCTGAACAACTTTGAACGCAGAAAAGGAAAAATCCTTGAAGGCGCCATCAGGAAAAAGCCATCTGGAAGCGCATGGAGTCTGCCTTCAGCGTACACAAACACTCCTTTACCGTCTCCGTCCCCTACGCCCAAGAGTGAATCCTCAAGCCCGATATCTCTTATCAGATCAAGAGCCCAAGGCTTATAAGTTATAAAGGAATCAGGTCCGAGTTCAATGGTCATTCCCGCTTCTTTTACCGTGTCAAAAACCCCGCCTGGGTGCGCGCGAGATTCAAAAAGAACAAGATTGAGTCCAATGTCTCTTTCGCTACAGAATTTTCTAAGATAGTAAGCGCTCGCAAGGCCTGAAATACCCGCGCCCGCAACGGCGACTCTGATAGCAGAACCCCGCTTCATCTCCCTGATGTTTTGGGTTCTAAGAGTTTGAGCACCTCATCTCCTAAAGCGGCAATATAGAGGTCATCGTCATTTACGGTTTCCGCCCTGTGCAAACTCACTCCACATTTTTGGGCGGCCTCGCTCGCCTCAACCCCTATATCGAAAAGTACTTCAATATGATCGCAAACAAATCCTATGGGCTGAATGACAATATCGGTAAATCCTTGCTTGCCAAGATCCTCTATCACATCGCAGATATCAGGCTCAAGCCACTTCTCTTCCGGTGATCCGCTTCTGCTCTGATAGGCGGTCATCCATTTTGGGAATCCAGCCTTTTCCGCTACAAGTCTTGATGAAGTTTCAAACTGTAGAACATAAGGCGAACTATCGGACATCCTCTGTGGAATACTATGCGCGGTGAAAATGAGCATTGTGGACAAAAGCCTGTCTTTGGCAATCGCGTCCAAACATTTTGTGACTTTGCCCGCAGAACTTTGAATAAAAAGAGGGTGATCGAAAAGCGGAGGTGGATATTCCACTTGAACATCCATTCCCAGTTCCTGCAAAAACTCGTCTATTTCCCTCATATACCTCTCCCAACTTGCGTCTGACTGATAAATCGCCATTATGAGTCCTATGAGGTTTTTCACTCCCCTTTGGCGCAACTGTAAAAGAGAGTCCTTTGTGAATGGATGCCAGTTCCTCATCCCGACACACACAGGGATTTCGTACCCTTTTTGCGAAAGGAATTTCTCAAGTTTTTTCGCTTGCCTGTAAGTAAACTCGTTGAGCGGCGAGTGGCCGTCAAAAATCTCATAGTGGTGCGCGACTTCCAAAAGCCTTTCTTCCGGTATAGGTCTTCCACCCGCCACATTTCGTAGGAAAGGCATTATATCCTCTTTTTTCTCAGGAGCTCCGTATCCAATCATCATTATCGCATCAAATTTTTTCTGCATGGCTAGAACCTCTAGGATTTTGGTTTCGCATAGAATATTGGTGAACCTCATCCACAACCCTCAAAACATTGTCAACCGGAGTTCCGGGCAAAACCCCATGACCAAGATTGAATATGTGCCCAGGTTTTTTATCAACCTTGTCAAGTATTTTTCTGGTCTCGCTAACCGCATGGGAAGGTATAGCAAGAAGCGATACGGGATCAAGATTGCCTTGGACCGCAAGCGATGTACCTGCCCTGCGCCAGCCTTCAAGAATATCAACTCTCCAGTCAAGCGCTATTACGCTCGCCCCTGTTCTCCCCATAAATTCAAGAAGGGATGAAGTTCCGGTTCCAAACAGTATTACCGGAACTTCCGCAGGAAGTCTCGAAATCAATTTTTTTATGTGAGGTAAAACAAATCTTTCATAATCCGCCGGAGAAAGACAACCCACCCAACTGTCAAAAATTTGAACGGCGTCTGCTCCTGCTTCTACCTGTATACGGAGACACCCTGAAATGGCGTCAGTAAGAATCTCCATAAACCTTTGCCAAAGTGATGGGTCGGAATACATCAGTTTTTTTGTATTTACATAATTCCTTGAGCCTCCACCTTCAATAGCATAAGAAGCCACGGTGAATGGAGCTCCAGCAAAACCCACAAGGGCGATATCGGGACAGAGCGCTTCTCTGGTTATGGTTATGGCGCGCCGAAGAAAATCCATACTTTCTGGAGAAAATTCCTCAAGAGAATCCACATGTCTAGTTGTCCGCACAGGCCTTTTTATAACCGGACCATCTGCGCTTGAGTACTCAAGGGAAAGCCCTAGAGATTGAAGGACAAGGAGTATATCGGAAAAAATTATGGCAGCATCAACCCCTAGTCTATCAACAGCCATGAGAGTTGCTTCCGCGGCCGCATCAGGAGTCTTGCAAAGATCTATAAAAGGAACTCGGGACCGAAGTTCTCTATATTCACGGAGAAACCGCCCAGCTTGACGCATAAGCCACACGGGAGTAAAACCTGGGTCTTCACACCTACACGCCTTCATAAACGCACCTTGGCAAGTAATTTCTCTTCTTCTTTGCAGATCGTCCTTTGGCCACACCATATCGGCACGTCTCCAAGTTGCCGTGTTAATTCCGTTATCCACAGCGATTCTTTTTTTCAAAAGAAGTGAATCCGATACCCTAGCCGATTCTCTTACTAGGTTTCCCATTTTGGGGCTGTCGGGCTCGTAATCCACAGAGATCCCACTTTGCTTTAACGTCTCGGTAGTTGTAGGTCCAATTGAGCATACAAGTGTCTTTTTTATACCCTCTCTAATTCCGTGGCCATAGCCTTCTAACTCAGCAACTTCAAAAAGACTGATCACTTGGCGAGAACTCGTAAACAAAAGACAGTCCTCTGCACCTTCTGATATTGATTTTACCGCTTCACGAAGAGGACTAAGGTCCTTTGGAAGAGCCCATTTATATACAGGAATTTTTCTTACGTCTGCGCCTTGCTTCTCAAGCGAGTGGAGAAATTCCATATTGGAAACGCCATATTCCTGAACATAAATGACTTTATCACGAAGTTCCGCACCCGAGGTTTGAAGAGTTAAAAGTACGTCTTTCCAAGTGTTTGGCTCGGTAACAGTTATATCCGGTTTGAGATTCAACTTCTTAAGCACAGAAACGGGTTTTGGACCTCTTGCCACAATTGTCACAGACCGCAAAGCGCAGAGGTATTTTTCTATACCCTCCCGCGCAGTCACAATATCTGAGAGAATTTGCGTGCCCACGCCAGTCATCAAAATGAGCATGTCTACTGCGCCTGAGAAAAGATCGTCTGCAAATCTATGCACGTGAGGGTTTTCCGCAGATGGAACTTCCATCATTGATGGCGCGACTCTGGGCACGCCACCGTGATAACTGATGAGTTTTTTCATCTCCTCACAACGACGGCTCTCAAATGACGTTACTCTAAGTCCGTTAAAACTCTGCTTCATCTGTATAGTGTGGTAATTTTTCCCACAACAGCACACAAAAACTCAAAGGAAATTGGCAATGCTTTCTGTCCTGAGAATATCATCTAGGGTTTCTCTACTTCTTACCTCGCAGTATTGCTCACCGCTTACCAAAACTTCGGCCGCTCGAGGACGAGTATTGTAATTTGACGACATAACGAAACCATAGGCACCAGCACTGAAAACCGCAAGCAACTCGCCTGGGCAAACCACGGGGATAGTTCTATCCGTAGCGAGAAAATCTCCTGATTCGCATATTGGACCAACGACATCTGCCACGATAGATTCCCCAGAAGTCTTCTCAGATACAGGAGCTATTCGGTGATACGAATTGTAAAAAGCGGGCCGTATAAGGTCGTTCATTGCGGCATCTACTATCACAAATTTTTTTGAAATCCCTTTTTTTAGATAAAGGACCCTAGTCGCCATGATTCCAGCATTGCCCACAAGTGACCGTCCGGGTTCAAGAACCAGTTTAAAGGAAGAACCCTTTAAATGCTCTTGGAACACTTGCGCGTATTCTGTTTTCGTGGGAGGCTCTTGTCCGCTTTGATAATCTATCGCGAGTCCTCCACCTATATCTATGTATGAAATATCTATTCCGTCTTCGCATAGCCCGGAAGCAAGGTCAACGAGTTTCTCTATAGATTCGGAGAAAGATGAGAGATCAAATATCTGTGAGCCTATGTGGGAATCAATCCCTCTTATTTCTATCCCCCCCATCCGTACGGCTTTTCTATAGATACTGGTGGCCTTTTCCATGCTTATTCCGAATTTGCTTTTTTCAAAACCCGTTGATATATAGGGATGCGTGTCGGGATTTATATCGGGATTCACCCTTATGGCAACAGGTGCCTTTTTTCCAAGAGAAACCGCAATTTCGTTTATCCTAGCAAGTTCCGCCTCGGATTCTACATTGAAAAACAGTATCTCTGTTTCAATCGCCCTTTTTATTTCTTCTGTAGTCTTTCCAACTCCGGAAAACACCACTTTAGAAGTATCTCCTCCAGCGGCAATTACCCTTTGCAGTTCTCCTGATGAAACTATGTCAAATCCAGATCCTAGGGAGGAAAAAACCTTCAGTACGGATATGTTGGAATTTGCCTTTACCGAATAGCAGATAAGCGTATCTATGGAGGAGAACGCCTGGCTGTAATCAAAAAAATTCTCTCTGATGGAGTTGCGACTATATATGTAAACCGGAGTACCTACTCTTTCACATATCTCCCTGACAGGCACTTTTTCCACATAAAGTTCACCCTTTATATATTGAAAATCAGAAGTCATAACGTGGTATCACTGAGAACTCAATTGCCGAAACTCTACCCGAAAAAACCATCGAAAATCAATCTACAACAGCAAAAATCTCTTTCGTGCCATCCCACAAATGTCATATTTCGGAGTTTAGATCGTAATATGGTTTCCACCTTGTTGGCGCATTGTAAATACAATGACTAGATTACTGGTAGAATTAGATTTGCGTATTAGAGTCGACCGACAACTTCACAAGAAATTTATCAACATGAGTTGCGAACATGCTAGCGTAGAGACCAGTCAGTAAGATACTTCATACAAATTCATGCAATGAACAACACTAAATCAAAGACTAAACGAGTAGGATAGTCAACCCAAATTCTCAGAATTTCGGACAAAAGATGTGGTGCGATAAAATCATCTACTAAGTCCCACTAAGACAGAGCAAAAGTATTCCAAAGCGTTGCGCTTCACAGCTTAATGGGCAAACCGAAAAAAGACCTATAATGCCGCTACATTTTGATGCTAACCACAACAATTCAGATATTGCTGGAACTTGATTGTTGATATAGCGCATATATTGACAAAAACAAGTTTGCCTTTATTCTCTTTCCCCAATGAAATAATCCAATCAACAATAATGCCAAAGGAAGTAAACCATGGAAGCTATTGCAAATCTTTTTTCTAAGGGCGGGCTTTATATCTTCCCCTTGATGCTATGCTCAATATTCGGGCTGGGAATTTTTCTTCAGAAAATTTATACGTTACGGCGTAGCAAACTGATGCCACCGGATTTTCTGTCAAGTTTTTATGAGACTATTGACTCGGGTGGAATTGATGAGGCGAAATCGCTCTGCATGTCAAACAATTCCATGGTATCAAAAATAGGTCTTGTAGCAACTGTTAATTCAAACAAACCAAAGTCTGAAATTCAAGACTCTATAGAAGAGGTGGGCAAGGCTGAAGCTCAGGTTCTTGAAAAAAATATAGACACGCTACTTACAATAAGTAGCGTCAGTACGCTCATTGGCCTTCTAGGAACAATATCCGGCATGATAAAGGTGTTCGCCGTAATATCGGAAAAGGATATTGTTGATCCTCCATCACTTGCAGGTGGTATTTCCGAGGCGCTTTATACCACGGCTTTGGGACTTACAGTGGCGATTCCAGCGCTTATAGCTTACAAATATGTGAACGGTAAATTCAGAGAACTTGCATTTTCTCTTGAAGAAGAAGGTAGAAGAATGCTTGAGGAAATTCTTACCCATAAAAACAAAGCCTAAGGAGAACAGGAGTGTCTGACGAGAGAAACTTATGAATTTCGTTGACCACAAAATTTCATCTAACGCCTCATCCGCCATAGACCTCGCGCCTATTGTAGATGTAGTTTTCAACCTTCTTATTTTTTTCGCCCTCACGCTTAATTTCGCCATATCAAGCGGTATAAAGGTCGACATGCCCAAAGCCACAGGTGAAATAGTTGAGGCCAAGGATATAAATATCGCTATTTCCGAGGAAGGAAAGATCTACTTTAACGACAAACAGATGAAATCAACTGAAGAATTAGAAGCTGAATTCCTAAAACTACCTAACAAAGATTCTTTAGTGATAATAAGAGCGGATTCACAAAGCCTACACGGCCCTGTGGTGAAAACCATGGACGTAGCGAAAAACAGCGGGTTCTCAAAAATAGCAATTGGAGTTGACCCGAATTGATGTTTCTGACACTCCAATTTCCTTGTTTTTCATAGATGTCTGTCTTCGCTCTGACCGTAGCAGGTAGTCTATTATTTGACTCATACTGCTGTAAACCTCTTCGTAAGCCTTATACCTAGGTTTTTTATTCTGTGGACAATGCTGTTCTCCGGTGTCGCATACTTTCCCCCTACGCTTTCAAATGGATTGAATTTCTGATAACGCCCATAGTTGCGATGGGAATGTTCACAAATGGACATAACTCTCAGAGCGGATGACTTTGCAAGAGTTTTCAAAAGCCAGAAAGGAATATTCGCTCAGTACTCAATAATGCCAATTGCGGGGCTTGTGCTTGCTCTTGCATTTGAGACGCTGACTCTTGTGGTTGCAAGAGTAGCGCTTGTGGGAATCTGTCTAGGTGGAACAGATTCAAACCTGATCACGTATCTTGCAAAGGGAACCTACGTGTTGCGTCAAGAGCCATATTTCCTGCACAATGTGTTCCAAGGTGAGAACTCCGTGGTCCGAGCCGTTTTTGCGCAACATAAGGATCGGTCGCCGATGCCCGTTGCAGACTCAAGTCCATCTACTCAAAAATCATTACTTGACGCAACACTAGTTTAGTAACGCTTGCTTCGATTTTACAGTTCTATGTACTTTTGCCCTGCTGGTGCTTATGTGCGGTCATCTGAAGAAAGGGATAGACGCTCTAATTATAGGATTTCTCGTCTCCGCGCTCAACGTTGTCATTGCTCCAATACCGCTTGAAATACTGTTAGAAAAATACTAGGAAGAAAATCAGAAATCGTGCTACTTTGGCTTCCATCTGCGTCTTCGGTTGCAATAGCGCTTGTGGTAGCGATAATAGTGTCCCTGAATACAAAGTCTATAAAGACTGGGCGTATCAGTCCTCGCCATATTATGGGGCTTACGTGCGGCTACCCCGTGGCAAAAGTCTTGAGATTTTCCCAAAACAGTCGCAAAACAATATTCATAGAGGTGGGAATATAGAATTCAGGGCTTGCGGCGGCTCTTTCAGATTTGTATCTCAGCTATCTATCAGGCATTGCGGTAGTTCTTTTCAGTATTTAGCACAATATTTCAGGTGGACAGTGGCTTGGGTATGGAGGAGAGAAAAGACAGATTGAGAAAATCCTCTAACCACCTAGTAAAACGTTTTTTGCATGAAAAACAGAGATAAAGAAAGACTTCCGATAAAAGGTTATCTATTTCTTGTGGCTACCGCTTTTTTTACCGCGCTTTCTTACGCCATAGGAAAAGCGCTTGAGCGGAGTGACCTGCATCCAGAAACCACGACGTTTTTCTGGTTTTTCGGAGCATTTGTGGTCGCCATGATACTATTTCCCTTTTTACGCGCGCAGAGACAGGAACTCAGAAGGATCCAGAAGTATCGCAATATTTTTATCTGGAGTTCGCTAATAACCTCGGCGGGAGCCGCGCTGTGGATGGTGGCGCTCTGGACAATTGGCCCCGCCCTTACTTCTTTTCTTATGAAGGCGCAGACGCTTTTTGCGCTACTGCTTGGCGTAGCGTTTCTAGGAGAAAGACTTAATAGATGGGAAAGCCTCGGAGTGCTTATGACAGTGGCAGGAGGGATAGTAGTAGCATACCAAAAAGAAGGCTACTTAATCTTCGGAACAGCTATGGCTATTTTAGCTGCGTTTCTCTACTCATTTCTCTCATTCCTAGTGAAAAAAATAGCGCAGGACCTAAACATGCTCACCGTAGCGACCCTAAGAGCGCTGGGGGTCTCAATAGTTCTTTTTATCTACCTAATTATGACAGGGTCCTTTCACCCGCCTAGTTTCAAACAAGTGCTGATAATGACCTTTGGAGGGGCGTGCGGAGCTTATATAGCAAAGGCAAGTCAGTTCCAGGCCATAAAGTTACTTGATATATCAAGAACCACTGCGGTCATGCCAATGGAATCAATTTTCGTGCTGATATTCGCCCATTTCTTATTTGACGACCTACCTTCACCGATAAAACTCGCTGGAGGAGCTTCAATAATTATCGGAGTTGTGTTCCTAGTGCTTTTCCGGGGACAGAAAAACGAGGATATTCTCGGCAAATAGTTCTGGCTCGTTTATAAGGAGGAAAAGTCTGTTCTAAGTTCCTTTTTCGCTCGGTAGCGTTGCTCTGCGAGAGAAATCAAAGTCTCAATCATCTTTTCTGAGCTAAACCCTTCTGTTTCAAGAAGTTTAGGATACATACTCATCGGAGTAAGACCTGGAATGGTGTTTACCTCACTTATAAACACTTTATCGGTACTAGAAACAAGAAAATCCACTCTTGCCATGCCGCTACAACAAAGAACCGAGCACGCCTGAATAGCAAGGTCCTTGATTTTTTTCCGTAAGTCTGGGTTAAGTTCACACGGGATGCGAAACTCCACCATGTTGTCCCCATATTTCCTTGAATAATCGTAAAAGTCCCCCTTCAGAAGAAGTTCCCCTGGGTCAGAAGCCAGAAGATGTGAGATGTCCCCTATTACTCCCACCTCTACTTCTCTTGGGTTTAAGACCGCGCGCTCAACCAAAACTCTGTGTGAGAACTCAAAAGCTGAGTCCACAGCCTTTGAAATAAACTCTACAGAATCAACCTTATATATCCCAACGCTTGAACCTAAATTAGAGCATTTAACAAAACATGGAAATCTAATCTCCTCCCGTATATGGCGTACAATATCCTGTTTTCTATCAATCCAGTCGGTTTTCACAAAATCAAAGAAAGGGACAACAGACAACCCCCTATCTCTGAGAATAGTTTTTGAAATTATCTTATCCATACATAGAGAAGACCCCAAGACATCAGCTCCCACGCATGGAACACCCATAAGGTCAGCAAGACCCTGAACCGTACCATCTTCACCAAAGGTACCGTGAAGAACTGGAAAAATAACGTCCACGGAAAAGATCTTTTCGATTCTACCTCCGGTTATTTCCATAAAACGACCAGGGGAAGAAGATGAAAACATAGCAATGAGTTCTGAATTAGGAACCAGAGCTGGAGTTTCCCCCTCTAGCCAGTTTTTGATCAATGCCCTCTGCCACTTGCCGTTTTTTGAGATGAAAACCGCAAGAGTATCAAATTTGGAAGAATCAAGGTTTTCAAAAACAAACCTTGAGGAGGCAAGCGATATCTCGTGCTCAACTGAGATGCCGCCGAAAAGAACCGCGATGGTTTTTCTGCTCAATTGATTTCCCTGCCACAAAACGCCGAAAGCCGGATTGTTGAAAAAACTCCGTAAAAACGGATGTCCAGAAATTCTGGGTATAAATGGTTGACTAAATAAACATTCTACGGTTAAAGTACCATAATATTTGCAGTACAAAAAATAACCGCCACTTTATAAAATCGGACCATATAATCCCGACAATTTATAGTCTTACAATACCTCAAGATGTCTAGAACCTGCAAAATAAAAAAATGTATTAGATTACTGAGCGCCGTTGTACTTGCTATAACGATTTTTTCCCTGTCCTGCTCTTACAAAACCAGACAGCCAGTTGGAATTAAAAAATCGCAAACATCTTATGAAGTCGCTGAAAACGAAAAACCTGAAATATCACCGCAAGAGCCCAAAACACCTATAAAAGAACCTAAAATAACTCAGAAACCGCCGACACCTTCTTTGGTTCTCGAAAAAACGCAGAAGGATTTAAAACTTCCGGTTATAGAAAACGCAAAGGTCAGAAGGTTTATACGTTATTTTACTGGAAAAGGTAAAAGAAGTTTTGCAAAAACGCTTAACAGGTCTGTGTCGTTTCTTCCCGAGATAAAGAAGGCTCTACGCGCAGAAGGAATCCCAACCGATATCGCCTACTTACCTCTTATAGAAAGCGCGTTTAAGATTGATGCCGTCTCAAGGCGAAACGCCGTAGGGCTCTGGCAGTTCATAAGACCTACTGGACTTCGATACGGTCTCAAAATAGATGATTGGGTTGATGAAAGAATGGACCCTGATAAATCAACCATAGCCGCAGCTCGGTATCTGAAGAAAATGCACAACGACTTTAACTCTTGGGAACTTGCTCTTGCGGGCTACAACTGCGGAGAAGGAAGAGTGGAAAAAGCTATTCGCAGAACCGGCTCTAGGGATTTCTGGAAACTTTCAAGAAAACTTCCTCGAGAAACTAGAAACTATATACCACAATTCTACGCAGCGCTGATAATAGCCAAAGACCCAGAACGTTATGGATTTAGAATAAGCAATGCAGTTGAAAAAGATTATGAAACTGTAATAGTCCCTCCAAGAAAAAGTCTTGCCAAAATCGCATCTTTGCTTGGATTAAACAAAAAAGACATATACAAAAAGAACCCTGCTCTTATAGGGCTTTCAACCCCTCCCGGGAAAAACTACGAACTCAAAGTGCCAAAAGGGTATGGGGTAAAACTAGTTGAAATAAAAGATGAAGTGGCAAGCCTTCCGAATCTCAGAGAACCTTTTGGTACCCCGCCAGTTCATTACCGAGTAAGACCAGATGACAACCTTTGGAAGATAGCGAGAAAATTCGGCACATCAGTAACAAATCTCAAACGTATAAATCATCTTTCAGGTTCCACTATACACCCGGGACAGAGGCTTCGAGTACGTCACGGAGCCAGCGGCACTTACGTAAAACACCGAATACGTCCTGGAGAAACAATATCTTTAATAGCAAAAAGATACCGGACCTCAGTTAAAGCGATAAAACGAGCAAACGGAATGACAAGTTCTCGTATAATAGCGGGGAAAACTATTAATATTCCTCAAGGATACAAGTCCTCTTCCAAATCGCTTAGAAAAATAAGCCACAAGATAAAACGCGGAGACACTCTTGGCAAATTAGCTCGTAGTTATAGAGTATCAATTTCCCAGATTAAGAAATGGAATAACCTTTCTTCGGATCTGTTGATCGCCGGAAAAAGACTTCTTATCTACAAGTAAGTCACGGATGCTGACAGTTAGGCGGATCAAGGAGAATTACCCCCGTAAAGCCTCGAAGATCAGAAACCGACTGAAAGAATTTGAAGATATTTTCCAAAGCGCTTCAGAAAGAGTGCTTTTTGAAGAATTAGTCTTCTGCATATTCACCGCGGGAACAAGCGCGAAAATGGGGCTGAACGCTCTCAATGCAGTAAAAGATATACTTCCAGATGCAGATGACAAACAACTAAGCAAAAGACTTCGGGGGATTTATAGGTTCCCAAACATCCGGGCAAAGCATATAGTTTCCACACGAAAATATCTCGCCTGTATACACGGAGGGAAACTCAGACCGATTCTTCTGTCATTTGAAGACCCTATTGAAAGAAGAGACTTTTTCGCGCTTGAAAAAGGTATAAAGGGATTAGGATTCAAAGAGGCAAGTCATTTCCTCAGAAACATTGGTTTTCGTGGTTATGCAATACTTGACAAACACATACTCAAATGTCTTTACGAACTCGACATAGTAGAATCTCCTTGCCGCGCACGATCAAGATCTGAATACCTCGAAATTGAGAACAATTTCAGGATATTTTCAGAGGAAAATGGATTTGATTTTGATGAGATGGATCTTTTTCTCTGGAGTGAGAAAGCTGGAGAGATACTAAAATAGTTCTTCTGATGCCGAGAAACGCCAATTAAACTGTGAAGCGCAACACCACCATAGCATCAAAATGTCAGTAAGCGACTGGTGAAATGATGTAAGGAAAACAATGTGTGTCCCTAGTGTTGCGTCAATAGCAACATTTTGTGTATAGTGTTTTAAGGCGAGGTCTCTGTGTCCCGAGTCATCTTTCCACAACAAAGGAGGAGGAACCATGAAGAAGTACATTGTGCGCCTGTCGGAGGCGGAACGCAAGACGTGTCAGGAGGTCATCGGGAAACTCAAGGGTAGCAGTCAGAAAGCACGCCGGGCGCGTATTCTGTTGCAGGTTGATGCGGATGGGCCAGATTGGTGCGACCACCAGGTCGCGGAGGCATACGGTTGTTGGGAGCACACCGTCGCGAACGTGCGCAAACGTTGCGTGCTGGAAGGTTTTGAGTTAGCCCTCAACGGGCGGCAACGAGACCCATCCACCTGGCCGCCGAAGCGTCTGGACGGGCGGCAGGAAGCCGCGCTGATCGCGTTGCGGCTGGGGCCGCCCCCGGCTGGCTACGGCCAATGGTCGCTACGTCTGCTGGCACGCGAGGCGGTTGAGACCGGCATCTGTGAATCGATCAGCCACGAAACCGTCAACAAGACGTTAAAAAAAATGGTATAGCGGGGCGCTATCTGCGGTACTGGGTGATTCCGCCGAAGGCGGACGGGGAGTATGTGGCGGCCATGGAAGATGTTCTGTCGACCTACGAGGAGCCTTACGATGAGCGACGACCGGTGGTCTGTATGGACGAGCAGCCGGTACAGATGCTACGGGAAACCCGCCAGCCATTGCCCGCAACCACGGAGCAACCGCGCCGTGTAGACTACGAGTATCAACGGGCTGGCATGGCCTCGGTGTTCCTGTTCTGTGAACCGCTGGCAGGTTGGCGTACGGTGACGGTGCGAGAGCGACGCACTAAATTGGACTGGGCGGAGGAGATGGCGGCTCTGCTGGAGAGTCGCTATGCAAACTGCGAGAGGATAACGCTGGTGCTGGACAACCTCAACACGCACACGCAGGGAGCGTTGTACGAGGCTTTCGAGCCGGAGCGGGCGCGGCGGCTGAGGAAGCGCATCAAGTTCCAGTACACCCCGAAGCACGCGAGTTGGCTGAACGTGGCGGAGTGCGAGTTGAGTTGTCTGACGCGGCAGTGTCTGAAGGGTCGACGGATCGGGGACTTAGATGAGTTGCGGGCCGAGGTGGCGGCGTGGTCGCAACGTGTCAACGCAAGCCAGCGTGGTGTGAATTGGCGTATGTCGGTTGCCGATGCCCGTTGCAGACTCAAATCCATCTACCTAAAAATCATTGTTTGACGCAACACTAGTTGGAACACGCTACGCGATATTCTTGAGAGACAACGACGGACCACTTCGACCCTTCGTCGCCGTGATGGTAAAACGCTACATGTGCGCACGACTAGTCAACCGGAGCCAGAGCAGCAGGAAATTTTAGGTGCATTGGGGGCTGACTTCACGGCGGGAGGAATGCAAAAGACGGTAGTATAATGGGCGCTTATTTTTGCAGAAAATAGTTCCCATAACAAAATGTAGTGCCACACCAATTTTCATGGCATCTAACCAGCTGATATTTAACATTTATTTTTTGGACATGTTAAACTTGGGTTAATGAGGCATTTGCGCTGTCCAAAATGCTTATGTATATATAAGTAAGGGTTTTAGGGAAGACAAAAAACTTTTTACCTCTGCCCAAAAACACCCCCTTGAACGGATGCTTACGGATAAAAGATGAGCGGAGAAACCCACGGAAATACTGGGAAAAGAGTGACACCTATGAAATATTGCGATCCGACTAAGTATATTCCAGCCACTCATTTAATTAGGTTTATGAAAAATTCATTTAAAAAATCAGGTTTGACGGTCTTTATGAGCACTTATGTGATCTGCGTATTGGTTTTTCTTGCCTTTGCGATGATTATCCTTCCATCTTGTGGAAGTGATACAGGTCCGGTTTCGGAGAGTGAATGCACCTACATTGGCACTAAAGAGTCTGACAGGCATAGTGAAGCGGATTCAATGGATGATGTGCACCTTTGTGGTAAAGAGGGGAGTGATGAGTTATCTGGAGGGTCAGGAAACGACATACTTGATGGTGGCCCAGGAAGCGACCGTCTTTCCGGTCAAGCAGGTGACGATACGTTTTTCGGTGGAACAGGCAACGACCAGATGACTGGTGGTGCGGGTCAAGATTTTTTTGACGGTGGCGAGGGTAAAGATGATGGTGATACCGTGAGTTATATAGATTCACCTGAAGGAGTGATTATCAATCTTTCTGACGATATGCCGGAGAAAGGAGGTTATGCAGAGGGTGATGTAATCAAGATGCAGTATAAGGAGGAAAATGGTCAGCAGTATAAGGTTAGCACCGTTGAGGATGTTATAGGTTCAAATCATCCCGACCATATAATTGGCGATGCCGAGGATAACTATCTAGCCGGTTTAGCAGGGGCTGATAAACTTGATGGAGGCGAGGCGGACTTTGAAATTGATATTGCTGATTACAGATCTTCTTTTCATCCACCTCCATCTGCGCAAGCGCCTCCTCCTTCCTGTAAAACTTGTATAGACACCCGCGATTTTCATAATCCTGATCAACCTCTTGCTGCCGCGTGCGTCAAAGTTAATCTCCTTGACGACAAACCGGAGAAATGTGGTCATGCCGAGGGAGATATGCTTACTAACATAGAGGGTTCTGTGGGTTCCCCTGGCATGGATTTACTTGTAGGTAATGACGAAAGAAACATGTTCGGAGGCTGGGGAAGTGATGATATAATGTATGGTGGGGCCAACAATGATACTTTCATCGTTATTTCTAATATGATGAACAGGTTAGAAGAAACTTGCCCGCCCGCACCGGCATTCTGCCTATTTCGAGACCTTAAACAAGGTCGGGATTGGATAAGAGATTTTGACGGAGGGCTTGAGCATGTTCACTTCAAGTGCTTTGATATTGAAGATGAAGATGATAAGAGTCCAACTTATCATGTCGCGAGTTGTGACAGCCCACGAGAGAGGTGCACGGTGACTTCAACCGGCAAGGGATTACCTAAGATTGAATGCGGAATGCCTCTACGGACGGAAGAAAAAAATGAATGTGACTACTGTCCTCCTCATCCGCAGGGCGTGGGTTACGAAGATGTGGATTGCGGTAAAGACCTGATAGCTATCTTTCCTGAGGACACTCCGCTTCTCGAAGGTGAAGAGCAGTGGATGAGATTTACGCCTGCTAGGATGTTCGCCAAGATGAATGATAAGCCTCTTAAAAAACGCGTGGAAGCGCTTGATAACGCTCTGGTGTTTACTCCAAAAGCCGACTCATTTAATTCCTGCCCATTGCTTCAGTTGCTAGAGGGAACAAGAAGGTTCAGAGGCAATTAGTTTGTGAGTTTAGAAAAACAGTTTAATCGTTCGTTGGCTATAAATCTAAAGATGTCCAGCCGTTAAGAGGGCCATTATTTTGATTATGTGTAAGATCTACTAGAGGGTATGTACTCTTGAGAAAAGAAAGTAATCTGAGAAACATCATTAACAGGTTTCCTGGTCTACGTTCTCGTAGTTCTGTTACCTTTATCTCAGTGTGCTGGATAATTTTTTTGTCGGCAATTACTCTAACCGGCGTCCTCAATTCCTGTGGTTCTGAAGATGTTCCCCATGAATATAGAAGCATTGACGGATACAACAACAATCTCAAGCACCCTCAAATGAACCAAGCGGAAGTAGGAACTCGCCTGATTCGTAAAGCCGATTCAGCGTACGCTGATGGGATTGGACATGGTATTAAGAAAGAAGCTCTTTCGGGTCTAGACCGTCCCAATCCTAGGAGTATCAGCAACATTGTGACGGACCAGCCAGATAGTAGATCAATCCCTAATAGCAAAAAAGCTAGCGATTTTTTCTGGTTGTGGGGGCAGTTTCTAAGCCATGATGTGAGTTTCGTTAATGAGTTTAGGCCGCACGAGCGAGTCAATGTTTCAATCCCGATTCCAAAGGAAGGGGAGCCAGCAGACCCTTTTGACCCTCAAAGAACAGGAAACGTCTTGATGATGTTTAACCGTGCCATATATGATTTAGAAACTGGTACGTCAAAGGATAATCCTCGTGAGCAAGTTAATAAAATTAGTGGATGGATTGACGCGACAAATATTTACAGCAATAGCGAGGGGTGTTTATCCGAGATACGAAAAAACGATGGAACGGGCAGACTTAAAGCATCAGACAAAAATCTCTTACCTCATGCGGATGATCCAGAGTTTTGTTTTTTGACCGTGGATGACTTTTTCCTTTCAGGAGATGAACGGGTTAATGAGAACATTGGTTTGACATCGTTAAACACGGTCTTTGTTCTTGAGCATAATCGACTTGCTGATGAAATTAGGAAGAAATCCCCGAACCTTTCCGGTGATGAAATTTTTGAGAAAGCAAAAAATATAATTACTGCTCAAATACAAAAAATCACCTATGAGGATTTCCTGCCATTCTTGCTGGGAGAGCGTTTTCCAGAATATAAAGGTTATAATGAAGATGTTGACGCAAGTGTCGTTAATGTCTGGGCCGTGGCTGGTTTTCGCTTGGGACATACCTTGCTGAGTTCAAATATTCGGATTATAGACTCAAATGGTAACGAAACCCAATCAATACCACTTCGAGATGCTTTTCGCGAACCAGAAAAAGTAGTTGAAATAGGAATAGAGTCGATACTTCGAGGCTTTGCTTCTCAAGTATGTCAAGAAGTAGATGTGTTTATCAGGAATGAATTTCGTAATTTTTTGTTCGGTCATCCTAGGCGAACAGGAAATCCCGTAATAGGCGGTCTGGACTTAGTCACCCTTAACATTCAGCGTGGTAGGGATCATGGAATTCCTGATTACAACACCATGCGAGAAGCGTATGGTCTTTCTCGGAATGACAGTTTCAGAGACATATCTTCAGATCAGGAAGTACAAGATAGGCTTAAAAAAGCCTATGGAACTACAGACAATATTGATGTATGGGTAGGGGGACTTGCTGAAGATTCCAAGGGAAAATCTATGCTTGGTGAACTTTTTCATACAATAGTTGTTGACCAGTTCGTGAGGTTACGTGATGGTGACCGTTTTTGGTATGAGCGTAGATTGTCCAAGGAAGAACTGGAAGAAGTGCAAAACGCAACTCTTGCTGATATTATCATCAGAAGTACTGATGTAGGCGAGGGTGAAATTCAGGACGATGTGTTCAGATGTGATGCATCCTGTAAAATACCGTAGTTTATCTTTTCTATGCCTATTATCGTTGCGTCATGATAAACAAACCAAGTAAACAAGGGGGTTTATATAAATGTCAAGAGAAATTTTATTGTCCTGCATATTAGTATTTATTCTAGGAGTTATCTTTGCATCCTTTAATGGATCAACCTTGGCACATGATACTGTGAAGGAAGAATCTCACTCCATGCCTGAAACAACAGCTAAAGAAGCTGAGGCAGGAGGTATGATGGAAATGAAAGATTTTGCGCTTCATGCAAAGGCGCACTTAGAAGCAATTCCATCGGCTGACTTAGTAAGTTTCTCAAAATTCCGGAAACAAACTCGTCAAGATGGGCAAGTTTTTAAGAGCGGAAGTACTTATATGATTGTCTTAGACAGAACATCCCGCCAGATAATGTTTCATGGGAAATACACTGATGCTGCTGGTAAGAATCCGCTTAATCTGTCAGACGATAACAACCCTCCAAAGCTTGTTGTCAGAGAAATTATTAATGAAGTAGAGAAAGGTGGAGATCCATACTGCGTTGAATACAAAAGAGCCAACCAAAATAGATGGGCCTGTGGTGTCCAGTTTACATACAAACTCTTTGGACCTAAAGAGCGAAGTCTTTTTGCGGATGCTTTGGTAATTGTGGGCTTTGATCATGACAAAGATTTCCTAGAAGAGTGCAAACCAAGCATTTTGGCAAGTGAAGTGAAAGACGAAGAGACCTTAAGAAAATTTGTGGAAGGAGCGGCTATCTGTATAGGAACCACTAGGCTTCCCATCACCGACCGGCATCTCGCAAGACGCGAACCAGGCCCTTGGAAATCCGGTGAGATATATTTGTTTGTAATGGTTGATGGGCCTGAGGAAATAGTTCTCTTTAACGGACTCAACGCAGACCTTGAGGATACGACCCTACACTTAACAGACAAAAATGGATGTAATGTGGGAGATGGAATAAATGACGTGCTCAATGGGCAATCCAATCAAAACTGTAAAATAACTTCTGTAGATGTAGATAATACAGAGCATGAATTTCTTGAGAGCGGCGGTTTTGTGGAATATCTCTGGAGAAGGCCTGGTCATCCTGAGTATGATGACCCCGATTTTACCAAAGAAGGCGAAATTTCTCCGGGGACCGCACATAAAAAAGGATATGTAGTGAAAATAGACACTAGCAAATCTCGTATTGCACTTCCCTATAAACTTATCGTTGGTTCTGGTATCTACCCGGACCAGAAGACTGCTAATTCTGATGATGGATGTGCAATCGCGGGAACCGAAAGCAATTCCAAAAACACAGGTTTTAACTTGTTTTTGATAGTATCTGGGCTGGTTCTAGCAATGTCTTGGAAAAGGAGAAATCGCTCAAAGAGAGATTAGCGTTTAAATTAGTCAATCAATCTCAACGGGCAAGAAATAGATTAGATGGAAAACTATTGAATCTGTTCTTGCCTGTTTTTTTGCGCCGCTCTATTTAACCTCAAAGCATAACAAAGGCATTGCTGTAGAGTTTTTTTAGGTCGGCTCTGAGATAATGGTCGCATCTACGATGGTATCTTCTCGCAAAAACAGACCATTACGTTCCAGATGATGGTTCACTTCTTTGAAGGATCGTCTGGCCCAACTGATGTTTCTCCAGAAGATGACGGAAGTTCAAGATAGTGGTTTCATCCGGTATTGGCCCGGTCAAGCTCAGGCCAGCAAAGCGGCGCATGGACTCACTCCCGTACAGCGCATCGGGTCGCTCAGGTTGTAGAACAACTGCATGCAGTGAACCCAACCCGTAGTATCTTTGGCAGAGGATAGGGTCTACGACCTTTCCCGGGCTTCGGATAGTATTTGGCAATTTTGTTCTCCAGCTGTTTCCAGGTGATCAATTTATCCATTTGTTCAAGAAACTTCTCACGACGTGTTTTAACCCAAGTTTAACATGTCCAAAAAATAAATATTAGATATCAGCTGGTTAGATGCCATAAAAAATTGGTGTGGCACTACATTTTGTGACGGGAACTATTTTCTTCGGAAATGAATCATTTGTTATACGACGGTATTTTGTATTCCTCCCGCCGTGGAATCAGGCACCTATACGTCTAGGTTGTTGTTATCTCAACCGCGGCCTATGTCGTCTTAAACACAAGCAAAATTTGTCTATCATGATAACGAAAAGAGAAATAATCATAGCCTCTTTTAGTACAACGAAAACTTACGGAAGTTCAGTTTAAGATTCAATTTCCGCATACATCTCTGTTCTAGTCTTACGTCAAGGGCAACATTCCCTATACAATGTGTTCCAAGGTGAGGTCTCCGTGGTCCGAGCCGTCTTTACACACGGGACAACAAAGGATCGGTTGCTGATGCCAGTTGCAGACTCAAGTCCACCTACCTAAAATCATTACTTGACGCAACACTAGGTAAAGATTTCAGAAATCGTATTTTATGAAAACCTCTGCCCAAGTCGGGGCAAATCCATCTGCAGTATCGTTAAAAACCCCTCTGTATCTGTTAAGACCCATTATTCCCTCAGTATAGTCCTTGTATGCAGTCTGGCTTTTGTGAGCTTCTATTGCCATACGTTTGAGGTCGGCAAAAGGGGTTATGTCCTCAATACGATCATATGAGGGAAACGGAGTCCATACTTCATAGCACCAGCATTTGCACTTGGAAGTGCTTTTTCCCGTCATTGCGTCTATACAGTCAAGAGTAAGTTGGGAGACTATTCTGTGGGTTTTATGCCTATCAATTTTTGGATGAGGCATATACATTTCGTCCGGGTAGGACTGCGCTATTATATTCTGTATTCGGGAGAAAAATTGGCTTTTATTATCATTTGATTCCATGTCACTAAAACCAAGAAAAAGAAGTTCCACACCGAGTATTTCTGACGACTTTCTTACTTCTTGTTCCCTTGCTGCTATGAGTTCATCCTGTGTTAACCCCATGGGATTTGCACACCGTCGTCCGTCGGTAACGATTACGGAAAGAACTTCCATATCTTTTTCTAGAAGCATACGTGTGGTTCCACCCATACCTATCTCAAGATCGTCAGGATGAGGTGAAATTACAAGAATTCTTTTACGAGACATAACGACTTCTATCTTGTTGTGAGTTGTTCAATGGGTGAACTTTGCGTTCAGATCTTCATCAAAGCAGTCTAAAAACATATCTCTAAACAAATTACCATTAGGACAGACATCCTCTCATATAACGCTTTTCCACGTATATTAGAATTAGAAACAACCAGAATTAAAAAAAAAATAGCGTTATTGTTTGGGATACAATATCAGTACATCTCAAAGTCCCTTGGGATTTTAACTAATCAACAAGGACTCCGCTGTTGTCAAGAAAACTAGAAAAAGCGTCAGAAAATTCCACCTATAGAATTCACAAGACCCGATTGAAGATAAGGTTTTGCCTGTTCAAAATCCAGATTTGACTTGTTGGCTACGCTAACAACTCTGGTTCTGTATATTTTCCACCTGACGTTGTCAACACTGGATGTTTGGCTGACTCGCGTTGCGGTACCTTGCGAAGCATCAGTATTCTCTGTCTGCTGAACAAACTCTCCTTCTCTTGGACGCGCACTTACCTGTATATCAGTTACCATAGTGAAAAGTACATCTGATACAAGAGAATCAAAAACAAAACCTGCCGCTGCTCCAACTACCCCTCCAATAACCGTGCCTTTGTTAAAATCGTCAACATCTCCACCGATAGCTCCCCCTATCACTCCCCCGAGGACCGCTCCCTCAATCACGCCTTGATAACCATCTCCGAGCATAGAATTTGCCTCGTCAGCATCAGATTTCCCGACTTGAAGAATATTGGCTTGTAGAATAAAATTTGCCTCGACTGGGTCTTCGGTGATTCTATAACCGTTAGAAACTATCTTACCTTTGATTCCAGATTCAATTTCAGGCAGGTCCTTATCGCTCGTATTCCTTATATCAACATACGCAACTCTTTGCTCAGGCGAGACAGGGTCTAAAAATATTGTTTCTGACATCTTTGTTTCAACAAGCAATTTTCTTTTTTTTATCAAGGTTCTAGTCGCCGCGCAACTAGTGACAAAGAAAGCAAGACAGGCAATACCCATAAAAAACAACAGACTTCTTTTTCTCATCAATTATAACTCCTTATCATTTTAAGCATCGGTCATAAACACCTTGATTAAGATTATATATGACGATGAGGGGAAAATAAAAAGATCTTTGATTTTTAGGGTTCAGTTTCTGTGTTTTTATCTGTGTCTTTATAATAAGAGATATACGCAAATTAGCCACGGTATCAGGATAAGTGAGATTAAACAACGTTCTGATTATTTATTTTGGCCTCTTTGGTTTTCATGCTTTATCTATTACCAACCATCTACTTCTTAATCTCACCGAAAACTGAAACCATCCGACATCTATTCCTTCCTCAGGCAATTAATCAAATATGGATACCAGACGCGAATTGAGCCAAAATATTCTAAGGACAACAAACCAAGCAAGCACATCTGAACAAACGTTTACCAAGTTCAGTTTAGAAGGGACGCCTAACAGTGTAAATGCCTTATTGACTTGACAAAAAATCAAGATTTGTTATTTTTTGCAGGCATAATGTCTAATATCTTCACCCCCCCCCCCTCGGAAATTCGGGCGCGGAGTTGATCTGGTGCGCGCCCTCGGGAGAACTGCCCGCCGCCTGAGCGCGGTGGCATTCGTTGCCTTCCTTTTGCTGACATGTGCCGCCGCCCTCGCGCCGCAGGACGCGCTGGCGCAGCCGGCACCGGTACTCACTGCGACGGCGGACAATGGGCAGATCACGCTTCGCTGGACTGTGAGTGACCCCGGCTTCAACTCCGAGTGGCAATACCGGCAGAAGTCGGGCGCGGGCGACTACGGTGGCTGGATGACCATCCCTGGTGGCATAGGGCCTCGAAGTTATACCGTACCGGGCCTGACCAACGGCACTAACTACACCTTCCAGGTCAGAGGGGCTTGGAGGACTATCGCAAGAATTCTTCGCAGTTCCGGCGGCCCATCCAACGCAGTCACCGCCACGCAGATGGTGCCGGTACCGACGCTGATTTCCGGTTCGGACAGCACCATCAGGACCGCCGAGACGACGACGCTGGTGTGTTATAATCTGCTTTCGGTCTCGCAGGGTGGGGTCACGTACTTGGAGGCGCGTCAGGGCAAGACGGCCGTGACCGCGCATTCGGTGCTCTCCGACGCGAGCCTCGGCGTTGAGATCACGCAGGCTCCCGCGGGCATCACGAAGGGGCGCGGCGTCAACCTCAGTCCCTGCGTCAATCTGGGCAAGGGCACACATACCGTCACTTGGAGCTGGAGGGGTCAGGACGGCACCGCCACAGCTGTCACTACCTCTACCACGGTCACCATCACCGACCCCGTGACGGCCCCGCCGCCCGCCAAGACCGTCACCATATCGACCGCATCGACCACGATTACCGAGGGTGATTCCGGCAAGAAGGATGTGACGATCAACATCAAGCTCGGGGAGGGCACGCCAACTCGCGTGACGTTTGACGTTGAGTTTGTTGCCGGCAGCAGCACGGCAACCGACAACACCAATGTTGGCACCACTTCTTGCAGTGCTCCGTCCAGCGGTGCGGATATCTGTTATCCCGGCGTATACAGCGACAACGCATTTGGAAATGTTAATAATGGGACGAATGGAAGTTTCAAAATCGGCATTCTGGGCGACACGGTCGATGAGGGGACCGGGGAAACCGTCGCTTTAAGGCTTGTCCCCAACAGTCTGGCACGTTCGGATGGCTGGACGCAGAACAGCAACACGCTCATTCTCACCATCACTGACAACGACAGCACGACCGCTTCCGTTCCCGCGGCGCCGACGGACCTGTCGGCGACGGCGGGCAACGCGCAGGTTACGCTGACGTGGACCAAGCCGGCCGGCAGCATCACCGGCTACAAGCTGCGTTACGCCAAGACGCCGTCAAAGGGCAGCGCCACCTGGGGTGCCATGACGGGTTCGGGTGCGGCCACCGTGCGCCACACGGTGACGAGTCTGGACAACGACGCCGAATACAGTTTCATGATCCGTGCGGTGAACGCCACCGGCGACGGTGCCGCCACGGACTGGGTGACGGCGACGCCTGCGGCCGCTTCCACGAAGACGATCACCCTGTCGGCGGCGTCGACCTCGATCACCGAGGGTGATTCCGGTTCGACGGATGTGACGGTGACCGTCACGCTCGGCGAGGGAGCGCCGGCGGGCTTTTCGATCACCGTTACTTCTGACAGTCCCCCTGGTACGGCCAAAGGCTCCAACAAGGGGCGCGACCCCTGCACCGCGCCGCTGATCCCGGCGGATACCGACTGGTGCTATCCGGCCAGCGTCACGGTCTCCATCGCCGAAGGCGAGACCCAGGGCACGATGAAAGTTCGCATCCTCGGCGACACCCGGGACGAGCCGAACGAGACCATCAAGCTACTTGGTTACGAGACCGACTGGACCTCCGGCAGACTCACCCTGACCATTGAGGACGACGACGATCCCCCCACCACGAGCGTTCCCGCCAAGCCGGCGGGGTTGTCGGCGGAGGCGGGCAATGCGCAGGTTGAGCTGACCTGGACCGACCCGGAGGACGATTCGATTACGAGGTACCAGTTGCGGCAGAAGAAGGGTAGAGCTGCTTGGGGCAGTTGGGCCGCGATTCCCAGTTCGGACGCGGACACGGTGAGCCACACGGTGACGGGTCTGGACAACGATGTTGAGTACCGTTTCCGCATCCGGGCGCGGAACGGGTCCGGCAACAGCGCGCAGTCGGCGATAGTGGAGGCGACGCCGTCGGCGTCGGCGGCGGTTCCCAAGCCGGTGCTGAGCGCGGCACCGGCGGGCTACGGCAGGGTGAAGCTGAGTTGGAGCGCTTTGTCGGGGGTGACGGTTGCGAGTTGGGGGTACGAGTACAAGAGCGCGGGCGGCAGCTGGAGCGCAACCACGACGGTTTCGGACGGCAGCGCGACGAGCGCCACGGTGACGGGGCTTACGATCGGGACGGAATACAAGTTCCGGCTGTTTGCGGCGGTCAGTCTCGGGGTGCAGTCGGTGTGGTCGGACGAGGTGAAGGCGACGCCGACGAATACGGTTCCCAAGCCGGTTCTGACGGCGGCAGGAGGCGATGCCTCGGTCACCCTGAGCTGGAGCGCCCTGACGGGCATTCCGATAACGAGCTGGGGGTACCAGTACAAGAGCACAGGGGGCTGGAGCACGACCACGACGGTCACGGGCGGGAGCCGGACGAGCGTCCGGGTGACGGGGCTTACGAACGAGACGAAATACACGTTTCGGCTGTTTGCGGCGGTCAGTCCCGGGGTGCAGTCGTCGTGGTCAGACCAGGTGAAGGCGACGCCGGTAGCCACTGCCGGCGTGAGGATTTCTCCGACGTCGCTGACGGTGGAGGAGGGGAGTAGCAATACCTACACGGTGAAGTTGAACACGGCGCCCTCAAGTGACGTGACGATAACGGTGAGTGGTGAATCGGGTGATGTGACGGTAACGGGTTCGCCGCTGACGTTTACGTCGGGGAACTACAACACGGCGCAGACGATAACGGTGAACGCCGCAACTGACGAAGATACGGACAATGACACGGCGACGCTGACGCACACGGCAGCGAGTGGCGACACGGACTATGGCGCCTTGCCTGACATTGACGATGTCTCGGTGACGGTGACGGACACGACGCCGACGTTGCAGCTTTTGAACGATCCTACGGCGGTGACGGAGGGTACGGCTATAAGCCTTACAGTGACGTCGGACCGAGAGTTAACGGGTGATCTGACGGTGAGTCTGACGCTGGCGGACCGTGGTTCGAGCGGTTTTGCCGCGGACGACATTACAGGCGAGCTAGGGCCGCGTGACTTCACCGCATCGTTCGGCGCCACCGCCAGGACGACCGCCACGGTGACGATACCGACGGCTACCGATTCGGATGCGGCGGAAGGTGTGGAGACGTACCGGATCACGCTGAACGACGGCGATAACTATGCGGTCGGCAACGACGTGACCGCTGACGGGACGCTGAACGATGCTGCGGCAAAGACGGTTTCAGTGCCGGGGGCGTTAACGGTGGCGGAGGATGCGGGCACTGCGCGAATAACGATAACGGCATCTACGGCTTTTGGAGAGGCGGTGACGTTTAACATCACTTACGGTGGTACGGCGAGAGGGGAGTCAGACCCGACAAACGGAGACTACGACAATGATGTCAGTTCTGTGAGTTTTAACGCGAGTGAAACGGCTAAGGACATAGTAATACCGATAACGGATGATGACGAAGTTGAGTCCGACGAGACTATAACGGTAACGATAGCGCCAGCGAGCGCATTACCCGATGGGTTTACGCTGAGTAGCGCGACTACCACGGTGACAATCACGGATAATGATACGCCGGAGGGTACGATGAGCGTGACGGCGGGCGCTGGGCAAGTGACGTTGACATGGGAAGACCCCTCGGAGAGCAGGATAGCCAAGTGGCAATACCAGCAGAAGGCCGCAGGGGGTAGTTACGGTTCTTGGATAGATATTCCGAATTCAGGGTCAACAACGACCAGTCATACGGTGACGGGGTTGACCAATGATACGGAATACAGTTTTAAGGTAAGAGCGGTAGATAGTTCAGGGAGCGAGCTTAAGACTTATCAGGAGGTAAGCGCTACGCCAAGAGCCAGCGTTTCACTGAGTATTGCAGACGTGTCGGCGGATGAAGGCGGGACGTTCGCATTTACGGTGACAGCTACGCAGGCGCCAGCATCACAAATAAGTTTCAAATACACGGTAACAGCGGAAGGAGAAGATACTGCGGTGGCAGGAGAGGACTTCACTGCGGTTAGTACGGCTACTGAGGGGAGCATACTGGCTGACGCCACCACAACGACAATAACGGTGTCGGTGACGGATGACAGCGTTGATGAGGATGATGAGACGTTCACGGTTACGCTGTCAGAACCGTCCGAAGGAGTGAGCATTTCAGACGGAGTGGCCAAAGGGACGATAATAGATAATGACATAGCGGCTGCGGTGACGGTTGCGCCGACTGAACTGGTAGTGGAAGAAGGAGCGAGCGGCGCGTATACGGTGGCGCTTGACGCTAAGCCCACGGGTGAGGTGACGATAACGGTAAGCGGGATGGCGGGAGATGTGACGGTGGATAACTCATCGCTTAAATTCACCGTGGATAACTGGGATACTGAGCAGACGGTGACGGTAAGCGCGGGGCAAGATGATGACGCGGTTGCGGATGCCGCGGTGACGCTAACGCATAGCGCGTCAGGCGGTGGCTACGATGCGGTAGAGATAGACTTGGTGGAGGTAACGATAACGGAAGATGACACCGCAGGGGTGAAGGTGGAGCCTACGTCGTTGACAGTGAAGGAAGGGTCAAGCGGTACATACGCGGTAGCGCTTGAGACCGAGCCTACGGATGAGGTGACGATAACGGTAAGTGGAATGGCGGGAGATGTGACGGTAGATAAGACATCGCTTAAGTTCACCGTGGATAACTGGGATACTGAGCAGACGGTAACGGTAAGCGCAGCCAATGATAAGGACCTGGAGGATGAGACAGTGACGCTAACGCATAGCGCGTCAGGCGGGGACTATAGTTTGGTGAAGATAGACTCCGTACAGGTTACGGTGGAAGACGCTACGGCAGAGCGTCTGAACAAAATAAATCGGGCGGTGTTGCCACGAGTTACGGCGGCGATGATGTCTCAGTCGCTGGATGCGATTTCATACCGGATAGAGGCGGCGGCTTTAGGCGGTATAGGGGATAGTACTTTGAGTTTTGGAGCTACGCCCGGAGCATTATCTGAAGAAGAGTATGTGGATGCGCTGTGGCCGGAAGAAGAGTCTGAGGATCTTAGCGTAGGTATGCGCGAGGCGCTAAATGGGGCGCAATTCAGTTTAGGGCTTAATGGTTCCAATGGCGAGAGCGCGTCACAGATGGAGGATGGAAAGATGCCATGGGCCGTGTGGGGAAGAGGAAACTGGATGTCTCTATCAGGCTCGGATGAAGATATTACCTGGGATGGGGGTTTATGGTCTGCGCACTTAGGGGCGGATGTTCGTTTACGACCTGAACTGTTATTAGGTTGGGCGGTGTCGCGTTCGGAAGGGGATTTTGATGCTGACGGGGAAGGGTATCAGGGTCTGTACGAGACAAGCTTGACCTCAGTGCACCCGTATGTGGCGTGGTTGTCGCCGGGAGGTTCAAGCGTGTGGGGGAGCGTAGGTTATGGCAGGGGGAACGTGAGGGTAGGAGAAGACCAGACGGTGATAAGCCGGGCGGACCTGACGTTTACCACTGCGGCTATAGGCGGTCGTTTAGCGTTGGGTCAAAGCGCGAACATGATTTCCGGAGGAGTGACGCGATTTGCGATTAAGGGAGAGGGGTCGTTAGCGCGTTCAAAGACAGAAGCTGATAAGGGTTTGGAAGAACTTGAAGTGGATGTACGCAGTCTACGCCTGGCGCTACAAGCCTCGCATGAACGCGTTTTAGAGGGAGGGGCTACGGTAACGCCATCACTGGAGATAGGAGTAAGACATGACGGAGGGGATATAGATGGCGGGGCCGGTTTGGAAGCGGGGGCGACGTTAAGTTATAACAATCCGGTGGGGCTGACGTTGGAGGTGCGGACGCGAGCGTTGCTGGACCACAACAGAGATTGGGAGGAGTGGGGGATGGGAGCTTCAGTGACATTGGAGCCTGGGGCTGATCAACGAGGCGCGTTCTTAAAGCTTGAGTCCTCACGAGGAGAGACCGCAAGTGGAATTGACAGGTTGTTTGACCGTAACAGCGCTGAGTTGCTGACAACAGGTGGGATAGACGCGCAAAGACGCCTGGACGCCGAGATTGGACACGGCTTCGGTATTGGGGACGTGGCTAGAACTTCGGTGCTAAGCCCATACGCGGGGATAGGTTTGGAGGATCAGGGAGGCAGGTACTGGCGTTTTGGTACGCGTTACCGTCTGGGCGAGGGAATTGATATTGACCTTGAAGGCGCAAGAAGAGAACAACAGTCCATAGACGCTCAAAACTGCGTCATGCTCAAAGGTAACCTACGCTGGTAAAAAAGACGTAGAGCGCCCCCTAAATACCGGATAGAGTTTCTCTCCAGGTAATTTAGATGTTTTCCGATATGAACTGAACTGCGAATGAGTCGTTAAATTCAAGAGTTGGCGATTGCGCGGTAAGTACATTCCGGGATGATCAGTGAGAAGCAATATCACTGTGCGGAAACCGTAAACATCAAAACCCTACAGCGTAAATGCATCCCGCCTAGCAAACACCTTGCCAATGCAAATCAATCTAGTATTCTTAGGCATCCTTAATTTATGCCGAAACACAGCGATTTAAATGCTGCAACTTATGAGAGATTGGAAAAGGTCTTATTACTGCGGAGACCTCGGAAAAGAGCACCTTGACTCTGACGTCATTCTCATGGGATGGGTACAGTCGCGAAGAGACCACGGAGGAGTAATCTTCGTTGATCTGCGTGATAGGGAAGGACTCTGCCAAATAGTATTTAACCCTCAAAGCGGAGAAAAACTTCATCAGACCGCAGAGCATCTTCGCGATGAATGGGTAATAGCGGTGAAAGGCAAAGTGACTCCAAGAACAAAAGAAACTGTAAACCCAAATCTAAAAACTGGCGAAATTGAGGTTTTGGCGGAAGAGATAAGAGTTCTTAATACCTCAAAAACAATACCGTTTCTGATAGAAAACAAAGTGAATTCTGATGAAATTCTGAGACTTCGCTACCGTTATCTTGACCTGAGAAGACCTTTAATGCGGGACAATCTAATATTCCGCCACAAATTGTCAGTAGCTGTGCGCAGTTACTTTAACGAAAGCGGTTTTCTAGAAATTGAAACTCCCTATTTCACAAAACCGACGCCTGAGGGAGCAAGAGATTTTCTTGTACCTAGCAGGCTTAATGAAGGACGGTTCTACGCCCTACCCCAGTCACCGCAAACTTTAAAGCAGACCCTGATGATCTCAGGCTTTGACAAATACTATCAGATAGTAAAATGCTTTCGGGACGAAGACCTAAGAGCTGACCGACAACCCGAGTTCACTCAAATAGACGTTGAGATGTCATTTGTGTCGGAAAAAGATGTCATAAATACAACAGAGGAAATGATAAAAACCGTGCTTTCAGAAACTTTGGGAATCAAAACGAGTATTCCTTTTCCTAGAATATCTTACGCAGAAACTATGGAAAAATATGGAACCGATTGTCCCGACACAAGATTTGGTCTTGAACTCACAGACATCTCTTCTGTGTTTGCGGAGTCTGAGTTTAAAGTATTCCGCTCAGCCGTGGACAAGGGTGGAATTATAAAGGCGCTTAACCTCAAAGAGGGAGCGGAAAAACTCACCAGAAAAGAAATAGATGATCTGACTGAATACGCAGTATCTCTCGGAGCTAAGGGACTTGCGTGGATACGAGTTGGATCTCAAGGATGGCAGTCCCCTATAGTTAAGTTTCTTGCCAATGAAGAACGCGAAAAACTTTCGAAAATCCTTGGAATGCAAGATGGAGATTTAGTTTTTTTTGGAGCCGACTCCGAAGAAATCGTAAACCTTGTCATGTCAAACGTTAGACTTCAGTTGGGGAAACTCCTCGGTCTTATTGAGCAAAGTAGACTTGAGTTTCTGTGGGTAGTTGATTTTCCACTTTTTGGATATAACGCGCGCGAAAAAAAATACACGGCCATACACCATCCCTTCACAGCTCCTAAGGATGAGGATGTGGAAAAACTAACCACCTCCCCCATAACAGTGACATCAAAAGCCTATGATATAGTGTTAAATGGCGTGGAGGTCGGTGGGGGAAGCATAAGAATTCACAGAAAAGATATTCAAAAGAAGGTGTTGGATGTAATAGGAATCAAAAAAGAAGAGATGCAGGAAAAATTCGGTTTTTTGCTTGAAGCCCTTGAATTTGGAGCCCCTCCTCACGGCGGTATAGCTCTTGGATTTGACAGGATGCTTATGCTACTTGCCAAAGCGGATTCAATAAGAGACGTAATAGCCTTTCCAAAAACCCAAAAAGGGGTCTGCCCTCTTACGGATGCACCTTCTGAAGTTGACCCCGAGCAACTCATAGAGGCAGGGATAAGCATCACTACACAAAAGGAAACTTGATCTGTAAACTCAGTGCCCTTTCTCCAAAATAAACAGGCGCTATAGAAAACTTTGAGGATTTCATGTTTTCTTTACATCTTTTTATGATACTATTTCTAGCCGGTTATTAGACCCGCAAGCGCAGAAGACAAACAAGTATGTGGAACGAATTTCACGGACTGAATTCCGGCTACGTAATGGAGCTTTTCGAGCGTTATCTGGAAAACCCATCTTCGGTTGACCCCGCAACCAGAATCATATTTGACCAGTGGAAACCCCAAGGCGGAATATCGCCGGAATCCCGTGCAAATGGCTTCATGGGATCGTCAGCAAATGATATGGAGACCGCCGTTGCCATTGCGAACATGGCCCAAGCGATCAGAAGACATGGTCATCTTGAAAGCAATATAGATCCTCTTAATCCGCCATCTCATGCGGAAACGACCCTTCATCCAGAGACTTTCGGACTCCGAGACCAAGACCTTTTGAACTATCCAGCCTCGTTTGTCGGATGGCCTCTTTCTGAAAACTCGGCAAATGCTCTTGACGCCATAAAAAATCTGAGAAACATCTATTCATCTACCGCCGGATACAACTACGACCACATATACGAGGCAGAAGAGAGAGCGTGGTTAAGAAAGGCGATAGAATCAGGCACTTACCGCCATCCTATTAATCCCCTAGACGAAACAGAAATTCTTGACACGCTTATTAAAGTTGAGGCGTTTGAAAAGTTTCTTCATAGAATATTCCCCGGGAAATTTAGATTCTCCATAGAAGGCGTGGACATGCTAGTCCCGATGCTAAACGAGCTCATAGATTTAGCGTTAATCAAAGACATACACCAAATAGTGCTCGGCATGGCTCACCGTGGAAGGCTGAATGTGATGCACCACGTGATGGGAAAAACCTATAAGTACACGTTGCTTAAGTTTAGGGACCCTCTTTTGAAAAGAGATTTCGCAGACGACATGGGATGGACAGGAGATGTGAAATATCATGAGTCGGCAAGCAGAGACATTCCCAAGGGAGAACTTCTTGACAACACTATGCGGATTACTATGGTTCCCAACCCAAGTCATCTTGAATCCGTAAACCCGGTGGTACAGGGGATGTCAAGAGCCTGCGGGATAAACGACCGTAATCCTGGTTCTCCAAAGTTTGACCCATCCGCGGTAATCCCCGTGCAAATACATGGGGACGCCGCGTTTATGGGACAAGGAATAAATGCAGAAACTTTGAACTTGTATGCGCTTCCCGCATACCATACGGGTGGAACGATACATATAATCACCAACAATCAGATCGGCTACACTACAATTCCTTCTGACAGCAGAAGTACGCTTTACGCAAGCGATCTAGCGAAGGGGTTTGAAATACCGGTAGTTCACGTAAACGCAGACGACCCTGTGGCGTGCATAGAGGCCATAAGGCTTGCGTTCGGCTATATTTCCGAATTTGAAAAACATTTCCTCATAGACCTTGTAGGCTACAGAAGATACGGTCACAACGAAGCTGACGAGCCCGGATTCACTCAGCCAATGATCTACAAAAAAATAGATTCCCATCCAACAGTGATGAGTATATGGAAAAACAAACTTATATCTGAAGGCAAGGTTACGGAAAACCAAGTAGAGCAGATGTGGGAAAAACATATGCTCAAGATTACAGAAGAATTTGAGTCGATTGAGCCTGATGAATCTCCTGAAGAGTCAATATCGCTTTTCCCAGAGCCGCAGGCGGCAAAAAAAGCAGTCACAAATGTATCTGCGAAAACTCTGCGTGAATTAAACGATGCGTTATTACAACTACCCAGCGACTTCACTATAAACCCCAAAATCGCGAGAATCCGCGATAGGAGAAGAAACATCCTCAACAACCTGAAAGCAAAAACTATCGACTGGGCGGCAGCAGAAGAACTCGCATACGCCTCAATAATCGCTGACGGAACGCCAATAAGAATAACGGGGCAGGATTGCGAACGAGGAACTTTTAGTCATCGTCACGCGGTGCTCCATGACTTAGAAGACGGGAAGACCCATGTTCCTTTGCAAAAAATTCCTCAAGCCAAAGCGGCATTTGAGATAAAAAACAGCCCTCTTACTGAAAACGCCTGTCTAGGTTTTGAATACGGATACAGCATACAAAAAAGAAACTGTCTTGTTATATGGGAAGCGCAGTACGGTGACTTTATAAATGGAGCGCAAACCATTATTGACGAGTATTTGGTGTCTGCAAGAGCCAAATGGGGACAGACGCCCTCTCTGGTTCTGCTCCTTCCACATGCCTACGAAGGACAGGGTCCTGATCACTCAAGCGCCAGACTTGAGAGGTTTCTTATGTCTGCTGCGGAATATAATATTAGAATAGTAAATTGCACAACTTCCGCGCAGTTTTTCCATGTACTGCGCCGTCAATCTACTCTACTTGAAAAAGACCCTCTTCCTCTTGTAGTAATGACGCCTAAAGGACTTCTCAGAAACCCGATGATGAACTCTTCGCTTAAGGACCTCTCCGAAGGTAGATGGCTTCCAGTAATTGATGACTCTATGGGGGCGCGCCAAGCAAAAAAAGTGAGAAGACTCATTCTATGTAGCGGAAAGGTATATATAGACCTTGTCTCAAGCGAACTGCGCAAAAAATCTCCTGATGTGGCCATAGTTCGTGTTGAGCAACTATACCCAAGACCAAAAGATGAACTTATTGAGATCGTCAATAGATACGTTGGGGTGGAAGAAGTAGCATGGGTACAAGAAGAGCCCCAAAACTCTGGCGCGTGGAAATATATGTTTCCCTTTCTCAAAAGAAAAATCATACAGAAACGCTATCCGATAAGCTATATAGGGAGAAAAAGAAATTCAAGTCCTTCTGAGGGACTTTTCTCAATGCACAAATACAACCAAGACCTGCTTATAAAACAAGCCTTTAGTATAGACGAGGTAGTTGAAGGAAATGAGCAGAGCGGCATAACTTGGCACAGAGACATATAAACAAAACTCAAGCGAGGAAAAACAAGGATGGACAAGAACATTGTCGTCCCCCATCTTGGGGATTCAGTAATAGAAGCCACCATAATAAAATGGGCTAAACAGGAAGGGGACGTTGTAAAAATCGGAGAAACTATAGTTGAACTTGAAACTGAGAAGGCTAATTTCGAGGTTGCAGCGGAAATATCAGGGATGCTAAAATCCATAGCCAAAAAAGCAAATGAGGATGTTGAAGTCGGAGACCTACTAGGAACGATAGAGACGGGGAAAGTCTCCACAATCTCTGAAGAAGAAAAGACTCCCAGACAACCGGCCAAAAAACCAGCCGATGAAGAAGAACAAAACCGTGTCCGAACGACACCTGTGGCAAGAAACGTGGCAGAGCAGAACCAAGTTGACCTCTCCCGCATAACCCCAGAGGGAAACAGAATCACAAAAAAAGATATTGAAAAACATATCGAATTGGAAAAAGTAAAAGAGCAAACACAACAAGAACCCACTCAACAGGAACCCTCATTACGGGAACCAGAACAGCAAGAACTCGTACAAGAAAAAGTGAGTGCGGATATGCCTACTGATCTTTTCCCATCACTTTCACAACTTGTTTCAGATAGAGAACGCAGAGTGAAGATGTCAAGACGTCGCAGAACGATTGCTAAACGTCTTGTGGAAGTTCAGCATACGGCTGCAATACTCTCTACGTTTAATGAAGTGGATATGTCAAAGGTAATGAACCTGCGAGCAAGGAAAAAAGAGTCCTTTAAGGAGAAGTACGGAGTAAATCTAGGGTTTTCCTCTTTCTTTGTAAAGGCTACGGTAGGAGCGCTCAAGGCGTTTCCCGACATAAACGCCGAGATTCAAGACGATGAAATAGTCTACAAAGATTACTATGACATCGGCATAGCAGTCGGCGCTGAAGGAGGATTGGTCGTTCCAGTGATACGCGAGGCAGACAGAAAGACCTTCGCGCAGATAGAAAAAGAGATAAAGGAACTTGCGATAAAAGCCAATGAGAACACCCTTTCGCTTGACGAACTCTTTGGAGGTACTTTTACAATAACAAACGGTGGAGTATACGGCTCGCTTATGAGCACTCCTATAATCAATCCTCCCCAAGTCGCAATCCTCGGTCTTCACAAGATAGAACAGAGACCAGTGGTTATAGACGGTGAAGTGGTTGTAAGACCGATGATGTACACTGCCCTTAGCTATGATCACAGAATAGTGGATGGCAAAGAAGCTGTGCAATTTTTGGTAAAACTAAAGAAGTTTATAGAAGACCCTGAAGATCTTCTAGTCGAAGGTTAGGAACTACCGTAGAAAAAACGAGGGTGAGGGTACAGCAACATTCAGTTGTCGTGATGATGACTTTGCAGTAGTTGTCAGTTGATAACGGTTTTGGAATTTGGACTAAGCACTTGGTCATTATAGAAGTGTCTACTTGAACTGACCCCAACAAATATTATGTAGTTGTGTCAACGGATAGCGTCCGAGATACTGATTATCATGCTCCTTTACAACCAATGCGGTGACGGCATCATGGCAAATCCCGAATTTGGTGATTGTTCAAGGTGATATAAACGGGCACCAAGAGCAATGTCTACGAAATCAGTATGGTGCTATACACAGAGGGCAGGAAATCAAGATGTTGAAAACGCAAGGAAAGTTGGGTCTACATCCTTTCTTTAAGATGGAAAAGCAGGTAGTTATCCAGCCAAGTAATCGTTGCGCACTTGAGGACGAAGACTTTCCATTCGACGTGATCAGTGAAATCGCAGAAGCTGAAAGCTGGAGAAAGGAAATTAATCGCCCACCCTATCACATTCACAAATGGTGGGCGAAGCGACTCGGAACTGTATTTCGGGCCATTCTTCTAGGCGCTCTCTCTCCGTCTGGTACAGACATCATGGCTATGTTCTATCGACCCGTGCGTTTTAAGGACATCGTTGTTTTTGATCCGTTCATGGGTAGTGGCACGACCGTAGGCGAAGCACTTAAACTAGGGGCTAGAGCCATTGGCCGTGACATCAATCCCGTAGCACATTTCCTAGTGAAAAACGCATTGGCCCTGCACAACCGCAACGCAGTTTTGGAGACATTCAGGGAAATTGAGCATGACGTGGCACAAAAGATTAAGATGTATTATAAGACAGAATTGGAGAATTCCACTTCTGCAGACGTGCTCTACTTTTTTTGGGTCAAGCAAGCCAATTGTCCTAAATGTGGTTCAGCGGTTGACTTGTTTTCTTCAAGGGTGTTTGCTCGGCATACATACCCAAAGAAATACCCAACCGCACATTGCACTTGTCCAAATTGTGGTGAAGTGAACCCATGCAGATACGATGCCACAGAGGTGGTATGCCAAACCTGCTCAATGATATTCAATCCGCAAGCGGGTCCTGTTTGTGGACAGAGAGCGACATGCCCAGATTGCTCACACAGATTCCCGATCGCCAAAACCATTCGAGAAGAGGATGGACCACCGAAGCACAGAATGTATGTGAAACTGGTACTGACTCCGGATGGCCGGAAAATCTACATAGCAACAACGGAAGCAGACCAACACCTTTACGACAAGGCGAAAAAGGAATTGACACAGAGGAAAAACGCGTATCCTGAAGTTCGCATTAGAACCGGCTACAATACGAACCAAGCCTTAGGGTACAACTACAAACACTGGCACGAGATGTTCAATGACCGACAACTATTGTGTCTCTCAATATTGGCGGAACGAATCCGTGAAGTCAGAGACTCAACTCTTCGCGACCTATTTACCTGTCTGTTTTCAGGCATTCTTGAGTTCAACAATATGTTTGCTTCCTACAAGGGTGAAGGGACTGGTGCGGTGCGGCACATGTTCGCAAATCATATCCTAAAACCTGAGAAAGTCCCGCTAGAGGCAAACCTTTGGGGCACTCCCAAGAGTTCCGGCTCATTTCTGACTATGTTCAAAGGACGTATCACTCGTGCATTGGATTACGCCGAAAATCCGTTCGAACTGCGCATCTGTCACAACAAGGACCGGAAGCGGACGGAGAAGGTGTATGGACTATCCCATTCCTTAGGCTTTGATATTGCCTCTGATTTGACATCTTTTGAAGAAGGTCGGCAAGTCTATCTTTCTTGTGGAGACTCTAGCTACACCGACCTGCGTTCGAGATCAGTTGATGCCGTCATTACCGATCCGCCGTTCTTTGACAATGTACACTACTCGCAGCTTGCTGACTTTTTCTATGTCTGGCAACGTCACATTCTTGGAAACGCCAACCTCAAAGACCCAATGACTACGCGGAGAGACACAGAGGTACAACACCGGGATGTCGATACTTTCTCCGAACATCTTTCCAACGTATGGGCTGAGATGCACCGCATTCTCACTGACGATGGTGTGCTAGCATTCACTTATCATCATTCTCGCAACGAAGGATGGCGTTCCGTCTTGCATGCGTTGATGATCAGCAAGTTCCAAATTTCGTCAACGGTCCCGATCAAGTCCGAAATGTCGGTAGCAATACCCAAACTGCAGGCAAAGGAACCCATAAGTCTTGACATCGTCATCGTGTGCCGAAAACGCTCAAACCTGACGCTTGCCACTTGGAACGAGGATCGGTGGGCAATCATCCACTCTAAAGCAGATGTGCAGTTACAACGACTCCGGAACTCCGGCCGGTTCCTGAGTCGTAACGATATACGTATCATTGTCATGGCGCAGATCATCGCACACTTGTCGCGTTTGAGCAACGTTGAATTGGCACTCAAGCACCTAGACGCCTTCTCGCCACAGATTGAACGGTTGATCGAAATCCTTTACGGTTCTGACAATCGTATAAACATGAAGGTACGTGCGTGAGCCTTGTCTGCTCAGTCTTCAAGGCTTGCGTCACGGCTATCCGGAATGGCGTTCTTATTGAAAGAGAAAGTTCCCGCGATAAGGAATTTCATTTCCAGAATTGGTTCAAGACGCGGCTGAAAGAGATTGGCGAACACTACGACGGTCCCGGCCGCAACACATATCCCGATTTTCGACTTGTCCGCTATCCAGAAGGATATGAGTTGAAGGGTTTGGCATATCCCGGGAGAAACGCAAATTACGACTGTAACAGCCAGGTGCCGCGTGGAGAGCATAATGGGAGACAGATGTTTTATGTGTTCGGACGCTATCCGTCACGTTCAGATGGCAACCGGTATTCCGTTCTAGACCTTCTGATCTGCCATGGAAGTTTTCTCAATGCGGACAACTCCTACGTTCACAAGAACAAGAGTTTTAAGAGTTTTGGCAGTTACGGTGACATCATGATTCGTGACCGCAAGATGTATGTGGCTCCAACTCCTTACGCATTGGCCGAAGGCACCGCGCACAACCGCACGTTGATCCTGCCCGCGGATATGAGAGTTGAAACTGGTCTCGTGGAGGTCTCCACCTTGCGACGACGCGAGGCCGAAAAAATCGTTGTAGCATACACTTTCGATTTGCGGTCAAACGAACTCGGCACTACTTTGATTGAAAATCCTAGTTCCGGCCGAGAGCATATATTCAAAGCGTATCGGACAGACGGTGACTCGCTTAATCCAGTAGTATTATTCGAGTAAGATTGATCAATAATTCTCTCAGTTAAGAGTGCAACTTCTCTACAGAATACGCAAACGATGATTCAGCCCAAAGAATACTATACAATACCTTGCTTTTTTGACAGACTCATGACAGAATCCCCCGAAATGTGGCTGAACTACAGACTAGGATTTGTCCTTTATGTACGTATGTGGTGAGGTGGGGGTTACGAACTGATATCTAGAGAAAGCATGCCTTCCCACTTAGTTTTGACATGCGTAAGTAGTTTGCTGTGCCCGGTGAGAGTATCTTTTACTTGTATAAATTCCTGTGCGGACTCCCTAGCCGCTTCAAGTAGTTCTGCGTCCCTGATCGGGTTTGCAAAACTGAATCCTGCAGACCCTGACTGCTTGGTTCCCATGAACTCCCCGGGTCCTCTACTTGCAAGGTCGTGTTCGGAAATACGGAACCCATCTGATGTCTCTCCCATTATTCCGAGTCTTTCTGCAGATTCCTCTCCAGCTCGTGGGGAATATACTATATAGCAGACTGATTCGTGTTCTCCTCTGCCCACTCTTCCTCTCATTTGGTGAAGTTGAGACAATCCGAAGCGTTCTGCGCTCTCTATTACCATCACAGTGGCGTTAGAAACGTCAACGCCAACCTCTATAACGGTGGTTGAAGCAAGAATATCACATCGTCCAGAGACAAAATCTTTCATTATGGAATCTCGCTGCTCACTACCCATTTTCCCATGAAGATAAGATACGACAAATTCTGAGAAACTCTCTCTCAATTCCTCCACCATCCGGGTAACATCTCTTACCCCGCTGAAATCTTCGTTTTCAGATTCCTCTATAAAGGGATAGACAAAATAGGCTTGTCGACCTTTGGTAAGTTCTTTACACACCTCTTGATAAAGCCAATTCCTATGTTTCTTGGTATCACCCAGAACAAGAGTCCTAACCCTTTTTCTTGAAGCAGGAAGTTCGTCGATCAAGGAAATATCTAGATCTCCGTATACAGTGATGGCAAGAGTTCTGGGAATCGGAGTAGCAGTCATGACTAGCACATCTGGAGTTTCCCCTTTCTGCACAAGCATTGCCCGTTGCAAAACCCCGAACCTGTGTTGTTCATCTATTATCACTAGGCCCAGAGATTTGAACTCCACTCCTTCTGAGATCAGAGCATGAGTTCCTACTATGATTCCACTCTGTCCTGTCTTTATGTTATCGTAAACGCTCTTTTTTTTCCGACTTGGAAGCCCACTTTTTAGTAAGTCTGTCTTTATTCCTAGAGGAGAGACCATACGGTTCAAGTTTCTGAAGTGTTGTTCGGCTAAAATTTCTGTGGGAACCATTATGGCCGCTTGGTATCCAGATTCAACGGCGCGAAGCATTGAGATAAGAGCCACAAGCGTTTTACCACTTCCAACATCTCCCTGCAGAAGCCTATTCATCGGACGCGTAGATGTCATATCTGCCGCAATTTCAGAGATCGCTCTTTCTTGCGCGCCACTAAGATTAAAGGGAAGCGAACGAATCAGTTTCTCTGCATAAACGCACTCTCTTTTAAAGGATATTCCTCGGCTACCTTCAACGTTACGTTTTCTTGATATAAGCCCTAATTGCAAAAGAAAGAATTCAAAAAATATCACTGTTCTATGAGGCGTTGAGTTCAAAATAGAAGATGCATCATCAAAATCAACAAGAGGTGAACCGTCATCTGGAAAATGTACTTGAGCGAGCGCATCACAAAGAGGCATAAGCCCGTGTTTTTTCTCCATCGCCGCTGGAATAAGGTTTGCAAAACTGTAGCCCCAAACATCAAGAGCATTCCATACAAGTTCCCTAAGTTTTTTTTGCGTGAGTCCCTCTGTAAGTGGATAAACTGGCACTACTCTTCCGAACTGCAGTGAGCTACCAGTACCTTGATCATCATCTATAACCTCAATGTCTTGGGGTAGTGGATGAATTATCTGAATTGCGTAGGAACGCGGAGCAACGGATATCTTCCCATGGACTATAAAATAAAGCCCCTTCTTAAAAACTCCCCACAAATAGCGCGCATTGTAGTTAAACCAAGTTAGCAAGACCCTGCCAGTTCCATCAGAAATCGTAACCTGAAAAAAATTTCTCTTTCTATTTCTTATCTCACCAACCGAAGTGACTTGGCCGCGCAAAGTGCAGGATTCACCTTCTGTTACTTTAGATATACATTTTATATTTCTTCTGTCATCGTATTTTCTAGGTCGACAAAAAATAAGATCTGAGACAGTGTAGATATATCTTTTCTCTAAAAAGCCGGCAATATTAGCCGTTGCGCCCGCAACAGCAGAGACTGGCACAGAACAAGGGTGGTCGTCAGAAAAACTGTATTTTTTCTCCGCGAAGGCGGGTTTTGGTAAATCTTTTTTTTGTAACGGTGGTTTTTCTGCGTTTTTTATCTTGTTTATAGTACGCAACGCAGAATTTATTCTCTTTTTTTTCTCTGCAGAAGAAAAATTGGCAAAACCCGAGAACGATTCTCTTATTTCTTTTATTTTTATCTGAGTTTTTTCTGGAAGATTGGAGTTGAGTACCCTTGTACAAATTTGCCTTACGCTTTGTTCAAAGTCAGATACTTTGTCCAATGCTGCAAAGTTGTTTTTAGATACGTATACAAGAGGTCTTCTAAGAGTTTCTAGAATTTCTTTGAACTCTGCCCCCATAGTTTATCAAGCAGTTTTTTCCGTTTTCTTCGTAGCCTTTTTTACTACATTTCCATCTTGATCAAGATTGAGTGTGTTTCTGCATTTGGGATAACCGCTACATCCGAGAAACGGTCCTCGGCGGCTTTTGCGTACCACCATGGATTTTCCGCATTTCTCACAAAGAACATCCTCGCGTAACTGCGGAGTCTCTTTTTTCTTTATCACGATTGTTCCATCTTCTGCTCTTGCAAACTCCTTGGGATTTTTGCACTTTGGATATTGAGAGCAGGAAAGGAACTCTCCATACTTTCCTCGCTTTATCTCCATAGAAGCGCCACATTTATCGCATTCTATATCGCATTGCGCAGAATCTAGGCTTTTATTTATAACTATTTCCCCATCCTTTGATCTTATAAAGTCCGCGGTGTTTTTGCAATCAGGATATCCAGTGCACGCGAGGAACTGTCCGAATCTACCTCGCTTTATCTCCATAGGAGCGCCACACTTATCGCATTCTACATTGCATTGCGCAGAATCTAGGCTTTCGCTTATAACTATTTCCCCGCCCTCTGATCTTATAAAGTCCGCGGTGTTTTTGCAGTCAGGATATCCAGTGCACGCAAGAAACTGTCCAAACTTACCCTCTTTTATCACCATAAGTTTCCCGCACTCCTCACAGTCTACATCCGTGGGTATCCCGATTTCTTTTCTCTCAATATCGTGCTCCGCGTGGGTTACGCTTTCTGAAAAATCATTGTAGAAACCCCGCAAAAGATCAACCCAGTTAATAGTCCCTTCCTCAACTCTGTCAAGGTCGGTTTCCATCTGCGCTGTAAACTTTTGGTCCATTATGTTCGGAAATCCTTCTACCAGAAAATCATTTACGGAAAAACCTAGCGATGTGGGAAAAAAATTCCGCTTCTCTCTCTCAACATAGCCCCTATCTTGTATGGTTGAAAGTATGGATGCGTAAGTGGATGGTCTACCTATTCCTTTTTCCTCAAGCTCTTTTACAAGCAAACTTTCGGAGTATCTAGGAGGAGGTTTCGTGAAATGCTGTTTCGGTTCAAGTTTTAAGAGATCAAGAATCTCTTTTTCAGACAGTGGTGGAAGTTTCTTGCTTTCGTTTTTCTCCGAATCTTTGGTTTGTTTACCGAGTTCTTCTTTTTCCTCTATCTCTTGATACACGGCTGTAAAGCCCGCGAATTTCATCACATTGCCTGTGGCTCTGAAAATAGAAACGTCCGCCTCAATGTCCACCTGAGTACGATCATACACGGCAGGCGTCATCTGCGATGCGATAAATCTCTGCCATATGAGCAAATAAAGTTTGTACTGTTCATCTGTGAGAAACTTTCTGAGTTCATCGGGGTGTCGTGAGGGAAAAGTGGGTCTTATGCACTCATGCGCGTCTTGAGCTTGTTTTTTTACCTTAAACACATTGGGTTCTTTTGGAATGTAGTCAGGTGAATAGTTAGAGGCTATAAATTCACGAGCCTCAATAATAGCGTTTTCAGATGCCCGAAATGAATCGGTTCTCATATAGGTTATAAGTCCTACAGGCCCTTTGCTTCCAAGTTCGATTCCCTCATAGAGTTTTTGCGCAATGCTCATCGTCCTTTTTACAGAAAATCTGATTTTTTTTGACGCTTCCTGTTGTAGCGTACTGGTTATAAAGGGAGCGACAGGTTTTCTTTTCTGTTCTTTTTTTCCAACCGATTTTACGACAAAATCCTTCCCGGCAAGCGAGTCTAAAACTTCTTTGGACTGCTCTTGGTTTTCAATCTTGGCTTTTTTACCGCGAAATGCGTTAAGCGTCGCGGTAAAAGCTTCTGTCTCAGAACTCTCTGTCTTCTTGAGGTTCGCTTCAATAGACCAGTACTCGCGGGGTTTGAAACTCTGTATCTCTCGCTCTCTGTCTACAACAAAACGCAGCGCTACGCTCTGCACCCTTCCGGCACTCAGCCCCCTTTTCACCTTCTTCCAAAGAACAGGACTCACTTGGTAGCCGACTATTCTGTCCAGAATTCTTCTCGCCTGCTGGGATTCAAAACGGTCCTTGTTAATTTCAAGCGGGTTGTTCATTGACTCCCTCACGCCCGCTTTCGTTATCTCGCGTATAAGCACTCTCTGAGCTTTTTCCCCAAGCGCAAGTTTTTCAGCTATATGCCATGCTATCGCTTCCCCTTCTCTATCAGGGTCTGGCGCTAGATAGACTTTTTCCGCACCTCGCGCCGCTTTTTTCAAAGCATTAAGATATTTCTGCTTACCTTCTATAACGGTATAGTTGGGTTTGAAGTCGTTTTCGATGTCCACTCCGAGATCTCTACTTGGAAGGTCCACCAGATGTCCAGAAGACGCCTCCACCTTGAAATCCGAGCCAAGGTATTTTTCTATAGTTCTCGCTTTTGAAGGAGATTCAACTATGACAAGGTATTTGGCCATCGTAAAATTAGTTCCCGTTTGAAAATCAGGTTTTATTTTATAAAAAATTCTGAGGTCGCTGTCAAGACCGCCTCATAGGCAAAGTCACATTTCTATGCTACGCGCAAACTCTCTGTTCTCCTCGTACCACGCAACTGAGTTGCCTATTCCGGTCTCTATATCAAAACGAGGTCTCCAACCCAAGACTCTTTTTGCTTTCTCCACACTAGCTTGAGTGATTTTCGGATCTGAAGGATGCGCAACGCCACAGTTTGTCTTGGCTTTCTTTCCAGTTACTTGTTCAATCACCTCTATGATCTCATTAAGAGAAAGCGGAGCGGAACTCCCTAAGTTTATTATCTCAAAACCTAGGCTTTTTATGGCCGCCACCGTACCTTCAGCAATATCATCAACGTAGGTAAAATCCCTTTTCTGCTTTCCATCGCCTAATATGGTCACCTCTTCCCCTTCCTCTATCCACCTTATGAATCGGAAAATACTCATATCCGGTCTTCCCGCAGGTCCGTAAACGGTAAAGTAACGCAATATAGAGATATCCGTTCCATAAAGAGAGTTGTAAACAGAGCAGATACTTTCTGCGGATTTTTTTGAGGAGCCATACGGAGAGAGCTGAAAGTCAGTCCTCATATCTTCGCTAAACGGAGGGTCGTTGTCTCCATAAACGCTTGATGTGGATGCCAAAACAAACTTTTCTATTTCTTCTGTGCGGCAAAGTTCCAGCAAGTTCAGAGTTCCAATAACATTTGTTGAAAAATATATCCATGGGTCGTTTATACTCTCTCGAACTCCAGCGCGGGCAGCAAGATTCACCACGCATGAAACAGAACCACCGGAACAAACTTTCTTTATCTCTTTGTAAACTGAGACAAGTTCCAGATTCTGGGATATATCGCATCTAAAAAACTGAAACTTCTTGTGCTCAGATAGCGCATTAAGGCGATGAAGTTTTAACTTTACGTCGTATCCATCAGAGAGGTCATCAACACCGAACACAAAGTCTCCGCGTTCAAGCAGAAACTGACATACCTTAGTGCCTATAAATCCAGCGCAACCAGAAATGATAATATTCATATTTTAAACCCACGCATATCCCCGCCTCCACTCACCTACCCACTGCGAAATAATTAAAACCTAGGGATTGAAGTTTCTTGCGATCGTAAATATTTCTTCCGTCAAACACCACTGGAGTCTTCATAATATTTCTTATTTTCTCAAAACTAGGCTGTCTATACTGTCTCCACTCTGTATGCACCGAAAGAGCATCCGCGTCCTGACACGCGTCGTAGTAGGAATCAAAGTAATCAACCCTGTCTAAAAGCACAGACTTTGCGTTTTGCATGGCCGCTGGGTCATGTACAGCCACCGAACACCCTGAATCAAGTAATTTAGATATGATATAAAGCGAAGGAGCATCTCTTATGTCATCTGTATTTGGTTTAAAAGAAAGCCCCCAAACCGCTATGCGTCTTTTAGAAAGATCCCCGAAAAAGTTCTTTATCTTTGTAAAAAACCTATTTCTCTGCTCAGTGTTGACTTGATCCACTGCCGTTATCACCTTTGACTTATAACCTGCATCAAGCGCCATTTTTTCAAGAGCTTTTACATCCTTGGGAAAACAAGAACCTCCATATCCCACACCTGGGTAAAGAAAATATTTTCCTATCCTTGAATCAGAACCCACGATTGAACGCACTTCTGATATATTTGAGCCCAGAAGTTCGCATAAATTCGCTATCTCGTTCATAAACGATATTCTAGTGGCAAGCATTGCGTTGGATGCGTATTTGGACATCTCCGAAGACCTAATGGAAACAACTTTAGTCCTGTCAGAAGACAGCATAAAGGGAGAATAAAGTTCCCGGAGCACAGAACCCACAGATGCATCCTCAACGCCTATTACAACCCTCTCCGGCTTGAGAAAATCCTCAACCGCATCACCCTCCTTCAAAAACTCTGGGTTGGACGCAATACCGAAATCTATGTCACTCAAGTCTTTTATAGCGTCACGCACCTTCTCAGTTGTGCCCACAGGGACAGTGCTCTTGGTTATGACTATTTTATATCCGTTGAGATTTTCTCCTATTGAACGCGCAACTTTAAGAACCGCGGAAATATCTGCGTCTCCATCTACACCTTGAGGAGTTCCAACGGCGATGAATATCAAAAAAGATTCTTTTACCGCAGTAGTTATGTCTGTCGTAAAAAAAAGTCTTTGTTGCTCTACGTTGGAAAGCACTATCTCGTCAAGTCTAGGCTCAAAAAACGGAATCTTGCCCTGTTTGAGAAATTCTACTTTGTTCTTATCTATGTCAACACATATAACGCTGTTCCCACTTCCCGCAAAGCATGCTCCAGTAACAAGCCCGACGTACCCTGTACCTATAACCGCGATTTTCATTCCATGACACTCTACTGAAAATATTCCCAGATACCATATCCGAGTAAAGAAGCGATTAAACTACAACAGATACCGAAAAAAGAAACAAAACCTTAAAATTCGATGGTGACAAAGTATAGTAAAGGAGAAAACCCAAGAGGAGTCTCAAATGAAATCACATACAGAATATCTATGGTTCAATACGGCGAAAAAAAGAGAGTTGGTACATATAACTCCTGAGATAAAACAGATAACCCAACGTAGCGGAATAACGGAAGGTTTTGTGCTCATATCCGCAATGCACATCACAGCTTCTGTGTTTGTAAATGACCTTGAGAGGGGACTTTTTGAGGATATCTGGGAATGGCTTGAAGACATTTGTCCTTTCAAGGAGGATTACAAGCACCACCACACAGGTGAAAGTAACGGGGACGCTCATCTAAAAAACCTTCTTATGCACCACCAAGTCATAGTCCCAATAACAGAAGGAAAACTTGATTTGGGCCCGTGGCAGGAAATTTTCTATGGTGAATTCGATGGAAAACGAAGGAAAAGAATCGTCGTAAAAACTATGGGTATATGAAATACGAACGAGAAAAACCAAGAATATTCATAGATAGCCGAGGCAGATGGTTTCAAGACGGCATAAGGATAACCCACAAATGGACGTATCTTGAGAATAACAAGAATTTAGACAAAGACGACCAAGGAAATCTGTTTGTGCGTGAGGGCAACGTCAAAGTTTACGTTGAATGTGAGGACACTCCCTTTGTAGTTACGATGGTGTCGAAAACAGAGAATGGGATTTTACTGAGACTAAACGATAAGACAGAAGAAAAACTTGATTTTTCAACTCTCCACATAGCGAATGAGAATATTCCTTACGCAAATGTGAAAAACGGGAAATTCACAGCGCGGCTACTTCGCTCAGCCTACTACGAGCTTATGAAATACGCGGGGGTAAATAAAAAGGGAGTTTATTTTGAGGTTAGAGGGGAAAAACACTACATAGAAATTTCTGAGGGAATAGACAGATTTAAAGACGACGTAGAACCATAACCAACAACTAAAAAGGGTTATTCCAGAAAGTCATCACTAGTTTTTTGCTAACTACGTTACGCAAAGTTAGTTGAACCTGCTTTTTCTCTTCTCATACAGATTCTCCTTAAATCTTATAAAGACTCGTGATCAATACCGTGATCACTAGAGATATTCTATATGTTCTCAATAATATAGAAACAGCATCTGCTTTCTCTGATCTGAGAAGTATAGACATTACCGTAAGAGCACTTTGAGATTTTGAAAAAAAAACCTACGCAGAAACTTCAGAGTCAAGACAAAAAGCGCCAGTCACCCTCGCTATAAGCTCATCGGTAAATATTTTCCCCTTATTTGTAACTCTAATATAACCTCCTTTGGTGAGAATAAACCCATCTGACTCAAGATAACCTAAAACGTTTCGGTCGAGTTGACAGCCAAAACGTTTAACTACTTCGCATAGGTCTAGTCCACGAAAAAGACGAAGCCCCATCAAAAGCATGTCTTCTAGAGATTCTTGACGGGAAAGATCCCTAGAAAGTGAGACGGCACTACCTCTGTTTTCTATGTATTTCATATAAAGTTCTGGATTTTTTGTGTTTGACCACCTTCTACCCCACTGCGCAAGTCCTCGCATATGAGAGTGTGCTCCAGCGCCTATGCCAAGATAATCATGACAGTTCCAGTAAATCAAATTGTGTCTGCACTCATAACCGGGTAGCGCGAAATTTGATATTTCATAATTTAAGTAGTTCGCTCGTTCAAGGATATTCCGCGCGGTTTTCATGTACTCTGCAAGAACCGAATCATCAGGAAGTCGAAGTTTCCCCATACGGTAAAGCGTGGCAAATTCAGTGCCAGGCTCAATTGTAAGACAGTAAGCTGATATATGAGTTGGAGAAAAACCAAGCGCTACGCGCAGGTCGTTCTCAAGTTCCTGTGGGGTCTCTCCTAGACTCCCGTATATAAGGTCAAGATTGAAGTTAGAAAATCCCGCATCGCACACATCAGAGATCGCACGCATGCAGTCATCTGGAGAGGCGAACCTTCGGTAAAAATCAAGCTTTCTTTCAGAAAAAGACTGTATGCCGACGCTTATCCTATTAACCCCCGCTACAGCAAATTCACGCAGACGGCTAACATCCACAGTCCTAGGGTTTACCTCAAGCGTAACTTCGGCTGTGGGTAAAACAGAAGCCAACGATCCAAGAAATTCCATAACAGAATCTATGGATCGGGGATCAAAAAGCGACGGAGTTCCTCCACCGAAAAACACAGTGCTTATCTCTTTTCCCTCAAGCACCTCGCTCCAACTCTCAATTTCTTTGAGCAAGGCATCTATGTAGCGCTGTTCTGGAAAATTGCCATCGGTTCCATAAGAGTTAAAATCACAATAAGGACACTTGGTAAGACAGTATGGTATGTGGACATAAATACCAAGAGGCGGGTAGTTTTTATATGCGTTCCGATTCATTCCAATCCAAAAGACAGACAGTGGTCGTTAAGTAATGAGTATACCGAGAAAACTTCTCTTTTTTACGGTTGCGTTTCTACTTCCGGTCCAAGTTTTACGAGCGCAACAGACGGTCGACATTGAGCAGGCGGTGCAGGCGGCGCTTCGCAACAACCCTAGTTTGCGGATGTCTCGTCTTGATGTTGATATATCGAAATCAATACTCAGAGAGACAAAAGCGCCTCTTTACCCTCAAGTGCGGGGAAAGATGGTGGTACCATTTGTGGGAAGAGAATCTGGATTCTACGTTGATCAGATGATATGGGATTTCGGAAGAACCAGATCCAACGTAAAGTCACAGGAACATTACCTCAAGTCCTCTGAACACTCGCTTGAAGGAGCAAAAAGACTACTCGAAAGAGATGTACGTATAGCATATTATCAAGCGCTTTCAGAAGAAAATCGGCTTGTAGAAGCACGAACTCAAGTAAAGCGAAAAAAATGGATTCTTGAAAAAACACAAGAACTTTTCTCTGCAGGAAGCCGATCTCCATCTCAACTTAGTCAGGCGAGAATTGATCTGCAGAACGCAAAACTTGAACTTGCTTCAAGAGAAAACTCATACCAACTCACCACGCTCAACCTACGCAATCTGATGAATGATCCCAATCTCAGACAGTTCAAGTTGTCAGAACAACTTGATTATGAAAAACTTATAGAAACACGAGAAAATCTTATAAGTTCCGCCCTTGTGGAAAACACTGATATAAAAAGTTTAGTCGCGAATCAGGCAGGAATAAAAGCCGAGATTTCGGGAAGTAAAAGAGAGTTTTTTCCATCCGTATTCGGTAGAGCCGCATACAGATTTGAAGGTGAAGGGGCGGAAACACCCGCGTTTATAGCAGGCGTGGGAGTGAAAATTCCCATTTTTGAAGGATTTTCACGACCTGCGAGAATAAACCGAGCTAAAGCCGACCTCGAAAAAAACAAAGCCCAGATAGAATTGTTCAAAAACAAGATAACTTTTGAGGTAGAACGGCTCTATCTTCATCTCAAACACATTGAGAAAAAAACCGATATATTCGCAGAATCAAAATCAGTGTCACAAAGCAACCTGAGCATCGCTCAACAAAGGTACGATGCAAAAACCATTTCCCAAATAGATCTAGCTCAAGCGCAGGCCCTTTACGAAAAGTCAGTCGCAGACTACAAAAACTCCATATATGATTATAAAATAGCAAAGTTGAAGTTGCTTTTTCTCTGCAACATGAATACGCCATGATAAAAAGACCCATTCCAAAAAAAGTTTTCTACGTTGCCACCGTAGTAGTTGTGGTAGCGCTTGTTGTCCTGCTTAACGGACGAGAAGACCAAACTATAAGTTATGTGACAGAAAATATAGAAAGAGGTGATATAACTTCTGTTGTAAGAGCTTCGGGGACACTCAACCCCACAAAAGAAGCGAAGATATACCCAAGTACAGTTGGAACAGTAATAGAGATTAAAGCAGAAGCTGATTCTGTGGTAAAAAAGGGACAGGTTCTCGCCGTACTTTCAGAAGCTGAAGAACTTTCGGCAAACCTCGCACATTTCCAAGAAATGCTTGAAAAAGCTGAGACAGATTTTGATATCTCAAACGCATCGTACGAGGCAAATAAAAAACTTTTCAAGAAAGGGCTTATTTCTCATGAAGAACTAAGTGAATCTTTTTCTCATCTGAATCTCACTTCAGCAGTGCTTGAAAAGGCCCGAGCCGAGGTAGTAGCCGCTCAGAAAGAACTTTCCGCAACGAAAATCGTATCTATACTCGACGGAGTGGTACTTGAAAAGAACATCATAGCGGGAGAAAGGATAACTCCCAGTAGTACGGTTCCTCTCTACACACTTGCTGAAAACCCCACAACGCTCCATCTTGTCTCAAATGTAAGCGAATCTGATATAGGGAAAATAAAAAAAGATAAGCAGGCGATTTTTAGCGTCGACGCGTTCACTGAGGAAGAGTTCGCCGCGCGCGTGGTACAGATATCGAATTCTCCTAATATAAGAAACGACGTCGTAACCTATGACGTAATCTGTCTTGTGAAAAATCCAGAACTCAAGTTAAAACTGGGCATGACCGCGGAGGTCAAAATCGTTATCTCTGAAAAGAAAGACGTCCTACGAATACCCACTGCCGCTTTACGGTTCATGCCTCCCAAAGGCGCAATTTCACAGGACGCGCAACAGAACTCGGACAAAAACGTGTGGGTTCTGCACAATGAGAAACTCATCCCTATTAGGGTAGAGACAGGTGTAAGCGATGATTTCCATACGGAAGTTATAGGTGGTGAACTTTCCGAGGGAGCCGCAGTGGTGGTTGAATATAAATCATCTAACTCTGACAGGAGCGAACCGGGATTTGCTCTCCCTCAGCCGAAAAGATTCTGATGAGTTCTGTGGTAATAAATCTCCGCGGAATCAGAAAAACCTACTCAAATGGGAAGGTAGATGTTGAAGCGCTTCGCGGCATAAATCTTGAGGTCCGAAAGGGAGAGTTTGTGGCGGTAATGGGGTCTTCAGGTTCGGGTAAAAGTACGCTTATGAACATCTTGGGATGTCTTGACGTACAGAGCCAAGGAACATATCTACTTGATGGAATTGACGTAAATAGCCTCAAAAGCGACCAAAAGGCAGAGATAAGAAGCGCAAAGATAGGGTTTGTGTTTCAGAGTTTTAACCTGCTTGCGAGAACAACGGCGATTGAAAACGTAGAACTTCCGCTTGTATACTGCGGAATCAAGGCTCGAAAGAGAAGAGAACTGGCTTTAAGTGCGCTTACACTGGTGGGGCTTGACGATAGAATTGACCATATGCCAAGCCAACTCTCAGGAGGGCAACAACAAAGAGTAGCAATAGCAAGATCTGTCGTGAATGACCCGACAATAATACTCGCAGATGAGCCGACGGGTAATCTTGATACAGCAACTAGTTACGAGATAATGAAGATATTTACGGATCTAAATGATCAGGGAAAAACTATTATCATGATAACCCACGAAGACGATATCGCCTCCCGCTCAAAAAGAGTAATAAAGATAAAAGATGGGCAAATTTCCGAGGACAAAGAAAATCAGCGAACAAAAACAGATGGACTTAGTTCTACTCAATAAATGCAAAAAAACTGTCCTACAGACCAGATGTCAGCGGCATTTTAACTGTGCGGTTTTTAGGTCTTGAGGAAAGATGAAGGAATTTGTATTTCTCGCAAATCGCGAAGTGATTTTTTTGGTTTCATTGGAAATAAGTTGTCTATAAAACACTGACAGAAAGTAACACTGTGCCAACCTAAGTGGTGCCCGTAGTGGGAGCGCGCGTGTTTGATTGACCTGTTTTTCATGGTAATTTGATGTAGTTCAAAATCCTGCAGGTACAAGATGGCAATAATAAAAGAAATAAAAGCAAGAGAAGTACTTGATTCTAGGGGAAACCCCACAATAGAGGTAGAGGTACGTTGTCAAGACGGGTCATCTGGGCAAGCTATAGTTCCCTCTGGCGCATCAACCGGAGAGCATGAGGCGCTTGAACTTAGAGATAAAGATAAAAAAAGATATATGGGTAAGGGAGTACTCAAGGCTGCGCAGAACATTCAAACAGAGATAGCCCCACGCCTTATAGGTATGCCTACAGAAGACCAAGAGCTTATAGATCGAAAGATGATAGAAATTGATGGCACGGAGACCAAATCCCAACTCGGAGCAAACTCAATTCTTGGAGTGTCACTCGCCTGCGCAAGGGCTTCGGCCAACTTTGCCACAATTCCTCTTTTTAAATATCTCGGAGGTGAAAACGCCCACACCCTCCCCGTCCCTCTTATGAATATAATAAATGGTGGCGCGCACGCGGATAACAACCTTGATTTCCAAGAATTCATGATAGCCCCACATGGATTTTCTGTCTTCAGCGAAGCGCTTCGTGCAGGGGTGGAAACGTTTCACGCGTTAAAATCGATACTCGCTTCAAAAAACCTTCTTACCGCAGTTGGAGATGAAGGAGGTTTTGCCCCTTCTCTAGGGTCAAACAAAGAAGCGCTTGAGTGCATAATGGATGCGATCTGCAAGGCTGGATACAAACCGGGAAAACAAATATCTGTGGCGCTTGACGTTGCATCAAGCGAATTTTTCTGTGATGGAAAATACGAAATTGAAGAGAAAACAGTCTCAGCTGCAGAGATCATGGACATATACGCAGACTGGATAAGAACATATCCAATAGTCTCCATAGAAGACCCCATGGACGAAAATGACTGGGATGGATGGATCGCGCTCACTCAGAAGATAGGTTCCAAGGTCCAGATCGTAGGAGACGACCTTTTTGTTACAAACACAAAAAGACTTTCAAGGGGAATAGAGTCGGGTGCCGCCAATTCCATCCTCATCAAGGTAAACCAGATAGGCACCCTCACAGAAACCTTTGAATCTATTGAGATGGCTAAGAGAGCAGGCTACACTTATATAATCTCCCATCGTTCAGGAGAAACAGAAGACTCAACGATAGCCGATATCGCTGTGGCCACAAACTCAGGCCAGATAAAGACCGGGTCAGCGTCACGGAGTGACAGAATAGCCAAGTATAACCAACTTTTACGCATAGAGGAACAACTTGGGAGAAATGCGCGATTTGGAAACGAGAAAACAGCGAAGTGGGAAGTATAACGATGGCAGGAAAAACTCTTTTCGATAAAATCTGGGAATCACACCTAGTACATGAGGAACAAGGAAAACCTTCTCTTCTCTACATAGATCTACACTTGGTGCACGAAGTTACCTCCCCGCAGGCATTTGAGGGACTGAGACTCGCTGGCAGAAAGGTAAGACGCCCCGACCTTACCTACGCCACTATGGATCATAACGTTCCAACCACAGACAGAAACAAACCGGTTTCTGATCCCATATCAGCAAAGCAGATAGAGGTCCTTCGAGAAAACTGCAGAGATTTTGAAATAACCCTTTTCGGCATAAGGGTAAACAACGAATCCCAAGGAATAGTGCATGTGATCGGCCCTGAACTAGGGCTTACGAAACCTGGAATGACCATAGTGTGCGGAGACAGCCACACATCCACCCATGGAGCGTTTGGTTCGCTTGCCTTTGGAATAGGTACAAGCGAAGTGGAACATGTTCTCGCGACACAGTGTCTCCGGCAAAGCAAACCGAAGGTATATGAAATAAGGGTTGAAGGCAACAGGCAGTACGGAGTAACGGCAAAGGATATTATACTTGGCATAATCGGACGGATAGGAACCGCGGGGGCAACGGGAAGCGTGGTTGAATACCGCGGTGAGGCTATAGAAGCTCTCTCAATGGAAGAGAGGATGACTGTGTGTAACATGTCAATAGAGGGAGGGGCAAGAGCGGGAATGATACAACCTGACCACAAAACCTTTGAGTACGTAAAGAACAAGAGATATGCACCCACAGACGACGATTACGAAAAGGCTCTCGCTCACTGGAAAACGCTTCGTACTGATGACGATGCGGTATTTGATAAGTCAACGACTCTTGACGCATCTACTCTTGCTCCACAGGTAAGTTGGGGAACTAATCCAGGAATGATGACAGATGTAACTTCAAAGGTTCCCGACCCGCAACAATGCGAAGACCAAAGCAGAAGAAAATCTATGGAGCAGGCACTTGAATACATGGGACTTGTCGCTAACACCCCGATAACTGACATAATGCTGGATAGAGTGTTTATAGGGTCCTGCACAAACTCAAGAATTGAAGACCTCAAAGCCGTAGCAGCGCTTGTCAAGGGGAAAAAAGTCGCAGATACTGTCAATGCCATGGTGGTTCCCGGGTCCCAAACGGTCAAAAGACAGGCAGAGGAAATTGGGCTTGATAAGATATTTATTGATGCGGGATTTGATTGGCGCGAGTCAGGATGTAGCATGTGTCTAGGTATGAACCCGGACATATTAGCCCCGGGAGAGAGGTGCGCAAGCACTTCTAATAGAAATTTCGAGGGACGCCAAGGCAAGGGAGGAAGAACTCATCTGGTAAGCCCGATTATGGCTGCTGCCGCCGCAATAGCGGGACACTTTGTGGACGTACGTGAATTGGATATAAAAAAAGAGGTCTGAGATTATGGAGAAACTTAAAAAAATATCAGGGAAGGTAGCGCCGCTTGACAGAATGAATGTTGATACAGATCAAATAATTCCTAAACAATTTCTAAAACGCGTAGAGAGAACTGGGTTTGGAGAATTTTTATTTTTTGACTGGAGATACAACGACAACGGGACTCCCAACGAGGAATTTGTCCTCAACATACCAAGATATAAGGGCGCGACTATTTTGCTCACTAGGGAAAATTTTGGAAGCGGAAGTTCAAGAGAACATGCCCCATGGGCCATAAGGGAGGCCGGATTCCGGGTAATTCTCGCTCCTTCATTTGCCGATATTTTCTACAACAACTGTTTTAAAAACTCTATACTCCCTGTGGTTCTTCCAGCAGAGGAAATTGATAATTTGTTTTATCTGACAGAAAAAACAGAAGGCTACAGTTTGGAAGTTGATCTGATTTTAAAATCTATAAAAGGAGAAGGAATAGACCTTAGCTTTGATATAGACGACTTCAAAAGAAAAGTACTTCTAGAGGGGCTTGACGATATATCGCAGACCTTCGAACTTGAAAAAAGTATAGAAAACTACGAAAAACTTTTTGAAGACGAGAGAAGTTGGATTCTACCACATAACCAAAAAAGCGCCTGAGTTTTCACTTTTTACCTTCCCCCTGAAAAAAATCGGACCACCAGCGTGATTACGATGCTTATAATCAGACATGTTGCGAGGGGAAAGTAAAAACTCCAGTTCTCTCTCTTTACCGACACGTCCCCAGGAAGTTTTCCAAGGTAAGGAATAGCTACTCCGAGAAATATCAGCACTACCCCAGAGATGACAAGAATTCTTGTTACTTCTCCCCATTTCATAGGACAAAGAATAACCGCAAAGAAGTAGCGTATAAATCCTAAGCATCCAAAAGAAGCTACATCTCTTGAAAATGAGTGGAAAGTGCTGACTTCTACCAACTCAATTCGCACCGTTGGAACAATTTTAACCCTGTAGCTCTCTACTCGGAAACAATTGACGATATTCAAACGCTTTTCGTTCTTGATGCGTATCACTCGGAAGTCTTTACTTACGACCTGACTACTGACGACCGTGCTGGCGGTAGCTTCAGAATAGACAGTGTGGAAACAAGCGGGCATCAACGCTTTAGCGGTGTTACCTTAACCGCCGATGAAGACTACTTCTATGTTTCTCATATCCAAAAAACGAGGCATTTGCGCTGTAGCGATTCTTGATGCAGGTTTCCTTTGATGATTGTGGAACCACTATGGGTTTATTTCTTTTGTAGATGGTGAATTTGTTATTAACTTGAGGTATTTACACTACAACGATTTTTGGGGCTATTTCCTTGAGGATGACCAGAAACAACATTAACTTGCTCTTATAGCAGAGGAGAAGATTCTGCTAGCAAATTATAATTTCAACCTATGAAGATACCTTTACAGTGACATTAAAAAATAAATAATATCATCAGGTTATTTGTTTTTTGGAGAATTTTTACAGAGGTTATATCAACCGATTTTAGTGTGGGGTGAAATTTCTGGGTTTTGGCTTACATTAGCCGATTTTAGGGCTTTTTGGGGGCTTTTTGCGGGGATTTCTGGGGTGAAAAGTTTTTTACCCCCCCCCCCCTCTAAAAATCCTTGATATGCATACATTTTTTGAACAGCGCAAATGCCTCTTAACTGGTATGAAGAAAGGGGGAAAAGGCGGTGGTTTTACGGTGCCACCGCCCCAACTTACTAGGAAGAACGATTTATGAAATTAGCAATGATTAGTGATGCGCTTTATAGTAGCCGAATAGGCGAGTATATCAAAAACGGAAACAATTTTATTTAATATCAATGCCACGCCTGCCCGTGTAGTTATCCCAAGCGTGTTCTACTATCTCATCTCGTTTCTTTGCGTAAGTGTCAGCAATATCCAACCAAAGCGCCAGCCCAGAATCGGGATCCTCATCAAATAGATAATTCTCAAGTTTTAGTTTGTCGGCTTCTTCTGGAGATACCACCTCAGCTAGCTATCAACCCGGGTATCTCACCAATAACAGTTGAGTTGGACAGTATTTTGTGATATAGTTTAGTTATCACAATGGCTTAAATAGCCTTATAACCCAAAAAGGAGAAATAATCCCGCCAGATACAAGTTAACTTCTCCTCGGATTTATTTCTTCATGTTCTAAAAAGCATGTATGTTGGTAACTTGCGGCAACAAATCATCTTCACGCACAGCGTGTTCACCTTGATACAAAACTTCACCAACCAAATCCTACAGGGGCTTTACTCCTGAACACCTAGTAAGCAGATAACTACAACATATGGAATTTAAGCAAACCACGGAAACAAAAAGGTGTTATAATAAGATTATCAGGGGTTTAAAAACACAAGAGAAAGAGAGAAAATGAAAGGAATCAGCCTAACGCAGATACTTGATCCGACACCTAGTCAGAAATTCATATTGACTCAACATCTCAAACTTTTTCTGAATCTGGTGCAGATGACCACAGTTGAACTCAGGGAATATATAGAAGAACAACTCATAGAGAACCCAGCACTTGAAGAAGATTTAGCATCTGAATCAGTTAACGAAGAAGATATCATAGAGCAGCTTCTCGCAAACTTACCCGATAATGGACGGCATGATTATCTGAATTCAGAAGAATTCACCAACGCAGCCTTATACGATGAACCTACATGGGAAGAGAAAGTCGGCCAAAGAAACTCTCTTTTTGAATACTTACACTGGCAACTTTCGATGACGGATATGAGTAATCAAGAAAAGGAAATAGCCTCGCTTATTATCGGAAACACAAACGAAGACGGCTATCTTGAAACCGAGTTTGAGGAAATAGTGGAAATGCTCTCTCCAAAACGGAATGAATCTGTTCAAAAGGTAGCTGAGATAGCAAAAAGAATAAGAACTACTTTTGATCCTGTGGGAGTCTGCTCTAGAACGCTTTCTGAGTGTCTCTGCACTCAGGCTCTTGATCTCGGCTATGAAAGAAAAAGTCCATTTGTGCAGATACTTAAAAATCATATTGATGATTTGGGTCGAAAAGACTATGCAAAGATATGCAAAGAATGCGGTATTGACGCAGAGCAAATGACTGAAATTGAAGCCATGGTGACTTCTCTTGAACCCATGCCGGGACGACCATTTTTCACCGAAGCCATGACGCAAACCATAGTTCCCGATTTTTACGTGTACAAGGTTGGAGACCAATTCCAAACGCAGTCAAACAGGAGTTTTCCAAAACTTAGGGTGAGTTCCTACTGCAGAAAATTTTTCAAAGACCGAGCAAACCTAAACAAAGAAACTACAAATTATCTGCGGGAAAAGATTGAGGCGGCGCAGAGAATCATCCAGTGCATTGAGGAAAGAGAGGAGACTGTACATAAGGTAATTGAAAAAATCGTGGACGAGCAGACGGAATTTTTTAACCATGGAAGTGCCTACATAAACCCTCTGAGGCTCAAGGATGTGGCGGACGCATTAGGAATACACGAATCCACCGTAAGCCGTATAACTAGTAGAAAATATATACAGTGCCCTCAAGGGGTGATAGAACTCAAAAAGCTTTTTTCAAGATCAGTACGCTCTTCCAACGGTAAAAAGTTCTCTCTTGAAAGGGTAAAATTAATGATCAAGGAAATAGTTAACGAGGAACCGAAGCACTGTACTTTTTCCGATGAAGACATATCCAAAATACTTCTAATGAAAAATGTGAAAGTCGCGAGAAGAACAGTGGCCAAATATAGAAAACAACTTGGAATACCTAGTTCATCAAAAAGACTCTCAAAGGAGGTTTAACCCATGAAGACTAATATTATCATCAAAAATATTTCTGACAGAAAAAAACGAGAGCATCTAAGGCGCTATACGATGAAAAAAATTCATAAGATCCAAAGGTACATAGATCCTGAAAGAAACCCTTCGGAAGCGAAAATAATTCTTGCGGCAGAGAAACTTAGAAAAACCGCAGAGATAGCCGTCAACTCAGGACCACTCAAAGCGGTGGCATCTGTGGAAACCGATGAGATGCATTCAGCCATAGACAAACTTTTTGACACTATCGTAAAACAGTTAAGAAGAAGAACAGACAAGCAGATATCTCTTCGAAGAAGAAGCCTAGTAAAAACTCCTTCTGCTACACATTCAGAAAGGAAAAGAAGAGGAAACAGCCTGACAATTGACCATGAGTTTCTCAATACAAAGCCTATGAGCGTGGCTGAGGCGTTATTACAGCTTGACACATCGGAGCAGGACTTTGTTGCTTTTAGAAATAGCGAAACACTTGAGATGAACGTGGTCTACAAAAAGGCTGACTCGAAAAAAGCAGGATTAGTGACTCCCTAAAGAAGAAAAAAGCTTGCAAAGCGCATAGGGAAAGTTTGATGTCTCTTGTCTTGCCTATATGACAAGATGACCATATGAACTGCGGGAACTGAACGAAACATTGCGCAAATCAAACGCAGTTGACTCAGGAGGAAGGGGCATACAAACATCAGGAAGACATCTGAGATTTACAACTTGCTCTTTGGAAAAAAGATGAAGAAGTTCAAAACCAGTTTTTCCCTTACAGTTGGAGATTTTTACGAAAAATTTGGAGAGAAGTTATTGCTTCAACCCTTAGTTGGAAAAAAGGGATTCAAGAAACAAATAATTTCTCCTAGTGTAAAAAAACCGGGACTGAGGATAATAGAGAAGAAAATAAAACTTGAAAGTGGAAACATCCAAGTACTAGGAAGAACCGAGACATCCTACATAAAAAGATTCGCTCTGCAAAAGCAAAAGGAAATAATAGTAAGTCTTTTATCAAATGACATTCCATGTTTCATACTCTCCAAGGGACTCTGTCCAGAGAAATCTTTTGTCAAATATTTTGAGAGAGACCAAGTACCACTTTTCGTAACATCCCTGAGTACTGGAAAACTGATAACAACTCTCAACGAGGTGCTTGCAGAAGAATTCGCGGTTCAGATAACTGTTCATGGAGTGCTTCTTGACATACACCACATAGGAGTTTTAGTCCTGGGGAAAAGTGGGATTGGAAAAAGTGAGTGTGCAATTGACCTTGTAATCCAAGGCTCAAAACTTATCGCAGATGATGTAGTAGAAATAAGGAAAATTGGCTCGCGAAAACTTTTGGGATCTGGCCCGGAAAGCATAAGATATCTTGTGGAGGTAAGGGGAATAGGAATAGTGAACATAAAGGATCTTTTTGGGACCACCTGCGTTATGGAGAAGCGAGAGATTGATATGGTAATTGAACTTGATCATTGGGACCCTAAAAAAGAATATGAGCGTTTGGGGATTAATACAAAGACATATTCGATACTAGACGTAGACCTCCCATACACCGTACTCCCTGTAAGTCCAGGGAGAAACATGGCATCGGTAATAGATGTTGCAGTGCGGAACCAGATACTGAAAGAAAGCGGCAAAACTGCTGACGTCCCAATGGGACCACAGTCATGACAGAGCGCGTGATAATATTAAGTGGACTATCAGGTTCAGGGAAAAGTACCGCAACAAAAGCACTTGAAGATTTGGGGTTTTTCTGTGTTGACAATCTCCCCAAAGAACTATTTTTCTCTTTTTTCGATCTCTGTAATAAATCCCTTGAACACATAAAAAAGGTTGTCGCGGTAATTGACATACGTACACCCCAGCGTGAACTGCTTTATGATTTTGAAAAGTTTTTGGAAAGAACAAAAAAATCAACGCAGAAAGTTGAACTAGTGTTTCTTGAGTGCTCAGATGACGTCATTATAAAAAGATACAAAGAAACTAGGAGAATACACCCTCTTAGCGAAGCAAAACTATTTCCCGATGGAATATCTGAGGAAAGACAAATTCTTGAAGGTGTACGTGAACTTTCTGACTATCATATAGACACATCATCTTTGAGCGTCCATGACCTCAGGTTAGCGATGAAAGCAATCGTAGGTTCACCCATAACTCAGAGACCGATTCTCACTCTTTTATCTTTTGGATACAGACATGGAATTCCCCAAGACGCAGACCTAGTTTTTGATGTACGTTTTTTGAAAAACCCTCATTTCGTAGAATCTCTGAGAGATCTTGACGGTACTTGCAGTGAAGTTTCGGATTTTGTGATGTCAGATGAAGATTCAGAAAAATTTCTTGAGAAATTGTGTGATTTCCTTGCTTTTCTAATACCAAAATACCAAAAAGAAGGGAAATCATACCTCACCCTAGCATTTGGATGCACAGGTGGTAGACACCGTTCGACGGCGATAGCAGAGACTCTTGGTAACCGTCTTTCCCAGTACTGTGCGGTTATTAGACACCGGGATATAAATAAGCTATAAACATAGCATGTTCTCAATAGTAGTGGTCACTCACGGACAACTTGCCAGCGAACTTATTTCCTCTGTGAAATTCATTCTGCCGGAAAAACCTAGGGTGAAGATGACAGCAGTTTCTATAGACGGTTCAAAAGACTGCAAAAATTTTGAGAAAATTGTACAAGAGGCCATTGATTCAGTTTCAGAAGGCGATGGTGTTCTACTTATAACAGACATGTTTGGAGGAACCCCTTCAAACATAAGTTTAATGTTCCTTGAATCTGGAAAGACAGAGGTTGTTTCTGGAGTGAATCTCCCCATGCTTTTAAAATTGGGGACACTTGCCGAGAAAACCTCTCTTCAAGAAGCAGTTGCCGTTGCAGCAAAAGCAGGAAAAGAGAACATAATCGTAGCAAGTGAACTTCTCGGAAAAAACAGTTAGTTTATTAATTTACAGAGGTTAATGAAATGGATGTAAACACTCTTGACGCAGTAATTGATATGTATACCAATCACCTTCTCAAAGGAGAACTTGAAGGGTTTAGCATTGAAATAGACCCTCAAGTAAAGGACGAACTCGCCGCAATAGCTCTTTACCTTGATTCAAAAACCGTAAGGGCATCGGGGGAAATTGAAGAATTTTATGAAGGATATAAAAGAGCGGCTTTTGACGTACTTTCATTTATGGGAATTGAATTTTTTGAAGACAGAGAAAACAAGTCAATTAAGATAACGAAGTCTAAATACGATTCTAATCTCCAAGAAGAACTCAAAAAAAGCATCTGGGGGTAATTATACCTCATGTAGATTGTTACCCCGATCATGAATTTCCGCAATTTATTTGATTGCTTCGTCTTTGATATGGACGGGGTTCTTTATAGCGGACAAACTCCAATTGCAAATTCTCCGCAAGTTCTCAAAGTTTTGAGACAAATCGGGAAAACTATCTGTTTTTTCACTAACAATCCCTCGCTTTCGCCTCTAGACTATACAAAAAAACTTAAAAAATTGAATATTGAATCTAGTACGCAGGAGTTTATCACCTCACCGATGGCCACTGTTTCTCTTGTAAAAGAAAAAATGTCCTCAAAGAAATGGAAAACCGTTTTTGTGGCGGGAAGTGATTATCTCAAAGAAGAGATGAGAAAAACTAAACTGTGCGAACTTGAGGGGAAATCCGCATATGAAACTGACCTAGTGGTACTGGGAAGTCATCCTAGGTTTTCCTTTGAAGAAATAAGAACCGCATCCATAGCAGTTGGAAACGGGGCCTATTTTGTTGGTACAAACTCCGACCTTTTCTATCCCTGCGAGCATGGACGCGCTCCCGCCACAGGCTCTTTGCTGGCGGCCGTAGAAGCTGCGTCTGGTAAAAAGGCTATTACTGCGGGTAAACCGAAAAAATATATGTTTGATCTGATTGGAAAAAGATGGAAGGGACCCAAAAAAAAAGTTCTTGTGATTGGAGACAGTTTTGCAACCGATATAACCGGAGCGAAAAAAGCAGGTTATTCGACGGCGCTAGTTCTAACTGGAGTCACAAGGGAGAAAGACCTTAGAAACGCAGTTGCTCCACCGGATTATGTGTTGAAAAACATATCTTTTCTTTTTGAGTCCATGGACCAGTAACCCTCTTGCCTATCCTTAATTTAGACTAAACAAATTTGGTGTTGACTTTTAGCAACCGAGGGGTAATGTTTCACCAGAAATTTTTCCCGCCGGAGGGGTACATGCTCAAATTGTCTAAAGAAGATGAAACTTGGAATTACCCGCTCAATATATCCGACCTGTTTGAAGAACTTAGAGAGAACGGAGATCTTGATGATGAGTTTGAGGACGAGTTCGACGAATTTTTCGATGAAGTAAACTACCTTTATTATGATGAAGATTCGGAAGATGCCGCCGAGAGGGAAAACAGAATTCTCCACTGACTTACTAAAAGACAAAAGCAAAGATCACAGTCTTGGACTTTGTCGCAACCAAGATTGCAAAGCCCAAGACTGAATCAGTTACAAACTACATCTGTCAGAAATATACCCGGGTTATCATACCAAATGTTCGGGGTTGTCCCACTCGGTAGGCGAGCCTAGCTCTTCCCCCACGTTCACGGTCAAACGATAACTCAACTTCTTCGTCAGTAATATTGTTCACGTAAAGAGTTATTTCCGCGTTATTGTAAACAAGACCGGTGCTTACATTGAACAGATTGTAAGAATCAAGCTCTAAATCAAGATTGGTAACCTCATTACCTGTCATACCACCATATCCTTTAAATCCATGGGTGAAAGACCCTGATCCATCCACTTGGTCACCCGACTGAGTAAACTGGCTTCCCACATACTGCCAAGAAGCAGACAGATAACTCTGAGTAGCCCTGAAAAAGCCGGGAAAAGAATAAGTTGCCGCAGAAGATATCTGCCATTCTGGAACCGAAGGTATGCGGTTACCCTTATCAATCCCAGCAACAGGCTCTCCCGAAGTCGTTTTGACTGTGGAATCGAACTCTGCAGAGACATAACTTCCGGCAAACGAAAGTAGCAGAGAACTAGAAGGGCGGGCGGAAAGCTCAACTTCTGTTCCAACCGTATGAGCTTCAGGTACGCTGATCGTTACGCGCGAAGAACATTGCCCAGCATCCACATTAACTCCAAGGTTGCTTATATCAGTGTAGAAAACAGAGGCGTTGAGTGAAACCAAGTCAAACGATGATTTAAAACCGGCTTCATAGTTCCAAAGGGTCTCATCCTTAAAATTCTGATACCCGCTGTAAGTATCGTAACTATCTCCACACAGATCCTTATTAAGTGGATCGTTCACACCTCCTAGACGAAAGCCTCTTGATGCCTGCGCATTTAAACTAACTTGGTCGGTAAGATCATAACTTACGATAAATCTGGGAGAAAATCCGTCGGAGTCTTGAGAGACTTCCTGGTTTTGAGCAGCCGAGTTTGAGAAGAAACCCCCTGATTTGAATGTTTTGTCCTCATCCCACGTGTACCATCGTAGCCCCGCAGTTAGATCCAGACGTTCGAACAACTCATAAGACGCTTCACCAAACAGAGCAAATTGCTGAAGATCATAAGTCAGGTCGGATATATATGGAGAATTACGGTCTGGAAATCCATTGCTCGCACCTTCTGTAGTTCCCGCTCCAACATTAGTTTCAACGTAAGCATCGTATCCAGGGGTAGGAAGTCTCTGAGAGTAATCACGCTCTGAACTCGAATAGAATAAACCAGCAAGCCAGCGAAATGGAGCATCCGAATCATCTGAATGGATACGAAGTTCATGAGTCCACTGTTCAAGGTCGGTGGTATCACGCAGATTTGACGGAATCATAGTCGCTTCAGTAGGAAATCCAAGATCCACAGTCACGCTTGCTGTAAGAGCACTAGTGTCACGACTAACAAGAACGTCACGATCTATGTAGGCGACCGCGTAAGTCACGTCAAAAAGACCATCAAGGCTCCAGTTCATGACGGTATCAAGCAAAAGGGTCTCGTCCTCAAAACCTTCATCAAGTCTCAGAAACTGCTCATTCTTACCGAGCTGAATTGCTGGACGCGTCGTCGTATACGGATTGGCAAAAAGATTGAAAACTTCTTTTCTGTTAAAACCACCAAGATCAATTTTCTGGAAAACTACGCGCGGGGTGATAGACAGATTTTCGATTGGTTGCCAAAGTAAAGAAAAACGACCACCAATGCGGTCGCCATCATTTACATTTTCCTTTTTCTTGCCGCCTTCCATTAAGGCATCAATAAATCCAGAATATTTAGTTCCATATGTAACTAGACGAGCGGCAACCGTGTCACCAAAAGGAACATTCACAGCAGTCTTCACGTGTCCTCCCAAAGAGCCACCCTCAACAATGTTGAAATCAACTTCGGCCTTCGACTCATTTATTCCTAGAGCCGGCTGATGGGTGATATAACGAACTGTACCTCCTATTGAACCGGAACCGAACAGCGTACCCTGCGGACCTCTTAGGGTTTCAACTCGGCTGATGTCGAATAGATCAATATCAGGAGTAAATAGCGATAGGGAGATTGGTGTTTCGTCAAGATAAATTCCCACTTGTTCCTTAATGCCTGGCTGGTCGCGCACTATCTGTCCAGAGGACACGCCTCGAATGGTCACAACGCTTTGACCTGGACCCAGATTCTGTACAGAAAGTCCAGCTACATTGCGGGAAAACTCTTCGAAATCAGAAATGTTAAGACGATTTATGTCTTCCTCCGACTTGACATCAAGAGAAAAAGGTACATCCTTCGCCAAACGAACGCGCTTGGTGGCAGTTACAAGCATTTCCTGTAACGTATAAGACTCATATTTAGGTAAATCGGAAGGGTCAGTATTTTGTTGCGCCAGAGCATTCTTTGAAGATACTGAAACAATTAAAGCAAAGAACATTAGAAACGCAAAACTTCTATAACCTATTTGCCCCATCATTTTAAGTCCTCCTTTATCTTAAATCTTCTGCTGTGCAATATATCTATTACTGCTCAAACAGTTTCTACTTGAACCTAGTATCACCCCTAGTTCAGTCAACAAAATAGCCATTTTATTTAATCATATTTTCTCTTATACCGCAATTGAACTTGAAGAAAATACATACTTATCCACCCAAAACTTGTTTTTCGTAGAACTGATTCCTTGGTTTTCTATATACATTTCCCCGTACCAAAGACAGTGTCAGTTTTTCTTGAATAGACAGTATGTCTGTCGAAAGATTTTGCCCGATATCCTAATATGGAACATCTTTGATCTGTATGTAATATTTTGAAAGCGTAGGTTGTTCGTTCTCTGTTAGTTGTTCGGAGGAATTCAAAGAAGTGCCCAGGGCCGGACTCGAACCGGCACGGGAAAAACTCCCGAGGGATTTTAAGTCCCTTGCGTCTACCAATTCCGCCACCCGGGCATCAGTCTTAACGCCAACCAAAATATGGAGGCGGCGCCCGGATTCGAACCGGGGTATAACGGTTTTGCAGACCGTCGCCTTACCTCTTGGCTACGCCGCCTAGAGTTGTAATAAAAAGATAGAGTGTACCAGAAAATTTTTTTTTGTGAACTTCTGGATAAAAACGAGTGCCGAATAATACAGATAATTTGACCAGAGATATTTAGCGGCAGTGACCGTGAATGGATTATTGCGTCCAAAGGCTGATAATTGTGCGGAAATCAGCAGCGAATTGCGAAAATCAAGAAATCTGACCATCAGATTACTTAAACACCAATCAGCCCGAACTGAAACAGTGGTGAACATGTGTTTATAGGTCCTCATTACGTTAAAGCCGCTCCCCAAAAAACCCTACAGCGCAAATGCTTCCTTTGTCGCTAGTCCTTGACTTATGTGAGGGGGGGGGGGGTAAAGTTAAAAGGCTAACTTAAGAATGAGGGTTTTATAACAAGGTTTTGCCAGATAAATATCCACTTTATAAATGGAACAACTTATAAGGGAGGTTTTATTATGAAGTTACGTAATTTATTAGTGATGTTGTTTCTGCTCACTGGAGCAGTTTTCTTTGTAGCTTGCGAGGGAAAAGACGGGAAAGACGGAGCGAGAGGGCCAGCAGGGCCAGCAGGTGAAAAGGGGGATAAGGGTGACAAAGGTGACAAAGGCGACCCCGGGCCAGCAGGCGCGGATGGCAGAGACCTAAACCCCACCGGTGATACTAGGTGTGATGTTAGTAATGGTATAGATGCCCCCACAGCAGTGCGAGAGATCGCAGGGACTATGGATGATGATGTTATTTGCGGAAATGATGGCGATAACGAAATAAGAGCGGGAGGGGGAGATGATACGGTTTACGGTGGAGATGGCAATGACAAGTTGTTAGGTGGAGATGGAGACGATACGCTTTATGGTGAAGATGGAAATGATCATTTTTTCTTTATAAATGAAGCCGGTGTTAATAAATTTGTTGGGGGTGCTGGTAAAGACCTAGTCTATTTTGCTCGTAATGTTGTAAACACAGGAACGTCTTCTGCAGGCATTTATAACAACCCTTCCGGTTCCCTAACTTCCAAAGATATAACCTTTGATCTCTCTTCTGGGAGTTGGGATGGGACTTCTATTGACACTGGATCATTCACTTTTGAAGGTATTGAGGATGTTATTAGCGGTGATGGTGACGACACTATTACCGGAAATGACGAATCTAACTATCTCTATACATGGGATGGTGATGACACTATAAACGGCGGAGCTGGCAACGATTTGATTAATGGTGTGGGTGGTGACGATACGATAGACGGTGGTGCCGGCGATGATATTTTAGTCGCATGGGATAATGGCAATGATACTCTTACTGGAGGCGCAGGCGCAGATATTTTTTATGCTCGATATGCGTCATCCCCTGACCTTGTAGTTATTAAGGATTTTGATACGGCAAACGACAAACTCTATTTCAGAAGTTTTCCAGCAGTATCAGGGAATAATAGAACCGTAACCGCCTCGGGAGGTAAGATTTTGGTTGGAGGGAATGAATATTTTGAAATACATGATGCGAACGGTTCACCAGACAGCACAAAAGCAACAAATATTGCAGGCGACTCAACAAGATATCGGTTTGTAGCACATGAATTTTCAGGGGAAACAAGATTCTACACATTTACAGACGACTAAAGAAAACAGATTTATAGCAACTCTCGGCCCTGCAGGTTATCCCCCTGCGGGGCTTTTTTTTGATATACTGGCAATAACAATTCCAAGGAGGAAATACTATGAGCCTAGCTGACAGACTTCAACAGTTAATAAAATCGCATGAGAGCAGGACAAGGGATTATGAGGGAAGAATTGAGAAAATGGAAAAGGATATAAGCAAGAATAGGTCTGGCATTGATGAATATCACTCATTCATTGAACGAGAGAAAGAGTAAATAAGCGTGATTAAGGAATTCCTATCGTTTGGCCCTGACTATTTGGAGACCCTTGCCTGTATTGTACATGGTGGATAAATCCACAACTAAAAAACTTCCATTCCCAAAAAAAAACCGCCCAACAGACTACTCTTTTTAGACAGCACAAATGCCTCAGAATCTGTTTCAATTGCGAAAAAACAGTACATTAGTTCATCCGGAAATTGCTACTTTGCGGGAAAATCAATTTCAATGTTTTTCAATGTAGTCACCTTTCCCGAGAGAAAAACCCTGTCTCCGACCAGCCTTGTGTGAACAAGTCCTCCTCTACAGGATGCCTGATACCCTATAAGATCTGTTCTTCCAAGCATCTGGCTCCAGAACGGGCAAAGACAGCAATGGGCAGAGCCTGTGACTGGGTCCTCATCTATTCCCACGTTCGGAGCGAAAAACCGCGATACGAAATCATATTTTTTGGAAAAAGTAGAGCTTGTTATCACAAGTCCTCTACTTTTAAGATTCTTAATACGAGAAAAATTCGGCGTAGCATTTCTTATGATCTCTTCACTTTGATAAAGCGCAAGATAGTCAAAACGGTTTTTCCCCACGTAAAGAGGAGTGGCAGGAATAGCAGTGAGCAGATCATCTGGGACATCCGTCTGCTGAGGTGCTTCTGAGGGAAAATCCATCTCTACAAGCCTGTTTTTCTTTATGGCGGAAATAGTTCCGCTTCTTGTGGAAAACACTGCGGGCTGAGACCCAGAAATTATATTGAGTTCAAATAGAATGTGAGCACTTGCAAGAGTGGCATGTCCGCACAGATCAACCTCTGTTTGCGGAGTAAACCACCTGAGACCAAAAACATCACCATCTTGAAGAATAAAAGCGGTCTCTGAAAGATTTATTCGAGTAGCTAAAGATTGCTTATCCCGGTCAGCTATTTTTTCTTTCAGAATACATACGGCAGCCGGGTTCCCAGAATTAGGTCCGTCGGTAAACGCGCAAACGACATAAAATTTTATTAGCACAAAACCTCATCCCTCAAGACTAACAATTTGACATAACGCCCATATTCGGCCCGCTATATTTTAGCCTATCCACAGCTTGCTTTATTCCAAAGAGAGTTAGAGGAAACATAGCGTCTTTGTAAAAATCCTTGAGAATCCCTATGCTTTCGACCCATTTCCACTCATCCTCCGGCACTGGGTTCAACCACACTGTAAAAGGATACTTTGACTTCACTCTCTCAAGCCACCGCAGTCCTGGCTCGTCATTGTTATGCTCAACGCTTCCGTTTGGATAAACAAGTTCCCATGGAGACATTGAAGCATCGCCAACTATTATACATCTGTAATCACTGTTGTACTTGTTAAGTACAGAAAACGTGGGGACCTGCTCCTGCCAGCGTCTTTTATTATCCCTCCATACTTTTTCATATATGCAGTTATGAAAGTAGTAGAATTCAAGATGTTTGAACTCATGCCTTGCGGCGGAAAAAAGTCTTGAGCAAAGTTCAACGTGGTCGTCCATTGAACCTCCAATGTCAAAAAACATAAGCACCTTGACATTATTTTTCCTTTTTGGGACAAACTCAAGATCCAAAAACCCAGCATTTTTGGAAGTTTTTTCAACCGTCTTGTCAACATCAAGTTCTTCGTCCACTCCCTCACGGGTAAGAACCCTGAGTCTCTTAAGCGCCATCTTCATGTTTCTCACATTAAGTTCTACGGAATCGTCAAGATCTCGAAACTCTCTTCTGTCCCAAACCTTTACTGCACGACGATGACGGCTTCTGTCCTGTCCAATGCGAATACCCGCGTGATTGTATCCGTACGCTCCATAAGGAGATGTGCCGCCAGTGCCAACCCATCTGTCTCCCCCCTGATGGCGTTTTTTCTGTTTTTCAAGAATCTCTCTAAACCTTTTCATAAGTTCCTCAATCCCTCCTGCGCGCCGGATTATCTCCCGATCTTGTTCTGAAAGAGAGTTTTCAAAACTTCTACGCAACCACTCAAGCGGAATATCTTTGAACTCTTCTGGGTCAGAACGTTCTATTCCCCTGAAATAGGAAGCAAAAAGCCTGTCAAATCGGTCAAGATTCCGTTCGTCTTTTACCATGACACAACGGCACAGGTAATAAAAATCGGTCGTATCACAGTTTATCACGCCCTGGTCAAGAGCTTGAAGAAGCACAAGGTATTCCTTGATGGTGACGGGGAATCCGTCGTTTTTCAATAGAAGGAAAAAATCAAGAAACACAATTTTTGTCCTCTCAGTTTCTGAGCCTTCTTCCAAGCGCCTGTAGCATCTCGTAATCCACTTCGTTTTTGACAAGCGCTCCTGAGTACGGAGGAAGAACACCTTGTTCAATGTCTGTATGCGAAAGGACTTTTGTGGCTACGCGATCAGATGCAAGAAGTTTTATCCAGTCTATGAGTTCACTTGTAGATGGTTTTTTCTTGAGTCCTTCAACTTCTCTTATCGAATAAAAAAGACCAAGGGCTTGATCCATAAGCTTATGCTCAAGGTCTGGATAATGTACCTTTACTATCTCTTGAAGCGTAGCACGGTCAGGAAAAGCTATGTAGTGAAAAAAACATCTTCTGAGAAATGCGTCGGGTAATTCCTTTTCATTATTTGAAGTGATTATCACTATTGGCCTTTTCAAAGCTTTGATGGTTTTTGCAAGCTCATAGCAGTAAAACTCCATACTGTCGAGTTCAAGTAGAAGATCGTTAGGAAACTCTATGTCGGCTTTGTCTATCTCATCAATCAGAAGAACTACTTGCCTAGAACTTTCAAACGCCTCCCAGAGTTTTCCTTTCTTTATGTAATTTGAGAGATCGGTAATTCTTTCATTTCCGAGCTGAGAATCGCGTAGTCTAGCAACCGCATCGTATTCATAAAGACCTTGTTGAGCGGTCGTGGTGGATTTTATGTGCCAAGTTATAAGGTTTTTCTCAAGAGCCTTTGCCACTTCAAAGGCAAGCATAGTCTTTCCAGTTCCAGGTTCTCCTTTTATAAGAAGAGGCCTCTCAAGGGCCACCGAAGCATTAACTGCAACGGTAAGGTCCCTTGTAGCTATATAATCGTGAGTACCTTCAAATTTCATTTCCGTTTTTTTCCTGCTGATAGAGAAAAATAGCCATCACAGTTATCTGTTAAACACTATGGTTCTGTTCTTGTAAATAAGAATCTCCCGATTTATATGGGACCATAAGGCATTTGAGAGAACTAACTTCTCAAGGTCTTTCCCCTTTCTCACCAGGTCGTCTACCGAATCGTTGTAGTTTACCCGTATTACGTCCTGTTCTATTATAGGTCCGCAGTCTAATTCCTCGGTTACGTAATGGCAAGTCGCCCCGACAATTTTGACTCCTCTTTTGTAGGCATTGTGATAGGGTCGCGCTCCTGGAAAAGCGGGAAGGAAAGAATGGTGAATATTGATTATTCTGTTTTCATAGTGTGAGACAAAGTTTCCACTAAGTATTTGCATATACCTAGCAAGGACTATGAAGTCCACTTTATAATCCGCTAGGAGTTCAAGTTGCCTAGCTTCTACTTCCTCTTTGTTGTTCTCTACATCGCTAAACACTCTGAAGTCCATATCGTACCGCTCAGCAATCGGCTTTAAGTCTGGGTGGTTACTTACAACAACAGGAACTTCCACATTCCATTCTTTAACTCTTAACCGGTATATGATGTCGGATAGGCAATGGGGAAGTTTTGAGACGAAAACCGCCATACGCAACAGTTTCCCAGTAAAGAATATATCAAACTTCATGTTGAACTTTGAAGCCACTTCCTCTTGAAAAAGCTTAGAAGTTTGCTCTTTAGAAATGGAAAAATCTTCCATTCCCCACTTTACTCGGATAAAGGTGACCATGTCATCTATGTCTACGCAGTGTTCTATCTCATGTATGTTGCCACCATGCTTGAATATAAAGTCGGTTATTGTTCGAACAAGACCAGGACGGTCAGAAGAGTATGAAAGTAGTATTGCTTCTTCGGATTTCTCTGACATAATTCAGAACCAATGTTAATTGTAGTAACAGGTAAATCAGCGACTCTTTTGCGCTCAATTCAGTGTTTTTGGCATACAAGTCGCTTACATAAGATTGTTTGTCCGCCTCATTTACTACCATGAGACAACAAATCCCTTTCCCCCTCCGTTAATTATGACATAAACAAGATAATTTCCAATCCCTCTGCCACATAAAACTATTTTTCTCAAATCTTTTCATCAGATGTCTGAACTTTCCCGAAAATCTAAAAATCTGACAATGTCCATGATCCTTGAACCTCTCAGAATTTCTTAAGGGCGCATCGCGTAGTCTATTTAAGCGGATCAAGTAGCGCCGCTACGACCTACGACCAAGGCTCCTTATAATAGTAGGTGAAGTTAGCGACCCTAGGTCTCTCTGTCCATCCTTTCTTGCTGTAAAACCCTCGCCTATAAGAAGATTTGTCCTTGCCGTTGGTCACCATAAGACGATAGGCATCTCTTCTCTCTCCTTCGGCTACAACTGCGTCAATCAGTTTTCCTCCGGCGCCAAGACCACTTGCCGCAGGACTTACAAAAAGGTCGGAAATATAACCCTCATAACTACCGAGCATCACAAACGGGACCCAGTGAACATTGACAAAGCCAACGACAGTGCCTGTAGAATCACATGCTACGTAGATTGTGTGGCCTTCGGAATCCTCACAGGCATGGGAAATCAGATCATAGATAGGAGAAGACACCTCCTCCAGAGCAAGGGAATTCCTCCTTTCAGACCAGCCTATCTCCCTAAGTATAAGCGCCATGTCTTGAGCATCGCTCGGCTTTGCTTTTCTTATGCTAATATCTTGCATTGATTTAATTTTGTTTCTTTCCGCATAGGATTTTAACCATTTTCTCAAGGCTTTTGAGCACTCCAGAACTCGTAAGAACAGAGGGAAGTTCCTTATCAATTTCTGAGCAAGTCCGTTCAATATCCTTCACAACTCCATATCGAAGAGCTTTTTTTGAAAAAGCATAACCCGGGAGAAGATGCGGACTGTACTGTCCAGCAAAATCCACGCAGTAGGGAATAAGTTTTTCGGCCTCGCATATTTCGTTAAAAAAGCCGATTTCCTTGGCCGCGGAAGGCTCATAAAGATGCCCTGTCATCAATACGTGCCGAGTCGTCTTCTCTCCAAGCGCGTAAAGAATTATGCGCCCTACTACAGCAGGAAGAGGAAATCCTATTGTGATCTCGTTAAGACCAAATCTTGCGCCAGAATCCACGCATATCCTATAATCACAACATAAAGCGATTATAAGACCACCTGCGATCGCGTGTCCGTTGACTGCAGCCACAACCGGCCTCTCATAAGTGAAGATCCTCATAAGTGAGGAGATGAACTGCTTGTACCACTGCCTTATCCTATCTTGGTCAACCGTCTTAAAAAGAGAAAAATGGCGTTTGATGTCAAGACCGGCAGAAAAAACCCTCTCTGAAGACGCAAGCACCACGGGACTTTCTGGATAGTCCTTTTCAATCACAAGGAAAGTATCTTGAAGATCGTTGAAAAACTCCTCATTCATCAGATTCATTGGGTTTGAGTTCATATAGACAACCACAACTCCTCCCGTTTCCTCAATTTTCCAACTCAAGGCGTTTTCCCTCTTTTCTCCGATATATGACGTCCCCACGAATCCCTCAGAGTGGCAGTTCTATTAAAAACAGGAGTATTTGGCGAGGAATCGTGGGAATCAAGCATAAAATATCCCCTTCTCTCAAACTGGTAGTTAGCGTGATCCTCGCAATTCCCAAGAGAAGGTTCAGCCATACAGCCTTCTATTATATGCAGGGAATCGGGATTCAAAAATTCTGTGAAATCCTTTTGCTTGTCAGCCATCGGATTCTCAACTGTGAAAAGCCTGTCGTAAAGTCTTACAGTTATATTCACAGCAGTCTTTGCACAGACCCAGTGTATCGTACCCTTGATCTTTTCTCCGTCAGGAGTTGCGCCTCCTTTTGTCCCCGGGTCGTATTCGCAGTGAACTTCGGTTATCTGGCCAGTATCCGCGTCACGACAAAACCCCACGCATTTTACAATATACGCGTAGCGAAGCCGGACTTTGCGTCCAGGGGTTAATCTGTGGAATTTTTTCGGAGGATGCTCCATAAAATCATCTCTTTCCACAAAAAGTTCTCTAGAAAACGGAACTTTCCTTGTCCCCATGGAGTCATCCTCGGGATTGTTAACGGCATCTAATTCCTCAGTTTCAGATTCTGGATAATTTACTATTACAAGCTTTAAAGGATCAAGTACCGCCATACGCCTCTTGGCTTTTCTGTTAAGGTCATCCCGTACGCTGTACTCAAGAAGGCCCATATCTATACGGCTTTCTTGTTTAGTAACGCCTATTTTTTTACAGAAAATTTTTATTGACTCAGGCGTGTAGCCACGCCTGCGCAGACCAGAAATCGTCGGCATTCTAGGGTCATCCCATCCACTTACGAATCCTTCAGACACAAGTCTTGCGAGATTTCTTTTACTCAAAACGGCGTAACTAAGGTTGAGCTTCGCAAATTCTATCTGACGCGAGTGGAATATGCCTAGTTGAGTTATAAACCAGTCATAAAGGGGACGGTGATCCTCAAATTCAAGAGTGCATATTGAGTGAGTAACTCCTTCTATTGAGTCGCTCTGCCCATGCGCCCAGTCGTAAGTCGGGTAAATTGACCATGAATTTCCGGTACGCGGATGAGGAGTTTTCATTATCCTATACATGACAGGGTCGCGCATGTTGATATTGCCCGCAGCCATGTTTATTTTTGCCCGTACCACGAACTGTCCCTCGTCAAATTCTCCATTTCTCATCGCGGAAAAAAACTTGAGGTTTTCCTCAACTGATCTTTCCCTTGAAGGACTCTCTTTACCGGGTTCTGAAAGAGTGCCTCTATAGAGCCTTACTTGCTCTGCGTTAAGATCATCAACATAGGCCTTTCCCCCTTCCATAAGGCGTATTGCGTATTCATAGAGTTGCTCAAAGTAATCAGAGGCATAGTAGATCCCGTCCCACTCATACCCAAGCCATCTCACATCCTCTTTAATGGATTCTGCGTACTCCTCGTCCTCTCTAGATGGATTAGTATCATCAAAGCGCAGATTGCATTTTCCGCCGAATTCCCGCGCGATTTCAAAATTAAGGCATATGGATTTGGCATGACCTATGTGGAGATAGCCGTTGGGCTCTGGAGGGAACCGCGTCACAACCATTTTGGCACCAGAATCAAGGTCGCTCTTTATCTTCGCTCTGATAAAGTCTTCTGACTCAATACGCCTGTCATCATCGCCGGATAATTTCATGGTTTTATATCAGAACTTCTTGTACTGGCGATAGCGTCAAAAAATTCCAAGGTACAACAAAACTGCGAACTACTTCCATTTAATGTTGCATCCAATGCTTGGAATCTGGTCTTTGGGAACTTCCCTATCGGCCAAAATAGCGTCAAGAGCTACGCGCAAGTCCTTTCCAGTAACTGGTTTTCCATTTCCAGGCCTTGAGTCATCAAACTGCCCTCTATAAACGCATCTCAGATCACGGTTGTACACAAAAAAATCAGGTGTACACGCCGCATCATAAGCTTTTGCAACCTCTTGAGTTTCATCAAAGAGATAGGGAAATGAATACTCTAGTTGTTCAGCGACCTGTTTCATTTTTTCAGGAGAATCGTCTGGATAGTTTTCAACATCATTTGAGTTTATCGCCACAAACGAAACCCCCTTCGGAATATAGTCATTTGCTATACTTACTAGACCTTGCTGAAGATGCTTTACGTATGGACAGTGGTTGCATATGAACATAAACACTGTAGCCACATCCGACTTGGTAGCGGCAAGAGTGACCTGATTTCCGCTTATCACGTCGGGTAGACGGAAATCTGGAGCCTCACTCCCAAGTGGAATCATCGTTGACGGAGTTTTTACCATTTTTTATTCCTCTCTATTTCTAAACTTTTATGTCAATTTGGTCCGGTTTTGGCAGTCTCGACAATCTTGATTTCTGCTTTTTCTGTCTAGTCGGCAACTCATTACAGAATGTTTTTCACTATGCAGAAAAGGAATTAAGTCCGCAAATTAAACCCGTGTTATTCTTTGGGGCTTGATGAAAATCCCGTGGTTTTCTGCAAGCAGATATGATTCCAGTCTTGCGCAATTGTAGTTTTCCTTTTGCAGTCTTTGTTCTATAAAGCATTAATAATGGAATAAGTAATTGATTGTTATATCCGAATCCATTGCAGTCTATAATTGAGAAATCTAAGTTATGAGTTTAATGGGCAGTGAGACATTTGCACCGTAACGATTTTTGATGTTGGTTGCCTCTGATGATGGTGGAACCGTCACGGGTTTATTTCTCCGTAGATGATAAATTTATCATTAATTTAGGCAACCTATAACACTACTTTAATTGGGGGCCAAATAATCAAAAATTTGTGCTATCATCCACTAAAATAAAATCTATCCTGCGACTCAGCGAAATATTCAGACTACCTCCAAATGCGGTGGTGAAATTCTCAGTGCTCCTAACTGTGGAAAAAAGAGGACAACCTTAGGCTAGGCTGTCCTCTTTTTCTCGATAAATAATCCAAATCCGTCATAGGTTAATCAAACGCGTCTTTTCAGAAAAACAACCGAGAATAGAACAGACACCATAAACAACAGATTAACCAATGCACTTTGAGGCGAATGACCTGTACCAGCAATCGCGCATCCGTCATCGTCATCTTTAGCCGATTGAGTCACAGGTGGTGGATAAATACCAGAACCAAAAATGTGGCGTAGATTTAATGTGGGTATCGCCTTGAGAGATGGGTTCTCTTTAACAGCTTCGGATAGTATATTCACAACTTCAATATAACTTACTTTAAGCGAAGTACCGGGGACAATCTTCTCTTCAAGGTAGTTCTCATTTTCATCATCTTGAACTTCAGGGTTATCCCAGCGATAGGTAACCCCGTTAGCAGAGTATCCAGCTTGAGGTTCCTCGTTGTCTTCTCCTTCTACCAACTTCTTTCGAAACAGAGTCACTATCTTTTTGTCTTCGCCTTCTAGTTCTTTATCTTCTAACTCCAACGTGAGACCATTCAAATTGGGATCGTTTGCGTTAATAAACACAGTACCTTCTGAAGTTGCTGTCATGACGAAAAGATATATGTTTTTATGCTTGAAAACTTCAGAGGTACTCAGACAAGCAAATGAACTACTTATCTCCGCAAAACTATCACTAGTGAATTTTGCTATACCCTGCGGAGTAGACAAGTCTAAAGTACCAGCACCCTTCTGATCATTGATCAACTTGGAAATTCTAGCGCGCAGAGCTTGTTGATACGATCCAATGGAACTTTTTACATAACCTTTAAGCAGTTCTTCTGTTGGGTTCTTATATACATCCTCAGCGGTAACTGGTAGAGCTGGAAAAACAGAGCAGTCAGGTTTAGAAAAAGGGTTGTTTTCATGTAATTTTCCATCATCTTTCCTATTCTCATGATCAAGACCTACTATGATCTTCATAGCGTCCCTAGCTGGTCCGAAAGTTATGCTAATTCCACAAGTTTGTCTCGTTTTACCATCATATTTGTAATCTTCGCACTCAGTAGTATTACCTCCGGCTGACTCATTAATTAAAATTTGCAAAGCCTCTGCAGGAGTGTCCTTCACCTTCGTAGAATCTAACTTGTACCCAAACAGTTCAGGATATTTCGAGTGACTTAATACGGTTCCACCAGCATCCACTACAATCACATACATTTCATCGGTTTTATAAACTTCTTGTGTTCTGAAATCTCTTGCAATAACTGAAAGCACTTGATTTGCACTTCTGCCAGTCGATTTTATAAGGGAATCATAATGCTCCTTTACATGTGAAAGAAATTCCTGAACATCACTTTCAACAGTAGGATCTACATCTTTAGCCCCTTCATCATCCATATCTCCAACATCCTTACCCCCAACATTGACAACATGAGCGGATACTTCAGTGGAAATGAACAAGAAAACCACCCCCAACAGAAAAACCAGACTTAGAACTCCCGTGGGGCAAATATTCCTTACAGAACTATCACTTTTCATATCAATCCTCCTTACACAACGTTTATAAGAACCGTTAACTCACGACACTTGACAGAATAGCCTCACCCCCTACCTAAGTCAAGATTGAGATCTTTATTCTTCAAGACATTTTTAGGGGTAAGGTTCAGTGGAGACAAATTCTCAATCGCTCAACCCCTCTATAAACACCCCTTGAACGCTTACAAACTTTTTAGCCCCAAAAGACCTAAAATCGACTAATGTAAGCCAAAAACCACAAATTTCACTCCACACTAAAATCGGTTGATATAACCTCTGTAAAAATTCCCCAGCCCAAAAATACAAACAACAACCATCAAAAGAAATCAGCATCAAACATCACTACAGCGCAAACGCCTCGGCAATCTATTATTGTTGATAAAACCGACTTTTTCGTGTGAACTATCGTAAAAAGACTTATTCTACAAGGTGACGCGATGGCCAGATGCCATTTTTTCCATAGCATCATCAACACTCCACGACCTTTGACAAAAAGATAGGGTGATTATGTTTAGAAAAATTCCTCCATGGTTTTTGTTCTTCCACTCATAAAAACACCATCCTTGGGAGGAAGTCTACATCTTTTCGACAATCATTGCTATCCCCATGCCACCCCCCATGCATAGAGACACCATTCCATATCTTCCGTAAGAAATGTTTTCAAACTCATGAAGTAACTTTACAAGTAATATGGCTCCTGTAGCCCCGACTGGATGCCCAAGCGCTATGGCTCCACCATTTACATTCAACTTTTCCTCTGGAATTGGAAAATCGCTCAGCACGGCAAGTGATTGCGCGGCAAATGCTTCGTTGAGTTCCACAAGATCAATATCATCTATGCTAAGTTCCGCCTGTAAAAGAGCCGTTCGCATGGCGTATACAGGCCCTATTCCCATTATTGCAGGGTCTACTCCACATATCGCGTAGGACTTGATTAACGCTACGGGCAAAAGACCTAACTCTTCGGCCCTACTTTGCGATGACACTATAACCGCAGCAGCTCCATCATTTATTCCCGAGGAATTTGCCGCAGTGACGGTTCCATCCTTTTTAAAAACTGGTTTAAGTTGCGATATACGCTCAAACGTTGAATCGGGTCTCGGGTGTTCATCTGTATTAAATTCCGCGAATTTCCCCTTACCCAGAGGAACTTTCAAAGAAACTATCTGAGAGTCGAACTTCCCCGTTTCGGTAGCCGCATAAGTTTTTTCTTGGCTCCGGCAAGCAAATCTGTCTTGGCTTTCTCTCGATATTTTGTATTTCTCAGCTAGGTTTTCCGCCGTCACGCCCATGTGATAGTCATTAAACGCATCCCATAGACCATCCGCCATCATTGAATCTACAAGTTCTCCTGAAGGCGATGCCATCTTGTACCCCCATCTGGCCTTTCTGAGATAAAAAGGAGAAGCGCTCATATTCTCCATTCCCCCAGCTACTACACATTGGCAGTCGCCAGCTTTTATCGCTTGGGCTGCGCTTACCACTGACTGCAAACCCGAACCGCACACTCTGTTGATTGTGATCGCAGGCGTTACGAATCCGAGCCCAGCATTAACTGAAACCTGCCTTGAGGGGTTTTGTCCCAATCCCGCAGAGAGTATGTTACCCATTATGCAGTCGTCTACGCGTCCCGGAGGGATCTCCGCTCTCTTGAGTACCTCTTTCACCACAGCGACGCCAAGATCAACCGCCGAGATATCCTTTAACGTTCCCCCAAAAGAACCTATAGCAGTTCTCAGAGGATGTGAAAGCACTACTTTTTCCACGATTTATCTATTCTCCTCGGAACTCTGCGGGTCTTTTTTCTGTAAAAGCGCTCATTCCCTCCGCTCTGTCGTAGGAATCAAAGCACTCAACCCCTTTTTCAAATTCGTAATCAAGACCGGCTGAAAGTTCCATATCCAATCCCACGTTTATTACATCCTTCGCGTAACTAACCGCAAGCGGACTATTTGCCGCTATTTGGGATGCGACCATAGTAACCTCGTCCATAAGTTTATCCTGATTATCTACCACCTGATCTACAAGCCCAATGGAAAAAGCTTCTGTAGCGGTAATCATCTCTCCGGTAAAAATAAGTTTTTTGATCCTTCCAGGCCCAATAAGTCTTGCGCCTCGCTGCGTTCCTCCCCAGCAAGGATAGAGTCCGAGTTTGGTTTCAGGAAATCCCATTCGAGCTTCCGACGCCACTATTCTAATGTCACACGCAAGCGCGAGTTCAAGCCCTCCCCCAAGCGCATATCCATTTACGGCAGCGATAACAGCAAAAGGCGCCTGTTGCAGATAATCAAAAATCTTGCGACCTGCAATGGTGTATTGCCTAAATTTTTCTCTATCCATTTTGCGCATCTCCCGTATATCCGCTCCCGCGACAAAAGCCTTTTTTCCTGCTCCAGTAATAATCAACGCTCTGATGTTCTCGCTAGGAATGTGTTTGGTCATAATTTCCACAAATTCAAGCAACGTATCGCTACTGAGAATATTCATTGATCGAGACTTATTTATCGTAAGGATACCAACCCTATTATCAGTTTTTTCAAACAGAAAATCATCGTACATAAAACACCTCCGCTACCTTTTAAGGTACTCAAAAAAACCATTGCCAGTTTTGCGACCGAGATGCCCAGCTCTAACCGTTTCCCTGAGAAGCGGGGCGGGCCTGTATTTTGGATCTCCCAACTCCTCGTAAAGCGCCTCAATTACATTTAAAGTCACGTCAAGTCCGATAAGGTCCGCAAGCGCAAGTGGCCCCATAGGGTGGTTGGCTCCGAGTTTCATCGCACTGTCAATCTCAGCGGCAGACGCGACTCCTTCATCTAGAACATAAATCGCCTCATTTATCATTGGAAGTAAAATCCTGTTCACTATAAAACCCGCTCTATCCTTTACCACTACGGGCTGTTTACCTAGACTGCTAGCAAACTCTTTAGCCACAGCAATAACCTCAGGCGAAACAGTCGGGGTTTTTATTATTTCAACCAGTTTCATTACCTGGGCTGGGTTAAAAAAATGTATCCCTAGAACTTTCTGCGGTCTCTGGGTGCTCATGGCAATTTCAGTAACAGAAAGAGTAGAGGTGTTAGTGGCTATAATCACATTTTTTTCGGTGCTCCGCTCAATTCTTGAAAAAACATCTTTTTTCAGATCCATATTCTCATTTGTAGCCTCAATAACTAAATCCACCTGTCCAAAATCCTCATAGTCCTCGGTAGGAATTATTCTATTGGTCACGGCAACCGCAGATTCTTCGCTAATTTCCCCCTTGCGTACAAGCCTCGCAACGTTTTTCCCCGCCTTATCCACTGCCGACTGAGCAATTTCTTTGCTGATATCCAAGACAAAAACTTTTTTCCCGAAGGAAGCAAGAAGTTGCGCTATACCAGCGCCCATAGTACCCGCACCTACGACACCCACGGTTGTTATAGTTGATTCGGACATCTATATTTTTCTCGAATGGTAAAAATTTTCTGTTTTCAAAACACTACTCAATTTCTGAAAGAATTTGCCTTGCTATAATAATTCTCTGTATTTCAGAAGTGCCTTCATATATCTCTGTTATTTTTGCATCTCTAAAATGTCGCTCTACCGGGTAGTCGGTCGTGTAGCCGTTTCCTCCGTGCAACTGAATCCCTTTGGTGGCTACCCACATTGCGGTCTCAGAGGCGTGAAGTTTCGCCATGGCGGAGTACTTCGTGTATTTCTCACCCCGCTGTTTCATCAAAGCAGCTTTGTAGGTAAGAAGTCTTGATGTCTCAATTCTAGTTGCCATATCGGCAAGCATGAACTGTATAGCTTGGAAATTGGATATTTTTTGGCCGAAGGACTCTCTCTGCAGTGAATACCGCAATGATGCGTCAAGAACCGCTTGCGCTATGCCCAAAGCTTGCGCCGCGATTCCTATCCTACCCCCATCAAGAGTTCTCATAGCTATACCAAACCCTTCTCCCTCGCTACCTAAAACACAGTCCTGTGGAACCTCACAGTTTTCAAAGATGATCTGAGTGGTGCTACTTCCCTTTATTCCCAGTTTATTTTCCAGTTTTCCAACTGAAATCCTCGCAGAGTCAAGATCAACTATAAAAGCCGTTATTCCACGACTTCCCGCAACACTGTCCGTTTTTGCGAAAACCACAGCGAACTTCGCCTCACTTCCATTTGTAACCCAACTTTTTACTCCATTGAGAACATAGAAACTGTCTTTCTTTACCGCGCTTGTCCTTATGCTCGCAGCATCTGACCCTGATTCCGGTTCACTCAGGGAAAAGCAACCTAGGGAATCAGTACACAAGAGAGCAAGATACTTTTGCTTCTGTTTTTCTGTGCCAAAATCAAGTATGGAGCCGCAGGCAAGAGAATTATGAGTCGTCATTATGGTTCCCGTAGAGGCGCAAGCTTTTGATATCTCTTCAACCGCTATTGCGTATGAAAGGTAATCAACGCCGCTTCCACCGTAACGCTCATCGACGAAATGCCCCATAAAACCTAGACTGAAAAGACTTTCTACGATTTCTTTTGGAAACGTAGAGTTTTTGTCCGTGTATGTAGCCTGTGGTTTTATCTGTTCTTGGGCAAACTGCGAAACAGTCTCCCTCATCAAACGCTGTTCTTGGCTAAGGTTTGAGTCTAGCATTGGTGGCTCTATTAGAAATTTAATGCAACTAAAACCAAAAGGCAAAAGCCATTGCCTAGCCAGCGTCTTTGCGGTTTTACTGTCAGAAGAGTTCTAGGGAAGTAGTTTTGAGATTCTTTTTATTTTTTCCTGCTCCGTCTCCTCTTCCCTTTTGTTCTTGGGGACAGCGTTTCCTCTTATCACAGCAGGCCTTTTCCCCACGGTCGTTTGCCATCTCTTGAGATTTGGAAAATCACTAATATCTATCCCTGACCACTTGTAGGAGTCTATCCAAGGCCATGTTGATATATCGGCAATAGAGTAATCTCCCGCTAAGTATTCAACTTTTGAGAGTCTCTTATCAAGTACCGAATAGATTCTCTTTGTCTCCTCAGTGTACCTCCTTATCGCATAAGGAATCTTTTCTGGAGCGTACTTTAAAAAGACATTTAATTGTCCTTGCATGGGGCCCACCGCAGACACCTGAAATATAAGCCACTGAAAGCATAAGGTTCTAAGTTTGGGTTCTGAGGGAAGGAATTTCCCTGATTTCTCGGCTAAATATATGAGTATCGCTCCTGATTCAAAAACGGTAATTTCATTGTCAGTTATGGCAGGAATTTTCCCGTTAGGGTTTATCTCTAAAAACCAAGGCTTTTTATGTTCCCGCGCAGAAAGATCAACATCAAAAACCTTGTAGGAAATGCCAATCTCCTCAAGCATTATGGAAATTTTCTTTCCATTCGGCGTATCCGCAGTGTAGAGGTCAATCATTGTAAGGGTTGCTCCACAAAGTTTTGCATCTACTCATATCCTCCGAGAAGCGAGACTCTGAGGCTATCCGCGTACGCAATCGCCTCAGGAAAAAACAAGTTGAAGTTCTCATTCATTTGATCATAACAGTTCGCAAGCTCTTTTTCCGCTCCCGCAAGCGTATTCTCTCTTCCTACCCTCACCGATAACGCATTAAAAGCCTCTTCAAGGCCCGAAATGCTTCTGTATTTTTCTATCCAACCATCTTCAATTATTCTGCGCGCCATTTTTGGCACGTGTTCAGAAAAAGACTCTAAAGCAGGAAGAATAATACTGTTCATTCTCTCAAGGAACTGATCTAGACTTTCTTGGGAGTACCTGTTCCAGTTCACGGTGAGTAGATAATCATAGAGAATATCAACTATGACCATACTCCAGCGTTTGCGCGCGGGGCTTATAAGTCTTGCACAATTCCTTACCTTCTGGTGAGAATCAGTCCATGCGTCAATCTTGCGGTGCATCTCTATTCCACATCTTATTCTGAGTGGATATCTGTCGTCAATTCTGCCCTTTACAAAGTCCCCTAAGAAGTTTCCTACGACACATTGAGGATCATCTCCCGCAAGGCGCAGGTGGGCAAGAAAATTCATTGTCTAGGATTAATCGAACTGAGTTTTTCTAACAGGATGTTTATCCTCCCAACCATCGTTTCTGGGTTGTCCATGTATCCCGCCGCAAGAAGAGCATTATCAAAAAGCTGTTCAGTTATTGTCTTCGCAAGGTCTTCGTCTTCTTTCCAAAGAGTCATCAGATTTTTTACAAGCGCATGTTCACAATTTATCTCAAGACGCACTTTATAAGGAGTATCCGACTCGGGGTTTAGGTTTTTCATTATCCTTTTCATCCCCTGGGTCATTGACGAATCAGAGTTAAACGCTGCAACAGGACTCTCCACAAGCCTTTTACCAATGCGAACATCCCCGACTTTTTCACCCAGTATCTGCTTTACCCAACCGCAAAGCGATTTCTCGTCTTCAGAAGAACTTGAGGAGTCTTCAGAAGCAATTGCGATATCCACACTATCGGCAGAAACTATTTTCTTTCCCTCATACTCTCCGAGAGTCGACATCACAAACTCATCAATCGGCTCATAAATAAAAAGCACTTCCACATTTTCTGTTCGGAAAAACTCCATATGAGGTCCTTTTTCAAGCGCCCCTCTAGAGTGCCCGAACAGATAATATATTTCTTCCTGTTCCTCACGCATTCGTGAAACATAATCGGATAAAGAAACAAGTTCTTGATTCTCCTCTGTAGAGGATTCAAAACGTAGAAGCGCTCTAAGTTGTTCCTTGTGTTCAAGATCAGAAGCCGCACCCTCTTTTATGAAGAACCCAAATCTTTTGTAAAATTCTGAATAGTTTTTTGGATCATCTTTTGCGTTCTGCTCAAGAAACCTGACAAACCTTGAGGCAATAGAAGAATTAAGTTTTTTTACAAGAGCGCTATCCTGCATAGTCTCTCTTGAAATATTGAGAGGAATATCGGCACTGTCTACAACTCCTTTAAGAAACCTTGCCCAATCGGGAAGAAGTTTTTGGGGGGATGAGTCAACAAGAACCCTTCTTGAGTAAAGACTCACACTAGGCTCCATTCTTCCAAAACCCAGACGCTCTGTGTTGTCCTCAGGTACAAACATAAGAACATTCATATCCACAGGAGCCTCTGAAGAAAAATGAAGCCTGTATCTGGGTTCGTCAAAAGAGTTGGTATGGAATCTGTAGAACTCGCCATATTCTTGATCCGTGATTTCGTTTTTGTTTCTAAGCCACACCGCTTCTGTAGTGTTTATTTGTTCACCATTTAATCTAAGAGGAAAGGGAACAAAGGCTGAATATTTTTTCAAGACATCCTTTATAGTGTCTTGATCTGAATACTCTTTTGCGTCTTCTTTAAGCGAAACAATCACCTTAGTACCTCTTCTGTGACCTGAGCCTGTAGATATTTCAAACTCCCCACTTCCGCTACTGCGCCAGACAAGATGTTCTGAATTTTCCTCGTATGAGCGCGTTATAACCTCAACCGAATCAGCTACCATAAAACAACTGTAAAATCCAACGCCAAACTGGCCGATCAATCCTTTGTCTTTCGCATCACTTTTGTCAAAAGCTTTAAGAAATTCCTTGGAACCGGAACGAGCTATAGTTCCCAAGTTTTCTACCAATTCCTCTCTGCTCATTCCGATTCCGTAATCTGTAAAAGTAACAGTGTTCTCTTCGCTTGATGTCGTTATCTCTATTTCAAGCGGTAGATCGGGGTCGCTTACTTCTTTTTCGGTAAGTTGTAGGTATCTGAGTTTTTCAAGCGCGTCTGAGGCGTTCGAAACAAGCTCTCTTACAAACACCTCCCTATCCGTGTAAAGGGAGTTGACCACAATATCCATCAGCCTGCGCACTTCGGCTTGGAATTCGTGTCTTTGTGTTTTCTGCTTAGCCATCATGAGTCTCCTTAATTTCTATCGGTATTTCTAGGCGGGAAGAAATATGTCCACACGCATTGGTAAAAATAAGATTTTTTTTCGTGTTGACAAGTATACCTAGGAAAACATTAAGCTATGGGGCAACTAGTGGTAAATAACGCCTAGCGATTCTTGATTTTGGATTTCTTTAATGATGGTGGATTCTCCACGGGTTTACATCCCAATATTTTGTCCTCTCCCAAACCCCCTTGTTTATATACACGATATTGAATCTTACATACCTCTGTATATTTATTTTTGCTAGTGTTCCACACAAAAAAGCCCCACGATGACAAGCGTCACCGCAGGGCTTGAAATTGGTATAAATCTATTTTCTTTAGTTGTCTGTAAAAATGTAGGTTCTTGACGTTGCTGAGAAAGAAGCAGTAACAAACTTATATTTTGTTGGGTCGTTTGCAATACTAGTTGCTTTTGTGCTGTCTGGAGCACCATTAGCGTCGTGAAGCAGAAATGAATGGGTGTAAACACTAGGATCCCTCGCTACTATAATCTTGCCATTTTCAGCCCTTACTTCTCTCTCTCCACCGCCTTCTGTTGCTACGGGATAACCTATGGAATAGAGTTTGTCTTCTGTAAGGTTAAAGTCCTTGATAACATCCACCCCAGCATGGTAATGACGAGCAGTAAAGATGTCGGCACCTACTCTACCACGAAGAATATCATCTCCATCTCCACCGTTTATAATGTCAACACCATTACCGCCGACAAGGTGATCATCGCCAGCTTCGCCGTTTATAGTGTTACCACCATTTCCACCCCAAATATAGTTATCCCCGTTTGTTCCGGTCAGCATGTCATCGCCATTACCACTATAAAAATCTTCAATATCTTCAAATATAACCTTGCCTAATTTCTCAAGAGGTTCAGAACCACCTTCAAAACTTCCAGAAGAAAGATCAAAAGTTATATTATTGTTGACTACGGAACCAGAATAAAAACCCGAAGAGGAGGCACGAGCCCCCTCTGCGGGTGCTTGCCTGAAATAAATTATGTCTTTATCCTCCCCACCGAACCACTTGTTCTCCCCTGACGCAGATAGAAGATAGAAATGATCTTGTCCATCTTCGCCGTAAAGCGTATCGTTATCATCTCCACCCATCAGCCTATCATTTCCCTTACCTGCATAAACAACATCATCACCAGCAAGCGTTCTTATATCATTGTCGCTATCATTTGCGCAGACGATATCGGCATCCTGTGTTCCTTCAATGCTTCTCATGCCAGGGAGTACATTTATCCCGTTACTCTTATCGCATCTCGGGTCGTTTTCAACGCCGTCGCCTTTGTCACCTTTATCGCCTTTCGCTCCGTCCTTTCCTGGATCACCTTTGTCCCCCTTTGGTCCCGCCGGTCCGCGTTCGCCTTGAGGCCCTTGCACTCCGTCTTTCCTCGCTGGCCCTCTCTCTCCCTCACAAGCTACAAAAAAAACTGCTCCAGTAAGCAGCAACAACATCACTAATAAACTACGTAACTTCATATTACAACCTCCCTTATAAGTTGTTCCATTTATCTGGCAAAACCTTGTTATAGAACCCTCATTCTTACAATTAGTCTTTTGATTTTACCCCCCCCCCCAGGGCTTTCTAATTTTTTAGAGGCGTAAGTCGTTGATATTACCGAGTATATCCTTTCAAAGAGAGTTTTGCATCTTAGAGGTTGCCACTACGTCATGGAGAGAAATTAGAGACTCATTTGTCTTCCCTTTCTAGCTGACATGTAGAAGAATTAGGCTCGGTTTCAGTCCTTCGTAAGTTTTTTCTTATAACAAACACTTCTGAATTATAATCTGCGGAGTTGGATATGTAGGGAGAATATATCCAAGGTAGTACATTGTCATTTGGGGATTTGAGAAAACAGTGAAGTAATATTAGTACGTTATAATCCGGATATTCCAACAGAGATATTAAGTCACAATTCGGTTTCTTCGTTGTTAGATTTCGATCTGGACGTTACAAATTTAGTTCTGGCTATTTAATGTTTGTTATGGTATGGTGTAGATCATGAGTAGACAGATGTCTCAGGATAATAAGATTGATCTGCGCGCGATCACAGTACGTCCTACCTATGGGGAACAGGAGCGTCGTCACTGGGACCACTTAGTCAGACTACATCACTATCTTCCATTCCATCGCGTGTTCGGCAAGGGATTGCGTCATGTAGCGGAAGTTGGGTCGCGTTGGGTGGCGCTTATTGGTTGGCAGGCAGGCGCATTCAAGTTAGCGGCCCGAGACCGCTGGATTGGCTGGAGCGCCGAGCAGCAGTTTGGACGCTTGCATCTGATTGCCAACAATGTGCGGTTTGTCATTCTGACACGGCAGCGGGTGGCGAACTTGGCATCCCGAGTGCTGGGTCTGAGTCTGAGGCGGCTGTCTTCGGACATGCAGACAGCGCACGGTTATCCAGTGTTTCTGGCTGAGACGTTCGTAGATATTTCACGTTTTAATGGTACTTGCTACCGGGCGGCCAACTGGCAGTCTTTCGGGCTAACGCGCGGGTTTGCCCGTGAGTCTGGAGGGTCTGCGCGGTGGCGCTATCATGGTCAACCCAAGGAGGTCTTCATGTTTAATCTCGTTGATAATGCTAAAGAAGTATTAAGTCAAGAAGAGTTACCACCAGAATGGACCGGTGGGGTTCGTAAGGAGCCTATGACGGCGCCACAGTTACGCAGTCTCAAAGATGTTCTAGGTAAGGTGCCTGAGTTCCGAAAGTCTCAAGGTAGACGCTATCCTCTTGTCACCGTGTTGGTTCTCGCTGTCGCCGCCCGTTTGGCTGGATACCGCGGGGTGTCCGCCATAGCGCAGTTCGCCCGACTACTTAGTCAGGAACAGCTTAAGGCCGTTGGAGCGTTCTACAGTCCCAGTAAGAAATGCTACACTGCGCCGGTAATTGCCACCTTCCATAACATCTTCGCAAAACTGCCACCCGACACGCTTGATAAAGCGCTGAACCTGTGGGAAGCCCGCAAGACCTCGCCCGCAGCGCCGGTGGCGATGGACAGCAAGATGATTCGTGGCGCAGCCAAGCAGACTGAGGGTGGAATTAGAATGATGGTAGCTGCCCTCGAACATAACACCGGCGTGGTTCTCGGTCAACTAGCAATCAAAGAAAAGAGCAGTGAGATGCTAGTGGTACGCGACCTAGCCAATAAACTCGACATTGCTGATCGTACTGTCACTCTAGATGCGCTGCATGCCCAGCAGGATACGGCGCGCTGTCTGCTGGAAAATGGAGCCGACTATGTGATGACCGCCATCAAGAACAATCAAAGAAGGATCAGCAAGGAAATAAAGGGATTGGACTTTGATGCTGTGCCAGGATGGACAACCGAAGATTATAAACATGGGAGGATTGAAGAACGGACCTGTTGGGTAGTAGACCTATCCGGTTCTGAGTGGGATGGACATGTAGGCATGCACGGACGGCGTCAAGCCATACGCATAGTCCGCAAGCGCACTGAGAAGAAGACAGGTAAAACCAGTTGCGAGACTGTCTATGCTCTGACCTCACTTGGCCCAGAGCAGGCTGGAGCCAAGGAGTTACTTGCTCTGGTTCGCAACCACTGGCACATTGAGAACCGTCTGCATTATGTGCGTGACTTCACCTACGATGAAGACCGTTGTCGGGTATCAAAAGGGTACTTACCGGAAAATCTTTCCTGTCTGAGCAACGTTGTCATCGCCATAGTGCGTTGTGAAGGTAGATTCAACTATCTGCCTGAAGCTAACCGACACTATGCCGCCCGGCCTCAGGAAGCTATTGAACTTATAATGAAGCCGTTGAACTGAACGGTCGCACTTTACTCACAACCCCGCCGGATAGCCTGTGCACTGCTCAGGTCTGATACCCTACGCCTACTGGACGGACAAAGGCTGCGTACACTGTAAGATGAAGCCGAATGTACCCTTGTTTCTTGCTAAAACTCTCCATCTGAAGTCCAAATCACAATCCAAACACTCCAAAACATCTATCTACCCAACCCTATACAAAGTCCCCGCTACGAAAACTGAATGGTCCTGACCCCCCCCCCTCACAAAGTCAAGAACTAGCGAGAAAGAAGGCATTTGCGCTGTAGGGTTTTTGGGAGTGGTTTTAGACGAATGAGGACGTATGAACGCATGTTCAACACTGTTTCAGTTCGTACTGATTCGTATTTGAGCAATCTGATGGGCAGATTTCTTGATTTTCCCGCAATTTCCTGCTGATTTCCGCACAATTATCAGATATATTTTCTGCGTGGTAAAATCAATACATTCCGTTCCATGAAAAAAACAAATCCTCGGAAGATAAATATTCCTGAGAAAGATATTTCATCCCTTGATCTGCCCTCTAGACCCAGAAGAAATCGCAAGTCGACTTCTGTGAGAAACCTAACTAGAGAAACCCTGTTGGCGGTGGGTGACCTCGTATATCCGCTTTTTATCCATACCAAAAACACAGACGATGAAATAGAATCAATGCCGGGATGCAAGAGATGGAGTATTGATGGACTTGTAAAGGAAGCGAAGGAGGCATTTAGTGTCGGTATTGGAGCAGTGATGCTATTTCCCGTAATTGAGAATTCCTACAAATCCCCCCTAGCCGAAGAGTGTTATAATCCGAGCGGGCTTGTCCCAAAAGCGGTTTGCGCGTTGAAAAAAGAGGTTCCTAAAATAACGGTAATAACGGATGTCGCTCTTGACCCTTATTCAAGCGAAGGTCACGATGGAGTGGTGTCTCTTCGCGGAGAGATACTCAATGACGTCACAGTGGAGGTGCTCTGCAAGCAGGCTCTGTGCCATGCGACGGCCGGAGCAGATATCGTAGCTCCGAGCGATATGATGGATGGTCGTGTTGGCGCTCTAAGAGAAGTTCTTGACGAAAATAACTACACAAACGTTTCGATTATGTCTTATACGGCCAAGTACGCATCCGCTTTTTACGGACCTTTCCGCGGGGCGCTTGACTCCGAGCCCAAAGGTGGGGACAAGATGACGTACCAAATGCACCCTGCAAACTCCAGAGAATCTATCCGAGAATTACTAGCAGATGAGCAAGAGGGCGCAGACGTGGTTATGGTAAAGCCTGCAGGATATTATCTGGATCTAGTTTATATGTTTCGTGAAAACAGTGATCTTCCTGTAGCAGCGTATCAGGTAAGCGGAGAGTATCTTATGATAAAGGCTGCGGCAGAATCAGGATGGCTTGATGAGGAAAAAGTGATTATTGAGAGTCTTTTGGGAATAAAAAGAGCAGGGGCTGACATAATAATCACCTATTTTGCTAAAAAAGCGGCCAATCTTTTGGCAAGACCAAATGGTTAGAGAAATGACCACTTCTCTTTCACCTAACTAAATTAATAGCAGGAAGGAAAAACAGATCACGCTTTACAAAATCCTCAGACAGTATAGAGTTTTTGTTTATTTAAAAGGGAAAAACACTCGGTGAATAGATAAAATGAAAAAAGGCATTCATCCTAATTACGGCTATGTAGTTTTTAAAGATTCTTTTACAGGGCACATGTTCCTTACACGGTCCACGAAAACCTCCGAAGAAACAGTTGCTTGGGAAGATGAAAACGAATATCCATTGATAACTGTTGAAATATCAAGTGACTCTCATCCTTTTTTCACTGGAAAGGAAAAACATTACAAAAAAGAAGGAAGAGTTGAAAAATTCCGCCGCAAGTACCAAAAAAACTCCTCTCAATCTACAGAGCAGTAATCATTCTGATCTGACGTCAGATGACGGCTAGGCAGAAAACGATAACCGTTTTTAGACCATAGCAATTATAAACAACTGAGGAAGTGGGTAGACCGTAGGTCATCCGTGCGTTCCGGATAGACTTGCCCAAATTTTTTGTAAAGCTTTACAAACCTTCTGCGATCATGTCCGCTCGAATTTGATAGAACACGGCGAAGACCTGTACCTTTTACCAACTCAAAACCGGGTCATCTCCTTCCAAACATTTGGATATAACGGATCTCCCATATATCAACACTTCAAGCACGCGTAGAAAGAAGATCAAAATAGTATTCTGAGTCCTCAAGTCTTTCTTTGTATAACTCCCAAGTTTATCCTGTCACCCATTAAAAACTTCTCCAATTGTCTATAGAGCACATAGCCACAAGAACCAGCCTCGTAGCAGAACAATAGCACTTGGCCAGCAAATCGTTGTTCTAACCGAGAGACAAGCTTCTTTATCTCCTGTGGACGATTAGGCTATCTCTCCAAGGAATTCAGGGTCTTCACGTCCTTCGCAAGCCACAGATACTGCAATAGTCTCCTTATGTACGTCTAAGCCTATGTACGCAGGATAGTTGTGATTGCTACAACCAGTCTCCGACTTCGTGTTGAACTTCATGATAATTTAACCTCCTAGTGTTCCGTCAAGCAATGATTTTGGGTAGAGAGACTTAAGTCTGCAACGGGCATCGGCAACCGACATACGCCAGTTCACACCACGCTGGCTTGCGTTGACGCGTTGCGACCACGCCGTTACTTCTGCCCGCAACTCGTCTAAGTCCCCGATCCGTAGACCCTTCAGACACTGCCGCGTCAGACAACTCAACTCGCACTCCGCCACGTTCAGCCAACTCGCGTGCTTTGGGGTGTACTGGAACTTGATGCGCTGTCTCAACCGCCGTGCCCGCTCCGGCTCAAAAGCCTCGTATAACGCTCCCAGCGTGTGCGTGTTGAGGTTGTCCAGCACCAGCGTGATCATCTCGCAGTTTGCATAGCGATTCTCCAGCAGAGCCGCCACCTCCTCCGCCCAGTCCAATTTAGTGCGCCGCTCTCGCACCGTCACCGTGCGCCAACCTGCCAGCGGTTCACAGAACAGGAACACCAAGGCCATGCCGGCCCGTTGATACTTATAGTCCACACGGTGCGGATGCTCCGTGGTTGCAGGCAATGGCTGGCGGGTTTCCCCCACCATCTGTAGTCCATGCAAAACACTGGCCGCCGCTCATCGTAAGGCTCCTCGTAGGTCGACAGAACATCTTCCATGGCCGCCACATACTCCCCGTCCGCCTTCGGCGGAATCACCCAGTACTGCAGGTAGCGTCCCGCTATACCGTTTTTTTTAATGTCTTGTTGACGGTTTCGTGGCTGATCAATTCACAGATGCCGGTCTCAACCGCCTCGCTTGCCAGCAGACGTAGCGACCATTGACCGCAACCGGCCGGTGGCGACCCCAGCCGTAGTGCGATCAGCGCGGCTTCCTGCCGCCCGTCCAAAAGCTTCGGTGGTCAGGTGGACGGGTTCTGTTGCCGCCCGTTGAGGGCCAACTCAAAACCTTCCAGCACACAACATTTACGCACGTTCGCGACGGTGCGCTCCTGACAACCGTAGGCCTCCGCGACCTGGTGGTCGCACCAGTTCGGCCCGTCCGCATCAACTTGTAGCAGAATACGCGCCCTGCACGCTTTCTGACTGCTACCCTTGAGTTTCTTGATGACCTCCCGACATGTCTTGCGTTCGGCCTCTGACAGGCGCACAATGTACTTCTTCATGGTTACTTCTCCTTTGTTATAGAAAGATGGCTTGGGACACAGATCCCTCGCCTTAAAACACATTATACACAAAATGTTGATCTTGACGCAACACTGAGGCATTTGCGCTGTAAGGTTTTTGAGAGTGATTTTAGACGTAATGAGGTCATATGAACACATGTTCAGAACCGTTTCAGTTTGTACTGATTCGTATTTGAACAATCTGACGGTCAGATTCCTTGATTTTCGCAGGATATGATGCTGATTTTCGCCCAATTATCAGCCTTTAGACGCAACTATACATTCACGGCCACTACCGCTAAATTCCTCTGGTCAAATTATCTGTAGTATTCGGAGAAAAACCCTATCCAGCCCGAGGAGCACACCCAGAAACAAGGGACCTCATCTTATCAGCCCTTCCAGCCTTTATGTGTCCAATGGCTAACGCCATCATCACACTCAACGCTAAGCCTGTACGAGCAGTCATTTTTGCCTTGCCTCTGATAAAATGCCTCTCTAACTTAAAACTATTGTCAACCCTTGAGTTTATACGTTCTATAGAATTCCTAAGCTTATACTCCCGCTCCCAAGTTACTGAACCATACGGAGTCGGGGTAAAAATACGAGGGTCCTTGTCCAAAGGAACTCGTATGGATAAGCCATATTCACTGTTCTTACGACCCGCATTTTTGTGACACTTCTCCCTGCCTACGCAATTCAGGTTATGCGCTGCCGCAGGACAACGAAACTTCAAAGTACCTCGCTCCTCTTCATATCCCCAACCCACCAACTTACTTTCTACCTTGGTTATAGGACAACGACACCAAACCTCGCCCTTCTCTGTGTAGAATATGTTGTTAATATCTTCTCTCAAAGGCCGCATAATCTTTTGCCCAGCAATATAGTTCTGATTCTCCAACTCCACCCTCCACATCTCTCGGATACCAATTATAGGGTCAGTTCCATATTCGTTCCAAAACTTCTTCTTCAATGACTCACTGTCAAGACCCTTGTCTGCGCTGAAATATTCGCATCGCTCCACCAACTCAGGGTTCTGCGCAAACAACTTGTCTATCATCCGATTCAACTCCTTATATTCTGATACAGATGCCTTTGTAAGACTCATCGCAACCGGTATCTCATACTTGGTATCGGCAATTACATGCAACTTGTAACCAAACCATCTCTTTACGCTTTTCCATGCCTTGCCTGTAGCAGAGTTAAACCCAGACGTAGTATGTACTCCCCAGTCCGCATCAGGATCGGATGTCTCTCCTGTCTTATTGCTCTTTCTCCCTGTGGAATTACTCTCTATAGACTTACCGTCATATCCTAGATGCTTCCCAAAATCCGGAAGCGATTCTCTCAACTCTCCTCCCATTCTATCCATCATTTTCGAAATCAGACCGTCGCGTTGCTCCAACTTCGCTACGTTTGATAGAAACCGAGAGAAATTGTGACTGCTAGGCGCCGTACTGTAGATAGGAAATTGTTTAACCACAACTTTAGGTCTCCCGCCGTTTTCATCCTGCTCAAGACTGTACTTGTCAATATGTTGTATGGGAATGGGACAGAATCCACATCTATTAAGTAGTTCAGAATTACGGTTCAGTTCCCGTATCAGTGATTCTATGGATTCGTGCTGAAACACTACGCCAGCAATCGTCGCCCTCCACATTGGTTCTACCGGATACTCATTACGCCCGTTCTTGCGCATAGCTTTCAAAGCCCTAATGATATCTTCATCAGGCAAAGCATCCAAAACCAACTCAAGACGGTTGAGGTCTGAAATCTCATCAATTTGTTCCCAAGAGAATGGTAAATACTTTTTTTGTAGCAACTGTTTGCTCCTTATAGAGAGAATGTGTGAATGTTAGGAAGAATAATAACTGATATAGAATGTAAAGCAAGTAATATCAGCAAGTTATTTATCTCTTTCCCAAGTTTTTCAGGGAGAAATCGGCAACTGGTTTATGTGGGGTGAAATTTGTGGTTTTTGGCTTACATTAGCCGATTTTAGGGCTTTTTTGGGGTAAAAAGTTTTTTACCCCTTCTAAAAACCCTTGATATACATACATCTTTTGGACAGCGCAAATGCCTCAACACTAGTTGAAATCTTTTTCCTTCCTTACTTTCAGCATACCCACCCTTTGAGGACGGGAAGGTCAAATCATCATGACTAAGTATATAACCCCTCACATCATTTGAGTTGTTGAATATAAGATCAAAAACATGGTATAGTCAGTTTATAATATTTTATTTCTAGGAGGTGTAATATGAAGTTTGTTGGATGCTTTCAAAGGGCTCATTCTATAAGAATCCTGACTCTATTTTTCGTAGGTGTCATGTTATTATTTACATTCGCTCATACTACTAAAGTATTAGCTCATGATCCTAGCGATGCCGATGATAAGAAAGCTTCAGACGTAGATGTTACAAGTAAGGCAGATGTTGAGGGATTTCTCTCACATGTAGTGGAACATTATAATTCTCTATCGGAATCGTCGTTAAAGGAAAGAAGTGAAGACTCATCAACATCGCGACAGTTTGCACCTGCCGCCAGAGAGTTAAGGACCAATCCGGTCTACAAAGACCTTGACAGGGGAATGTATGTAATTTTAATAAACTCTGGTGGAACTGTATTAAATCACTCGGCATATCCCGAACTTTTTGGGTACAAGTTTGATATGACTTCTATTGAAGGGGATGACAATGAAGGAGAGGACACGACTCCTGCTGAAGCTTTACAAGTTTTAATTACGGAGTCAACTGGAGGTAATACTAAGTGCAAAGATTATAAATATGGTGATAAAACGAGATGGGCCTGCGGAACCCGTGTAAATTACGGACGTTTCGAGGATGTTATAACGGCCGTAGTAGGTCTTCATCATGAGAATAAGAAAGATGATGGGAAGTTACATGAAAACAACCCTTTTTCTGAACCTGACTGCCCTGGTTTTCTAGAGTTAAAAACCACTGCTAAGAAGGTACATATGGATCCGACGGAGGCCAACCTTAAAGCTTTTGTAAGAGAATCTATTGAATCGCTTAACCACGCTGTAGCTAAAGGTATGTCCGATCTAGTAGGTAAGCAGACCTCAGACTTCTTGTCTACTGAGCAGAAACGATTGGATTTTGCTGAGAAAATCGCTGTTAAGTTAACTAGTTTAGCTGGTTGTGCTAATGTTGAAGAATTCAAGCATGAAAACATATATCTTTTCGCTATGACGGCAACTCCAGAAGGTACTGTGTTTGTTAACGGAAACAATGCCGATTTGAATGGTCTTACACTAGAGTTAGAAGATGGAGAGTTAGACGGTGATGACAAAAAAATAGTGACCCTGTTTCGAAATGCGTTGATACCTCAAAATAGAAAGGAAAAGAAACCCAAAGTTGGAGATTCCGCTATAGTCGAATACCGATGGAGCGACCCTGCTAAAAACGGTACTGATCTGATTAAGAACTGGCTTGAAAATAACAGTGTTCCCGGCACTACGCCTAAGAAAAGTTATATTCAAGTGACGGATATAACATCTGGAATTGACGAAAAGATTCGGAAGATTCCAGGACTTGGTCAGTTACTGGACGGCATAACTCTCAAGATCGTTGGTTCTGGGATTTATCCAACCCCAACAACTCCAGCGACTAAAGATGACGATGACGGATGCGCGATTGCTGGAACAGACCATTCATCTCAAAACGCTTTGGTTAATCTATTGTTGATAACATCTGTTCTGTTCTCAATTGTTTTTTTGAGAAGACGCGCTTAATTTATACGACTTTTAAGATTTGTTTATTGAACAAGGGCGGTTTAAAAACCGTCCTTGTTCTTTTCTTCCAGAGTTCAGAATTGATTTACCGCAATTAGCAACGTTTCTGTTTGCAAATACGCTACTACGGAAATAGACTCATAAGTTGGTGTGTACACAGCGCTGATATATTTCTTCTAATCAAGTGTTGTCCACATTATTCACCGTAGAAACAGCATAAATAAGGAGATTGAAGAACTCCGCCTTGGCTTTTTGCCCTCTGTGAAGGAGGCTTTCCATATTCAGAGAAATCTTTCACAGATGGTGGTTCAGATCCCGAGTTCTGCAGATATAAGCACTGTAGCTGGAGTGGATATAGTCGTCTGCGCAAAGGAGAACAAACTTATCTGTGGAATCATTCTTTTTTCCTACCCAGAGATAAAAGAGGTTGAGAGAGTCTGGACCGTTTCGGATGAAGTCTTTCCTTATGTTCCGGGGCTTTAGGGAAGTTCCGTCTGTAATGAAAACGTTTAAAAAACTCAAGAACCGTTGTGACATGCTTATGATAGACGAACACGGGATTGCTCATCCGAGAAGATTTGGGCTCGCATGTCATGTCGGCGTGTTGCTAGATGTCCCAGCAATCGGGGTTGCGAAGAAAAGCCTTTACGGAACCTTTGAGAATCTTGGTCTCGCAAGAGGTGAGAGAACGTTTATAAAAGGAGAAGACAACTCTGACGTAATAGGGGTGGTTTTGAGAACAAGGGATGGAGTAAAGCCCGTATTTATATCAGTTGGTCACAGAACCGATATTGATACGGCAGTTGCTATTGTACTTAAGTGCTTAAGCGGGTTAAGAATTCCAGAACCTACAAGGCTTGCGGATAAATACGTTGCTTCGCTTAAGAAGGAAGCATGCCTTTTTTATTAGTACAAGAACTCGTTCAGAGGTACATACAGTTACTTGGTTCATTGTCCTTAAATATCTTCGCAGACACCCTTCTTTCTCCACTGCACTCGGTATGGTTATGCCCACTACATACAGCGAAACTCTCTTAGCCCAAGTTTACCCAAAACCTACTAAAAATTGGCTATTTTCGGCCTTTTTTTCTCTTTTTTCCTACGGGTGAGCTTCGTATGTTAGTGATATGCCGTTATTTATAATTTTGAAAAGGCAAATGTAGTGCCATACTACGCTTTTTACCCCTTGACATACATCTTACAATGTAATAATATCTCTATATATGTTCATTCGTCGCACTAAAACCAGAAAGGACTATGATTTCTTCACCTTCCGCCTCGTACGCTCCGAGCGTATAGGTAAAAAGGTGAAGCAACGTACTTTGCTCAACCTAGGAAGTAATTTTAATGTTGATCCCAAACACTGGTCCCTGCTTTGCTATCGAATCAAGCAAATTCTCTCTGGTCAGTCTTCCCTATTAGATTATGAGATACCTTCTGAGTTGGAATCTCATGCCCAACAGATTACTGCGCAATTGTTGGCCAAACGACGCGTTGGCTTCACAACCGAACTGGGATCTAGTAAGAACTCAAAGCCCGACTATCAGTGCGTTGACGTTAACTCTACGAAGACGATTCGGCCCCGTTCGGTAGGAGTAGAAAACGTAGCTCTGTGGGCGATGGACCAACTTGGTTTGCGTCAGTTACTTAATGAATTGGAATTAACTCCGTCGTTGCGCGATGCCGCCATAGGTTCTATAGTAGCGCGTATGGCCGAGCCGGGTTCTGAGCAAGCCACTAGGCGTTGGTTAGCCAAAAGTAGCGCGCTTGGTGAGTTGATAGGAGTTGAGTTTGAGAAGATGGGAGCAATGCAGTTATATCGCGCTTCTGATGCGTTAATGGCGCACCGTGAAACCCTGGAACGTCATTTGTTCGAACGAGCGATGGAGTTATTTGATCTGAGTCCCACGATCACGCTCTACGACCTGACCAATACTTATTTTGAGGGAGGTGTAGACGGTATTGCAGAGGCAAAACGCGGGCACTCTAAGGAGAAACGTTCTGACTGTCCGTTACTCACTTTGGGGATGGTGGTTGACGCTAGCGGGTTTACTCGGCGCTTCAAAGTCTTTGCAGGTAATGTACGAGAGCATCAAACATTATCTGAGATGCTGAAACAACTTGACGCTCCCGCAAATGCCCTTGTGGTGATGGACCGAGGGATTGCCACCGAAGACGGAGTACAGTGGCTACAAGAACAAGGCTATAAGTATGTTGTCGTCAGCAGAGAACGTAATCGTCAGTTTGACCCTGAGGGAGCTATACGTCTTGAGACCGCATCAAATCATGGAGTCATTCTAAAAAAAGTGCTTTCAAAGGACGGCAAAGAGGTGAGACTGTACTGTTTCTCTGAATCCAGAGCGGCGAAGGAAGAATCCATCAGCAAGCGGTTCACCGAGAAGTTTGAAGAAGGACTGACTGCTCTATCGGAAAAGCTTACACGACCGCGCACAGTAAAACGGATTGATAAGATATGGCAGAGTATAGGTCGTCTGCAAGGAGAAAGTCAAGGAATATCTCAACACTATAAGGTGGAAGTTGATACTGACGACAGTGGTAAATACGCTACTGCAGTACGCTTTACTCGCAAGCCGGTGAGCGGCACGATGCTCACTGATCCTGGAGTGTACTGTCTGCGAAGCAACGAAACTGATTGGGACGAAGCCAAACTGTGGCGAACTTACTTCACTCTCACTGATATAGAAGCGGTATTCCGTTCTCTGAAGTCAGAACTTGGGTTACGCCCGATTTTCCACTGGAAATCGGTTAGAGCCGAAGGGCATCTGTTCATTACAGTGATAGCATATCAGTTGGTACAGGTTATCCGTACTAAGTTACGTCTGGCTGGTAAGCAAGCTAGTTGGAACACGCTACGCAATATTCTTGAGGACCAACGACGTACCACTTCGACCCTTCGTCGCCGTGATGGTAAAACGCTACATGTGCGCACGACTAGTCAACCGGAGTCAGAGCAACAGGAAATTTTAGGTGCATTGGGGGCTGACTTCACGGCGGGAGGAATGCAAAAGACGGTAGTATAATGTGCGCTTATTTTTGCAGAAAATAGTTCCCGTAACAAAATGTAGTGCCACACCAATTTTTTATGACATCTAACCAGCTGATATCTAACATTTATTTTTTGGACATGTTAAACTTGGGTTAGATTTCGGTTAACCACTTTTAGTTACTTAAATAGGTTATAACATCCTCCTGAATGGACTGGTCAACAAGTTCTCTCCATTCATCATTTCCTTCCACTATTGATTCACGGATCTTCGTTGCGGATATAAAACCTATGTTATCAGGGGGGAAAAATTCATTCATTTCATATCCCACTCCCCTTCCCCAGTTTACCGACTCAATATCTGGAATCGCTATCACAACAACATCATCACCTTTACTTTCATGATATTTTTTTATCATGCCAACCGTCTGCTCAGTGGTGAAAGGGTTTTTGGGGTCTGGCGGAATATCTCTCACCATTATCAGGCAAGGTACTCCTTTGTCCAGTTTCTGCCTAACAAGACTTATATGTCCTGCATGGTAAGGCTGATATCTACCTATAAAAACAGCTCTTTTTGAAGCAGAAGGTTTTATATCAGGATGACCGTGATTCTTACATTGCCACTCGCTCATTATTCACCTCGTTGTATGGATTGTAAAAGAGTTTGGGATAATCAATAAAACATATGAATTATACCCACATCGCGTTTTTTTTTCAACAATGTAATAAGGTCCGCAAAGCAAACCTTAGATTGAAGGCATGTGCGTCTTTTTTTCCGAATATCCATTAAAAAGAGAGATAAAGCCTCCAAAAGCCTGTTTGCTTAGTTTTGAAAGTTCATCTATATGCAGTGGGGTTTGCGATCTTATTTCATCAGGACTTATCTCGCCTCCCAAATCCTCAATTTCCTGCCTATTCACGGGAGTTAAAAGCCAGCGCTCTATCATTGATCTGTCCACCTCAAGATGGAATTGAAAACCATATACTTTGTCTCCGTATCGAAACGCTTGGTTTATACACAAGGGAGAGGTGGCTAGTCGAACTGCACCCTGTGGAATCTCAAAAGTGTCACCATGCCACTGAAACACTTTCTCAGTGTCATTAAACGTGCAAAGAAGCAGGTCATTCTTTCCTTCTTCGGTGACATGGACATCATACCAGCCAATTTCCTTTTTGGGATTTTTGTAAACAGATGCTCCAAGAGCCTTAGCGATTAACTGTGAACCGAGACATATTCCCAGTACCGGAGTGTCCATCTCAATAAACTCTCTTATGGATTCCACTTCTGGCACTAAATATGCATGTTCGTCTATCTGGTCTACATTCATCGGACCACCGAGAATGACGAGGCCATCATAATTACTGAGTTTTGGTATGGAGTAATTGGAACGGCTGAAATTGACGTAACGTATCCGGAAACCAGCATTTTTCAGCATTGGATGAAACGTTCCAAGAATTTCGTGAGGGACATGCTGAAACACAAGAAGCCTTGGCATAATGTAAGATTTTAACCATTTAGGCAACTACTGTCATGAAAAATACCTCTTCAGAGGTTAAAGAATTTTTTCACCATTCCGCAAAAAAATTATAGAACAATGGCGCAACAAAAGAATTTCTGTACAGCGACGTGTATTATATTTGCCATCTACCCCGAAGCGTTTCCTTATTGAGAGAAACCTCTAGCATAGATAGAAAATCTTTCCTACTTATTTCCTTTCCTCCGAGATTTTTCATATGTTCTGTAGGGACTTGACAATCTATGAAATCAAAACCAATTTCTGCACACCTGATAACAAGATGAAAGAAAGCTACCTTGGATGCGTCAGTCTCTTTATGGAACATTGATTCCCCAAAAAATGCGCGACCAAGCGATACGCCGTAAAGACCACCGACAAGATTTTCATCTAAATAAGTCTCAAAAGAGTGAGCGTAACCCAAATCATGGAGTCTGCAGTATGCAGTTTTCATATCCTCTGTTATCCAAGTCTCGACCTGCCCTTTTCTTGGAACTTGAGCGCAATTTTCGATAACAGAAGGAAAATCCGTATCCACACTTACGGAGAACCTCCCTGAAGACACCGTTTTTCTCAGGGTTTTTGAGAATCTAAAATCTTTAGGAAGAAAAATCATTCTCGGGTCAGGAGAAAACCACAGAATTGGATCTCCTTCGCAATACCAAGGAAAAACGCCTGACGCATAAGCGCAGAGAAGCCGTTGCACAGACAAATCTCCTCCAACTGCGAGTAACCCTTCCGCATCCGCTTGGCAGGGATCAGGAAAAACCGGTTCAGAACCCAGAAGGTAAACGGCCATTGCTCTGGTGGTAAAATTTTATTTCTTCCAAGTTTTTCTTATGAAATCCTCTCTTCCTGATCCTTTTTTGTAATTGTAATAATGAATAGGGTTCTTTTCGTAATATTTCTGATGGTACTCTTCGGCCATATAAAAGGATTTGAATTGTTCTACCGATGTAACTATGGGTTTTTTAAATTTTCTGGATTCTCCAAGTTTTTTCCTTGAGAGAATGGCTTTTTGTTTCTGCGAATCGCTATGATAGAAGATAGCGGTCCTATAATGTCTTCCCTTGTCTGCAAATTGCCCATCTTTTTGGGTAGGGTCAATATTTATCCAGAAAGTTTCAAGAAGAGTTTCATAACTTATCTGTTTGGGATCAAAAACTACTCTTATTGCCTCTGCATGTCCTGTTTTTCCCTGCCATACTTGTTCGTATGTTGGGTTTTTCTCAGCACCTCCAGAATAGCCAACAATCGTATCTACGACTCCAGAAAGACTATCAAAAGGAGGTTGCATGCACCAAAAACACCCACCTGCAAAAGTCGCTTCCTCATAACCACTACTTTTCTCACTTTTCATGTCTGTCGTCCCCTTAGCATCTGTCGTAATGTATTCAGAAAAAACCGCGCCTACAGCCGCAATAAGAACTGCCACGGCAAAACCCACTATACGAGAACCAAACAACATCTCATTGTCCAAGCAGACCGTAAATCAATCATACACTCGTATTTCATTGTAAAGAGCATCCCTTTCAACTGGGATATATCCCGAGTCACGGATCATTTTTATCATGAAATCTCTACTATGTCCCACTTCTGAAGGAGCGCCAGCGTCATGGATTATCTTCTCCCTCATTATAGTTCCATCCGCATCGCTCGCTCCGTAACGCAAGGCCACTTGAGCAACTTTCTCACCGAGAGTTATCCAGTAGGATTTTATGTGGGGAAAATTGTCCAGATATAGTCTTGCAAGCGCATGAATCTTCATGTCGTATGAAGCAGGAAAAGGCTTTACTTCTTTAAGTCCTGTGTTTTCCGGCTGGAAAAGCACAGGGATAAACGCGAAAAACCCTGGGGATTCATCTTCAATTCTTCTGAGCCTCTCTAGGTGGTCAACCACATGATAGGGTTTTTCTAAGTGTCCATACAGAATGGTTGCATTTGTGGGAATATCAAGGCTATGGGCAAGACGGTGGATTTCCTCCCATCTGGTAGCGACTGTCTTAGGCGCGCAGATTTTCTTTCTCACTTCTTCATGAAGTATCTCCGCGCCACCTCCCGTAAGAGCATCCACTCCCGCATCTTTAAGCGTAAGTAGCACGTCTTCTAGTGAAAGGTCACTTATTTCCGAGAACCAGTCAATCTCAACCGCCGTAAACGCCTTTACATGAATTTCCGTGAACCGATCCTTTATCATCCTAACAATGTCCAGATAACGATCAAACCCCCAGTCAGGGTGAAGTCCACCCACTATATGAACTTCTCTCATTTCATCACTTAGCATGGAAAGCATCTGCTTGTCTGATAACTCATAGGCGTTCGCTGATTTCTTAGTCGTTCCAAACGCGCAGAACCTACATGATATAGCGCAGATGTTTGAAGGGTTTACGTGGCGATTTACCACAAAATATACTTTCTCTCCCGATTTCTTTCTCTTCACATAGTCCGCCATAGCACCCACGGTGTTTACATCATAGGTACGCAGTATGGCAAGCCCATCATCAAAAGAAATTCTCTTACCCTCAGCAACTTTCTCTATTAGTGGAAACAACTCCGGGTCAGTGCAGAAGGTTTCGGTCAGTTCTAGTAATCGTTCCATTTCGCATTTACCCTGTCTTTAATTTCTTTAGACATTTCTATAACCGGAGGATACCACTGCTTGACCGTAGCATCTATTCCCATTTTACCGTCATATACAACCGCGCTACCCTGAAGTTCGGTGTGTTCAAAAATAATATCAAGATACGGATCAAATCTTGTAAAAATACCCCATATTACCTCCGTATCGTCCTCAAGGTCTATGTCAAGGCTCACAAGCGCTATTATCCGTACATCCTCAAGACCCGGAGTCTCAAACAACTTGCGTATCATGCGCTTAGGGTCAGTAACTGATTCATCTATGCGAATAACGCAAAAACCTCCCTCAAGAAGTCTAAATCCTGATATTTCTGGATGTTTTTCTCTAGGGTCTGTAATCTCTTTTGCATAGTTTTTTCTATGCGCTGTGTTTTTCCTTATGGCATTTATTCCCATCTTGCTTCCCACGTTGAACTTTTTGCTGGTGAAATCAAGAGTATCAAGCGGCGCCCATTGTATCATGAGAAAATCCTCTTTAGGATCAAAATTCTCCCCTATTTCTCTGAGCACCGCAGAGAAATCCCTAGGATTGACCTCTTCTGAAACACATATCATGCATTTGGTGAGGAGAAGTTGACCCGTGCCCCAGAGCGCAAGCATCGCCTTTATGCCGCCCTTGGGATACCTCTGATCAACGGCAACCGCAAGCAAGTTATGAAATCCCGCTTCGTGGTACGCCCACATATCCTTTATTTCCGGTTGTATTATTCTTATAAGAGGCGAGAACATCTCGCCCGCTGCGATTCCGAGGGGAATATCTTCCTTAGGAGGCTTACCAACCACAATAGCCGGGTAAACTGGATTCTGTCTGTGGGTTATCTCACTGATATTGAAAACTGGAAAATCAGCCTCCATTGAATAGTGACCGAAGTGGTCTCCAAATGGCCCTTCACGCCTCAGCACATCTCTCGGAACAGACCCTTCAAGTACAAATTCTGCATCTGCCGGAACGTAAAGAGAAATACTTTTACCTTTAACCATCGGGATTGGGCTTCCACGTAGATAACTTGCAAACGCAAGTTCATCCATACCGTCTGGAAGCGGCGCGACCGCAGAGAATATCATGCGTGGATCCCCACCCAGAATTACCGCAGCCTCTAGGTCCCTTCCCAAATTCTTTGCCTCATGATAATGGGCAGCTCCTCCTTTGTGCGCATGCCAGTGCATTCCCGTGGTGCTATTGTCATATACCTGAAGTCTGTATATCCCTAGATTTCTTCCTCCCGTTTCGGGACTAGATGTAAGCACAAGACCGAAAGTGATGAACTTCCCCCCGTCCTTTGGCCAGCACTTTATCACAGGCAATCTTGAGAGATTGGGCTCTGTCTCAACTTGCTGAACGTCACCTTTTCGGGTTTTTTTAGTTCTCATTGAAAGAAGTCCGACGGCTTTTGGAAGTACTGACACTATCCCATTTATTGTAGGAGGAGTTACTTTGTGGAATATCTCAACAAGTTCCTGTCCTACTTCAATAGGCTTTCTACCAAGAGCAAGCTCAACCCTTCGCTCCGTGCCGAACAGGTTTATTACCAGAGGGAAATTCGACCCTATCACATTCTCAAACAGTAAGGCAGGACCTTCTTCCTTGATCGTACGGGAAGCTATCTCCGTTATCTCAAGTTCTGGGTCAACCTCAGATTTTATCCTCTTGAGGTCCCCTTCATTTTGAAGGTGATTTATAAAACTTGTGAGATTTGGAAAACCTTTTGGTGGCATGGGAAAACGCTACTCCAGTTCTTCTCTCTTCCATCCCCTGCCCGTATCAACTCCAACAAGACTGAGAAGCTTGTCTACGTAGCCGCTTACTACATCGGAGACCGAATCTGAGCCAAGATAGTCAGTGGGGGAAACAGGCGCTATAATGACACCTTCACGGGATAACTTAAGAGCGTTTTCAAGGGTGATAGTGCTCTGGGGGGTTTCTCTGAGTCCTATTATGAGCTTTCTTTTTTCCTTCAAAGCCACCGCGGCTATCCTAGTTATCAGGGTGTCTGCTATTCCGTTTGCAATTTTAGCAAGAGTGGAGACCGAACACGGAACTATCACCATTGAATCAAAATGGTTGCTTCCCGAGGAAAAAGGCGCCGCCATATCAGAGTCACTATAAATATCAGTTACCCAAGGCCGCATTTCTTCAACCTTGAGACCAAGTTCCTCGTGCAGAACTCTCCTACCCCACTTGCTCGCTACTAGAAATTTCTCTTCAGGACATCGTCTTACGAAATCAACCCCATAGGCAACTCCTGAGGCTCCGGTAATTCCGACTATGGTTCGCATGGCTTAGGGTAAATATATACCTGTGAGGATGAAAAAGAAAACCATAAAACCCACCAAAGTATTGGTTCTGAAAAAAGCGGGACCTATATCACCGAAGTTTCTATGCTCAAGGTAGAGAAGATATCCGCAAACCACTAGAAAAATAAGCGCGTAAGTTGTACGAAATGACAAAAAGTAAAGGAAAACAAGGGATGCAAATGCAAGCAAATGACAGATACGAGATACATCAATCGCCTTTTTTCTTCCGTAACTAGAGACTAGTGAAAAGAGTCCATACCTACGATCAAATTCCTCATCTGCTGTTGCATAGATTATATCAAACCCTGAAATCCAGAAAAAAGTGAAAACTCCGACCAAAAGCGCAGGCGTCATTGATGAAAACGAGCACGTGATTGCAAGCCATCCAGCAACAGGGGCAAGTGCCAGCGCAAATCCAACTCCGAAATGGCAGAGACTTGTAAACCTCTTCATCAGAGGATATCCGACAAAGGCCACAAGCGGAAATGGAGATAGATAAAAAACAAATGGACATATAAGCCAAGCACACAGAAGATACGCAAGCAATCCCAAAATAGCGACAGCAACAGCCGAGGCAAGGGTCATCTTACCCGAGGGAAGAGATCTATTCGCAGTTCTAGGGTTATGGCTGTCTATCTTTCGGTCAAAAAGTCTATTTGTCGCAAGAGCAAAGGTTCGCGCTCCAGTACTCGCAAACACTATAAGCAGAAAAATACGCAGGCTAAACAGTCCTCCAGCCGCTAGAAACGCTCCAGAAAACACAATAGGAAGAGAAAAAAGAGCGTGATCTATTTTTAAAAATTCTGAAAGATTCCTAAGAAACATCATAATGAAGATGAGATTTTACCGGATACCTATAACAAACAAATGCTATACAAAGGGAAATGACTCTTTATGGGCACGCGCATTAACTCAAGTTCGCCTAAGTTCCACGTTGCTACAATCAGTTCGATCACGAAAAAATGACGAGGAATCTAGATCCGGAGCTTTCTTTTGCGGTACCGTATTGATTTGCGAGAGCGAGGACTGTATGCGTACAAACTCGCATCAACTATCTGACAGGGTAAAATCACTCACGACTTAAATCTTTCTTATCAGGCACAACGACAACCATACCAATCATGTATATCTTTAACGGTACAACTACCTACAACATAAACGTTTCAATTTGCTTCACTTTCAATTCAAGATAACAGAAACCTCAATGGAGACATATCAATCCTTTATTCTCAAAAAATCGGATTACGGAGAAGCAGACATCATTATAACGCTTTTTTCCAAGGAAGCAGGAAAGTTTCGCGCGCTTGCAAGAAACGCGAAAAGAAGCCGCAAGCGTTTCGGAGGGCTCCTTGACTTCTTTAACCATCTTGCGGTTGATATAACGGAAAGAAGTGGAAGATTCAGTATTTCCAATGTCACGCTGAAAAAAAGTTACAGAGAAGTATCTGAGTCTGTAGATCTTTTTTTCGCCGCGACTCGAGTTCTTGAGATGGTGGATTTTCTCACCCCGGAAAGAGAACCTGCTGGGGAACTTTTTGACCTCACCGCCGCAACACTAGGGCTTTTATCGAAAAAGGAAAAACCTCGACCGGTTTTTTTCTTTTTCATGCTACGCGCTCTTAAACTCTGTGGGTACGCGCCAGACCTCAGTTATAGTGGAACTGAGAATATAACGGGCTTTGACGTCGCAAGTGGTAAACTGTGCGATCAGAAAAAAAATACCGTCTACGATTTTTATACAGATGTAATTAAAAACTCTAAGGCTATGGAAACGTATCCAGACAAGGTAAAAAACAACATACAAGTGCTTATCAGATACGCAGAGTACCAAACGGGAAACCGGTTCAGAAAAAAATAATCCGAACAAATCTGTTCTATGTTCTGTAGTCGGAATTTATTGATACATATTCGTGACTCAGATCACTTGTTAATACTGAATATTGCTCTTTTCCTTGTCCAAGACTCAATGTGACAGAAAAAGATGGTTTAGCGAACACATGATCAAATGTAGATTCAGGTTTTGACTTAACTCCATTGGAAAAAACTTCACAATCATCGAAATAAAGTTTTATTTTTTCCACGGAAACATCCACTCCCGCTCTTCCCGCAGCTGCGATTACCCTTCCCCAGTTTGCATCTTCTCCGTAAAAAGCGGTCTTGACAAGTTGTGAATTCGCTATGGTTTTTGCTATTTTACGCGCGTCTTCCGTAGTTGCGGCTTCTGTTATATTGATCCTTACAACCTTTGTCGCCCCTTCTCCATCACGCACTATCATCTCAGCGATTTCCTCGAATAAAGCGCAAAGCGTTTCTGTAAACCCAGGGTAATGCCGACTTTGCTCCGTGATTTCAGGGTTCCCAAGAACCCCGTTTGCAAGAACAAAGACAGAATCATTTGTGGAAGTATCGCCATCAACCGTTATTGAGTTAAAAGATATGTCTGCTGCATGACGAAGCGCTTTAGAGAGAGCTGAATTTTCAATGTTAACATCGGTAATCACAAAACATAGCATGGTGGCCATGTCAGGACATATCATTCCAGCTCCCTTGCCAATTGCCACCAAAGAAGCGGTTTTTTCACCAATATTCAACTTTTTCACCGCGTATTTAGGAAAAGCGTCTGTAGTCATAATCGCTTCTGCAACATCTGCGATATTGTCCTCTCCAAGACCATTTACGAGTCCGGCGATAGCTTTTTTAATTTTTTCCGTAGGTAATTTCTCTCCTATCACCCCAGTTGACGAAGGGATTACGAGAGACTGGTCTATGCCAAGTTCTTTTGCAACCTCACCAGCCACCACCACCGAGTCTTTATAACCCTCACCGCCTGTACACGCATTCGCGTTGACACTATTTACAACTATCGCTTGACAGAAACCTCTGGCCGTTCGTTGTTGTCCTATAACCACAGGAGCAGCCTTTATAAAGTTTTTTGTAAATATGGCAGATACACGGGCAGGAACGGTTGAAAATATCAGAGCGAGATCCTTTTTCCCGTTTTCTCTGAGACCTGCGGATAAAGCGCTTAGAAGAAAACCTGATGGATTTTTCATGTTTCTAATTCCGTACAATCCTGGTCAGTTGTAATTATTTCTAGAAGAATTTTTAGTGAGGGTGCTCCAGCGTATCAAACATGAGATGTTTTTTATACACAAGATTGAATATATTCAGAAAGCAGGGCATTTACGATGTCCAACATATAATAATGATTTGATATGGGACAAAAATCTCTCACATCAAGATTCTAGTAGAAACTGGCTAATCCCCTAGAGAAATCAAAATCTTATCTCAAACACAAATTAGTTATGGGAATCAACTTAGCCGCAACTTAAATAAGTAGCAAACCAAAGGAGTCAAAACTGAGCCAAAAAATCGTTATAACGCAAATAACTTGTAAATACTTTAGTTCAGATTGTAAGAATTATTTATTTCTCAAAGCATCTCTTAAGATTTTTTACCGAGGTTAACCTTGGAAAGACTAACCCCTTTCGCCTTTTTCTCAGCCCAAGATAAAGCACCTTTCGTATTTGACCAGTTTTCCGCGTTATGGGAGGCATAAACAATAGCCTCTTCCGGTGAACTAGGTGTATATCGTGCGGGCAGATCCTCTGGCAATTGTGTCAAAAACTTTGGGACAAAGGGGTTCTCTTCCAACGCCTTATTAATAGCCTTATTGGCACGTGAAGAAGCCCCCTCTTTTCTAAATAGTAAAAGAGCCATGTTCCAACACCATTCGCTACAATACGGTTCTTCGTGAAACTTTAACAGTTTTTCAGCTTCAGATAGATCATCAAGAGCAAACAATTTAGAGACTAGAAAGAAACGCATCCCTTGGTTATCGTTAGGGTTTAGTTCAAGCATATGTCTCACAAGGGCAAGTGACTTTTCTCTCTCCCCTGCCCGCCAGATGCATTGGGAAAGACCTTCAAGAGCCCTCATGTAGGGACGCGTCTCTAATATCCCCCAGAAAAATCCGGCATGCTCGGTAAAAGCGTCAGAACCCAAATCAAGTTCTATAGCGTTTTTCCCTGCTACCACTCCGTGTTTTAAAAAGTCTATTCTCTCAGCAAGATCACCGGATTCCTCAGCAAGAATCACCCAAGCGTCCGCGCAGAGGTCTGAAATATCAAGCGCTTTTTTTGCCAGAAAGATTCTCTCATACATGCACATGGCGTCCCATGCGTCGTAAACGATATTCTGCGCTTCTTTAAGTCGAGAAAGCCTGATAGCATCTGGCTCTATACAATCCTCATCATCGCCAGCAAGAAAAAATGAACTCTCCACTACCCAAGACAATAGGGATCTCATAGAATCGGCGCTTGGAAGATTATGATCAGACCCAGCACCCGACTCCGGATGATTAGAAGACACAACCGTTGTCTTTTTAGGCTTCCTTGTTGTCTTCTTTTTGCTCTTACTTCTCTTTCTTGTCACCATTTAGTTCTGATTATATTTGCTGAAAAAACACTTAGATCCACTTTCTACTGTCCTACTTGTCTCCGTGATTACACTGCCCAGTTCTTCCTTTTTCGTTTTTGTAACTCTTTTTTTTAGCAGTAAGATAGCTTTCTACTTCTTTACTGGTAATGCTACCGTTGCTATCTGTATCCATTTTTGCAAATTTTTTCTCTGCATGGGCCATAAACTCGGCCTTGGAGATAACGCCATCAGAATTAGCGTCTTTTTTCTCAACCATCTTATAATGCTTTCTGTTGTAGTCTCCTCGCTCGTCATCAGCCGATGCAAAACTAGCCACACCGAGCAACAAAACTCCCAATACACCAAACGAAAGTAACTTTCTCATTGTACACCTCACATAATGAATTATAGTATAATTAGATTATAATAAACGTAATTAGGTTGCAACTCAAGGCATTTTCGTTATCTAAAAGGTGTGTGCATATCAAGGGGGTTTAGAAGGGGGTTAAAAACCACCGATACCAGTTGGTAGTCTTTTGGACGTTTTTTTGGAATGAAAATTTTTTAGTTGTGGATTTATCTACCACGTACAGTACGGGCAAAGTTCTCCAGATAGTCAGGACTGAACAATAGGAATTTCTTAATTATGTTTATTTGCTTTTTCTCTCGTTCAATGAAGACAATGAAGATATGATATTCCTCAATGCTATATCTATTCTTACTTATATTCCTTTTCCATTCTTTCAATTCTTCCCTCGTAATTCTTTATCCTGATCCCATACGATTCTACTAACTAGTGTTCGCCAGGAAACCCTCTTTTTATGGGAATATCTTCTCTAGATTTGAGGTTCAACTCAATGTTTTCAATGTGAATCTTGCCGAATTCTAGTTGTGTATTGCGTACTTGTTTTATACTTTCCTCCCGAAGAATTGCTAAAATTGGTCAATTTGGTGCATAAATGGCCCAAAAACGGCTTTTTCGCCTCAATCTTCGGATAAAAAAACACCTAATTAATTAAGTAAAAACAATGTATTATCTTTTTTTCTGACAAATACTAACTAGCGTTCGTTCAAGGGGTGTTTGCTTGATTAATCGTCCGTTAATCCCGTCTTAAATATTTTTTGCATTTAAACTGGTCACTTTTTAGTTGATCGGTTATCATCGGTCATATGATTGTTCACGACAAAGATGTCGGGGTTGTCAGGTTATTGGATAACGATGACGCTGGGTGCATCAATTGCATGCCGACTACGTCGGGATGCGCTTCGTTAGACTGTAAGTTTTCGTACGAAGAGTTGCTAGCGGCTTATCAGGAGTTAAAACATAAACATCAGAAGTTAGAACATGAATTGACGCGGGAACGATCACGGTCGGGGAATTATAAATACTGTTGGAAAAAAGCGCGTACTCAGTTGGACGCGAAAAATGAAGAAGTAAAGCGTATCAGTCGTGTGGCGAAAAGTGCTTTGTCGTTGGACAAAGAAGTACAACGACTTAGAGCATTGCTAGACGAGGTTGGAGTAGATAGGCACAAGCGTAGCACGATTGTGTCGTTGCGGATGGAGAATGGTAGTCTGAAGGATGAGAATGATGACTTGAGAGATGAGAATGGCAGCCTGAAGAATGAGAATATAGAACTGAAGGATGAGAATGCAGAGATGAAGAAGCAGGTCAAGAACCTGCTTTCTAACCGTAAGGTTCTGTCCAATTCGTTGTACGGAAGGCGTAGTGAGAAGCAGAAGAGGCCATCTTCGGGGCGACGACGAGGACAACAGCCCGGGGCGCCCGGTCATGGTCGTACAGCCCGACCAGATATTGAGGTGGTAGAAGAGTCGTGGCATGCGTCCGAGGATGAACTTACCTGTTCCAGTTGTGGGAAGCCGTATGTTGGAAATGGGAAGCGGACCTCAGAGATATTTGAGATTGAGGTCAAGGCGCACAAGCGCAAGATTAATCAATACCGTCATCGTAGGGCATGCGACTGTGAGTCATCTCCGCTCTATGTGACGGCGTCAGCGCCAGCGCGGCTGTTTAAGGGTACGCAATATGGGATCAGTGTCTGGGCTCAATTGATACACGAGCGCTACTGGAACCTGAGGACCTACCGCCTTATAGAGAGATCGTTTAGCGACCACGGGTTTAAGATTTCTGCAGGAACTCTAGCGGACAGCGCAAAGCGCCTGTTGCCTCTGTTCGAGCCTCTCTATGACGCGATTCTCGCCCATCAAAACGAAGATAGATTGCGTCATGCAGACGAGACTGGTTGGCGTATTCAGTCACTGAGAGAAATGGGAGGTTCTCAACGCGCTTGGCTGTGGGTATCTGTGAGCAAAGACTCGGTCTTATACTATATAGACCGTTCGCGTAGTTCTGAGGCGGCAAAGGTCCTATTCGCCGACAGCGTTGATTGTATTTTCTTGGTCTGCGACCGCCACAGCTCCTATAAGAAGATGGTTCGGGATTTCCTTGAAGAACTCAATAAGAAGGTGACGCTGTGTTTTTGTTGGGCGCATGTACGAAGAGATTTTATAAAATGCACTGCAGGAGACGAGCAGCTTGAGCAATGGAATGAACAATAGATAAAACGCATCGCAAAGATGTATGAGTTAAATAAACAGCGGTGTGATCACCAAGTCTCAGGTAATACTCCAAAGTTTGAACGAACGCAGACAAAGCTGAAAAAAGCGTGCGACGCATTGTTCGCCAAAGCCGAGAGTGAATTGTCCGAGTTAGCGGAAGATGCGCGTGAACGAGGACCACTTAAGTCGCTTATGAATCATCGTGAGGGGCTGAGCGTGTTCGTTGAACATCCCCAAGTTCCCATGGATAACAATATTGCGGAGAGCGCGCTGCGAGGGGCTGCCATTGCCCGGAAAGTAAGTTTTGGATCTGACAGTGAAGAGGGCGCAAGAACATCGGCCATTCTATACACGGTGTTAGGTACGCTCTCAAAGAATGGTATTGACATTCTTAGTTGGCTAAAGGGGTGGTTGACAGCCTGCGCGGAAGATGGCAGGAGTCCCCCGGAAGATCTATCGCCTTGGTTGCCATGGTCAATGAGTGAGCAAAGTTTGCGCGACTTTGGCGCCAGGACATGACCGACGAGGTTGAGTGCCGCTACTACGGGCGAGAGTTCATGGCTGCGGAGATGAAACTGCTACGCGCTTTGATAGCCGGGCCCGAGCGGCTCAACCGGACCGCTCTGTCCAGGGAGTTTTGCAGACGTATTGGGTGGTACAAGCCCGATGGCGGACTCAAGGACATGACGGCCAGAGTTACCATGCTATCCATGCATAGGGATGGTATCATCAAGCTACCGCCACCCACCCGAGTGTCGCCCCGAGCTAAGCCTATAGTCTTCGGAGCAGACACCGAACGGCATAAGCTCCCGGTTCCTAAGACCCTTGACGGAGTCCGTCCACTGCAGGTTCACACTGTTGTCAGTGGCACCAAGCAAGGCAAACTATGGAACGAGTTTGTGGCTAGTTATCACTACTTAGGTTATAAGACATTAGTCGGGGCTCAGATGCGCTACGCAGTGTGCGACCGCCACGGTTCACCGCTGGCCATGCTAGGGTTCTCCACCGCCGCATGGAAACTTGCGCCGCGTGATACCTTCATAGGATGGACATCCGAGCAACGTGAAAAGAATTTACCGCTGGTTATCGACAACCCCCGGTTCCTGATTCTTCCATGGATACAGATACCCAATCTTGGATCACACATTCTCTCGGTAGTCTGTCGCCGCTTGCCCAAGGAGTGGAGCCAACGATACAACTTCACATCTGTGCTTATTGAGACGTTTGTACAAATTCCGACATATACAGGCACCGTATACCGTGCATCTGGATGGACACGGGTTGGAACTACACAGGGGCGTGGTCGCTACGATCGTTACAACCGATGCGATAAACCCAAAAAGGACATTTGGCTACGACCGCTTCACAGGAATTGGAGACAAATCCTCAATCGCTCAAACCCCCTATAAACACCCCTTGAACGAACGCTTACATTTTAGTAGGTTTTGGGTAAACTTGGGCTAGGCTCATAGTACTTTCTCCTTGAAATTTGTTCTTACCCGTATATCACACAAAAAAACCCAACAAGCAGATAACTTGCTGGGCCTTACAATTCTCCGCACCGAGATTCTTTAATCGTCTGTAAAAGAGTAAGTCCTTGTTTTTGCATCAAGCTGGGGGTCAGTTACAAACTTAACGGCGCTTGTCTTATCTGCTATCGCTTTGGCGTGAGTGGAGCTGTTGGAGCCACCTTCTTCAATCACCGCAAAGGTTGTTGTACCCGCCAATAGGTTAGCACCTGAGTTGGTTATATTTCTCACGCTCTCGCCCGTTTTTGGATAACCGTTGAGATAGATGATATCTTCATCCAAGTTGAAGTCTTTTATAACATGAACACCAGGCGTGACATAATATTCAAGAACAAAAGTGTCTGCTCCAGCCCCGCCGGTAAGCGTATCCGTGTCATTGTAGGCGAAAAGAAGATCATCACCAGCCTCGCCGTCTTTCGTATCCCCCCCCGGCCCTCCGTAAATCACATCATCACCAACCCCGCCGTTAATAGTGTCGTCTCCCGGCCCACCCCAAAAATAGTTATCTTGGTCATCTCCGGTAATCTTGTCATCACCGCTCCCGCCGTGAACATCCTCAATACCTTCAAATGTAAACGTCCCAGTATCTTCAAGAGCAGAACCATCAAAAGTCCCCAAAGAAAGATCAAAGGTTATATTAGCGCTAGTGTGGTGAGAGAGTGAGGCAGTATATATACCACGAGAAACCGCCAGCGAAGTAGGGAAACTTGACCCAACATCTCTCAGAAGATAGATCATGTCTTTCCCCTCCCCACCTATATATTTATTAGCGCCTTTTTGTTTCCAAATGAAAAAATGATCAACACCAGATTCACCGTAAAGCGTGTCATCCCCAGCACCACCTATCATTTTGTCATTGCCACCGCCACCGTAAACAACATCATCCCCACCTTTGGCCCTAATCTCGTTATTACTCTCATTTGCGCAAATAACATCGTCATCATCGGTTCCGTAAATAAACATTACCCCTGCGGATACATCCCTCCCGTTACTGCGGTCACATCTAGGGTCGCCGGTTTTGTCATCGCCTTTCGCGCCCGCCGGCCCAGGGTCGCCCGTGTCACCTTTCTCACCTTTCTCGCCCGTGTCACCTTTCTCGCCTTGCGCCCCGTCTTTTCCATCTTTCCCCGCAGGCCCTCTCTCCCCCTCACAAGCTACAAAGAAAACCGCTCCAGTGAGTAGCAACAACATCACTAATAAATTGCGTAACTTCATATTACAACCTCCTTTATAAGTTGTTCCATTTATAAGTGGATATTTGTCTGGCAAAACCTTGTTATAAAACCGTCATTCTTAAGTTAATCTTTTGATTTTACCCCCCCCCCCCCTTACAAAGTCAAGGACTAGCAGAAAGATATTTGCGCTATAGAGTTTTTGGGGAGTGATTTTGACGTAATGAATACGTATGAACGCATGTTTACCACTGTTTCAGTTAGTACTAATTCGTATTGAGTAATCTGATGGTCAGATTTCTTGATTTCCGCAATTTACCGCTGATTTCCACACAATTATCAGCCTTGGGACGCAACAATCCATTCACGGTCACTGCCGCTAAATATCTCTGGTCAAATTATCTGTATTACTTTGGGGAAGAACCCTATCCAGCCCAAGGAAGATACCCAGAAACAAGTGACCTAACCTTGTCAGCCTTTCCCGCCTTATGTGTCCAATGGCTACCGCCTTCATCACACCAACGCTAATCTGAACTTCCGCTTAGGACTTTTTGGGGCGGGGGGATTTCTGGGGTAAGAGTTTTTTGCCTAAGGAATATCTGAATAAGTTCCTTAAATATGCTATAGTATCGAAAACTCACTTTATGAGGTGGCTCCATGAACCAGATAAGTTTCTCCGTAGCAGAATATCCCTACAAAAAGCTTAAAACACGTCGTGAGAAGTTTCTTGAGCAGATGGATAAATTGATTCCTTGGAAACAGCTAGAGAACAAAATTGTCAAATACTATCCGAAGCCCGGGAAAGGTCGTAGACCCTATCCTCTGTCAAAGATGCTACGGGTTCACTGCATGCAGTTGTTCTACAACCTGAGCGACCCGGCGATGGAAGAAACGCTGTACGAGATTGAGTCCATGCGCCGTTTTGCTGGGCTGAGCCTGACCGGGCCAATACCGGATGAAACCACTATTTTGAACTTCCGTCATCTTCTGGAGAAACATCAGTTGGGCCAGATGATCCTCAAAGAAGTGAATCATCACCTGCAACGTAAAGGTCTGCTTTTGCGAGAAGGTACAATAGTAGATGCGACTATTATCTCAGCGCCGACCTCAACCAAGAACAAAGAGGGCAAGCGTGATCCGGAGATGCACCAGACCAAGAAAGGCAACCAATGGTATTTTGGGATGAAGATGCACATTGGTGTGGATGAGACCTTGGGTGTTATTCACAGCATGGAGACCACTGCTGCCAACGTGCATGACATCACCCAGACGGAGCGCCTGTTACATGGCAAGGAAGTGACTTGCTACGGTGATGCGGGTTATCTGGGTGTTGAGAAGCGAGAAGAACTCAAGGACAAGGAGATTAAATGGGAAATAGCTGAACGTCCGGGTAGGCGCAAGGCGATGAATGCTGAGGAGCGATTTCTTGAAAAGACCAAGGCCAGCATCCGCGCAAAAGTGGAGCATTCATTCAGAACTATCAAACGTCAGTTTGGCTATGACAAGGTGAGGTATCGAGGTCTGGAGAAAAACGCCAACCGATTGTTTGTACTCTCGGCATTCACGAACCTGTTAACTTGCCAAAAGATGCTGTCTGCGTAGGACAGGTGCGTCTGGATTTTGCCGAATGGCAGAATTTGGACAAGAAACAGCGAATAGATGGGTATAATTCACCCCAATTTTGGTGTCATAATGGAAAAATGGAGTTTTTGTTCAATTTTGGATAGTTGATCAGAGGTTCCCTAAAACTTCTTGGTATGCATATATTTTGGACAGCGCAAATGTCTCAACAGATGAAAACGCATCTATCCCCCAAGACCTACGCCGACAATATCCTTTATATCTTTAATTCCATTTTTATCCATAAATTGCAGAAATCCTCTGTTTATGGAGTTTGCGACTGAAAGACCTTCACTACGAAGTCCCGTAACCACCTGAAGAACCTTTGCTCCTGCCCGTAACTTTTCAAGAGCAGAAGTAACATCGTATATTCCTCCCGACCCTATTATCTCAACTGAACCTCCAGTGCTACGGTAAATATGGGAAATAATCGAAGTTGAAAGCGACGCGTATTCAAAATCGTTTCCGCTTATTCCACCAGGGATGACTTCCCACTTTTTTCCGTATTTCCTCTTCAATTGGGGGTTATTACTAGTGTTAGTCGCAATTACTCCCGAAATTCTAAAATCAACAACCACTCTTAGAACATCATCTATAGCATCTCTAGAAAGATCAGGCGATACCTTTACAAACAGTGGCTGTAAAATACCGGATGAATCACGAACAGTTTCTGTCACAACTTGTATTATTTCTTTAAGTCGCTCCTTATTCTGCAATTTTCTCAGCCCAGGAGTGTTGGGAGAACTTACATTAATTACAAAATAGGAAGCAAGATCACGAAATTTTTTGCAAACCGTAGCATAGGAGTTGGGAGCGTCTTTGTGGTTTGTATCCGAGTTTATGCCTAGATTCACTCCGACAGGAAAGCCAAGTCTCCCATATCTTTTTAGGTTTTTAAACACCGCATCCATCCCCTGACTGTTAAGCCCTAGGGAATTTATGCACACCTCCGGGGTTATCATAAACTGCCTAGGACGAGAATTTCCCTTCTGTAGTCTTTGAACAACCGAACCTACTTCTACTCCGGCAAAACCTAGAGAGTATAGCGCCCTTACTGACCTTGCGTTCTTATCCCATCCTGCACCTACAACAAGAGGATTTTCAAAATCTATGCCGGCAATACTTACTGAAAGCCTCGGGTCTCTGACCCTGCTTCCACCACTCGAAACAAACTCAAGTAACCTCAGGGTTGCGTTGGAGAACTCACAAAAATGCATAAGTTCTTTTACGTTGTTATGCCATGTTTCAGAATCAAGCCGGTCAAAAATAGGTCTTATAAGATATTTGTAACTCATAGTAGAATAGAGGTTTTACCTGCACAGAGAAACGCTAGACAAAACTTTATCTAGACCAATCATTTGGTTGTCGGAGAGTCAGACGTTGAACCTGAAAAACATGACATCGCCATCGCAGACTTGATATTCCTTTCCCTCAAGCTTCATTTTTCCCGCTTCCCTAGCAAGATATTCAGAACCTTCTCTAACATAATCTTCGTAGGATATGGTCTCAGCTCTTATAAAACCCCTTTCAAAATCAGTGTGAATCACACCCGCAGCCTGCGGCGCAAAAGTCCCCTGCCGTATCGTCCATGCCCGCACTTCTTTGGGTCCGGCTGTAAAGTACGTGATAAGCCCGAGGTTTGAGTATGCGCAGTTCACGAGTCTGTCAAGACCGGAGCTGTTAAGCCCCAAGTCGCTAAGAAAAACCTCTTTTTCCTCTCCTTCAAGCTCTGATATCTCAGACTCTATTTTCGCAGAAACCACTATTAAGTCATCACCTGACTTTATAGCATGATTTCTTACTTGTTCCACCTGCGTGTTTGACCTATTCTCAGTCAGATCTTTCTCTGCGACATTGCACACGTATATGACAGGTTTTGCGCTCAGAAGAAAAAGTTCTTGTGTCGCTTGCAAATGAATTTCAGGAAAATCTCTTGCGCGGCGCCCAGACTCTAGGAAATTGCGCAAGCCTTTTATAACATCATGAGTTTTAAGAGTTTCCTTGTCTCCGCTTTTAGCTCTACTTGCGGTCCTTTGTTCTTTTTTTTCGACAGTTTCAATATCTTTTAGAATAAGTTCATCCTCAATCATTCGGATGTCGCGAAGCGAATCCACATCGTTTTCAACATGAATGACATTTTCATCTTCAAAACATCTCACCACATGCAATATCAGGTCTACATCCCTTATATGCGACAAAAAGGCATTTCCTCTCCCTTTTCCCTCAGAAGCGCCCTTTACCAGACCTGCAATATCAACTATCTCTATGCTAGTTGGAATGGTCTTTTCTGGATTCACTATGCCCGAGAGAACAGAAAGCCTAGGATCCGGAACTCCCACAACCCCTATGTTGGGATCTATCGTGCAAAAAGGGAAATTGGACGCAGCGGCTTGCGCATTAGTAAGAGCGTTAAACAGGGTAGACTTACCAACATTAGGAAGCCCCACTATTCCACATCTGAGTCCCATCTAGATTCCAATAAAAATTATAAATGGGGTGGATGACCGGATTTGAACCGGCGACCTCTTGGGCCACAACCAAGTGCTCTAACCAAGCTGAGCTACACCCACCTTCGAATTTTTAAGCTACTCACAGTCAGAGAAAACGGAAAATTAATTATACAGACGACCACTAATTAAAAGAAACGAGTAGAAAACTCAACTAGGTCAATCTTCAAAAAGACAAAACTTAATTTCCTTTTCAGTCCATCCCTCGTTTTTTAGTAGAGATTTCACTTTTCTCTTCTTAATTCTCAATTTACCTTTTTCCGAAAGGGATTGATACATCTCTACATCCGTAACAAGGTAACTCCATAAACAAGTAGAGACTTTGAACACAAGATCCATTTCATCCCATAGTCCACTATCTCTCCCAAGTGAGATATATTCCTTGATAACCATACCACCAGAGTCAACAAGAAGTTCCGCATCAGAACGATTCATTGAATAACCTATAGACCTGTTTCGTTTTTGAACTGGTCAACTCGGATACAAGGTTCGCCTTTACAGAGTCAATTTCCAATTGAGAAACAGACACACAACTACAAAAACTAACCCCGATTATTAAGGAAAAAATCAAGAGAACGACCATCGGAAAATTTCTTGAATATCTCATCAATTCATAACCCGGTCGGTCTCTACCGTTCCCTTTTTCTTTTCAGTCTGTTCAATCTCTAAAAACTTCTGTTCCATCCCAACATACTCAAGAAGTCTCAGAGTTTCCCTCCCTCTAGAACTTCAATCATTTCCTCTTTCGTAAAAGGTATATCTAACTTTATCATTTCACACCGTCCTTTTTCGTTCTTTAATGACCGTTCCCTTCTGTCATGTTTGAGTGAGATTGTCTGTCTCATATATTTGATTTAATAAGAATTTTGTTTATCTTAAAGGTTTTTTCCTTAATCTCAAGAGATTTTTCGGGAGCACATTTAATAATATGGATACATCACTTCACATAAGAAACAACATTGATCAGTCCTATGAGGACATCTACACAGAACAGGCTCTGCGAGCGCTTGAATTTATGGCTCAATTCAACGTAGAACAAAAAAGGCTTATGGATAAAAGGTCACAAAGGAGAAAAAACCGTTATGAAAATAAAGAGAGAATTACTTTTCTTGATCCACGTTCTGTGATACCAGGTACGCAAATCAACGTTCAAGATGCAAGAGATGGAAAATTCGAGGGCGGGGTAATCCCCCACGACTTGCAAAGACAGTGGATACAGGGCACGGGTCCAGCAGCAAAACCGAATTCTCCAGTTGAAAAAAGCATAAGAAATGTTGCGTACGCCCTTCTTTCCGGCGCGGATGGATGGATGTTTGACGGAGAAGACGCGTTAGGACAAATATCAACGATGTCACTGGACAACCAGCGCAATCTCAAGCTTGCGATCGCAAGAGATGATGTGTTTTTAAAAACCGCAGAAGGAGTCGCTACTGAGATAAACAGATGGAGCAATAATTTTTTTGGGCGCGATGTAATCGTTGACTGGAAAAAACAACTTGATTTCACCACTGTAATTTTCAGAGCAAGGGGCCTTCACCTTGACGACCGACACATACGAGATAAAAACGGAGTAGCCCTTTCAGCTTCCATAGTAGATATGACGCTTTATGCGGTAAATAACTACAAAGAGCTTGCGAAAAGAAATTCCTCTTTGGTTCTTTATCTTCCAAAGATTCAGACAGCTGAGGAAGCGGCTTTTTGGAATAAGTTACTCTGCGCCTTGGAAGGTCATCTCGGAATCGCAGAAGGATCAATAAAAGTGTATGTGCTAATAGAACAACTTGAGGGAACCTTCCAACTCATGGAAATAAGGGCATCTCTGGGAAAACACTTTGTCGGATTTAACACGGGGAGATGGGATTATATAAACAGCGTTTCTGATGCCATGACTTGGGATAGGAATTTTATTAACTCCAACATAGAATCAATAACCATGACCTATGGTTATATGAGAAACTATGAAGACAGGGTTAGAAGAGCTGTTAACACCCCAGATATGAACGGAAATTTCGCACTGTGGCAGGGAGGGATGGAGCCCAATATACCCGTTGGGTCAAAAGAAGGGGTTGAGAGTAGTATGGAAAAAGCCTACGCTGGTGCCGTACGTGAACAGCAGGAAGGAGCAAGCGGAAAATGGGTCGCTCACTGGAAGATGGTGCACATAATAAGGCCAGTATGGGAAAAAGCAGGGCAGGAAAACCAGATGGGAAGGGAGGTTCCTCCTCTCACCTATACTGACCAAGACTCAGATGGACTGACTCTTCTTGAGCCCGCGCCAAGAACTATCAGAGGGGCGAGAAACCTTCTAAGCGTAGGTCTTCAATATGGAAATGCGTTCGGTCAAGGATTTCAGGCAGCCGCACTCAAACCCGCAGACTTCTTCGGAAACGACGACATCCTATATCTTATGGAGGACGCCGCAACCGGAGAAATAAGACTTAGCATACTATGGGAATGGGTACACAAAGGAGCGAAGTTGACCGAGGATGATCCCGAGACCGGTCTCAAAGCAGGAGACATCTTCACCAAGGAAGTTTTTGAGAAACTGCTTGAAGAAGAATATGAAAAACTTCAAGACGCAAAAGACAAGGACGTCCACGACATATCAAAGCCTACAACTCTTCCAATTGCAAGAGATATAGTCAGAAGATACGTTCTTGATGATGTGAAGGTTCCGTGGTACATAGACCTTCTCAACATAAATCTAAACAATCATGATATTAACACTGCAACACAGAGAATTGATCTGTACATGTCAGAATTTTCAAACAAAACCAAGAGAATCACCGAGAATCTGGATTTCCTCATCTGACAATCTAGGTTCTGCAAAAAATCATTTTTCAGGAGAATATAATTATGAGTCAGTTTGAAGCCGAGATTAAAAAGACCAAAAGGTACTTCTCAGGCGCCCGATTTAAGGAAATAACCCGTCTTTATTCCGCACGTCAGGTAGTAGAGCAGAGAGGCACTATAAAAAACGACTATTCGGTTGCGAAAAATGCGGCGCAAGCTTTTTACAAAAGACTTCGCGAACTTTTCGAACAGAAAAAGCAGATAACCTCTTTTGGTCCTTATTCTCCCAGCCAAGCCGTAATGATGAAAAGGAAAGGTATAGAAGGCATTTATCTAGGCGGATGGGCTACATCGGCCAAGGGATCAATCACCGAAGACCAAGGAGCGGACCTAGCTAGTTATCCTCTGAGCCAAGTGCCTGATGAAGCGGCTCCAATAGTAAGAGCTCTTCTTGCTGCGGACAAAAACCAGAAATACAACCGTTCTAGAATGACCGAGAAAGAAAGAGTTCGGACTCCTGAGATTGACTACAGTCCGTTTATAATAGCTGATGCCGACACAGGGCATGGAGGCGACGCTCACGTAAGGAATCTGATACGCAGATTCGTGGAAGTTGGAGTCACCGGATATCACATTGAGGATCAAAAACCAGGAACTAAAAAATGCGGCCATCAAGGTGGTAAGGTGCTTGTGCCTTCAGACGAGCAGATAAAAAGATTGAATACCGCAAGGTTCCAACTCGACATAATGGAAGTGCCGGGGATTATAGTTTCGAGAACCGATGCTGAAGCAGCAACGCTTCTTGACGGAAATGGAGACGAGCGGGATCAACCGTTTGTTCTCGGAGCCACCAAACCAGGCATTCCCAACTACAAGAACTGCTATCTTGCGATTCTTAAAAAAATCCACGAAATCGGTGTAAAAGATATAAACGGTCACAAGTTATATAAAATTAGCAAGAATACATACAAGAAAACTGAGCAGTGGCTTGACCAAGCCGGAATCACCGCCCTTATTGAAAACAACGCAACGAAGATGAAATCTGCGGATACCCATGAATTCGAAACTATCTTTGATTCCATCGTTACCAAGTTCGTAGAAATATGGGAAGAGGAGTCTGGTCTCACTACTTTTGGTGAAGCCATAGAAAAACTGATGCAGTTCAATATAGAGCAAGGAATAAATCTTGGTACAACAGTCGAACAATGGAAGGAATTTGCCAGTACCGCATCCACAAAGGACGCGATGGCCAAAGCTGATTCCATGGGAATTGATTACTATTGGGACGCTGAAGTCTCAAGAACCCCCGAGGGATATTATCAGGTTAAGGGTGGAATTGAGTACGCAATAGCAAAGTCTCTTGCTGTGGCTCCTTTTGCCGACCTGCTATGGATGGAAACAAAAACTGCGGATCTTGAAGACGCAAGAATGTTTGCTGAAGCCATTCACAAGGTTTACCCTACCAAAATGCTCGCCTACAACCTGTCTCCATCATTTAACTGGGACACAACTGGTATGACTGACGAGGAGATGAGGAAATTCCCAGAGGAAATAGGCAAACTCGGATTCGTGTTTGATTTTATAACTTACGGAGGTCACCAGATTGACGGTATGGCCTCAGAAGAGTTCTCAGCAGCTCTTCAGGAAGACGGAATGTTGGCGCTTGCCCGGGTACAAAGAAGACTAAGACTGATAGACTCTCCCTACAAAACCCCGCAAACTCACGTTGGTGGCCCACGCATGGACGGAGCACTTGTCGCGAGTTCAGGAAGAACCGCGACCACTAAAGCTATGGGTAAAGGTTCTACTCAGTTTCAACATCTGGTGCAAACAGAAGTCTCCATAAAGTTGCTTGAGGATTGGCTTGATGTTTGGTCTATACATTACAAGATGAAGGAAAGTTTCTCCGCAGAACTCAAACCCCATACAGTGGGAACTTTCGTTCTTGAGCTCAATATTATTAACAGTAGCGGGGAAAAAGTGGCAGATGTTATATTTGAAGTGCTTCAGGATAGGAAAGGAAAGAAGATTCTAACTGTCAGAGATGAAAACAACTTTGATCCTAACCTTCGCCAGAAACGTCTTGCAACGTTACTTCATCTATTTCTTATCCATCGTTATAAGACGGACTTTGTGCACTATGTGAGTCCGACGGATGATAACATGATGCAGACTGAGGGGATGAAAAGGCTAGGAATTTACGAATCAGTAAACACCGAAGTAGGCCACATAATAGTGACCCAAGTGAATACTAAATACGTAGAAGAACTTCTGAACCCTAATCGCAAGGAACTGAAAAAACTTATCACGAAGAAAAACCAGGCCAGAAGCAGAAAGAAAAAGAAGTAGATATTTCGGCTGATAATAGACGACTAATTTCCGGTTCAACATAAGTATGCCATTTGTGATCTCTTTAACTTTTCTTGTGTTGATTGAGGGCTCCGTTTCAAGTTAAATGCAATGCACCTCATGTATCTCCTGCTGGATGATCATGCCTAATTTGGATTACGAGGACCACACATACAAGCGTACTCTCGCTCAATGGATGGTCCTATCACTACACATGTTCATGTTGACAGGCTAAAGGCCACCAACCTCGCATAACAGAAGTATATAAGATTTTCACAACTACCGTTTGCGTCACAATACAGGTACGCATGCTCAGTCTTATGTGTGGAGTCACAGACAGACTCAAACTTACATGCATGAATTTATATTTCAGTTCCTTGCCTTTAGAAAAGACCTGAAGTTAGCAATAAGTAAAATCGTTTTTGTTTCTGCTTTCCGTGTAAAATAAAAGCGTCAAAAATCGGACTGAGGTGTTGCGATGAAACCTGATAAAAAGGCAGAAAGAATCAAAAAAGCGCTTTTCAGCCAAAACCTGCAGGCTGTGAAAGATATAACCCGCTCAATGCATCCTTCAGAAATAGCGTCTCTTTTAGAATCTTCTGTCCAAGAAAAAAAACATGTTCTGCTTGAAGCCTTGGACGCAGAAACCGCTTCGGATGTCTATTTCCAACTCAATACAGAGCAACGTCTGAGCATACTCAAAGATATAAGTGAAGATTTCATAATCGCGATGGCCGAAGAGATGGAATCAGATGACGCGGCGGATTTTCTCGGTGAACTACCCCAAGACCTCGCCAATACGGTCCTTGCGAAAATGGACCCTGAAGAACGCGAGGATGTAGCCCCGCTTCTGAAATATCCCAAAGACAGCGCGGGTGGGATTATGCAGACCGAGACCCTAAGCGCTCAGCACAATGCTACCTCAAGTGAGACTGTACAACTTATCAGGAAATTTGGTGAAGAGGAGGATGTAGAAGACCTGCACATGGTTTACGTGACAAATGAGCAAAAACAACTTGTTGGAAGAGTTTTTCCACTAAAACTCTTCGCCGCCGCACAGGATTCACCGCTATGGACTATTATGGACCCGGTTGAGGTCACACTCACTCCTGATATGGATCAAGAAGAGGTAGCCAACATCTTCAGTAAATACGACGAAGTATCACTACCTGTAGTAAACAATTCAGGGGTTCTTCTTGGGAGAATAACCGCAGATGACATATTAGACGTAATATCAGAAGAAGCCGTGGAGGATATATATAAACTCGGGGGAATAAGTAGCGAAGGACTTTTGCACCCAGTGCATACATCAACCTACGATAACGTTAGACTCCGGGCCCCATGGATAATGCTGGCGCTTGCAGGAGAACTTCTAGTCGCTCTTATTATAATGCAGAAATTTCAGACCACACTTGAAAATTTCATTATACTCGCAGCGCTACTACCCTTAGTCATGGCAACAGGAGGAAATGTTGGAGTGCAAACCAACACGATCACCGTAAGAATTCTTTCCACAGGAGACTTCGTAATAAGTCAGATAAAAGGCCTTCTTTTTGCGGAACTCAAAGCGGGACTTGTTTTGGGAGTTATAAGTGGTGCTTTAGGATCTGCTATAGGAATTCTGCTTGACAGCGCGGCTACCGATTTTCTAAGGCTGTTTCTAGTGATATTCGCGGGAATTGTTGGCGCTACTCTTACGACATCTTTTCTAGGTGTTGCGGGACCTGTTCTTCTGAACAAATTAAAAATGGACCCTGCAGTATCCTCTGGGCCATTCTTAGTCACTTTTAATGATATATTCGGCACAGCTTTTTATCTATTCCTTGGAGCTGCTTTGCTCTGAGCGGAAAAACTTTGGGAGCATCTCTTTAGAATTGGGGTGATGACCCCAACGCTGGCCTTTGCTGAAAACGGGGTGTGCAAACGGAAGGGAAAGTCGACGGCGGGCGCAGGTCCACGAGTCTCGGGAGACCGGCTATCTTTCCTGAAGTGCGCTGAGGGACTGGCATCTAAGGTTTAGATGGACTTCAGCAGAATCGCCAGATCATGGTTCTTTTTTGACTTGTGCACCGAAAGTCTATATCCTGAATCAATCGGAAAGGTGCTCGCAGATGCGACCATGCCAATTGAGTAAAACAGACACTCGTAGTAGCAATGAAAATTTCTAAATGCTAATAGATTTCGAGGACCTGCTTGATGATGACGATTCAATCGTTATAGACCCGCGTGACATCTTTCTGACCCTAGACCGCGACAAAGCATTCGCATTTCCGCGCGATATTCAAACCGAAGTCATGAAAGGCTGGTTTGGACAGAGGAATCAACCTGATATCGTTATCAAGCTTAACGTCGGCAGTGGTAAAACGCTGGTCGGGCTACTGCTGTTGCAAAGCTCGCTGAACGAGGAAATCGCTCCAGCTATTTATATCGCGCCTGATAAACAACTGGTTGATCAGGTGATTGCCGAAGCTAAAGCGCTTGGTATTGAAGCCACAGATGATCCTCACGATACGGAATTCCAGTCCGGTGATAGGATTCTTGTCACTACCATTCACAAGCTGTTTAATGGTAGGTCTGTGTTCGGTGTCGGCGCAGAAGGCGTGAAGATCAAGTTATGCGTAGTCGTAATCGACGATGCCCATGCCTGCATTGCAACCATAACAGAACAATTCAGAATAGAAATTCCCAACACGCACCCCACCTATCAGGAGATATTGAAGGCCGTTGAGGCCGATATGAAACGGCAAAGCCATGCCCGATTTCTTGACATCAATTCGGGCGACCCGCGTGCCATGATGGAAGTGCCATATTGGGCATGGATCAAGGTACAGGAAGAGGTCATGCAATCCCTGCACGACCATAAGAACGATGTTGAGCTTAAGTTTTCCTATCCGCTACTCCAAGATATTCTGCCTCTGTGCCGCTGCGTGGTTAGCGGCCAGAAACTGGAAATTGAGCCCGATTGTCCGCCGACAGACCTTCTACGAGCCTTTTCCCGCGCCAAGCGTAGAATCTATATGACAGCAACGCTTGCTGACGATAGCGTCCTCATTACCCATTTCAGCGCAAAACCTGACAATATTTCCGATCCTATAGTTCCCACGTCCTCACAGTCCATGGGCGAGCGCATGATCCTCATGCCACAGGAACTCAACCCTGAAATCACCCTGAAAGAGATCAAGGCACTACTTGTCGATCTGGCTGAAGAGGAAAACGTTGTCGTTATTGTGCCTTCGAAAAACACCGTCAAAGACTGGGAAGACGTCGCCGATCAAACTCTAACGACTTCGAATGTCGTTGCTGGCGTTGAGAAGTTGCGCAACGCGCATGTCGGACTGACCGTGCTCGTTAACAGGTATGACGGGATCGACCTGCCGCACGATGCTTGCCGCGTTCTGGTGATCTATAACTTGCCCGAAGTGGCATCCTTTTCCGACCTTGCAGACATGGCTGTTCTAAGCGACTCGCAATCTGGCTTGCGGTGTCAGATGCAGCGTGTCGAACAGGGTATGGGTCGCGGTGTGCGCTCTAACGATGATTATTGCGTCGTGCTGCTTGCTGGATCAAAACTTACACGCCGTGTGAAGTCGCCTGACGGTATTAAACTGCTGACCCCCGCAACGCAGGCACAACTAGACCTTTCGAAGAAGATTGCCAAGCAACTCAATGGGACCGATATCAACGGGATTGCAGAAGTCTTCGACCAGTGCCTCAAGCGTGTTCCCTCGTGGGTCAAAGTTAGTAAGAAGACGTTGCTGAAAGCGCAGGCTAAGACTGGTCTGGTTCTTGACGCTGCCAGTGTCACCGTTCGGCTGGCTTTCGACGCTGCCCGCTCGGGAGACTATAAAGCCGCTGCCGATTTGCTAAGTGCCGCAGCCAACGCCGCGAAGGATGACGATGAAAAGGCATGGCTCATGTCGAAACTGGCGGCCATGCAACACCACCTAAACCCGACCACGTCGCAGAAAACCTTACTGGCGGCATACCAGCTGAACTCGAACGTCTTGCGACCGATGGAAGGTATTAACTATCAGAAGCTCGCGGCGCAGAAAGGTGCACAGGCGGCGGAAGTTCAGTCATATCATCAAGAACGCTTCCTTGAAGCGGCGGACCGGATACTGGAAGTCAATCAGCTTACAGACGACCTGCGCTTTCAAAGCGTAACGCCGGATAAATTCGAAGCGGCGATAGACGCTGTTGCCCGGTTCATCGGATTACATTCCCAGCGCCCGGAAAAACAATTCAACGGCGAAGGTCCGGACAACCTCTGGGCACTGCCGGACGGATCATTCCTAATTATAGAGTGCAAGAACGACGTGAAATCCGAGAAAGGCATTTCCAAGATTGATCTGGGTCAGCTCAATCAGGCAATGTCCTGGTTCGGAGGCAAATATACGAAAGCCACGACCGGCACACCCGTCATCATTCACCCCCTCCGGACCCTTGACGACGGTGCGTCGGAGGTAGAGGGCATGCGAATCATGACGGAGAGAAAACTCAAAAAACTGTGCAAGGCACTCGACGACTTCGCCAAGTCACTCGGTGACCCCGACATTCTCAACAATCAGAAGCAGATAAACGAACTACTTGCCACTCACGGCTTCAATGGCGAGGAACTTGTGAAGCGATACACCACTACACTGAACTGAAGTGAGTTTAGCCATCATATGAAGTTCCGAAAATCATAGACGGTATTAACCATATCTCGGTTCTGCTGGATTATCTCGGCAAAGGCCTTCGAATACACGAGTGTGACGGGTAGTTTCTTGTATAGCGTGTTGTTGTTCCAATCCATCTTCGTAAGCCCGAGTATCCCCGAGCAGGTTTCGTGCCACCCGCCCGGGCCTGAAAAACGGCGAACCAGAATCGGCGAAGGCGTGGGATTTAGAGGCCCTTCCTTATAAACATTGTAATTCGGATTTTTGACGTTAATGCCGGTCACACTGCCTTGCGTCCAGAGAAGAGCCTCATTGCGTTCAATCGCGATGTAAGTACCCCGCACCACCGGATATCTGTGGGCTTCGGGAGGCTTCTTGTTGTCAAAGCGTATACCTTTCCAGTTTGCACCCTTTACGATCTGGACTAACTCAATGTCCGTACCTTCGCGAAACGTGTCAAGCGCACCCAGTATCTCCTGTTCCTGAAACGACGTGCTCTTGTGGACTGTGATTTTACTGGGCAGGCGTCCGAAATGACCGCTCTGGTAAATCTCCAGACTGCGGGAGAGAACCGATTGCATCTCATAATATGAAAGATGCGGGTTCTTTTTGCTGTCTTGCGTGAATTCGCGAGTATCATAGGCCACAAAACGGAATCCCGTTCCATCCGGGTCAAATACTTGACTACAACATGTCGTGTAGAGATTACCGGATTTATCGGTCTTAATTGCGTAGCTGATACCGATGAATGCTTCATCTTGGTTTAGTCCGGTAAGCTTCCATGGTACACCTCCTGCCTTGGCGTAGGTCGCTACGCTCATGCCCCACATTACATTGGCGCGACACCTACGCTGAAAGCTATTCTCCCGAACAATTTGGATCGGTATATTCGAGGGTGCACAGTATGCCTTGAGATAATCGTGGAAATCGAAGTTTTCCCCCTTGAAGCAAGTGGCCCAGCTTTGCGGCAAATATACAAGCGCGATGTCAAAATTGCTGCGTACGCTCCGGAGCTGGGCAATACACTGAAACAAGCCTTTTGCGAGTTCAACTTTCTGACCCCGCTGCGCATACCTATCCAGTTTATCGGGAAATGAGATAACCAGAGCGTCATCCTGCTCGGCGACAGGAATGCGAAACAGTGCTTCAAAACCGGGATATTCGGGATAGTAGTTCGATGCTTCCCGCGGCTGCGCAGTATCTTTCAGTTCCTGAACTAGCTGGGTGAGCTTACCCATATTCGTCTTGGGGGCGAGAAGTGCTAGGCGAAACTTAGTGGGCGTGCCAAATTTCAGGCCGTACGGACCATAATTGATCAGTCCTATCAACGGGTGCTTACTAGTCCGGCCACCGGCAAAGATAAGTTCCGGTTCGGGTAGGGTCGCATAACCGCTTAACTCTCCTGCATTCGCGATCATTCTACTAGCCTCCGTGAGAACGCCGTCCGATTGCCTATACGAAAACGTGGGTTTTCAATCTCATTCCCGTCAGAAAACGGCTTAACCGTGATTTTAGAATTGCGCTCGTCAGTGTCGAACAGCACCTTGACCCACGCGTCGAGAAGCGCGTTGAACTTGTCGTTCTTTCGGTCGCTACGTCTTCTGTCCAGAAAGTCACGTGCATTGGCACGGGCGCGGGGCGGCCATATCCAGATGTCCGGATTGATTATAAGCCAGAACCTGTCTCCCTTTTGATCGACAGATATCCGTAGCGCTTCGGCCCATTCAACCTGTTCAGAATTCGGCTTCTCGGGGGTAGGCGCTGTGAAGACGCCTAGCACCTTGCCAGAAGTTTTACCGACAAGTTGAAACAATGGATCAAGACCATCAACATCGTCGGCATGTTGATCGACAATCAGGAAAACCGACCCGTGGCGAGCACGGACGAGCAAGGGACGCTCGCGCACCAACGCATATCCCAGAACCTCTTCGATCAAGCCTTTAATATGCAAGTTTTCCGGCTTGCGAATATCATCTGGTAACGCACGCGATTCTATTGTCTTGACGGACCCTGCAAATCCCCGACGAGCATCTTCCTCCTTCCCCCAGCACCACACCGTATCGGATTTACTCAGGACCAGAGTTTGCTTTGATGCGCTTGCAACTCTTCTGATTTCATCCCACTCAACAGGTTTTTTGAACGATAGCGACAAGCAGTCTGATGGCATTTTCAAAATGGGAAGAGCATTAAGCCTCAAAATCGGTTCTTGCTTTCCGTACGGCGGTAATGGAATGTTCACTTCTGAGAGTTTTGCCTTGTACACCTGAGCATCCAAGTCTGGCAACTTGCTCTCAATGTTGCGCCAAACACGAAGCATGAATGCATCAAATGTCTCAATCTCAACAAACTCGGCAGTCACACCTCTATTTTGTATAGCCGCAAGCAACTCCGTTACGGCAGGATGGACAAAACCACCCTTTAAGCCAGTCCAATAAAAACCGTGAGGGAACGGATTAGATGTGTCAAGAACTTGCCTGAACAGCGCCATAACACTCTTATCACGCCCGCTGTACCCAGCAACAATAAATCCAAACCGGTTGGCTGAGTTGACGAGACAGTTAGAAAGTTCCTGATTTTGCTTTTCAAGGTCGGCGCTTAGATTTTTAATGCTGTCATAGCGAAAATCACCATGTAGTTTGCAATAAATGGGGAATTCTTCGTTGTTGAGTGCCTTATTGGCTGCCTTCGCCACTTCGATATGGAATGCTTTAAGCGACCGACCACCGACTTCAGCAACGGATTTCTCAACCACGCTGTCAAAATTAGTCGTAAATACAGCCCGGCACATACCACTTGTAAGCATTGCGCCAAGCACACGGTTCCCGACTGATAAGGCAATTTTCTCTTCGTTAAGAATGGCACTTATGTACTGACGCTGGCGTTCCTTATTGTCGCCGAATATTTTTTCAAAATAGGATGAATATTCCTGATCTGCCCACAATTTAGGGAATCCGTGCGCATCCATATACGCTTGAATGCATTCTTTGACGGCTTCGCTTTGAATATCTTGGCGCGAAATGTTCTGATTTTCCTGACGACAATAGTGCCGACGTTTCAAATCCCATATTATGTCTGTGGCGGTGGGCAATCCCGCACTACGGGACGTGCCTGCTCCAAGGAACCACGCAAAATTTTGGGGGCGAGAACATACCAACGCTACAAGTGCAAATTGATCCATACGGCCTACCCAGAATATAGCATTTCTTGCATGGACCTGAAGGCATTCTTGACTGCCGACAAACCTCCCAGTTTCGCCTTACCTTCGCTCACACTACCATAGCGTGCAGTCAAAAACGTCTCAAGTTTCTTCGTCGTCAATTCGGTTTCGCCCCGCGCCTCGTAGGCTTTTAAGATGGCAAGAAGAAGACTTTTCGTATCTTCATCAGCATTTAGCATTCCATCAGAACGAACATGCTCGGCCCGCTCGTGCCGCGTCTTGGGCGAGTTGGTGAACAGGATATAACTGAGAACATCGAACAGATCACTGTCCGGCGCATCCACCAGTCCTCGAATGTCATTAAGCCGATCGGAGTCATAGCCACGGTCTGAGAGTTGATCAAAAAAGTGTTCGCGATTGTCAGGATAGCTCCAAACAGATCGGAGATGATCTTCATCTGCAACGATGCCCTTTAGGTCGCCAAAGAGGCGCTTAAGGAACTCTACCGCAGATATGGGTTTGCCCTCTGGGCTCCAATACGTCGTGGACGCGATGTATTGGATATTTCGGACTTTTCCATCTGATAACTTCACGACAATCTTTTCGCACGGAGGCTCTTCAGGGCCATCGTCGTCTGGCCCAAGCGGCTCACTAGGTCCCGGCTCTGATCCTGCTGGAGGTGTTCGCGGCTCACTGGGCGGCTCAGGCTCCAGTGGTTCGCCATCCCATTCGGGATCTTTGAAGTTTTCGTGCGCCCTCACAAAGTCCCAGACCGTGAAGAAATCCTTCCCTTCATAGATGCGTGTGCCACGCCCGATAATTTGCTTGAACTCAATCATGGAGCGGACCGGACGCATCAGGACGATATAGCGGATGTTGCGGGCATCTACGCCCGTTGAAAGTTTCTGCGAGGTCGTCAGGATCGTCGGGATCGTTTTGTCATTGTCCTGAAAATCTCGAAGGTGTTGCTCGCCAACCGCGCCGTCATCGGCGGTCACGCGATGACAATAGTTGGGGTTGGGGCTGTCCTTCACCTGATTGATAAGATCGCGGACAAGTGCCGCATGATCCTGCGTGGCACAGAAGACCAAAGTTTTCTGGCGCTGATCAATCTGGGTCATGAATTCGTTCACACGGCTTAACTCGCGTTTTTCAATGATGATCCGAGTGTTGAAATCGCTCTCACCGAATGCCTCGCCCTCTTCAACATCACCCGTGATGAGCTCGTCACTGCCGTCATAGACATACTCGTCAATGGTGCTGGCCATCTGGCGTACTTTAAAAGGCGTTAGGAAGCCGTCTTCAATCCCATCGCGCAAGGGGTAGGTGTAAACGGGTTCACCGAAATAGGTATAGGTATCAGCGTTGTGCTTGCGCTTCGGGGTAGCGGTCAGGCCAAGCTGTGCGGCAGGCTTGAAATACTCCAGCAAGCGCCTCCACTCGCTTTCGTCCTTTGCGCCGCCTCGATGACATTCGTCGATCACGATGAAGTCGAAAAACTCCGGCGGATACTGTGTGTAAACGGGTTCGCCTTCACCGGTCATGAAGGTCTGGAAAATTGTGAAGAACAGGCTAGCGTTCTTTGGAGGCTTCCCCCTGTTTTTGCGGATTGTGTCAGGGTTGATTCTTATAACAGCATCATTCGGAAAAGCCGAAAAAGCGTTGTAGGCCTGATCGGCCAAGATGTTGCGGTCAGTGAGGAACAGAATACGCGGGCGGCGTACTGCCTCACCTGAGAGATTCCATTTAGCCTGGAACAGCTTCCACGTAATCTGGAAGGCGATGGAGGTTTTACCCGTACCTGTGGCGAGCGTCAGGAGGATACGGCGGTCACCCTTAGCAACGGCCTCAAGCACCGCCGTGATCGCCTTGTGCTGGTAGTAGCGTAGATCCCATTTTCCGCCATCCATCTCGAAATCCACGGTCCCGAACTGCTCTCGCCAGTAATTGTGATCGGCAAAAGTGCGGTCCCAAAGCTCGTCGGGCGTTGGAAAGGGCAACTCCATGTCGCCTTCAACCCCGCTAGCCATGTTGATCTCATACCAGTTCAGACCGTTGGAGGCGTAGGCATAGCGTAATCCCAAGCGGGTCGCGTAGTCCTTGGCCTGACCAACGCCGTTGCGGTGGCTGATGCCTGCGCGCTTAACTTCCAGTACGGCAAGCTTTTGGCCCTTGTGTATCAACACATAGTCGGCTGACAGCCCCTTACTACGCGTACCGCCTGACTGGATGCGCCCAAGGCAGATGACCTCACGGCGAACCTTGGAACCGTTTTGACCCCAGCCCGCCGCCGCAAGGATGGGGTCTATACGTTCGGCGCGGGTATCGGCTTCGGTTTCGTCGTGAATGCTCATCTTCTCCACTCGTTATGTCATGTTAATTCGCTCGTGAAGGCTTTCTTCAATAGAGATTGGCGAAGATCACCCAAGTCGCGCAATTTGTTTTCGTATTCGGAAGCGAACCTATCACTTAAATCACTAATCTCTCTCAAGTGCTTGATGACCTTAGTCTGCGTCTCACAAGATGGAATAGGCACAGTGATAGGTGACAGATTCTTACGGGTGATTTGAGGCTGCGCTGTACCAGTGATGACGCCGTCCAGATCAACAGAGCATCTGAAAAAGAACTCAAGAAAGTCTCGTTTTATCGTCGGATCTTTTGGTCTAATCACCATAGCATTGCCGGTTATCCATGAATACGGCTCAGAAATGTTTACTGCTCCACACGTGCCGCGGCATGTCACAAGAAGTTGTGCTTCTTCATGATTATATTGGTCATATCTTCCGATTATTCCGTTCGCTCCAAAGACGGGATACTTTCCATCAGCTTTCATCTCTTTGGTAGAAATGGTTTTTGGCTGATAAATGTCGCAAGTTTCACCGAGCGTTTTTCGAGGCGCATTCAGATCATCAAATGCCTTAGCGGCAGCGCTTTCAAACAACTCTCTCGCGTTTTGGAGGTTGGCTTCGGCGTGGGCGTGGGCGTGGGCAAGACCATCGAAGGCTCCGTCCAGAATCTCGGCAATCCGCTTTTGTTCTTCAAGCGGTGGGAGAGGAATCTTCTGAGTCCTGACTTGTTTATCTGTGACAGCAGGATAACTTGCACCCGACTGTAGTAGCTTCATTGCATCCATGAAATCAGGACGAAACAGAGCGTGCATCAAGAACCGAGCGTCCAGAGGCGCTTTTGGCCGCAAAACAATGTATCCAGTGCTACAAACTTGTCCGTCCAAGCTTTCAGGAACCTGTGCAATGCGCTGCAAAGTCGGTCGGACTGTCGCAAACAAAATGTCACCTGAGCGGATTTTTCGCCGAGCTCGACTCGGTGCGTCGGCTCCTAGCAATCTCTGTGTTTGCTCAATGGTAAATGTGTCGTTCGAAACACTGGAAACATCTACGTATTCGAACTCTTCATCAGGCGCTTTACGCGGGTCTACAGTCTCGTTCTTCTCACAAATATCGCCAAGCGAAACTTCCATCCAACCACGCACTCCGAAATTCTTCACAGCTCCTCCCCCTCCCTACGAATGCCTTCCAAAATTTGTGCAATTTCGGCATCCCGCGCCAACATGTCAGCTATGATCTCTTCGGGACTGCGTAGCGGTGCTTCCTCAGGCGCGTTCGGGTTCTTGACCAAAAGATCATAGGTGTTCTCGTCCAGGTCGGCGCGATTTACAATCCAACTCTTCGACCCTATCATGCGAGTGCGATGTAGCTCAATGAATTCGGCTAGGTCATCGTCGTTCAGCGGGTTGGTCTTGCCAAGGCTACGGCCCGGATCAAGTTGATAATACCAAATGTCCCGCGTCGGCGTACCTTTATCAAAGAATAGCACCACAGTCTTTACGCTTGCACCCTGAAACGTACCTTGCGGGCAATTGAGGATCGTGTGTAGTTCCGCCACCTCCAGCAATTCCTTGCGCAGTGCGATTGAGGCGTTGTCGGTGTTGCTGAGAAAGGTGTTCTTGATCACCACGGCGGCGCGCCCGCCTGCCTTCAACTTGCGGATGAAGTGTTGAAGGAACAGGTAAGCCGTCTCACCGGTGCGGATAGGAAAGTTCTGCTGTACCTCGCGCCGCTCGCCCCCGCCGAAAGGCGGGTTGGCAAGGATGATATCGTGGCGGTCCTTTTCCTGAGTATCCATCACGTTCTCATTGAGCGTGTTGGAGTGGACCAAGTTCGGAGCCTCAATGCCGTGAAGAACCATGTTCATGATCCCGATGATGTAGGCGAGGCCCTTCTTTTCCTGCCCGTAGAAGGTCTTGGTCTGCAGGGTCTCGTATTCGAACGCGGAGAGTTTGTCGGTGCGCAGGTAGTCATATGCTTCACAGAGGAATCCCGCCGAACCAACAGCGCCGTCATAGATTGTCTCGCCGATCTTTGGATCGGTGACTTTGATCATGGCGCGGATTAGCGGGCGCGGTGTGTAGTATTCGCCCCCGTTGCGGCCCGCGTTGCCCATGCGGCGGATGCGGGTTTCGTAGAGCTGGGACAGCTCATGCCGTTCGGCCTGGGTGTTGAACGATAGACTGTCCACGGCTTCAAGCACGTCACGCAGGACGTAGCCGGAGCGGAACTTGTTGCGCAACTCTGTGAAAACCTCGCCAATCTTGTACTGGATCGTCTGAGGGCTCTTCGCGGATTGGCGGAAGGACGCAAGGTATGGGAACAACTCCTGATCAACAAATTTGATCAAGTCGCTACCCATACGGGCGGCGTTGTGGTCGAATTCGCCATCCGTTTTTGGGGCGGCCCATTTTTCCCAAGGAAAATCGCCTTCAATGATCGGGGTGTAGTCTTCGCCATTGAGTTCGGCACGGGCAGTTCGTTCGGTCTCAAGATCATGCAGATACTTCAAGAACAGAACCCATGAAGTCTGTTCTACGTAATCCAACTCATTGGCGATGCCTTCCTCTGTGCGAAGGTCTCGTTCTATTTTGTTAAACGCGTTCTCGTAACCGCCCATTAAACTGTGAAGCACAACACTTAGGGTTGTTTTCGCTTCGTTCTGATAAAATTTTAGTTGGATAATTTACCACACCAGATCTTTTGTGCGAAGTTGATCCAGCACACCCTCGCGGAAACTGTCCTGCGAGAGCGACCACCAGACCCAAACTGAACTTTAGATCTGACAGCCAAGACTGCACCCCTGAACAACCGCTACCCTGATACAAAGTTTTGAGTACCTCTCAAAGAATGATATTGAAATCCTTCGTTGGCTAGAGAAAGCATAGTTGACCACCTACGCAGAGAAATAGTTCAACTCCGCCAAGTACCTCTGCTACGGACATGATTTCTTCTCCGGGAAGATGAATCTATTACGCAACCTGATTGCTACACTCTCATCTAGGGTTGCACATCCTCTCGGTAGTATGTCACCGCTTGCCCAATGAGTGAACCCAACGATACAACTTCACCCCCGTACTTATTGAGACGTTTATACAAATTCCAACATATACAGGCACTGTATACCGGGCCTCTGGATAGATACGCGTTGAAACTATACAGGGACGTGGCCGCTAGGACTGGTACAACCGATCTGATAAACCCAAAAAGAACATCTGACTACGACCGCTTCTCAGAAATTGGAGATAAATCATTAACAGCTCAAACCCTCTATAAAACACCCCCTTGAACGAACGCTTACTACTAAATTACTTTCGAACCGCCATGGACTTCCTGTCTAACCCATTGAAACTATGGAATTCTTCGCGCTTTGAGTATAAGCGTGCAGTACTGAGATTGACCTTCGCAAACCAGTTCGCATACAAGTGAAATGAAGCCTTTCGAACCGCTAATTCCCGCTCGCCGTTCAAGTTCTTAGGGGATTTTTCGACATTAGAAAGCACAAAGATGGCGCGCCCGAGAGGATTCGAACCTCTGACCTACGGATTAGAAGTCCGTTGCTCTATCCTGCTGAGCTACGGGCGCCAAGAAATCTGGACAGTCTTTAAGTCCAGAGAAGATGGTCGGGGTGAGAGGGCTCGAACCTCCGACCTCAGCATCCCAAATGCTGCGCGCTTCCAACTGCGCCACACCCCGACTTACAGGAGTAGAGAATTATATACAATTCTCGCAGAAATTTAATTGCACCGTTAATATTTTCAGCCAGCCTTATTGGTCAATCCCGTATGATTTTATAGAGCAAGAAATCAGGAGTCTGAAAGCCTATGTTTTCTCCAATAACGTATAAGTCCGCTTAAGTTCATGCTGTGAGAAGCAGTAATTTCGTATTTCGAAACGGTCTCCTCGCTCGTGCCTCTCTTTTTGAAAAGTTCCTTTGAGTATTCGGCAAACTCTTCATTTATCTCTTTATCCGGCTTCCCCGCAGAAACCCTATTTCCGACCCACTGAGTCCAATCGTCTAGGTTTTGTACTAGTTCGTCAAGAAGATCATTTACGTCAGAATATTCACCGAAATGAGTAAGATAAAGTTTGTCTGGAGAGATTTCGCGTATTTTCTTTACCGAATCTTTCCACTGCTCAACATGTATTTCAGGAGGAGGAGTTGCTGGGACCACTGGACCCCCAGGGACCCTGCATCCGGCGATATCTCCCGTAAAAAGACAGTTATCCACAAGATAGCAATGGTGATGCCATGCATGTCCCGAAGTTTCAATAGCCTTTATTTCTAAATCTCCCACCCGGATGACATCATTATCTGAAATAGCGACCACTTTACTTTGATCTATCCCTCTTACTTCTCCCCACAGTTCATCCATTTTGTCTCCGTATATTCTAGTAGCCGACTTCATCAGTTTTTCTGGATCAACAAGATGGGGAACACCGACAGGATGAACGTATATCGTCGCGCCCTGCTCAGCAAAAGCCCAAGCTCCTCCTGAATGATCAAGGTGAATATGAGTTACAAATACATGTTTTATATCAGAAACCTCGTACCCAAGAGCAGTAATACCGGCTTTAAGGCTTTGATGACAGGTATAGGGACCAGTCTCAAAAAGCACAGGACTTGAGTCAGTTTCTATGAGAAAGGAACCTATTGCCTCATTGGTGAAGAAATTTATGTCTATAATGTTTACGTCCATCTGATACTACCTCCAATAAATTTTCAATCTGTACTTATACATCAGTTTTTGTGAAAAAACTAGACCTAGACAAAACAAGCAATTCCTTTATTCATTAATTCTGACTTGACCAGAATCAATCAAAAAAGTTTGGGCTGGACTACGGATGGGGATCTGCTTTCTTTCAGTGGAAGTTACAAACACTTGCCCTGAAAATTCTGAAAGCATGTTGAAAAAAAAGTTTCTACGCCCAAAATCAAGTTCGCTTGTTATGTCATCTAATAAAAGTATGGGGTTTACTCCAGTGCGTTCTCGGAAAAGTTTTATTTCAGCGGACTTCAGAGCAAGAACAAGGTTCTTTGATTGACCTTGAGAAGCAAAACGACAAGAATCTCTGTTGTCAAGCAGAAAACCTACTCTGTCCTTGTGCGGACCCACGGTCGTATAACCTCTTTTTTTGTCTAATGGGAATCTTTTTCTGAGCCCCTCCATTATACCTTGAGCAACATCTTCTCCTCGCTCAAAAGAAATTCCGTAACTTACGCGTACAGAATCTTCAGAGTCAGCGCTTTTTCCATAAATTTCGTCGAGTTTGTGATTAAACCCCTTTATCATCTCTATACGTCTTTTTACGATATCAGAACCTATCCGCGCTATCTGCTCATCCCAGAGATCCAAAGCAATAGAAGACAAATTTTTTGCTGATATCAAAGCATGGTTTCTCTGACTCACTGCCTTTTGATAGTCACGAAGTTGTTTTATGTGCACTGGATAGATCGCGCTAATAACGGAATCAAGGTAGTTTCTTCTTGCCTGCGGACTTCCCTTTACTATGTTCACGTCGGAAGGCAGAAACAGAACTACCTTAAATGTACCGAAATGCTGGCTTATGCTGCGTACAGCCTTTGAGTTCAACTGAGCGCGTCTGCCATCGCTTTTTACGGTGACATGAACCTCGTTGAGTCCGTTTTTGGCCGAGATCTCCCCCTTTGCAATAGAAGATTCACAACCGAACCTGACAAGTTCTGAGTTTTTTGTACCTGAAAACGGTCGCAATCCACAGACAAGATATATCGCTTCAAGTAGATTGGTCTTCCCCTGCGCGTTTCTTCCATGGATGATATTAAATCCCGAATGAAACGGAATAGATAGCTTTTCATAGTTTCTATAATTGATAAGAGTAAGGTGCTTTAACTCCATATCTATCCACCAGATATACTTTTCAATAAATCCTTAGCGAGTTTTCTTGACCGTAAAATTTAAAGGGTTACTATCTTTTTTCAAAGAAGTAGGAAGCACAAAAATGATATCGCTTAGAACATCCGAAATCCACTCACGTGACTGTTGTAAGGGTTATGCGAGAATCAGTAGAGTGGATATGAGAGAATTGGGGCTTGAGTCTTGGGACCTGATTTGCATAGACGGAAAAAGAAAGACCGTTGTAAGAGCGCTACCGTTCAATGTCGAAGAGCAGGAAGAATCCGTAATAGAAATAGACGTCGTCACGCGGAAAAATGCTGGAGTGGAAATTGACGACTTTGTGATGGTCACCAAGACTAACCTTGAGAATGCGAGCAGTATAACGCTTTGTCCAAGAAACAAAGAGCTTCTTTACGATCCGGCAAAAAACAGAGTCTTCTGTAGCAGGCTAGAGGGTTTAGCCGTAACAACTGGAGACAAAATCTCTATCAGATTGTCTGATGCGAAGGTTGAGAATTTTGATGTGCTTGCCACAAAACCTGAAAACTCGGTAATAGTGAACCAACGAACAAAAATGGAAATAGTCAAGAGGCCTAAAACCATAGTGGACAATAAAAAAGTATCCTATGAAGATATCGGAGGGCTTTTAGTCCAAATAAGAAAGGTGAAGGAAATACTTGAACTTCCCATGCGCTATCCTTCGCTCTTTGAAAAACTCGGGGTAAAGCCCCCGAGGGGAGTATTACTTACCGGACCACCGGGAAGTGGAAAAACCTTGCTTGCAAGAGCCATAGCGCATGAGACCGGCTCGAACTTCCAAGTGATAAATGGCCCAGAGATAATCCACAGATTTTACGGGGAAAGCGAGGGGAAACTTCGCCAGATATTTGAATCCGCAGCAAAAAATCAACCATCAATAATATTCCTTGACGAACTTGACGCCATAGCGCCACGAAGGGACAAAGTAGTGGGAGATGTAGAAAAAAGAGTGGTTGCCCAATTACTCTCCCTTATGGATGGACTTGCCGACAGGGGAAGCGTTACTGTGATAGGAGCAACCAACCTTCCAGATGTGATTGACCCTGCGCTACGTCGTCCCGGAAGATTTGATAGAGAAATCCGCCTTGGCGTTCCTGATGCCGCCGCACGCCTTGAGATTTTCCGTATTCACTCAAGGAGCATGCCTCTTTCAAGTGATGTAGATTTGCAGAGGCTTTCCGAACTTTGCCATGGTTATGTGGGAGCAGATATAGAGAATCTTTGTAGGGAAGCGGCTATAAATTCTCTTGCCGACATTCTGCCGGACATCGGAGAGAGTTCTGCCGATATGATTGCTGACTTCCATCTTGATGTCCGGATGGAGGATTTTCTTGAAGCGCTTAGGAACATTCAACCGTCTGCTACACGAGAAATAGTGGCAGAGATACCTAAAACATCATGGGATGACGTAGGAGGACTTCAAAATATAAAAAACGACCTTTTAGAATCTGTTATATGGCCAATGAAGCATAAAAACCTCTACAGCGCTATGGATGTGATTTCTCCCAAGGGAATACTTCTTTATGGACAACCAGGCACGGGAAAAACCCTGCTTGCAAAAGCGCTTGCAAGTAGAGCGGAAACAAATTTTATCTCAATAAAGGGAGCAGAACTTCTATCAAAATATGTGGGAGAATCAGAACGCGCTGTACGAGATATTTTCAGAAAAGCAAAGCAGGTTTCTCCCTGTATAATCTTTTTTGACGAACTTGACGCTCTGTGCCCAAAACGCTCTGAAGGCAACTCAACTAGGGTGGTCGAGAGGGTGGTAAGTCAAATTTTGGCTGAAATTGATGGAATAGAGGAACTTACAGATGTGCTCATACTTGCCGCGACAAATAAGATAAAAATGATTGAACCTGCGTTGCTAAGACCGGGAAGACTTGATTTAGTAATTGAGATGCCTGTACCGTCGAAAAAAGAAATAGTAGATATACTGGGCATACACACAAGCAAAAAACCTCTCAGTTCAGATGTGAATCTCCGCACCATCGCCTCGCAAATTGAAGGTGGAACTGGAGCGGACGCAAAACTTGTGTGCAATAGAGCTTCTCTTTACGCCCTCAGAGAGCATCTTAGCAAGAACAAAAAAGTCCTACGGCTCTGTAAAAGGCATTTTGACCTTGCGCTTACAGAACTGAGTGAAAGATGGTCTTGCGCAAAAAATTGACCGGACTTGGAAACTGTTTTGGGAGACTCTTTTTTCTTTACCGAAAGCACGCTATTGGGAATGTGGTTTTTCCTTCTAGGAACAGCAATCGGAAGTTTCGCCAATGTCTGCGCCAGAAGGATTCCCGCTGGAATATCTATTATAACCCCTTCTTCCCATTGCAGTACTTGTAAAACCCCGATACGCGCATTACATAATATTCCCGTAGTAAGTTGGATATATCTGCGGGGGAAATGCGCGCACTGCCAGAGTTCCGTATCCGTTGAGTATCCGCTTATTGAACTTTTTTGTGGGATGCTCGCATTTTTTCTCTTTAGAAAATTTGGAATATCTATAGAACTGTTTTTCTATCTGCCTCTCTGCGTATCACTCGTGATCATAACCATCATAGACGTAAAACACCTTGTAATTCCCGATGTTATAACCCTACCTATAACAGTAATAGCTTTGGGGTTCAACGCAGTTATAACAGATTGGGAAGTGGCGCTTGCGTTTTTTTCCTCAGGTCTTTACGGTTCTATAGTGGACATAGCGATTATTGACTCAATCGGAGGAATGGTGCTCGGAGGAGGAATGTTTTTTCTTATAGCGACTTTGTACAAAAATCTGAAGAAAAAAGAGGGGATGGGGATGGGTGACGTAAAACTTATTTCAATGCTAGGCGCAGCTCTTGGCATGTTCAAAGTTCTGGTCGTAATACTGTTGAGTTCTGTTTTGGCCTTAGTGATCGGATTGACAATTGTACTTGTACGCCGAAAAGGTATGGAATACCCGATCCCTTACGGCCCTTTTCTTTCCTTGTCAGCCATTGTTTGTATTTTAGGAGAAAGGACTTCTTTGGCATTGCGGTCAACAGATTATCTGAATCTATTCCCCATTTTTTGATCGTATCCTCGTGTAAACAGGCCAGATATTACTACTTCTATGGAAACGTATGCTGACGAAGAATCTTGTAGATCACTTACTGCGGCAAAAGAAGGTGATTTTTCATAACAAGACAATAGGAAGTCAACAAAATGAAAAAAGTCATTAGACCCATTTTTCTGACAATCTTAGTGATAACCGCCGCAAAACTTTTCCTTGGGGCCTTTATAGAAAATGTCTCTGCCGACCACGCAGAAAAAATAATTTTAGGAAGCTGGACTAAAGAGAAATTACAAGCCCTTATCAGCCAATCCAGAGATATAGAAAATACAGGCGATAGAATCAGTTTTCTCTCAGAAAATTTTCTTGGCACCCCGTATGCGGAGAGAACACTGGGTGGTGGAAACGGTATCAAAGAAGAACTTACCATTGATTTTTCCGGGATGGACTGCTTTACCTACATAGACTATGTTGAGTCCTTGAGACTTTCAAAAAACTTCGAGCAGTTCAAGACAAAACTCACCCAAACAAGATATAAGAACAATTCCGTGAAGTGGAAAACGAGAAAACACTTTTTTTCTGATTGGGCAAGTGGGAAAAAACCAAACGTGCAGGATATGACAAAACAGGTCGGAGGTGACACCACAGTAACAGTTACAAAACTACTTAACAGAAAAAAGGATGGCTCATTCTGGCTTTCTGGAATCGGCGTTGAGAATAGGGAAATAACCTACATCCCGTCTGAAAAACTTTCTCACAAGGTACTGAACAGGATAAAGACAGGTGATTACCTCGGAATCTATACAGAACTTTCTGGATTAGACGTAACTCACGCCGGGTTGGCTATAAAAAAAGACTCAGAAATTTATCTTCGCCACGCATCTTCTGTCCATAAAAAAGTGGTTGACGACCCGCTTATGACCTATATGAAAAAAAGGCCCGGGATTGTGGTCTACAGAGCACGTTAGGTGGTTATGTGTTAAAATCAGAATCGTCATTTAAATAATCTAAGGAGGCTACAACCAATGCCAACATCTTTGGACCCAAAAGAACTTACACAATGCCTTAAAGAGGTTAAAAAAATTCAGAATTCTCTCGACAATCTTCTAGATTTTGTGGATCTGATGAAAAATATAAAAGAAACATTCCCGGGAGACGTCGTAACGCCGGCTGAAAAGATAAGGGAAATTTCAAGCACCGTGGACCCTTACATAAAAGAGATAAAATCCATATTTGACACTGAACTCAACAAGATTCCCATAAACGAAAAAGATGTCCTTTCCGCTGCAAAAAAACTTGTACTTTATCACGGAGACCACATGCAGGTTCTTATCTGGGCCGAACAGCAAAAAGCAAACTACGAGGCTGATTCCTACTGGTGGAGGTATTGGGATGGAATTATCGGAAACGTAAAACAAGATATGTCTGAGAAAATGAAACAGACTGGAACGCCTACCTAATCCCAGTTGTTCTCAGGATCCCTCAACAAGCCCAATAAAATATCTTGGTCAATTACCAACTTAAATGCAATTTATAGACGAGGTAGAAATAACCGTAACATCGGGCAATGGAGGCAATGGATGCGTAAGTTTTAGAAGAGAGAAATTCGTACCTAGGGGAGGACCAAACGGTGGGGATGGAGGCAATGGAGGCAACGTGATGTTCGTAGCCAATGCGAACATGTCCTCTCTTCTTGATTACAGATATTCAAAGCACTACAAAGCGCGGAATGGAGAAGTCGGAAGAGGAAGTGATCAACATGGAGCATCCGCGCCTGACCTGATCATTCCGGTTCCCGTAGGAACCATGATCATGGATGTTCAGGACGACAAAATAATCGTAGATCTAGAAAAAGACGGTGAAAGTAAAATCATAGCCAAGGGCGGAAAAGGGGGGAGAGGAAACGCAAGATTTGTCTCGTCGACGAATAGATCTCCGAGAAATGCTGAAGGAGGTAAAAAAGGTGAAACAGTTGAATTAAGGCTTGAACTCAAGATGCTAGCTGACGTAGGAATACTAGGGTTTCCGAATGCAGGAAAATCAACTCTTATATCAAAGATTTCGGCGGCAAAACCGAAGATTTCCGACTACCCTTTCACAACTCTAGTACCTAATTTAGGGGTTGTAACTTATGGAGATTACCAGTCTTTTGTGGTTGCCGATATCCCAGGAATAATAGAAGGCGCTCATACTGGACAGGGGCTTGGTCTGCGATTTCTAAAACATGTTGAAAGAACCCGCCTTCTCGTTCACTTGCTAGATCTTGACCCTTTTTCAGGGAGAGATCCAGTGAAAGACTACGAACTGGTAAATTCTGAACTGAAAAAATACTCTCCACAACTTGCAGAAAAGCCTCAACTTATAGTGCTAAACAAGATTGACCTAGAAAAAGCCAGCGAAAGAAAGAAAGAAATAGAAGAGAATATGAAAAAGAAAGGCATAGAGATAATCAGCATATCAGCAGTTACTGGGAAAGGTTGTCGAGAACTTGTGTACTCAGTCGCCCAAAAACTAAAACTTCTTGCGGAAAACTCTTAAGATTATGCTCACCCATTTAACAAAATCCGCAGGGATAACTCCTTATAAGCGAGGTGACATTATATAGATGCCTTGAGAAAAGTTCCTTCTGATAAAAAAGCCCAACAGGTGGATAACCTGCTGGGCTTGGGAATTCTCCACACTGAGAGTTCTTTAGTTGTCTGTATAAGTATAGGTTCTTGTTTCTGGATCAAATGTTGCAGTGACAAACCTATATTTAGGATCTGAAGTGTTAATGATACTATTTGCTTTTTCTTGATTCGGATTGTTGTCTACATGTATCGAAATCGCGTCACTCTTCGCTCCTACGGTGATTTTTCCTCCCGAGGCACTTATTGCTCTATTCCCTGCCGGCCAAGCCAACAAATAGAGTTTGTCTTCATTTAAATCAAAGTCTTTAATAATTGCGTTGTTTACACTTGCATGGTCAACTAAAAAAATATCAGCTCCAGCGCCTCCGGTAAGGATATCGTCATGGGCAACAAGAAGAGTATCGTTACCATCCCCTCCGTTGCCAGTGTCGTTTCCTCCCCTGCCGTCAATAATATCATCTCCACCCTTTCCGTTAATAGTGTCATTTCCCAATCCTGCATAAAGGTAGTTGCCTTCATCATTTCCGTTAATAGTATCATCACCGTTCCCGCCAAAAACATCCTCAATACCTTCAAATGTAAACTTCCCATTTCCGCTGACAGAAAAAGCAGCACCATCAAAACTCCCCGAAGAAAGATCAAAACTTATGTTAGCTGAAACAAACCTACTTGCGAAACCTATATTATATAAACCACCTGCTCCCCGATCCATTTCCCTCCGACCTGGAAAAGCCGCAATATAGAGCATATCCCTACCCTCACCGCCTACAATTTTATTATTGCCCGATTCAGATTTAGTGAAGAAATGATCATTACCATCCCCTCCGTTGAATGTATCATCCCCATCCCCACCAGAGAACACATCATTACCATCCCCTCCATTGAGTACATCATCGCCAACTTCACCGTAGAGATAATCTATACCCCCCTCACCGTAGAGAATATCGTCCCCAGCCTGCCCGTGGAGAATATCCAATCCCCCGGCTCCGTAAACGGTATCATCACCGCCACCGGCGTTAATTGTATTGCCAACACGAGTTCCACAAATAACATCGTCTTCATCTGTTCCAGTGAGATCATCCTGAGCAATACCTACTATCCCCTGTATCCCATTGCTAACATCGCACCTAGGATCACCATACCCAGGCCCTTGGTCACCAACTCTACCATCTGCTCCCGCAGGCCCGGGCTTGCCATCTTTTCCGTCTTTCCCATCCACTCCGTCCTTTCCGTCCTTCCCTGCCGGTCCTGCTGGTCCTGCCGGTCCTTTTTCGCCTTCACAAGCTACAAAAACTACTCCAGTGAGCAGTAAAAACATCACTAATAAATTACATAACTTCATATTACAACCTCCTTATAAGTTGTTCCATTTATAAATAGACATTTATCTGGCAAAACCTCGCGCCCATTAAACCCTCATTCTTAAGTTAATCTTTTGAGTCTACCCCCCCCCCCCTTATAAAGTCAAGGACTAGCAAGAAAGAAGGCATTTGCGCTGTAGTGATGCTTGATGCTGACTTCTTTTGATGGTTGTGGAACCGCTACGGGTTTATTTCTTTTGTAGATGATAAATTTGTTGTTAACTTGCAGGTAGTTACGCTACAACGATTTTTGAGGCTTTTTCCTCAAGGATGATCAAAAACAACAAATGAGAAGATTCTGCTAGCAAATTATAATTTCAACCTATGGAGACACCTTTATAGTGACACTAAAAACAAGTGAGATCAAGAAGTTATTTGTATTTTGGGGGAATTTTTACAGAGGTAAGCGTTTGTTCAAGGGGTGTTTGCTTGATTAATCGTCCGTTAATCCCGTCTTAAATATTTTTTTTTGCATTTAGACTGGTCACTCCTTAATTGATCGGTTATCATCGGTCATATGATTGTTCACGACAAAGATGTCGGGGTTGTCAGGTTATTGGATAAAGATGACGCTGGATGCATCAATTGCATGCCGACTACGTCGGGATGCACTTCGTTAGACTGTAAGTTTTCGTACGAAGAGTTGCTAGCGGCTTATCAGGAGTTAAAACATAAGCATCAGGAGTTAGAACATGATTATCAGGAGTTAGAACATGAAGTAACTCGGCAACGGTCTTGGGCGGGGAGGTATAAAAGGTATTGGCAGAAAGCACGTACTCAGTTGGACGCGAAAAATGAAGAAGTAAAGCGTATCAGTCATGCGGCGAAAAGTGCTTTGTCGTTGGACAAAGAAGTACAACGACTTAGAGCATTGCTAGAGGAGGTTGGAGTAGATAGGCGCAAGCGTAGCACGATTGTGTCGTTGCGGATGGAGAATGCAGAGTTGAAGAAGCAGGTCAAGAACCTGCTTTCTAACCGTAAGGTTCTGTCCAATTCGTTGTACGGAAGGCGTAGTGAGAAGCAGAAGAGGCCACCTTCGGGGCGACGACGAGGACAACAGCCCGGGGCGCCCGGTCATGGTCGTACAGCCCGACCAGATATTGAGGTGGTAGAAGAGTCGTGGCATCCGTCCGATGATGAACTTACCTGTTCCAGTTGCGGGAAGCGGTATGTTAGAAATGGGAAGCGGACCTCAGAGACATTTGAGATTGAGGTCAAGGCGCACAAGCGTAAGGTTAACCGCTTCCGTCATCGTAGGGCATGCGACTGGGAGTCATCTCCGCTCTATGTGACGGCGTCTGCGCCGGTGCGGCTGTTTAAGCATACGCAATATGGGATCAGTGTCTGGGCTCAATTGATATACGAGCGTTACTGGAACCTGAGGCCCTACCGCCTTATAGAGAGATGTTTAGCGACCACGGGTTTAAGATTTCGGCAGGGACTCTAACGGACAGCGCAAAGCGCCTGCTGCCTCTGTTCGAGCCTCTCTAATGACGCGATTCTCGCCCATCAAAACGAAGATAGATTGCGTCATGCAGACGAGACTAGTTGGCGTATTCAGTCACTGAAGGAAGTGGGAGGTTCTCAACGCGCTTGGCTGTGGGTATCTGTGAGCAAAGACTCGGTCTTATACAATATAGACCGTTCGCGTAGTTCTGAGGCGGCAAAGGTCCTATTCGTGGACAGCGTTGATTGTATTTTCCTGGTCTGCGACCGCCACAGCTCCTATAAGAAGATCGTTCGGGATTTCCTCAAAGAACTCAATAAGAAGGTGACGCTGTGTTTTTGTTGGGCGCATGTACGAAGAAATTTTATAAAATGCGCTGCAGGAGACGAGCAGCTTGAGCAATGGAATGAACAATGGATAAAACGCATCGCAAAGATGTATGAGTTAAATAAACAGCGGTGTGATCACTACGTCTCAGGTAATACTCCAGAGTTTGAACGAACGCAGACAAAGCTGAAAAAAGCGTGCGACGCAGTGTTCGCCAAAGCCGAGAGTGAATTGTCCGAGTTAGCGGAAGATGCGCGTGAGCGAAAGCCACTTAAGTCGCTTATGAATCATCGTGAGGGGCTGAGCGTGTTCGTTGAACATTCCCAAGTTCCCATGGATAACAATATTGCGGAGAGCGCGTTGCGAGGGGCTGCCATCGCCCGTAAAGTAAGTTTTGGATCTGACAGTGAAGAGGGAGCAAGAACATCGGCCATTCTATACACGGTGTTAGGTACGCTCTCAAAGAATGGTATTGACATTCTCAGTTGGCTAGAGGGGTGGTTGACTGCCTGCGCGGAAGATGGCAGGAGTCCCCCGGAAGATCTATCGCCTTGGTTGCCATGGTCAATGAGTGAGCAACGTTTGCGCGACTTTGGCGCCAAGAGATGAGCGACGAGGTTGAGTGCCGCTACTACGGGCGAGAGTTCACGACTGCGGAGATGAAACTGCTACGCGCTTTGATAGCCGGGCCTGAGCGGCTCAACCGGACTGCTCTGTCCAGGGAGTTTTGCAGACGTATTGGGTGGTACAAGCCCGATGGCGGACTCAAGGACATGACGGCCAGAGTTACCATGCTATCCATGCATAGGGATGGCATCATCAAGTTACCGCCACCCACCCGAGTGTCGCCCCGAGCTAAGCCTATAGTCTTCGGAGCAGACACCGAACCGCCTATACTACCGGTTCCCAAGACCCTTGACGAAGTCCGTCCACTGCAGGTTCACACCGTTGTCAGTGGCACCAAGCAAGGCAAACTATGGAACGAGTTTGTAGCTCGTTATCACTACTTAGGTTATAAGACATTAGTCGGGGCTCAGATGCGCTACGCAGTGCGCGACCGCCACGGTTCGCCGCTGGCCATGCTAGGGTTCTCCACCGCCGCATGGAAACTTGCGCCACGCGATACCTTCATAGGATGGACATCCGAGCAACGTGAAAAGAATTTACCGCTGGTTATCGACAACCCCAGATTCCTGATTCTTCCATGGATACAGATACCGAATCTTGGGTCACACATACTCTCGGTAGTCTGTCGCCGCTTGCCCAAGGAGTGGAAGCAACGATACAACTTCACGCCTGTGCTTATTGAGACGTTTGTACAAATTCCGACATATACAGGCACTGTATACCGGGCTTCTGGATGGATACGCGTTGGAACTACACAGGGTCGTGGTCGCTACGATCGTTACAACCGATGCGATAAACCCAAAAAGGACATTTGGCTACGACCGCTTCACAGGAATTGGAGACAAATCCTCAATCGCTCAAACCCCCTATAAACACCCTGAACGAACGCTCACGATGCAAAACTCTCTTTGAGAGAACATACTCCGTAATATCAACGTCTTACGCCTCTAAAAAATTAGAAAGCCCTGGGGAAGGGGGGCCTGTTGGGCGGTTTCTTTGGAATGAGAGTTTTTTAGTTGTGGATTTATCCACCACGTACAATATGAGCAAAGGTCTCCAGTCGAACGACAGGAATTTCTCAATCACACTTACTTGTTCTTTCTCTATTTCAATAAAGGAATGATATTCATCAATCCCGCCTCTGTTCTTGTTTATCTCCCTTTCCATTCTCTCAATTCTACTCTCATACTGCTTTATCTGATTTTCATGCGATTCTATTAACTGTTGAAGTCTGTCAGCTAGGCTCATAGTATTTCCTCCTTGGATATGTTCTTGCCATTATATCAAAAAAAAAGGCCCCGCAGGTGGTTAACCTGCAGGACCTTATAAAACTCCGCATCAAGATTCTTTAGTTGTCTGTAAAAACAAATCTCCTAAAATCTCCTGAGACAGATACAAACCTATATCTTGTTGAGTCATCTTTTATTTTCGTTGCTTTGTCGTTGTCTGCTGTACCGGTAGCGTCATGTATTTCCGCATATTCCGTCCCGCCTACCAAAATCTTACCACCAGACACGGTTATTTCTCTAGCGCTAGCACCTGTTGGAAAAGCCCAGAAATAAATCTTATCTTCCGTTAGATCAAAGTCCTTAATAACATCAAGGTCACCGTCTTTATGAAAAAGAAAAGTGTCTGCGCCAGACCCTCCGGTAAATGTATCTTTCTCAGTCCATCCAAAAAGCACATCGTCTCCCGCCCCGCCGGTTATAGTGTCTACGCCAGTTGATCCATAAAAATGATCGTCTCCCGCCCCGCCGGTTAGAGTGTCGTCTCCCTCGTCTCCATCAAGATAGTTGTCTTCGTCATCTCCAGTAATATTGTCATTACCCAAACCACCAAAAACGTCCTCAATGCCTTCAAATGTAAAGGTTCCAGTATCTGAGAGAGACCCCCCATCAAAACTCCCAGAAGATAGATCAAAGGTTATAGCAATGCTAACCGTGTCGCTATTGTTGGTGAGAGTGTTGTATGTACCCGTATCGCCTATAGTTAAAGTCGAGTCTTCTCTACGAAAATAAATAATATCGTTACCCGCGCCACCAATCCATTTATTAGCGCCTGCTTGTTCCCAAATATAAAAATGATCTTGACCACCTTCACCGTACATCGTGTCATCGCCATCTCCACCTATCATCTTGTCACGCCCATCACCACCGTAAACGGTATCATCCCCGCCTCCAGCTCTAATTTCATTATCCGTCCAACTCCCGCAAATAACATCGTCATCATCTGTTCCTTGAATATTCCCAGTCATTCCTTGAGGAATAGTTATTGCATTACTACCCACGCACTTAGTCGCGGGCGGTCCTACATCCCTACCATCTGCGCCCGCAGGCCCTGGGTCGCCTTTGTCGCCCTTGTCGCCTTTTGCCCCTGGGTCGCCTTTCTCGCCTTTCGCTCCATCCTTCCCCGCGGGCCCTCTCTCCCCCTCACAAGCCACAAACAAAACTGCTCCAGTGAGCAGGCACAACATCACTAAAAAATTGTGTAACTTCATATTACAACCTCCTGTATAAATTGTTCCATTTATAAATGGATATTTATCTGGCAAAACCTTGTTGTAAAATCCTCATTCTTAAGTCAGTCTTGAGTTTACCCCCCCCCCCCCCAGGGCTTTCTAATTTTCTAGAGGCGTAAGTCGTTGATATTACGCAGTATATCCTTTCAAAGAGAGTTTTGCATCTTAGAGGTTGTCACTACATCATGGAGAGAAATTAGAGACTCATTTGTCTTCCCTTTCTAGCTGACATGTAGAAGAATTAGGCTCGGTTTCAGTCCTTCGTAAGTTTTTTCTTATAACAAACTCTTCTGAATTATAATCTGCGGAGTTGGATATGTAGGGAGAATATATCCAAGGGTAGTACATTGTCATTTGGGGATTTGAGAAAACAGTGAAGTCATATTAGTACGTTATAACCCGGATATTCCAACAGATATTAAGTCGACAATTTGATTGTTTCGTTGTCTGGTTTTGATCTGGACGTTGCAAATTTAGTTCTGGCTATTCATTACATGATGTGGTATGGTGTAGATCATGAGTAGACGGACATCTCAGGACAATAAGATTGATCTGCACGCGGTCACAGTACGTCCTACCTATGGGGAACAGGAGCGTCGTCACTGGGACCACTTAGTCAGGCTACATCACTATCTTTCATTCCATCGCGTGTTCGGCAAGGGATTGCGTTGTATGGCGGAAGTTGGGTCGCGCTGGGTGGCTCTTATTGGTTGGCAGGCAGGCGCATTCAAGTTAGCGGCCCGAGACCGCTGGATTGGCTGGAGCGCCGAGCAGCAGTTTGGACGCTTGCATCTGATTGCCAACAATGTGCGTTTTGTCATTCTGACACGGCAGCGGGTGGCGAACTTGGCATCGCGAGTGCTGGGTCTGAGTCTGAGGCGGCTGTCTTCGGACATGCAGACAGCGCACGGTTATCCAGTGTTTCTGGCTGAGACGTTCGTAGATATTTCACGTTTTAATGGTACTTGCTACCGGGCGGCCAACTGGCAGTCTTTCGGGCTAACGCGCGGGTTTGCCCGAGAGTCTGGAGGGTCTGCACGGTGGCGCTATCATGGTCAACCCAAGGAGGTCTTCATGTTTAATCTCGTTGATAATGCTAAAGAAGTATTAAGTCAAGAGGAATTACCACCAGAATGGACCGGTGGGGTTCGCAAGGAGCCTATGACGGCGCCACAGTTACGCAGTCTCAAAGATGTTCTAGGTGAGGTGCCTGAGTTCCGAAAGTCTCAAGGTAGACGCTATCCTCTTGACACCGTGTTGGTTCTCGCGGTAGCCGCCCGTTTGGCTGGATACCGCGGGGTGTCCGCCATAGCGCAGTTTGCCCGACTCCTTAGTCAGGAACAGCTTAAGGCCGTTGGAGCGTTCCGCAGTCCCAGTAAGAAACGCTACACTGCGCCGGTAATTGGCACCTTCCATAACATCTTCGCAAAACTGCCACCCGACACGCTTGATAAAGCGCTGAACCTGTGGAAGGCTCGCAAGACCTCGCCCGCAGCGCCGGTGGCGATGGATGGCAAGATGATTCGTGGCGCAGCCAAGCAGACTGAGGGTGGAATTAGAATGATGGTAGCTGCCCTCGAACATAACACCGGTGTGGTTCTCGGTCAACTAGCAATCAAAGAAAAGAGCAGTGAGATGCTAGTGGTACGCGACCTGGCCAATAAACTCGACATTGCTGATCGTACTGTCACTCTAGATGCGCTGCATGCCCAGCAGGATACGGCGCGCTGTCTGCTGGAAAATGGAGCCGACTATGTGATGACCGCCATCAAGAACAATCAAAGAAGGATCAGCAAGGAAATAAAGGGATTGGACTTTGATGCCGTGCCAGGATGGACAACCGAAGATTATAAACATGGGAGGATTGAAGAACGGACCTGTTGGGTAGTAGACCTATCCGGTTCTGAGTGGGATGGATATGTAGCCATGCATGGAAGACGTCAAGCCATACGCATAGTCCGCAAGCGCACTGAGAAGAAGACAGGTAAAACCAGTTGCGAGACTGTCTATGCTCTGACCTCACTTGGCCCAGAGCAGGCTGGAGCCAAGGAGTTACTTGCTCTGGTTCGCAACCACTGGCACATTGAGAACCGTCTGCATTATGTGCGTGACTTCACCTACGATGAAGACCGTTGTCGGGTATCAAAAGGGTACTTGCCAGAAAATCTTTCCTGTCTGAGCAACGTCGCCATCGCCATAGTGCGTTGTGAAGGTAGATTCAACTATCTGCCTGAAGCTAACCGACACTATGCCGCCCGGCCTCAGGAAGCTATTGAACTTATAATGAAGCCGTTGAACTGAACGGTCACCGCTCTACTCACAACCCCGCCGGATAGCCTGTGCCCTGCTCAGGTCTGATACTCTGCGCCTACTGGACGGACAAAGGCTACGTACACCGTGAGATGAAGCCGAATGTACCCTTGTTTCTTGCCAAAACTCTCCATCTCAAGTCCAAATCACAATCCAAACACTCCAAAACCTCTACCTACCGATAAATCCAAAGTCTCCGCCAAGAAAACTGAATGGTCCTGCCCCCCCCCCCCTTACAAAGTCAAGGACTAGCGAGAAACGAGGCATTTGCGCTGTAGTGATGCTTGATGCTGATTTCTTTTGATGATTGTGTGGAATCGCTACGGGTTTGTTTCTTTTGTAGATGATAAATTTGTTTTTAACTTGAGATAGTTACGCTATAACGATTCTTGGGGCTTTTTCCTTGAGGATGACTAAAAACAACGTTCATTTACTTTTATAGGAGATGAGAAGATTCTGCTAGCAAATTATAATCTCAACCTATGAAGATGCTTTTATAGTGACATCAAAAACAAACGAGATCGTCAAATTATTTCTATTTTGGGGGAATTTTTACAGAGGTTATACCAACTGGTTTTAGTGTGGGGTGAATTTGTGGTTTTTGGCTTACATTAGCCAATTTTAGGGTTTTTTGGGGGTAAAAAGTTTTTTACCTACTTTAAAACCCCTTGATATACATACACATTTTGGACAGCGCAATTGCCTCAAAGCTTGCGATATGTGTTTCCAGATATACTTAAAAATCTATCCGCAAAATTTCGAGAATCTGCCTGCCATAATCTTTACTGATTCATAGTCTTCTCCATTTTGTACAAGCGCGGTGGATATTCCTGCAAGAGTCGCTCCAGCATCAAAATAACCTTCTATGTTGTTTAGGTTGATTCCTCCCGTAACCATGATTTGAATGAATCCTAAAGGCTTTTTTATCGCTTTTATATAACTCGGACCAAAACTTGAAGAGGGAAAGACCTTCACGAAATCTGCCCCCATGGAGTGGGCCGCTATCATCTCCGATGAAGTGAACGCTCCAGAAACAATTACAAGGGAGTTACGCGAGCAGTATTCAATTATAGAAGAGTCAGTATGAGGAGACACTATGAATCTCGCCCCACAGCCGCTCATCTGCTCAGTTGAATTCAGATCCAATACAGTGCCTGCTCCAACATATATTCCTTTTTGTTCTGCGAGTTTTGCTATGAGTTTTTTGGCACCGGGGGAACTAGATATGACTTCAATAAGTTTTATGCCACCATCTATGCAGGCTCTTGCAAACTCTAAAGAGGTTTCATAACTGTCTGACCTTACAACGGCAACGACCCTACTCTGCTTCATAAACCCTATTAAAGTTTCCTTCATTCGCACGGTTGAGACACATACAATACTAAGGTAAAATGCAAGGAGATTTTATTGTTTCCTATAAAGGAAATTTTATATGAGGCAATCTATAACCGAGAACATGATATCGCAATTTATAACCAAGAGCAAAGAACTAGGTCTCAAGGTAACCCCCCAAAGAATCGCGATATACAGGGAACTTGCCAGAAAACGTGACCATCCGAGCACTGAAATGATATACAATAGCATAAAGCGCTACTATCCCAGCATTTCCCTTACTACTGTTTACAGAACTCTTGAGACATTTGAAAAGATGGGACTTATCTCCGTAGTAAACACTCTTTATCACGCGGCTAGGTACGATGCCAACCTTGAACCTCATCATCATGTGATTTGCACGGAATGTAAAAAGATAGAAGACTTGTACGACAATTCCATTGATTATTCAAAGCTAGACGAAACGCAGATAGAAAATTATAGAATCCTCGGATACTCGGTTCTTTTCAGTGGAATCTGTGAGAAATGCGACAACCTAGATTGTTGACCACTGACGATCACTGCATCCACAGATACCTTAAAGGGAAAAATGACAATTCCTGAAGGCTTTAACCGTGCCATAAACTTTAGCCTGCTTGACTCCATATTTTCAAGAAGGTCCCGCCGTTTTGGAATGGGGATGGAACTTCCCGAGGGTAACCTTGCCTATCGTTCGCATCATAATCCCGTGCCTCTTTCAGATCTTGAAGAATCATTTTTGGTATGGGCAGGCACTGGAACCACAGGGCTTTGCCTAGGTGATCTTCCCAGAACTGGTATATCGTGGCTCTTTCAATGGACGGGAAGAAGTTGGCCGTGTTCTTGTAATTCCCATTCCACAGAACTTTTCTACACAAATGACGATGGCATCTATATGGTGAAGCTTTTTGACCTAATACCACCAGATATTTCCACTTTCACTTCCCTAGAAAGAGAGCAACAACTTGAGAAGATGCTTGAACTTTTCAGAACAAACAGAGTTACGCTTGAGGATCATAGAGCTGACCTTCCAAAAGGAGAACCTGGACTTTTTGACTTTAATACGTGGAATACAAATAAACCAGGCAGCTCCTTCTTTATTCCCGTGACCAACACCACAGTTGAATACATTGTACTACTTTTTATATACTTTGGGTCCAAATATGGGTTTAACATCATAGATGAACTCAATGGGGGGAGATCATGTGGACTTGATAAGTGGATAAAGAAGGGCTATATCAGAAATGATGTGAGGCTCTCGCTTTTTGATCTTGAACTCCGTGTACTAACTACTCTTAATGTAGAGCAGGCGTTTATAAGTCAGAACATGAATCTCGCTTTGCAAGCATTGGGGCTAGGGGGATGGACATTTACAGGGCTTTTACCTCATTACGCTTTGGGAGTTGATCCATCCCACAAAGGATTAGGGTTCCGCTTTGAAAAGCCTAGAAAAACTCTTAGAAGCACAAGCCAGCCCTATCCTGTAGGAAAAGATGGCGTTTTTGAGTCGCTTTGCCCCCCTTATGTAAACGATATGGAAGATGCGGTTGACAGGTTTTTGGGTATGAGAGAAGAATTTTGGAAAGAAGATAACCCATTTCCCTATAGATACCCGGAATCAGTTCTGCAAGACCAATACCATCCGTCGGAAGTGAGAGTAGAAATAGTTAAGGATTTTTGTGGTTACGTATATGAAAACTACGGCAGGTTTCCCGCCTTTATTGATCCGATGTTTGTGCGACTGGTATTTCAAGCGCACCACTTAGATCTAGATTTCTACGACAAACATTTCCAGCAAGACTCATACCACCAAATGCACAAAGATCATTTCAGACTCTGGCATCCAGAAATAGAAGATCCATTTGCGAGCAAAACGAGGGAAGAAGCATAGGTAGCGTCTTTTTCAGGATTTGTACCTTTCCAAATAAGCGCCGTTTCTGGTATCAACCCTTATCATATCACCCACATTGATAAAAAGAGGTACGGAGATTACAGCACCTGTCTCTATAGTTGCGGGTTTAGTTGTACTAGAAACAGTATCTCCTTTAATTCCGGGTTCGGTCTCTATAACCTTAAAAGTTACCGAGGTGGGAATTTCTAACCCTATAACTTTCCCTTCATGCATCTGTACACTGACCTCCTGCTGTTCTTTGAGAAACTTAGCGGTATCGCCTATCATTTTTGCACTGAGTGGGAACTGATCATAAGTTTCACAATCCATGAAGTGGAAGGCATCGCTGTCACTATAAAGATACTGCATAGTCTTTCTCTGGATATCAGGAACGTTGAAACTGTCTCCAGCACGAAATTTCATTTCTCGCACAGCCCCCGTGGTAATGTTCTTTAGTCTTGCAGTTACTATTGGACTTCTCTGCGCCATTTTCGAGTGCTTAAAATCTACTATCTCCCATATCTCTCCTTCAGCCTCTATTTTCATTCCCTTGTGAAACCGACTTGTGTCAACAACAGCCATTTCAGATCTTGCCTCCTTTGAATATTTCTGGGGGAATTCTTTTTGATTCACTACTTTACAAAAAGATGCATACTCCTCAGATCAGTTCCTTTTGAACATCCTCTCAAGCATCTTATATGATATCTTGGTTGAAATAGGGCGACCATGGGGACATGAATGTGGGGTCTCCATAGTATCCATATCATCAAAAAGCGCTTTGACTTCTTGTTCTGAAAGCATACGGTTTGCGGTTATCGAAGAATGGCACGCCATCGTTGCGCACACTGTATCAAGGTGCTGCTTAAGACTTTTCGCATTGCCAATTTCATCAAGCTCATCAAGCAAGTCAGAAAAAACCATATTGTAGTCAGAACCCCTTAAAAACTCGGGAACGGATATTATCCGCACCGCGTTCTCTCCAAAGGTCTCAAAATCAAACCCAAGGTTTTTTATTTCTTCTGAAAACTGTTCAGCCCTTGTAATTTCATCCACCCCAAGCTCCAGAACTTCCGGTATAAGGAGTTCTTGAGAACAAGAGAAGTGATCCTCAGCATATGTCTTTTTTATTCTCTCAAACCTTACTCTTTCATGCGCTGCATGCTGGTCGACAAGAATAATTCCATCGGGGCTTTCGCATACAAGGTAAAGTTTTCCCACTTGCCCAAGGAATTTGAGAGTGGAGTAAAAACCACTAGAGAACATTTCCTCTCTAACTGAGTCTGATGGAAACGCCTGCTTTTCAGAAGAAACAGAAAGTTGCCTAGAGGGTGAAGACTCAGAACTAAGTGAATTTCCTTTGGCAGATGCGCTTTTAACAGAAGGACTATCTATGTAATCACGTTGCGGAGAAATATCAGAGGTTCTCTGTTCCTTTTGGTAGAAATCCTGTAAAGCTTTTTTCGCTCTTTCAGTATGACTTTTCATCCAAGGTGCGTCTGAAAGCATTTCGTCTATCGCACGAGAAATTCCCTGTCCAACTGAATGCTGATTTTCAAACATTACCTCACTCTTAGCTGGAGAAACGTTTACGTCCACAAGTTTAGGGTCTCTTTGAATGAATAAAACGCCCTGTGGATATTTCCCCTTTTCGATCATTTTTCCATAACAGTCCATTATCATTCTGTTTATGAAGCGATCCCTGACCGGTCTTCCATTTACATATGTATACAGCCTGCGCATTGAGGACCTAGCGTCAAGCGGACTTGCAAGGAATCCATGTATCCGAACTGTTTTATCCTCAAAGTTCAGAGCATAGAGCGATACGCGCGGAATAATTTGGCCTACCCTCTGTTCAAGTGAGTCTGTAGCATCGTAGCGATGAACAGTTTTTCCGTTTGAAAAAACCTCAAAGAACACATGAGGTTTTGCCAAGGCTTCTCGCTGTATAACCTCAAGCGTTTTTGTCATTTCGGTTTCGGGGCTTTTGAGAAATTTTCGCCGCGCCGGAGTATTAAAAAACAAGTTTTTGACCTCGACAGATGAGCCTTGAGGAGTGGCTGTTTCCTGAATTTTCCTTACGATTCCACCTTCAATATATATCTCAGTACCGGTCTTTGAACCTTCTGCTGCAGTTATCATCCTAAACCTTGAAACGCTTGCTATGCTAGGTATCGCCTCTCCCCGAAACCCTAGAGTCTCTATTGAAAATAGATCGTCAATATCCCTTATCTTACTTGTAGCATGACGTTCTATGCTTATAAGCGCATCGTCACGGGACATTCCACAACCGTTGTCAATCACTTTTACGAGCGCCCTGCCCCCTGACTCAACATGAATGGATATCCTTGTAGCGCCAGCGTCAATTGAGTTTTCAACAAGTTCTTTTACAACAGAAGCGGGGTTTTCAACTATTTCTCCTGCAGATATTTTGGAAACCAAGACATCTGGAAGAGTTTTGATTTTTCCCATAAGTTTCAGAAAATCTTGAGCAAAGCGAAAAAAAACAACACGATTAGGGGTAAAATAACAGCAGCAACAGAGAGAATAGAAAAAAAGGAAAGCGTTTTTTTCGCATGCGTCCCGAATACATCTTCAGATTGCTCTGTTACTGCGCCAAAATATTTTTTAAACATTACCATTCTCTCTTGAGTAAGGCTTTGTCCTAGTTTTGTTCAGAGATTTTACTAAGGATTCGACTGAGACCGCGGGAAGCGTTATAAGTTCAACTGTCCCTCTAGAACACAGATCTACCGAAACCTTGCCTATGTCTCGTTGTCGGGCGCTTGCACTATGTTCACAAAATCATATCTGCCCAAAGTGGCATACTGCTCAAGCACCTTGACTCCTATAGCTTCAAGTTCCTTGTCAACTTCTTTTATCCTCTCCGGCCTTTCCTTTATGGTTTTTCTGCCTTCAGGGGTAAGTCTGCTAAGTAATATGTAGACCGCCATAACAAATCTTCATCTTATCATTCTAGCAACCACAACTACGGAAAAATCCGATGATAAGACGGTTATAGATGGAGAATTTATAACTTTTTTTCGGAAATATCTCAAATAGAGCATGACTAGTCCAAGCAGAGCAGTTTTTTGAAAAGCAAAATTGAATGCTGACAGAAAAACAGTATAGTTTAACTAGCATTTCTGGATAGTCACAACAAAGGCGTGGAGAAAATTGAAATGAGTTTACAAAGAGTTCTGATCACTCCCAATGGGTGGAATAAACTCCGGGAAGAGCTTCATACCCTAAAGACCGTTGACAGACAGGAAGTCATCAAAATGATAGAGTACGCAAGGTCGCTTGGAGATCTATCTGAAAATGCGGAATACGAAACTGCTAAGCAGAAACAGTCTTTTATAGAGGGCAGAATACAGGAAATAGAAGGAAAACTGGGGCGTGCAGAGGTAATTGATCCTGAGAAAATTACTAATAGAGACAGAGTCGTCTTCGGTCTTAGAGTAACACTTGAAGACGTTGGTTCAGGAGATATAAGAAAGTACAAACTTGTAGGCGAGGATGAATCAGAACCGGAAAATGGCCTTATATCCGTCACCTCCCCGGTAGGTAGTTCCCTTATAGGAAAAAGGGTTGATGATGAAATAGAAGTTAGAACCCCCGGAGGAATCAAGGAGTTTTTGGTTCTAGATATCGAATGAACTTAGGGCTAGGCACAAGTTATGAGAAACACAACCGACAATCTAAAGAGATTTATACTAGCGTCGATAATATCTCATACCATAGTGCTCTTTCTCTGGGGTAAAATAGTGGTACACCAAGCCATCGCTCCTCCTGGAGAATATATAACAGTATCCCTCTCTCGAATACCTACTCCGAAGATAGAGCCAAAACCAAAACCAAAGCCAAAAAAAAAGGTCATAAAGAAAAAAGTTGAGAAGCCGAAACCAAAACAAGACAAATCTATAGCACTCAATAAGACTAAAAAACCAGTCCCGATTGAAGAAGAAGTAGAGGAAGTAGAAAAGGATACATCTCCTACAGTTGCGTTTCCCAAATATGGTTCCACCCCAAGACCCGGTTATCCAGCAATCGCCATAAGACGCGGCATTGAAGGTAAGGTTTTACTAGAGGTATATGTGCTACCTAACGGGAATCCAGCAGATATCTTAGTGTTTAAATCTTCTGGACACAAAGTTCTTGACCGCGCTGCGGTAAAGGCCGTTAAGAAGTGGAAATTTGTTCCGGCACAGAAAGGGTTTTCGGCTGTTGAAAGTTGGGTGAAAGTCCCTATAGAATTCAAACTCAGGTAAAAAACTTATATTCTACGCTTCTGAGAAATTTTTTCTGACACCTTTTCTTACAAGCGTCACCGAACACCTTTAGTGAGTGATCGTGAGGAGTTTTCATAACAGAAATTTTTGTTATACTATTGAGGTTATTACTTCTCACGTCTGATGATGAACGTAGTCCGTACTATAATAATATTGGCAGTTTTGCTTTTTCCACCTGTGTTCTCTATATGGCCACTTGTGGTACATGCGTGGGGATCTGCCGAAAAAGACTTGACTATCTCCGACTATTCATGGAAATCCTACGGCACAGGACGCCTAGCTTCTCTTGGTGAGATAACCGTCGTTAACTCCGGCACAACTAATTATGACAACATAAAAGTTAGAGTTGACCTGTTTGCAAGAACTGGAAGGTTCTTGGGTTCGCTCCACGGAACTATAAAAGGCGAGGTAGTTGCGGGAAGCGAAAAAACTTTTACAAATATAAGTTTGGGGCTTATGAACTCTGGCCTAGAAAAATCCGAAGTTTTTGTAGTGGGTGCTTCTGTATCTGGTGAACAGTCAGCCGAAAACATAGCGAATTCAATTTTCATAAAGAACTGGGAATTTGAGGGAGCCAATTTCGCAACTGAGGGTTTTATACCTGAAATCACTCTTGAAAACACAGGGAAAATTCACTTCAAGAACATAAAACTCTTAATAACGGAAACGGGTAGTAGCCTTGACGGTAGTGATACTTACACGTCACTTGTAACTATACATGACGTTCTTGCGGCTGGAGAAGAGAAAACTTTCACGGGTATAAACGTCGGCTACTCAAATCCAGAAGCACTTGAAAGATCAATCGCCATATCGGAAGCCGAACCAATTTCTACAAAGGAACTCAACTATTTATTGGCTGGTGGTGGAAGCATCGGGCAAAGAATAAAGGAGAAAATAAGTTCCATACCTATACTCCGAAAGAAAAGCCAAGAAAAAGAAGAGAGAAAATCTGAGGTTGCAACTCCAGCGGAAATTGATACCGCAGGTATACAGCAACCGAAGGCTACGCCCTCTGATACAGATAAAACTAGCGTCTCTCATACAAACCAAGAAAAAGAGTTAGCACAGTCCAATACCTCCCAAACATCCCTAGAATATCCAAGGGAGGCTTTTCCTCAAAGCGATATAGTGATAAGAAAATTTGAATGGGGAAGTGGAATTCCAGGGTCTGTCGCTACGCTTCGCACCCTAGTAATTGAAAATATAAGCAATATTCCTTACGAGAAAATCGTACTTGAAATAGAATTTTTCAAGTACGATAACACCCCTTTTGGATCAAACCGTTTCAAGATAAAAAATACTCTTGGCCCAAACCAAACAATGAGTCTTAAAAACGTTCGAGTCGGTTTTATAAACAAACTCCCCGACCCGAATCTGTTAAAACTCAGAGTAGTAAAAGCAAAAGCCATTCTCTAGAAAAAAGATGTTCTGCACAAGAACAGGGAGGGAGAAGGCGGGTTAGGATTTGTCCTGCTTGTCTTAGTTCTCGGTCACTTCAAGCGATTGCTTTATAGTTTCCACTAACTTATCTCTAAACATCTCAACTCCCTCAAGAGGAACCACTATGCTTGATCTGCCGCCGCTTAGTTCGGTAATTCTCAGATACTGTCCCTTGTGGTTTTCTTTTACATCAAAGAAAAACCTTTTCGTTTCAATGTCAACATGGTTGCTTATATGCTCCTTTTCTGTCTTTTCTTCCATTAGCCCTACCTCCTAGAAAAATTTTTTGGAACAACTAAAATATTAGTTTAACCTATTGAGGAAAAAAAACAACATCCCAAAAAACCAAACATATCCCTATTTAGTCGGAACTTCACGGCGGTATTTATAAGGATTTGTGCCTGAAAGTCTTTATTTTCAAGCGGTTAGAAGACAAAAACCGTGATCTAGAATTTCAGTTTACTGTAAACACTCTCCTTAACATCAATATTCAGTAACTTAAAGACTCGCGACTGGAGCGAAGTCGGGTCCGTCAACACAGGAATATACACTTCTTCCATCGGCAGTCGTACACGATTGACATCCATTGTGGACAGATCCTTGATCAACGTCGAAAAACTGTGCACCGGATATCCGTCTGCTGTCTGCTTTGTATTCGCCTTTTTCTCTGCTCGGTTCGATACCCCGGCAGGCGCTACCGGAGACTGACGCTCGGCATCAGCTCTTTCGGGATCATCGTCTTCAAACAGTAATGGCGCCAATTTCCCTCTCATATGCCACTCAACATAATAGGCCAACATACACAAAAATATATGCGCTCGAACATGATCTTCTTCGCACACAAAAATGGGACGGATACCAAGGCGGTTCTTGGTCGTGCGAAAGGCGCGTTCCACCCTACTCAGTCGTTTGTAGGCCATTACAGTCTCGGCAGACCCCAAGGTGGATGCTGGTAAACTAGTCCGAATCGCATACAGACCATCTAGCCGCGCCTCGGAATTGATCCGGTCTTGCCTCCGTTGCCACGTGAGGTCGTGGTCCGTGATTCGGATTTTGAAATGCTTTTCCACTTTCTTACGGTTCGCCTCCCGACCTACTCGCCGACCAATGTTATCCGCTCCCTGTAGGCGCTTGGCACGAACTGAGGTCGCAATGTCTTCCAACAGTCTTTCTGTTTCCTGCAATAACTCTTCCCGCTTTCGCCGTCGTTGTTCTCTCAAGCGTGGATTGAGACAGACTATGAACCTCTCATCGGGATAATCTGGATGAGTCACTTCTACCATTGAGTCCGGTGTCATATTCTCAATAGATAAAGCTGTATCTGACTCTGAGGCATGAGAACCAGTTTTTGTTTTAGACGACCGCACTAGTTTGACTAGGTCCGAGGACTTCAATGCCGATATCCAATCCAGTCCCACCGGCTTGATGTCCTCTTTAATCCGCGCGCTGGTAAACATACCTCGGTCACCTACCAGCGCAATGTCATGAATACCGATGCGAGAACGAACCTTTTCTACATGATGGGAGACAGTTGCCGGATCAGACATATTACCCCGAAACACTTCTATCGCAATGGGACAGCCGTTCGGTGTGCACATAAGGCCATAGACAATCTGTCGCTTACCCTTTTTCTTGTCTCGGTTATAACCAAAAGCGCCTAATTCACAATGACGACCTTCTAAGCAACTGGAAGAAACATCGTACAAAACCATCGTGGCTCCGGTGAGATGTTGTTTGGCTAGTCTACGTTCTATATATGGTTGACGCTTCAGTAGCCAATCAAGCATATCCAACATCTCATTACCCTTGACCTCTTCAAGACCCAGCAGAGGTCCAAGACAACTGTCGGCTGTGGCAGGGCTGAGACCACGGGCTGTAGCAAGTTTGGATTCAGGGGAGATAATTCTGGTGATGATAGCTGCTAGAGCCAGATCACGCTGACGGCAAGGTGTGCTGAACAGCAGTCGGTCCAGACCAAGGTGGCGACAAGTCTGGAGAATGGCAAAAACATGTCCGAAGGACAAGGAACGTTTGATGGTGACTGCATCTTTACGTGAAGAGAAGGTCACGCCACCTTTAATACAGGTTTCTATGCAGGCGATGAGGTCTTTGGGGAGGCGAGAGAGGTTAGCGAGAGTTCGGTGTCGGATTTTGCCGCCTTCGCGGCGGGAGGTGCGAATGAGTATAGCGGGAGGACTGTTACGATTTGGGATACGATCAATACGGAGTTTCATAGAGATATGTACATGTAAACTTAAAGTTTGCTATTATACTAATACAGATATGAAATACAGTCAAGAATAAAAATTATAATACATGTAAACAAAGCTAGAAGTATTTGCCTTCAAATAAGAGGGAAAGAATAATTAAATCAAGTGGTTATATAGTAAAATCAAGAAAAAATGACCGTGAAGTTCCGACTAACTATAAAGTCAAAAAACTCGCGAGGCGGGATGCATTTGCGTTGTAGGGTTTTGATGTTTACGGTTTCCGCACAGTGATATTGCTTCTCACTGATCATCCCGGAATGTACTTACCGCGCAATCGCCAACTCTTGAATTTAACGACTCATTCGCAGTTCAGTTCATATCGGAAAACATCTAAATTACCTGGAGAGAAACTCTATCCGGTATTTAGGGGGTACTCTAAGTCTTTTTTACCAGCGTAGGTTACCTTTGAGCATGACGCTGTTTTGAGCGTCTATGGACTGTTGTTCTCTTCTTGCGCCTTCAAGGTCAATATCAATTCCCTCGCCCAGACGGTAACGCGTACCAAAACGCCAGTACCTGCCTCCCTGATCCTCCAAACCTATCCCCGCGTATGGGCTTAGCACCGAAGTTCTAGCCACGTCCCCAATACCGAAGCCGTGTCCAATCTCGGCGTCCAGGCGTCTTTGCGCGTCTATCCCACCTGTTGTCAGCAACTCAGCGCTGTTACGGTCAAACAACCTGTCAATTCCACTTGCGGTCTCTCCTCGTGAGGACTCAAGCTTTAAGAACGCGCCTCGTTGATCAGCCCCAGGCTCCAATGTCACTGAAGCTCCCATCCCCCACTCCTCCCAATCTCTGTTGTGGTCCAGCAACGCTCGCGTCCGCACCTCCAACGTCAGCCCCACCGGATTGTTATAACTTAACGTCGCCCCCGCTTCCAAACCGGCCCCGCCATCTATATCCCCTCCGTCATGTCTTACTCCTATCTCCAGTGATGGCGTTACCGTAGCCCCTCCCTCTAAAACGCGTTCATGCGAGGCTTGTAGCGCCAGGCGTAGACTGCGTACATCCACTTCAAGTTCTTCCAAACCCTTATCAGCTTCTGTCTTTGAACGCGCTAACGACCCCTCTCCCTTAATCGCAAATCGCGTCACTCCTCCGGAAATCATGTTCGCGCTTTGACCCAACGCTAAACGACCGCCTATAGCCGCAGTGGTAAACGTCAGGTCCGCCCGGCTTATCACCGTCTGGTCTTCTCCTACCCTCACGTTCCCCCTGCCATAACCTACGCTCCCCCACACGCTTGAACCTCCCGGCGACAACCACGCCACATACGGGTGCACTGAGGTCAAGCTTGTCTCGTACAGACCCTGATACCCTTCCCCGTCAGCATCAAAATCCCCTTCCGAACGCGACACCGCCCAACCTAATAACAGTTCAGGTCGTAAACGAACATCCGCCCCTAAGTGCGCAGACCATAAACCCCCATCCCAGGTAATATCTTCATCCGAGCCTGATAGAGACATCCAGTTTCCTCTTCCCCACACGGCCCATGGCATCTTTCCATCCTCCATCTGTGACGCGCTCTCGCCATTGGAACCATTAAGCCCTAAACTGAATTGCGCCCCATTTAGCGCCTCGCGCATACCTACGCTAAGATCCTCAGACTCTTCTTCCGGCCACAGCGCATCCACATACTCTTCTTCAGATAATGCTCCGGGCGTAGCTCCAAAACTCAAAGTACTATCCCCTATACCGCCTAAAGCCGCCGCCTCTATCCGGTATGAAATCGCATCCAGCGACTGAGACATCATCGCCGCCGTAACTCGTGGCAACACCGCCCGATTTATTTTGTTCAGACGCTCTGCCGTAGCGTCTTCCACCGTAACCTGTACGGAGTCTATCTTCACCAAACTATAGTCCCCGCCTGACGCGCTATGCGTTAGCGTCACTGTCTCATCCTCCAGGTCCTTATCATTGGCTGCGCTTACCGTTACCGTCTGCTCAGTATCCCAGTTATCCACGGTGAACTTAAGCGATGTCTTATCTACCGTCACATCTCCCGCCATTCCACTTACCGTTATCGTCACCTCATCCGTAGGCTCGGTCTCAAGCGCTACCGCGTATGTACCGCTTGACCCTTCCTTCACTGTCAACGACGTAGGCTCCACCTTCACCCCTGCGGTGTCATCTTCCGTTATCGTTACCTCCACCAAGTCTATCTCTACCGCATCGTAGCCACCGCCTGACGCGCTATGCGTTAGCGTCACCGCGGCATCCGCAACCGCGTCATCATCTTGCCCCGCGCTTACCGTCACCGTCTGCTCAGTATCCCAGTTATCCACGGTGAATTTAAGCGATGAGTTATCCACCGTCACATCTCCCGCCATCCCGCTTACCGTTATCGTCACCTCACCCGTGGGCTTAGCGTCAAGCGCCACCGTATACGCGCCGCTCGCTCCTTCTTCCACTACCAGTTCAGTCGGCGCAACCGTCACCGCAGCCGCTATGTCATTATCTATTATCGTCCCTTTGGCCACTCCGTCTGAAATGCTCACTCCTTCGGACGGTTCTGACAGCGTAACCGTGAACGTCTCATCATCCTCATCAACGCTGTCATCCGTCACCGACACCGTTATTGTCGTTGTGGTGGCGTCAGCCAGTATGCTCCCCTCAGTAGCCGTACTAACCGCAGTGAAGTCCTCTCCTGCCACCGCAGTATCTTCTCCTTCCGCTGTTACCGTGTATTTGAAACTTATTTGTGATGCTGGCGCCTGCGTAGCTGTCACCGTAAATGCGAACGTCCCGCCTTCATCCGCCGACACGTCTGCAATACTCAGTGAAACGCTGGCTCTTGGCGTAGCGCTTACCTCCTGATAAGTCTTAAGCTCGCTCCCTGAACTATCTACCGCTCTTACCTTAAAACTGTATTCCGTATCATTGGTCAACCCCGTCACCGTATGACTGGTCGTTGTTGACCCTGAATTCGGAATATCTATCCAAGAACCGTAACTACCCCCTGCGGCCTTCTGCTGGTATTGCCACTTGGCTATCCTGCTCTCCGAGGGGTCTTCCCATGTCAACGTCACTTGCCCAGCGCCCGCCGTCACGCTCATCGTACCCTCCGGCGTATCATTATCCGTGATTGTCACCGTGGTAGTCGCGCTACTCAGCGTAAACCCATCGGGTAATGCGCTCGCTGGCGCTATCGTTACCGTTATAGTCTCGTCGGACTCAACTTCGTCATCATCCGTTATCGGTATTACTATGTCCTTAGCCGTTTCACTCGCGTTAAAACTCACAGAACTGACATCATTGTCGTAGTCTCCGTTTGTCGGGTCTGACTCCCCTCTCGCCGTACCACCGTAAGTGATGTTAAACGTCACCGCCTCTCCAAAAGCCGTAGATGCCGTTATCGTTATTCGCGCAGTGCCCGCATCCTCCGCCACCGTTAACGCCCCCGGCACTGAAACCGTCTTTGCCGCAGCATCGTTCAGCGTCCCGTCAGCGGTCACGTCGTTGCCGACCGCATAGTTATCGCCGTCGTTCAGCGTGATCCGGTACGTCTCCACACCTTCCGCCGCATCCGAATCGGTAGCCGTCGGTATCGTCACCGTGGCGGTCGTCCTGGCGGTGGCGCCGAACGATGCGGTGAAGTCACGCGGCCCTAGCTCGCCTGTAATGTCGTCCGCGGCAAAACCGCTCGAACCACGGTCCGCCAGCGTCAGACTCACCGTCAGATCACCCGTTAACTCTCGGTCCGACGTCACTGTAAGGCTTATAGCCGTACCCTCCGTCACCGCCGTAGGATCGTTCAAAAGCTGCAACGTCGGCGTCGTGTCCGTCACCGTCACCGAGACATCGTCAATGTCAGGCAAGGCGCCATAGTCCGTGTCGCCACTCGCTGCCGTGTGCGTCAGCGTCGCCGTGTCATTGTCCGTATCTTCGTCAGTTGCGGCGTTCACCGTTATCGTCTGCGCCGTGTTGTAGTTCCCCGACGTAAACGTCAGCGGCGAACCCGTTACCGTCACATCACCCGATTCACCACTCACCGTTATCGTCACGTCACTTGAGGGCGCCGTGTTCAACTTCACCGTGTAGGTATTGCTACTCCCCTCCTCCACCGTCAGCGACGTCGGAGAAATCCTCACGCCGGCAGTGGCTACCGGCGTCGCCTTCACCTGGTCTGACCACGACGACTGCACCCCGGGACTGACCGCCGCAAACAGCCGAAACGTGTATTTCGTCTCGTTCGTAAGCCCCGTCACCCGGACGCTCGTCCGGCTCCCGCCCGTGACCGTCGTGGTCGTGCTCCAGCCCCCTGTGCTCTTGTACTGGTACCCCCAGCTCGTTATCGGAATGCCCGTCAGGGCGCTCCAGCTCAGGGTGACCGAGGCATCGCCTCCTGCCGCCGTCAGAACCGGCTTGGGAACCGTATTCGTCGGCGTCGCCTTCACCTCGTCCGACCACACCGACTGCACCCCGAGACTGACCGCCGCAAACAGCCGGAACTTGTATTCCGTCCCGATCGTAAGCCCCGTCACCGTGGCGCTCGTCGCGCTGCCGTCCGAAACCGTCGTGGTTGCGCTCCAGCTGCCGCCCGCGCTCTTGTACTCGTACCCCCAACTCGCAACCGTCACCCCCGACAAAGCGCTCCAACTCAGCTTCACCCTGCCGTAGCCCGCCGGTGCCGCGCTCAGCACCGGCTTGGGAACCGCCGCCGACGCCGACGGCGTCGCCTCCACTATCGCCGACTGCGCGCTGTTGCCGGACCCGTTCCGCGCCCGGATGCGGAAACGGTACTCAACATCGTTGTCCAGACCCGTCACCGTGTGGCTCACCGTGTCCGCGTCCGAACTGGGAATCGCGGCCCAACTGCCCCAAGCAGCTCTACCCTTCTTCTGCCGCAACTGGTACCTCGTAATCGAATCGTCCTCCGGGTCGGTCCAGGTCAGCTCAACCTGCGCATTGCCCGCCTCCGCCGACAACCCCGCCGGCTTGGCGGGAACGCTCGTGGTGGGGGGATCGTCGTCGTCCTCAATGGTCAGGGTGAGTCTGCCGGAGGTCCAGTCGGTCTCGTAACCAAGTAGCTTGATGGTCTCGTTCGGCTCGTCCCGGGTGTCGCCGAGGATGCGAACTTTCATCGTGCCCTGGGTCTCGCCTTCGGCGATGGAGACCGTGACGCTGGCCGGATAGCACCAGTCGGTATCCGCCGGGATCAGCGGCGCGGTGCAGGGGTCGCGCCCCTTGTTGGAGCCTTTGGCCGTACCAGGGGGACTGTCAGAAGTAACGGTGATCGAAAAGCCCGCCGGCGCTCCCTCGCCGAGCGTGACGGTCACCGTCACATCCGTCGAACCGGAATCACCCTCGGTGATCGAGGTCGACGCCGCCGACAGGGTGATCGTCTTCGTGGAAGCGGCCGCAGGCGTCGCCGTCACCCAGTCCGTGGCGGCACCGTCGCCGGTGGCGTTCACCGCACGGATCATGAAACTGTATTCGGCGTCGTTGTCCAGACTCGTCACCGTGTGGCGCACGGTGGCCGCACCCGAACCCGTCATGGCACCCCAGGTGGCACTGCCCTTTGACGGCGTCTTGGCGTAACGCAGCTTGTAGCCGGTGATGCTGCCGGCCGGCTTGGTCCACGTCAGCGTAACCTGCGCGTTGCCCGCCGTCGCCGACAGGTCCGTCGGCGCCGCGGGAACGGAAGCGGCCGCGAGGGTGGTGCCGGTGGCTCTTACGCTGTCGCCCGGAGGGCAGTTCGCACCAGGATTGGCAGGATGCCTCGCTACAAGACTGATCTCGTATTCGGCGCCGGCGTCCAGGCCGGTCAGCGTGTGGCTGGTCGCGGCGGCATTCGAGATGATGACGGAGGTCCCACTTCCCGCAGTCTTGTCGTAAGACAATTCCCAGCCGTTGCGGAATACATCGGTCGGCGCCGTCCAGGTGACGACAAACCCGTCCGAGCGCGCCGCGAGACTCAGGTTCGTCGCGCTTCGCACGGGAGGACAGGTGTTCGCAGGCGTCGCCGTCACCCAGTCCGTGGCGGCACCGTCGCCAAAGTCGTTCACCGCGCGGATCATGAAACTGTATTCGGCGTCGTTTTCCAGTCCCGTTACCGTATGCCTCACGGTGTTCGCGTCCGAACCCGTCATGGGGGCCCAGGTGGCACTGGCCTTTGACGGCGTCTTGGCGTAGCGCAGATCGTAGCCGGTGACGATGCTGCCGGCCGGCTTGGTCCACGTCAGCAACACCTGCGTGCTGCTGCCCGCCGTCGCCGACAACGCCGTCGGCGCCGCGGGGACGGACGCGATCGTGGTCGGCGTGGCCGTCACCGTATCGGACCAGGGACCGTCTCTGTTGACCTGACCGGCCCGGAGGCGGAAGTCATACGCCGTGCCGGCGGTCAGGCCGGTGATCACCCGGCTCGTGGTGACGCCGGTTGCCGTGAAGTATGTACTTTCAGCACCCCAGGCAGTGCCACTCGCCTTGTACTGGTAGCCCCAGCTGGTGATGTTCTGGCCCGGCTGGGCATCCCAGGTCAGGGTGACTCGACCCACACCCCCCGTCGCCTTCAAGCCGGAGGGCTTAGTCGGGGCGCCCTTCCAGACGGGCGTGACGGTCTTCTCGTCCGACGCCGTGCCGTTGCCGTTGTTGTTCACCGCCCGCACCCGGAAGGCATAGGCGGTTCCGATGCTCAGGCCGCTCACCGTATAGGTCGTGGTGGTGGCGCTTGAACCCGGCACATTCTTCCAGACGCCGTCCTGCGAATATTGCCACTTGGTGATGCTGGCGTCGTTCGGGTTGGTCCAGGACAGCTCCGCCTGTTCGTTGCTGCTGCCCTGGACGGCAGTGAACCCCGTCGGCTTGGCCGGCGCCGCACTGGCCGCGTTCACCGTCACCGCCACGGTGCCCGCATCCGGTATCGCATCCGCAGTGGCGCCCGTCAGCCGGAAGGCGTGGTTGATCGTCGCCGTGCCCGCCTCCACCCCGGTCACCATCACCGTCTGTCCCGTGCTATAGTTGGTCGTCGAGAAGGTCAGGGTAGCCGGGTCCACCGTCGCCTTGGCCGTGGCGGAACTCGTGATCGACAGCGTCCCCGCATACGCCTTCGTCAACGCCACCGTGTAGCTGGCGGAGGAGCCGGCCACTACCGTCACGGGCGCCCCGGTGATCGTGAGCGCGGCCGTGTTGGGGTTCTTGAAGATGACCGTGCGGGTGTTCGACCAGGGGCCATACACAAACTCGTTGGCCGAGTTAGTGGCCGCCGCCCGAAGCCGAACCTCTACCGATGCGCCGTCCGGATAGATGAGGCCCAGGCCGACTCTCTTGTTGCGTCTGCTGGGTCTGGAGGCGCCGCTCGGGCTTCCGCCCTCTTTCCAGGTGCTGGACCCCTTTAGCCGGTGACCCACTCGCCACGCATAGAAGAATTGGACCGGGCTTGCGATCTGGTCGACAACACTCGTGCTGGCATGGGTCCAGGTCAGATTGATCTGCCCGTTCGTCGAGGTAGCGGCCGTCAACACCGGCGCCGTCACCGCAGGCGCCGCAGGCGTGGCTGTCACCCAGTCCGTGGCGGCGCCGTCGCCGGAGGCGTTCACGGCGCGTACCTTGAAACTGTATTCGGCGTCGTTATCCAGGTCCGTCACCGTGTGGCTCTCGGTGCTCGCGCCCGAACCCGTCATGACGGTCCAGGTCGCGCTGCTCTTTGCGCCCGTCTTGCCGTAGCGCAGCTTGTAGCCGGTGATCGTGCCGGCCGGCTTGGTCCACGACAGCCTCACCTGCGCGTTGCCCGCCGTCGCCGACAACGCCGTCGGCGCCGCAGGGGACCCTACCGGCGTCGCGGTGACTTCGTTGGAGTAAGGAGGTGCTGTTGTCTGGATCCTCACAGGTGGAGGACTCGTAACTCCGCGTGAGACCTTGAAAGTGTATGCGGCACCGTTTTCCAGACCTGTCACGGTGTGCGTCCGGACGGTCTTGCCACCGGGAATCGCCACGCCAAAACTGTAACTTCCGCTGCCTTTCTTCTGCGCGTAACGCCAGTGATCAAACGCCTCCCCATCGTCGTTGGTATAGGTCCAGGACAACTTCACCTGCCCGTCCCCCGTCGCGGCGGTGAGAGTGATGGTCGGCCCGGTCGCCACCGCATCGTTCAAGGTGCCATCGGCGGTCGAATCGGTGCCGACCGCGTAGAAGACGTAGGTGGTCCTCTGGCTCAGCGTGATACGGTAGGCCTCCGCACCCTCGGTGGCCGAGTCGGTGCTGGTCGGGATGGTCACCGTCCCTGTCTTGGTGGCGGCGCCGAAGTCCGCATCAAACTCGCGCGGCCCCAGCGTGCCGGCAATGTCCGCCGCCGTGAAAGTGCTTGAGCTCCGGGCCGCCAACGTCAGCCTCACTGGCCAGATGCCTGATATCGACTTGTCGGAAGTCACCGTCAGGCTGATCGCCGTCCCCTCGGTCACCGCCGCCGGGTCGGTCAGCAGCTGGAAAGTCGGCGTCGTGTCCGTCACCGTCACGTCCACATCGTCGATCTCAAGCGAGGCGCCGTAGCTCGTGTCGCTGCTCGACGCCGCGTGCGTCAGCGTCGCCGTGTCGTCCGTCACGTCCCCGTCGCGGGCCGCCCTCACCGTGATCGTCTGCGCCGTGCCGAAGTTGCTCGGCGTGAAGGTCAGCGGCGAACCCGCCACCGTCACGTCCCCCGAAGCGCCACCCACCGTGATCGTCACGTTCGCAGAAGGCGCCTTGTCCAGCTTCACCGTGTAGGTGTTTTCGCTGCCTTCACTCACCGTCAGCGATGTCTTCGAAAGCGTTACCCCGGCGGTGGGCGGATTCGGCGTGGCGCTCACTTCGTTGCTTTGACGGTACGCCGTATTGGTCGCAGTCTGCAAGTAGACAATGAACTGATAAGATGTTCCGTTCGTCAGGCCCGTTATCGTGTGGCTTCTGGTGCCGGCGTTGGAACCTGAAATATCAATGGGTGTTCCAGCCCAAGCATGTACGCCGCCATTGATCTTGTACCCCCACTTGGTTCCCACACCGGTGTCGGACACAGTCCAATTGAGCGTGATCTGCCCGTCGCCCGGCGTGGCGGTGAGAACCGGAACTTGCGCCAGTGCGTCCTGCGGCGCAAGCACGGCGAGCGCCACCAGCGCGAAGAAGACAAAGGTGAGTCCCGCCTTCAGGCGGCGGGCGGTTCTCCCGAGGGCGCACACCGGATCAACTCCGCGCCCAAATTTCCAAGGGGGGGGGGGGGCAGGGCTTTCTAATTTTCTAGAGGCGTAAGTCGTTGATATTACGCAGTATATCCTTTCAAAGAGAGTTTTGCATCTTAGAGGTTGTCACTACATCATGGAGAGAAATTAGAGACTCATTTGTCTTCCCTTTCTAGCTGACATGTAGAAGAATTAGGCTCGGTTTCAGTCCTTCGTAAGTTTTTTCTTATAACAAACTCTTCTGAATTATAATCTGCGGAGTTGGATATGTAGGGAGAATATATCCAAGGGTAGTACATTGTCATTTGGGGATTTGAGAAAACAGTGAAGTCATATTAGTACGTTATAACCCGGATATTCCAACAGATATTAAGTCGACAATTTGATTGTTTCGTTGTCTGGTTTTGATCTGGACGTTGCAAATTTAGTTCTGGCTATTCATTACATGATGTGGTATGGTGTAGATCATGAGTAGACGGACATCTCAGGACAATAAGATTGATCTGCACGCGGTCACAGTACGTCCTACCTATGGGGAACAGGAGCGTCGTCACTGGGACCACTTAGTCAGGCTACATCACTATCTTTCATTCCATCGCGTGTTCGGCAAGGGATTGCGTTGTATGGCGGAAGTTGGGTCGCGCTGGGTGGCTCTTATTGGTTGGCAGGCAGGCGCATTCAAGTTAGCGGCCCGAGACCGCTGGATTGGCTGGAGCGCCGAGCAGCAGTTTGGACGCTTGCATCTGATTGCCAACAATGTGCGTTTTGTCATTCTGACACGGCAGCGGGTGGCGAACTTGGCATCGCGAGTGCTGGGTCTGAGTCTGAGGCGGCTGTCTTCGGACATGCAGACAGCGCACGGTTATCCAGTGTTTCTGGCTGAGACGTTCGTAGATATTTCACGTTTTAATGGTACTTGCTACCGGGCGGCCAACTGGCAGTCTTTCGGGCTAACGCGCGGGTTTGCCCGAGAGTCTGGAGGGTCTGCACGGTGGCGCTATCATGGTCAACCCAAGGAGGTCTTCATGTTTAATCTCGTTGATAATGCTAAAGAAGTATTAAGTCAAGAGGAATTACCACCAGAATGGACCGGTGGGGTTCGCAAGGAGCCTATGACGGCGCCACAGTTACGCAGTCTCAAAGATGTTCTAGGTGAGGTGCCTGAGTTCCGAAAGTCTCAAGGTAGACGCTATCCTCTTGACACCGTGTTGGTTCTCGCGGTAGCCGCCCGTTTGGCTGGATACCGCGGGGTGTCCGCCATAGCGCAGTTTGCCCGACTCCTTAGTCAGGAACAGCTTAAGGCCGTTGGAGCGTTCCGCAGTCCCAGTAAGAAACGCTACACTGCGCCGGTAATTGGCACCTTCCATAACATCTTCGCAAAACTGCCACCCGACACGCTTGATAAAGCGCTGAACCTGTGGGAAGCCCGCAAGACCTCGCCCGCAGCGCCGGTGGCGATGGATGGCAAGATGATTCGTGGCGCAGCCAAGCAGACTGAGGGTGGAATTAGAATGATGGTAGCTGCCCTCGAACATAACACCGGTGTGGTTCTCGGTCAACTAGCAATCAAAGAAAAGAGCAGTGAGATGCTAGTGGTACGCGACCTGGCCAATAAACTCGACATTGCTGATCGTACTGTCACTCTAGATGCGCTGCATGCCCAGCAGGATACGGCGCGCTGTCTGCTGGAAAATGGAGCCGACTATGTGATGACCGCCATCAAGAACAATCAAAGAAGGATCAGCAAGGAAATAAAGGGATTGGACTTTGATGCCGTGCCAGGATGGACAACCGAAGATTATAAACATGGGAGGATTGAAGAACGGACCTGTTGGGTAGTAGACCTATCCGGTTCTGAGTGGGATGGATATGTAGCCATGCATGGAAGACGTCAAGCCATACGCATAGTCCGCAAGCGCACTGAGAAGAAGACAGGTAAAACCAGTTGCGAGACTGTCTATGCTCTGACCTCACTTGGCCCAGAGCAGGCTGGAGCCAAGGAGTTACTTGCTCTGGTTCGCAACCACTGGCACATTGAGAACCGTCTGCATTATGTGCGTGACTTCACCTACGATGAAGACCGTTGTCGGGTATCAAAAGGGTACTTGCCAGAAAATCTTTCCTGTCTGAGCAACGTCGCCATCGCCATAGTGCGTTGTGAAGGTAGATTCAACTATCTGCCTGAAGCTAACCGACACTATGCCGCCCGGCCTCAGGAAGCTATTGAACTTATAATGAAGCCGTTGAACTGAACGGTCACCGCTCTACTCACAACCCCGCCGGATAGCCTGTGCCCTGCTCAGGTCTGATACTCTGCGCCTACTGGACGGACAAAGGCTACGTACACCGTGAGATGAAGCCGAATGTACCCTTGTTTCTTGCCAAAACTCTCCATCTCAAGTCCAAATCACAATCCAAACACTCCAAAACCTCTACCTACCGATAAATCCAAAGTCTCCGCCAAGAAAACTGAATGGTCCTGGGGGGGGGGGGGGGGGTGAATATATTAGACATTATATTTTTCAAAGATAACAAATCTTAATTTTTTGTCAAATCAATAAGGCATTTGCGCTGTAGCCACTCTTGGCGCTAGTCTCCTTTGATGGCATAAGATACTCCTCCTTAATTACAGTCTCGGAGCGTATCACCATCCCTTGGCCTTTTCAACTACTCGCCTTCAGGAACCCTCTTCATTATAATCATAGGTGTTGCACTTCGCGGTTTAATGGGCGTGGTATAAAAAGTGTGTTGGGGAGGTCATCTAGCCAAAAACCAACCTGAATGCTCAAGAATATCTAAAATTAAACACGATCTTCAACTTGGTGAGATATCTGGGCTAAAAGGAGCAAATTCATCTCTTAGTCTTGTAATCTAGATTTGCTTTCTCTAAAATACCAACCGAACTATTTTTGTCCGGAAGTAAGTTATTTTGGTTCTCCCATTTGAACGGTCTTTTTGATGTTTTGGGAAATATAGAGTTGTGAAGATTGCTCAGATCGCTCTTCTGCTTTTCTTAAAAAGTTGAGTTTCAAACTTGAGATCAGATGTTTGCATTGATTGAAAGATGAATAAGAACTGGATAGTAGAATGGCCAAAATAAGGATTGCCACACCACAAAAATTTATCTTCTCAACAGAGATTCCGATAAGAATAAATGACATAAACTACGGCCGCCACTTGGGGCATGACTCAGTACTTTCACTTACACACGAAGCCCGAATAAGATTTCTCAAGGCATATGGATATTCTGAATACTCCATAGAAGGGGCAGGTGTGATTATGGCAGATGTGGCAATCACTTACGCTTCAGAGGCGTTTTATGGAAACATTTTAAAAATAAATATCGGGGTTGGGGACTTTGGGTCTCGTTTTTTCGAACTGATCTACCTGCTTGAAAATAAATCAAGAAGCAATGAAGAAGTTGCCAAGGTAAAGACATCTCTTGTGTTTTTTGACTATGAAAAAAGAAAAACAATCCCGATGCCGGAAATTTTCCGAAAGAAAATCATCGGGACGCAGACGCAGCGGTAATGATATGCACAATAACCAAGAACTCACTCGTTTTTCACCGGGGCATAGCCGATATAAATTGAGTTTTTGCGTCTCTTAACCAAGAATAGATACTGTTTTCCCGGTTTCATCTGGGCTATTATCTCATTGTAGTCCTCAAGATTCACAACAGCCGTTTTATTAACCTCTACAATAATATCTCTAGGGCGAAAACCTGCTTCCCATGCATCTCCACCACGACTGACATCCGTAATCATCACTCCATCGGTGCTTTCAAGACCGAATCTGGATGCTAGACTCGGAGAAATATCGCTTAATTCCATCTCATCAGACGTATCTTTGGACGAAGGTAAAGCCTGTTCATCAGGCATAGCACCTAGGACAACGGAAATTTTTTCGCGCTCTCCATCACGTACCACCTCAAGTTCACAAGACGTATCGGGAGCTTTCATCGCAACTTTTTTAGAAAGGGATGTGAACTCACTTATCGGCTCTCCTTCGAATTTCACCACTACATCTCCCCCTCTCAGGCCTGCTTTCTCAGCAGGGCTTCCGGGAAGTACGTTAGAGATAAGCGCCCCGTCTGTGCTCTCAAGATCAAGACTCTCAGAAATCTCCTTTGTTATAGGCTGAATAACCACCCCCAACCATCCTCTTACCACTTTTCCACTCTCCATAAGTTGCGATATTATTTCCTCAGCTATGTTTATAGGAATGGAAAAACCTATCCCCTGACCCCGTGCTATTATAGCAGTGTTGACTCCTACCACTTCTCCATTGAGATTAAAAAGCGGACCTCCGCTGTTTCCTATATTAAGGGATGCGTCAGTCTGAATGAAATCGTCGTAAGCCCCAAAACCAAGCGATCTCCCCTTTGCGCTAACTATTCCCACTGTAACCGTGTATCCCAGCCCAAAAGGATTCCCAATAGCCATTACCCAATCTCCTATCCTGAGATTGGCAGAATCTCCGAAAGTAACGGGTTTGAGTTTGTTTTTAGGTTTTATCTTCAGAAGCGCTAGATCTGTTTTTGGATCTTGCCCTACAATTTCCGCCTTGTATCTTTCCCCGTCGTGAAGAACCACCTCTATGTCATCGGCTTTATTGACCACGTGATTATTAGTCACTATATAGCCATCAGCCTTGACTATAAAACCTGATCCCAATCCACTTCTCCTAACTCCCTTTTTTTGGTCGTGTTGAAAAAATCTCTTAAAAAACTCTTCAAAAACGTCACCTTCGCCAAAACCTGGAAATAAAGGACTTCGTTTTACAACGCTTGTGGTATTTATATTAACAACTGAAGGTTGCTGCTTCTCAATAAGTCCAGCAAGAGATGGTAAATGTCCTTTGTTTTTAGAAGATGAAGACAACTCCGGTATCGGAGTTGATATTGAGACGTCGGGTGACGACTCTACCTCTTTATCTTCTTCAACTTTTACACATGACAAAAGTCCAACTATCAGCAGGCAAACTGCAAAAAACGGAAAAACTGATTTCTTCACAAATAATTCTTTCATGATCAAAGCCTCCAAATTCACTCAAGAGTATTGATTATTCTTTCGGCAACCTCAAAAATACTTATATTATCGGTAAAAACAACATGCGGCGCCTTGTCGTAAATGTTTTCTCTCTGCTCAAAAAGCTCCTTGAGCCTTAGATAAGCGTCGGGAGCATCAAGAAGCGGCCTATGTTTTTTGCCTTTGACTCTTTTCCATAAAGTGGGGATTTCCGCTTTTAAGTAAAAAACCTCTCCTGAAGCGTTCATCATTTCGCGGTTGTGAGCGCTCAAAACTGCTCCTCCTCCAGTGGATACGACAGTTGGAGAAGACTTTGCGCAAAGAAACTCCAGCGCTTCTGTTTCCCTGAGTCTAAAGAAATTCTCTCCGTCTTTTTCGAAAATATCCCTTATCGAACATCCCTCGGCCTTTTCCACCTCGGAGTCAAGGTCACGGAAATCCATCTGTAACTTTTCAGAAAGTACTATACCAACACTAGTCTTGCCCGCACCCATAAACCCTGTAAGAAAAATATGCCTGTTCACAATAAGTCCGTTATAATCTCCATCAGGTATTGTCTTTCCCAGCAAGCATTTTTTCCACATATTTGCCAATAATGTCACACTCAAGGTTCACTTGAGACCCCAGAACAAGTTCAGAAAAGATAGTTTCTTTTTGCGTATATGGAATTATATTTACTGAAAACTCCTCTGCTTTGACCGAATTAACGGTAAGGCTCACGCCATCAACCGCAATTGACCCTTTTTCGACCACGTATCTGGACAGAGATTTTGGAATAGAAAACCAGAAAACAATAGATTCTCCGGATGGGAAAATTGATTCCACCACACCAACTCCATCCACATGACCGGTAACTATATGCCCTCCCATTCTATCCCCCATCCGAAGTGACCTCTCAAGATTTACGCCGCTTCCGGTACAAATATTGAGAAGACCAGTTCTTGAAAGAGTTTCCTGGGACACTTCCACAGAAAAACCCCACTTATCAACGGAAACTACTGTAAGACACACGCCGTTTACCGCTATGCTTTCCCCAATTGCGATTTCTCCCGAGTCTATCTTGCGCACTGATATGCTAAGGACAACTTCTTTTTCTTTCTTATCAATTATCTTTACCGTGCCAACATCCTCTATTATTCCGGTGAACATTTGCCTTTCTCCCCATATCTTCCTATACAAATAACAATGATCATTGAGACCGCCCCCACTGTGATAGCCGAGTCCGCCACATTAAAGGGAGGCCAAAGCATCTCAGGATTCTTCGGCCAGTAAACTGCGATAAAGTCCGTCACATATCCATAAAGGAATCTATCTATAGAGTTTCCGATTGCTCCTCCGAATATACAAGCCAATGCGTATTTAGGCACCGTGTGCTTTTCGTCCATTTTCTGAAGAAGAAAAGCAATTACAATCGTAACAGTAATAAGAATAAAAACATAAAAATAAAACATGATATCTGAAGGCATATCTCTTAACATACCAAAGGCTATACCCGGGTTTCTCAGATGCGTTATGTCAAACCCGGGGAATACCTCTGTTCTTGAAAAAAGAGGCACATTGGCCTTCACAACCCACTTGGTGAACTGATCAAACAGAACTACCGAAAAAGAGATAATAAATACGCTCTGATTTTTCTTCATTGAGAAACAAAATCGCCCTTAGTGGTTTTCCCGAGCGTTCGTATATCCGCGTACAATGCGCGTAAGTACGCAAATCTCTCGATTAAATCGCTTTGTAAATATACCAAATTTGGAAACAAAAATTGATCAGAAAACCTGCGAGCAATTACAACCGTTTAGTAGTAGTTCTGCAGGGCCTTCACCTCAAGACCGTTCTTAGCAAGCGCTCTAATTGCTCTTACCCCAGCCACCGCGCCCGCAATAGTGGTGAAGTAAGGAACGTTTCTTATAAGCGCCGTTCTTCTTATCGAATATGACTGCGCAATCTCTTTTTTCCCAAAAGTAGTGTTTATCACCAAATTTATGTCTCCGTTTTTCAAGTGATCAACTATGTGAGGTCTTCCCTGCCGTACTTTTTTGACCTCGCCTGCAACTACACCATTTTGCTTAAGAAACGCACATGTTCCGGCTGTGGCAATTATATCAAATCCTATATCACCAAGAGTTTTCGCTATTTCAAGCACCTTGGATGACTTGTCTTCATCCTTTACGCTTATTAGTGCTGTTCCGCCTGAAGGGAGAGCGTTTCCAGCCGCAATTTGCGATTTGGCAAACGCTTGGTCAAGGTTAGGAGCAATTCCCATAACTTCGCCGGTAGATTTCATCTCTGGGCCAAGTATAGTGTCAACTTCTGGAAACTTGACAAACGGAAAAACCGATTCCTTCACACAGTAATGCTCTGGGGTGATTTCTTTTGTGTATCCAAGTTCTTCAAGTGATCTCCCTACCATAACCTTGGTCGCTATCTTTGCTAACTGAACCCCTATGGCTTTGCTAACGAAAGGAACCGTGCGGCTTGCCCTAGGGTTGACTTCTATTATGTAGACCTTGTCATCTTTAACGGCAAACTGAATGTTCACAAGACCTATTACATTAAGAGCAAGCGCGAGTTTTTGAGTTTGGGATTTTATTTCTTCAAGAATTTTGCCTTCAATTGAGAACGGAGGCAGTATAGCGGCGCTGTCGCCTGAGTGAATTCCAGCTTCCTCTATATGCTCAAGCACTCCACCGACAACAACTATCCTGCCATCGCAGACAGCATCCACATCCACTTCCTTTGCATCCTTGAGAAATTTATCCACCAGTATCGGATGATCAGGAGAAACGCTTGCCGCTTCTTTCATATAGGTTCGAAGCGAACGCTCGTCATAAACGGTTTCCATGGCGCGACCACCGAGAACATAGGAAGGACGGACCATAACTGGATAACCTATTTCGGCGGCGATAGCCAAAGCTTGGTCCTCACTTTTCGCTATACCGCTTTCTGGCTGCGAAAGTCCAAGGTTAGAAACTAGTTTTCTGAATCTGTCCCTGTCCTCGGCAAGATCTATGCTCTCGGGGGAAGTCCCCATTATTTTCACCCCGTTGCGTTCAAGCGCGAGCGCAAGGCGAAGCGGAGTCTGTCCCCCCAAGTTAACTATCACTCCCTTGGGGTCCTCTCTTTTTACTATAGCTAGAGTGTCTTCAAGGGTCAGAGGTTCGAAGTAGAGCCTGTCAGAGGTATCATAGTCAGTGCTCACGGTTTCGGGATTACAGTTGACCATTATGGCCTCGTACCCTTCCTCGCGAAGCGCAAATGACGCATGAACGCAACAATAGTCAAACTCTATTCCTTGACCTATACGGTTAGGTCCACCTCCAAGTATCACCACTTTATTTTTCTGCGTTGCAGGCGCTTCACTTGATTTCTCAAAAGTTGAATACAAATAAGGAGTGTACGCCTCAAATTCAGCGGCGCATGTATCCACCATCTTAAAGGATGTCTCAATTCCCTCGGATATTCGGAAACTTCTTATATCATCTTCTTGTTTTGAAAGAATTGAAGCGATGCGCCTATCGGAAAAACCGAGTTGCTTAGCCTCAACAATAGCGCTTCGCCTGAGTCCATTTCTAACGAACTCAGACTCAAAATCAATAATCTGCTTTATATTGTGAAGAAACCACGGATCAACATGAGAGATCGAATAGATTTCTTCTATGTTCATTCCTAGGCGAAAGGCATCTGCTATGTACCAGAGCCTACTTGGCGAAGGAACCCGCAGTTCTTCCTTCACTTTTTCAGGGTCATCCGATATACTTTCAAATCCAAAGGAATTTATCTCCAGTGATCTCATGGCTTTGTGCAGAGATTCCTTGAATGTTCTTCCTATGGACATGACCTCTCCCACGGACTTCATCTGGGTGGTGAGAGTAGGATTTGTTTTGGGAAATTTCTCAAACGCAAATCTTGGAATCTTTACCACCACATAATCTATTGTTGGTTCAAAAGATGCAGGGGTGTATTTCGTTATATCATTCGGTATTTCATCAAGCGAATAACCTATTGCAAGTTTTGCGGCGATTTTAGCTATAGGAAAACCCGTAGCCTTTGAAGCGAGAGCAGAGCTTCGGGAAACTCTAGGATTCATCTCTATCACCATCATCTGTCCGTTCTGTGGGTTAATCGCAAACTGTATGTTAGATCCCCCAGTTTCAACTCCGATCTCCCTCATGATGTTCACCGACGCATCACGCATCATTTGATATTCTTTGTCTGTAAGGGTCTGCGCCGGGGCAACCGTTATGCTGTCTCCAGTATGAATTCCCATAGCGTCAAAATTCTCAATTGAGCAGATTATTACCACATTGTCCATGTGGTCTCGCATTACTTCGTACTCATACTCCTTCCAACCGAGTATTGATTCCTCTATGAGAATTTCGCTTGAAGGGGAACTTTCAAGCCCGGCTTTCGCAAATTCCTCAAACTCTTCCCTGTTGTACGCAACGCTTCCACCAGTTCCACCAAGCGTGAAAGAAGGACGAATTATCACCGGGAACCCTATTGAATTAACCACTCCCCATGCATCATCTAGGTTATGAGCGATGCCACTTTTTGGTACCTCAAGACCTATGTCCTTCATGGCTTTTTTGAAAAGTTCTCTGTTTTCCGCTTTCTGGATCGCGGGAATTTTCGCTCCTATAAGTTCTACCCCATAACGCTTCAAAGTACCTGACTGGGCAAGTTCAACAGCGAGATTAAGCGCAGTTTGTCCTCCTATGGTGGGTAAAAGAGCATCAGGTTTTTCTCTTTCTATGATTTTTTGTAGTTTTTCGAGTACTAGAGGTTCAACGTAAGTTCTGTCAGCAAAGTCAGGGTCGGTCATTATAGTGGCCGGATTGCTGTTAGCAAGCACTACCCTATAACCCTCTTCTTTTAGCACTTTACACGCTTGGGTACCTGAGTAATCAAATTCACACGCCTGCCCTATTACTATTGGGCCAGACCCTATAACCAACACTGTTTCTATATCAGTTCGTTTGGGCACGGTTTAACCTCTAAAACTCTGTAAAAAATCGCAACTACGATACTCAATAACACACCCGAGGGAAAGAATCGCAACTCTACCATACAGTAAGCGGATTCTCTGGATAAAACACAGACCTGCCGGTTATCTCAGGGGCACGTCCTTCAAAAGATAATTTAATGGGCGCAAGAAATTACTCCTGCTGCTCTACATATATCTCTTTTCCCCTTTCAACAAATTCCTTGGCCTTGGAATCAAGTCCCTGCTGGACAGCATCCATATTTGAAAGCCCCTGCTGCTTTGCATAGTCCCTTATGTCCTGCGTTATTTTCATTGAGCAGAATTTTGGACCACACATAGAACAGAAATGCGCGACTTTCGCCCCTTCGGCGGGAAGGGTTTCGTCGTGAAACTCGCGCGCTGTATCAGGATCTAGAGAGAGATTGAACTGGTCATTCCATCGGAATTCAAACCGAGCCTTGCTAAGAACATTGTCTCGAAACTGCGCAGAGGGATGACCTTTTGCAAGGTCCGCCGCATGCGCTGCGATCTTATAGGCTATGACTCCGTCCTTAACATCCTTTTTATTAGGAAGACCCAGATGTTCTTTTGGGGTCACATAACATAGCATCGCGGTTCCGTACCATCCTATCATAGCCGCCCCTATAGCGGAAGTTATATGGTCATAGCCCGGCGCTATATCCGTTGTGAGAGGCCCTAGAGTATAAAAAGGAGCCTCTCCACACATATCAAGTTGTTTGATAACATTTTCCCGTATTATCTGCATAGGAATATGTCCCGGACCTTCTACCATCACCTGAACGTCATGACGCCACGCAAGCTTGGTTAACTCTCCGAGGGTTTGGAGTTCCGCAAACTGGGCTGCGTCGTTTGCATCGGCTATTGAACCCGGCCGGAGCCCGTCTCCTAAGGAGAACGCAATATCGTAACTTTTCATTATTTCACAGATTTGCTCAAAATTCGTATACAGGAAATTCTCTCTGTGGTGAGCTAGACACCACTTGGCCATTATTGAACCGCCTCTTGACACTATTCCCGTAATCCTATCCGCAGTAAGTGGAATGTATCGAAGAAGAACCCCCGCATGTATGGTAAAGTAGTCAACGCCTTGCTCCGCCTGCTCCACGAGCGTATCTCTATATATCTCCCACGTGAGTTCTTCGGGCTTTCCATAAACCTTCTCAAGAGCTTGGTATAAGGGAACTGTGCCCACAGGAACAGGAGAATTTCTTATTATCCATTCCCTCGTTTCATGGATATTATCACCCGTGGAGAGGTCCATTATTGTGTCAGCCCCCCATCTACACGCCCATACAGCCTTTTCCACTTCTTCCTCAATGCTTGAAGTTACAGCGGAGTTTCCAATATTGGCGTTTATCTTCACAAGAAAATTCCGCCCTATTATCATGGGTTCAGTTTCAGGATGGTTTATATTGTTTGGTATTATCGCCCGTCCAGAAGCCACTTCCTTTCTGATAAATTCTGGAGTGATTGATCCGGTCTGGATGCAAGCGCCAAAATCAATTCCTCGGTGATAGGCAGCAAGACCCCTGTAGGAATCATCAAGTTCATCAATTCTTTGATTTTCTCTTATGGCTATATATTCCATTTCTGGAGTGATGATCCCTTTCTTTGCGTAGTGCATCTGAGTTACGTTCCGACCCGCAATGGCGCGGCGAGGTTTCTTTATATTTCCAAATGTTATGCCATTTGTATTCTTAAACCTTTTTCTCGCAAATTTGGAGGAAAAATCAAGAAGTTCTTCGGTGTCTTTGCGACTTTTTATCCATTTTTCGCGTAGCGGCGGCAGACCTCTATGAACATCAATATCAATCTCGGGGTCTGTATAGGGACCGCTTGTATCATAAAGGGGTATCTTGAATTTATCCTCGCCGGAACCTTCTGGGAGAACATCTCCTGTTTGGACTTCTCTCATAGCAACTTTTACATCTTCGGTTTCCCCCGAAACATATACTTTTTTAGAGTTTGGAAAAGGGTCTCTTGTTATAACAGACACTGTTGGCACTTTTTCTTTTTTTTGAGAAAAACTCATAAATTGAAGTCCTTTGAAAAATGCTACATGTAATAGTTTAGGAAATTATAACCTTGTTTACAAATAAAGGCATGCTTTGAGGTATTTGCTCTTGACTTATGCGAGGGGGGGGGGGGCAAACTCAAAACATCAACTTAAGAATGAGGGTTTTATAACAAAGTTTTGCCAGGTAAATGTCCATTTATAAATGGAACAACTCATAAGAGGGTTTTATTATGAAGTAACGTAGTTTTTAGTAATGGTGGTTTTACTCACTGAAGCAGTTTTCTTTGTAGCTTGTGAAGGAGAAGGAGGGCCGGCGGGGCCAGCAGGAAAGGACTGAGCGCGAGGACCGGCAGGGGTAAAGGGCGATAAGGGAGACAAAGGGGATGCAGGTGTGAAAGACGATGATCTAACCGAGGGATGTGCGGCCGCCCATATGGGGGTATAGCAATCAGGTTGCGTAATAGATTAATCTCCGCAGAGATGGAGTCACACCAGTAGTAGCGATACTTGGAAGACTTGAACCTCCACGAAAATACATAAAAAAAGAGATAAAACAATAAGTTATAATTGCAAGAGAATTTTACGCTCCACCCACGCTCCACACTGAATTAGAGATCCAGCACATCGCGCAGACGATTCAGCGCTGTCTCGTGCGCGTTCGCACTCATCCGACGCACGTTGCGTAGTTTCCACTGGATAGCAGGTAGTTGCTGAATATGGTCGAAGGGCATCAAGCTCCAATCTGGCTCACCTTGCTTGATTGACAGTAGGAACTTGCGTTCGTTTTCTGAAAGTGCTGAGAGCACCCACGCAAACAATTGTTCCCGTGTGGCTTCGAGTTCGTCCAGTCCGATTTCGTGAGCGGTCATGCCTGCAAAGTGGTGAGTATAGAGTTGTTCGATGGGTATCCGCTTCGGGGATAACAGCTCTGCCATGGGGCGGCGATGTCCAACAAGGTAGACAACGAATGCCTGTCGGATGTTATCGGAGATTTCCCCGGCGTTGAGAAGATGCTTGATGTCAAATAGATCACGGGGATGCTGCCGGTCAAGAGCAGCACATAACTTACTCCCGTAAAGATCTCCGGTGGCTAGGCGTTGAACGCGTACGAACAGTTCGTACTCGTCCTGTGCCGCCTGACACAAGTCACGCTTGACCGGCAGGAAAAGAGTGCCCCGGGAAATCGGGCTTGGTTCCACCTTGATGCGTGCCTGGGGTGTGGCGACCTGCAGCTTGGGTGCATCGGTTCCGATGGATCGAATTTGTACCTGAGGAATAGTGCGTTGGACCTCCTCTCCGATCGTTGTAAGCCCTTCAGTGATCTTCGTCATAGCAGTGTCACGATCGGTGATCGGCAAGAATGTCAGGTCAATGTCGACTGAGAGCCGCGGCATGTCGTAGTGAAACAAGTTGATGGCGGTTCCACCCTTCAATGCAAATGTACGGACTTTAGCCACTGCGGGTAAACAGCGAATTAATAAATCCACCTGGGCTTGATAGCGTTCGTTGACTGGCATGATAGTCCCTTATTGGTGACTCGTGTCTGCCACGATCAGATTGTATTTTTTATCAAGGTGGCCACCGGAATGGATCGTTCGTTTCCCGGTTCCGAAATCAACACGCGATAGATTCAGGTCATCAAGCCATGGTTGATTCAATCGTTCGGCGGTGTACATGAACAGGCGTTTGGTCTTTACTGAGCGACAGGTTTCCAGTAATCGCTGCACGACATGCGGCCGAAGAGACGTCAATGACTCCATGACTTGCAAAGCCTCTTCGAACGATTGTTGCTTCGGGACGAGGTACATCATCTCGAAAGCCGCTCGCTCAAGGGTTGCGACTGCGAGTTCAACGTCCTCGACCTTGACGGCCGAGACGGCATTCTCGTCATCAGCGAAGATGCCGCTGATTACCAACCTCACTGACTCTGACCACTGGTGCTTGCTGAACCAGGAGGGCAGTTTCGTTTTTGCCTTCGCAAACAATACGACCTCGCGGCCACCAAATGCCAGATAGTGGGCGTAGCCGCGGAGATCGAAGGCCGTGACAGCGCCAGGGTGCACGTCCAACCCCAGTTGCCTTTGGAGTGCGTGAACGGCACCGGGCCAGTCAACAGTCGAGCCTGCCCGGGCATAGGCGCCATGGCCGAGCCGATTCAGCCAGCCGGATCGAACATATTTGTCGGCCAGCCGGTAGTCGATGCCTTTGCTATTAAGCCAGCGCTGGGTGCCAACGACATGTGGCGGCCAATCCTGGAGTAGAAGGTTTATTTTTGATTCCATATCACTGCTCTAAGGCGATAGTAAGGTGTGAATATAAACCACATGAATGTAGAATAGCACAGGTTTATAAAAATGCTAAATTATCCCGTAAAAGGCGATGTAATGGCTAGATTTTAAACTATGGCCTGTGAATAGCACGTCATCTCCAAGGTCCTTAGTTGACAGTTCTTGTCAAAGCCCCAGGGTCTGTTAGGGATAACAGCATGAATTGACAAGTAGCAGGAGGGATGGATAGAAACCCAAGCATACTTTGGTAGATGCTGGGAATATTTATCCGACATGGTCTCTGCGGACCTACGGGGTTGAGGTCTTAATGTTGCTTGGCGAAGCAGATTGGCCAAAACCAGATACAAAAACATGCTGGTGTTTTTCTTCTGCCTGCTCTACCCACCTAGGACCATTCAGTTTTCGTAGCGGAACTTTGGATTTGTCGGTTGGTAGAGGTTTTGGAGTGTTTGGATTGTGATTTGGACTTGGGATAGAGAGTTTTGGCAAGAAACAGCGGGACAGTCGGCTTCACCTTACGGTGTACAACAGCCTGCGTTCATTCAGTAGGCGCAGAGTATCAGACCTGGCAATTGCACAGGACATCTGGCGGGGTTGTGAATAGAGTGGTGGCTGTTCAGTTCAACGGCTTCATAATGAGGTCAATAGCTTCCTGAGGTCGAGCGGCAAAGTGTCGGTTAGCTTCAGGCATATAACGGACCCTACCTTGACAACGTACTATGGCGATGGCGACGTTGCTCAGACAGGAAAGATTTTCTGGCAGGTGTCCTTTTCATACCCGACAACGGTCTTCGTCATAGGTAAAGTCACGCACATAATGCAGACGGTTCTCAATGTGTCAGTGGTTGCGAACTAGGGCAAGTAACTCTTTGGCTCCGGCCTGTTCCGGGCCAAGTGAGGTCAGAGCATAGACAATATCACAACTAGTTTTGCCTGTCTTCTTATCAGTGCGCTTGCGGATTATGCGTATGGCTTGGTGTCGACCGCGCATGCCTACACGTCCATTGTACTCGGAACCGTAGAGGTCTACTACCGAGCAGTTCCGCTGTTCACTCCTTCCATGTTCGTCATCTTGGGTTGTTCATCCGGGCACGGCATCAAAGTCCAATTCCTTTATATCGTTGAGGATGGCTTCTTGGTTGTTTTTGATGGCAGCAATCACATAGCTGGCTCCATTTTCGAGCGGGTAGCGCGCCGTATTCTGCTGGGCATGCATCGCATCTAGAGTGACGGTACGACCAGCAATGTCGAGTTTGCCGGCTAGGTTGCGTACCGCTAGTATCTCATTGCTTTTTTTTTGATTGCTACTTGGCCGAGAACTACACCGGTGTCATGTTCAAGGGCAGCTACCATCATCCGACTTCCACCCTCAGTCTGTTTGGCGGCGCCACGAATCATCTTGCCATCCATCGCCACCGGTGCTCCGGGCGAGGAGGGTAAGTGGTTCGCGACGGCTAAGGAACTTGAACCTTATGATCTGGCGTCGGAGTTGGCCAACAGGAGTCATTGTGATCTGAAAACGCTCACGAGAGCTGCAAGGGATTACGTCGACAAGGAACCAGAATTTGCTCTGGGCTCCGCCATGGCAGCACTCCGCTGGCTAGTCTAGGGGTGGGGTTATCAGGTGACTAGCGTCGACGTGGTGGTGGCTTACGACCGCGCATTGGAAGCCGCATCAAAATTGAACAAACTTGACCAGATAACGGGTAAGATTCAGCAGTTCGTAGAGCGAAACGAAAGTACGTCAACGTTGTTCGTTAGACAGTCTTTGCAGAGGCGGTTATGTGCGTATCTTTCATCAGTTAACGAAGCGTGATTGCAATCGAACGATGGATACTGAGCGCGTGTACTTTGTGCAAGAAAAAGCCAAAACGCGCTCCACGCGCGCTCCATTTTTACGACTATCAGAGACAACAGGAGACAACGGAATGAAAATCCAGACACAAAAAAGGCACTGTAAAAACAGTGTCTTTTGTTGTTCTTGATAGTCTGTGATAGCCTTTGAATTTGGTGCCGAGGAGAGGACTTGAACTGTCTTCTGCGTAGGTGGTCAACTAGCCAACGAAGGACATTAACATCATTTTTTGAGAGAGCCTCCAGAACTGTGTATAAGGGTGTCGGTCGTTCGGGGGCGTAGTCTTGGCTGTCAGATCTGAAGTTCAGTTTAATAGGCGTATGTAAATACAGAACAGAAAAACTTAAACTTCATAATCCACGACAACTGTGGCGGTTCTTACATCTCTGATAAACTGCGCCACTTTAATATGCTCGGGATGTTCTTGGTAGGCTCTGAGAGATTCTTTAGATTCAAACTCAGAGTAAAGAGAAACATCAAACGCTACTTCAAGGTTATTGAAATTCTCGCCAACTTCCATTGCCCTTATCTCAGCAATTGACTCTTTGAGTCCCTCAAGTTCACTTCGAACTCTGGCTATGATTTCCTGTTTGTTCATATTTTGGTATGAGTCCTTGAATTTCCACATTACTATATGTTTTATCAATTTAACACGCTCCTCAAGTAAAGAATGGCAAACAGAATACCATAAACTGTTTCTGCAAAACCACAGAATACTCATGACAATGCTTTTTTTACCGAATAACCGACATTCGTCACTAAATAGCGCCAGCAAGAAAACTCATAACATATTGACTCTGTTTTTGATCTCCCATTTTGACTGAGCAACCGCAAGCCGTATTGTTTTCAGGGCATAATAACATATGGGGTTATAGCAATTTTGTATATTACTTGGGAGCTTCTCAAGCTACAGGAATTTGGTGGATAGTTTTGTCAAAAGATGTATAAAGAAGTAGTCGAAAGAGCAAAAATAGTGGAGCCTACAAGAATCAGTATCCAAAACTTTGAACAAGTTGACAAAGCCCTTCTTATAATTGACAAAAACTTGTTTGAGAGGGACATAAAAATTCTCCAGAGACGTATAGTACGGGGAAAAGGACCTGCAACGGTTTTCTACGGAAGTTCAAGTTTTCGGCTTTGGAAAACGCTTACCAGAGATTTTCCTGATCAAACCACCCTAAACCTAGGTTTTGGGGGTGCGAAGATCACTCACTGTCTCTATTATTTTGACCAGTTAGTAAAACCCATCAACTTAAAATCTCTAGTCTTCTACGCAGGTGACAATGACATTGCAGATGGGTGCCTTCCCACTCAAGTGCTGAATTTCTTCGCGGCTTTTTATCGTCGTTTTAGAGAGTTGTTTCCCAAAACAAAAATCACATTTGTTTCCATAAAACCGAGTCCGACAAGGTCTCATCTTCTTAACAGAATCACAAAATCAAACGAGTTTGTAATGCAGTTTCTCTCAAAAGAGTCCAATACATTCTACCTTGACGTGTACAACCGCATGCTGAACAAAACAAGAGAAATCCGCAAAGAATTTTTTCTAGAAGACGGACTTCATATGAGTAGAAAGGGATACATTCTGTGGAAAGAGACTTTTCTTGAAAACAAAGAAGAAATTTTTTGAACGCAAACGATCAATTTTAGGTTAGTCAGTCCAGTATTTATCCTTGCCTTGCGTAGGAATCAATAGCCACATTTTTCTTGTGCTGCGACGCCCCCAACTAGGACACAACAAGACGTAACTTCCCCGAAGAAATGGCGCTTTGGGAAGCGTAAAACGAAGTTTGTTTTCCACTTGGTAAAAAAGAGTATATATTCCCGAAGCATAAAAATCGGCCGTTGGGACAGTTGAAATAAGTCTCCGTGCGCAACAAATCTCACTTTCTCCAAACTCAATACCTACAGCGGTCTGTCTTTTTTCCAGCCACTGCGCGTTTGCGAAAACCCAGTGACGAGAGCCATTCTTTGTGTCAAGAGAAAGAACAAAGCAAGTTGTTTTCGAAATGATTTTTCTAACAGAGTATCTGCGAGTTGAGTTCATAAATCACTCTAAGGCCATGCAGGGAAAGGTGCTCTTCAACCTGGTCTGCGCATTCGCATTCCTTGAAGATACTCTCTGCGAAACCACCCGTAATTATCATTTGAGGGGATGAGTTCATCTCCTGTTTAAGTTTTGCGCAAAGACCGTCAATCATGCAAGCGTGACCGTAAAAAAGCCCTGATTGAACGCATTGAACAGTAGTTTTACCGATTACACGGCTAGGTTTTTCAGGCTCAATTTTGGGAATCTTAGATGTTCCGTGATAAAGAGCCATTGATGAAAGCTCAATACCCGGAACTATGGCTCCGCCCAAATATTCTCCTTTTTCAGAAACGCAGTCAAAGGTGGTTGCCGTTCCAGTATCAACTACGATGACGCTTCCGCCAAACATGTGATAAGCTCCGACAGCATTTGCGATTCTATCAGCACCTAATTCTTCTGGACTATCAACAAGTATCTGCATCCCCGTTCTTGTCTCCGAACTCACAACCATAGGGTCTTGCCCCAAATATTTTTTCACAGAATGTACAAACCCTCTCTGCATATCGGTAACCACACAGGACATTATCGCTCCGCTCAGGTCAGAAACAGATATATCTTTTTCGTCCATTTTGCTGAAAAGAATGATCCCGTATTCATCGGGGCTTTTGCTCCTATCTGTTTCTAATCTAAAACTGCACACAATGTTTTCTCCAGAGAATACTCCAACCATGATGCTGGTATTACCTATATCAATTGCGAAAAGCATGTGAGTCTCCGTAGAAAATTTATGAACTTCAGAGTATAACCTAAAAAACCGTGGAATTGACAAATACGTTGTGGTTTCTGTTTATAGAAAAATTTAGAGTAGGCTGTAGTTTTCGAGAATTAATTATTATTCAGGTAAATTACCGTCCCAAAGTGCGGTAAATAGTATTGAAATCAGCAAAATTCTACGTATCTAAAAAGCAGTTGAGGCTGCTTTTTGAAAAATCTTATTCACAACTGTTATTTCACCTCAAGAGAGGAAGTATACGGTGAAAATACTTGTCACTGGTGGTGCCGGATTCATAGGTTCTTGGGTATGCGATGCCTATATTTCCGAAGGATACCGAGTTCTTATAGTAGACAATCTTTCCACAGGATCTGAAAAGAACATTCCCAAGGAAGCCGAATTTGTGGAATGTGATATAAGAGATTCTGTCGGACTTAATAAAGTGTTCCAAAGATTTCGTCCCGAAGTGGTAAATCACCACGCTGCGCAGATAAACGTAAGAAATTCTGTGGAAGATCCATACACCGATGCTGAGATAAACATAATTGGATCAATTAATGTTCTAAGACTTTGTTCGGAGTACAAAATTTCAAGATTTATCTTCGCTTCCACGGGAGGTGCGCTGTATGGAGAACCAGAAACTCTTCCCGCGACGGAAACAACTAGAACTTATCCTCTCTCCCCATATGGCATCGCCAAACTCTCAACGGAAAATTACGTAAGATACCACTCTGAAAGTTTCGGGTTTGATTATGTGATATTTAGATACGCAAACGTATATGGCGAAAGACAAAATCCGGAAGGAGAAGCTGGAGTAATAGGAATTTTCTGCAAAAACATACTAAAGGAAAAGCCCTGTATAATATTTGGAGATGGAGAACAAACAAGAGACTATGTGCATGTTTCGGATGTATCCCGGGCAAACCTTTTGGCAGTTAAACTAAAAGAGCAAGGGATCTTTAACATAGGAACATCAGTTGAAAGTTCGGTAAACGACATAGTGCAGATTCTGCAAGAGGAGACTGCGTTAGAATTTGTAGTAAAACGTGAACAGCAACGTCAGGGAGAAGTAAAAAAGATAAGTCTTGATTCTTCGCTAGTTATGCAAAAACTTGAATGGATTCCCGAGATATCTCTTCGGGAAGGACTTATTCGAACATGGAAATGGTTTCTGCAAAATCGCAAATGAAAAACATTCAAATTTCTCTGATTCTAGTAGACTTTCTGCTACTAGAAACTGTCTTTGCCTAAAGTCTAGCTCAGTGCTATACTGCGAAACGATAGTTTTTTTGCTCCAACCATATTATATATCTACACGTAAGAACCGGAGTAGCCAAAAATCAAGTTCTTAAGCATTTTTATCATGGAGGACTAAAAATAATGTCTAATAAAGAAAATTTTTTTGATGTACGAGTTTATCAGAGATACGTGAAGGAAGGAGAAATCTCTAGGGAAGAGTACAAAAAACATATAGAATCCTTGCCCGACGTAAGCAATAAATCTCAGCCTCTTGAGATTATAGAAGAAGAGGATGAACAAGAAGAGGAAGAATAATGAATATCTGGCAATATAAGGTGGTATCAATTGATACTCTTGCTAAAAAACCTCATGACCATGACATAGCTGTCTATAAGGAAGAAGCGGACATGCGAAGAGAGAACTCCAGAAAGAACCTTGAGAAATCTCTGGAATCACTTGGAAGCCAAGGATGGAACCTAGTTACTCATCTTGGTGAATTCGCCATATTCAAGAAAAAAGCCGTATAAGTTCACTCTAGAATATGTAGTCATCATAATTGAAAAAAACCATAGAGGACATCTTTCAATAGTTTGTCATCAAGGAAGCCAATCAGTACCTTAAGTCCTTGAATCCAGAGGCGGATGAATCCACCAACCATCTTTTGGTTGATCAGAACACTTAAATCTGTAGGGTCGTCCTGTTAAAACAGGGTGGGTTAAGAGAGGCTCCTAAAAAATCCTAATATTTAAGAGGATTTTTTGGTGAATGTACTTCAGTTTGCTGGTCCATAGACTAAAAAGAAACTTAATGTATTTAAGAGGCAATTGTGCTGGCCAAAAGGTCTATGCATATCAATGGGTTTTAGAAGGTGCCTCAAAATCCCCAAAAAATCCTAAGATCGGCTAATGTAGGCTAAAACCCACAAATTTCACTCCACACTAAAATCAGTTGAGATAACCTCTGTAAAAATCCCCCCCCCCCCCCCCCCAAAAAATACAAATAACTTGATGATCTCACTCGTTTTTAATGTCACTATAAAGGTGTCTTCATAGGTCGCCCATTAAACTGTGAAATTATAATTTGCTAGCAGAATCTTTTCCTCTCCTAATAAGAGTAAGTGAATGTTGTTTTTAGTCACCCTCAAGGAAAAAGCCCCAAAAATGATTGTATCGTAACTACCTCAAGTTAATAACAAATTCATCATTTACAAAAGAAATAAACCCGTAGCGGTTCCACAACCATCAAAAGAAATCAGCATTAAGCATCACTACAGCGCAAATGCCTTCTTTCTCGCTAGTTCTTGACTTTATGAGGGGGGGGGGGGGGTAAACTCAAAAGACTGACTTTAAGAATGAGGGTTTTATAACAAGGTTTTGCCAGATAAATGTCCATTTATAAATGGAACAACTTATAAGGGAGGTTGTAATATGAAGTTACGCAATTTATTAGTGATGTTGTTGTTACTCACCGGAACAGTTGTCTTTGCGGCTTGTGAGGGAAAAGACGGGAAAGACGGAGTAGATGGGAAAGACGGAGCGCAAGGGCCAGCAGGACCAAAGGGAGACAAAGGCGATCCCGGCCCGGCGGGCGCTGATGGCCGGGATGGCGCTGATAGTATCCTTGCTGACCCTAGATGTCGTAATGCTGCCAATGGAATACAGGCGTTAATAGATACTGCTGGCTCGAATAATATCCAAGGAACAGATGACGACGAGGTTATTTGTGGGAGTAAGTGGGTTAACGACATTAGAACAGGGGGCGGGGATGATTTTGCTTACGGTGGCGATGGGGGAGACAAAATGATAGGTGAGGCTGGCGATGATACGCTTTACGGTGAAGGTGGCAATGACCATTTTTTTCTTCACGGTGACGGAGGCAATAATAAATATATTGGTGGGAGTGGGGATGATCTTGTGTATTTTATGACTGCACCAAATGTGGCCACAACATTTGGTGCAACCTTCGGGAACTATTACACTGAGAGCCTAATGGTAACTAGAGCTGTAACCTTTGATCTTTCTACGGGGAGCTTTGATTCTGCTGGGTTTTTTTCCCCAGCTGGAACGTTTACATTTGAAGGTATTGAGAACATTTTTAGCGGTACTGGGGATGATAACCTTATCGGAGATGACGGGGACAACTACATTTTTGGACATAGCGGAACCGATACTATTAACGGTAAGGAGGGAGATGATGTGCTCGCTGGTGGAGCCGGGGTTGACACCTTAAACGGCGGGGCGGGAGCCGATGTGCTCTACGGATTCTCTGGAAATGATGTTTTGACTGGAGGAGATGGAGCAGACATTTTCCTAATTCGGAAAGACCAAGGGCTTGATGTTATTAAAGACTTTGATTTAACAGAAGACAAAATCTATTTCCGAGATTTTCCGACAGGGGATACTGCTAGAGCCATAACTGTTGCGGGTGGTCAAATTTCAGTGGGTGGAACAGCTCATGTTGAAATACATGACGCTGCCGGTATGACAGACAACGATAAAGCAATGAAAATAAAAGACGACCCAACAAGATATAGGTTTGTAGCGTCAACATTTAAGCCAAAAACACAAACCTTCACTTTTACAGACAACTAAAGAATCTCGGTGCGGAGAATTGTAAGGCCCAGCAAGTTATCTGCTTGTTGGGCTTTTTTGTGTGATATACTGGCAAGAACATATCCAAGGAGAAAATACCATGAACCTAGCACAAAGACTTCAACAGTTAATAGAATCGCATGAGAGCAGGATAAAGGACTATGAGGGGAGAATTGAGAAAATGGAAAAAGATATAAACAAGAATAGAGGTGGCATTGATGAGTATCATTCGTTTATTGAATTAGAGAAAGAGCAAATAAGTGTGATTAAGAAATTCCTATCGTTTGGTCCTCTGACTATCTAGAGATCTTTGCCGGTATTGTACGTGATGGATAAATCCACAACTAAAAAGCTCTCATTCCAAAAGAAAACGCCCAACAATCTACCCCCTGAGAGCGATTTTTTACCCCTTCTAAAACTCCTTGATATGCACACACCTTTTAGACAACGCAAATGTCTCCTTAAAAAATACTTAAGTGCTTATCTCACAAGATAGGAGAATTCTAATATGGCAACTCAATCCAACATTGAATGGACAGAACAAACATGGAATCCGACAACTGGTTGCGCCAAGGTTTCACTAGGTTGCAAAAATTGCTATGCTGAAACCATGGCCCACAGATTACATGCAATGGGAGCAGTTGGATACGAGCAAGGATTTACTCTTAGCTTGCATCCAGAACGGCTTTCTCAACCACTTAAGAGGAAAAAGCCGACAACTTATTTTGTAAACTCCATGTCGGACTTGTTTCATGAGGACATCCCTGACAATTTTCTTGACCAAGTTATGGGCATTATACACCAGACACCTCAGCATACCTATCAAATACTTACTAAACGTGCATATAGATTACCATGTTACTTTCATCAGAGGGCCTGTCCAAAAAATGTTTGGCTTGGCGTGTCAGTGGAAGACCAGCATTATGGGTTGCCCCGTATAGACTACCTTCAACAAGTTGACGTACACATACGGTTTCTATCTATTGAACCATTACTAGAAGATCTTGGACCTATAAACCTAGAGGGAATTCACTGGATTATTGTCGGAGGCGAGTCTGGCAGTAAAGCTCGTCCAATGCTTTTTGAATGGGTAGAAAACATCCAAAATCAGGCAGAGAATGCTGGAGTCGCTTTCTTTTTCAAACAATGGGGTACTTGGGGAGCTGATGGAGTCAAACGAAGAAAAAAAGCTAATGGACGTATATTTAAAGGAAAGACTTGGAACGATATGCCAAGCAACAATCTACCATTTGCCTAGGAAATCTACTAAGCAATTCATTATCTATGAAGGGAAAGCATCAGTGAGGCATATCAGCACCTAATCAACCATCTCGGTGTTGGCGGTCATCATTCACACAATAAAAAACCGGCGGAAATAAATATCAGCAGATGCTAGACAAAAACGTTCTGGGTTTTGGCCAAAATCAACAAATTTCACCCCATACTAAAATCGGTTGAGATAGCCTCTGTAAAAATTCCCAAAAAATACAAATAACTTGATGATCTCACTTGTTTTTAATGTCACTGCACAATAAAAGTGTCTTCATAGGTTGAACTTGCAATTTACTAGCAAAATCTTACCCCCTATTATTAAGAGTAATTCAACTTTGTTTTTGGTCATCTTCAAGGAAAAATTCCGACCAAAAATCGTCGTAGCATAACTACATCAAGTTAATAACAAATTTATCATCTACGAGAGAAATAAACCCGTGACAGTTTTACTGTTATCAAAAGAAATCAGCATCAAGAATTGCAACAGCGTAGATGTCTATGGTGTCAATACACCCTTGACAAACAGTTGAAATGCCGGTTATAATGGTTTCATAATATAATGTCTTTATATGGATTGTGTAGTAATGAATGCCGATGTCTATGACACCTATGTTCTTACCGATAACGGCCACCGAATGCATTTTGATGTGTTCTTACCCGCGGGCGACGATTCTCGTTGTGATGAAAAAGCCACTGATGTAGCACGCGAGTGGTTACGTAGCATTGGGATAAATCCCAAGCAGGTGCAACTAGAGAAATGCCGTTATTGCCATTCGGAAGCAGTGCGTTCGGAGGTAAGTGCAAAGTTAGAAACACAGGGCTATTTCATTCTACCTATGGAGGGTTGCCCTTCTTAAAACCTTGACCGCTAATATTGAGGAGGTATACATGAAACGCTTTTTGCAATTGACAATATTGATAAGTGCTATAGTCATCCCTTGCCTAAGTCGTGCTGATAGTTTGGTTGAATACCCAGACGGCTATCGAGGTTGGACACATATCAAATCTATGGTTTTGCATACCGGTCATCCTCTGGAGAATCCGTTCAAAGGCATTCATCATATCTATGGTAATGGAAAGGCTGTGGTCGGCACGCAGACAGGGAAATTCAAAGAAGGTAGTGTCTTAGTATTTGATTTATTGGAGTATCAGACACAAGATAATGCCTCGACGGAAGGTAACCGTGTTCTAGTAGGCGTTATGGTCAAGGACAGCAAACGCTTTGCAAAAACCGGTGGCTGGGGCTTTGAAGGCTTCAAGGGCAACAGCCATACCGAACGCTTGGTCAAGGATGGAGGACAATCTTGCTTTGGCTGTCATAACTCCCAGAAAGATCATGACTACGTGTTTTCACGCTGGCGCGAATAAGAGAATAAAAAACGCTTGCGCCGTGGTATAACACATTGCCGCTTTCATTGCTAGATATAAACATAAACTTCACGGTGTCAGTGTAGCGTTCATGGCCCGATGATTATTGGGTGTGTGTAGATCATATAACAATCACTACGCTTACGAACATCTAAAACCGAGTTTTTCAACTCGGTGAGATACGAGAGAGAGCAAGAATCATTGCCACTCTATTGTGCTTGGGGGTTTGGTGGATATATCGTAAACAACACGATTTATTCCTTTTACTTCATTAATTATTCTAGAGGCTACGTTTGTTAGTAGATCATATGATATTTTCGCCCAGTCAGCGGTCATTCCATCTGTGCTGATCACCGCCCGAAGGGCGCAGATATTTTCATAGGTTCGCTCATCACCCATCACGCCTACTGTCTTTACCGGAATAAACACACAGAAAGCCTGCCATATCTCATCATATGCACCTGCTCTTTTAAGTTCTTCAATAAATACCCTGTCAGCTTGCTTCAGTATAGAAAGCCGTTGCCGTGTGACTTCCCCCATTATCCTAATCGCGAGACCAGGACCGGGAAACGGGTGGCGGCCTATAAGAGATGAAGGCAAACCAAGGTTTTCCCCAACACTTCTTACCTCATCCTTAAAAAGTTCCCGAAGAGGCTCAACTATTTCTAGGTCCATTCTTTCTGGAAGACCGCCCACGTTATGGTGAGATTTTATCATCGCGGATGGTCCCTTAACGCTTACGCTTTCTATAACGTCTGGATAAAGGGTCCCTTGGGCAAGAAACCGCACGTCTGATATCTTGAAAGCCTCGTCTTCAAATACTCTTATAAATTCCTCCCCCATTATTTTTCTTTTTGACTCAGGGTCTGTAACTCCCTTGAGGCGGGAAAGGAATCTGTCTCCGGCGTCAACGTGGATAAAATTCATATTAAACTCCGAAAAAGCGTCACAGACCTCACGGGCCTCATTAAGTCTCATGCATCCCGTATCAACAAAAATACAGTAAAGATTTTTGCCCACAGCTTTATTGATAAGAGCTGCCGCAACAGAGGAGTCAACTCCTCCAGACAACCCACAGATAATTTTACCGGTTCCTACTCTTTCCCTGATCTCTTGTATCGAATGTTCTATGAATGACCCAGCAGTCCATCCTCCACTAAGCGATGCAATGCGGAAAAGAAAGTTGGACAGTATCTGTTTGCCTGACTCTGTATGAACAACCTCTGGGTGGAACTGAACCCCGTAGATGTCTCCGCGGTCGTTTCTTACTGCGGCGAAGTCAGTGTTTTCCGTTACCGCCACCGCAGAAAACCCATCTGGAATGCTAAGTACTCTATCGCTGTGAGACATCCATACGCCAGTTGTGGATGAAACAGAGTGAAAAAGCGGGTCGCCACTTGAGTCTATTTTGAGAACAGCTGGACCGTACTCCCGCTCTTTCGAATGCTCAACATCCCCTCCAAGCTGGGAAACAATCAACTGAAGCCCGTAACAAATACCGAGAATAGGAACTCCAAGAGACATCATTCGCTGATCAAACTTGGGAGAACATTTCTCACAAACGCTTGACGGTCCCCCAGAAAGTATTATTGCGCAAGGTGTATCCTTTTTTATTTCGTCAATAGAAGTATTAAACGGTTTTATCTCGGAATAGACGCCTAATTCTCTTGTCCGCCTCGCTATGAGTTGAGTGTATTGTGACCCGAAATCAAGAACCAGAACTTTTTCACGCATTTCGAAAACCGGTTTCCTAGTAGGATTAGAGATTGCCTCTGTAGGCAAAGCAGCGTTCTATCCGATCCTATAGTTGGGTGACTCCTTGGTGATCACGATGTCGTGAACATGACTTTCCTGAAGTCCAGCGTTGGTAATCTTAATAAATTTTGCGTTTCGTTGAAGGTCTTTTACCGTTAAAGAGCCTGTATAGCCCATTCCCGCGCGAAGTCCTCCAACTAACTGATAAATTATAGCCCCTATATTGCCTCTATAAGGAACCCTGCCCTCTATCCCCTCGGGAACTAGCTTAGCCTCTTCCCTCATTTCGTCGTCTTGTGCGTACCTATCCCTGCTACCAAACCGCATAGCTTCTATAGAACCCATTCCTCTATAAACTTTGTAAGTTCTTCCCTGATAAAGAACAACCTCTCCAGGGGCCTCATCCGACCCGGCAAGCAAATTTCCTATCATTACCGAATCCGCTCCTGCGGCAAGAGCCTTGGTTATATCTCCCGAGTACTTTATCCCGCCGTCGGCTATTACTGGAATCCCCCGTTTTTTCGCAACTGAGCATACATTAGTTATCGCTGTTATTTGAGGCATCCCTATGCCGGCGATTACTCTGGTGGTACATATTGATCCAGGACCAACTCCTACCTTAAGGCAGTCGGCGCCAGTTTTTATGAGAGCCTCTGCAGCTTCTGCAGTCGCTATATTTCCGACAACAAGGTTTACATCATATTTCTTCCTCACGGCCGCTACTTGGTCAATCACTCTTTTTGAATGGCCATGCGCGGTGTCAACCACTATAACGTCGCATCCCACCGCGACAAGTTCGTCTACCCTATCCATGCTGTTCCGATCAACCCCTACTGCGGCTCCCACTAGAAGTCTTCCCATCGCGTCCTTTGATGATTTCGGAAACTTCTCTATTTTTTCTATGTCCTTCATGGTTATCAGACCGCGAAGCTTGAACTTGTCGTCAACCACTGGGAGTTTTTCTATCTTAAACTTGTGAAGAATATCTTTGGCTTCAGCAATAGTGGTGCCCTCTTTCACAGTGACGAGTTTTTCTCTGGGAGTCATAATTTTGTCAATTTCAAGATCCATGTTCTTCTCAAATCTTATGTCCCTGTTGGTGACTATTCCATAAAGAGTTTTATCAGATCTTAAAATTGGAAGACCGGAAATATTATTTTCAAGCATTATGTCAAGAGCCTGACGAACCCGGGTATTCAGACCCACAGTAAGAGGGTTCACAATCATTCCGCTTTCGTACTTCTTCACTTTCTCCACTTCACCCACCTGCGCAGGTATAGAGAGATTTCTGTGTATCACTCCTATGCCACCTTCCTGCGCCATGGCAATTGAAGTCCGGAACTCTGTCACGGTATCCATGGCTGCGCTGATTATGGGAATATTAAGTCTCACGCGCTTGGTAAGACTGGCTGACACATCAACTTCGTTTGGAATAACCTCGGAGTAGCCGGGCGACAGTATTACGTCATCAAAAGTTAGCGCTTCCTCAATAACTATATCCGGCATAACAATTAGCCTGCCTTCTTAGCAGTTGAGTTTCTTGTAGTACGCGTAGTACGCGGTTTTTTGGTTTTTGGCTCTGACTTAGTTTTTTTTGCGGTAGCCGTTTTTTTCGTACTAGGTTTCTTCGTTTTTACGCTAGTTGTTGTTTTCCGTGCTGTTTTTGGTTTAGGTTTAGTCTTTTCCTCAGAATCAGAACCTACTCTCGCTTCCATTTCTTTGAAAGCTTTTTCGAACAGGGCAAGAATTTTCTTTCTAGCTTCTGAGGCCTCAACACTGAACTCTATTTTTATTTCTTGATCCTTTTCAAGAAGAGTCAGGAAAACAGGATTTAGGCCCACGTAAGTTGTATCATCCACTCGTTCAAACCCCATAGGCTTAAGAAGTTTCTTGGGAATAAGAGGAAACTGGAAATCAATCGTGCTGACAGATCCCTCGGAAAGTGAACCATCTTGGCATATGCTAATTTTTATTTTTGTATTCTTCATTTGTTAGACCGCCTAATATTTTTAAAATAATAAAACATTTTATTTTATCTAACAGATTTAATAAAGCAATTTCAGTTACATTTCACTTACATAGACAGGAATAGCATTATTCGTCAGACATTACTTCGAAATCCGTGATTTGAATTTCATACTTAAGTCCCAGTATCTTCTTCACGGATAGGTAGAAAGTGTTGAAAAAAACGGTATTCCCGGGTTTTATATTGAAGTTAGTTGTTGTTCTTGACTCATCAAATCCCAGAATATTGTCTCCTTCTTTTCTTCCTAGTTTTTCAAAAGGTCCTGTTGCATCGGCGTTTCTTATCTCCCTCATAGAAAGAGTGTTTCCCGCGTAAAAATCCTGCGTATACATGGTGCTATCTGAAACCCGAAATCTACTTCTGAGTTTTATATAACTCACAGGTACATCGCTCTCGTTCATAACCTCTCCTCGAACAAAGAAGAGGTACCCTTTCTTCGTGGTTATCCAACTGGACTCGGTATTTCTTATAATCAGGTTTTGAGAAACATCCTCTCTGCCCAAAAACCATTTTTGGGGCAATATCCCATATTTGACCAAGCCTAAACCAAGCAGAAGAAAAACAACCGCCATCCAGATAAATCTTCGTCTAGATTTTCTCTTCCTGACTTTGTCTATTCCGTAAAAAACCTTTTCTGGGTCCATAGAAGATATCGTCAAATTTGTTATATAGAGGATTTGAAAATAATTCAAGCAGTTGGGGCATATAATCCATCATAGCTTGATGGGTGAATTTTAAAACTCCTTCTATTCTAACGCTGTGTTAGGAATATACATGTCTATTTTTACCTAGATGACTACAGGGAATATCATCTAAACCAAAATATGATTTAAGTCTGTCCCTGTTTGTCACCCACCTCTACCTTCTAGCACTTCTTTATTTCCATTCTGTCTAGGTATTCCACTTCCGTCCATTACAGAGTTATGATTTTCTTAATAGTAATATGTCCACATCTTCTCTTCCTGCCCTTCTATTCTTTTTGTCATTTTATCAAAAACCATTCTAACTAACTGATATTTCCTAAAAAGTCAATAGCGGTAATGAGGCATTTGCGCTATAACGTTTTTCGGAATGAGCACTGCTTCCCATGCAATTAACAACTTTTAGACATAACAATCTCTTCGCGACTTCTACCCTTAATTTTGATTGATTTACCTGAATTAAGCGGAGAAAAATCCTACCCAACCCGAGGATGAAATCCTAAAATAAGTGACCTCATCTTATCCGTATTTTCCAGCCTTTATGTATCTAATGACTAATCTCTACGAACGGTCATTTTAGCCTTGCCTCTGATAAAATGCTTTTCAAATTGAAAAAAAGATTGCTTTGTGAGATAATAAAAGTTCATTATTTTTTAGGAGCGTAAAGCATAGATGAATCCCTCTAACCCTTTTGAATCTCTCCGGGAAGAGATGGACAAGCATGTCGTCGGTCACGACGAGGTAAAAACAGCTCTTCTTCTCGGGGTAATCTCAAGAGAGCATATATATATTGAAGGCCCCCCGGGAACTGCAAAAACCATGCTCTCGGAAATTGTTTCCAAAGCCGCACAACTCAATTTCTTTTTCTATCAACTTCATAGAGACACGCGGTTATCAGAACTGGTAGGGGACCTGACCATAATAAAGGAAGAAACAAAAGGCGGAGAAAGAATCAAGCAGGATATAATAAAGGGCGGAATACTCACATCTGAAATATGTCTTCTTGACGATATCTCTCGCGCCCCGGGAGAATCGCTTAACATACTACTTCGAATACTGAACGAAAGAAAGTTCTTCAATGAACCCATCCCTCTTCTGACCGCAATAGCGACTAGCAATCCAACAGCGGATGAGTACTACAACGAACCCCTTGATCCAGCCAACCTTGATAGGTTTGTTCTTCAAGTCAAGGCTCTGGGAATCTCTTACGGAAAAAAATGGGAAGAGGCGAGAAAAGTCATTGAGCTTTACGCAGAAAAACCATTTGAAGAGAAAATACCAAAGAGGGTAAGCAAGGAAATTTTTGATAAAAGTTATAAGAACCTTGAAAAATTAAAAATTCCGCAAGATGTTCAGAATGGCCTTGCAGATTTCGCAACTGTTATGATAGAGGACTTCGGACTCAATGAGACCAATTCCCTTATTTCTGACAGGACATTTTTCGTAAAAGCCCTCAAACTTATCCGGTCCCACGCTCTTCTGCACAAAAGGGAAGTAGCTATAAAAGAGGATCTTGAAGTTCTTAAATACATGACCGCGTTTCGGGTTCCCCCAAATGTCTATGAACAAATAGATGACATTCTCAAGGATGTCATTGAAGACAAAAAAAAAACTCAAATGAGCAGTTAAAACCGGACCCAGGGCAGATGCCCGATTCGGAATACGACGAGGATTTTTCCCAAGAACCCAAAGGTGAGGTTCCAGACAACGAAGCGGATAAGGAAACAGAAAACCCGCTTGCTGAAGCCCAAAAAACCTTTTTTGACGCCCTGCGGGATCTAAAACAGAACTTAGACAACAACGAGAGCGAGATGGTTCCTCCAGAGGGACAGGATGTTCCAAACGACCCCACAGGTAATCCACAAGATAGTGGAAATAGCGAAAGAGAAGACAAATCCGCTCGTGCCTACATGAGTAGCAAATCCACAAAAGCGGGAGAAGATGATGATACGGTCATCCCGGGCCGAGGAAACTCAGAAACAGCCGAGAACATAAAACGCATTATGAGAGTTCTTGAAGGCAATTTCCAGAAAAGCATGGCTAAAAAAGATTCTCACCCAGGAGGTTCTCCAAGAAAATGGAAACGTATGTCCTCATTTGACGAACTAGAAGATATAGATCCTGTTGAGGCGTTTATATGGTCCGAGAACACCTCTCCTATGCTCCCGCGAGCTCATCTCAGAGAGAAAGAAATGCTTGGCGGAGAAATAGCTATACTTAGAGACATAAGCACTTCTATGATGGGAGTATACAGCGAGTGGTCTTCATCAGTGGTAAAAGGTGTGATAGAGCTTGCGAGAAGGAAAAGAATGAGAATCGGATACTTAGAATTTAACCATCGTCCCAAAAAACATACGAAAAATTCTCGCTTTTTCACAAGAGACTACAGATGGATAGAAAATCTGGCAGAGAAAACGGACTGTTCTGGCAACACAAACTATGAGAATGCTCTTGGCGAAGCGCTTAGGGAATTTCGGGGAAGAGGACTTAGAAATAAACATATACTTTTTATCACTGACGGCATCCCTACTTCTGGTGATCCGGAAGTTAAAAAACAGAGGGAACGCGCAAAAAGTATAGGCGTTTGCGTACATTCAATATTCATCGGATCAAAAAACTATCCACAGATACTTGAAAAAATTTCTAGAGAAACTGTTGGAACCCAGTTCGTAGCATCCAAGGGACGAGATGAAATAATACGAATACAGAGAAAAGATAAAGCTCATATGGAATCAGAAAAAGAACGGATGGCTAGGTCTCGTCATGACGCTTTTGGAAGAGCCTTTAAGACTTTCAGCGGCCCAGTAGCGGAGTGAACTCAGGTTAGCGGCAGAAATTATGTATGCTCCATAAGGTGCTCTTTCATAGCCAATTCTACGCTTCTAAATTATTTCAAACCTTGCCGTCGTATGGGGTGTTTTTATATCAAAGGCGAATTTTACAATATGTTCGTTTGATATTGTTATCTTTTGTAAACTTCCTTCTACAACTTCTATGGTCTGTCTTCTGTTACTTTTTTACACTGCTTGGTTACAATCCGTTCAATACGTTGCAGTGCCGGATATTCACCAAATTGATCTTCAAACAAAACCCGAGTTAAAACCAAATTCTCAAGAAGTTGAGATGCTATCTTGCCAACAAGATCAATTACGTATCGTGGGCGTATATCACATTGGATAGCCATATCTTCCCAATGGAGTTTCTTTATTGCTACAGGGTCTCTTTCATTCCCTGCTGACATAGCTAGGTAGCGATCAATTCTTTCTATCGCTCGGGTGCAAACAAGATCATAAAAAGGAGCTAACCGGATTTCTCCTTTCGGTTTATAAAGAAGAGATAGATTTTTAGCGTGACCATCGGAATTGCCCGCAAGCACGTTGAAAATCTGCCAGATTAACAAATACCGAAGATCTATTGCAGGGTCACTTGATACATCTCGCAACATTTCGAAGCACCGTGCAAAAGATGGCCCACCATCTTCTTGGTATTTCCTGTCATGACCATATCCAAGAGCCTGACAAAAGTCTTCTTGGTGCGTTCTCAATACCTGCCCGTCATCGCCCCAAACTCGGTCATAACGCTCGGTAATCGTATAGTGAAAGTTATTGATAAATCGCAACTCAATATTGACGACTGGCAAACCTATAGCCCGAGCGAGCAAAGTGGTAAATGTTTCATAAACAGAAACGTTGCGATACTCTGAAACCTCAAACTTGAGTATGTGGCTTGAAGAAGATTCTTGCCGTGGAAGCAGGTATATTCCGTCCCTAACGAGAATCGGGAATTTGTTTTGAGCGCCCGCCAATGAAATCCTCGGCTTTCTGTCTTTCGCCCAAGTGTATGGATATTTGCGTTGAGAGGCAAAATCTACCAGATTTTTGTCTTTTATCGGATTATACATATAGTTTTCTGATGGTTTTTGTTGTTCTGAAAGAATAGACAAGGCACCAGCGCATTCACCTCCTATAGCCCTTAGCAAGTTAAAATCGGTATCCGATATTTTAAGGTCTCGGGCAATCCGTTGCCGAAAACCTCCCTCGGGAAGAAGATTGGCAAAAAATCTGTGAGCAACGCATTCTTGCGCTACAAATTCCTCAGACCTAAGAGGCAAAGTCTGAGAGATAGCAAATCCATCCTCTGAAATCCAACTCTGTTCATAAAGAAAACTCATACGTCCAAAGGAATCTCTTTTCAGACGACCTACCAACCGTTGTCCGTTCCACACATTTAACGCATCAGGATTATCCATTAATTCCACTCACCTTTTTTGGGACATGACGTAATGGATTTGTTCCCCGAGGTTGAACTATGATTTCGAGTCCTACAGTTTTTAACGCCTTTAACACTTTGCCGACCTCGGCGGTCTCCTTGCCCCGCTCAAACTCCGATAGAAAACGTGGGCTTAAGTTTCCCAGCGCAGAAGCAGTCTCAAGCGTAATCTTTCGGCCTTTTCGGTGGGTACGAGCTATGCGACCTAATTGTTCCACCGATCGTACAATACCATATTCTAAATTCTGTTTTTTCATGATATCACCTAAAAATATTACTTTACGATAAAAGCTATTGTCTTTTAATATTGAAACAATTTAATAATTACTGTACATGATAATATAATTTGTAAAAGACCTTTAGAACAATAAATTGCTACGTACGGTAAATAGTGGATGTAGTTATGACACGATCTCGAAAGAAATCGCCACCACCGACCCCAGCAACTTAAACAGGTTACTCCCAGATCACTTTCTATCATTTCGCCCATTCTACTACTACTTCATCGCAAACCTTGCAGAAAATGTCTCAAGAAATCGACAAAAAAGAGGCATTTAAGCTGTAGGAGTTTTTGGAAGGAGTGCTTTTGGCGTAATGAGGGCGTATGAACACATGTTCACCACCGTTTCAGTTCGGACTGATTCTATTTGAGTAATCTGACGGGCAAATTTCTTGATTTTCGAAGGATGTGATGCCGATTCTGGCCCAATTATCAGCTCTAGACGCAATAATCAATTGACTGTCACTGCCGCTAAATTCCTTTGGTTAAATTATCTATTCGGAATCGGAATGAGAGCTTTTTAGTTGTGGATCTATCCACTACGTACAATACGGGCAAGGGTCTCCAGATAGTCAGAACCGAACGACAAAAACTTCTTAAGCACGGCTATTTGTTCTTTCTCTAATTCAATAAACGAGTGATATTCATCAATGCCACCTCTGTTCTTGCTTATCTCCTTTTCCATTTTCTCAATTCTACTTTCGTAATCCCTTATCCTATTTTCATGCGATTCTATTAACTGGTTAATTCTTTCCGTTAGGCTCATCGTATATCCTGCTTGGATTTTGTTGTTGTCAGTATAACAAAAAAAAGCCCCGCAGGGGATAACCTGCAGGGCCTTATAAAACTCCACACCAAGATTGTTAATCGTCATCAAAAGACCAAGTTCTCGTTTCCGGATCAAGTTGCGGATTATCTACAAACTTAACGGCACTTGTCTTTGCGGCGATTGCAGCGGCGTGGGTAGAACTTGCCGCCCCATCCTTATGAATAACCGCAACTGCGATTGTACCAGCTTTTAGATCAGACCCTGAAGCCGTCATCGTCCTCTGTGAGGTCGGGAAATCATTGAGGTAGATTATATCTTCATCCAAGTTGAAATCTTTAATCACGTGGGCTAAACGCCTATTCCAATATTCAATAACAAAAGTGTCAGCCCCAGTCCCGCCGGTAAGCGTAGTCGTACCAGTGTATGCGTAAAGCATATCATCTCCAGCCCCGCCGTTCAATATGTCAGCCCCGCCCCCGCGAATCATATCATCGCCACCCTCGCCGTTTAGGGTGTCGTCTCCGAGAACTCCATAGATGAAGTTGTCTTTGTCGTCTCCGGTGATAGTGTCATCCCCATCGCCACCGAAAACACCCTCAATCCCTTCAAAGGCAAAGGTTCCTGTCCTAGTAGAAAAAGAAGATCCATCAAAAGTTCCTGAAGAAAGATCAAAGGTTATATCGCTGTCAGGGGAGTCAGAACCATCACTCCACATAGTATATGTACCCCCACTAACGCCGCTTGTTCTTCTAGTTGCACTCGTATTATCTTTTAAAAAATAGATCATGTCTTTCCCATTCCCACCAATATATTTATTAGCGCCTTTTTGTTCCCAAATAAAAAAATCATCAGCGCCATCTTCGCCGTAAAGCGTATCATCGCCATCGCCACCTATCATTTTGTCAGCTCCATCCCCACCGTAAACCGTATCATCGCCCCCACCGGCTCTAATCTCGTTATCAAGGCGACTTCCGCAAATAACATCAGCATCGCCTGTACCATCAATGAGTCGTATTCCTGCGGGTACATCTATTCCGTTACTGCGGTCGCATCTAGGATCGCCTTCGGTTAGGTCATCGCCTTTCGCACCTGCTGCCCCCGCTGGCCCTTGTGCGCCGTCCTTTCCATCTACTCCGTCCTTCCCTGCTGGACCCGCTGGCCCTACTGGCCCTGCTGGACCTGCTGGACCTCTTTCGCCCTCGCAAGCCACAAACAAAACTGCTCCAGTGAGCAGTAACAACATCACTAATAAGTTACGTAACTTCATATTACAACCCCCCTTAATAAGTTGTTTCATTTATAAATGGATATTTATCTGGCAAAATCTTATTGTAAAAACCTCATTCTTAAGCCAGTCTTTTGAGTTTACCCCCCCCCCCCCTCACAAAGTCAAGGACTAGCGAGAAAGGAGGCATTGCGCTATAGTGACGCTTGATGCTGATTTCTTTTGATGATTGTGGAACCGCTACGGGGTTATTTCTTTCGTAGATGATAAAATTATTATCAACTTGAGGTAGTTACGCTACAACGATTTTTGAGGCTTTTTCCTTGAGGATGACCAAAAACAACATTCACTTACTCTTATAGGAGAGGAGAAGATTCTGCTAGCAAATTATAATTTCAACCTATGAAGATACCTTTATAGTGACAATTAAAAACAAATGAGATCATCAAATTATTTGTATTTTTGGGGAATTTTTACAGAGGTTATATCAACCGATTTTAGTGTGGGGTGAAATTTGTGGGTTTTGGCTTACGTTAGCCGATTTTAGGGCATTTTAGGGGGTAAAAAGTTTACCCCTCTAAAAACCCTTGATATGCATACACCTTTTGGACAGCGCAAATGCCTCAAAAAACGCAAAAGAAATGGCATTAGCAGACAATTTTTTCTGTTATTGATATAGGATCGGGGAAAACAACCAAACTGTATTATAAATAGATGCTGGGGAAAAAGGTTAAGACTCTTTGTTCGACCTTGCCTACCAACGGCGGAAACTTTTAGTTTTTTGCAAAAACTTTCTTCACAGCCTTTTTGTGCTCCCGATATGTCTTTGAGAAAACATGATGGCCATCCCCTGTTGAGACAAAGTAAAAATAGTTGGTATCGGCAGGGTTAACCGCTGCGTACAGGGATTCGAAACCTGGAGCAGCAATCGGACCTGGGGGAAGTCCGAAGACCAAGTAGGTATTGTAAGGAGAATGAAACCTCATATCCTTTTTTTTGAGGTTCCCAGAGAACTTCTCTCCGAGAGCGTAAATAACTGTCGGGTCAAACTCAAGCCTCATTCCCCTTTTGAGCCTGTTGCGTATTACAGAAGAAACAATAGGCCTTTCCAGAAAATAAGCGGTTTCTTTCTCTATCAGTGAAGCAATTGTCACAATATCTTTTATCCCAAGTTCAGTATCTGAGATATCAAGCGTTGAGTAGACTTCTTTGAACCTAGCAAACATACTTTTAATCACTGTTTTTGCAGATGAATTGCGCACAAAAAAATAAGTGTCAGGAAAAAGGAACCCTTCAAGACTCGGAACATCCACCCCCAATTCCGTTGAGGCATACTCAGCGTCTAGAGCAAATTTGAGGAAGTCCCCGCTGGAAGTTATTTCCGCAGACTCAAGAATCTCCGACATCTGTAAAAGAGTAATCCCCTCGGGAAAAGTTACTTTTCTTGAGCGCACCTCACCCCGAAGCAACTTTGAGTATACAGAATAGGGAGTCGTCCCGGGAAAAAATTGATACTCGCCGTATTTTAGCTTTCTTTGGTTTGCTCTTAAAAGTACTGGAAAATAAAAAAATTCAGATTTTCTTATAACTCCGTGTTGCTCTAAGTGGCGCGCAATCTCAAAGAGCCCTGCGCCCTGCGGTATATCCACAACCACGCTCTGCTTCGTAAAACCATCGAAAAACCAAATCCACCCGAAGAAAAGAAAAAAAATTGTTATAAGCAAACAGAATTTGCGTAGACCTGCTAATCTAATCATCTGGAAAGTATCACCATCTCATCACGGTGAATAATTTCGTCACTGTATCTATATCCAAGCACTTTATCTATTTCCGATGATTTCTTTCCCAAAATTCTTCGTATCTCAGAAGAGCTGTAGGAACACAACCCTCTAGACACCTCAACTCCAGATGAGTCTAGACAACTTACAAGATCTCCTATTCCAAACTCTCCTCTTACCTCTTTTATACCTGAAGGAAGAAGACTTTTGCCTTTCTCCGTTATAGCTAGGATAGCACCGTCATCAACGATCAGTTTTCCATGAGATACAAGAGTATATGCTATCCAGTGCTTCTTGCCTCTGAGTCTCTCTTTTGCAGGGAGGATTATCGTTCCGTACTCCTCACCATTGAATATACGTGGGAGGGAATCTTTTCTTCTTCCATTAGCGATTATAGTAGGAACTCCAAAAGCGGCCGCGGACCTTGCGGCTTGAATTTTCGTTCTCATTCCTCCAGAAGTGGTTCTGCCAAAGGTATCCCCAGCAAATGATTCTATTCTCTGATCTATCTCAGTTATGGTGGAAAGAAGTTTAGCATTGCTGTTTTTTAACGGGTCTTCATCGAAAAATCCCTCGACATCGCTCAATAACACAAGCAAGTCCGCTTCGGTAAGAGATGCTACGAGAGCTGCTAAATTATCGTTGTCACCAAACATTATCTCTTCGAACGAAACCGTGTCGTTTTCATTTATAACGGGGATTACGTCCATATTAAGTAGACACCTTATGGTTTTTTTCGCATTAAGAAATCTTTTCCTGTCAGAAAAGCCATCGCGTGTAAGTAGTATCTGAGCGACTGAAAGCCCGAACAAAGCAAACGCTTTCTCGTAATGCCTTATAAGTTCTGTCTGACCACAAGCTGAAAGCGCCTGTCTCATATCAATCTCACGTGGTTTACTCAAAAAACCGAGTTTCTTCATTCCAGATGCTATGGCCCCTGAAGATACAACAATTGTCTTTATCCCCTTATCTTTAAGGGTAGCCACTTGACGCGCGACTTCATCGAAAACAGATTCGTCAAGAAACCCATCTTCACGTGCTAGCACGCTACTACCTATCTTCGCAACGGCGGTTTTAACCCCGGCAATGATCTCTTTTCTTTGCTGATTGCTCATAGAGGTTGTTATTCTACCTGCCCTATAAAATTCATCGTATTTGAGGCATTTACGCTGTCCAAAATTTATATGCATATCAAGAGGTTTTAGAAGGGGTGAAAAACTTTTTACCCCGCCAAAAAAATCAGTTGCTGATTTTTTCCTGAAAGACCCAAAAAGTACATCTGACTACGACCGCTTCACAAGAACTGAAGACAAATCCTTAACCACTCAACCCCTCTATAAACACCCCTTGAACAAAAATTTACGCAAGTTCAGATTAGAAAAGCACTTTATCAGAGTCAAGGCTAAAATGACTGCTCATATAGACTTAGCGTTGAGTGTGATGATGGCGCTAGCCATTGGACACATAAAGGCTGGAAGGGCTGATAAGATGAGGCCACTTGTTTCTGGGTGTGCTCCTCGGGCTGGATAGGGTTTTTCTCCGAATACTACAGATAATTTGACCAGAGGAATTTAGCGGTAGTGGCCGTGAATGTATAGTTGCGTCTAAAGGGTGATAATTGGGCGAAAATCAGCGTCATATCCTGCGAAAATCAAGGAATCTGATCGTCAGATTGCTCAAACACGAATCAGTACGAACTGAGACAGTGCTAAACATGTGTTTATATGTCCTCATTACGTCTAAAACCACTCTCAAAAACCTTACAGCGCAAATGCCTCGCAAATACTTGACCCTTGACTTATGAGGGGGGGGGGGGGGTAAACTCAAAAGACTAACTTAAGAATGAGGGTTTTATAACAAGATTTTGCCAGATAAATATCCATATTTATAAATGGAACAACTTATAATGGAGGTTGTATTATGAAGTTACACAATTTTTTAGTGATGTTATTACTGCTCACTGGAGCAGTTTTGTTTGTGGCTTGTGAGGGGAAAGATGGGAAAGATGGGGCGCAAGGGCCTGCGGGCGATAAAGGGGATAGAGGCCCAGCAGGGCCAGCGGGGCCAGCAGGGCCAGCAGGGCCGGCGGGGGCTAAAGGTGAAGACCTAACGGAAGAAGGCGATTCTAGATGCGATCGCACTAACGGGATAGATGCACTGAGGGGAACAAAGTTCCTTGATGGAACCGAGGACGCCGATGTTCTTTGCGGAAATGATAGCAATAACGAGATTAGAGCTGAAAGCGGGAATGATGTTGTTTACGGTGGTGCTGGGAATGACAAACTGCTAGGTGGTGCTGGAGATGATACGCTGTACGGTGAAGAGGGAGTTGACCATTTTTTTATTTGGGAACAAGGTGGAGCCAATAAGTATATTGGCGGGGAGGGGAAAGATATGATCTATTTTGGAAAAGATAATCGGGCGAATTTCCAGGGTATCGTTCCCCTTTGGCGTGGGGTTTTTAGCCACGCTGCGAACGGGTCTGATGCCCCTAACAGCAATATAACTTTTGATCTTTCTACTGGGACATTTGTCGGTAGTTTTTCGAATAGGTCTGGAACGTTTTCTTTTTCGGGAATTGAGGATGTCCACGGCGGTGATGGTGACGATACGATACACGGAGACGATGAAGACAATTTTATTTGGGCTGGTCAGGGAGCTGATACGATCTCCGGCAAAGGCGGGGATGATGTCCTGTATGGTGGCGCGGGAGACGACACGAAAGACGGGGGCGCTGGTGATGATTTGCTTTACGCATACAACGACACGGATACGCTCACCGGCGGAGCTGGAGCTGACACTTTTGTTCTCGAACATCAATCACCTCCTGGAGTCCACGTTATAAAAGACTTCAATTTAGATGAAGATAAAATCTATTTGAACGGGTATCCAACGGCGGGCAGGACAATAGACAATACTGGAGCGAATCTAAAGGCGGGCACAACTACCTTTGCGGTTATCCATAAGGACGACGCTACAAGTGAGTCGCACGCCGAGGCGATTAAAGCAAAAGCTAGCGAGCTTATAAAGTTTGTAACCGACCCCGAGCTTGATGCCGTAACACGGACTTATACTTTTACAGATGATTAAATGCGTTATTAAGAACTAGAAAGCCCCCTCACAGGGGGCTTTTCAGATAATTTGTGACTAGAGGAATTTAGCGGCAGTGACCGTGAATGGGTTATTGTATCTAGAGGCTAATAATTGTGCGGAAATCAAGAAATCTGCCCGTCAGATTCTCAAATATGAATTAATACGAACTGAAACACAGTGGTGAACATGCGTTCATACGTCCTCATTACGTCTAAAACCACACCCAAAAAACCTACAGCGCAAATGCCTCGTATTTGACAATTATAGTATCTCTTGATATTATCTCGGCCCACTTTAATCTGCGGGAATAGCTCAGCTGGCTAGAGCGTCTCCTTGCCAAGGAGAAGGTCACGGGTTCGAATCCCGTTTCCCGCTCCACACTTTCCGCAAAAACTGTTTTTTATATCCCGGTTGCGGCGAAAAACTCGCCGATTTTCTCGCGGATAACTATATCCGCTTCACTGTCAAACGGAGTTTCCATAAGGTTTATAATCACAAGCGCGCACCCTGAGGATAACGCGACTCTCGGAAGCACGCTTGCGGGAGCGACAAGAAGCGAAGAACCCATCACCAAAAGCACATCTGAATCTTTGATAAGGTCAACTGCTTTTCTCCACGGCTCTTGAGGAAGCGCTTCTCCGAAAAAAACAGCGTCAGGTTTGAGCATACCTTCACACAGATTACATAACGGAGGATTTTCTCCGGCAAACACCCTGTCCATAACATCCGGCATGGGGAAAAACTCCCCACAGTCAAGACAGACGACGCGGCGAATTGAGCCATGAAGTTCGCACACGTTCACAGAACCTGCGCTTGTGTGTAGACCATCTACGTTCTGCGTTATAACTCCCCTGAGCCAACCCTTTTTCTCAAGGCTGGCAAGAGCAAGGTGAGCAGCGTTAGGTTTTGCAACAGATCTGGTTGGATATGACTGCATCGCATAGGAGTAGTAAGAAGCCGGATTTTTTAGAAATCCAGAAAGCGATACCACCGACTGATCCATGTTCTCCCAGAGCCCTGTTTTGGGAGAGCGATAATCAGGTATTCCAGACTCGGTGCTTATACCCGCTCCAGTAAACGCAACTCCACGGGAACTGTTTTCCAAAAGATTGAGAAAAAATCTGACCTCTCTTTCCATAAAAACCGCATCCCATAACTATCGGCCAAAAGCAAGGAAGTTCTGAGTACTCTCAACATTGCTACACCACTTCCGCACTGAAGGATATGATTCAAGAGAAAAACCCCCTTCACTACAAAGCATGATATAGGGATAACAAGATATATCCGCTATGGTGTAATCCCCACAAAGAAACTCTTTATCTAAAAGGTGGTTCTCAAGTACGGAAAGCGCTGCGTTTCCGTGTTCATGAAGTTTTTCCATCGTCCCGGATGGGATTTGATCCTGTGAGAGAAATCTCTTGAAATATCTCGCAACGGCAAAATTGGGATCAATGGTAGTCTTTCCAAAAATTGTCCACTGCGAAACAAGGCCAAAAGACTCTGAATCTTCTGGAAGGTAAGAGTTCGGAGCAAATTTTTTCGCCAGATAGAATAGTATGGCGTTTGACTCCCATATAACAAAATCTCCATTTTTTAAAATCGGTATCTTGCAATTGGGATTAAGAGCGGCAAATTCATCTTTTTTGTGTTCTCCAGAGAATATATTAACCACAATTTCGTTATGTGAAACTGAAAGTTGGTGTAGAAAAAGTTTTACCTTGTAAGCGTTTCCTGAAAGCGGATGTCCATAAAGCGTTATCATTTGTCACTCCTTCACATACTGAAGAAATTGATCTCCAAAAACTTCCGGCCCAAGCATTTCCAAAAGAGACCTCTTGCGAGGAAAAACATATGTTACAGTCGCTTTGGTAAGCTCCGCGTCGTCGTGATAATCCTTTATCACTGAATCCACCTCAACTCTTCTACCCCGTATCTCTTTTATCTTGGCACGCACATCAAGCATCCGACCGCTAGGAACCTTTTTTATATAACTCATATCTATCTTGGCCGTGAACGCGATCTTTTTCGTCTCGTTGAACATCGCCCAAAAAGACACTTCATCCACAAGAGTACATTGCACCCCTCCGTGTACTATCCCGGGCCACCCTGCAAAATGTTGCTCAGGACATATAGTGGTAAAAACTTCGTCTTTTTCCTCATTATAAAAGAACTTGAGCCGAAGACCATGTTCATTACGCGGACCACAGGCAAAACAGTTGTAGTTAGGAAATCCGGAGAGGACGTTTTCAATCTCTTTTATCATCTCTCCCCTTCAACTATCTTAGCTACCGCCGCCACGCGCTCATTCTTTTCAAGGTTTATAACTCTCACCCCTTGGGAACTTCTTCCCGTATTGCGTATTTGGGATACGCTAGTTCTTATCACCTTGCCCCCCTGATTACTTATAAGCATTATTTCTGTTTCGTCGTTTACTTGAAACGCGCCCACGACCTTCCCTTTTTTCTCAGTTATTCCAACGGTTTTTACTCCCTTTCCTCCTCTTTTTATAAGTCTGTACTCAGATATCTTGGTGCGCTTGCCATAGCCCATCTCGGTTACGGTCAGTATCTGCGCGTTCTGGTTCTTGATCATCTCAAGGCTCACCACTTGGTCATCACCACTGAGAGTTATCCCTTTTACGCCACTGGACACTCTTCCCATATTCCTTATGTCTCCACTTCTAAATCTTATAGCTTGGCCATTTCTCGTAGTGAGTAGTACCTCATCATTCTCAGACGCGAGTTCAGCGCCCACAAGTTCATCTCCCTTGCGTATTTTCAGGGCGATTATACCCTTGGAGCGGGGATTGGAATACGCCTTTAGTTTTGTTTTTTTTATGATTCCGCCACGGGTCGCCATTAAAATGGAGAGGTCTTCTGAGAAATCCCTTACAGCAAGCACCGCAGCGATATTCTCACCCTTGTCAAGGTTAAGCAGGTTGACCATCGCGCGACCACGAGCTGCGGGTCCCGCTTCTGGAATCTCGTAAACCTTGAGCCAATAGCACATACCAAAACTTGAGAAAAACAGAATGCTATTGTGCCGGGACGCGATGAACAGATCATCTATAACATCGGTTTCCTTGATCCCCATACCGGTTTTTCCTCGTCCTCCCCTTTTTTGGTTTCTATAGATGCTCAGTGGTAGACTCTTTATGTAGCCCCCATAGGTCGTGGTGACCACCATATCCTCATCCTTTATGAGATCCTCAATAGATATATTTTCAACATCCTCCACAATTTCCGTTCTTCTCTGATCTGCGAACTTTTCTCTGAGTTCCGTAAGTTCATTAACCGCAAGATCAAGTATGAGTTGTTCACTTCCTAGTATTTTCTTGAGCCTAGCCACCGTATCTATAAGATTTTTTCTCTCCTCAAGTATTTTGTCACGCTCAAGAGCCGTGAGTCTCTGAAGACGCATCTCAAGAATCGCTTGAGCCTGTTTTTCTGAAAGGTTGAAATTTTTCACAAGACCATCTCTAGCCGCCGCGGGACTTTCTGAACTTTTTATCAGTTCTACAATCTCGTCTAGGTTATCAAGAGCGATCTTAAACCCTTGCAGTATGTGGAGCCGATCCTCCGCTTTTTGCAATTCAAACTGCGTTCTACGGGTAATAACCTCTTTTCTGTGCTCTATAAAATGGCCGAGAAGGTCTTTTAGGTTAAGAACTCGCGGCTGGTTTCTTACAAGCGCAAGCATTATTATCCCAAAAGACGTATACATCTGCGTATGCTTGTAAAGTTGGTTAAGTACCACTTGGGCATACTCTCCCGATTTTAAGTCTATTACAAGCCTTATGCCTTCTCTGTCAGATTCGTCTCTTATGTCGGAAATACCCTTTACTTTTTCTTCTCTTACTAATTCTGCGATTTTTTGCGCAAGGCGGGCTTTGTTCACTTGGTAGGGAAGTTCAGTGACGATTATGACTTCTTTGTCACCTTTTTTCTGCTTTTCGATCTGAACCTTAGCCCTCATCCTAACTATTCCACGACCGGTCGCGTAAGCGGATCGGATATCACTTTTTCCACTTACAAACCCACCTGTAGGAAAATCTGGACCAGGTATGATTTCCATAAGTTTATCAACACTTATATCCGGGTCGCGTATTTGCGCCACCACAGCATCAAGAAGTTCTCCTAGATTGTGGGGAGGGATATTCGTTGACATGCCTACCGCGATTCCAGAGGAACCATTTAGAAGTAGGTTCGGCACTTTGGTGGGAAGAACGCTGGGCTCTGTCTCTCCACCGTCGTAGTTCGGATAAAACTCAACTGTCTCTTTGTCAAGGTCTTCAAGCATTTCTGAGGTGATTCTTGAAAGCCTCACCTCGGTGTACCTCATCGCCGCTGGACTGTCGCCATCTATGGAACCGAAATTCCCCTGCCCGTCGACCAGAGGAATTCTCATTGAGAAGTCTTGAGCCATTCTCACCAGTGAATCGTATATGGCGGAATCTCCGTGAGGATGATACTTACCCATCACGTCTCCCACCACTCTAGCTGATTTTTTGTACGGGCGGTTCCAAGCGTTTCCTACCTCGTTCATTCCGTAAAGAATTCTTCTGTGAACAGGTTTGAGCCCATCACGCACATCGGGAAGGGCTCTCCCTACTATGACGCTCATGGAATAGCTGAGATAAGACTCCTTCATCTCATCTTCAATGTTCACAGTCTGCATTCTAGTGGCAGTATCCATTTTGAGAAAATCCTCCAGAGAAATGAGAAAGTAGTTGCGAAATAAACAGTCAGAAGTATTATTCTACACGAAAAACTCACATTTTCCACAAAAACAGTCTCTCCCCTGTTTTATGGAAAACAACTTGGCGCCGACATGCGCGTACTTACGGGACAATTAAAAGGGAAAAGGCTTAGCATCCCCCGCAGAACCAAGATTCGACCCACAACGTCAAGGGTGAAAAAATCTATCTTTGACATGCTGTTTTGGCAAGTGCCGGGGGCACGGGTTCTAGACCTATTTTCAGGCTCTGGGAACTTGGGAATAGAATCTCTGAGTTGTGGCGCCAAACATTGCGTTTTCGTTGAGAAAGACCCCGTTGCGACACAGATAATTTACCGTAACCTTCGCTCCTGCGGATACATTGAGCGTTCAAAAACTCTTAATTTTGATTTCAGAGCGGCATTGAGTATGTTAAGCGTGCGGGAACCGAAATTTGATATTGTATTTGCAGATCCGCCCTATGAAATATACGATGATAATTCGCCTTCAGAACTTGCAAGCGAGATTACAAATATGGCAGAGGAAAATGGTGTCATCGTGATTGAGCACCCAAGTGGCGCCACAATTCGGGTTGAGGGGTTTATCGCAAAGACTAAAAAATATGGAGGCACGTCGGTAAGCCTCCTGAGGAAAGTGGATTGAACGGTAAAATCGCAATATATCCGGGTTCATTTGATCCTTTTACAAATGGGCATCTGAACATAATTGAGCGGAGTTCCCAAGTTTTTGGAAAAATTATAATATCTGTAGGCCGCAACACATCAAAAAATCAAACACTTTCAGTTGATGATAGGGTATTACTGATAGAACAGGTGACCCATGATTTTTCAAATGTTGAGGTTGAGAGTTTCGAAGGTCTTCTTATTGACTATATAAGAGACAAACGCGCGCATTTAATACTGCGTGGGATGAGATGCCATTCAGACTTTGAATACGAACTGCAGATGGCAACCGCAAACAAACTTATGAACAAAGAGGTTGAAACGCTTTTTATGCTAACCGAAAGCCGGTTCTCTCATATAAGTTCATCACTGATAAAAGAAATAATCTCTCTTGGAGGCTCAGCAAAGGGTCTTGTGCCAGAAGTTGTGGAGAAAAAACTGATCGAAAAACTCCTGCCGACCCAGCAACGAAAATAACAATGTCATGATCATGAAACTTTCCCAAAGAGTAAAAAAGATAAAACCTTCTGCGACGCTTACGATAACGGCAAAAGCCTCAGCGTTGCGCGCTCAGGGGGTAAACGTAATAAGTTTCAGTGCGGGGGAACCAGATTTTGATACTCCTGAAAGCGCGAAAAAGGGTGGCATGGGCGCGATTAAAAACGGGTTTACTAAATACACTCCCGTAGGCGGCATAAACGAACTCAAGGAGGCAATAATAGAATCTCTGAAAAGAGACCACGGAGTCACGTATTCAAAAGAGGAAATACTGGTTTCATGTGGCGCCAAACATTCCATATACAACATCACGCAAGCGATGTTTGACCCAGGAGATGAAGTTATAATACCTTCTCCTTACTGGGTTTCTTATCCAGACCAAGTAAGGCTCGCAGGAGCTTCTCCGGTGATAATAGATACTAACGAGGAAGGTCTTTTTAAGATCACTTCAAGGGACCTTCGCAACGCAATAAATGAGCGTACTCGGGCGCTTATTCTCAACTACCCATCAAACCCAACAGGAACCACGTACTCGGGCGATGAACTTTCCGAACTTGTGGAAATCGCCCTTGAAAACGATTTGGTTATAATCTCTGACGAAATATATGAAAAAATAATCTATGGGGATACCCAGCATGTCTCTGTATGTTCGCTCAGTGAAAAAGCTAGAAAATCAACGATTCTCGTAAACGGCGTTTCAAAGTCCTACGCAATGACCGGCTGGCGCATAGGATATGCGGCTGGCGACAAAGATGTAATAAGCGCTATGTCAAAGCTTCAGGGACAGTCAACTTCAAATCCATCGTCAATATCTCAGATGGCGGCTCTTGAGGCGCTTTGCGGACCTCAGAAACTGCTAGAAAAAAGAGCCAAGGAATTTGAGAGAAGAAAGAATTTCATAGTAAATAGACTGAACGAGATACCTGGTTTTTCCTGCTTTAATCCACAAGGAGCATTCTATGTGTTTCCTAGCATAAAAGGTTTTGTGGGAAAAAGGCATAAGGACAGAAAAATCGATGGATCAATCTCTTTCACGGAGTTTTTACTTGAAGAAGCGAAAGTGGCCGTTGTGCCCGGCGTAGCGTTTGGAAAAGAAAATCACATTCGAATATCCTACGCAACATCAATGGAAAACATTGAAGAAGGCGCAAACAGAATTGAGGAGGCGGTGAAAAACCTTTTCTGACCCCCGAGCAAATCTTCTAAAAATCGGCCTGCCCGCAACACTCACCGGTCGTCACGCTGTCCAAGGCAAAGAGAGTTTCAAAGGGATAAGTCTGTTTATAGAGCAAACACGCTCCCTAGGTGGTATAAAAACATCTCGGGGAACCGTATTCTTTCCGCAACTGATTTTCTACGACGACGCAAGTGATCCAGCAAGAACCAAAGAAAACACCTTTTCTCTTATAGAAAAAGACAAAGTCGACATACTTTTAGGACCCTATTCCAGCAGTCTTGCTCTTGTATGTGTAGAGGTAGCTACAACAACTGGAAAGGTCGTCTGGAATTACGGGGGATCGCTTGATGATATCCCCTTGCAGAATCGGGCAAAAACTGTAAACACGATAACAGAAGCATCCAACTACTTTATAGAAGTGGTAAACCTTATTAATTCTTTTGCGAACCCAGCAAAGGACATGCTTATCCTGCGCCTCGGTGAAAGCCTATTTTCTAATACTGTGTGCGAAGGCGCGTGCGCCCATGCAAAAAAACTTGGCCTTTGCGCAACGGTCTACGACTTCGAACAAGGAACAAAGGATTTTTCCTCAATACTACTGTCCACAAAAGATCGTGGTGCAGACTGCATTCTGTGTTGTGGAAAGATGCAAGACGACATAAATCTCGCAAGGTGGATACTAGAAAACAAAGACGTATCTTTACGGGTAACGGCGACTCTCGCCGCTGCGACAAATGAATTTAAAAAACAACTGGGTCCTAGATGTGAGTTATTTGTTTCAACCAGCCAATGGGAACCATATCTTGAGATAGATGTACATTTTGGTCCAAGTTCCCAAGAATTTGTCCACGACTTCGCTCATGCTTATGGATACGTACCAGACTACGCTGCAGCACAAGCGTACAACATGGGCCTATTAGTGTCAGAGTTTGTAAGGAGAACCTCAAGTAAAAACGATGAAATTCTTATGCGTGAAGCGCTTAACTCTGAATTTACGACATTTTACGGAGCCTTCCGAATGGACCCACAGACGTTACGGCAAAACGGGCATCGTATGCTTGTGACCCAGTGGCAAAAGGGAGAAAAGAAGATAGTGTTTCCAAAAGAGTTTTCTAACTCTGTCTTCTCTGTGGGATAAGTATGGTGGAGCCGATGGGATTCGAACCCACGACCTCATGAATGCCATTCATGCGCTCTCCCAACTGAGCTACGGCCCCGCAGAAGCATTAATCTATTTTTAAGACCGGTTATGTGTCAAACCAGAGAACTCAACGGGTGGTGGAGCCGATGGGATTCGAACCCACGACCTCATGAGTGCGATTCATGCGCTCTCCCGGGCTGAGCTACGGCCCCACTAAAAAACAGCCACAGTATTCTATGTCAATGAATAATAGTGTCAAACTAGCATGAAGTATTTACGCTGTAGTGATTCTTGATGTTGATTTCTTTTGATGCGCTGGTTTATATATACATACCGAACAGTTCAAATGCCTCTCGCACTGATATGATTTGACCCAACAATAAAACATCCGTAAATTTTTACACGTACCGGTATTCGTATTGAGTGGTGTATGACCGACCAAAAAGACTTGATTGGTTGCAAAGAACTAACACATCTTACGATTCAGTATGGAATTGAAATAAGAACACGGTTCGGTCATGAGACCAAACGAATATATAAAGACTATTTCTATTAGGGGGTGTAAGGCGTGCGTTTGTCGTGGAACGAGATCCGCACCCGGGCCGCTACTTTCGCCAAGGACTGGAAAGATGCGTCCTACGAGAAAGGCGAGACGCAGAGTTTCTACAACGACTTCTTTTGGGTGTTCGGGGTACAGAGGCGGAGTGTCGCACGCTACGAAGTGCATGTCGCGAAGCTAGACAATCGCTACGGCTTTATTGACCTTTTCTGGCCAAGCGTTCTAATCGTTGAGCAAAAAAGTGCCGGGCGCGACCTAAAAACTGCCTATGAACAGGCCGGCGAGTATTTTGATGCGCTACCTGAACACGAGCGTCCACGCTACATTCTAGTCAGTGACTTCCAGACCTTTGGACTTCACGACTTTGACGAGCGGGAGGACCTAGTCTTTTCGCTCATGGACTTACCCCAACATGTTGAGTCGTTCGGTTTTATCCTCGGTGTCCAGCGCCGGATGTTCCGCGATCAGGACCCGGCAAACATCAAGGCTGCAGAACTGGTCGGGCGGCTACACGATGCGCTCCGCGATGCTGGATACGTAGGACACGACCTAGAGCGCTTCCTAGTGAGAATAGTCTTTTGCCTGTTTGCCGACGACACGGGTATCTTTGAGCCGCGCGACATCTTTCTCAACTTACTTGAGGCACGTACCAGCGAGGACGGAGTTGATCTCGGCCTATGGATCACACAATTGTTCGAGGTACTAAATACTCCGGAGGCTAAGCGTCAGAGTACACTCGACGAAGACCTAGCACGGTTTCCCTACGTCAACGGTGATCTGTTCGAGGAGTCCTTACGTATTCCAGCCTTTAATGCGGCGATGCGCACCGCACTGATGGAAGCCTGCCGCTTTGACTGGTCAAACATCTCGCCAGCGATATTTGGCGCGTTGTTCCAATCGGTGATGGAACCGGCCAAACGTCGTGCCCAAGGTGCACACTATACAACCGAGAAGAACATCCTCAAGGTGATTGAACCACTTTTCATGGACGGCCTACACACCGAGTTTGCACGGATCAAGGCACGGCGTAGCCGCGACCGTATTGCCTTGCTTCGTCAATTTCAAGCCAATCTGGGCCGCTTGAAATTCTTCGACCCGGCGTGCGGTTGCGGCAACTTCCTCATCATCGCCTACCGGGAATTGCGCTTGCTGGAAACCGAAGTCATTCGAGAGATTCGGGATGCGACTGTCACGACTAGGCAAAGAGAACTCAACATCGTCTGGAAATCGGTGGTGGATGTGGACCAGTTCTACGGGATTGAAATTGGCGAGTTCCCAGTTCGCATCGCGGAAACCGCGTTGTGGATGATGGACCATATCATGAACAATCGACTGAGTTTGGAACTTGGTCAGACCTTCGTGCGTATTCCGCTTGAGAAGTCACCAGACATTGTACACGGCGACGCACTAGAAACTGACTGGTCGAAGTTGCTACCGCCGGACAACTGTTCCTTCGTGCTGGGCAACCCACCCTTTATTGGCGCTAAATACCAGACAAAAGAGCAACGTGCCCAAGTGCACAGGATCGCGGCACTTGGTAAGAGCAGTGGAACGCTTGACTACGTCTCGGCTTGGTTCATCAAGGCCGGGGAATATGTGCAGGGTGGCAACGCCCGTATCGGCTTTGTTGCCACCAATTCCATCACCCAAGGCGAGCAGGTGGCACAACTTTGGCCCTTGCTGTTTGGACGCTGCCAGCTGGAGATTGCCTTCGCCCATCGCACTTTTGCTTGGGGGTCCGATGCTCGCGGCAAGGCACATGTGCATGTCGTCATCCTCGGCCTTGACTGGAGAGACAATGTACCAGCGGAGAAGCGCCTGTTCAACTACCCCGATATCAATGGCGAGCCGGAGGAAAGCCACCATAAAGCACTGTCATCCTACCTGTTTGATGCTGGTCGCCTGTCCGATGCGCATTTGGTGGTCCGGGAAGAAAGCCACCCGATTAACGGCATGAGTCAGCTGATCATCGGTTCAAAGCCCATTGATGGTGGCAATTACATCTTTAACGAGGATGAACGCCGAGAGTTCTTACAGGTGGAACCTGGGTCTACGCCTTGGTTGCGACCGTTCATCGGTGCCCGTGAATACTTGCAGGGTGGCGAACGCTGGATTCTGGCGTTGCACGAAGCACCACTTGACGTGCTGACACATCTGCCTCACGTGCAGAAGCGTATTGCCGCCGTCCGTGCCTATCGCCAAGCCAGCAAGAGCAAACCGACGCAAAAACTTGCAGACGAACCAACCCGCTACCATATCAATGTCTTGCCCACTACCCCTTTTCTGGTTGTACCTAGAGTAAGTTCGGAGCGGCGAGAGTATGTGCCAATTGGGTGGGCTAAACCCCCTACGATTCCAAGCGATGCCGTTTTAGTGCTCCAAAACGCTAATCTCTCTGATTTCACTCTGCTGATCTCTGCTATGCACATGGCTTGGCTACGTTATATTGGCGGGCGGCTGAAGAGTGACTATCGTTATTCTATCGGCCCTGTCTATAATACCTTCCCGCTACCACCGAAGCCGAGCAACCTTATAAAACTACAACCGCTAGCGCAGGCCGTGCTTGACGCCCGCGCGACTCATCCAAGCGCAACCTTGGCCGACCTCTACGACCCGAATCTGATGCCACCGAACCTGCGCCGAGCGCATCAAAAACTTGACCACGCGGTGGACCGGCTCTACCGCCGTAGCGGATTTAAATCTGATTACGAGCGTATTGAACATTTGTTCTTACTCTATGAGAAGATGCGCGCGCCATTGCACGCCAGCCAGAAAAAGACGCGAGCGCGCCAACCAAGAAGGAATAGATCAATGAAGAGGACGAGTAGTTGAACTAGGAGCTGTGAGATATATACAACGAACGATTTTGTTGAAGCGATAGTTTGTCTCGGTTTTATGTTGTGATCTGGCTTCTCATGCTAAAGCATTCGGTTTCATCTTAAGACGCGCAGTGCTGAAACTTACCAGTGAGAGCCATCTACTACCACATTAACAACGTCTAAAATCAAATCTGATTTGGACTTGGCCAGATGTGCGAGATAGTGGAAATCATGTATAGTTTTCCCTTTTTTACGGAGGTTAAAGGATGAGTTCGCTAAACGCAGGTCTTGTAGGCGCGGGAACCATAGGTTGCGGAGTATACAAAACAATAAGTGAAAACGCGGGCATTATAGAGAAAAAGACAGGTATAACTCTAAATCTCTGCAAAATAGCAGATGTCGACACAGAAAGAAAACGTCCTGTAAAAATACCCCGCAAACTTTTCACTACCAACGCTTACGATCTCATAAACGATGACAACATATCAATAATAATCGAACTTATCGGGGGAACCACAGCGGCGAGAGAGGTAGTTATTGATGCTATCCGGTCTGGAAAGCATGTGGTTACAGCTAACAAGGCGCTTATCGCCCAACACGGAGACGAAATATTTAGCGAAGCTACGGCAAACAGCATCCAAGTAGCGTTCGAAGCAAGTGTGGGAGGGGGAATACCTGTAATTAAGGCCATTCATGAGAGTTACGTAGGAAATAACATTACATCTATCCACGGAATAATGAACGGAACTTGCAACTATATACTCCACAATATGTCAGAAAAAAAGAAGAACTTTGAGGAGATGCTACTACAAGCGCAGAGCGCAGGTTATGCGGAAGCCGATCCTTCTTTTGACATAAACGGGATTGACGCCGCGCACAAACTCTCAATTTTAATAATGCTCTGCTACGGATTTTTCCCAAGACTTGATGACATCCATGTGGAGGGAATAAGAGACATATCTCCGGTTGATATAGAGTTTGCCAATGACTTAGGTTACAAAATCAAACTACTTGCGGTCGCTAAATCTCGGGATGATGGAGTGCTTGCGGGAGTTTATCCCGCTCTTATAAAAAGAAATACTCAACTTGCCGACGTAAAGGATGCATTTAATGCAATCCATGTAGTCGGAGACACTGTAGGGCCTACAATGCTTTATGGAATGGGAGCGGGTATGATGCCAACAGCAAGTGCTGTAGTAGCAGACGTAGTGGGAATAGCTAAGAGTATTCACAATGGCGGCGAGGTGTTACCACCGGTTCTCTATTCAAGCAAATCAGGTGGAAGACCCATTTTGGGTTCTGCTCAGATGGCAGGTCGTTATTATTTGAGGTTCTGCGTTGAAGACAAACCTGGAACGCTAGGAAAGATAACCACAATTCTTGGAGAGAACGAGATAAGTATTGAAACCATAATCCAGAAAACTCGACGGTCCAACGGTGGAGATGTTCCAATAATAATAATGACCCATGATGCAAGCGAGAAGAAGCTTCGCAAAGCAATTGCCGGAATTGAGAAATCCGCTATTTCGGCCGTATGTGCGACTTTTATGAGAATTGAGGAAATATGAAAAAACAGTAGACGCGCGTATGGGCATGGAATCCTCAGAACACTCCGTGTTTTACAGAGTGCTAGACTCTCTTCCCCAGGGAGTAATAGTTGCTGATAAGAATCTCAATATTATTTACTTAAACGAGCCCGCAGAAGACATTCTCAACACTTCGAGAGAAAAAAGCGCTGGAAAGCACGCATCGAATTTTTTCTGCAGAGAGATAATAAAAATCTGTGAAAAAGCGCTAACAGAAGAGCGTGTGGTACAGGAAAACGATATATTCTTGAGCGTTTCTTCCAGATCCCATATCAGCGTTGACTGTATCGTGTCTCCGTTATATAGAGTCGGGGAAAGCGCAATGGAACTGACCATCCAGATAAGAAACACAGAAAAAATGAGTATGATGTCCATCATAAGCAAAAATTCAGTTATTGAAGAAAAATACGAGATGCTGGTGAAAGGACTTGCTCATGAAGTAAAAAACCCGTTGAGTGGTATAAAGGGAGCAGCTCAACTTTTAAACGGCGAGTTATCTGAAGATGAAAAGAATCAATGCTCACGCATAATAGTAAAAGAAACTGAAAGACTCAGAGACTTACTTGATAGACTGTTAAAATCATCTTCTATATCTATTCAAAATCTCTGCTCAATAGACATAAACGAGATTCTACTTGATGTCATGTTTCTTGAATCCAATTTACGCAGAGATATAAAATTCATACACAATCTTGATGTTACAATTCCCCCTATTCCTGGAGACCGAAACTCCCTCAAGCAAGTATTTGTAAACGTTATACAGAATGCAGTCGCATCAATTGAGGGAAAAGGAAGCATAACAATATCTACTAGATGGGTGACTGACTACAAAATACGGAACAAAAACATCGTCGTGATATCAGTTAGAGATACAGGAATAGGAATAAAGGAAAAAGACAGAAAAAAAATATTCACGCCGTTTTTTTCAGCAAGAAAAAATGGCACAGGACTCGGGCTCTTTATATCAAATCAGATAATAGCCAAACACGGGGGTATTATCAAAGTACAGAGTACGGAGAAAAAAGGGTCGGAATTCTGCATAGAAATTCCCGCGAACCTCTGAACCTAACGCAGAATCTTTTCCCAAGAGGGGTTATATATGGAAAACAAAATTCTCATAGTGGATGATGAAAAAGATATCAGATGGATACTTCAAACTTCCTTGGAAAAATCTGGGTTTGATGTGGACTGTTCAGAAAACGGACAAGATGCTGTTTGCAAAGCATGCGCAACTCCCTATTCTCTTTTACTGCTTGACATAAACATGCAAGACCTAAACGGTTTTGAGGTTCTTGCTCAATTAAGAGATAGTGGCATTGATACTCCTGTGATATTTATCACTGCAGAAAACACGCCGAACAACGCAATAGATTCTATTCGTCTTGGCGCCTACGACTACTTGACCAAACCGTTTGACCTTGATGAGGTGAGACTACTTGCGCAGAGAGCTATAAGAAACTATACAGCCCGAAAAAAAATAAAACGTTCTGTAATTACAGAACAAGATGGTTCGTTGCGGGAAATTGTCGGTAATTCCCCAAAAATGCTAGACATATACAAGTTAGTTGGACGCACTGCCGAAAGAGACGTTACAGTGCTTATAACCGGAGAGAGTGGAACTGGAAAGGAAGTTATTGCGAACTCAATTCACAACAACAGTTCACGAAGAAAAAAAAGACTTGTCTCGGTAAACATATCCGCCATTCCTAGAGAACTTATCGAAAGTGAGTTATTCGGCTATGAAAAAGGAGCGTTCACCGGCGCGAGTTCTCTCAAAAAAGGAAGATTTGAGGAGGCGGAAGGCGGAACCCTTCACATGGACGAAATAGGAGAACTTTCCGTTGACCTACAGTCAAAACTCCTTCGGGCAATAGAAGAAAATCGGATATACCGACTCGGAAGCGAAGAACCAGTACCCATCAATGTAAGAATAGTCGCCAGCACCAACAAAAACCTCAAAGAAGCGGTAAGTGAGGGAACCTTCAGGGAAGATCTTTTTTACAGACTAAACGTAATAAACATATTCCTTCCTCCTCTGAGAGAAAGAAGAGAGGAAATAAGCGAACTTGCAGAGCATTTTCTCGACAAGTACTCATCAGAACTTACCACGGAGAGAAAGATCCTTTCCCCCGAAGCTGGCAAAGAACTCGCCAAGTACAACTGGCCTGGAAACGTAAGAGAACTTGAAAACACGATAAAGCGCTTACTGATTTTGAATCCCGACACCGTAATAAGCGCAAATCAGGCGAAAAAAGCAGTCGAATCTGAAACCGTCTATAAAAAACAGTCTCTAGAATCTGAAGCCGAGAAAATCATCAGAAAGATACTTGAAAACATGGAATCTCCTCTAAACGATGTCTACGAAAAAGTGATCGGCAAGTTTGAAAAGCAGTTAATTGAAATCATGCTAGCAAAAACAAACGGAAACGCACAGCAAGCAGCGCTTACGCTAGGAATAAATAGAAATACTCTTGCAAAGAAAATAAAAGAGTTGGGAGTAAAAAAAGAGTGATGTTTATCCCTTAAGTTTTGAAAGCGCATCGCGAGCAGCTGCCTGCTCAGACCGCTTTTTACTACTACCCTCTCCCGTTCCTATAAGATCAGAATGTGTCCTGACCTCAGTGATAAATGTTTTCCTGTGCTGGGGACCTAGTTCATAGACAACTCTGTACTCAGGCACGCACCCGCTCTTGCGTTGGATAATTTCCTGAAGTTCTGTTTTTGGGTCTCGTAAGAAAATTTCTTTTTCAAAATCGTTTTCTAACAACCCCATCACAAGTTCAAAAGTTCTTGCATAACCGGCATCAAGGTAAATGGCGCCGACAAGCGCCTCAAAAGCGTCTTCAAGATTCGATTCCCTATTTCCGCCTCCACAAGATTTTTCTCCTTTTCCAAGTCTCAGATACTTTCCGAGATCAAGTTCTCTTGCATATCTTGCAAAACTTTTTTCACTTACCATTTGTGCTTTCGCTTGGCTAAGATCACCTTCAGAAAACGTCGGGTATTTCTCATAAAATATCGCAGACACAATAGACCCTATGACCGCATCGCCGAGAAACTCAAGTCTCTCGTTGCTCACGCACGAAAATTCGTTTGCATAGGAACTGTGGGTAAGCGCCGTCTTGAGAAGTTCTGGTTTTTTGAATCTGTATCTGAGTTTCTGCTCAATCTGCTGAATCATTGCAAAGAATATAATAATCAACCATACGAGAACCCTAAATTTTTTGTTTTCTAATGTATTGAAACTTCTAGAATGAATTATTGTTGAAGAAAAGATTAAGCAGATAAACTTGGGTTAATCGGCCTGCCGTGTGTGATCACCTCCCCACGGTGGACTCTTCAATTCAGTTTCCGCGGAACAGTTGCGCTAACTCCTCCAGATAGGCGGTGCCAAAGCTCAACAGCGCTTTCAGGGTTTCGATCTGCTTTTTCTCTTTTTATAGTGTTTTTCAGAAAAAGTCATAACGCATTGTTTTTACTTAACTAATCAGGTTTTCTTCTACCCGAAGATTGAGGCGAAAAGCCGATCTTGGGCCATTTATGCACAAATTGGACCAACTTTAACAACTCTTCGGGAGGAAAGTATGAGACAAGTACGCAATACACAATTAGAATTCGGTAAGGTTCGCATTGAAGACATTGAGGTGAACCTCAAATCTAGAGATGACATTGTTGCAAAAGGGGGTTTTCTGGTAAACACTAGTTGCAATATTCCACCACTACATTTTACTGTTTGAGGATTACCTGCTCCGTTTCTTTTATCCTGCCTTCGTAGTTTGCCAGCTGCTGCTTATGCTCATCTATTAACCCAAGTTTAACATGTCCAAAAAATAAATGTTAGATATCAGCTGATTAGATGCCATAAAAAATTGTTCTGGTACTACATTTTGTTACGGGAACTATTTTCTGCGAAGTGGAATCAACCCCCAGTGTATCTAGAATTTCCTGTTGCTATAGCTCAGGTTGGGTAAACACGTGCACATGTAGCGTTTTCCTATCTGAGTGACATATATAGAAATATTATTACATCGTAGGCCATATGCCAACAGACAAAAAGCGTAGCATGGCACTACATTTACCTTTTCAAAATTATAAATGACGACATATCACTAACATACAGAGAGCATCCTTAGAAAAAAAGACGAAAAAAGACCAGAATTAGTCGTAAGCGTTCGTTCAAGGGGTGTTTATAGGGGGTTTGAGCGATTGAGGATTTGTCTCCAATTCCTGTGAAGCGGTCGTAGCCAAATGTCCTTTTTGGGTTTATCGCATCGGTTGTACCGGTCGTAGCGACCACGCCCCTGTGTAGTTCCAACGCGTGTCCATCCAGAAGCCCGGTATACGGTGCCTGTATATGTCGGAATTTGTACAAACGTCTCAATAAGCACGGGTGTGAAGTTGTATCGTTGCTTCCACTCCTTGGGCAAGCGGCGACAGACTACCGAGAGTATGTGTGACCCAAGATTCGGTATCTGTATCCATGGAAGAATCAGGAATCTGGGGTTGTCGATAACCAGTGGTAAATTCTTTTCACGTTGCTCGGATGTCCATCCTATGAAGGTGTCACGCGGCGCAAGTTTCCATGCGGCGGTGGAGAACCCTGGCATGGCCAGCGGCGAACCGTGGCGGTCGCGCACTGCGTAGCGCATCTGATCCCCGACTAATGTCTTATAACCTAAGTAGTGATAACGAGCTACAAACTCGTTCCATAGTTTGCCTTGCCTGGTGCCACTGACAACAGTGTGAACCTGCAGTGGACGGACTTCGTCAAGGGTCTCGGGAACCGGTAGCATAGGCGGTTCGGTGTCTGCTCCGAAGACTATAGGCTTAGCTCGGGGCGACACTCGGGTGGGCGGCGGTAGCTTGATGATGCCATCCCTATGCATGGATAGCATGGTAACTCTGGCCGTCATGTCCTTGAGGCCGCCATCGGGCTTGTACCACCCAATACGTCTGCAAAACTCTCTGGACAGAGCAGTCCGGTTAAGCCGCTCGGGCCCGGCTATCAAAGCGCGTAGCAGTTTCATCTCCGCAGCCGTGAACTCACGCCCGTAGTAGCGGCACTCAACCTCGTCGGTCATGTCTTGGCGCCAAAGTCGCGCAAACGTTGCTCACTCATTGACCATGGCAACCAAGGCGATAGATCTTCCGGGGGACTCCTGCCATCTTCCGCGTAGGCTGTCAACCACCCCTTTAGCCAACTGAGAATGTCAATACCATTCTTTGAGAGCATACCTAACACCGTGTATAGAATGGCTGATGTCCTTGCTCCCTCTTCACTGTCAGATCCAAAACTTACTTTACGGGCAATGGCAGGTCCTCGCAACGCGCTCTCCGCAATATTGTTATCCATGGGAACTTGGGAATGTTCAACGAACACGCTCAGCCCTTCACGATGATTGATAAGCGACTTAAGTGGCTTTCGCTCACGCGCATCTTCCGCTAACTCGGACAATTCACTCTCGGCTTGGGTAAACAATGCGTCGCACGTTTTTTTCAGCTTTGCCTGCGCTCGTTCAAACTCTGGAGTATTACCTGAGACGTAGTGATCACAACGCTGTTTGTTTAACTCATACATCTCTGCAATGCGTTTTATCCATTGTTCTCTCCATTGCTCAAGTTGCTCGTCTCCTGCAGCGCATTTTATAAAATCTCTTCGTACATGCGCCCAACAAAAACATAGCGTCACCTTCTTATTGAGTTCTTTGAGGAAATCCCGAACCATCTTTTTATAGGAACTGTGGCGGTCGCAGACCAAGAAAATACAATCAACGCTGTCGGCGAATAGCACCTTTGCAGCCTCAGAACTACGCGAACGGTCTATATTGTATAAGACCGAGTCTTTGCTCACGGATACCCACAGCCAAGCGCGTTGAGAACCTCCCACTTCCTTCAGTGACTGAATACGCCAACCAGTCTCGTCTGCATGACGCAATTTATCTTCGTTTTGATGGGCGAGAATCGCGTCATAGAGAGGCTTGAACAGAGGCAGCAGGCGCTTTGCGCTGTCCGCTAGAGTCCCTGCAGAAATCCCAAGCCCGTGCGCTATACCATCTCTCTATAAGGCGGTAGGTTCTCAGGTTCCAGTAACGCTCGTATATCAATTGAGCCCAGACACTGATCCCATATTGCGTATGCTTAAACAGCCGCGCCGGCGCTGGCGCCGTCACATAGAGCGGAGATGACTCACAGTCATATGCCCTACGATGACGGAAGCGGTTAACCTTACGCTTGTACGCCTTGACCTCAATCTCAAATGTCTCTGAGGTCCGCTTCCCATTTCCAACATACGGCTTCCCACAACTGGAACAGGTAAGCTCATCCTCGGACGGATGCCACGACTCTTCTACCACCTCAATATCTGGTCGGGCTGTACGACCATGACCAGGCACCCCGGGCTGTTGTCCTCGTCGTCGCCCCGAAGGTGGCCTCTTCTGCTTCTCACTACGCCTTCCGTACAACGAATTGGACAGAACCTTACGGTTAGAAAGCAGGTTCTTGACCTGCTTCTTCAGCTCTGCATCCTCATTCTTCAGGCTGCCAATCTCCATCCGCAACGATACAATCGTACTACGCTTACGCGTATCTACTCCAACATCCTCTAGCAATGCTCTAAGTCGTTGTACTTCTTTGTCCAACGACAAAGCACTTTTCGCCACACGACTGATACGCTTTACTTCTTCATTTTTCGCGTCCAACTGAGTACGCGCTTTTTTCCAACAGTATTTATAATTCCCCGACCGTGATCGTTCCCGCGTCAATTCATGTTTTAACTCCTGATAATCATGTTCTAACTCCTGATGCTTACGTTTTAACTCCTGATAAGCCGCTAGCAACTCTTCGTACGAAAACTTACAGTCTAACGAAGCGCATCCCGACGTAGTCGGCATGCAATTGATGCATCCAGCGTCATCTTTATCCAATAACCTGACAACCCCGACATCTTTGTCGTGAACAATCATATGACCGATGATAACCGATCAATTAAGGAGTGACCAGCATAAATGCAAAAAAAATATTTAAGACGGGATTAACGGACGATTAATCAAGCAAACACCCCTTGAACGAACGTTTACGAATTAGCCGGATTTTAGTGGGTTTTTGGTAAACTTGGGTTAAGGCTTGGATCCCGTATGCTATTCTCATAGTACTACCTCTAAAAGTGTTCTTGCCATTATATCAAAAAAGAAAGCCCCGCAGGGGATAACCTGCAGGGCCGTATAAAACTCCGCATCAAGATTCTTTACTCGGCGTCTGTAAAAGTTTGTTTTCTTGTTTCTGCATTAAATTCTGGGGATTTTGTAAACCTATATAGTTTAGGATTTGAGGAATCAATAATTGCCTTCGCTTTTGTTTGGTCTAACTGGTCGTTTGTAAATATCTCAATCCAATCAGTCTTAGATCCAACGGTAATTTTCCCTGCCGTGCCAGCAGTTACTGTTTTAGTAGTCCGATCACCAACAAAAAAATAGAGTTTGTCTTCATTCAAGTCAAAGTCTTTAATCTTTATTGTGCCTGCCCCAAATCCCATTGCAAAAGTATCAGATCCATTCCCACCGGTAAGAACATTAGTACCTCTTTGCGCTAAAATAACATCGTCTCCATCTCCGCCGTTTATGGTATCGTTTCCTTCCCACCCAAGAATAACATCGTCTCCGCCTCCGCCGTTTAGGGTATCATTCCCATTGTCTCCACGGATGTAGTTGTCTTGGTCGTTTCCGGTAAGGGTATCATTACCAGTCCCGCCGTAAACATCCTCAATTCCTTCAAATGTAAACTTCCCAGTCCCTGAGAGACCAGTTCCATCATAACTCCCAGAAGAAAGATCAAAAGTTACGCTAGCAGAAACCGCGGCTCCAGACCTATAGAAACCGAAAGCCGGTGCAGCTGTAGTAGCAGGGACAGAGCGAAAATAAATTATATCATTGCTGCCATCACCTCCTACAAAATGGTTGTCGCCTGCTTCACCTCTAATGTAGAAATGATCATTACCAGCACCGCCGTTGAGAGTATCATCACCATCTCCGCCAGTGAACCTATCATCACCATCTCCACCGTTCATTTCGTCATCGCCGGCATCACCTTGGAGATAATCATTGCCACCGGCCCCGTAAACAGTATCATCCCCGCCCCCCGCGGTAATTGTATTGGCAACCCGAGTCCCACAAATAACATCAGCTTCATCTGTGCCGGTGAGATCATCTTCACCAATACCTAATATCCCCTGTATCCCATTGCTAACATCGCACCGAGAATCGCCATAAGCAGGCCCAGTGTCGCCAACACGCCCATTTGCTCCCGCAGGGCCTGGCACTCCGTCTTTTCCTGGGTCGCCTTTATCGCCTTTCGCTCCGTCTTTTCCAGCAGGACCAGCAGGACCAGCGGGCCCTCTCTCCCCCTCACATGCTACAAACAAAACTGCTCCAGTGAGTAGCAACAACATCACTAATAAATTACGTAACTTCATATTACAACCTCCTGTATAAGTTGTTCCATTTATAAATGGACATGGACATTTATCCGGCAAAACCTTGTTATAAAAACCCCATTCTTAAGTTGGCCTTTTGAGTTTACCCCCCCCCCCCCTCATAAAGTCAAGGACTAGCGAGAATCAAGAGGCATTTGCGCTGTAGGGTTTTTGGGAGTGGTTTTGACGTAATGAAGACATATAAACGCATGTTCACCACTGTTTCTGTTCGTATTGATTCGTATTTGAGTAATCTGACGGTCAGATTTTTTGATTTTCCCGCAATTTGCCGTTGATTTCCGTACAATTATTAGCCTCTAGACGCAACAATCCATTCACGGTCACTGCCGCTAAATTCCTCTGGTCAAATTATCAGTATTATTCGGAGGGAAATCCTATTCAGCCCGAGTAAGACACCCAGAAACAAAAGACCTCATCTTGTAAGCCCTTCCAGCCTTTATGTGTCCAATGGCTTTTCCACTGCCGCATGAAAACTTGCGTCGCGCGCGATACCTTCATAGGATGGACGACTCAGCAACGCGAAAAGAATCTACCGTTGGTTATCAACAACCCCAGATTCCTGATTCTTCCATGGATGCAGATATACCCAATCTCAGGTCACACATTTTCTCGGTAGTCTGTCGCCGCTTACCCAACGAGTGGAGCCAACAATACAACTTACACCCCTGCTTTGGTAAGTATCCCGTGGAATTGTTGAATTTTTAGGACTTTGTGCATAATAAATACGCATTTGACCTAAAATCTTCGAAACTTGGAAGAAAATAAATTTGCCATCGCCATATCTTAAAAAATACTCCGGTGTTGGCAAAAAAGTTAGTCTTATCAAGGTTTCATTGATTGGAAAAAACAGGTATTTTATCCTCTTGTTAAATGCTATCCTCTAGGGGGGAAGTCATTTGGTATGTTTCTTGACACTAAGCAGTGGAATAAATATGCTCTAGGAGGGTTTTAACATCATGAAAAAATTAGAGGCTATTATCAAACCTTTCAAACTTGAAGACGTAAAGGAAGGTCTTAGAGAAATAGGGATTCAGGGGCTTACAGTCGTTGAGGTAAAGGGCTTTGGTCGTCAGAAGGGACACACAGAACTTTACAGAGGGGCTGAGTACGTTATAGACTTTATGCCCAAAATAAAATTAGAAATAGTAGTTACTGACGATATGGTCCCAAAAGTAATTGAGACCATCAGGGAAAGAGCGAAAACAGGAAAAATTGGAGACGGAAAAATCTTCATCTTCCCCGCAGAGGATGTTGTGAGAATTAGGACAGGAGAAAGAGGCGAAGACGCAATATAGCATAATATATCTAAGACCCGCTCTATTATGGATTTCTTACCTGCATAAAACAAACGAAAAACTTTAAGGAGGATAGACAATTATGACTAGTAAGAGTCAGCCCGCTCTTCCGAGTAATCCGGCTGAGATAGTAAAATATATAAAAGAGCACGATATTGAATTTGTTGACCTGAGGTTTCTTGATTTTATCGGTATGTGGGAGCATTTCACAATACCGGCGGGACAAGTAGGTACTGATTTTTTTGAAAATGGGCTCGGTTTTGACGGCTCAAGCATAAGGGGCTGGCAGTCCATAAACGCAAGCGATATGCTTTTGATTCCCGATCCGTCCACATGCAAAATGGACCCTTTCATGCAGGCTGAGACGCTTGTAATAATATGTAATATTGAGGACCCCATAACAAGGGAGCCTTATACCAGAGACCCAAGAAACATAGCGAAGAAAGCGCTGTCTTTTATGCAGATGACGCAAATTGCTGATACTGCGTATTTTGGACCCGAACTTGAGTTTTTCATTTTTGATGACGTAAGGTATGACCAGAGCGCAAGAGCTGGATATTACTTTGTGGATTCAGAAGAGGGAATTTGGAATTCAGGAAAGGAAGAAGACCCCAACCTCGCTCATAAGATCAGGCACAAGGAAGGCTATTTCCCAACACCACCTTCTGACAGCATGCACGATATACGTTCAGAAATGGTGAGCGTTCTACTGAGTCTGGGCATTGAGATAGAAGCCCATCACCACGAGGTTGCCACGGCGGGACAAGCGGAGATTGACATGCGCTTTGCACCGATGCTTCAGATGGGCGACAATATGAAGTGGTACAAGTATGTTGTAAAAAACGTTGCTAATGAGCACGGGAAAACTGTTACTTTCATGCCGAAGCCTCTTTTCAACGACAATGGCTCTGGAATGCATATCCACCAATCTCTGTGGAAAAAGAATAAACCTCTTTTTGCGGGAAAAGGTTATGCGGGAATGAGTGAGATGGCAATGTACTATATAGGCGGAATCCTCAAGCACGCAAGGTCTATTTGCGCGTTTAGCAACCCGATAACCAATTCCTACAGAAGGTTAGTTCCAGGATTTGAAGCACCGGTAAACCTCGCTTATTCAGCGAGAAACAGAAGTGCTGCGGTAAGAATACCAATGTATTCGCCAAGCCCTAAGGCAAAGAGAATTGAAACCCGTTTCCCTGACCCTTCGTGCAACGGTTATCTAACATTCTCCGCAATGCTTATGGCAGGACTTGACGGAATTGAGAATAAAATTAAACCTGGAGACCCACTAGACAAAGACATCTACGCTTTGGGGCCAGAAGAACTCAAGGGCATTCCTTCCGTGCCAAGTTCGCTTGAAGATGCTGTAAAAGCACTTGAAGCAGACCATGAGTTCCTGTTAAAAGGTGAAGTGTTTACCGAAGATGTAATAGAAACATGGATTGACTACAAGATGGAAAACGAAATCAATCCAATCAAACTCAGACCGGTTCCCTATGAGTTTACGCTCTACTATGACGTATAGATAACGGTCGAAACAAAAAACCTGATCAGGATTACATACGGTAATTGGGATGGGGTCGTAATCCCATCTCAATTGTCTTGTTGAGTAGTGATCATACTGGCTCACCCCGTTTTTCTCTTTCATTGTGATAAAGTCGACCAGCACGAGGCATTTGCGCTGTCCAAAAAATGTATGAATATCAAGGGTTTTTAGAAGGGGTAAAAAACTTTTCACCCCAGAAATACCCCCAAAAAAGTCCTAAAATCGGCTAATGTAAGTCAAAACCCAGAAATTTCACCCCACACTAAAATCGGTTGATATAACCTCTGTAAAAATTCTCCAAAAAACAAATAACTTGATGATATTATTTATTTTTAATGCCACTATAAAGGTGTCTGCATAGGTTGAAATTATAATTTGCTAGCAAAACATTCTTCTCTCCTATAAGAGCAAGTCAATGTTGTTTCTGGTCATTCTCAGGGAAAAAGCCTCAAAAATCGTTGTAGTGTAACTACCTCAAATTAATAACAAAGTTATCATCTACAAAAGAAATAAACCCGTAGCAGTTCCACAATCATCAAAAGAAATCAGCATTAAGAATCACTACAGCGCAAATGCCTCAGCACGCGTATTTTGTTTCCAATGCATAAGCATGCAATATAAACTACATCCTCCGATCTAATAGTATCATAAGGGATTTATTCAGAGGCTCCCTAACTCTTTGACAGTAACTCTAGTTATGACTTGCCAAACTCTGTCAGTAGTATCGGTCTCGTTAAAGGCATTTATTAGACTACAGGATTCGCTAGCATATTTATGATGAGACATACCATCAGGTCTTTATTAGCCAATGTGCTTTCCGCGATAAATAGTGTGAGTGCGATCAACGTCTGAGGATCAATACGGTGTGCAATACCGTTCTGAGCCAGATAGATCATGAACAGGAAAGCCCCGAGCCGTTTATCACCGTTGGTAGAGGGGTGGTCCTTAACTATGAAATAGAGCAAGTCTGCGATTTAACAACTATGTATTTTGGAATTTTCAATCCTCGTTAGCATATTGCATTCTATAGTCTTCTCGTTCATTCCTCTATTTCCATCTGTTTTAATAAATCTCTCGTTTTTAATTCACCTGAAATCAATTTCGGTAGAAGTGCGTCAAGTGTTGCCATAAGAAAACGGTTTATGTGTGTATTTGCAAGTATACGATCTAACATCGGTCCAATTACATTCTGGAAGACGCTTGCCACTGATTCCGGCGGAAGACAAAGTGGGTATTGGCTCATTGTTTTCCAACTAGTACGGGACATGATAGTGCCTGTTGAAGTTCTGCTTGTGTAATCTACAAAATCTACAGAAGACAATAAAAGCAACAGAAAAGCTGACCATACTGAACTGTATGGTGAAACAACCACGATATCTGTAGAGCAAATTCCGTTAATAGGCGCTATACCTATCTTGTGAGAATGAGGACTAATTTTCCCGAAAAGGAAGTCTCCTTTCTTGAATCTTAGTTTGTTACTTATAACTTCTTTAGAACTTCCCCACATTTCAAGAGCGATTGATTGACGCGGCATATGTTTAAGACCTATATAGGGTGTTTGATCATGCAAGTTATCTGGATTCACACTCTTCTTAGGGGAAGTAGCAATAATGCCAAGAACATTTGTACTCCACCCCTCTGGAATTTTGCCGAGATCAGATTCAACGAGATTATCAGGAAACAAGTCAGCGATGTGTTGTGGCAATCCGGTGTCGTGCCCTTCCATTTTGGCACGGACAGGATCGAAATCAACGAACCAAGATCTGAATAATGCCTGTGCCATTGCCTCCAGTGTGTTGTTCATACTCCTATTCAACTCAATCTTGTCGTCTAGCGTGCCAAGGATATGGGCGATGGTGCGTTGTTCTCGCAATGGTGGAAGAGATAGTTGAATTTTCTTCAAGGAAGATCCAGAGATCTCGCGAAATGTCGAACCAGTAGCGTAACGTTTCAACTCTTCAGTATTCAGTTTGAGCCAGTAATAGAGATACTCTGGAAGCACATCGTCTCGCACAACAAGGCTGCGAAAACCTCGATTAGTTGCAATTGGATTCTCCGCGAGTGCTACGTATCCGATTGGCGCACGTGTCGAAAGTAGCACAGACCCTGCAGGAAGCAACTTAGCTGAGGAGTTGTCAAGACCTTGTTGTGATAAGTTCCGCTTCCCATGCCGAACATAACGGTTATTAGTTCCCGAGAGGTCTTTTGGCGTCAACCAAGGGATGTCTCCTTCAAAATTATTGGAATTTTTTGTCGAAGGTGTTCCACCTCCAACAATATCAGCAATCTCGTCTATGGAAACCTTCCGCCAAGTAGTACGCGATACCTCTTGTTTTACCACCACACGATTCCACTTAATCTCCCGGTTGGGCTGTTTCGGTAAACTCACCCAGTCCCACACTTCAACCGAAAAAGGGAGGCTAGACTCTTTTATCGCATTCCTGAAGTCTCTCAACTGCTTGTTTGGAATCGCTTTCATATTCGGTCCACGTAATACGAGGTCAAGATCGTTATCAACAAAGTTCCTACTCCCGTTCACCCGACTACTATAGGCCCATGCCTCAACATCGGACAGATGATCTCGGAGAAGTGCTTCCAGCATCTGACGGTGTTTTTTCGGCAAATTGAGTGGGTGGTCGGGTAGAAACTGTTTACCACTTCTATACCACTCAATTCCGTCACGCTGGATATGCGTGCGCAAAGTCTTATCCTCAATCCTATTGTACAAAAGCAAGTCTACCCTCTGTGGAACGGTCAATTCTTCCATCAAGACTACTAGACGAGACTGGTCTCTTATAGCCAACTCGTCACCGAACAACGCAATGTCCACGTCTGACCCCGATGTAAACGTCCCCTTTGCCCGGGATCCAAATAGTACCACCCGCTCCACGCGCTTGTCAGCACTAAGGACATTGAGGATCGCTAATCGATGCTTATCTTGTAAACCGTCAATCATTAACTCGCTCTTGCGCGCAACGCCGTGCGAAGCCTTGACAGAACGGGATAATAGTGACTCTTGATAAGTGCTTCCACTTCAATAGAAACATTTTCACTGTAAGTGTGGCTCAGAACATTGCGTTTTTCCAACGCTTCAAGTAAAATTTCACAGTCTTGTTCGTCAATGTATCCGACCTCAAAACTTCTGCGGATGACCGATCTGGGACCCTTCTCTTCATACCCTTCGTATAACAGAAGATCTTTTAGGACTTTCCAAAACAACTCAAAACAAAGTTCAAACGTTTTGATCAGCCCAGCACGTTCGAGGTCCGAGTAGGAACTCTTAACACATGCATCATCAAGTTGGATAAGCACCTTGTCAAAGCTAGTAAAACGCTGTTTCCAACGCATTTCATCGGTGTGGCTCAAGATTCGCCACCCCAAAAATTTAAAGCTTTGAGATTCTTTTCAATCACCGCATCTAGTCTTGTACTCTTATCCTGTTGTTCGCGTAACTGCTCGCATAGATGCTTCATCTTATCCTCGAATAGCTCATTCTCCTCCTGTACATCTGTACCAACATAACGCCCCGGAGACAGCACGTAATCGTACTTGCAAATTTGTTCTAGGGACGTGCTTCTGCAAAAGCCGGGTACATCGACGTATTTGCCCACACCATCCTTGCCACGCCAAGAATGATAAGTACCGGTAATGTAGTCAATCTCATCGTCAGTCAACTCGCGGTGAGTACGGTCTACCATGGCGCCAAATTTACGGGCATCAATGAATAGAACTTCGCCATTTCGACCACTGAAATCTGCTCGGTCACGGGTAAGAAACCACAGGCAAGCAGCGATCTGAGTTGAGTAGAAGAGTTTGTCCGGCAATGCGACCATACAGTCCAAAAGGTTAGCCTTGACTAGGTTCTTACGTATCTCTCCCTCGCCTGATTTCGTTGAAGTCATTGAGCCGTTGGCAAGCACAAAACCAGCTACACCTTTTGGCGTTAGATGGTGTACTATATGCTGTACCCAAGCGAAGTTGGCGTTGCCATTCGGAGGAGTTCCGTACTTCCAGCGCTTATCATTAGTAAGTTGATCACCACCCCAGTTAGAGACGTTAAATGGAGGATTGGCTAGAATAAAGTCGGCTTTTAGATCTGGGTAGTGGTCATCGTGGAAACTGTCGCCATGGGCTATCTGCGCTTCAATGCCACGGATAGCAAGATTCATTTTGGCCAGCCGCCAAGTCGTATAATTCGACTCTTGTCCCCAGATTGAGATGTCATCACTTGTCTTACCGTAATTGCCGTTATCAGTAGTGGTATGCGCTCGGATGAACTCAACTGATTGCACAAACATGCCGGATGATCCGCAACAAGGGTCGTAAACCCTACCCCGATAAGGCTTGAGCATCTCAACTAGCAAACGAACTATACAACGCGGGGTATAAAACTCGCCACCTTTTTTTCCTTCATCACTTGCAAATTGCGACAGGAAGTACTCGTAGACACGACCAAGAACATCCTTTGAACGATCATCTTCGCCGCCAATCCGGATATTGCTCATCATATCAATTAGTCGGCCAATAGACTGTTTATCAAGACTTTCGCGGGCATAATTTTTTGGAAGTACATCTTTTAACACCGGATTGTCGCGCTCAATGCTAACCATAGCGTCATCAACGGTTTGACCAATAGTGGACAAGCGCGCTTGGGATCTAATATGGGCCCAACGTGCATCAGGTGGCACCCAGAAAATATTTTCGGCCCTGTATTCATCCGGATCTTCTGGATCGGCACCTTCAACCCGCTCAGTCTCTAGCCTAGAATACATTTCTTCAAAAGCATCTGAAATGTACTTGAGGAATATCAGTCCGAGGACAACATGTTTGTACTCAACCGCATCCATCCAACCACACAGAGCGTTAGCCATTCTCCATAAATCAGCTTCGTAACCAGTTGTTACCCCACCTGCCCGCTTCCCAGTTTCTCGTTGAGCCATATTAGTACTTTATATATGCGAAGTTAGATTGCAACCAAAACACGGAACCTATCCACGCCTATCCATTATAACCTGCCCAGTAAATCCACCTGAACAAACGCTTACTGTCGTCAAATACCCATCAAGTAAAATCAACTTCCGCAATCTGCTGAACCTACTTGCATTTCTTTGTTTTTACAAAACAAAATCATCTTCCAGTAACTAACTAATCAAGTAACGGTCTAGTTCTTTTCCTTGGCCCACCATGGAACATATCTACGTAATTTAGGGGATGCATTCGGGTCGTCAAGCATGATAACATCTTCGTCAATAGATTCTGCGATAAGCCTGGAAGCCCGTGCGCTGTTGCGTGAAGAGATCCCAAATCGCTCCCGCACCGAAGTATTGGTCACGTATTCATGGTTTACATATCGCAAACAAGCATGAAAATACATCGCACGCACCCTCTCTCTCTTCTTCATGCTTGACAGAGGACGTCGCGCAAATAGTACCACACGTGTGTTGTCTCCGACTACTTCCACAAGTGGAGCGGGCAACTGGTACAACTCGCTCTGCAATACAATTTTATCCCAACCGCTACCACGTTCCTCACAAATACCAGTTCGCCTCATTAATGAAGCAAGTGACTCGTTGCGTGAACGTGGTGGTGAGTCCACAAATCGCTGAGTATCCACCAAAGGCGCGCCGGGATTGGTGATTTCAAGACGGTCCTCGAAAATTTCTATCATTGGACCTGCACCAGTAATAAAGAAGTCCTGATGTATTAGAGCGTTTGCCACAAGTTCTCGAATCGCTAGTTCGGGAAATCTCAGCACCGTCTTTCTAATTGCAGTCTCAATTACCTCATTAGAGGGCAACAAGTTGTTGATGAATTGGATTAAACTCTCAAATCCAGAAGCGTAGCCTTTTGCGAAGACCTGTTCCCTCAGCGTTTCAATTCGGCTGTTCCCGCAATACTGAATAACTCGCACAGATTTGCGGCGAAGATTGTTAATGTTTGCCATGTCCTTTGCGAATAATACCAACCCTAGGCTCGTCACATCCCAACCGCCACTGTCACTTTTATGTATTAAGTTGTCTTGAGCCAAAGCTTCTAATATGCCCTTACGGTTCTCGGGAAGAGGACGATTAAGCAATTCGAAGTACGCAGGATAGTCAAACAATCGGAGCACTTCGTCGTCATGAACTTGTTCGAATAATATTCGGTGTTCAAATGGCGTTTGCTCGAAAACGCGCCATAAAGCCCGTTCTTTCTCCGGGAAGTCTCGTAGTTTCTTCTTGTAGGAACCTATGCGTATGTACTCTTGCCCTTTGAACTTTACTGGTTGATGAAACGCTCTATCAATCTTTAGCACTACCACCGAAACTCCATCAACCAAGGCTTTTGAGAAACAGAAATTAATTCTTGGTTCAAGTAACCGTAGCAACCAGTTCTCCAACTCTTCATTGCCTGATTTAGTAGATCTTGGATCAAAATTCGTACCAACAACTGAATGATCGTTGTCGGAAACTCCCCACACAATATAGGCAAACTCCTTTCCCAAAAGCGCGGCGGAGTTTGCAAGCGCTGAAATATACTCGCCGACTTCCTTAGGCTTATCTACGTTGACCTTGAATTCAACCCACTCCGTCTCTGTAGACAGTTTGCACAACTCGCGTACAAGGTCTGTTCTGTTCTTATCTGGATGAAATGTGGTCATGGTTTTCTTTTCTTGATAAAATGCGGCCAAACACAACACATCATAGTTCTCTAGATTTCAGAAAACACGGACCTGTGTGAAAAGCAATCCGCAAAATATTCCTTCGATCACTATCCCATAGTGAACACTGTTCACACTATGGGTACTCATAAGTCACCTTCTGATATCGGCACCCATATCTGTTTTAAAGGCAGTTTTGCGCGCGTTTGATCGGAAAGACTTCCGTAGGATCGAAAGAGCGCCTTTAGGAAATCCTGCATTTGCCAAAGACGCAGTTCGAAAAAGTTTTGGTCCAAGAACCTCTGAGCGGCTGAGTTCACACCACTGATACTCACAAGAAGACCCGTTTGCGCCCCTACAGCTTTAACGGCGCCGAGAAGTTGCATGACCACGGTTTGATTAGCCAAGCCGTCCCCAGACTTAACTTGAACGCAGATGCGTTCTTCGCCAATGCCGAGTTTCCCACCGGTTGCAAGAATATCAACTCCTTGGTCGGGACCTGGTGGCGACACTTTGGTAGTGTAGCCTTGGGCGCGAAGAATCTCAGCCACAAGTTCGGCAAGCGCATGGCCGGCGAACTCTGATTTTATAAGGGAAATTATCTGCTGAACAGCAACATCCTCAATGTCTATCGCATAATCCTCAACGTCTACATACTCATCAGACGCTTGGGCATGCCCAGAATTTTTGCTCCCCATAATGGGTCCTGGGTCTTTTCCATCTTTTAGAACCGCAATTACACGGTTTAATGCAAAGTTGCGCTTGATTTCACAGATTGTCATAAACGCTCCCAGAGAATTGAGCAGATCCTGTTTGAAAGTATCACGTGGCTCCGCCTCCGCTAACCACTTTACCTCACGGAAATGCTTGTATTGATCTTCGGGCTTAAAAATGTAGGGACTCTTTATCTCACCGATTGCGACGCCGGTTGTAAGTTTGCGTGGCATCACGACAAGGTCATCAATTTGTATCTCGTGAACAAACCTATAAAGTTGACCTGCATACGATACACGACTCATTTTCTTATGGTCAGGATACATCTGAAGAAGATAATTCGAAAGACTCTCTCTGCTGGAGAATTTGGATAGATCACCTAATTCGGCAAATCCGGGTAGTAGCCGGTTTTGATCAATAGCGGCAAGTTCGCGTTCCCCTTCTCTCCCAGCTCGTACCATCCAAAGACGTTTTTTCATGTTCCCCTCGTATTTACTAGATTTGATAAAACAAAAGCAATAAGGATAGAACGGAATTCACAGTGGAAACAACTCTCTAAAACTTTCGTTAACTCCTATAATGACCGTCCAATTCCCACTTACTTGAGTATTTTTATTTATTTTGCTAATAACCCTTTCTCTATAGCGTATTTTTCAATTCGCCTTTACAGTTATTTTGAAAGCAAAATTTGCCAATTTGTATTGAACTTGCAATATATCAACCGTTTTTTCAAATATCTGCCGAAGGGGGGAGTCGAACCCCCACGGGCGCAATGCCCACAGGATCCTGAATCCTGCGCGTCTACCTATTCCGCCACTTCGGCGGCCACTAAATTTCCTGCCATGACACTACAACTGGCTTCGTTCGGTTTCTTTTCTGGTTTTTCCAGATCACGGCTCTTACCTGTTTATACAACTCTCGCTGTTCGCCTGTCATACCAGTTGAGACAACCGTGTAAATATCACTTTTACCCTCTTTGTGAACAAGACCTGAGAGACCGGAACTTATATTGGCCGAAGAATCTACCTGCTTGAGGATCTTCTTTGCTTCGGATACTGGTATTATTCTGCTCAGTGACCTCTTTGTTATCACCTTATCGGCTACGGTTTCCGCTACTCTGTTTTTTATCTCTCGAGGCTGGCTTCTTCTTTCGTTAACAGTAACCACAGATGCTTTTATCGTGGCAATTATAACCTCTCTTGAAGCCGTACTAAAATTAATCTTCTTGTCAGACGGATAGATGGTCAGATATTTGGCAACCTTGCCAAACAAAGCTTCATCCATTCCATGGATCATCTTAATCTCCTCAAGGCTATCAAGCATCCCATCCTTGATGTAATATGGGTTTTGTAGCGCAGTATAATGGGCTGCGACTGCGCCTTCGGAATCTTGATCATTGACTATATTTTTTTCTGGACCATCAAGCCAGTTCACCAAACTAGCTATGAAAAGATCAGATTTTTCCCTCTTGACGCCAACAATCCGAAAGAGTTCATTGAGTTGTGTGCGTACTTGAAAATCCACTCGGTTGGATTGTTGGTCCACAAGAGCGTTAAGATTTATTTTTGATCTTTCGTCATATAGTTTGAGTGATATCATTCCAGTACCCACAGGAAAGGAGTTAACCGAAAGGCTCCAACCTTCAGTTCCTTTTTTCGAAGTCACAAACTGCTTCATCATTCCCCTGATCGGAATATCTTCAAGAACCTTTTTCTCAATCACGCTTTTGGCAACCCTTACCCCTGATTTCGCTATATGACTTGCTTGTACTCCTTCCGCGCTGTTGTTAAAAATCTCGTAATTAACCCTAGTTGAGTAGATAAAGTCGACTACTATGATGGAGAGGATCGCTATTGCCAAAACAACGGCGATTAGTACCACTCCTCTTTGCGCTTGCGACTCGAATTCTTTCATTTTTAATTATCTACGGGTATTGCAACCAAAATAGAATGTACTTCTTCCTCTTCTTCTACGTCTCCTGCAAGAACTATCCGTAACTGCACCGCTCTAGGTAATTTCCCCTTATCACGCGAATCCCATTCAGATACCATATCCTGCTCTGCCAAAGAAGCCGATGAAGGAAGAGTAGAGAGAAATTTCGCGCTGAAACCTAGCACCCTCTCAGAAAGCGGATAGGCAGAACCCGCCCGATCATTTCCAATCCAGTAATTATCCTTTCTTATAAGCGCAAACATATTTTTACGCCTGTCTTTTAAAGGAACTAGATAGTAGGATATTTCGCTCTGGGTGAAATAATCAGAGTGTCCAAACGGATCCCTAGCGAAAGATGTAAAGACAAGGCTACTATTTTTTGCGCTGTCGGTCTTAGCTTTGAAATAGCCGTAAGGGTCAGATGAGGAAGCTGATGGGTTCACCTGCCCTCTGGCAAAAGAGTTTGCAAGGTCATGACGAATTTTTGTCAGAAGTAGGTTCGCTTCCCCAAGCAGTTCATTTTTTGTCTCAACTCTGCGTTTTGCGCTCACAAGTTGCGAAAAAGAACTGTAGAGCATGGTAAATACAATAGCGCTTATCGAAATGGCCACAAGGACCTCTATCAAAGTGAAACCGCAACTAGACTCCTTCTGCGATGAAACTAACTTCATAACTTTCCTTCCCGTTATCCCAAGTTATGACTATCGTCACCAACTTCATCAGAACTCCCATCTGCGGAAGATTATAGGGGACAACTGCAATTTCCCAATTAAAACCTGGGTGATTCTCAAATTCTCCACTGTTTTTTGATTCTAAAGGTATTCCAACAGCGTCAATCTGCGATGCCATCTTGTCGGCAAGACTAGCTGCCACCAAAGAATTAGAGGATCTAGACGCTAGATTTATGTTGTAGGTCACAACGCCAAGAATTGACACAATCGCAAAAGACAGCAAGGCGACTGCGACTATGACTTCGAGCAGAGTAAATCCTGAATCCCTACAACCATGACACCTCATCTAGGTCCCTCTTGGAAGTTCTCTTCTATATTGTTAAACCTATCTTCAAACTCAATATAATCATCAAAAACCTTTGTCGCACCGGTGTATGGATTAGTGGAAAGCGTAAAAAAAGCGCTTCTATCCGCTTTGAGATGTATAACAGCCGAATCCACCGTTCCATTCGGCATAAAGAATATGAAAGCATCTCTTCCAGGCATAACTTTGCCTTGGGTTCTTTCAGTCTGTATATCTAGAAAAGAAATTCCAGAGGGAAGTTCTCTGCGGGCGCTGGAAAAATTAGTGTCATGCCTGTACTCGCTACCTTCAAGAACCTCAGCCCAGTATTGTCCTGCTTTAAGATCAAAAGAGAGCCTATAAAGCCGTTTCTCAAATGCAGCTCTGCTATGCAGATATCTTATAGTTGTTATGACTCCTCTTGATGCTCGACGCAGGTTCGCATCACCCGTACCAAGTAACCTAGGCATTGCCATAGAGAAAAACGTTCCTAGCAACAAAACGACCACCATGGTCTCAATAAGGGTAAAACCCGCGGATCTTTCCTTTTTATCTGTCTCTACTTGACAGATCATCCTCAGTGTTTCCTACTCCGTCCGGACCATTGGATCTTATCAGAAACAATCCATCTTCTGTTTGGTCCGTCCCGAAATAAACAAAATTGTTTCCCCAAGGATCAAGAGGAACTGAAGCTGTTTCTAAATAACGCTTCCACTCCTTGGCTTCTTTACCAATTGATGGACTTTGAATAAGTGCACCTAGTCCCTGCTGTGTTTCCGGATAAAAACCGTTGTCAAATTTAAATAGGTGAAGCGCCTGTTCAAACTGCCTTATCTGAATAAGGGCTTGCTTTTCCTTAGCCCTTTCTCCTTGTCCTATGACATTTGTGCCAACTATGTAGGCAAGTCCCGCTATAATAAGCACAACTACCATGATTTCAATAAGGGTAAATCCCGCCTGAGATCTCATTTTCTTTACCTCCAGTCTCTTATCCTATTACAGAAGTCAGGTTCATGACAGGTAGAAGTATAGCAAAAACTATAAAACCCATTACAACTCCCATTACAAGTATCATCACCGGTTCAAGAAGAGAAGCCAAAGTAGAAAGCATGCCGTCCACCTCCGTATCATACATGTCAGCCACTTTTGACAGCATAATCTCAAGTCTGCCCGCCTCTTCGCCAACAGAAACCATTCTTACCACAAGTGGCGGGAAAATTCCCGTCTGCCCAAGACATACTCCGAATGCGGCTCCTTCTGCCACCTTGCCCCTAACATTGCTGAGGCTATCGGTATAAATGCTGTTTCCAATAACAGCCTCGCTGACTCTAATTGAGTCAAGAAGTGGAATGCCACTTGAAAGTAGTGTGGAGAGAGTCCTTGTAAAGCGAGATATCATAACTTTTGAAGACATCTTACCAAACACGGGGACCTTGAGAGAAATCCTATCATACATTTTTTTCCCGGCAGAAGTTTTTATATATCTGTTAAGAAAAAGTAATGCTCCAGCAAGCAAAATAACTATAAAGATGAAATTCTCTCTGAGAAAGTCGCTTGCCCATATCAGTAATACCGTAGCGAAAGGCAATGCCCTGTTTCCGGCTTCAAATATGTCTGCCACCTTGGGAATTACAAACGTCATCATAAAAACAAGAACTCCCAGACCTACTATGGACATTATGGCGGGATATATCATCGCGCCTCTAATCTTCGAAGTAAGTTCAATTTGTTTTTCCAAAAAATCCGCAAGACGGGCAAACACCACGTCAAGAGTACCACTCGCTTCTCCCGCTCTAACCATACTCGTATAAAGCCCCGAGAAAACAGCGCTATGTTCCTGCAAAGCCAAATAAAGGGAACTTCCCTCGCTCAGCCGCTCACGTACGCGGGAAAGTATTTCCTTGAGTTTTTCGTCCTCAGTCTGTTCATAAAGAGCTGTAAGGGACGCTTCAAGAGAAAGACCAGACGAAATAAGGGTGGAAAATTGTCTGGTCATAACGGCAAGTTCCGATGCCTTAACTCCCCTGAATGGAAGGTTCAGAAAAGTGCCTTTAGTTACCGAAACTTCCTTTATAGAAGAAAGATAGACACCGCTTTTACGCAGTCTATCGTTTGCGTTACGGGCAGATTCGGCGCTGATCGTCCCCTTCACCGTCTCCCCTTTCTCATTAATCGCTTTATAACTATAGACAGGCATTGTGGAACACCAATTCAGAAAAACCAGAAGATTTATTCATTCACCTCTTCTGTAACCCTGAGTACTTCTTCAATAGAAGTTATCCCTCTAGCCACCTTATCCGCGCCGTCCATTCTCAGGGTAATGAGTCCATTGCGAAGAGCCTTGTCCTTAAGAGTTGATGCGTCTGGACTAGTAAGAATGGTGTTTTTAATTTCATCGTCAATAACAAGTATCTCAAAAATCGCTATTCTTCCCGAAAACCCTGTCTCCATACACTCTGCGCATCCCCTTGCCCTGTAAATCTTCCCTCCTGGGCATAATTCACGGGCAAGTCCAATACGCGCAAGCTCCTCGCAAAGAGGTTCATATCTGTCTCTACACTGCTTGCAGAGAATTCTGACCAATCTCTGCGCTATAACAGCCGAAAGGGTTGAAGCGATGAGAAATGGCTCTACTCCCATGTCCACAAGCCTAGTAATCGCGCTTACAGAATCGTTTGTATGTAGCGTTGAGAACACCAAGTGGCCTGTGAGCGAAGCGTTCATGGCTATATCAGCAGTTTCTCTGTCCCTTATTTCTCCTACCAATATCACGTCGGGGTCCTGTCTAAGTATTGACCTAAGTCCGTTGGCAAACGTGAGATCTACCCTAGTGTTCACCTGTATCTGGTTTATGCCTTGTATTTGATACTCCACAGGATCCTCTATGGTAATTATCTTTCTGTCTGGTAAATTGATTCTCTGCAAAGCCGCATAGAGGCTTGTCGTCTTACCGCTTCCTGTGGGACCTGTCACAAGAACAATTCCGTGAGGACGACGCGTAAAGGATTCCACGAGTTCAAGTTTTTCTCCCTCAAGACCTAAATCCTCAAAGTTCAGCAGTACAGAAGACCTATAAAGCAGACGCATAACCACGCTTTCCCCCCATGAAGTGGGAACTGTCGAAACCCTAACGTCAATATCCCGTCCACCCACCTTGAGCCTTATGCTTCCATCTTGAGGTTTTCGTTTCTCCGCTATATCTAGTTCAGACATTATTTTGACTCGAGAAATAATTTGGGATTGTACTGTTTTTGGCACGCTTGTGACATCGTGCAATATGCCATCCTTTCTGAATCTTATCTTTACGTCTTTTTCAAAACACTCTATATGGACATCGCTTGCATGTTCCCTAACCGCTTGAAAAAGAAGCGTATTTATGAACTTTATGATAGGTGCTTCATCTTCGGCTTCAATTAGGTCTTGGGGTTCAGCAAACTCCATTTCATCAAGCCCGGACTCCTCCCTTATACCTTCTGAACCAAGGTCCTTGCCTCGTTCATAGACCCTGTTTATGCTTTCGCTGAGCACCCTTTCAAGGGTTATGTAGGTTTGGAGAGAGCAGTCAAACCGTGACCTTATCTCGTCAAGAGCGTACAGTTCCTGAGGAGGTGCAAACACCACTTTGAGAACTCCGTTGTCATGGCTTATCGGAAGAATCCTAAATCTTTTGGCAAAACCGATTGGAAACTGTTTTACCAATTCGTAATCTATCTCATCTTCCGGAATTGATTCTGCTTTCTCAGTTCCGTAGAACTCAGAAAGTACGTCAAGTAATGGAGTGTCTTTGAGTATATCGGTCTTGAGTAGTATATCTTCGGTATTTTGACCGTTTTTTTTCCCGAGCTCCCGTATCTTCTGGATCGCCTCGGGATAACGACGACTTATTATTTCATCCAAGGCTTTCATTTCCGAGAAACTCCTTTTCACTCAAGGGTATTAAGGTCTCTTCTGTGAAGTAGTGTTTTCCTTTTCTGATAATCAAGAAGTAACTGCTTCATATCGCCTTCTGTCTCAATTATCCTCGGTGTCAGAAGTATCATCAGATTGAGTTTGCGGCTTTGATTACGTTTGAATCTAAACAGGTTCCCAAGAACAGGAATATCTCCGAGTAGAGGGGTTTTGTTGCGAAGCACCTCTTCGCGGTCCTGAACCAATCCACCTATAACTAGGGTCTGACCATTTTTAACTATAACTGAGGAATCGGCGCTTCTTGTGGTGGTCGCTATACCGAACTGAGCCGTGTTGAGACCTGAAGGTGCCTCCCTAGTTGAGGAAACTTCGGTAATTATATCAAGGTTAAGATACTCTCCCTCGCTTATCTGAGGAGTTATGCTAAGCCTTATTCCCACCGGCAACCTCTCTATTGTCTGGACAGTAACGCCACTTGTCCCAACGGTGCTTCCCATTGGAAACGGGATTACGTCAGCTACCACTATTTCTGCAGGCTCATTATCAGTTGTGATGATACTTGGAGTTGATAGAACGTTTACATCGGTTACGGATTTAAGAGCTTGGAACACCGCTGAGAACGAAGGAATGGCAGGAAGTGGTCCCGAATCGTCAGGATCTATTTCATCCCCCACGATCCCAAGAAAAAGTCCCGAAAGGCTTCCTATCGTTGAACTTGCGGTTTGAGGGTCAGCGGCAACCCCTAAGAGGCTCGGTATACCTGGAAGTTGCTGTCCAGCAAAGCCAAGATTATCCCCCTCCACTCTTACGCCGAAACCGAAATTAGTGCCCAATGACTGTAGGTTGTCAAGGCCCACCTCCAGTATAGCGGCTTCAACAAACACCTGTTTTCTTCTTATATCCAGCTTTTCCACAATACGTTTTACAGTCTTGTACTGAGAAAGAGAACCAACCATCAAAATAGAATTGGTCGCGGGATCAGAGGTTACCCTGAGTCCGTCTTCAGAGCTTATCACCGTAGTAGAACCTCCACTACTATTCACTCCTCTTTGAATTTCTCTTCCTTGAGACCCTAGAGCCCCGGAACCACCCAATTGGGATCCCCCCAAAACGCTCTTGGATGAATTAGAATTAGACCTAGGATTGATACTCGTGTAATTGCTGCTATGAGAAGAAGAGGATAATGATGGTGACTCTGATGATGAAATACCACCGGAACCACGTGATGGCGAAAAGAGATTATCAAGAACCTGTAATATTTGCTCAGCGTCAGCATTGCGCACAGGTATGACATACACATCATGTTCCGCTGACTCGCTATCCACATCAAGAATATCAATCGTATCCTTTATAAGCGAAACATCTCTGGGATCAGCAATCACGATCAGAGAATTGGTCCTCTCATCGTTTATCACCTTAAATCCAAGAAGTTCAGAAAAGCCTGATAAAATCGTAGAACCCCTGCTTGAACCCGTCTTTTTGTTGGACTTGCTTTCCTTGGGACTAAATATCTCTAGAAGCTTTACCATTACGTTTTCAGAACTCGTGTTTTTTATTTTTACGAACTCTACTTGCTTTTCGTAATCAAGATTGTTAATAATCTCAACTATCCTATTCACATTGTCCTCACTGTCGACTAAAACAAGAGTGTTCGAAGGTTCGTAAGCCTTTATAACTCCATCTCTGCTCACAAGATTCCGTAAAACTTTGCGAACGTCCTCAACCTCCACACTTTTGAGTTTTATAAGTTTCATCACATACTTGTGAGAAGACCGCGATGGGTCTTTGTCAAGTCTGAGAGGGATACTTTGACGTTTTACTTGCTTTCTCGGAACTATCTTGTTAACTCCGTTTAACTTAACAACGGAATATTCATTCATATCAAGCAATATATCGAAAATACGTTGCGCATCATCACTGTTAAATCCGCCTTCGGGAGTAATGATTTCCATATTCTCATCTTTTATATCGTCACTGAGAAGATAGACCTCAGAAGTAATCTCACTCATTGTTTTTACTAAATCCTTAAGAGACATGTTAGGACGAATATTTATCATGCCTTCTACAACTTCTGCATTAGAATCCGATTCTTGATCAGATGCTGATTGCTCAGAATCGCTGTTTTGCTTTGTTTCCGCAACGATATCGTTTTGTTGCGTTTGTGCGTTCTGCCCCAACAAAACGATGGCACAAACAACAATTCCCAGTACAATTAGAAAAAACCTTCTATTTAAATAATTTGCCATAATCTATTTTTCCGAAAAAAGTGCTTGTCACGCCAAACTAATAAACAGTGTAGCGGTGACTTTGCCGCTTCCCCCTTCTCGTAAAGTCAATACTGAACTGATTTTGATCTCCAAGATCGTTAAAAAGCGTAAGAGCATTTTGTACGTTATTAAGCGCTACTTCATTTATCTGGTGGATCACATCGCCGTTTCTAAGACCGATTTGGAAAAACACGCTTTCACTCTTGAGTCCCAGAATTTTGATACCGTCATCACGTGGAACGATTCTCGTCTTAGCTATTAGGTCATTGGGCTTGGCAAGAAGTTCATCAAACATTTTTTTCTCTATATGATACACTCCGCTACCAACTTCGTTGATTCCCTTTACCTTAGGACTTGATGATCTACTCAGTTTAGGAGATGTCGGCGACTGGCTGGATAAATCCGTTTTTCGCTTCCAACCGCACGTAATGAGTTCTGTGACGCCACCGAGGTCTAGGGTAACCTCACAATCCCTTATGCTTGCTATACTCACTTCATCTGAGGTTATAATGTCCACTTTCTGCTTCTCAGAATAACTTTTTATTTTAAGGTTTTCCATATTTTTAAGAACCGCAACGCTTTTGCCAAAAGAAAACGAAGTGGCGAGAAGTTGTATTTTGAGAAAACTTTTTGGCGCATCAACTTGCTTGGAAATATCAGGCACGTACCAATCATCAAAGGAAGGGTCGTACGAACCCTCTCCGAATAAATCGTTTTCCAATATACGGTCATAATATTTTCGGGAATGAGAAGGCGTTCTTACCCTATCGTAGTTATCCTTGTAAAGATGCTCACCGAAAACGCTTGCGTCATCTGCCTCCACCATGCTTCCGCGAAGACCTTCGTTGACCATTGACGCAACCGTATACGATATAGCAATTATGATAACCGTATTTATAACCCAGGTATATTTCCTTAAAATGGCTAGAACCATAGCCAAATCTCCTAAGTATTTTCCCTTCAAAAACTATCTATGATACCTTATTTCCGCTGATAAAACCGCGAATAAAGCGTAAATAAATAATGCTATCTCTATACGCAAAAACATAGAGCAAAAGTGTTAGATGCGAATCAATTTACAGCGCAGGATTTTGTGAGTAACATGGAAAAAAACTTTTTTTCGTGATCATATATGTTAGATGCGATATCCGCCGCCCGCAGAAATTCTCGCTCGGGAGAGCATCTCTCGCTCACCCTTTTGAACAAAATGCCTATCTCAGACCACATTTCACCGATTGCATCCATCTCATCAGCAAGAGAGTAACCGTAAAAAGGCATAAGGGTATCTGATGCTTCTCGCAAAAAATCTCTGTAAAACCACCTAAAACCAGCGCCACACACCCCTCTTCTGCATATAACTTGATAGGCGAACCTAGCAACCCACTTCCAATCAGAAAGATTTTTCCATCGTGGAAGGTCTTCGGCCCATTTCTTCAGAATCTCTACCCCAGAGACGCCTCTGAGCGTGGTTTTTCCCTCAAGCATCATCTGGGCGTTTTTTCTAACGGCCCTTATAATGGCATCATCTAGGTCAAAATCCTTTTGCATAAACCCGACCTCAATCCAGTTATTTGAAAGGGGGTAGGGTTTCGCCTTTGAACTTCTCGCCTTTTTCATATTTTCAAAAGAGACCTTCTGTATCTGTTCAAACGAATTGTCTGCTACATAAAACAGTGACTCTGAATCATCATATCCACACACAACTATTACGTGTCCTGGAAAATGCGTTTTGGAATCAAAATACTCAAGGTAGTGGATATCCGCCTGTATCAGCACTGGAATATCTGAATCAATTGATTTTTTCAAATTCTCAAAAGCTCTGTTGCTGTCTTCTTCATAGTTCCAATCCGTTATATCAACACCTAAGTTCGCAAGCAAATTAATTTCCATCAAAGGACCTCGGGGCTGGATTATTCGGCTAGGATCCATCGTGTCATCACAAGAATAGTAAAATCCCAGCCCCGCTCCTAGACCGAAGCATACTGGCTCAGACAAATCAGAACCATAGTATCTACAGATATCCCTAACAGCAGCAGAACCACAGTGTACTCCCGCTCTGTGTCGCCAAGCACTTATCATTTTTCTTGAATCATACATCTGACTAAACTAGTTGCAATTTTCCCACAATTTCTGCTTCAGCGCAATAACGCGGGAGCTAAGTACAAATAGAAAAAGTTGGGAATTATATACGTTAAGCGTTTGGTCAAGGTAGTAATAACGGGCAATGAACTCGTTCTATAAGTTTGCCTCTCCATGTGCTACTGATGCTGTCCCTGAACCGGCCAACCATAGACCTGCAATCACACCGAATACTCTGTGTCGACTAGGCTGGATACTCCGCATTTACTAGACGAACACAAACTGTTCTATTCAGCAAAGTAGAACTGAGCGAACCCTAATTCCTTGTCAAGACCCCCTATCCCGAACCCAAACCACGACCTTAATATTGTAAAACTACTACCAAACAACAGTTGTAAAGCTACCACGAAAACTGAATGTTCTTGGGATCAGCCCGGGTTTTAAGAGATTGAGACCCAGGCTTTTTACAGTTAAGTTGTCTGTGGAAGAAACCAAAATTCTGGTCAACTCTAAAGGTGTTGTTGCAAGATATATTGTTTGAATAAGCAAACAGGTGGATAGATACGAGGTCTGACCAATACCTACTCCCATTAAATGTGGGTTAGGTATATAATTACCCAAAAAGTTCTCTTAATGATCACGAAAGACACGTATATTTAGTTAGTAATACCTTCCTAAAGGGACAAGACATGCTCCAGAGAACGCGCTGTGCTCCAAAATATTCTTAGAAATTCAAAAAAGGCTATTCTGTTGGGCATAGGAGGCGGCGGAGATGTGGTAGGAACGCTTCCCACTGCAAACCTATTTGAAACAAATGGACTGGAGTGCGTTTTAGGAGGTTTGAGTTGGGAAAGGTCATCTATAGATCCTGAACCTGGGCCTAGAAAATTTGAGGAATCCCGCAATGTCACCAAAATAAACGATGCTGTGTGGTTATGTAATAGGAATTCAACTACCAGAAGCGGCGCAAGGTTCGCTGAGGCGGGCATAGCTGAAGTACTCAAAGAACAAACCCTTCTTATTGACATAAACTTTGGGCCACAGAAAGTTTTTCAAGCAATTGCAGACACGGCAAGGAAACTACAAGCGGACGTAGTGGTGGGAATAGACGTGGGAGGAGATGTACTTGGATTCGGAGATGAAAGAGGACTTATGAGCCCACTTGCCGATGCGGTGATGACAGCTGCTCTTTATATGCTGAGTTTTACTATGCCAACCATGATGGGAGTATTTGGTTTTGGAAGTGATGGAGAACTTTCCAAAGAGGAACTTGAGAGATCCTTTCGGATTCTTGCGCAAAACAACGGATTGCTTGGAAGTTGGGGAATCTCAACAGAAACTCTCATTCTTATGGAAAAAGTTATAAAGGTAGTACCCACCGAAGCAAGCAGAACTCCCGTTGAATACGTAAAAGGGGCGTTTATCCCTACGTCAATAAGAAACCGCAGTAGAGATGTTGAACTCGACATGAGGTCAACAGTGACTTTTTACATGAACCCTAAAGTGGTTTACGAAAAGATATCTGCGCCCGCCCGAGTAGTTTATGAAACGCAAACCATAGAAGAGGCATCTGCAAAACTCAACAAAGCCGGAATCAGAACTGAACTTGACATTGAGAGAGACTTATTCGGGAAATCTTAGAACATCTAGTAAAGTTTTTGGTGAATTAGATTAAGAACACGCCTTGATTCAGTTTCGTTGCCCAATGCACCTACCCGAATACTGAGACTGGTTATTGAAAGGCTTTCATACTTTACTGTTATGTAGACAAGTTTGCCTGTTTCTGGGATTCTACCTTCTATAAGTGCTTTACTAGGGCCACTTTCCTTTTTGATGACCTCTATCTGGTTCTGCTCCACAGCTTCCACCACCGCTATCCAGACCTTGTCAAAAGGCTCCGGCTCATCAGTCTTTAAGTCTCCCCTGAAATAGGCCGCCGCACCGCCGCCCATAATACCACCGACCACAACTGGTGCAACACATCCCGTAGAAAAAACAGAAAGTAACACACACGCAAACACCATAATATATTTTTTTGAAATGAAGTTCATCTCACTTCTCTGAGAATAAGCCCAGATGACTTTACAATAGAGGGCCATCGTTTATTTTTAGTTTAACCTAATTTAGTCGGGAGTCAAGAAACTGTGGAATCATTCATATCGAAAAACAAACTAGTTCTAGGAATAATTGCGGGCGTCGTGTCAGGCGGAGCAACGGGATCAGTTTTTCCCGAATTTGGCGCGAGCGTAAAGATTATAGGGGAACTTTTTTTAAACGCCCTTAAAATGGTAGTGCTCCCACTGATAATAGTTTCAATAACGCTCAGCATAATGAAAGTTGGGAACCTAGGATCTCTCGGGATGAAGACAATCGCATATTACGCCGCGACCACGGCTATAGCGGTTTCAATTGGAATAGCGGTGGTCTCTATGGTACAACCAGGAGCGGGTGGAGAGATGATCACGGGAGACATGCCGGAAATAGTGAAAAGTAAGGAGGGATTTGGAGTAACGGACATACTCAAGCAAATATCAACGCCCAATCTTTTTAAATCCGCGTACGAATTTCAGATTCTTCCTATCATCATCGCATCTCTTCTTTTTGGAATAGCGTTTGGGAAACTAGGTGAGGAAAGTCATCTGATCAGAGACATTTTTGAAATCCTAGACAAAGCGATTATGAAAGTAGTGCACTGGATAATCATCCTTACTCCAGTAGGAATTTTTGGACTCATCGCTGGAAAAATTGGAGAAGCGGGAGGTGGAAATGAAGTTGTGAGACTCGCCTTGCATCTGGGTAAGTATGTATTCTGCGTATTGACTGGTCTTTTGATTCACGCACTTGTTATTCTTCCTATACTTCTCAGGGTGTTCTCGGGTAAAAACCCGATTGAGTATTTCAAGAACCTCAGTGAAACACTTCTCACCGCTTTTTCCACAGCGTCTTCTTCCGCAACACTACCACTTACCATAACCAATGTGACGGAAAAGGCCGGAGTATCTCCCAAAGTGTCGAAATTCGTTTTACCCCTTGGGGCAACAATTAACATGGACGGAACGGCGCTTTACGAGGCGGTGGCGGTAATATTCATAGCGCAAAGTTATGGCATAGATCTTGGCGGGGGAGAACTGGTAGTGGTGTTTCTGACCGCAACTCTCGCAGCCATAGGAGCGGCGGGAATTCCAGAGGCAGGGTTGGTAACCATGGTGCTCGTTCTACAAGCTGTCGGACTTCCTATAGAAGGTATAGGAATGATACTTGCTATTGACTGGTTTCTTGACAGGTTCCGTACAACTGTAAACGTATGGGGAGATAGCGTAGGCGCGGCAGTTATAGAAAAGCTTGAGCCTGATGAAAAAACCACCTGAACAACGAAAGAAAACCCTAGGCAAAATCCTTTCTCTTGATATTGGAAGTAAGACCATAGGAGTAGCGGTAAGCGACGAGTTAGGTATAACCGCAAACGGCATTACCACTATTTATAGAAAAAGCGCAACCGAAGACTTAGAAAAACTTAGAGAATTAACAAAACTGTACAACCCTACAGAAATCGTCGTGGGACTTCCTTACAATCAAGATAGTTCTCTCGGAAGCAAAGGGGAAAAAATAAAGAAATTTGCTCTCCTTATCGAAAATACATTTAACATTCAAGTGAAATTCTGGGATGAAAGTTTTTCGACTAAAACCGCAGAACATACACTAATTGAAGCCGGGATTGGAAGAAAGAAACGAAAAAGCGTTATAGACAAAATGGCCGCCACCGTGATATTGAGGGAGTACCTCTCACATGAAGATTTCTGAACTATCATGCCGTATGCAGAAGCAAACAAAATAAGAATTTATTATGAAAGTTGTGGAACTGGGCGCCCTATTGTGCTACTGAGCGGTTTGGGTAGTTCTCTTGAAAGTTGGTCGGTACAAGTTCCTATATACTCTGATCTCTTTCGAGTAATAACTCTTGACAACAGAGGTTCTGGACGCTCGGATAAGCCAGATTATCCATATACGATAGAACAAATGGCAGATGATACTGTGGGATTGCTTGATTCTCTGGGAATAGAAAAAGCACACTTCGTGGGGAAATCCATGGGTGGAATGATAACGCAATGGCTGGGAATAAAGTACCCCGAAAGAGTTGAAAAAATCGTTATGGGATGTACCTCTGCGCAAAGAGACGATCTCGGGAACCTTGTTCTCAGGATGGGAAGAGATATAACGGACAAACTTGGTCCCGGAGATGGGTGGCTTTTTGCGCTTCTCCTTGGATACCAAAGAAAATATATTGAGGAGAATTACGAAACGCTGATATCCGCTGCGAAGAAGATTCAACCTGATCCCGAAGCGGCCGCTGGATATAGAAACCAGAGTTATGCCTGCGAAAATCACAACGTTGTCCATAAACTGGGTAGGATCTCCGCGAAAACACTGATCATTCACGGAGAGAGGGATTTCCTGATTCCCCCAAAAAGGTCAAAAAGAATTGCAGAACTTATACCCAACGCTGTACAGAGAACTTTCCCAGAAGCGGGTCACGGCTTCTGGAGAGAATGTCAGGCAGAGGTAGACAAAACCGTGCTTGATTTTCTCCAAGACAAACCACCGACCAAAACAGATTCAAGATAACTTCTCAGAGTTGGTGCGTCGTCACCCAAGCGTTGTTCTTATTTGTCTTTGTCACATCGTTTTAGCCTAGTTGACTGAAAATGGTTTTGCCGACCATTTTGGGATTTCCCCTTTGTCACATAACGCGACCTAGTGTTGCGTCAAGGGCTATATTTTTTGTGCAATGTGTCCAAGGCGATGACTCCGTGGTCCGAGCCGTTTTTGCACAAAAAAGGTCGGTCGCCGATGCCCGTTGCAGACTTAAGTCCATCTACTAAAAAACCATTACTTGACGCAACACTAGTATTGAACTTCATTTATAAAAGGTCGGTCTTCCTCATACCACTCCACATCCCAAGACCCTAAAAAGAATCTGTCTTGATCAAACCCGCTCTTTTTCCACACGACCGCTTGAGTGATTCGCTCCGCGGTTATCGGTGATATTGCCTTCAACATCGGAATAAGCGTGTTTATCGGATTGGTGAGTAGATCTTCAACATTATTCCTTTCTGTTCCGTGGTCAGTATCAAACTCCACGCAGGAAACGCCCACCGCGTCCACGGTCAAGAAGTCCACCCAAACCTTAACGCGGGTCGTCTCTTGATCCACATGCCACACTTCTAAATTCTCAATTCGGTCGTTCGCATCGCTACTCAAGATAACCTTTACGATATAAGGATCGTTTTCATCCCTTAATATCTTCTGAACCAAGTCATAATTCCTCCTATAAAACTGTGATACCTATTATAAAAGTTTTAATATATGTACGCAGTACGGTAGGTGTAAGGGATAGGCAGGGTATGTGTGGAAAACAGCAAAATAGGGGTCTCCACGGGGTAAAGCAAAAAAAAGGGCTTCAAATAACGCCCTCTGAGCGGTTTTCTGAAGCCCTTGAATGGTTTATTACTATGCTTTAGTTTAGAAAACCCTTAAACGTTAATCCTCTCCCCTTGCTGTTTGGAATTGTCGGCTATGTTCGTATAAAACAACCGATGCCGCGCGGTAGATGAAACAGATCGAACACTGACAGAATAAACAGCATTAGGTTGGAGTCCTATGAATGCATAAGTAAGAACATTCCCAACATTAACATCCCTATTCAAATGAGATCTACTTGCGAAACGATCGCCAACAATCTTGTCTGCCCTTAAATAAAGAATATAATACTCAGCGTCAAGGTCTTCCTCCCAAGTAATCGTAGCGGTAGTTGGGTCAACCTTCACTATCTTTTTAATAGCGTCAACGCCGTTAACAGCGATCCCCGTAGTCCCTGCTGGGATCACCACTTCCTCTGCAGGGACTTTTTTGTCTTTTATTTCCGGCGTATCTTTGTCAGTGCTGGAATCGCCATCAGACCCACCACATCCAAAAACTAAAACTAAAAACAGAACAATAAAAAGTTTTCTCACTGTATCAGTAACGCATTTAATTATCTGTAAAAGTGTAAGTCCGTGTTACTGGATCAAGTTCCGGTTTGGTGACAAACTTTATAAGCTCGCTAGCTTTTACCTTAATCGCCTCGGCGTGCGACTCACTTGTAGCGCCGTCCTTATGGATAACCGCAAAGGTAGTTGTGCCCGCCTTTAGATTCGCTCCAGTATTGTCTATTCTCCTGCCCGCCGTTGGATACCCGCTCAAATAGATTTTATCTTCTGTCAAATCAAAGTCCTTTATAATATGCTTCCCAGGTGTAGGCCAATGCTCAAAAACGAAAGTGTCTGCTCCAGCTCCACCGGTAAGAGTATCCGTGTCGTTGTATGCGTAAAGAAGATCATCGCCCGCGCCACCGTCTTTCGTGTCATTCCCTCCAGCGCCATAAAGCACATCATCACCAGCACCGCCGTTTAAGATATCGGTTCCGTTCCCTCCCCATATATAGTTATCTTTGTCATCACCGGTAATCGTATCGCCCCCATCACCGCCAAAAACATCCTCAATCCCTTCAAATGCGAAAGAGCCAGTCCGAGATGAAAAACTACCAACAAAAGTCCCAGAAGAAAGATCAAACGTTATATCTGAGTTAGGATTGTCCGAGCCGTTAGCTGCAACGCTATAGATACCACGCCAAAGACCCGGTTCCCCTGGGGTATTCGCCCGATTATCTTTCCCGAAATAAATCATGTCTTTACCAGCTCCACCAATATATTTATTTGAACCTCTTTGTTCCCAAATATAAAAGTGGTCAACGCCAGCTTCACCGTAAAGCGTATCATCACCAGATCCACCTAGTAGCTTGTCATTCCCCGCACCGCCGTAAACTGTATCATCACCAGCCCCCGCTCTGATTTCGTTACTTGTAGCATTCCCACAGATAACATCGGCGTCCTCTGTACCATCAAAAAACTTTGTTCCCAACGGTATATCTAAACCGTTACTGCGGTCGCATCTTGAATCGCCTCCTGCAGGGGAATCGGCTTTGTCCCCCTTATCCCCTTTATCGCCTTTCGCCCCATCCTTTCCGTCTACTCCGTCCTTTCCATCTTTACCCGCCGGCCCTGCTGGCCCTCTGTCCCCCTCACAAGCCACAAACAAAACTGCTCCAGTGAGCAGTAACAACATCACTAAAAAATTATGTAACTTCATATTAAAACCTCCCTTATACGTTGTTCAATTTTTATAAATAGCCATTTATCTGCGCTGGCAAAAGCTTGTTATAAAACCCTCTTTCTTAAAGTTAATGTCTTGATTTTACCCCCCCCCCCCTCTACAAAGTCAAGGACTAGCGAGAAACGAGGCATTGCGCTATAGTGACGCTTGATGCTGATTTCTTTTGATGGTTGTGGAACCGCTACGGGTTTACTTCTTTTGTAAATGATGAATTTGTTATTAACTTGAGGTAGTTACGCTACAACGATTTTTGGGGCTTTTTTCTTGAGGATGACCAGAAACAACATTGACTTGCTCTTATAGGAGAGAAGAAGGTTTTGCTAGCAAATTATAACTTCAACCTATAAAGACACCTTTATAGTGACATTAAAAACAAATGATATTATCAACTTAATTTGTATTTTTGGGGAATTTTTACAGAGGTTATATCAACCGATTTTAGTATAGGATGAAATTTGTGGGTCTTGGCCAAAGTTAGCCGATTTAAAGGCTTTTTTGAGAGATTTCTGGGCGAGGGTAAAATTTTTGCCCCTTCTAAAACCTCTTGATATGCATATGCATTTTGAACAGCGCAAATGCCTCAAACCGAAATTTAATAGAAAAATGTGCCACTTTAAGGGTAAATACAAAAAATTTTGATCAAGCCGCTCAAAAAGATTGTTACACTTCATAGTTTAAGTTGTGTTTGAAAAAGAAAAAAAGCGATGCCGATTCGCCAACCAGCATCGCCCAATGAAAGGATATGAAGTTAACAATTTTAGTGATGAAAATACTATATCGTAAGCACGCTATCGCAACAACACACGCGATTCAATCGTCATCTGTGAAACTAGAAATTGGTGGTCTAGTGTTGCGTCAAGCAATGATTTTGGATAGATGGACTTGGGTCTGCAGCGGGCATTGGCAAGCGACATACGCCAATTCACACCACGCTGGCTTGCGTTGACACGTTGCGACCACGCCGCCACCTCGGCCCGCAACTCATCTAGGTCCCCGATCCGTCGACCCTTCAGACACTGCCGCGTCAGACAACTCAACTCGCACTCAGCCACGTTCAGCCAACTCGCGTGCTTCGGAGTGTACTGGAACTTGATGCGCTGCCTCAGCCGCCGCGCCCGCTCCGGCTCGAAAGCCTCGTACAACGCTCCCTGCGTGTGCGTGTTGAGGTTGTCCAGCACCAGCGTAATCCTCTCGCAGTTTGCATAGCGACTCTCCAGCAGAGCTGCCACCTCCTCCGCCCAGTCCAATTTAGTGCGCCGCTCTCGCACCGTCACCGTGCGCCAACCTGCCAGCGGTTCACAGAACAGGAACACCGAGGCCATGCCAGCCCGTTGATACTCGTAGTCTACACGGCGCGGATGCTCCGTGGTTGCAGGCAATGGCTGGCGGGTTTCCCGTAGCATCTGTACCGGCTGTTAGTCCATACAGACCACCGGCCGCCGCTCATCGTAGGGATCCTCGTAGGTCGACAGAATATCTTCCATGGCCGCCACATACTCCCCGTCCGCCTTCGGCGGAATCACCCAGTACTGTAGATAGCGTCCCGCTATACCGTTTTTTTTAATGTCTTGTTGATGGTTTCGTGGCTGATTGATTCACAGATGCCGGTCTCAACTGCCTCGCTTGCCAGCAGACGTAGCGACCATTGACCGTAGTCGGCTGGTGGTGGCCCCAGCCGTAGCGCGATCAGTGCGGCTTCCTGCCGCCCGTTGAGGACCAACTCAAAACCTTCCAGCGCGCAGCACTTATGCACGTTCGCAACAGTGCGCTCCTGACAACAGTATGCCTCCGCAACCTAGTAGTCGCACCAGTTTGGCCCGTCCGCATCAACTTGTAACAGAATACGCGTCCGGCGTGCTTTCTGATTGCTACCCTTGAGTTTCTTGATGACCTCCTGACATGTCTTGCGTTCAGCCTCCGACAGGTTCACAATGTATTTCTTCATGGTTCCTCCTCCTTTATTGTAGAAAAGATGGCTTGGGACACGAAGCCCTCGCCTTGAAACACATTATACAAGAAATGTTGCCTTTGACGCAACACTAGGGCGGTTCTGACCGTCCAAGACACTCTCACCAATTTTCGTAACCATTTCTGCTCCCATAATTCCCAGTGCTCATTAGACTAAGTCACTCAAGCGCAATAGAATTTTGAACCAGTAGAATCGGTATTCCATCTCTTATCGGGTATAGGCGCCCGCCAGCACGTGGAACAAGTCCTCCATCAATTTTAAGGGAAACCTTTTCTCCTGAACTGTCAAAAAGGTTATTGGCCTCAATAAGTTCGTTCAGCCGCGATACGGTGCCAGTGTCGGCCTCATGCAAAGACTCTTTTGTCTCAGGACACACGAGAATTTCAAGAAATTCTGCATTAATAGTCATATAGATATAAGGAAAATTGAAAACGCGAAAATGGACTTAAAACAAATTATGCTCTCTATATTATTCAAGTACCTAGAAGTTGTTTCTGAGACTCTTCTGGTTTTTCGAAATGGAAATCCGGCTCACCATCTCCTTCTACCACGCCTTTGTCAATTACGCAACGAGTCACTCCATCAAGCGAAGGCACTTCATAGAAAACCTCAAGCATAATTGATTCAATTATTGATCGAAGTCCCCTAGCCCCCATGTTTCTCTCAATAGCTTGCCGCGCAATAGATCTTACCGCATCTTGTGTTATTTCCAGATCTACTTTTTCAATTTCCATCATCGTTTGAAACTGCTTTACAACCGCGTTTTTGGGCTTAGTAAGAATCTCAACCAACTGTTCTTCTACAAGTTCATCCAAGGTGGAGATAATAGGGATTCTCCCCACAAACTCAGGAATAAGTCCGAACTGAACTAGGTCTTCAGGCTGGACCCTACTAATGAGGCTACTTTTGCTTTCTTCAGTTGTGGTAGACAATTTTGACCCAAAACCAATTGATTTTTCACCTACTCTAGCGCCGACTATATCCTCAAGTCCACAGAAAGCTCCGCCACATATAAAAAGTATGTTAGTAGTATCAACTTGAGTGAATTCCTGCTGAGGATGCTTGCGCCCACCTTTTGGTGGAACATTAGCTAGCGTGCCTTCCATTATCTTTAAAAGTGCCTGCTGCACTCCCTCGCCAGAGACGTCTCTTGTTATTGATGGGCTATCGCTTGATTTACGGGTGAGTTTGTCTATCTCGTCTATATAGATAATCCCCCCCTTGGATGCCTTCTCCACATCGTAGTTTGCGGCTTGGAGCAGACTTACTATCATATTTTCCACATCTTCCCCAACATAACCCGCTTCGGTATAGCATGTGGCGTCAACTATGGTGAAGGGAACTTCAAGGATTTTTGCTAGCGTCTGAGCAAGAAGTGTTTTACCTGATCCGCTAGGACCTATAAGGAGTATGTTGCTTTTTTGGATATCCACTTTGCCTCTTTTCTTCTTTGGCGTTTCGTTAAACCTTATACGTCTGTAATGATTATAGACGGCAACGGAAAGTACCTTCTTAGCCTTTTCCTGACCGATTATGTAATCATCCAGAAAAGACTTGATCTCCTTAGGTGTGGGAAAAGATTTTTTAGGTCTCAAAAGAGCGCTGTCCTTGGTCTTTTCCTCAGCGATTATTTGGTTGCAAAGATCTATGCACTCATCGCATATATACACCCCATGGCCAGCTATGAGTTTTCTGATCTCTTCTTGGTTCTTCCCACAAAAAGAACAGTAGTGCCTAGTTTCATCCTTGCTTTTTTTTCTGGGACTCACTGCGCCACTTCCTCCCTTTCTATAATTATAGAATCCACGATGCCGTAATCAATGGAATCCTGGGCCGTCATGAAGTAGTCCCTATCAGTATCACTGGTTATCTTTTCGAGAGTTTGCCCAGTGTGCCTTTCAAGTATAGAATTAAGTTGGTTTTTAACCCTAATAATCTCCTTTGCGTGTATCTCTATATCACTAGCCTGTCCTGAGACCCCCCCGAGCACTTGGTGAAGCATCACGCGCGAGTGTGGAAGAGCGTACCTCTGTCCTGATGCTCCGCTTGCGAGAAGCACCGCAGACATGCTAGCCGCCTGTCCTATACATATGGTAGAAACTTCAGGCTTTACGTACTGCATCGTATCGTAAATAGCAAGACCAGAGGTCACGTTTCCACCAGGAGAATTTATATAAAGATAGACTGGCTTTTCGGGATTTTCGGACTCAAGGAAAAGAAGTTGGGCTATGACGATATTGGCAACGGAGTCATCTATCGCGGATCCAATAAAAACTATTCTATCCTTGAGAAGTCTAGAATAGATATCATAACCCTGACTCCCCCTACTAGTACGCTCAATAACGTAAGGTATGAAATCAGTAATCATCTAAAGTGATTTTACTGAGAGGATTGTTCATTGTCAATTGAGAATTGCTCGAAACTAACTTCCTCTATGACTGCCTTTTCCAAAAGAAACTCAAGCACTTTGGACTTTCTAGTATCTTGTTCTATATTTCCCATCATATCTTGGTTTTTACTATAAACCTTTAACTGCTCTTCAGGGTTAGAAGTCTCAGGTCGTGCAAGCCTTCTTATTTCATCGTCTACTTCAAAGCGTTGTACATCTATTCCTTCTTTATCAGCAATACGATTGAGAATTACCATCACTTTTAATATAGTAGTTACTATCTCAATCGTACTCTCTTTGTCATTCAGACCAAGCACGGAACCATCACTTACCAAGGCTCTTTTTTCACGGGCAGCGATAATATTGTCCTCATAATTCTTCCTAGTTTCTTCAACAAGTGAATTTGGAAGATCAAATGGATTGTTCCTAACAAGGTATTCGGCAAGTTGGTTCATCATAGATTCCATCTGTGCTTGTTCATATAAAGACTCAAGGTGTTGTCTTAATGCTTCTCTGGCTTCATCCATATTTTGCCTACCTATATTTTTAGCAAAATCATCGTCAAGTTCAGGAATGGTCCTATCATAAATCCCCTTAATAGTCACATAAAACGTGACTGTTTTACCGGCAATTTCAGGGAATAATTGAAAATCTTCTTGGAACCTAATTGTGAATTGGGTTGTTTCTCCCGTTTTTTTTCCTATTAAATTGACATTAAGTTCCTTCTCTAAAATGTCTTCAGTCTGCTCAACTAGATTTTTTTCCTTCAGAACCATGCCCGTGGTTGAGTCTTTACGAATAACAGAACCATCTTCAAGAGTTATAGTAGAAAGCATTTTTATGTAGTCACCCTCTTTCGTCAGTCGGTCTTCCTTCGTTAGTTGAAGTTGCGCGGCATCTTGCCTCAATTTCTCCAGTGACTTTTCAACATCTTCGTCGCTTACTTTGTAGATTTTCTTTTTTAATGGGATCGAACTGTAATCGGCAAGTTCAAATTCTGGTATTACTTCAAATTCCGCCGAGTAACTAAATTCGCTTCCGAAAACAACCTTGTCTATTTCCGTTATATTCGGTCTATTCACGGGGACTAGGGATTTTTCAAGGAGCGCGCCTTCCAAAGTCTCAGAAACGAGATCAGAAACTGTTTGTCGGTTAATTTCCTCTCCATACATAGACTCAAGCACCTTGTGCGGAACCTTGCCCTTGCGGAACCCTTTGATGTTAGCCTGACCAAGCATGCTACGAAAAATTGAATCTCTTTTCTCCTGTACTCGTTCAGAAGAGATTTGGACCCTGACTCTTTTTCTGGTGCTGTCAATATGTTGAACATCTATTTTCATTTCACTTCAAACTCCTCAACGAATAATCTTAGCAAAATACATTATTGTATGGAAAATACCAGAAACGAATGGACAAAATTGGCTTTGTTTTATACGCCTACGGTCGTCTGTTGAGATACCTTTGCCCGAGCTGGAGAGAAGTAATTTCGGATAAAGATAAGTACTGCCAAAACAAGCAGAATAAACTGCGGAATGGCTGTTTCGTAAGTTGGGTATATTCCAAGAGAATCAATGAAAGGAAGAAACTGCACTTGACTTGTAGAAATTATTCCCGCTTCTTGTAACTCAAAAATTCCTTTCCCCAACAATATAAAGCAAAGCAGGTAAAGAAAAACGCTTGCAAAAGAAAAAAAGTACCGAAGTGGTATCCGGAATGTAAACTTGTACATGAAAAAAGCTATCGCGCTTACAGCCACTACTCCAGCAATAAGACCGTAGATAACGTGTGGGACAGAAGATTCTGTTTGGTAGAAAAGTGCCTGGTAAAAAAGCATGGTCTCAAAAGCCTCCCTGTACACCGCCAGAAACGAAATAGAGAGAAGCGCAATACCTCCGCCCTTACCCACCGCAACGCGGGTTTTTGATCGGACATACTCCTTCCATTTTTTGACATCAGTCTTCGAAACGAGCCAATAACTTACGTAAAAAAGAACCGTGGCAGCAAGAAGGGAAGTCACTCCCTCTACTATTTCTCTTCTTGCGCCCGACATATCTATTGCCGTTTTTGCCAGCATCCAAGTAGCCACTCCAGCCACAAGCGCTAGTATCCACCCCATGTGCACGTATCTGAGCATACTGCGGTTTCCAGTATGGACAAGTGATGCCATAATAGCGGAGATTATTAAAAGCGCTTCAAGCGCTTCTCGAAGAATGATTGAGAAAGAACTTATAAAACTCAGATACCCTCCAAGTAACGAATTACCGGAAAGAACTTGCTCGGCTTGGCGTAGGTCACTCTCTATTTCTGCCTTTAAGCTGTGAAGTTCCAAGGAATCTCGATCAGACTTTATCTGTGATCGGAAAGACCCCATTTTTTTCTCAACTTCAAAAACAAGTGACCTGTTTTTTGACACGAGCGCAGGTTCAATCTTTTGAAAACCTTGCAAATAACCATCAAGCGCCTCTGCGAAAGCATCGTCCTTGCGTCCCATCTCGTAAAGGTCAATCGCTTTTTCAAGCTTCCTCGTCGTATATAAAACCGCTTCTGACACTGGCGCTATTGATATTCCTTGTTTTAAATAGCCGGTTCTCAGATAAAAAAGAGCCGCGTTGGGGTTTTCTGCGTCTACAATTTCTAGAAGTTCTGAGTTGCTCAAAAGAGCTAGACTTTCTATGCTTTTCGTATCATCAAAACCCTCAGATGTAGAAAAACCAACGCTCTCAGGACTATCTGGATGCCCAAGAGAGAGAACATAAAACGCTACATCCCATTTTTGCTTTTCATCAAGCAAGGCATCAAAAGAAGCCATAGCGGTGCCTTCAATACCAAAAGTAACAGTATTGAAAACCTTGAATGGAGAAAGTCCAGAATTCACTTCTGCGTCAGTAAAGTCAGTAGCGGGAGGATTAAGGGCTTTTGCAAGAGGACCATCTCCCATACCGGAAAAACCATGGCAACTAGCACATCTAGCTTGATAGACATCCTTCCCGTTTCCGTAATTTGGAGTCTGCTGTGGGTAAGTTCTGATACCGTACACAGCAATTATCCGTTCCTTCATTTCGTCTGCCAACGCTTTTACTTCGGAAACAGAACCTCTGGAAACCACAAGGGATTTCATCCTGCCGAACTTTTCTGAAAAATCAATAGTGTCGGTATTTTCCTCCTGCAATTCTTCCCAAAGATTCACTATGGCGGAGGAAAAATCAACCATTTCTTTGTACTCAAATTCGTTTATTATCTCCCCATCTCTTACCGCATTTGAGTAATCCCCTCCTATGTAATCAACCAAGGAGAGTACTCTGTCTATTTCTTCGGCATACAAAAGCCTTGGCAAAAAACAGAACGTAAGAATTAATATGATGAAAAGACCTTTCCGTGATGTTCGTATCAACTGATTTTCTCTTGATAACCGATTTGAGCAGATTTATTTCTACCTTTCTAGACCTCTATTGTCAATAATGTTTTTCGCCGATAAAGATAAAGGCAATAATACCGTTAAACAGGAAACAAAAACTAGACTATCGTCACACTAAGATTTGAATAAGTCTAATGGGCGGGGCAATAACTCTGTAAATCAAAAATTCTAATTGTCAGAATTATCTCAGCATTGCGTAATTTGAATTGATACGGTGTCAATATACAAAATACAGAAAACAAACTCCTAGAATTGTTGTAGCGCAACTTCTTCTTAATTTGGCAAAGATATATAATTCGGCCAGTTTCCAAGTATATTCTCAAAACAGTATTATATACTGAACCGCCTAATCGACACCTGCAATTTTTTGAATAAATCTAGAGTAGTTAGTTTTATCGCAACTAAGATCAAATCAAGACCACATATTTTGGCACCACACTTAGATGGGACTTGCACCTAAGAAAAAACGTCAGAAGATGGAGATCAAGCGCGGCGCCATTGCAAACGCTCTTTACTCATTGATCGGAGACAATAGAACTGGGGTAGCAATTAATACTAAAGGGTTTGTGGTCCTAGGAAGTAATCCAGAGGAAATTCCTTTCACAGCAATGGCTGAAATGTCACGCGCTCGCACAGGACTATTCTTTGGGACAATTGATCTTCCTTTAATGGATAGTACGGTTCTTAGAGTTCGAGGGTTAAAAACGATTCAGGTTGAGATTTTCAGCAATGCGCTAAATCAAGCATGGTTGGAGACATGGCGCTCAGAGATTGATCAATATATTGACGAAATCCAATCTCTTTCAAGCATGTTAGAGAGGCTTGAAACGCCACGCGCGTTTCCAGCAGCTTGCCTTGTAGAGCCGTTCCTACAAAAGGCCACGGCGCTTGTTCGTTCTGTGCCGATGAATTTACCTAGTCCAGCAGTTGAACCGAAGGTACGAGAAAGTCTTGTCAAGATATTAGAGTTCTATCATTCACCAGAGCGTCTAAGAGACGAGGCTATAGATCGTTTTATAAAAAACGAACTCAAAGCGATGGCTCCCTTTTTCAAGGGGGTTGAGAAAAACCCCCTGACACTGGAACAACAACTCGCCGTGGTCTGCGATGAAGATGCCACGCTGGTCCTAGCAGGAGCAGGATCTGGAAAAACTAGCGTTATTACCGCCAAGGTCGTCTATTTGGTAAAACGTGGAATAAGAAAACCTCAAGAGATTCTGCTCATGGCTTTTGGCAAAAATGCCGCAAAAGAGATGTCAGAGCGAGTGGCGCGACGTTGCGGCGCATCGGTCGCGGCCATGACATTTCACTCTCTAGCTTACGGAATTATCGCCGAAATTGAGGGCAACGCACCTCCACTCGCTCACCACGCCAACGACGATATGGCATTATACGCTCTTTTGCGGAAAATTCTTCTCAAACAGATAATAACTGACCCGGACAAGAGACAATTGTTGTTACGCTGGTTCTGCAAGTTCTTTGCACCCAGCAAAAACGCGTGGGATTTTGAGACAAAACACGACTATTTTAACTATATCGAAGATCATGAACCGCGAACACTTCAAGGTGAAAAAGTTCGTAGCTTTGAAGAACTAGAGATTGCGAACTGGCTTTATATCAATGGAGTTGTCTATGAGTATGAACCAACTTACGAGTATGAATTACCCGATTCTGGCAGAAAAACTTATACACCAGATTTTCACCTGAAAGACAGCGGCGTCTATATTGAGCATTTTGGTGTGCGTCGACAGTTAGATTCCAACGGCAACGAATATCTCTCAACTGCCCCTTTTGTCAATCAAGAAGAGTATCTTGACGAAATGAAGTGGAAACGAAAAGTGCATGTCGACTATGGTACAACGCTGATTGAGACCTTTAGTTACGAAAAATCCGAGGGATGTTTAACATCTAATCTACGTGAAAAACTCTCACCGTATGTGAAATTCAGTCCTCTCCCAACAGAGAACATCTTTGACCGGTTAAAAGAAATGGGTCAAATTGACGCTTTCACCCAGACCCTCGCAACTTTTCTAAGACACTTCAAAGACTCAAATCTCTCATTGGATCAATGCCGCTATAAGATAAATGACGACACTGAGAACAGTGAACGTAGTTTAGCGTTTCTAGAGATCTTCGATTTTCTTTTTACCGAATATCAGAAAGAACTTGGCGACCGCATAGATTTTGAAGATATGATCACAAGAGCGACTAGGTACATTAAGATGAACCGTTATAAAAGCCCTTACCGTCATCTGCTGGTGGACGAGTTTCAGGATATTTCTCGAGGACGCGCCAATCTTCTTATGGCACTTAAAGAACAGCACACAGATTCCCGTATTTTTGCAGTAGGCGACGATTGGCAGTCAATTTATCGATTCTCGGGCTCTGACATTCATCTAATGCAGAATTTTGGAATGATTTTCGGCGGCACCTTCGCAGGGAAAAAAAGTATTCATAAGTCTGTGGATCTCGGACGAACTTTTCGCAGTGTAGACCGGATCGCACTCCCCGCACGTAGTTTTGTACTGAAAAATCCTTTCCAGATCGTAAAAAATGTGACTACCACACACAAAACTACTAAATCTGCAATCCAGATCATTTGGAGCAAAAAACGAGATAATATGGCCTTGAAAGAAGCATTGGAACATCTTGCGAAACAGACGAAGGGTACGCAGTCAAGCATTTTACTGCTTGGTCGCTACAACAGGTTGCATCCGGGTCGTCTGACTGATCTGAATAATCTTTACCCAAATTTATCATTATCATTTAAGTCCATTCACGCAGCAAAAGGGCTTGAAGCGGACCATGTAATCATTCTTGGTGCCAACAGTGGGTATTTCGGACTACCTTCTGAAATAGTTGACGACCCGGTATTGGAACTTGTATTCCCCGAATCAAAGCATTTTGAGCATGCAGAAGAGCGGCGCGTGTTCTACGTGGCTCTTACCCGCGCCCGTAAATCCGTCACGATCATTGCTTCTGATGCATGGCCTTCGTGCTTTGTAACTGAACTGTTGAAACATGAGGAATACAACGCAATGGAACTGGGAGAACAGCAACATTACCACCAATATCAATGCAATAGATGCGGTGGCCAACTGATTCAAAACAACAAGCGTCGCTTTGTCTGCGAACACAGTAACCTCTGTGATGCGAGTCTTCCCGTATGCCCTGCCTGCGGAACCAATTTACCCATTCGAAGTGTTTCCAAGCCAATCATCAACCGATGCGAGTGTGGAGCAACTTTTCCGGCCTGCCCTAAATGCGTTGATGGCTGGCTTGTCAAACGAAAGGGGAAATATGGTCGCTTTTTCGGTTGCGTAAACTTCCCACGATGTCGTGGCAAAAAATCGGCTTAGTTTGGATATATTATTTCCATAAAGCACTCTTAAGTCTGCTGTTGAATATATGCCTTTTCATATTTCTACACGCTGATTCTTACTCGCCTGCCCATTAAACTAGAAAACGTATCCCATAGCGAAATTGAATTGCTTTTCCCCATCATTCGCATCATTATCCAGTTTCTGGTACTCGGCCTTTAGAACTACATTCGAAATTGGTTTGTAGTTTAATCCAAAAGTGTACTCCGTTCTTCTGTTTGCCGGATCTTTCTGAAATCCTACGGGCACCTTTTTTTGCGTATCGTATCTTTCGTATCTAAAGAAAGGCGCCAAATACTCAACGTATTTACTATCAGAATTGAATAGAGAAAAGACATTATACGCCCCAAGAACATACCAGCCGAATTGCTTCTCCCCAACTGATTTGTTTCCTTCGTAACCGAGGTTACGATTTATCAATTCAACGTCACCTAGTCTGGTCCAGACAGAAAGCGCTCTCAGATCAAATCCACTATACTGAAGTTGCGCATCCAACTCATAAATACGAAAAAGGCCATCTATGGTTTTTCCATTAAAAGAGTGGTCAATAACTTCACCCTCCGCATTTTTTCTTGCGGCAACTGTTTCGTTCTGCCCCGTGTTCCCGTAAAACAACGATCCTCCGATTTTGACTGCTGGAATCGGATTGTATTCAAGCCTTCCAGTAAAAGCTATATCATCAAATCTAGCTCTATTGCCTTTGACCCGAAGACTTCTATTGTTTGACGATTTAAATCCACGGGAATCAAAACTAGACATTGCATAGGCTTTGTATGAAATAGTACCTGCTTCGCCAAAATCAAATGTGCCGTGAGCCCCAGCTCCCGCTTCTCTCCATGTTGTAGGAATTATTTGTCTTTCCACCGAAGGTCTAAGTACGCCGTAAAACGTTGTAGGTTCGTGGAGTTCATTTACAACGCCTACAGGAGAGAGAAGAAGTCCTCCTCTCAGATTAAATTCATCACTTATAATAAAATCCAAAAGCGCGAACTCTACCGAAGCCGAGCCGGATTTTCCGTCCTTGTTGCTTCCTGTCGTTGCGTGCTCAAACTCTATTTCCGAGTTAAAAATAATTCGATCATTATACTTATAACCGTTGTAAATAATGACTCTCTGAGTATCGACTATGTTGTGGGAGTCCCCATCTTTGACCTGACTTACGAGCAACTCTCCATATCCCCCGAACGACACTCCCTGATCAACCGCATAGACTTTGGAAGCCGCAGGACCCGCTCCGAATTTCTTTTCATAAGTTGGCGGTTTCTGCACAGAAGCCGATTTAAGCGTTTCAACTTCATCCGCAAGAATTTTGATTCTTCTCTCAAGTTCCTTTATTTTTTCTTCATCGCTTTGTTGCGCAAAAGAAATTTGGGTTCCAGCAATTGAGAAAATTAGCAGAACTGAGAAAATTTCTCTCCATAACTTTATATAATTACCCATTGTTGATCCTCCTTTAAAAATATCGGCATTTGAAATTTTATAGATATTTTGGATAATAAATATCTATAATAAAAGAATAGACTATATTCTAGACCTATAATGTCAATAATGTTTTTCAAAAATACTCATCGTCGCAAAAATACCGAGCACCAGCAACTTTGGACTTCTTCTATAAAGGCGGGAATACTGGTTTTGGTATTTTTCGTATTTTTTCTCCAATACCCGGAAATTTCTTCAGCTAAAGTTTTCCTTACAAAGGACAGGGCTCTTGAGTTGGTTTTTCCAGAAGCGGATAGAATAGAGAAAAAACATGTTTTTCTCAGCGAGCAGCAGACTTTAGCCGCGCGCCAGATTGCTAGAGCAGAAATAGATTCAAAATTTTACTCCTTTTACGTAGCAAAGTCTGCAGGAGTAAAAACCGGCTATGCAGTCATTGATACCCACAAGATGCGGACTATGACGGAAACTGTGATGTTCGTTATAGATCCCGACGGAACACTCAGGCAGGCTGAGATTCTAGCGTTTTTCGAACCCTCAGATTACATCCCAAGCAAAAAATGGATAACGTTATTTCTAGGTAAAGACGATCTGAGCAAATTACAGACGGGAAGAGGCATACCCAACATTACTGGAGCCACCATAAGCGCTGAATCCTTTGCGGCTGCAACAAGGAAAGTTCTTGCTGTTTACCGCGTACTATTCACCAATTCTATTGATTCTGAGTTTCAAAGCGAGCAAAGATGAGATTCTTTATTTCAAAAGACATAAGAAAAAATGATCTATTAAAATTGATCGTTCTTTTCACAACGATATTTTTCGTCTTCTTATGGATTACGAATCTGCTTCTTTTTCTCAAAGTAGGACTGAGTTATGAAAGTGTCGTGGAATACTATCGAGGATCTGAACAGAGTTTCAGGCCTCCTAGAAGTTATTTAGGTCTACTTGAAGAAGCTCATTTCCATTTCTTTTCAATGGGGATTTTGCTTGTGACGCTAAATCATCTGCTTCTTTTCACTAACAGAAGTTCGAGAGAGAAGTTTCTTGTGATAATTTTGTCTTATGGCTCAGCCCTATTTGATATAGCAGGTGGATGGCTAGTAAGATATGTAAGTGCTGAGTTCGCCTATCTTAAAATCTTCTCCTTTATAATTCTACAAATTTGTCTTGCCTATCTTATCGTCTTTATAACGTTTTACCTTTACAGAAAGCAACCTGTACAGAACGAAAAGGGGCCTAAGGAAAAACAGAAAACTCTTTACCCATAATTCTTTGCTTTCATACTGACAGATACTCAGATATTACTCTTGCGAACACACATGGGATCCGAAACAGGACTTTTTCTTTCCATCCTTACTTATAATAATAAAACCTTGAGACTGGTCGTGTTTGACAAACCTTTGGGCTCCATTTGCCCCTAGAACCGCAACTGCAGTTGAGAAAACGTCAGCTTCGGTCGCAGTTCCAGAAACCGCAACTACAGTAAGCGAATCTGTTAGTGGGCGCCCTGTTCTAGGTTCAATTATATGCGAATATTTTTTTCCTTTGTGCTCAAAATATCGCTCATAATCTCCGGAAGTCGCTACTCCTTTTTCTTTGAGATAGAGTTTTGTGATAATAGTGCTATCGCTTCCGGGTTTTTTGACTCCGATTTCCCAAAATTCTGAGTTGTCAGGAGACCCCATAGCGTATATATTGCCCCCAAAATTGATTGTCCCTCGCATAATTCCGTTTCCACGTGCTATTCTTACCATTTGATCAACCGCATAACCTTTACCAATAGCGCCAAAATCAAGAGAGACACAATCACTATCGAGAAATATTTGTAATTTTTGAGTATCTATTTTTATTTTCTCAAAACCAGTACAACGCAGAGCTTGCAGAACTTCTTTTTCCTCTGGAATTCGTCCCGATTTAGTCTTTCCCTTCCACAATTTGAACAATTCACCAATTGTTATATCAAAAGCTCCGTTGGTAAATTTTGAATAATCAACTGATGCGAGTGTTAAGCGCAGAAATTCACGAGGAACCAAAACCGGACCAACACCCACATTTCGGTTAACTTGCGCAAGTACGCTGTCTTCTCTGTAGTTACTGAAAAGCCGATCTATTTCTTTTGTTCGTTCTAAACAGGCTTGCACCACTCGATGAAAAAGTTGTTCACTTGACGCATAAAGCTTGAGATTCACCCTTGAACCCATGACGTAAAAAGATCTCTCATACAGCGTTTCCCTAGTGCTGTAGCATGAACAACCAAGCGCAATGAATACAAGCGCGAATATACGTATAATTATTCGGGAGAAAATCAAAGTCTTGTTCTTTGCGAGAGGAGGGAGTCGAACCCTCACACCCGAAGGTACTAGATCCTAAATCTAGCGCGTCTGCCTGTTCCGCCACTCTCGCTTTATATTTCGGAAAAAATGGTAAATGCCTGCCTTCGCACCTATTAAACTAAACTCAGAACAATTGCATAACATAAAAAAAATTGGGCTGCGAGGGATTCGAACCCACGACCGACTGATTAAGAGTCAGCTGCTCTACCAGGCTGAGCTAGCAGCCCACCTATAAAGTAACAGAAAAAACGAGAAATCAAAAGCAAAACGCGTATTGAGGCATTTGCACTGTAGGGTTTTTGGGTATGGTTTTAGACGTAATGAGGACGTATGAACGCATACTCGCCACCGCTTCAGTTCGTATTGATTCGTATTTGAACAATCTGACCGATCAGATTTCTTGATTTCCGCGCAATTTGCCGCTGATTTCCGCACAATTATTAGCCTCTAGACGCAATAATCCCTTCACGGTCACTGCCGCTAAATTTCTCTAGTCAAATTATCTGTATTATTTGGAGAAAAACTCTACCCAGCCCGAGGAGGACACCCAGAAACAAAATACCTCATCTTATCTGCCCTTCCGACCTTTATGTGTCCAATCGCTAGCACTATCATCACACACAACGCTAAGCGTGTACGAACACTCATTTCAGCCTTACCTCTGATAAAGTGCTTTTCTAACTTAAAACTATTAGTCAATTCTTGAGTTTCTATCTTCTATAGAATTCCCAAGCTTGTACTTCTTCTCCCATATTATAGAACCATGCGGAGTTGGTGTAAAAATACGAGAGTCCTTCTTGAGCGGGATGCGTATGGATAATCCTTTATCCTGCTCCCATGCGATTCTATTAACTGTTGAAGTCTGTCAGCTAGGCTCATAGTATTTCCTCCTTGGATTTGTTGTTGCCATTATATCAAAAAAAAGCCCCATAGGTAAAAACCTATAAGGCTTCAAAACTCCGCATCAAGATTCTTTAGTTGGCATCTGTAAAAGTGTAGGTTCGTGTTTTATTATCAAGTTTTGGGATCTCTACAAACCTAAAAACTTCGTCTTTCTTGGCGACTATCGCAGTAGCGTGAGGTTCGCTTGCGGAACCGTCCTTATGGATTGCCATATAACTGGTTCCACCAACCGTGATAGTAGCGCCTGTGTTGGCTATTGTCTTGTCGTCTGTCTGAATATTGACGAGATAGATTTTATCTTCATCCAAGTTGAAGTCTTTTATAACATGAACTCCCGGCGTTTGATAATGCTCAAGAATAAAAGTGTCTGCCCCGGCTCCACCGGTAAGCGTATCCGTGTCATTGTATGCGTAAAGAAGATCATCTCCAGCACCGCCCTTCATGATGTCGTCTCCACTGCTACCGTCAAGAATATCATCTCCCCCACCGCCGACAATAGTGTCATCACCATCATCACCTACTATATAGTTGTTACTGTTGTCTCCGGTAATTGTGTCATCACCAGTCCCGCAGCTAACATCCTCAATACCTTCAAAGGTGAACGTTCCAGTGTCAGAAAGAGAGGAACCATCAAACTTCCCAGAAGAAAGATTAAGAGTTATGTTATCGCTAATAATATCGTCCTCAGCAGTAGTATATTGTCCATTACTCATATCTATGTATGAAGCTGTGTTCTCTCGTTGACAATAGATCATGTCTCTACCCTCCCCCCCAATCCATTTATTAGCGCCTTTTTGTTCCCAAAGGTAGAAGTGGTCGTTGCCCCCTTCGCCGTCCATCGTGTCATCGCCATCACCACCTATCATTTTGTCATCGCCACCGCCAGCGTAAACAATATCGTCTCCGCCCTGAGCTCTAATCTCATTATTCCCATTTGAGTCTACGCAAATAACATCGTCATCATGAGTCCCCCAAATGATTGGGATGCCTCCAGATGCCTTTATACCGTTACTAACATCGCATCTAGTATCATCGGTTGGATTTAAATCTCTACCATCTGCGCCAGCAGGCCCCGGCGGACCCGCCGGCCCTCTCTCCCCCGCCGGCCCTCTCTCGCCTTGATCTCCTTTTACTCCGTCCTTCCCCGCGGGGCCTCTTTCCCCCTCGCAAGCTACAAACAAAACCGCTCCCGTGAGCAGTAACATCATCACTAACAAATTGCGTAACTTCATATTACAACCTCCCTTATAAGTTGCTTCATTTATAAATGGACATCTATCTGGCAAAACCTTGTTGTAAAATCCTCATTCTTAAATTAGACTTTTAAGACTACCCCCCCCCCCAGGACCATTCAGTTTTCGTAGCGGGGACTTTGTATAGGGTTGGGTAGATAGAGGTTTTGGAGTGTTTGGATTGTGATTTGAACTTCAGATGGAGAGTTTTAGCAAGAAACAAGGGTACCACTTGGCTTCATCTTACAGTGTACGCAGCCTTTGTCCGTCCAGTAGGCGTAGGGTATCAGACCTGAGCAGTGCACAGGCTATCCGGCGGGGTTGTGAGTAAAGTGCGACCGTTCAGTTCAACGGCTTCATTATAAGTTCAATAGCTTCCTGAGGCCGGGCGGCATAGTGTCGGTTAGCTTCAGGCAGATAGTTGAATCTACCTTCACAACGCACTATGGCGATGGCGACGTTGCTCAGACAGGAAAGATTTTCCGGTAAGTACCCTTTTGATACCCGACAACGGTCTTCATCGTAGGTGAAGTCACGCACATAATGCAGACGGTTCTCAATGTGCCAGTGGTTGCGAACCAGAGCAAGTAACTCCTTGGCTCCAGCCTGCTCTGGGCCAAGTGAGGTCAGAGCATAGACAGTCTCGCAACTGGTTTTACCTGTCTTCTTCTCAGTGCGCTTGCGGACTATGCGTATGGCTTGACGCCGTCCGTGCATGCCTACATGTCCATCCCACTCAGAACCGGATAGGTCTACTACCCAACAGGTCCGTTCTTCAATCCTCCCATGTTTGTCATCTTCGGTTGTCCATCCTGGCACAGCATCAAAGTCCAATCCCTTTATTTCCTTGCTGATCGTTCTTTGATTGTCCTTGATGGCGGTCATCACATAGTCGGCTCCATTTTCCAGCAGACAGCGCGCCGTATCCTGCTGGGCATGCAGCGCATCTAGAGTGACAGTACGACCAGCAATGTCGAGTTTATTGGCCAGGTCGCGTACCACTAGCATCTCACTGCTCTTTTCTTTGATTGCTAGTTGACCGAGAACCACGCCGGTGTTATGTTCGAGGGCAGCTACCATCATTCTAATTCCACCCTCAGTCTGCTTGGCTGCGCCACGAATCATCTTGCCGTCCATCGCCACCGGCGCTGCGGGCGAGGTCTTGCGGGCTTCCCACAGGTTCAGCGCTTTATCAAGCGTGTCGGGTGGCAGTTTTGCGAAGATGTTATGGAAGGTGCCAATTACCGGCGCAGTGTAGCATTTCTTACTGGGACTGTAGAACGCTCCAACGGCCTTAAGCTGTTCCTGACTAAGTAGTCGGGCGAACTGCGCTATGGCGGACACCCCGCGGTATCCAGCCAAACGGGCGGCGACAGCGAGAACCAACACGGTGACAAGAGGATAGCGTCTACCTTGAGACTTTCGGAACTCAGGCACCTTACCTAGAACATCTTTGAGACTGCGTAACTGTGGCGCCGTCATAGGCTCCTTACGAACCCCACCGGTCCATTCTGGTGGTAATTCCTCTTGACTTAATACTTCTTTAGCATTATCAACGAGATTAAACATGAAGACCTCCTTGGGTTGACCATGATAGCGCCACCGCGCAGACCCTCCAGACTCTCGGGCAAACCCGCGCGTTAGCCCGAAAGACTGCCAGTTGGCCGCCCGGTAGCAAGTACCATTAAAACGTGAAATATCTACGAACGTCTCAGCCAGAAACACTGGATAACCGTGCGCTGTCTGCATGTCCGAAGACAGCCGCCTCAGACTCAGACCCAGCACTCGCGATGCCAAGTTCGCCACCCGCTGCCGTGTCAGAATGACAAAACGCACATTGTTGGCAATCAGATGCAAGCGTCCAAACTGCTGCTCGGCGCTCCAGCCAATCCAGCCGTCCCGGGCCGCTAACTTGAATGCGCCTGCCTGCCAACCAATAAGCGCGACCCAACGCGACCCAACTTCCGCTACATGACGCAATCCCTTGCCGAACACGCGATGGAATGGAAGATAGTGATGTAGTCTGACTAAGTGGTCCCAGTGACGACGCTCCTGTTCCCCATAGGTAGGACGTACTGTGACCGCGCGCAGATCAATCTTATTATCCTGAGACATCTGTCTACTCATGATCTACACCATACCATAACAAACATTAAATAGCCAGAACTAAATTTGTAACGTCCAGATCGAAATCTAACAACGAAGAAACCGAATTGTGACTTAATATCTCTGTTGGAATATCCGGATTATAACGTACTAATATTACTTCACTGTTTTCTCAAATCCCCAAATGACAATGTACTACCTTGGATATATTCTCCCTACATATCCAACTCCGCAGATTATAATTCAGAAGAGTTTGTTATAAGAAAAAACTTACGAAGAACTGAAACCGAGCCTAATTCTTCTACATGTCAGCTAGAAAGGAAGACAAATGAGTCTCTAATTTCTCTCCATGATGTAGTGACAACCTCTAAGATGTAAAACTCTCTTTGAGAGAATATACTCGGTAATATCAACGACTTACGCCTCTAAAAAATTAGAAAGCCCTGCCCCCCCCCCCTCACATAAGTCAAGGACTAGCGAGAAAGAGGCATTTGCGCTATAAGGTTTTTTGAGAGTGGTTTTAGACGTAATGAGGACGTATGAATGCATGCTCACCACCGCTTCAGTTCGTATTGATTCGTATTTGAACAATCTGACCGATCAGATTTCTTGATTTTCGCGCAATTTGCCGCTGATTTCCGCACAATTATTAGCCTCTAGACGCAATAATCCCTTCACGGTCACTGCCGCTAAATTTCTCTAGTCAAATTATCTGTATTATTTGGAGAAAAACTCTACCCAGCCCGAGGAGGACACCCAGAAACAAAATACCTCATCTTATCTGCCCTTCCGACCTTTATGTGTCCAATCGCTAGCACTATCATCACACACAACGCTAAGCGTGTACGAACACTCATTTCAGCCTTACCTCTGATAAAGTGCTTTTCTAACTTAAAACTATTAGTCAATTCTTGAGTTTCTATCTTCTATAGAATTCCCAAGCTTGTACTTCTTCTCCCATATTATAGAACCATGCGGAGTTGGTGTAAAAATACGAGAGTCCTTCTTGAGCGGGATGCGTATGGATAATCCTTTATCCTGCTCCCATGCGATTCTATTAACTGTTGAAGTCTGTCAGCTAGGCTCATAGTATTTCCTCCTTGGATTTGTTGTTGCCATTATATCAAAAAAAAAGCCCCATAGGTAAAAACCTATAGGGCTTATCAATTCTCCACACCGAGATTCTTACTGGTCTACAAGATCGTAGGTTCTTGTCTTTGGAAGAAATCTTGCGCCTGCAAACCTAAAAACATCACCTTTCTTATTTATGATTGCCGTTGCTTGAGTTGTACTTGCTCCGTTAGCATCATGTATTTCAACAAATGCTGTTCCACCGACCTTAATCTTGGCACCATCACGAGTTATTGCTCTGGCGTTCTCTCCTGTAGCAAAAAAACCAGCTAAAATGATTTTGTCTTCTGCCACGTTGAAGTCCGTAATAACCTTAAGATCAGGGCTATCATAATATGCAATAACAATAGTGTCAGCCCCACTCCCTCCGGTAAAAGTATCGGTGCCATCACTCCCCCAAAGGAAATCACTACCACTCCCGCCGTTGAAGGTATCATTTCCGCTTGAGCCGGCTAGAACATCATCTCCGCCAGCTCCGATAAGAGTATCGTTTCCATACCCTCCAAAGAGATAATTGTTTTGGTCGTCGCCGGTAAGAGTGTCGTGTCCATTACCGCAAAACACATCTTCAATACCTTCAAATGTAAACGACCCACTATCTGGGAAGGCAGAACCATCAAAGCTCCCAGAAGAGAGATCAAGGGTAGCAGACAAAGCACTAAGGCGTGCTGTATTGCTGTAGTTCCCGAAGCTATTTTCTCTAGCAGTCAAGTTCGGTGCAGTATAACAATACACCATATCCTTACCCTCACCGCCTACAATTTTATTATCACCTGCTTCACCTACAAGAAAGAAATGGTCGCTGCCCCCTTCACCATAAAGCGTGTCATTCCCTTCACCACCGACCAGTATGTCACGCCCGCCGCCACCGTAAACAACATCATCACCACCGAGTGCTTCAATATGGTTATCAGCCTCATTTGCACAAAGAACATCGTCATCCGCAGTTCCTTGAAGGAACCGACTTGCACCTACATTGATCCCGTTACTGCGGTCGCATCTAGGATCGCCAGTTGTACCGTCATCGCCTTTCGCTCCCGCAGTCCCCGGTGCTCCGTCTTCCCCGGGGTCACCTTTCTCGCCCTTCTCGCCTTTTGCTCCGTCTTTCCCGTCTACTCCGTCCTTTCCCGCCGGCCCTCGTTCCCCTTCACAAGCTACAAATAGAATTGCTCCAGTGAGCAGAAACAACATCACTAAAAAATTATGTAACTTCATATTACAACCTCCCTTATAAGTTGTTCCATTTATAAATGGACATCTATCTGGCAAAACCTTGTTGTAAAATCCTCATTCTTAAATTAGACTTTTAAGACTACCCCCCCCCCTCACACAAGTCAAGGACTAGCGAGAAAGAGGCATTTGCGCTGTAAGGTTTTTTGAGAGTGGTTTTAGACGTAATGAGGACGTATGAACGCATACTCGCCACCGCTTCAGTTCGTATTGATTCGTATTTGAACAATCTGACCGATCAGATTTCTTGATTTCCGCACAATTATTAGCCTCTAGACGCAATAATCCCTTCACGGTCACTGCCGCTAAATTCCTCTAGTCAAATTATTTGTATTATTTGGAGAAAAACTCTACCCAGCCCGAGGAGGACACCCAGAAACAAGTGACCTCATCTTATCAGCCCTTCCAGCCTTTATGTGTCCAATCGCTAGCACTATCATCACACACAACGCTAAGCGTGTACGAACACTCATTTCAGCCTTACCTCTGATAAAGTGCTTTTCTAATCTGAACTTGCGTAAATTTTTGTTCAAGGGGTGTTTATAGAGGGGTTGAGCGGTTAAGGATTTGTCTTCAGTTCCTGTGAAGCGGTCGTAGTCAGATGTACTTTTTGGGTTTTTCAGGGAAAAATCAGCAACTGATTTTTTTGGTGGAGTAAAAAGTTTTTTACCCCTTCTAAAACCTCTTGATATGCATATAAATCTTGGACAGTGTCAATGCTTCCGTCTTGAAAAATTAGAAATTTCAATAAAAAACATATTTTCTTTTGAATTGTCTGTAAGGAGAGTATAGTTTTGAACGTACGATGGAGAACATAATAAACAGTTTCAGTAAATACGCGAGTATTCATAATACTACGGTCGAAAAACTGCTCCTCTCACTTGCCATATTGGTAGTGCTACTTGTCCTTAAAAGAGGGTTGTTTTCCATTGTAAGGAAGAACGCGAAAGATCCCAAGACTATTTATCACTCAAAGCGTTTCATAGGGTATGGATACGCAGTACTTCTCATACTGCTTCTCGGGGGCGTGTGGATAGAGGGGTTTGGTTCTATCGGAACCTATCTTGGCATAGCCAGCGCGGGACTTGCGATAGCGCTTCACGAAACAATCGCGAATATCGCTGGCTGGTTTTTTATTGTATGGAAAAAACCTTTTGCAATAGGCGACCGAATAGAGATAGGGCAAACCAAGGGAGATGTTATAGATATTAGACTTTTTCAGTTCACTCTGGCAGAGGTTGGAAACTGGGTTGAGGCGGAGCAGAGCACAGGAAGGATGGTACATATTCCCAATAGCCAAGTGCTCAAGGAGCAAACCGCGAATTACCACAGTGGATTCCATTACATCTGGAATGAAATACAGGTGCTAATCACATATGAAAGCAATTGGAAAAAAGCCCGCAAAATCCTTGAAAAAATAGCCACAGAAAAAGTGAAAAAGCACTCTGATACGGCAGCAGAAGAAATCCGGCGCGCGGCAGAGCAGTACATGATCTACTTCAATAAAATTACGCCTGCAGTCTACATGTCGGTAAAAGAAAGCGGAGTGTTGTTTTCAATCAGATATATAGTAGACCCGAGACAGAGAAGAGGGACTGAACAGATCTTTTGGGAAGCTATTCTTGAAGAGTTTCAGAAAAATCCAGACATCAAAATTGCATACCCCACAACTCGCTTCTATACGGCAGGTCAAGAGAATACAGACCCTCCAACTAGCCCTCAGTGACCCCCACCCCGCCCGTCTCGTTGTTCTCAAATAGTCGTACATATACGCATCATGCTGTTGAGAATACGAAAATAGAGAGTCTACTTAAATAGTGGTCGCTACGACCGGTACAAACGATGCGATAAACCCAAAAAGGACATTTGGCTACGACCGCTTCACAGAAATTGGAGACAAATCCTCAACCGCTCAAACCCCCTATAAACACCCCTTGAACGAACGCTTACGTTCAGGTTAAACTTGGGTGTACCGAGAAAGATCATCCGCGGAATGAAAGAGCATAACCAGACTGACTCTGACCTGATTGAAAAGGATAATCGCTTCACCGTCTGTTTGTTCACAAAAGCGTAGTAGTGGAAATAGCCAATTTTTCTGAGTTGAACCAAAGCACCGTTATATAACGAACTACTCTACAACCGCAAAATACTAATGTTAGTCATAGTGTTTCAAAAAGATTGTTCTTTCTCGCCTGCCAAACAAATCCACGTCTATACTACGAAATTTGGACTGAGAGACCAGTGCCGGATACACGTCTTGCGGTTGGTTCTGTCTTATCAATCGTTCTGCGTATCTGCTTTTGTGTTTTCAGGCGTGACCACGGCAATTACAGAAATTTCAGGGTGTATATATTTCCTAGCCACCCTAATCACATCATCTGGAGTCACGGACATTATTTTTTCCGGATACTTTTTGTATTCGTTGATTCCCATTCCATAAAGTTCGTTAAACGCTATAGTTGAGGCTTGAGAGGAATTTTTCTGAAGACCTATTTCGTAACTGCCCGCAATGTGATTTTTTGCCCTCTCCACCTCTTCTGCCCTAACCCCAGTTAAAATAAGTTTGAGTTGTTTTTTTATAGACTTGAGGGATTCCTGTTCTTTTTGCGGAGCCGTACCTATGTAGACACCGAAATAGCCACTTTCAATTCCTAGAGTGTAAAAGGAAGTTATTGAGTAAGCTAGGCTCTTTTTATCACGAAGTTCTACAAACAGTCTTCCACCCTGACCTGATAATACGGAATTGAGTACTTCAAATGCATACCGGTCTTGATTTGTCATACTTGGAGCATAAAACCCAACTACTATGTGAGTTTGTTCCTTACCTTTTTCAACCTCAATGTTTTGACGCGTTTTAGATAGAGGTTCCACGCCAGAAACACTCGGTTTTTGAAAACCGCCTTTTTTCATGGACCCAAACAGTTTTTCAAGAGTTTTGAGCATGCGGTCCGTATTAATATCTCCAACAATGGAAATAACCATGTTCTCAGGCCATATCACTGTTCTGTAAAACTCAGAAAGTTGTGATGTGGCAATCGCTGTAACGTTTTGCTCGGTACCAAGAACATTCATTCCATAAGGATGCTCATCGAAAAGCGTTTCGAGAAAGTTTCTTACAGTCTTTCCCGTTAGATTGTCTTTTTGTTTTTCAAGAGCTGCGAGAATTTCTTTTCTTTCCCTTTCAATCTCTTCTGCTGAAAAAGCGGGGTGGAGTATCACATCGGAAAAAATATCCATCACCTCATCAAAGTTGCGACTCAGAGCGGATACGGTCACTCCAACGCTATTTTTTCCCGAAAAGCCTTCGATATTTCCACCTAGACTTTCTATTCGAGCAGCTATCTGTTCTGCAGAACGAGTGGAAGTGCCCCGGGTAAGCATTCCAGCCATAAAATTGGAAACCCCATTTGTTTCTCTGTCTTCGTATCGTAGACCACCGAGAAACATCGCTTCTGCGGCAAAAAGCGGAACCGATGGATTCTGTTTCAGAAGAACTCGGATCCCGTTTGAAAGCTCATGTTTTTCAAATTCCCCAACAGGGGGCAATTCCTTTTCCTCCTGTTCTTTGTTTTTGATAAAGACAAGGGATTTTTCAAAACCGCTCTTTACCCTCTCCACTTTATCCCTAGGAAGCAGTACTCCGGCAGTAAGGTTTTCTTGCGAAAAATAGTTTCGCGAAACTCTCGCTATATCTTCCGGCGTTACAGCCCTCACTCTGTCTAGATAACGAACCTCATAGTTATGATCTCCAGTCTCAACCTCAAAATAACCGATTTTCCTCGCCTGTCCCTGCATCGTCTCTTTAGCGCGTATGAAATCTCTTTCTATATTTATCTTCGCGCGAGAAAGTTCCGCGCTTGTAATCGGAAGAGTTTGAAAAAAGTTTATTTCCGCTATTACCTCTTTTGCTGTCCGTTCCGCTTTATCTGGGTCAATTGCGCCTCCCACAACAAAAAGACCACCCTCCTTGAGGCCATAAGAGTATGCATATATGTCGTTTACCGTAGAGCGCTCCTCCTTGAGTTTTCTGTAAAGTCTAGAACTGTCTCCGCCACCAAGTATCTCACTTATGACGTCAAGAACCGGCGCGTCGGGATGGCTTGTCGAAGGGGTATGAAACGAGAAAAGAAAATACCCCGTGTTTACATCACGTCCGACAACAAAACTTCTTGTACCATTTTGAGTGGGTTCGGGTGTAAGTTCACACGCGGGAGTCTTTCTTGAGGATATTTTTCCGAAAGTTCCATCTATCTGACCCTTTATCTCCTTAGGGTCAAAATCTCCTACAACAACTAACACCATATTGTCTGGAGAATACCATTTACGGTAAAATTCAAGGATTTTCTCCCTAGTGAAACTTGCCACACTTTCCTTGGTTCCTATTATAGGCCTACCATATGGATGAACCCTAAAAGCGGTTGAGAAAAGCGTTTGGCTAAGCACTCTTGATGGGGAATCCTCTCCCCTTCTTATTTCCTCTGTGACGACTTCAAGTTCTTTATCAAGTTCTACGGGGTCAAAGGTCGAATTCTCAATCACATCCGACAGCAGATCAAGGGCCGTGGGTAGAAACCGTTTCGCACTTACTATATAGTAGACTGTCTCGTCAAAGGATGTGAACGCGTTTATATCCCCTCCTCCGGCTTCTACAATCGCCGCTACTTCTCCTACCTGCCGTCTCTTAGTTCCCTTGAAAAGCATGTGTTCATGTACATGAGCAAGACCGTATTCTCCTTCCAACTCGCACGCGCTCCCCGTCTTTACCCAGACATTTATGGCTACAACAGGAGATGAGACGTTTCTCTCTAAAATTACGGTCATGCCGTTTTCAAGGCCATATTTGATTGTTTCATTAACGCCCGTAATTGGTTCTGCCACAGAATTCATAAGAGTTACTCCAGTAAAGAGAATAAACAGAAAGAATGATTGAAAAGTACCTTTCATAAGCCCGCCCTGAGAGAAAAAACACTCAGGATGTCCTTTCCACAATGTCTTGTTGTTTCTTTTTGCTCAAAACTGCTTTTTCACCTAGGTCCCATACAAAACGGCCGAGGTGAAAAAGCAAATAGCCGTAGGTAACCGCAACAGCAAATATGCCAGGATTAGTTACAAGCGCGGTAATAAGTATCGCGCCCGCAACAAGAGTTCCAAAAGGTCTAGATTCTTCAAAACGAGGAAATTTTCTAAATGGAATCTCGCTCACCATTATGATTCCCACAACAGGAACGAAGAAAAGATAAGCGGTCTTCATAACTTGCGGCGATTCCACCTCAAACCCAGAGAGAAGAAGTATTGGAGAAAAAACAAGAGCAGCACCCATGGGACTCGGAAGTCCCGTAAACATCTTCTTTTCTCTGCCCGTGGACTGAACGTTGAATCGCGCTAGTCGAAGGGCTACGCAGATCACGTAAAAGAGCATTGCCATAAGTCCCGGTTTTCCATAATCTGAAAGCCCCCACACGTAAAGAAGAAGAATAGGAGCCACTCCAAATGAGACCAGATCGCAGAGCGAATCATAAGACGCGCCAAATCTGCTTTCAGAATTAAGCGCACGCGCTATCTTCCCGTCAAACATATCCACAACTACGGCAATCCCCATAAACCCCGCAGTCCACCAAAATTTATCATGTAGCCACTGTGCAGAAGATTCTCCAGTAGCAGAGTAATTCACTATTGATATTGCCGTCGCCATTGACGCAAGACCCAAAATAAGACCAAAAGTAGTAATTAGGCTAGGGAGTACTGGGATGAACCTTTGGCGTCGATAATATCTCTTCTTCTTTTTCATTGTAGTAAAGCTATAACTGTAGATCCGGCAGTTACTCTATCTCCCTCCCTAACTTTGACATCTACATCCATGGGTAGGTGGATATCCATCCTTGAGCCAAATTTTATAATTCCAAATCTCTGCCCTGACTCAAGATAATCACCATACTTCACTCCAGATACGATTCTCCGAGCGAGAAATCCCGCAACATGGACCACTACCACGCGGATTCCATTTTCAAGCTCTATAAGAGTGGAGAGTTTTTCATTTGAATCAGAAGAATTTTTTTGGAAAGCCAGATTGAATTTCCCCGGCGTATATATTGTTCCAACGATCTTACCGGAAACAGGTGACCTAGTAATATGACAATCAAAAATCGATAGAAAAACACTTATTTTCTTGGTGTCTTCTTTTAGATGATCGGCCTCAAAAGTATCAGATATCTCTATTACTTTGCCGTCCGCTGGAGAAAAAATAAAAGATTTTTCCGCTTTTGGCAGATCTCTAGAAGGATCTCTAAAAAAGAAGATCAGAAAAGCAGTGGTCAGCAAAAAAAGATAGAACAGAAATGCGATGTCAATAATGGCAAAAAAGACGCAGAGTGCGACAGATACAAAAATGATGCCTCTTCCCTCGACTGCAATCCTTGGAATCATGCGGTCCATCAATTTTTGTCTTTATCTACAAGCTTTTTCTGAAAAAGCGAACTCATCATGCCGCGAAGTCTAGCCCCAACATCTTCAATTGGATGTTCCTGTCCTTTTCTTAAAAGCGCGTTGTATGAAGGTCTTCCGGCTTGGTTTTCAAGTATCCATTCTGATGCGAACTGTCCCGACTGAATTTCCCCAATTATTTTCTTCATCTCCTGCTTCACAGATTCATTTACCACTCTCGGCCCCCTCGTAATATCACCGTACTTTGCCGTATCGCTTACCGAGTAGCGCATGTTGGCTATTCCACCTTCATAAATTAAATCCACTATCAACTTTACTTCATGGCAACACTCAAAATAAGCCATCTCTGGCGGATAACCAGCCTCAACCAAAGTCTCGTAGCCTGCCTGTATAAGAGCGGTGAGTCCTCCACACAAAACGGCTTGCTCTCCAAAGAGGTCGGTTTCAGTCTCATCCTTAAAAGTCGTCTCAATAACTCCTGCGCGAGAACATCCAATGGCTTGAGCATAACCCAAGGCCAGATCTTTTGTATCACCTTTTGGGTCTTGATGGACTGCAACTAGTCCCGGAACCCCAGAACCCTTGACATACTGGTCTCTTACCGTGTGCCCAGGAGCTTTTGGAGCTACCATGAACACGTTTATCTCAGCAGGTGGATTTATTTGTCCGTAGTGGATATTAAAACCATGGCTGAACATAAGAGCGTTTCCAGAAACCAAGTTTTTTTCCACATGCTCGTGGTATATTTTCGGCTGATACGTGTCAGGGGCAAGCATAACCACTATATCAGCATCTCTAGACGCGTCAGAAACCGCCTTTACATCAAATCCAGCATCTTCGGCTTTTTTCCAGTTATCCCCATCCTGGATATCAGCAACAACAACATTTATTCCGCTTTCCCTAAGATTCTGCGCATGAGCATGTCCTTGGCTTCCATAACCTATAATCGCTACCTTTTTAGTTTTCAGTACGGATGAATCAATATCTTTATCATAGTATACTTTCAATAGTTTGCCTCCCTTACTTGCTCTTCTTATTCGCCCTAGACATGGCGACGGTGCCAGTTCTCGCTATCTCCTTTATCCCAAAAGGCCTTTGCAAGTCAATAAATGCTCTGACCTTATCTTCATCCCCCGTAAGTTCAAATGAATAGGAACGAGGAGATACATCCACCACCTTGGCTCTAAATATATCCGCAATTCTGAGGATTTCCGCTTTGGTGTCCACCTTTGCGTCAACCTTAAGAAGAATCATCTCTCTTTCTACGCGATCAAGTTCTGTCATATCAACAACCTTGATCACGTTGACCATATTGTTGAACCTTTTAATTATCTGCTGAATTATGGCCTCGTCACCTGTTGTCACCAGAGTTATTCTAGATGTTCCCTCATCATGAGTCTCGGCAACGTTAAGACTTTCTATATTGAAATTTCTAGCACTGAATAAACCCGCAATCCTTGAGAGTACGCCAGCTTCATTGTCCACCGTTATGGATATAGTGTGCCTCAATATCCCTGCACCTCCGAAATTTTAGTAAAAACTCGACAGAAGCGGGAATTATACCGAAGTTGTGGGAAAATGTTAATATCACTCCATAGTGCTGGCAGGAATTTTTAATCTTCTTCGCTACCCAGAAGAAGTTCTCTCATTCCACCGCTTATATGCATCTCGGTGCATATATCGCAACCACCCACAAAATTGCCGTTGACATACAACTGGGGAACAGTAGGCCAATTTGAATAGTCTTTTATACCTTGACGAATTTCTGGGTCTAACAGTACATCAACGGTTTTGTACTCTACTCCGTAGTGATTGAGTATATTCACTGTTTGGGCCGAGAAACCGCACTTGGGCATCTCCTTTGAACCCTTCATGTAAAGAATGATTGAGTTTTCCTTTATCTGGTTTTCTATTTTACTTTTTATATCTGACATATCATGCTACTCCTTAACGGTTAAATTTCTTCCATTGTTCCTCTGTATAGGTTTTTATCGAAATGGAGTGAATTTCTTGGTCCATGGCGTCCCCGAGTGCGGCGTATACAAGTTTGTGGCACTCTATCATTGGCTTGCCTCGAAACTGCTCAGACACCACTACCGCTTGGAAATGAACCCCGTCTCCTTCGACTCTTACAAAAGATGTCGAAAGTCCTTGCTTTATCAACTCCCTAACTCTACTTATTTCCATATTAAGTGGAATTATATATGATGACGAGTCCAATTTACAAGAAAACGATCATTACATAGCTTCTCTCGTATATCTTGTGAATGAGGGATGGGAGACTGATATCCACACATAGAGGTTTTGATAGGTTTTTCCTAAAAGTGCCATTGTCTAGTGGTAAATACGTTAAGAGTTATTGTGTTTCGTATGGGTTCAATTTCACATTCCTCGAATCCAATTTTACTACATACTTTTTGCGGTTATCATGGAACACAGGTTGCTATACCGTCCTATCGGGAGATTATCTCTTGATGACTGAGTTGAATAATAAGTCATCCAGCCCTCTAATTGAAGCAAGGGCTACCGATCATACTCCGGAAGAGTTATTATTTGATGCGGTTAACGAAGCAGAGTTTCGCCGTGGCACTAGGCAAATTTCTGCACTAGCATTCCGTCAAGTAATGATTTTTTGGGTAAATGGACTTGAGTCTGCAACGGGTATCGGCAACCTATCCTTTGTTGTGCAAGGATGGCTCAGATCACGGATCTCTCACCTTGAAACACATTGTACAGGGAATATTGCTCTTGACGTAATACTAGTCCTCAAGAAAGCAAATGCTAAACGGCAAGCACCTAGTGATAGACGAAACGCAGTTGCCTCAATCCTGAATATGCACCAATTCGTTGTGACCAAAGCACCAGTGCTGACCATCTCACTAGTTGAGGATATAAACTGTTGGCATTGAAGGAGGCGCCAGTATTATGAAAGAAGGAATTGTTGGGGTTGTTGAATCCAAGGTCTTCGTACAGCCGTGGACCGAGACGCAAGATCTGCTGATTATTCGCGGAGCGTCAGGTGGGGGCGACGGTGCATTCCTTCTAGAAGGACTGAACCTTTTTGATACAACAAGTGGCAGTGTAGGGAAAGAGGGCGAAGGAACCAATTTAGAACATAGAGATGCAGGCTATCGTGCAGTAGGTGGTATTGGTGGGGGTGGGGGCGGATGGTTTCAGGAAGGCAAACCTATAAATGGTCTGCACAGTTGGGGATGTCATTACGACGGAGGCGGTGATGGAGAAGGAGCGACCGTTGCCCCAGCTGACGGCCGTATTACGGCAAGCGGTGGCAATGATAGTAAGGGTTTTCTTGGAGAAATTCAGATTCATAGACTCATCAATCTATCTTTGAATGATAAGTTCGAGATCAAAATTGGTAAGGGCGGTAATGGTGGAATTGGAGGTAAAGGCTACAAAACGGGCAAATCAAGCGATAAAGGCAATAATGGATTTGTACTTTTAGTTCCCGTGTTTGCGACAAAGGGGATAAGTAGTGCCATCTGAGCAGACAGAAGTTGGACACACAAACAGTCTAGACAACTTATCGGCAAGAATAAACTTAAAAGACTTGAGTATTGTTGCTACAGGATGCCTTGATGTCAAAAAAGGCAGTCAAAATGTTGGATTTACCTTCTTCAGTCAGGACGATAGCAAGGAAAAGCTATCACAAAGATTGAAGAAAATCTGTGATGAATTGGTCGCGTTGGGGGCAAGAAAGAATCAGACTTCTCTGGTTGAAAATATTGAAGACTCCACTGATAAGTTACGTTCCTACATTTCACGGATGCACCTATTAAAGAATGCAGCCGAAAACGACGGCTATTCACTGAATCTTGCCTCCGAAATTGATTTCCAGTTGTTTATTTGCTCCGAAACTAACATTCGGAAAGGCGACTTAATATTGATGGATAATGGAAACCTGAGAGTAACTTGGAAGGATAATCGGGGTACGCATCTAGGATTGCAGTTTCTAGGGGGTGGAATGGTACAGTATGTAATCTTCAAACAGCGCGAGCAGGGGCAGCCGATTTCAAGGGTCACTGGACGCGATTCTTTGGAAGGATTAAAACGGCAAATTAATGCATTTGAACTTTACACATTACTCCACAAATGAAACGGTCTAATCTGCCAACGGGAGATCAAATCGTCCGTTATGTCAAGCCGAGCATGATCCGAGAGGATGGAACTGCAGACGGTTCGGATTTCAGGTTGCGACCCACTAGACCGGATGAAACTGGTCTATCAGTCAATTGGCTTGAAGCATTTAAGTTGGACAAGCCTCATCAGTTAGAGGAAGTGAGGCGGTTATCTCGTATGGATTTAAGGCTAAATGGGCGTTTTACGGAATTGAATGTTGGCACAATTATACACAAGGTAACTAAAGAGTTGAAAGCGTTGCGGATTATCCACGACCCACTTGAAGCTAAGGAAGGTTTCGATGCTGTGACCTATCGTATGCACAGATTATCGGCCTGCCGCCAGGCGATTCCGACCAAGTTATGTTGGTAGATGACCTAATAGCGGAGTGCGTTATCAACATGCACCCTGCGGTCGTTAGGCATGACGATTAAAATTCGGATTTTGAACCGCAAGTCCTCTATTACGTGTTGCCAAACACGCAAAGCCAAGTAATTTAATCCTGATAATTTTAAAGAGAAGGAGAACCTAATAATGAAAGCAGTAATCTATCATGAATTCGGAGGCACTGAAGTCTTAAAGTACGAAGACGTCAGCGAGCCGAAATTAGAATCAGGAGAAGTTCTTATTGAAGTAAAAGCCTCGTCAATAAACTTTATTGATCTTCGACTCAGAAGCGGAAAGTCTCCGCGCCCTGTTCCTCTTCCGCACATCGGAGGAGTTGACGTAGCAGGTACGGTTAAGGATAAAAGTAGTGACGTATCAAGCGTCAAAGTTGGAGAGAGGGTCATAATCATGCCTGCTGTGCGTTCAGATAAAGGACTTGAAATAGTCGGGGTAAACCTCTACGGGGGATTCGCCGAATACATAAAAGTTCCCGCATCCAATATAGTTCCGATTCCAGAAAACCTTTCCTTTGACGATGCGGCCACACTTCCCACATGCTATGTCACAGCTTGGTACGCCTTCTGTGAAAGAGCGGACATATCCCAAGGAAAAACTGTTCTAGTTCATGCGGCTGGAAGTGGAACCGGAAGCGCCGCAATTCAAGTGGCAAAACTTTTCGATTCTTTTGTCATAGCTACCGCAGGAAGTGATGAAAAACTTGAAAAGGCTAGAAATCTGGGAGCTGACGTTATTATAAACTACAATTCCTCAGACCTTGGAGAGGAACTCAGCAAAGTCTCAAAAACCCGAAAAATAAACATGATATTTGATCCAATAGGAGCATCTGTCTGGAAAGAGAACATACAGTGCCTCGCCCCTAGAGGAAAACTTTTACTCATTGGTGTTGCAGGTGGTGGTGTCGTGGCGGAAGCTGGACTCGGTCCACTAATCATGAAGGACATCTCCGTGCTGGGTGTTACTGTTTTTAACGCTAAGGCAGAGCATTTTGAAAAAGTCGCACTGCTCGTAGCGCAAAAGAAACTTAAACCCTCCATACACAGTAAATTCCATTTAAGCGAAGCGGCTTTTGCGCAGAAGGTCCTTGAGAATCGCCAGCAATTCGGAAAAGTCATATTGAATCCGTAAAGAGGACAAGTCTGTTTCTAGATTTGATTACAAAAATCTATCGTTGGCGGTATTGCTGTTTGTAGTAGTCCATTTGCCAGTGTCTCTTGCTGAGACATGGTGTCCAAGAAAAATTGTATCTCTTACGCTAGCCGCAGACGAAATATTAGTTGACATCGTAGCCGACAAAAAAAGGATAGCGGCAGTTACTTACCTAGCTTCCGACCCCAATATTTCAAACATTGCGGAAAAAACACTGGATATCCCGCAGATAAGGGCAAACTTAGAACAAATACTCTCACGATATCCAGATCTGGTTATCTTAGCCAATTACACAAATCCAAACATTCGCGCACACCTCTCAAACGCAGGCATAAAAACAGTTGTCCTTCATAAAACAGTTTCTTTTGAAAGCATAAAGAAAAATATATTGAAAGTTGGAAAAGCGGTGTGTGAGGAAAAAACCGCGCAGAAACTTATAACCAAGATGGAAAGGCAACTTGCGAATTCAGCGGTGAAATTTCCTCATAATGAGATTCCTAGGATTCTTTTCTATGGATCTCCCGGATTCACAGTCGGCACAGATAATACTATAAATGATGTAATAGAGCATTTGGGAGCAATAAACATTCCGGCAAGTTTGGGGCTACGAGGACACAGCAATATATCCATTGAATATATAGCTAGTGTCGGTCCCGACATTATTCTTACAAGTGCATATAATCCGTCTCATCCCGATTTTGTCAGCACATTGTTTCAGAATCCGGTCTTTGGAAATAGCAAGATAATCGTAATTGCGGGCAATCGCCTAAATGCAGCATCTCATTACGTTGCCCTAGCGTCAACTGATCTGGCTAAGGCAATTTCTGCCAAAAAAAACAATGACAAAAAATAAAAAAACTGTTCTTGTATTTGCCACGGGGATTTTTGTCTTCACTCTTTCAGTTGTAATCTGCGTGTCCCTTGGAACTGCCACAATTCCTTTCGACGCGGCACTAGGAGTTATGGGAAACAAACTTTTCGGATTTTCTGGCGGAGAGGACATTAATAGATACTCTGAACTCATAATATGGGAAGTTAGACTCCCGAGGGTGCTCCTTGCTGCGTTTATAGGAGGTGGACTTTCAATCGCCGGAGCAGTTATGCAGGCGATGTTCAGAAACCCTCTCGCTGAGCCAGGAATACTGGGCTGGTCAGGGGGAGGATCGTTTTTCGCCGTTGTGACAATATACACGGGTATTCATCAGCAGTGGTTTTTTCTACTCCCAATTATTGCTTTTGCCGGCACGCTGATCACCGCACTGATCGTTTATAGGATCTCACTCTACAGAGGTTTTGTCGAAAACACCACTTTGCTTCTCTGCGGTGTGGCCATAGGAACGCTTTTTGTCTCGCTCACTACTTTTGTGCTTTCGATTTCGGACGCATGGTCAATGAAAGAAATGCTCTTCTGGATAATGGGTGGCTTAGATTCGCGCACTTGGACCCATTTTGCTATGGCTTCTATTCCAATAATAGTAGCATCCATAATCCTGCTTTTTTACGCGAAAAATCTCAACGCGCAACTTTTGGGATACGAAGCGGCAAAAACTATAGGCGTTGAAGTAGAAAAAACCACAAAGTATTTAATAATTTTGAGTTCACTTATAGTCGGCGCAAGCGTAGCGGTAAGTGGTATTATCGGATTTGTGGGACTTATAGTTCCGCACTCGGCAAGACTTATTGTCGGAGTGGACCACCGAAAACTTTTACCTGCAAGCCTAATCCTGGGGGCGATTTTCCTCCCTGTAGCGGACCTTATCGCAAGAACCATCATGAGTCCAAAGGAGTTAAGACTAGGAATAATCACCTCTTTTATGGGAGTTCCTTTTTTTCTATTTCTGCTGAGAAGAAAATTTTATGGAAAAAACAGAGCGTAGAATGCTAGAGAAAAAAACGCGAAATATCGAAGTGTCTGATCTCAACTATAGAGTAAACGGCAAGGAAATAGTTTCCGGCTTGAATTTTGAACTGATAAGCGGTGAACTCCTTGGAGTGGTGGGACCCAATGGCGCGGGGAAATCAACGCTTTTGCGACTTCTATGTCGTACACTGAGACCCTCTAGCGGAACCATATTCCTTGAAGGAAAGGAAATCTCACAACACAACCCTCAGCAACTTTATAAAAAAATCGCATTTCTTCCTCAAACGCTCAGTTTTGACTTTCCGTTCAGCGTACTTGACGTGGTGCTAATAGGAAGATACCCGCACTTGGGAGTTTTTGAGAATGAAAGTGCAGAGGATATAGAAATAGCTAAACAGTGTCTCTCGCTCGTGGACCTAGATGGCTTTTCGCACAGAAACACAATGACGCTTTCAGGAGGGGAAAGTAAGAGGGTTTCAATCGCCAGAGTTTTGGCGCAGAAAACAGATTTTATCTTTCTTGACGAACCATGTTCTCACCTTGATATACATCATAAGTTCACAATCATGGAAATGCTTAAATCTATTGCTCTTACCGGAAGATCGGTGTTGACAGTCCTGCACGACTTAGATATTGCAAGCAAATTCTGCGACAGAATTGTTGTTTTAAACGAAGGAGAAATAGTTGCACTTGGAACCCCTGCCGAGTCGCTCTGCCAAAAGATTCTTCTATCGGTATTTAGGGTGAGAGGGATACGAGATCATACAAGTGGAAATCTTGTTTTTTCCAAGTAAATACGCAGCTATCTGGATCAGTTCTTAGTTGTCGTTCTTTCAAGAGATAGTGAATTGAGTGGTTTTAACGGTTGAGATTTTATCTCCTGTTCTTCCGAAACAGTCGTGGTCATAATGTGTCATTTTTGAGTTTGCCGAATTGTTTGTGTCGGTCGTAGCAACTGCGTCTCTAACTGTGAGTCCATCCCAAGACCCGATAGGTTGTGCCCATATAGATCAGAATTGGACCCTAAAAACATTACAGTTTAAATGCCTTTTCAAGGTCACTATATTTGACAAAAAAATCCGATTAAATATGTTTTGTTGCTTAGTTTAATTAGGGCCCATAGCTCAGTTGGTTAGAGCAGCGGACTCATAATCCGTCGGTCCCTGGTTCGAGTCCGGGTGGGCCCAGAAAGAATAGAAGCTTAGCAAAATAGATGCCTAGGAGTAAAAGTAGCATCCTTTGAAAAGTGCAAAGGACAAGGCCGGTTTCTAGTTAGTTCTTCCGTTATATAATGCAAGAGTACATTGAAAGCCTGCAGAGACTACAGATAGTTGATCTCAGGATAAGAGAACTGACAGAAGGGCTTAAAAGGCATCCAGACGAAATAAGTAGCCTCAAAGAAGAACTTAAGCAGAGAGAGCAATCCATAGAGTTTTTGCAGTCCCACCTCAACGAACTTGAGAAACAAAAGAAGGCTCTTGAATCTTCAGTAGAACTTAACCGTCAATCAATAAAGAGATCCGAAGAAAGGCTGTTCTCCATAAAAACTCATAGAGAATACGAAGCACTTCAGACCGAGATAACTGACACAAGAAAACAGAACCTTGAACTTGAAAACCAGACATTATCCGTAATGGAAGAAACGGAACAAAAAGAGGCTCTTCTTGCCGAGCAAAAGCAAAGTTACTCATCAATCAAAGGAGAATACGAGGAAAGAATAATTGAGAAGGAAAAAAAAATTGAGGAGATTGAAATCTCTCTTGAACCAGCGCAAAAGGAAAAAAATGAACTGGTATCGCAGATAGACCCGAGAGTTCTACCAGTTTACGAAAAAATATTTAAAAGAAACGGAAAAGCTCTTGCTCGCGCGGAAGATGAAAAGTGCACGAGTTGCAATATCAACATCCCCCCTCAACTTTTCAATGAAATATTGAAACGATCAAAACTGATTCAATGCCCAAGTTGCAAGAAAATTCTTTATGCAAAGCAGTGATAGGATCATCCAAGACTTATGTTTCCCAGCAAAAAATAACCGAAGTTTATTTAGATGGAGCATCCCGGGGAAACCCAGGAGAATCCGGCATCGGTATACTCATAATCACCGCAGATGATAACAGAGAAGAAATCAAAGAATACATCGGCAAAAACACAAACAACGAGGCCGAGTACAAGGCTCTTGTAAAGGCTCTCGGTTGTCTTGCGGAACGCAAAATCAGTAGCGCAAAAATCCACACAGACTCTCAACTCATAGCTAACCAGATCAACGGCCTTTGGAAAATAAAGAATCCAAAACTTGCCAAACTTAACCAAAAAGCAAAAAATCTTCTGTCCATATTCTCTTCGCTTGAAATAAAACACATTCCTAGAAAACAAAACTTAGAAGCTGACAAACTTGCGAATCAAGCTATTGATGGATACAAAGAAGCAGTCAAAGTCGATTCAATACTCAAACCGCAAGAAAATCTTTTATACAAACCAACGGTAGAACCATTACTAACCGATATTCCCCAGCAAAAGATAACCGAAGTTTATTTAGATGGAGCATCCCGGGGAAACCCAGGAGAATCCGGCATCGGTATACTCATAATCACCGCAGATGGTAGCAGAGAAGAAATCAAAGAATACATCGGCAAAAACACAAACAATGAGGCCGAGTACAAGGCTCTTGTAAAAGCTCTCGGTTGTCTTGCGGAACGCAAAATCAGTAGCGCAAAAATTTATACAGACTCTCAACTCATAGCTAATCAGATCAACGGCCTTTGGAAAATAAAGAACCCAAGACTTGCCAAACTTAACCAAAAAGCAAAAAATCTTCTGTCCATATTCTCTTCACTTGAAATAAAACACATTCCTAGAGAACAAAACTTAGAAGCCGACAGACTTGCAAATCAAGCTATTGATAGATACTTTAACAATTAGCGAGTCAGTTACGCGGTCGCTCGCTTATGCGCGAGAGGAAAGTCCGAGCTTCAGAGGGCAAGGCGCTGGCTAACGGCCAGGTGTTGTGAGACAACGGAAAGTGCAACAGAAAAAATACCGCCTTTGTGCCGTCATAGCATGAAGGCAAGGGTGAAAAGGGGGTGTAAGAGACCACCGCTCCAAAAGTGATGGAGGAGGCTAGGCAAACCCCGCCTGAAGAAAGACAAATAGGGAAACACCCGGACTTCGGTCCGGACGGGATGGCCCATCCTGGTTTTCGGGTAGTCGCTTAAGGTATCTAGTAACAGGTATCTCAGATGGATGACCGCGCTTGACAGAACTCGGCTTACAGACTGGCTCGCTATCTTATAAATACTCTGAGAAATTCTTTTTTTCCGATCTTGAGTTCAAAAACACCTTCTTCGGGCAGAGCAAAATTGGGATCGGTATATTTCTCTCCGTTTATAACCAATCCTCCCTGTAAGATAAGCCTCTTAGCCTGTCCTCTGGTGCTGACTGAATCAGAGACCTCAACTACTAGATCAATTGCTCTACGAGATGCAGAGGCGCAAGTTTTTTCCTCAACTTTCTTGGGAAAAGATCTTTTAGAAAATTTCGTTTCAAAATCAACAGATGTTCGTTCTGCGCTTTTCTCGTCATAAAGCCAAGAGACTATTTCACGTGCAAGATATTTCTTCGCATCCATAGGATGAAGAGTTTTAAGTTTTTCTATCTCTTCTTCACTACGAGAAGTGAGAAGAAGGTAATATCTCCACATAAGTTCATCAGAAATCGACATCAGTTTTCCGAATATGTCTTTTGGTGACTCGTCAAGACCCACGTAATTGCCTAAAGATTTCGACATTTTCCTTACCCCATCAATACCTTCAAGTATTGGGAGAAACACGCCAATTTGAGGAGATTGCCCATAATGGCGCTGAAAATCACGGCCTAGCAAAATGTTGAACATCTGATCTGTGCCACCAAGCTCCACATCCGACTCTATGCACACAGAATCGTATGCCTGAACCATTGGGTAGAGAAACTCTCTAAGTGAGATGGGCACCCCTTCTTTATGTCTCTTTGAAAAATCGTCTCGCTCTAGTATTCGGGAAACATTAACCAAGGACGCAAGCCCCAGAAGTTCTTCCGATCTTAACTTTTCCAGCCACTGCGAGTTTGAAAGAACCCGGGTTTTTTCCGGATCAAGAACCTTAAATACCTGCTTTTCATAAGTTTGCGAATTCTCAATTATTTTTTCCTTTGATATGGATGGTCGGGTTTCGCTTCTTCCCGACGGATCGCCTATCCTAGCGGTGAAATCCCCTATGATGAAAACTACTTCGTGACCAAGCGCTTGGAAATCGTGGAGTTTTCTTAAAACTACAGCATGTCCCAAATGAAGATCTGGAGAGGTGGGGTCAAATCCTACCTTTACCCTCAGAGGAGTATTCTTTTTCTTTGATTCTTCTAATCTGGAAAGGAGTTCTTGCTCGGGAATTATCGCATCTACACCCTTTTTTATGATTTCAAATTGTTGTTTGGGATCTGCAAAGACCAACTGGATTTTCTCCTCAATCGGTAACCGGACTACTTAAGGAAGGTCTGTATAATCCATCAGATACCTGTCACATTCCCTAGCGGCTTCTCTTCCTTCGTTTATAGCCCATACCACAAGACTTTGACCTCTGCGGGAATCGCCCGCGGCAAAAACTCCTTCTACGCTGGTCATGTATTCTCCATACTCAGCCTTTACATTAGAATGCTCGTCGGTCTTGATTTTCATCTGCTTAAGAAGTTTCTGTTCAGGACCTAGGAAACCAAGTGCCAAAAAAACCATATCACAAGGCCATTTCCGCTGTGTCTCTTTTATTTCCCGGAATGCCTTCCTACCATCCTTGTCTCTGTACCACTCAATGCAGACAGTCTCAATCTCTGCGACTCTGCCGTTTTTATCCCCTATGAATCTCTTGGTGAGTACCTGATATTTTCTCGGGTCCTCTCCGAACACGGCCATGGCTTCCTGCTGACCGTAATCAAGTTTGTAGATCACAGGCCATTGCGGCCACGGGTTATCAGTAGTCCTATTTGAAGGAGGCATGGGGAGTATCTCAAACTGAAGTAAGCTTTTGCATCTATGTCTCATGGAAGTGGCAACGCAGTCAGTCCCAGTGTCACCACCACCGATAACGATGACATCACGGTCTGTAGCCGAAATGTAGTTGCCGTCCTGAAGCGAACTGTCAAGCAAACTCTTTGTAGTCGTCCTCAGAAAATCCATCGCAAAGTGTATCCCTTCAAGGTCCCTTCCCTCTATCAAAAGATCTCTAGGCTTTGTCGCCCCAGTACATATAACTACCGCGTCAAAGCTGTTGAGAAGTTCAGACCCGTCAATGTCCTTCCCGACCTCTGTACCCGTGATGAAACTAATTCCTTCCTGCTCAAGTATATCCACGCGACGTTGTACTATTTTTTTGTCAAGATGCGGATTTGGAATTCCATAGATAAGAAGTCCACCAATACGGTCGTCTCTTTCAAACACAGTGACTAGATGTCCCGCCTTATTAAGTTGCGCAGCGCATGAGAGTCCAGCCGGTCCAGAACCTATTATAGCTACACTCTTTCCGGTTCTTTTCTCGGGAGGTTGTGGCACTATCCATCCCTGCTCAAAGCCCTTATCAACTATTGCGCATTCTATGCTTTTTATGGTGACCGGCGGTTCATTTATTCCCAGAACGCATGATCCTTCACATGGAGCTGGGCATATCCTTCCGGTAAATTCAGGAAAATTGTTTGTCTTATGAAGCATTTCAAGGGCATCCCTCCAAAGTCCTGAATGAACAAGATCATTCCACTCCGGTATGAGATTATTTATAGGGCAACCCGCAGTAAGTCCTCCTAATATTTTTCCAGTCTGACAGAAAGGTACGCCGCAGTCCATGCATCTTGATCCCTGCAGAGCAAGCTCTTTTTCAGAAAGATGGCCATGGAATTCGTCCCAGTCAGCAATTCTGAGCGCCGGGTCTCTGTCAATGCCAAGCTTTCTTTTATGATTCATAAAACCTGAGGGATCACCCATGAAAAAAACTCCTCTGATAGAAATTCATTTTCAGTTTCCGCTTATCCGCGCTAAGTCTTTTTTATTTTCCTCAAAAGCTACCATAAGCGCATCATCACCGGATAACCCTTTCTCTTGGGCGCGGTTTATATGCTCAAGCATTCTCTTGTAGTCCTTAGGAATCACTTTTATGAACCTACGGACACTTTCTTGCCAATCATTCAAGATTCTAGATGCCACGGCGCTCTGGGTATATTCAAGGTGCTTTCCTATCATTTCTAGAAGTTCTGTCTCGTCTGTCTCAGACACCTTCTCAAGAAACACAGAATCGGTGTTACACCTCTCATCAAAGTCTCCGCAATCATCGTAAACATACGCTATTCCTCCTGACATCCCTGCAGCGAAGTTCCTTCCTGTGGAACCCAAAACCACCACTCTACCACCGGTCATATACTCACAACAGTGATCGCCCACCGCTTCCACCACGGCGCGCACCCCACTGTTTCTCACGCAAAATCTCTCGCCAGCGATCCCTCTTACGTATGCCTCTCCTCCGGTTGCTCCGTAAAAAGAAACATTCCCGATTATTATATTTTCTTCGGCTACGAAAGTTGATTCTGCAGGCGGGTAAATGATTATCTTTCCTCCAGAAAGTCCCTTGCCCGTGTAATCGTTTGAGTCTCCTTCAAGAATCAAAGTCATACTTGAGGGAACAAAGGCTCCGAAACTTTGTCCGGCAGACCCCGAAAAATAAAGTTTGACCGTATCCTCAGCAAGCCCATTCAATCCATATCTCCTAGTAATCTCACTTCCAACTATAGTTCCCACAGTTCTGTTTACGTTCCTTATAGGAACAGAAGCTTCCACTGGCTCGCCTTTTTCAATAGCAGGGCGACAGATATCCATAAGCATGGTCTCGTCAAGGGATTGTTCTATGCCATGGTCCTGTTCCATTTGGCAGTAGGTTCCCCAGTCAGAAGGAACATCTGGATAAACCAATATCTTGCTTAAATCTATCCCCTTCGCTTTCCAATGCTCAATGGACTTACTCATTTCTAAACGGTCAGTCCTCCCTATCATTTCATTGACCATTCGAAATCCCATCTTCGCCATTATCTCACGCAGTTCCATAGCGACGAAGTTCATAAAATTAACTACATGAGTAGGGTCTCCTGTGAATTTACTGCGGAGTTCCGGGTTCTGCGTAGCTACTCCCACAGGGCATGTATCAAGGTGACACACCCTCATCATTATACATCCCAGAACTATTAACGGAGCGGTTGAAAAACCATATTCCTCAGCACCCAGTAAAGCGGCTATGGCAAGGTCTCTTCCTGTTTTTATCTGCCCATCGGTCTCAAGAACCACCCTGCTTCTAAGGTTGTTAAGAAGAAGTGTCTGATGGGTTTCCGCTATACCAAGTTCCCATGGAAGACCTGCGTGTTGTATGCTACTCTGTGGAGAAGCTCCAGTTCCTCCCGAGGTACCACTTATAAGTATCACGTCCGCATGCCCTTTCGCCACTCCGGCAGCAATGGTGCCAACGCCCACCTCAGAAACAAGTTTTACGTTTATTCTCGCATGCTTATTCGCATTTTTAAGGTCGTAGATAAGTTGCGCAAGATCCTCAATTGAATATATATCATGGTGAGGCGGTGGCGAGATGAGACCTACTCCTGGAGTTGAGAGCCTTACTTTGGCAATCCACGGATAGACTTTTCTCCCTGGAAGTTGACCCCCTTCTCCTGGTTTTGCCCCTTGGGCTATCTTTATCTGTATTTCGTCAGAATTGACTAAGTATTCGCTTGTCACTCCGAAACGGCCCGAGGCGACCTGTTTTATTGAACTTCGGCGCAGATCCCCATTGGGGTCCGGCGTTAGCCTGTCCGGGTCCTCACCTCCCTCGCCAGTATTGCTTTTCGCACCTATTCGGTTCATCGCAATAGCGAGACTCTCGTGCGCTTCCTTGCTTATCGCGCCATAGGACATAGCACCGGTCTTAAACCTTTTACATATACTCTGAACCGACTCCACTTCGTCAATAGGTATAGATTTCTCTGAATATTTGAAATCCATGAGACCACGAAGGGTGAAATGTTCTTTTTCCTCGTCGTTTGCCCGTGTCGAATACTGTTTGAATTTTTCGTAACTTCCTTTTGTGCAGGCATCCTGCAGACTGTGCACAGTGAATGGGTGGTACATGTGTCGTTCACCGTCGGGTCTCCATCTGTACGTTCCTCCCGCATCAAGCGTGTTTGTTCTGACTTCCCTTGCCGGATATGCACTAGAGTGTCTTTTTACAACTTCTTGAGCCACAACATCAATTCCCACTCCTTGTATCCTTGATGCGGTCCAAGTGAAGTATTTATCAATAAACTCGGTCTTCAGACCCAGAGCCTCAAATATCTGAGCACCGTGATAACTCTGCACGGTGGAAATACCTATCTTGGACATTATTTTCACTATGCCCTTTACAAGGCTTTTTACGTATTGGGAAACCGCATTCTCGTAGGAGATATTCTTAAGCATGCCCTGATGAATCATGCCGGCTAGGCATTCGTAGGCCATATAGGGATTTATGGCGCTTGCGCCATAACCTATGAGAAGCCCCATGTGGTGAACTTCCCTAGGTTCTCCGGATTCAACCACAATAGCTGTTTTCATCCTATTTCCATTCCTTATAAGGTGGTGATGTAATCCAGAAACTGCAAGAAGCGCGGGAACAGGGGCTCGCTCTGAATCAAAATCTCTATCAGATAGAATCAGAATGTTTGCGCCTTTTTTTATAAGATTGTCTGCGCGAGAAAAAATTTCCTCAAGGGAATCCACCAGCCCTCGTTCTCCTTTTCGTGGATCGAAAAGCATAGGTAGGAGTTCGCAGTGGAACTTGCCAGAAGAAAGAGTCTTTAGTTTCTCTATTTCAGGGTTTGTTAGAAACGGAGTTTCAAGTTCTATTCTTTCACAGGTTTGCGGACAAGGGGAAAGTATGTTCCTTGTCGTTCCAAGCGTAACCATTGTCCCTGTTATAAGTTCCTCGCGTATGGCATCTATCGCAGGATTTGTGACTTGGGCAAACATTTGCTTGAAGTAATCATAGAGAAGTTTAGATCTGTCAGAAAGCGCGGCAAGCGGAGTATCCACTCCCATTGCTCCGATGGGCTCAACCGCATTTTTCGACATTGGGGCCAGTAGAATGCGCAAGTCCTCAAACGTGTATCCAAACACTCTTTGTCTTGTGAGAAGCTTTTTAGAATCGTACCCAGGCCCGGTCTCCTTAGGCTCCCCTTGCATCATGTCTGAAAATTTAACCATATTTTCCGCAAGCCATTTTCCATAGGGATTTTCTTCGCAAAGTCGATTTTTTAGTTCCTCATCTCCAACAATACGACCTTGTTTCGTGTCTATAAGAAGCATTCTTCCCGGAAGCAGTCGCCCCTTATAACTAACTTTCTCTGGAGGCACTTCAAGCACTCCAACTTCTGAACCTAGAATTACAATATCGTCTTTTGTGACATAGTACCTTGTGGGGCGGAGTCCGTTTCTATCAAGCACCGCACCCACTTTCTCTCCGTCGGTAAAAGCTATGGATGCGGGTCCATCCCAAGGTTCCAGCAGACAACTGTGAAACCGGTAGAAATCTTTTTTCTTGGCAGACATGGTCTGGTGTTTGGACCATGGCTCAGGAATCATCATCATTACAGCGTGCTCTATTGAGTAACCAGAGAGTGAGAGGAACTCAAGCGTGTTGTCAAATGAAGCAGAATCGCTTCCCCCTGCCTCAATAACCGGGAATATTTTGTTAATGTCATTACCGTAGAATTCAGACTCTAAGATGGACTGCCTTGAGTGCATCCAGTTTATATTGCCGCGAAGAGTGTTTATCTCTCCGTTGTGTATAACGTATCTGTAGGGATGGGCCCTATCCCAACTCGGAAAAGTGTTAGTGCTGAAGCGTGAGTGTACAAGCGCTATCGCGCTTTCCATGAGGTCATCATCAAGGTCAGGAAAGAAAAGATCAAGTTGCCAAGTGGTAAGCATTCCCTTATACACTATGGTTTTATACGAAAGACTCGGCATGTAGAAGTATTCATCATGACCGGATTTTCTTATCACAATTTCAGCGCGTTTCCTTATCATGTAGAGTTTTCTCTCAAATGCATCCAAAGTCTCAGCGCCATCGCCTCGACCGATAAAAACCTGTCGTATCACAGGCTGGCAAGCGATTGCGGTGGTCCCAAGAGATGAATTGTTAGTCGGAACAGTCCGCCATCCAAGGATTGACTGACCATATTCTGCAACGATCGTCTCAAATTTCCTTTCCGTTTCTTTACTTATGGATGAATCTGGGGAAAGGAATATCATTCCAACCCCATAATCCTGTTCTTTTGGAAGTTTAATTTCCCCCGCAAGCGCATCAACAAAGAACGCGTGAGGTTTTTGGAAAAGTATTCCAGCTCCGTCTCCGGTATTTGGCTCGCATCCACAAGCACCACGGTGCTCAAGGTTTTTGAGCACCGTAATTGCCTGTCTCACTACCGAATTTGATCTTTCCCCCTTAACATTGACTACAAATCCTATTCCACAGGAATCGTGTTCAAATGCGGGACTATATAGCCCGGATCTTTCGGGAAACTTTTTTAAGTTCATAACAAATTGTTCACGAGGCCTATCGTTATAAAAAACAACCAAAAACTAACATAGTATAGGGCGCATCTCTCTATGTTCAACCCTTCAATGTACCATAAATACCGCACTGAATACAACTGCAAAAATCCGTAATCATGGTTTATAATGGTGCGGATAGACGTTATGAACATATCCCTAGAAAAAAGTGAACTGAAAAAAAAGCCAAAGGACAGTAGCTCTTTCCTTTCACATGGGATTAAGCGGAACTCTGTGGGATAGCGTGTTTGAGGTATTCTCCTCAGAAATGGTTCTTGCGAGCAGATTTGAGGGGAAGACCAGCAATCCTTATTGAGATGCTGATATGATTTGACCTGTCAATAAAAGATCCGTAGTTTTTATGTGCGCTGATGTTCATATTGAAATGAGGCGCAGACAGACAGATCGCAACTGTGAGTTATGCCGATATACGTGGGCTGGTTATTGCCTGTCTTCACTAACGTCACGGAACTTGCCTTTGACTAGAAACAGGGATCGCTGAACGGAAATACCCCTTAGGAGATTATCCCTTTTAATCAGCGCCCATTTAACCCGGAGTAAGCGTTCGTTCAAGGGGTGTTTATAGGGGGTTTGAGCGATTGAGGATTTGTCTCCAATTCCTGTGAAGCGGTCGTAGCCAAATGTCCTTTTTGGGTTTATCGCATCGGTTGTAACGATCGTAGCGGCCACGCCCCTGTGTAGTTCCAACGCGTATCCATCCAGAAGCCCGGTATACGGTGCCTGTATATGTCGGAATTTGTACAAACGTCTCAATAAGCACAGGTGTGAAGTTGTATCGTTGCTTCCACTCCTTGGGCAAGCGGCGACAGACTACCGAGAGTATGTGTGACCCAAGATTGGGTATCTGTATCCATGGAAGAATCAGGAATCTGGGGTTGTCGATAACCAGCGGTAAATTCTTTTCACGTTGCTCGGATGTCCATCCTATGAAGGTATCACGCGGCGCAAGTCTCCATGCGGCGGTGGAGAAGCCTAGCATGGCCAGCGGCGAACCGTGGCGGTCGCGCACTGCGTAGCGCATCTGAGCCCCGACTAATGTCTTATAACCTAAGTAGTGATAACGAGCTACAAACTCGTTCCATAGTTTGCCTTGCTTGGTGCCACTGACAACAGTGTGAACCTGCAGTGGACGGACTTCGTCAAGGGTCTCGGGAACCGGTAGTATAGGCGGTTCGGTGTCCACTCCAAAGACAATAGGCTTGGCTCGGGGCGACACTCGGGTGGGTGGTGGTAACTTGATGATGCCATCCCTATGCATGGATAGCATGGTAACTCTGGCCGTCATATCCTTGAGTCCGCCATCGGGCTTGTACCACCCAATACGTCTGCAAAACTCTCTGGACAGAGCAGCCCGGTTGAGCCGCTCGGGCCCGGCTATCAAAGCGCGTAGCAGTTTCATCTCCGCAGTCGTGAACTCACGCCCGTAGTAGCGGCACTCAACCTCGTCGGTCATCTCTTGGCGCCAAAGTCACGCAAACGTTGCTCACTCATTGACCATGGCAACCAAGGCGATAGATCTTTTGGAGGACTCCTGCCATCTTCCGCGCAGGCTCTCAACCATCCCTTCAGCCAACTAAGAACGTCAATGCCATTCTTTGCGAGCGTACCCAGCACCGTGTATAGAATGGCTGATGTTCTTGCGCCCTCTTCACTGTCAGATCCAAAACTTACTTTACGGGCGATGGCCAGCCAGCGTAGCGCTCTCTCCGCAATATTGTTATCCATGGGAACTTGGGGATGTTCAACGAACACGCTCAGCCCTTCACGATGATTCATAAGCGACTTAAGTGGCTTTCGCTCACGCGCATCTTCCGCTAACTCGGATAATTCACTCTCAGCTTTGCTGAACAATGCGTCGCACGCTTTTTTCAACTCTATCTGTATTCGTTCAAACTCTACAGTATTACCTGAGACGTAGTGATCACACCGCTGTTTATTTAACTTATACATCTCTGCAATGCGTTCTATCCATTGTTCATTCCATTGCTCAAGCTGCTCGTCTCCTGCAGCGCATTTTATAAAATCTCTTCGTACATGCGCCCAACAAAAACACAGCGTCACCTTCTTATTGAGTTCTTCGAGGAAATCCCGAACCATCTTCTTATAGGAACCGTGGCGGTCGCAGACCAAGAAAATACAATCAACGCTGTCAATGAATAGGACCTTTGCCGCCTCAGAACTACGCCAACGGTGTATATTGAATAAGACAGAGTCTTTGCTCACAGATGTCCATAGCCAAGCGCGTTGAGAACCCCCCACTTCCTTCAGTGACTGGATTCGCCAACTTGTCTCGTCTGCATGACGCAATTTCTCTTCGTTTTGATGGGCGAGAATAGCGTCATAGAGAGTCTCGAACAGAGGCAGCAGGCGCTTTGCGCTGTCCGCTAGAGTCCCTGCCGAAATCTTAAACCCGTGGTCGCTAAAACATTTCTCTATACTACGGTAGGGCCTCAGGTTCCAGTAGCGCTCGTATATCAATAGAGCCCAGACACTGGTCCCATATGGCGTATGTTCAAACAGCCGCGCCGGCGCTGGCGCAGTCACATAGAGCGGAGATGACTCACAGTCGCATGACCTACGATAACGGAAGCGGTTAATCCTGCGCGTGTGCGCCTTAACCTTAATCTCTGATATCTTCGAGGTCCGCTTCCCATTTGCAACGTACCGCTCCCCACAACAAGAACAGGTAATCTCATCATCTGACGGATGCCACGACTCTTCTACCACCTCAATATCTGGTCGGGCTGTACGACCATGACCAGGCGCCCCGGGCTGTTGTCCTCGTCTACGCCCCGAAGGTGAACTCTTCTGCTTCTCACTACGACTTCCGTACAACGAATTGGACAGAACCTTACGGTTAGAAAGCAGGTTCTTGACCTGCTTCTTCAGCTCTGCATTCTCATTCTTCAAGCTGCCAATCTCCATCCGCAACGATACAATCGTACTACGCTTGCGCCTATCTACTCCAACCTCGTCTAGCAATGCTCTAAGTCGTTGTACTTCTTTGTCCAACGATAAAGCACTTTTCGCCACACGACTGATACGCTTTACTTCCTCATTTTTCGCGGCCAACTGAGTACGCGCTTTTTCCCAACAGGATTTATAATTCCCCGACTGTGATCGTTCCCGCGTCAATTCATGTTCTAACTCCTGATGTTTATGTTTTAACTCCTGATAAGCCGCTAGCAACTCTTCGTACGAAAACTTACAGTCTAACGAAGCGCATCCCGACGTAGTCGGCATGCAATTGATGCATCCAGCGTCATCTTTATCCAATAACCTGACAACCCCGATCTCTTTGTCGTGAACAATCATATGACCGATGATAACCGATCAATTAAAATGTGACCAGCCTAAATGCAAAAAAATATTTAAGACGGGATTAACGAACGATTAATCAAGCAAACACCCCTTGAACGAACGCTTACAACCCGGACAAGGATTCTCCATGCTTGTTGTTGACCGGAGTTATTGTTAAATCTAGTGTACGAGCAAGAATCAAGCGACGATCTGATCTTTCGAATTCACCTCTTGTCTCCTCAATTCCATTTTCGAATTTTACACCTGTTATTACTTTTCTTACGTAGTCAAATCATATCAACCCGCCTTCCCGAAAAGAGGTTTTCTGGCAAACACTAGTTATAAAGAAAAGCGTAAACAATAATGAAGAAGAAATAATAAACAATGAAATTGACCTGATGAGAAACCGTGAGCAAGGAGATAGAACGCTTTGCCTAAAAAACCGCATCTCCCGCTATTACGCGTCTAAGTGTTCCTTCTTGAGTTCTCAGGTAAAGAAAGCCATTTTGATCAACTCGCTCCACTATCCCACTTATTGTCTCACCTAAAACATCTATCGACACCTCCCTACCCTCAAGCCCCCACCTATCACTCCAACTTTTAATTATCGCCGAAGACCCGCGGTTTTGAAACTCTGTGTAATACCGATCAATAGCGCTTATAAGTCCGCCAGCAAACTCCTCCCTGCTTGTCTCCTTACCCAGAACTATTAAAAGGGATGTCGTCTTATCTGAAACATTCTTCATTTTCCTCTCTATAAACTCTCTTGAAAGATTGAGGTTAACGCCAATGCCAATTATCAGATAATTCACTTTTCTATCAGAAATACCGAGTTCTGTCAGTACTCCAGAGATCTTCTTTCCATCAACAAGTATGTCATTTGGCCATTTTATGGAACAACTGACACCATAATTAGAAAACGTGTCAAAAAGAGCACATGACGCAAGGAAGGTGAAAACTGCAGACTCTTGGGGAGATATGTCTGGACAGAGCATCATGGAAAGATAAAGATTACATCCCGGAGGAGATGCCCAATTTCGTCCAAACCTACCCCTGCCCGCTGTCTGAGAGTCGGATATTACAACCGAACCGTCCTCAGCAAAGCCTTTCCTAATAAGTTTCAACAAAACATTATTTGTGGAATCTATTTGGTTGTAGACAAAAAGATCCTTTCCAACTTTTTGTGCGTTAATATGCTTTTTTATTTCTAAGAAATTCATGAAAAAACAAATCTGATTTTATGAGGCATTTGCGACTTTCAAAAGTTTTTAAGGAAGTCTTGAGGCGAAAAATTAACCCTTTGAAGATTACTTGATTATATCCATATCTTGAACAGATCCCATTAAACTATGAAGCGCAACACCTTAGTTTTGCTTTTGCTACGTTCTGATAAAATTTAGTTGGATAATTTACCAGACCAGATCTTTTGTGCGAAGTTGATCCCACACACCCTCGCGAAAGTTATCCTGCGAGAACTACCACCAGACCCAAACTGAACTTGGGATCTGACAACCAAGACTGCACCCCTGAACGACCACCAGCCTTATACACAGTTCTGGGTACTCTTTCAAAGATTGATTATTGATGTCCTTCGTTGGCTAGTAGAGAAGGCATAGTTAACAACCTACGCCGAAGATAGTTCAAGCCCTCTACTAAGAGCATGACTTCTTCTCTGGGGAGATGAACCTATTACGCAACCTGATTACTACAACCCCATCTCGGGTCGCACATCCTCTCAATAGTCTGTCAACACGCCTGCCCAACGAGTGGAACCAACAATACAACTTCACACCAGTGCTTATTGAGACGTTTGTACAAATTCCGACATATACAGGCACCGTATGCCGGGCTTCTGGATGGATACGCGTTGGAACTACACAGGGACGTGGTCGCTACGACTAGTGTTCCGTCAAGTAATGATTTTTTGGGTAGATGCATTTGAGTCTGCAGCGGGCATCGGCAACCGACATACGCCAGTTCACACCACGCTGGCTTGCGTTGACACGTTGCGACCACGCCGCCACCTCAGCCCGCAACTCGCCTAGGTCCCCGATCCGTCGCCCCTTCAAACACTGCCGCGTCAGACAACTCAACTCACACTCAGCCACGTTCAGCTAACTCGCGTGCTTCGGAGTGTACTGGAACTTGATGCGCTGCCTCAACCGCCGCGCTCGCTCCGGCTCGAAAACTTCGTATAACGCTCCCTGCGTGTGCGTGTTGAGGTTGTCCAGCACAAGCGTAATCCTCTCGCAGTTTGCATGGCGACTCTCCAGCAGAGCCGCCACCTCCTCCGCCCAGTCCAATTTAGTGCGCCGCTCTCGCACCGTCACCGTGCGCCAACCTGCCAGCGGTTCACAGAACAGGAACGCCGAGGCCATGCCAGCCCGTTGATACTCGTAGTCTAAACGACGCGGATGCTCCGTGGTTGCAGGCAATGGCTGGCGGGTTTCCCGTAGCATCTGTACCGGCTGTTCGTCCAAGCAGACCACTGGCCACCGCTCATCGTAAGGCTCCTCGTAGGTCGACAGAACATCTTCCATGGCCGCCACATACTCCCCGTCCGCCTTCGGCGGAATCACCCAGTACTGCAGATAGCGCCCCGCTATACCATTTTTTTTGACGTCTTGTTGACAGTTTCGTGGCTGATTGATTCACAGATACCGGTCTCAACCGCCTCGCTTGCCAGCAGACGTAGCGACCATTGACCGTAGCCGGCCGGCGGCGGCCCCAGCCGTAGTGCGATCAGCGCGGCTTCCTGCCGCCCGTCCAAAAGCTTCGGTGGCCAGGTGGACGGGTCCCGTTGCCGTCCATTGAGAGCCAACTCAAAACCTTCCAGCACGCAGCATTTACGCACGTTCGCGACGGTGCGCTCCTGACAACCGTAGGCTTCCGCGACTTGGTAGTCGCACCAGTTCGGCCCGTCCGCATCAACTTGTAGCAGAATACGCGCCCTGCGCGCTTTCTGACTGCTACCCTTGAGTTTCTTAATGACCTCCTGACATATCTTGCGTTCGGCCTCCGACAGGCGCACAATGTACTTCTTCATGGTTCCTCCTCCTTATGTTGTAGAAAGACGGCTTAGGACACGAAGCCCTCGCCTTGAAACACATTATACAAGAAATGTTGTCTTTGACGCAACACTAGGATTTCATAATAGGTGTTTCTTTGCGCAGGATTGAATCCTGCGCTTTTTGTCATGTACAGTAAAAGGACTCATCCTTATCGTCTTTTCAGTGGTCTTGGTTAAAAAAATCCCGATAGTACAATACCGTAAGTCAAAAAAAGAAAAGCATATATACGAAACAGAGTTTTACAAACACCAAGAACCCATAATTCAATCAGATAGAATAATAAATTAAGCAAGTTGCGGAGTAAAAACGGATCATTTTACTAGTCTGCGGAACAGGCATGCACTACACATAACTAACACGTCAATGAAAAAACTTCTTTTAAGAGATTTTCCCCAACTTATGTCCGCTTATCTGTTGCTCATAGCAGGGATACTGCTTTGGCAGCATATTGCAAAAAATCTCGTGTTTGACCTTACTGCTTACTCCTCTCTTATAGGAGCAGGGCTTATGCTCTGCATTCCTTCTATAATTGATCATAAAAACGCAGATTCTCTCAAATTCAATTTGCGCGGATTCTTAACAGGCGCAGTAGTCTCTATAGTCATACTTTCTACCTACGTAGGGTTTTTACAGTTGTTTTGCCTTTATTGGGGAAAAACGGTCAGATTTACTGAACCAAATCTTCTTCTGATGCTAACCCATCTGATTGTCTACGCATTCCCCGAAGAATTTTTCTTCAGAGGATACATGCAGAGAAAGATGGGTAGTGGTTGGCGTGCTATAGTGACAACAAGTTTTTTTTTCGCTATGGCTCATCTTATCGTGATTTGCTTATTTTCAAGTAATGGAAACGTCTGTATACAGAACATTCTCACGTTTTTCCCTTCAATAGTAATGGGATACCTCTACATGAGAACCGGAACTCTGTGGTCAAGCGTTTTTTTCCACTTTGCCGCCAACATCGTTTATATCTCTGTAAGGATGGTCTAATAAATCGCTACGGGATGAGCAAAAAGACTATGAGACAATTGTATCCCTCGCGATGCTGAATTTTTCGGGAGAGTCATCTGTCGAATTAAATTTTATTTTTACTCCTCTTTCTCTCTGAAGTCTTCTCACAGAGGCTGTTTCAATCTCCTTTAATTTCTTTATAACATCGCTGTTTGCAGTGACCAACACGGGGCCTTTGTGACTTTCTCTAGTCCACTTGTCAATGCCCCTCATTATCTCATAACATACGGTAGATATAGCTTTTACCCTGCCGCTTCCTTCACAGATAACGCATGTATCTGTCAAATCTGAGAATACGCTTTCTCTGAACCTCTGCCTTGTAAGTTGTAAAACGCTAAAGGCAGACATCTTCAAGATAGTGGTCTTAGCTTTATCTCTTTTCATCTCCTCGGAAAAAAGTGACTCTACTTTTCTTCTAGACTTTAGCATCTGCATATCTATGAAATCAATGACCACAATCCCAACGAGGTTGCGAAGTCTTATCTGCCTTGCGGCTTCAATAGCAGCCTCCTCGTTTGTCCTTATTATAGTTTCCTCCTGAAATTTCTCTCCAATCAACCTGCCTGAATTTACGTCTATAACAGTAAGTCCCTCGGCCTCATCTATTATCAGGTGGCCGCCGGACTTCATCCAGACTTTCTTTTTATACATCTTTTCAATCTGGCTCTCAATTCCGTACCTATCGAATATGGGCTCTTTCTTTTTATACAACTCAACCTTGAAGTCTTCATTCTCTATTTTATCAGAAAAATACTTCATGACCTTCCCGTAAGCTTTGTCCGAATCGACAACAACCTTCTGTAGACCATTCCCCATAATATCTCTTACAACCCTTATGCAAGTATCGGTTTCTTGATACACCATGCCTGGAGAATCTATAGTATCGTATTTTTTCTTTATTCTTCTCCACTTCCTAATTAACGACCCCATCTCGGTCTTTATGTGCTTTTCTTCTATCCCCACGCAGGCAGTCCTCATTATAAAACCGACATTCTTTGGTTTACTCTGTATAATTTCTGACAACTTTTTTCTACGCTTTTTTTCCTTTATTCTTCGAGAAATGTTTATTACATCCACACCAGGAAGCAGAACGAGATATTTGCCCGGTATCCCTACAAAAGAAGTGACCTTAGGACCCTTGTTCCCCGAGGGCTCCTTGGTAATCTGCACCATAACTTCCTGACCGCTACGTAGAATCTGCTGTATCGGTTGACGGTTCTTTCTCGAATCTTTAGAAGATTCCTCCTCTTGAAGAAAAAACTCACTACCCAAGGATTCATTGTATACATCCTCGGCAGAGAGAAAGCCCGACTGACTACCCCCTATGTCGACAAACGCGGCCTGAACTCCAGAAACCACCTTTTCAATTTTTCCTTTGTATACATTACCCACCATGGGAAGATTCGATTTTCTCTCAATAAAGACCTCACTTAGTCTGCTTTTTTCAAGAACGGCTATTCTAGTTTCGTTAAAAAGCGAGTTTATGATGAGTTGAGTATGCATTAAACGTTAAAATCGTAAAAACTTTGTATGTCTATAATTGATTCTAGCTTCAAACCTACATGAAAACTTGGAACACGCTACACAGAATAGCATAACAGATTGATAATAACGCCATTGCAGTATTGTCGGGAAGAAATTAATTACGTTCAAGGCTATGACACTGCAAAAAACCCGGACCTCAACCTTTTGAGCCCCGGGTTAATCTAAAAAAGAAAATCAGAAACCACTTTTTTACAGAAACAACACTATAAAAGACAATCAAATTTCACCTTAGTTTTCCACTTTGTATCTGCTATTAGTGATAATACCTTGCGCTTTGGCGTTGTCTTTTGAACCTCTTGTTTTTATCACAACAACCTCATTTCCTCCCAGATAAATCCTACCACTCGCGGCAGTCGGCGTTCCTCCTCCAAAACCTCTGAAGTAAACCATATCATCTGTCAATTTAAAATCCTCTATAATATCTAGCCCGTCTCCTCGTTCGAAAACAAAGGTATCGTCTCCCTTTCCACCTCTAAGAGTATCAACACCAACTTCGCCGTGAAGAGTATCGTTATCGTGGCCGCCTCTGAGAGTGTCATCTCCAGCGCCACCGTGAAGAATATCGTTCCCTTGACCGCCCCTAAGAGTGTCATCTCCTTGGCCACCTCTGAGAGTGTCATTCCCTATGCTACCTCTAAGAGTGTCATCTCCTGCGCCACCTTGAAGGGTATCATCCCCTTTATTGCCGTAGAGAATGTCGTCACCACCTCTACCCTCAAGAAAGTCGTTGCCTAGAGCACCTGTTAAAGTATTGTTTTTACTATCGCCCCAAAACCAAACAGATGAAAGACGAGGGCCGTATTGCTTTGAAATAGCGGAAAGACCTTCAAAATTTCTGAACTCAGAATAAAGATTTTCAAGGTCGAACACGTGGTGATACGCACTCCCACTGGTATCATAAACGCCCCCTCCCGGATAATTATACCTACCCCCAGGCGGTATAAGAATATCCTCACCCGGGCCACCGTCTGCTGTCTCAAAGGGGTCATAGCCGGGACCGGGTTCAAGCGTATCATCTCCAGCTCCACCAATTAAGGTATCCCTGCCCCACATTCCAATTAAAATATTGTCTTGATCATTTCCGATAATATTGTCATCCTCTGTACTGCCAAGAGCACCTTCAATTCCCACAAAAGTATCATTCCCGTAGACTCTATGTTTTAAAACTCCCGTGGCAAGATTAATGTTCACAGGTTCATTTGCTACAAGTGAATGTCCTCCATCGGGAGGAAATGGTTTGGTAGCATATATATGATCAGACCCTTCCCCGCCATTGAACGTATCATCACCCGGATCCGTAATATAAAAGTAGTCGTCACCTCCTCCACCATAGAGCACATCGTCTCCTTCTCCACCATAGAGATAATCTAGACCTTGCCCACCATAAAGAGTGTCCTCGCCGGCTCCACCATAGAGATCATCAGGGTCGTCTTCACCGTAGAGCTGATCTTCGCCATCATCACCGTAAATTAGGTCAGCGCCTCCCCCAGCGTAGACAATATCATCGCCCTCACCAGCCCTAATGGTGCTATCCGCACTGTCTCCGCAAATAACATCGTCTCCATTTGTCCCCGTAAGTGATGTCGACCGGCTGATTTCGTCACATTCACCTCGCCCAGATGCTTGCGTTTGATGAGCCACAAACAGAAGCAACGCGCTAAGCAGGATCAACGAAGCCAAAAAACTATGTAATTTCATAGCCAATCTCCTTGTACAAACACCTATGATTAATTGTGCAATACTTGATCCCAACTATCAAGAAAAAATGTCGATGAGCCATTCGCATGGCAACAATTTCCGGTGGTTAATTCACGTATAAGTTGGAGAGTAGTTACCATGACATTAGTTAGATTAAAATAATGTAGCAGCCTGATTCTTTCATTTTTGCGGGATGTGATACTAATTTCTGAGAAAGCATGAACTTTTTCTATGAATCTCGTTATAATATTTTTCTCATTTACGTAGCATTCCTGATGTTAACTGAAAAACTTTAGTGAGGTTCCCACAATTGAAAATAATTCCGGCAATAGATCTTAAAGATGGTAAATGCGTGCGGCTTGTACGAGGAAAACAAGGCACTGAGACCGTTTTTTCAGATAGTCCTTCCGGCATGGCGAAAAAATGGGAAGCGTGCGGAGCTGAGTGGATTCATGTTGTTGATCTTGATGGCGCATTTCAAGGAACCCCAAGAAATTTCCATACAATAGAACAGATAACAAGCTCTGTGTTTTCAAACATTCAGGTAGGCGGGGGAATAAGAAATATTACAACTGTGGAAAAATATCTAAAGGCGGGCGTTGCGAGGGTAATAATAGGTACTTCCGCTTTTACAGACAGAATTTTTCTTGAGGACGCATGTAGAAAGTTTCCTGGGAAAATAGCCGTTGGGGTAGATACTCGTGGAGGAAAAATAGCGGTTCGTGGATGGAAAGAGACAATAGACGAGAGTCTAGAGCATACAATGCGGAAATTTTGTGATGCTGGCGTCTCACTTGTGATTCATACTAATGTGGATAAAGATGGAACTATGGAAGGCGTAGAAACTGAATTAATAAAAGAGTTTCTTTCCAAATGTCCTCTTCCAGTAATCATTTCTGGAGGCATAGCATCAGATTCTGATCTGAAGAAAATACAATCTTTAAACAAAGAGAATCTTTTCGGAGTGATCCTTGGAAAATCAATCTATACAGGTTCCATAGATCTTGAGCAAAGTATACAAAGGTTTCAGCAAGATGGTATCAAAAAGAATAATACCGTGTCTTGACGTAAAGGGCGGAAGAGTCGTCAAAGGGGTGCAGTTTTTAAATCTGCGTGATGCGGGTGATCCTGTGGAAGTAGCGAAGAAATACAGTCAAGAGGGGGCTGATGAAATAACTTTTCTTGATATAACAGCATCCCACGAAAAAAGAGAAACGATGGTAGACGTTGTGGAACGCACCGCGAGCGAAGTTTTCGTGCCGCTTACAGTAGGGGGAGGGCTTCAAAATGTGGAAAATATAAGAAGTATGCTTCTTGCGGGAGCTGACAAGATAACGATAAACACAGCTGCAGTATTAGACCCAAATTTTGTGAAAAGAGCGGCTGACAGGTTCGGAAGTCAGTGCATAGTGGTCGCGATAGACGCAAAAAAAAAAGAAAATACAGAGGGTTGGGAAGTGTTTACCCATGGAGGTCGGAACCCCACGGGAATAGACGCAGTTAACTGGGCCGGGGAAATGGAGAGGTGTGGAGCAGGGGAGATTCTTCTTACAAGTATGGATAGAGACGGAACAGAAGACGGATATGATTTAGAGCTTACAGAAGCAGTTTCCAAAACAGTAGGAATTCCTGTTATTGCTTCGGGAGGCGCTGGCCAACTGCAACATCTGCTTGAAGCTGTGAAACAAGGTGGAGCAGATGCGGTTCTGTGCGCTTCCATTTTTCATTACGGAAAATATTCAATAAGCCAAGCGAAAGATTTTCTTTTGGAAAATGGGATGGAAGTGAGGCCATCGTAATGTGAGACTCGCAACATCATGCTTATAAGGAAACAGACAGAAGAAAACGAAAGAAGAATGCTCTGCTCTGCAGCCACTCTCAGTTGCAAATCTAGAGGGAGAGTGACAGAGGAACGCGAATGCGACATAAGAACTTGTTTTCAAAGAGACAGAGATAGAGTAGTTCACTGCAAAGCTTTTCGGAGACTCAAACATAAAACCCAAGTCTTTATCTCTCCAACAAACGACCACTACCGCACGAGACTCACTCATGTTATAGAGGTGTCTCAAATAGCGAGAACCATTTCAAAAGCCCTTATGCTCAATGAAGACTTAACCGAAGCCATCGCGCTTGCGCATGACTTGGGACACACGCCTTTTGGACACTCTGGAGAGGAAGGTTTAAACGAAGTAATGCCCAGCGGTTTCAAACATGTCCGACAAAGCATGCGGGTTGTGGACTTTCTTGAGCGTAACGGCGCGGGACTCAACCTAACTCACGAGGTCAGAGAGGGAATCGCAAAACACTCCAAGGGCTGGGGTAAGGAAGGGATAGAAACTGAACAGAATAGACCCTCAACGCTTGAAGCTCAGGCGGTAAAAATCGCAGATCTAGTGGCCTACGTAAACCACGACTTTGATGACGCGTTGCGCTCTGGAATCATATTGCATCAAGACGTGCCGAAAAAGTATGTATCAGTTCTCGGCAAGACAGCCTCGCAGAGAATACACACCATGGTAAGTGATATAGTGCGTGAAACCGCAAGTGGAGAAATGGAGAGAATCACCATGAGCAATGAAGTGTTTGAAGCGCTTATTGGACTGAGAGAATATCTTTACGCAAACGTATATGTAAGCGAGCGGCTACTGAGCCTTCACAGTAAATCAAAAAAAGTTATAAAAGAAGTTTTTGCGTATTTCTGTGAAAAAGAAAGACTTTTTTATGAGGAATTCGGGAGAGTTCCCGTACAAAAAGGAGAATCGCACGAAAGAGCAGTATGCGACTTTATCGCAGGGATGACCGACCTTTATATCCTCTCACTCTATCAAAAGTTATTTCTTCCAAGTAAATGGACCAAAACTCAGGAAACGTGGGATATTGATTTATGAACGGAAAAGCAACCCGGCATACAGTAAATTTCGGAGTGGTGCCTTTTCTGAACATGCGCCCCATTGTATACCCCATTGAGAAAAGACTTGTAGAACACTCAATGAACATAGTCTACCTTGAACCCTCTCTACTTTGGCAGAACCTTGAGGTCGGGAACCTAGATTTAGCCGCAGTACCATCGGCGGAATTCCTAAGAAACAAAGGTTACTACGCTTTGCCGAATATCTCCATATCTTCTTTTGGTAAGGTTGACAGCGTTATACTAGCCTCAAAAACAGGAATAACATCTGTAAAAAGCGTATCGGTCGATAGTAGATCAAAAAGTTCAACAGCTCTTTTAAGAATCATATTTGAGCTTTTTTTGGGGCAAAAACCCCAATATATAAAGAGAAAGCCAGGAAAAGGGTTTTTGGATGGAGTGGATGCTGGGATGCTTATAGGCAACGCGGGACTCCGATCCCTTTACCAACACAATGATTGCATTGCGGTTAGGTACGACCTTGGGGAAATCTGGACCGAGAATACTGGTCTTCCATTTGTCTACGCGGTTGTAGCGGTAAAAAAAAGTGATAAGAGTTTTAAGGAAAATTACAAATCCCTTATCTCCGCAAGAGAAAAGGGAGTAAGGCTTGTGTCAAAAATAGCGAAGTTTGAATCAAAAAAACTTGGGCTTTCTGAAAAACAGTGCGCAGTCTATATGGAGAAAAGAATAAAATACGACTTTGATGAGAAAAAGATTGAGGGACTAAAGAGATATCGCGACCTTCTTTTCAAACTTGGAGAAATAAAGGAAATAAACGAGATTGAGTTTTACGAGCCTCAGGGACAAACAAATCTTGGGAGAGAGAAACTGAAATGGAAAAACGGGTAATAAAACTCGGGCACAGTCCCGATGCCGACGACGCTTTTATGTTTTACGCTATAGCGAGCGGAAAGGTTAGTTCTCAAAAAGTTGAATTTGAACACGTTGTTGAAGACATACAATCTCTTAATCACAGAGCACTAAGAGGAGAGCTTGAGGTGACGGCAATCTCCGCTCATGGATATCTGAGTGTAGATGATCGTTATCGTATTCTTTCCTGCGGAGCGAGTATGGGAAAAGGATATGGTCCAGTGGTGATCTCAAGAGAAAATCTATTTAATCTTCGAGGAAAAACAGTTGCGATACCCGGGAAACTCACGACCGCCTACCTACTACTGAATCTCTACGCGGACGGTTTCACCCCTATAGAGACACCCTTTGATCAGATAATGGACAAAGTACGGAGAAAAGAAGCAGACGCTGGACTTCTTATCCATGAAGGACAACTTACCTATAAAGATGAAGGATTTTCACTTGTGCTTGACATCGGCAAAGCGTGGGCAGAAGAAACAGATCTTCCAATGCCTCTTGGACTCAATGTTCTGAGGAGAGATATATCCTCAGAGATTGATAAAGAGATCCATCGAATCCACAAAGAAAGCATAGAATACGCACTTAGCAACGCGGCAGAAGCCCTTGATTATGCAATGCGGTTTGGACGAGGAATGAGTAAAAAAACAGGAGAGAAGTTTGTTTTGATGTACGTAAACGAATGGACAAGAAACCTTGGAGAAAGCGGAACTAAGGCTCTTGTCCACCTCTTTGAAAAAGCTTTTAAAAAGGGATTGATCAATCAAAAACCAAACCTTGATATCCTCTGTGGCTAGCCCAAGTTTAACATGTCCAAAAAATAAATACTAGATATCAGCTGGTTAGATGTCATAAAAAAATGGTGTGGCACTACATTTTGTTACGGGAACTATTTTCTGCAAAAATAAGCGCACATTATACTACCGTCTTTTGCATTCCTCCCGCCGTGAAGTCAGCCCCCAATGCACCTAAAATTTCCTGCTGCTCTAGCTCCGGTTGACTAGTCGTGCGCACATGTAGCGTTTTTCCATCACGGCGACGAAGAGTCGAAGTGGTCCGTCGTTGTCTCTCAAGAATATTGCGTAGCGTGTTCCAACTAACTTGCTTACCAGCTAGACGTAACTTAGTACGGATAACCTGTACCAACTGATATGCAATCACTGTAATGAACAGATGCCCTTCAGCTCTGACCGATTTCCAGTGGAAAATCGGGCGTAACCCAAGTTCTGACTTCAGAGAACGGAATACCGCTTCTATATCAGTGAGAGTGAAGTAAGTTCTCCACAGTTTGGCTTCGTCCCAATCAGTTTCGTTGCTTCGCAGACAGTACACTCCAGGATCAGTGAGCATCATACCGCTCACCGGCTTGCGAGTAAAGCGTACTGCCGTAGCGTATTTACCACTGTCATCAGTATCAACTTCCACCTTATAGTGTTGAGATATTCCTTGACTTTCTTGTTGCAGACGACCTATACTCTGCCATATCTTGTCAATCCGTTTTACTGTACGCGGTCGTGTAAGCTTTTCCGATAGAGTAGTCAGCCCTTCTTCAAATTTCTTGGTGAAACGCTCGCTGATGGATTGTTCCTTGGCCGCCCTGGCTTCGGAGAAACAGTACAGCCTCACCTCTTTGCCGTCCTGTGAAAGCACTTTTTTTAGAATGACTCCATGATTTGATGCGGTCTCAGGACGTATAACTCCCTCGGGGTCAAACTGACGATTACCTTCTCTGCTGACAACAACATACTTATAGCCTTGTTCTTGTAGCCACTGTACTCCGTCTTCGGTGGCAATCCCTCGGTCCATCACCACAAGGGCATTTGCGGGAGCATCAAGTTGTTCTAGCATCTCAGATAATGTTTGATGCTCTCGTACATTACCTGCAAAGACTTTGAAGCGCCGAGTAAACCCGCTAGCGTCAACCACCATCCCCAAAGTGAGTAACGGACAGTCAGAACGTTTCTCCTTAGAGTGTCTGCGTTTTGCCTCTGCAATACCGTCTACACCTCCCTCAAAATAAGTATTGGTCAGGTCGTAGAGCGTGATCGTGGGACTCAGATCAAATAACTCCATCGCTCGTTCGAACAAATGACGTTCCAGGGTTTCACGGTGCGCCATTAACGCATCAGAAGCGCGATATAACTGCATTGCTCCCATCTTCTCAAACTCAACTCCTATCAACTCACCAAGCGCACTACTTTTGGCTAACCAACGCCTAGTGGCTTGCTCAGAACCCGGCTCGGCCATACGCGCTACTATAGAACCTATGGCGGCATCGCGCAACGACGGAGTTAATTCCAATTCATTAAGTAACTGACGCAAACCAAGTTGGTCCATCGCCCACAGAGCTACGTTTTCTACTCCTACCGAACGGGGCCGAATCGTCTTCGTAGAGTTAACGTCAACGCACTGATAGTCGGGCTTTGAGTTCTTACTAGATCCCAGTTCGGTTGTGAAGCCAACGCGTCGTTTGGCCAACAATTGCGCAGTAATCTGTTGGGCATGGGATTCCAACTCAGAAGATATTTCATAATCTAATAGGGAAAACTGACCAGAGAGAATTTGCTTGATTCGTTGGCATAGCAGGGACCAGTGCTCGGGATCAACATTAAAATTACTTCCTAGGTTGAGCAAAGTACGTTGCTTTACTTTTTTGCCAATGCGCTCGGAACGCGTAAGGCGGTATGTGAAGTATTGTTTTCTGGTTTTAGTGCGACGAATGAACATATATAGAGATATTATTACATTGTAAGATGTATGTCAAGGGATAAAAAGTTTAGTATGGCACTACATTTGCCTTTTCAAAAATTATAAATGACGATATATCACTAACATACAGAGAGCATCCTTAGAAAAAAGACGAAAAAAGACCAGAATTAGCCGAATTTTAGTGGGTTTTTGGTAAACTTGGGCTAGTGAGAATACAGGCGTCCTGAAAAGTGTTTTTGCCACGCCCATTATATCAAAAAAAAGGCCCAACAAGCAGAAAACTTGCTAGGCATTTTGATTCTCCGCACCGAGATTCTTAATTGTTTGGGAAAGTGAAGGTTCGTGTTTTTGGGTCAAGTTTAGGGTAACCTTTAAACTCAACGGTGCCAGCCTTATCGGCTATTGCTTTTGCGTGGTCAGAGCTTGGCGAACCGTCCTTATGAATAATCGCAGCAACTGTGCTACCAGCTCTTAAGTTCGCGCCGCTGGCGGTTATTGCACCCGAGGTAAAATTAACTAAATAAATTATATCTTCATCTAAGTTGAAGTCTTTAATAACATGGGATCGATCTTTCTTGAAACGTTCAATAACAAAAGTGTCAGCTCCAGCTCCTCCGGTAAGAGTATCTGTTGCGTGGTCTGCCGCACCACCTGCACTTGCGTATAGAAAATCGTCTCCAGGACCTCCGTTTATGGTGTTATTTCCTTTACCTCCAAGAAAGACATCGTTTCCAGCACCGCCGTTAATAGTGTCATTGCCAAGATCCCCGTAAAAATAATTATCTTGGTCGTTCCCGGTGATTGTGTCATTGCCCTCGCCACATAGAACATCCTCAATACCTTCAAATGTAAACGTTCCAGTGTCAAAAGCAGACCCATCAAAACTCCCAGAAGAAAGGTCAATGGTTGTTGCCTTCTCAAACTTGTTGCTACTACCAGTTGAATCACCGAAATTACTAGTATCATAGAAACCATTATAGATACCCCAATACTGACCTTGGATGATAAATGAATTGAAGCCTTCAATTTCACAATAGATTGCATCTCTACCTTCACCACCAATGAATTTATTAGCACCGGGTTCTCTCCCAAGGTAAAAATGGTCTTGCCCATCTTCACCGTACAGAGTGTCATCACCGTCTCCGCCTATCAACTTGTCATTACCAGCACCTGCATAAACAACATCATCCCCGCCTTCGGCTCTAATCTCGTTATTACTATCGTTTCCGCAAATAACATCGTCATCATCTGTTCCTTGAATGTTCCCAGCTATTCCTTTCCCTATTATTACTCTCCCGTTACTGCGGTCGCATCTAGGATCGCCCTCTCCTGCTGAACCTCCATCACTCCCATCTGCGCCCGAATCCCCCTTATCCCCTTTTGGGCCTGCTGGCCCTTGCGCTCCGTCCTTTCCGTCCTTTCCGTCCTTCCCTGCCGGTCCTGCCGGTCCTCTTTCCCCTTCACAAGCTATGAAGAAAACTGCTCCACAGAGTAAAATCAACATCACTAATAAATTGCGTAACTTCATAATACAACCTCCCTTAATAAGTTGTTACATTTATAAATGGACATTATCTGGCAACCCCTTGTTATAAAAACCTCATTCTTAAGTCGGTCTTTTGATTTTACCCCCCCCCCCCTCACAAAGTCAAGGACTAACGAGAAAGAGGTCTTCTTTGTCTTGTAAGCGTTCGTTCAAGGGGTGTTTATAGAGGGCTTGAGCGGTTGAGGATTTGTCTCCAATTTCTGTGAAGCGGTCGTAGCCAAATGTCCTTTTTGGGTTTATCGCATCGGTTGTACCGGTCGTAGTGGCCACGTCCCTCTGTAGTTCCAACGTGTATCCATCCAGAAGGCCGATAGACGGTGCCTGTATATGTCAAATTCTTACAAACGTCTCAATAAGCACGGGTGTGAAGTTGTATCGTTGGTTCCACTCGTTGGGCAAGCGTGTCGACAGATGACCGAGAGGATATGCGACCCGAGATAGGAGTGTAGCAATCAGATTACGTAATAGATTCATCTTCCCAGAGATGAAGTCACGCCCTTGGTAGAGGTACTTGGCAGGTTTGAACTATTTTCTGCGTAGGTGGTCAACTATGTCTTCTCTAGCCAACGAAGGACATCAATATCAATCTTTGAGAAATACTCAAAACTGTGTATAAGGGTAGCGGTCGTTCAGGGGTGCAATCTTGGCTGTCAGATATGAAGTTCAGTTTGGGTCTAGTGGTAGCTCTCGCAGGGCAGTTCCCGCGAGGGTGTGCTGGATCACTTCGCACAAAAGATCTGGTGTGGTAAATTATCCAACTAAATCTTATCAGAACGGAGCAAAAGCAATCCTGGGTGTTACGCTTCATAGTTTAATGGGCGGATAAAAACGGTCTCCTGAAAAACTAACAACAGATCTTTCAAACAACCCAATGTCCGCTCCCTCTACTAAATCAATTCGCCTTATAAATTCATCCGAGACCTCAGCGGGGAGCCTATAAAGTTCTCCATGAATTGAATTCTTCGAAGTCTTGTCGAAAACCGCCACCGGGCAATCAAAAGGAGTGTTGTAAAGAATGCCCGGAATCTTTATCGCTCTCTCAAGTCTGCACGGTAAAAGATACGCGCTTCTTGTCTCACCTTTTCTCAAAGTCCCATATACGAAAAGGTTTTTCACATCAGATTCTCTCATAGGAAACTTCAGCAAGTAGAGGACTTGTCTAGACTGAAAGAGTCTTTTCCACAGACAAATTTTCCACGTACCATTGAAAAACGAAGATTCTGAGGACCTGAAGATAGTACGCTCATAAAAGGATCTGGCTCTACATCTCCGCAACGCTCAAGGCATATTAGATCAGCATCTTTTCCGACTTCAACGCTCCCTACTTTTTCCTCTATAAAAAGTGCCTCGGCCCCGCCTAGAGTCGCAAAACGCACTGAGAGCCTTGTAGCCTCGTCACATCCTATTCCCTGTCTAATCATCATTCTGTGGAGAAATCTCATTTCCTCAAAAAAATCAAGGTCACGGTTGCTTGAAAGCCCATCGGTTCCAAGCCCTACTCTGCCGCTACGAGCCATGAGCCGTAAGTCCGGCTCCCCAACTTTCAGAAAAGCATTGCTTCTAGGACAAAGTACAATGCCGAAATTCTCATCTCCAATTACATCAGAATCCTCAACACCTGTCTGAACCATGTGGACAGCAGAAAGTCTCACGTCTTTTCCCTTTATGAAAAGATCTATGTATCGCGTGGGGGTTTTCGCCCAAGGTCTTGCGAAGTTTTGCTTTCCAACAAGTGGAAATATTTTCTGTTCAAAACCGTTTGGAGCATTTTTTAGAAACTCAACTTCATCTAGACTTTCACCTAGATGAAGTCCCACCGCTATTTTTTCTTTTTCCGCTCGCGAAAAAACGGCTTGCAAAAGTTCTGGGGCGCAGGAATAAGGAGCGTGAGGAAAGGGTCTCTCCTCGTAAAGATCCTCCGCAACAAACTCAAGAGATGAGATTTGCGGCAAAAAATGATCAAAAAGTTCGACAAACGCAATCACTCTCAGCCCTGATTCCCTGAGTATCTCTTTATCATAAAAATCTACAGACGATATCTCTCCAACTGTGGTGACTCCGCTACGAACCACTTGAGAAACCCCCTCTCTCATTGAGTTCAACACTGAATCAGGATCTATACTTTGCATCTTGAGATTGATTATCTGTTCAAGCCACCCCGTAAAATCTTCAAAGTCAACGAGTTGCCTTTCTGTCCAACTGAGTTCAAGATGCGTGTGGGCGTTTACAAACCCGGGAAGAATCACCGAGCACGGATTTTCAATTCTGCGCAAACCTGGATAAGCCGTATTGACTTGCTCTGCAGTCCCAACATAGATTATGCGTCCATTTTCTACTACCACCGCTCCCCCGCGAATTGGGTCTGAACTGATCGGAAGCACCACGTCTGCAGTCAAAGTCAGTTTCTTCATACGAGAAAAAAACCTGAGGACTCAGGTTTGCATTGTGGAAAGTCTTCTTAGTTTGTGGAGGATATCTGGGCTTAAAACTCCTGTGAACACCTCCTCCACCTCCCCCCGCATAGTAATTGACCAGTCCTCGCCTACCATTATGTCAAGATTCCCACCAGGCATAGTTATCTGTACTCTTTTCTGCGTAAGACCCAACCTTACGCATGCAGCCGCAACAGCGCAAGAACTACTCCCAGAGGCAAGAGTATAACCTGCCCCTCTTTCCCATATTAGAACGCTTGCCTCGCTATTGGAAACAACTCTAGCGAATTGAACGTTTGTTCTGTTGGGAAAAACTGGATGGTTCTCTATTTTGGGACCTAATTCTCTTATTAATTCTTCATCAAGTTCGTCTACAAAAACAACGCAGTGAGGATTGCCAACGGATACAGCTGTGAACCTGATCTCGCGTTGTCCCAGAGAAAGTTTCTCCGCAACGGCCTCTTGGTTTTCTGACTCAACCGGTATTTCCCGCGGGTTAAAAGTAGCCTTCCCCATATCAACTGTAACCGCACGCACCCTCTGTCCCTCAATCTCCACTTTTGCCGTCACAAGTCCCCCAAGAGTATCTATTGAAAAGACTTTTTTCTTTACGTAGCCTTTTTCATACAGGTACTTAGCGAAAATTCTAAGCCCATTTCCACTCTTTTCCGCCTCGCTGCCATCAGGATTCAGTATTCTGAGCCCAAAATCCGCTTTGTTTGAGTGAACTAAAAGCAATATTCCATCGGAACCTATGCCATAGTTCCTGTTACATAGAACCTCAATGGAATCTCCATCAAGAGTAAAATCCAGAACCGTAGCATCCATAACCACATAGTCATTGCCAAGGCCATGAGATTTTACAAAATGATTTTTCACTCTCTGTTGTTTCTGGAAAATACCTTATGGATAAAACCTAATCTTCCAGAATAAATGTGATTCTTACATGAGCCCTATACTCAGTTATCTCTCCGTTTTCTATGTGAGCATTCATTTTCGTCACTTCAAGGCCAGTAAGCCCTCTTATGGTCTTATTAGCCCTGTCAAGAGCCTCTCTTACCGCTGCATCCCACGACTCTTCGGATGATCCTACAACTTCTGTTACTCTCGCTACTGCCATCTGCGTATTCCTCCTAGAACAATTTTCTCAGAGATAGTGATTTATATTATAACGCTGTTCTAAGTTCTTTGTAAACACCTCAAACACAAAGACTAGATTACTCAAACCTGTGCTGCCCAGGAAAGAAATACCCGACTGCAAATGTCACAACCACTATGCAGAAACAGACCACGGCGAAAAAAGCTGCTCTCCTTCCTCTCCATCCGAGCGTAAGACGTCCATTTATAAGAAAAGCGTAAAGAATCCAGGTAACCGTTGACCATGTCTCCTTGGCTCCCCATATCCACTCATCGTTCCATATTTCTTTTGCCAGAATAAAACCCATTGCTAGGCTTACAGTCAGAAGAGGAAAACCGAGTAGTAGACTCAGGTGATTTATTCTGTCAAGCGTGGTCAGAGACGGAAGCATTCCTAGGCGGCTTCCAGTTCTTTTTGCTTTAAGTCTGTTCTCATGGAGTATGTAAACCGCGCCCGCAATAAAAGATATGGCGAAAAAAGCCTCTCCAAGAAAAATAGAAAAAACATGGGCTAGTATCCATGGGTTGTTAAAAGTAGGGTCAGGAGTAATCATCCCATGGGGAATTATCAAGTACGGAACGGTTCCAATAAATGCAACGGGAAGCACAAATGCACCCAGCACCGGAGTTCTAAACCGTAACTGCGAGGCAAGATACACAAGCGTTATAAGCCAAGAGAATATGAAAAGAGACCTTGACGCGCTACCAGCAAGTACTTCTCCCCGTATGAGAAAACTTACGAGTAGCGCCGTATGAAGCAAAGCCCCTACAATGCAGGAGTAGATTCCCACCCAAGAAATTTTTCTTCGCTGCGACCACAAGTAAGTTCCGTAAAAAAATGAAGAGAGAAGATAAGAGGCGGCAATCAGGTATATAACTTTCATTAGTGATGTATTCTATTGCTTGCCCCATACAAATACAAATTCAGAGGCATTTGTGCTGTCCAAGAGGTCTCTTGGGTCCTGTCTACTACTCTCATCGTGTAACTTCTATATGTTTGTTTTTGCCATTATATCAAAAAAAGCCCAACAGGCAGATAACCTGCTGGGCTTGGGAATTGTATGAATCTGTTTCTTTAGTTGCCTGTAAAAGAGTAGGTTCTTGTCTTTTTATCATACCCGGCAGTTACAAACCTATATTTTTTTCGCTTTTTATTTTTCCCGCTTTTATGTTATCTGGTGAACCGTTCGCACCATGTATCACGACATCTGTTCCCCCGACAGTCAGCTTACCACTCTCAACGGTTATTGTTTCTCCTCCAGTTGCGAAATTTCTAAAATAGATCATGTCTTCTGTCAAATCAAAATCTTTAATAACATCATCTTCATCTGTGCCGGTGAGGTTATCCTGAGCAATACCTACTATCCCCTGTATTCCGTTGCTAACATCGCACCGAGAGTCACCATACCCCGGCCCTTGATCACCAACGCGACCATCTGCGCCAGCAGGCCCGGGATCGCCTTTGTCTCCTTTTGGGCCTACTGGGCCTTGCGCTCCGTCTTTCCCGTCTACTCCATCTTTCCCATCTTTCCCCTCACATGCCACAAAGAAAACTGCTCCACAGAGTAAAATCAACATCACTAATAAACTGCGTAGCTTCATAATACAACCTCCTTTATAAGTTGTTCCATTTACGCTAGCAAAACCTTGTTATAAAATCCTCTTTCTTAAGTCAGTCTTTTGAGTCTCCCCCCCCCCCCCCCAGGACCATTCAGTTTTCGTAGCGGGGACTTTGTATAGGGTTGGGTAGATAGATGTTTTGGAGTGTTTGGATTGTGATTTGGACTTCAGATGGAGAGTTTTAGCAAGAAACAAGGGTACCACTTGGCTTCATCTTACAGTGTACGCAGCCTTTGTCCGTCCAGTAGTCGTAGGGTATCAGACCTGAGCAGTGCACAGGCTATCCGGCGGGGTTGTGAGTAAAGTGCGACCGTTCAGTTCAACGGCTTCATTATAAGTTCAATAGCTTCCTGAGGCCGGGCGGCATAGTGTCGGTTAGCTTCAGGCAGATAGTTGAATCTACCTTCACAACGCACTATGGCGATGGCAACGTTGCTCAGACAGGAAAGATTTTCCGGTAAGTACCCTTTTGATACCCGACAACGGTCTTCATCGTAGGTGAAGTCACGCACATAATGCAGACGGTTCTCAATGTGCCAGTGGTTGCGAACCAGAGCAAGTAACTCCTTGGCTCCAGCCTGCTCTGGGCCAAGTGAGGTCAGAGCATAGACAGTCTCGCAACTGGTTTTACCTGTCTTCTTCTCAGTGCGCTTGCGGACTATGCGTATGGCTTGACGCCGTCCGTGCATGCCTACATGTCCATCCCACTCAGAACCGGATAGGTCTACTACCCAACAGGTCCGTTCTTCAATCCTCCCATGTTTATAATCTTCGGTTGTCCATCCTGGCACAGCATCAAAGTCCAATCCCTTTATTTCCTTGCTGATCGTTCTTTGATTGTCCTTGATGGCGGTCATCACATAGTCGGCTCCATTTTCCAGCAGACAGCGCGCCGTATCCTGCTGGGCATGCAGCGCATCTAGAGTGACAGTACGACCAGCAATGTCGAGTTTATTGGCCAGGTCGCGTACCACTAGCATCTCACTGCTCTTTTCTTTGATTGCTAGTTGACCGAGAACCACGCCGGTGTTATGTTCGAGGGCAGCTACCATCATTCTAATTCCACCCTCAGTCTGCTTGGCTGCGCCACGAATCATCTTGCCGTCCATCGCCACCGGCGCTGCGGGCGAGGTCTTGCGGGCTTCCCACAGGTTCAGCGCTTTATCAAGCGTGTCGGGTGGCAGTTTTGCGAAGATGTTATGGAAGGTGCCAATTACCGGCGCAGTGTAGCATTTCTTACTGGGACTGTAGAACGCTCCAACGGCCTTAAGCTGTTCCTGACTAAGGAGTCGGGCGAACTGCGCTATGGCGGACACCCCGCGGTATCCAGCCAAACGGGCGGCGACAGCGAGAACCAACACGGTGACAAGAGGATAGCGTCTACCTTGAGACTTTCGGAACTCAGGCACCTTACCTAGAACATCTTTGAGACTGCGCAACTGTGGCGTCGTCATAGGCTCCTTGCGAACCCCACCGGTCCATTCTGGTGGTAACTCTTCTTGACTTAATACTTCTTTAGCATTATCAACGAGATTAAACATGAAGACCTCCTTGGGTTGACCATGATAGCGCCACCGCGCAGACCCTCCAGACTCACGGGCAAACCCGCGCGTTAGCCCGAAAGACTGCCAGTTGGCCGCCCGGTAGCAAGTACCATTAAAACGTGAAATATCTACGAACGTCTCAGCCAGAAACACTGGATAACCGTGCGCTGTCTGCATGTCCGAAGACAGCCGCCTCAGACTCAGACCCAGCACTCGCGATGCCAAGTTCGCCACCCGCTGCCGTGTCAGAATGACAAAACGCACATTGTTGGCAATCAGATGCAAACGTCCAAACTGCTGCTCGGCGCTCCAGCCAATCCAGCGGTCTCGGGCCGCTAACTTGAATGCGCCTGCCTGCCAACCAATAAGCGCCACCCAACGCGACCCAACTTCCGCCACATGACGCAATCCCTTGCCGAACACGCGATGGAATGGAAGATAGTGATGTAGTCTGACTAAGTGGTCCCAGTGACGACGCTCCTGTTCCCCATAGGTAGGACGTACTGTGACCGCGCGCAGATCAATCTTATTGTCCTGAGATGTCCGCCTACTCATGATCTACACCATACCACATCATGTAATGAATAGCCAGCTCTAAATTCGCAACGTCCAGATCGAAACCTGACAACGAAACAATCGAATTGTCGACTTAATATCTCTGTTGGAATATCCGGATTATAACGTACTAATATTACTTCACTGTTTTCTCAAATCCCCAAATGACAATGTACTACCTTGGATATATTCTCCCTACATATCCAACTCCGCAGATTATAATTCAAAAGTGTTTGTTATAAGAAAAAACTTATGAAGGACTGAAACCGAGCCTAATTCTTCTACATGTCAGCTAGAAAGGGGAGACAAATGAGTCTCTAATTTCTCCCCATGACGTAGTGGCAACCTCTAAGATGCAAAACTCTCTTTGAAAAGATATACTCGGTAATATCAACGCCTTACACCTCTAGAAAATTAGAAAGCCCTGCCCCCCCCCCCACACACACACACATAAGTCAAGAACTAGCGAGAAACGAGGTATTTGCGCTGTAGGGTCTTTGGGTGTGGTTTTAGCGTAATGAGGACGTAATGAACGCAGATTCACCACTGTCTCAGTTCATACTGATTCCTATTTGAGTAATCTGATGGTCAGATTTCTTGATTTTGGGTGGGAGAGAAAAATCAGCAACTGACTTTGTTTGGGGTGAAATTTACGGTTTTTGGGCGGGCAAAATTAGTCGATTTTAGGGCTTTTTGGGACGGGGATTCTGGAGTAAAAAGTTTTTGCCCTCTCTAAAACCTCTTGATATGCATACGCATTTTGGACAGCACAAATGCCTCAATTCAGAAAAGTATGTTATTCAGATGATATGTTTTTGAGGCTTTCCGCTTGGAAATGAGCCGCAAGAGGTTCTACAAGAGAATCTATCTCTCCTTCCAAAACCGTTTCTATCTTGTGAAGCGTAAGCCCTATTCTATGATCTGTTATCCTTCCTTGAGGGAAATTGTAGGTTCTTATTTTTTCACTTCTATCCCCACTGCCAACTTGGTCTTTTCTGGTACGGGAGATATGGCTTTCACGCTTGCGTTGCTCAATCTCGTAAAGTTTAGAGCGAAGCATGGCCATGGCGTGGGCCCTGTTTTTCTGTTGTGATCGATCATCTTGACACTGAACCACAATCCCTGTCGGGATGTGCGTTATTCTTATGGCGGAGTCCGTTTTATTCACGTGCTGTCCTCCAGGCCCAGAAGATCTAAAGGTGTCCACTTTGAGTTCTTTCTCTTCTATATGCAGGTCAATTTCGTCTGCTTCTGGGAGCACCGCCACCGTTGCGGTGGAGGTATGTATCCTTCCCCCAGCCTCCGTTGAAGGAATACGTTGAACCCTATGAACCCCGCTTTCATACTGTAATTTGCCATAGACGTCCCGCCCTTTGATCTTTGCCACAAGTTCTTTTATTCCTCCAATTCCGGTTTCATTCATAGTTATCATCTCAATCTTCCAGCGGCGATTCTCGCAGTATCTTGTGTACATTCGAAGAAGGTCTGCCGCAAACAACGCGGCCTCATCCCCTCCTGTTCCAGCCCGTATTTCAAGAAAGACGTTTTTCCCTACGTTGGGGTCCTTTGGAAGAAGAAGTCCCTTTAGCTTTCCCTCAAGCGCGCTTTTTTCTTCAGAAAGAGCGCTGATTTCATCTCGCGCAAGGGACGCAAGATCCGAGTCCTCAAGTAATCCGCAGTTCTCTTCAATGTTTTTGGCAACATCCTTGAGACTTCTATATACGGATACTAGACCTTCAAGTTCAGACCGTTCTTTGGAATACTCTATTCTCTGCCGTGAAGAAATACCGGGGTTGGTAAGAGCGCTATCAAGTTCAGTGAATCTGCGCTCAAGTTCCTCAAGTTTTGCTGATAAGACACTATCTTCTATGGGCTTTGTCTGCATGGCGCAAGATTATACGCAAAACAGCAGGATTTTCTTAAAATACTTGCAATAATGCCTTTCTGGGATAGACTTATTATTTGTCATGGAATCATTAGAAATTCTTGAGAGAAAAATCAGAGAATTTGCCGATAAAAATGCCCTAATTGTAGAAGAGCACTCTAGGCTTGTTGAAGAGGTTTCAATACTTAGGGAAAACGTTAAAACGCTTGAAGCGGAAAAACAACAGTTAAAAACCCGTGTTGATAACATAATAGGCGTAATTGAACAACATCTTGGCCAAGAGTAGCCATGAAAAACAGGGTAAACGTAGTTTTCCTCGGCAAAGAGTATTCTATTGTCACAGACTCAGACAAAGAATATGTTTTGAAGATAGTGGATTACCTTGAGCAGAAATTTAATAAAACAATAGCGATGGATACGCAAATAACCATTTCCACTCCCGTTCTTATGACATCTCTTGAGATTGTTGATGATTTCTTCGCACTGCAGAGGGAGTTTGATGAATTCAAGAGAAATACCGAAAATAAAACAGAAGAGCTGGTCAAACTGCTCGAATCATCTAGAGACAACGAGCCCAAGAAATTCATCCTCGCTGAAGAAAATTTGCAAAACCCTTTCAGTTCAAGAGGAAAAAGTTACTGATACTGACGCAAGTCATACCACATCGGCAAGTAGTTCTCCAAATAAGAACCTGGAGAAAACTGTTCTTGAAAAAAAGGACCTAAGAAAACGTTTTCTTAGAAGAAGGGTAAATTTATCGCAGTCCGAGCGGCAAGCGAAATCAACGCTTATTCTTGATGTCCTTTTAGCCGAAAAGTCCTTTTACAATTCATTAAACATCGCATCTTATTTACCCATAAAAGCAGAAGTCGACACTCTTGGGATATTTCGCAAATGTCTTGAGATGGGGAAAAAAGTGTTTTTCCCGAAAATACTGGGTTCTGAAATGGTTTTTTTGAAAACAGAAACCCTAGACGAACTCACTCCTGGACCATTTAACATCCTCGAACCTCCCGCAAACTCAGAACGAGCAGACCGGCTAGACCTTGTGTTGGTCCCAGGGCTGGTTTTTGATCTCTGTGGAAATAGGGTTGGATATGGAAAAGGATTTTACGACACATTTCTAAAGAATTTTCCTAGGCAGTTATCTTTTGCGCTTGCTTATAGATTTCAGGTGCTCAAAAAGATTCCAACACTCAATACCGATATAAAAATGGGCTATATAATCACCGAAGAGGGAACCATAAACTGCCTTGGAGAACAAGGAGACTGAAAATGCAAGAAGTACTATCAATACTACTATTTTTGATGCTGTTTGCGCTAGGTGTCGCCACCCATGCGTTGTACAAAAAGATCATGGACGGAAGAACAATCTCAAAAAGCGAGAAAAAATCCCGATCTATAATTGAAGAAGCGGAAAAAGAAGCTAAAGAGATAAGAGCTAGGGCAGACAATAAAGCGAAAAAACTGGTCAAGGATAAAAACTCCAAACTACAGAAAATGATCAGCGACAAGCACAGGGAAATTTCCGCTACCGAGAAGAAACTCATCGCGAAGGAACAAAGTCTTAACAAAAAACTTGAGAATGTAGAAAAAGTAGAATCTGAGATTGAAGTAAAAAACTCTGCATTAGATGAAAAACTAAAGACTCTTGATGAAAAGTTTGAGGAGATAAAGAAGAAAATAGAAGAGTTATCCGGACTTACCCGAGAGGAAGCAAAAGCAGAACTTATAAATCTTGTTGAGGACGAGGCAAGACACGAAGCGGCAAGAAAACTCAAGCATATAGAGGAAGAATGCACCTTGCATGCCGAACAGAAGGCAAAAAGCATCATATCCCTTGCCATCCAAAGGTATTCTGGAACCTATACAAGCGAAAAGACCGTCTCGGTAGTGAATCTTCCAAGTGACGATGTCAAGGGAAGAATAATTGGACGTGAAGGACGAAATATCAGGTCTATAGAACTTCGAACTGGAGTTGACTTTATAATTGATGATACGCCCGAGACAGTCGTACTCTCCTGCTTTAACCCAATCAGAAGAGAAATTGCAAAGATCTCGCTTGAGAGATTGATAGCGGATGGCAGAATTCACCCAGCGAGGATTGAAGAAGTGGTCACCAAGGTTGAAGAGGAAATGGAACAGGAAATACAAAAAGAGGGAGAAAAAGCGCTTTTTGACCTCGGCATAGGAGGCATGCATCCCGATCTCATAAACAAACTTGGGATGCTCAAGTACAGAACCAGTTATTCACAAAATGTGCTTAATCATTCAATAGAGGTTGGATTTATCTGCGGAATTCTAGCATCTGAGATCGGCTACAACGAAAAACTCGCAAAAAGAGCCGGTTTGCTCCATGATATAGGGAAGGCGGTTGATCATGAAATCGAAGGGTCGCACGTTGATATAGGTTCCAATATCGTAAAGAAATACGGAGAACCACCTGAAATTGTTGATGCGCTTGAAAAAACCCACGACCCGCAACCTGAAGGAATACTTCCCTTACTTGTACAGGCCGCTGATGCTATCTCAGCCGCAAGGCCTGGAGCAAGACGCGAAACTTACGAAAACTATGTCAAAAGAATAGAAAATATAGAAGGTATTGCGAGTTCTTTTCCAGGAGTGGCTAGATGCTACGCTATCCAAGCGGGAAGAGAGGTAAGGGTAATAGTAGAAAGCGAGCAAGTAAACGACGAGCAAGGAGCGCTTCTCTCTCATGAGATCGCTAGAAAAATAGAAAAAGAGGTCGTTTATCCAGGCCAGATAAAAATCATGGTGATAAGAGAAAGCAGGGCTACAGCCTATGCGTCTTGAGTCCTTACAACGGAAATGCGGATTTCTGTGGTATATTAGACGCCTACCCTACCAATTGAGCACCTAAAGGAACAAGGAGAATTCAATGCCAGAGCTAGTAACAAACGAAAATGTCAAGGAAACACTTGAGCGGTTTAACAGGGAAGCGCTTGATTTCATGCTTGACAACCAAAACAGAATAACTTGCGCGATCATTTACGCACTGTCGCATCTAAACCAACCACTTATAGCCGGATACCAGCGTTATTTTAACTTGAATGTGATCCAGAAATACGATTCAAAAGCCGTGTTCGCTCACAACCCAGATCTTCCAGATTTTCTGTGCTCCTATTTCATTCTGGAAAGAAACCCTGACAACGCCGACCCCAAACAACTCATTGAAGACTCAAAGATATATGTCAACAATTTCCTTGAGTTCAACATGGAAATACTCTCTGGGATTTCCTGTTTTGTTTTCGATATCAAAAACGGCGAAGTGATTGAAAGGACTGATCGCGGAAACAAAGAGAGCCTTGGGTCTGTGGAGTTTCTAAATATCTAGAGTAGTCTACCACTCAACTAGAGAATTATTTAAAAGCAAGGCATTTGCGCTGTCCAAAAGTTGTATACGTATCAAGGGGTTTTAGAAGGGGTAAGAAACTTTTTAGTAAGCGTTCGTTCAAGGGGTATGGTTGCTCGGTTCATTACCCCACCCTTAACCCAAGTTTATCCTGTCTAAAAAATAAGCATTAGATATCAGCTGGTTAAATGCCATAAAATGTTCTGACACTACATTTTATTACGAGAACTATTTTCTGCGGAGCGGAATCAGCCCACAATGTACCTAGAATTTACCGTTGTCTGCCTCAGGTTTAGTAAACGTGTGCGCATTGAACTGATAACTCTTTAATTAAGTTGTTATTATCCGTCGTATGATTATGTTAGCGACATGGATATTGGGGTTCTCCATCACCGTAGGAAATTAAATCAGGAATCGCGCTACAGCCCAAATGCCTCCAATCCAGTACACTTTGATAAATGCTTACTTACAATTTAATTGAATTTCCAGTAAGTCAAGGGCTTTTTTCTGTAACTCAGTGGGTTGACTGATCACATCAAACGACTCAGCATTGCCCGACTGCAACACCACGCGATTCTTGTAAATCATTCCTAATTCCTCAAGCAAAAAATGGAAACTGTACGCAGGTGCTTTCGAGACTGCGTGGTTGCGCCGAGCTTCATCTTCGGCTGAAGATGAAGCTTCCGTCCGGTCTCCCACAGATAACCGCGCGCCCTGCCCTACTTCAGGTTCCTTGCCATCAAGTAGTAACGGCTTGAGGCTCTGGCGCATATGCAACTCAACGTAATAAGCCAGCATGCACAGAAACATATGGGCTCGCACTTGCTTGTTAGTGTAGTCATAGATAAGGCGCTCTTTTAGGTCTACAGTTTTGAGACTACGGAATGCGCGTACCGTCTGCTCAGCATCAAGTTCAGTAGCAGGAAGACTAGTGCGCACTATGTAAATCCCATCAAGGACAGATTCAACTTCTATAGAATCGTTTTTGCGGCGATACTTAAATGAGTTATCCGTGATTTCCAAATCAAAGTACTTGGCCGTTTTGTATTTACCTATTGCTTCGCCTACGCGAAGCGTTATCGTCTCTTTGTCTTTGAGTTGACACTTGTCTCGCTTGGTTGCCACAACGATAGAGTCAAGCAATGCCTCGGTAGCTTGTAACGATTTCTCACGTTTGCGTGCTCGATCAGACGCTAGACGTTTATCGCGCCACATGACCAGACGTTCGCCAGGATATGCATCGTTCTGAATCTCAGCCAAGTTTGTTTCATCAAATAACGAAAGTTTCACAGCGCCAGATATCACTAAATCCCTTTTATCTTTTTTGCGTAGCGCACTAATCCAGTCTAGACCCGCAGGCTCAATCTCATCGCGAATACGAGTTTTGGTTAGCATTCCACGGCCACTTACAAGCACCACTCGAGAAATTCCAAAGCGGTCGCGTATCTTGTCAATCTGCGTACTCAACTCCTCAGGGTCATATGTGTCATCTTCGAAGATCTCTACACCAACCGGACATCCATCATGATTACACAGCAAGCCAAGCACTATTTGCACGCCTTCCCAGTTATCATCAATTGAGTATGCATATTGCGCTAGGCCATCATAATCTTGTTCTTCAGAAAACGTAGAGGTGAATTCATAGAGTACCAATAACCCATCACGCAAATGGCGTTTGGCTAACCGCTTTTCAATTCTGTCTTGACGTTGTAATAACCAGTCCATAGCATCGTAAAAGTCGTCTTGGTTATCAGTTTCAATGTCAAGCGTTTCAGCAAGCGAACTAAATTTAGCAGAATAATCTAATCCTCGCTCGGTAAACAACTCTGAACCCGGAGCAATTATACGAGTGACAATGAGGGCAATAACGCGTTGGCGTTGGGCAGATGTGGATGCGGCAAGTATGCGGTCAAGTCCTAATTTGCGTAATGTCCCGAGAATGGCGGCGACGTGACCGTGTGATCTAGATCGGGTAATACTAAGTTCTGGGTAGGGGTCAGGAATAGCAATACCTCCTTTGAGCAACACGCTCAACGCTTCAATCAATTCAGGTGGACATTTGGATAAGTTAGCAATGGTACGTTTACGGACTTTTCCGTTTTCCCGATAGGACTCACGTAGCAAGATAGCGGGTGGAGAACTCCTATTTGGAACACGCTCTATATACACGAGTATTCAGTCTAACTGAGTAAATTAGGCTGGCAAGCGCGACCATGGTAAAAATGATTTAAGATGCGATGGGAAAGTCATGATCAAAAACAGGCAAGTTTTTCTAGAAAGTTCAGTTAAACATGTTTTAGTGAATCGACAAAAGCCCCAAGTGGATTTTCAGACCCATCGAATCTGTCTTTGAAACTTCCTCCGTTTTCAAGTTTCAACACCCCTCTAGGACATACAGCAGAGCAGACGCCGCACCCCACGCATGAGGCTCTCACTATATTTTCTCCCCTTTGAGCGTACGCCCTTACGTCTATCCCCATCTCGCAGTATGTAGAGCAGTTGCCACACGACATGCACTGGTCTCCATTTGTGGTGATTCTAAATCTTGACAAGTATTTTTGGAAAATCCCAAGTACAGCGGCCATAGGACAGCCAAATCGACACCATACCCTACTTCCCATCAGTGGATAGAAACCAACACCTATCACTCCAGAGAAAACAGCTCCAATGTAGAACCCATACCATTTCTTAAGAGACAAAGAAGCCTCTCCGAATACCGCTCCAGAAGTAACCGAATTCACCCATAGCAAAACAGTGGTGATCACTATGAATACAAGCACTGAGTGTACAAGCCAGCGCTCAATGCGCCACGCGTTTGTGGACTTATCAGAAAGTTGTCTCCAACTATCTCCTAAGGTCTCAGCAAGACCTCCACATCCACATACCCATGAGCAGTACCATCTCTTGCCAAAATAGTAGGTAAGGATTGGAGTTGCCACAAAGGATATCATCGCTCCCCAAAAAATGAGAAATATCCCAAGTCCACCTGGATGATTGACAAAATTACTGAAAGTATCGGGGAACAGATAATCATATTTGAGCGGCCAGAAGTAACTGAAATAAAACTCTGGTTGATTAAAAAGCTTGAGTATATTAGGAATTAGAAAGGCAAATCCCAACTGAAAAACTATTACCGATATCGTTCTGATTATTTGATAACGGTTATTCCTGTACTTCATAAACATCCTCGCCCCGAAAATAAAAACCGCAAGCGTGTAGATAAATCCGTAAAAAAACCATTGATCCGCGGGAGATCCCGAAAGAGCCATCGCAAGCGGGTTCACAATATCTATTCCTCTGGCTAAGTATTGTGGATACCAGTAAAGCGCTATGTAAAAACCGGTAAACACCACACCGATAAGCCAACCCAACGCGCCGCGGGAAGTTATCCCGCGAAAATAGATATTGTCATGTTTGATTCCAGGAACCGTGCCTGCAAAACTCAGATAAAAATAAAATACGGCACCAAAGAAAATAGGAAAAAACACCAGCGAAAATCCCATCCACGTGCCGCTAGGCGGCATTCCCAACGCCTGCAGGATAAACATCAGCACACCGAATCCAAGAACAGCAAGAGAAACTCTTTCTCCCAATCCAAGAGGTTTTGTAGAAACTTCTTCCGGTTCCTCAAAGCCCATAGATTCCTCATCATAATCATAATCCAAGGTATCATCATGCATCAGGCCACCTGTTTCCTTATCTCATTTATTATTTCTTGTTCACATTTTTCATAGAATTCAGGATCGAAATTCGCATCCCTAAGATTGTTGAGCACATAATTCAGAGAGCTTTTCTCCGCAACCCATTTCTCGCAAACCCTGTGTCTATAGCGAACTCCCATAACATTTATGCCAATAACCGCCCCATTTGTGTCTGTAACCATTCTTATTGAACGTTTGCGATCTGAATGTTCCCAGTAAAAACTACGTTCATTCTCTGACGCAACAGGTTTCACCACACCATAGGTTTGGTACTCAAGATCAAAAAACTTAGCGGAGTTGTACCAAATTCCAGGCTCATATATTTTCTGTCTCCCAGCCATAATCTCCCCTACTACTTTTCCCTGTTGCTTACCCGTATACCACACCTGCTGAACTAAATTACGCTTTTGTCCTGAAACAACCATTTCCGCGCAGTCCCCAGCAGCAAATACTTGGGGAGTAGATGTTGCAAAACCCCGATCAACAAGAACCCCTCTTGAGGTCTCTATGCCACTTGCCTGCGCAAGTGTTATGTTAGGACTTACGCCTGCCGTGAGTCCAACTACCTGACACTCTATAAATTCTCCTTCTCCCGTTATAACTCCACAAGCCCTTCCCGAATCATTTCCTACTACCTCTTTAAGTTCTGTGCAAAGCCTAAGATCAATTCCCTGTTCCATTATCACCCTATTTACCATCTGCGACTCTTGAAGCGGCAGTATATTCGCCCAATAGGACTGCTCTCTCACTAGGAAAGTAACATGGATATTGCGCGAGTGAAGAATTTCAGCAAGTTCAATTCCTATAAGCCCGCCACCAACTATTACGGCTTTTATCGCGCCCTTTACATTTTCATAGAGAAGCCTCAGGTCCATCAGACTGTAAAACCCTTGTACGCCTAGAAGGTCTTGTCCGGGCCAGCCGAATTTATTGGGCTTTGACCCCGTAGCCAGAAGCAGTTTGTCATACGCGACGGGACCCACATTGCGCATCAGAAGTTTTTTACTCGTAGTATCTATGCCAGTGACCCAGTCACGGACAAGATCAATGCGTTTTTTACGCCAGAACCCGTCCTCATACGGCTTTGTATCTTGATAACTCATGTGGCCCATGAATATATACATAAGGGCCGGGCGTGAATAGTGAAAGGATGATTCGCCGGAAATCATTACGATTTTCCAGTCAGGTTGCAGACGGCGGATAGCAAGCGCCGCGGACACTCCAGTTATGCCATTTCCGACAATAACTATGCGCATTCGCGGTTCTCCTCCCAAAAATAGATCAATTTTGATCCACCTTTGGAATATACTTTATTTTCCGAACCGTTCTCCTTGGTCCGGGTTGTTTTCCAGAAAGGCTTGAAGATGTCTGTCAGAATAAGAGCCTTTTGGATAATACTTGTCATAGAAATCTAGGTCTATGTGCATCGCTTGGAACACCAATCTCATATACATAGGGTCAACAAAGGCGGGAAATCTACCGTAGGTGTCGTAAATGTAGTTCGCCACATCCTTGACGATCTGTATTGTAGTATCAGTGGGCCTCGGAGCCTTCATCAAATGCTTGTCGGGTTCTGTGTAGGGGAAAGGCTTTTCAGGTTCCCACGCCTTCCATTTGTGAGCTAGGAAGTCGTCTATAGCGGCATCCATGTTTTTATAGTATGGAGGGCAGTAGGCTTCAAAAACCCCGTCTTTTCCTACAGGAACAGTTGGCGGAGGATCAATTGAGCCTTTCTTGGGCTGAATGAATCGGAACCCAAGCCCTTTGAAAAGCTCCGGTACGGCTCCCATAGCGAATCTAGGAATGAATCCAGTAAACGCCCATCCGGCAAGCCCCAGAGGTTGGAGAGCAAGAGCCATGTTCTGAGTGATAAACGCCTGTTCAACATTAAGCCCAGTAAGTATCCTCACCTCAAGGTCGAACAACGAAAGTTTAACCGCATCTTTAAGTCTCCCTTTCTCTACCCATTTTCCGACCCCAGCCGGTTTGCCGGTAAGATCATCTATTATGGTAAACCCATAACTGTGGCTACAGTAAAGAGTAAGCAAATTTAGATACTCCTCTGTAACGTCAGTAACGGGAACAAAAAGCGTGGTGCCCGGTTTGTTCGCATTCCACTGGTTAAACTCAAAAAGTCCTGGCATTTTATCGGGCATGTCCGCCCTTCCGTCTTCAAGTTTGTTAAGGCTTTCCCTGTAAAGTTCAAGAACCCTAGCCATCTTCTCTTCCCTAGAAAGGCTGAAAAACAGGTCAAGTTCGTGAGCCTGAGGTAACATGTTCTTTACATCCACGTGGTAAAGCCCGTTGTCGTTTGTGAAGAAAAGTTCTGTTCCGTGATTATTGCATGCAGAAGGCCAGGTTCTTCCAGTCCACTGACAGAGAAGGTCTATTCCGTTTTCAGGTGGCAAGTCCGCAAGACAGAGTCCCGTAAGCCCGGTTCCAGACCATACCAGAAGCGCCTCTTCAATTTCGCTTAACGGTACGGGGTTGTAGGAGGACTTAAATTCCAGAGTGCTATCTTTGAGTTCCATCCCTAAGCCAAATCTTCTCGAACGACGATTAAATATAGAGTCAAACAACGGATACTGTAATGCCTCTTCAATTCTCTTATCTAGGATCAGTCTATCGGGTTTACCATTTTTCATTCTTTATTTCTCCTTGGAATTTAATTATGGCTTGGTTCATTATACACGGAATTAGATGCCTTTTCCGCCCCGAAAGCCTCTTGCCCAAGACACAAGTATCTCAAGCGCAAGACGACTACATTTCGGACGGGTTATTAGCATGTCTTTTCCCACAAGATCTCTTAGATAGTCAGAATCAAGTTGTTCTACATCACCTACAGTTTTCCCTTTTACATATTCGGTAAGAAGTGAAGTGGTCGCTTGGCTTATTATGCAACCCTCTCCATCAAAAGCGATGTCTTCTATTATATTTCGGTCGTCTATCTCTATGTAAATGTTTATTGCATCTCCACAGTAGGGGTTCCCACCCCTTATGACTACAGAAGGCGTATCAAGCGCACCAAAATTCCTAGGGTTTTCATAATGGTCCATAAGCATCTTCATTCTTTCTTCTTCAATCATCAGGTCGCGTTCGCTTAATCACCTCGCTTTTTATCTTCGCATAGACGGCGCTTAATCCTCTAACCCTTCTTATTCCCAGTTTCTGTGCTAGTCCAAGCCGGGCGAGTAGGTCTTGGGGAGCTGATTCAAGATCTTCTGCAGTAACTCCATCAAAAGCGGTCACAAGAATTGATACAAGACCTCTGACCGTAGGAAAGTCCTCAGAAACATCGGCAAATATTCTTACCACATCGTTATTTACCTCAACCCAGATAAACACGGGCGTTTCGCACTCATGCACCCTATTCATATTCTTGTCCCGCTGCTCAAGCAACCTCTGAGGAACATCTGGAAGATCAAATGAATAATCCAGAAGAAGTTCCATGGTCTCTCCCATGTCAGCTTCACTGAATTCTTTTACTATTTTCTCTATGGAAGCCATCTTCTCTAGTCCTGCAAAAAACAAAAATTAATGCGCGCAAGACCGGACCATTCCCCGTCAAAATATGCGAACCCAACCCTATCTATTTTTCTATTGGCGCTCTCACCAAGTTTCCCCACTCGGTCCACGAGCCATCATAGTTTCTCACGTTTTCAAAGCCGAGAAGGTAGGTGAGAACAAACCAAGTATGAGAAGACCTTTCTCCTATTCTGCAGTAGGCGATAACATCTTGATTCTTCGAAAGACCTTGCCCTTTTTCATATATCTCGGAAAGTTCATCTGCGGAACGAAAAGTGCCGTTCTCGTTTGCAGCCGTAGCCCAAGGAACGTTTACAGACCCAGGAATATGACCCCCGCGAAGCGCTCCTTCTTGAGGGTACGCCTCCATATGAAGTAATTCTCCAGAATACTCCTTAGGAGAACGTACATCCACAAGCGGTCTGCCTGAATTCATATGTTCTGTTACGTCATCGCGAAAAGCTCTTATAGACTCGTCCACATTTGACACTTTGTAATCAGTTCTAGACCTCTGCGGAACATCTCTTACAAGTTCTCTGCCCTCATCAACCCATTTCTGTCTGCCGCCATCCATTATGAGACACTTTTCGTGTTCAAAAATCTTAAAAGTCCAGAATGCGTAGCATGCCCACCAGTTGTTTCTGTCTCCATAAAAAACCACGGTGTGATCATTGGAAATGCCTTTTTCAGAAAGCAATAACTCAAAGCCTTCTTTACTTACATAATCTCTTATAAGTTGATCTTGAAGCTCGGTTTGCCAGTCAAATTTGACTGAACTTCTTATGTGTCCCACTTCATATAAAAGAATATCTTCATCTGATTCAACTATAACGACATCTGGGTCGTCAATATGCTCCTGCACCCAGTCGGTGCTTACAAGAACATCTGGATTAGCATAGTCCGCCATAACTAAAAACCTCCACAAGGCCGCATTTGCGTAACCTTTTGCTGTATTTTAGACAAGTATAAATTACGAATTGAGGTTTTCAAGAAAAAGAGACATTTACGCTGTCTAAAAGGTGTATGCATATCAAGGGGTTTTAGAAGGAGTAAAAAACCGCTCTCAGGGGGTAGGCTATTGAGTAGCTTTTTTTGAATGAAGGCTTTTTAGTTGTGGATATATCCACCATGTACAATACGAGCAAAGGTCTCCAGAGAGTCAGATCCGAACGACAGGAATTTCTTAATCACGCTTATTTGCTCTTTCTCTAATTCAGTAAATGAGTGATATTCATCAATGCCAGATCTATTCTTGCTGTAAGCGTTCGTTCAAGGGGTGTTTATAGAGGTTTTGAGCGATTGAAGATTTGTCTCCAATTCCTGTGATGCGGTCGTAGTCAGATGTCCTTTTTGGGTTTATCGCATCGGTTGTAGCGGCCACATCCTCCCTGTGTAGTTCCAACCCGTTCCATCTAGATCCCGGTATACGGTGCCTATATATGTCGGAATTTGTACAAACGTCTCAATAAGCACGGGTGTGAAGTTGTATTGTTGGGTCCACTCTTTGGGTAAGCGGCGACAGACTACCGAGAGAATGTGTGACCCGAGATTCGATATCTGTATTCATGGAAGAATCAGGAATCTGGGGTTGTCGAGAACAGCGGTAGATTCTTTTCGCGTTGCTCGGATGTCCATCCTATGAAGGCGTCGCGCGGTGCAAGTCTCCATGCGACGGTGTAGAAGCCCTAGCATGAGGCATTTGCCCTTGACTTTGTGAGGGGGGGGGGGGGGAGGTAAATCAAAAGACTAATTTAAGAATGAGGGTTTTATAACAAGGTTTTGCCAGATAATGTCCATTTATAAATGGAACAACTTAATAAGGGAGGTTGTATTATGAAGTTACGCAATTTATTAGTGATGTTGTTACTGCTCACTGGAGCAGTTTTCTTTGTGGCTTGTGAAGGCGAGCGAGGGCCACCGGGGCCAGCGGGCGCAGATGGGAGAGTGGGCAAAGACGCCCCCCGTGACGCCAGATGCGATGTTAGTAATGGTATAGATGTGGCAGGATGGACGTTCCTAATCTACGGAACAGGTGATGACGATGTCATCTGCGCAAAAAACGGTGATAGTGAGATTAGAGCAAAAGCGGGGGACGATATTGTTTACGGTGGAGGCGGAAATGACAAAATGATAGGTGGTGATGGTGATGATACGATGTACGGTGAAGGTGGCAACGATCATTTTTACATTTGGGAACAAAAAGGCGCTAATAAATGGTTTGGTGGTGAGGGCAAAGATATTATCTACTTTCGTAAAGAGAACACTGCCAGTTTTATCCTAGTGTTCCGTCAAGCAATGATTTTTTGGATAGAGAGACTTGAGTCTGCAGCGGGCATCGGCAAGCGACATACGCCAATTCACACCACGCTGGCTTGCGTTGACACGTTGCGACCACGCCGCCACCTCGGCCCGCAACTCATCTAGGTCCCCAATCCGTCGACCCTTCAGACACTGCCGCGTCAGACAACTCAACTCGCACTCCGCCACGTTCAGCCAACTCGCGTGCTTCGGGGTGTACTGGAACTTGATGCGCTGTCTCAACCGCCGTGCCCGCTCCGGCTCAAAAGCCTCGTATAACGCTCCCTGCGTGTGCGTGTTGAGGTTGTCCAGCACCAGCGTGACCATCTCGCAGTTTGCATAGCGATTCTCCAGCAGAGCCGCCACCTCCTCCGCCCAGTCCAATTTAGTGCGCCGCTCTCGCACCGTCACCGTGCGCCAACCTGCCAGCGGTTCACAGAACAGGAACACCGAGGCCATGCCGGCCCGCTGATACTCGTAGTCTACACGGCACGGATGCTCCGTGGTTGCGGGCAATGGCTGGCGGGTTTCCCGTAGCATCTGTACCGGCTGCTCGTCCATACAGACCACCGGCCGCCGCTCATCGTAGGGATCCTCGTAGGTCGACAGAATATCTTCCATGGCCGCCACATACTCCCCGTCCGCCTTCGGCGGAATCACCCAGTACTGCAGATAGCGTCCCGCTATACCGTTTTTTTTAATGTCTTGTTGACGGTTTCGTGGCTGATCAATTCACAGATGCCGGTCTCAACCGCCTCGCTTGCCAGCAGACGTAGCGACCATTGGCCGTAGTCAGCCGGTGGCGGCCCCAGCCGCAACGCGATCAGCGCGGCTTCCTGCCGCCCGTCCAGACGCTTCGGCGGCCAGGTGGATGGGTCTCGTTGCCGCCCGTTGAGGGCTAACTCAAAGCCTTCCAGCACGCAACGTTTGCGCACGTTCGCGACGGTGTGCTCCCAACAACCGTATGCCTCCGCAACCTGGTGGTCGCACCAATCTGGCCCATCCGCATCAACCTGCAACAGAATTCGCGCCCGGCGCGCTTTCTGACTGCTACCCTTGAGTTTCCCGATGACCTCCTGACAGGTCTTGCGTTCCGCCTCCGACAGGCGCACAATGTACTTCTTCATGGTTCCTCCTCCTTTGTTGTGGAAAGATGACTCGGGACACAGAGCCCTCGTCTTAAAACACATTATACACAAAATGCTGCCATTGACGCAACACTAGAAACTGGTATTGAAGGCGGCTTATATGCTGTTCTCGACGCAGACAAACTTAGCACGGGTGTTACCTTTGATCTTTCTTCAGGGAGTTTTGATGGGTCTGTCCTCACAAATACTGGAACGTTTACATTTGAAGGTATTGAAGATGTTTTTGGTAGTAATGGTGGTAACATTCTTACCGGAGATGCCGAAGACAACTACCTTGCTGGAGGCAATGCAACCGACACCATAACCGGAGGCGATGGCGATGATGTCTTTCACAGGTGGTGGGGAAATGATGTTATGACTGGCGGGGCTGGCGCTGATACTTTTGTGATTGAAGGTGGTTGGAGGAATCACGCTCTTCCTGTGATTAAGGACTTCAATGTGGCAGAAGATAAAATCTATTTCAATGAGTTTCCAGCAGAATCAGGGAACAATAGAGCAATAACTACCGATGTCGGTAAGATTAAGGTAGGAACACTCGCGGCTGTTGAAATACATGATTCTAACGGAGCAAGTGCCACACAAGCAACGGCAATCGCAAACAAGAAAGCAGACGTTATTAAGTTTACAACTGCAAAACTTGATCCAGAGACACGAACCTACACTTTTACAGATGATTAAGAATCCCGTTGTGGAGTCCAGAAGCCCTGCAGGTTATCCCCCTGCGGGGCTTTTTTTGTTATACTGGCAAGAACGAAAGACTGCTTTTGTGTCTTCACTTTAACCTAGGCAAGAAAAACTAGTTTTTCATTATTCAGATTCGCCTTAATACGGCGATCCTAACGCGTTAAAGGCGGTCTCTGGATTTTTAACATAGTGTTGCGTCAAGCAATGATTTTTGGGTAGATGGACTTGAGTCTGCAACGGGCATCGGCGACCGATCCTTTGTTGTGCAAAAACGGCCGGACTACGGAGTCATCGCCTTGGACACATTGTACAGAAATATGGCTCTTGACGCAACACTAGGCTCATGGTATTTCCTCCTGAAAAGTGTTCTTGCCATTATACCAAAAAGCCCAACAGGCGGTAACCTGCTGGGCTTGGAATTTGGTATGATTCTGTTTTCTTTAGTTGTTGGTGAAAGTGTGGGTTCGTGTTTTTGTATCAAAATTAAAAGAGACAAAACTATATTTGGGATTTGAGGTGTCAATGATACTATTCGCTTTTGCTTGATTGGGCTGGTCGGTTACATGTATTTCAACAAAGTCACTCCTCGCTCCTACGGTGATTTTCCCTGCCGAAGCACTTATTGCTCTGTTATTTGTGGGGAACAACACCAAATAGAGTTTGTCTTCATTCAAGTCAAAGTCCTTAATAATTGTTTTACTGCCGTTTAGATTCTGAACAAAAAAACTATCAGCACCCTCTCCTCCGATAAAAACATCATTTCCATCTCCTCCTCTAAGAACATCATCTCCAGCCCCTCCTCTAAGGGTATCGGCGCCACCGGCTCCCCAAAGAACATCATCTCCAGCCCCTCCGTTTAGAGTATCATTCCCCCCAAGACCATAGATAAAATTATCTGCATCATCTCCGGTTAGCGTATCATTCCCCGATCCTCCATGAATATCCTCAATACCTTCAAATGTAAACTTCCCCCCTCCTGCGAGAGAAATAGCAGCACCATCAAGACTCCCGGAAGAAAGATCAAAGGTCATGTTTCCGGTAACTATGTTCCTAGGGTAAAAAGTATAAAAACCCAATATAGAAGATATGGGGTCGGTATCAGTAGGGTCATAATTACCAAAATAGACCATGTCCCTACCCTCACCACCAATCAATTTATTATCCCCCGCTTCATTCTTAAGGAAGAAATGGTCATCATCAGCGCCCCCGTCAAGCGTGTCATCACCATCTCCGCCTACCAGTCTATCCCCTCCGGCCTCACCATAAACAGTATCATCTCCGCCACCGGCTCTAATTATGTTATCAGCCCGATTCCCACAAATAACATCGTTATCATCGGTCCCGACAAGATTATCAACACCGTATACCACCTGTATTCCATTACTGCGGTCGCATCTAGGATCACCCAAAGACGTCCCATCAGTTCCATCTCGTCCATCTGCGCCTGCAGGCCCAGGCGTGCCGTCTTTTCCTGGGTCGCCCTTATCCCCCTTCGGTCCTGCCGGCCCTTGCGCGCCGTCCTTCCCCGCCGGTCCTCTTTCACCCTCACAAGCTACAAAGAAAACTGCTCCAGTGAGCAGTAACAACATCACTAATAAATTGCGCAACTTCATATTACAACCTCCTTATTAAGTTGTTCCATCTATAAATGGACATTTATCTGGCAAAATCTTGTTATAAAACCCTCATTCTTAAAGTCGGTCTTTGATTTTACCCCCCCCCCCCCCTCACAAAGTCAAGGACTAGTGCTGCGTCAGGTAATGCTTTTTGGGTAGATGGACTTGAGTCTGTAGAGGGCATCAGCAACCGGTCCTTTGTTGTGCAAGGACGGCTCAGACCACGGACCCCTCGCATTGTTGTCCTTGACATAACACTAGCCTGAACACTTGCGGAAAAACCTGCCTTTTTTTGAGCATAACTTACTCATATTACTCTACTTCTATCTGTTTTTTTTGTAATATTCCGCCTATATCTATTTATAATCTAGTAAGCGTTCGTTCAAGGGTGTTTGCTTGATTCATTATCCTGCCATTAAATATTTTTACATGTAGAAGCCTGGTAATCTGGTAACTTTTTCATTGATCGGTTATCATCGGTTGTATGATTGTTCACGACAAAGAGATCGGGGTCACCAGGTTATTGGATATAGATGACGCTGGATGCATCAATTGCATGCCGGCTACGTCGGGATGCGCTTCGTTAGACTGTGAGCCTTCGTACAAAGAGTTACTAGCAGATTATCAGGAGTTAGAACATGAATTGAGGCGGCAACGAGCGCGGGCGGGGAGATATAAATGGTGTTGGAAAAAAGCGAGTACCAAGTTGGAGTCGGAGCGTGAAGAACGAAAGCGTATCAGTCGTGTGGCGAAAGACGCTTTGTCGTTGGACAAAGAAGTAAAACGACTTAGAGCATTGCTAAAGGAGGTCGGTGTAGATACGCGCAAGCGTAGTACGATTGTATCGTTGCGGGTGGAGAATGGCAGCCTGAAAGATGAGAATGATGGCTTGAAGGATAAGAATGCCAAATTGATATATAAGAATGCTAACTTGATAGATGAGAATGGTAGTCTGAAGGATGAGAATATAGAACTGAAGAATGGGAATGCAGAACTGAAGAAGCAGGTCAAGAATCTGCTTTCTAACCGGAAGGTTCTGTCCAATTCGTTGTACGGAAGGCGTAGTGAGAAGCAGAAGAGGCCACCTTCGGGGCGACGACGAGGACAACAGCCCGGGCGCCTGGTCATGGTCGTACAGCCCGACCAGATATTGAGGTGGTAGAAGAGTCGTGGTATGCGTCCGAGGATGAACTTACCTGTTCCAGTTGTGGGAAGCCGTATGTTGGAAATGGGAAGCGTGTTTCTCAGATGTATGAGATTGAGGTCAAGGCGCACAAGCGTAAGGTTAACCGCTTCCGTCATCGTAGGGCATGCGACTGTGAGTCATCTCCGCTCTATGTGACGGCGCCGGCGCCGGTGCGGCTGTTTGAGCATACGCAATATGGGATCAGTGTCTGGCTCTATTGATATACGAACGTTACTGGAACCTGAGGACCTACCGCGGTATAGAGAGATGGTATAGCGACCACGGGCTTGGGATTTCTGCAGGGACTCTAGCGGACAGCGCAAAGCGCTTGGGGCCTCTGTTCGAGCCTCTCTATGACGCGATTCTCGCCCATCAAAACCAAGATACATTGCGTCATGCAGACGAGACCGGTTGGCGTATTCAGTCACTGAGAGAAGTGGGAGGTTCTCAACGCGCTTGGCTGTGGGTATCTGTGAGCAAAGACTCGGTCTTATACAATATAGACCGTTCGCGTAGTTCTGAGGCGGCAAAGGTGCTATTCGCCGACAGCGTTGATTGTATTTTCTTGGTCTGCGACCGCCACAGCTCCTATAAGAAGATGGTTCGGGATTTCCTCGAAGAACTCAATAAGAAGGTGACGCTGTGTTTTTGTTGAGCGCATGTACGAAGAGATTTTATAAAATGCGCTGCAGGAGACGAGCAGCTTGAGCAATGGAATGAACAATGGATAAAACGCATTGCAAAGATGTATGAGTTAAACAAACAGCGGTGTGATCACTACGTCTCAGGTAATACTCCAGAGTTTGAACGAACGTAGACAAAGCTGAAAAAAGCGTGCGACGCAGTGTTCGCCCAATCCAAGAGTGAATTGTCCGAGTTAGCGGAAGATGCGCGTGAGCGAGGACCACTTAAGTCGCTTATCAATCATCGTGAAGGGCTGAGCGTGTTCGTTGAACATCCCGAAGTTCCCATGGATAACAATATTGCGGAGAGCGCGTTGCGAGGGGCTGCCATCGCCCGTAAACTAAGCTTCGGGTCTGACAGTGAAGAGGGGGCAAGAACATCAGCCATTCTATACACGGTGTTAGGTACGCTCGCAAAGAATGGCATTGACATTCTTAGTTGGCTAAAGGGGTGGTTGACTGCCTGCGCGGAAGATGGCAGGAGTCCCCCGGAAGATCTATCGCCTTGGTTGCCATGGTCAATGAGTGAGCAACGTTTGCGCGACTTTGGCGCCAAGACATGACCAACGAGGTTGAGTGCCGCTACTACGGGCGTGAGTTCACGACTGCGGAGATGAAACTGCTACGCGCTTTGATAGCCGGGCCCGAGCGGCTCAACCGGACTGCTCTGTCCAGGGAGTTTTGCAGACGCATTGGGTGGTACAAGCCCGATGGCGGACTCAAGGACATGATGGCCAGACTCACCATGCTATCCATGCATAGGGATGGCATCATCAAGTTACCACCACCCACCCGAGTGTCGCCCCGAGCCAAGCCTATTGTCTTTGGAGTGGACACCGAACCGCCTATACTACCGGTTCCCGAGACCCTTGACGAAGTCCGTCCACTGCAGGTTCACACTGTTGTCAGTGGCACCAAGCAAGGCAAACTATGGAACGAGTTTGTAGCTCGTTATCATTACTTAGGGAACCTCTGATCAACTATCCAAAATTGAACAAAAACTCCATTTTGCCATTATGACACCAAAATTGGGGTGAATTATACCCATCTATTCGCTGTTTCTTGTCCAAATTCTGCCATTCGGCAAAATCCAGACGCACTTGTCCTACGCGGACAGCATCTTTTGGCAAGTTAACAGGTTCGTGAATGCAGAGAGTACGGCCAATCGGTTGGCATTTTTCTCCAGACCTCGATACCTCACCTTGTCATAGCCAAACTGACGTTTGATAGTTCTGAATGAATGCTCCACTTTTGCGCGGATGCTGGCCTTGGTCTTTTCAAGAAATTGCTCCTCAGCATTCATCGTCTTGCGCCTACCCGGACGTTCAGCTATTTCCCACTTGATCTCCTTGTCCTTGAGTTCTTCACGCTTCTCAACACCCAGATAACCCGCATCACCGTAGCAAGTCACTTCCTTGCCATGTAACAGGCGCTCCGTCTGGGTGATGTCATGCACATTGGCAGCAGTGGTCTCCATGCTGTGAATAACACCCAAGGTCTCATCCACACCAATGTGCATCTTCATCCCAAAATACCATTGATTGCCTTTCTTGGTCTGGTGCATCTCCGGATCACGCTTGCCCTCTTTGTTCTTGGTTGAGGTCGGCGCTGAGATAATAGTCGCATCTACTATTGTACCTTCTCGCAAAAGCAGACCATTACGTTGCAGGTGATGATTCACTTCTTTGAGGATCATCTTGCCCAACTGATGTTTCTCCAGAAGATGACGGAAGTTCAATATAGTGGTTTCATCCGGTATTGGCCCGGTCAGGCTCAGCCCAGCAAAACGGCGCATGGACTCAATCTCGTACAGCGTTTCTTCCATCGCCGGGTCGCTCAGGTTGTAGAACAACTGCATGCAGTGAACCCGTAGCATCTTTGACAGGGGATAGGGTCTACGACCTTTCCCGGGCTTCGGATAGTATTTGGCAATTTTGTTCTCTAGCTGTTTCCAAGGAATCAATTTATCCATCTGCTCAAGAAACTTCTCACGACGTGTTTTAAGCTTTTTGTAGGGATATTCTGCTACGGAGAAACTTATCTGGTTCATGGGGCCACCTCATAAAGTGAGTTTTTGATACTATAGCATATTTAAGGAACTTATTCAGATATTCCTTAGGTTATAAGACATTAGTCGGGGCTCAGATGCGCTACGCAGTGCGCGACCGCCACCGTTCGCCGCTGGCCATGCTAGGGTTCTCCACCGCCGCATGGAGACTTGCGCCGCGTGACACCTTCATAGGATGGACATCCGAGCGACGTGAAAAGAATTTACCGCTGGTTATAGACAACCCCCGGTTCCTGATTCTTCCATGGATACAGATACCCAATCTTGGGTCACACATACTCTCGGTAGTCTGTCGCCGCTTGCCCAAGGAGTGGAAGCAACGATACAACTTCACACCTGTGCTTATTGAGACGTTTGTACAAATTCCGACATATACAGGCACCGTATACCGTGCATCTGGATGGACACGCGTTGGAACTACACAGGGGCGTGGTCGCTACGATCGTTACAAACGATGCGATAAACCCAAAAAGGACATTTGGCTACGACCGCTTCACAGGAATTGGAGACAAATCCTCAATCGCTCAAACCCCCTATAAACACCCCTTGAACGAACGCTTACATAATCTATTTACGAGGCATTTGCGCTGTCCAAAAGATGTATGTATATCAAGGGTTTTTAGAAGGGGTAAAAAACTTTTTACCCCAAAAATACCCCAAAAAAGCCCTAAAATCGGCTAATGTAAGCCAAAAACCACAAATTTCACCCCACACAAACCAGTTGCCGATTTCTCCCTGAAAAACTTGGGAAAGAGATAAATAACTTGCTGATATTACTTGCTTTACATTCTATATCAGTTATTATTCTTCCTAACATTCATACATTCTCTCTATAAGGAGCAAACAGTTGCTACAAAAAAAGTATTTACCATTCTCTTGGGAACAAATTGATGAGATTTCAGACCTCAAACGTCTTGAGTTGGTTTTCGATGCTTTGCCTGATGAAGATATCATTAGGGCTTTGAAAGCTATGCGCAAGAACGGGCGTAATGAGTATCCGGTAGAACCAATGTGGAGGGCGACGATTGCTGGCGTAGTGTTTCAGCACGAATCCATAGAATCACTGATACGGGAACTGAACCGTAATTCTGAACTACTTAATAGATGTGGATTCTGTCCCATTCCCATACAACATATTGACAAGTACAGTCTTGAGCAGGATGAAAACGGCGGGAGACCTAAAGTTGTGGTTAAACAATTTCCTATCTACAGTACGGCGCCTAGCAGTCACAATTTCTCTCGGTTTCTATCAAACGTAGCGAAGTTGGAGCAACGCGACGGTCTGATTTCGAAAATGATGGATAGAATGGGAGGAGAGTTGAGAGAATCGCTTCCGGATTTTGGGAAGCATCTAGGATATGACGGTAAGTCTATAGAGAGTAATTCCACAGGGAGAAAGAGCAATAAGACAGGAGAGACATCCGATCCTGATGCGGACTGGGGAGTACATACTACGTCTGGGTTTAACTCTGCTACAGGCAAGGCATGGAAAAGCGTAAAGAGATGGTTTGGTTATAAGTTGCATGTAATTGCCGATACCAAGTATGAGATACCGGTTGCGATGAGTCTTACAAAGGCATCTGTATCAGAATATAAGGAGTTGAATCGGATGATAGACAAGTTGTTTGCGCAGAACCCTGAGTTGGTGGAGCGATGCGAATATTTCAGCGCAGACAAGGGTCTTGACAGTGGGTCATTGAAGAAGAAGTTTTGGAACGAATATGGAACTGACCCTATAATTGGTATCCGAGAGATGTGGAGGGTGGAGTTGGAGAATCAGAACTATATTGCTGGGCAAAAGATTATGCGGCCTTTGAGAGAAGATATTAACAACATATTCTACACAGAGAAGGGCGAGGTTTGGTGTCGTTGTCCTATAACCAAGGTAGAAAGTAAGTTGGTGGGTTGGGGATATGAAGAGGAGCGAGGTACTTTGAAGTTTCGTTGTCCTGCGGCAGCGCATAACCTGAATTGCGTAGGCAGGGAGAAGTGTCACAAAAATGCGGGTCGTAAGAACAGTGAATATGGCTTATCCATACGAGTTCCTTTGGACAAGGACCCTCGTATTTTTACCCCGACTCCGTATGGTTCAGTAACTTGGGAGCGGGAGTATAAGCTTAGGAATTCTATAGAACGTATAAACTCAAGGGTTGACAATAGTTTTAAGTTAGAGAGGCATTTTATCAGAGGCAAGGCAAAAATGACTGCTCGTACAGGCTTAGCGTTGAGTGTGATGATGGCGTTAGCCATTGGACACATAAAGGCTGGAAGGGCTGATAAGATGAGGTCCCTTGTTTCTGGGTGTGCTCCTCGGGCTGGATAGGGTTTTTCTCCGAATACTACAGATAATTTGACCAGAGGAATTTAGCGGTAGTGGCCGTGAATGTATAGTTGCGTCTAAAGGCTGATAATTGGTTGAAAATCAGCATCATATCCTGCGAAAATCAAGGAATCTGACCGTCAGATTGTTCAAATACGAATCAGTACGAACTGAGACAGTGCTGAACATGCCTTCATACGTCCTCATTACGTCTAAAACCACTCTCAAAAACCTTACAGCGCAAATGCCTCTATTTACTTTTTTTACTTGACATCGTTTGTTTCCTTCTAAAATTTGATACGCATACACTTTTTGGACAGCGCGAATGCCTCGAAAAAGCGCGTGACAAGTGAACTTGATTTAGTCCACCAGTTTTGGGATACTTTTTTAGATAGGGGAGGTCTTGCCGGAGATGGCAGAAGATGAAAAGCAAAAAACAGAAACTACTGGTGAGGAAGTTCCGATAATCTGGTCTCAGAAAAGAGTTCCTAACATAGAGAAGGGATACAATAAAAGCATCCCCTTTTATATGATGGGGATTTTTGTAATTCTTATAGTACTGAGTCTAGTTTTCGCCGTTCTCACGTCCTAAAGCGCGTAGTTTTCCGAAAACGGACAGACAATGGAAAATAACTCCTCACCCATTGCGAGAAATCAAAGTTCCCTTAAAGTTGTCTGGCTCGCTCTTGTCTTAGCCATGCTCGCATACACCGTGGTAGGTTTTGTTTTCTCAGCGGCGGAGCCTCCAGATTCAAAAGAAAACACTAAAAAGTTCTTCTTAATCGGTGGCGCTTTTCTAGGAATAATTTCACTTCTCATATTCAAATTCACCCTGTCACGAAAATCGCTTCGGAAAAAATTCCTCGCAACCCAAGGGCAAGAGGAACAGAAAAGGCTTGATGATCTCTCAAGTTCTCTCCTACTTCCACACGTGGTTCCATGGGGAATAAATGAAAGCATAGTACTTCTGGGGTTCGTACTTTCGTTTATAAGTAAAAATCCGGTGGATATAGCACCGTTTTCCACACTAGGAGCAGCGCTACAAATCTATATGTATCCGCGCACAGAACACCTCATAAAAGAAGCGACTGAAACTGACTGAAAATCTCCAGATCAGGTAAAAAAACTTCTTATCTCAAGGTGCACTTTCCTAGGAGAAAGAGTTGCGTCTATAGCTTTCATTCTTGAATTCTCTTTTTTGAGCAGTTCTCCATACCCCTCGTAAATTCTTTTGTGGAAAAGAACTGGCTCCTCATCTATCTTAGAGTTTTCTCCTCTGTTTTTGAGTCTATCTAGGGCTTTTTCCACAGGCATTCTGAGAAGAAACGTGATGTCCGGCTTAACTCCCAGAGAAGATGCAAGAGCCATACTAGAGACAAGTTCTTGATCAATCCCTCTCCCAAAACCCTGGTACACAAAGGTTGAATCGTAATACCTATCGCATATTACGGTGAACCCTTCCTTTAACTTGGGAAGTATCAGATCTCTTACGTGCTGTGCCCTATCCGCGCAGAAAAGACAAAGCTCTGCAAAAGGATCAATTTCAATATCCCTTCTATTAAGAATGGCGTTTCTTATACCCTCACCTAACTTTCCCCAGCCGGGCTCTCTAGTGAGTACAACCTTGGTTCCCAAAGATTCAAAATAATCTGTAAGAATCTTCGCTTGTGTTGACTTGCCGCTTCCTTCTGTTCCTTCAAAAGTGATAAACTTGTTCATAAAGTCGCCTTGTATAAGTAGAACTCTTCTCCATTGTTATGCTATAAAGACTGCACCATCTGAAATTTAACAGTCAAATTGAAATATTTCGATGACATATCAAACTATTATGTTTACTTGATTATTCGCTACTAGGAGTAAGCGTTCGTTCAAGGGGTGTTTGCTTGATTAATCGTTCGTTAATCCCGTCTTAAATATTTTTTTGCATTTAGACTGGTCACTCCTTAATTGATCGGTTATCATCGGTCATATGATTGTTCACGACAAAGAGATCGGGGTTGTCAGGTTATTGGATAAAGATGACGCTGGATGCATCAATTGCATGCCGACTACGTCGGGATGCGCTTCGTTAGACTGTAAGTTTTCGTACGAAGAGTTGCTAGCGGCTTATCAGGAGTTAAAACATAAACATCAGGAGTTAGAACATGAATTGACGCGGGAACGATCACAGTCGGGGAATTATAAATCCTGTTGGGAAAAAGCGCGTACTCAGTTGGCCGCGAAAAATGAGGAAGTAAAGCGTATCAGTCGTGTGGCGAAAAGTGCTTTATCGTTGGACAAAGAAGTACAACGACTTAGAGCATTGCTAGACGAGGTTGGAGTAGATAGGCGCAAGCGTAGTACGATTGTATCGTTGCGGATGGAGATTGGCAGCTTGAAGAATGAGAATGCAGAGCTGAAGAAGCAGGTCAAGAACCTGCTTTCTAACCGTAAGGTTCTGTCCAATTCGTTGTACGGACGTCGTAGTGAGAAGCAGAAGAGTTCACCTTCGGGGCGTAGACGAGGACAACAGCCCGGGGCGCCTGGTCATGGTCGTACAGCCCGACCAGATATTGAGGTGGTAGAAGAGTCGTGGCATCCGTCAGATGATGAGATTACCTGTTCTTGTTGTGGGGAGCGGTACGTTGCAAATGGGAAGCGCACCTCGAAGATATCAGAGATTAAGGTTAAGGCGCACACGCGCAGGATTAACCGCTTCCGTTATCGTAGGTCATGCGACTGTGAGTCATCTCCGCTCTATGTGACTGCGCCAGCGCCGGCGCGGCTGTTTGAACATACGCCATATGGGACCAGTGTCTGGGCTCTATTGATATACGAGCGCTACTGGAACCTGAGGCCCTACCGTAGTATAGAGAAATGCTTTAGCGACCACGGGTTTAAGATTTCGGCAGGGACTCTAGCGGACAGCGCAAAGCGCCTGCTGCCTCTGTTCGAGACTCTCTATGACGCTATTCTCGCCCATCAAAACGAAGAGAAATTGCGTCATGCAGACGAGACAAGTTGGCGAATCCAGTCACTGAAGGAAGTGGGGGGTTCTCAACGCGCTTGGCTATGGACATCTGTGAGCAAAGACTCTGTCTTATTCAATATACACCGTTGGCGTAGTTCTGAGGCGGCAAAGGTCCTATTCGTGGACAGCGTTGATTGTATTTTCTTGGTCTGCGACCGCCACGGTTCCTATAAGAAGATGGTTCGGGATTTCCTCGAAGAACTCAATAAGAAGGTGACGCTGTGTTTTTGTTGGGCGCATGTACGAAGAGATTTTATAAAATGCGCTGCAGGAGACGAGCAGCTTGAGCAATGGAATGAACAATGGATAGAACGCATTGCAGAGATGTATAAGTTAAATAAACAGCGGTGTGATCACTACGTCTCAGGTAATACTGTAGAGTTTGAACGAATACAGATAGAGTTGAAAAAAGCGTGCGACGCATTGTTCAGCAAAGCTGAGAGTGAATTATCCGAGTTAGCGGAAGATGCGCGTGAGCGAAAGCCACTTAAGTCGCTTATGAATCATCGTGAAGGGCTGAGCGTGTTCGTTGAACATCCCCAAGTTCCCATGGATAACAATATTGCGGAGAGAGCGCTACGCTGGCTGGCCATCGCCCGTAAAGTAAGTTTTGGATCTGACAGTGAAGAGGGCGCAAGAACATCAGCCATTCTATACACGGTGCTGGGTACGCTCGCAAAGAATGGCATTGACGTTCTTAGTTGGCTGAAGGGATGGTTGAGAGCCTGCGCGGAAGATGGCAGGAGTCCTCCAAAAGATCTATCGCCTTGGTTGCCATGGTCAATGAGTGAGCAACGTTTGCGCGACTTTGGCGCCAAGAGATGACCGACGAGGTTGAGTGCCGCTACTACGGGCGTGAGTTCACGGCTGCGGAGATGAAACTGCTACGCGCTTTGATAGCCGGGCCCGAGCGGCTCAACCGGACTGCTCTGTCCAGAGAGTTTTGCAGACGTATTGGGTGGTACAAGCCCGATGGCGGACTCAAGGATATGACGGCCAGAGTTACCATGCTATCCATGCATAGGGATGGCATCATCAAGTTACCACCACCCACCCGAGTGTCGCCCCGAGCCAAGCCTATTGTCTTTGGAGTGGACACCGAACCGCCTATACTACCGGTTCCCGAGACCCTTGACGAAGTCCGTCCACTGCAGGTTCACACTGTTGTCAGTGGCACCAAGCAAGGCAAACTATGGAACGAGTTTGTAGCTCGTTATCACTACTTAGGTTATAAGACATTAGTCGGGGCTCAGATGCGCTACGCAGTGCGCGACCGCCACGGTTCGCCGCTGGCCATGGTAGGCTTCTCCACCGCCGCATGGAGACTTGCGCCGCGTGATACCTTCATAGGATGGACATCCGAGCAACGTGAAAAGAATTTACCGCTGGTTATCGACAACCCCAGATTCCTGATTCTTCCATGGATACAGATACCGAATCTTGGGTCACACATACTCTCGGTAGTGTGTCGCCGCTTGCCCAAGGAGTGGAAGCAACGATACAACTTCACACCTGTGCTTATTGAGACGTTTGTACAAATTCCGACATATACAGGCACCGTATACCGTGCATCTGGATGGATACGCGTTGGAACTACACAGGGGCGTGGCCGCTACGATCGGTACAACCGATGCGATAAACCCAAAAAGGACATTTGGCTACGACCGCTTCACAGGAATTGGAGACAAATCCTCAATCGCTCAAACCCCCTATAAACACCCCTTGAACGAACGCTTACTACTAGGATGAGTTGTCTCCCAGATTTGAGGGCAAAAAACCTGTAATTCTCCGAAGTCCTTCCATCTCTTTGGGAGAGAGGTCACGCCACTTTCCGCTTAAAAGTCCACCTAAACGCACGTTACCGCAGGAAACTCTTTTAAGTCTTGTAACTTTGTGTCCAAAGGCTGCAAAATACTTTTTTACAAGATGTTTCCTACCCTCACAAAAGGAAATGCTTATTCGAGCGCGTTTTTCAAACGCTTTTACGACTTTTGCTGAATCAGGCTTTGCTAACCGTCCCTCAATCTGTGTACCTGTCGCAATCCTCGCTTCGAAATCAGAAGAAATTTCGCCTGACAGTTCCACAAGATATTTTTTTGTCACTCCATATCTAGGGTGGTGTATTCTGTTTGCAAGTTCTCCGTCGTTTGTGAGAAGCAAAAGCCCTTCTGAGTCATAATCAAGTCTTCCAACTGGATAAACCCTCTGCCTCACATCAGAAAGAAAAGAGGTTATAGTCTTTTTCCCATCTTCAACCGATTTAAGTGAAGTAAGAAAAAAAGGAGGTTTGTTGAACATTACGTATCTCTTCTGTTCAGGACGCACGCGTTTTCCATCAAGAGAAACGACATCGGAGTTCTCATCTAGCACAGAGCCTAAAACGCAGACAACTTTTCCATTCACGCTCACACGGCCAGACTTTATAAGGTTATCTGCCTTCCTTCTTGAAGTTATTCCACACTCGGATAAAAATCTGTTAAGCCTCATTTGACTCTAAAACAAATACCACCACGAATTTGCTGACCATAATTTACTGGCCATCTATATGGGATTATTCTGTACGGTTCATACGGTTTTGGACAAGGTGATCCACCACAGAAGGGTCTGCAAGCGTTGATGTATCTCCCAAATCATTATAATCGTCAGCGGCTATGCGACGCAGTATCCGACGCATGATCTTGCCCGAACGAGTTTTTGGAAGACTAGGGGCCCATTGTATTAGATCTGGAGAAGCGATGGGTCCAATTTCCTTTCTTACCCACTTAATCAGTTCCTTACGAAGTTGTTCTGATGGTTCGCAATTTACGTTCAGAGTAACGTAAGCGTATATACCTTGTCCTTTTATCTCATGCGGATATCCAACTACAGCGGCTTCAGCGACATCAAAATGAGCTACAAGCGCGCTTTCAACCTCAGCAGTCCCCATGCGGTGACCAGATACGTTTATCACATCATCCACACGACCAGTTATCCAGTAGTAACCGTCTTTGTCTCGACGACAACCGTCGCCGGTAAAATACTTGCCCGGGTATGTGGCAAAGTAAGTTTCGATAAAACGCTGATGATCGCCATAAACCGTGCGCATCTGTCCCGGCCACGAATCCACCAAACAGAGGTTGCCCTCCGCTACGCCTTGTAGAGTGGCGCCGTTGTCATCAACAAGTTCTGGACGCACGCCGAAAAATGGCAACGTGGCAGAACCGGGCTTAAGGTCCGTCGCTCCCGGAAGAGGTGTTATCAAAACGCCGCCTGTTTCTGTCTGCCACCATGTGTCAACTATCGGACAGCGGCCTTGGCCAACCACATCGTAGTACCACTTCCAAGTCTCGGGGTTTATAGGTTCTCCTACAGTGCCCAAAACACGAAGCGAAGCGCGGGATGTTTTATGTACCGGTTCTTCCCCTTCACGCATCAATGTGCGAATCGCAGTCGGCGCAGTGTAGAAGATGTTTACTCCGTGCTTGTCACAAATCTGCCAGAAACGAGATATATCGGGATAGTTAGGGACGCCTTCGAATATCATCGTGGTAGCACCGTTGGCAAGCGGTCCGTAAACAATATAACTGTGGCCAGTGACCCATCCGACATCCGCTGTACACCAGTAGACATCTCCATCATGATAATCAAAAACATATCTGTGAGTCTTGGAGACATAAACCATGTAACCTCCATTGGTGTGTAGAACTCCCTTGGGCTTCCCCGTAGAACCTGATGTATAGAGAATAAACAAAGGGTCCTCCGCATTCATTTCCTCACAAGGGCATTTGTCTGAGACTTCTTGGGCAATCTCGTGATACCATACGTCTCGATCTGAGTTCCAAGGTATATCAGCCCCTGTGCGGCGCACGACAAGAACCTTTTTGACAATTGATCCCGCTTCAGTCTCAAGCGACCTGTCCGTATTGATTTTTAGGGGAACCGTGCGACCTCCGCGAACTCCTTGATCTGCAGTGATTACTACTTCGGACTCGCAGTCACATATTCTTCCCGAAAGAGCATCTGGGGAGAATCCTCCAAAAACCACAGAGTGAATCGCCCCTATGCGCGCGCAGGCTAGCATAGCGAATACGGCTTCGGGAATCATGGGCATGTATATCGTCACCCTATCTGCTCTACGGACACCCAAAGAAATTAAAACGTTTGCCATCCGGCATACTTCTTCTTTCAGTTCCGCATAGGTAAATTTCTTGTCCTCTTTGGGATCATCTCCTTCCCAGATGATAGCGACTTTATCTGGAGTCCGTTCGGCATGGCGATCAACGCAATTTGCGCAAGCGTTAAGTTTGCCGTCGTAAAACCACCTAATGCGTACATCTTCAGGACCGTAATTTACGTCTTTCACCTTTGTATAGGGTTTGATCCAATCAATGCAATGACCCGCTTTTCCCCAAAACTGCTCTGAATCTTTGACTGAGCGGTGATATATGTTCCTATAATCGTCCCTATTAATAAGCGCCTGCGATGCGAAAGACTCTAGTACGGGAAAGGTTTCTGACATTGGTTGGCTCCTTAATGGTGGTTATTTTTGCAAAACTCGCTTTATCTTCGCTTTTTTCTGCATCCCAACGAATTAGAAAAACTCAATCAAGTTGTAGTAATATGTCATTTTAGAAGATTTCATCAAGATTAAGCTCACGGTGTTGCGTTTGCGTGTTTAATCCGAGATACTTAGGAATTTAGATTATCAGCCGAATATGATAATTCTATTTGACTGAAAAATCCGAAGAAGAAACAGTTTATATGGAACTTTTTGCGAGTAGTTGGGAAGAGACATTTGGTGCGCAGGAAAGCGTCTTGTTGCTTGACGCCTTCGGCGAAATGGGATTTTCCGAACTTCGCGCATCCTCTGAACTTGAAAAAATAATATCTAAGTCGCTTGAAGCAGAAACCATAACTCGAGACGAGTCTCTTTATTTATCACAGATTTCTCCTAGAGAGATTCCCTTTCTTCTTCTCGCCGCCTCGGCAATCAGAAACCGCTTTAAGGGAAAAATAGTTACGTACTCAAAAAACGTTTTTGTTCCCCTCACGCGGTTATGCAGAGACCGTTGCGGTTACTGTACATTCAAGATAGAACCCGGAGAAGGGAACCTGTTCATGCTTCCCGGGCAAGTTATTGATATTGCGAAAAAGGGAGCGAACGCGGGTTGCACAGAGCTTCTTTTCGTCACAGGTGACAAGCCGGAACTCGCATATGATGTTTACAGAGACGCCCTTGGAGAAATAGGCTACAGCACCACTGCCGAATATCTCATAGAGATGGGGAAAACTGGTCTAGAAGAAGGCATATTTCCACACACCAACCTCGGACTATCCACAACAGAGGAGCTTGCGCAGTTCCGCAAAAGCAATCCCAGCATGGGACTTATGCTTGAAAACATAAGCGACAGATTACTTCGGAAAGGAAACGCGCATCATGGATGCGCTGACAAAGTTCCCAAACTCAGAATGAAAACCATGGAACGCGCAGGTGAACTGTCCATCCCTTGGACAAGCGGCATTCTTGTCGGAATTGGTGAAACATTTGAGGAAAGAATTGATTCGCTTTACGCGCTTTATGAGTTATCGCTTAAGTATGGTCATCTACAGGAAATAATTATCCAGAACTTCAATCCCAAAGAAGGCATAAAAATGGAACAATACCCTCCGCCCGATTTTTTTGAGATGCTCAAGACCGTGGCTATATCAAGACTCGTATTCGGGGGAAGTATGAATATACAGATTCCCCCAAACCTAAACAACAAAAATTTTGCCTTTTATCTTCTTGCGGGAATAAACGACCTCGGGGGAGTATCTCCTCTCACAATAGACTATGTAAACCCCGAGGCTCCGTGGCCACAGGTGGAAAGGATGGAACAAGAGGTAAACGCACTGGGTTATCAACTTAGGGAAAGACTCCCTGTTTACCCAGAATACATAAGTGAGCAGTGGATAGATCCTTATGTTTTGGGCAAGGTAAGAGAAAAAGTCGGAGATGACGGATACGTTTTTGTGAACTAAAGAATATGGAAGATATAAAAGAGACAATTGAGTTTATAGAACAAAGAAGACCCTTAGGGGCTGAAGGCGCGCTTTCACGGATAAACGGCTCTGTGGGAAGAATAATTGATGATGCTCTTTGTGGAAAAGAGGTGTCGGTTGATGATGGAGTTCGCCTTTTTGATATAGATGACCCCGAGGAAATAGCGGCTTTAACTCTCACAGCGGACCACATAAGGAAGGAAGATGTCGGAGATGTCGTTACATACGTTGTGAACAGAAACATAAATTTCACCAACATTTGCGATGTATACTGCGGATTCTGCAACTTCATGGCTGATGAGGGAGACGACAGGGCTTATTTTCTATCTATGGATGAAGTTGCCGAAAGAACGATTGAGGCCCGTGAAATAGGGGCTACAGAGGTTTGCATGCAGGGAGGTATGCACCCAGAAATAGACGGTAATTTTTACGTAGAACTTATAAAAACCGTTAAAAAGGCCGTGCCTAATATGCATACTCACGCTTTCTCACCATACGAAATATATTATGGCGCGAAAACCTTGCGTATAGAGGAAGAGGAATTTATAAGAATGCTCAGGGATGTAGGTCATAACACGTTTCCAGGCACGGCGGCCGAGGTACTGGTAGAAGATGTAAGAAAAATGATCGCTCCGAGAAAGATACCTACGGAGGTATGGATAAGGGTGGTAAAAAAAGCGCACAAAGAGGGGATGAGGACAACATCTACAATAATGTACGGACATCTAGACAAGCGCCACCACTGGGCTATTCATTTGGGGATCCTCAGAGACATTCAGAAAGAGACTGGAGGATTTACGGAGTTTGTTCCACTACGGTTCATTCCTTGGAACACCAGACTCTTTACCCATTCCAAGGGGAAAGTCAGAAAGGGACCAACAGACCTTGACCAACTCAAAATGTACGCGATTTCCCGCATTATGCTTCGCGGATGGATAAACAACATACAGGTTTCTTGGGTAAAGCAAGGTCCAGGATTTGCTCAGTTCTCACTTACGGCAGGCGCAAATGATTTCGGCGGAACGCTTATGGAAGAACAAATATCCCGTTTTGCGGGAGCAAGTTACGGGCAGTACTTTCCACCTGAGGAATTTAGAAAACTCACTAGAGAAATAGGAAGAATTCCGGCCGAACGGGACACCACCTACGGAATACTAAAAACGTTTGAAAACGGTCAAGCCTGAGAGTGCTTCACTAAAAGGATTAACGCATTCCCAGAAACGTTCCCGCCGCCGGAAGGCGGCTTTGATGGAAGAACCAAAAACAATAGACCTAATCAAGGTACTTCGAAAAAAAATCCAAGGCGAGGTACGACAAAATCTCGTTGATAGAACCCTCTACAGTACGGATGCAAGTAACTATAGAATTATTCCCCAAGCGGTTGTAATTCCTGAAAACCAAGAAGACTTAGCCGTAACCATATATGAAGCGTCTTGCCAAGATGTCTCCGTCACAGTACGTGGCGCAGGCACAAGTCTTGCGGGTCAAGCGGTAGGAGCGGGAATCATCGTTGATCTTTCAAAGCGGATGAACAAGGTAATTGAAGTTGACGCTGACGGCAGAAAAGCCAAAGTGGAACCTGGAATCACAATTGATGAACTCAACAGAAAATTGTCTTGCTTCGATCTTATGTTCGGCCCTGACCCATCAAGTTCAAGCGTTGCCACTATCGGGGGAGCGATTGCGAACAATGCCACAGGAGCTCACTCCATACTGTACGGCATGTCAGGCGATCATGTCATCTCCTCAAACGTGGTACTTGCCGATGGAACTGTTTTTAATCTTTCCGAAGAAAGTTATAGAAATATGGCAAAAGGAGATGGTATCGCCAACAATCTTTTTGAAAAACTTTCAACCCTTATGGGTAAAAGCAGGGAAATCATAAAAAGAGATTTCCCGAAGCATTGGAGAAGAGCATCTGGCTACTCTCTTGATTGCTTCCTCCATAAGAACTTCAACCCAGCAAAACTTCTCGCCTCATCAGAAGGAACTCTTGCTGTCTCCGCAGATTTTGAAATCAACTTGGTGAAGAAACCCCACGCAACAACTATTTGCGTTATAAAATTCAGAGAAATCCCCGAGGCTATGGAGGCAGTACCAGAAATTCTCACATATAAACCCTCGGCGGTGGAACTAATTGACGGAAACCTGATAAGTCTTGCCGGGAAAAAACAAGGATTTTTACGCCTGCTGTCTTTTCTTCAGGATATCCCCAACGCCGTGCTTGTGGTTGAATTCCAAGGAGAAAACAAAGACCAAGCAAAACAGAAATTAAACAGTTTCATCACATCTCTGGTATTCCGCGAGAATATATTTGCGCTTATAGAAGAGCAAGAGCAACAAGATCTATGGGCGGTGAGAAAAGCGGGACTTGGACTTTTAATGAGCGCCAGAGGCCGGCACAAACCTGTACCATGTATTGAAGACGTCTCAGTTCCTGTAGAAAATCTAGCCGATTACACAAAAGACCTGATACGACTTTTAGCCGAATTCAATCTGAAAGCCGCATTTTACGGCCACGCAAGCGCAGGATGTCTGCATGTAAGACCGCTTATAGACTTGGGCGCAGAAACCGGTGTAATCAGTATGATCCGTCTTGCAGAACGCACCCTTGACCTTGTTCTACGACACTCTGGGGTGATGAGCGGCGAGCATGGAGACGGTCTTCAGAGAAGTCACCTCAACCAAAGACTTTTTGGAGAAGACCTCTACTCGGTCATGAAAGAACTCAAAAGTCTATTTGACCCGAAGGAGACGCTTAACCCTAAAAAAGTGGTTAATGGAGAAGAACCTTCGGAAAATCTGCGGATAAGAAAATCAATTGAGAGCTTCCCCGTGTTTCTTGACTGGTCTCGGGAAGGTGGGCTTGCGGCGGCCGCCGCGATGTGTAACGGTCAAGGGGTCTGTAGAAAGACTGCAGGTGGGATTATGTGCCCTTCATATAGAGCGACGCTTGATGAACGTGATACCACTAGGGCGAGGGCTAACCTGCTTCGAGAGGTTCTGTGCGGAAACATGAGAGTGGATGCGGTGTACGAAAAAGAATTTTATGATGTTTTTGATCTGTGCATAGGATGTAAGGCCTGCCGGACAGAGTGTCCCTCGGGGGTTGACGTAGGAAAAATGAAAACAGAGTTTTTAGCCCACTATAAGCGTAAAAAAGGGTTTACCGCGAGGGATCTGCTTTTTGGCAGAGTGCATGAGATAAGCTCTATGCGAAGTGCTCTTCCACGGTTTTTCAACAAGGCGCTTGAGAGTTCTTTTACTCGAAATTTACTACTGCTTGCAGGGGTTGATAACAGAAGGAAACTCCCGCAGATAGCGGAAAAAACTTTTAGTAATTGGTTCAGTGAAAGAAAAAGCGTAATGGGGAAAAAACAAGTGGTTTATTTTCATGACACATGGTCTGAGTTTTTTTATCCCGAAGTGGGGAAAGCCTCAACTTTGGCGCTTGAGAGTCTCGGCTACGAGGTTATCATTGAGAATCGTAGAAAATGTTGCGGCAGACCGATGTTCAGTACGGGAATGGTGGAAAAAGCTAGGGAAAATGCTGACCACAACATAAACATTCTCTCCGACTATGCGAAAAGAAATATCCCCGTGATTTTTTCGGAGCCTAGTTGTATTTCTGCATTCCGAGACGAGTACTCAGACCTTATCCCAGAAAACAGCGCTTTGGAGACAGTCCTCTTAAACATCCACTCAATCTGCGAATTTCTTTCCGAGCAATCAAGCACAAATAAGATCAGTCAAAAAGACAGAGGCGAAATACTGCTTCACGGGCACTGCCATGAAAGAGCATCGGGAGAATTCGAAAAAACCGTATCGCTTTTTAAAAACCTTGGTTATCATGTGCAGCCAAGCGGAGCCGGGTGTTGCGGAATGGCCGGCAGTTTCGGATATGAAAAAGAACACTACAACATATCAAAAGCCATTGGTGAATGCGAACTGTTTCCTAAGATAAGGAATCTAGCAGGAAGAGAGAGAGTTTGCGTCACTGGAGTTTCCTGTCTTGAACAAGTATCTCACTTTACCGACGTGTCCCCTGTTCACGTGGCACTTCTGATAAGAGAATCTCTTGCGGATTAAAAACCAAGACCACTCTTTTATGCGTTTATGCGAAAATCGTATAGTGTTCATGGAAGTTTACCGAAACTGGACTTGGGCCTTCTGTCCACAAAACGCTTGTCAAAACTTTTGCGCCCCGGTTGTGGAAGACGCTGAATCTTGCCGGTAAGATAAAAAATCATGGGATTTTCGGAAATAGCGGGACACGAAAGCCAGAAGGAATTTCTCCGCAATTCTGTGCGCAAAGACCGGGTAGCGCACGCATATCTTTTCTCAGGACCAAAGGGCATTGGAAAAAAACTGGTCGCAAAAGGGTTTGCGCAACTCATAAATTGCGCAGATAACAGAATGCAAACCGGTGAATGCACGTGCGTTTCTTGCGTGAAAATTGAAAAAGGGCTTAACCCAGATGTTCTTGTATTTGATTACCCAGATGAGAAAACCATAAAAGTAGACCATATAAGAGACGACATAGAACATTTGGTCTATCTGACTCCTTATGAGAATCCTTACAAGGTTTTTATAGTTGATGATGCTCAGAGGATGAACTTCAATGCCCAGAACGCGTTTCTAAAAACTTTGGAAGAGCCGCCACAGAACTCTGTGATAATTCTTTTAACAACTCTAACTGACCTTCTTATGCCCACTATAAGGTCAAGATGCCAAGTGATATCATTCCAACCCCTCGAAACAAAAATTGTAAGGGAGATTCTTGAAAAGAAAAAACCACAGACTTCAGATCCTGAACTCATCGCAAGAATGTCTGGAGGTAGCGTAGCGAAGGCGCTTGACATGGAAGAAACCTACATCCACAAAAGGAATGAATACATAAACTGCCTTATGTCTGTTTGCGGGGAAAAACCGCTTACCCTTTTTAATTCCGTAGAGAAATTGCGAAATGAAATAAAGCAAGGAGGAGCAGAAGAACTAAACATTGTCTTTGACGTTTTCTCCTCTTGGCTTCGGGACTCAATAGTTCTGAATATTTCCGGAAATCAAGACAAAATAGTAAACATTGACCTCTTAGATCGCCTAAGCAGATACTCCGAGCAAAGAAATGTACAAGAACTTATCGGCAAGTTCGCAGCCCTTGAGCAAACTATGACCCGGATCGCAAGAAACAACGCAAACGTCGAAATTTCTCTTGAAAATCTGCTTCTCAGACTTTCAAAATAGAGACAATAAAATATTGCTTCCTCTTGTATCCGAAAATTTCTAGGTCTACCTGTGCGGATAACCAATCTACCTTGATTCCGACGCAACTCGCAACTGATTATGGTGGTATGATGAACATCTGAGTTCTTGTCAACCTAGCAGATTGCCCTATTTACTTTCTTTACCGCACGAATCATGGTATCATTTTTACCGTCAAGGGATGGTACCCGTTGTGATGATGACATAAGGCACGCCTCCTTTACTATCAAATTGAAGTGTGTTCGCCGTCCCTTGACCCTTTCAATCACTCGCCTTTAAGGGCCCTCTTCGTTATAATTGTTGGTGTTGCGATTCGCAGTTTAATGAGCGCATTATAAGAAATTCTAAGTGAAGTTTTGAAATGAAACAGTTACGAGCGGGGCTCTTTCAGATCAACTCAAGGGTTGGAGACATACGTGGAAACACAAAAAAAATAACCAACGCGATAGAAACGGCGCAGAAATTTGATGCTGACATTCTGTGCTTCCCTGAACTTGCGTTGACTGGTTATCCCCCTGAGGACCTTCTCCTCAAAACAGAGTTTATAAACGATAACATAGTTGCGCTTGACGAAATAAGAAAACACTGTGATGACAGCATGGTTGTTATTGTCGGATTTGTTGATAAAAAAGACGACATATTCAATGCCGCCGCAGTAATCCACAATACAGAAATAGTTGACGTATATCACAAGATTCGCCTTCCCAACTACGGAGTATTTGATGAAAATCGTTATTTTCAGGCAGGAAGGAGAATTCCCGTCTATAAAATAGGAAGAATGTCCTTTGGAGTGAATATCTGTGAGGATATATGGTATCCCGGAAATCCTACAAGAAATCAGGTGCTACTTGGGAACGCTCAGATAATATTCAATATCTCTGCATCCCCCTACTACATGGGGAAACCCATTATGAGGGAAAGGGTGCTAGCAACAAGAGCGATCGACTACAATACGGTAATAGCGTACTGCAATCTGGTAGGCGGACAAGATGAGCTTGTGTTTGACGGGGCTAGCATGTTTATAAGTGAAAAAGGAGAAGTCATCAGTTCGGCGCAAACCTTTGAGGAGGATCTACTTGTCTGCGACATAAATACGGAGAAAATATACAGATCAAGATTGAATACTCCTACGATCAGAAAAACTAGATATGAACTATCCTTTGGGAAAAACAAGATTGAGACATTTGAGATTGGAACTCTAAAAGAAAAACCTAAAACACAGACTGCAGAACTACGCCCTGCCAGACCTTATGAACCTTTAAAGGGGATTTTTTCCGCTCTTGTTCTAGGGACGAGGGACTATATAAGAAAAAACGGGTTTGAAAAAGCGGTGCTAGGGTTAAGCGGCGGAATAGACTCATCGTTTGTAGCCGCAGTCGCCGTTGAGGCCATAGGAACAGAAAAAGTGATTGGAGTCTCTATGCCTTCAATTTACAGTTCTAGGGGAAGCGTGTCCGATGCGCGCAAAATCGCCCATAATCTCGGGATTGAACTTCTGAGCATCCCAATAAAAAAAATATTTAACTGCTACCAAAAGACGTTTGCCGAATTTTTTTCCGATACAGATCCCGACGTAACTGAAGAAAATATCCAAGCAAGAATAAGAGGAAACATTCTCATGGCGCTTTCAAACAAATTCGGTTGGCTAGTGCTTGCCACTTCTAACAAAAGCGAACTAGCAATTGGCTACACCACTCTCTATGGAGATATGTCTGGAGGGTTCGCCGTGATAAAGGATGTTCCAAAATTGATGGTTTATGAACTTTCTCGGTACTACAACCGAATCAAAGGAAATGCCGTGATCCCTGAGTCCGTAATCAGCAAACCTCCTTCAGCAGAGTTGCGACCGAACCAAAAAGACACTGACTCATTACCAGAATACGAAGTTCTTGATAGAATATTGAAAGCTTATGTAGAAGACGGTCTTACGCTTAACGAAATAACAAACCTCGGGGAGAAAAAAAATACCGTAGAGAAAGTAATCTCAATGGTCAATTCAAACGAATACAAAAGAAGGCAGAGCGCCCCAGGGGTGAAAGTAACGTCTTTAGCATTCGGAAAAGACCGACGTTTTCCGATAACCAATCTCTACGGAAAATAAACACTAACTTGATATGAAAAAGAGAGTTTGATAGAATTTCCCGAAAAGTACTTAAAGAGTTGTGCTATGTAATAGTAGATAGAAAGGTTTTTTATAATGATCTCAAACATAGAAAGTATAAAAAATATTTTGACTAAATTTAGGTTGCTTTTGCTCTTCGCAGGGCTTTTAGGAATGCTGTTATCAACATTTCAGCCCTTGCCCGCACAGGCTCAGAATGATACAAACATTCTGCTTCCAAGTATTTACGTTGTAGGTTCTCGTCGCCAAGTTCGTTCCGCAGTCGACACACCAGCTCCAGTAGACATAATCTCCGGAGAAGAACTCACTGATCAAGCGACAGGAGACGTTACAAGCACTTTACGTAACGTGGTGCCTTCATACAATGTCTCAAGACAACCACTAAGCGACGCTGCCACGTTTATTCGCCCAGCCAATCTTCGAGGGCTAGCATCTGATCAGAGTCTGGTCTTTATTAATGGTAAACGCAGGCATAGAGGGGCGGTAATCACATTTCTCGGAAACGGAATCTCGGATTCTTCGCAAGGTCCTGATATAAGCGTCATCCCAGCAATAGCTCTCAAACGCGTTGAAGTTCTCCGTGATAGCGCATCCGCCCAGTACGGTTCTGACGCGATAGGGGGCGTATTCAACTTCGTTCTAAAGGACAGCCCAGGAGAAAGAATGGCTGAAGTGCAGTGGGGACAGACATATGAAGGGGACGGAGATGAATTGAGACTGGCAACAAACCTAGGTGTTCCTATAACCGAGAATGGTTTTATGAATCTGAGTGCCGAGTGGCGAGATACTCAGCCGTCTTCCAGAAGCGTACAAAGAAGTGACGCGATGGAGTTAATTCAAGGGGGAAACACTAATGTACGCCAGCCATATGCTCAGCGATGGGGATCGCCCGACATAGAAGATGACCTCAAGACTTTTCTTAATTTTGGTATTGATGTGGGCGAGCAATCTCACCTCTACGCATTCGCAAACTTTGCAAGAAAAGAATCCGAAGGAGAATTCTTTTTCCGCAGTCCTCTAAAACGCACGGGACGCCTTGGGGTTTTCTTTATAGAAAATGCTGATGGAGACAAAATCCCCCTGAGATCAAAGGATGGTTTCAGTTTTGCCGACGAGAACTGTTCTCCAAGCGGCCTAAACTGCTTTCTAGGAGGTTTTAACCCTAGGTTTGGCGGAAAAATAACAGATAAATCCGCAACTATGGGGGTTCGTGGAGATTTCCTCTCAGATATTACGTATGACTTAAGTTATACGTTAGGACGCAGTGAGGCGGAATTTTTTATAAGAAACACGCTGAATCCAAGTCTTGGCGCTGAATCTCCAACCCAGTTTGAACTCGGTTCTTATGTTCAAACTGAACAAACAGCCAACTTAGACTTAAGTTATCCAATTGAGGTCTCTGGGTTGGCATCTCCTATTTTCTTTGCGCTTGGAGCGGAATGGCGTAATGAAAAATTTAGGGTAAAACCAGGAGAAGAATCTTCTTATATAGCTGGTCCGCTGGCGCAAGAAGGTTTTGGAATCGGCGCTAATGGGTTTTCCGGTTTCTCTCCTGCAATATCAGGAGTATGGGATCGTTCCAATATAGCAGGTTATATGGACATTGAGGTCGACCTTGTTGATCAGTTTACAATAGGAGTCATGGGACGTATGGAGAGGTTTGACAACTTCGGTCGGACAACTGACGGCAAGGTTTCAGCCATATATCGGATAACTGATGGTATAGGTCTACGAGGTTCGGCAAGTACAGGATTCAGAGCTCCTACTGTTGGTCAAGAAAACATCACAAACGTCACAACAGCGCTTATTGACGGAGCACTCACACAACAAGGAACAGTACCTGCAACATGTCCCGAGGCAAAAAGTGTTGGCGCTAAGGAACTTGAACCTGAGGAGTCTCTTACTCTCGCTGGAGGCTTTGTAGCTGAATCTGGACCATTCTCCCTCACAGCTGATTATTTCAATATCAAGATTGAAGGACGTTTAGGCGGATCAAAAGACTATGCGGTTGATAGAACACAGATTACGAATCCATGTATTACCGCTCAAGATGTTCACAAAATTCGCTTCTTTGGAAACGGTTTTGACACTCGAACTCAAGGAGTAGATGTTTCCGCCAACCTTGATCTCACCGACTTTATCTCACTAATTGGTCAGGGTAGTACCGAGTTGGTATTTGTTGGCAACTGGACGGAGACAGAAGTAACTTCACATGATCCTGACTTCATAGATCAAAAACGCATTCTACAAATTGAAGAGGCTCTTCCGAATTACCGTTTTAACATGTCACTTAACCATAAGCGAGAAAGTTGGAGAGGACTTGTACGTCTTAATTACTTCGGTCCCTTTACTGAAGTCCACACCGACAATATGGCATGGCTTATAGAGGCGGACAGCCAGATAACTGTTGATATTGAAGCCACTTACTCGTTACTCAGTAATATTGAACTCACGATAGGTGCGGAAAACGTTTTTGACAATTATCCGGAAGAAAACCCTTGGAAAGAAAATACAGGAGCCAAGTACCCAGAATCAGCCCCGGCTGGGTTTAATGGAGGGTTTTATTACGGACGACTGCGTTACTTTTTCTGATTTAGATAGGCAAATTTCTATAATTGGCGTCTGTCAGAAAACTTACTAAGTTTGCTATACCTTCCTCGCGGGAATTGGGTTATAGCAGGCCGCTTTTCCAATTAGAAGGCAGTTATGAGAAATAGACGCGACCCAAAGATAGAATTTGACAAGATTCACATTGAAAATATTGAGTTGAACCTCAAATCTAGAGATGACATTCCTGCACTGTTAATAGGCATTCAGCATCTCTATAGAGATAAATCTTTTCGGCTCCGTCTGTTTGAACTCATGGATGAGTACATTCTTCCCTACATCATTGATCTGAAGGTGGACCGGCCGGATGTGGAAATGTGGCGGATTCTTGTGATGGGTATTATCAAACAGGGATTGAATTGCCGCTTCACTTACCTTCACGACATGGTGAACAATCATAACGCGATACGTCAATTTCTCGGGCATACGAAGGCTTGGGACGATGGTGGTTATCAATACGATTATCAGACGATTGTAGACAATGTGAGTCTCCTGCGTCCTGAACTGTTTGTCGCGGTCAACGATCTGATCGTGGAAAGTGGTCATCCATATCACAGAAGAAAGGCGTGGCGAGCGCTTGCTCGGGCGAAGTAACTCGTTTGTGATAGAGACCGATGTGTATACTACTTCACAGATGTCAATCTTCTGTAGGACCTTATGTTGCCGAACATGCTGGGGTGTGACGTTATCGGCTTAGCACGCACAAATGATGCGGAATTCGGTAGAATCAAGATTCTTTCTTAGTAGGTGATATACAACCACCTAGCTTCAATGAAAGATTTTTTTGCAGATAATAGCTTAATATTTTCGTTCACTATATGACCGGCACACAGACAATTTACTTCAGCTAATTCTTGACTAGTTGTTTCATTGAATCCGAATAGTAGTAGCACACACTCAAAATAGAACTGGTGTCTTCTCCTCTTTTTGCTGATTGATTAAAAACTCCAGATGGGAACTGTACAACTCGGTTAATTCTTCACTCATTATAATCTCCTGTACTACTAGAATCGGTTTGATGAGAACCGTACTGCACTGCTACGCAACCGATTCCAGTAGGTCAAAAAAAAACCCGATCGTTTTTCAACAACCGGGTTTGAAACGAGTAGAAAACTACTCAGTTAGTTATTCTCTCGTACTTCTGTACAAAAACTTATTTCCTTTTCCTTCCATCCTTCAGAGCGTAAAAGGTCTTTGGTTTTGTTCGTTATTGCTCGATCCATCTTTTCTTTACTGAGTTTTGTTTCATAGAACTTTACCGTTGCCACAAACCCCGTTGAAATACAATCAGCAACCTTAAAAACAATAGAACCATCTTTCCATAACTTCCTATCCTTAGCCCGTTCTATATCTACTTTTATAAGAGTTCCAATTGCTTCAACTAGGTTCTTTGCGGCGGTTTGAGTAAAAGGCGTATATCCAAAGGATTCTATTAACCTGTTCGTTTTCTTTGATGTTAGGTTCAATAGAACTAACCCCTTTACCGTATCAATCTCTAACTGAGTAACTTGGGATCCAAAACTAGACCCAGGTACAGTCAACAACAACAAAACTATTAAAAACTTCTTCATTGTTTTCCCTCCAATCAATTCAAAACCCGGTCGGTCTCTTGACTCGTTCCCTGTTCCTTTTCGGTCTTCTTCTGATATTCTAAAAACTTCTGTTCTTGACCTACATACTCCAACAGTCTTAAAGTCTCTTTCAATAGAACTTTGGATTCCATCTCTAGACCTGTAGAGAAAAACTTATAACCGACCGAAACGGTCTCTCTTTCCATCATTCCATCTTCTTGACTCATTATCAGAAGTGAAAGAGATACCATTATCAAGTGAACCTTTCCGTTCTGATCCAGTTCCTTTTTCCCTTCTAAAACTTCAATCATTTCTTCTGTGTAAAAGGAATATCTAACTTTCCTCTCTGCTTTCACTTGAGCGAAAGTAGAAATTCTGACAGACTTTCAACGGTCTCAAGGACTTGAGAATTCAGAAGAGATTCGTCGATTAAAATACCGAGATCTTCCTCAATCTCCATTATGAACTCAAGAGTTGATACAGAATCAACTCCAATCCCAAGTTCGACAAGTGATTGGTCGCCTGATATCTCACTGGGATTTATATCAAGGTCGGCCCTGCTCTTAATAATATATTTTATTCTGTTCTCAATAATCTCTTTTTCTGAACTCATCTGAGTTTTCCTCTAACTATCTTGCCTGTGGGATTACGAGGAAGCGATTCTACAAACTCAATCTTTGACGGGATTTTGTAATCAGAAATCTTTTCTCGGCAAAAAACCACAACCTCTTTATGCGAAAGGTCTGAGTCGGCAACTATAAATGCTTTGACTTCTTCTCTGCCTCCCACGCCTACAGCACCTATAACAGCGGCTTCAGTTATTTTTTTGTGGGATAAAAGAAGATTTTCAACTTCAAATGGGTCAACCTTGTTTCCCGAAATATTTATAAAGAGTTTTTTCCTGCCACGTATAAAAAGATACCCATCTTCATCAAACGTTCCGATATCTCCTGTGTGATAGAAACCATTTTTGAAAACTCTTGCAGTTTCTTCTGAAAAATCAACATAACCATCAGTCATTGAAGGACTTCTGACAATAATTTCTCCCTCACTGCCACAAGGAAGATTTCTTCCAGTCTCTGAAACTACCCTCACAGTGACGTTTTTCACCGCTGTTCCTACCGAAAGACGCTTCTCCACTATATCCTGTGCGATGTTTATAGTTATAACCCCTGTTTCTGAAGAACCGTAGAGTTGGCGAGGATGAACCCCGAAAACTTTGTGGAAAGAAAAAAAAGTCTGTTCAAATAATGGAGCACCCGCAGAAATTACGTGGCGCAGGAGAGGAAAACCAGAGCATTCAGCGGAAACGCTTCGCGCTAGAGTCTCAAGCATAAAAGGCACCGCAGGGAAAATCGTTATTCTCTGCTCCCTTAGAATATCAATGACGCTTTTTCTGGTAAAACTTGAAACAAGATAACAACAAGCTCCAACGCTCAGAGCACTTACAAAGTTTCCAAGACCGTAAGTATGAGATAACGGAACGGATAGAAGAACTCTATCATTTGAGTCCCATTTTATGGTCGCTGTATGGTTGTGGACAAGAGATATCATATTGTGATGGGTTCTCATCACGCACTTTGGCTTTCCGGTTGAACCGGTCGAAAAAAGACAAATAGCGTCTTCGTTGAGCAAATCCCCAAGCGAATTAATATCAAAAACTTGTTTTCCACAAAAATCTTTCCGAGTCATCAAGATGAGTTTGGTATTTCTCGAAACCGGCTCAATAATTTTTTCAAATGCCTTCTCTGTCACAGCCAGAGTTGGCTTTGAAAACTCAAGACAGCGTCTTACCTCTTCTGTTCGACAAGCACTGTCAATCGGAACGCATACGGCCCCTAACCTAGCTATGGAAAAAAGACATACGGCAAGTTCAAGAGAGTTGGGGAGAAAAACACACACCTTGTCTCCTTGAGATACTCCGCAACTACGAAGAAAACAAGAAAACTGGTCAATAAAACTACAGAACTGCTCGTAATTAAAAGTTTCTCCCTTGTACCATATCGCGGGTCTCTGCGGATTGCGTCTGAGGTTTAAATAAAGCGTATCGCAATAATTTTTCATTTATGGGAAAAGTGGAATTTGCTCAAGCCCCTGATTCTTTGGAAATCCGAAAATGATATTCATGTTCTGAACGGCTTGTCCCGCAGATCCCTTCATAAGATTATCAAGAACAGAAACAACAACAAGATAATCTTGTTGAGATAAAAAACCTATAAGTACCAAGTTTGACCCAGAAACAGAGGCGACTCTGGGTATGTCATTCTCGCAAACAGAGATAAAAGGTTCTTTTTCATAGAACTCCGTATAAATATTACTTACCTCATCTAGGCTCACCCTACTGACGGGTTTAAGGTAAGAAATTGCCATTATGCCTCTTTTTACAGGAACTTGAGTATTGATAAAAGTAATATTTTTGCTCACCGAGGAGAACTCAGAAAGCATCTGCTTAATCTCATGTTTTTGATCATGTTCACCTATATTTTCAACCGAAACATCTTCCTTTACCTCTGCGTAGTGACTTATAAGTCGCGGCGCGCGCCCCGAGGTGGAAAAAGATGACTTGATATCCACTATGATGTCCTCTGTGGTTTTATATATGCGGAGAAATGGTACCACTCCAAGCAAAACGCATGTTGTGTAGCAACCTGGATTCGCTACCAAGAAAGATCCCGTTATGTTCTCGCGGTTAAGTTCTCCGAGACCGTATACCGACTTGCGGAGAAGACTTGGATAGCGAGGCGCGGTGCCATAGGCGCAGAAGTAGTCATCGGGTTCTTTGAACCTCAAATCTGGACTTAGGTCTATTACCCTCGCCCCTTTTTCAAGAAACTTCTTTACATAAACCGAAGAAACACCCGAGGGAAGACAGGAAAAAACAAGATCTATTGGTTCAGTTTCAGGAATTTTCGATACCGGCACTAGGACAGAATCTGCGTAGCCATAAAGATGAGGGAACGCTTGGTCCACCTTCATGCCTGAAAATTTTTCTGAAGTCAGCACACGAAGATCAACGTTTGGATGCTTCACCAAAAGTGAAACTAACTGCTGTCCAACATAACCGGTAACTCCGAGAATTGCAGTCTTAAGTTTCATCTCCTTCTCATAAACCTAGTTGAGATGGTTTGTTACTGACACAGAAATTATTTCTTAATCTACTGTGTAACGGCTGTAGTGAACACTCTATCCATCCATCGCTCAATGTTCCTGCGGGAGGTTCTTCCTATAAGTTTTTTTACTTGCTCTAAGGGTATCACGGCTTTTGCATAGGATCTATGTCCACCAGCACTTCCAATTTGGTCAAAAAGTTCAAAAAGAAGCCTTCCAGCACTCTGCACAGATCCTGTGTTTCTTATAGAAATAACAATGTGTGTACCGGAAATGATTCCAAAGGCAACTGACCATTCTACCCCTTCTACCTTTATCCCCATGTCGGCAAGCTGCGCAATTAGATGTTCTTTCTCTATTTTTCCGAGGTTCATAAAGATTATTTTGTCTTTTATCCAATGCATGGAAAGCGCTTCACCATAACACTTAACTTCTTCAGGATATATGTTCTTTGATTCTATTTTTCTGAGCAAACCAAGGTCAGCCTGATTGTAAAGATATGTAAATGCTTCAAGATCATCAAAGTCCGCACCCCTGTTAAGCGTCATCGTGTCTGTCTTTATACCATAAAGAAGAGCAGTTGAGAGCTTTTTCGAAATTTCCACCTGTGCAGCCCTAAGGAACCGCGTCATGATAGTTGCTGTTGCTCCTTCCTCAGAACTTATCTCGGTGAATTTAGCATTACATTGAACAACATTTGGATGATGATCTATCACAGAATCAATACCGGTTACCACGCCCGCAAAATAAGAGGGTTGAACATCAACAAGCGCTATGGAATCAAAAGTTTTTATCTCTTCAGGGGATATTATCCTAATATCTATGTCCATAAGTTGAACCATAGCAACATTTTCAGGTCTTGATATCTTCTCCCCAAGATAGCCTATAATCGCGGTCTTTTTGTTTCTTTTCAGCAAGGTGCGAAGCGCTAGAGCACTTGCGATCGCATCTGGGTCAGGCTGATTGTGAATAAGTATAAGAAGTTTTTTGGCATTATGATGAACATACCTGACCTCCCTTACTAAAAGTTCTGTCCTAGCAAGTTTTTCCTCAAAAGCTATCTGACTTTGAACAACATCCTCAAATTTCACATATCTAACAGATTGGCTACTACAGTCCTCGCAATTTACATTATCAGAAACCACAATAGGGCTGTCAGGATAACCAGAGGCCAAATCAGACAACATCTCATCGTTCGAAATTTCTTTGCTTAGCACTATAAGGGTAAATTTGCCTTTCTGCTTAAGTGCGCTCTCTAAGGAATTGACAAGTAATACTTGCCCTCTTTTCTCAAAAAGGCTTATCAAGAGAATATCAAACTTCCCGATGAACATATATCTTTTGTCGCAGTTTTGTTTCATGGTGCACCGAACATCAAGCAATTCATGGATCTATCTACAACAAGCATTGCTAAGTTGCTGAGTGAAATCTGAGATGTTCGCTAGCATATCCTCTTCAGAGTCCCTTCCATCCTCAATTATCTTCACAAGAGCGCTTCCCACAATAACAGCATCTGAAAAAGTAGCTATGGATTTTGTCTGTTCGGCTGAAGACACCCCAAATCCCACACCAACAGGTAGATTACAATAACGTCGAATCTTACCCACAATGTCTTGCAAACTGTAGTTCATATCAGGTCTTGCCCCAGTAACGCCAGTAATTGAGACAAGGTAGATAAATCCCGATGCGACCTGTGACACCATCTTTATTCTCTGCTCCGTACTTGTAGGTGCAAGAAGAAAGATCAAATCAAGTCCCTCACGTCGCGCGCAGATATTAAGTTCTCCTGCTTCTTCTGGAGGCAGATCTACTACCAGTACGCCGTCTGCGCCTGCCTGCCGGACATCATGCGCAAAACGATCCGGTCCATAGAAGAAAAAAGGATTATAGTATCCAAACAGTATTATAGGTATATCGGAAACCGCTCTTATTCTTTTTACTAGGTCTAAGACATCGGCAACGGATGTTGAATTTTGAAGAGCTCTTTCAGATGCTGCTTGGATCACCGGCCCGTCCGCCATAGGGTCAGAAAAAGGAACACCGATTTCAACCATATCAGCTCCGGAAATATCAATACGTCTGATAATCTGCTCCGTAAGACGAATATCAGGGTCTCCTGCAGTAACGTAACAGATAAGAGCAACTCTGTTTTTTTTCCGGAGTTCACAGAATTTTTCTTCTATTCTTCCCATATGATCTCAGCCGACAACTTAAGTCGAATGGAACCCACAAATGCAAAAATTTCCAACTGATAGAAAAAGTAAACCTTGCGCCAACCTTGTGTTCTTTATATACGTACACATTCACATTGTCAAGCACGGGGGACTATATACGAAAGCGACCAAATCTTGATTTCCTTGAATCTGAAATAAAAAACAATCTTGAAAACAACATCAAGTGAGACAGAGTTGTAACTCAACCTTAGTTTCAGTTTTAGTTGTTTTTTACAATTTGACCAATACTTATTTTGAGGAAAGTGTAGATAGCACGATAAAGGCGAAACACGACCATTCGAAGGAATAACCTTCCCGACTATCTGCTAATCTCTTTGAAACTGATACTTGACGCTAGTGTTGTGTCAATGGCAATATTTCCTATACAATGTGTTTCAAGGCGAGAGCCCCGTGTCTTGAACCGTCTTTCCACAATATAAGGAGAAGAAACCATGAAGAAGTACATCTACCCAAAAAATCATTACTTGACGAAACACTAGTAACTTTACTCGCCTCTTCAATATCTTTGCAGACAACGTATAAGAGCATCAGACATTAGCTGAATTGCTGGAACACTTGATGTCCTATCAAATACCCGTGTGGTGATGGACCAAGATATTCCCACCGAAGATCATATACAGTGGCCACAAGAACAAGATCACAAGTATATTGTTGTACTTCATAGTTTAAGTCATAGCGTACATAACGTAGTATAACAAACTCACAGTTGTGTGAAAAAAGAGGAATTTGCAATGCGAATACGAGCATGTACATTGAAAAATCTAAGGGGAACCGATTTGAAGACGTAATTTAAATTAACCGGATAGGTTGCTTCATTATGCAAAAGACACTAGATTTCAATTTTACGTGAAGGGGGGGGGGGTAGATGAAACTACTATGTATAGTACTCACTTTAGTATTCCTGCTGTCTTTCCCCACGCATTACGGATTTTCTATCACGATTAAGCCTTTTTACGTTGACAATCTAGAAGAGGGATTTAAAAGCACAAGCGTTCTTTCCGGTCAAGAAAAACAATATTTCTCCGCCAGAGGTAACAACGCAACCACTTTAGGGGAAGCTAGAAAAAACGCTCTTGAACACGCCTTCAGTATTATTGAAAAAAAGATCTCATCGAAAAACGACTCAGTGAGTGTTGAGGTCGAATTCTTTTCGTTTAACAACTCGCCTGGCGAACGACCACCCATTGCTTCAACCTCCTCTTTTCTTCTCCAAAAAAGTGGAATCTTTTATGCATGTGCTCTTGCCGAAGCAATTGACGCATTGCCGCCACCATCAACGTGTGAAGGACTTTTAACAAAGGATATGCGTATAAAATTCAGTGAAACTGTTAATTTTTATTATGGTTTAGACGGAAACCCGCCACCCAATTCTATTGATTTTGTTACAATTGTAATACATGAGGTGTTTCATGGGTTAGGATTTCATTCTAGCCTGAAGGCGAACGGGTCCTTTTATCTTACAAGTTCTGACCAGACACCAGTGAAAACTATCTACCAGAAGCAGATATATTCAGAGAGTGATGATGGGTTTTTTCTCCAACTCACTGATGATGAAAGAGCGGAAGCCATTACCTCTGGAACGGAACTTTCTTGGGATGGCACGTCTGAAAACGCAAATCAATGTAGTTGGGCGCAGAAGATGTCTGAACTGAAATCATCTGGTATACATCCAAGTGGTAGACCTTTGCTTTATGCACCTAGAAATTTCTCTAGTGGCGGCTCTATCAAACACCTATCTCAAAGTAGTGGAGATATTATGACGCCCTTTCATACTAATGCCGACAACATGAACCTCAGTCTTGGTATGTTGCAGGATATGGGATGGGAAATCAAAGACAGCGCATTTCCTCCATCCTGCGCTCCAACCGGAATAACCACATCTACTCCTGCCGCAGGGACTGGAGGTGAGGTGACCTTCACGGTAAAGCTTGACTCAGAACCAATGAGTAACGTTTCAATACCTCTGACAAGTAGAGATTCGAGTGAAATCAATATTTCGCCGTCTAATCTTGTATTTACGCCTACTGACTGGAGCGACACCCAAGAGGTGACTGTAACGGCATCAGATACCAATCAAAGTACAGGACTGCAAACTTATGTAGTAGAGTTTGGTAGCATTGTAAGTAGCGATAAGTTTTATAAGAAGGTTGATCCTCAAGATGTTTTCGTAAGACTAGGTGCGAGTAGCGCGCCAGACCCCGTTACGCCAATTACGCTTAGCATAGGAGATGTAAGCGCTGCGGAGGATGGGACGTTTGGGTTTACGGTTACAGCGGACCCGGCGCCATCGTCGGGACTAACTTTTAAGTATAAGATAACCGCGGAGACGGGAAACACTGCGACTGCCGGTACGGATTTCACAGAGGTTGCGACACCTACTGCGGGGAGTATAGTTGCGAATCAGACGACAACAACAATAACAGTGACAGTGGCTGATGACGGTATAGATGAGACTGATGAGACATTCACGGTGACGCTATCAGATCCGTCTACTGGCGTGACAATTTCTGATGGTACCGCTGTAGGAACGATAGAGGACAACGATAATCCGCCGAGCATATCTATTGTGGCGCCAGCGGGTGCAGTGACGGAAGGAGATTCTGGTAATTCCAACATGGTATTTGCAGTAACTCTGAGTGTAGCAAGTGGCAAAGAGGTGACGGTAGGTTATGCGGTTGACGCTACATCAACTGCGACATCAGGAACTGACCATGCGGCTTTGTCATCCGGTACGTTGACTTTTGCTGCAGGGACTACCAGGAAGGATATAACGGTAGTTGTGAGAGGGGATGATGTAGATGAGGTAGATGAGACGGTGGTGATAAAGTTAACAAGTCCAACGCATGCTACGCTGGGGACAGCTACTGCGACGGGGACAATCAAGGATAATGAAAGTACTGGGTCAACGGGTGGAACACCGGCTGCTACGCCAACTAATCCTACGGGTGGGGGTACTAGGTCAACGGGTGGAACACCAGCGGCTACGCCAACTAATCCTACGGGTGGGGGTACTAGGTCAACGGGTGGAACACCGGCTGCTACGCCAACTAATCCTGCGGGTGGAGGTACTGGGTCAACAGATGAGAAAACACCAAACTCTGTTGCGCCAGCCAACCCTACGAATGAAGATGTTAGTTCAGCAGCAGGAGGTTGTTCGATTTCAGGTGAAAGACAAGTTCAAGCAAGTTTTCTGTCAGACGTATTTCATCTTGTAGTGTTACTTGGTTTTTTTCTACTTGCGCTTGCACGAGAAAGCAATTCAAAGACAAGCGTTTGACCATAGCGTAGCCACTTGGTCCGTTGAGTAAATTTGGGCTAGAGTTGGATAAAGTCTTTTATTCTTCTTGGGTCTAGGGAGAACATTTACTTACGACCCCTACACTATGCGTTTACCACGTCGCCACAATCATCATGATTCTTATCCGCCGAATCTTACTAACCACGTTTACAATCGCTTCTTGAACCGAACACCCTCTGTTTTCCAGCGCTTGCTCAAATACTTCTTGTGGCGTACAGAATCCCGGAACTTTATGCGGACAATTATTCAGCAAGTCTTCTGCTTGCTGTACCTCTCCATCTTTTAACCGACTCAAGTCCGCCCCCTTCGGCCAGTACTGCCGAATCAATTCATTGCTGTGTTCGCTCAACCCTCGCTCCCACGAATGGTACGGCGTCGCAAAATAAAAGGCTCAATTCGAACACTCCAAAACCACTACCAAACTACAAATCCAAAGTCTTCAACACAAAAACTGAATGATCCTGAGGGGGGGGGGGGCATAGCCAACACCACAGTTGAATGTTATGAAAGTAAAGTACACGATGCTTAGCAGATGGAATTTGAGCTGTGTTTGACTACTTTCGTATATAATCCCTCGTCTTAAAAAAGATTTAGCCACACTCCGAGACCGTATGTATATCCTTATCTCCCCTTCCTGAAACACAGATCACAACTATCTGATCAGGTGGCATACTTGGAGCAATTTTGCAAACATAAGCGATAGCATGAGAGGTTTCAAGCGCAGGAATTATTCCTTCAACTTCTGAAAGGAAAGAGAATGCGGAAAGCGCCTCTTGGTCTGTAACCGCAGTATATTTTACCTTGCCATTATCCTGAAAATAGGAATGTTCTGGACCTACTCCCGGGTAATCAAGACCTGCAGCAATTGAATGAGCACCTTTTATTTGACCGTTCTGGTCTTGTAGAAGGTAAGTCCTACTACCATGAAGAACTCCTACTGACCCTGCTGTTATGGTAGCTGAGTGCTGGTTAGTATTTAATCCGTGTCCAGCAGCTTCCACTCCAATTTTTCTTACATCAGAATGCTCAATAAATGGAAAGAAAAGCCCCATAGCGTTTGAACCTCCACCAACACACGCAACAAGAACATCGGGAAGTTTACCTTCAAGGCTAAGTATTTGCTCCATTGCCTCTCTGCCTATGATAGATTGAAAGTCCCTTACCATCATAGGGTATGGATGCGGTCCAGCAACGCTTCCTATTATATAGAAGGTGCTTCTGACATTGGTAATCCAGTCTCTCATAGCCTCGTTCATAGCATCTTTCAATGTTCTTGTCCCAGAAACTACAGGAACCACTTCCGCACCGAGAAGTTTCATACGAAAAACATTCAGTTCTTGACGACTAATGTCCTCTTCCCCCATATATATGACACACTGCTTACCAAGAAGAGCCGCTACGGTGGCAGTAGCAACTCCGTGTTGTCCAGCACCTGTCTCAGCTATGATTCTCTCTTTTCCCATTCTATCACACAGAATGGCCTGCCCTATAGTATTGTTAATCTTGTGAGCACCTGTATGGGCAAGGTCCTCCCTTTTAAGGTATATTTTTGCTCCCCCAAGTCTTTCAGTCATTCTCTGAGCGTAGTAAAGTGGAGTCGGCCTCCCAACATATTCGTATAGGTAATAGTCAATTTCTTTTTGAAAGGAGTTATCTGAAGAGGCTTCCTCGTAAGCTCTTTGAAGATCTTCAAGCGCTGGCATTAGTGTCTCAGAAACATAACGACCTCCGAAATCACCGAAATGGCCTTTAGCGTCTGGATAACCATATTCAGGGTTTGTCTGAGCCACCTTCTACCTCCTCTATAAACTGTATAATTTTGGAATGACTCTTTATTCCAAGAGAACTTTCAACTCCAGAACTCACATCAACCGCATAAGGTCTCACTGCCTGAATGGCTTGAGCAACGTTTTCTGGATACAACCCACCTGATAATATAACAAATCTGTCACGGATTTTCTCTGTGGCTAGAATCTCCCAAGAAAAACTCTTCCCGGTACCTCCATAGGCTGAAGAAGTCCAAGTATCAAAAAGAAAAAATTGCGTATTGTAAAGATCAAGTGAGTCAAGACTTTCTGTATTTTTTACTCTTATCGCTTTTATATAATTCTCCCCAAACGCCTCACAAAACTCAGGTGACTCTTCTCCATGGAACTGATAGATGTCAAAACCCGCTTCCGCTTTAGCCTCTTTGAGAAACTGTTTTTCTGCGTTTACAAAAACTCCCACTTTCGTAACAAAAGGGGGCAGTATGTCTATTATTCTTTTCGCTTCAGTTGGTGAAATGCTTCTAGAACTTTTCTCGTAGAAAACAAAACCCAAAGCAGAAGCCCCTGTGGCCACAGCAAAAAGCGCGTCTGCTTTATTCGTTATTCCACAAATCTTTACCCTAGTCATTTACGGTTAAACGCTAACCAATAACGAAATCTTAATTTAAGGATATTTGTATAACCACATTATCTCTGACTTTACCATAAGAACCTCTTGCGTCATTGATGGCACAAGAAGTTTTTGAACGAAGAAAAGGAAGGAACTATTTTAGGAATATAGCCCTAAAAATGAGCCTGAACCTGAGCTCTTATCATGTTCTCGTCAATTTCGGTTCCATCAAGGTTATCTTTTCTCTGAAAGGTATAGTCAACCTGTAACTTCCAGTTGTGATCACCACTTATGTAGTAGTTTATACCTGGGGTAACCGCCCAAATGTTGTCTAGATCATTTCCTGCAACAACGTTTTTATCGTCATCAAAAAAGATTTGAGCATACCTTGTAGCAATTTCAATCTTTTTTGGTAGAAGGAAAAAACCACCCTGAGCCCTAAACCCATAATCATATGTTTTTTCCATACTAACTCCATCAGGATTTATCCACCTTCCAATGTACTCACCAGTAAGGTTAAATCTAGGGTCAATATAACTTGCATCCGCGGTAAAAGAAATCACAGAACCATTTTCAATTTTCCTTTCCCCTCTAGGAATTCCAATGTTTTTATCGTTACCGTCTTCAACGTTTATACCAGCAAGCGCTGCGCCGATTGTCAAGGTTGGCTTTTTGGCAAAGTTTTCTTTTAAATTGTTAATTTTTCCACCTAAGACTGATGCCTGGATTCTACCTACCCAGAGCATATCTGTATCATTGTCATTTTTTACGTTTGAACCCTCTCCTTGAAAGACACCTAGTTCATAGCGAATCATACCATCGTCGCCAAGAAAACCGTATACGCCACCACCTATATCCCGGTGAAAACCAAGGTAGTTGGTTAGAATCGAATAATCTACCAGTTGAAGGGTAGATGTCGCATTAAGAAATTCTCTATTGAAGGGAACTTTGTACTGACCCAAAATCGGAGCGAGTCTTTTGTCTTTCGCAAACAAAAGATAAAAATCTAATAACTGCCCGTTGTTTGCTAAGTCATACTGAATCTTGTATTTCATCCAAGGAGCAAACACGTTGCCCATCCAAAATAAATCTATTCTTCTTACGCTAAAACCGAGACCATCATTATCATCTCCTTCCTCATTAACGTATTTAGTTAAGAACTGACTATTAAGCCTCATTTTGAGTTTATAATTCTTATCCGCAGTCTGAAAAGTAAGACCGGACCCCTTCTTGAGTTTGATCATTACATCGTTAGCCTGTGCAACCGAAGAAGTAGAAGTAAAGGCAACAAACATCATTAGTAACACCGGCAAAACAAATAAAAATCTCATCTCTCAATCCTCCTTAGTCCTAGATTTCTTCTCTTTATTTGAGCAATCAGGGTTTATTATATTTGCACATAGTTTAAATAAAAACAAAGATAACCTACATATGAGGCATCTGCGCTGTGGTGATTCTTAATGCTGATTTCTTTTGATGATTGTAGAACCGCCACGGGTTTATTTCTTTTGTAGATGATAACTTTGTTATTAATTTGAGGTAGTTACACTACAACGATTTTTGGGACTTTTTCCCTAAGGATGACCAGAAACAACATTGACTTGCTCTTATAGGAGAGAAGAAGGTTTTGCTAGCAAATTATAATTTCAACCTATGAAGACACCTTTATAGTGGCATTAAAAATAAATGATGTAATCAAGTTATTTGTTTTTTGGAGAATTTTTACAGAGGTTATATCAACCGATTTTAGTGTAGGGTGAAATTTATGGGTTTTGGCTTACATTAGCCGATTTCAGGGCTTTTTTGGGGTATTTTTTGGGTAAAAAGTTTTTTACCTCTTCCAAAAACCCTTGATATACATACACATTTTGGACAGTGCAAATGCCTCTTGGTGGGTTATACTTTCCTACACTATACGTTTAACTAGTATTCGCCAGAAAACCCTCTTTTTATGGGAATATCTTCTCTAGATTTGAGGTTCAACTCAATGTTTTCAATGTGAATCTTGCCGAATTCTAGTTGTGTATTGCGTACTTGTTTTATACTTTCCTCCCGAAGAATTGCTAAAATTGGTCAATTTGGTGCATAAATGGCCCAAAAACGGCTTTTTCGCCTCAATCTTCGGATAAAAAAACACCTAATTAATTAAGTAAAAACAATGTATTATCTCTTTTTCTGACAAATACTAACTATCTACAGTATAAGGATGAAACAATAAAGACAAAGGGCGACTTATCCGGAGGAACATTGTGATCATCCACCTTCCTGCACGCGCACCTCGTCCAGAGCCTCGCGGTTAACCCCGCGGGGGCGTGCTTTACTTCCCCAACTATGAAGTTAGAATCAAGATCGTTCCTCCTTGCCCTTAACCCAGATATCTCACCAATAATAGTTGAGTTAGACAGTATTTTGTGATACAATCTAGTTATCACAATGGGTTAAATAGCCTTATAACCCAAAAAGGAGAGATTTCCATGGTAAGCGTTCGTTCAAGGGGTGTTTATAGGGGGTTTGAGCGGTTGAGGATTTGTCTCCAATTCCTGTGAAGCGGTCGTAGCCAAATGTCCTTTTTGGGTTTATCGCATCGTTTGTACCGATCGTAGCGGCCACGCCCCTGTGTAGTTCCAACGCGTGTCCATCCAGATGCACGGTATACGGTGCCTGTATATGTCGGAATTTGTACAAACGTCTCAATAAGCACAGGTGTGAAGTTGTATCGTTGCTTCCACTCCTTGGGCAAGCGGCGACAGACTACCGAGAGTATGTGTGACCCGAGATTCGGTATCTGTATCCATGGAAGAATCAGGAACCGGGGGTTGTCGATAACCAGCGGTAAATTCTTTTCACGTTGCTCGGATGTCCATCCTATGAAGGTGTCACGCGGCGCAAGTCTCCATGCGGCGGTGGAGAACCCTAGCATGGCCAGCGGCGAACCGTGGCGGTCGCGCACTGCGTAGCGCATCTGAGCCCCGACTAATGTCTTATAACCTAAGTAGTGATAACGAGCTACAAACTCGTTCCATAGTTTGCCTTGCCTGGTGCCACTGACAACAGTGTGCACCTGCAGTGGACGGACTTCATCAAGAGTCTCGGGAACCGGTAGTATAGGCGGTTCGGTGTCTGCTCCAAAGACAATAGGCTTGGCTCGGGGCGACACTCGGGTGGGTGGCGGTAACTTGATGATGCCATCCCTATGCATGGATAGCATGGTAACTCTGGCCGTCATATCCTTGAGTCCGCCATCGGGCTTGTACCACCCAATACGTCTGCAAAACTCTCTGGACAGAGCAGCCCGGTTGAGCCGCTCGGGCCCGGCTATCAAAGCGCGTAGCAGTTTCATCTCCGTAGCCGTGAACTCACGCCCGTAGTAGCGGCACTCAACCTCGTCGCTCATCTCTTGGCGCCAAAGTCGCGCAAACGTTGCTCACTCATTGACCATGGCAACCAAGGCGATAGATCTTCCGGGGGACTCCTGCCATCTTCCGCGCAGGCAGTCAACCACCCCTTTAGCCAACTAAGAATGTCAATACCATTCTTTGAGAGCGTACCCAGCACCATGTATAGAATGGCTGATGTCCTTGCTCCCTCTTCACTGTCAGATCCAAAACTTATTTTACGGGCGAGGGCAGGGCCTCGTAGCGCGCTCTCCGCAATATTGTTATCCATGGGAACTTGGGGATGTTCAACGAACACGCTCAGCCCCTGACGATGATTGATAAGCGACTTAAGTGGCTTCCACTCATCCGCATCTTCCGCTAACTCGGACAATTCACTCTCGGCTTTGGCGAACACTGCGTCGCACGCTTCTTTCAGCTTTGCCTGCGCTCGTTCAAACTTTGGAGTATTACCTGAGACGTAGTGATCACAACGCTGTTTGTTTAACTCATACATCTCTGCAATGCGTTTTATCCATTGTTCTCTCCATTGCTCAAGTTGCTCGTCTTCTGCAGCGCATTTTATAAAATCTCTTCGCATATGCGCTCAACAAAAACACAGTATCACTTTCTTATTGAATTCTTTGAGGAAATCCCGAACCATCTTCTTATAGGAGCCGTAGCGGTCGCAGACCAGGAAAACACAATCAACGCTGTCCACGAATAGGACCTTCGCAACCTCAGAACTACGCGAACGGTCTATCTTGTATAAGACCGAGTCTTTGCTCACAGATGCCCACAGCCAAGCGCGTTGAGAACCTCCCATTTCTCTCAGTGACTGAATACGCCAACTAGTCTCGTCTGCATGACGCAATCTATCTTCGTTTTGATGGGCGAGAATCGCGTCATAGAGAGGCTCGAACAGAGGCAGCAGGCGCTTTGCGCTGTCCGCTAGAGTCCCTGCCGAAATCTTAAACCCGTGGTCGCTAAAACATCTCTCTATAAGGCGGTAGGGCCTCAGATTACGGTAACGCTCGTATGTCAATAGAGCCCAGACACTGATCCCATATTGCGTACCCTTAAACAGCCGCACCGGTGCCGGCGCCGTCACATAGAGCGGAGATGACTCACAGTCGCATGCCCTACGATGACGGGATTTGTTGATCTTGCGCTTGTGCGCCTTGACCTTGATCTCATACATCTCCGAACTCCGCTTCCCATTGGCAACATACCGCTTTCCACAACTGGAACAGGTAAGTTCATCATCGGACGGATGCCACGACTCTTCTACCACCTCAATATCTGGTCGGGCTGTACGACCATGACCGGGCGCCCCGGGCTGTTGTCCTCGTCGTCGCCCCGAAGGTGGCCTCTTCTGCTTCTCACTACGCCTTCCGTACAACGAATTGGACAGAACCTTACGGTTAGAAAGCAGGTTCTTGACCTGCTTCTTCATCTCTGCATTCTCATCCTTCAGCTCTATATTCTCATCCTTCAGGTTGCCATTCTCATCTTTCAGACTACCATTCTCCATCCGCAACGACACAATCGTGCTACGCTTGCGTCTATCTACACCAACCTCGTCTAGCAATGCTCTAAGTCGTTGTACTTCTTTGTCCAACGATAAAGCACTTTTCGCCACACGACTGATACGCTTTACTTCTTCTTTTTTCGCGGCCAACTGAGTACGCGCTTTTTCCCAACAGGATTTATAATTCCCCGACTGTGATCGTTCCCGCGTCAATTCATGTTCTAACTCCTGATGCTTATGTTTTAACTCCCGATAAGCCGCTAGCAACTCTTCGTACGAAAACTTACAGTCTAACGAAGCGCATCCCGACGTAGTCGGCATGCAATTGATGCATCCAGCGTCCTCTTTATCCAATAACCTGACAACCCCGATCTCTTTGTCGTGAACAATCATATGATCGATGATAACCGATCAATTAAAATGTGACCAGCCTAAATGCAAAAAAAAATATTTAAGACGGGATTAACGAACGATTAATCAAGCAAACACCCCTTGAACGAACGCTTACTTTCCATGAATACAAACTGTTCTAAAGACCAATTGGTATTTTCAAACCAAAATCGTCGTTCTGTCATAGGTGAATTTGACGGCGGTCGACTGACTTCCGATGGAGGTGCTCTGCTAATGCGTGAAGCTAATAAACTCTTCAATATAACATCACGGTTAGCCGAATGTTTTGTTGACTATCGTGATCCTAAGCGGACTGAGCACAGTGTCGAAACCCTATTGGCACAACGAATAATGGGTTTGGCCATGGGTTATGAAGACGTTAACAACCACGACACGCTTCGCGATGATGCCGCGTTGGCGCTTGCCTGTGGTTGCGATGACCCTACAGGAGAGAAGCGAGCGCGCAAGCGAGATCACGGACATGCTCTTGCCAGCCCTAGTACGCTGAATCGTCTGGAACTTGGTAAACCGGATAAAGCGCAAACTGATCGTTATCAACGCATTGTAGCAGACCCAGATAAGATGGATAACTTACTGTTGGACATCAATATGGAGATAATAGAACTTAGTGGCAACAAGCCCAAGCATATCGTGTTGGATATAGATACTACCGACACCGAGTTGCATGGTGAGCAGGAAGGTAGATTTTTTCACGGCTATTATGATTGCTACTGTTACTTGATTCAATATGTCACTTACAAGAACCATGTTCTGAATTGTCGGTTACGTCCCGCAAACACTGATGCGGCTACTGGTTCGGTGGAAGAATTGTCTCGGATAGTGAAGCGAATACGTTCTCGTTGGTCTGATGTGAGGATAATAATACGTGGTGACGGAGGTTTCTGTAGAGATGCGTTGATGAGTTGGTGTGAGGCAGACGAGCTTTACTACGTGTTGGGTTTATCAGGCAATCAACGTTTGGAAGAGAATGAGAAGGTAAAGAAGTCTCTACAAAAATCACGAGGACGGTGTATAACAACAGGCAAGGCGTCACGACGTTTTTGTGAGTTCGACTATCAGACGCTCAGTAGTTGGAGTCAGAAGCGACGTGTGGTATGCAAGGCGGAATGGCTACCTGGCAGGCGTGGGAAGAACTCTCGTTTCGTGGTAACCAACTTAGACCGCAAGGAAGTAAGAGCGCAAAAGTTGTACGAAGAAGTGTACTGCGCTCGTGGGGAAATGGAGAATCAGATTAAACGGCAGCAATTGGATTTGTTTGCTGATAGAACCTCGTCGACGGAGATGCGCGCTAATCAGTTAAGAATATATCTTTCGGCCTTTGCAGGAGTGTTGCTGGAGATTCTGCGTCTATTTGGACTCAAGCGCACGGAATTGTCCAATGCGTGTTATAAAACGATTCGCACTGAGTTACTCAAGATTGCTGGACGGATAACGGTGACAGTGCGCAGGATACGGATAGCTTTTTCCTCCGTCCATCCTATGCAGGATTTGTTTACTCGTGTGCTTAAGTCGTTACGAAAGACAAAGACCTGCTACTCTTTGTCTTAAGACAAAGAGAAATCGGATTAAATCAAGGTTTGAAAAGAAAGCCAATTAACCCAAGTTTATCCAAAACCCACTAAAATTCGGCTAATTTAGGCCTTTTTTCCTATGAGGGAGGCCCGTATCCCACTGATATATCGTTATTTATAATTTTAAAAGGTAAATGTAGTGCCATACTAATCTTTTTTGCCTGTTGACATATGGCCTACGATGTAATAATATTTCTATATGTGTCACTCAGATGGGAAAACGCTACATGTGCATGTGTCTACCCAACCTTAGATATAGCAACAGGAAATTCTAGATACACTGGGGGTTGATTCCACTTCGCAGAAAATAGTTCCCGTAACAAAATGTAGTGCCACACCAATTTTTTATGGCATCTAACCAGCTGATATCTAACATTTATTTTTTGGACATGTTAAACTTGGGTTAAGGCTTAAGGGGTAGGTACGTCTGGACTCGCTTTTTATCCTTTTGCACTGCGTCAAAAACGGTTTTTTCTGACCTATTGAGTATCATTGTGTGGTATAAAAAGCGTGTTGGGGAGGTCATCTAGCCAAAACCCAACCTGCATGCTCAAGAATATCTAAAATCAAACACAATCACCAACTTGGTGAGATTTCCGGGCTGAATAGGGGCGGATTTTGGATTGAAGCCCGTGGTCACCTCCGCGGGCCACAAGCAATCGCCTGACGGTTAGGTTGCTTGGTCATCCACGGGCCTGCAGTGGCAACACCGTGGACCTTTCAATTCAGCCCCCGCGAAATATCTGGACTAACTTCTTCATATACTCAGGCCCAAAGGCCAGGAAGGTTTTCAGGGTCTCAATCTGCTTTTTCTCTATAAAGTTACGGTATTCCTCCACAGCGCTTTGCAGTTTTAGGATCCACTCTTCGTTTTCTTTGATACGGCCTTCGTAGGCGACCACCTGTTGCTCATGCCAGTCAATTAGATCTTGGGAATATCTGAATAAGTTCCTTAAATATGCTATAGTATCGAAAACTCACTTTATGAGGTGGCTCCATGAACCAGATAAGTTTCTCCGTAGCAGAATATCCCTACAAAAAGCTTAAAACACGTCGTGAGAAGTTTCTTGAGCAGATGGATAAATTGATTCCTTGGAAACAGCTAGAGAACAAAATTGTCAAATACTATCCGAAGCCCGGGAAAGGTCGTAGACCCTATCCTCTGTCAAAGATGCTACGGGTTCACTGCATGCAGTTGTTCTACAACCTGAGCGACCCGGCGATGGAAGAAACGCTGTACGAGATTGAGTCCATGCGCCGTTTTGCTGGGCTGAGCCTGACCGGGCCAATACCGGATGAAACCACTATTTTGAACTTCCGTCATCTTCTGGAGAAACATCAGTTGGGCCAGATGATCCTCAAAGAAGTGAATCATCACCTGCAACGTAAAGGTCTGCTTTTGCGAGAAGGTACAATAGTAGATGCGACTATTATCTCAGCGCCGACCTCAACCAAGAACAAAGAGGGCAAGCGTGATCCGGAGATGCACCAGACCAAGAAAGGCAACCAATGGTATTTTGGGATGAAGATGCACATTGGTGTGGATGAGACCTTGGGTGTTATTCACAGCATGGAGACCACTGCTGCCAACGTGCATGACATCACCCAGACGGAGCGCCTGTTATATGGCAAGGAAGTGACTTGCTACGGTGATGCGGGTTATCTGGGTGTTGAGAAGCGTGAAGAACTCAAGGACAAGGAGATCAAATGGGAAATAGCTGAACGTCCGGGTAGGCGCAAGGCGATGAATGCTGAGGAGCGATTTCTTGAAAAGACCAAGGCCAGCATCCGCGCAAAAGTGGAGCATTCATTCAGAACTATCAAACGTCAGTTTGGCTATGACAAGGTGAGGTATCGAGGTCTGGAGAAAAACGCCAACCGATTGTTTGTACTCTCGGCATTCACGAACCTGTTAACTTGCCAAAAGATGCTGTCTGCGTAGGACAGGTGCGTCTGGATTTTGCCGAATGGCAGAATTTGGACAAGAAACAGCGAATAGATGGGTATAATTCACCCCAATTTTGGTGTCATAATGGGAAAATGGAGTTTTTGTTCAATTTTGGATAGTTGATCAGAGATTCCCTTGCATCCTGTCGGCTTTTCTGCTCATCGTACTACCTCCTTGGTTTTGTTGTTGTCAGTATATCAAAAAAAAAGCCCAACAAGCAGATAACTTGCTGGGCCTTTCAATTCTCCGCACCGAGATTATTTAGTCGTCTGTAAAAACATACCTTCTACTTGGTTCTACTTTCCAGGTGCTGGATACAAACTTAAGTTTTGTTGGGTCGTCTTTTATTTTCGTAGCTTTATCGTTGTCTGCTAAATCATTCGTCTGTATCTCAACATAAGGATGACCACCTACCGAAATCCGACCGTTGGCAACGGAGATATCTCTATTATTTCCAGATTTTGCTGGGAAGGACCGGAGATAGATCTTATCTTCTGCCAAGTCAAAATCCTTAATAACAGGAAACCCTGCGGAGGTGTTATGACTGAAAAGAAAAGTGTCGGCTCCCGCGCCTCCGGTTAAAGTGCCTGTTGCTCCGACAATAACATCATCGCCTGCACCCCCGTCAAGAGTATTCGCCCCAGACCCTCCGAGAATAGTATCATCTCCCGCCTTTCCGTTAATAGTATCATCTCCTCCGATCCCCCAGAGAAAGTTGTCTTGGTCGGTTCCGGTAATAATATCATCCCCTGTACCGCAAACGACATCCTCAATACCTTCAAATGTAAATGTGCCAGTATCTGAGAGATTCCCCCCATCAAAACTCCCAGAAGAAAGATCCAAAGTTATATTAGAAGTAACATTGTTGTCGTCAGCCGTAGTATAGATGCCGGGATCCCAAGTAAGAGTTGAAGCGTCACTCTCTCGGCGACAATAGATTATGTCATTTCCGGCACCACCAAACCATTTATTAGTGCCTGCTTGTTCCCAAATGAAAAAGTGATCGTTGCCCCCTTCACCGTACATCGTATCATCACCATCTCCACCTAGCATTTTGTCATCACCACCGCCAGCGTAAACAATATCATCCCCGCCCTTAGCTCTGATCTCATTATTCCCATTTGAGTCTACGCAAATAACATCGTCATCATTAGTCCCATAAATGTTTGGAATGCCTCCAGATGCCTTTATCCCGTTACTAACATCGCATCTTGCGTCATAAGAGGCATCAGTCCCAGATCTACCATCTGCTCCCGCAGGCCCAGGCGCTCCGTCCTTTCCATCTTTCCCCGCGGGCCCTCTCTCTCCCTGAGGCCCTTGTGCTCCGTCCTTCCCCGCCGGCCCTCGTTCCCCTTCACAGGCAACAAACAAAACTGCTCCAGTGAGCAGTAACAACATCACTAATAAATTGTGTAACTTCATATTACAACCTCCCTTATAAGTTGTTCCATTTATAAATGGCCATTTATCTGGCAAAACCTTGTTATAAAACCCTCATTCTTAAGTCAGTCTTGAGTTTACCCCCCCCCCCCCTTACAAAGTCAAGGACTAGCGAGAAAGGAGACATTTGTGCCGTAGTGATGCTTAATGCTGATTTCCTTTGATGATTGTGGAATCGCTACGGGTTTATTTCTTTTGTAGATGATGAATTTGTTGTTAACTTGAGGTAGGTACGCTACAACGATTTTTGAGGCTTTTTCCCTGAGGATGACCAAAAACAACATTGACTTAGAGGCATTTGCGCTGTAAGGTTTTTGAGAGTGGTTTTAGACGTAATGAGGACGTATGAAGGCATCTTCAGCACTGTCTCAGTTCGTACTGATTCGTATTTGAACAATCTGACGGTCAGATTCCTTGATTTTCGCAGGACATGACGCTGATTTTCAACCAATTATCAGCCTTTAGACGCAACTATACATTCACGGCCACTACCGCTAAATTTCCCTGGTCAAATTATCTGTAGTATTCGGAGAAAAACCCTATCCAGCCCGAGGAGCACACCCAGAAACAAGTGACCTCATCTTATCAGCCCTTCCAGCCTTTATGTGTCCAATGGCTAGCGCCATCATCACACTCAACGCTAAGCCTGTACGAGCAGTCATTTTAGCCTTGCCTCTGATAAAATGCCTCTCTAACTTAAAACTATTGTCAACCCTTGAGTTTATACGTTCTATAGAATTCCTAAGCTTATACTCCCGCTCTCAAGTTACTGAACCATACGGAGTCGGAGTAAAAATACGAGGGTCCTTCTCCAAAGGAATGCGTATGGATAAGCCATATTCACTGTTCTTACGACCCGCATTTTTGTGACACTTCTCCCTGCCTACGCAATTCAGGTTATGCACTGCCGCTGGACAACGAAACTTCAAAGTACCTCGCTCCTCTTCATATCCCCAACCCACCAACTTACTTTCTACCTTGGTTATAGGACAACGACACCAAACCTCACTCTTCTCTGTGTAAAATATGTTGTTAATATCTTCTCTCAAAGGCCTCATGATCTTTTGCCCAGCAATATAGTTCTGATTCTCCAACTCCACCCTCCACATCTCTCGGATGCCAATTATAGGGTCAGTTCCATATTCATTCCAAAACTTCTTCTTCAATGACCCACTGTCAAGACCCTTGTCTGCGCTGAAATATTCGCATCGCTCCACCAACTCAGGGTTCTGCGCAAACAACTTGTCTATCATCCGATTCAACTCCTTATATTCTGATACAGATGCCTTTGTAAGACTCATCGCAACCGGTATCTCATACTTGGTATCGGCAATTACATGCAACTTATAACCAAACCATCTCTTTACGCTTTTCCATGCCTTGCCTGTAGCAGAGTTAAACCCAGACGTAGTATGTACTCCCCAGTCCGCATCAGGATCGGATGTCTCTCCTGTCTTATTGCTCTTTCTCCCTGTGGAATTACTCTCTATAGACTTACCGTCATATCCTAGATGCTTCCCAAAATCCGGAAGCGATTCTCTCAACTCTCCTCCCATTCTATCCATCATTTTCGAAATCAGACCATCGCGTTGCTCCAACTTCGCTACGTTTGATAGAAACCGAGAGAAATTGTGACTGCTAGGCGCCGTACTATAGATAGGAAATTGTTTAACCACAACTTTAGGTCTCCCGCCGTCTTCATCCTGCTCAAGACTGTACTTATCAATATGTTGTATGGGAATGGGACAGAATCCACATCTCTTAAGTAGTCCAGAATTACGGTTCAGTTCCCGTATCAGTGATTCTATGGATTCGTGCTGAAACACTACGCCAGCAATGGTAGCCCTCCACATTGCTTCTACCGGATACTCATTACGCCCGTTCTTGCGCATAGCTTTCAAAGCTCTAATGATATTTTCATCAGGCAAAGCATCCAAAACCAACTGAAGACGGTTGAGGTCTGAAATCTCATCAATTTGTTCCCAAGAGAATGGTAAATACTTTTTTTGTAGCAACTGTTTGCTCCTTAGAGAGATAATGTATGAATATTAGAAATAATGATAACTGATATAGAATGTAAAGCAAGTAATATCAGCAAGTTATTTATATTTTCCCCAAGTTTTTCAGGGAGAAATCGGCAACTGGTTTGTGTGGGGTGAAATTTGTGGTTTTTGGCTTACATTAGCCGATTTTAGGGCTTTTTTGGGGTATTTTTGGGGTAAAAAGTTTTTTACCCCTTCTAAAAACCCTTGATATACATACATCTTTTGGACAGCGCAAATGCCTCACATATGATTACCTATTGTCTTCTTTTTCTCTCAAAAATTGATATTACAAAATACCGACCTCAAAGAGGTCTCTAGATATGAGGGTTTGTACACCAAATGCGTAATTGGAGTAATTAACAAGGTATCCACTTTGCCTTCCTCGGTGGTGTATAGGTAAATGGGTTCAGATTCCAGTTAAGCCTAAGTGTGCGGTAAATCTGCTTCGCATCGGCCGATGCCGAACTGGGAAGACCGACCTTCCTCGGTCCAGACTTTTCGTACAGAATGCTAATCTGTAACTCATTCAGTGCACGACGGATACGTTCAGGACTCATTCGATAACCTTGAATCGCCAATCGGTGACGTAAATGCTGCAGACAGCAAAAAGCCATATAGCAGATGGCTATATGCGCCCGCACCCGATGCTCCTTCCAATGAAAGATTGGTCGGATGCTCAGGTCATGTTTATTGGTTCGAAAATAGTCTTTGATTTCTGATAATTTCCGGTACTGAATAATCAAGTCACACGGGTCTGCATCATCGCAGCCCCACGCCACAATCCCCTGCAACCCGCCCCATCTGACCACATCCGCAATCTTGTCCTCATTTAGACTGACCTGACCACCGGGGAGATCTAGAAACCGAGCGCAACCTTGATTGCTGTACGAGTCTGGTTGTCGGTTCTTTTCTGGGTGAGTTTGCAATTTTTCTATTCCACGAGTTCGGTTGCGAGCTCGTCGGGGGGAATAGGTGACAATCAACTTGCTCTCACCATCTTTGATGCGTTGGATGCGACTAATTGAGCCGGAATACTCATCCCGACCCCATGCACTATAACCATCTGGATCAAATATTTTTTCCTTCTGTTTCGCTGGGCGAGACTTCAAACAAGTACTGAGAATGTAAGGTATACCTCGCTTGCGCAATGCCACTTCGTTCTCCTTGTTAATCGCTTTGGCGTCTGCCACCACCGTTAAATCAACCCCGACATGACGTCTCTCCAGAGATTCAAGGGCTGTTATAAGGGCGTCACCTTCATATTTGTCCCTAGGGAATAATTCATAATCAATTGGTATCCCCTCTGGAGTCATCAGAAGAGCGAACAGAAATTGGGCCCGGTGAGATTTGCCACCCCCGCTGTATCCCTTAAGTTTTAATCCGTCGTCTTTCTCACTCTCAAAATATAAACTCGTTGTATAGTAAAAAATAGCCGTAACAGGTTCTGGAAAAAGTTTTTTCGCAACATCCAGCGACCGCTGGCAAATCGCTTCTATCTGCGCATCGTCGATCAAGTCCATGCTACGATAGACGTAATCTAGATTCAGAGACAACTCGCCATCGTAGTCAAGTTCTCGTACCATAGACCGCCTTGAAAGTGGTTGGGCAAGCCGGGCAAGTACTAACTCCTTAATAATGCGGTTGGCGCTCATACGGCGGGAACCAAATAGACGATCCCAGCCAAAGTAACTGTAGAGTGTGCCGAAAGCCTCGCGGATTCCAACAGAAACGCGAGACTCCTCACGACAGTCCGCTAAATCAATCCCTAATGGATTAGGGTCCTGTCTAGCTCGTTGGGACTGATCAAGCAGACCGGCGAATTCTGTCGGTGAGAACAGGGCCGTCTGTCCGCTTTTTTCCTGTTCAATCTCCTCAATGATTATTCGTGCAAGGTATTCAAGTTGCTTAGCCTGTACCTCACTGGTTGCAGTACCAACATGGCGTATAACGCGCTGACGTACTTTTTTGCCATCTCGGACAGATTTGACGACTTGGATTTTAGTGCGGTTCTCATCAAGTTTTTTTCTTCTAACGAACATAAAAGTATTATAATCTACGGTTTTGGATATGTCGAGACGAATGCTTCTAAGGGCACTACATCAGCATTTTGGAAATTTGAAAAAAAGTGAAGTTGTTTCATGACACCCCCATTAAACGGAACTTCACGGCGGTATTTATAAGGATTTGTGCCTGAAAGTCTTTATTTTCAAGCGGTTACGAGATAAAAACCGTGATTTAGAATTTCAGTTTACTGTAAACACTCTCCTTAACATCAATGTTCAGTAACTTAAAAACTCGCGACTGGAGCGAAGTCGGATCCGTCAACACAGGAATATACACTTCTTCCATCGGCAGTCGTACACGATTGACATCCATTGTGGACAGATCCTTGATCAACGTCGCAAAACTGTGCACTGGGTATCCGTCTGCTGTCTGCTTTGTATTCGCCTTTTTCTCCGCTCGGTTCGATACCTTGGCAGGCGCTACCGGAGACTGACGCTCGGCATCAGTTTCTTCGGGGTCATCGTCTTCAAACAGTAACGGCGCCAATTTCCCTCTCATATGCCACTCAACATAATAGGCCAACATACACAAAAATATATGCGCTCGAACATGATCTTCTTCGTACACAAAAATGGGACGGATACCAAGGCGGTTCTTGGTCGTGCGAAAGGCGCGTTCCACCCTACTCAGTCGTTTGTAGGCCATTACAGTCTCGGTAGACCCCAGGGTGGATGCTGGTAAACTAGTCCGAATCGCATACAGACCGTCTAGCCGCGCCTCGGAATTGATCCGGTCTTGCCTACGTTGCCACGTGAAATCGTGGTCCGTGATTCGGATTTTGAAATGCTTTTCCACCTTCTTACGGTTCGCCTCCCGACCTACTCGCCGACCAATGTTGTCTGCTCCCTGTAGGCACTTGGCACGAACCGAGGTCGCAATGTCTTCCAACAATCCTTCTGTTTCCTGTAACAACTCCTCCCGTTTTCGCCGTCGTTGTTCTCTCAAGCGTGGGTCAAGACAGACGATGAACCTCTCATGGGGATAATCTGGATGAGTCACTTCTACCATTGAGTCCGGTGTCATAATCTCAATAGATAAAGCTGTATCTGACTCTGAGGCATGAGAACCAGTTTTTGTTTTAGACGACCGCACTAGTTTGACTAGGTCCGAGGACTTCAATGCCGATATCCAATCCAGTCCCACCGGCTTGATGTCCTCTTTAATCCGCGCGCTGGTAAACATACCTCGGTCACCTACCAGCGCAATGTCATGAATACCGATGCGAGAACGAACCTTTTCTACATGATGGGAGACAGTTGCCGGATCAGACATATTACCCCGAAACACTTCTATCGCAATGGGACAGCCGTTCGGTGTGCACATAAGGCCATAGACAATCTGTCGCTTACCCTTTTTCTTGTCTCGGTTATAACCAAAAGCGCCTAATTCACAATGACGACCTTCTAAGTAACTGGAAGAAACATCGTACAAAACCATCGTGGCTCCGGTGAGATGTTGTTTGGCTAGTCTACGTTCTATATATGGTTGACGCTTCAGTAGCCAATCAAGCATATCCAACATCTCATTACCCTTGACCTCTTCAAGACCCAGCAGAGGTCCAAGACAACTGTCGGCTGTGGCAGGGCTGAGACCACGGGCTGTAGCAAGTTTGGATTCAGGGGAGATAATTCTGGTGATGATAGCTGCTAGAGCCAGATCACGCTGACGGCAAGGTGTGCTGAACAGCAGTCGGTCCAGACCGAGGTGGCGACAAGTCTGGAGAATGGCAAAAACATGTCCGAAGGACAAGGAACGTTTGATGGTGACTGCATCTTTACGTGAAGAGAAGGTCACGCCACCTTTGATACAGGTTTCTATGCAGGCGATGAGGTCTTTGGGGAGGCGAGAGAGGTTAGCGAGAGTTCGGTGTCGGATTTTGCCGCCTTCGCGGCGGGAGGTGCGAATGAGTATAGCGGGAGGACTGTTACGATTTGGGATACGATCAATACGGAGTTTCATAGAGATATATACATGTAAACTTAAAGTTTGCTATTATACTAATACAGATATGAAATACAGTCAAGAATAAAAATTATAATACATGTAAACAAAGCTAAAAGTATTTGCCTTCAAATAAGAGGGAAAGAATAATTAAATCAAGTGGTTATATAGCAAAATCAAGAAAAAATGACCGTGAAGTTCCGATTAAAAAATCGGCTACCGCCAAAAAGTATAAAAAGAGAAAATTGTTTGTACTCAAAAAACTTGTTTGCACTGAAAACAAATAACTCTCTCAGTTGATAGGCGTAATATAAAAGACGACATGCCCTTATACGTGACAAACAATTTCTTAAATTCGTGAATATAGCGAGAGTCTCCTATAACCCCACAAAATCCCCCAAAGAAAGAATATTAGAGAGGTTCTACGCCAAACCCCTGTAGAAAACCGTTGAGAGATTGAATTTGAGTATAGTGAAACACTTAGTTTTTCACCGCAACGGAACTTTTTTGCTAGTTCATCTCAGAAGTGTGTTTGTGTTTGATCACCTTTCCAGTAGCTATGTAGTAGGCGTTTTCCGCTATGTTTGTAGCAAGGTCGGCAACTCTTTCAAGGTGTCTTGCGACGTATATATAACGAAGCGCCCTGTTAAGAGTAGATGGGTCCGAAATTATAAAAGTTATAAGTTCTCTTACTATCTGTGGCTCGTAGTTGTCAACCTCGTCATCTTTTTCACACACGGCTATTGCGAGGTCTGAATCCTTTCTTATAAAGGAATCTATGCTCTCGCGGAGCATTTCCATAGCTTTATCAGCCATTTTGGGAATATCCACAAGAGGTTTTATTGGCAGATAATCCGCCATGAAAAGCGCCATTCTTGAAATGCTAGTAGCATGGTCTCCTATCCGCTCAAGATCGTTATTCACCTTCATGACCATCGTCACCGTACGAAGGTCCTGAGCTTCTGGCTGATAAAGCGCCAGTATCTTTATACAGAGATTGTCTATTTCAATCTCCATGCCGTTTACCCGCTCATCTGCGCTAATGACTTCTTGGGCAAGAATCATATTGCCGTCGCGCAAAGATTTCACGCTTTTAGCTATGTTTGTCTCAACAAGAGAAACCATTTCAAGTAACTTCTTATTTAGAAGCGCCATCTCTTCTTCAAATCTGATCATTGCAAATTCCCTCAACGGCTAAGACATCAGCCGAATTTCCCAGAAACATAATCTTCTGTATGTTTTTTAGCCGGATTAAGAAATATTTTTTCCGTAGTGTTAAATTCCACTATGTTTCCCATATACATAAAAGCTGTGTAGTCAGAAACCCTAGAAGCTTGTTGCATGTTATGAGTTACTATGACTATAGTGAATTTGCTTTTAAGTTCAGTTATAAGATCTTCTATTTTCGCCGTGGCGATCGGGTCAAGAGCGGAACAGGGCTCATCCATAAGCAAAACATCCGGTTCCACCGCAACTGCTCTTGCGATGCAAAGTCTCTGCTGTTGTCCACCAGAAAGCCCCATGGCGCTGTCGTTAAGTCTGTCGTTTACCTCTTCCCAAAGCGCCGCGCGTTTGAGATTTTTCTCTACTATATCATCAAGAACAGCTTTCTTGTTGATACCAGCTATTCTCGCTCCATAAGCGACATTTTCGTAAATGGACTTGGGAAACGGGTTTGATTTCTGAAAGACCATGCCTACTCTTTTTCTCAGATCAGTAATATCAACATCTGGAGAAAATATACTTTCCCCATTAATTCCTATCTCACCTTCAACCCGACAACCATCCACCAGATCGTTTAATCGGTTAAAACATCTAAGCAAAGTTGATTTGCCACATCCAGATGGGCCTATGAATGCCGTAACCCTCTTTCTAGGAATATTCATATTGATAGAGCAGAGGGCTTGTTTCTGACCATAAAACAGGTCTAAATCTCTAACTCTGACAACTGGATCGGGCACATGCATAACTTCCTCCGAAGCATTCATATCAACAGTTGTAAAACTTTTGTCCGTAACCGGAGTTTTAATTTCCTCCTCTCTCATCACTTCAGACACCACCGAAATATCCTCCCTGTATTTGACACCACTACGCTATACAGCAGAAGTCGCATATTTTTTCCTAAGTCTATTTCTTATTATTATCGCAGTTATATTAAGAATAATCACTATCATTATAAGTAGAAAAGCTGTCATAAAAACCATTGGTTTCGCAGCTTCCGCATTGGGAGACTGAAATCCCAGATCGTATATGTGAAACCCAAGATGCATGAATTTCCTCTCTAGGTGAAGAAATGGGAATCTCCCATCAATTGGAAGATCTGGGGCTAACTTCACCACCCCCGTTATCATAAGGGGCGCGACTTCTCCCGTGGCTCTTGCTATGGCCAGTATCAGCCCCGTCAAAATAGCCGGAAGAGCGCTAGGAATAACCACTTTCCATGTAGTCTCAAATTTAGTCGCTCCAAGCGCCAAAGACCCTTCTCTTATGTTTCTAGGTACTGAGGCAAGCCCCTCTTCTGTGGCTACTATCACTACAGGCACTGTCAAAAGAGCAAGAGTGAGTGAGGCCCACAATATACCGCCGGTACCAAACGTGGGATTGGGAAGAGATTCCTTGAAAAACACCGCATCTATTATTCCGCCTACACCATAGAGGAAAAATCCTACGCCAAAAACTCCAAATACTATTGATGGAACACCTGCAAGGTTATTCACGCATATCCTCACAATTCTGACCATGACTCCCTGCTTCGCGTATTCCCTTAGATAAAGAGCCGCTATCACTCCAAAGGGCATTACCACTATGCTCATAATAAGAACCATAAGCACGGTGCCAAAAATGGCAGGGAAAATTCCTCCTTCGGTGTTCGCTTCCCTCGGATCATCTGAGATAAATCCCCAAAACTTTTTAACATAAAAACCGATTTTCCCCGCAACAGTCAGATCGTTGGGTCGAAAGGCCATCACGATTTTCCCAAGCTCTATAACTTTTTCATCCCCACTGGGGGAAAGCATCACAACTTGGTTTCTGTTAATCTCCTTGTAGAGATTTTCAAGTTTGGCTTCAACTTTTTGGTATTCAGCCTCGTACTGCTCTATTTTGCGCAAATAAGGAGCAGTTTTCTCAGGGTCTGAGTCTTCCCCCCTCATCGCAAGCCCCTTTAGTTTGAGACGTTGTTTTTCAATGCCATGATTGATATCCCCGATAACCCCTTTCTCTATTTTAAGTATCTCTTCGTGGATACGGTTGGCATTGTCTATAAGTTCTTCAAACAAGGCGAAGGCATTAGGAGAATTGCCCGGGACTACTCCTCCCTCGTTGCGTATTTCCTTTATATAGCCATGGTAGTTCCCCCACTCTCTTCTCTCAAGAATCACCCCCTCGCTAGGATAATCCACAGACATCAAGTCCGCCTCATCAATCCACTTAAAGTCAAGCCCGTAAAGATCTCTGTTTCCAATCTTGAGTTTTATCCGAAACTCCGAATCGCTCAGCCCATCTATGTCTCGGACAGACTCGCGCGCACGAAGTTGACCCAAGTAAACAGAACCATCATTAAGCACATAACGTCCCATATCGGCAGGCCACATTGAGCCCAACCCCTTGGTCGCTATGAGGTAAAGGAGACCCCCTATCATCACAAGGGTTATCATCAGGGCAAGCCCTGACATCCAAACATAGGCATCGCCCGCTTTCCATAATTTTTTAGGCATCAGACTGACTATACTTCCTCCTTAGTCTTTGTCGGAGAATTTCCGCCAAGGTGTTGAGGAAAAACGTGGTAAGAAACAGTAAAATCGCCGCAAGAAATAGGACTCTATAGAGGGTCCCACCATGAGGTGCTTCGGGAAGTTCCACAGCGATATTTGCGGAGAGCGCTCGGAACCCGTTAAAGAAACTCCAGTCCATCACGGGAGTGTTTCCCGTGGCCATAAGAACTATCATCGTTTCACCAACAGCTCTTCCAAAACCAATCATGACTGCCGAAAATATTCCAGCGCTAGCAGAAGGCAATACGATCCTCACCGCAGTCTGCCATCTATTAGCCCCAAGAGCTTGAGAACCTGCGCTCAGGTTTCTTGGAACACTTGAAAGCGCATCTTCTGAAATTGTGAAAATGATTGGAATAACGGTAAAGCCCATCGCAAACCCTACCACCATCATGTTTCTTTGGTCATAACGAAGGTCAAAAACTCTGTAAAACCAGTCTTTGAAGTCTCCAGTGAAAACGAGACTTTCGACAGGGTTATTAAGCCAGAGGGAAAGCCCAACGGCAATTCCTATTACGGCGACAATAACAAAAAACTCTGCCCCGGCACGAAACTTGCCAGAAAAAGAAAGCGGAAGTCTGTTCCAAAAAAACAGCGTAGCCAATGTGAACAGAGTTACCATTATCGGCATTATAAGGGTCGCAACGAAAATCTTCTCAAGCAGAGGCGCAAGCCAAAGCCCTGCAAGAAATCCAAGCACCACGCTTGGAAGCGCAGCCATAACCTCTATTAAGGGTTTTACTATGTTTCTTATTGATGGATGGAGAAACTGCGAAACGCAAATGGCCGCGAGAATCGCAAGCGGAATTGACATTATCATAGCGTATATGGCCCCCTTCAGGGTCCCGTAGGCAAGTGGAGTAAGACTGAATTTGGGCTCAAACTCATCTGTTCCTCCTGTTGATTGCCAAACGTACTCAGGTTCGCTATAACCTTCATACCAAATTTTCCCGAAAAGAGAACGAAAATTTGTCTCAGGATGAGGGTTGTCAATATGGTAGTTAAAAAGCATCATATTGGAATCCACCGCCACAACTCCATTGGCCTTAGGTGTGAAAACTAACCCCTGATAAGGTTTTCCTTGTCCTTCAAAATCAAGTTGCTTAATAGCTGATGTCGCGTAATAAAGAGCAATATTGCCAACGCTGTCAGCAGCGAGAAAACCTCTGCCTCTTTGTGATGCGTCAAATCTCTCAACTGAATTTTTAAGTGGCGGCAATGTATGCACTCTGGTAAGACGCGCATCGCCCTGATCTCCTCTGACCTCAAACCAAACACTCACATTCCCCGCGGCATCCCCCACTATGAGAGAGCGCTCACCAAGAAGAAATCCTATTTCAGTAACTGCTGTCTGAGGGTTATCCGTGGCGTCTAAAACAGATCTGAGTTCTGGAGGGGAAAACGATGAAAGTCTCCAGTGGTAAATTTTTCCGTTGCGCGTGGAAACGTAAAGATTCTCTGTAGCAGAATCAACCTCTATTGCGGTAATCAATGAACCCTCAAGACTGGAAGTTAGATCGTATGTGTAAGTCTCAATCAGGTTCTCGCCCATAAAATCCTCTTGCTCTATCTCTGAATAGACGACAAGACGACGGCTTTGCGTATACGCTGCGACCATGGCAGCTCCGTCATCAGGAGAAGCTTTATAAGCGAAAACATCTATCGGTTCATCAATTACGCGAAAAGCCTTAGATTCTCTTACTCTAGACACGACCGTTCTTTCCGTGCCTTCTCGGAACTCAACCTTAAATAGTACTTCAAAAGGTTTTATGTATCCTTCCCTGTCAGCCAGCGCAAAAGAGGAATTGCTTTTGATTTTGTAAAAAGATGTGTATCCAGAAGTTTTGTGGTCAAGCGCGTAAGTTTTTAAGAGTTCTGGCTCTTGTTGAAGAGTGAAAAATCTTACCGCTCCATAGGAATCTACCGTGAAAAATTGCTCGCGGTGCTCATCAACTCCTATTTCAAATATCTGCGCGGCGTGGCGAACGGTGGCATCTGACCCGTTTTTTACTTCAGAAATGGCCTCAAGATTCTTGTCAGGGCTTTTCCAAAGAGGTATAGTCTCAATACCTATAAAAAAGAGTATTCCTATTATACAGAAAATAATTCCAACACCGCCAACAAAAACTACATTTCTGGCGATTTTGTCATAAAACTTTCTTCTCTTTATCTGCTTTTGTTTTGAACTCTCATCAATTTTCAGTTGTTCATTGTTAAGTTGTGACAATATAAACTACCCCGCTTCGAACATACTGTTATATTATTACAGATAAAGGAAAAACGTGCCTGTGGACATAGAGATATAAGTTCCTCCACAGTCCACAGACACGGAAAACAAGATGTTGTTAGTTAGTTTCTATCATACTTCTGAGTTCTGCTACCTTCGTAGCGCTCAGCGGAAGATACCCATCTTTTACCACTATCTGTTGTCCCTCGCGACTAAGAACGTACTTGAGGAACTCAAGACGTAATGGGTCAAGAGACTCATTTGGCTTTTTATTCACATAGAGATATAGATACCTTCCCAGCGGATAGTTCTTGGCCCCTACGTTCTCGGGAGTAGGACCATAGCATCCCTTGCCTTTGTCAAGTGCGATAACTTTAACTCCAGAAGTTTTATATCCGATGCCACTGTACCCTATTCCCTGAAGATCTTCGGTCACTCCTTGGACAACGGCTGAAGACCCTGGTTGCTCTTTTACGGTGTCCTTATAGTCACCTTTACAGAGAGCCTTCTTCTTGAAAAAACCATATGTTCCCGATGCGGAATTTCTTCCATATATGCTTATCGGTTTTCCGGAAAGAGATCCCTTTACTCCAGCATCTCTCCATGTATCTAAGTCAGACGAAGCGCCACATTTTCTGTTCTTTGAAAAAATGGCATCAATCTGCTTTATTGAAAGACACTTTACAGGGTTATCCTTGTTAACATAAACCGCAAGAGCATCAATTGAGGTTGGAACAGCAGCTGGCTTATAACCAACTGATTTTTCAAAAGCGTCAACTTCTCTTGACTTCATACTTCTTGACATGGGACCGAACTGTGAAGTTCCCTCTATAAGAGCCGGTGGGGCGGTACTTGAGCCCTTACCCTCTATCTGACACCTGACGTTAGGATAAAATTTAGCAAATCCCTCGCACCAAAATGTCATAAGGTTATTCATGGTGTCAGAACCGACGCTATTTATATTCCCAGAAACACCTGAAACTTTTTTATAGGTGGGTATTCCAGCATCAACCTTTACAGTCTGAGCCTGCAAATTTATATCAAACGTAACAAGCGCACATAGAACAGCAACAAGCGTCAAACACGACTTAATACTAAAATTCTTCATCGCAATAAACCTCCTTAAAATTGTAAAAACAAAGAAATCGAAATTGCAGATTTCTTTTAAGCCCTCAAAATGAGAGGGCTTAAAAGAATGAGCCATATGATCCTAGAAATAGGCTTGAACCTGAGCTCTTACCATATTGTCGTCAGATTCGGTTCCATCAAGCTTCTCTTCTCTTTGGAAGGTGTAGTCAACCTGTATCTTCCATTTGTGATCACCGCTGAGGTAGTAGTTTACGCCCCCAGTAGCTGTCCAGAGTTTATCAAGCTTTAGTTGTTCGTCCTCTTCTGTCGTAATATTATCTTTATCAAAAGAGACTTGCGCGTACCTTGCCGCAACTTCAATTCTTTTCGGCAATAAGAAGAAACCACCCTGAGCTCTAAAACCGTAATCATAGACTTTCTCGCTCATGTTATCCGGATCTATCCATCTTCCAATATACTCACCAGTAAGGTTGAATCTAGGGTCTCGGTAGTTTGCATCAGCAGTGAAAGAAATTACAGAACCATCCGTAAGCTTTCTCTCTCCTCCGGGAATTCCAATGTTGCTATCTCCGCTGTCTTCAATGTCTATACCAGCAACGGCTGCCCCCATTGTCAAGGTTGGCTCTTTGGCAAAATTCTCTTTCACTTTGTTAGCGCTTCCTCCTAAAACCGAAGCCTGAATTCTACCAGCCCAGAGCATCCCCGTATCACCCTTGTCGTTTTTAGTATTCGTACCCTCTCCCTGAAAGACACCTAAATCGTAGCGAACCATGCCGTCGCCAACAAGACCATAAACACTAGCACCTATATCTCTGTCAAACTCAAAGTAGTCGGTTATGATCGAACGGCCGACAAGTTGGAGCGCAGATGAGGAATTAAGAACCTCTCTGTTAAACGGAACCTTATACTGTCCTACAGCAGGAACAAACATCTTATTCTGCGCAAAAGAAAGTTTGAGGTCCTTTAGTTCTCCATTCCTTGAAAAGTCATACTGAACCTTGTATTTCATCCAAGGAGCAAATGCATTACCGTCCCAAGTCACCCTGAGTCTCCTTACCCTGAACCCAAGGCCATCATTGTCATCCCCTTCCTTATTGATATAATTGGCTAAGAACTGACCGCGAAGCCTCATTCTAAGTTTATAATTCTTGTCAGCGGTCTGAAAAGTAAGACCGGTACCTTTCTTCAACTTGGTTATTAACTCATCGGCTTGGACAGTTGAAGAAACAAACGTAAAAGCAAACAATGCCATAAGTGACATCGCTAAAACAGATAAGACTCTCATCTTTCAATCCTCCTTAAGGTTATATTTCTCTGCTCTAATCAAGCAACCTTGGGGTAGTATATGAGCGGATAATTAATTAAAGATAAATAAATTGTTAGTTCTAAGTTAAGAAAAAGTACTAGGCAATTGATGTGCAGTTACTCATTCTGTACATTGTCTTTAGGAGAGAACTAATGAAAAAACTTATTGCTGTAGTAGATGATGAAAAAGACATACTGAGTCTTATAGAGCACAACCTGAAGCGTGAAGGATATCAGGTAAAATCCTTTCAAAGCGGAAAAGACTTCCTTCTCTATCTTGACTCGGTACCTCCCGACTTAGTCTTGCTAGACATAATGCTTCCTGGAATGGATGGACTTGAGATCTGCAGGATTCTTAAAAGTAAACCCTCGACAAGTTCAATCCCCATAATCATGATAACTGCGAAATCTACAGAGGCGGACATAGTAGTTGGACTTGAATTGGGCGCAGACGACTATATAGTGAAGCCTTTTAGGGTACGAGAACTCGTGGCTAGAGTAAAGAGTATGATGAGAAGGTCTTTGATCAACGGTTCAGAGGATAATTCTCTACAGATTGGTCCGATCAACATAAATTCTGACAATTACGAGGTATCAGTGGATTTTGAGAAGATCGGCCTTACGACAACTGAATTCAAGATACTTGAAACGCTTGCCGAAAAAAAAGGAAAGGTATTTACTCGAGACCAACTTTTAAAGAGAAAAACTCTCTGGGGGGATGAAAAAGTGGTCTTTGACAGAACCATAGACGTCCACATAAAGAACCTGAGAGAGAAATTAGGTCCTGCCGGCAAAATGATAAAGACAATAAGAGGCATCGGATACAAAATAGAAAACATTCAGACGGTTTGAAAATATTTCAGAAACATTTTCCATACCTCCTCGCCATCTCGGCGACGGCAGCAGTCATTATAACAGTTTTTATTGCGCCGCAGAAAGAAATCCTTACTTTTGCTACGTACATGGCGGGATTCCTTGCATTTGAGTTTCTAATTCTCCAAATAGTCGAAAAAGAGGTTCTCAAGGATTTTTCAAGGATATCCAAAGCCCTTGAGCTACTTCCCGAAAAACAGAAAAAGGCCAAAAAAACTGGTCGCAAGTTAAGTGACTTTGATACGGGTGTCGCCAACTCTATAAGCGAACTTTCTGAAAGAATCTCCCTTCAGATGAAGGAAACTGAAAGGGAAGGAAATCAGTTAAAAAGCATTCTGGAATCCATGAGGGAGGGGGTTATAGTCATATCAAAGGATGAAAAACTTCTGCTTCTAAACAACGCCGCGCAGGAGATGTTCTCAATTACTGAACCGTTGCTTGACCGCTCTTACGTAGAGACCATAAGAAACACAGACCTTCAGAATCTTATTTCGCACACAAAAAAGAAAAAATCTGTAACCCAGGAAATCTCGGTGTTTTTTCCAGAAGAGAGGTTTTATCTGGCAAGCATAAGAGTAAGCCCCCGCTATAGAGAAATCATTGCAGTTATCTTCAATATAACGGAACTAAAGAAACTTGAGCACATGAAGGCAGACTTTGTGGCGAATGTATCCCATGAACTAAGAACCCCCCTCACGTCTATAAAAGGATATATAGAAACTCTTATGGATAGAAACTATGACTCTCAGGAGGAAAAAAAGAACTTTCTTCAAATAATAAACGAGAATACGGACAGACTGATAGTTATCGCTTCTGACCTACTAGTTCTGTCAGAGATTGAAAGCAACAATCTGAATTCAGAGGAAGAAAAAAAGGGGTATGGAGAAATTGATATTGGAGAAACTATTCGCCGTTCTGCAGACTCTCTTGACTCACTTGCGCGGAAGAAGAAAATATCACTCTCAGTTGAGGTACAGGATAGTCTACCCGTATGTAAAGCGAACAAATTTCTTTTAGAACGAATGCTGATAAATCTCATCGAAAATGCGGTGAAATACACCCCACAGGGCGGTTCTGTTTCGGTGAACGTTTTATGCCCTAATAAAACCTCACTACGAATAGAGGTAATAGATACAGGCATTGGCATTCCCTCAGAACATCAAGAAAGAATATTCGAGAGGTTTTACAGAGTTGATAAGAACCGGTCTAGAGGACTAGGGGGGTCAGGACTCGGGCTGAGCATAGTTAAACACGCAGTACTTCAACATGGTGGATCTATTGAGATTAAAAGCTCAGAAGGCGAAGGAAGCACCTTCACCGTGAATTTGCCTCTGCACTAAACACAGTATTTAACAATATTCTTGGTGGTTATGCAAGTGAAACTTCCCTATAGAGCAGCGCACGTCGCTAATTTCATTCTTGAGAACGCAGAACGAGACAAGGTTTCTGATATAACCGTTCTCAAACTTCTCAAGTTGGTCTACGTTTTCTTTGGTTGGGTAAGTGCAATTCATCCAAAAACTGAGTTGTTCTACGACCCTATAGAGGCGTGTACATACGGCCCGGTCGTTCCATACATTTATTATGATCTTCGAAGATTTGGGCGAAATCCCATACCGAAAGGAGAGCGATCAATCATCGTACACTCTTTTCCTGATGACATAAAAGTTGAAGAACCAACAAAAAAAGATATTTCCGACGAAAAAATACTTCAGACATTAGAAACCATCTGGGACGTATACAAAGACGCGCCGGCGGAACATCTAGTCGCATTGACTCATCTAGAAGACACTCCTTGGTGGAAAACCTTTGATGGAACGCGCCACAAGAGAATTCCTACCAAACTTATAATTGACTACTACGCGGACCTATATAGAAAGTTGGCTTAATCTTTAATTTGTGATGTCCATAAAATCATTAAAACTCCCAGACAAATCAACCAAAGAATTACTTGAGAAAGGTCAAGACGAAAAGAGAGCCTTAAGATCAATAGAATAACTCTACAAAGCTAAAGAACTCGCAAATAAAGACAAAGGTCAAAGACAGAAGTTACGGTTAAGGGAAGACTTCGTCAAATGGGCAAAACGGGCGAACTCTATGTGGATTATTTTTATAATACTTCTGCTGATAGGTATCGGCGTGTTTAATGGTTTTGGCATAGAGTTATATCCTAGCGAAGTGCTCATAACTTTGTGGCAACTACTACTATAAACGTAATTGGATTGTCAGCAATTATCATCAAGGGGCTATTCCCGAGAGAAAAAAACTGAAATGTAGCCAAGCTTATTGCGCAAAGTCATTATTGTGCATAGAACACAAATCACATTTGGGAAAAGTTGTACTTCGGAGTTTAAGGTACTCGACAAAATCACCCCAGGATTCTAGCAAAACTTGTTCTCTTTCTTTTCAATAACGAAGAGGTCAAGCCAAAAAAATCTGCTAACGTTTTTTCCGTACAGAAATTTTTATGACGTTATTAGGAGCCTTAGAACTGTTTCTGTAATGTTGCATAGCATCTGGCATCCACTTGCGGAGATTTGATATTCTAGTTTTATACCCTGGATGGGTAGAGAGAAACTGCGGTGTTGAGGACCCACTCTGCTTTCCCATCCTTTGCCAAAACGCTATTGATTCACGTGGGTCATATCCAGCTTTTGCCATGTAGATGAGACCTATTCTGTCCGCTTCTGTTTCTTGCTTTCTTGAAAATGGAAGGGCTGCTAAAACAGTGGTTCCGACACCATAAGCCGCAAGAACACTCCTTATCACTTTAGGGTCTTTGTTCTCAAGCGCAGTGGCAACTGCCGCAGACCCTAACTGAAGTAGAAGCCCAAAACTGACCCTCTCTCCTCCATGCCGAGCAACCGCGTGAGCAACCTCATGGGCAATCACGGTCGCAAGACCAGCATCGGTTTTAGCCACAGGCATCATGCCGGAGTAAACGCCGATCTTTCCTCCTGGAAGCGCAAAAGCGTTAACATTGTCATCATTGTCAAAAACCACATACTGCCACCGATATTTAGGCTTAGACGAAACAGCGGCTATCCGTTGCGCGACACGCTTTACCGCCATTGCGTATTCGGGATTTTTTGAGATCTTCTCAGTCCGAGTGAGGTTGGCAAATGAGGTTGCGCCCATCTTCAATTCAAACGACTCAGGAAGAAGAATAAACTGGTTCCTGCCGGTAACAGGCACCTTATAACATGCAACGGTAAAAAATAGAACTAGTAAAGTGCCTGCAAAAACAGCCTTCTTTCCGAACCTCATTGTTCTTGAAAGTCTCCTATTCTCCTCCCCGAAAACGGTATTTCGTGGAAACCCCAGAGGAATTTAATTAGAAGATACGTTCAGGATAGGTCTGCGCTTTTCATTCTCTCCATTCCCTCGTCTATATCCTCATCGGAGCACGCGTAAGTAATCCTTACATAACCCTCTCCTTCGCTTCCAAAAGCCGTGCCCGCGACAACCGCAACCGCGGCACGTTCAACCAATCTGTCGGTGAACTGCTGAGAGGTTATTCCGGTCCCTGAAATATCCGCAAACGCGTAAAACGCCCCATCAGGAGTATCGCAGGTTATGCCGTCAATCTGGTTAAGAGCCGTGACCATACGATCCCTCTTCTGTTCAAGTAGACCGAGTTTATGCTCAACCCAGTCCTGTGGTCCAGTGATCGCAGCGTGAGCTGCTTTCTGTATAAAAGCGGCGACATTTGTGATTGAGTCCTGCAAAAATATGGAAAGTTTATCAACAACAGGTTTAGGGGCTACCGTCCAACCTATCCTCCAACCGGTCATGGCCCATGTCTTGGAGAACGTATCTATACATATAACCCTGTCCCTTATACTCTCTATAGAAGATATTGAGATATGAGGCTTTCCGAAGGTGACTTGGGAAAATATCTCATCCGAGATAACCATAACCTGTGGATGACGTTCTAGCATTCCAGCAATCTCATCAGGATTTTCCACCAAATGTCCGTTTGGTCTCTGCGGAGTATTTATGATAACCAATTTTGTTTTTGGTGTTATAAGTTCCTCAAGTTGTTCAACGTCAAACTGCCAATCAGGCTTTGTAAGCGGAGTATGCTTGATGCTCGCATTTGCGTATTTAGCCCATACTTCATCGGGCGGATAACCAGGATTGGGGAATATAACCTCATCCCCGTCCTCAAGAAACGTAAGGAGATTCATCGTAAGAGAGTGTTTCGCTCCCGCAGTCACTATAACCTCATCAGGCTCTGTAGGTCTGCCCCTTTCAAGCATTTTCTCAGCTATCGCCTCGCGAAGTTCTGGAAGTCCAGGGCCCGGATCGTACCTTACGTATCCTTCTCTAAGGGCTCTTTCAGTCGCCTCAAGAACGTGCTCAGGCGTATCAAAATCAGGTCCCTGATAATCACCCTTTTCAAAATGGATTATCTTTTTCCCGGTCTTTTTCTCAAGATCTCTAGCAACTCTCATACTTGCCCATTGCTTAGGTGGAACAAAATGCTTTGTCCGTGAACTGTATCCGTATGACATAACTTCTATCCTCCTTGGAATAAGTCTAAAAAATTAAGTTGATTTTCCTTTCTTTACCAATAGCCCTGAAGACAGTTGGGAGAAAACCTCGTCCGCCACAATTTCTGGGTCTCTTGAGAAATCATGGTGAATCATAACCGCTCCCACTGCCCCATATAGCATCAACGCCCTGAGTTTAGGGTCTTGACTAACGAAGGTTCCTTCCTCTATGCCTTCTTTTATTATTGTCTCGTAAAGACGCAACCGGGCCATTCTCCATTCTTCTGTAAGTTCAAAATGCTCCTTTACAAGATGGGTTTCATCACGACTAAGTATTTTTAGAACCTTTAGGTGTCGTCTGTAAAAAGTGAATATCGCCGCAAGTAACTTTCTGAGTTTCACAGGAGCCGAGTAACTATCTTCTATCTCTTCTTGCAGAAGATTTTCTATGAGTTCAAAACTTTGCTCTAGGATTTCTAAGTAAAGATTTTCCTTTGATGGAAAATAGTTGTATATGGTTCCTTTCGCAACACCCATCCTATCAGCTATTTCGTTCATCGTTACATCGTGATAACTCTTTTCAAAAAACAAATCTGTAGCGGCTCTCAGTATTTCGTCTCTTCTTTTGAACTTCTGAGACGCCCTCGCGCCCTGAGAGTTGCTTTTGCTCTGCATAACACTATTTACTCGAACCATCTGTTTCTCTTAAATTGACTGACTGGTCAGTCAGTATAATGAGCATAGAAAACTTGTCAAGAAAAAATCTTCGGAAATAACATACAATGCTACCAACCTATATCTTCGACTGAACTATATAAAACCTGGACCCACTTCACAAACTGTGGGTAGATACACTTTTTCGCGAGAAAGATAGACTGATGAAATACTCCCTCATCAACCTTTGCTGGATGGGATTGACTATAGATATTGAATAAAGGTTGATTGATAAGCGTGTGAAATATCCCAAATACGAACTGTCACAGATCATCACACTGTCTATCTATGACACACCATTGATAAATTTGGTTTGTAAGTACGATGTGTTCATTATGTTCATTACAAATAAGAAACAATTATTCGACAGGTAGCCTTCAAGGCATCACCAATGCCAGAACAGCGACTACTCTAGCAATGCCTTTAGTAACGCATCTGGCGTGTCCGAGTAGAACTGAACATTGATCCGAGTAGCCATGTCGTCGGAAATCTCAAACAATTGCTTCCGAGCCGAAACAGGCATCAGTACGGTATCAGCCCCTTTCTCAACAGCGACTTCGACGATGCTAACAGTATTGATGAGAGGCTCAATAGAACCCCCAAGATTCAATGCACCTACTACTATCAATCCACCTTTCGTACTCTTCTCAAGCAAGCCGCTACATAGGGCCATTAGTGCCGGTAGACCAAGAGCGATGCCACTTCGATCGTTGTCCAATGCCCTGAGCTGTACCGAGAATTCATGGGAGCGTGGGTCACGGTCGCCGACAAACTCCTTGGCACGAGTATATAAGTTCTGTTCGGCATACTTAACGCTCTCCCTAAATGCCGCCGGTACCGGAGTATTCAAGATTTTTACACCACTCCCCCTGCCTACGGTTATCTCAATGCGGTATAAGCTTGGACCGGTCTCAGGCCCGCCGGGACTGATACCCCATACCTGTCCCGGTGGCAAGGGATCAAGTTCAATCGCCTCATCGCTGTGTAATTCCGGCGTAGAAACAAACTTTTCAATACCGTTCTCTCCAATTGTGTAACTAAAATGCGTATTTCGGAATTCGCTTTTGAAAACCCGCTTTTGCTGTTCTTTGACCCTACGGCGAACTTCCAAAGCGATGCGTACCATCTCCTCTAACCTATCATCCGGCACAGTCATTTCCGGATCTGGGTATAGAAGATTCAAAAGACCATTTATGGTTTTGTTGACTGCAGTGATGTCGCGACCGCTTAGAGCTCCCCCGTAGTTCACCCGTCCTTGTAGAAGTGGAACTCGGTTCTCGGTCCGCAATCGGCTATAACACTCAGACAGGAAATCACTGACCAAACCGAAGTGGTATGTAAAGTGTTCGTTGGGATTGAGCTTTGGGAAGTCCCAGCCAGGAATATAGGCGTGAATTCGGTCCATAAACGCAGTGTCATTCCGCATTTCAGGTGGCAAAGGGCTCAGAAGGTGACCTATGCGTTGTTGCTGCTCAACATCGCTGTCAAGGTTTCCAACCATGACAATACCTCCCTCTGCCCGTATGCTCTCCTTGCCCCGGGAGAATTCACCAGATTCCATATAACCCTTAAGGATATTGACGCCGTCCTTCTGGTCGAACGATACGCCGGAGATTTCATCAAAGCAAACAACATCGTGCTGGCATACTAGACCCCGTTGGCCGTTGGCATTGTTGACGAACATCTTTGCTACTGTCGCTTTACCGCCCGAGACAAGATGCGAATATGGGGAGATTTGCTGGAACAGGTGGCTTTTGCCAGTGCCACGAGGACCTAATTCGACCATGTTGTAGTTGCGCTCGACAAACGGCAGCATGCGCATGAGACTGACTAGTTGAGCACGCTCAGATAACGCGGCCGGCTCAAGGCCAACGCTTCGTAGCAAAAGATTTTTCCATTCCTCGGTCATGAAATCGCGCCGACCTTGCTTGAGGATGTCAAGTACATTGGCTCTAGAAAACTGAATGGCGCGCAGATTATCAATGGCAAAGGGTCGACCGCCTCTTTCCTGGGCAATCGCTGCATCATAACTCAGGGTTATCTCTCCATAAAAGCCGTCTGTGAGCATTCTCTCATGCTGTTTGACTAGGTTATCAGCGACGCGCACATCCTTGATTCCAAGGCTTGGCAACTCAGCAACCAAGGAGTCCGTTTTGGCATCCAACTTGGCCCGAACAATGTCAATCAACTTGATTGAACCTTGGTCACGAGCTCGTGCCTTGACTAACTCCTCTTCACCTGTCCTCACTGTGCGGTCGGCCAGTTGCCGCTCAACAATGGTTAGACCTTCTTCAATCTCCTGCTCGTCCGTACTCGCACAATAGCGCCCCAGTAGAAACTCAACCACATACGTTGGAACCGGATACTGACGGCTATACTTGCGCACCAAGTCTTTTCGGACTAAGTAGCCTTCAAATGATGCTACCGCTAGACGGTCAAGTTGGTCTAGTTCTATTTTCAATCATAACCTCCAATAGTTGTGGACTTTTTTGCGATTACATGTCCATCAGTGTTGAGCACTACCATCTCTACCGATGACCCTTCTTCAAATTTGTCATCCACAACCAATAGGCTCGCTGAGCCTTGGGCATTGAGAATGCATGGTTGGCTAACAGAAGAGTCTACATCGTTTACATCTGTGCGTAGATCAACTGATAGTCCTTGCTGATGGACTTGGACTCGGATGCGACAGCGTAGTCCCGTCCAGATGATTTCATTAATTGTTAACACAGGGTCACTAGTTTTGCCCGGAGTCACATGGATAATTGGAACGAGGCTCTCTTGTAAGCTTAATCCACCATGGGCGTATTTTTTGCCGACATTAAAACAGCCGATGCCAGGTGCCAATGCGACCCGCTCATGTGCACTCCAATGCCAGAACACAGTTGGAACATCTACCTTGGACTCACCCTTGATTGAGGCGCATCGTGCCCAACGACTTGCTGTTAGGTACTTGGGAAGATCAACCTTGGGAAGTCCACCTGGTAGCCAGAGCCAACCATGATCCGTCATCACACGGATTTCACGCCATCCGGCTTCAAACAAGTCTTTGATACGCTCAAGCAGAAGTTCAATTTGTTCTTCAATCTGACCAGCAAGTTTTTCCTCTAATGAATGTCCCAACTTGTCGAACTTGCCACCCTCGGTCCACCCACGGCCATTTGGATCGCCTGTTTCCTTCGCAGTAAAATATTTATAGCCGCACAATTTTAGCAGTTTGCGAAAGCGATCTGCCGTCAACGGTCTCTCACCATTTACTGTCACTGGGACAAAATCTTCTCCTAGTGAAGTACCTTTGATCTCCTTTATAACAGGTGATACCGCTGGTTTGGCTGTCGCCGTTACCGTAGGTAATCCAGCCCACCGAGTAGAAAGCGTCACTATCCAACCTTCGTCCCGCATCCGTGCGACCAGACGTTGAGACACATCGAATCGAAGACCGTCAGTGAACAAGACAACTCCACCAGGTTTGACGAATAAATCCTCCTGCGGTTGTTCATCGTGTCTAGGTAGTGGCTCCTTGTTTGTGAGGTACTGGAGATGTTCAGCGGCCGATTCAAGCCAAGGACGGTATACAGCGTCCAATACATTGCTTATAACTTGTGCGTCCGCCGCTGACTTTACGACTTCAGCTGCAGACAATGCCGCGGCATCAACCTCCCAAAAAGTGTCGGCGTATAACTTGGCCATCTCGTTTATTGAAGCGCCACCCAGTTTATTCCTAGAAGCTTCTACAAGCCGCACGAGGTGCTCAAGCGCGTTTGTCAGTGGCGCATGGCCTAACTTTTCCCAGACCCATTCTCGCCGCGAACCATGGATTCTCTCCAATTCAAGTATACACCCACGCGCCTTAGTTAGCGTCAAGTTCTTAATCCCAAACAGTTTTTGTCGTAGTTCAGCCTCTTTTTCTTCGTTATTCTGAGGCCAAGATGAAGATGATTCCACACATAGGCCCACCGGTTTTGCCTTACGCAGAAGCTCTGGCACCTTTTCATAAAGTCTTGGCGACTCAGCGAATCGTTTCCACACCGTAGCCCAAGAACCTGCCCGTTTTCCCAGTCGTTCCGCTCCGACTAACTCGCCATCTTTGTCGGGGTCAAACTTGAAATCTGCTTTACAACGTGATTTAAACGCAACCCAACGGTCACCGTCCCATTTGGACTTCACTGCGTCCGGGTTGTTTAGCCACATCAGTATATCCTTTGCCGGGTCGTCAGAGAAAAGTTTATTAAAGTCCTCCGCCTCAAGATGTTTATCCTTCAGTTCGCCAACTGCGGTGACTGCTAACTTGGGCAACGCGTTTCGCATCGCCCGGCGGGTAGCTCTGTCGTGCGAGACATTGAGTCCCAAGCCACCTTCTTTCGAAACGAGAAATGCCTCTACTGTCCAGTCTGTGCCGTTTTTCTGTGTCCAGCAAATGCCTCTGTACTGAAGTTCGACCAAGGGTTTGAGTCTGTCTGGACAATCTTGGGCCGCGTGCAAATCCTGTCGACTGACACCGGGTAGATAGACAATCGGCGTTGCGTCTTTGGATATTTCAATTTCTACTAGCGCACGGTCAATCACGCTTCGCAACCAGATAGCTGGTCCACTACGGTGCTCCGGTATATAGCCACCGAAGGTCAGGAATTGTGGTAGTAACTGCCGAATATGCGCGATGATTGGTTGCCACTGAGAATTATGGTCCGTCCATAGAACCACACAGGGGGGAGCGATATCGCTAGAGTTAGTTTTGGCTAGAACACACAAAGACCGAACGAGTGCTTTAATAACTGTGTTATCCATACTATCCATAGTCACTATTTCTCATCTGTGGCAGTGCTAGCCACCTCGCGCGCGAAGTGTTTTTCGTCGTTTGTTAAATGTATATCGTTGACGCGGTCACCGGTAAATTTACTGTCCTTCCAGAACCAAGGGAACTGCGTTGAGTCTCGGGATGATTCTTTGCCACGGTCTTTTTTCCAGTTGATATTCGGCTTGCTACGCAAGAGACCAGCGCCTTTCTTGCCATTGGGTAGATCCTGGGCCATGAAGGGACGAATGTTGATTCGTACGCCGTTGCTGATATCTGGCTCCCAACCTATAGGTTGTTCCGCAAGAGGTTTCCAGCGAACAAACAAATCTAAAGGCGGTTCGCCTTCTAAGATAGCAGCGAGGTAATCTTTCAGTAACCTCGCTGCTTCAAGGCGGCCCTCAGCACCCTCTTCACCTCTTTTCACCCCATCTTGCTGGCGGGCAATCCAATCGCCAAGATAACTGTACGCGAGTGATTCTAGCAAACGGCGCCCTTTTCCATCCGCTTCCGCTAACTTGTGGTAGTTGATCAACGCGTGGAAACCGTCACGCTTTCGACCATCCCAAATGTGCCAGATAAAAGGGCGGTGATGGAACAATTTACAGTGCTCTTCAAAGAATCTGTTGCGGAGCCAATCGTCAAGAGATGGACTGCCGGACTCGGTCAGTAGTTTACTCAGAATGGCTTCATTCCAGTCATCGCCATAAGCCATATATAACAGTTTTAGCAGCCGTTCAGATGCTACAGGCTCACCTCTAACTGAGGGTATGCACACGATTCCATCTTCATCTTCAAACTGATATAGTTCTATGCACCGCGCGACCCATTCACGTTGCTTATCATCAAGCATCATATTCGGGTCCAATTCTGATGGCCAGCGATAACCGATAAGGCGAGCCACTGCGATTTGTAGAACCGTGGCATCGGAACGCAAACGGCCGTGAGTTGTTCGTTTTGAGTCCTCATCCCAGAACACTGAACCAGTGGGATGTCCGTGAAATATCCATTGTGTTGGATCGTTAGAATAAGGCTTAGGAAGACCAGAGGGAAAGCGTTCACGCGCAACTTGAGTCCACCGGTCTATATCAAACGGCGCCTTAACTAACGTTGCATTTGTAATATTACGTTTTTGATCAATTTTCCTTATCACTTTGTTGTATTCAGGAGAAGAGCAAAAGCACCACACTGCGGCTAGTTTATCTCCAGACAGCGGTCCTATACCGCTTGAGTTGTTATCGAATAACTCCCCTGTATAGAGCGTTGCGGACAACGATCCCATTTGGGACACAGCAATACCTTGCCTATTCCAAATGCCCCCCCCCCTGTATACGTACTCCTTTGCGTCGTTGAAGGTAGATTTCCCCTTCTTCTCCCCAATGTACGACATGTTCCCTTCCTCCATAGTTAGTGGTTTTTGATACGGTGCTTTGTTGGAATCTCCAGTCTGCGTGACGGTTGGGGAATTCCCAAAATTTTCGTCCGAAGCAAACATAATCACCCGTTTGGAAACCCGCAAATGCACTTGCGTAGTCTCTCAAAAGTTTTCCTGTTAACACTTCGGTTATAACAAGCGCGTCTGGATTTCTCAGTTGTGCCTGTTGTCTGATCGAAATCAAATTTCCAGATTTGAGAACCTCCGCTTTTTCTGCCGTGGTACGTGGTTCGCTAGCGTCAATACAATGCATTTGATGCTCGGCGTGAGGCTTTAAGTACGTTACTGTCAGTAGAATCGGTGAAGCTCCTACCGCTTTCGCGTTTCCGAATCCACGTTCTCCCAACCACGCAAGTAGTTCCCACCGTACATTCGTTAGCATTTGCTCTCGGTACGCCTTATAACTTATAAGAGACAGCCAGTTTTGCGGCATCACAATTTGCGTGACTCCCGCCTCTCCGTTCTCTGTGAAATCTAGACACCGTTCAAAAAATACATTGGCTAAATCTCTCTTAGCATTTGGGTACCGTTTCGAAGCGAAGTTACGCAATCGCTCGTTCTGCTTACCACTAGCAAGATATGGAACATTGGTGATGACCAAATGGTATCGCCTACTTAAAATGCGAGTGGCTTCCGTGAGACCGAGCGCTGAGATGGTGGTCTCTTCATACTCCTCCTCACCCGCATATTTCCTCAATGCCTTTTTGAGCAACGGACGTAATTCATCAAAACCAGACGTTAGCATATCTTTGTGCAAAGATCGTGCTGGGTCAATTAGACTGCCTAGAATCGGTGCATTTCGGAACGTGTCGTAGAGCGCTGTCATTCCGCTCTCAAGTCGCAAGTTACCTTCCGCTAGCGCAATCCACTGGTCCTTCTTGCCAATAACCGGCTGTCCACACCATGCTAGATTGAGTCTTGGGAGTGGCCGAAAACCGCCGGCATTGGGATAACGCCATGATTCAAGTGCCAGTGCGAAGGCTGCGACCGCCACACATCGCTGATCAAGTTCTAGACCGTGAATGTTTTCCCGAAGAACGGCATCCACTGCCTCGGTTGCTGTGAGTCTCTCAAGTTTCATTCTCATAGGCACCAGCATAAAAAGGGATGCAACTAGAAAATGTCCTGATCCGCAACATGGATCAAGTAAACGGAATTGCGAAAGATCGTCCGGCCAACTCTCAAAGTAACCACACGCAAGCGACCCCTCTTCTGTTCGACGAAGGTAGGTCAGATTGATAGGGCAAGAGTCTTCCGGATGACGACTGACCCACCAAGCCCCAAGTGAATTGTGTAGTAGAAACTGCACCATATAGAAATCAGTAAAAACCTGAGTGACTGCTGGCAGCTCATCGGCACCAATCTTGACCTCGGAGCGGTTAATCTCATTTTTTTTCTTTTCCTGCCAGAACTGGTAGACCCAGCCGAGCGTGTCTGCGGCGGTGAAAACATCTATCGGCAACCCCTCTATCAAGTCTTCGAGCTTAAGGCGGTATTCACGGGCTAACTGTACTTCGAACACAGGGTGGTCGGGTCGGAAGATTTGCGGTAGCATACGGTGCGCAAAATGGGATGCAAGCCCCCACTTGTCGATGCCACGTTCTTTCGCTAATTCCTCACATTCATCAAGCGTGATGGGGATTTTCATCTCGGGTTCGATAAGCAAATGGTTCTCTGCGAGGAAGCGCGCGAACAACATCCCATGCCAGTGCTCGTAGGCGCACTCATGAAGCAGGTGATCAATTACATGAGACCCAGAACGTGTGTTAATAAAGTCACCTAGGGAACGTGCGTGTGCCCGCAGACGGTTGCGCAACTTACGCTGTTTTTTACTCATATGACCGTATGGCTCGTGGTGGTGTACCGCGAGTGCCTTCAACGCACTCAGGGATCCATTTTGAGCGATATCACGCGCATTAATGACGGTTTTTTCTAGTTGCCGACGATGTTCTGTGGATAGCGTCTTCATCACTGTCCCTACGAGACCGCAACGGGGCCTTGCTTGAGTTGCTTGAGTATTTCCTGCTCAGTTCTTGTTATCCAATCTCTAACCTCTTTGGGTGTATGTAGCGTAGTAGCATGTATTCTGACCTGACGAATTTTTGGCTCAACCAGTTTGTCCGCTTGGATACGCGCATCTTCGAACAGTTTCGGTAGCGCAGCAGTGCGAGTCCGCCACTCATTCAGTGAGATACGTTCAAGTGACTCAAGTACATCCTGTTCTGTTCCTGTAGTCCCTTTGTTATCCTTGGTGATTTTTAAGTCGTTCAAAATCCGGCGGCGGTCAGATTGCCCAATCTTTTGCCAACTCTCAGCGGATTCAATGCATGCAGATTCCTGCTTGAAGACATCGGTGTATTGTTTCTCAGCATCCCCTAGTGCTTTGCGCAAAGTATCAACGAGTGCCTTTGTAAGATTCTGTATGGGATCGGTTATGTCTAGCAAACTGCGGTTTGAGACAATCGCATCAATCTGTGGTTGTACTCGCTTGGCGGTATCTAATCCGTCGGCGTGGTACATTAGGGACTGCAGACGATTGTAGTCCTGCATACGCGTCTTTCCTAGTTCGCACGCACTGGTCCAATCTTTGAAGTTCTGCAGGAGTTCATCGTGACGTTCTAGGATCCCTATTAATTGTTCGTTATCGGTTAACGATTGGAGATGGCTCAGGTGTTTTGTATCCGGCCGCTCGGGAAGTGGCGCATCACCACCTGCATTACATGCTAGATTGTTCAACTTATCTAGAAACTTCCCAGCCATGTCCAACTCCTCTTTTGGCTTGCAGAATACTTCTGCTTCAGTGAAGAGTTTTCGGATTCGCATGCGCTGACGGGCGTTGATCATTGTGGCTTCAACTCGGAAATTAGTTCTTGGGATCTTGAGCTGATCAAGCAACTGAGCAGTCTTTAGATGCGTACCGTTGGTGATTGCCCGAAGATGTCCGACACTGAATAGACTTATAAGTGCGCCATCAACTGCGTCGCGTGGCCATCCGTAGGGTGGGTCGGAAAAGTGTGCGCGGACTTCCTTGCCTTTTTTGGTAGAACCAATGAAAGATAAGATAGCCGAACAAACCGGATGGTCTTCGGTATTGTTACTGTGGTTTAGCGCTTCAAGAGGGTGTTCAGCACCCTTCCGAGCACGTTCAATTACCTTGTTCCAGCGAGAATCATCCGCTATTTTGAATTCGGAAAAAAGTCGATCTAGGGAAGCATTTGCGGCTTCCTGGACCTTCTCACGCAGGGATGCCTCAAGTTGCTCATTGCTCCTCCACCTACCCCCCCCCCCCCATTATAGACCTTTGCGCCATTAACCACATTGGCAACCAGCATTCGTAGATTGTTTTCAGCTTCAGTTCCTTGGGTATTCATGCTTTGGCGGGCCTCTTTACCTTCCGGCGTTGAGGGTACACCTCTGCACTCAATGGTCTCCTTTGCGGCATCCTGCGTAGCAACTATATGTGCTAGGTCATCTGCTTGGCTTTTTGGAATGAATACATGGATGACTGGACTATCGGAACCTGCTTCGCGCGCATCGTTGATGACGGTTTTCTCCTCCACACCCCAGCCATCACGAACCCAAATTGGGATCTCATGGGCGGCAACTTGCGGTGGTTCGACACCGAAGTGCAGTTTAAGTTTACGGGGTTCCTTGCACTTGCCATGAAGTAATGACATGGAGCCAATGGATTTTTGCACTGCTTCGCTCAGCAGTTCGAAGCGCTTATTGCTCATTTTAGGCAGGTCGTTGATCAATTTCGTTCGCCGACTGCGGAATTCTGCCTCCCACTCAATGCTCTCCCGAGTCTGTAAACTGTATTCATCGTCAAGCTTCATCAAAACGCCGCAAGCAACTAACTCTTTGAGTAACGCTGGCAATTGACTCCGAAGAACAATGCTATCCTCAGCAAGGTCCTTCACCAATAAATCAGCAAGCATTTCCGCTGTAGCCCGAATGCCAATATCAACACCGTCATCACGAGGGATCTTTCGGATCAGGAAGGCCAGCGCGCACAAACGTGATTTCAATTTACCATTTGGTGAGCCATCGTCCTGATCAAGGATCGTCTTATTAACCTCGCATAACAGAACACCAGACTGAAGCAGATTGGTTGAGATCTCATCAAACAAGAAATCGGCAGGAATAACCATGCCGAGTGGGTCGTTAGCGGTGAACTGGATAGCGTCATAGACGATGCGTAACTGAGTACGAAGTTGACTAGCGGTACCAGCACTATCCACCGCATGCAAAACATGTTTCCAAAAGCGCCGGCGGACCGGCAATAAGGGGTAATCTTCGACCAAGATGGATTTGTCCTCGCTACACGGACCGATCTTGGTTTCAACCAGATGCCTATCCAATTCTCCTGCGTTATCCTCTAGAGTTGCGTTTATGTCGTTGACACGGTCAGGTCGCTTGGCCAGTAGCACTTTCCGGATCACAGTCTCAACATCTGCGTCGGAGAGCTCAACGTTTACGGTGAATCTGCCTTGCAGTCGCTGCAACGCAGGGGTGCTAGATAGTGCCGTTTGGCCAGTTCCAATGAACAGCAGTCGGTCGCCAAAACGCTTGCTACAGGTCTCTACCACCTCCTGTACCATAAATGACCGCGCGGGATCATCACCGATGTACTGTTGTACTTCGTCAAGAATGATTACCGTGCATGGCATCTCGCCGTCGGGCGCCAGTGTGTCCTTTAGTGTAATGACGAATTCTTCTTTGGTGATCTTCTTGCGGTTGGGAAACTGGGTCCGAAGCACCGCACGTGCATCTTTCTCATTGCTTGCGAAGTTAGTATCCGCTTCCAGTAATCCTTTGGCGATTAACGGACTCACATACATATTGTTCAATTCATATATAAAGTCATGTCCTTTGGCCTCCACCGTGGCACAAACTTCTTCATAGATGCCATTTTTCCTGAGCCACAGACAGAATCGTGCTTGTGGATAACTTTCGGGTAACTCTGTAGACTTAAACACAATGCCAAGCAACGCTAACCAAATATCGTGACCAGCGTCCAACGTTCCAGCCGCAGCGTGAAGGCCTGTAGCACGCTTGCCTAACATGCTGACCTCAGTGAGCAGGTCTAGCACTTCGGTTGGCAGTCTGGCTAGTCCTCGCGCACTCGCGTCATCTTCCGGAAATGTGTAGTCAGTCCAAAGAAACCGTAGCATTTTCGCGAGATGAGACTTGCCACTACCGAAGAATCCACTGATCCAAGCCGCCGGTTGCTCAGGTTGTCCTTGATTACTTACATATGAGTCTAGGATTCGGACTAGCCCCTGTTGATACTCGCCTTCACAAATGAAGTGCTCAAGTTCGAAGCGCAAGGTTTTTCTTTCGTTATCCGTTAAAGCATCGGTTACATTTGCAACGCCATTATTCAGTAGGGTGACCTTGCACGGGTCTTGCTGGTAGACTTCCCTGTTTTTCATACCTACCTCATTCCTTGATTTTCATGCATAGTTATCGGAACTGCGTGGTAGTTCCACCCATCCCTTGCGTCCAGCAATCGGTAGTTGTTGTTCTCATATTCACCGGGGAAGAATACCGCAACACGTCCTTTAATATCTTCCTCAATTTCTTTCATGAGTCTGGATACGCTCACAAATCCAAAAAGTGAAGCGACACCGTAAATACCGACAACCGTATTCTCGTCCGACGAAGTAAGCACCTCGCGCACCCGCCCTACTACATGCTCCGCAAAATCACATTCAAGTTTGAGTTCAAGGTCCTCTGGTAATTCGAAATAACTATCCCGGTATTCTATATCTGCCATCCACTGGGCGAAGACTCTAGTCAGGTCGCACTCAAGCCATTGGTGATTGGCCTCGGTTGTCGCTATGCTAAACAGATCTTTCCGGGCCCGGAATCGGCGCTCATCTGTCTTGTTGTACACGACAAACATGACCCGTTGCGCACCCGCTAGGTCTTTTTGCCAAGGTAACGTAATATAACTCTTATAGTGTTCAACCAACCTGTTGATGCGTCCCAAATATTAACTCCCGTTCTTGGTCGGAAAAGAGCGCCGGAAACGAAACATCAATCATTAACCCGGACTGTTTGAAATTAAGTAGCCCTAGTCTGCTTGCATCAACAGCCACATCAATTAACTCATCCGGGCTCATATCAAGCACAACTACCCATGGCGTTTCAAACACTGATTGACCCCGTCTCCCAACCGCAAAACTGATCAGTAAAGCAAACATTGTAGCGGCAGGTGTCGCTTCGACTCGTTGTCGGATCTTTTGCCTACTACCCCGCAAATGCCCGGACTGAGTCCAAGAGGACGATGCCCTAGTCACTACCATATTCAGTGTCGCTTCATTCAACCGGTCACCAACTGCGCCAGAAAGTAGTTCCTCCATTGACTGGCGAGTAAATTCATTGCCATAGGGTATGCGCAAAACCGCAGATGCCGTTATTCGGAGCAAAGGGTCTCGCACGAGTGCTAAAAGTAATGCGAGTAACGGCCGGCTATTCTCACTCCTACTCCATAGTTCTCTCATTATTCGAAACAGTTTGACCCGAGGATCTAGGGCGTAGAGTTCAGACAAGCGCTGGAAGGATGATTTTCGCGTTGATGCCGTGCGCTTGCCAAGACAGTTATGTACTAAGACCGCATTCGCGTAGTCCTCGCGGACTGCATCTCTTGGAACTGCATGAAGCAGACATGATAACTCTTCAAGCATGATTGTACGGCTAGTATGAGTACCTCGGTTGCCAGATCGGAAGCCCCAAAGACGTGCTTGGTTGACGGTTAGCCCTGCGATGTCTGTCTCAAAATACAGATCGGATATCGCAGATACGCTCATGGTAGAATATTGTAGCCAAGTGGGTATAAAGGTCAAATTCAATTTCGTCGTAGTGTAACTGCCTTAAGTTAATGACAAATTTGCTATCAATGGGGGAAGTAAACCAGTGACAATTTTACCACTATCAAAGGGAATTAACATCCAGAATCGCTACAACTCAAATGTTTTCTAGGCAGAACTAACTAAGTCGACAGCTGATCAACATTCAGATCAAGTGAAAATTCCACTTCGCTACCTTGTAAGAAACAGGGTTTTCCAACTGACAGCACCTAAATAAAACACTGTTGAAAAACTCTGTAAGGACAACAATATTGCTTGTGGGTACAAGAAGGGTAGGTTAATTTAGATAGCAGTTGTAGAAAGTACTTATTTAACCGGCAATTAAATCATGAAACCTCGGAAAAACGTTAACAGTTGAAAGATTCCTAAGTTTGAGTTCCACCCAACACAATATGAACAAACTATTGAAATACAGAGTGCTTCGTCATCTACCCGGACAGCGGGGACGCCGATACGAACGCAAATTTATGGGACTTGTTGCAAAGACAATTGAATTTGATGAAGCGATTCGGTGTTCTAAGGGAATGACATGCATTGATCTGGGAGCTAATGTCGGTAAGTACACAAGAAGAATGTCTGTCGGAACTAAACAAGTAATAGCATTTGAGCCCGACCCTTGGGCTTATGAGTCGCTTCTGGCTAACATCGCCGATCTTAACAATGTCAGGGTCGAAAACGCGGCGGTTGCTACAAGCGACGGAAAAGTCCTTCTCTATCGGCATGCGCGCTTCTCAGATAATCCTGCTTTCTATTCTGAATCAAGTTCAATTATTGCTAGTAAAAATAACGTTATTGAAGAAGGGGCCATCAAAGTTCGCCAGATTGATTTCATTCGTTATCTAGAAGAACTTGACTCGGACATTGGGATACTCAAGATTGATGTCGAAGGTGCGGAGGTTGATCTACTTGAGGCACTGTTTGACAGACCTGAAATTTTACGTCGTATTGATCATATCTTCGCTGAAACACATGAAACCCGGATTCCGCATCACGAACGACGTGTAGATGCACTTCGCAAGAAAGCCAAGTTGATGAAACACCCCCGCATCAACCCTTACTGGAACTGACTATAGACATCGAATGAAGTTAGATTGATGCGAAATACTCTGAACACGAACTTCATAGACCGTGTGCATTACCTGTCCGTAACATATCATTGAAGGAATCTAGCGGAGCCGAGTTTCCGTAGAGAAAGGAACCGTTTCTTTCTTCCATGATCTTTAGTAATTCGAATAGCATAAAATGGTCGGCAGAATTGTTATAGTAGGATTTCTCGCACAATCCCATCTTTATTTTTTTGTATAAGGCTCCTGTGAAACGGAAATGTTGAATTGGAAGAAGATAACTCGCCGATGGAATTAGGTTGGTTAGATGTGAAGATTTAAAATAACTATTACAGTCCCATTTAAGAAGAACCGATTTCCAGATAGTGTTGTATTTTAGTAGTGTTTTACCGTGTACAAATTTTGCAAATAATTGTTTGATTTTCGCATGTTTTTTAATCCCGAGTTCCTGATATAACCTGTCCACCCCGTATGTATGGTATAGCCTAGCTCGTGCTCCAGGATGAACAACCCTTGGCTCTTTGTTTTTGCGTAGACAGAGATGTTGTTCTCCATCGAAATACCAAGTTGTGGATAAATCAAGGTGGTAAGCCTGGTTTTGCTCATTAAGCGCAGATATGTTCTTAGGATATACATCAAGCATAACCCCAAAAACAGCACGACAATCCTGTTTTTCCAAGAGTGCTACTAAATCCTGCATGCACATTCCACAGGGAAGGTGTATAAACTCGTCTAAATCCACTCGTATTGCCCATCTATCGTTGGCAAAATTCTTATGCAGAAGAGATCGCCATAGGTGCTTAGCACTATATTTGATGACCCTTTCAGCCGGATATATTGATATTTCGAAAGTATCGCCAAAGGTCAATGCACTTTCTACAACGACTGTATCGGACTGATCACAAAGATATTCCACAGAACCATCATCCGATCGATCGTTCAGAAACACGAATCTCTCCACTCCTAGTTTGCGGTAATGTGAAAGAAACTCAGGCAGAAAATACATCTCATTGCGAAGTAATGCCAACAAGGTAAACCCTGCTGGATCTACATTAGCCCCTGAAATTATACGAAGATCGTTGTTATCACGTTGTAGATCTATAAGTGCTTGGGCCAAAACTTTTTTATTTGTGACCTGTGGTCGACTGATCATAACTCAAATTAATCTTACCATCTCCATCCGCAACGATACAATCGTGCTACGCTTGTGCGTGTCTACACCAATCTCGGCTAGCAATGCTCTAAGTCGTTGAATTTCTTTGTCCAACGACAAGGAGTTTTCCACCACACAACTGATACGCTCTCGTTCTTCACGCTCTGCCTCCAACTCGGTACTCGCTTTTTTCCACCACCATTCATAACTCTCCGCCCGTGATCGTTGCCACGTCAATTCATGTTTTAACTCCCGATAAAGGGCTTGCGATTCTTCGTACAAAGACTTCCAGGTATAAACGAAGCGCATCCCGACTCAGCCGGCATGCAATTGATGCATTCGGTGTCATCTCTATCTAATGAACTAACAACCCCGATATCTTTGCTGCAAACAATCATACAATCGATGATAACCGATCAATGAAAAAATTATCAGAGTTATCAGACTTTTACGTGTAAAAATATTTAATGGCGGGATAATGAATCAAGCAAACACCCATTGAACTAACGCTTACTTAATAATAACTCATCATCTACGAGAGAAATAAACTCGTGGCAGTTTCACTGGCACCAAAAGAAACCAGCATCAAAAATCGCTACAGTACAAATGCCTCAAGTCTGAAGAAATCTCAAAACAAGTTATAATTTGATGTAGTGGACGCTATTCTCTCAATCGGCATCTCATACAGAGCAATAAGAAGCAATAAGGTAAGGTCATTTCTTACTACCCTAGGAATAATCATAGGAGTTGCTGCAGTTATCTCGCTTGTATCTGTGACCGACGGGGCAAAAAGCATGATAGAGGGACAACTTGCGTCGCTGGGCGCAAACTCTCTAGTTGTAAACAGCGGGAAAAGGACAAAAAGCGGAAAAACTCTAAATATTGGAAACATAAAACCTCTTACAGGAAAAACCGCAAATGCTATAAAGGCTCTTGAGTCTATAAAGTACGTCTCCGCTATATCAAGCACCCCTACAAACATCGTTTCTGGAAACAGGAACGTATTCACCGCAGCAATTGGAACTGGAGAGGATTTTGTTTTTATAAACGACTGGTTCCCAGAAAAAGGAACTTTCTTTAACGATATTGATGTAAGAGAGTCAGCACCTGTCTGCGTGCTTGGAAAAACCGTGAAAGAAAATCTATTTGGAGGGCAAAATCCTGTTGGGGAAAAAGTAAGAATCGGAAAACACACATACAGGGTAATCGGAGTCATGTCCTCTATTGGACCGACTCCAAGCGGAAAGGACCAAGATGATATTGTACTTTTACCTTACACATCTGTACAGAAAAGACTTGTCGGAGAAAAGTCAATTGATAGAATCACGGTTTTTGTCGACCCTGCTTATGACCTCTCCTACGCCCAACGGGAAATTGAAGAAACTGTCAGAAGATTGCACCAAATAAGGGATGGAGAGGAAAATGACTTTTACATAAGGAACCAACAGACCCAAATAAATACTATTAAAAATGTATCAAGAATCATGGCCGTACTACTGGGAAGCATAGCCTCAATATCTCTAGTTGTAGGAGGAATCGGAATAATGAACATAATGCTGGTCTCAGTCGGAGAAAGGACAAGAGAAATAGGAATAAGGCTTGCGGTTGGGGCTAAAGAAAGAAATATACTGATTCAATTCCTTATAGAATCTGTGCTACTCTCCCTAGTCGGAGGTGCTGTAGGAACAGTGTTGGGGATAATAGTCTCTAAAGTTGCATCTTCTATCACCGGATGGCCAACCCAGATATCTCTATGGTCAATATTAATGGCTTTTGCATTCTCTGCCATTGTGGGAATAGTCTTCGGAATATACCCTGCGAGAAAAGCTGCGCAACTAAACCCGATAGAATCGCTGAGGTATGAATAGAAACCTTTTAAGCATATCAGAAAATTAATGAAAGTGCTTATATATACCCACGAATTCCCACCGTTCCAAGGAGGACTTGCTACCACAAGTCTCAAGATTGCAAAAGGCTTTAGCCAAGCAGGCATAGATACCACTGTTCTCGCTCCATCCTACCTAAAAGACGACAGATCTTTGGACAGACTATCTGATTTTACTGTTAGAAGAATGGGCTTTCTGGCTAAAAATCATGGCATTCCTTTCCCCGTAAGGGAGATTGTGGGGCTCGTTTTCCTATCGAAATATCTGCGACGTAATCAGCCTGATGTGATTTTGCTGATAACAAGGGAAGCTCATCTAGTCGGTGCAATGCTGCTTGACTCAAGCAGATACCGAGTAGTGGTAAGAGCTGCAGGTTATGAAGCAAATCGGTTTCTTCTGGGCAAGAAATGGAAGAACAGGTTTCTAGGCATGATTATGAAAACGCTTTACAATGGAGCCAGTAGAATTGTAAGCCCAAGTGAATCCACGAAACGGCTCTTTGCCAAATCGAAAATCCCCGAAAGAAAACTCAAAGTCATACACAACGGAATCCCAAAAGACCTTATATTGCGCAAAACAGATCCTAAAGCAGTAAAAAAACTCAGAGAAAGATACGGAATCGTAAATTCAGAAAAGGTGATTCTAACCCTATCGAGGATTGTTCCAGGCAAGGGACAGGACAAGATGATAGAAGCGTTATCATTGGTCAGGAAATATCGTGAAGATTTTAGATACATAATAGCTGGTGAAGGTAGCTACAAAATCGCACTCTTGGATCTTGTCAAAAGCAAAGGGATTTCAGACAGAGTGATATTTACAGGGCCAGTACGTCATGAGCAAGTTTGGGATTTTTATGATTTATGCGACATCTTCGCGATGGTCAACAGAACTATAAAAGAAAAGGAAAACATTGAAGGGCTGCCAAATGTACTTATGGAAGCCGCTTCAAGAGCAAAACCTATAATCACTGGAACCGATGGCGGGAGCGAAGAGGCAGTGGAACATGGTAGAACTGGCTACGTAGTAAATGGAACGAATATAGAACAAATCGCAGAACACATAACTACTCTTCTTTCGGATGAATTTAGACGAGATACATTTGGGGCGATGGGAAAAAAGAAAATGCTTGAGGAGTTTACCGAAGAAGAAATGATCAAGAAATATCTAAAAGTAATTGGCTATGAGAACTAAACACTATTCTCTTATGATTAGGAATATTTCATTCGCCAGATTTTAAATACCATAAGCGTAAATAATCTTCTAGTCTGATCGGTGAAAGGATTCTTGTTGAGTTCAAAAAGCCTCTGAATATAATTTTTGTCAAAAAATGGGTCATCCCCATCAAAAAGCACTTCAGAGACAAACCCGTTCAGTTCACCTCTAAGCCACTTAGACAGAGGCGGGTTAAACCCTCGTTTTCTTTCTAATGGGAAATTTGGTGGGAGGTACTTTTCCCCTAGAAGTTTAAGAATGTGTTTTGTTCTGCCACTTCGGAGCTTCATATCCGCCGGAACCTTCCCCAATGCGAATTCCACTACATACCTATCAAGAAAAGGTGTTCTCACATGGAGATCTAGAGGAACCGAGAGACTCAAAATCTTGTAGAGAATATCATCTGGGTCAGATTTATAGGTGAAAAATCCCATCTTCCCACTGAAGGTCCCTTCATAGGATTCAAATACAGAAGATGCGTAAAATTCCGGCTGAGAAAAAGCGTCTCCTATTTGTTCTGAGACCCAAGATTTGAGCAACTTTTCTCTCATGACAATATCAAAAACTGTGTTTCTCCACAGGAAAAAACTCTTTGAGTCAATGTCTTCAAGAAAAACTCTAAGTCTGTGTTCTCTGGGGAAAAAACTAGCTGTTTTTCCTTTTAGATATCTAAAAACTTGAGAAACAGGTCCTACAGTTGCATTACGTTCTGCCGCAAAGCGGTGAGTCCTAAATCCTAGGAAAAGCCCGTCGGCTCCATCTCCTGAGAAAACTGAATCAACATTCGCTCCGGCGAGTTCAAGCGCGCGGGAAGTAGGAATTATTGAAGGGTCTGCAACTGGCTCATCAAACTTAGAAATACATTCAATAAAATGGTCCCGGTCAGGAGTCACAAAAAGTTCATGATGATCCGTCCCGAAGTAATCCGCCACCAACCTTGCGTAACCGGTTTCATCATAATTTTTCTCCTGATACCCAACGATAAAGGTTTTAATAGGAACTGAGGAAAACTTACTTATAAAAGCTACTATGAGACTTGAGTCAAGTCCGCCGCTGAGAAATGCTCCAGGTTGTTTATCTCCCCAGAATCTGCGCTTTACGGACTCCTCAAGAATAGACTCAAGCTCCCAGAGAATCTTCTCCTCATCCCCTCCACAAGCCTCATTTGCAGGTGGCTTCCAGTAAATTTTTTCTTGCACGGAACCTGAATCAAGATAGTAACACACATAAGAGCCGGGAAGCACCCTTCGAACATTTTTGAATATAGTCCTCTCTGCTGGAACATATCTAAACGCAAGATAAAAATTGAGAGATACAAGATCAATTTCTCTAGAGAACCCTTTTGAACACGCTAGCCCACTGAGATCTGATGAAAAAACGAATCTATTGCCGAGTTCGCAATAATAAAGAGGCACTCGTCCGACATGGTCTCTAACAAGAAATACTCTTTTATTAGTTTCGTCTAGTATATAAAGCGCAAACGCACCATTTAATGTGCGGAAAAAATCCACTCCCCACAGTTTGTACGCGATCGCTATGATCTCGCTTTCATTCTTGCCGGAGACGCTGAGTCCTGATTCATTGATTCTTTCCTTGATTTCCCCAAAATTGTGAACTTCTCCTTGTAACTGAACCGTAACTGCAGAATCAGAAAGACAACCGCCGAGATTTGGCATTTCCCCACGGTAAACCTCACATGTAAAACCCATTTAGCTTTACTCCTCTTTGTAGATTGAACCGAGACCAGCAGACTAAGAGACAACTACTTTTGAATCATAATTTTTATGCCCAGTTCCCACGACTGAACCTGTGACCCAGATAAATAGCCACTAAGAAATGTAGAAACTCCACAATCAGGTAGGCGACTGCGGCTCCAAAATACGAATGTCGTGGAACCAATGCCAAAAGCAAAATAATATAGGATGAAATCTTAAATACGCTTACCACAGTTCTCAGTCCAGGCTTTCCTACGGCTAGAAGAAGCGATCTAAACCAAAATATTGAACCATTGAAAAGAGTAGCTAAAGCAAGCACCCTCATAGTATCTGAAGAGGCTAAGTACTGAGAGCCAAATATAATATCTATAATCTGTTCAGCAAAAAGAAGCACCACCACAACGAATGGAATTGCCAGTTTGAGCAGACTCTTTACGGCAAATCTTATGATCTCACCGATTGTTTTATGCAAACCAGACGTTGAAAAACTCACAAGCCTTGGGAAAATCGCCTCATGCAGAGGATCTACGGCTCTATTGATTACCCTGATCACCACTCTTGCTACTTTGTAAATTCCCACGGAACCGCTTCCAAAAAAATGCCCTAGAATAAGGACTGCTACCTTGCCCTCATTGGCAATTGAGATCGTAGCGTTAAAACTAGTATTAAACAAAAACCACATTATCTCTTTCAGTTTATCCGAAAGAGTAGTTAATCGGGATGAAAACCAACTTCCAAGACCTTTTTCCTTTAGCATTCTTCTCACTGCCACTTGTGTCAGTACAAACTCAAACAGTGAGACCGCTATATATGCCACTAGCACTCCTTTTATTCCGTAATCTAAATAGAGCGCAACCAATACCAAACCTAGTTTGAAAACTGATTTTGCTGACTGGACAAAAACTATGGTCTTAAATCTATCAAACACTCTGAAAAGCGCTTCTGAAGTAGAATTTATGGTGGCGAACAAAAGACTCAGAGAGAAAATCAGTATAAGGTCAAAACCCTCGGGTGATTTTATAAACATGTCGTTAGCCAAGTTTGCAAGCAACAAGCAGACAGCGAAAGCCAAAAGTCCTGTTATAGCGTCGACAATGTAAGAGAATTTGATCATTGACAAAGCACGATCTATTTCTCTTTTTTCCATAAACTCTCCCACGTATTTCACAACCGATTCCCATACTCTAAAATCAAGAAGGGAACTTATAATTTTCACGTAAGCGACAACAAGCGTAAGAAGACCAAAGATCTCAAGCCCTAGAACTCTAGTAAGAACTATCATTTCTACTATATTGGCCACAGACGGAACCGACTTAGCGATGACGAGCCAAGATACGTTTTCAATAAACTTCTTTTTTTCTTTTTTGAATCCACTCATGTTTCTGAGGTCAGACAAAGAGATATAATAACCGGAACACGCAGGTGCGAATCCAAGTAGTTTTTGCCTCGTGAGTTTGTAAAACAAAGACATCAAATACAATGTCCTTATAATGCAATCTAAGATCTGACTACGAAAAAAAAACGTTTGTGCGCTGATCTCCATATCTCTCAACAAAAAAAATTATTGAGCGGAAAGTAATTTATTATGCCTCGCCCAAATCAGCCAATTTCAAGGGCAGGACTTTATGGAAATCTAGAGGTGAAAAGTATTCTGTCCCTTGCAATTGATCTATAATCTAGATATTTCAAACAGTGGAATGTGTAGAGAAATTTTTCTATCAAAAAGAAACGCGTTTCTTTTTGTTGAGTTTTTAGTTGTTTTTTGCTTTACTGCTGGTTGCTTTAAAGCAGGTGGGAAGTTGGAAAAGAGAGATCAAGAATTAATTCTTGAAGAGGAAAACGAATTTCGGAAAAGGGCGGCGCAGACGCTTGGGTGTACTGATGAGGAGATAGGCGAACGTCTTCCTGATCTTACTCTTGAGAAGGTGCACACACGCTATCTTGATCGGCGATATAAAAGTTTTGGTGAGGTAGCAGAGAGTTTCAGAGAAGACTTGTGCGTTGATTGTTTAGACAGCAAGAACTCCTGGTATAAAGATGTCATATTATTTGGGGGTGGGGTCAGGACCATTCAGTTTTCTTGGCGGAGACTTTGGATTTATTGGTAGGTAGAGGTTTTGGAGTGTTTGGATTGTGATTTGGACTTGAGATGGAGAGTTTTGGCAAGAAACAAGGGTACATTCGGCTTCATCTTACTGTGTCCGCAGCCTTTGTCCGTCCAGTAGGCGCAGAGTATCAGACCTGAGCAGGACACAGGCTATCCGGCGGGGTTATGAGTAGAGCGGTGACCGTTCAGTTCAACGGCTTCATTATAAGTTCAATAGCTTCCTGAGGCCGGGCGGCATAGTGTCGGTTAGCTTCAGGCAGATAGTTGAATCTACCTTCACAACGCACTATGGCGATGGCGACGTTGCTCAGACAGGAAAGATTTTCTGGCAAGTACCCTTTTGATACCCGACAACGGTCTTCATCGTAGGTGAAGTCACGCACATAATGCAGACGGTTCTCAATGTGCCAGTGGTTGCGAACCAAGGCAAGTAACTCCTTGGCTCCAGCCTGCTCTGGGCCAAGTGAGGTCAGAGCATAGACAGTCTCGCAACTGGTTTTACCTGTCTTCTTCTCAGTGCGCTTGCGGACTATGCGTATGGCTTGACGTCTTCCATGCATGGCTACATATCCATCCCACTCAGAACCGGATAGGTCTACTACCCAACAGGTCCGTTCTTCAATCCTCCCATGTTTATAATCTTCGGTTGTCCATCCTGGCACGGCATCAAAGTCCAATCCCTTTATTTCCTTGCTGATCGTTCTTTGATTGTCCTTGATGGCGGTCATCACATAGTCGGCTCCATTTTCCAGCAGACAGCGCGCCGTATCCTGCTGGGCATGCAGCGCATCTAGAGTGACAGTACGATCAGCAATGTCGAGTTTATTGGCCAGGTCGCGTACCACTAGCATCTCACTGCTCTTTTCTTTGATTGCTAGTTGACCGAGAACCACGCCGGTGTTATGTTCGAGGGCAGCTACCATCATTCTAATTCCACCCTCAGTCTGCTTGGCTGCGCCACGAATCATCTTGCCGTCCATCGCCACCGGCGCTGCGGGCGAGGTCTTGCGGGCTTCCCACAGGTTCAGCGCTTTATCAAGCGTGTCGGGTGGCAGTTTTGCGAAGATGTTATGGAAGGTGCCAATTACCGGCGCAGTGTAGCATTTCTTACTGGGACTGTGGAACGCTCCAACGGCCTTAAGCTGTTCCTGACTAAGGAGTCGGGCAAACTGCGCTATGGCGGACACCCCGCGGTATCCAGCCAAACGGGCGGCGAGAGCGAGAACCAACACGGTGTCAAGAGGATAGCGTCTACCTTGAGACTTTCGGAACTCAGGCACCTCACCTAGAACATCTTTGAGACTGCGTAACTGTGGCGCCGTCATAGGCTCCTTGCGAACCCCACCGGTCCATTCTGGTGGTAATTCCTCTTGACTTAATACTTCTTTAGCATTATCAACAAGATTAAACATGAAGACCTCCTTGGGTTGACCATGGTAGCGCCACCGCGCAGACCCTCCAGACTCTCGGGCAAACCCGCGCGTTAGCCCGAAAGACTGCCAGTTGGCCGCCCGGTAGCAAGTACCATTAAAACGTGAAACATCTACGAACGTCTCTGCCAGAAACACTGGATAACCATGCGCTGTCTGCATGTCCGAAGACAATCGTTTCAGACTCAGACCCAGCACTCGGGATGCCAAGTTTGGCACCCGTTGCCGTGTCAGAATGACAAAACGCACATTGTTGGCAATCAGATGCAACCGTCCAAACTGCTGCTCGGCGCTCCAGCCAATCCAGCCGTCCCGGGCCGCTAACTTGAATGCGCCTGCCTGCCAACCAATAAGCGCCACCCAACGCGACCCTACTTCCGCCACATGACGCAATCCCTTGCCGAACACGCGATGGAATGGAAGATAGTGATGTAGTCTGACTAAGTGGTCCCAGTGACGACGTTCCTGTTCCCCATAGGTAGGACGTACTGTGACCGCGCGCAGATCAATCTTATTGTCCTGAGATGTCCGCCTACTCATGATCTACACCATACCACATCATTTAATGAATAGCCAGAACTAAATTCGCAACGTCCAGATCAAAACCTGACAACGAAACAATCGAATTGTCGACTTAATATCTGTTGGAATATCCGGGTTATAACGTACTAATATGACTTCACTGTTTTCTCAAATCCCCAAATGACAATGTACTACCCTTGGATATATTCTCCCTACATATCCAACTCCGCAGATTATAATTCAGAAGAGTTTGTTATAAGAAAAAACTTACGAAGAACTGAAACCGAGCCTAATTCTTCTACATGTCAGCTAGAAAGGGAAGACAAATGAGTCTCTAATTTCTCTCCATGATGTAGTGACAACCTCTAAGATGTAAAACTCTCTTTGAGAGAATATACTCGGTAATATCAACGCCTTACACCTCTAGAAAATTAGAAAGCCCTGGGGGTGGGGTGGTAATATCCTTAATTAAGGAGGGGACCTCTACCAATAAGTCTTATTACTCTACTCTATTCAGAGAGCACGAAACCTAAGAAAGACACCACCACAATTCTATCATGTCTAAAAGACATCCATTAGATATCGGCAAGTTGTATGTGAGAGAAGAATAAAGCGACACTATATTCGTGTTTAGAAACGATTTTCTGTAAAAACAGATGGTCTGTTGTAAGAGCATCTTTCGTGTTCCACCGGTCTATGGAGTCAGTCCTCAAGGGGTCGGTATGTTGAAAGAAGGAAAAGAGTTCAGCTAGAAAGTTAAATCATGACTAAGGTTGTCTGTTGTGATGGAAGGTCACCGTAGTCGTCCGCCGCTACTACCTTTTGAGTTGAAAGAATTGCGAGCATGGTTCAACTCCACCTGCTCACCGGTTATGTACAACTATATCTGAATCGTCTGCATCAGATAACGCAATTACGTTAACCGCTTTTTCTCTTATCCCTTGTCCAAACGTATTGAGTGTATATATTTCAGTAGCAGATGAACAAACTGCTCGAAAGTTTTATAAATCACCTATCTGTCGAAAGAAATTACTCAGAACACACTGTAAAAGCATACAGGGGCGACCTTGAAAATTTCTGTCTTTTTCTGGCAAATAAGGAAAAAACCTTCGAAAAAACAGATATAAAAACTATAAACGCATATGTTGCTAGCCTTTACCGCAAAAACTCCCCAACTTCTGTGGAAAGAAAGGTGTCAGCGATCAGGTCTTTTTTTTCATACCTAGTAAAAAAAGGCTTTCTAGTCCAAAACCCAGCCAAATTGGTACGCACCCCGAAAAAGGAAAAACACCTTCCTGTGTTTTTAAGCGTAGATGAGGTTTTCAGTTTGCTTGCAGCAAAAAACAGTGGAAAGGAAATACTTTCTGTACGCGATAGAGCAATTCTAGAACTTCTTTACTCAAGCGGATTGCGGATAAGCGAACTCGCTGACGCGACTCTTGATGACTTAAGTATAAAAGAGGCGCTTATAAAGGTGCGTGGTAAGGGAAATAAGGAAAGAATCGTTCCTATAGGATCAAAGGCTCTTTCTGCTCTTGATCAATATCTGAGTATAAGAAAACAGTTTAAGCCTGTTTCAGATCACGTTTTTCTAAATTTTAGAGGGGGACGAATAACAACTAGGAGTCTTGGTAGGATAATAAAGAAATATGGACTGATCTCTGGAACATCAAAAAACGTAAGTCCACACGTGCTCAGACATTCTTTCGCGACGCACCTGCTGGCTGGCGGGGCCGACCTGCGTTCAATCCAAGAGATGCTTGGACACTCAAGCCTCTCAACTACCCAGAAATATACGCATCTCTCCATAGAGCATATTATGGAAGTATACGACAAGACCCATCCCAACGCATAAAGACGAGGAAAAAGAAAAATTATGAGTAAAAAAATTCACGGAACAACAATACTATGCGTCAGAAGAGACGGACAGGTAGCGCTTGGAGGAGATGGACAAGTAACCCTAGGGCAAACTGCCGTTAAGCACAACGCAAAGAAGATAAGAAAGATGTATCAAGGCAAAATATGCTTGGGCTTTGCTGGGTCCACCGCAGACGCTATGACTCTTTTTGACAAATTCGAAGGTAAACTTGATGAGTTCCAAGGCAACCTTGAAAGAGCTGCGGTTGAACTTGCAAAGGAATGGCGAACCGACAGAGTTTTAAGGAGGCTTGAAGCCCTATTAACCGTAGCAAGCAAGGACACTATGCTGATTATCTCTGGAAGCGGGGACATAATAGAGCCCGACGATGACGTAATCGCCATAGGATCTGGAGGTCCTTATGCTCAAGCGGCAGCCCAGGCGCTCTGTAAACACTCTTCTCTCACAGCCAAAGAGATTGTCCAGAATTCTCTGCAGATTGCGGCTGGCATATGTATTTATACCAACACCAGCATATCAATAGAGGTAATAGAATAATGTCTTCCGAATCGTACCTTACCCCTAGGGAAATAGTATCAGAACTTGATAAATATATAGTTGGACAGAACATGGCCAAAAGAGCTGTCGGCGTTGCGCTTAGAAACAGATGGAGGAGGCAAAAAGTTTCCCCCGAACTTCGTGATGAAATATCCCCGAAAAACATACTGATGATGGGACCTACTGGGGTAGGGAAAACAGAGATAGCGAGGCGTTTGGCTAAACTTGCCCAAGCGCCGTTTATAAAGGTCGAAGCATCTAAATTCACAGAAGTCGGCTACGTGGGAAGAGATGTGGAATCAATGATAAGGGACTTGACGGAAATAGCGGTCACGATGGTCACAGAAGAAGAGACCGTTTCTGTAAACGCAAGAGCGAAAGAACTTGCTGAGGAAAAACTGCTTGATCTCCTTTTACCCCCTCCCACAGACCCTGATGCTGATGTAAGTGAAACCAGAAAGAAGATGAGAAAACTTCTTTGGAGTGGAAAACTTGACGACCGGGAAGTGGAGATAGAGATAACCGCTAAAAATCTCCCCATACAAGTGTTTAGTCAAGCTGGAGTTGAGGAAATGGACCCTGGAATATCGGAGATGCTTGGAAGCCTTATGCCCAAGAAAACCAAGATAAGGAAGGTGAAAGTCAGTGATGCCATGGATATTCTCACCGAAGAAGAAGCTCGAAAACTTATAGACACAGAAAAGGTCACCCAGATGGCTCTGGAAAGAACCGAGAACTCGGGAATAATCTTTGTTGATGAAATAGATAAAATAGCAGGCAAAAACGGTCTCTCAGGGCCAGATGTTTCAAGAGAAGGAGTGCAGAGAGATCTTCTCCCGATAATTGAAGGGTGTAGCGTTACTACAAAGCATGGAATGGTCAAAACCGATCACATCCTTTTTATCGGAGCCGGTGCGTTTCATGTGTCAAAACCATCTGATCTGATACCTGAACTCCAAGGGCGTTTTCCAATACGCGTTGAGCTTGAATCGCTTAGCAAAGAAGATTTTATCCGAATACTCACCGAACCACAGAATGCCCTTCTTCGACAATATGTGGAACTTATGAAAACAGAACAAATAAACTTAGCCTTCACCGATGCCGCCGTATCGAAAATCGCTGAAACCGCAACCGATGTAAATAACTCAACTGAGAATATAGGCGCAAGAAGGCTCTATACGGTACTTGAGAAACTGCTTGATGAAATCTCCTTTAGCGCTCCAGATATAAAGGAAAAGGAGATTGTTATAGACGAGCACTACGTAGAGCAGAAAATAACTGATATAGCGACCGACCGCGACCTCAGTAGGTATATACTGTAAGCGTATCCATGCAAAACACATCGTAATCTAACGGCGCTTGTGATTGTTACAAGTAAATAGATAATATATAATTTCGTAGCGATCAATCGTCTCGGAGGAAGAACAATGAAGATAATGTGCTGGCTTGATTCTGAGGATTACTGGTATCTCAACTCTCTTAGCGAGCAAAACAAACAGATCAACTATTACAGTTATGTAATGGAAGTTGGAAGCGAAGATGATACAAGTAGCATAAAGATCATGGTGATAGAACTTCAGAATGTAAAACTCGTGGTGGGTTTCATCATACCTCTGAAACTTGATATAAGCGGCGTAATAGAGATTGGCTTTATCTGCCAAGAAAAACCCAAGGACGATATACCGTTTCCATGCACAATCTCAAATGAAGTAAAAAAACTAACTTATACTGGAGACGATGTTCAAAAAATAGAGTACGCCGGCCTTTCTCTTGAAAAGTTCTACCAGAACAAGGGAGTGAAATTCGGTCTTATGGACCTTCGTCAGATATCGCAGCAGAACCAAGACAGACCGTAATCAGCGGTTCCAGCGAAAAGACTCCGAATCCAAATAGGAAACCCCTAAAATGTCTAAAAGAAAAAGGATAGTTCTTGCCTATTCAGGAGGACTTGACACTTCCATCATACTCAAATGGCTGGCAAACGAATATGACTCTGACATCATAGCGTATATTGCTGATGTGGGTCAGGAAGAAGACCTGCAAGAAGTCGAAAGCAAAGCTTGGAACACAGGAGCGTGCGATGTTTTCGTTGAGGATCTCAGAGAGGAATTTGTAAAAGATTTTGTTTTTCCCGCTATAAGCGCAAATGCGGTGTATGAGGGCGGCTATCTTATGGGAACGTCCATAGCTAGACCGCTTATCGCCAAAAAGCAAATCGAAATAGCCAAACGCGAGGGAGCTTTCGCCGTTTCCCACGGAGCTACAGGGAAGGGAAACGATCAGGTACGATTTGAACTTGCCTTCCACGCAATTTCTCCTGAAATAAAGATTATAGCCCCTTGGCGGGAGTGGAACTTTAATTCCAGAGGCGACCTTATAAACTATGCAAAGAAAAACGGAATAGATGTTGCGGCTACAACGAAAAAACCCTACAGTTGCGACCGCAATCTTCTACACATAAGTTATGAGGGAGGAATACTAGAAGACACTTGGCTAGAACCTCCTCAGGACATTTTCGAGATGACCGTATCTCCAGAGGTAGCTCCAGACGAACCTGTTTACATTAATATTGGGTTTGAAAAAGGAATCCCAGTTTCGATTGATGGAGAATTTCTCTCTCCAGCATCTCTTCTCAAAAATCTCAACTGTCTTGCGGGCGCAAACGGAATCGGAAGAATAGACATGGTTGAGAACAGATTTGTTGGAATGAAGTCAAGAGGCGTGTACGAAACCCCCGGAGGGACAGTTCTTCACGTAGCTCACAGAGCTGTTGAGTCCATCACTATGGACAGGGAAGTGATGCGAATAAGGGATTCGCTTGTAACCAAAATATCAGAACTTATATATTACGGTTTTTGGTTTTCTCCCGAGATGGAGATGCTCATGACCACTGTAAGGGAAAGCCAAAAGGATGTGACCGGCGATGTGAGGATCAAGCTCTACAAGGGCAATGTTATCGTTTGCGGAAGAAAATCCCCAAATTCTCTTTACAGCGAAGCTTTAGCCACTTTCGAAGAAGACTCGATATACGATCAGTCAGACGCGACTGGATTTATAAGATTGAACTCTCTTCGCCTATCTGTAAGAAAACTTCTTGAGCAAAGCAAATCATCCCGGGGATGAAAACAACCGATTTTGATTACGATTTACCCCAGCATCTGATCGCGCGCTACCCGTTGCCTCGGCGCAGTTCCTCGCGGCTTTTGATAGTGGACAGAAAATCCCATAGTTTTTCTCACGCAAGATTTTCTGATCTAAGGGATGTGCTCAGAAGCGGTGACCTTTTGGTTCTTAATAACACAAAGGTGATTCCCTCTAGACTTTGGGGGTCCACAGAACGCAGAGGACAGGTAGAACTTCTTCTTACAGAGAAAAGAGATAGTACGCAATGGAAAATTTTAATGAAAAATCCGGTGAAAAATCTCAGAATCAATCTACCCTCCGGGATCTCGGGCATCCTTGAGCAACAGCCTGATAAAAGTTGGACCATAGCGTTTACAGAGCCTGTTGAGAATATAATTGAGAACATTGGACAGATGCCAATTCCTCCCTATCTGCAAAGGGGGCCTGAACAGTCTGACAGGGAGACCTACCAGACTGTATACGCCACGGAAAATGGAGCGGTCGCAGCCCCTACAGCAGGTCTTCATTTTGACTTGGAACTTCTCTCAGATCTTCGCATCAAGGGAGTTTTACAAAAACACATCACTCTTCATGTGGGAGAAGGAACGTTCCGTCCGGTAAAGGAGAAGATGATCCAAGACCACGTTATGCACTCAGAACGCGCTTTGCTTCCGCAGAAAACAGCACAGGCGATAAACAACGCTAGGAAAGAAAAAAGAAGAGTGATCGCTGTGGGGACCACTGTGATAAGAGCGCTTGAGTCCGCAGAACATGACGATCAAGGGAACATTCTGCCCTTTTCTGCAAGGACTGATCTCTTTATAAAACCACCCTACCGGTTCAGATTCGTTGACGTTCTTATAACCAACTTCCACATGCCCCGATCTACTCTTTTAATGCTAGTCTCCGCTTTTTGCGGCTCAAGAGAATTCGCTCTCCACGCTTATGAGGAAGCCAAATCACACGGCTATAGGTTTCTCAGTTACGGGGACTCAATGATGATAGTCTGAACAAATACAAAGAAACGATAGCTATGTATATTCCATTTCCGCCTTTGTACATTAGAACTAGGAATTGTTATAATCTTCTTCGTAAACAGTTTGATCAAGAGGAGAGAACCGATGGCGACAATTGTTACCGGAGCAACCGGATTCATAGGATCGCGAATAACGAAAAAGCTCGTTGAGCGAGGTGACAGAGTTAAAGTTCTTGTCAGAAAGACAAGCAATACTCAGAACATAGACTCTCTTGATGTGGAAAAGGTCTATGGGGATGTTACAGACCGCGAATCTCTTGAGACGGCTTTTGTGGGATGTGACAAGCTTTTTCACGCAGCAGGGTTCGTTTCGTTTAAAAAAGCCGACTATCGCAAGATGCTTGAAATAAATGTCCGAGGAGCTGGAAACGTTCTCTCCGCAGCCACAGACGCAGGAGTATCCAAGGTAGTTTTCACAAGTAGTGTGGCCGCCATCGGTATCCAACGCGATGGTTCTCCGATAACTGAATCCACAAAATACGACCTTTACTCCGAGGGAATAGGTTATATGAATTGTAAGTATCTTGCGGAAAAAGAAGCGAGTAACCACGCAGAAAAAGGTTTGCCTGTTGTAATAACCAACCCTTCGGTGGTTCTCGGCTCAGGCGACATTTATCTTTCAAGTTCAGGTTCAGTTCTCTGGTTCTGTAAGAAAAAATTCCCTGGTTATATGGACGGCACTTTTAACATCATTGACGTTGATGATGTGGCAGAAGGCCATCTACTTGCTGAGAAAAATGGTAGACCGGGCGAGCGTTACATCCTAGCTAACGAAAACGTAGATGTGCAGGGGTACTTCTCCCTTCTTGAGAAAATAACTGGAATTCCCGCGCCGAGAATAAAAATTCCATATGTACTTGCCTACTCAACCGCATTTCTACTAGAAAGGGTTTTCCATCTTAGATTTCCTAACTATTCTACGCTTGATATAGATTCTATAAAACTTTCAAAATTCAATTGGCACGCCGACAACTCTAAGGCAGTAAGGGAACTCGGATTAAAGACAAGACCTATTGAACAGACAATAAGGGAAACCGTCGACTGGTTCAGACAAAACGGTTATCTCAGCTGAAAAGGAACTCTGGTGGCAGGAAACAGTTTCGGAAGATTCTTTCGGATTACCACTTGGGGAGAATCCCATGGCCCGGCAATGGGGGTGGTCCTAGACGGTTGCCCCGCAGGCCTTGAAATATCCCCTAAAGACATACAGTACGAACTTGACAGAAGACGTCCCGGACAGAGCAAGATAACCACTCAGAGAAAAGAGTCGGATAACGTGGAGATACTCTCCGGAGTATTTGAGGGAAAAACTCTAGGAACCCCAATATCTATGGTGGTGAAAAATACAGATGCCATATCCAAATCCTATGAAGACATAAAAGACGTCTACCGCCCGGGGCACGCGGATTTTACCTATGATGAAAAATATGGACGTAGGGATTATCGCGGGGGTGGACGGTCTTCTGCGCGGGAAACCGTTGGCAGGGTGGCCGCAGCCGCTATAGCCAAAAAAATTCTTAACTCTCAAGGCGTAATAACCACTGGATACGTAAAGCAAGTGGGAAATGTGGTAGCATCTGACATTGATCTTAATCAAGTTGAGGAAAACCTCGCGCGTTGTCCAGATCCACAAGCTGCGCGAAAAATGATTGACCTCATAGAATCGGTGAGAAAACAAGGAGATTCTATTGGGGGAACCGTTGAGGTCGTATCACGTGGGCTTCCTTCCGGACTTGGAGACCCGGTATTTGATAAGATTGACGCCGACCTTGCCCGCGCTCTGATGAGCATAGGAGGAATAAGGGGTTTTGAAGTGGGCATGGGATTTGGGGTAGTTCAGAGAAAAGGCTCTGAGGTAAACGACCTTATGTACAAAAAACAGGACGGAACTCTCGGGTTTAGAACCAACAACTCAGGAGGTCTGCTCGGGGGGATAACAAACGGAGAAGACCTTGTGGTCAGAATCGCGATAAAACCCACTTCATCCATATCCAAGGTTCAGCATACAGTTGATAAAGAAGGCAGAAGTAGGGAACTGCAAGTGAAAGGACGACATGATCCGTGCCTATGCCCTAGAGCTGTCCCAATAGCTGAGGCTATGGTTAATCTAGTTCTCGTAGACCACTTATTGATTTCAAAACTCTCAAGGATATGATCTGTCGTCATGCCTGAAATTTTTAAAATCTACATAGGAAAAGAAAATATATATTCTGGATGTCTGTCTGAAATACCGGATTACTACCGTCAGAATCTTATTGAAGCGATTTCCGAGTGGGGAGAATGCCTCAGTAAAAGTGGCTTTAGAGAACTTCTCTATTCCTCTTTACACTGGTATACGGCTAAGACATATTATTGCGAGGACTGTAAAGTAGAGTCTGAAGATGAAAAGCCGTGCCCCCAATGTGAAGGGAGAATGTCTGTGGATTTTGTCCACAAAAGAAATCCCGAAATAGATAAGATAATGATGTGCATCAGCCTGATAGACCGCGTGGAAATGGAGGTTTCCTAGAACTATTATGAAATTTCTCGTCAAAGGACATGTTTATCCCAAAGCTAGGGAAATAGCAAAAAGCGTAAGACGTCTGAGAGATGAACGAAAAAAAGTGAATATTGGTTCTGGAACAACCGGCTACACGGTCTACGAAGTCCAACTTCCAGACGACACTATAAAAACTGGAAGTTACCTTACAACCCCGCAGGGAGTAAGACTTTATCACAATTCAGGCGACTATTACGGAACTGGTTATCTGATCTCAGAAATAGACAACGGACCACTTGTCTCAAAACACTTTAACTGACCTCCACAAGGCGGGTGAAACGCAAGCAGCTATATAGTCGCTAGTATCTCAGAAACTTTTGAAACCCCAGCTCCTCTCCTAAAATCATGTCCATGCGAATCCAAAATGGATTCAAGCGCTGAAACAAACGCGACCATATCATTTCCATCAACATCACCTATGTGGGAAACCCTAAATATTTTGCCTTTGGCATGATCCTGCCCTCCGGCCACGGTCATTTGATATTTACTTTGAAGCTCGGAAATGATTTTACCAGCTCCTATTTGTTCTGGCGCGATGCCAACCGTAAGAGCCGAACTTGCCTCATCAGTGGTAAAAAGTTTTATGTCAATGGCGCGCAAAGCCTCGCGCACGGCAAAAGAAAGAATCTCTCGTCTTCTGTAGACATTCTGCATCCCTTCTTCCAAAAAACCTTCTATCACTTTGCCAAGACCAATTATCATTGTAACTGCAGGAGTCCAAGGCGTGGTGTTTTTCTTTGCGCTCTTGAGGCATTCAGCAAAGTTAAGATAGAACTTTGGAAGATCAGACCTTTTTTCAAATTCCCAAGCTTTCTCGCTCATAGTCGCAAAAGACAATCCTGGAGGAAGCATAAAAGCCTTTTGCGAACCACCTACCAAGACATCAATTCCAATTTCATCAAACGGGAGAGGAAAAACTCCAACGGCGGTTATGCCATCAACTATAAGAAGCACATCATCCCTTTTCGATGTGATAGCCGCAACCTTGTCAGTGGGATGCTTCACTCCAGTTGATGTTTCACTTGCCTGCATCAGTACCGCTCTTATAGAAGGGTCTGAATCCAACTCCCGCTCTATTATTTCAGGTGATACAGCTGATCCCCACTCAACCATGATCTCATCAACCTTGAGCCCGTAGGCTCTTGCGATCTTTCCCCATCTCTCCCCGAATTTTCCACCGTTTACAACAATCACCTTATCACCCGAGCAAAGAGTATTAACAACGGCTCCTTCCATGGCGCCAGTTCCTGATGCCGCCAGTATGAAAACCTCTTGCTCTGTTTGAAAAATCTGTTTAAGCCCTACTCTTGCCCGCTCAAACACGGATTCAAACTCTTTTGTTCTGTGATGAATAAGAGGTTTAGCCATCTCAACCATTATTTCACTTGAAACCGCGACCGGACCTGGGGTCAACAGTAATCTCTTCATTTGGACATTTCTCCTGTAAATTTGAGGAATTTAATAAAAGACGGCTAGGTTACATCATTGTTTAAATCATTTCAACCAACATCGCTTGTGTTAAGTTAAAGTTCTCATAGCGCCCATTGAACTACGAAGTATAACGCTACCAAGAACCTGAAACAGCGATTCTTCATTGGTTCTGGGGATCAAACACGGACAAATTCTCATTAAAGGGAATACAGAACCTTCTCCATCACAATATGAAAAGCGTCAGAAAAGCCCGCCAGTCAGATTTTTTATCTTCTCACTTTTGGTTTGTTCAGATAGCATAGGATTGTAATATCTTCGCAAAAAACCCGAGTTTCAATCTCTTAAAACCCGGGTCAATTTAAGAACGAGTTAAACTGTGAAGCGGACCAAAATCCGCTAAAAACATGCTTGTTATTTTACCTATGCATGCAACCGATCTCTCCTCGGATTCGAGTTGGTACTAACTGAGAAAACCCCTTACAGGGATCTTCTACGAATTCATATACTTTAGGATCACTGTCAACAATACTCTTAGCCAGAGTGTCGTCCGAAGTGGCACGTGAGTTTCCTGCTCTTATCTCAACAACTGCGGTTGTTCCTACATAAATCTTATTAGCGTTAGTGCCTGAGCCAACGGTTACCGCACCTTGTTCTGCAAAGCCTTTGAACTGAATCTTATCATTTGCTACTACAAAATCCTTAATGATGTCCGATCCATATCCTTCCAAAATAACAAAGGTATCATTTCCGGCTCCACCTGTAAGAGTATCTGTGCCTTTCCAACCTATGAGAGTGTCGTTTCCTCCTGCTCCACTAAGATTGTCGTTTCCATTGCCTCCTACAAGAACATTGTTGTTATCGTCTCCCGTAAAAGTAACTGCCGTAGTACGAGGACCGTATTGTTCTGAAACAGCAGAGAGGTTCTCAAAGTTCGTCATATCACTAGCAAGGGTAGTTCCTAGAGTAAAGGTGTCTTTACCACCTGCGGGTCCCCATGGGTTGTTCCAAGTCGGCAATTTATACTTGCCTCCAAATACTATAAGAGTATCTGTGCCTTCACCCCCATCTGCTTTGCCCTCGCCTCCGGTACCAGGACCAGGTTCAAGCGTATCATCTCCGGCTCCACCCATTAGAGTGTCAGTACCATTCCATCCAATTAGAAGATTCACTTTATCATCTCCGGTAATCTTGTCATTGCCAGTACCTCCAAGAACAAACTCAATACCATCAAAACTGTCATTACCATACGTGCTGTGCATGAAAGTTCCTGTGGAAAGATCAATAGTTAAAGCTTCAGCCACAGTTAGTGGAGCATTACCAGAACTTAAGCGATCAAAATCGCCTGCGCCGCCTATAAACTTGTTCTCTCCTTGGTCATCAGCGATAAAGAACTCATCATCTCCACCCTCGCCATAGAGAGTGTCATCGCCATATCCACCAAAAATAGCGTCATTCCCATCACCACCGTAAACAGTATCATCACCACCAAAAGCAAAAATAGTAGAAGAACCCTGATTTCCGCAAATAACATCGTCATCTAGAGTCCCTCGATAAGTTTGAAGACCTATCGGCAAATTTACACCATTACTTCTATCGCATCTAGGATCACCCGGTGGGGTAAAATCCTCGCCCGAGTCCCCTTTATCTCCTTTTTCCCCGTCCATTCCATCCTTCCCTGCTGGACCTCTATCTCCTTTTTCTCCTTTTGGCCCTGCTGGTCCCGCCGGTCCCATATCCCCCTCACAAGCTATAAAAAGAACTGCTCCACTGAGCAGAAACAACATCACTAAAAAATTACGCAACTTCATATTAAAACCTCCTTTGTAAGGCACCTTATTCGTAAATTGGTTATCTGGCTTCTGGCAAAATCTTGCTATAAACCTTTTATCTCTTGCTGAGTTTACCCCCCCCCCCCCTCACAAAGTCAAGGGCAAATGCCTAACAAAAAAAAACAGATTTTGTTTTTCCCGTGTATGTTTTTTCTCTACTTGATCTGATATCAGCCGGGAAAGTTCCAAACTAGAGAACAAACTCAATTGTTTGAGAGAAAAGTAGGAAAGTTGCTCCTAAAACAAGCTGAGGATTGATAATAACGCTTGACTCTGATTCAAAAGAGCAAGCATCGGATTTAGTCATGGTTTTTGGATATAAGAATAGGGGTATGTAAGGACATGACCTCTGGAACCTAGTACGCTGGACAAAGACCTATTACAAATGGCGCTGGGTAATTAATGGTTGTAGCACGTTAGAAGACGCGTTTATGCTATTGAGGAATGATTGGATATAATCAGTTGAGTGTGTTTTGGCAATATTTACTACTCCGCACTAAATTATGGGCGAGCGTAGTATTAAGCCGAAAAAATCAAGGAGGTAGTCAATAATGAAAGAGGAACTGCGAAGTTTAGCGGAAGAGTTAAAAACGAGAATCTATAAGATAGGAGACTGTCTTTGACCTAGTTTCAAAGATAAAAAGACTCAAAGAACTTGAAGACATCGCTGCCGCTCCTGATTTCTGGGATAATTCTGAACTTGCGCGCAAGACGCTTCAGGAACAATCTGAGATCAGAGACTGCGTTTCTAGATTTGAAAAACTTCGTTCAGACCAAGAAGACGCTTTGTGTCTTCTTGAGTTAGCTCTAGGCGAGGAGGATTCTGACTCCGAGGCAGAAGCGGAACAAATGCTTTTATCTCTTCAAAGCAGAGTTTCGGCGCTGGAATTTGAACGCATTCTCGGTGGCGCAGACGATACGAGGAACGCCATTGTTTCGGTAAACGCGGGAGCTGGGGGAACAGAGGCCCAAGACTGGGCGCAGATGCTTTTCCGAATGTATCTGCGGTACGCAGAGCGCAAAGGCTTTTCCGTTGAGGAACTTGAATATCAAGACGGAGAGGAAGCCGGCATGAAAAGCGCCACCATTGTCGTACGTGGAAAATACGCCTTTGGTTATCTCAAAGCGGAAACAGGGGTTCATAGACTAGTGAGAATATCTCCCTTTGATTCAAATAAAAGAAGACATACGTCGTTTGCCTCTGTTTTTGTTTCTCCAGAAATTGACGACTCAATAGAGATAAACATAGAGGAAAAGGATCTCCGCATTGACACCTACAGAGCAAGTGGAAAGGGAGGTCAGCACGTAAACAAAACAGATTCTGCGGTGCGCATCACCCACATACCAACCGCAATCGCGGTCAGTTGTCAAAACGAACGCTCACAACGTCAAAACAAGGAAAACGCCTTCAGAATACTGAGAGCTAGGCTTTACGAACTTCGCAGAACGGAAGAAAAGGCAAAAGAGGCTGAACTTAATTCATCAAAAAAAGATATAGGTTGGGGAAATCAGATAAGATCATATGTTATGCATCCCTATAGGATGGTAAAGGACCATCGCACGGACCTTGAATCATCTGGAGTTGATTCGGTGCTTGATGGAGAGATAGAAAATTTCATAGAATCATTCCTCACGCAAAGCGCCGGGGGGCAGTAAAAAACAAGGAGAAAACTTTTTGAAGTTCGGTATAACAGGAAAAAAGAACAGCAAAAAAGTTTACCAAATAACCGCAGAACTCTGCCGGTGGCTTTCCGCTAAAAAAATAGAATTCTTCGTTGAGCATGACCTTGGAAGCGTTATAGGCGCAGAGCGTTTGCTCACAGAGGAGAATCTAGCGCAGACTGTGGATGTGATGGTTGTATTCGGCGGCGATGGATCTTTCATATGGTTTTCCCGACTAGTGCAGGAACACGATGTCTCCATACTCGGTTGCAATCTTGGAAGCCTAGGATTTCTTACCGAATTCACCACAGAGGAGATTTTTCCCATGATGGAGAAAATTCTTGAGGGTGATTATGAAACTGAGAAAAGAGATATGTTATCGGGCAGATTGGTCAGGAGAAGTGGAGAACATGAGGAGTTCACTGTTCTAAACGACGTTGTAATAAATAATGGCCCAATTTCCAAAGTGGTGGACCTCTCCATACATATAGACAAGCAGTATGTGACCACTTTTAAGGCTGACGGAATAATTTTCGCTACCCCAACTGGTTCGACCGCCTACTCGCTCTCAGCCGGTGGACCCATAATTTACCCATCTCTTCCCGTGTTAACCATCACTCCCATATGTCCTCACATCCTTACGAACCGACCTATAGTCGTTCCTTCTACAAAAAAAATAACGACTAGAGTGCTCACCAATACGGAAAACACTTACCTCACCCTTGACGGCCAGATAGGAATGCCTCTTTTTCGAGATGACGAGATAATCCTCGAAAACAAGGGAAAATCCGTGAGCATCATAAAATCCCCGTTTAGGGATTACTTCAGCATTTTGAAAACAAAATTAATGTGGAGTGGAAGATATGACAATTCCGAATGAAGAAAAAATTCTGCACAACTGGATAATAAAACAAATTGAGAAAAAGTACTCCTCTCTTTACAAGGAGATAAAAACAAATCCAATGGAAGAGCAGTCCTCGGAATTTGAGGGGTTTTTTCCAGATGTGATCTTGGGTTCATATGGTCAGGTGGTGCAAATAATTGAGATTGAGACCGAATCCACTATAAAAGAGCAAAGAGCGGATTACTGGAAGGAACTCTGTGAACTTCCCGTGCAGTTTCTACTCCTAGTTCCAGCAAAGACGAAAACTCGCGTTGCCGATATTTGCTGGAAAAACGGACTCGCGGGCAAGATGAATATAGGAACTTTTGAACTCACTATTAAGACCTAGAAAGACCCATTATCTGCCCCGCGCAAAGATCCCTTCTCCCCCGCACAAACTCCGCCGCATCCATTCTTTTACCACCTTGTAGTTGTAATGACAATATGCGCAAAGCACCCACTCCCGTCGCAACATCAATGCCATGATCGCCTAAAGACAGTATTTCTCCAGGCATCCCCTCTCCCGAGACAACGACTGCGCGGAAAATCTTTATGGTTTTTCCCTTAAGCGTAGTGTGAGCAGATGGCCATGGAGTCATGCCCCTTACCAGATCTTTTATCTGCTGAGCAGTGCGGTGCCAGTTAATTTCTCCATCTTTTTTCGAAAGAATTGGCGCATAAGATGCATTTTTTTCGTCCTGTTTTATAGGGATTATTTCTTTTTTCTCAATACGCTCAATAGTCTGAAGAAGAAATTGCGCCCCTTGGATCGAAAGTCTTTGGAGAAGTTCTTCGGCCGTTTCATCTTCTCCTATGGAAACCTTTTTTTTGCAAAATACATCCCCTGTATCCATTCCTTCATCCATAAGCATTATCGTAATTCCTGTTTCTCTCTCACCATTGACTATAGCCCAGTTCACAGGCGCAGCACCCCTGTAGCGCGGGAGAAGGGATGCATGAACATTTACGCACCCAATCCGGGGTATTTTCAAAACTGTAGAGGGGAATATGCGCCCGTAGGCCACAACGACAATCATGTCAGGGGCGATGTCGTCTTTAAGCATCTCGTAAAAGCCCGGCGCCGCAAGGCTTTCTGGTTGAAAAACTGGCACTCCCAACCTCATGGCAACATCTTTTGTCTCTGTCCACACCAGTTTTCTACTCCTACCTCTAGGGCGGTCTGGTCTTGAGAGAAGTCCAACCACCTCATGAGGACAATTACAAAGGGCCTCAAGCGAGGGTACTGCAAATCTCGGTGTCCCAGCGAAAAGTATTCTCATTGTTTGCGCATCTTTCAGATAGAAATAAACTCTGCATTCAATAATAAAGCCCGCAGTGCTAAAGATCAAAAACGACTAGAGATTACGCGTGGTACGTATTATGCGTATTTTTTAGGCACAAACCCGAAAATCTGCATCAGCATCAAAGATTAAAATATTTACAGAATTGATTTTTATAATTTATTTCAGGTAGTTAAAGAAATTCTAACGATTTTTCAGCTTTTGTGGCCCCTTAATTGCAATCTATAGAACGCTTATTAAGGAAGAACTTGTTCAAACATGGAGGAGTTGGTCATGAACATTACAGATTTTCTGAAGAGAACTTCCGTTCTCAGCCGCATCTTGTTTTTAGCGATTTTCGCTTCTGTAGTTTTAGGAGGTTATCAATCTTTTGCCGAGCAAGAGGTTGCAAGCGCAGGGGCGGCGCATTCCGTATTTGTTGCTAACAATGTGTGGATGTTGCTAGCGACTTTCCTTGTTTTTATAATGCATCTTGGTTTTGCCAGCCTTGAAAGCGGACTTACCAGATCAAAAAACACGATAAACATACTGTTTAAAAATACGTTTATCATCGCAGCCGGAATTCTCACTTACGCGCTTATGGGGTTTAACCTTATGTATCCGGGTGATTTTTCCCTTAAAGGTGTTTTCGGATTTGCGGGGTTTGGTCTTTCTGCTCCAAGCGGAGCCGACGGACTTATTAATTATGCGGATGGCGGCTACACTTATTATACGGACTTCATATTCCAAGCGATGTTTGCGGCAACAGCGGCAACCATAGTTTCGGGCGCCGTGGCGGAAAGGGTGAAAATTTCCAGTTTCCTTATTTTTGCTACTATATTGGTTGCGATTGTATATCCGATAGCGGGATCATGGAAATGGGGAGGCGGTTGGCTTGATCAGATGGGCTTTTATGACTTTGCGGGGTCCACTCTTGTTCACAGCGTTGGTGGATGGGCAGGGCTTGTAGGAGCGTACCTTTTGGGTCCACGTCTAGGCAAATACCTCTCCTCAGGGGCAATCAAACCGATTCCCGGCCACTCTCTTCCATTACTTGCCATCGGTGTGTTCTTGTTATGGTTTGGATGGTTTGGCTTTAACGGTGGCTCAGTACTGAGCGCAGACCCAGAACTGATCTCACTTGTCATAGTGACTACATCGCTTGCGGCGGCGGCAGGCACCATAGGCGCGATTTTTACATCATGGGGCATGTATAAATACCCTGATGTCACAATGGCTCTCAACGGCGTCCTTGCGGGACTTGTGGGAATCACTGCAGGCGCTGATGTTGTAAGCCCCGGGGAAGCCGTATTAATAGGGCTTATAGCAGGCGTGATAGTTGTTTTATCCATAAGCTTTTTTGACAAGATAAAAATAGATGATCCTGTTGGAGCCATTCCAGTTCACCTGGTCTGTGGCATTTGGGGAACGCTTGCGGTCGGAATTTTTGGAGGTCCAGATTTTAGTATATTAACTCAGTTTATCGGTATTGTAGCTTACGGAGTTTTCACGGTCGTCTGCAGTTTTATTATCTTCTATACTCTTAAGGTTACGATTGGAATAAGGGTAGATGAAGATGATGAGATAAAAGGACTTGATATAAGAGAGCATGGAATGGAAGCGTATCCAGACTTTCAAGCTATCTCTAAAGCGTAGTTTGTTATTATGATGATAGAAAGAGAATCAATTCTACAGTTTTAAGGAGGAAAAGAAATGAGGAATATAGTCTCTAGATTTTTATTAATGACGGTAACAGTAACGCTGTTACTAGGGTCCCAGATAGGAATTCCTAGGGCAAACGCCCTTGATGTTCAGAATCTTGAATGGTTAAACCTCGGCATCTCGCTTGACACCACCTATCAATACGTATCGAACGGAGAAGTCGGAAGCGGCATTGCTGAAAGAGGACTTTATCCTGAACACAACGATTTTTCGATAGACGCTTTTACGCTTACCCTTGAAAAGACGCCTAATACGGACGGAGGAGCAATGGACTACGTAGGTTTTAGGGCCGATGTTCTTTTCGGCGAGCAGGCAGAGCGTCTTGGGTTTGGTTTTAACAGTGACGGCGACGGCGCGGTAAGTCCCTATCAGGCGTATATAAACGTGCTGCTCCCCACAGGAGGAAACGGCGTTAATATCTATGCGGGACAGTTCACCACGCTTGCAGGATGGGAACTTATAGAGGCAAAGGATAATACGAACATAACAAGGTCTTTGCTTTTTTACAGAATACCGTTTGCGCACAGCGGAGTACGAGCCACTACAAGCGTGGGATCAATTGATTTGGCTTTAGGAGTAAGTAACGACTGGGATGCGGTTGATGATGTTGACGACGGAAAAACATTTGAGTCCCAAATAGCCCTTAATTTCCCATATGACGGTTGGCTCGGCGTTACAGGATATTTTGGTGAAACAGACGACAAGACAAGAAGTCTTGTCACTGTTGTGGGCACCATATCCCCCATAGACAAACTCTCCCTTGTAGGAGACTTTGAGTACACTTGGCATGAAGCGAGTGGAGACCGATGGGGAATTGCCGGATATGCGACAATGGCCGTTTCGGACTTTGCGTCGGTCTCTCTCAGGGGCGAATATGTGGATGAGACTGAAAGGCTTGATGAAAATGGAATGGACCTTGGACTCAAGCTCTATGAGTTCACTTCCACGCTCATACTCAAGCCATTTGCCGATACCATGGGCAACTTTGAAACTAGACTAGAATATAGATATGACAAGGCTGATGGAGACAACGAATATTTTGCCGGAGAAGATAACCAACATGGATTTGCGGTACAACTTCTTTACTGGCTTGACGTATAAGTAAAAAGAACACACAGAACAAAAATCATCTCTCCATACCATACCTCTTTTTTCTGCTAAGAAGCGCTGGCCCTCTATCGGGCCAGCGCTTCTTTAATTCTGAACCACAGAGACAATTGAACTAATCAATATGTACTGGGAGTAAGCGTTCATTAGGTAAAGGGTCAATGAATTGGACGAACGTTTCAATAAGTGTGGGTATAGCGTTATATTGTTGTTGGTATATGTTCTTCGGGCAAGCGTCAAGAGACTTTACAGTCGCTGACGAAAAGACCCATAAACAAACGCATCGCAAATGGCCTCCTTTCTCAGTGCTCAGATACGCCAACTGGTTTCATCGGCGAGGCGCAATACTGCTAGATTCCGATGGAAGAGGACGGCTTCACATGAGCTGGAGACAAATCCTTAATCGCTCAAACCCCCTATAAACGCCCTTCGAACGAACGCTTACAATTCAAGAATCGCTACAGCGCAAATATCTCTTGAAAGAAAATATTTTGTTCAGGTAGAATTAAGTTTCGTTTTTTTCCCGCCCGGATAGCTCAGTTGGTAGAGCAGAGGACTGAAAATCCTCGTGTCGGTGGTTCGATTCCGCCTCCGGGCATATATCTATCTACTTGCTCAAATACAACTAGCAAATAGTCTTTGCCATATATGTAGATATTCTTTCTCATGGTTAGAGACATTCATTTTATTGCATTTCTCCCAATACTGTATTAATCTTAACTCTAAAAAGCCTATCCTATTTAATACACTCGGAGGGATTGTGTATGAGATTTGGCAATTATCTCAAAAGTATAAGGAAAAGAGAAAAAATCACCCAAGAAAATCTTGCTAGATACCTTGATGTTTCAAGCGTATACATTCACCAACTTGAAACTGGCAAGGTAGACGCTCCATCCTATGAAAGATGTGAGCAAATTTCCTCAATTCTCAAAGTCAGCGTTGAACAAATATGGAGTGTCGCGAGAACTGAGAAATTAAAGAAATTCATTGAGAAAGAATATATATCAGAAAAAGAGTTAGAGGTTCTTACAAACGAGGAAAAAATTCTTCTGAAATTGTATAGAAGCCTTGACAAAGAGACAAAAAAGGATTTTACGGGAATGGTCTTTATGCTTTTAAGGCATTCTCAAGACCAAGACACACGTAAAATACTTGAAGAATTGGTAAAATGCGCCTGAATCAAAAACTTGGACTGTTATCAAAAATATTTCTTGTGGAACTAGGAATCATCTCCTTTATAGCAGTGGTGTTTTATTTCCAGTTCGACAACGCCAGAAAAGATTTTGTCACCAGAACCCGGGCCATCGCGGAAACTATAGGTGATCAAGCGACAAGTTTTTACCAGAATCGCGGTGACCAATCCACGAGCGGGGATTTCTACCTTTTTCTTGATAAACGTCTAGGAAGAAAAAAGTTGTTTAATACTTTTGGGGTTTCTCCAAAATTTTTCAGCGTCACTTTTCCGAAAGAACAACAACCATCTATAGCATCAGAAGCATCGGACCGCTTAATGGGAGATACCTACCCTCTTGAGGGATACTCGGTTGAAAGATACGCGGGGAAAATTTCTGTTTCCGTTCCGTTCTTCGCCACTAAGCAAACTGAAGGACCACTTGGAATAGTCAAGATTGATTCAGATACCAAAACTCTGATGAAAAAGGTTTTTGCGGATAACTTTTTGCTTTATGCAGCTATTTTGGTGGTGCTTAACAACCAAGCTTTTATTCTTCACCTGTTTTTCAGGAGAAAAAAGGAAGAAATACCGTTTACGAAAGAAGGGTATCTCAAAGAACATTCCATAGGCGCTCTCAAACTGATGTATAAGGTGCTTGGAGATATAATAGAAGACCACGAAGACACAAAAGATAAAAAGAGTCGGGCTGACGAGACAAAGGTTATTTCCATTTCAAATGTAGCGGGAAAATCATCGGAAAAATGAAAAAACGCTTTCTACTAATTTCTATCGTCTTTGCGGGTTTTCTTCTCTCTGGATGCATACAGGAGGAAGAATCCGTTGTTCTGCTTGACGGTCCTATCCTTCAAACCGAAGGATTTGATGGAAGCGTGGATTTTAACGGAGCTGTTGTAAACACCGCGAATTTTTCAGTTCAGTCCGTCTACGTGGTAATTTACATAAAGGATCAAGAGGAAAACTCCATAGCGATAAACTCAGCGCTGTTAAAGGACGGCGAGGCACTAGAACCCGAGGAGAGGCGTTTTTTCACAGTCAATTTCGAAAACCTTCCAGAACAAGCCCATTTAAACGAAGTGGAGATATATTACGATCTGGTGGAAGAGTAGTTTTTACAGTCCTACCGGTTGTTTGACTCTTTTTTTCTGACGGTCACTTCTCTTTGAAACCTATAAATTGCGATGGGTTTGTATCTCTTGGGAAAACCCCGATGTGATGATCGGCATTGACATAGGCTCAAATTCTATCAAAGTAGTGGAACTGCATAGCGCAGGAGAACAGTTGCAACTTAAAGGCATCGGAGAGGCTATGCTTCCGTACGGGGCGATAACGAACAAATCAGTACAAGACCCCAAAACTGTATCAAGCGTATTATCAAACCTAGTCTTTGATCTTAAGCTTAAGGGGAAAAAAGCGATAGTAGGTGTTTGCGGTGAGGCAGTAGCATCAAAAATCGTATCAGTATCTAGAAATTCTCTGAAAAAAGATATGAAAAAAATGTCTCAAGACATTGTTAACAAAAATCTCTTCAAAAAAAAATCAGGACAAATAAACCACAGTTATATGGTCCTCCGTCAAAATGAGAAAAGAAAATTTAAGGAAGTTCCGGTTCTGATTTCAGGAGCTAAAAAAAATACAGTTCACAACTATAAGAGTTGTGTTGCAGCCGCTAATCTTTTAGTGCAAGCAGTTGATATGGATTCCATCGCGCTTGTAAACTCGTGGATAGCGAACCTCATTGAAAATAGAATGGTGAGCAAGACCGCGCTTGTAAACATAGGCGCGACCGTAACAAGCGTAATCGTAATTGACAAAGGCATTCCCTGCATTGTGGAAGATCTTAATATCGGGGGAGAAATGATAAGCCGAGTTCTTATAGACAAATTCAAAATTACATATGAGGAAGCAGAACGAATAAAATACAGTATGAAAAGTTACGGAAGATATGAAGAAATTACAGAAGTTTTTGAGAACTTTGCCATACAGATAGCAAATAGAATAAATATGGTTCTCGTAGAACAAAATATTACAAATGTTGTTCTTTCAGGAGGATGTTGTAGCATAAAGAAGGTTTGTGAGTTGCTCACCACTGACATAGACGTTTCCGTTGAGATATCAAACCCTTTTCGCAATATCGCCTTTTCAGAGTCTTATTTCGACCCGGAGTACGTAAATTACCTCGCCCCGAAAATGGCCGTAGCGACAGGCCTTGCTCTCAGGGGGTTATGAAGAGCGAAGAAAATTGGTAGGAGTTCTGAGTACCGAGTTTAGTTTCTTGAAGGAATGAGGTGGACTATCAGGGAAACTGCAAGCGCGCCAGCACCTACCGTCGCCAAAACCTTGAAGTAAAATGACCAATCAAGCGTAAATTTGAGTGAAATTCCAAAACCAACTATAAAAAGGACAAGAACGGTTATGAATATTCCTCCAAGGATGTTTGTTCTTAGCATACAAGACTCCCACAAGCAGAATTAATGAAAAAACAGAATTACTGTATACAAGACCGCACAAATTTCAATTTCGTCGGTAAAGACTGACACTAATAAAGCAAATGAAAACTACACCTATTAGAAGTAAAAGAAAATCTCAGATTCTAAAATTACTCCAAAAAGAAAATGTTAAAAACCTCTCCGAAGGTAGCATTCTTCGCGCTTTAGGCATGCCCGAGAAAAAAAGGCAGCACCTGCGTACAACGCTGGCGAATATGGTGATGCTCGGAATCCTTAAAAAAACATCAAGAGGGAAATACCGAGTTAAAGAACCAGACAAGAAACTTTCTAAGAATACAAAAGACCGGACTTTAGGTATCAAAGACGCAACGAAAACAAAAAAATCGGGCAAATCGCAAAACAACGAGGAACCACTCCCAACGCATGCTCTCGCCAAAGTGAAAAAAACCGCAAGCGGTTTCATCGCCTGTCCAAGAAATCCTGCGTTTGACCAATACGACATTCGGCAGAAAAATGGAGAATCCTTTTCCGATGGAGAACTAGTAATAGTTAAAATCGACACTATAGCGGGATTGGCCATAGTAAAAGAACATCTTGGAATTTCTGGAGACATTGATACCGAAAAAAAAGGAATACTCAGGGAGTACGACCTTCCCAAGAGGTTTCCCCGAGACGTAACAAAAGAAACAAGCGCCTTTACCTCGGAATTTTCAGACAGTGATCTCTCAAAAAGAGTAATCCTTGAAAAGGAAACTATATTCACTATAGATGGAGACGATGCAAAGGATTTTGACGATGCGGTCGGCATAAAGAGAACAAAGAGACGAGGATACAGACTCTGGGTAAACATAGCGGATGTCTCGCATTACGTAACTTTTGGAAGCGCATGTGACAAAGAGGCTAGACGTAGGGCAACCAGCACTTACCTTTCTGACAGGGTTGTTCCAATGCTCCCTCAAAAACTCTCCAATGACCTTTGCAGTCTGCGGCCAGACAGAACACGCCTGACAAAAACAGTTGAGATGGAGTTTGACTCCTCAGGCAAATTCAGGAGTTCAAGGATTTACAACAGCGTGATAAAAAGTTGCGCTAGACTCACATATTCCCGGGTTGCGGATGTTTTTGAGGGAAAAGACCGGAAAACCGCAAAAAACATAGTTTCATCCCTGCTCAACATGAAAGAACTTTATCTGAAACTCAAAAAACGCAGAATAGACAACGGGGGTCTGGATTTTGACTTTCCAGAAGCTGTGATTCTTCGCGATTCCGTGGGAGAAATAAGCGATATAATTAGATATGAACGCAATGCCGCCCACGAGGTAATAGAAGAATTTATGATCATGGCTAATTCTATAGTAGCGGCGTTTATTTTTGAAAAGGGTTTTGAATCAATCTATAGGATTCATGAATCACCTGATCAGACCTCTTTGGATCAACTACGAGAAAACTTGCGCAAAATGGGTCTAAAAATTGATTTTTCATCCAAGACAAGCCAAGTTGAGATACAGTCGGTTATGAAAGCAGCTTCGGGAAGAAAGGACGAGGAACAAGTAAACATCCAAATTCTCCGCGCCCTTAAAAAAGCGGTTTACTCAACAAGACATGTTCCACATTTCGGCTTGGCCATAAATGACTATACGCATTTCACCTCACCCATCCGGAGATATCCCGACCTGGTGGTTCATAGAATTGTTGATGATATCCTGAAGAAAAAAGAGCCTTCATATGGTCCAGACAACCTAAAATCAATCGCTGAGTATTGTTCAGAGGCAGAGCGACGGGCAGAAGATGCGGAGCGTCAGTTTATGAACCTTGAAACAGCGCACTTTATGAAAGTCCACGTGGGAAGAGTGTTTAACGGAAAAGTCGTGAGCATACACCCATTCGGGGTATTCATAGAGATAAAGGAACATTTTGTAGAGGGTCTTATCCCTGAGCATTCCTACAAAGGTAGGGGTAGAAAAAGAAAATGGTTTGAACTCGGAGATGAAGTAAGGGTAAAGTTGGTGGATGCGGATACGGAAAAAAGAAGGCTTACGTTTACGCTTGCGTCATAACCCACTTCTACGCCCAGAGAGCAAGAAGACTTTGTGCTAAAGAGAGCGAAACGTTAACTATTTGAAGAAAAAACCACCTATAAACGATTGATTACGCTAAGCTGTCAAATGCTGGATTGGTGGAGGCGTATTTGATTTCTGAAAATTTCACGCTTGACCCCTTTTATTTGAAAATGTATTTTTTCAAAGTAGATTTAGAATGTTTACTATCTGCAAGAGTAAAATGGATACTTTTCCCAAATCTTTGTGTCGGTTGCCCTGTATAGTTCTATTTTACTTCCCGGGAACACCTGAAACGAGCAGATTGACATGCAGACATATTATAAGTGGTTGTGAAAACAAATGATGGACGTATTCGCCTTTCGTGAAGACCTCATCTCCGAGTATAAACGGTTTTCCCGAAGTTTCACCAAAATCAAAGCTAAAGACATCTCTGATGAGGTTGATGCTGTTTATGACAATGGCGATTTCTGGCCCGATCCGATCATCCAGTTAAACCCCAATTTTGAACCGGGCGGATATGTCGACGACCTCGTTTCTGATGGAACCCTTGATGCGGAATGCGCGAAGATCTTCCGAATTAAGAGTTCTGCTCCCCCCCCCCCCAGGACCATTCAGTTTTCTTGGCGGAGACTTTGGATTTATTGGTAGGTAGAGGTTTTGGAGTGTTTGGATTGTGATTTGGACTTGAGATGGAGAGTTTTAGCAAGAAACAAGGGTACATTCGGCTTCATCTTACTGTGTCCGCAGCCTTTGTCCGTCCAGTAGGCGTAGGGTATCAGACCTGAGCAGGGCACAGGCTATCCGGCGGGGTTGTGAGTAGAGCGGTGACCGTTCAGTTCAACGGCTTCATTATAAGTTCAATAGCTTCCTGAGGCCGGGCGGCATAGTGTCGGTTAGCTTCAGGCAGATAGTTGAATCTACCTTCACAACGCACTATGGCGATGGCGACGTTGCTCAGACAGGAAAGATTTTCCGGCAAGTATCCTTTTGATACCCGACAACGGTCTTCATCGTAGGTGAAGTCACGCACATAATGCAGACGGTTCTCAATGTGCCAGTGGTTGCGAACCAGGGCAAGTAACTCCTTGGCTCCAGCCTGCTCTGGGCCAAGTGAGGTCAGAGCATAGACAGTCTCGCAACTGGTTTTACCTGTCTTCTTCTCAGTGCGCTTGCGGACTATGCGTATGGCTTGACGTCTTCCATGCATGGCTACATATCCATCCCACTCAGAACCGGATAGGTCTACTACCCAACAGGTCCGTTCTTCAATCCTCCCATGTTTGTTATCTTCGGTTGTCCATCCGGGCACGGCATCAAAGTCCAATCCCTTTATTTCCTTGCTGATCCTTCTTTGATTGTTCTTGATGGCGGTCATCACATAGTCGGCTCCATTTTCCAGCAGACAGCGCGCCGTATCCTGCTGGGCATGCAGCGCATCTAGAGTGACAGTACGATCAGCAATGTCGAGTTTATTGGCCAGGTCGCGTACCACTAGCATCTCACTGCTCTTTTCTTTGATTGCTAGTTGACCGAGAACCACACCGGTGTTATGTTCGAGGGCAGCTACCATCATTCTAATTCCACCCTCAGTCTGCTTGGCTGCGCCACGAATCATCTTGCCGTCCATCGCCACCGGCGCTGCGGGCGAGGTCTTGCGGGCTTCCCACAGGTTCAGCGCTTTATCAAGCGTGTCGGGTGGCAGTTTTGCGAAGATGTTATGGAAGGTGCCAATTACCGGCGCAGTGTAGCATTTCTTACTGGGACTGTGGAACGCTCCAACGGCCTTAAGCTGTTCCTGACTAAGGAGTCGGGCAAACTGCGCTATGGCGGACACCCCGCGGTATCCAGCCAAACGGGCGGCGACAGCGAGAACCAACACGGTGTCAAGAGGATAGCGTCTACCTTGAGACTGTCGGAACTCAGGCACCTCACCTAGAACATCTTTGAGACTGCGTAACTGTGGCGCCGTCATAGGCTCCTTGCGAACCCCACCGGTCCATTCTGGTGGTAACTCTTCTTGACTTAATACTTCTTTAGCATTATCAACAAGATTAAACATGAAGACCTCCTTGGGTTGACCATGGTAGCGCCACCGCGCAGACCCTCCAGACTCTCGGGCAAACCCGCGCGTTAGCCCGAAAGACTGCCAGTTGGCCGCCCGGTAGCAAGTACCATTAAAACGTGAAACATCTACGAACGTCTCTGCCAGAAACACTGGATAACCATGCGCTGTCTGCATGTCCGAAGACAATCGTTTCAGACTCAGACCCAGCACTCGGGATGCCAAGTTTGGCACCCGTTGCCGTGTCAGAATGACAAAACGCACATTGTTGGCAATCAGATGCAACCGTCCAAACTGCTGCTCGGCGCTCCAGCCAATCCAGCTGTCCCGGGCCGCTAATTTGAATGCGCCTGCCTGCCAACCAATAAGGGCCACCCAGCGCGACCCAACTTCCGCCACATGACGCAATCCCTTGCCGAACACGCGATGGAATGGAAGATAGTGATGTAGTCTGACTAAGTGGTCCCAGTGACGACGTTCCTGTTCCCCATAGGTAGGACGTACTGTGACCGCGCGCAGATCAATCTTATTGTCCTGAGATGTCCGTCTACTCATGATCTACACCATACCATAACAAACATTAAATAGCCAGAACTAAATTTGTAACGTCCAGATCGAAATCTGACAGCGAAACAATCGAATTGTCAGCATTTAATATCTGTTGGAATATCCGGGTTTTAACGTACTAATATGACTTCACTGTTTCCTCAAATCCCCAAATGACAATGTACTACCCTTAAATATATTCTCCCTACATATCCAACTCCGCAGATTATAATTCAGAAGAGTTTGTTATAAGAAAAAACTTACGAAGGACTGAAACCGAGCCTAATTCTTCTACATGTCAGCTAGAAAAGGAGACAAATAAGTCTCTAATTTCTCTCCATGACGTAGTGACAACCTCTAAGATGCAAAACTCTCTTTGAAAAGATATACTAGGTAATATCAACGCCTTACACCTCTAGAAAATTAGAAAGCCCTGCCCCCCCCCCCCCATTTTTTAGATAGATCTATCCTGCTACATCGGCATCAAGTTGATGCGATCAAAATCGCCAACCGTGGTGAGAGTTATGTACTCACAACCGGAACGGGCTCTGGTAAATCGTTTTGCTATTTTATTCCCATAGTTAACGATGTGTTGCGCCGCAAACGCGATGACGACGCTTGTAAAGGCATCACTGCCATCGTCGTCTACCCAATGAACGCGCTTTGCAACAGCCAGTGCGAGGAACTAAAAAAATATCTGCAAGTGGGTTATGACAAAGAACCAGTTACGTTCGCACGCTACACCGGACAGGAATCAAAAGAGGAACGTGAGCAGATCGCGAAAAAACCTCCCGACATTTTACTCACCAACTACGTAATGCTTGAGTTGATCATGACGCGTTTTCTAGAGACTGACACGGCGGTCCGTAAACACGCCAAGGAGCTACGGTTCTTAGTTCTAGACGAGTTGCACACATACCGCGGGAGACAGGGAGCAGACGTCGCTATGTTAGTCCGCCGTGTACGGGAACGCTTCAATGAGCACCTCCTCTGTATAGGCACTTCCGCAACTATGGCATCGGAAGGAACGCAAGAAGACCGAGACGATGTCGTAGCAAAAATCGCAAGCAGACTGTTCGGCATCTCAGTCAATTCCAATAATGTCGTTTCCGAAACGCTACGACCAGTTACCAACCAAGACGCAGGCGTGAACAGACTTGAACTACAAACCGCCATCAAGAGTGGCATACCTTCTGATGCTACGCATGAAGAGTTATCTACGCATCCTGTCGCATCTTGGGTGGAATATAATCTCGGACTGGAAGAACTTGGCGGCAAATTGGTCCGAATCGCAAGTCCCCTGACAATTACCGAAGCCGGAAATGAACTTGCTAGAGACAGCGGACTTGCCCCAGAATTCTGTCGGGACTATCTTAAGAATTTCTTGCTTAAGACTCACCAGAGCAAAAATGAAAACAATAAACCAAGTTTCGCGTTTCGGCTACATCAGTTCATCAGCGGCGCATGGAACGTTTACTCAACGCTTGAAGCGCCCGGCAAACGGTATATCACTCTACAGGGTCAGCAGTTCAAACCAGGAGACCGCGGTCGCCCCCTTTTCACTCTATCTTTCTGCCGGGTATGTGGTCAGGAGTACCTACCTGTATGGGCAAGCATAGACGGCAAGCAACCAAGTGAATTTACACCCCGAGACCTGTCCGAACGATCCAGCGAGGAGGATGGTTTACAGTACGGATATCTGATGCCAGATGATTCGCAAATTTTCAATTCTGACGACATAGAAAGTCACTACCCAGATGAATGGCTGGAATTTCATGAAAACAAAATCCGACTCAAATCATCTTCCCGTCGTTATCGCCCGGTCAGCGTGCATGTAGATACCCTTGGTAGCGTCTCATCAGACGGATTACATGCCTGGTTCATTCGAGGACCGTTTCGATTCTGTCTCAACCCTAATTGCGATGCGTATTACGACAGCAGAGTACGGAGCGAATTCACCAAACTTTCAGGTCTTTCAAGTGAAGGTCGGAGTTCCGCGACGACAGTACTAACCTTGGCCTCGCTTAAACATCTCATCGGTACCGATCTAGATGAGGAAACCAAAAAACTCCTAGCGTTCACCGACAATCGTCAAGACGCAAGCCTCCAAGCAGGTCACTTCAACGACTTCATACAAATACTTTTACTACGAGGGGCGCTACTTGCGGCAATTCAAGCTGAAAGGAATGGATGTCTTACCGATGACATCTTGACCCAGAGAGTACTAACCCATCTAAATCTTAGTACAACTGACTACTCATCTAATCCCGAACACAAAGGCCCCAAGACCCAAAGAACTCTCAAGACGCTACGCGACGTTCTTGGCTACCGACTCTATTTCGATCTGGAACGAGGCTGGCGGATTACCAACCCTAATCTTGATCAGTTGAACCTGATAGAAATTAAATACCAAGGGCTTATGGAATGTTGCGAGGATGAGGAGGAGTGGCGTAACCACCATCCTTTACTAGGCTCTATCAAACCAGCCCGCCGCTACGAAATTGTTCGAAAACTTCTAGAACATATGCGTAAAACACGTTGTATCAAAACAATTTACTTGGACCCAAACTTTCAGGAGAGATTGCGCAATCTAAGTTTCAGTCAGTTGAAAGAACCATGGGGACTATTGGAGAACGAGCAGTTGCGTTCGCACGTCTTCATGGTACCAAGACCAAGAAGCAGAGGTTCAAAAAAGCCAAAGGATGAAGTTCTTTATGTATCTTATCGGTCCGCTTTCGGTCGCTGGTTAAAGTCTCAGGCATTGTGGGGGCGAAACAATTCCTACTATCCGTCTAAATTTGACGAGGACGTATACAACAACCTTGTTGACGACATCCTAGACATTCTTACAACCTATGGATATGTAGAATCTTCAAATCTTGACGGCAACCGCATCGGATATCGTATTGATAGCTCAGTTCTTGAGTGGCGCCTCGCTAAGGAACACAACGAGAAACAACAACCAACTAATAAATTTTTCCGCGACCTATACAAAAACGTAGCAACGCTTCTCAACAGCGACAGCCGCCTTTTTCACCAACTTGAAGCGAGAGAGCACACGGCGCAAGTAGATGTGGAAGTCCGTGAGGAACGCGAAAAACGTTTTCGTAAGGGACTGTCGAACAATCTTGACGGCGAGGTGGAATCTTCTGGACTTCCCGTTCTTTTCTGCTCGCCGACAATGGAGTTAGGCATTGACATCTCCACCCTGAACGCGGTTTACATGCGTAATGCGCCACCGACGCCGGCAAACTATGTACAGCGCAGTGGACGGGCAGGTAGAAGCGGTCAGCCAGCTTTAGTCGTCACCTACTGCGCAGCAAAATCGCCACATGACCAGTATTTTTTCTCCGACCCAGTACAGATGGTGTCTGGAGTTGTTAATCCTCCAAATATTGACCTCGCCAATGAAGACCTGATCCGCTGTCATCTGCATGCCGTCTGGCTTGCAGAGACTGGAGTCAAACTGGGTCAATCTGTACGTGACGTGATCAATCCAGAAATTGACAAGAAGTTACCTCTACATAACGAATTTGCGGAGCAAATAGGTACTACGCAAGCCGTGATTCAAGCGCAGAAACGAACTCGTCGCATTCTCAAAATGATCAAACGAGAAGAACTCTCTAAGCAATCTGCTCCTTGGTACACGGACACATGGCTTAATAGCGTAATGAACTCTGCAGAACGTCGTTTCAACGAATCTTTTAACCGATGGCGTTCTCTCTTCCACGCGACTACAAGTCAAATGGAATTTGCCGACAACATTATTAAAAATGCTTCTGCGTCCAGCGAGCAACGTCGGGAAGCAAAAACGCGATACGATGAAGCCTATAAGCAGCGACAACTGCTTCTTGATGGAAAGTCGACCATAAATTCCGACTTTTACACATATCGATACCTTGCGGCCGAAGGGTTTCTGCCGGGATATAATTTCCCACGCTTACCTTTAATGGCATTTATTCCTGCAAGGCATGAAAAAGTGGTCCACGATTCATTTCTGAGCAGACCACGGTTTCTTGGACTCACAGAGTTTGGACCCCAATCAATCATATATCACGAGGGTAGCACCTATCGCGTGCGGCGAGCAATTCTCTCCTTGAGAGACGAATCCAGCGTGACCACATCCGCCAGACTCCCGGTGCAGACAGTACGCATCTGTCCGGCTTGTGGTTATGGACACTTCGGGGGTCAGAAAGAGTATGAACGTTGCGTAAACTGCGATGAGCGCATTGATAGCGGTCGGGTTATTCAGAACCTATACCGCATTGAACAGGTATCAACCCAACGAATAAACCGTATCACATCTGACGAAGAAGAACGCCAGCGTCAAGGCTACGAGATGATAACAACACTTCGCTTCAGCGAAGAAAACGGCCAGACGCGGGGCGAAAAGGTTGCCGTATGGGAAAACGGCGAACTGCTATTGGACTTGCAATATAGTCCAGCCGCCACGCTTTGGCGCGTCAATCTCGGCTGGCATCGTCGCAAGGAGAAATTCATTTACGGCTTTGGCGTGGACCCCTACACCGGTGAATGGACCCGAGACTCACAAGCGCCTATTGATGCGGAAGACGACTCCGTAAAGGATGGTAAGACGGTCACGCGTATTACTCCATTTGTGGAAGATACTCGCAACGTCTTGCTTTTTGACCCGGCGGTCAATCTAAGCGAGGAATCCATGATCTCTCTACAATATGCAATCAAACGAGGCATTGAACAGGAATTTCAGTTAGAGGAAGCCGAGCTTGCTGCCGAACCACTACCTGACCGTAACAACCGTACCATGATCCTGTTCTACGAGGCCGCAGAAGGTGGCGCTGGAGTACTCACTCGTCTAATCAGCGACCCAAGTGCTTTGGTTCGAGTCGCCCGTAAGGCGCTTGAAATCTGCCATTATAAATCACTGTCAGGAAACTGGGGTGGGTTGAATGACATCAAAAACAGTGAAGACGAATGCGAAGCTGGTTGCTACCGTTGTTTGTTGAGTTATTACAATCAGCCCGACCATCCAAAAATTGATCGGCAGAACAAAGAAATGCTCAACCTACTCTGCCGTTTGACGCACGGAGAATGCAAATCCTCCAATCATTCTGTGGGTATTGGAGATGATTTTAATGAATTGATGAATATTTCTAGTTCAAGTTTGGAAAAAGATTGGCTGAACTATCTCAAGTCAAGTGGATACCGACTCCCCGACCGAGGACAACCCTACCTTAAGGAACTAAATACGCGCCCAGACTTCGCATACAGCGAGAATCAAACCCTAGTCTATATAGATGGTCCTCACCATCATAGCGAGCACAGAAAAAACATTGATGCCGATATAACCCAACGACTTGAAAATGCCGGTTTCACAGTAGTGCGTTTTACCGAAAATAGGAAATCATGGGATTGCACCTTTAACCGATACGCTTGGGTTTTCGGACCAGGCAAATCAGCAAAAAACAAGGGAAACCCATAACGGTGGAAGAAACTATTAACTTTAAACCAGGGGATTTGGTCCAAGCACGCAATCGAGAATGGGTTGTTTTGCCGGAATCAGGCGAGGATCTTTTGAGACTTCGGCCGCTCGGTGGAGCCGAAGATGACTCAACGCTTATCTATCTTCCACTTGAATCCGAACGACCCAAGCCTGCAACTTTTAATCCCCCAAAACCAGATATGAATGGTACCCAAGCTGAAGCACTGTTGCTGCGTGATGCTCTTCGTCTCAAACTGCGAGCTGGAGCTGGACCATTTCGAAGTTTCGGCAAAATCAATGTAGAACCGCGCGTCTATCAGTTAGTGCCCCTACTCATGGCTCTCAAATTGGAAACCATTCGGTTACTCATTGCTGATGACGTTGGCATCGGTAAAACCATTGAGGCCGGCTTGATAGCGAGGGAGTTAATTGATCGTGGTGAAATCGAACGACTTGTTGTAATTTGCCCACCACATCTATGTGAACAGTGGCAACAAGAACTTGTGGGGAAATTTGCCATTGATGCAGAAGTCGTCCGCACTGGTACTGCCGCTCGCCTAGAAAGGGGATTACGCGCAGATGAATCGGTGTTCGAAGCCTATAATTACACAGTTGTATCACTTGACTACATAAAATCGGACAGTCGCCGTAACGAATTCCTGCGCGCTTGCCCAGAGTTTGTTATCGTCGACGAGGCTCACACCTGTGTTCGAGGAACTACTAATACGCAAAGCCAGCGCTACAGACTACTTAAGGGATTAGCTGAGAGTAAACCACATCGAGGCATGGTGTTTCTTACCGCAACGCCTCACTCGGGTGATGACGAAGCCTTCCATAATCTGCTGGGTTTACTGGATCCCAAGTTCGCGAAACTGGCAGATATGCCTGAAGGTGATACGCGTAAGTCTCTTCGCAAAGAACTCGCGCTACATTTTGTGCAGAGACGACGTGAAAATATAGCCGAGTGGAAGGACAACACCGAATTCCCGACCCGTGAAAGCAAGGAGACGACTTACCAATTGACCGACGATTGGGGAGACCTTTTCGATGAAGTGCTCTCTTATGCGAGGGCAATGGTCCGACGCGCAGAGAGTGGGACAAAACTTCAGCAACGCATGTCTTGGTGGGCTGCGCTAGCGCTACTGCGTTGCGCATCCTCTAGCCCAGCAGCCGCGTCCCTTGCCCTTAAAACCCGACTCAAAGTTACCGAAGAGAGTACTGACCAAGTGCAACTTGAAATTCTAGATCGGGCAGGGCATAAAACCGTGATGGACGAATTGGCCGATGACTCACTTGTCCTCACCGATAGGATTCCCGCCGGCACCGTTGACAGACCAAAAGACATCGCAGAACTACGCAAACTTATCATTTGGGCGGATGAATTGCGCGGATCCAAAAATGACCCCAAACTCAAGACCCTGATTGCTGAGGTTGAGAAACTTTTACTAAGTGGATTTCGTCCCGTTGTATTTTGCCGCTATATAGCCACAGCGCATTATGTCGGAGATGAGCTGAAAAAAGTCTTATCTCCCAAAAATACGCATGTTGTCGTGGTCACTGGGGAGTTCACCTCCGATCAGCGTGAAGAGCACATCAATGACCTAGGGAAACTTGATGAGAATACTCTACCGGTACTTGTGGCCACCGACTGCCTATCTGAAGGTATTAACCTCCAAGAATACTTCAATGCAGTGGTCCACTACGACCTCACTTGGAATCCGACTCGTCACGAGCAACGCGAGGGCCGTGCAGACCGATTCGGTCAAAAATCTCAAACCGTTCGGACGCTAATGCTCTATGGCGAGAACAACCCTGTTGACGGTGCAGTGCTTCGCGTGATCCTCCGCAAAGCTGAGAAAATTCGAAAAGAACTTGGCGTGGCCGTACCATTGCCTACAAACAACAACAAGGTCATAGAAGCCATCATGAAAACTGTCATGCTCCATGAAGGCAGAAAAAGCCTAGCTACCCAAATGAAACTTGATTTTGAACAAACCGAGATCGACGTGGACAACGCTTGGCAGACAGCTAAGAATAGAATTAAGATATCCCGCACGGTTTTCGATCAACGGCGCTTGACCCCTAACGACGTAATACCTGAATGGAAGAAAGTCGTATCCGTACTTGGCGGACCTGATGACGTTGACCGTTTCGTATGCCTTTCCGCCAAACAACTAGAAGCGTCAGTCGATAAACGCAATGGCTATTGTCGATTACCGGTTTCGCATTTTCCAAAACCTCTTCAAGACCGTCTAGAAACCATCGGTTTCGCTGAATCAGCAAAAATTGTATTCAAGCAACCCGCACCAGTAGGCGCAATTCATGTTCACCGCACTCACCCACTAGTCGCTATGCTTGCAGATTATGTGGCTGAGAAGTCATTTGATGCCAACAATAACTTGAAAATTGGCACCCGTACTGGGGCCATCTTCACCAAAGACGTCACAAAGCGCACTGTCCTCTATTTGTTACGTCTACGTAGCCAAATCCTAGTAGAACAGCGTGGTAAGAACAGCCAATACTTTCCTCTTAAATCCCTTCTCGCCGAGGAATGCCTCGGTGTCGCCGTCCGAGGAGATTCTACCCCTGAGATATTGACAGAAGATCAAGAACTCTCGCTTTTCTCACTGGAACCCGACCGCAACATGGAAAACAAACAGAAAGTGCATCTTATACAACAAGCTCTTGATGTACTGCCGGACTTAGAAGACGTGTTTGACAAAATCGCCCAAAAGCAGTCTCTCCAGTTGTACGAGGACCATCGACGTATCCGCGATGCGAGCGACGTTAAGGGACTACGCTATACCGTCAAACCATCTTTGCCTGTCGACAAAATTGGGATCTATGTCTTTATGCCTGTGGTGAATTTTAATCATGACTAAAGAAGCAAGCCACGGGTTCACCGCCCTGAAAATCGAAGGTAGCATCCTGCCATCTGAATTCCTTCAAGACGTTGTAGCACTACAGGCGATCAAACAACAAGATGCTGATTATGATCTTTCAAAATCGCTTACGATTAAAGAAGAACTCTCTAGGCATTGGCGTATCGCCAACGATTATTACGAACGTTATGCCGAACGACGGGATAATTTTCATCAGACATCTAAGGCTGATGTCAACGAGTGGCTTGTACCTTTTCTCCGCTTGATCCTAGGCTATGAGGATCTTACAAAAACCGATAGTGTTGAACTAGATGACCGGATATTCAAACTGACACACAGTGCCTGCGAAGGGTCTGTCCCCTTATTATTGGTTCACAAATTCGACCTTGATAAGCCCGATCCATGTTTTGGACGTAACGGCTTACGACAAACGCCCCACAGCATGATGCAAGAGTATCTCAATGCCGAGGATGGAGCGTTGTGGGGAATCATCTCCAATGGATCAAAATTGCGCATACTGCGCGACAATCCAAGCCTAACTCGCCCTTCCTATATTGAGGTTGACCTAGACCTCCTGTTCGCAGAGGAACTCTACCGAGACTTTTCTGCATTGTGGCTCACTGCTCACGTTAGCCGTCTCCGACCCATAAATGATGATCCGTCGAGTTGTATCATTGAATCTTGGCGAGCAAAAGCGCATGAAACCGGTGAGCGCGTTCGGAAGAAACTCCGTGAAGGTGTTACCAACTCCCTGCGACAAATCGGCAACGGGTTTCTACAACATCCAAATCTACAGAAATCCCTAAAGCAAGGTACTCTCTCACCGGAGCAATACTTTCAACAACTTCTTAGGCTCGTTTACCGATTACTCTTTCTCTCCGTAGCAGAAGAGCGTAATCTTCTTCACACACCGAATGCTACAAATGAACAACGTAATATATTCAAGGAAGGTTATTCCATATCTCAACTACGCGAACGCACTCTTCTTCGTCGTCACTACGACCAGAACAGAGATCTCTGGCATGGACTTCAAGTTACCTTTCGAGCACTTGCGCAGGGCGCTTCTGACCTAGGATTACCGGCACTTGGCGGGCTATTCCGACCTGACCAATGTCCCGACCTTGATCATGCGACAATCACAAATAATTACCTTCTAGAAGCCATACACACCCTCGCTTTTTTCCGTTCCGGCAAAAGTCTTACCCGAATCAATTACAGAGACATGAATACTGAGGAATTAGGATCCGTCTATGAGAGCCTTCTAGAACTTCAACCAGAGATAGACGTGAACACATCGCCATGGACTTTCACCTTCTCCAAAGGTTCTGAGCAGAAACTGACTGGTTCCTACTATACGCCACCTTCCCTCGTAAACGAACTTATCAAATCAACACTTGATCCAGTGATAAAAGAAACTGTCTCATCACATTCTGAGGATCCGTGCAGAGCTATTCTCAATTTGAGAACCATTGACCCGGCTTGTGGATCTGGGCATTTCCTGCTGGCGATAGCACGTCGCCTCGCTACTGAGATTGCGCGTATAAAATCAGGCACAGATACTCCGAACAGAGCCACGCGCCAGCATGCTATGCGCGAAGTGGTACAACACTGTATCTACGGCGTGGACTGCAATCCACTCGCCGTCGAACTCTGCAAAACAGCACTGTGGATAGAGGCAGTTGAACCTGGTAAGCCACTCACATTTCTTGATTCCCACATTGTAGCGGGCGATAGCCTAGTTGGCCTTGTTGATCCAGAGATTATGGCAAACGGTATTCCCATTGACGCATATGAACCCTTAAAAGATGAGGTCTTGGAAGGTGACGACAAAGTCGTTTGCGGCAATCTCAAGAAACGCAACCGAGAGTCTACACAACAGGACCTCTTCAATCAAGATGCAGTACTAGAGGTTGCCGTGGCAAGAAGTGAACTTGATGACATGCCCGAGGAAACGATTGATAATGTAGAACACAAGCGCATCGCTTGGAACGCATCTCAGCATGATGAGCTTCACATGCGCGAGGCTCTACGGGCCAATCTCTTTATGAGTGCTTACTTTGCGACCAAGACACCCAAAACCATAGAAATTGTGCCTATTACTCGTGACCTTAGACGGTTGGATAGTAATATGTCCCAACGAGATGGTGTTGAAGAGCTTGTTCAAAAACTCGCGGATACGCACCGCTTTTTGCATTGGCATCTTACCTTTGCCGAAATCATGCAGAACGGCGGATTCGACGTTGTTCTTGGGAACCCCCCTTGGAAGCGAATCACACTGCAAGACAAAGAGTTTTTCGCACCGCGAAAGCCGGAGATAACTAATGCATTAAATAAAACCCAACGAAAGCGTCTAATCCAACAACTTAATAGTAATGGAGCATCACCAGCAGAAAAAGCCTTATATATGGATTATGAGTTCGCAAAACGCCAAGCCAACGCAACTAGTCAATATGTACACCAGACAGGGGGCCGATTCTCACTAACCGGCATCGGAGATGTGAACAGATATGCCTTGTTTGCAGAAACGTTCCTGCAACTCGTCAAACCCAGTGGAAGAGCCGGATTGGTTGTGCCCACTGGTATCGCCACAGACTATTCCACTAAAACGTTTTTTAACCATATCGTTATGAAGCAAAGACTTGTTAGCCTTTTTGGGTTTGAGAATAAAGAAAAAGTCTTCCCTACCATTGGTGATCAGATCAAATTCTGCCTCCTAACATTGAGTGGAAAAGATTACTCAGTTCCAAAACCGGAGTTCGCTTTCTTTCTACATAAAACAGAAGAATTGAAGGAAACAGAACGACGCTTCACTTTATCCGCAGAAGATTTCTCACTGTTTAACCCCAACACTAGAACCTGCCCTATTTTTCGCACCCGGTGCGACATGGAGATTGCACGTAAGATGTACCGCCGTGCCGGCGTGCTTTGGAAGGAAGCTAGAGGCTCACAACCGGAGCAAAATCCATGGAGTGTTTCATTTCAACGAATGTTTGATATGTCCAACGACTCTGACCTCTTTCGAAACCGAGAAGAATTAGAGGAGGATGGATGGGAACTCAGTGGCAATGTATTTGTGCGTGACAACAAGCGCTATTTGCCGTTGTATGAAGCCAAGTTGTTTCATCAGTACGACCACAGATTCGCTACATTTGATGGCATATCTGAGAAAGACATCAAAACCGGTAATGCTCGGCTCATAACTTCGAAAGAAAAGACTAATCCCGGAACCGTCGTTATTCCAAGATACTGGGTTCCAGAAGAAGAAGTCGAAAAAAGACTTGACATCGCCGAGAAAAACCGAGAGGTTCCCATGCTTGGTTCTGACACGACACGACACGACACGACACGACACGACACGACACGACACGACACGACACGACACGACACGACACGACACACATCGCACTTCGTCTCATCGCACGAGCAACGGACAGACAAACAACAATCTGCACCCTTCTTCCAAAATCAGCTACGGGCAGAGCAGTCGTCATTCGATTCAGGAATGGCAAGTGGCACTGAGGCTAATCACAAGTGCAACCAGTCAGAGAACGATTATAGAAACACCTATTACAAACGTAGTACTCGGTCACAAAGGAGCAATAATTTATGTCCCAACTGGGTCTTACCGATCAGGAAAATAACCTGCTCAACTAGTGGGAGAACCAGTATCACATCTGTTGTTACGAGGGTAGGAATGAGTGATAGAGCACCACTGCTTCGCATTCGTCGTGCGCAAACGAATGCACTGATGATTGCAAATATGAATAGTATAGTACTAGACTTTGCGGCAAGAACTGCAGTTGGGGGAACAGACCTCGGTTATTTCATCATCAAGCAACTTCCAGTGTTGCCACCAGATGCTTTTTTAGAAAATTTCAAGGCTGAACTAACCTACGCGGACTTGATTATCCCTCGCGTCCTAGAATTAGTTTATACAGCTGATGCGTTGCGAGATTTCGCTCTTGAACTTGATTACAAAGGTCCTCCCTTCCTTTGGAATGAAGATCGACGTCATTGTCTGAAGTGCGAGTTAGACGCAATCTTTGCACACATGTACGGTTTACATCGTACCGAATTGGAGTGGATTCTTGACGCAGATCCGCCAAGCGCCTCTTTTACAGTACTCAAGCGTAATGAAATCAATGAATTCGGTGAATATCGCACACAGCGCTACGTACTTCAAGCATTTGACTCATTGGATCACGGCGAAATCCCGAATCTGTCATCTGATACCAAATAGAATTATTATGTCGGAACAGACATACAACAGAATGCATCTCAACACGCACACGCAGGGAGCCTTGTACAAGGCTTTCGAGCGGCGGTTGAGGCAGCACATCAAGTTCCATACACCCCAAAGCACGCGAGTTGGCTGAACGTGGCGGAGTGCGAGTTGAGTTGTCTGACGCGGCAGTGTCTGAAGGGTCGACGGATCGAGGACCTAGACGAGTTGCGGGCCGAGGTGGTAGCCTGGTCGCAACGCGTCAACGCGCGCCAGCGTGGTGTGAATTGGCTATGTCGGTTGCCGATGCCCGCTGCAGACTCAAGTCCATCTATCCAAAAATCATTGCTTGACGGAACACTAGTTCAAATTCTCAGAACTTCACACAAAAGAGTCCGGTGTGGTAAAGTTATCCAACCAAATCTTATCAGAGTAGAACAAAACCAACTCTAAGTGTTACACTTCATAGTTCAATGGGCGATTTGTTGAATAATATATTTGTATTAGAACAAAAGACCTTGTTTGGAAGAAAGTTAAAACTGCATAAATTACCGCAAACTCAGTATTTAGGTAGTAAACAAAGATTGGCAAAGTGGGTTTTTGAGTTTGCACCGAAAGATATTGAGACGATCTTTGACGCTTTTAGTGGCACTTCTTCAGTTGGTTACTACTTCAAAACACAAGGGAAGAAAGTAATTGCCAACGACTTCTTAAAATTTAACTATCATATCGGGAAAGCTGTCATAGAAAACAAGGAGGTCACTCTTTCACAAGATGATATTGATTTACTTCTGCAAAAAAATAAAAACGCTGATTCATTGATTGACGAGGTATTTACAGAAGTTTTTTTTTGAGAGAGACCAAGCTCAATTCCTAGACAATTTTCGAGCCAACATTGATTTGCTTGACCATGAATATAAGAAATCTCTCGCGCTTACGATAATGAATAGAGCTTTAACAAGAAAGATTTCGTTGGGCCATTTTGCTCACCTCAAAGCATTGGAATACAGCAGAACACCCGAGCGTATTAAAAGAAATCCTACGATCGCACGTCCACTTAGAGATTTATTCTGGGAATTAGTGAATGAATACAATAATGCGGTTTTTGATAATGAGAAAGAAAATAAAGTTTATTGTGAAGATACTATTGATCTGATTAAAAACCTGAAAGATGTAGACTTGGTTTATTTTGATCCTCCTTATTGTGGTTGTCACCCCGATTATCAAGCTTTTTATCATTTTCTCGAAACTTTTGTTGAGTATTGGAAAGATAAAGAATTTATTAATAGCACAAAACAATACTACCCCAAAAAAGAGAGTGGTTTCGTGCAAAAAAGCGAAATAATTGACTCCTTTCAGAATCTTTTTGAAAATAGCCAGCATATTCCTTATTGGCTTATTTCCTACAACAGCAAAAGTTATCCAGATAAGACGACATTAGAGAACTTGATAAAGCAGTGTCGAAAAATAAAAACTTTTGAGCACGAATATCAAAACCATTACGGTGGTAAGGGTTCGCGCAAAGGTACAAAAGAGTATTTATTTTTATGTTATGAATAAAAACGAGACAACCCAATTTAATTATTTCAAACAACTTTATCAGAACAACAAATTTGATGTCCTTCTCAAAGAGAAGGGATTTATATATTGGCTTAAACTAAGGTCAATATCTCGAAAAGATCTTATGTTAGAGTTTTGCGAGTTAGCTAACATTGATTGCGCTGATGCAAAAGGAGGAAAACTTTTTGAATATATCTATAATCAAAAACCAAACGTGAAGCTTCTTGATAAATTCATTGATGAAAAATACGAGAAAGAACGGGCAGAACGGAGGAAGGATGAAACAAAACTAATTTCCGAATTTTACAAGTTGCAAGTATTTGACTGGGGTGGTTTGTATCAGAACAATCTTGAACGCACAATCGTTGATAACTACGTCAAAAAAATAAAAAAATTTGATCTTCTCACAAAAAAGATTGATGGCGAGATTCACAAAAGTATGAAAAGTTATGTTTTGTCTTCTTGGTTCAACCATTGGACATCAATTTTGATTGAAGACATTTTTAAGGATCACAGAAAAGTTACGCCCACAATTGGGCTGATTAAAAAAGTTGATTTCTTTATTGGCAATATTCCTTTTGATCTCAAAGTTACTTATTTCCCAGATGGGTTCATGCAAATAAAGAGGAAAAACCTTGGTTTGGGTACAGAAATTCAAGAGTTGAAACGCTTTGCTCGTCAAAAAGGAATAAAGTACGACAGAAAGCAAAAGGACAAAGTTATTTTCATTGAACTACTTACAAGGTTTAAGGAAAGTGTTGATCCAGAAACCAAAGAGTTTTGGCAGCAATTTAACAAAGTGAGGAAAAAGATTGTGAGGCATACAATTGCCAAACCTTATACACTCATTCGTTGGTTGTATGAGAAGCAGGGTGAGAGACGCTTTGATGCCGCAAATAGATTATTCTTGGTACTTATGAATGAGGATAGTTTAGGGAACCTCTGATCAACTATCCAAAATTGAACAAAAACTCCATTTTTCCATTATGACACCAAAATTGGGGTGAATTATACCCATCTATTCGCTGTTTCTTGTCCAAATTCTGCCATTCGGCAAAATCCAGACGCACCTGTCCTACGCGGACAGCATCTTTTGGCAAGTTAACAGGTTCGTGAATGCAGAGAGTACGGCCAATCGGTTGGCATTTTTCTCCAGACCTCGATACCTCACCTTGTCATAGCCAAACTGACGTTTGATAGTTCTGAATGAATGCTCCACTTTTGCGCGGATGCTGGCCTTGGTCTTTTCAAGAAATTGCTCCTCAGCATTCATCGTCTTGCGCCTACCCGGACGTTCAGCTATTTCCCATTTGATCTCCTTGTCCTTGAGTTCTTCACGCTTCTCAACACCCAGATAACCCGCATCCCCGTAGCAAGTCACTTCCTTGCCATGTAACAGGCGCTCCGTCTGGGTGATGTCATGCACATTGGCAGCAGTGGTTTCCATGCTGTGAATAACACCCAAGGTCTCATCCACACCAATGTGCATCTTCATCCCAAAATACCATTGATTGCCTTTCTTGGTCTGATGCATCTCCGGATCACGCTTGCCCTCTTTGTTCTTGGTTGAGGTCGGCGCTGAGATAATAGTCGCATCTACTATTGTACCTTCTCGCAAAAGCAGACCATTACGTTGCAGGTGATGATTCACTTCTTTGAGGATCATCTGGCCCAACTGATGTTTCTCCAGAAGATGACGGAAGTTCAATATAGTGGTTTCATCCGGTATTGGCCCGGTCAGGCTCAGCCCAGCAAAACGGCGCATGGACTCAATCTCGTACAGCGTTTCTTCCATCGCCGGGTCGCTCAGGTTGTAGAACAACTGCATGCAGTGAACCCGTAGCATCTTTGACAGAGGATAGGGTCTACGACCTTTCCCGGGCTTCGGATAGTATTTGGCAATTTTGTTCTCTAGCTGATTCCAAGGAATCAATTTATCCATCTGCTCAAGAAACTTCTCACGACGTGTTTTAAGCTTTTTGTAGGGATATTCTGCTACGGAGAAACTTATCTGGTTCATGGGGCCACCTCATAAAGTGAGTTTTTGATACTATAGCATATTTAAGGAACTTATTCAGATATTCCTTAGAAGAAAGTTGGAAAATGAAACGAAACTTTGATTTGTTGCGGGACAAAATTAATAACTACCTGAACAAGTTTGATATGAAAGATACAAAACAGTTTGAAATCACATTTGACTGGAAGGACGGGAGACAGTATTCTGCCCTTTCTGATATATTATTTATAATCAAGTAAGAAATTATGTCATACAGTTATTCTAGGCAAAGAAAATCAAGAAAAAGAGTTTTTGTTAGTTTTGATTATGACCACGATAGCGAATTAAAAAAATTGCTAATTGGGCAATCAGAAAATGAGAATTCTCCTTTTGAAATTGAGGATTGGTCTATTAAAGAAGAATTAACTGGTGATTGGAAGGAAAAAGTTAGAGCAAGGATAAGAAAGGTGGAGATTGTTGCGGTGATATGTGGGGAGCACACCGACACGGCAAATGGAGTAAGCACCGAAGTAAAGATTTCGCAGGAGGAGAACAAACCCTATTTCTTGCTTGCAGGTAAGAGAAATAGAACCCTTAAAAAACCAAAATACGCAAAAAATTCCGACAAAATCTACAACTGGACATGGGATAACCTTAAATTACTTATTGAAGGTAAGAGATAACTATGTCTAGCAATCTATTCTCAAAAACAAAAGAGAATTACGGTAATGAATATGAAAAACACTTGTTTGAGCAATATCAACTATATGTTGAGAGTGCTGAGAAAATCAGCGACCGGCGACAAAATGTAATCAGTTACTTTATCACTATAAACACAGCAATCATAGCACTTCTCGGCTTACCTTTTCAGATTGATTTTTTCGAAAAATTTTCTTGGGCAAGAGTGCTTTTGCCTATCTTGGGAATAATCATTGCAATAATTTTTTGTCTTTTACTCCATTCGTATAAGCAACTTAACTCAGGAAAATTCGAAGTTATTCATACGATTGAAAAAGAATTACCACTTTCGTTGTATGATTACGAATGGGAAATCTTAGGAAAGGGTGAAGATAGAAAATTATATTTTCTATCTTCACATATTGAGTCATATATCCCGTTAGCCTTTATTGTTCTGTATTTGGTGCTTGGACTTGTATTCTGTATAAATTAGTTTTACGCTTGAAGTTAGAATGGCTCGTCAGAAAGGTATTTGTGGTAGGAGTATCAAGCTGTCCGAGCATCGTTGTGGTCCCACCACATGACCCGAAAGAGTTAGGGTAGGAGCATACGACTTGGTTTAGGGACCACTAAACGTTCAGGGCTTGGTTAGTCGGTCCTCAGCGAAAAAGTCAGAATTTAATCCAAGCAGTATTGCCAATTTAAAATTTTCCTCGCCCCAAATGCCAAAATTGTAAATTGGCGATGTATTGAACCCCTTTGAGTTCGAATCCTCCACCTACCATTGTGTTGCAACAAATAATCGTCCTGAAAACAACGAAAAGCAAGTTTTATGTTTCAACACTACATTCAATTCCAAGCGCTTACAGTAAGTTTTGTCAAATCATGGTCTGGCGTTAGTATAGTACGTGCCGCCAGTTCGAATCCCGCTTTGCCTTCATTGGAAACATTATAATCCGGGCAGTAAGTTATTTTTGTTTGAGGCACTGGCTGATTGTATTTTATATCCCAAGCTTTTATAGCCCGACATGCGTTTGTCGCTCATTCGCTGTAATACCGGAACCTGATAATCGATGTAATCATACACCTGCACTTTGGTCTTGTTGTGATGAATTCTATGCAACCTTCCAGCATATTGAGCAAGCGTGCCTTTCCAAGATACAGGCATGGCAAGAAATAATGTGTCCAGCCTAGCATCATCAAAGCCTTCACCAATATAACGACCTGTAGCTATCAGAACGCGTTCTTCGCATTCGCCAATGCTTTCAAGATCTTCAAGTATTTGCCTATGAGCCTTTTTACCCATCCCCCCTTGAAGGGTAATGATGTGCTTTGAAAAGCCAGCAAGACGTTCTGCAAAAAAGGTGACATGTTCTTTCCGTTCAGTCAAAATCACTGGTGACCGTCCTGCCTTCAGGGCTGAGATAACATCACGCACAATCATCTCATTACGAGCGCTACTATTTGCCAACTCGGCATATACCGTCTGTATGGGCGGGCGTTCATACTGTTCCGTCAAACTTATGGGTAGTCTGAACTCTGTATAGCGCGGCACCACAAAATGGCTAAATGGACGCTTCTTTGCCTGTTTCTTTGCGTCAACATGATACCTGATAGGTCCGCACTGCATAAATATAATGGGCTGCTGACCATCTTTACGTATCGGTGTGGCTGTCAGCCCAAGGACGTATTTGGCCTTACACTGCTTTGCCACAGCTTCAAAGCTGACAGCAGAAAGGTGATGGCATTCATCCACGATAAGCTGCCCATAATAAGCAACGCAGTCATCCACCTCTCCCTTGCGAACCAGACTCTGGATCAGCGCGACATCAATCTGCCCTGTTGGCTTCCTTTTGCCACCACCAATTTGGCCAATATTGATATGTTCAAGGTCTAAAAAAGTTTGAAGTCGGGCAACCCATTGCTCAAGAAGCTGTTTTCTGTGAACCAAAATCAGTGTATTACGTTTACGTTTTGCAATGATATGGGATCCTAAGACGGTTTTACCAAAGCCTGTTGTCGCAGAAAGAACCCCTGTATCATGAGCCAAAAGCGCTTTAACGGCTGGCTTTTGGTCCTTGCTGAGCGTGCCGAGGAACTTGGTGCGTATTGCTTTGCCTGTATTTCGTTCATCAACAATTTCATGTGCGATGTTTATTTCTGCCAATAGCTCCATAACGTCATCTAAACAGCCCCTTGGCAGCCCAATATGATTTGGGAAGTTTTCAGCGCAGGCGATAATACGAGGTTTGTCAAATATTGGCAGCCGCATGGCCTGAGCCTTATAAAACTCTGGATTCTGAAAGGCAGCGGCCCGTATCAAACGATTGATGAGCTGTGGCGGCAATCCTTCTTTCTCAATGTATAGCTGATTACCTGCAACAATTTTTATGGCCTCAGGCATTGGCGTTGAAATTTCAAGAGGACGAGGCTTTCTGGATGGTCGAGTCTTCCATGGCTCATCAGCATCTTCGTCATCCACAGGGATATGCAGACCAGTGACTCTTCCACGATCAACTGCTTCGAGTACTAGCATCTTGACTTCTTGTGGCATCATTTTTCTAACCGAAGATAGAAAAGACCACTGATCAGGGTAAGGCTGAAAGTTTTCATCCAGAAATACGCTGTTGCCTTGCTGACGCGGACCACGTTGTAGCGGCAATGCTATTAAATTGCCAAAGCCACCTGCTGGCATATTATCTTGATTGGGAAAGAATCGATCATAAGACGAAAAGCCCAAGTCTGGGTGATGCTCCATTGTCTCGGTTAACAAGTATGACCCCATTTTACGGGCATCTGATGCTGTTACAGGACTTGAGAAGAAAATCCATACATGGCCACCATTTCCAGATCGCGACCTCTCCACATATGCCGGGACAGCTTTATTGCTGCAGGTTTTCACGAATGCCGCAATGTCCTTTTGCCAATTCTCTTTGTCAAAATCGGTAGCCAGAAACCAGCATCGTTCATCGGGTAGTAACGGATATACGCCAATAGTGGCGTCGTTGTTCTGAGTGTCTTTACCAGTAAGGTGTTGACGGATGACATCATCGGAGACTTGGATGAATGCTTGGTTTGGGCATTCGGTACATTTGATTCTGGGCTTTTCGCAGATCCCGCGCACCCATTCATTCGAACATGCCGGACTATATCCGGAACGGCCCGTTTTTCTGTTGTCCCAGCGTTTAGGGAAAACATCTTCTCGGCCTCGAAAAAGCTGTCGGAATATATGGATTTTCTCTTGTGATGAAAATTGCTGTAATGCTTCTCGCTGTTGTTGCCGATGTCTGCTTTCAAGAGTACTCAACCTAACAAGCAAATCCCTGCGCTCAGCATCCAGTGAATCTATGCGCTGTCTGATCTCTTCAATCTCATTAATGTAATCATTCATCTAAAATCCTAACAAAGCGGATAAGCGGAGGTGCTATGTTTCCTCTCTACCCGGCAATCTATAACTTGTGCTACGCCCGCCGCCGGGGTTTTGAATGAAGATGCCTCGCTCTTTCAATTCCTGAATATCCCGCAACGCCGTATCATTTGAACACTTGGACAGCTTTGCGTATTTCGAGGTGTTTATAAAACCCTCAAAATCATCCTCAAGCATGCGGTTAATGATCAGTCGCTGCCGATCATTAACAGACTTTTGATTAATCATATCCCAGAGCTGCGCCTTGAACAGAACATTGCCAAGCGTCGTTTCGGCATTGCTAATGGCCCGGCCAAGACAGTCCAAGAACCATGACAGCCAGTTCGTGATATCGGGAGTGGCTCGTTGTTGTCTCTCAAGCTGATCGTAATATTGCTTCCGCTCTGCCTCAATTTGGGAGGAAAAACTGTAAAAGCGATCCTGCGTGCCATCTGCACGCGCTAAAGCCATATCACCAATCGCTCTGGCAATCCTGCCATTGCCATCTTCAAACGGGTGAATTGTGACAAACCACAGATGTGCAATGCCTGCTTTGATCACAGGGTCAATGTCATCTCCACCCTCAAACCACGCAAGAAACCTCTCCATTTCTTTTTCAAGATGCTCAGCGCTTGTAGCTTCAAAGTGAACCTTTTCTTTTCCGATAGGGCCAGAAACAACCTGCATGGGGCCAGCATCAATAGTACGCCAACCGCCAACGGTGATTTTATGCATGCCGCTTCGTCCTGTTGGGAACAATGCCGCGTGCCAGTCGAACAAGCGACCCTTTATCAGTGGCTTGAAAAATTGTTGCGTAGCATCCAGCATCATCTCAACGATACCTTCAACCTCCCGGCTTGCAGGAATAAGTCCGGCAATATCAATCCCAAGCCTACGAGCAATGGATGAGCGCACTTCTTCCGGATTGAGGTTCTCGCCCTCAATAGCAGAGGATTTAACCACATCATTGGTCAACGTGCTTAAAGAAGCTTCACGCTTGAGTTCAAAGCCAAGGCTCTCCATACGACCGAGCAAGCGACCTTGACGATGGCGTACATCAACCAGCTTGGAGGCAAGTGCTTCCGCATCCCATGAGAAGTTTGGCCAGTTTTGATGTTGATGAATCCACATATTAATCACCGCATTATTTAAGGTGATTATAGGGACTATTCACCGCAATGTCAAGATTATTCCCAGCACAGAATACGGTGAATGTAGCCACTAATCACCGCAAAGAAAAACTAAAGGGTAAGCAGTTGTGCGTTACTTTGCCTGAAATAACGACGGAATAGCGGGTAATTTGGTTTCATCCTTTTCCAATTCACATAACATGAGACAAGTTCATCACTGACAAGCTATTTCCTTTGTAGTTAATGGCGGAGGGAGTGGGATTCGAACCCACGAGGGCCTAAAAGACCCCACTGGTTTTCGAGACCAGCGCCTTAAACCACTCGGCCATCCCTCCTACGATCTAGAAAGACAGGCTACCAAAGCCTAACGAGCAAGGCAACACTACCCGAAAAAAGTTCAGTTATTAACTCTTTTGTGTAAAATTAGACCAAAATGAAGCAAAATCACTTTACTCCCGAAGCCGCAAATTCCATAAAACAGGCAATAGAAGAAGTTAACGGAAATGAAGTCTTTTTCGTCGGGAAAATAAATGAAGACTCCCTAGTTTACGAGGTTCAGGTTCTGGCCCGGGGAAACCGGGTATCTGTTCCTGCCATCATAGATAAAGCAGGACCTGGAACCGTAGTCATTCATAACCACCCGTCGGGAAACATGGATCCTTCTTCTAAAGATGTCACGGCCGCCTCGATTTTCGGCAACAAAGGAACCGGTTTTTATATAGTGGACAACAAAGTAAAAGAAACATATGTCGTGGTTGAACCCTACGTCCCAGGAGAAATCGTCAGGCTTGATGAAGAATCTGCAAAAGAGTACCTTTTGCCAAATGGTTCCGTAGCTGAAATTTTTGGAAAGAAATACGAATGTAGAGATGAGCAACTTAAAGTCCTATCATATGTGGTCGAAGCCTTTAACGATGAACGTCTCTCAATGATAGAGGCAGGTACGGGCACTGGAAAAACTTTTTCCTACCTAATCCCTTCTATCCTCTGGGCTATCAGTAATAAGCAAAGAGTATTAGTATCCACAAACACCATCAATCTACAGGAACAGTTAATAAACAAGGACTTACCTATTCTCCGAGATATCTTCCCAGAAAAATTCGATTATGGCCTCATCAAAGGGATGAGAAACTATTTCTGCATTCTTCGCGGTGAATCGGTAGAAGAGGGGCTGCTTGATTTTATAGATCAAGGAGAAAAAGGATCAATAAAAGATGTTCTCAAATGGTCAAAGACCACTTCCTCTGGATCTATTTCCGATCTAAGTTTTACCCCCTCAAACGAAGTATGGGACAGAGTGTCCGCTGAAAGCGAGAGTTGCCCAGCAAGCAAATGCCCGCATTATTCGGACTGTTTTTTCTACAGAGCAAGAAGAGAGATTTCAAGAGCATCTGTTTTGGTTTCAAACCACCACATGCTTTTTTCTGATATAGCTATAAAGGGTGAATCCGGTACAGACTCTAGCTTTGGATTAATCCCCGCATACTCTAGGGTGGTGTTTGACGAGGCGCATAATATAGCCGAGGCCGCAACATCCCACTTCAGCCAGAAACTCACCCTCCACGCAACCTTAAAAAATCTCTCAAGAATTCGGGGCACAAAAAAAGCAGGTAGAGACAAAGGATTTGTATCCTACATCACCCATTTTGCAAATAAAGAAACCAGCTCTTCTGTTAGAGAAATTCTTACAAACTCAGCAACTGCCCTTGCAAAAAACGCAGAACAAGTAGAAGCAAGAAATGAAGAGGCCTTTGTCTCGCTTTACTCGCTAGGTTGCAAACTCTCTGGTGAAACCCAGATAAGTTTGAGACTCACCGAAGATATTGAGAAGAACAAAGGGTGGGGTAGTGTGAAAAAGTATTTTTCATCTCTTGAGAAATCCCTTTTTTCACTCGAAAACGAGATATCGCGACTACTTGACATTCTGGAGAGTTCACCAAAGAGAGATTCTTATATAAAACTCACCGCAGAACTCGCCGGAGCTGGGAAAAGATGTTCTTCTTCTCGGGAGATATTGACCAGGTTTTTCGGGGAAGCAGATGAAAATTACGTCAAGTGGTTCGAGGGAGCACAGCGTGGCAGAGTAGTTTTCTGCTCTATTAATCTTTCACCACTTGATGTGGCTCCAGAACTTGAGAAGAAACTCTACGCGAAAACAAAAACAGTTGTTATGACTTCCGCGTCGCTTGCAGTAAACAAGAATTTCGATTTTCAGAAAAAAAGCTTAGGTCTTTCGAGTAATAACAGATTCAGAGGAGTCCTAGTGGAATCTCCTTTTGACTACAAGACTCAGTCCCTACTCACCGTGCCAATTGACATCCCTGATCCCAGAGAGAAGAACTATGAAAATCACCTAGCGAGCGTAATATCAGACGCTGTTTCCATAACTAATGGAAATGCTCTTGTCTTATTCACCTCATACGCATCGCTTAACAAGGTTTACGAAGAAACAGGCACATTACTTGCGAAAAGTGAAGGTTTTTCTACTACTCTCTTCAAGCAAGGAGAACTGCCGAGAAACCTGCTCTTAGAAAAATTCAAGACACTTGGTAATTCTGTTCTTTTCGCCACAGATAGTTTCTGGGAAGGTGTAGATATTCCTGGAGACTCACTCAAGTTGGTAATCATATGCAGATTGCCCTTCAAGGTTCCCACAGACCCAGTCACAGAGGCAAAAATTGAGTATATGAAAAATCGTGATATTGATTCTTTTCGCGAGTATTTTCTTCCTCACGCAGTGCTCAAATTCAAGCAGGGTTTCGGAAGATTGATACGCACAAAAACAGACAAGGGAGTGGTGATGGTTCTTGACAAGCGAATTGAGTCAAAAAACTACGGTAGATTTTTTCTAAACTCTGTTAGTGATAGCGATTTTTTCTCCGGTAGGACAGAAAAGGTACTAGAACGGATACGTCAATTTTTTCTCAATAACCGTACCATCAAATGAAATCTTTTCGATGAACTTAGAAAAAAACAATGAGAAACAATCCACAGAAAAACGGTTGGAAAAAACACTTGCAAAACTCAGAAATTCAAATTTCCGCTCGGGTTTCAGACTGAATTCAAAAGAACAGAATTATCTTAGGGAAAAGGGACTTTCTGTCATTCTTCGCCACGGAAAAGATTTCATCGAAAAAAGACTTGCCCCCGCCGTTCCGCCAAACGATGGAAAGCAAACCCCTTGGGGAGGCCACCCAGTGTTTCGGGCACAGCACGCAACTGCTACATGTTGCCGAAGTTGTCTTTTAAAGTGGCATGGGATATCGAAGAACAAAAGACTAAACGCAGAAGAAAGAAATTATGTTGTCAACTTGATTAGATTGTGGCTGAGCCGGGGCGGACGACTTTAATATCAATTTGATTGCAATCGGCAACTACCGTAGTTCAATCAGGAGGAATTTAAAAACAGGAAGTTGATACAACACATAAAACAAAATATGGAAAAATAGAGTGCTTTGAATAAGTGTCACTAATCTTTGCTACCAAAATAGGTTTTGTCGACAACAAATTTTAAGATGTTCGACGCATGGATAGTTATCCAATATGATAGGTGTAAGTACTGAGAATTTGATTGAAACTTGAAAGAATTCAACTAGGATAACATGAATTGAATCGCTCCGAATTTTGATGGGCACTATTCTTCAATAGGCGTGTGAAAAAACCAAAAACTTTATATCTGGCCAATTCTTATGGATTTTCTTTACACGGAACTTGCGGAACAATTTTGAGATAAGGCATTGGTATTATTGATAAAGTAGAAAAATAAAATGTTCTTTACTGGACAGGTTTTAGTTTAACCCCAGATGAGTCAGAAACAGCGTGGTCGCCTTTGAATAGTACATGCAATCCTTGAATAACTTTGGATGAACATTTGGATAAACTAGAGATGGTACGTTTATGGGCTTTTCTGTTTTTCGATAGGACTCACATAGCACGATAGCGGGTGGAGAATTTCTGTTTGGGATGCGATCTACATACATGCACAGGATAATATATAAGAAAATGAAGCCTGTCAAGTGGAAAAAGCAAATAAACTACAAATATACATGGACAGAATATTACACGAAAAACAGATAAAAGTAAACTAATATGAATAAGTTACACTCAAAAAAAGGTAGATTTTTCCCGCAAGTTCAGTTTACAGCAACGAGAAGGTCCTCTGAAGGAATTGGTAAAAGTTCTGAAATCTATGGGAGCTGAAGTGTGGGAACCGTTTTCTCGAAACAATCAAGTTGATAAAGCGGTTGCAGGCTGGGCATGGAGAGTGGGACAGTTAGATCTTCAAGATGTACGCAGTGCTGATGGGTTATTCGCGGTTGTAAACGGGTGTCCTCCGGATGAAGGAGTCATGGTGGAATTAGGCATGGCTATTGCTTGGAGTAAACCCGTATTTTTGTTCCGAGATGACTTTCGTAGATGTACAGACAGCGAAGATTATCCGCTCAATCTTATGCTGTTTTCTGGAATGCCTGAAAAGGGATGGAACGCTTACTTATATGGTTCTGTAAAAGAACTAACCGATCCACATAAGGCCCTGGTAAAATGGCTTAATGAAACTGACTAGCCCGACAATGGTCTCTTCTCAAGGATTTCTCACGGTTTCTTCAAGAGAGCGGTGAAACCCTCTTGCTCAAAATGCCGATCACTCGTCAAAACTTCCGTGATTGACTTCTTTTCCATGATGACCATTGAGATACAGTCCTGCAAACTGTATTTTTTGTCAAGTCGTTTCTCATATCTATCAAGCCCTTGAAAAAACAGAGACCGAGTCTGTGGGATGACCGAAATATTCGGATTATTCATTATAGATCACACTGCTTTTGTGGTTCTTTTTCGAAAATTGGGATCATATGAAAGACTCGTGAGAAGTTCCATCAAAACTACATCTGTCGTCACCAGAAATACATCTCCCAACAAACATTTAACTTCTTTAGCTACATTATGCCATTGATCACATGGGTTGAGGCATCTACGCTGTCTAAAAGGGATATGCATATCAATGGGTTTTAGAAGGGGTAAAAAACCGACACCAGTTGGTAGCCTTTTGAACGTTTTTGGGAATAAGATCTTTTTAGTTCACCCATTAAACTGTGAAGTGCAACAAAGCGAGGTATAATATTACTCAATCCAAATCTATTCTTGTTTATATCCTTTTCCATTTTCTCAATTCTACTCTCATACTGCTTTATCTGATTTTCATGCAATCCTATTAACTGCTGAAGTCTGTCAGCTAGTGTTGCGTCAAAGGCAGCATTTTGTGTATAATGTGTTTTAAGGCGAGGGATCTGTGTTCCGAGTCATCTTTCCACAACAAAGGAGGAGGAACCATGAAGAAGTACATTGTGCGCCTGTCGGAGGCGGAACGCAAGACCTGTCAGGAGGTCATCGGAAAACTCAAGGGTAGCAGTCAGAAAGCGCGCAGGGCGCGAATTCTGTTGCAGGTTGATGCGGATGGGCCAGATTGGTGCGACCACTAGGTCGCGGAGGCATACGGTTGTTGGGAGCACACCGTCGCGAACGTGCGCAAACGTTGCGTGCTGGAAGGCTTTGAGTTAGCCCTCAACGGGCGGCAACGAGACCCATCCACCTGGCCGCCGAAGCGTCTGGACGGGCGGCAGGAAGCCGCGCTGATCGTGTTGCGGCTGGGGCCGCCACCGGCTGGCTACGGCCAATGGTCACTACGTCTGCTGGCACGCGAGGCGGTTGAGACCGGCATCTGTGAATCGATCAGCCACGAAACCGTCAACAAGACATTAAAAAAAACGGCATTGCGGGGCGCTATCTGCAGTACTGGGTGATTCCGCCGAAGGCGGACGGGGAGTATGTGGCGGCCATGGAAGATGTTCTGTCGACCTACGATGAGCGACGACCAGTGGTCTGTATGGACGAACAGCCGGTACAGATGGTGGGGGAAACCCGCCAGCCATTGCCTGCAACCACGGAGCATCCGCGTCGTGTGGACTATGAGTATCAACGTGCTGGCATGGCCTCGGTGTTCCTGTTCTGTGAACCGCTGGCAGGTTGGCGTACGGTGACGGTGCGAGAGCGGCGCACCAAGTTAGACTGGGCGGAGGAGGTGGCGGCTCTGCTGGAGAGCCGCTATGCAAACTGCGAGATGGTCACGCTGGTGCTGGACAACCTCAACACGCACACGCAGGGAGCGTTGTACGAGGCTTTCGAGCCGGAACGGGCGCGGCGGCTGAGGCAGCGCATCAAGTTCCAGTATACTCCGAAGCACGCGAGTTGGCTGAACGTGGCTGAGTGTGAGTTGAGTTGTCTGACGCGGCAGTGTCTGAAGGGTCGACGGATCGGGGACCTAGGCGAGTTGCGGGCCGAAGTAACGGCGTGGTCGCAACGCGTCAACGCAAGCCAGCGTGGTGTGAACTGGCGTATGTCGGTTGCCGATGCCCGTTGCAGACTCAAGTCTCTCTATCCAAAAATCATTGCTTGACGGAACACTAGGCTCATAGTATTTCCTCCTTGGATATGTTCTTGCCATTATATCAAAAAAAAGCCCCGCAGGGGATAACCTGCAGGGCCGTATAAAACTCCGTATCAAGATTCTTTAGTTGTCTTGGAAAATGTAGGTTCGTGTTTTGGTATTAAATGTTGTACTTATAAACCTAGTCAGGGTCGCTTTATTGGTTACGATCTCTGCCGCTTTTGCCTGGTTTGCCGACCCATTGACTTCTATAGTAACATAATTGACACCATTGACTTTAATAATACCCGCCGCGCTAGTTAGTGCTCTAGCGTTATCTCCTGCTGAGAAACCTCTGAAGTAGATTTTATCTTCTGCTGTATTGAAGTCCTTTATAACCTTAATACCTGGGTTAGCGTTATAGCTAATAAGAAAAGTATCAGCTCCAGCCCCTCCGGTAAGAGTATCAGCTCCAGTAAATCCCCAAAGAGTGTCATCGCCTTCTCCTCCGACTAGGGTGTCATCGCCGCTCCCTCCGTTAACAACATCAGCTCCAGCCCCGCCGTTTTGGGTGTCATCCCCTTCATCTCCAAAGAGGAAGTTGTCTTTGTCGTTTCCGGTAAGAGTGTCATCGCCTTTGCCGCAAAGAACAGTCTCAATACCTTCAAATGTAAACGTCCCAGTGCCTGATAAAGAAGACCCATCATAAGTCCCCTTAGAAAGATCAATAGTTATATTATCGGTAATCTGATCGGAGTCAGTACGATTATAGGTACCGGTGACCGTACTAATAAGATCATCGCTTGCCTCTCTACGGCAATATATGATATCGTTACCATCACCGCCAAGCCATTTATTAGCGCCTGCTTGTTCCCAAATATAAAAGTGATCGCCCCCCCCTTCGCCGTACATTGTATCATCACCAGCTCCCCCTATCATTTTGTCATCGCCCCCGCCAGCGTAAACAATATCATCTCCGGCTTTAGCTCTAATCTCATTATTATTCCGATTTCCACAAATAACATCGGCATCATCGGTTCCGTTGATATTGTCGTCAGCAATACCTAATACACCATTTATTCCATTGCTAACATCACATCTTGAATCACCAAAAGGTTTTCCATCAGCTCCGGCGCTTCCATCGGCACCAGCATCCCCTTTATCGCCTTTGTTCCCTTTATCGCCTTTGTCGCCTTTATCACCTTTCGCCCCGTCCTTTCCCGCCGGCCCTGCTGGGCCTCTCTCCCCCTCACAAGCCACGAAAAAAACTGCTCCAGTGAGCAGTAACAACATCACTAATAAATTGTGTAACTTCATAATACAACCTCCTGTATAAGTTGTTCCATTTATAAATGGACATTTATCTGGCAAACCCTTGTTATAAAACCTTCATTCTTAAGTCAGTCTTTTGAGTTTACCCCCCCCCCCCTCACAAAGTCAAGGACTAGCGAGAAACGAGGCATTTGCGCTGTAGTGATGCTTGATGCTGATTTCTTTTGATGATTGTGGAACCGCTACGGATTTATTTCTTTTGTAAATGATAAATTTGTTATTAACTTGAGGTAGTTACGCTACAACGACTTTGATGCTTTTTCCTTGAAGATAACCAAAATAACATTGACTTACTCTTATAAAAGAGGAGACGATTCTGCTAGCAAATTAAATTTCAACCTATGAAGACACCTTTATAGTGACATTAAAAACAAATTAGATCATTGAGTTATTTGTATTTTTGGGGAACTTTTACAGGGGTTATATCAACCGATTTTAGTGTGGGGTGAAATTTGTGGATTTTGGCTTATATTAGCCGATTTTAGGACTTTTTTGTAAGCGTTCGTTCAAGGGGTGTTTATAGGGGGTTTGAGCGATTGAGGATTTGTCTCCAATTCCTGTGAAGCGGTCGTAGCCAAATGTCCTTTTTGGGTTTATCGCATCGTTTGTAACGATCGTAGCGACCACGCCCCTGTGTAGTTCCAACGCGTGTCCATCCAGATGCCCGGTATACGGTGCCTGTATATGTCGGAATTTGTACAAACGTCTCAATAAGCACAGGCGTGAAGTTGTATCGTTGCTTCCACTCGTTGGGCAAGCGGCGACAGACTACCGAGAGTATGTGTGACCCAAGATTGGGTATCTGTATCCATGGAAGAATCAGGAATCTGGGGTTGTCGATAACCAGCGGTAAATTCTTTTCACGTTGCTCGGATGTCCATCCTATGAAGGTATCACGCGGCGCAAGTTTCCATGCGGCGGTGGAGAAGCCTAGCATGGCCAGCGGCGAACCGTGGCGGTCGCGCACTGCGTAGCGCATCTGAGCCCCGACTAATGTCTTATACCCTAAGTAGTGATAACGCGCTACAAACTCGTTCCATAGTTTGCCTTGCTTGGTGCCACTGACAACGGTGTGAACCTGCAGTGGACGGACTTCTTCAAGGGTCTTAGTAACCGGTAGCTTATGTGGTTCGGTGTCTGCTCCGAAGACAATAGGCTTGGCTCGGGGCGACACGCAGGTGGTGGCAACTTGATGATGCCATCCCTATGCATGGCTAGCATGGTGAGTCTGGCCGTCATATCCTTGAGTCCGCCATCGGGCTTGTACCACCCAATACGTCTGCAAAACTCTCTGGACAGAGCAGTCCGGTTGAGCCGCTCGGACCCGGCTATCAAAGCGCGTAGCAGTTTCATCTCCGCAGCCGTGAACTCTCGCCCGTAGTAGCGGCACTCAACCTTGTTGGTCATGTCTTGGCGCCAAAGTCGCGCAAACGTTGCTCACTCATTGACCATGGCAACCAAGGCGATAGATCTTCCGGAGGACTCCTGCCATCTTCCGCGCAGGCAGTCAACCACCCCTTTAGCCAACTGAGAATGTCAATACCATTCTTTGAGAGCGTACCTAACACCGTGTATAGAATGGCCGATGTTCTTGCTCCCTCTTCACTGTCAGATCCAAAACTTACTTTACGGGCAATGGCCGCCCCTCGCAACGCGCTCTCCGCAATATTGTTATCCATGGGAACTTGGGAATGTTCAACGAACACGCTCAGCCCCTCACGATGATTCATCAGCGACTTAAGTGGCTTTCGTTCACGCGCATCTTCCGCTAACTCGGACAATTCACTCTCGGCTTTGGCGAACACAGCGTCGCACGCTTTTTTCAGCTTTGTCTGCGTTCGTTCAAACTCTGGAGTATTACCTGAGACGTAGTGATCACACCGCTTTTTATTTAACTCATACATCTTTGCGATGCGTTTTATCCATTGTTCATTCCATTGCTCAAGCTGCTTGTCTTCTGTAGCGCATTTTATAAAATCTCTTCGTACATGCGCCCAACAAAAACACAGCGTCACCTTCTTATTGAGTTCTTTGAGGAAATCCCGAACCATCTTCTTATAGGAGCTGTGGCGGTCGCAGACCAAGAAAATACAATCAACGCTGTCGGCGAATAGGATCTTTGCCGCCTCAGAACTACGCGAACGGTCTATATAGTATAAGACCGAGTCTTTGCTCACAGATACGCACAGCCAAGCGCGTTGAGAACCTCCCACTTCCTTCAGTGACTGAATACGCCAACTTGTCTCGTCTGCATGACGCAATCTATCTTCGTTTTGATGGGCGAGAATCGCGTCATAGAGAGGCTCGAACAGAGGCAGCAGGCGCTTTGCGCTGTCCGCTAGAGTCCCTGCCGAAATCTTAAACCCGTGGTCGCTAAACGATCTCTCTATAAGGCGGTAGGGCCTCAGATTACGGTAACGCTCGTATGTCAATTGAGCCCAGACACTGATCCCATATTGCGTATGCTCAAACAGCCGCACCGGCGCTGACGCCGTCACATAGAGCGGAGATGACTCACAGTCGCATGCCCTACGATGACGGGATTTGTTAATCTTGCGCTTGTGCGCCTTGACCTCAATCTCAAATGTCTCTGAGGTCTGCTTCCCATTTCCAACATACGGCTTCCCGCAACTGGAACAGGTAAGTTCATCCTCGGACGCATACCACGACTCTTCTACCACCTCAATATCTAGTCGGGCTGTACGACCATGACTAGGCGACCCGGGCTGTTGTCCTCGTCGTCGCCCCGAAGATGGCCTCTTTTACTTCTCACTACGCCTTCCGTACAACGAATTGGACAGAACCTTACGGTTAGAAAGCAGGTTCTTGACCTGCTTCTTCATCTCTGCATTCTCATCCTTCAGGCTGCCATTCTCATCTCTCAAGTCATCATTCTCATCCATCAAGTCGGCATTCTCATCTATCAAGTTAGCATTCTTATCTTTCAAGCTATCATTCTCATCTTTCAGACTACCATTCTCCATCCGCAACGACACAATCGTGCTACGCTTGCGCCTATCTACTCCAACCTCGTCTAGCAATGCTCTAAGTCGTTCTACTTCTTTGTCCAACGATAAAGCACTTTTCGCCACACGACTGATACGCTTTACTTCTTCTTTTTTCGCGTCCAACTGAGTACGCGCTTTTTCCCAACAGAATTTATAATTCCCCGACTGTGATCGTTCCCACGTCAATTCATGTTCTAACTCCTGATGTTTATGTTTTAACTCCTGATAAGCCGCTAGCAACTCTTCGTACGAAAACTTACAGTCTAACGAAGCGCATCCCGACGTAGCCGGCATGCAATTGATGCATCCAGCGTCATCTTTATCCAATAACCTGACAACCCCGATATCTTTGTCGTGAACAATCATATGACCGATGATAACCGATCAATTAAAATGTGACCAGCCTAAATGCAAAAAAATATTTAAGACGGGATTAACGAACGATTAATCAAGCAAACACCCCTTGAACGAACGCTTACATTTTTTAGTTAAAAAACATTCCATGGTATTGGGAAAGAATAGGAATCTAAAGCATTGTAATCCCAAAGTTTATATCTTTTTTCACTAATAATTTTTTCTGCTAGTTCTTGGTCAAGTTCTCCATTTGTCTCTATCCGTAAAATCTTCATGTTTTCTATATAAATCCTACCGTCTTTAGCTTTTAACTTTCCGAATGGACGCCCTCCACCCACCCCTCTAATTATATATATTGGTTTTTTATAAGTGTCGTAGTAGCAAGTATTGTCAGTTATGCCAACCTCGGCGTGTTCTCTGCATGACGGGCTATATGCGTAGCTTACTTCCCTCTGATTATTGGGGAAAAAATTGATTACATTGTTTCGGTCAGTACGATGCGCTATTAAAAGCAAGAAGTCTTCTTCTAACTGAAAATTGCGAATAGTATCTACTTGTTTATTTTCGTCTTCTTTAGGTCTCCATTGCGCATCGTGAACAAAAGTATCCGCGCCCTGACCACTAGCGAGAGTGTCTCTACCATATCCACCTATAAGCCAATCGTCTCCAGGTCCTCCTCTGAGTATATCATCCCCCTGTCCCCCTCTGAGTATATCATCCCCCTGTCCCCCAAACAGAGAATCATTTCCATATCCACCGATAAGAACATCGTCACCTTTTCTCCCGTAGATTCTGTCATTGCCATAAGTAGAGTAGGAATTAATACGAGACCATTCACGCTGAAAGGCGACTTTTGAAGAAGTACCCCCATCCCCATAAAGTAGATTGTTCTCTTTCGTTCCGTAGATAATATCATTTCCACCGCCCCCGAGCACTGCGATAACATCTTTTAAGGGTCTATATTGGTTAGAGTAAATATCAAGCGGGGATTCAGAAACATCTACATCAGCAACACAGATAAAATCTCTACCGGTTGTCCCAAAGATTGTATAAATATTCCCATATCCATGCCCCGGCCTCCAGCGATGGCTGGCGCTGTAAATGCCTTGATGCTGCGAGATGCCCTTGGGGCGGTAGTTAAAATGATCCATAGCTAAAAAGACATCAGTTCTCACCAAAGACTTAGCATCCCAGCTCAAGTCAGATGAGGACTGAATATCATCGCACCGCGAATCTTCACTAGTCGCCCTTGGCTCTTCTTCACCCCCCACCGGAATCTCATCATCTCCACTTTTTGCATCAATCGTATCTGGTGGAGTTTCCTCCGCCTGCGCCGGCGCGCCCCAGAGTAAAAACAGAATTGAAAAAACTGCTATAGCTAGTCTCATAATAGTTCCTCCCATTATTTAAGTATCAATGCCACGCCTGCCCGTGTAGTTAGTGTTCACCAGAAAACCCCCTTTTTTGGAGATATTAGACTGCTATTTTGCCTGATCCGAGCGTCAAACGGAAGTTGACTTAAGATTTTTTTGTGGATTTTGTGCGTATCAAGCAGTTATTTTCTACTTTTGAGACCAATTTTAAGGGCCATAATCACCATTAGCGCATAGGTCACCGTTCCCGCTTAGTGTGGGTTAAAAAATTGGTGTTTTTTGGGAGAATGAAGTCGTCAGTCTGCGTATCGTCGTCGCTTACGCCGACGTAGTAAAAGACCTATACGGTGGATGTTAAAGGCGGCTATGGAGAGTGACACCGTGCGAGCAAAACCATCTGCTCCACGTGCTCGGACACGATCCAACCCTCGGTGCTCAAGGTTGTTTATCGCTGATTCCACTGCAGAATGCTTGCGGCGCATTGCTACGAACTCTTCGCCTTGCTCTCGCTCTAGATCAACCTTGTTGGAACGACCCTTCTTTGGTAACACGTTGTGTTCTAGCAATTCGTCAAGCTTTATCCGGTTTTCTGGACTGTGAAAACTACGGTCAAAACTCACCGCAAAAAGACCCGAAAACAACTCATGAGCTCGTTTCACCATCTCCACCGCATAGTCCACGTGGAAAGAAACATTTGCGCTATAGCGATTCTCAATATTGATTTCCTTTGCTCCTTTTAATCAGTGCCTATTTAACCCGGACAAGGATCCTTCACACTTGTCTGACCACGCCTCTTTTCAATCTGAACTTGCGGGAAAAATCTACCTTTTTTTGAGTGTAACTTATTCATATTAGTTTACTTTTATCTGTTTTTCGTGTAATATTCTGTCCATGTATATTTGTAGTTTATTTGCTTTTTCCACTTGACAGGCTTCATTTTCTTATATATTATCCTGTGCATGTATGTAGATCACATCCCAAACAGAAATTCTCCACCCGCTATCCTGCTATGTGAGTACTATCGAAAAACAGAAAAGCCCATAAACGTACCATCTCTAGTTTATCCAAATGTTCACCCAAAGTTATTCAAGGATTGCATGTACTATTCAAAGGCGACCACGCTGTTTCTGACTCATCTGGGGTTAAACTAAAACCTGTCCAGTAAAGAACATTTTATTTTTCTACTTTATCAATAATACCAATGCCTTATCTCAAAATTGTTCCGCAAGTTCCGTTCAATACAAGTATCGGTACGCATAGAAATTTATGGAACTTTTATTGACAGGTCAAATCATATCAGCCCAAGTTTATCCAAAGCCCACTAAAATTCGGCTAATTTAGGCTTTTCTCGTCTTTTTTCCTATAGGCGGTCCCCGTATATTCTGATATATCGTTAGTAAGCGTTCGTTCAAGGGGTGTTTATAGGGGGTTTGAGCGGTTGAGGATTTGTCTCCAATTCCTGTGAAGCGGTCGTAGCCAAATGTCCTTTTTGGGTTTATCGCATCGGTTATAACGATCGTAGCGGCCACGCCCCTGTGTAGTTCCAACGCGTGTCCATCCAGAAGCCCGGTATACAGTGCCTGTATATGTCGGAATTTGTACAAACGTCTCAATAAGCACAGGTGTGAAGTTGTATCGTTGCTTCCACTCCTTGGGCAAGCGGCGACAGACTACCGAGAGTATGTGTGACCCGAGATTCGGTATCTGTATCCATGGAAGAATCAGGAACCGGGGGTTGTCGATAACCAGCGGTAAATTCTTTTCACGTTGCTCGGATGTCCATCCTATGAAGGTGTCACGCGGCGCAAGTCTCCATGCGGCGGTGGAGAACCCTAGCATGGCCAGCGGCGAACCGTGGCGGTCGCGCACTGCGTAGCGCATCTGAGCCCCGACTAATGTCTTATAACCTAAGGAACTTCTGATCAACTATCCAAAATCGAACAAAAACTCCATTTTTCCATTATGACACCAAAATTGGGGTGAATTATACCCATCTATTCGCTGTTTCTTGTCCAAATTCTGCCATTCGGCAAAATCCAGACGCACCTGTCCTACGCGGACAGCATCTTTTGGCAAGTTAACAGGTTCGTGAATGCAGAGAGTACGGCCAATCGGTTGGCATTTTTCTCCAGACCTCGATACCTCACCTTGTCATAGCCAAACTGACGTTTGATAGTTCTGAATGAATGCTCCACTTTTGCGCGGATGCTGGCCTTGGTCTTTTCAAGAAATTGCTCCTCAGCATTCATCGTCTTGCGCCTACCCGGACGTTCAGCTATTTCCCATTTGATCTCCTTGTCCTTGAGTTCTTCACGCTTCTCAACACCCAGATAACCCGCATCACCGTAGCAAGTCACTTCCTTGCCATATAACAGGCGCTCCGTCTGGGTGATGTCATGCACATTGGCAGCAGTGGTTTTCATGCTGTGAATAACACCCAAGGTCTCATCCACACCAATGTGCATCTTCATCCCAAAATACCATTGATTGCCTTTCTTGGTCTGGTGCATCTCCGGATCACGCTTGCCCTCTTTGTTCTTGGTTGAGGTCGGCGCTGATATAATAGTCGCATCTACTATTGTACCTTCTCGCAAAAGCAGACCATTACGTTGCAGGTGATGATTCACTTCTTTGAGGATCATCTGGCCCAACTGATGTTTCTCCAGAAGATGACGGAAGTTCAATATAGTGGTTTCATCCGGTATTGGCCCGGTCAGGCTCAGCCCAGCAAAACGGCGCATGGACTCAATCTCGTACAGCGTTTCTTCCATCGCCGGGTCGCTCAGGTTGTAGAACAACTGCATGCAGTGAACCCGTAGCATCTTTGACAGAGGATAGGGTCTACGACCTTTCCCGGGCTTCGGATAGTATTTGGCAATTTTGTTCTCTAGCTGTTTCCAAGGAATCAATTTATCCATCTGCTCAAGAAACTTCTCACGACGTGTTTTAAGCTTTTTGTAGGGATATTCTGCTACGGAGAAACTTATCTGGTTCATGGGGCCTCCTCTTAAAGTGAGTTTTTGATACTATAGCATATTTAAGGAACTTATTCAGATATTCCCTAAGTAGTGATAACGAGCTACAAACTCATTCCATAGTTTGCCTTGCCTGGTGCCACTGACAACAGTGTGCACCTGCAGTGGATGGACTTCATCAAGAGTCTCGGGAACCGGTAGCTTATGCGGTTCGGTGTCTGCTCCGAAGACTATAGGCTTAGCTCGGGGCGACACTCGGGTGGGTGGCGGTAACTTGATGATGCCATCCCTATGCATGGATAGCATGGTAACTCTGGCCGTCATATCCTTGAGTCCGCCATCGGGCTTGTACCACCCAATACGTCTGCAAAACTCTCTGGACAGAGCAGTCCGGTTGAGCCGCTCGGGCCCGGCTATCAAAGCGCGTAGCAGTTTCATCTCCGCAGCCGTGAACTCACGCCCGTAGTAGCGGCACTCAACCTCGTCGGTCATGTCTTGGCGCCAAAGTCGCGCAAACGTTGCTCACTCATTGACCATGGCAACCAAGGCGATAGATCTTCCGGAGGACTCCTGCCATCTTCCGCGCAGGCAGTCAACCACCCCTTTAGCCAACTGAGAATGTCAATACCATTCTTTGAGAGCGTTGTGTCTTTCTTTCCAGAAATATATAGAAGTTAGGTAGCAGATTGTTTATAGCGCGTAGCCCCGACTTTTCAGAAAAAAACCTTTTTATGTTAAAATGAGATTTGAACTGATTGGACCTGTACAATATCAAAGGAGGTATGGTAAATGAGCGTTGACACATCGGAGTTGCCCAAAGCCATAAGAGATGAAATCGACGAATTTGAGGGGCAAATTTCCGATTACAGAAACGGGAAGATAAGCGAGGTGAAGTTCCAGAAAATAAGGCTTCAACTTGGCGTTTACGCGCAAAGGCAAGAAGGAGTCCAGATGCAAAGGATAAAGATTCCCTACGGTAAGCTCGCCTCTGACCAGTTAAGAAAACTCGCTTACGTTTCAGACAAATACGGGAGCGGTTTTTTTCATTTAACCACTCGTCAGGATGCCCAAATTTACTATATCACCCTTGAAAATGAACCCGATCTTATGAGAGAACTTGCAAGCGTGGGGATCACCACTCGTGAAGCGTGCGGAAACACAGTAAGAAACGTTACCGCATCCCCAATAACAGGCGCATCTCCTACCGAGACATTTGATGTGACCCCTTATGCTGAAGCGTTTAAGGAATTTATGCTGAGAAACCCGATATGTCAGAATATGGGAAGAAAATTCAAGGTATGCTTTGAAAGCAATCCAGATATTGACAATGCGGGAGTACGCATCCACGACTTGGGTTTTCGAGCAAGAATAAGAAAAGAGGATGGCAAACGGGGTTTTCAGGTTTATATAGGTGGAGGGCTAGGGGCTTCTCCGTCACTCGGCCATCTATGGACTGAGTTTATGCCAGTCGAGGAAATGATACCGTTTTCAGCGGCAGTTGTTAGGGTGTTTGACAGACACGGAGAGAGAAAAGTGCGGATGAAGGCCAGAATGAAATTTCTGCTGAGAAAACTTGGCTTTGAAAAATTCAGGAAAGTCATTGAAGAGGAAAGAGCCGCTTTGAAGGTAGATCCTTCTTGGAACAACTATCTAAACAAAATAGAACGTGACCACGAAACTCCAACATACGATGAGCGTAAGTTCCCCAAAGCCTCATTCAGTGAAGATGAAAACCCAGACTTTCTAGTTTGGAAGAAAAAAAACGTCTCCCCGGCTAACTCGCATGAGTATTCAATTGTAAACGTCAGAGTGCTCCTTGGAGATGTATCTTCTGATACCGCCCGCGCGCTTGCCGACATCGTGGATACCTATGCCGACGGGCAGGCTCGAATAACGATTCAGCAAAATTTTGTAATTAGATGGGTTCCTAATAAAGCGCTTACATCTCTTTATTTAGAACTTGAAAAAGTTGGGCTGTCCGAATCGGGCGCAGACACTTTTGAGGACATAACAGCTTGCCCTGGAGCCGACACTTGCCGTTTAGGAATCACCTCTGCCAAAGGGCTTGCGACTAAACTCACAGGAATGATGGAAAATGGCCTGGGAAAATATAAGAACACTCTTTCTGACCTGAGAATAAAGATTTCAGGTTGCCCTAATTCCTGTGCCCAACACGTCTCAGCAAATATAGGCTTTCAGGGAGCATCAATAACAAGAGAGGGAAGAAGCGTACCCGCTGAGATGCTCTACTTAGGTGGGGGGCTATACGGAGACGAATCTCGCCTTGCTATGCCTGTTACCAAGATACCTACGAGAAATGCCCCGAAGGTCGTCCAGAGACTACTTGAGATATATGAAAAGGAGAAAACAGACGGCGAGCATTTTGACCTTACAATGAAAAGGCTTGGAGCTAAATATATAAAACAGGCAATTTCAGAGTTCAACGAAATACCATCTTACGAACAAGAACCGGATTTCTATAAAGATTGGGGACACGAGGAAGACAAGTTCGCCGTTCAGCAAGGAATGAAGGGAGAATGCGCTGGGATTACCGTAGAAGAAAAAATTCCCGTATTTTCTAATGCTGAGCGCCGCCTTGAGCAAGCCCAGGCCCTGTTTCTCCATGGCGACTATCAAGGTTGCATAAATGAACTTTACCTTGCGTGCTCAGATAGCGCTCACGTCCCCTTGTATGCAAAACTTATTGATCCGTTCACGCCGGAGCAAACCATATGGGAATTTGAAAATCTTGTGGTAAGAACTGGAGAGACCGATGAGAAATGGATTGACGTATCGCAAAGATTAAGCGAATACAAAAACTCCGAGCCCTCAGCCACAACCGCTATAGAGTTCCTTGAAGTCGCAAAGCAGTTCCATGCCGAGTGCGAGAAGGTTCAGCAACAACTGAGCATGTAAAAGCAAGTATAGAGTTAATATCCCCCAGTTATATATTTTCTGAGCGCATCAATCTCAAACTTCTGCCGGGAAATAATGTGATTTATTATATCACCAGACGTAACCATTCCGTACAGTTTTCCGTCTTCTATAACTGGAAGGTGCCTTATTCTGCTATTCGTCATTACGGCCATGCTATCCTGAATGGAATCATCAGGAGAGGCGTAAATAACATCCTTAATCATCAGTTCTCTTACTTTAGTAGATGATGATGACCTTTTCTGAAGGATTACCTTCCTTGCATAATCACGCTCGGAGAATATTCCCACAACCCTCTCTCCCTCAACGACAACCAGAGCTCCTATTTCCTTCTCCGCAAGAACCTCAAGAGCTCTATATACAGTCTCTTCAGGTCCTATCGTCCATACGTCATGACTCTTATTCTTGAGTATATGTCTAATATTGTCCATGGTGACACCTTACTACATATTCTTATATTCTGATTATATAGGTTTTGACCCTCAAAACAAACTATTTTTTTAGTGGTCGACTCTGAAAACCCCTGCGAACACCTTGTAAAACAAACTCAAGAAAAGATATTGTCTCCGCAAAATACAGTATTGTTCCATTGTTTGTGTAATATTACATATGTTATTTGTCGATGAAAATTAAGATGATCTCAGCATAAGCACGTGCTCAAGATGACTAGAACTGAAGAACTAAAAAAAGATGCAGGCATAAGAGCCGTTGATCATTTGTACTCCGGAATGCTTGTCGGTCTTGGCACGGGTTCAACATCTGAGTTTGCGATAAAAGAACTTTCCAAACGTGTAGAAAAAGGTCAACTTACCCGCATATCTTGCGTCCCTAGTTCTAAAAGAACAGAAAAACTTGCAAAGACTCTAGGACTTAAACTTGTTAAGCTCAAATCAGGACAAAAAATCGACATAAATATTGACGGAGCTGATGAAATAGATCCAAATTTCGACCTTATAAAAGGCGGTGGAGGTGCGCTTCTACGGGAAAAAGTTTTGGCTCAGAACAGCAAAAAAAACATAATCATCGTCGACGAATCAAAGCTTTCTGAATACTTAGGCACAAAATTTGCGCTTCCAATCGAAGTAATTGAATTTGCCCTAGAAGTTGAGAAAAATTATCTGGAAAGTTTAGGAGGAAAAACACGACTTAGACTTGCAAAGGACGGTTCCCCTTTTCTTACTGACCAGCAAAATCTTATCATTGACTGGGACTGTGGAGAGATAACGGACCCAGTCGGTCTTGCAGAAAAACTGTCAAACAGAGCCGGGATAGTAGAGCACGGTCTTTTTATAGAAACCGCAGATTACGTAATAATAAGTTTTTCTCAAGAGGCGAGACTTCACCCGCTGAGTACCATCTTCGGTCTCTGACAAATCGGCGAAAAGCTTAGGTCGTGTTAAAAAACTCTCTTATCTTCTGTACATCAGACGAGACTTCAGGGGAAATGCCAATTCTCACCACATCTCTTCCTTTCTCATCAAGAGATCTAAAATCGCCCCTAGCCTGTGCCACTTTGAGTATCTCAAAAGAGAATGACGATGACTGAGACCCTACTTCGTCCGCCGGGATGGAAAGGTCGGTTGCGTTGCGGCTTACTATCTGAATAAAGAATCCTCTCCCCGAATCTCCCTTGTGAAGTTGTCCCGTTGAGTGAAGAAACCTTGGGCCAAAACCCAGAGTGACTGGTACAGAGGAATTTCTTTCAATTTCTGCACGAAGAGATAAAAGATTCTTTGAGTTTTCTTCTCCATGATCAACGTAAGCCTGAATTGATATGTAGCCGTCTGTTTTCAAGCGGACGAGTTGCGCTAACTGTTGTGATGATTCTAGATTTATATTGCTTGAAAAAAGAAGTCCATCTGAGAAAAAATCTGACTCTATGTCCTCTACTCTTCCAGTCTCTTTGTACAGGTTAAGAATGCTTCTGGCAAAAAACTTGGCCGACTCAACATCAGGTTGGTCAAAGGGATTTATACCCATAATGCTCCCGGCAACCGCAACGGCAAACTCAAGACGCAAAAATTCAGCAGATACAGACATCGGTTCATGAAGATCTATTTTAACAAAAGGAACCCCTGATGCTTCAAGAGATCCCGCAACAGCATCCACCGCTTCATCAACTCCCAAAGAAAAAAGCGCATAAACTTTGTCTTTTTTTCTGAGAGACAATGCGGAAAACCGCTCATCCAAAAGAGGTAGAATCCCAACTCCGTTTTTACCTAAACTTTCCGCAATTAACTGTTCGACCCAGTATCCAAAAGGAAAAATCTTCTCTGAAAAAACAAAACCCAATTTGTCCTTGCCCGCTCTCGCCGCAACACCCAAGAAAGTCCCTAAGCGAAAAGAGGTGTTTTCACGCAAGCGACCCTCTTTTGGTACTTTTTTAAGATCGTAAAGCACCTCTGCCGCTAAACCCAGTACTTTTTTTATATCAATTCCCGTAAGAGATGCCGGAACAAGTCCAAAATATGAAAGCACGCTAAACCTTCCTCCAACATTTGGGTCATTTATAAACACCTTGGCGAAGTTATGATTGCGAGCTGTATCCGCAAGCGTAGATCCGGGATCGGTTATGCAAACAAAATGTTTTCCAGCAGAATCCGTGATTTTCTCAAGCTCTCTGTAAAAGTATTTCATCAAGGAGATAGTCTCTACAGTAGAGCCTGACTTGGATGAGACAATAAATAGGGTTTTCTGAAGATCTAGGCTTCTACTCGCTCTGAGAATGAAATCCGGGTCAGTAGTATCAACAAGCGCAAGACGCATGAAGCCGTGGCTGGCAGGGAATACGCTTCGAAACACCTCAGAGGAAAGGCTTGATCCTCCCATCCCAAGAACGACTACGTCTGTAAACCCTTTTTTTCTTACAGATTCAGAGAAACTGTCTATTTCTTCCACGGCTGAGAGCATTTGTTTTGGAAGACTTAGCCAACCAAGACGGTTTGATATCTCTGTGGGGTCATCTCCCCAGAGCGTGTGATCGGAGGAAAAGATTCTCTGAGCGAATTCTTCTTTTTCAAGCTCAGAAAGTTCAACCTCTATTGATTCTTTTAGATTTCCCGCAAACTCACGGTAACCCGGAGCGTTAAAATCGGTTGCTTTCCGTTCAGACATGGGTCAGTCTCTCAAAAGCCGAAGACTTTCTTCTAGGATATTTTCCGCATTGAAGCCAAAATTATTCATAACGTCGCGGTACGGAGCTGATTCTCCAAAACAGTCTATTCCGTAGGATTTAGATAAAGGACCAGAGCCAGTGAATTTTTCCCATCCCATAGTCGCTGCGGCTTCAACGCTCATTCTCACTTTGACAGACGGGGGCAAAACGCTATCTCTGTATTTCTGCGTTTGTCTCTGGAAAAGGCTCCAGCATGGAATACTTATAACTCTTGAATTTACTCCCATCTCTCGCAGTTTTTCATAGACCTCAAGACAGATATGAACCTCAGAACCGGTGGATATAAGTATAATGTCAGCATCCTTGTCAGAGTCCGCTATAGTGTAACCACCCATGAGAGCGCCTTGCGCTGAGGCGTAGCGACCTCTGTCTATAACGGGAACGTTCTGCCTTGTCAGAACAAGCGCTGCGGGACGATCAGAAAGCCCCATAACATGTTTCCAGAGCACTGAAAGTTCATTTGCGTCGCAGGGACGGATAACGTCTATATTCGGAATCACTCTGAGCGCCGCAAGATGCTCAATGGGCTGGTGAGTAGGTCCATCTTCTCCCACTCCTATGCTGTCGTGGGTGAAAATATAAAGAACCGGCAATTTCATCAAAGCCGCAAGTCTTATTGAGGGCTTCATGTAATCGGAGAATACGAAATAAGTTGAAGCGTAAGATCTGAGGCCACTTAAGCACATCCCATTTGCTATGGCGGCCATCGCATGTTCCCTTACTCCAAAATGAAAGTTCCTTCCCTGACGATTCTCTGCAGAAAAACTGGTGGCGTTGTTAAGATAGGTTTTTGTCGAGGAACCTACATCTGCCGCTCCACCCATAAACCACGGAACCTTTGAGCCTATGGAATTTAAAACATTTGAGTTAGAAGAGCGCGTCGCAATCGGACCAGAAGAAGATGGAAAAAATGGAAGGTCACTATCCCATCCCTTGGGCAGACGTCTTTTCTTAATCATTTCAAACTCCTCTGCAAGTTCCGGATATTCAACAGAGTATTTGCCGAACATCTCCATCCACTCTGTTTCTAACTTACTTCCTTTCTTCTTCACTTTATCTATGTAATGAAGGACTTTCTCCGGAACATGAAAATTCTCTTGCGTATCCCAGCCATAAAACTGTTTTGCGAGCGTCACCTCATCTTGGCCAAGTGGCGCTCCATGGGCTTCGCAGGTATTTTGCTTGTTGGGACTTCCATACGCTATTTCGCTTTTAAGTATGATTATGGAAGGCTTTTGAGTCTCTTGCTTTGCCAGTCGTAAAGACTCCTCTATCTCTTGGAGATTGTTCGAGTCAGAAACTGTCTGCGTGTGCCAGTTGTAGGAACCAAAGCGCATCGCAGTATTTTCAGAATATGAAAGGTCTGTGCTACCTTCAATGGTAATTTTGTTGCTGTCATATATCCAGATCAGATTCCCAAGACCCAAATGTCCCGCTATAGAAGCTGCTTCTGAGGAAATCCCCTCCATCATATCACCATCGCTACAAATTGAATAAACATGGTAATCAATGATGTCATAACCCGGTCGATTGAAATGTTCAGAAAGCCATCTCCCCGCTATCGCCATTCCCACAGAATTTGAAACTCCTTGACCAAGTGGACCTGTGGTGGTTTCCACTCCCGAGGTGATCTCAAACTCCGGATGACCGGGACAACGACTGTGAAGCCTTCGGAAATTCTTTATGTCTTCAATTGAGACGTTATACCCGTTTACGTACAAAGACGCATAGAGAAGCATTGATGCGTGGCCTGCAGACAGAACAAAACGGTCACGGTTTGGCCAGTGTGGATTTGTGGGATTATGACGAATAAATTTGTCAAAAAGCAGAAAAGTCACAGGCGCAAGGGACATAGGAGTCCCTGGATGTCCTGATTTGGCATTTTCCACAGCATCCATCGCAAGCGTTCTGATGCAGTTGATTACAACACTATCCAAATTGTCTGTCCTCAGGTGGAATAGGTCTGCAAATATAAAAGCGTCTTATGCGTGACTTGGATCAATATGAAAACAGCCGGGGTTTCGCTTGCGCTTGCTGTTTTAAGTTTACTAATAATAAGTAATTGGGATAATATTTCAACTATATTGAAGCGGTTTTCACGTTGTCCGCGTGATAAAAACCGCAGTTTTCCACACAAAAATGAAAAAAGCGGCTTTAGTGACAGGAGGAGCAGTGAGAATAGGCAAGGCCATCTGTCTTAACCTTGCGGAAAAAGGCTATGATATAGCGCTTCACTACAACTCCTCAAAAAAGGATGCTTTGGAAACAAAAAAACAGATAGAACAGTATGGGGTGGGCTGCGAACTTTTCAAATACGACCTGTCTTCTCCTAGCGCAGAAAAACTGGTTATACAGGTCCTTGAAAAATTCCCGAAACTTTGCGTTCTTGTAAACAATGCGTCTGTTTTTGAGGATGTGGGATTTTTTGATGTGACACCTGAATTTCTGGAGACAGATTTAACTATAAACTTCAAGGCGCCGTTCTTTCTTTCTCAGTCTTTTGCCAAAAATATAGAGAGTGGAGTTATAGTGAATTTTCTTGACATGAGGATAAGAAAGATTCCTTCACAACATTTTTGCTATAATCTCAGTAAACAGTGTCTTTACCATCTGACCAAAATGCTCGCAAAAGAACTTGCTCCTAATTTTAGGATAAACGCGGTGTGTCCCGGAACAATTCTCGCGCCACCGGGAAAAGATAAAAAATATGTTGAGAAAATGGCGAAGAAAACACCGATGAAACGTACCGGCAGTCTTGAGAACATAACAAACGCGGTCAACTACCTATTAGAAAACGATTACGTAACCGGAGAGTGTCTTTTCGTTGATGGGGGCATAAGCCTCACTTGAAAAAATGATAATAAAAATTGAAAACCTGAGACTTCGCACAATAGTCGGAATCTATGACTGGGAGAAAAAGGAAAAACAAGATCTGGTCATAAACGTAACTATTAAGTTTGACGGTGGGCGGGCCAGGATAACTGATAGTATTGAAGACACCGTTGACTATAAATCCGTAAATAAAAAGATCATAAGTTTCGTAGAAACAAACAACTTTAACCTGCTTGAAAGGATTGCAGGAGGCATATGCGATATATCTCTTGAATGTCCGAAGGTAAAAAAAGTGTCGGTCAAGGTAGAAAAACCTGGAGCGCTCAGGTTTGCAGACTCTGTGTCAGTAACAGAAACAAAAAAGCAGGGATAAGCACCGACTACAATCGTTAGTGTTCGGTGTAGTGACTGCTCTTCGTATGACTGAAACGCTCTTTGATGACAGAACATCAGCAAGTATTGTTGAAACTTCGCCTGATGCCAAATGGCTGGAAATCGAACTCTTTGGAGAAGCTTTGCGAACCGGTCTTGGCGAAAGTGACTTTGAATTTCAGTGCGGCGTGGTTACATATCCACTTCTAGGCCAGGGTATCTTCGTTGCAAGCGTCACCGAACTCGCACACATCTATAACAAGCCTGATAAAGCCAGCAGCATCCATGTCGGTACACTCTCTCAGGCATCGTCACTGCCTGTGTACTTGCTGGCAGATGAACTGCTTGGAAAACACTTTGCCGTCCTTGGCACAACTGGATCAGGTAAGTCATGTTCCGTAACTGTACTACTACGTGCTATTCTTGAAGTCGCGCCAAAAGCACACATGATCTTACTTGACCCACACAACGAATACCGTCAAGCATTCAAGGACAAAGCCGAAATCATTGACCCAACAACTCTTGAACCGCCACATTGGCTCCTGAATTTCGAGGAAAGTACTGAATTGTTCATTGGTAGGACAGAATACGCTGCGACGAGCCAGAGCAACATCCTGAAAGACGCCATGCTCGCCGCACGGCAAGATTTCGTTCATTCCAACAAGGTTATGAGCGAAGAAAAGGTTACGGTAGACACACCAGTTCCATACCAACTAAGAGGCATTTGCGCTGTCCAACAAATGTATGCATATCAAGGGTTTTTAGAAGGGGTAAAAAACTTTTCACCCCAGAAATCCCCCCAAAAAGCCCCAAAAAAGCCCTGAAATCGGCTAATGTAAGTCAAAACCCAGAAATTTCACCCCACACTAAAATCGGTTGATATAACCTCTGTAAAAATTCTCCCAAAAACAAATAACTTGATGATATTATTTATTTTTAATGTCACTATAAAGGTGTCTTCATAGGTTGAAATTATAATTTGCTAGCAGAATCTTCTCCTCTGCTATAAGAGCAAGTCAATGTTGTTTCTGCTCATCCTCAAAGAAAAAGCCTCAAAAATCGTCGTAGTGTAACTACCTCAAGTTAATAACAAATTTATCATCTACAAAAGAAATAAACCCGTAGTGGTTCTATCATCATCGAAAGAAATCAGCATCAAGAATCGCTACAGCGCAAATGCCTCAACTAAGCAAACTTATTGAGAACATCAATGCCAACAAACCAAAGCAGGAATCAAAACAAGCCCCTTACCTCAAGATAGAGAATAAAATTCAAACGTTGCAACAGGACAGCCGCTTTTCTTTTTTGATCCGTCCAGACAAGGATGTAAAAGATAATCTGGAAAAAATTGTCGGGCAGTATCTGCACATACCAGTCCAAGAAAAGCCGCTTTCGATCATTGATCTTTCAGGTGTTCCCTCGGATGTTGTGAATGTTGTCGTATCGGTATTGTGCCGTATGATTTTTGATTTCGCGATTTGGGTACCACGCCCTGTCCAAGTTCCGATTGTTTTGGTTTGCGAAGAAGCACACCGATATGCGCCGCGGCGCGATGACGCCGCCTTTCAGCCAACTAGGCAAGCACTCTCTCGCATTGCGAAGGAAGGTCGGAAATATGGTGTTGGCCTTGGGCTGATTTCCCAACGCCCCTCTGAACTAGCAGAATCGGTCCTCTCGCAGTGCAATACTCTCATCGCGTTGAGGATGAGCAACGAACAGGATCAGAATTTTGTACAGCGCGCCTTGCCTGACTCAGTTCACAGCATTGCCAGCGTGTTGTCAACTCTGCGGACACAAGAAGCTTTGGTGGTCGGTGAAGGATCGGTCGTACCAGTTCGGTTACGCTTTATTGACCTCCCAAAGTCAAACCAGCCTCAAAGTGCCGATGTGCCATTTACAAGCCTCTGGAAAAATGAGGAGACGGATCTTAAGTATGTCAAAGACGTGGTGGTGCGCTGGCGTCTTCAAAAGCGTCCACCGATAACCGCGGAAAACTAAACACTGAGGCGGAATAGTTCAGTCAAAAACTAACACATCATCCCACATTCGAGTAGCCAAGTCTATCCAAAACCCACCCCAGGGCCTTATAAAACTCCGCATCAAGATTCTTTAGTTGTCTGTAAAAGTAGCGGTTCTTGTTTTCCCAATTTCTAGATCTATAAACCTATATTTTGTTGAATCGTCTTTTATTTTCGTAGCTTTGTCGTTGTCTACTGTCCCGGCATCATTATGTATTATAACAATTTCCGTTCCGCCAACTGAAATCTTACCGGCAACAACAGTTATTCGTCTAGCGGTATCGCCTGTTGGGAACTTCCAAAAATAGAGTTTATCCTCTGTCAAATCAAAGTCTTTTATCGTATAAACCCCATTATCTTTACGAACAACGAAAATGTCAGCGCCTGCTCCACCAGTATAAACGTGAGTGGTTCCAGAAGCCCCGCCTGAGTAAAGAACATCATTGCCGTCACCACCGTTTAGAGTATCATTACCGCGCAGGAAACCGCCCCAAAGAAGATCATCACCCCCGAGGCCGTTAATAATATCGGTTCCATGCCCCCCGAAAATGTAGTTGTCTTCATCGGTCCCGGTAAGAGTATCATTACCACTCCCGCTAAGAATGTCCTCAATACCTTCAAATGTAGCCGACCCAGTCGACCCAGCATTCCCTGAAATTGAAGAAGCATCAAACGTCCCAGAAGAAAGATTAAGAGTTATAGCAGCAGTACCAAGGACACCAGACCAATATATATCTTTGCCGTCCAGTGCCGTATTATCAGGAACGGGGTGAGCCCAATAAATCATATCCCTCCCAGGACCACCAATCAATTTGTCCCCTGATTGTTCTAGAAGAAAAAAGTGGTCCTTTCCTGCGCCTCCGTTGAGCGTATCATCACCATCACCACCGTCAAGCCTATCATCACCATCACCACCGTTGAGTTCATCATTGCCAGCTTTCCCTTTGAGATAATCGTTTCCACCGGCACCGTAAACCGTATCATCCCCGCCCTCAGCTGCAATTATGTTTGCAACACGAGTTCCACAAATAACATCGTCATCATCTGTGCCGGTTAGGTTGTTCTGATTAATACCGACTATCCCCTGTATCCCATTGCTAACATCGCACCGAGAATCACCATATGCAGGCCCTTGGTCGCCAGCTCTGCCATCCGCCCCCGCGGGGCCTAGCGTGCCGTCCTTCCCTGGGTCGCCTTTATCGCCTTTCGCTCCGTCCTTCCCTGCTGGACCCGCCGGCCCTGCTGGTCCTCTCTCGCCCTCACAAGCCACAAACAAAACTGCTCCAGTGAGTAGCAACAACATCACTAATAAACTACGTAACTTCATATTACAACCTCCCTTATAAGTGTTCCATTTATAAATGGATATTTATGGTAAACCTTGTTATAAAACCCTCATTCTTAAGTCAGTCTTCTGAGTTTACCCCCCCCCCCCCCCCTACAAAGTCAAGGACTAGCAAGAAGAGAGGCATTTGCGCTGTAAGGTTTTTGAGAGTGGTTTTAGACCGAACTTCACCTGACTGTAAGCGTTCGTTCAAGGGGTGTTTGCTTGATTAATCGTCCGTTAATCCCGTCTTAAATATTTTTTTGCATTTAAACTGGTCACTCCTTAATTGATCGGTTATCATCGGTCATATGATTGTTCACGACAAAGAGATCGGGGTTGTCAGGTTATTGGATAAAGATGACGCTGGATGCATCAATTGCATGCCGACTACGTCGGGATGCGCTTCGTTAGACTGTAAGTTTTCGTACGAAGAGTTGCTAGCGGCTTATCAGGAGTTAAAACATAAACATCAGGAGTTAGAACATGAATTGACGCGGGAACGATCACAGTCGGGGAATTATAAATTCTGTTGGGAAAAAGCGCGTACTCATTTGGCCGCGAAAAAAGAAGAAGTAAAGCGTATCAGTCGTGTGGCGAAAAGTGCTTTATCGTTGGACAAAGAAGTACAACGACTTAGAGCATTGCTAGACGAGGTTGGAGTAGATAGGCGCAAGCGTAGCACGATTGTGTCGTTGCGGATGGAGATTGGCAGCTTGAAGAATGAGAATGCAGAGCTGAAGAAGCAGGTCAAGAACCTGCTTTCTAACCGGAAGGTTTTGTCGAATTCGTTGTACGGAAGACGTAGTGAGAAGCAGAAGAGGCCACCTTCGGGGCGCGACGACGAGGACAACAGCTCGGGGCGCCCGGTCATGGTCGTACAGCCCGACCAGATATTGAGGTGGTAGAAGAGTCGTGGCATCCGTCCGATGATGAACTTACCTGTTCCAGTTGTGGAAAGCGGTATGTTGCCAATGGGAAGCGGAGTTCGGAGATGTATGAGATCAAGGTCAAGGCGCACAAGCGCAAGATCAACAAATCCCGTCATCGTAGGGCATGCGACTGTGAGTCATCTCCGCTCTATGTGACGGCGCCGGTGCGGCTGTTTGAGCATACGCAATATGGGATCAGTGTCTGGGCTCTATTGACATACGAGCGTTACCGTAATCTGAGGACCTACCGCGGGATAGCGAGATTGTTTAGCGACCACGGGATTAAGATTTCGGCAGGCACTCTAGCGGACAGCGCAAAGCGCTTGGGGCCTCTGTTCGAGCCTCTCTATGACGCGATTCTCGCCCATCAAAACGAAGATAGATTGCGTCATGCAGACGAGACTAGTTGGCGTATTCAGTCACTGAGAGAAATGGGAGGTTCTCAACGCGCTTGGCTGTGGGTATCCGTGAGCAAAGACTCTGTCTTATACAAGATAGACCGTTCGCGTAGTTCTGAGGTTGCGAAGGTCCTATTCGTGGACAGCGTTGATTGTGTTTTCCTGGTCTGCGACCGCTACGGCTCCTATAAGAAGATGGTTCGGGATTTCCTCAAAGAATTCAATAAGAAAGTGATACTGTGTTTTTGTTGGGCGCATATGCGAAGAGATTTTATAAAATGCGCTGCAGGAGACGAGCAACTTGAGCAATGGAGAGAACAATGGATAAAACGCATTGCAGAGATGTATGAGTTAAACAAACAGCGGTGTGATCACTACGTCTCAGGTAATACTCCAGAGTTTGAACGAGCGCAGGCAAAGCTGAAAGAAGCGTGCGACGCAATGTTTGCCAAAGCCGAGAGTGAATTGTCCGAGTTAGCGAAAGATGCGGATGAGTGGAAGCCACTTAAGTCGCTTATCAATCATCGTGAGGGGCTGAGCGTGTTCGTTAAACATCCCCAAGTTCCCATGGATAACAATATTGCGGAGAGCGCGCTGCGAGGCCCTGCCCTCGCCCGTAAAATAAGTTTTGGATCTGACAGTCTAGAGGGAGCAAGGACATCAGCCATTCTATACACGGTGCTGGGTACGCTCTCAAAGAATGGTATTGACATTCTTAGTTGGCTAACCCAAGTTTATCATGTCCAAAAAATAAATGTTAGATATCAGCTGGTTAGATGCCATAAAAAATTGGTGTGGCACTACATTTTGTTACGGGAACTATTTTCTGCGAAGTGGAATCAACCCCCAGTGTATCTAGAATTTCCTGTTGCTATATCTAAGGTTGGGTAGACACATGCACATGTAGCGTTTTCCCATCTGAGTGACATATATAGAAATATTATTACATCGTAGGCCATATGTCAACAGACAAAAAAGATTAGTAGGGCACTACATTTACCTTTTAAAATTATAAATAACGATATATCAGTGGGATACGAGCCTCCCTCATAGGAAAAAAGGCCTAAATTAGTCGAATTTTAGTGGGTTTTGGATAAACTTGGGCTAAAGGGGTGGTTGACTGCCTGCGCGGAAGATGGCAGGAGTCCCCCGGAAGATCTATCGCCTTGGTTGCCATGGTCAATGAGTGAGCAACGTTTGCGCGACTTTGGCGCCAAGAGATGAGCGACGAGGTTGAGTGCCGCTACTACGGGCGAGAGTTCACGGCTGCGGAGATGAAACTGCTACGCGCTTTGATAGCCGGGCCCGAGCGGCTCAACCGGACTGCTCTGTCCAGAGAGTTTTGCAGACGTATTGGGTGGTACAAGCCCGATGGCGGACTCAAGGATATGACGGCCAGAGTTACCATGCTATCCATGCATAGGGATGGCATCATCAAGTTACCGCCACCCACCCGAGTGTCGCCCCGAGCCAAGCCTATTGTCTTTGGAGTGGACACCGAACCGCATAAGCTACCGGTTCCCAAGACCCTTGACGAAGTCCGTCCACTGCAGGTGCACACTGTTGTCAGTGGCACCAGGCAAGGCAAACTATGGAACGAGTTTGTAGCGCGTTATCACTACTTAGGTTATAAGACATTAGTCGGGGCTCAGATGCGCTACGCAGTGTGCGACCGCCACGGTTCGCCGCTGGCCATGCTAGGCTTCTCTACCGCCGCATGGAAACTTGCGCCGCGCGATACCTTCATAGGATGGACATCCGAGCGACGTGAAAAGAATTTACCGCTGGTTATTGACAACCCCAGATTCCTGATTCTTCCATGGATACAGATACCCAATCTTGGGTCACACATACTCTCGGTAGTGTGTCGCCGCTTGCCCAAGGAGTGGACTCAACGATACAACTTCACACCTGTGCTCATTGAGACGTTTGTACAAATTCCGACATATACAGGCACCGTATACCGGGCATCTGGATGGATACGTGTTGGAACTACACAGGGGCGTGGTCGCTACGACCGGTACAACCGATGCGATAAACCCAAAAAGGACATTTGGCTACGACCGCTTCACAGGAATTGGAGACAAATCCTCAATCGCTCAAACCCCCTATAAACACCCCTTGAACGAACGCTTACACCTGACTTTCAGCCTTTATTTCTCACCTAACACATTGAGATTCAACGAGCTTTTGCCTAAAAAGAGGCATTTTGCCTGCGCATTTATGTTTCCAGTGCATAACACGCTATATAACCTCTATCTCCCTTTCTAGTGTTATTTTAATAAAATATATTGACTTATTATTGTTTCCAGTGCAGAATAACACTATGTCTCTACATATTGAAACCATCCCTAACAAACGCGGCCGTGCCTCTATCCTTCTGCGTGAGGCTAAAAGAGAGGGTAAACGTATTCGTAGAACAACCATCGCCAATCTTACCGATCTACCACCGCATATCATCGCAGGCTTTGATGCAATCATTCGCGGAGGCGTCGCTTTTCCCTCCACCAGCGATGTCTTTAATGTCAGACGTAGTCTGCCTCACGGTCATGTCTGCGCAATCCTTGCTTGTTGTAAGCAAATAGGACTGTCTAAAATACTTTCCCGCAAAGCAAATAGACAAAGCAACCTAGCTCTTGCGGCTATTGCCACTAGAATCTTTTCGCCAGCATCGAAACTCGCTACCGCCCGAGCGCTTTCCGCATCTACCGCTAATTCCAGCCTTGGACCCCTTCTAGGTCTCGGCCATGTCCGTGGCAAAGAAATGCTCTCAATGCTTGATTGGCTACGCGATCGTCAACCATGGATAGCAAAGAGTCTAGCCAACAGACATCTTGGTAAAGATGCCCTGCTTCTCTATGACATTAGTTCGTCATGGTTTGAAGGGAGTTGCTGTCCGCTAGCAGCTTTTGGCCATAGTCGTGACGGCAAAAAAGGAAAAAAGCAGATTGTTTATGGCCTGCTATGTAGCGCTGACGGTTGTCCTATAGACATTGAAGTGTTTACCGGCAATACCGCCGACCCAAAAAGCGTAGCAACGCAAGTGAAGAAGATAAAACAACGTTTTGGTATCTCCAACATTGCCCTGGTGGGTGACCGAGGTATGTTGACCACTGCCCGAATTCGTGATGATCTAAAGCCAACTAGTCTTGACTGGCTCTCGGCTCTGACTAACCGTAGCATTGCTACTCTTCTTAAAGAAACTGATAAAGTATCAGCGCCGATACAACCGGACAATCTCAAGGACAACGCAGTGGTAGAAATCAGCAGTCCTAATTTTCCAGGAGAACGACTTATGGTCTGCCTTAATCCGCGTTTGCGGGAGGAACGTAGGCTGAAAAGAGAAGAACTATTGGAAGCTACCGAGCGTATTCTTTGCAAGATTGCCTCATCCGTAGAAAATGGTCGTCTGCGGGGAAAAGATCATATTGCTCACCGTCTCGGTCGCGAGGGTAACGAAATGAAAGTGGAGAAGCATTTTGACATTAAAGTGACAGATGAAAGTCTAATTTGGCAACGTAATATCCAAAGCATTGAAGCCGAAGCTAAATTCGATGGCATTTACGTAATCCGTACCAGTCTTCCGGTTGAATCCATCACTGCTCATCAAACTGTCACTGGCTATAAGAATTTAGCAACGGTGGAACGAGCATTTCGATATATGAAATCAGATCTTAGTGTTCGTCCCTTTCATGTTTACACTGCAGAACATCTACGCGGTCATCTGTTCCTATGTATGCTTGCTTACTATGTGGAGTGGCATATGCGCCGTCGTCTCGCACCCATGCTATTTGAGGATGAGAATAGAGAGGCTGCGAGCAGAGAAAAACAAACGCCTGTAGAACCTGCGATAACATCACAAGGCGCAAGGCAAAAAATAGCAAGCAAAAAAACCGAAGATGGTCTACCTGTTCATAGCTTTAGAACTTTATTGGAAGACCTTGCAACGCTATCAGTGATTGGAGTTTCTTTGCCCAGTCATCCAGAGGCAACCGTACCTGTAATTGCTCCACCAACTCCTGTGCAACAAAGAGCATTTGATCTACTCAACACAGACCCAACCCGGTTTGTTTCCAGTGCAATGACAGGTTGAATTTGCCTATATCCTAATACTGTATTGACCATTCCGTATTTTTAACAAGTGAAGTTCGGTTTAACCTCCTTTAACAGGTTCCCTTAGGACATTTATGGACAGTGAGAATATAAACGCTTGTGTAGCGAAACGGTGAAAGCCTCTTCATGTTTGAGAATCGCTTTTTTGACTTTAAGTCCCCAGCGATAGCCGTGAAGAGATCTATCTTTTCCTATGATACGATGACAAGGCACAATATAAGCGACAGGGTTGTTCGCCACTGCGTTTGAAACAGCCCTTACCGCGTTAGGCTCTTCTATGAACTCCGCGAGAACTGAGTAGGAAATTGTATCTCCCTCCGAAACCTCAAGCAACTTCTCCCAGACCCGCAACTGAAATCGGGTTCCCAAAAGTAAAATTTCTGACGACTTATTTTGTGTCGGGGAAAACACCTGCCGAACCATAGCACGGGTCCCCTCTTCATCTCTTCGGTTATCTGGATTTGGCCAAGTATTATGGAAAACCTCCATATGGGATTTTGAATCGGAACTGAAAAAACTCATATGACATATACCCTGTTCGCAGATTCCGACAAGACATTTTCCAAACGAGGTGTCATGGATTCCGTAGACAAGCCTCATTGACATCCTCTCTTTTTTCTTTTCGTGGGAAGTCACCTCTTTTGTGTTAACCATGACATCTCTCCACAGGCGATGAGATTGGGTTTTACAAACACTATTCCTACTTGGTTCTGGGGTTATCAGTTGCAACTCAGCCTCCTCTTTTTCCAAAAATGGATCTTGCTATTATCATTTTGTGTATCTCATTTGTCCCCTCGTATATCTCACCTACTTTTGAATCTCTGTAGATTTCCTGAACCTTGTAGGTTGAGCGATCATGGGCAAGTTCTACCATAAGCCCAAGGCCTCCGAATATCTGAACCGCGTCGCGGGCCATGGTGACGCTTATTTCCGAACCGTAGTATTTAGCGGCGGAGGTTTCAAATGTCGGAAAAGAATCCTCGTTATCAAGGCAAAGTGCAGCTTTTATATAAAGATTTCTCGCATTTTCTATCTCAACGGCCCTCCGCGCCAGTAGAAACTGCCAATACTGAAAATCCGCTATCTTTTTCCCAAAAGACTCTCGTTCATTCATAAACCGAACGCACTCATCAAAGGCTGACTGCGCCATACCAACTCCACTTGCCCCAATTCCGGTTCTACCGTAAAGAAGAGAATTTACAGCTATGTGCAGACCTTCTCCTTCTTTACCTATTAGGTTTTCCCGAGGTACTTCCACATTTTCAAGATATATGTCGTAGGTAAGCTCTCCTCTGTTTCCAAGTTTTTTGTCCGGCTCACTCACGGTGCAACCGGGCGAATCAAGATCAACAACTATCATTATAGACTTACCTTCTACAGTGGCGAGCAACGTCACAAAATCCGCCACGCCAGCGTTAGTTATATAACGTTTGTGACCGTTTATAACGTAGTTATCGCCACCTCTTTGAGCTTTTGTCTCAAGAGATTCTGTTCTCACGTCAGAACCCGACCGAGGTTCCGTCATAGCGAAAGACCCCACTGAGTCTCCAGAAACAACCCGTGTCAGATATTTTTTCTTTATATGGGATGAACCCATAGCTAGGGTCTTTCCACAAAGCAAAAAGTGGGCGTTTATCATCCCTGCAAAACTCGCGCTCATATAGGCTAGTTCTTCTGTCATAACTGCGGATGCGCATGCGGGGTAGGAAAGGTCTAGACCTCTGTCCTGTTTTGAAAACGGGATTCTGAAAAAACCTTGGTCCGCCGCTTTTTTGAACAGCTTATAGGGGAAATTTTCGGTTTTCTCTTCTTTTTCTCCTATTTCTCTAGCAAGAGGAAGTAACTCTTTTTCCGCAAAGGTCCTTACTTCTTTTCTTATCTTTTTTGTTTCTTCAGGAATAAAATGGTCCTTGTAAAGCCTTGTCTGAATCCTCTTGGGCAATTCGCACATTTTGATCAATCCAGTATAGAGTTATAACATCCTTAAGAAAAAACCTGCTGTGTATTTTCTAAACAGCCTAACAGTTTATTGAGGCATTTGCGCTGTCCAAAAAATGTATGAATATCAAGGGTTTTTAGAAGGGGTAAAAAACTTTTTACCCCAGAAATCCCCCCAAAATACCCCAAAAAAGTCCTAAAATCGGCTAATGTAAGTCAAAACCCAGAAATTTCACCCCACACTAAAATCGGTTGATATAACTTCTGTAAAAATTCTCCCAAAAACAAATAACTTGATGATATTATTTATTTTTAATGCCACTATAAAGGTGTCTTCATAGGTTGAAATTATAATTTGCTAGCAAAACCTTCTTCTCTCCTATAAGAGCAAGTCAAAGTTGTTTCTGGTCATCCTCAAGAAAAAAGCCCCAAAAATCGTTGTAGTGTAACTACCTCAAATTAATAACAAAGTTATCATCTACAAAAGAAATAAACCCGTAGCAGTTCCACAATCATCAAAAGAAATCAGCATTAAGAATCACTACAGCGCAAATGCCTCTTTATTGTAACTAACAACCCGTCCAAAATTAAAGCGCTGTTTAATAGGCGGTAAATAAAAGATGGTTGGGTCTGTAGAAAAAGCAGAAAACAACTGAAACCCTTTTTCTTCCAGAAGTAGTTTTGGCGACCACATGCTTTGAGATGCAGAAAAGACGGACTTTGAATAGTTAGGAACACGAAAAACAACTTCCATTAATTCTGGCTCATGCTTTGTTTCCGGAAAGTTCCTCCACCTCATCCACCATAGCTTTTATAACATCAAGCCCCGATTGCCAGAAATTAGGGTCGTTTATATCTACTCCGATATCTCTGAGAAGTTCTGTTGGCGAGGCGCTCCCCCCAGAACGGAGAAGTTTCATGTAAGAAGGAACAAACGGGCTTCCTTGATCAAGAAACATACCGTAAAGAGCCAATGTAAGTAGTTCACCAAAGGAATATGCGTAGCAGTAAAATGGAGAGTGTATGAAATGTGGGATGTAAAGCCACCACCAAGAATAATTTTCTGTGAGAACCACTGAATCCCCGAACATGACTTGATTAGCATCAATCCAGAGTTCATTTATCCTTTCGGTTTGAAGTTCTCCTTTATTCCTTCTTTCTTGATGCAGGCTCTGCTCAAATCTTGTGAGCACAGCCTGTCTGAAGACCGTAGCCATTATGTCTTCAAGTTTTTCCGCGACTAGAACCATCCTAGCCTCTCTTTTTGTTTCTGAATCCTTCAGTCTGTGAAACACCAGCATCTCCGCAAACACGCTTGCCGTCTCGGCAGTCGTAAGAGGGGTGTGAGCCTGAAAATAACCCTGCCGCCTTGAGAGATATTGGTGCACTCCGTGACCGAGCTCATGAGCAAGAACCATAACGTCTCTAGGCTTTCCAGTATAGTTCATAAATACGTACGGGTGGACTGAAGGAACGGTTCCGTGGCTAAAAGCCCCGCCTCTTTTTCCATCGCGAAGTTCAGCGTCTATCCATTTTTCATCGAAAAATAAGGATGCGACCCGACTCATTTCAGAAGAGAACTCTCCAAAGGATGAGAGCACTATATCCTTTGCGCTTTCCCATGACACTTCTTTTTCTCCCAAGACAATAGGAGCGTAGCGGTCATAGTCGTAAAATTTCCGATATCCCAAAAGTGCCCTTTTGATCCGGTAATAACGATTCACAAATCCGAAATTTCGCTCGCATGATTCAAGAAGAGCATTCACAGCGTCACTAGATATCTCATTGCTCAAATGACGGGAGGACATTGGGTCTTCGTAATTTCTGATTCTGTCGTCTATTGAGTGGTCGTTAACAAGCGTGTTGAATATGTAGGTAAGCACATGGGAATTTTTCTTCAAACCCCGAGTGAGTCCTGACCAAGCGGCTTTTCTTTTCTTTCTATCTGAGTCGTAGAGAAGCGCGAGAGTACGTGACTGAGAAAGTTTTTCTGTCTTATTAGAAATCCTCACGTGAAACTCAATATTGTTCACAACCTCGTCAAAAAGTCTTGAAAACGCCTTACGGCCAGTATTTGATTTTTCATAAAGTATTTTTTCCTCAGCCTCTGAGAGAATGTGGTCTTTATACTTCCTTTCTTGTTCAAGAAAGTGTTTGTACCGAGAAAGTTCTGGATGACAGAGAAGTTTTTTTGCTCTTTTGTTTGGAACAGAAACCCATTCAACGTCAAAGAAAACAAGTTTTTTCTGAATCTCAGTAGCTCTTTGTTGCATTTCGGAATGGAAAGCCCCAGTCGTTGGGTCAGACGTATTCGCCGCAAAAAGAAGTGAGGAAAAAGAAAGTATTTTTCCGATTCCTTCTGACAATTGCTCAAGTTCTTTTACAGCCCGAGCAAGTTCCTCTGGCTTAAGCGATGGAGAGTTTATCCTGCCCCTGTATTTTTTTTCGATTTTATCAGCGCGAGCTGATATGCGCCTGAGGTCCCTTTTGATACGCTCATCAGAAATTCCACTGTAGAGAGCTTCCAGATTCCATCTTACGCCTTGCGCTTTTGTCATATTGCTCCTCCTCACTCACTTGTGAAAATCCTTCTCAAGCACGTATACGTTCTCAAGATCTCTCCCCACTCCCTTATAATCCATTCCGTAACCTACGAGAAATCCCCTGTTCATACGGAAACCCAGATAATGAGGCGCATGACCAACCATCACATCTTCCGCCCTTTTATCTATAAGGGCGCACATACGAAGCGAACTAGGATTTTTTGACTCAATATGCCGGAGAACAAATCCCGCCGTCTTTGATGTGTCAACTATATCTTCTATTATTATAACGTCTCTTCCCTCCACTTCGGATTCAATATCTTGAATTAGTTTAAGATACCCCGGTCGCGTATTCCCCTCATAACTTGAGATTCTGAGAGATCGTCTCTCAACTTTTACAGTCATTGCGTTAACTAGATCCTCAAAAAAAGGACGCGCTCCCAACAAAACACAGACCATGACAGGAATTTTCCCGTCGTAATCCCCTGAAATCCGTCTGGCAAGTCTCACCACGGTGGTTTTTATCTCGTTTTTCGAAAGAACCTCTCTAAGCGCAAGTCCTCCCAATATTTCATCCTGTTTAAGTAGCGTTAGATCCTTTCTCAATTGTTTTTTCAAGTTCGGGGCAAAGTTCGATTATGGAATGGCGCAGAAAATCCCGTTTGTAAACATCTAAATCAATAATCTCTCCATTCCAGACGAGTATATCTAAATCCATTGTCCTCGGACCATACGGGTCTTCTTTCTCTCCCCTTCCAAGCGACGCCTCAACCTTTTTGAGCAGAGCTTTCAGATTTTCACGGCCAAGATTGGTTTGCGCAAGGACAGAGCCGTTTAGAAAATTTTCCTGATCCCTAGTGCCTATGGGCTTTGTTTTTACGAATCGTGATTCGTTTAGGACACGGAGGGTTTCTCCCAGAATCTTTCTAACAACGCCTACGTTGCTTTCCGCATCTATGTTTGAACCAATTCCGATAATTACCGTATTCAAGGCGTGATCACAAAGTTTTAATGGGCGATGGTTTCTAACTCTAGAATTGTAACTGAAAGTCGATCTGAAAATCAGACCCGCTTGAACTGAAAATAGTCATAGGCGCGATCAATTTCCTTACACGGGTCTTCGTCCACTATGAGATAGAGCAGGTCTCGGGCTCGTGTCATCGCAGCGTATAATCTATCCAGATTCAACTGCCGCTTTTCTTCTATTTCTGAAGGTAAAGACTCAGAATCTACAAGACTAGACTCATCTAGCGGAAAGCGCGATTTGCCAAGACGAGGTATAAACACCACGAGAAACTCCATTCCCTTAGCGCGGTCAAATGTTCCGATACGAACTCCTTGACCAATCGGTTCATCGCGAAGACCTTTGAGATTAAAACACGGAATTCCTTTATTATTCAAGTAATTCTCAAGATCAAAGACGTCTGAACTTCTCCAAACCAACACCGCTATTTCCTCTGGACTAAACCCTTCGTTAGTTATCAGATCTACGATTTCTTTCAAAATCACTTTAGCTTCTCCTTTTTCTGAGGTTTTTAAAAGCATGGGAAGCTCTCCAGAGTCACGTTCGAATTTCACATCTTCAGCCGCACCATCGTCATTGGCATCCTTGCCAATAAGCACATCTCCGCGCACCGCGCGGGCCGCCTCGAATATAGCCTTACTGTTACGAGAGTTAACGTTGAGAGTCGTCGAATTGCCCGTATAATCAAGATTGGCCCAACGAGGTCTATAACCACCTGGATAAATTCTCTGCGCCGTGTCATCCATCATCAAAATGCTATCCGGCCGCAGTTGTGATTCCGGTCCGCCGGCTACAAGAGCCCTAACAAGTTGAATGCCGACCAGAGTCATATCCTGACCCTCATCTACAATCGCGCAACGATATCTAGGAGTTCCTTCTTCCCAAACACGGTCACGGGCTTTGAGTAATCGGTCTTCAAATGAAGTCATTTTACGGACCTGCATTTCACAGTCCCATGCCTCACGTAAATTCCAGCAAATTTCACGGTCGCGTTTCTTAAAAGAGCGTATCCGTCCCAACCTCTCAAAACTTCCAGTATCAAGATATTCCTCTCTGCTTGCGTCTCTTCCTTTTATCACCCTTCGTATCTCTTCTTTCATGTATTCAGGGTCCAGCCTAGTTCTCACTTCTTCAGGCACGGTCTTTTGGTAAGCAGCATTAAACGCATCATCTTTTAAGTCTATTTCTTCGGATAATTCTGCCGAAGTAAGGACTTTGTAGGCAAGTCTATCTACATTTATGAAATCAACATTCTCACAACGATTTGGCATGCGCGCAAAAAGGGATTCCATATAACCGCATAAGGAACGGCTAAATGTCGTCACCAGAATCCGATCATCCGGATAACGCTTACCCAGCATAGCAGCCCTGTGTAGTGCTATCACAGTTTTTCCCGTACCGGCTGCTCCTCTGATGCGAGCAGCCCCAGAATAATAAGTACGCTCTACAAGACTTCTCTTTCTATTGGAAAGAAAAAGCATCCACTCCTCAAATCGCTCCGGCGGAAGTAAGTCAGGGTCGGTCTTTCCTTGGGTAGATATGGCAAGCGGTTCATAGACCAACTCGCGGTCATCAAGATTAGTATAATAACCTTGCCGATTAGACCAGTCATACATCTGATCGTGATGGCCCATATTAACTGACGCGAAACGAACGGGTTTACTGTTGTTATCAAGGTCCACGGCGAGTATTACTCGCAACTCCTGTGAGGCCCGTATTGACCAGTGGTTTTGCTTAGATCTAGGACCAAGCCGCTCGAAGTTGAGTCCGGGATGATGGATGTCATTCTGAAACTTATCAACGGCGGATATACAACGTTTAATATCCGACTGCTGGAGATTGGATTGCTTTGGGTTAGACCTACGGAAATACTCTTTACCGATTAATCTTTTCAAACCAATTTTCCAAATACAGAATAGAACGCTCTTCTAACAGCAATTATCGTCTCCTCAATGGCGCATGTGATACTCATAAAGCGTTATAAATCACTGAAGAGTTGGGAAACGGCAAAGGCTTTGCCTAGTTGTGACGACCGCCGTTTTTGTGAGAGTAGTTATAACCGATATTTTGAAAATGTAAAACAATCGTTTTTTTTCTGTAGATCTTTGATTTAAAACGGAGATCTTTTACCAACTCAAATTGATTTTGTGAATTGTTCTGATGCTTTTCAGTGGTGTAAAACGGTATGGGTGTATATTGATTCAGTCTTCTGACAGACAGTTCTTGGTTTAATGGGCGAACCATTATGTTAGCCATGTTAGCCAAAACAAAGAAATTGCAGAGTGGTCAAGGTTCCAGTTACGGCCTATTGATTTTCTGAGTGGATACGTTTTTCGTAATCACTCACTATTTTGCTTATTTTTGAGTAATGAACAGATACGCTATCAGCAACTTGTTTAAGCGTATAGTTTCCTGTGAGATAGGTCTTAGCTATAGCGTCATTTTTTGTATGTCCTTTTTGCGTAAAATCTAGGATAAGAACCGAAACTGGTTTTGTAATCTGATCGTGGGGAAACTCTTTTGAACGGGATTTTTCTTTTATTCTCTCAAGAACCATGCCTATGAACTGATCGTCCCCAAGATATATCTGTTTTCTTACTTCAGCGAGTACGTCATTGGTGAGATTTTCTTTAAGAAATTTTTCAAACCTATTTACGTCAGAGAAAAAATCCTGGGCAAACCAACTAAGGTCAAGATAACTCGGCGTCTGTTCTTTCCCAAGTAAGTACTTAAAACTACTCCACTTGTATTGACTAGAGTACTTTACAAAACCAGCTCTGAGTGGAAGACAGAAAATATGGGCAAGAATCGGTAGAAGATATTTCTCCTCCTGCACAACGATGGATTTGTACCTTCCACCAAAAACGTGGCCACCCGTACCATGAAGTTTGTTGGTACGCTGCGTATAAACGCCGTTTAACTGCCTTATGGCTTTTGAAAGATTTGGCTCGGGAGTTTTGATAATGAGATGGTACTCCGTAGGCATAAGACAATAACCAAAGCAACAGCATCCAAATCTCTCGCACACCCATTGAAGCAACTCTATCCAAATATTCGCATCATCACGACTTTGAAAAACCGATTGCCCACGGTTTCCCGCAGAGCAAACGTAATAAAGAGCTTTTGGGTACTCGGGTCTTAAAGGCCTTGTCATATCATAAGATTATAGCAAAAACTAAAAACTATTTCAAGACCTGACCCTAAATTTCAACTGTTCCTCTAAGGCGCAAGAGTTTTCAAAGAAAAAACTATCTGTTCCCTTGATGCGGTATAGGGAATCATGAGTATCTGAAGATCAGAACTCGTGGAAAACTCCGCAAGCTTCGCCGTGGCTTGTTCTGCAGACCCGCTAACTGAAATCAAATCAAGCAGCTCATCGCTTATGGATCTTGTAGCCTCCGCCCTGTCTTTTTTCCAGAGTTTTCTTGCCTTGTCCGCTTCTTCTGCAAATCCGTAACTACTCACAAGTTTGTGGTAATAATTACCCATCGCGCATATGTAAAGCGCCACGAAATTTCTAACTTTTTCTCTTGACTCTCGTATATCTTCAGATACCATCGCGGGAAGAAACGGGGCTACCGTTATCTCTCTACCTTTGGAAATAAACGCTTTGCTCCGTTGGTCCAATAGGCTTGTGGGACAGAGGTAGGGAATCCAACCATCTGCGATCTGAGAAGTAAGTTCTATGTTCTTAGGACCCATGGACGCTAAATATATCGGTATTTTTTTCCTCAGAGGTTTGAAAAGAAGTCTGAAGTCTCTGAGTTTGAAAATCTTGCCGTTGTAGTTCACCCTCTCTCCCGAAAGCGCCATTCTTATTATTTCTACGCATTCAAAAGTTCTTCTGAGGGGTTTTTCGAATTTTGCTCCATGCCAGCACTCATTCAGATAAGAGCTGCTTATTCCTAAACCCAGTATTATTCTTCCTTCGCTATACTCATCCAGCGTAGCTACGGTCTGAGCTATCAAGGCCGGGCTTCTACTGTAGATAGAAACGATTCCCGTGGCGAGTTTTATATTCTTGGTAACGGAAATCATCTGTGATATGAGAGAAAACGCGTCCCTGCCCCACATCTCGGGAACCCATATCGAATGATACCCAAGGTCTTCAGCAAGCCTTGCAAAATAGACAAGGTCTTTTTTCTTCACATCCGACCAATAGGGAATTACAACCCCTCTCAAAACTAATCATCTCCTTTGAGCCGTGAAAATTTCTTCAGTAATTATGCTCTGACGCTACTGTCAATTCTCATAAAAGCCCTACACTGATGTTCTCACCAGCGCAACTTGCCTAACAATATAACGCTGTTCTCCATATCCGCTGACTATTCTTCCTTAAGGGTTCTCACAGAATGAAATCTGTCACCTGTTTTAAGAAAAAGAACAAGCGACATCAACCCTCTAGTCCAGCTTCCTTTTTAATCGCCCCGGCCAGTCAGTTTTTGCTCGTTCCTAATAATCTGTGTCTGGCATTATCTCTGATTGGATACAGACACCGGCTCTTGCCTGTATTCTCTAACCCGCTTGAGAACAACTTCTCAAATATTTCTCAATATTCTAAAAAACAACAGCAAAAAGTCCAACTACCGCATTTCACAAGTGTCGTCGTAGAAATTTCTGGTATTATTAAGGGATTAGATGCCTCTCCCTGATTTACCATAGCGAGTCTAAAAATGTATGAATACGATATCCTCTCTTTGATTTTGCTTTTTTTCACAGGCGTTCTTGCGGGGGCGATAAACGTGATGGCTGGAGGGGGTAGTAGCATTGTGCTCCCCGTGCTCATATTTTTGGGAATTGACCCAACGGTCGCAAATGGAACAAACAGGGTGGCAATCCTGTTTCAGAATCTCTCGGCGATTCTCTCATTTAGAAAAGAAGGAATAGCTAGCGTCAACTCCGGCATGAAACTAGCGCTGTTAACGCTTCCCGGCGTCGTTGCGGGCGGATTGGTGGCGGTAAGAGTTGGTGATGAGTTTTTTGAGAAAATTCTTGCGGTTGTGCTTATTTTCGTGTGCGCCTCTTTTTTCTTAAATATAAAGTCTTTGGAAAAGCTTCTGGGTAAAAGTAAAGGAAAAACTTACAAGTTACTTCTTTACCCCGCTTTGGTTCTGATAGGTTTTTACGGTGGTTTTATACAGGTCGGAGTGGGGATTTTTATAATGGCGATTCTTTATCATCTTTTGGGAGAGTCTCTCTCCAAGGTGAACTTTCACAAGGTGATTATAGTTTTTTTCTATACCCTTCCAGCGATTTTGATTTTTTTTCTGAGCGGAAATATAAATTGGTTCATAGGCATCTGTCTTGCCGTGGGAAACTCAGTCGGCGGATGGTTTGGCGCTAGGTTTTCCGTAAGGGGTGGTGAAAAGTACATAAAAATTGCGCTTGTGGTCGCTGTTGGGATTATGGCTATAAAACTTCTTATATAGAACAGAAGTTGATCTCTCAAGAACCTACAAAGCATTGAACGCTACCGTTGACATAACCACTTTGAAACTGAGAAGATTAACGCAGGATAATACGCGACCTGACTGATTATAATGTTATGGCTCGCAAAGAATTTTTTACGCGTTATTGCTCGCTACAGAGTAATCACCCGTCTTTTTCAGAAAATCATACAGAGCGTAATAAGGTCCTTGATTCTGAAGAAGCTTTTGATGGGTTCCTTGCTCCACAACCTTCCCTCTATTTATGACAATAACGCTATGTACGTCTTTGAGCGTTGTAAGTCTGTGGGTTATTATCAACCTTGTCTGAATACCGGAGTTTTTCTCCATGATTTTCTGTACTGTTTTTTCCGTTTCAGCATCAAGGTGCGAAGTGGCCTCATCCATTATCAAAAACCTTGAGTTTTTCCTGAGCGCCTTTTCAATGGAACGAGCTTGAGCCTCTCCTGAAGATAACTCTAATGGCATCTTGGTAGAAACTACGGATTGCTCTCTTCTATCAGAAACATCCTTTTCAAACAAAAATAGGTCTTGGAAAATAGCGGTTACATTCTGGCGCAAATACTGGTTAGAGAGTTGTTCAACATCTATCCCGTTAAAAAGAATGCGTCCTTTCTGCGGTTTGTAAAACTTGAGTATAAGATTTACTATGGTTGATTTTCCCGCACCGGTAATCCCCACGAGCGCAACTGTTTGTCCTGGCATTACTTTGAAGGAAACATCTTCAAGAACCCACTCCTTCTCGTTATACGAAAACCATACTCCCTGAAACTCAAGCGACCCTTGGCACTCTATAGGCGCAAGGGGTCCACCCTGTTCCGGCCGTTCGGCAAGCAACTCGTATAGATTTTCAGATGCAGCCACAGCAGACTGAAATATGTTGTACTTCTCAGAAAGTTCCTGTATCGGCTTGAATATCATTCTCACATAGTAAAGAAACGCTAACAACGCCCCCAAAGAAAGATCAAGGTCACTCACCCTGATCGCCCCATACCAAAGAATTATTCCTGTTGCGGCTATACTTACGTATTCAATAGATGGCCGAAAAATCACGTAAACCCATAACTGCCGGATATTAGCTCTATAGTTTTCTCTGTTGACCTTCCAGAACCTCTCAAAATTCCTTTCTTCTTTGCCATAGAGTTTGATAAGCACTATTCCCCTTACGCTTTCCGCAACAAACGTGTTGAGTCTAGAGATGGTACTTCGTATATCCCTGTATACTGCGCGAAGTTTCGTACGGAAGATAGACACCACAAAAATCAAGAAAATGGTGAGGCCAACTATTATGAGCGCAAGACCAGCGTCCATTGCAAACATCATCACCAAGATACCTACTATGATTATCACATCTTTTATAAAATGGATGAGAACTGACGTGTACATATCGTTTATGGCGTTTATGTCGTTTGTAACGCGAGTGGTTATCCTGCCTACGGGATTACGGTCAAAATAAACTTGCGGGAGAGAAAGTATATGAGAAAAGGCATGCCTTCTTATATCATGCATTATACGGTGACCAGAGTAATGAAGAGCATAGGTAAAGGCCGAAGTGAAAACAAAAATCCCGGTTATCGAAATTAATATGTAAATAGAAAGAGTTTTTAGTTTGCGTATCTGCCCCGATCGAATAACGCTGATTTCATTCTTTGAAAGCTTTTGAATATCAAAATGAGGCGCAAATACCGCGCCGTTTACTTGCTCAAAAATTTCTGGTTTGCTCTTAACCAGATCAAGAATCTTTTGTTTTTGTTCTCCTTTGAACTCCTCAGGGTAGACCACAACGTACTTTGTCTGCGAAAACGGAATTTTTGCGCGGGCAATTTTGTCCTTCTCCGAACGGGAAAGCCGGGAAAAATCAACTAGTAAAGCGGTATCAGAAATCATAACAATGGCGCTAGGTGAAATCTCGCTGAATAAGCGTCTGTCCGTACCGACCTCTGCCATGCTCCAAGTAGGGTAGACATAATTGTCGACTGCGACCTTTATAAGATAAGGAACTGCGATCTCAAAAGCAGCCGTAGCGGTCATCAGCAGGAAGGAAAGCGTAAAGTACAATTTGTACTTCCCCGCAAAACCCAATATCCATCCTAGGATTTTGATGTCATAGGTCGGTTTGCTCTTCGTTCTCTTACTCATCCCTAGATCCTATTCTGACTGCAGTCTTTCAAGCGCATAGTAGACCCCACGTTTTTCCATAAGTTCTGAGTAACTTCCAATCTCAATTATTTCACCGCGTTTCATGACCGCAATTTTCGGAAGACCAGCAACAGAAGATGTCCTACTTGATATTATTACCAACGTCTTACCACTCATTTCCCGGACAACGTTCCTTATCACTGCGCTTTCTGTCTGCGGGTCAAGGGATGAAAGAACATCATCTAGTATCAACACTTGAGGGGAAAGAACAATGGCTCTAGCTATTGCCAGACGCTGTCTTTGTCCTCCTGAGAGCGTAAGTCCTCGCTCTCCTACTACTGTTTCAAACCCTTGATCAAACTCTGTTATCTGGTCATATATCCCAGCTACGCGCGTAGCGCGCTCTATCTGCTCTGCGGTTATATCCGGGTTTATAAATTTGATGTTGTCAGAAACCGTACCACTAAAAACAGTTATTTCCTGTGGAACGTAGACTATGGTTTTCTGAAGACTTTTTCTTGATATTCCGTCTATGTCTATCCCATCAATAGTTATCGAACCATTTTGTGTTCTGTGTATCTTCATAAGGAGTTTTATGAGGGTGGTCTTCCCTGAACCGGTAAGACCTGTTATTCCTAGTGCTTCACCTCGCGGTATGTGCAGGTTTATATTGCGCAAGACAGGAATGTCTCCGTAGGAAAAACCAACTCCCGAAAACCTTATTTCCCCAAAAAGTTCATAATCCGTCTCATGAGAACGAATTTCTTCTTCCTCTTTGACCTCAAGAATTTTGTTGAGCCGATTTATCGACGCATTACCGCGCTTGAGTAAATCAACCGCCCACCCCATGGCCATCATGGGCCAGCCGAGCATCATCAAGTAGACAAGCATGGCGGAGAATTCCCCAAGGGTGATTTCAGATCCTATGGCTTGAGTTCCACCGAAGAAAAGAAACACCACCATCGCCACTGAAGGAATGAAATATACAAATGGCTGAAAAGGACCCCAAACCTTTACTAGATGCAGATTTCTTGCTAGGTAATCAGCGCTTGCGCGGTCAAAATCTACCTGCTCGGCTCTTTCTATCCCAAAAGCTTTTACAACCTTGATTCCTGAAACAGATTGCCTGGTAGTCTCAGTGAGTTCAGAAAACGAATCCTGTGATCTCTGAAATCTCCTTTCTATCATGTTGCCAAATTTGTATATAAAAATGACAAGTGGAGGAAAAGGTAAAAACGCATACAGGGCGAGTTCGGGAGAAATGTAAATCATGGCTGCAAAAATAAACAGAAACAGGAAAATCCCATCATACGCTATCAACAACCCGAGTCCACACGAGAACTTCAAAGTCTCTATGTCGTTTACCGTGTGCGCCATAAGATCACCCGTTTTTCTTTTTGAAAAGAAATCAAAATCAAGTTTTTGTAGATGAGAGAAAAAATCATCCCTAAGCGAATTCTCTATCTTTCTCGCCCCACCCATTATAAAATAGCGCCATCCAAGCCTAAAAAGCGCCATAACCACCCCAAGCGCGAATATATATAATGCGTATCTAGTGATAAGCGGAAAATCGACTGTTCCAAGAGTAAGTTCATCTACTATCCACTGAACTACTATCGGAATTGATAGTTGAGCTATATCCACCATAGTAAGACACAAAAGACCTGCAAGGAACGAGTACCTATACCGAAGAAGAAGAGAAGAAATGCTTGTTTTTCTTACCAATGGCGTGAGCGTATAACGTTTGCGCAAGATCAAAATCAGAAGATGAAGCGCAAAAACGGATTTGATTTAAAAACAGATGCGGAGAAAAATACCGACTTTAGACAATTAGTGTAACGGATAAAAGCCCTGAGAAAATCCTAGAGAGTTTCTTTTTGCAAATTATAGACAGTAGAATCTAGCGTATAGGACAGATCAGTTAGCATTGTACGCAGATGCCCGTAATAAACAGAGAGCAAGATAGGTTGAAAGACAGCACGTATTCGGTTCCCAATGGAGTTTCCACAGCGGAATTGACGATTAAAAAAAGTAAATTCGTTGCAAATGTAGGCAGAGCGAATAGTAGGCAAAGCGCAGAGAATTTTATAAAAACCGTATCTATCTCCCACTCAGGGGCAACTCATAACTGCTATGCGTTTGTGGCCTGTGCCCCCGGAGAAACAGAGATTGGTTTTGGAGACGACGGCGAAGTCTCGGGAACAGCTGGACGTCCAATGCTCAATCTTCTCAATCAAAGCGATATAGGAGAGATAGTGGCCGTGGTAAGCAGATATTATGGAGGGGTAAAACTCGGTACGGGAGGACTTATGAGAGCGTATACGGATTGTCTACGGAATGCGCTTGCAGAACTCAACTATGTAAAACGAGTAAGGGTTCGGGCAGGACGCGTGAGTTTTACCTACGCGCAGGAAAACTCTATACGGATTCTGTTTGAAAAAACCGGCACAGAAATAACAAGCTCGCAGAGAGCAGAAACTGTGTGTCTGAACTTTGAAACATCTGTTGCTTGCGTCGCGGAGATTGAAGAAAAAATCGCCTCTATTACAAAAGGAAAATCAGAACTCATCTGGAAGTGACAAATAGATTCAATAGCATAGACAAACCGTTTTTTCTTTTCAGTATAATAGAGCAGATATTTCAATAAATTTCGGAGGCAGAAAAAACAATGGATTTGCACGAAAAGGAAGCGATGTACGTTTGCCAATGCGTAAAATCGCTCAGTTCCCTGAGAAACTATATTGAAAAAGAGGTTCCCGACGAAATCATAGCGGAAGTTCTTGAGGCAGGCAGACTAGCTCCAAGCGCACACAACAATCAACCATGGGAATTTGTGTTGGTAAAAAATCGTGACGCGTTGCGGCAACTGAGCAAATACTGCACAAGTGGAAAATTCGTCGCGCAGGCGGGTTTTGCTGTGGTTATCGTCGTTGACCCTGAGAATAAATGGTATCAGATAGACGGTACAAGAGCCGCGCAGAACATGGTCATTACGGCATGGGGATGGGGACTAGGATCTTGTTGGATAGGAAGAATCGAAAAAGATGAACTAAAAAAGCATCTTGCGGTGCCGCAAAAACTTGACATTCTAACTGTACTCCCGTTTGGCTATTTTGATAGAAATTTTCTATCTTCCACGAAAAAAGCAAGAAAAAGTCCAGACGATGTCATTCACATTGAAAGTTATGGAAAGAATTTTTCCACTTGGCTAAAAACATACTAATAGGAGATGTCTGATGAAAAAATACATTTGTGAACTTATAGGAACTTTTTTTCTGGTCTTCACTATAGGAACTACGGTGATCAACCCGGGAGCTGGGGCCTTCGCTCCTTTTGCAATAGGCGCAGTTCTCGCAGCAATGATCTACGCTGGAGGACATATTTCAGGAGCGCATTATAACCCAGCAGTTACCGTGACGCTATGGATCCGCGGAGAGACCAACCGAGCAGAAGTCATACCTTATATTGTCTCCCAAGTAGTCGGAAGCGCACTTGCAGCTATAGCGGTGATGTTTATAAAAACACCGATCACAGTTTCGGCGATGGAAATATCAGTTCTTCCCGCGCTTTTATCAGAACTGCTTTTCACATTTGCTCTCTGCCTAGTAATACTTGAGGTTGCCACCTCAAAGAAAACGCAAGGCAACTCCTACTACGGTATAGCAATAGGGCTTGTGGTTATGGCGGGAATTTATTCTGTAGGTGAAATTTCAGGTGGAGTCTTCAACCCCGCGGTGGTTGTAGGAATCATTGCGATGGGGCTTTCGGCGCTGGAAAACGCTTGGATATACGTTGTCGCGAATTTTGCAGGAGCCGTTCTCGCAGCGGTAATTTTCAGATTTTTTAACTCTAGTGAATAACGGACGCTAGGCATGCCGGAGTGCACCAAGGTAAATCTCAAGAACCTAGGAAATACGAAAGTCTTGGTTCCCGAAATCGGACTCGGCACTTGGAGATACAAAGGAGGAGTTGATGCGCTTCGGGCCGGGATCAGACTTGGATCTACGCTTATTGACACCGCAGAAGGTTATCATACGGAAGATATCGTTGGTCAGGCTGTGGCGCATCTACGCGAAGATGTATTTCTTGCAACAAAAGTTTCTGGAAGGAATCTCGCCTACGACAGCGTGCTTAGGTCATGCGAAAAAAGCCTTGAAAAACTCGGCACAGACCATATAGACCTTTATCAAATACACTGGCCAAATCCCGTACACCCGATAAACCGCACTATGAAAGCGCTTGAGAAGTTGGTTGACCGCGGGTGGATAAGGTACGTTGGAGTCAGCAATTTCTCCATGGACAATATACGCGAAGCGCAACACTATTTTCCAAACTATCCGATAGTTTCAAATCAGGTGTTGTACAATTTAAACTCAAGGGAAATAGAACTTGATCTTCTACCCTACTGCATAGAGAAAGGTATAACTGTAATGGCCTATACGCCTCTTGATAACGGCAATCTCTGCAGAAGAAATCCCGGAGGAGTACTCTCCACTATTGCGGATGAAACGAGAAAAACAGAAGCGCAGGTGGCTCTTAACTGGTGCATTTCCCACGAAAATGTCATCTGCATTCCGAAATCAAACTCTGTGGAGAGGACTGTGGAAAATTGCAGAGCCTCGGGATGGACTCTTTCAGGCGAACAGATCAGCAGACTTAACGAAGATTTTTCTCTTCACGTGTGATATAGTGGAGGGGATAAGGGAAATGTCAGGGAGGTTCTTTGTACGATGATTTCTAGAAGACCGACTCAGTTTTTGATTTTGTTGTTATCCGTTTTCGCTTTTTTCCTGCTTACCGATCCAGCATCGGCTAGTGAGCTTGATACCGGGGATACCGCGTGGATACTGATTTCCACAGGGCTTGTCTTATTCATGATGATTCCAGGGCTTGCGCTTTTTTATGGTGGTCTAGTTGGAAAAAAGAACGTCTTATCAGTACTGATGCAGTGTTTTTCCATTACCGCAATAGTAACGGTTATTTGGACCATATTCGGCTATAGCATGGCTTTTGATACAACTGGAATGACTGCGGGAGAGATTGGAATAAACTCTTTTGTTGGAGGGTTATCAAAAGCGTTTCTCAATGGAGTTGGTACTGACACCCTCTCTGGAACAATACCTGAAGTACTATTTTTCGCCTTCCAGCTTACTTTTGCTATCATAACTCCGGGGCTTATCATCGGCGCCTTCGCTGAAAGAATGAAGTTCTCAGCAATGCTACTTTTCTCCGCTCTATGGGTAATTATCTGCTACTTCCCAGTTGCTCATATGGTTTGGGGAGGAGATGGCTCTTTCTTTGGGGATAAGGGACTCATTGATTTCGCAGGAGGAATCGTCGTCCATATAACAGCGGGTACCGCCGCGCTTGTAGCAGCAATAGTGATTGGACCTAGAAAGGGCTACCCACATCAAATAAATCTTCCTCATAACCTTTCTTTCACCATGATAGGAACAGCGATGCTCTGGGTTGGTTGGTTCGGATTTAACGGGGGAAGCGCTCTCGCCGCAGGTGGGCAAGCCGCAATGGCGGTTGTGGTAACCCAGATATCTCCGTGCGTTGCGGCGCTTACATGGATATTACTTGAAAAAGTAAGATCGGGAAAACCCAGCGCTTTGGGCTTTGCCACCGGAGCGATAGCAGGGCTAGCCGCTATAACTCCTGCATCGGGAACAGTAGGACCGAGTGGAGCGATAGTCATAGGAATTTCATCCTCTCTAATGGCCTATGTAGCAGCTACGTATATAAAATTCAGGTTTAAATACGATGATGCGCTTGATGTTGTCGGAGTGCACGGAGTCGGAGGACTGGTCGGAATTTTACTGGTCTCGGTGTTTGCCTCAACCTCGTATGGAGGATCTGTTGAGAATTTGGATATAGGGTCACAGTTTGGAGTTCAGCTCTATGGAGCGGTATTTGCAATAATATACACCGGTATTTTGAGTTTCATAATACTCAAAGCTATTGACATGACTATAGGGCTTAGAGTGGACGAGGATGAGGAAAGTCAGGGACTAGACATAACTGACCACGGAGAAGTTGGTTACTACGACCTATAGTATGCTCATTAATATGACTTTTGCGTACAACTGATATCCAAGATGCATGGAAGCGCGAAAGTTGTAAGTGGTATATGTGAGTGCGGACACTCAGTTGGAGATCCTTGGGTAGTCCCAAAACAAAAATACTCTTTTTTCGGGTGGTTTGTGATGAGTTGCGGAATGAGTTATCCTCCAAAACAGATAAACTTGGAGTGCGACTGCTGTGGGGAGATTTTTGAAGTGATCCGCGGAGATAGGGAGTTTCTTGAGCAGTATTGTGAGCGTAATCGATAAGACTACATCTTGTATTTGCCGAAAAATTCAGGTGGAATGTCTTCTAATATTTCTCCTGCTGTTTTGTCGTTATCAGTTGTCTTTGCGCTCAGTGCCATTTTTATGACTTCTTCTTCGACCAAAATGTGGGAGTCTGTCCTGAGCGCAAGAGCAATCGCGTCACTCGGGCGCGCGTCAACGAACAACTCCTCTCCTTCCTTTTCAATCACTATACGCGAGAAAAAAACGCTGTCTTTAAGTTCGTTTATCTCTACCCTAAGCAACTTGCATTGAACCGCGTCAATCACGTTTTTCATAAGATCATGGGTAAGAGGTCTTGGTCTCTCCATCTGCTTTATCTCAATGGCTATGGCATTTGCTTCCTCAACGCCAACCCAGAGAGGAAAATTTTTTTGTTTCTTCTCGTCGGTGAGTATTACAACCGGCGTGTCTGTAAACGGATCTGCGACTATGCAAGCGACTTTCATTTCAATAAGCATTTTCTGTCCTCAATTATACTTTAATTAATTCAGATACTGCCCTCTAAGAGAATTGGCAAGTCCTTCGGTTATCCTCACATCAACCACCTGACCTATAAGTCCCGGTACTCCGGGGAAATTTACTATTCTGTTATGATCAGTTCTACCTGCGAGCCAAGATGAGTCGTTTCGGCTTACGCCTTCCACCAAAACACGCTCGGATTTTCCGATTCTTTTTACGTTTTTCTCAAGCGTGATCTTTTGCTGATATTGTTGAAGACGCGCAAGCCTCTCACTTGCAACGGTATCTTCTACCCTGTCTCCTGATTTCCAGAGCCTGTCTCCTTCTGTTCCCGGACGTGGCGAATACTTAAATGAAAAGGAACTTTCAAAACCCACTTCCTCGACAAGACTCATTGTCTGCTCAAAATCATTATCGTCCTCACCCGGAAACCCTACTATTATATCTGAAGATACAGTTATATCCGGCATAGCATCTCTAAGTCTTTTCACTGAGTCAACATACCAAGCCCTAGTGTAAGTTCTTTTCATTAACTTCAGCACTCTGTCTGAACCTGACTGCACAGGCAGATGTATATGACGACACACCTTAGAAACGTCGGCCATGGATTCAACCATTTTTCTGGTTATATCTCTAGGGTAGGAAGTCGTGAATCTTATCCGCTTAAGTCCCTCAAGTTCTCCCATCTCTCTTAGGAGATCCCCGAATCTAAGTTCTTTTGTCTTCCAAGAATTTACGGTTTGACCTATAAGGGTTATTTCCTTGACGCCTTTTGAGATTAGATAGCGCGCCTCAGTCATGATATCTTCAACAGTCCTGTTCACTTCCAAACCTCTAACCTTAGGAACTATGCAATAAGCGCACCGCTTGTTGCACCCCTGCTGTATTGAAAGAAAGGCGGTAGGCTTGCCCTCTGCATGATAGGGAAGAATGTCAAAAGGCTCTTCCACGTCAAAGGATGTTTCAATAGGTCTAGTTTTTTTCTCTTTTATGTCATCCACAACCCTTTTCAGCCCGGGAATCATTCTTGGCCCCAGCACGAAATCCAGATGAGGCATTTTATGGAGAAGTTTTTCTCCATAAAGTTGCGCAACGCATCCAGATACCCCCACCACAAGTTCTGGGTTTTTAGCCTTCAGATGCTTGAACCGCCCAAGACTACTCAGGGCCTTCTGGTCAGCCTTTTGCCTTATAGCGCAGGTGTTTACAATTACTATGTCGGCCTGCCTAGGGTCTTCAGTCACATCGGCACCCAGAGCGGTTTTTATCCTCTCCGAGTCATACTCGTTCATCTGACAGCCATAAGTTTCGAGGTAGAGCATATTATTTTTCTTCATTGATCATGAAATCCTAACGCAACAGAATACAACTATCAAGAATCAGCTAAACCACAACTGTCTTGTGATGATGGCGCTAGCCATTGGACACATAAAGGCTGGAAGGGCTGATAAGATGAGGTCACTTGTTTCTGGGTGTGCTCCTCGGGCTGGATAGGGTTTTTCTCCGAATACTACAGATAATTTGACCAGAGGAATTTAGCGGTAGTGGCCGTGAATGTATAGTTGCGTCTAAAGGCTGATAATTGGGCGAAAATCAGCGTCATATCCTGCGAAAATCAAGGAATCTGACCGTCAGATTGTTCAAATACGAATCAGTACGAACTGAAACAGTGCTGAACATGCCTTCATACGTCCTCATTACGTCTAAAATCACTCTCAAAAACCTTACAGCGCAAATGCCTCCTCTTTCTCGCTAGTCCTTGACTTTGTAAGGGGGGGGGGGGTAAACTCAAAAGGCTGGCTTAAGAATAAGATTTTTACAATAAGATTTTGCCAGATAAATGTCCATTTATAAATGAAACAACTTATAAGGGAGGTTGTAATATGAAGTTGCGTAACTTATTAGTGATGTTGTTACTGCTCACTGGAGCAGTTTTGTTTGTAGCTTGTGAGGGCGAAAGAGGTCCAGCGGGTCCAACAGGGCCAGTAGGTCCAGCGGGTCCAGCAGGGAAGGACGGAGTAGACGGAAAGGACGGCGCACAAGGGCCAGCGGGGGCAGCAGGCGCGAAAGGCGATGACCTAACCGAAGGTGATCCTAGATGCGACCGCAGTAACGGAATAGATGTACCCGTAGGAATACGACTCATTTATGGTACAGGCGATGATGATGTTATTTGCGCAAATCGCCTAGATAACCAGATTAGAGCCGGTGAGGGCGATGATACGGTTTACGGTGGGGATGGAGCTGACAAAATGATAGGTGGCGATGGCGATGATACGCTTTACGGTGAAGATGGCGCTGATGATTTTTTTATTTGGCAACAAAAAGGCGCTAATACATATATTGGTGGGAATGGGAAAGACATGATCTATTTTTGGAGAGATAATCCGAGTGCAACAAGAATAAAAACGGGCGTTAGTGCTGGTATATATACTGAGCAGAGTGATGGTTCTGACGCCCCTAACAGCGATATAACCTTTGATCTTTCTTCTGGGAGTTTTAATGCTACTTTTTCGACTACGTCTGGCTCGTATACATTTGAGAGCATTGAGGCTGTTAGAGGTGGCGATGGGGATGACACTATCACTGGAGACGACAAAGACAACTTCATCCATGGAGGTTACGGAGACGACACCATAAACGGCGGGGGTGGCGATGATATGCTTCGCGGGGGGGCCGGGGATGACATAATAAACGGCGACGACGGGGACGACTTGTTTTACGCATACAATAGGACCACGGATACGCTTACCGGCGGAGCTGGGGCAGACACTTTTGTTTTTGAGAATTGGAATACGCCAGGAGTCCACGTGATAAAGGACTTCAACTTGGATGAAGATATAATCTATCTCAACGGTTATCCCTCGGGTGATTCAGCGCGGGATATAACTAATTCAGGCGCTAACCTATTAGCGGGTACAACTACTTTTGCGCTGATTGAAAAGGGTGGCGCCAACAGCTCCACTCACGCCAAAGCGATAGCAGACAAGACAAGCGCCGTTAAGTTTGTAGATAATCCGCAACTTGATCCGGAAACGAGAACTTGGTCTTTTGATGACGATTAACAATCTTGGTGCGGAGTTTTATACGGCCCTGCAGGTTATCCCCCTGCGGGGCTTTTTTTTGTTATACTGACAACAACAAAATCCAAGGAGGATATACGATGAGCCTAACGGAAAGAATTAACCACGCCAGTTAATAGAATCGCATGAAGATAGGATAAGGGATTACGAGAGTAGAATTGAGAAAATGGAAAAGGAGATAAGCAAGAACAGAGGAGGCATTGATGAATATCACTCGTTTATTGAATTAGAGAAAGAACAAATAGCAGTGCTTAAGAAGTTTTTGTCGTTCGGTTCCGACTATCTGGAGACCCTTGCCAGTATTGTACGTAGTGGATAGATCCACAACTAAAAAACTCTTATTCCATGCCAAAAAACGTCTAAAAAACTTTTCACCCCAGAAATACCCTCAAAATACCCCAAAAAAGCCCTAAAATCGGCTAATGTAAGTCAAAACCCAGAAATTTCACCCCACACTAAAATTGGTTGATATAACCTCTGTAAAAATTCTCCCAAAAACAAATAACTTGATGATATTATTTATTTTTAATGCCACTATAAAGGTGTCTTCATAGGTTGAAATTATAATTTGCTAGCAAAACCTTCTTCTCTCCTATAAGAGCAAGTCAATGTTGTTTCTGGTCATCCTCAAGAAAAAAGCCCCAAAAATCGTTGTAGTGTAACTACCTCAAATTAATAACAAAGTTATCATCTACAAAAGAAATAAACCCATAGCAGTTCCACAATCATCAAAAGAAATCAGCATTAAGAATCACTACAGCGCAAATGCCTCTGTCTTCGTTATATATTGATATATTTTTACCAATATACTACAATGTTTAGAAAGATGATTCATAGAAACTAGTTTTGATCTTCTATATTTTTGCATCAGTAGACCGGAGTTTGGATGTGAACCCTTCTAAGTGAGGAAATAATATGGCAAATGATCAGTCGGATTTTCAATTAGAGGGACCTCCGAGCGCAAAGGGCCCCTTCAGTTGGTTTAGCGATATAAACTCCGAGCAGTGGAAATCTTTTATAGCGGCTTTTCTGGGATGGACTCTTGACGCTATGGACCTACTGCTTTTCGCATTTGCGGTCGGAAGTATCGCAGAAGTTTTCAACCTTTCTCCCGAAAAAATTGGCGCCCTTTTCTCTGTAACTCTTTTCGCTTCCGCCTTCGGAGGTGCACTGTTCGGCGTAGTTTCGGATTACTTTGGAAGGGTAAGAGCTCTTACATATACTATTCTTCTTTACTCTTTTTTCACCGGACTTAGCGCATTCTCTCCCAATGTGATCTTTTTCCTAGTATGCAGGGTGTTCCTCGGCTTGGGGATGGGAGGAGAGTGGGCTTCGGGAGAGGTCTTGGTCGCCGAATCTTGGCCTAAGCAACACAGAGGAAAGGTGATTGGAATGGTACAGAGCGGATGGGCCATCGGATATATCTTGGCTGCACTTCTTGCCACGGCCATACTTCCCTATTTTGATGTTGACCTCGGTTGGAGGATATTGTTCCTTATAGGAGTGACTCCCGCGTTTCTCGTTTTATATATAAGGCGCAATCTTTCAGAACCTGAGATATGGCGAAAAACCTCCCTGATGAGAAAGGAAAAAAAACTTGCAGGGGATCAAGATTTCACCTTCATACAGGTATTTAAGCATGGACTTCTGGGTTATACGCTTTTATCCATGCTTCTTACAAGTTTATGCATGATCTCCTATTGGGGACTTATGTTCTGGGTTCCGCAGTTTCTCGCAAGACCTATCTCAGAAGGAGGAGTGGGACTTGGAACTAAAGGTTTTATCTGGATAATACCGCTTAACATAGGGGCATTTCTCGGGTGTCTAACTTTCGGCTGGATAAGTGACAGGCTGGGAAGGCGCCCGGTCTTTATAAGTTATCTGCTAGTGATGGCCATTTTGGTCTATTTCTTCGGGCAAGCCCAATCTCTCTCACAGGTCCTTCTTTTAGGTCCACTTGTAGGATTTTTTGGAACGGGTTTTTACTCGGGATTTGGAGCAATATTCTCTGAGATGTTTCCCACTAGGGCGCGTGGCGCGGCAATGGGGTTATGCTATAATTTCGGGAGAGGCGTATCTGCAATAGCTCCACCTCTTGTCGGCTTTGTGGCTGGAATGAAAGGCTATGGTACTGCTCTTATATCCGTATCGGTTTTTGCCGTAGCTGCTGCTCTTGTAGTTCTAGCACTTCCAGAAACTAGGGGTAAGGATCTAGAGATCTAGACCCCATTGCGGTTGTTCTGCATTGGCAATGCAAGAAAAGATTTCTGAGTTCTGCGGTTCACTTCCCTCAACAACCGGGGTTTACATAATGAGGGGAGGGGACGGCACTCCGGTCTACATAGGAAAAGCAAAAAATCTGCGTTCCCGCGTGATGTCATACTTTCAGTCCGAGCGGGGAAGGGAAAGGGGACAGATTCCCTATCTCGTTAAGGAAGTTGATTCTATTGATTACATGGTGACTGAAAGTGAGAGCAAAGCGCTTTTTCTTGAAAACTCTCTGATAAAACGCCACAAACCAAAGTACAATATAAGACTCAAGGATGACAAAACCTTTTCTTCCCTTCGCCTCTCTACCAAAGAAAAGTTTCCCAGGCTTTCTCAGACAAAAAAAGTACGTGATGATGACGCGATTTATTTCGGTCCCTTCGCCTCGGGAAAGTTTCTCAAACGTACGGTGAATCTTGTCCACAGGCTTTTTCCACTCAGAGACTGTACCCAAAGCAAATTTGAAAGACACAGGACCAGACCCTGTCTGAATTACTTTATGAAGCTCTGCTCAGGACCATGCGCAGGCAAAATTTCGGAAGAGGATTATCAACATTTAGTACTTCAAGCAACATCTTTTCTTCGAGGCGATAAGAAAAAACTGGTCAGAATGATAAGGGAGATGATGGAAAAAGCGGTGGCGGAAGGAAGATATGAAAATGCCGCCTACTACCGTGATCAACTCACAAGCCTCAAAGAAAACGCGGAGATTGATAGAGCAACATCTTCTAGATTTGAAGACACTGATGTATTGGGCATTTACCGAGACTCCGAACACTACGAGTTTATGGTGCTATTTTCAAGAGGAGGCTCTGTGGTCGATAAGGTTAGCTTTTCAGTAAAAAGTGTTCACGACAACGAAGCTGAAACGCTTAGAGAGTTTATCGGCAGATTCTATTTTTCAGACCACTATGTTCCCGCAAGAATACTCCTGCCCTTTAAAATAAGAGACTATGACGGATATAGTCAGTGGCTTATGGAGAAGAGAGGAAAGAGGGTTTATATGGAAACTCCCGCTCGTGGGTTAAAAAAAGAACTTGTAAATCTAGCAACAAAAAACGCAAAGGAGAGTTTCTTCAGAAAAGCAGATGAAAAAATAAAACAAAGTTCTCTTCTCCGCAGTATAAGAAAATCGGCTGGAATAACTAGAACCCCTTACACTATAGAGTGCTTCGACATATCCAATATTCAGGGAACTCAGATAGTCGCATCCTTAGTAAGATTCCGTAACGCAAAACCCGAAAGAGACAGATACAGAAAATATAGAATCACATCCGTATCTGGCCGCAACGATGATTTTCAGTCCATGTACGAAGTAATCTACAGAAGATCTCTGCGAGCCAAACAAAGTGATTGGGAACTCCCTGATCTGATGTTGATAGACGGAGGCAAAGGACAACTCAATGCCGCATGGGAAGCCCTTTGCGATTGCGGGATTGAAAATGAAGTTGAAATCGCCTCAATAGCCAAGACCCTAGGACGAATGGGAACCGACAGAATTTATGTACGCGGGAAATCCGAGCCTTGTGATTTTTCCAACAACAAAAAGGGAATCTATTTCCTGATGAGGGTGAGAGATGAATCTCACCGCTTTGCAATCAATTATCACAGGAGGCTGAGGAAAGAAAAAACTTTTGCTTCACTTATAGATAGCGTGCCGGGAATAGGAAAAAAGAGAAAATTTCTGCTCCTTGAGCACTTTGGAAGCATAGAAAAGATAAAGGGAGCTACGGTTGAAGAACTCGCTTCGGTAAAAAATATGACGAAAAAAACCGCGGAAAGCGTAAAAGAATATCTTAGGTGATTGCTGAGGCGTAGCAAATGCTTAGTTGTTGTGGATACCGATTGCCTTTAGCCTAGTGTTATTGTAGAGAGGACTCGCCAAAGGTGGAGGCATCTTGGATATGCCCGTGGTGTGAACCGTATCAGGAGGTTGTGCATAACACAAATGCTATATCTTAGAGTTTAAGTCGCGTGAGGTAAAAATATTTACCCTCCCCAATTTCTTTGATTTATATGTACATATTGAGTAGCGTAGCCTCCCTGATTTTTCGAAAACTTTTTTCTCCTTCCTTATAGTGTGCACCATTTGCATCGCTCATTAAACTGCGAAGCGCAACAACTAGGGTTGCTTTCGCTCCGTTCTGATAAGATTTTGGATAATTTACTCAACAGGTCAAACGATCACCCTATGAACGCTCACCTTTGAATTGTTTTTTCGCACAAGCGCAAGTAGAAAAAAACTAAGTAATACTACAAAATGAAATGCGTCTGACAGAAAACTCACTTGAACTTGCCTTTCACCTGAAATCGAACAACCTCCTGCTGCTGAACTAACATCTTCATTTATAGGGTTGGCTGGCGCAACAGGGTCTGGTGTTTTCTCATCTGTTGACCTAGTACCTCCACCTGTAGGACTAGTTGGCGTAGTAGCCGGTGTTCCACCCGTTGACCCAGTACCTCCACCCGCAGGACTATTTGGCGTAGCAGCCGGTGTTCCACCCGTTGATCCAGTACCCCCACCTGTAGGACTAGTTGGCGTAGCAACCGGCGTTCCACCCGTTGACCCAGTACCTCCACCCGCAGGACTAGTTGGCGTAGCAACCGGCGTTCCACCTGTTGACCTAGTACTTTCATTGTCCTCTATCGTTCCTACAGCAATGCCATCAGAAATTGTCACGCCAGTAGACGGATCTGAAAGCGTCACCGTGAACGTCTCATCAGTCTCATCTATACTGTCATCAACCACTGTCACTGTTATTGTTGTCGTAGTCTGATTCGCAGCTATACTCCCCGCAGTAGGCGTCGCAACCTCTGTGAAATCCGTACCGGCAGTCGCAGTGTTTCCCGTCTCCGCGGTTACCTTATACTTAAAAGTTAGTTCCGACGATGGCGCCGGGTCCGCTGTCACCGTAAACCCAAACGTCCCATCCTCCGCAGCGCTTACATCTCCTATGCTAAGCGTAATTGGCGTAACGGGGTCTGGCGCGCCACTCGCACCTAGTCTTACGAAAACATCATGGGGATCAAACTTCTTATAAAACTTATCGCTACTTACAATGCTACCAAACTCTATTGCATAAGTTTGCAGTCCTGTGCTTTGATTGGTATCTGATGCCGTTACAGTCACCTCTTGGGTGTCGCTCCAGTCAGTAGGCGTAAACACAAGATTAGACGGCGAAATATTGATTTCACTCGAATCTCTACTTGCCAGAGGTATTGAAACGTTACTCATCGGTTCTGAGTCAAGTTTTACCGTGAAGGTCACCTCACCTCCAGTCCCTGCGGCAGGAGTGGATGTGGTTATCCCCGTTGGAGCGCAGGATGGTGGAAACGCGCTGTCTTTGATTTCCCATCCCATATCCTGCAACATACCAAGACTGAGGTTCAGATTATCGGCATTAGTATGAAAGGGCGTCATAATATCTCCACTACTTTGAGATAGGTGTTTGATAGAGCCGCCACTAGAGAAATTTCTAGGTGCATGAAGCAAAGGTCTACCACTTGGATGTATACCAGATGATTTCAGTTCAGACATCTTCTGCGCCCAACTACATTGATTTGCGTTTTCAGACGTGCCATCCCAAGAAAGTTCCGTTTCAGAGGTAATCGCTTCTGCTCTTTCATCATCAGTGAGTTGGAGAAAAAACCCATCATCACTCTCTGAATATATCTGCTTCTGGTAGATAGTTTTCACTGGTGTCTGGTCAGAACTTGTAAGATAAAAGGACCCGTTCGCCTTCAGGCTAGAATGAAATCCTAATCCATGAAACACTTCGTGTATTACAATTGTAACAAAATCAATAGAATTGGGTGGTGGGTTTCCGTCTAAACCATAGTAAAAATCAAAAGTTTCACTGAATTTTATATGCATATCCTTTGTTAAAAGCCCTTCACACGTTGATGGCGGCGGCAATGCGTCAATTGCTTCGGCAAGAGCACATGCATAAAAGATTCCACTTTTTTGGAGAAGAAAAGATGAGGTTGAAGCAATGGGTGGTCGTTCGCCAGACGAACTGTTAAACGAAAAGAATTCGACCTCAACACTTACTGAGTCGTTTTTCGATGAGATCTTTTTTTCAATAATACTGAAGGCGTGTTCAAGAGCGTTTTTTCTAAGTTCCCCTAAAGTGTTTGCCTTATTACCTCTTGCGGAAAGATCTTGTTTTTGTTGATCGGAAAGAACACTTGTGCTTTTAAATCCCTCTTCTAGATTGTCAACGTAAAAAGGCTTAATCGTGATAGAAAATCCGTAATGCGTGGGGAAAGACAGCAGGAATACTAAAGTGAGTACTATACATAGTAGTTTCATCTGCCCCCCCCCCCCCAAAAAAAAATTGAAATCTAGTATTGTTGCATAATGAGTAAGTATTTGGTCAAGGTAGTGATGTGGTTGCTTGGTCTGCGGTCCTTAAATATCGCAACATGTAGAATCTTCGCTTTGGTAAAACGCTTCAAACTCTGTAAAATACGAAAATTTCCTTCCATAGTCACTATACTGACTATTAAAACATCACTTAGCCCAAGTTTATCCAAAAGTAAGCGTTCGTTCAAGGGGTGTTTGCTTGATTAATCGTTCGTTAATCCCGTCTTAAATATTTTTTTGCATTTAGGCTGGTCACTTTTTAATTGATCGGTTATCATCGGTCATATGATTGTTCACGACAAAGAGATCGGGGTTGTCAGGTTATTGGATAAAGATGACGCTGGATGCATCAATTGCATGCCGACTACGTCGGGATGCGCTTCGTTAGACTGTAAGTTTTCGTACGAAGAGTTGCTAGCGGCTTATCAGGAGTTAAAACATAAACATCAGGAGTTAGAACATGAATTGACGCGGGAACGATCACAGTCGGGGAATTATAAATCCTGTTGGGAAAAAGCGCGTACTCAGTTGGACGCGAAAAATGAGGAAGTAAAGCGTATCAGTCGTGTGGCGAAAAGTGCTTTATCGTTGGACAAAGAAGTACAACGACTTAGAGCATTGCTAGACGAGGTTGGTGTAGATAGACGCAAGCGTAGCACGATTGTGTCGTTGCGGATGGAGAATGGTAGTCTGAAAGATGAGAATGACAGCTTGAAAGATGAGAATGATAGCTTGAAAGATAAGAATGCTAACTTGATAGATGAGAATGCCGACTTGATGGATGAGAATGATGATTTGAGAGATGAGAATGGCAACCTGAAGGATGAAAATATAGAGCTGAAGGATGAGAATGCAGAGATGAAGAAGCAGGTCAAGAACCTGCTTTCTAACCGGAAGGTTCTGTCGAATTCGTTGTACGGAAGACGTAGTGAGAAGCAGAAGAGGCCACCTTCGGGGCGACGACGAGGACAACAGCCCGGGGCGCCCGGTCATGGTCGTACAGCCCGACCAGATATTGAGGTGGTAGAAGAGTCGTGGCATCCGTCCGATGATGAACTTACCTGTTCCAGTTGTGGAAAGCGGTATGTTGCCAATGGGAAGCGGAGTTCGGAGATGTATGAGATCAAGATCAAGGCGCACAAGCGCAAGATCAACAAATCCCGTCATCGTAGGGCATGCGACTGTGAGTCATCTCCGCTCTATGTGACGGCGCCAGCGCCGGCGCGGCTGTTTGATAGTACGCAATATGGGATCAGTGTCTGGGCTCTATTGACATACGAGCGTTACCGTAATCTGAGGCCCTACCGCGGGATAGCGAGATTGTTTAGCGACCACGGGCTTGGGATTTCGGCAGGCACTCTAGCGGACAGCGCAAAGCGCTTGGGGACTCTGTTCGAGCCTCTCTATGACGCGATTCTCGCCCATCAAAACGAAGATAGATTGCGTCATGCAGACGAGACTAGTTGGCGTATTCAGTCACTGAGAGAAATGGGAGGTTCTCAACGCGCTTGGCTGTGGGTATCTGTGAGCAAAGACTCGGTCTTATACTATATAGACCGTTCGCGTAGTTCTGAGGTTGCGAAGGTCCTATTCGTGGACAGCGTTGATTGTGTTTTCCTGGTCTGCGACCGCTACGGCTCCTATAAGAAGATGGTTCGGGATTTCCTCAAAGAACTCAATAAGAAAGTGATACTGTGTTTTTGTTGGGCGCATATGCGAAGAGATTTTATAAAATGCGCTGCAGGAGACGAGCAACTTGAGCAATGGAGAGAACAATGGATAAAACGCATTGCAGAGATGTATGAGTTAAACAAACAGCGTTGTGATCACTACCTCTCAGGTAATACTCCAGAGTTTGAACGAGCGCAGGCAAAGCTGAAAGAAGCGTGCGACGCAATGTTTGCCAAAGCCGAGAGTGAATTGTCCGAGTTAGTGGAAGATGCGCGTGAGCGAAAGCCACTTAAGTCGCTTATCAATCATCGTCAGGGGCTGAGCGTGTTCGTTGAACATCCCCAAGTTCCCATGGATAACAATATTGCGGAGAGCGCGCTGCGAGGCCCTGCCCTCGCCCGTAAAATAAGTTTTGGATCTGACAGTCTAGAGGGAGCAAGGACATCAGCCATTCTATACACGGTGCTGGGTACGCTCGCAAAGAATGGTATTGACATTCTTAGTTGGCTAAAGGAGTGGTTGACTGCCTGCGCGGAAGATGGCAGGAGTCCCCCGGAAGATCTATCGCCTTGGTTGCCATGGTCAATGAGTGAGCAACGTTTGCGCGACTTTGGCGCCAAGAGATGAGCGACGAGGTTGAGTGCCGCTACTACGGGCGTGAGTTCACGGCTACGGAGATGAAACTGCTACGCGCTTTGATAGCCGGGCCCGAGCGGCTCAACCGGACTGCTCTGTCCAGAGAGTTTTGCAGACTTATTGGGTGGTACAAGCCCGATGGCGGACTCAAGGATATGACGGCCAGAGTTACCATGCTATCCATGCATAGGGATGGCGTCATCAAGTTACCGCCACCCACCCGAGTGTCGCCCCGAGCCAAGCCTATTGTCTTTGGAGTGGACACCGAACCGCCTATGCTACCGGTTCCCAAGACCCTTGACGAAGTCCGTCCACTGCAGGTGCACACTGTTGTCAGTGGCACCAGGCAAGGCAAACTATGGAACGAGTTTGTAGCGCGTTATCACTACTTAGGTTATAAGACATTAGTCGGGGCTCAGATGCGCTACGCAGTGCGCGACCGCCACGGTTCGCCGCTGGCCATGCTAGGGTTCTCCACCGCCGCATGGAGACTTGCGCCGCGTGACACCTTCATAGGATGGACATCCGAGCAACGTGAAAAGAATTTACCGCTGGTTATCGACAACCCCAGATTCCTGATTCTTCCATGGATACAGATACCGAATCTTGGGTCACACATACTCTCGGTAGTCTGTCGCCGCTTGCCCAAGGAGTGGACTCAACGATACAACTTCACACCTGTGCTTATTGAGACGTTTGTACAAATTCCGACATATACAGGCACCGTATACCGTGCATCTGGATGGATACGGGTTGGAACTACACAGGGGCGTGGTCGCTACGACCGGTACAACCGATGCGATAAACCCAAAAAGGACATTTGGCTACGACCGCTTCACAGGAATTGGAGACAAATCCTCAATCGCTCAAACCCCCTATAAACACCCCTTGAACGAACGCTTACATCCAAAACCCACTAAAATTCGGCTAATTTATGCCTTTTTTCCTATGAGGGAGGCCCGTATCCCACTGATATATCCTTATTTATAATTTTAAAAGGTAAATGTAGTGCCATACTACGCTTTTTACCCCTTGACATACATCTTACAATGTAATAATATCTCTATATATGTTCATTCGTCGCACTAAAACCAGAAAGGACCATGATTTCTTCACCTTCCGCCTCGTACGCTCCGAGCGTATAGGTAAAAAGGTGAAGCAACGTACTTTGCTCAACCTAGGAAGTAATTTTAATGTTGATCCCAAACACTGGTCCCTGCTTTGCTATCGAATCAAGCAAATTCTCTCTGGTCAGTCTTCCCTATTAGATTATGAGATACCTTCTGAGTTGGAATCTCATGCCCAACAGATTACTGCGCAATTGTTGGCCAAACGACGCGTTGGCTTCACAACCGAACTGGGATCTAGTAAGAACTCAAAGCCCGACTATCAGTGCGTTGACGTTAACTCTACGAAGACGATTCGGCCCCGTTCGGTAGGAGTAGAAAACGTAGCTCTGTGGGCGATGGACCAACTTGGTTTGCGTCAGTTACTTAATGAATTGGAATTAACTCCGTCGTTGCGCGATGCCGCCATAGGTTCTATAGTAGCGCGTATGGCCGAGCCGGGTTCTGAGCAAGCCACTCGGCGTTGGTTAGCCAAAAGTAGCGCGCTTGGTGCGTTGATAGGAGTTGAGTTTGAGAAGATGGGAGCAATGCAGTTATATCGCGCTTCTGATGCGTTAATGGCGCACCGTGAGACCCTGGAACGTCATTTGTTCGAACGAGCGATGGAGTTATTTGATCTGAGTCCCACGATCACACTCTACGACCTGACCAATACTTATTTTGAGGGAGGTGTAGACGGTATTGCAGAGGCAAAACGCGGGCACTCTAAGGAGAAACGTTCTGACTGTCCGTTACTCACTTTGGGGATGGTGGTTGACGCTAGCGGGTTTACTCGGCGCTTCAAAGTCTTTGCAGGTAATGTACGAGAGCATCAAACATTATCTGAGATGCTGGAACAACTTGACGCTCCCGCAAATGCCCTTGTGGTGATGGACCGAGGGATTGCCACCGAAGACGGAGTACAGTGGCTACAAGAACAAGGCTATAAGTATGTTGTCGTCAGCAGAGAACGTAATCGTCAGTTTGACCCTGAGGGAGCTATACGTCTTGAGACCGCATCAAATCATGGAGTCATTCTAAAAAAAGTACTTTCAGAGGACGGCAAAGAGGTGAGACTGTACTGTTTCTCTGAATCCAGAGCGGCCAAGGAAGAATCCATCAGCAAGCGGTTCACCGAGAAGTTTGAAGAAGGACTGACTGCTCTATCGGAAAAGCTTACACGACCGCGCACAGTAAAACGGATTGATAAGATATGGCAGAGTATAGGTCGTCTGCAAGGAGAAAGTCAAGGAATATCTCAACACTATAAGGTGGAAGTTGATACTGACGACAGTGGTAAATACGCTACTGCAGTACGCTTTACTCGCAAGCCGGTGAGCGGCACGATGCTCACTGATCCTGGAGTGTACTGTCTGCGAAGCAACGAAACTGATTGGGACGAAGCCAAACTGTGGCGAACTTACTTCACTCTCACTGATATAGAAGCGGTATTCCGTTCTCTGAAGTCAGAACTTGGGTTACGCCCGATTTTCCACTGGAAATCGGTTAGAGCCGAAGGGCATCTGTTCATTACAGTGATAGCATATCAGTTGGTACAGGTTATCCGTACTAAGTTACGTCTGGCTGGTAAGCAAGCTAGTTGGAACACGCTACGCAATATTCTTGAGGACCAACGACGTACCACTTCGACCCTTCGTCGCCGTGATGGTAAAACGCTACATGTGCGCACGACTAGTCAACCGGAGTCAGAGCAGCAGGAAATTTTAGGTGCATTGGGGGCTGACTTCACGGCGGGAGGAATGCAAAAGACGGTAGTATAATGTGCGCTTATTTTTGCAGAAAATAGTTCCCGTAACAAAATGTAGTGCCACACCAATTTTTTATGGCATCTAACCAACTGATATTTAACATTTATTTTTTGGACATGTTAAACTTGGGTTAGTATAAATGTAACTGAAATTTAGCAATTGTCCCAAACACTAGGAGATCTCAAGGAAGCATTATGCATTTGGACAAAAGAAATTGAATTATTTATGAATCCGAATGATTTCTATTGGCTAACTTCTAGACAGAACTCAAGCACGGCTTTTGCCATGTGAAGTTTGTTTTCTGACTGAGTAAAGGCGATACATGAAGAGTTATCCATCACTTCATCTGTTATCTCCTGCCCCCTATGTGCGGGAAGACAATGCATCACAATAGGACTCTTACGGCAGGACGCAAGAGTAGTGGCATTTACCTGAAAAGGCATAAAGACATCTGTAACTTTTTCCTCTTCACCCATACTCACCCAAACATCAGTATAAATCACGTCCGCGTATTTGACCGCTTCTGCGGGATCATTGGTAATTTCTATTTTGGAGTTTCCGCGATCAAGAGATTGATGAAGAATTTCTGAGTTGGGCTCATAACCACTAGGTACCGCAATTGAAAGATCAAACCCCATTACTGAAGAAGCGGCCACAAAAGAGTTTACGATATTGTTCCCATCTCCCAGAAAAGCGAGTCTGAAATTTTCTGGATCTATTCCCTGTTCGGAAACAGAAAAAAGATCTGAGATTATCTGCGTCGGGTGTTCAAGATCTGTAAGCGCGTTTATAACAGGAACGGTTGAATTTTCCGCAAATTCAATCACTTTTTCTTGTCCGTAAGTCCTTATAATTATTCCGTCAAGATAGGACGATATAACCTTGGCAGTGTCCACCATAGTCTCCCCCCTTCCAAGCTGAGTGTCGTCTGGATTCATGTAAACAGCATGCGCTCCTAAATCGTAGAGGGCGACTTCGAAGGAAAGCCTAGTTCTAGTTGATTGCTTTTCAAAAAGAAGACCAACTGATTTTCCAGCAAGAGATTGAGGCTTTTTGCCGTGTTTCTTCAGTTTTTTAAGTTCGGCTGCACGACTTATCATCCATGCGATGTCATTTTTTTTAATATCCGCGACCGAAAGAAGATTCCTACCCATCGGAAATAACCTCCTCAATTGATTCGTTTATAGCAGTAACAGCAAAACCAATCTCTTCTTCGCTTGTATTGAGCGGAGGCAGAATTCGGAACACCGTCCCCACGGTGAGAATAACCAAAAGTCCTTTTCTGATAGAAACTGAAAAACAACGACGGGCAAAATTCTCATCCTTAAATTCAAGACCAAGCATAAGCCCCATTCCTCTAACCTCTCGTACATATTCTGGATATTTGCTTTTTATTTGCTCAAGTTTTTCGAGAAAAAAGTTTCCGAGTTCTTCCGCCCTTTCAATAAGTCCTTCTCTGAGAACCGTTTTTATCACAGCGCAGGCGGCGGCGCAAGCAAGGGGGTTGCCACCAAAAGTGCTTCCGTGAGCTCCGGGAATGAAATGGCTTGCGACATTTTCTTTCGCTAGAACAGACCCACACGGCACTCCTCCACCGAGAGACTTAGCTACAGCCATTATATCCGGCTCCACTCCCTCGTGCTCACACGCAAAAAACCGCCCCGTTCTCCCGATTCCTGTCTGGATCTCGTCAAGTATAAGCAGAACGTCATTTTCCCTGCAAATATCCCTCACTCTACTGAGGTATCCTTTAGGAGGAACCACGACGCCGTTTTCTCCCTGCACAGGCTCAAGAATCACAGCACAAGGCTCAGTCTCAGTTATAAGTCGGGCAATTGCATCTGCGTCTGAGTAAGGAGCGAAATGAAACCCCCGTACAAGCGGGGAAAACCCTTCTTTGTATTTTTCTGACCCCGTGGCGCTGAGCGCTCCTAGAGTCCTTCCGTGAAACGCGCCGAGAGTTGAGATGACAGCGTATTTTCCGCCATGCGCTAACCCCCACTTTCTCGCAAGCTTTATTGAACCTTCAACTGCTTCGGTTCCGCTGTTGCAGAAAAAAATCTTGTCGGCAAAGGATGTTGAAATCAGTAGTTGGGCAAGGGTGTTCTGGTTTTCTATGTTAAAAAGGTTTGATGTGTGAACCAGCGTACTACACTGAGATGCTATCGCTTCTGTAACTTCGGGGTGACAATGGCCCAGTACAGTTACGGCTATTCCTGTCGTATAGTCAAGATACTTCCTACCCTTGCCATCCCAAAGCCAAGACCCCTTCCCCCTCTTCATAGTGATGGGGATACGGCTGTAGGTATTCATCAAGGGATTTGGTGCCACACTCTCCAGCTTTGAAGACATCACAAAGTTATTTCCGTTCCGATTCCAGAATTGGTCAAAAGCTCAAGTATCAAAGCTCTTTTTATCTTTCCGTTTATTATGTGCACCTTACCTACCCCTTCCTGCAATGCTTTAACAGCACATATAACCTTGGGAATCATCCCCCTACTTATAGTTGAGTTTCTAACAAGATTTTCTATCTCTTTTTTCGTTATAGACGATATAAGTTCACCCTTATCATCAAGAATACCTTTAACGTTTGTCAGAAATATCAGTTTTGCGGCATCTAGCGCTCCCGCAACCATGCCTGCCACATGATCAGCATTTATGTTGTACGTGGTTCCGTCGCTTCCAGCGCCAATCGGGGCTATTACAGGAATCACCCCGTTTGATTCAAGCACTCTGATTATGTCCGGGGTTACCTTCACTACCTCCCCCACATATCCCAAATCGGAGTTGTGGGGAATGTCTACCTCGTGTTCCCGAGCGAATCTGCTTATATCAAGTTTTTTTGCTTTTATAAGCTTAGCCTCTTTTCCTGAAAGCCCCACCGTGTCTATTTCATGCTCGTTTATAGACGATACGATCTGCTGGTTTATCTTTCCCACTAGCACCATTTCCACCACTTGCATAATTTTCTCGTCAGTAACTCGTAGTCCTGCGACGAAATCCGATTTTATCCCTAATCTGTCTAGATGATCCTGTATCTGCGGACCTCCTCCGTGTACAACCACGGGTTTTATTCCCACATACTTCATAAGCACTATATCCTGCGTGAAATTCGCAAGGTCCTCCGTACCTATACTTCCCCCGTATTTGACCACAACGGTTTTCCCACGGAATTTTTTTATGTAGGGAAGCGCCTCGACGAGGGTCTGTGCCCTGATTCCCACATCAAGCATGAAGAACTCCTTTTCGGAAAAATAAAGCAATATATGATAACAATCCGGGTTTTTATTACAAACCAATGCGCACAGCAGTCGCCTTATCCATGCGCTTTGTTATTTTTTCCTTATAACGGTAAAATCTACTTTCAAACATCTACACTGAAATGGGATTGGTAAGCCGCTATTCCTCTCGGAAAAAGTAAAAATATAGTGTTTGAACAAGTTGACGATGGACTCAATAAACTTGCAAATCTGAAGTCAAGACTTTCTTCTATTAATAGCGATATCCTTTCATCTCTCAGATTACTTGAATCGTTTAATGAGACAGAGAGATTCTTCAAATCAATCCGAAGAAAACCGATAATCGGTTTCTTTGGTAATCACAAATCAGGCAAATCTTTTCTTATAAACACAATCACTGATAAAGAAATATTGTTATCAGAAAAAATCGTGAACCTCATAGTTCTGACCGGAAATATAGAGGATCGTCCATCCTTTATTTCCTCAGTAGTCGCGTTTTTCGGAAAGAACTTCAACCCAAATATGATAAACGATGAGGATCATGTAAAAAAAAACCTCGTCTGGCAGGGAGATTTTGATGTAACCAACTCCCTAGATTCTAAAAAAATATCCGCTACGCATTTTGTTGTGATCTTCACGCGAACCGACATTACTCGCCATGTATGGCTTATGGAGGCTCCAGCTACATCAGAAGGGGCGCTTAGATCTGTTGAGTTTGCCGATGGAGCGATCCTACTTTCTCCACACTCCCACTTTTTACAGCAAGAAGACCTTAGTCTATTTGAAAACATTTTACGCAGATGTCCTCCGTTTAATCCACAGAGACCTTTGGATCATATTCTTCTAGTACAATCACATTGCCCTAAATACGAAACCGAAAAAACAAAGGAAGTTTCTAGACAGATTGTGGAGACCAACAGCAATCAGTTAAACAAACTTGCGTTTGAATTTCTACAAGAACACGAATACATAGAATCTATTCCAGAAAAAAAAGAATTAGCGGAAAAGATACAGCCTTTCTTGCGCGAAGACAGTTATCTGAGAAAAGAGACTCTAAGTAAAATCACCGACCTCGCCAGATATCTTTTGGAAAGTAAAAAAGAACAGGCGCAGAACTATATTGAATGTGGATTTATGCGATTAAACAGAGTCCTAGATACGAATATTCAGATAGCAGGAGCGCTTTTGTCTTCTGAGAAAACAAGAGAGCGTAGAATCAGTGAGATGAAAAGTTGCGTTGATCGGTTCCGAAAAGAATCAGAGCATATAATCACCCAGTTTGAAGAATTTATAAAATACTGCGCGGAGAAAAAGTCTTTTGAATTGAAATTCATGGATAACTGCTACGAAACAATGACATCTGAGACCTATCTCGCAACTTTTATCGAATACAGTTTTAGAGACGAAGAACAGGCGCGGAGAGAGATCGGTAATTATGTTGGACATCTTATCGCTTCAAAAATTGAAAGAACTTTGAAGAAAAGCGGAGAAACGATATCTAAGGACATAGAAAATCTGATTTTACAGTGGCAAAAAGCCCTACCATCAGCATTAAAGTTGCAATTCTCTGCTACAGGAGATAAAGACTGTTATGAGATATTGTCTTTTGACCCAGAAATAGCCTTTATAACTGGCCAGAAAAAACTTGAGGCAATGGGAGCAGGGGTGTCTTTCAAAACGACATCACAGAAAGCGGACAAAGAGAGCTTACCTATCGCAAATATCAATAGACATCTGCTACCATTAAACCTGCTAGATAACTTCACCAAAGACTTTTCTCCAATCAACGCTTTAGGAAAACCTATAACAGCGGGGATTGAAATAGCATCCTTAGTTAGACAATCTGAATACAAATTGGACGATGGCGCGTGGCAAAGTAATCTTGCAAAAGAAGTATCAAAACTTCTGAGCGCAAACAGATCTATTAAGCAAAATGAAGTTATAAAAGCAATAGAAGATTTCTGGGATAACACAAGTCTTGCTGTGCAGAAAGGACTAGAAGAAATGCGCAGGCAGAGCGAAACTCACATAGAGTTATTGACAAAAGACATAACTAGGAATTATCAAGAATCAGAACTTGAAGATTACCGATGGATTGTATTGAAAATCGCAGACTCCCTGAGCCAATCCAATCCTCCTAAGTACCTCAAGTCGGTGCTTCTCACACTTGTCATCTTCTTATCGCTTACTCTAGGTACTTTTGCCATATATTTTCTGCTTAGTACTCCAAAACAAGAATTTTTCATTCCGTAGCAATGGCTAAAAAGCCAATCACTCCAACCGGTACGCATCTTCACTTATATTCACCGAGAACTCAAGGCGTGTCGCCACTCTGTCTGCATAGAAACTGCCCGACACTGGAGAAATCAACTCATGCTCCGCTCCCGTTGCAAGGGTGACATGGTGGTTTGCCACCGCAAGACCGGCGGATGGGTCATACCCTCTCCACCCTCCTCCGGGAACATAGACTTCAGCCCAAGCGTGGAGATTGTGCGCAAAATCTTGATCTTCGTTAAACGTATAGCCGCTTACGTGTCTACAGGCAAGTCCCGTGGACCTGCAAACGCTTATAAATAACGCAACAAGATCTCTACATGATCCTTTTTTTTCTTCAAGAGTCCTTTCCACTGGCCAAGGATCTCCGTTTTCCCTAATTAAGTAAGTAAATCCCCTACGGATACGTTCGCAGAGAGCAAGGAGAAAATCAAGAGTTTTCGCGTCCGTTTCAGCAAGCACAGATTCTCTGAGTTCTGAAACTTCCCTGCAGGTCTGTGGATCTACCACTAGATAGGGAGCTAAGGTAGGTCTCAGCATGTCTGGGTACTTCATCGGAAGGTTCAGAAACTTTACATCAGAGATTATGAAATCAAAAGGATTTCCTCTGAGCGTTTCTACCACACATTGAGTCTGCATCGTTAGTCGCTCGTACTTTCCTGAAAACCAGAGGGTTACCGTGGTATTCCCATCAAGGTCGGAATTTATACTCCTTCCGGTTTCTTCTGGGTCTGTTTGTAAAGAGAAAAAGCGGGTTTTCTGCGTACAGTCCGTCTTTGGATAAAGCCTTATGATATGTGGCGCGAGTACGACTTCTTTTTCGTAAGAGTAAGTAGTGTTGTGGTCTATTCTAAGGAGCATCTTGAGACTTTCCATCAAGAATCTCTTTCACCCATTCGGCGGGCATATCCTCAACTGACCTGCGAAGACTTTCTTGCCACCACTGCGATATGTCAGAGAGTTCATTTTCGTTGAAAACATATTGCTCTATGCTGTATGAACCATGTTTACACAGAACTATATCTATGGGAAAATCCACATCTATCGCATTTATTCTGCTTGAGTCAAATGCCAAATATGCGATCCGCAATGCGGTCTCAAGACCGGTATCGTATTTAAGGGTTCTTTTTATGATTGGTTTTCCGTATTTCGATTCTCCTATAATAACGTAGGGAGACCTGATTCCCACATTTATCCAGTTACCTTGCGGGTAAACGAGAAAAAGCTGTGGTTCGGAATCGTGTTCGAACTGCCCTCCTATTATGGAATACACGTTAAAAGTAAGACCTGACTCTTCAAGCGCTTCGCCATCTTCTTGTTTTACTCTGCGAAGTTGATGTGAAAAAAGGTTCACTGCTTTGTAAAGACAATCAATCTGTTCATCTGCGTGCGCAAGCGCTTCATCAAGATAGGTGATGGTCTTGTCTCTTGCGGAGCGAAGTCCTGAGGTCATAAGAAAAAATGAGTTCTCACCTACCGAGTGCGTGGTAACTTTTTTTGCCCTTATCGCCTCGTTCCCAGTTATTATGAGGGTATCGGCAAGACCGATAATCCCCTCTTTGAGTCTCATTCCAACACAGAAAGTCATCAGTTCATTCTTCCTCAGGGACCATCAAAATCCCCAAGAGGGTTGCTTTGCATGGTATAACTGAAGTAATCGTTATATATGTAATTTCCAACTTCATTCATGTGGGACTGGAAAGAATTTAGATATTCGTGCATTCCGCAATCTATTATTTCTTGTACGCTCGTAAAGCACAAATCTGAGAATACCTTGCCTAGTTTCTTTTCGCTCTTGTTGTTGTAAGAGCCTGTAGAACTACTAGATATGAAGTGAAGAGACTTATCCGCTTTCTCAATACAGTAAATTATAGAACGAGGAAAGTGATTATCCAGAATAAGAAAGTTTAGCACTTTATCGACTGAAATCTGTTGATGCTTGGCCTTGTAGGTTTCAAGCGCGCTTGCGGACTTGAGAAGTGCTATCCATTGCATGTTGTCTATGTATGACCCTATCATGTCGACTGTGGGAAGCAAAGTGTAATACTTCACGTCAAGAATTCTTGACGTGTTATCCGCTCTTTCTATCTGTTTTCCTAACTCAGAAAAGTGCCACCCTTCTCCGTGGGATATGCTTACGTAGGCGGAACCGTGAAAAAGCAGGCTTTGAACCTTGGCAACTTCACAGAATTTGGACGGATTGTCAAGCAACTTTTCTAGGGCGTCTGGTTTGTTGAGCCTGTGGTAAAAGCGGTTCAGTAAAAGCCACATTTCTGAAGAAATCGTTTCTCTTACCGATCTTGCGTTCTCACGAGCTCGGTTCACGCAGGACAGTATAGAGTTGGGGTTATTAGGATCAAGCACCATAAAGTGAAGAACTTTATCCTGGGTGACTTCTTGGTGAGTAGACCTAAAACGGTCCATTTCTCCGGTAACGCTGATTATCGGGTCCCACTCCTGTTCCAAAGAGTTGTGCGTGTCAATCGCGAGACTCAAATTCACGCTTATGAGCCTTGCAGTGTTTCCCGCGCGCTCTGCGTAACGGCTCATCCAGTAGATTGATTCTGCGACGCGGCTTAGGATTTTCTTCCTCCTAAATTTCTTCTATCCCGCGGAGGGGCGAGAACCCAAGTGTCCTTGCTTCCTCCACCTTGAGATGAATTAACTATCATCGAACCCT